>NC_018268.1:0-4063864 GCF_000283275.1 Marinobacter sp. BSs20148
TATGAATTGCTTCGAGTACTTTTACTGATGGCCTCGGCAAGGTAGAATCGCGAGTTCTCTTCAAAGGCCAGTGGTGTAAGAATCGCAAGGCCTCAGAAAAATGCAGCGTTTTGTTATCAGGTGGTGCCGATACGGTATGTGGCAGCAATGTCTTGAAGTACTCCGGGACGAGTTTCCGGCACAGCAGTTCAATACCTGGTTGCGACCTCTGCAGCCAGATTTGCGTGATGGTCAGTTGGTTCTTTTTGCTCCGAACCGATTTGTAATGGACTGGGTAAATGAAAAATACCTTCGCCGTATCGAAGAAATACTGAAAGAGCTGAACGGCGGCCACGCCCCCAGAGTGGGTATGAAGGTGGGCTCTGCGCCTAAAGCTGGCGATTCAGAGCGCCGCGAACCAACGGCAATCAATACCAACCCGCTGGCAAAAGACGATCGTGGTGAATTGGCAAACCAGCAGAGCAGGCCGGCGGCGCCGGTAACGGCGCCAGCAGCTTCGCGTCCAAGAACATCCGGCACCCGGCCCGGCGCTCAAATTGAAGGGGATATAAAGCATCAGAGCTTTTTGAACGAGACATTTACATTTCAGACCTTCGTCGAGGGTAAGTCCAACCAATTGGCCCGCGCCGCGTCTATGCAAGTCGCAGAAAACCCTGGCGGTGCTTATAATCCGCTATTTTTATACGGCGGTGTTGGCTTGGGTAAAACCCACTTGATGCACGCGGTGGGCAATGAAATTGTGCGTCGCAATCCAAATGCTAAAGTCGCGTATCTTCGTTCAGAACGTTTTGTGGCGGACATGGTAAAAGCACTGCAGTTGAACGCCATCAATGAATTTAAACGCTATTATCGTTCGGTAGACGCTCTGCTGATTGACGATATTCAGTTTTTCGCCCGGAAAGAGCGTTCCCAGGAAGAATTTTTCCACACTTTTAACGCGTTGCTCGAGGGTGGTCAGCAGGTCATTGTGACCAGTGACCGATTCCCGAAAGAAATTGTGGATCTGGAAGAACGATTGAAGTCCCGCTTTGGCTGGGGTCTGACGGTAATGGTCGAGCCGCCGGAGTTGGAAACCCGGGTGGCTATCCTGATGAAAAAAGCTGAGCAGGTAAACGTTAAGCTCAGCAGTGAAGCGGCTTTTTTTATTGCCCAGAAAATTCGCTCAAACGTGCGAGAACTGGAAGGCGCCTTACGCCTGGTAATTGCCAACGCTCACTTTACGGGCTCGGAAATTACGCCGCCGTTTATTCGTGAGAGCTTGAAAGATTTGCTGGCACTGCATGAAAAACAGGTCAGTATTGATAACATTCAGCGCACGGTAGCGGAATATTACAAAATCAAAGTTGCGGACCTTCATTCCAAACGCCGTACACGTAATGTGACTCGTCCGCGTCAAGTGGCCATGTCACTGTCGAAAGAGCTGACGAACCACAGTTTGCCGGAAATTGGTGGTGCTTTTGGTGGCCGAGACCACACCACAGTGCTTCACGCTTGCAAAAAAATCGTAGAATTGCAGGAAAGTGATCCGAGTATACGAGAAGACTACCAGAATTTTATGCGACTATTGACCAGCTGACAGCTGCGCTACCGCGCTCTGTCTGCGGGTCTTGAACCCTGAGAAACTTCACCAAAAGAATATTGAGTGCCATGAAACTGACGATCAGCCGTGAATCCCTGCTAACCCCGCTGCAAAGCATTGCCGGCGTGGTTGAAAAGAAACAGACCATGCCCGTGCTCTCCAACGTTTTGCTGGTTGCCGAGGACAACACTCTGACACTTACCGGCACTAATATGGAAGTGGAGCTGGTAGCGCGCATCAGCCCGGTTCATATCGATCAGCCTGGGCGTATAACCGTGCCGGCACGCAAGCTTGCGGACATTTGCCGTGCGCTGGGAGAGGAATCGCCCATTGAATTGAATCAGCAGGGCGACCGCTTGCATCTTCGTTGTGGCAAAAGCCACTTTACCCTGGCGACCTTGCCGGCCGAGCATTTCCCCAATGTGGAAGACGAAGTTGAGAGCTTCCGTCTGGAGCTGCCGCAAAAAGAGCTACGGCGTATGTTCGACAGCACCGCGTTTGCCATGGCTCAGCAGGATGTTCGTTATTACTTGAACGGTTTGCTGTTGGAAGTTGCGGCAGATCACGTTCGTACTGTAGCCACCGATGGTCACCGTTTGGCGATGGCCCATCAAGATGTTGAAACTGGTTGTCTAGAGGCGCGTCAGGTTATTGTGCCCCGTAAAGGCGTGCTAGAGCTTTCGCGCTTGCTGGATGACGTGGATACACCGGTTACCCTGGTGATTGGTGATAATCACTTACGCGCTACCGTGGGCAGTTATACGTTCACGTCTAAACTGATTGAGGGAAAATTCCCCGATTACAATCGGGTTATTCCACGCGGTGGCGATAAAGTCGTGTTGGCGGATAGGATTACCCTGAAGAATACTCTGCAGCGGGCAGGTATTCTGTCTCACGAAAACATTCGTGGTGTGCGTTTGAATCTGGCGTCCAATGAACTCCAGGTGTTTGCTAACAACCCAGACCAGGAACAGGCGGAAGATGCGTTGTCGGTAGATTATCAGGGTGAAACCTTGCAAATCGGTTTCAACGTTGGCTATCTGATAGATGTCATGAACGCGTTGGATGATGATCAGGTAAAGGTGACTTTGTCGAACCCTAACAGTAGCGCGCTGATTGAATCGCAAACGGATGCTCGCTGCCTCTATGTGGTCATGCCAATGCGTTTGTAGGTTGCCACAGGTTCATCACAAACAGCGGGCGTGAGTACTCCGCGTATAGTCGGTGTATGCAATTCATGGATAAAGAGTTCTAAAAGGTTTTAATAACAGGAGTTCCGGGGCATGGTGACACGTTTAAAAGACGGTATAAAAGGTGCATTTCGTATTGGTCAGACTATGAGTGTGCTTGGGCGCACCGGGTTTAACTGGATGCGCGGTGACCGCCCTCCTGCTCCGCGTTTGTTGCGACAGACCTTCGAGTCCCTTGGTGCTACCTACATAAAGCTGGGGCAATTCATTGCCAGCTCACCGACTTTTTTTCCGAAAGAGTATGTCGAAGAGTTTCAGGGTTGCCTGGATAGCACCCCAAATCTGCCATATCGGGTGATTCGCAAAATCATTGAGGAAGAATTAGGCCGGCCGGTGGAAGAGGTGTTTACAGACATCGACCCAGTAGCCTTGGCCTCGGCATCCATCGCCCAAGTGCACGTAGCGCGGTTGATCAGCGGCGAAGAAGTGGTTATCAAGGTGCAAAAGCCCGGCGTACGCAATATTCTGCTCACGGACCTGAACTTTTTGTACGTATCTGCCCGAATTCTTGAAACTTTGGCGCCAAAGCTGTCGTGGACATCATTATCCGACATTGTTGATGAAATTCAGCGCACGATGATGGAAGAGTGTGATTTTATTAAGGAAGCCAATAACCTTGAGGTTTTCAGGCAGTTTCTTCACGACACTCATAACACCGACGCCACCGTGCCGAAGGTCTATGAGCAGTGTAGTTCCCGCCGTATTTTAGTAATGGAACGTTTTCACGGTGTTCCTTTGACCGATCTGGACAGTATTCGCGGATACACAAATAATCCGGAAGGAACCCTGATTACTGCGATGAACACCTGGTTTTCCAGCCTTACGCAATGCGAGTTTTTTCACGCCGATGTACACGCCGGTAACCTGATGGTGTTGCGCGACGGTCGGGTTGGGTTTATCGATTTTGGGATAGTTGGGCGGATTGCGCCTGACACCTGGCAGGCGGTGAACGATTTTATTCAGACTGTGATGGTGGGCAATTTCGACGGTATGGCTGATGCAATGATCCGCATTGGGGTGACTCGACACACGGTTGAAGCCAGCCTGCTCGCTAACGATTTACGCACGCTTTACTCCAAAATGGATCAAATGGTGCCAGATACCGTTGCTTATACTGCGGACCGGGCCGAAGACGACGTAAATCATCTGCTGATGGATATGGTCAAAGTAGGTGAAAGCCATGGTCTGCACTTTCCGCGGGAATTTGCATTGCTGTTGAAGCAATTTTTGTATTTTGATCGCTACGTACACATATTGGCGCCGGAAATGGATATGTTCATGGACGACCGCCTAAAGATGCTGCACTAGTAGGGGTCTAGGCCCCTGGTTTTTTTATGGCACTGATTACACTTCAAACCGAGCACTTCCGTAACTTGGCGGCAAAGCCCGTCACCTTCTCCCCCGCTTTTAATCTAATATACGGCGCTAACGGCAGTGGTAAAACCAGTCTGCTAGAGGCTATTGGCTACTTGGGCATAGGCCGATCGTTCCGCGTCAGTCGCCACCAAGCCGTGGTTCAACATCTACAGCAGAGATTTACGGTTTTCGGTGGTCTGGATGCGGGCACTCTTGATGGTGGTGGTTCTAATACTGGCGCGACCTGTTCTGGTGTTTCAAATCCTTATGCGGGTAACTCTGATACTCTCAACTTTGGTATTCCGAATTCCGAATCAAAGACAGCACCTGAAGCGAGCGCCTCAAGTTATGCGCATCGCTTGGGCATTTCTAGAGATGTCGGCCTTAAGGAGACAGTTCTAAGAGTAGATGGTGAACCGGTACGCAATCTGTCGGCATTAGCGCGACATCTCCCGGTATCGGTGATCGACCCGGGCGTGTTTGATATTGTGGCTGGCGGCCCGGGTAAGCGACGGCAGTTCCTGGATTGGTCAGTGTTCCACGTGGAACCTTCTTTTGGTGGCGCCTGGCAGCAATGTCAGCGAGTAATATCACAGCGGAACCAAACGCTGAGAAATGGTAGAATAGATGAAACGCTGATGCGGGCCTGGGATGCCCAGTACGACCTGTTAAGCAATCGAGTGACGGATGCCCGTCTTGCGGCGTTTGCCCTGTTTAAAGAGGCTTTCTGGTTGCTTCTCGGAGAAACCGATGCAGCCTGGGCGAATGAGCTAAAGCTGGAGTTTTACCCCGGCTGGGATCATGCCCAACCTTTATCGGAAGTTCTGGTGAGTCATCGGGATCAGGAACGTCGAATGGGGCACACTTTGTATGGACCCAACCGAGCCGACATTCGGTTAAAAATACAAGGCCGGCCGGTTGCGGAAATATTGTCGCGCGGTCAGCAAAAGACATTGGTCATTTTGATGAAGATTGCCCAAGGCATGGTTTTACGGCCGTTGGGTAAGCAGGTCACATTTTTGTTGGACGACATAAACGCCGAACTGGATAGACAACATCGGCAAATGTTGGCCGAAAAATTACGATTGCTGCAGTGTCAGGTGTTCATCACCTCTATCGAACAGCAGACGCCCGACACCTTATGGCCGGGTACAACAACGCCCGATTTCAAAATGTTCCACGTGGAACATGGTCAGGTAACGGAAGAACATTAGCTGGCCGCATTTTTTTAATCACGCTGCGGCCATCAGCCTTCAGGAGTTTTTTAATGAGTGAATCAGCCTACAATTCCTCCAGTATCAAAGTACTGAAAGGCCTGGACGCCGTGCGCAAGCGGCCTGGTATGTACATCGGCGATACGGACGACGGCACCGGCCTCCACCACATGGTGTTCGAACTGGTAGACAACTCCATTGACGAAGCGCTAGCCGGGCACTGTACAGAAATCGGAATCCGTATCCACCCCGACGAATCCGTCAGCGTGCACGACAATGGTCGCGGTATTCCAGTTGATCTGCACGAAGGCGAAGGCGTTTCTGCTGCCGAAGTTATCATGACCGTACTTCACGCCGGCGGTAAGTTTGACGACAACACCTATAAAGTGTCGGGCGGTCTTCACGGTGTGGGTGTGTCTGTTGTTAATGCGCTCTCGTCGGTGTTGACGTTAACCATTCGCCGCAGCGGCAAAGTCTACGAGCAGACTTATAACCACGGTGTTCCTGCGGCGCCTTTGCACGAGGTCGGCACTACTGACGCTAGCGGCACCAAGGTGCACTTCATTCCTTCAGAAGCTACGTTCACCAACATCAAGTTTCACTACGAGATTCTGGCAAAACGGGTACGGGAACTGGCGTTTTTGAACAGCGGTGTCCGCATTCGCCTGACTGATGAGCGCAGTGGAAAAGAAGAACTCTTTGAATATGAGGGTGGTTTGCGGGCGTTTGTCGAACACCTGAACACCAACAAAACCCCTATCAACAAGGTGTTTTATTTTACTCAACAGCGTGAAGACGGCATTGAAGTAGAAGTGGCTATGCAGTGGAATGATGCGTTCCAGGAAAATATCTACTGTTTTACCAATAATATTCCACAGCGAGACGGCGGTACGCACCTCGTTGGTTTTCGCACGGCACTAACTCGTTCCTTGAACAGTTACATTGAGCACGAAGGCTTGGGTAAGAAAGCCAAAGTGAGCACTTCCGGCGACGACGCTCGCGAAGGCCTGACTGCGATCATCAGTGTGAAAGTACCAGACCCAAAGTTTTCTTCCCAGACCAAAGACAAGTTGGTTTCCTCCGAGGTGAAAACGGCTGTAGAACAGGAGCTCTATCAGAGCTTTGCAGCATATCTTCAGGAGCAGCCCAGTGAGGCGCGGCTAATCGTCAATAAGATGATTGAAGCCGCCCGTGCCCGCGAAGCAGCGCGTAAAGCCCGTGATATGACTCGCCGCAAAGGCGCTTTAGATATTGCCGGTCTACCCGGAAAACTGGCCGACTGTCAGGAAAAAGATCCTGCTCTTTCCGAACTATTTATAGTGGAGGGTGACTCCGCGGGCGGTAGTGCAAAGCAAGGTCGGGAACGGCGAAACCAGGCAATTCTGCCGCTGAAAGGTAAAATCCTGAATGTCGAAAAAGCCCGCTTTGACAAGATGCTGTCATCCGCAGAAGTTGGTAACTTGATTACGGCTCTGGGCTGTGGCATTGGGCGCGAAGAGTTTAACGTTGAAAAACTGCGCTATCATTCTATTATCATCATGACTGACGCCGACGTAGATGGTTCGCACATCCGCACTCTGCTGCTGACCTTCCTGTTCCGTCAAATGCGTGAAGTAATCGAGCGTGGCCACGTGTTCATCGCCATGCCCCCGCTTTACAAAGTAAAGCGGGGCAAGCAAGAGCAGTATCTGAAGGATGAAAATGCCCGCGAGAGCTATTTAACCCAGACCGCATTGGAAGGCGCGCAGCTGTTCGTTAACGCCGATGCGCCTGCCATCAAGGATTCTGCTCTGGAAACCATGGTGAAGGACTATCAGGCCGTGATGGCCATGATTGACCGCCTGTCACGCGCTTACCCGTCTAAGGTGCTGGCGCAGATGCTGCACAACAACACCCTCACCCCAGAACAGCTGAAAGACGAAAACACGGTTGCCAGCTGGGTAGGTCGCTTGGGTGAACATCTGGAATTGGATACGCGCACTGGCACCAAATACGTGTTCTCGGTACATCACGACACCGAGCGCGATCTGTATTTGCCAATGGTCACGGTTCATTTGCACGGTATGGCCCACGAACACGTGTTCAGCCATACGTTCTTTGAAGCGCCATCTTACAAGGCCATCGCCCGTCTGGGTGAAACCCTGGACGCTCTGGTTGAAGAAGGAGCCTACGTTCAGCGTGGTGAGCGTAAGCAAGTTGTTTTGTCGTTTGAAGGCGCTCTTGCTTGGTTGATGAAAGAAGCTCAGCGCGGCCTGACCCTTCAGCGTTATAAGGGTCTGGGCGAGATGAATCCGGAACAGCTGTGGGACACCACCATGGACCCAGAATCCCGCCGTATGATGAAAGTGACCATTGCAGACGCTTTCGCCGCTGACCAGATGTTCACCACATTGATGGGTGATGATGTTGAGCCGCGCCGTAACTTCATTCAGACGCATGCCCTGGAAGTGACTAACCTGGATATCTGATCTTTCTAAAATTCGGAATCAAAAAAAACGGCGAAGATGCAAATCTTCGCCGTTTTTTTACTTAAATTAACTTTATTTATCAGCTAGATGCGGAGCCATTACCTGTTCTAATTTATAACCCGTCAAGCGGCTGATGGTGCGCCATAAGTACCAAAAAATAAGCATCATCATCACCATAGAAGGAATGGCAATCATTGGATAGCTGACAAGCGTCATTCGCCCCAGTTCCTCGTTGAACGCTTGGGTGCCAGCGTCACTGGTCACAATCCAGCGTGCAAGTACGTAGTTCATGATCGATGAGAATAGAAAAGTAGCGGCAAAAAAGTAGCTGGCGTTCAGCAACCGAGCTTCGAATTCGGCGACTTTGCCGTTCTCTACCAACGTTTTTTGAATCTTATCCACGTCTAGCACGTTGGGGTTGTACAGTAACGTGCGCACCAGTGGGTAACGGGTACGTGTAGATACCAGCACTGCCAGACCAATCACTGCAGGCACCGCGGCTTCTTTGATGGCGAGCCAGCCAGCGTCCAGTTCTAGCAAGCCAATGCCGCCAGTGAGGGTCACACTGATTATCCCCAACAGAGCGATGAAGTTCTTCTTTCCATAGCGAATTAATTCAAACAGACCCCATCCCAGGGGGAACGCAAGACCAACAATCAGCGCATTTACGCTGCCTAGGTACTCATCGCCGCTGAACTTCATCAGAATAACGGAAGGGATAATAATACTGACCAGTAGGTCTATCCAAGGCCTGGGTTTGTGATCGGATACAGATGAAGTATTCGGTGACGTCATGATTCTGCCTGATTGATGAAACGGCGACGAGGCTGGCAAAGTTACGCGAGCCTCACTGAGCACTGAGCGCAGTATACGAGAAATAAAGGCACCTGAGTAAATACGCCGAGCCTAGCATGGTCGATTCAATTTTTAGTAACGAGCAGACACAAAAAAGCCGGGCACTTGGCCCGACTTATCAGCGTAAGTAAGCGCGGATCAGGCGCCAGCTTCTGCCAAACATTGCTCTAAAATGGCTAAACCTTCTTCCAGTACCTCGTCTTCGATGGTAACCGGCATCAGAAAACGCAGCGTGTTGCCGTACAAACCACAACCCAGCACAATCAACCCTTTGGCTTTGGCGAGTTTGGTAATGGCTCCAGCCAGCTCTGGCATGGGTTTGTGAGTATCTTTACTGTCTACCAACTCAAACGCGGCCATGGCACCCAAGGTACGCACGTTGTCGACGTGGGCAAACTGCTCCTGCCACTGACTGAAACGTTGGTTCAGCTTCTCGCCCAGGCGCTGGCTTTTGCCCAGAATATCCTCGGTCTCGAATACTTCAAACACCGCTAGCGCAGCTGCACAGGCAGTGGGGCTACCGGCGTAAGTGCCACCCAAAGAATTGGGACCACACGAGTCCATGATTTTGTCAGTGCCCACAATGGCAGAAATCGGCATACCGTCGGCCATGCTCTTGGCCATAGTCATCATGTCTGGTTCAACGCCTGTGTGCTCGATTGCAAACATCTTACCGGTACGTCCAAACCCGCTTTGCACTTCATCAACAATCAATACAATACCGTTGTCATCGCAGATTTTGCGCAGGGCTTTCATAAAGCTGGTAGGTGCCGGGTAGAAGCCGCCCTCGCCCAATACGGGTTCGATAACAATGGCGGCGGTATTGCGAGCCGGTGAATCTGCTTTCATGGTCATGGCCAGGCCACGAAGAGCTTCGTCTTCGCTGACGCCGTGATAGGGCACTGGATAGGGAGCCCGGTAGACCATTCCAGGCATTGGGCCGAAGTCGGTCTGGTAAGGAGCCGCTTTGCCGTTCATTGCCATGGTCATGAAGGTACGGCCGTGATAACCGCCATCGAAACAAATCACGTTGGTACGACCGGTCGCTGCGCGGGCAATTTTCACGGCGTTTTCGAGGGCTTCGGCCCCGGAATTGGCCAGCATAACTTTGGCGTGGCCGCGGACAGGTGTCACGTCGCTGAGTTTCTGCGCCAGCCGCACATAACCCTCGTAAGGCATAACCGTTTGGCACGTGTGCATTAGTTTGTCTAGCTGAGCTTTTATCGCTTCCACAACTTTTGGATGGCGGTGGCCGATGTTCAGTACGCCAATACCGCCGGCGAAATCGATCATGCGTTTGCCGTCGGCATCCCACAGTTCAGCGTTAGTGGCATGATCTGCAAACTGCTCGTTGGGGCTTGCGGCTCCGGCTGCAACGTAGCGTTCTTTAAGTGCTTGAAGTTCTTTGTTACTCACGCGGTTGTACTCCCTGAGTGGGTATATTTGTTCGAACCTGAATTAAATTTGGTTCGATTCATTGCAAAATTATGAGAACTACGGTAGCACGAAACAACGCTATTCTCCAGTTTGGCTGCGGAACTGTAGCTGCGCCAGGCGCTGGTAGAGGCTATTTTCCTGCATTAATTGCTGATGGCTGCCCACCGCCAGCAAACGGCCTTGGTCAAACACCGCAATGCGATCTGCATCCCGCACCGTGGCAAGGCGGTGGGCAATGACCAGCGTGGTACGGCCGGTTGTGAGTGCTGGCATGGCCTGCTGAATCAGGTTCTCGCTATGGGCATCCAGCGCACTGGTGGCTTCGTCTAGCAGCAGAATGGGAGCGTCCGCCAATAGCGCACGGGCAATGGCCAGGCGTTGTTTCTGGCCACCGGACAGACCCAACCCGCCATCACCCAGTCGGGTTTGGTAGCCTTCGGGTAGAGCCACGATGAATTCATGGGCGTGGGCAATGCCGGCGGCCTCTTCGACCTCTGCCTGAGTCGCTTGCGGACGTGCGTAGCGAATGTTGTCGGCAACCGTACCGTAGAACAACGCGGGATTCTGTGGCACCAAGGCAAAGCAGCTGCGAAGGGCTTGCAGTGATACATCCCGAGTATCCGTGCCATCGATGCGCACGCAGCCGCCGCTGGGTTGATAAAAGTGTAGTAGCAGATCAAATAAGGTGGATTTGCCCGCCCCTGATGGCCCCACGATCGCTAACGTCTCCCCCGCCCGCACCTCAAGGCACACGTCTTGCAGGGCGGGCTGAGCACTGCGGCCAGGATAGCTGAATGTCAGGTGTTCAAGACGTATTTCACCTTTTACCGGCTGAGGAAACTGTTCGGGTAAATCGACTGGACGCTGAAACTCAGACTTGGTCTGCAACAGCTCGAATAGTCGCGCGGCTGACCCTGCCGCCCGTTGTAGTTCCCCAATGACTTCACTGATGGCGCCAGCGGCAATACCCACCAATAAGCTGTAAAACAAAAAGGCGGCCAGCTCGCCCGGCGTAATGCGGCCGTAAATCACATCCAGACCACCAATCCATATGACCACGCCCACAGCTCCCATCACCAGAGTAATGGCCATGGTGGTTAGCCAGGCGCGTTGGCGAATGCGGGCATGGGCGATATCAAAGGCATTTTCAGAAACTTCAGAAAAATGCTGGCGGTCGTGGGGCTGATGGTTGAACGCTTGCACGGTTTTTATCTGCGTTAAATTTTCACCCACGTAACTGCCCACATCGGCTATCCGGTCTTGGCTCAAGCGCGATAGCTGCCGCACGCGGCGGCCAAAAATAACGATGGGCACAATAACCAGCGGAAAACCCAGCACTATGACTGACGCCAGCTTGGCGTTGGTGATAAACAACAGCAGCAAACCGCCAACTAGCATCAGCGCGTTTCGCAGCGCAATCGACACTGTGGAGCCAATCACGGATTGCAGTACCGTGGTATCCGCCGTAAATCGCGACTGTATTTCCAGCGCCCGGTTGCTCTCGAAAAATCCTGGGTTCAGATCAATCAAGTGGTTGAATACCCGTTTACGGATATCGGCGACCACCCGCTCGCCAATCCACGACACCAGATAAAATCGAGCAAAAGAACCCGCCGCCAGGCCAAGAACCAAGACAAAAAACAGTCCCACAGCTCGCGCCAGATTGGCCGGTGACTCGGTGGCCAATCCTTGGTCTACTAGAATACGCAGTCCCTGACCTAATCCAAGGGTGATTCCCGCCGTAATAACTAGGGCAACTATCGCACCAGCAACGGCTTTGCGATAAGGATGAATAAACCCGACAACCAGTCTCAAAGCTTCGCGATGAACGGTGTTGATAGTGTGCCTCCTAATGAGTGGGTACTGTAAACTCTCGCAAACTTACGATCTGTATTGCCTAAGGGTTTATCATACGCCCCTCTGCTCTGTGACCATTAAGGAATCTCTGTGCGCCCCTACGCCGATAACGACTACCCCACCAACCACAAACCGGACTGGAAAATCATCGCTGGCCTGTGGCCCTACCTGGCGGAATACCGTGGCCGGGTGATACTGGCGGTCAGCATGCTGGTCATGGCGAAAGTGGCCATAGTCACCACGCCGATTGCATTGAAATACATCGTCGATTATCTGGACCAAAATCGTGGCGCTGACATGGTGCTGTGGATCCCTCTGATGTTAGTGCTGGCCTATGGCGCGCTGCGCTTTGGTAGCACTCTGTTCAGCGAGCTGCGTGACGCCATCTTCGCCCGTGTAGCTGAACGTGCAATGCGGCGAGTATCATTGCGGGTGTTTAACCACCTTCACGCTCGCGAATTAGCGTTTCATCTGGATCGCAAAACCGGCGGCTTGGCGCGGGACATAGAGCGTGGCACCAACGGCATCAGTTTTTTGCTGCGTTTTACCCTGTTCAATATTGTGCCCACCCTGCTGGAAATCGCGATGGTGGCGGGCATTCTGCTGGTGGCCTTCAACGTCAGTTACGTTATAGCGATACTGGTGTCGGTGGTGGTATTCGTGATTTTTTCTATCCGCGTTACCGAGTGGCGCACGGCTTTTGTACGCGAAGCCAACAACCGCGACAATCAGTCTAACTCCCGCGCCATCGACAGCCTGCTTAACTACGAAACCGTCAAATACTTTAATAACGAGCGCTTTGAAGCCGAGCAATACGACGAAGATCTGGATTTATGGGAGCAGGCGCGGCTTAAAAACCGCACGTCTATGGCGGTGCTGAACATTGGCCAGGCGTTTATTATTGGGGCCTCTATGGTGGCCATTATGGCCATGGCCGTGCGCGAAATGGCCAGTGGGCAGATGACGCTGGGCGACTTCACCATGGTGAATGCCTACCTGATCCAGTTGTTCATTCCGCTGAATGCTTTGGGGTTTGTGTACCGGGAAATTCGCCAGTCACTGGTGAATGTAGAGCGCCTGTTCGGTTTATTGGGCGACAAGCCGGCGATTGAAGACGCCGCCGATGCCAAAGCCCTGGCGATTGCAAAGGGTGAAGTGCAATTCCACGACGTGCGCTTCAGCTACCATCAGGAACGGGCCATTTTGAAAGGCATAAACATCACCATACCCGCAGGCCACACCATTGCGGTTGTTGGCGCCAGCGGTGCGGGTAAATCCACCTTGGCACGGCTGCTGTTCCGCTTTTTTGATGTAAACAGCGGCAGCATCACCATTGATGGGCAAGACATTCGCAACATTACCCAAGACAGTCTGCGCTCGGCCATTGGCGTGGTGCCGCAAGACACCGTGCTGTTCAACGACACCCTTTACAGCAACCTGGCCTACGGCCGCCCCGGCGCCAGTGAAGCCGAGATACACCACGCGGCCCGTCAGGCCAACCTGGACGTGTTCATCCGCAGCCTGCCGGATGGCTATAACACCAGAGTCGGTGAGCGTGGACTGAAGCTTTCCGGTGGCGAAAAACAACGCGTTGCCATTGCTCGTGTATTACTGAAAAACCCGCCGTTGCTGATTCTGGACGAAGCCACGTCGTCGTTGGACTCGATCTCTGAACAGGCCATTCTGGATGCCCTTAACGAGGTTACCCAACAGCGCACAACGTTGGTAATCGCGCACCGCCTATCCACCGTGCGCGACGCTGACACCATTCTGGTGATGGACCAGGGCCAAATTGTGGAGAGCGGTGGCCACAATGAGTTGTTGGCAAAAGATGGCTATTACGCCCGGCTGTGGTTGCAGCAACAGCACAGTGATAAAGAGAATCAAGAATAGGCCTCGTTATTTTGACGAAAATCAAGTTTCAGAACGCTTAAGTCCTGCGCCCGTGTTTTGTTTGTTACGTTGGGTTGTCTGAGATTTAACGTCTCAGACAGACCGCACAAACGACGCGATGGACTTAACGCTGCTGATTGAGCACGTTAAAACAGTCCGAGCTTTTCAGCGAAATTCTCCTCGCGTTGTTGGCGATATCATCGCAACAGTTACGGGAGCTCCCCATGCTAAGCAAACGCAAGAAAATTTCCATTGCAATCGCGGGGGCTGCAGTCCTTGGTGTTGCCGGCTTCCTGGTTCTAACGTCCCCATGGACTTGGTCAGCGGTTCACAGCCTACCGGCGGCGGCCAGCGCTGACAGTCCCGCCGATATCGACAATGGCAGGCTCATATTTATGGCATCGGACTGCGCCACCTGCCATGCCACGACCGGCCAAGACAGCGATGAACATTTAGGCGGCGGCAAGGTGCTTGACACTGCCTTCGGCAAGTTCCACATGCCTAATATTTCGCCGGATATGGAGCACGGCATTGGTAGCTGGACTCTGGCAGAGTTTGATCGCGCGGTGCGTGAAGGTGTGGGTCCGAGCAGCCTCTGGCCTGACGGCAATAATTTATATCCGGCTTTCCCCTACACGTCTTACCAGCGTTTGATACCGGAAGACGTGCGTGATCTTTACGCTTATATGATGGCGCTGCCAGAAAGCGACAAGGTAGTGCCCGACCATGAGCTTAACTTCCCATACAATCTACGCCGCGGCATTGGTGTGTGGCGTCTGGCCTTTCTGGACGGCAAAAGCACCGCTGAAATTGGTATTGATACCGCTGATTTACCCGCAGGAATTGATCACGCCAAATTCGAGCGCGGGCGTTATTTGGTAGAAAGCGCTGGCCACTGCGTTGAATGCCACTCGCCGCGAACCTTTATGGGTAACGTACCCAACGAAAAGCGTTACGCGGGCGGCCCGAATCCAGAAGGTAGCGGCCACTTTCCCAACATTACCCCCGATGAAACTGGGACAGGCTTCTGGTCCGCCGCCTCTCTCGCAAACTACCTGCATACCGGCGTCAGCCCTATCGGCCGCCAAGCGGGTGGCGATATGGCTGAAGTTATCGAAAACACCTCGCAGCTGCCATGGCAAGACTTACAGGCAATGGCCGTCTATTTGAAACACATTTCGCCGATAGACAAACCTGCGCCTGGAATGCCTGAGCCTAATTTCACCGAGGAAGTGGTAATGCTTGATACCGCTTTTGATCGTAGCGCTCCTCTACCGACCAGTGACCCGCAAGAAATCAGCAAGGGAGACGATGTCTTCGTAGCCGGCACCAAGTCGCTTTACACAACGTCCGAGATGGAACAGGCCAAGACCGAAGACGGCAAATTCCTCAGCGGGGCGAAGGCCAGGGTACTCGCCAGGCAGGGAGACAAGTTGCAACTCGAGATTTCAGGTTGGCAGCCCGAAAACGCACCCTCGGTTATTTACCAGGAGAAAGGTCAACGGGTCATTATGGCGGCGCTTGGTGACAAGGCTGTAGCGGCAGCTCAGCGCGGCGAGACCGAAATCGAGCCGAAAACCGATCAGGTCTGGCGCCCTGTCACATTGCAAGTCTGGTCTGATGCCAACCAACTCAATCTGAGTCAAGAAGAGCTTTGGAGCTTCAGTCAGAATGCCTATCAAACCGCCTGTTCGGCCTGTCACTCTCTGGCTGAAAAGGATCACTTCACTGCAAATCAATGGATTGGAACTCTCAAGTCAATGAAGCGATTCACCAGCTTTAACGACGATGAATACCGTTTAATACTGGCGTACTTGCAGAATCATTCCCATGATCTTAGCCCCGATATCCCGGCACTGGTCGTTAAGAAAGCCAGTGAAGGAGTGCCTCAATGAGCTGCGATCGTGCGTCTGTTGATCACAGCACCAACACAGATACCTACGGGCTTTTAGTGGCCGCTGAATGGCTGAGCGGGCTGTTTATTGCGCCGCTTTCTCAACAGCAGGTGATGGACATCAACGCAGTGCCTGGCAAAAACGCGCTGCAGTGGATAGGCGCACAACTGGGCGCGCCCGCTGTGGCACAACAGCTTTGTTACATTCTGGAGCAAGACACTCCAGAAAATCTGACGGTGCGATTGCAGCGCCGTTATACGGCTTTGTTCGAGGGCATTTTTAGAAACCGTGCGGTCATGCCCTATGAAGGTGCTTGGTGTGGTCAAAGTCCATCGCTTGGCGAGCAGTCTGTGGCAGAAATGAAGGCTATATTGCGCGACCTGGATTTACACGTCAGCAGCGATTGCTGCGAACCGGCTGACCATCTTGCTATTGAACTTGCGGCCTTGGTGGCAGCTCTTGGCAGCAACCGCTATTCGATCGCTGCAGATTTGGTGCGTCGACTTCAACGCTGGTCGCCTGCGTTCGCTGAAGCGCTAGAGCGTCAAGACCTTGAAGGATTTTACGCAGGTGCTGGCAAATTATTACTAGCTTTGCTTCGCACAGCTCAGCCTGTGCTGTTGATGACGAATCACGCCGCGACGTCTGTTAACGAACAATGTGAAGGAGAATTGGCATGAGTAATAAAACTGACGGATTGTACGTTGCTGCGACAGCAGACGTCGCTTCGCCCACGCGTCGCCGTTTTTTGCAGGGTTCCGCGGCAACAGCAGCGATAAGCGCCATGCCCTTTTCGCTATCGCTATTGAGCAGCGGTGCAATGGCTCAGAGCACCACAAAAGAAATCCTTTCTGGCTGTCATTGGGGCGTATTTAAAGGTGTGGTTGAAGACGGTCGCGCAGTTAAATTCATACCTTGGGAGGGCGATCCGCACGCCTCGCACATGCTTGATGGTGTGCGTGATTCTATCTACTCGCAATCGCGCATTCGCTATCCGATGGTTCGCCGTGCCTGGCTTGAGCAGGGGCCTGGTGCCGATCCCGATGGCCGCGGTGAAGGCGACTTTGTGCGTGTGTCCTGGGAAAAAGCCATTGAGCTGGTGGCGGGTGAAATCACCCGGGTTCGCGGGGAATACGGGCAACAGGCGATCTTCGGTGGATCATACGGCTGGAAAAGCCCGGGCAGACTGCACAACTGCCAAACCTTGCTAGCAAGAACGCTCAACCTGACCGGCAGCTACACCTCAAGTTCGGGCGATTATTCTACCGGTGCGGCGCAAGTTATATTGCCCTACGTATCAGGTTCTATCGAAGTGTACGAACAATGCACCACTTATCCAGTGCTTGCGGAGCACACTGATCTTATGGTGTTTTGGGGCTGCGACCCCCGCAACAACTCTCATATTTCCTGGCAAGTCGCTGATCACGGTGCTTTCCCGGGCGTCGAAATGCTCAAGGCAGCCGGCGTAAAAACAATCAGCATCGATCCAGTCAGAACAAAGACCGCCGATTACCTCGACTCTGAGTGGATTACTCCGAAACCGCAGACCGACGTGGCCATGATGATGGGCATCGCCCACACGCTGTTGAGCGAAGGCCTGCACGATCAAGAATTTCTTGATCGCTATGTAAGCGGCTTCGAAGAATTTAAGCCGTATCTAACCGGCGAATCCGACGGCCAGCCGAAGGATGCAGACTGGGCTGCGGAAATTTGTGGTGTAGAGGCAGACACCCTTCGTGATTTGGCGCGACGCTTTGCCAGCAACCGTACGATGCTGGCTCTGGGTTACGCCACGCAACGTCAGCACCATGGCGAGCAGTCCACCTGGATGCTGATAACCCTGGCGTGCATGCTCGGGCAGATTGGCCTGCCCGGTGGCGGTTATGGGTTGAGCTACCATTACTCTTCTGGCGGTGCACCGACCCATGAAAGTCCCATTCTGAAGAGTATCGATAATGGCTCAGGTGCTAAAGCCGCCGAAGGAGCCGCGTGGTTGGCTGGTGGTGGAGGCGTATCCATTCCGGTCGCGCGCTTTGTCGAAACGCTGTTGAACCCCGGTAAGACGATGCAGTATAACGGTAGGGAAATCGAACTGCCGCTGATCAAAATGGCTTATTGGGCCGGCGGTAACCCGTTCGCACACCATCAGGATCGCAACGAAATGCTCAAAGCCTGGCGCGAGCTGGATACTTTCATTGTGCACGACTTCCAATGGACGGCGACCGCTCGCCACGCTGACATCGTTCTTCCGAGCACCACGTCTTACGAACGCAACGATATCGAACAGGTTGGTGATTATGCTCTGAGCCATATTGTGGCCATGAAAAAGCTGGTTGAGCCGCAATTTGAAGCTCGTAACGACTTCGACATTTTTGCGGCGGTCGCGGACAAACTGGGCAAAGGTTATGAATTCACCCAAGGCCGTTCGGAAATGGACTGGATTCGCGGGTTTTACGAAGGAGCGAAAATCGAGGCACGGGCAAAGGGTATGGAAATGCCGGTATTTGACGTGTTCTGGGACTCCAACAAGCCTCTTGCGTTTCCGCTCAAGGATGAAAATAAGTACTTTGTGCGTCACGAGTCGTTCCGCAATGATCCGATTCTTAGCGCACTGGGTACCGCTACCGGCAAATTCGAGATTTATTCGAGGGCGATCGCCGGGTACGAATACGATGACTGTCCGCCTCACCCTACCTGGATGGAGCCAATTGAGCGATTGGATGGACCAACCACCCGGTACCCGCTCGGCATCTCCAGTAACCACCCGCGTAGTCGCCTGCACTCGCAGCTGTGTGGCACCTCGCTTCGCGAAACTTACGCGGTGCAGAATCGCGAACCTTGCTGGATAAACCCGAAGGATGCCGAGCCCCGGGGCATCAAGGATGGCGATGTGGTACGTGTGTTTAACGACCGTGGACAGATTCTTGCCGGTGCGATGGTGACAGATGACGTCATGCCGGGGGTTCTTATAGTTTCCGAGGGTGGGTGGTTTGATCCGATTAACCCCCGTGAGATTGGTAGCCTGTGTCGTTACGGCGATGTTAATAATCTTACCCCGGGTATAGCGACCTCGAAGCTGGCGCAAGGCAACTGTGGGCAAACTGGAGCCGGCGACGTTGAGAAGTTCACTGGTGACCTGCCTGAAGTGACCGTGTTCTCGCAGCCCAAATCCATGTCTGATTCAGAGACGTCCGCTTAAACACGTCTGAGCTTTACGCCGCAGGTTCTGCAACAGAGCCTGCGGCCCAACTTACTCTTCAAGCACCGCACCCAGTCCGGATGTCCGCACCACACGCTGCCCCACGCTGTCGCTGAAAACGCTGGCGTCGCCGGTTATCAAACTAAACCAGTTTTTTGCCCGGGTAATGCCGGTGTAAATCAGCTCTCGTGTCAAAACCGGGCTTAAACGGTCTGGTAGTATCAAACAGGTGTGATTGAACTCCGAACCCTGGGATTTGTGTACTGTCATGGCGTACACGGTTTCCAGCTGTTGCAGCCGGCTGGGTGAAATCCAGCGAATGTCGCCGCTGCCATCACTGGCGGGAAAGGCCACGCGTAACACTGTCTGTGTTTTCTCGTCATCGCTTTGCCGGTCCGTGACCGCGTCCATGCCCGAGGTAACGCTGAAGGTAATGCCGACGTCGCCGTTCATCAGCCCCAGATTGTAATCGTTACCGGTAACCAGCACCGGCCGCCCGGTGTACCAGCCCTCGGCGCGCGGAATCAGCCGTTGCGCCAGCAGGTGATGGGCGATCAGGTCGTTCAGCCCTTCCACGCCCCAGGGCCCGCGGCGTAGGGCGCAGAGTATTTGAAAATCACTGAAAGCTTGCAACACCGATTTGGCCAGTTGGTCCCACTGCCCGGTTGTGCTGTTGCTGTCCAGATTGTGATCCTGCATCAGCGTTAAGTAGTGGCGGTAACCCACCGGTGGCGGAAGGGGTTGGCCGTTAACATCCCTTCGCCCTTCCGCGTTATTGCTGAACGCTTGCCGGCTACCACTGGCCGAATGGCCACAGATCAGCGCCTGAGTGCTCTCCAGAGAGGGCTTCTTGCTGCGGCCATTGAGCCACACCACATCCTCAAAAGTTGCATTGCGGGCCTGCTGCAGGGTGTCGGCGTCCAGTGTGTTGGTGTTGACCGCTTCGGCCAGATGGCGAATGCCGCTGCCTTCGGCAAAGCGGTAACTCTTACGCAGCATGGCCACCGCCTGGTCCAGGGGCTGGCCGTTTGAATCCTGCAAGACCGCTGGAATGTCGGTGCCAGTGATGGCTTTCAGCCACTGCACTGTCGCTGGCAGATAATGCCCGTCTGGCGCGCGCTGGCACAGTTCGCCCAGCACCGCACCGGCGTCTACCGAGGCTAGCTGATCTTTGTCACCTAACAGAATCAGTTGAGCGTTAGCCGGCAGTGCATCGAATACCGACGCCATCATATCCAGATCCACCATGGAGGCTTCGTCAATCACCAGAATATCCACCAACAGGGGGTTATCGCGGTTGTGGCGGAATTTGCGAGTGTTTGGACGGCTGCCAAGCAGCCGGTGCAGGGTGGTTACTTTGGTGGGTATATCCGCCAATGCGACCTGCCCTGGCAATTGTGCCAAGGGCAGCCGGCTGACAGCGCCGCCGATGGATTGGTTCAGTCGCGCCGCGGCTTTGCCTGTCGGCGCGGCCAGGCGAATGCGGTACTTTCTACCTTTCTTCCCGCCCCCTCCTTCCCGCTCTGGTGACTCGCCTGCGACGGACTGCAAGGCCGCAAGCAGGTTGACCACCGTGGTAGTTTTGCCGGTGCCGGGGCCGCCGGTAATCACCGCAAAGCGGTTGCGAGCGGCCAAGGCACAGGCCAGCTTTTGGTAATCGACAGAGCTTTGGGGATTTTGCGAGTTTAAAGCGCTTTGAGAATTTAAAGAGCCCTGGGGTTTAAACAGCACGTCCAGCGCCTGGCTTAAAGTAACTGCTGCGGGCGATAGCGGGTCAGTCAGAGGGGATGGCTGCGCCAGTCGCTGCTGAATGCCGGCAGCAATGTACTGTTCGTAGCGCCAGAAGCGGCGCAGATACAGCCGGGTTCCACTCAGCACCAGCGGCGTGGTGTGCGAGCCATCACTG
Organism: Marinobacter sp. BSs20148; assembly: GCF_000283275.1. Taxonomy (NCBI): domain Bacteria; kingdom Pseudomonadati; phylum Pseudomonadota; class Gammaproteobacteria; order Pseudomonadales; family Marinobacteraceae; genus Marinobacter; species Marinobacter sp. BSs20148. Next base: position 20,910 of record NC_018268.1, read on the forward strand.
ACCGCTAACGCATCGTTTAGTGCGCTTAAGCACTCCTGCACGGACACCTGTGCCAACAGATCACTTGGCCGGGTTTGGCCCAGGTTGGTATTTGTCGAATTTGCGATAGGCGCTTTAGCGGAGCTGGACGGGTTTGCCTTGTTCTGGCTGCTAACTGCCGTTGGCTCTTCCGGCGGCAGTGACAATGTTGTTGTGGCATCAGCCATCAGAGTTGCAAGGTCCACGCACACGTGGCCGCGGCCCACTTGATGGGATACCAGTGCGGCAAGCAGTAAAACCAGGGGTGCCGGTGTGTTCCCTTGTTCGTCTGATAAATCCCGGATCAGCTGCGCAAAGCGCACGTCCAGCGGGCGAATCCAGCCGGCTTGCTGCCATGCGTCCAGTTGTTCTAGCAGAGCATCGGTGTGCTGAAGGGCAAGCCTGTTGTCACGGGAGCTGGCGGTAACGGGTGCCGTCTCGTCCAAATCAAAGGCAAACTGGTTGTCGACGTTCCGAGTTTTGCTCATGCTGCCACCTCCGCGGCGGCGTTGCCATCAAACATGGCATCCAGTTGCTCCATCAGTGCTTTCGGTGGCTTGTCGCAAAACGCCCCCGCTCCTGGCGCATGGATGCCGCGCAAAAATAGATAGACCGCACCGCCCACGTGTTGATCGTAATCGTAATCTGGCAAACGTGCTTTCAGTAGCCGATGCAGGGCCAGCAAATAGAGTACATATTGCAGGTCATAGCGTTTGTCCAAAATCGCCTCGCCCATGGCTTGGTTGGTATAGGCGCTGTCGTTGTCGCCCAACACATTGGATTTGTAATCCAGCACGTAATACCTACCGTTGTGTTCAAACACCAGATCAATAAAGCCTTTGAGCATGCCGTTGAAGCGCCCGCCATCCACTCGAGGGCGATCAGCGCCATTAAGGGTGTTTTGGGTAACCAGCTTATCCAGTGCCCGGGTGCTGACGTTGCAGCTTTCAAACCAGAACTCCAGTTCCGGGCGCAGCGTTTTTAGGCTGGCAAGGCTGGTGCTGTCGCCGCTATTACTGCTGTCACTGCTATGGCTCAGCGGCAGCGGCAGGCGGATCAGCGCGAGTATCCAATGTTCGAGAGTGTCTACCCAATCGCTCCAGCCTCGGGTACTGCAGCGGCGGGTGAGCTGTTCTCGGAGCAGCGCTGGGTTGTCGACAAGGTGTTGCAGGCCCTGTTGTACACACCATTCCAGAATATCGTGCAGAAAGGTGCCGGGGCCTGCGCCTTTGGGGAAATAATGCAGACTGTGGCTGAGCAGAATGGCAGCGTCTTCTTCATCGTTGGTGTGCGCGCCTTCTTCGAGCAGGTTCTGGCTTTCAGCGTCTTCGAACTCACTTGCAAACACAATGCCGGTGCCGGACAGGCCGCTGTATTCCAGGGATGAGTAACTGGCAATCCACCAGTCTTCGCGGGCCTCGCGGGTAGACACCCGTGCGAGCCCCAGGGCTCCAGGTGCCGGTTCTGCGTAGTGCTGGCCGGTGGCTTCCGGTAACGATTCAACGAAGAGTTCGCTGTGGCCAACGGCCAGCTGCTGCAGGGCGCCACTCAGCGAGTGTTTGGCAGCAGGATTACCGCTTAGCAGATACCCTAGGCCGCTAAGCTGCCAGTTTTCAATTTCAGTTACGCCTACCCAGGTGGCAAATCGGGCGCGGGTCAGGGCGACGTAGAGTTTGCGGATGTCTTCGCCCAGGCGCTCTTTGTCCGCCTGTTCGACGTCGTTTGGTGTGGGGTCGAACACGGTGATCAGTTGGTCGTTATTGTCGTGATAACGAACAAACGCCTGTTTCTCGTTTTCTGCGCGGTAGGCGGTGCCAAAGGGTAAAAACACCAGCGGGTATTCCAGGCCCTTGGATTTGTGAACGGTGATCACTTTTACTAGCCCGGCATCGCTTTCCAGGCGCAGGGTGCGGTGTTCGTCTTCTTCGTCGGCGGCCCGCAGAATAGCGGTGAAGTGGTGCACCAGTGCGTGTTCGCCGTCTAGCTGCAGGCTGTCTTGCTGCAGCAGCTCGGCAATGTGCAGAATGTCGGTTAGCCGGCGTTCGCCGCCGCCGGCGCGCTGCAGCAGCCGGCCGGGTACGTTAAAATCCATCAGGAAACTGCGCAGCATGGGTAGCACGCCCTGGCTTTGCCACTGCTGTTGGTAGCCCATGAAGCGCTCTATTTCACGCTCCAGCGCCATCTCGTTGGTGAGTAGCTGATCAAGATAGACCCAGGGCAAGCCCAAGGTTGGTGTGGCCAGGGCCGCACGAGCATAGGCCAGCTGGCGGGGTTCGGCAAAGGCTTTTAGCCAACACAGCACTTCTTTTGACTCTGGAGACGCCAGTACCGAATCCCGGTCAGACAGGTACACGCTTTTTATTCCCCGTTGCCCTAGTGCCTCTCGCACCGCCGCAGCTTCTTTACGGTTGTTTACCAGAATGGCAATGTCTTTGGGTTCTACCGGCGCTATGTCATCCAGGTCGGTTTCCAGCGCAAAACCGGCCAAACTCTGCTGGCCTAACGTCAGCAGGCGCGCAATTTCACTGGCGCAGGTGCTGGCCACATCAAGGGTGGCGTTGCCTTTGGCCAGACCTTTGCGATTTCCGCTTTTGTCGGTGTTTTCGCTTTCACTGGCCCATAGCGTCAAGCTGGGTTGCAGCTTGCCGTTGACGGCCCAAAGGCGCTTGGTGCCGTTGGCCTCTACCGCCTGAAATGGCAGCGCTGAAGCCTCGCCTTTGCCGAACAGAAAAGCGCCTTCGGAGCTGTATTGGTCGCCATACTCGAACACCCGGTTCACTGCTGCCACCATAGGCCGTGACGAGCGAAAGTTGCGGCCTAGTGTCCAGGTGCGTTCGTGGGCGCCGGTGCGGGCGTCCAGATAGGTGTAAATGTCGGCGCCGCGGAAGCCGTAGATGGCCTGTTTTGGATCGCCGATCATGAGCAGGCAGGTATCCGGATGATTCTCTGCTACCCGGTAAATGCGGTCGAAGATGCGGTATTGAACCGGATCGGTGTCCTGAAACTCATCGATTAACGCTGCCGGAAACTGGCGACGGATGGTGGCCGCCAGTTGGTCACCACGGGGGCCGTGTAAAGCGTCGTCCAGCCGGGTGAGCAGGTCATCAAAACCCATTTCCGAGCGCTTCTGTTTTTCCGATTCCAACCGCGCTGCAATCCAATGGGTCGCGTGGCGAAGAATATCGGCCTCGGCACTGGGCAGGTTCTCGCGAAAGGCGATCAGTTCTGCAATAACGTCAAAAGCCTGGTGGTGTGGCACATCGCCATCACCTTTAAGTTTTGTTGCAAGCACTTTTGGTGTCTGGTTTTGAAAGCCGGCTTTTTCCAGCCCGGCCGGGTAGAGTTCATCTGAGTTCAACCACTCTAGTAACGTGTCCCAGGCCGTAATCATCGGTTTCATACTGCCGCCGTGCAGGCGTTTGCTTTTGTTCAGTGCCAGCAGCATGTCGGTCACTTTGGGCTTCCAATCTGCCCAGGGGTGGGCTTTCAGTGTTTGTGACTGCTTTTTGCGCTGCTCTGCGGTGGCCTCAATCAGCTGTTCTACATTGCTGCTTGTTGCGTCGAGAGAATCAACAGCCAAGAGCAGATTGCGCACCGCCTGTTGCAGTTGGTCCGGGGTTTTCCAGTGGTCGATAACCTCGTCCATCAGCTCTGGAGATAACGGATAAATAAACGTGCGCCAGTAATCCCGCACGACTTCGTCCATCAGGCTGCTTTGGTCGGTTTCCAGGGTGAGCCGGAACAAGCTGCCGCTGTCGAAGGCGTGTTCGCTGAGCATTCGGTTGCACCAGGCGTGAATGGTAGACACCGCGGCTTCGTCCATCCACTCCGCTGCCAATAGCAGTTTTTTGCGGCAGTCCGGCCAGGCGGCAGGGTCTGGATAGCTGTCATCCCGCAGCTGGTGAATCAGCGCGGTTTCTGCCGTAGGCGGTGTGCTGTTGGCGATATTGGAAAACACCTCGGCGGCTTGGGTCAGCCGAACGCGAATGCGGTCCCGCAGCTCTTTGGTGGCAGCGTCGGTAAAAGTGACCACCAGCAGGTTTGGCGGTACCAGGCCCGCGGCCAGGGCGCCGCCTTCAGGTTGACCGTGGCCCAGTACCAGGCGCACGTACAAAATGGCAATGGTGAAGGTTTTGCCGGTGCCGGCGCTCGCTTCAATCAGGGTGCTGCCGTTCAGGGGTAGCGCCAATGGGTCAAGATTGGGGTTTGGCTTTGCCATTAAGGGCGCAATAAAAGGTGTAGTAGCCTTCATACCTTGTCCTCAAACTGACCGGCGGCGGATTTGTTTTGTTCTGCTTCCCATAGGGGCACATAGAGTTGGTGCAGCAGGGCTTCAAATTCGCCGCTTTCCAGCAATAATTCAGCGCTTTCAAAGGCGCCGCGTAGGTAGCCGGTGTCGCGCTCTAGCGCCACTGTGTAAGCTTGCTCGGCGTCGCTGATGGCGCGCTCGTGTTCACCAAGAAATTTTTTGCTTTGATAAAAACTGTAAATCCAGGCGAAACCGGCTTCACAGTGCACCGGTAATGCGCGCGTATTGGCGTCCATCCAGCGTGCCAATATGGCGTCCAGATGCTTACGTGCCGTTTCCTTTGGCAGAGGTAAAAAGTGCACATTGCGCTTTTCTTCTTTGCCCAGAATCAGGGTTTCAAAGGGCTGCGCTGTGATTTGCCCGGCCAGGTGAATCACCCAGTCGCGCATCAGATTGGCGTAGCGGATTTTTTTGGTATTACCGCTGCCAGTAAGCAGGCTGGAGCCCGCGATGGCCAGTCGGCAGATATTGCCTTCGTGGTTGCGGCGCAGGTGATCAATCAGGTCCAGCACCTCCACCGAGCCGGTGCTGTTGGCCAGACGATATTCAAACGGCAGCGGTTCGCCGACTTCCTCGGGCCATTCGGCCAGCGCGCTTTGATAGCGTTCGAACAAATTTGGAAGGCGACCAGACAGCTCGTTACGCAGACGGCGCTCGGTGGTGCCCATTCCCAGGTCACCGCGCCGGGCCATGCAATCCAGAGTGGTTTTCAGGCGTTGTTCCAAGTCTTCCTCGCTACTGGCTTTTAGCAAACCCTGCTCAATCAGTTCGGTGTCCAGGCGCCATCGGTCAAGGCCGTTCAAATCAAAATTTTCGGTGTCGGTATCGTCGTCTTCCACGTCTTCAAAGCGCACCTGAAGGCGGCGCTGGTAAAACGTATCTATCGGTTTTTTCAAAAAACCGGACAGATCATTCAGGGTGATGGGTTCTTCTGGCTGCTGGTACGCCAGAGCCTGCTGCTGCGCGTCTGTCGAGACAGTGCCGTGGGCACTTCGCCATTCGTGTTCGTAAGTGAACAGGCTGCGGGCGTGTCGGCTTTGGGGAAAATAGTCGCGGCTGAACGGTTGTAGCGGATGGCAGGTCGTCAGTGCATCCGTTACCGCGACATCGGGTTGCCCTGGCAGTTGCCACAAGCCGTTCAAGTGATCCTGCAATTGGCCCACCAGCACCGATGGCGGCCTTGGTGAGTCGTCGCGGATGCTGCGCCCTACCCAGCTGATGTAAAGCTGTTCGCGGGCAGACAGCATGGCTTCCAGAAACAGATAGCGATCGTCTTCCCGGCGGGAACGGTCACCGGGCCGATAGTCCTGCGCCATCAGGTCGAAATCTACCGGCGGCCGCGAGCGTGGATAATCACCGTCGTTCATGCCCAGCAGGCACACAGTGCGGAACGGTATGGCGCGCATGGGCATCAGTGTGGCGAAGTTCACTTTGCCGGCCAGAAAACGCTGGTTCAGGCCGCCTTCATCCAGGCCGTCCAATAGCACGTCTTTGACAATGTTTAATGGCAGTAGCTGGTGCTCCAGCCCAGCGGCCAAGGTGTCTTCCAGCCATTGTTCCAGCTGGCGGCGAAAGCGGTTCAGCAGCAAAAGGTCATGACCTTCTACTTTGTGGAAAAACTGTTCAAGCATGGCTGCAAACAGAGCTTCCCATTGTTGCGGTGTGCGGCTTGCCTGTAGGTCTTGCCACACTTTTTCCAGGCGGTAAACAAAGTCGCCAAGGCGCCCGGCCAGGCTGGCCTGCAAACCGCCAATCTCCCCATAGGGCTGAACGCCGGCCCAGGGTTCGTCGTCGCCCATGCCGTAACCCAGCAGCATGGAACGCAGGCCAGATTGCCAGGTGTTGCGATCCAGATCGGCTGGCAGTTCCAGGCTTTCGCGGTGGGCACCGTGCAGGCCCCAGCGAATATTGGCACCTTCTACCCAACGCCGCGCCAAGGGGATTTCCTCTTCGGTAATCTCAAAACGATCGCGAATGCCGGGCACTTCTAACAGGCTGATGATTTCGCTCGCGCCAAAGCGGTGTCGCGGTAGCGACATCAGGGTTTCCAGGGCTATTAATACCGGTTCGTGGTTGCGCTGGCCCTGATCGGAAATGGTAAACGGAATATGACGTTTGCGGCCGGCCGTGTAGCGGCCAAACACCGCCTGAATGTGGGGTGCATAGACATTAATGTCAGGCACCATGACCATGATGTCGCGGGGGCGCAGGGTGTCGTCGGCGTTAAACGCGGCCAGCAGCTGGTCGTGCAGTATTTCCACTTCACGCTGCGGGCTGTGGGCATTGTGGAAGGCAACGGAGTCATCAGCCGATAAAGAGCCCTCAGCACCTAAAGGCTGCTCTTGGCTCAGATCAAGCTTGCGCTGCTCATCGCGAATTTCCTGTAGCGGCGTCAGGTTGTAAATATCGTTCTGCAATTGGTGAAGCAGGCAGGTTGTCTGACCTGCTCCGTGCTCGGAAAAGATGTCGATCTTCTGATCCGGCGTCTGGAAGCTGCTGCGGTACTCGTCAGGGTTGTCGAATTCGTCCAGCAGGCGAATGTAATCCCGACCCTGTTTACCCCAGGCCGCCAAAAGTGGGTTGGCGTGTTGGTGCAGCTGGTCGGCATCGTCAATCTGCGACAGCGTGGGGTGGCTGGCACCGCGCTTGCGCTCGGCTTTGAGCAGTTCGCGATCGCTGACAATGTCGGCCCAGTAGAACTGCGAAGGGTTATGAACGCAAAGCACTACCTGGCTAAAACGGCTAAGCACGTATAGAGCTTCAAGCGCCTGGCGTGGCAAAGACGATACACCAAACACCACAATGCGTTTGGGTAAACGGCTCGGATGGGAAGGCGCGGCAAGCTGTTGGCCCTGTTTCATAAAACGGGTGTGAATCTGCGAACGGCTGGTGTGTGCTTCGGCGCCGGTGTCTTCCACCAGCTTGCGCCACAGCATTGGCTGCCAGCGGGTATCTTGTTCAATCGGTTTTTCGCCGTTACGGGTGCTGATCACCACATCCCGGCCCTGCTCCCAGGCAGCTAGCCAATCGGCGCGGAACACCTGGTACTGGTCAAACAGATCCGCCACTTTTTCTGCCAGCTGGAAGGCCCGCAAATCGGTGTCGCTGCCGTCCAGAAAGCGTGCCAGCGGGTTGAACGCCTCATCTGTAACAACAAGTTCCGGTAGCAGCCGGTAAAGCCGCCACACCAGTCTGCGTTTATCAAAGGGGGATTGCTCTGGCACGTCGCCGTCCGGCAGCACGGCGCGGTAGGCCTGCCAGATGAATCGCGCCGGAAACAGAAAATCCATACCGGCGGCAATGCCCAAGCCACCTTCGCGGCCATTCTCTGAGCGCTTTTCCGCCAGCGCCAGCTTTAACCACTGGGCAATACCGTTGCTTTGCACCAGAAACGTCTCGCTTTGCAGCGGCGGCAGCGGGCTTTGTTGGCAGATAAACACCACCGCCCGGCGCAGATCTTCTAAATGATTTGCGTGAACGGCGTGAAAACCGGGGGTAATATCGGAGTTTTCACAGGTGGCACTTGTTAAGGGAGCGGCCATGGTCTTCCTTGTCTGGTATTGGGTTCAATCCCGATGCGTCAGCTTAGCGTATGTGACCACAGAAGCGGACAGTCTGAAGCCTAACGCGATGGAAAATTGTCGCAAGGTAGACACCTTACTGAACGGGTGATTATGAGCAGAATAGAATTGGTTAAAGGCGCCGTGAATGAACAGCTGAACGACAGTTACGATCTGCTGGCCATGCGACTGCTGTTCGCGCCAGAGTATGTTGTTGTAAACATACAAAAGGAAATCAAGGATTTGTACGTTTACCCGGAGAGGCTTGAAAGCAGTTATTGCGACGAGTGGCGCGCTATTGCGACACGCGCCCTGTTTCGTAACGCCTTTGGCGAGCACTGGCGGTCGGATGAAGAAAATCTGCAGCGTTACCTGAACTATCTACGCAGTCAGGCCATTCCGAAATGTGTGCACCAGAACGTTGAGTTGTTCCGCATGCTGGGTGAGGCGCTTGCCATTGCTTGCTCAGACAACACCATCGCCTTTCCCGATCGGCAGCGGCAGGCGCTGATCAACATCATTTGGCCAGAAAAGGCCGGCGGTAAGTAAAGCCGGGCTTACATTTGGGGAGTCCGCAGCGCCGTTTTAGCCGTATTGGTTAAAATATGGTCAACAAGAGGGTTTAGTCATGGGCCAGCAACTTACCCGCACCACAAAGAGCGTTATTCTATTTCTGATAATAAGTTTGGGTTTTGCACTTGTCTGGGCATCTCAGTCTTTTGCCAGCGATACGGATGAAGAAGCCGGAATTCAGGACACGATCCAGATTCAAGACACTCTTGAGATTCAGGACTCTATTCTGCGCCAGATCGAAGCGTTTGCTAACAACGACGGTGAGCAAGCTTGGTCCTATGCGTCCGAGGGTATCAAGCGCCGCTTCGGATCGTCACAGGTGTTTCTGGAAATGGTGCGCGAAGCCTATCCAGCCGTACACAATGCCACCCAGATCGAGTTCACTGAGAGCGTGCCCCACGGTACTTTTCACATTCAGGTCGTGAAGCTCAAAGGCCCCGAGGGCAAATCTTGGGACGCCTACTATCGAATGGTACAGGTAGAAGATGTCTGGAAAATCGCTGGCGTAAGTTTGCAACCGGCTGACATAGGCATTTAAAAGTTGGGCAGTTGAACTACAGGTGCTGGAAATATTGTAAAGTCTGTGCGTATGTCGACAAGCAATCATTACCTGAATGACAGGCCCACTGCGGCGAATCTTGAAAACCCTTTGTACTACCTGGAAAACATGGAAACCGTGGTGGCTTGGGTGGCTAACCACCACGCCGACCTGCTATCGGCGTCAGAGAATGCCCGGCTGAGTGCATTCTTTGAGTTGCCTCGTCCTGCTCGCGCTTTGTTAACTCGGATGGTGATGCGCAGCGGTGATCTATTTCGAGCTGATAAACTGAATTATCCGGAGCTTGGCAGCCCTGAATGCGATGCATTGAAAAAACTGGTTGTTGAGGTCTGGCTCGATGCGGCTCCGCTGTTGACGTTGGACGACCTGTTTCGTCTGTTTACTCTGGCCGAACTCCGCCCGGCATTTGCGCCGATTCTAGTGCAGGCCGGTTTTTCCAAAAATCTGGCAAAAGCCCAGATGCGTCAGGTGTTACAGGACACCTTTGCCGATGCGCGTTTGGTGATTGACTGGCTGGGTGGCTGTGGTGCGCCTGTGGTGCGGGTGAACTCTATGGCACTGTTTGACCGGCTTCGCTTGATGTTCTTCGGCAACCTGCGCCAGAGCTGGTCGGATTTTGTGCTGGTGGAGCTGGGCCACCACCGCTACGAGCAGGTGCAATTCACCTCTGAAGCCCGGGCTTTCTCAGAACGCAGCCAAGTGGACACCTATCTGGCCATGCACCACTGCCGCGAATGTCTGGACGCAGGAATGTTGGCCGCTGAGGTGTGGGCCCAGGTGCCGCAACCGTCCGACAATCCATGGCTGACCAGTCGCCGTGACCGCCTGTTACTGGAGCTGGGGCGGCATGCTGAACGTCAGGGAGAGAGGGAATTGGCTTTGGAAGCACTGGCCGCCAGCGGCCATCGGGAAGCCCGATTGAAACAATTACGGCTGTTGGAGCGGATGAAACGCTTTGATGAAGCCTGGGCTATTGCCGCCAATTGGGTGCACGCTGAACTCAGTGACGCCGAAAATCAGGGCCTGGCGCGAATTCTGAAGCGGCTGGCGACGAAGGTAAAACAGCCCGCTCCTTTGGCCCCACAACGGCCGCCGCTTCGCGAGTTCACGTTGACGCTGCCGCAAACGGGTCGCTCTGTCGAGCGGGTGGTACGTGACCACCTGTCGAGTCCCGATGCACCGGTGTTCTATATGGAAAACACCCTGATTAACAGCCTGTTTGGCCTGCTGTGCTGGAACACCATCTTCAAGCCAATACCCGGCGCTTTTTTTCATCCGTTTCACAGTGGCCCAGCGGACTTGCTGAGGGAAGATTTTGTCAGCCGGCGCCAGGCCTCGTTCGATCAGTGCTTTGCGACGCTACACGATGGCGGCTATCGCCGGCAGATACTGGATAGCTACGCCACCAAGCAGGGCATTACCAACCCCTTTGTAACCTGGCCGGCGTTGAACGAAGCGCTGCTAACGCTGGCGTTGAACTGCATTCCCGCGCTTGATTTACACATTCTGTTTAAGCGACTTTTATTGAATATTCGCGAACATCGTAGCGGTTTCCCCGATCTTGTTCGCTTTTACCCCGAAAAATCGCCTCCTGAGCTGTGCTACGAGATGATTGAAGTAAAAGGCCCCGGTGACCGCCTGCAGGATCACCAGGTTCGCTGGCTGCAGTTTTTTGCCAGCCAGGGCATCGCCGCCAGCGTGTGTTATCTGCGTTGGCAAACTTGCGAGGCCACGCCATGAAGGTAGCGGTGCGCACACTCTGCGAGTTTGCTGCCCGTACAGGTGATCTGGATTTTCGTTACACCCCGGCGCCCAGCGCCGAGGAGGGCATTGCCGGCCACCAGGCGATTCAGGCCAAGCGCGGATACGGCTACAAAAGCGAGTACCCGGTCAGCGGCGAATGCCTGGGCTTGGCGCTGTCTGGCCGCGCCGATGTGTATAACTCGCATTCCGGACTGCTGGAAGAAATCAAAACCCACCGTGGCGATCTGTCGCGCATCCGCGGCCATCAGCGCGCGCTGCACCGGGCTCAGCTGCGAGCCTATGGTGCTCTGCTTTGCCATCAGGAAAATCTCAAAACAGTAAAGCTGGCACTGGTGTACTTCGACATCGGTAACAACCGTGAAACGTCGATCAGCGAAACCGCGTGCGCCGATGAGCTTTGGCTCGAGCTGGAAGTGCTGTGTGACCGCTACCGGCTGTGGGCAGAACGCGAAGCCCATCACCGGGAGCAGAGGAATATTCGCCTGTCTGGACTGCGTTTCCCGTTTGCACAGTTTCGCCCACGCCAGCGTCAGCTTGCAGAAACCGTTTACAAAAACACTTTAAAAGGCGGCACCCTGCTATTGGAAGCGCCTACTGGCCTGGGCAAAACACTGGGCACTTTGTTCCCCGCACTCATGGCTATGCCGGCGGCGAATCAGGACGTGCTGTGTTATCTCACCTGCCGCAACACCGCCCGTCAGCTGGCAATAGATGCGGTAGACCGTCTAAGAGCTGCGCAGGAAGCACCGCAAATCTGGCCTTTAAGAACGTTGGAACTGGTGTCTAAAGCCGATGCTTGCGAGCACCCGGACAAAGCTTGCCACGGCGATGCTTGCCCGCTGGCCAAAGGTTTTTTTGACCGCCTGCCAGACGCCCGCGCTGAAGCCGCCCAAACCAATTCCACATTGACCCAGGAGGCGCTGGCAAAAATCGCCGCTGGTCATAATATTTGTCCCTACTTTCTGGCCCAGGAAATGGCGCGCTGGTGTGACCTGGTGATTGGTGACGTAAACCGGATGTTTGATCAGTCTGCCCTGCTCCACGGCTTGACCCGGCAGAATCAGTGGAAAACGGCCGTGCTGCTGGATGAAGCCCACAACCTGGTGGATCGGGGCCGCGGTATGTATTCGGTGCAGCTGGATCAACAGCGGCTTTTGAAGCTGCGTAAAACCGCGCCCAACGTCTTGAAATCCCACTTGGACCGCACCGCCCGGGCGTGGCAAGGAGTGATTCGTGATCAAGCCGAAGCGGGCACAGCCCCGGTGTTTCTAAATGCTTTGCCTGTGTCGCTGACTGGCAGCCTGCAGGGCTTGGTGTCTGGGCTTACGGATTATCTGGCGGATAACCCGCCGGACCTGGCATTGCAGGAAGTACTGTTCGAGTCCGTGGCTTTCATGAAGCTGGCGGATTCGTTCGCCGATCATTCCCTGTGTGAATTTCGCCGCGAAGGTCGCGGTCGCGCCAGCCTGACTATTCAGAATCTGGTGCCGGCGGATTTTCTGCGCGACCGGTTTCAGGCCGCAGCCTCGGTGTTGCTGTTTTCCGCGACGTTAAGCCCCGGCGTGTATTACCGAGATTTGCTGGGGTTGCCGGAAAACAGTTGTTTTACCTCCCTGCGCAGCCCGTTCGGCGCTGACCAGCTACAGCTGAATTTCACGCCCAAGATCAGCACCCGCCATGCTCACCGTGAAACGTCGGTAATGCCTATTGCCGAGCTGATCGCGCAGCAATATCGCCAGCGGCCGGGTCATTATCTGGCGTTTTTCAGCAGTTTTAAATATCTGAATGAGGTCAATGTGGCGTTGAGCCGCAGCGCCGCAGATGTGCCCCAACGTTCACAGCAGCCAGGCATGAGTCCACAGCAGCGCAAAGCTTTTCTGGCAGGGTTCCGCGAAGAATCCGGCAGTGTGGCCTTTGCGGTTCTGGGGGGCGTGTTCAGTGAAGGTATTGATTTACCGGGGGACCAGTTGATTGGCGCGTTTGTGGCCACCTTGGGCCTGCCGCCCTTTGATGCCTGGCACGAAATTTTGAAACAGCGCCTGCAACAGCGTTTTGGCGCAGGTTACGAATACACCTACCTGATTCCTGGCCTGCAGAAAGTGGCCCAAGCCGCTGGTCGGGTGATTCGAACGCCAGAAGACGAAGGGGTGATATGGCTGATTGACGACCGATTTTTACAGCCGCAAATTCAGAAGTTGTTGCCGCGATGGTGGTTTGGAACCGAGACCGCCGATTAAAGCGGCCTCAGTTTATGGCAGGGCTGAATCAGCCGAAGTGGTAAAAAGCCACCTTATTGCCGTCTGGGTCGCGTGCGTAGGCACCGTAGAACTGGTCGGGAATACGCTGACCGGGTTCGCCGCCACAAGTTGCACCCAATTCGATGGCTTTCTGATAATAGGTATCAACCGCTTCTTTTGAGCCTGGCTGAAACGCAAGCATATTCCCGTTACCGGGGTGGTTCGGTGAGCCGTCATGCGGGGTACAAACCGCCATCATGGGGGATTTCATGTCTTTACCAATAAAGGCAATGCGGCCCAAATCCAGCAGGACTTTTGCGCCCATGTCGCCCAGAAGATCCGTGTAGTATTTTTTGGCTTTTTCCATATCGCTGACACCAATCGTGACGTATCCGATCATGCGCTATTCTCCTATTCTGGCTTAGCCAGGTGTGTTTTTGGTTGTGATCTGAACAAGCAGTACGAACGAGCGGTCTTTTTTGATCTGTCAGACCGAGCGGCGCGCCGGCCTGGTCGTCCATTCGTGGACTTTTAGCATAGCATGCCAGTACAGACCCGGCAGCTGCTTGGCTTTCAGAAACCAGGCTGCTGTCATGGGCTGTTCCACTCACGTCTCCCAGGCCAAAGAGTTTGCTGTTTCGTTTGTGCAGACTGACAGCAACGGCAATGCCCGTGGTCCCGCCCCCAACAATGACTATGGCGTGCTGTTTGCCCTGCAGGATTTTTTACCGGGCTGATCAACCGTGTCGTAACCGGTAACTATCGGTTTTATATGGCTGAATAGAGTGTGATCCAGAGTTGTCATGTACACATGGCCGATGATGAACACCATCATGGCGAACGCGGTGATTGTGTGTACGTTGGCCACGGCCTGAAGCGATAGAACATTCGATAGCGCTTCGGGCCATTGGCTGTAAAACAGGTATAGCAGCCCAGACACCCAGATAACCGGTGAGATCATCAATTTGAAAAACAGATAGGCCAGCCGTTTCAGCGGGTTGTGCTTGGCTTTTCTGGTTTTGCGATAGGGGTGGCTGGAACCGGTAAAGGTACCAAATTGGGTATGTACTGGCGCCATTCACAGGTGGTTATGTGCCAGAAAATGGCGAACAGCCAAAGTACAATTAAGACCCAGGCGGCGGTGACCTCCGGCGCTGAATTAAACGGGGCCTTCAGCGCCTCGAATTTGGTGTGGTCGGCGGTAGCTGGCGCACGATCTGCGGACGCCAGCGTTTGAGTCTTCAGCCCCAGCAGAAGCCCGAATAGGAGGGTTGCCATTATTCGATATCTGGACAAACCTCGCATCGTCGACTTCCTTGCGGTTCTGACCGCTCATGACTCGTTGTTACTGACCGGAACGATAAATTTTTCCCGGATTGATCTTCATAGACCAAGGCAGACCGTCGTTTTGCCAGCCGTTAAAAATGCGCATACCGACTTTTTCGCCCTCTTTGGCGCTGCTTCCCTGAAAGCCGTGATCAATGTATTTCACATTGGTAAAGCCGATAAACATGATTTCGATGGGGTCGCGCACATCCACAAACAGCATTTGATCAGGCTGGGTTTGTACCAGATCAAAGGTTTGCTGGGGGGTAATGGCCAGAGCTTCATCATTTGCGAAGGCATGAACGCTGAGCCCGAAAATCATAAAAAATGCGATTAATAGTTGCTTCATTTCACGCTTACTCCGGTAATGAAACGAGTGTGTATCCACCTTTCACTAATAGCCCAGATCGCACTGATTTTCCTTTTAAGAATAACCTTATAACCATAATTTTGACCGAGATCAATCGCAACTGAAGCGTTTAATCCAGCATGTCCTGCGCTTTTGACGCGTGTCATTCGCGTCATTAAAAGCCCCGCTATACTGACGCCAGCATCACTATATTTGAACCAATTCAATTTTTACCGGGGACGATCTATGTCTGGCTCAAGCTCTAGAGTCCGCTCGAGACTGATAATAACTCTCGCCGTTATTGCTGTGCTCGCGCTTGTTGCCTGGTATTTTGTGCCAAAGGAAAACACCCTTGCTGAGCACATTGCGTCGGGAAATGGCCGCATAGAAGCCACTCAGGTTGATATTGCCACCCGCATTCCCGGCCGCCTGCTGACCTTCTTTGTGGCCGAAGGCGATTTGATTGATGCCGGTAGCCCGGTGGCAGAGATGGATACAGCGGAACTCCAGGCAACCTTGGCGGCCGGACAGGCCAATTTAAGCCAGGCGGTTCAAGCCGAGCGCCTGGCCGATGCCATTGTGGCCCAGCGGGAAAGTGAACGGCGCCTGGCCCGGGCCGAGTTGGGGCGTTTTGAATCTCTGGTTGCCAAGGGCCATGTGTCTCGCGAACAGCTGGACCGCGCCCGCACCGCCGCAGAAACCGCAGACGCCGCATTGCAGGCGTCAAAGGTTCAGGTGTTGTCAGCTCAAGCCGGCATCAACGCAGCTAAAGCTAACATCCACAAAATTGAAACCACCATTGATGACAGCCACCTGAATAGCCCCGTAGGCGGCCGTGTGCTTTACCGGCTAGCCGAGCCGGGTGAAGTGCTGCCGGCTGGCGGCAAAGTGGCCACGGTGCTGGACGTAACCGACGTTTACCTCACCATTTTTCTGCCCACTGCCCAGGCGGGTAAAGTGCGGGTGGGTTCCGAAGCCCGCATTGTTCTGGACGCCCTGCCCGACTTTGTGGTGCCGGCGGAGGTGAGTTTTGTGGCTGCAGAAGCCCAGTTCACGCCCAAGGCGGTGGAAACCCGCACAGAGCGCGAGAAATTGATGTTCCGCGTGCGCATTCGCATCGACCCCGAATTGCTAGAGGCCTATCGCGATCGGGTGAAAACCGGCGTGCCGGGCGTCGCCTATGTGCGTCTCGATGAAAGTCTGTCTTGGCCAGAACAGCTGCAAGTCATCCTTCCTAATGGATAACTTGGCCAATGGATAACCTGTTTAGCGACCGTTCTTCAGTTGCCAAAAACGTCGCCCAGATAGACGCCAACTTGGGCGAAAAAGCGGTTGTGGCCCGGCTGACATCGGTCAGCCACCAATACGGTGCCCGTTACGCCTTGCGGAATATGAGCCTGGACTTGCCTGCCGGCTGTATGGTCGGGCTGATTGGCCCAGACGGTGTTGGCAAGTCTACGCTACTGGGTTTGGTGGCGGGCGCTCGCCAGTTGCAGCAAGGCCAGCTTGAGGTGCTGGGCGGCGATATGGCCGATTCACACTTTCGCAGCCAGGTAGCCCCGTGCATTGCTTACATGCCCCAAGGGCTGGGCGGCAACCTCTACCACACCCTGACGGTCGACGAGAACATCGACTTTTTTGCCGACCTGTTTGGCCTGCGCGGCAAGGCCCGTGGTGAGCAGATCGACCGCTTGCTAGACGCCACTGGCCTGCTTGATTTCCGCAGCCGGCCCGCCGGCAAACTGTCTGGCGGCATGAAGCAGAAGCTGGGCCTGTGCTGCGCTTTGATCCACAACCCGGACCTGTTGATTCTGGACGAACCCACCACCGGCGTAGACCCGTTATCCCGCAAGCGGTTTTGGGATTTGATTGACACCATTCGCAGCCAGCAAGTGGGTATGAGCGTGTTGGTGGCCACCGCCTATATGGAAGAAGCCGAGCGCTACGACTGGCTGGTGGCCATGGATGATGGCGCCATACTAGCCACCGGTTCGCCCCAGGAATTAAAGCAACAAACCAAAACAGACAATCTGGACGACGCCTTTATCGCGCTGCTGCCAAAAGAGCGCCAGGAAACTGGTGGCGATGCTGCGACTACGGCTTCGGCGAGCGCGGCAACCGATAACGCCGACGTGCCTGCCATTGAAGCCCATAATCTCACCCTGCGCTTTGGCGACTTCACCGCGGTAAAAGACGTTAGCTTCACCATCCCGAAAGGCGAAATATTTGGTTTTTTAGGCTCTAACGGCTGTGGCAAAACCACCACCATGAAAATGCTCACCGGGCTGCTAACGCCGTCCGAAGGCGAGGTGTTGCTGTTTGGCGCCACTCTGGATTCCAGAGACCTGAAAACCCGCCAGCGTGTGGGCTACATGTCGCAGTCGTTCTCGCTGTACAACGAGCTGACCGTGCGCCAGAACCTGGAGCTGCACGCCAAGCTATTTCACCTGCCAGCCGAACGCATTCAGCCCAGAATGGATGAATTGACCCAAGAATTTAGTTTAGAAGACGCGATGGACCGGTTTGCTGGTGACTTGCCCCTGGGCGTGCGCCAGCGGCTGTCGCTGGCAGTAGCCGTGGTGCATTCGCCGGAACTGCTAATCTTAGACGAGCCCACCTCCGGGGTGGACCCCGGCGCCCGCAATCGCTTTTGGCAATTGCTGCTGCGCTTGTCCCGTGAAGACGGTGTGACTATTTTTATTTCCACCCACTTTATGAACGAGGGTGAGCGCTGCGACCGAATTTCACTGATGCATGCTGGCGAAGTGCTGGCCTGTGACACCCCGGCCGCCTTGGTAGAGCAAGCCGGGGTAGAAAATTTGGAAGCCGCGTTCATGCAAACTCTTGAAGCGGTGGACAAGGAACCCGTAACCAGCAACAGCGGAAACGTACTGGGCGAAGACGCCAGCGACCGGCCGCGCTATCGCCGTTTCAGCTTCCAGCGCCTGATGGCCTATGGCCGCCGCGAAACCCGTGAACTGCTGCGCGACCCTATCCGTATGTCGTTTGCGTTCATTGGTTCGGCCTTGCTGATGCTGATTTTGGGCTACGGCATCACCCTAGACGTGGAAGACCTGACCTTCGCGGTGCTGGACCAAGACCAGACTCCGCAAAGCCGCGATTACATCACCGCCGTATCTGGTTCCCGCTACTTTTTAGAGCAACCACCGGTGGCCACCATGGCCGAACTGGAACAGCGGATGAAATCCGGCGAATTGAGCCTGGTTCTGGCGATACCGCCGGGCTTTGGCAAAAACCTGAAACGCGGCAGGCCTACCGAAATCGCCGTGTGGGTAGACGGCGCCATGCCTTTTCGCGGTGAGACCATACTGGGGTATATTCAAGGCCTTCATTTCAGCTATCTGAAAGATCTGGCCCAGCGCACTTACGGCAGTGTGCCGGCTTTGAGTCTGGTGACCGTTGAAGCCCGCTACCGCTATAACCAGGACTTCCGCAGCCTGGACGCCATGGTGCCGGCAGTGATTCCTATACTGCTGATTTTCATCCCGGCTATTCTGATGGCGCTGGGCATAGTGCGGGAAAAAGAACTGGGTTCTATTACCAACCTGTATGTAACCCCGGTGAATCGGCTCGAATTTCTGCTCGGCAAACAACTGCCCTATATCGGCTTTAGCATGGTCAGCTACGCCAGCCTGGTGCTGCTGGCGATCTTTCTTTTTGACGTGCCCATCAAAGGCGGCGTGCTTACCCTGACCTTTGGCGCGCTGCTGTTCGTGACTGCCACCACGGGCCTGGGCCAAGTCATTTCGGCGTTTGCGTCTACCCAGATTGCCGCGCTTGCGGCCACTGCGATCATCACCATACTGCCCACGGTGCAGTTCTCTGGCATGACGGAACCGGTGTCTTCTCTAGACGGCGCCGCTGCAGTCATTGGCCAGTTCTGGCCTGCCACCTGGTTCCTGCAGATCAGCCGCGGCGTGTTTACTAAGGGCCTGACCATAGGTGATATGCAACACGCTTTCCTGGTGCTGGCGGCGTTTATACCGGTGCTTACCCTGATCTCAGTGCTGTTACTTCGTAAACAGGGGCGCTGATGATGGAAACTCTCGGCAATATCTGGAATCTGGGTGTAAAAGAGCTGCGCAGTATCTGGCACGACAAAGTGCTGCTGGCGTTTGTATTAATGGCGTTTACCTTGATGGTTTACACCGCGGGCTCTGCCGGTTCGATGGAACTGCATAACGCGCCGGTTGCGGTGGTAGATGAAGACCAGAGTGCATTGGCTGGCCACATGATCGATTCCCTGCAACCGCCCTGGTTTATGCCACCGGACCAGATTCAGTATGGCCAGATTGACGAGGTTCTGGACAAAGGTAGCCACACGTTTGTTCTGGTGATTCCCGACGGTTTCGAGCGCGACATCCGCCAGGGCCGGGTGACCAGCGTACAGTTGAATATCGACGCTACCCGCATGACCCAGGCGTTCATCGGTTCGCGCTACATCGAACAGTTGCTGACCACCGAAGTGGCGGAATTTATGCGAACCGGCAGCGCCGGTGGTGCCCTGCCCATCAATCTGGTAACCAGGGTGAGCTTTAACCCCAATCTGGATGGCACCTGGTTTGGCGGCGTGATGGAGCTGACCAACATGATCACCATGATCAGCATTATACTGACCGGCGCCGCGCTGATTCGCGAACGTGAACACGGTACCGTAGAACACCTAATGGTGATGCCGATAAAACCGTTCGAAATCATGGCTGCAAAAGTGTGGGCTAACGGCCTGGTTGTGATGCTGGCGGCCACTCTCTCGGTAACCCTGGTGATTCAGCAGATACTGGATGTGCCGGTGCAGGGTTCAATATTGCTGTTTATGTTCGGCACCCTGATTCATCTGTTTTCCACCACCGCCATCGGCATTTTGATTGGCACCGTCGCGCGCACCATGCCCCAGTTCGGCCTGCTGCTGATACTCACCATACTGCCTCTGCAAATGCTTTCTGGCGGCATAACTCCGCGGGAAAGCATGCCCGAACTGGTGCAGAACATCATGTTGGTGGCGCCCACCACCCACTTCGTCAGCCTGGCGCAAGCCATTCTCTACCGCGGTGCAGGTCTGGACGTGGTGTGGCCGCAAATGCTGGCGCTGGTGGCCATAGGTGTGGTGTTTTTCAGTGTGGCGCTGGCGCTGTTTCGGCGGCACTTGGCAGTTTAAAAGAGTCGGCGACGAAAGAAAGGCTGGACTGCCTTCTGCTTGGGTCAGGCCGTGAATCGAAATGTGTTATCGACGGGCGATCACATCTATCTCAACAAGTGCGTCCACCGCGAGTGCCGTAACACCGATACAGGTCCGGGAAGGTAATTTATCTTTTGGAAAATACGATGTGTAAACATCGTTCATCGGATAAAAATCGCGTTTAAATTCGGTCAGAAAAATCCGGACAGAAGCTACGTCCCCAAGGCCCAGACTCATGCCCTCAAGCACCAGTATGAGGTTATCCATGACGCGGCGTGTTTGCGCCTCGATACCTGCAGGAAGCGCAGCATCCGCATTATTAGGGTCTGTTGGCATCTGCCCGGTCAAAAATACCCATCCGTCTACTTCGGTGGCGTGAGAAAACGGTCCGACGGGCGTTGGCGCCGCTTCAATCATATGAAATACTGGTGCAGTCATCTTATTTTCAGCTCGCGATAGTAGGTCTTTGTTCCCAGCCAGAAACGGGAAAGAGTTCACCCGAAAATACGCTTTGACTCTTTGAATGTCGGCTGGTTTGGCAGAATTAAAACCTGCGCCATTTTTGGCCTTGATGCATTAGTGTTGCATTTTGGTTCGTTCAAGGTGGTTTCGTTTCCGCTTTAGCTTACTACACATATGTTTTTAATGGATATGTTACAGAAGATTTATGCGTTGATTGAGTTCAGTTTGTTGCAGTGGGCGTCATGGGTACCCAACATGTACCGGAATCATCATCTGTCCCCGGCTCAGTACTCCGTGTTACCCCTGAGGGACGGCACCGGCTGCACCAGAATAAAGGATATAATACCCATGTCTTTTGATACCACTGAACATAATCGTCAGCGCAACTGCTTTGATGGGGTAGAGTCGGTTTGGTTGTTTGGTTATGGCTCGCTCATCTACAAAGTTGATTTTCCCTTTCTGGATCAGCGCCCGGCGACTATTGAAGGTTGGGCTCGTCGATTCTGGCAGGGGTCCCATGATCACCGTGGCACACCTGATGCGCCTGGCCGCGTGGTCACCCTGATCGAAGCGCCTAATGTTTGCTGCAAAGGTATGGCTTACCGGGTCTCGCCTGACGTTTTTGCGCACCTGGATGTGCGGGAGAAGAATGGCTATCTGCGATTTGTCACTCCGATGATTTTTGCTGATGGCACTCGCGAGGATGGCCTCGTGTATATCGCCACTGAAGATAACGCCGCTTTCCTCGGTCCTGCTGACGATGCGGACATCGCCAGGCAGATCGCTGCGTCTGAAGGCCCCAGCGGTCGTAATCTCGACTATCTTCTAAGCCTAGCCACCGCATTGCGAGCACTGGGTGATGATGATCCACATGTGTTCGCGCTTGAGGGCTATCTGCGCTGAATCGCTCCCGTTTCCCAACAGCCATAGATTTTAAGGTGAATTCAGCGGTGTCAGTCATCGCCCCACAGGAGTCATGATGAATAGCACACCCATACCCCGTTTCGGTCTCATCCTGATTGGTGACGAGCTGTTGAACGGTCGCAAGCAGGACGCCCATCTGGCCGCCATGATTCCGCGGTTTGAGGCGCGCGGATTGGAGTTGTCGTGGGTGCGCACGATTGCGGATGAGGATGAGTTGATTACCCAGACGCTGACGCAAACCTTTGCCAGCCCGGACGTGGTGTTCAGCTTCGGCGGTATTGGTGCGACTCCGGACGATCTGACCCGCCAGTGCGCGGCCGCGGCCCTGGGGCTAGACCTTGCCCTGCATCGCGAAGCCGAGGCGGAAATACGGTCACGGCTGGGTTCACGACTGAATCCGCTGCACCTGCGTATGGGGGAGTTTCCGGTTGGTAGCCGAATCATTCCTAATCCGATCAATGGCATTCCCGGTTTCGCCATTCATCGCCATCATTTTGTGCCCGGTTTTCCCAAAATGGCTTGGCCGATGGTGGAGTGGGTGCTGGATCATGATTACGTCGACTACCAAGCGGCCAATCGCACCGTTAGCCAGACCCTGGTGCTGACCGGTACGTCGGAGGGGTCGTTGATTCCATTGATGGAGTTGCTGCTGGCGGAGCATCCGGATTTGCGCCTGGCCTGTTTGCCCAATGCGGACGGTCGACGCGAGGTGGAGTTGAGCCTGAAAGGCGATCCTGCACACGTGGTTGCCGGGATGAGCCGTCTGCGAGTGTTATTGCAGGAGCTGGCGGGCTGATACCGGTGCCGGAGGGGCGCTAGCTATTCCCCATTTGGGCGCTCTCAGGCCAGCGAACGTGGTGCTAGACAGCCAGAAACGAAAAAGGGCCCTCCCGAAGATGTGCCCTAAGTCGTTGAATTCTGGTCGGCGTGGCAGGATTCGAACCTGCGACCCCTTCGTCCCGAACGAAGTGCGCTACCAAGCTGCGCCACACGCCGATTCACGGCAAGTATTATACGGATACATGCTTACTTTACCAGTCTCTGCCGGATAAAAACGCGTCGGTAAAGCTGCGCAGGTTGTTATAGACGAGCACTTGGGCAGATTCCGCCAGTGGCCGGGTTTGCAACTCCTGTTCGGTGTCCAGGCCGTTGCCGGTGCGCACCAAAATCGGCTGGCAGCCTTTTTTGGCGGCAGCTTCTAGGTCTTTTCGGCTATCGCCGACCATCACGCTACCTGCCAGTGTTTTCAAATTGAAATGTCGTTGGATTTGCTGCAGCAGGCCAGGTTCCGGCTTGCGACACGCACAGTGTTCGTCCGGGTGGTGGGGGCAGTAGGCAATGAAGTCGATGTGGCCACCGGCAATCCTTAACAGGCGGCCGAGTTTGCGGTGCATGGCGTCTAACGTATCGCGGTCGTAGTAGCCGCGGGCAATACCGGACTGGTTGGTGGCTATGGCAATCTGATGCCCCGCGCTGCAAAGGCGGGCAATGGCTTTGATGCTGCCGGGAATGGGGTGCCAGTCGTCCGGCGAGCAGATATACCCGCCTGCGTACTGGTTGATCACCCCGTCCCGATCCAGAATGATGAGCACAGCGCTATTTCACCCCTATCCTGTTAGCTGGCGCTGGGTAGCAGGGAAATATCCGCTACCCGCAGGAACAGATTACGCAGTCGGTTCAGCAGGGCCAAACGATTATTGCGCACGGCTTCGTCGTCTGCCATCACCATCACTTCATCGAAGAAGCGGTCCACCGGTTGGTGCAGATCGGCTAGCGAATGCAGAGCGGCTGTATAGTCACCCTTTTCGAACAGCGGCAGCACGGTGTCGGTCTGATGGTTAACCTGTTCGGCCAGGGCGAGTTCGGCGGGGCCTTGCAGCAGGCTGGCATTGACTGTGTCGTGTACTGTGTTTTCGCTCTGCTTGGCCAGAATGTTGGACACTCGTTTGTTGGCGGCGGCCAACGCTCCGGCCTCAGGGCGTTGGCGGAAGGCTTCTACTGCTTTTACCCGGCGGTCGAAATCCAGAGGGCGAGTGGGCCGGCGAGAATGAACGGCGAGATACACTTCAGCGCTAATGCCCTGCTCGTCATAATAGGCGCGTAAGCGTTCCAGCATGTAATCCACCACGCTGGTGGCGGGGTTTTCGGCTGGCAGGTCAGTGAACTGTTGCGCCGCCCAGCCGCAGCAGGTTTGCAGATCCAGCGGAAGTTGACGCTCGATAATAATGCGCAGCACACCCAGGGCGGCACGGCGCAGAGCGAACGGGTCACGGGTGCCAGATGGTGGTTGGTTGATGCCAAACAGGCCGACTAGAGAGTCCAGCCGGTCGGCAATGGCCACTGCGCAGCCGGTCAAGGTGGTGGGCAGGTTGTCTTTGGCGAAGCGCGGCATGTACTGCTCGTTCAGAGCGCTAGCGACGTCGGCGTGTTCGCCGTCGTGGGTGGCGTAGTACTGGCCCATGATGCCTTGCAGATCGGTAAATTCCAGCACCATTTCGGTGACCAGATCGGTTTTCGCCAGCATGGCGGCGCGCTCGGCCAATGCCGGGTCGCTGCCAATGGCTTGAGCAATCTTGCCGGCCAAAGTGGCGACGCGCACAGATTTGTCGTAAACGCTGCCCAGTTTATCCTGAAATACGATGGGCTTGAGCCGGTCAATGCGCTGGTCCAGGCGCTTTTTGCGGTCGGTTTCGTAAAAGAATGCCGCGTCGGACAGGCGCGGGCGAATCACTTTTTCGTTACCGGCAATGACCTGTGACGGGTCTTTGCTTTCCAGGTTGGCGACGGTGATGAAAAATGGCTGCATCTGGCCGTTGTCATCCACCAGATGGAAGTACTTCTGGTGTTCTTTCATGGACGAAATAAGTGCTTCAGCAGGCACTTGCAGGAAACGCTCTTCAAAACGCCCCATCAGCGGCACCGGCCATTCGTTCAGGGCGGTCACTTCGTCCAGTAGGGCTTCGTCAATCACCGCAACGCAGTTCTGTTGCAGTGCCAGGGCGTTCACGCCCTGGCGAATCTGTTCCCGACGCTGGGCAAAATCAGCCAGCACGTAGCCTTCCTGACGAAGCACCACTTCGTAGTCGGCCGGGGTAGGAATGATCAGTGATTTCGGGCAGTGGAAGCGGTGGCCACGGGTTTTGTTGCCGGGCTTCAGGCCCATGATCGGGTGATCAATCACGGTGCTGCCATACAACATGACCAGCCAGTGTACCGGGCGCACAAATTCTGTGCGGTGAGCACCCCAGCGCATGCGCTTGGGAATCGGCAGTGCGGCCAGTGACTGCTCGATCAACTCTGGCATCAGCTCGGCGGTGGTCCTGCCCTGCTCTACGGTGCGGAACACCAGCCAGGCGCCTTTGTCGGTTTCCAGGGTGTCGAGTTCGTCGGGGGTAACGCCCAGCGACGTGGCAAAACCGGTCAGTGCTCGGGTTGGGTTACCGGCGTCGTCAAACGCGGCTTTTACGGCTGGGCCGCGCTTTTCCACCGGCTTGTCGGGTTGGGCGTGGGCCAAGTCGCGAATGCGCAGGGCCAGGCGCCGTGGTGCGGCGAAAGGTTCTACCGCACCAAATTCAACGCCGGCGGCTTGCAGGCCACTAACAATGCCTTGAGTAAACGCATCAGACAGCGGTTTCAGGGCTTTTGGCGGCAATTCTTCGGTGCCCAGTTCAACGAGAAAATCCTGTGTTGCCATCATCATGCCTTCCCTTTTTCCTGCTGTGCCTGCTTCGCGTTTTTTGCTTTCTTACCTTTGCCGTTGGCCTTGTTGTCTACTTTGCTTTCTATCTTGTTTGTGGCTTTCGCTTCGGCGGCTTCGGCCGCGGCCAATACTTCCGCGCGAATGCTGTCGATGGCCAGCGGGAAGCCAATCTTGCGGCGGCTGTCGAAGTACGACTGGGCCACGGCCCGCGCCAAGGTGCGTACCCGCAGAATGTAACGCTGACGCTCGGTTACGGAAATAGCGTGGCGGGCGTCCAACATATTAAAGGTGTGGGAGGCTTTTAGTACTTGCTCGTAAGCAGGCAGCGGCAGGCCGGCTTCAATGAGCTTGGCGCTTTCGCGCTCGTACACGTCAAAGCTGTAGAACAGGAATTCGGTGTCGGCGTATTCGAAGTTGTAGGTGGACATTTCCACCTCTTGCTGGAGGAACACGTCGCCGTAGGTCACAACGCCGTTGGGGCCTTCGGTCCACACCAGGTCGTACACGCTGTCTACGCCTTGCAGGTACATGGCAATACGTTCAAGGCCGTAGGTCAGCTCACCGGTGACCGGGTAGCATTCAAGACCGCCAACCTGTTGAAAGTAGGTAAATTGGGTGACTTCCATACCGTTGAGCCAGATTTCCCAGCCCAGACCCCAGGCGCCCAAGGTGGGCGATTCCCAGTTATCTTCCACAAAGCGGATGTCGTGAACCAGTGGGTCCAGCCCCAATGCTTTCAGAGAATCCAGGTAGAGTTCCTGAAGGTTGTCTGGTGACGGTTTCAACACCACTTGAAACTGATAATAGTGCTGCAGGCGGTTGGGGTTTTCGCCGTAGCGGCCATCGGTAGGTCGGCGGCTAGGTTGCACATAGGCGGCGTTCCAGCTTTCCGGGCCTATGGCTCGCAAGAAAGTGGCGGGGTGAAAGGTGCCAGCGCCCACTTCCATATCCAGGGGCTGCAGAATAACGCAGCCGTGCTTTGCCCAGAATGTCTGTAGCTCCAGGATCAGCCCTTGAAACGTCTTGATGTGTGGCTTAGGGGTGTTCGTTGCCTTGTCTGTCACGACGATTGCCTGCTGTTCAGTCTGTGTGTGGTACCCCGGCGCCTTGTTTTGCTGATGGGCACGCTAAAAACGGGGAAATTATACGCTGGTCACGCCAGCATTTCTAAAGGCAGATCAGAAAAAGGTCAGCCCTACCTGGAACAGTTTTTCCACTTCGTTAATTCGCGATTTGTCTACCAAGAACAGGATAACGTGATCGTCTGGCTGCACCCGCAGGTGGTCGTGTGCAATCAGCACCTCGTTGTGGCGCACAATCGCTCCGATAGTCGTGCCCTGGGGCAGGTTGATTTCGTCCAGTCGCCGGCCAACCACTTTTGATGAACGGTGGTCGCCGTGGGCAATGGCTTCAATGGCTTCGGCAGCACCGCGGCGCAGCGAATGCACGTTCACCACATCGCCGCGGCGAACGTGGGTGAGCAGGCTGCCGATGGTGGTTTGCTGGGGTGATATGGCAACGTCTATTTCGCCGCCCTGAATCAGATCCACATAATCCGGGTTATTGATCAGGGTGAGTACCTTGCGAGCACCTAGGCGTTTGGCCAGCAAGGAAGCCATGATGTTGGCTTCGTCGTCATTGGTCACGGCGCAGAACACGTCGGTGTTCTCGATGTTTTCTTCCAGCAGTATGTCTTTGTCGGCAGCGTTGCCTTCCAGCACCACGGTTTTGCGCAGGTTTTCCGACAGCATGATGCAGCGCTCGTGGTTGCGCTCCAACAGTTTTACTTGATAACGGCCTTCCAGGGTTTGCGCCAGGCGCTGGCCGATGTTGCCGCCACCGCAGATGAAAATACGCTTGTAGGGTTTTTCCAGCGGTTGCAACTCGCTCATCACCGAGCGGATGTGGTTGGCGTCGGCAATGAAGAACACTTCGTCGCCGTCTTCAATCACCGTATCGCCCCTGGGCATGATGGCGCGGTCTTTGCGAAAGATAGCGGCTACCCGGGTTTCAATGCGCGGCATGTGGGTGCGCAGGTAACCCAGTTCCTGGCCCACCAGCGGCCCACCTTTGATGGCGCGAATAGCGACCAGCCGGGTACGGCCTTTGGAGAACTCTAGCACCTGCAGTGCGCCAGGATTTTCAATAAGCCGAGTAATGTGGCGGGTAACCAGCTGTTCCGGGCTGATCAATACGTCAATCGGGAAACCGTTGAGGTTTTCATGGTCTTTGCCAGAAAACAGTTCCTGATAGGCAAGATAAGAGGCGGCCCGTACCCGACAGATTTTTGTCGGTGTCTTGAACATGATGCTGGCAATCTGGCAGGCCACCATGTTGGTTTCATCGCTGTTGGTGACCGCAATCAACATGTCGGCGTCTTCGGCGTTGGCTTGTTTTAGAACCGACGGATACGAAGCCTTTCCCTGCACTGTGCGTATGTCGAGCCGGTCCTGCAGTTCCCGCAGGCGCGCGCCGTTGCTGTCGATTACGGTAATGTCGTTGGCTTCGTTGGCGAGGTTCTCTGCCAGCGAACCACCAACTTGTCCGGCTCCGAGAATCAGAATGTTCATAGCTCAGGTTTCTCCAGAACGGCGTAGAAAAAGCCATCGTGCCCGTCGTTCAGCGGCAGTAGTTGGCGCCCGGCGGGCATGGTGCGGCCCCACAGAGCCTCAGTTGTCATCAGTTCAGCGTCGGTCTGCTGTTTGCAGAAGCGCTGCACAATGCGATGGTTTTCCTGTGGAAATACCGAGCAGGTGGCGTATACAAGGCGTCCGCCCGGTTGCAGTATGCGCCACATGGCAGCCAACAGATCCAGCTGGATTTGCGCCAACGGTACTACGTCGGATTCACGCCGCAGCAATTTTATGTCTGGGTGGCGGCGAATCACGCCGCTGGCGCTGCAGGGTACGTCCAGCAATATGCGGTCAAACGGCTGGCCGTCCCACCATTGATCAATAGCGGCGGCGTCGGCTTGCAGCAGGCTGGCGTGCAGATCCAGTCGGTCGAGGTTTTCCTGCACCCGCGGCAAGCGCTGGGGGGACTCGTCAATAGCGACGACTTCCGCTGCCTGGGGGCAACTTTCCAGTATGGCGCAGGTTTTGCCGCCGGGGGCAGCGCAGGCGTCCAGAATGCGCTGCCCCGGGGCCAGGTCCAGCACGGTAGTGCACAGTTGGGCGGCTTCGTCTTGTACGCTGACGGCGCCTTCGGCGAACCACGGCAGTGCGTCCACCGGTACCGGTCGTGCCAATTGAATGCCGTGTGGCGCAAAGCGCGTGGCGCTGGCGTCAATGCCGGCATCTAGCAGCAGTTGCAGATATTCGTCGCGGCTGAAACGCAGCGCATTTACCCGCAGTGTCATTGGCGCCTGGGTGTTGTTGGCATCAACAATGGCCTGCCAGTCATCGGGCCAGTTGTGGCGCAGTTTTTCGATCATCCAGCCGGGGTGGCTGTAGCGGCTTGTGTCGTTGGCCGCCGCCGGGGCACCTTCCCGTTCGGCGCTGCGCAGTACGCCGTTCACCAGGCCGGTCAGGTGGGGTTTGTCCATGGCGCGGCAGGCTTCTACGGTTTCGTTCAGCACTGCATACGTTGCTTGCTGGCTGAAGCGCAGTTGGAACAGCGCTACCAGCATCAGGTGATGCACCACCCTGTCGTGGCTTTTCAAGGGTTTTTTCATGCGCCCCTGAAGCTCATCATCAAGCCGGTGAAACCAGCGGCAGGTGCCATAACACAGAGCCTGCAGCTGTGGTCGCAGATTCAGCGGCAGGCGCAGCAGCGAAGGTGGCAAGCACTGCGACAGCGACTGGCCCTGTTCTACCGACAGCAAAACCTCGGCAGCAATGGCGCGTAATGGGGCGTGCGGTTGCATGTTATTGCAGCTCCTGGCCGGGTAGCAGAATCTGTTTGCCACCGTTTATCAGGTCGTTCACGCTTTGTGCCCGTGCGCCGGGCAGCTGCATCTGGCTGACTCGCAAAACACCTTCGCCGCAGGCGATATCGATGCCCTCACGCTGGCGTGCTAAAACGGTACCGGGGCTGGCTTTTTGGCCATTCTGCTCCTGATTATGTTTCTGGACCTGAGCCAGGTGTAAGCGAATACGCTGGTCGCCCAGGTCGGTAAAGGTGCCAGGCCAAGGATTAAATGCGCGAATGAGCCGTTCGATGCTCTGGGCATCGCCGTGCCAGTCAATCTGGCCTTCCTGCTTCGCCAGCTTGTGGGCGTAACAGGCCTGTTCATTTTGCTGTGCTTGCGGTTTTAGCGTGTTCTGCTCCAGCAATTGCAGCGCGCTTACAATGGCCTCGCCGCCCAGTTCGGCCAGACGATCGTGCAGGCTGCCGCCGGTGTCTTCAGGGTGAATGGGTGTAGGCACTTTCAGCAGCATGGCGCCGGTGTCCAGGCCTTCATCCATCTGCATAATGGTGATGCCACTTTCAGGGTCGCCTGCAGCGATAGCACGCTGAATGGGCGCCGCGCCGCGCCAGCGGGGTAACAGGGAGGCGTGAATGTTCAGGCAGCCATGGACCGGAATGGACAGTACCGAGGCTGGCAGAATCAAGCCATAAGCGGCAACAATCATCACGTCTGGTTGTAAGTCGGCCAACTGCTGGCGGGCGTCTTCCATTTTGAAGTTGTCGGGCTGAAAAACCGCGATGCCGGCATCCAGCGCCGCCTGTTTTACCGGCCCCGGGAGCAGTTTGCGGCCACGGCCCGCTGGCCGGTCTGGCTGGCTATACACGCCCACCACGTTGTATTTGGCGGCAAGTAGGGCTTTCAAGGCAATGGCGGCAAAATCAGGGGTTCCGGCAAAAACAATACGCACAGTGTTTGGCTCTCTGTTGGACTTTTCGTCGAATTCTCAGTCGGATTCGCTGATCCATTCAATACAAAAAACCGGGCGCAAAGGCCCGGTCATCAGTTTTATGGCTGTTATGGCACCCAGACCACCTTAATAAATGCTGGCTTAGGCACTCGTTTTAAGCGCTTTCCAAACACTCTTTAAGCACTCTTCTTTTGCAACTTTTCCAACTTTTTGCGGATACGTGTACGCTTTAGCGAACTCAAGTAATCCACAAACAGTTTGCCGTTCAGGTGATCCATCTCGTGCTGGATGCACACCGCCAACAGCCCGCGGGCTTCAATTTCAAAAGCTTCGCCATTGCGATCAAGAGCTTTGATGAGGCAATGCTCGATGCGCTCAACATCTTCATAAAATCCCGGTACCGACAGGCAGCCTTCCTGCATGGCTTCCAGGTCGCCATCGAGCACCTCAATCTTAGGGTTGATGAATACCCTGGGTTCGCTGTTGTCATCTGACAGATCCATCACGACGATCTGCTGGTGCACGTTAACCTGGCTCGCCGCGAGGCCAATACCCACCGCATCGTACATGGTCTCGAACATGTCGTCGATCAGGGTGCGGATCTCGTCAGTTACGGTGATAACCGGCTTGGCGAGAGTTCGCAGACGTGGGTCGGGGTATTCAAGAATGTCTAGAATCATAGTACGTTACTTTTTTAAATGCGTGCTTTGGACAGTGAATGCCAACGTTCGTTCGCGTACAAAGGATGTCTGAAATGCGACCTTGTACTGCGCTTTTCAACCCCGGGGTGTTTATGATGCGGGACATACTTACCCGACCGGGGCATTTTCGTGTTGGCTCTATGTCCACATTATCTAACAATTTGGCGATTGAGTACAAACTGATCAGTCAATTGAGAAAAACTATGGGAGACACCTGTACGGGTGGGCAAACGTTAAAAGTCCCCGGTGGTGAGTAGATAACACTACAATTAACCGTGCATCCTCTATAGTAACGGGAATAACAACAGATTAAGCTAAAAATAGCAGGCGAAAGCCAACTGGACTTCGGGCGCCAGCCGACCGAATTTAAGCATCAAAGCACGGGATCAAGGACTTAAACCATGAGGAAACTGCTGTACGCTCTGGCAGCTACAACGCTGTTGTTTACCGCTTGGGCCCAAGCAGCACCGGAGCTGCGGTCGGATCATCCCGAACGTTATACCGTTGTTAAAGGCGATACCCTGTGGGATATCTCCGCCCGCTTTTTGAACAACCCCTGGTACTGGCCGGAAATTTGGCAGGTAAACCCCCAGGTGGCAAACCCTCATTTAATTTACCCCGGTGACCGCTTGGCGTTGGTGTACATTGATGGTCAGCCAAAAATCATGAAAATGGCCAACGGTGACGGTGTGATCAAGCTGTCGCCGCAAGTGCGCTCCGAAGCCATTGATACGCCGATCCCGGCCATACCGCTGGACGCCATCGCCAGCTTTTTAACCGATACCCGCATTGTTACCCCGGAACAGATAGCGGCTGCGCCCTACGTGCTGGAAGGTGAAGACGGCCGAATTGTTACCGGCGCTGGCGATCGCGTTTACGCTCGCGGCCAGAAGCCGGCGAACACGGTTGGCGTTTTCCGCCGTGGTAATGAATTTGTCGATCCGAAAACCGGTGAATTTCTGGGCCTGGAAGCCCGTAGTATTGGCACAGCCAAGGTTACTGCCACCAACGGCGATGTGTTGACGCTACTGCTGAGCCAGTCCAACGAAGAAATTCGCATTGGTGACCGCTTGCTGGTGAATGCCAGTCGACCCCTTTCTACCAGCTTTGTGCCCACCGCGCCGACGAAATCCGTAAGCGGGCAGATGATAGCGGTAGATGGCGGCGTTAATCAGATTGGCCAGTACGATGTTGTTGCTATCAATCTGGGCCTGCGCGAAGGCATAGAACCGGGCAACGTAATGGCCGTGCTGCAAAGCGGCAATCTGGTGCGCGACCCGGTCACTGGCGAAACCATTGAGCTGCCGTCTGAACGCGCCGGTCTGCTGATGGTGTTCCAGGCTTACGAAAAAATGAGCTACGGCCTTATGCTGCAAGCCAGCCGGCCGCTGGCGGTGGGTGATCAGGTAACCAACCCCTGATCACCCGATAAAAACCCGAGCCGGGCACGGAATGCCCGGCTTTTTTCTGTGCGCAAGGAAGATGCCCGTGCCCCAGGTACCCCTGTTTTCATTTGATACGCCGCCCGGCGCCGACCTCACTGACCCCGCCGTTGACCAGATATGTGATGACAGCCCGGAGCGGGCCCGGCAATGGCTGTTTTTGAGCCAGCTGCCGGGTTTTGGCCTAAGAGTGCGGCGCCGGTTAGCGGCGCACGTTCTGCAACTGCCCGACCTGCTGAACCTGGACAGCGCCAGCCATAAAGCCATGGGCCTGCCCGCAGATGTTTGTCGAGCCCTTGTTGCCTGGCGCCGTGATGACGCTGCACATCCGGCGTTGGTGGCTTTGCATGCTATAGAAAGCGACTGTGAGCGGCATGGTATTGGCATTGTGCACTGGCAGTCGTCGGCTTACCCGCTGCCGCTGCGCCACATTCATAACCCGCCTTTATTATTGTACATTCGTGGCGATACCAGCCTGCTCGGCCGTGACCAACTGGCGGTTATTGGCAGCCGCCACGCCACTCGTGCCGGGCTGGACCACGCCCGGGGCTTTGCTGCAGCGCTTGGCGAATGCAATCTGTTAGTCAGCAGCGGCCTGGCGTTGGGTATCGACGGTGCTGCCCACGCCGGTGCGCTGGACGCCGGCCATCCTACTTTGGCGGTGATTGGCAGTGGGCTTGATAAAATCTATCCGCGCCAACATCAGCGGCTGGGGGAGCGGGTGATTGCCAATGGTCTGCTGGTGTCCGAGTACCCGCCGGGCACCCAGGCTCGCCCCGCACACTTCCCCCAGCGTAATCGCATCATCAGCGGCTTGAGCCGGGGTGTTCTGGTGGTAGAGGCCGGTTTCAAGAGCGGCTCGCTGATTACCGCTCGGCTGGCTTCAGAGCAAGGCCGCGACGTTTTCGCCATACCGGGGTCGGTACACAGCCCGGTAGCCCGTGGTTGTCACCAACTGATTCGGCAGGGTGCTACGCTGGTAGAAAGCGTGGCCGACATCCTGCAGGAACTGGGGGGCTGGTGGAGTGAACCGGCAACACCGGGCGCAAGCTTGCAAATCGCTGCCACCGAGGGTCTGGACGCCCGTGAAATCGCCGTGCTTGAGGCTTTAGGGTATGATTCACAATCAACCGATGTACTGGGTTCGAGCACCGGGCTGAGCGCCGATCAACTGATGCAGTCCCTGCTTTTGCTAGAGCTTCAGGGCCTGGCCACAGCGGCGCCCGGCGGATATGTCCGCATTGCCTGAACCCGGTGCCAACAGTGATTTTACTCAGGCTCAACTCCCCTATGGCAACAGACCACCCGCTGACCGACTGGCAATTACACTGCGCTCGCCGCACTCTGCAACAAGGCGGCGTGCTCGCGTATCCAACGGAAGCCGTTTGGGGTCTCGGCTGTGACCCCTGGAACGAGGTTGCGGTGCAACGTATTCTGGATCTGAAACAGCGCCCCGTGCACAAAGGCATGATTCTGGTGGCGGCTTCGGTCGAACAGATTGCTTTTTTGCTGAACCCCCTGCCGCAAGACCTTCAGCAGCGAGCCCGACAGCATTGGCCTGGTCCGGTTACCTGCCTGCTGCCAGATGTGCACCAGCAGGTGCCCGAATGGGTACGGGGCGAGCACAGCTCGATTGCGGTAAGAGTGAGTGCGCATCCGGTGGTCAAAGCCCTGTGCAACGTTGTAGGCAGTCCGCTGGTTTCCACCTCGTGCAACCCCGCGGGCCGCGCCCCAGCTCGTTCGCCCTGGCAAGTTCAGGGCTATTTTCATGGCCAGTTGGACTGGGTGGTGCCCGGTGCGTTGGGCGGAAATCGCCAACCCAGCCGCATAATTGATATCGTTACCGGCCAGCAGCTACGTTAGGAGAAAATATGCCACAGCAACCAGACCCGCAGGCGGTCAAACACTATTTGTTACAGCTGCAAGACACCATTTGCCAGCGCCTTGCCGTGACCGACGGTGGCGGAGAATTTATTCACGACGCCTGGGATCGCATGGAAGGTGGCGGCGGTATTAGCCGGGTGATCGGCAGTGGCAAGGTGTTTGAAAAAGGCGGTGTGAACTTTTCCCACGTGATGGGCAATACCATGCCGCCTTCAGCGACGGCCCACCGCCCTCATTTGGCAGGCGCACCCTGGCAAGCTATGGGTTTGTCGCTGGTGATGCACCCCCACAACCCCCATGTGCCGACCTCTCACGCCAACGTGCGATTTTTTATCGCTACGCCGGAAAATGCTGAACCGGTGTACTGGTTTGGCGGCGGCTATGATCTAACCCCTTATTACGGTGTTGACAAAGACTGCGAGCATTGGCACCGCACCGCTGCGAACGCCTGTGCGCCCTTTGGTGACGACGTGTACCCGCGGTACAAGCATTGGTGCGACGAGTACTTTTTTCTGAAACACCGCAACGAGCCCCGCGGTGTGGGCGGTCTGTTTTTTGACGATTACAATACCGGTGACTTTGCCCGCGATTTCGAATTTATGCGCGCCATCGGTGACAGTTACCTTGACGCTTACGAACCCATTGTCCAGGCTCGCAAAAATCAGCCCTACAGCGACGCTCAGCGTCAATTTCAGCTCTATCGCCGTGGTCGCTACGTGGAGTTCAATCTGGTGTACGACCGCGGCACCCTGTTCGGGCTTCAGTCCGGCGGCCGCACCGAATCCATTCTGATGTCGCTACCGCCTCTGGTACGCTGGGATTATAATCAAACGTCGGCACCTGGTAGTGAAGAAGCGCGCCTGCTGGAGCATTTTCTGACCGGCCGCGATTGGCTCACAGCTTCCTGAAGGGGCAACGATGAAAAATGATCTATATGCGGTGATTGGCCACCCCATTAGCCATAGTAAGTCACCGCAGATTCACAGTCTGTTTGCCCGCCAGACTGGCGAAGCGCTTGAGTACACGGCGATTCAGGCGCCCCTGGATGGTTTTGAAAACACCGTAACCGAGTTTTTTGCGCGCGGCGGCAAAGGCCTGAACGTGACTGTACCGTTTAAGGAAGCGGCCTGGCAGATGGCTGGCCGACACAGCGCCCGCGCGCTTAAGGCTGGCGCGGCCAACACTCTGTATCAGGACAACGGCGTGTTGGTGGCAGACAACACCGACGGCGCAGGTTTGGTAAAAGACTTGCTGCACAATCACCAAGTGGCATTAAAGGGCGCTCGTGTTTTGATATTGGGTGCTGGTGGCGCGGTACGCGGTGTTCTAGCGCCGCTGTTGCTTGAACAGCCGCACACTCTGGTGATTGCTAACCGCACGCCGGCTAAAGCGCAGAACTTGGCAGCGCTCTTTGCTGACGTTGCCGGTGTTACCTGGCTTGGCAGCCAGGCGTACGACAGCGTAACCGGCGATTTCGATGTTATTATCAACGGCACTAGCGCTAGCCTGCAGGGCGATTTACCGCCGTTGTCTGTAGAGCTGATCGGTGCTGGCACGGTTATTTACGACATGATGTATGCTGCCACAAATACCACGTTTAACCAGTGGGCTCTGGATAACGGGGCAAAGCGCGTGTATGACGGCTTGGGCATGCTGGTAGAACAAGCAGCTGAGGCATTTGAAGTATGGCGTGAGGTGCGGCCGCAAACTGCTCCGGTTATTGCTAGTTTACGAACCCTTACACCAAACTAAATCAGGC
Source organism: Marinobacter sp. BSs20148 (assembly GCF_000283275.1). NCBI lineage: Bacteria > Pseudomonadati > Pseudomonadota > Gammaproteobacteria > Pseudomonadales > Marinobacteraceae > Marinobacter > Marinobacter sp. BSs20148. Next base: position 56,491 of record NC_018268.1, read on the forward strand.
ACAAATCAAGCGAAGAAAATGGTCAACATGAAGGTTAACGCATGGACATACTAACGCTGGTAGGACTGGTTGCCGGGGTGCTGGTGGTGATACTGGCCATGCTGGCTAACGCCACCTTGCTGACCTTTCTTAACCTGCCCGGGTTGGCCATTGTGCTGGGCGGAACCTTTGCGGTAACGCTGATCAAGTTCCGCCTGAGTTCGTTGATGAGCGCTATTCGCCTGGCGTCGCGCGCGGCCTTTATGGACCGCGTAGAGCGTCCTGACGAGCTGATTCGCGAGGTGGGCGCGTTGGCCATGGTGGTGCGTAAAGAGGGTATTTTGGGCCTTGAAAACCACACCACCGACAATGTGTTTCTGCAAAAAGCAATTAATCTGTGTGTTGATGGCCATTCGCCAGAACTTGTGGAAGAAGCCTTGCACCATGAAATCCAGCAATGCTCCGAACGTTACGAGGTAGCAGAAAGAGTGTTCCGTGGCATCGGCGAATCGGCTCCGGCCATAGGAATGCTTGGCACTCTGGTAGGCTTGGTGCAAATGCTCAATACCCTTGATGACCCCTCCTCTATTGGCCCGGCTATGGCGATCGCCCTGCTGACCACGCTTTACGGTGCTTTTATTGCCCAGCTGATCGCCTTGCCCTTGGCGGACAAACTGCAGCTAAAAGCCGAAGACGAAATGCGCAACCAACTTTTGATTGCCACTTCCATTCAAAAAATCCTGCAAGGTGAAAATCCGCGGGTAATGACCGAACTGCTGTCATCGTTCCTGAACCCCGAGCAGCGCGACAGTCTGAAACGCGAACAGGGGACCTAAGCCTTGGCCCGCCTGGCTCTTGCAACCCTGCCCAAGCGCAAAAAAGCAGGCGCCGCTGGTGCGCCAGCGTGGATTGTGACCTTTGCCGACCTGGCCACTTTGCTGCTGACGTTTTTCATACTGCTGTTGTCGTTCGCCGAAATGGATATTGAAAAATACAAAGCGATGGCCGGCTCGATGTCCGTTGCGTTCGGTTCAGGTAAGTTGATCGCGGATGGCGGTGGCAGCTTGCCGATCAAGATTTCTGACGGGAACAGCAGCTTGGATCCAGACACACAGTTGCAGGCTGAGCCTGAATTGATCGACGAGCGCTCGACCAGCGGTAGCGTTACTCTGGTGTCTGAAGGCGAGGCTCTGATGTCTGAAGGCGTGATTACTCTGGCTAGCAGTTTGATTCGGGAGCTGGAAACCGAAGTGGCTAGCGGCGCCCTGAGCGTCGACTACGACGAACACCAGGTGATCATCCGTTTCTCTGAAGATTCCACATTCTTGTCGGGCGACGCCACTATTAAGAAAGAAATGCTGCCTATTATCGAGCGGGTAGTGAACGTGCTGAAAAATTGCCGTGGCGATGTGGTGGTGGCCGGATATACAGACGACAGGCCCATCGCCAGCAGCCGTTACCGTTCCAATTGGGACCTTTCAGCGGCGCGGGCGGTGTCGGTGGTACACGAGTTGGTTCTGAACCGTGATGTGCCTGCCGATCGGGTGATTGCCGCCGGCCGTGCTGAAACCAACCCGCTGGTGCCCAACAACAGCCCGGAAAACCGTGCTGTGAACCGGCGAGTGGAAATTGCCATTCGCGGCCCGGTATGCGAGGACGACGTGCCTATCGAGCAGTTGCCGGCAGAAGTCATACCTTAAACAGGCGAGTTACCGCGAGATTAGCTCAAGGAAAGACCCGGGCACCAGGTTGACAGGCTGTTTTACCACGACATTGGAGCCGAGCAGCAAGGTCGTGAGAGACGGGTCTAAGACCAAAATTCACATCTGATTGAAGTGCTTTGAATGCCGTTGTAATAGCGTGAACAACACAAACTCGATCAGATTCATGTCTTATTGCACACAACAGGCGCGGACATATGGCCGCTTAGATCAATAATGGTAGTCGTTGGCTTTTTCGGCCAGATACTCGTCTTTGAGCTTTACATAGTTGCTGGCGGTGTACGGAAAAAAGCCGCGTTCCTTATCGGTCAGAGCCCTTGCCTGCTTACACGGCGAACCTACATAAAGATAGCCGGATTGCAAACGCTTGCCTGGGGGTACCAGGCAGCCCGCGCCGATAATCACTTCGTCTTCCACTACCGCACCGTCCATGATGATAGAGCCCATGCCCACCAGTACCCGGTGGCCCACAGTACAGCCATGCAGTAATGCCTTGTGACCGATGGTGACGTCGTCACCAATAATCAGCGGCCAACCGCCGGGGTTGAATGCACTGGCGTGAGTGATGTGCAGCACAGAGCCGTCTTGAACACTGCAGCGCGCGCCAATGCGGATTTTGTGCATGTCACCACGCACCACCGTCATCGGCCAAATCGAACAGTCTTCGCCGGTTGTCACATCGCCGATCACGACTGCGCTGGGGTCTATCCAGTTGCGCTCACCAAATTGTGGCGTGCTACCCTTGTGAGAACGTACATTCGCCATTACATAGTCCTATTCCAGGGAATATTCCGAAGTTGGAGGGTGATCAGGGAGTTGGCTTTGCAAAACGGGGCGTAGCCAAGAAAGGTGGAGCTCAAACCGCACAGGACATTTTTTGAGGCGCGTTTTGAAAAGCCAACTCCCTGATCGCCTTGCTCCATAGATATTCTTTTCAAACTACCCGACATTTGAACCGCTGAGAAGGGGAACGATGAACAATCCACTACTGACCAACGACTTGCTACCCAAATTTGAACACGTGCGCACTGAGCATATGGAACAAGCGATCGACCAGATTCTCAGTGAAAACCGCATGAAAATTATCAGCCTGGCGCAGAACGAAGAACCGGACTGGGACACTCTGGTGCAGCCCATGCAGTCGCTTGAGGACAAACTGAGCAACGCATGGTCGGTAATCTCCCATCTGAACGCGGTGATGAACAACGACGACCTGCGCAAAGTGTACAAAAACTGCCTGGAAAAGCTCACCGAGTACAGCACTGAGCTGAGCCAGAATGCGGTTTTGTGTGAGGCTTACAAAAAGCTGGCAGCCCGCGATGATTTCAGCGGACTAAGCGAAGCCCAGCGTAAAGCCGTGGAAAACACCCTGCGGGACTTCCACCTGGGTGGCGTTGACCTGCCCGATGATCAGAAAAAGCGCTACGCCGACCGGGCCCGCGAGCTCTCGGAGCTGTGCAACAGCTTCAGTGAAAACGTCCTGGACGCCACCCAGCATTGGTTCAAGCAAATCTCCGATAAGAGCGAGCTGGCCGGCGTGCCTGAGAGTGCCCTGGAAGGCGCCAAAGCGGCAGCCAAACAGAAAGATCTGGAGGGTTATGTCATTACTCTGCATTTCCCCAGCTTCCACCCGGTAATGACTTACTGCGACAATCGCGAGCTGCGCCGTGAAGTGTATGAAGCCTTTGTTACCCGCGCTTCCGACATGGGGCCAGACGCCGGCACTTGGGATAACACCCCGGTGATGGCGGAAATCCTAAAACGCCGCCACGCTCTGGCACAACTACTGGGCTTTAATAACTTTGCAGAGCGCTCGCTGGTCACAAAAATGGCCCGCGATACCGATGAAGTATTGGGCTTTTTGACGGATCTGGCGAACAAAGCCAAGCCGGTGGCAGAGCAGGAATTTGCCGAGCTCAAGGCCTTTGCAAAAGACGAACATGGCTTGGATGACCTGCAGGCTTGGGACATTGGTTATTACAGCGAAAAATTGCGCCAACAGCGTTACGATATTTCCCCGGAAGCCCTGCGCCCCTGGTTTCCGGTGGACAACGTGGTGCCTGGCCTGTTCCGCGTGACAGAAAAGCTGTTTGATATCCAGATTGAAGCCAAACCAGACGTAGAAACCTGGCACGAAGACGCCACCGCCTACTGCATCAGCCGTGACGGCGAGCCCATTGCCTGGTTCTATTTAGACCTGTTTGCCCGCCAAGGCAAGCGTGGCGGTGCCTGGATGGCGGATTGCCGGGTACGCTGGCGAAACCTGCACGGCACCCTGCAGTTGCCGGTGGCTTTCCTGACCTGCAACTTTACCCCACCGGTGAACGGCAAGCCGTCGCTGCTGACCCACGATGAGGTCACCACCCTGTTCCACGAGTTCGGTCACGGCCTGCACCACATGCTGACCCAGGTGGAGGTAATGGACGTGTCGGGTATTAATGGTGTGGCGTGGGACGCGGTCGAACTGCCGAGCCAGTTCCTCGAAAACTGGTGCTGGAACCCGGAATCGCTGGCGCTGATTGCTGCCCACCACGAAACTGGTGAGCCGCTACCGCAGGATATGTTGGAAAAGCTGTTAGCCGCAAAGAACTTCCAGTCGGGCATGGGGTTGGTGCGTCAGCTTGAATTCTCGCTGTTCGATTTCCGCTTGCACGCCGAGTTCGTCGACACCGCGCCGACCAACCCGCTGGACGTTCACCGTCAGGTACGTGATGAAATAGCGGTTATTGAGTCGCCAGAGTTCAATCGCTTCCCCAACTCGTTTTCCCACATCTTTGCCGGTGGGTATGCAGCGGGTTATTACAGTTATAAATGGGCTGAAGTGCTGGCGGCAGACGCGTTCTCGCTGTTTGAGCAAAATGGCATTTTCGACCCGGCAACCGGCAAGTCTTTCTTGCAGAATATTCTGGAGAAAGGCGGTTCACAAGAACCCATGGAGCTGTTCAAAGCCTTCCGCGGCCGCGAACCCGAGGTAGACGCGTTGTTGCAGCAAACTGGCATCAGCCCACAAGTCGCCTGACTCCATTTGCCACTGGCAATCTGCCCCGCCGGCCAAGACCGGCAGGGGCCACTTAATATGGAGTTATCAAATGCTAAGCCCGAAGCGTTTCATCGCCGGAGCCGTTTGTCCCCGCTGTGCGGAGATGGACAAAATTACCATGTACACCGACGACGCCGGTGAGCAAATCCGCGAATGCGTGGTTTGCGGTTTCACCGACGGCATCTCTGACATAGAAGCTCCGGCTGCCCCGGAACTGCAAACCCGCGTGAACAAGCGCAAAAACGAAGATGACCATACCGTTAAGCAGGTGGTGTTCTTCAAAGGGTCTGGGGATTAGATTCTATTTGGTGGTCTGATTTTTCGGTGGAGGGTCAAGGATGTGGGGTGTCTTTTCTTCTGGGAAAAACAACTCGCTTCGCTCAGACATATTTTTCCTGACAGAAAAGACACCCCACACCCCTCCCATTTGACTGTAGAGATAGGCTGACAAACAACACAACCAGTTTTTCCGCAAAGGAACGGATTTCAAATCCGTCCCTGGTCTTTCTTTAAAGTTTAAGGGGACAGATTTCAAATCTGTCCCCTTAAACTTTAAAGAACCATCGCCGCAACCCACCCGAAACCAAGCAAAGGCAAGTTGAAGTGCAGGAACGTGGGCACCACTGAATCCCATATGTGATTGTGCTGGCCGTCGGCATTCAGGCCGGCGGTGGGCCCGAGTGTCGAGTCAGACGCTGGCGAACCCGCGTCACCCAAGGCACCCGCGGTGCCAACCAGGGCAATGATGGCCATGGAGCTAAAACCCATTTCCAGCGCCATCGGCACATACAGCGCCGCAATGATAGGAATGGTGGAGAAGGACGAGCCAATACCCAAGGTAATCATCAGGCCTACCAGCAGCATCAGCAGGGCCGCCAGGGCTTTGTTGGCGCCGATGATGTCGACCGAGCTTTGCACCAGAGTGGTGATTTCGCCGGTTTCGCGCATGACTTCGGCAAAGCCGGAGGCGGCGATCATTATGAAACCGATCATCGCCAGCATTTTCATGCCTTCGGTGAACAGGTCGTCTGCTTCTTTCCACTTCACCACGCCCGACAGGTTGAACAGCAGGAAGCCGGCCAATGCGCCCAGAATCATGGAGCCGAGCCATAACTGCACCACAAAGGTGACCACAATGGCGGCCAGAGCCATCACCAGGGTCATGGGTTTGTAGGTGGTGGTGACTTTTTCGGTGCGGGTTATGGCGCTGAGATTGTAGTTACGTTCGCCGCGGTAGGTAATAAAAATAGCGACCAGCAGGCCACAGAGCATACCCAGAGCAGGCAGAGCCATGGCTTTCATGACGCTCAGACCTTCGGTATCGCCACCATTGGCGCTGATTTTGGCCATCAGGATTTCGTTCAGGTAAATACCGCCAAAACCCACGGGTATGAACATGTACGGGGTAATCAGGCCAAAGGTGAGTGCGCAGGCCACCATGCGGCGGTCCATTTTCAGCTTTGCCATGACATACAGCAGCGGCGGAACCACCAGTGGAATAAACGCAATGTGAATCGGCAGGATGTTCTGGGACGACAGTGCAATGGCCACCAGAATGGCGATGATCATGTAGCGCACGCTTTTCACAGCCGTACTGCTACCTTCGCTTTGCCCGACTTTGGCCAGGATTTTGTCGGCCAGCAGGTTGGCCAGGCCAGATTTACCGATAGCAACCGCAAAGGCGCCCAGAACGGCGTACGACAGCGCCACTTTGGCGCCTCCGCCCAGCCCATTGTTGAAGGCATCAATGGTGTCGTTCAGCGACATTCCGGCAATCAGGCCGCCGGAAACGGCACCTACTATCAGGGCAACAACAACGTGAATGCGGGCCACGCTTAATACAAGCATGATCAGCACCGCAGCAACAACGGCATTCATGGCAAACTCCGGGTATGCGTAATGAGTTATCCGGCCTTCTTGCGAAGGCTGAGATTATGAAAACGCGGTAATGTGCAGTAATTTGCCAGCTTAGTCAAAGGGCTTGTGTAACGTTTAAGGTTGGTCGATACGAGCAAAACGCGGAAGCTGCTCCCCTGCAACGTTTACGGTTTCGCGGAACATGCTGAGGGGGCGCACCCAAAGGCTATAATCGCCGTAGAGGCAGCGGTAGACCACCAATTTTTCCTCGGTCTCGCTGTGGCGGGCAATGTCGATCACTTCGTAATCTTTGCCCTTGTAGTGCCGATAGCGGCCCGGAAGGACATCTATTTGTTTTTCAGTCATGCGGGTGTTGTGCCTCGTTTGCGTTGCACTTGTCTTTGCTGCCGTTGTCTTTATAACCTTTTTGTGACTTTTTTTCGCTGCGGGCTTTCAAAGATGTCGGATATCTGGGTACATCGGTAGCAGTTTTTTAATCAGCCGATTCTGCGCTGCTGTTGGCACATCGTTTTCTTCCATAGCGAGAATAAGGTTCTCTGCCAGGGCATTAAACTGGGTGTTTGTGATGCCCATGGCCGCGTGCGATTCGCGCATCTCGCGCCCGGAATACTGGCATGGGCCGCCACTTAGTTCACACAATTGATCTGTCAGGTGGCGATGAAACTGCGCAACGTTTATGCCCTTGAACTGATGACTAATTCGCGTGTCGTCCACGATGAGATACAGCAGATCTTCCACCACATCCGCAATGCCTGCGCGCTCGCCCAACTGAAGATAGAGGCTGTTGTCGGGTTCGCGGTGAAAGCTTTGGCAGCCCGATAAAACAAGGCTGGCCAGGACAACAAAAGCGGCGAAGTGGGTTTTCATTGTGCCCGGACGCATGATCAGAAACTCCCCTGCAGAGACAGATAAACACCCTGTTGATCTTTCAGGGTTGCGACATCACCCAGATTAACGAACGCTGCTGTTACGGCCAGCCTGCGGTCCGGCACCCAGGCAATAAACAGGTCCCACCAGTCGTCTTCGCGGGCAAAGCTCAGGTTATCCGGCTTCTGACGGTACTCGGCGCCCAGCAGCCATTGGCGGTTAATAAATACGCCAGCGCCGGTTTCGGCCATAAACTCATAGCTATTATTGAGGTCGCCGCCAAAACCCAGCAGCCCGCCCTGGTTGGCACGGGTTCCACGCACGGTGGCGTTTAGCAGCAGGTTGCGGCCAAAGACGGCGGCAAAAAACAGTTTCGACCCGGCGAAATAGACGTCCGTGCCGCTGTCGTCTCGGGCACCGATAGCTTCCGGCACCGTGAAATCCTGCTGCCGTTTGTGTTGCACGCCGGCAGACCACTGGCCCCAAGGGCTATAGAGAGCGTCTCCTATCAGCCGTACTTTCACCCCGAAAACATCCTGATTGAGTTCATCCTTTTTAAGGCTGCTTAGATCCAGGGTCTGCCGTGCGAATGTAACTTCAACCCGGTTGTTCCAGTTCAAACCGGCACCAATGACCGCGAGCGTGTAGTCATCCACCTCGGCGCGACTTATGGCCACCGTTCCGCCCCATTCTTCATCACTTGCGTAGCTGCCAAGCAAGGCCCAGGGCACAAGCCCGCCGCCGGCGCTGCCTTCTATAGTGGTGACGCCACCGGTTGCCCACAGGCGACTGCCAACATCCGCAGATGCCAAGGGTGTTGCAAGAATCCCCAGGGTCAGAAAGGGTGCGAATATCACAGCACCCCGGTTGCTGAAAAAACGTGTCATGGCGAAGGCTCCGGCGTTTTTTCACTCAGTTCCTGCTGGCGTTCTGACAGGGCTGCAACCGTCTGCGCAAGTTTATCCGCAGAAACCGGACGGCTCAGATAAAAGCCTTGGCCGACATCGCAGCCCCAAGCCTGCAGTAATTTCCAGGTTTCAAGGTTCTCGATACCCTCGGCGACTACTTTTAGCCCAAGCCCGTGGGCCATATCGATGGTGGATCTTACAATCAACTGGTCCTGAGGTTCGGAATTTAGTCTGAGCACAAAGGATTTGTCTATTTTCAGTTCCTGAACGGGTAGTTTGCGCAGCTGTGAAAGCGAAGAATAGCCAGTACCAAAATCGTCAACGGACAGGGTTACACCGAGGTTACGGAGGCGGTTCAATGTCGCCATCGCTTCTACTGGGTCCTCCATCAATGCGCCTTCTGTTACTTCCAGAGTGATGCGCTCCATGTGGTGGTGCCAGTCGCTGAAAATGCTGGCTACGCGATCGGTCAGCGCCGGCCAGGTCAGGTCCATTGCGGACAGGTTGATTGCGACACCAGCATCCAGGCCCGCGTTGAACCAGGCGCGGGCATCGTTGGCAACCTTCTGCAGGATATGATCTGTCAGGTCATGGATCTGCCCAGACTGCTCGGCGAGGAAGATAAATTCTTCCGGTGATATAAAGCCCAGCTCCGGGTGTCTCCAGCGCACCAGAGCTTCCACTTGAAGCAACTGCCCGGTGCCGTTATCCAATTTGGGTTGGTAGTTCATGTGCAGGCCGTCGTGGCGGATTGCACTGTGCAGGTCTGAGACCAGTTTGAGTTCGCGTAGGTGGTTTTCATCCTGGCCCGGCTTATATCGCGCAATCGCAACACCTTTTTGCAAGGCCTGCTCAAAGGTCAGGTTTACGCGTCTTCTCAGCTCATTGGTTTGGCTGGCATCGGCAGGTAATTGCAGTGTTATCAAGCTTGCACGCAGGGAAAACGGGGTGTTGTCGATATTTAGGGGTGATTCGGCAGTGTTACGCAGAGTCAGCGCAAGTTGCTCCAGCGCTTCAGGGCTAAGCTTGGGGATCAGCGCCAGAAACTCACCGCCACCGGTGCGAGCAATCAGGCTGGCATCCGGAAGTTCATCACGCAGCCGTTGCGAGAGACTAAGCAGAATTTTGTCGCCGAACTCCAGGCCAAGCGTATCGTTGATGTCAGAAAGGTCGCTAACGCGCAGACCAATCAGGCTGCAGGGTTTACCGGCGTTAAAGCCATCTTCGGCTTTTTGCAGCAAAGCGTTACGGTTGCCCAGCCCGGTGACTTCGTCATGGCTTGCGGCATGGCGGATTTCCGTTTCACGACGGATAAGCCGGGCCAGTGTGTCCCGAAGCGTATCCCTGAGTTGCCTCAGCTCGCCTCCGGTGCGGATGTCAGGCGCTGGCGGGTTTTCCCCCTGCCCAACGGCTCGAGCGTAATGGGCCAGTTGCAACACCGGCCGGCCAAGATGCCTGGCGGTAAGCAGTGCCAGTAATATGGCAAGTGCCATGATGACAGTCACCAGCAGGGCTATTTCCAGGGCGCGACTGTAATAGTTTTGCAGGCTGGCTTCCCGGCTGGTCAGTAGAACCGCCTCGAATGAGCTTTGCTCGAAAGCACCCAGGTTCAGCGTGCGGGTGAAGTAGCGGTCGCTTTTGATGAAGTTTCGGTCATTTGCAGATATGTTTAGAGCCGGGTTCCCGGCGTTGTCGATATCGGAGGACGCGGCAAAGTTAGTGAATCCGCCGGAGCCGTTCGGGCTTGCTCGAAAAATAACCGAACTGCCGCTGAGCCGGGCGATGACATTTGCCAGTTCCTGATCGAGCTCGAAACCGGCAACCAGCCATGCTCTTAATCCGGGTGCTTCGACAGGAGTGACCAACACCTCATAGCCGCGCTGGTTAATGGTGAGCAGTGAACGGTCAGCACCGTTTTTACGCGCTGTGGCTAGCTGCGTTTCGGTAATGCTGGGTATCGTTTGTGTCAACGTAGATGCCAAGAGTTGTCCCTGGCTATCCAGCAGTAGCGCAAAGTCTGCGTCTACGCGTCCGCTGTGGTTTTCCAGAGCGCTGTTCAGGGTTGCCGGATTGCGGCTGGCAATGGCAGAACGAAAACCAAAGTCGCGGACAACGACATCCAGACGGGAGAGCTCGAGATCGGTGCGGCGGTCAATCACCTCTGTGGTCAGGCGTTCGGCTATCGTGAGTTGTTCCATGGCACGGCGCTGTTCGTCTTCGAACAGGTACACCATCATCAGCGCGCCGATCAGCAGGCTTACCAGCGCGACCATAGCAACCATGGCAGTAACCAGGCGACCGCGAAACCCTATGCGGTTAGTCCGTCCACCCATCAAAGTTCCTGAAATCGCTTTTGAAGATCATCCATCGGGCCCTCGAGGCGTGGCTCGGGCGTCAGCTCAATGCTGACGGTTTCTATACTGGAATTTGTCAGGCTGGTCGCATTAATTTCCCGAACCAGCGGCCTGGTGTTGTCTGGTAGGCGTGGGTGCCAGATATTCAGGCTCAGCGAGCCGGGTACTAGAGTGTCGTCGAAGTCTAGCGCGATCGTTACCTCGCCCTGCTCATTGGTTTGGCCGATGGCTCGGCTATCGGCGACAACAATGAAGGCCTGCATATGGTCGTGAATATTACAGCCAAGCTCGACAATGCCGGGCTGATCAAACACAACCGGTGCTTCGGGCTTATCAGCATAAAGTTCGAGATTAAAGGTTTTCGCCGGCGAAAAAGAATAGACGTGGTGCTGGGTGTTGTCCTGATTGGGGAAATCCACGCTGGAGCCTGTGGGCAGAATCAACACATGGGGATGAAACATGCGGTCTTTCTGAAACACTTCTGACTGCACGGGAGAGGGTTTGCTGCCGTCATTCAAATACACAACGGCTCCCGCGACAGGCGCGGCGCCATCAGCAAGCTGAACCCTGACCGTCAGGTCATCTGCCAGTAAAGACGCCGGTAGAAGACAACAGGCCATCAGTAAAACGGTATGTATCTTCATTTTGGCTACGAACCTTTCGATTGGCCTGAATCTTCCGGGGCCAGGTGGAGTCAGGCACTGCCAATTTGCCCAAATAACTCGTGCAGCAGCAGGTTAGCACGAGTTGCCTCCATATCGATAAACCCGCTAGCCTTCACCTTTAAAGTGGCAACGGTGGCCAGGTTCCGGCGGGGCTTCAGCAAACACGGAATCCTCGTTTAGCACTCAGTTGCGCAGGGTATAGCGGCCTGAGCCGAGGAAAAACACGGCTACAGCACTCATCAGAAAGAAAAGCTGCAGTTCCAGGTGCAGCCCGCCGTTGCTGCTCAGCAGCATCAACTGGTGGCTGTGCACTAGAATCAGGGCCACCAACATGTTTGCCACAATCAACAGGGCGCCGGTGCGGGTGTGAAAACCCAGAATAATCATCAACGGGGCCAGTACTTCGCCAATAATCACGCCCCAGGCCAGAAACGCCGGCAAGTTACGGCTGATTAGCTGGGCTTCAATATAGCCCACACCGCTTATCAGTTTATCGATGCCGTGAAAAAGCAGCAGGCAGCCCAAAGTGAGGCGGATAATCAGTTTTCCAAGATCGGTATTGGCAAGCATGGTTTGGGCCTCGGGCAGGTAAAAGACAGCGCACAGCTTAACGACTTCGGCGTCAGGCGCAAGGCAATGAATGTGATATAAAAAATGCTGAGTGCAGAAGGGGCTAGCGCCGGCGGCGATTGCCCAGAGTAAAACGGATGTGGTTGCGCACCAGCAGATTTTCCCAATACTGGCGCATTGAGTCCCAAGCCGCGTTGTTGGCCTGTGCCACGAACGGGTCCAGATTAAGATCGTAGTAGTTTGGGCTGCCGGCAATCTGCCGCACAGTTATCGCTACCGCGTCGTCCAGCTCATTGGCGAAGGGCTCGCCAATGAGCTCGTGTACCAGCAGGTTGGCACGTGTGGCCTCCAGATCCACCAGTTGGCTGCGGCGGAAGCTGTGGTTATTTTCGTACATATCTTCCATCAGGCGGTGGCACAGATAGGCGCTGATTAGCAGCCCATCAAGGCCGATATAGTGGCTAAGAAGCACAGACGGGTTGGTGAAAAAACGGGTGGCGGCGTCTAGAAAGGGCGTGAATAGACCTTCGTGGCCGGCTTCGCGGGCGCAGGTGTCAATCGCGTGAATCAGCCGCGGGGCTGTTTCGATGTATTCCACTGAAAACTGAAACAGGCAGCTAGCCGGCGCTTGACTGTTAAAGCTGATGCACGTTGGCAGCGCCTTGGCACGCAACTGCAGTTGGCGCCAAAAAGCGCCTGAGCGGGCTTCCCTGCACCTTGCAGTGTCAATGATGTCCAGGACTGCTTTCGGAGTCATGTACACGGTTGCCGGTGTCGATACGTAAAAAGATCGCATGGCGCCTCCCGTTCATGTCACGGGTATATGGGTTGTGCAGGCAAATGACCTGGTTAGGCGCAGGGTGAAGCCTGTAATGTAAATAAAGTGTAGACGACTATTTCAGCCTTGCCGGCCGGGGCGGTAACAATTTAACTTGGCTGTGGGAAGCTGTTATCGGCTTTCCTTATCGCGAAACCAGCGCCCCTGACGGTTAAAGTGCAGGTATACCAACCCCATACTCAGCGCTCGCGCCAGCATCAGGCTGGTCATCGCAAACCACAGCCCGTGATTTCCCCAGTCGGTGGTTAGCCACCACACCGGCAAATATACGCCCAGGGCGGCAAATAGCATGGTGTTCTGCATGGCTCGGGTTTGGGTGGCGCCAATGAAAACGCCGTCAAATAGAAACCCCCACACCGCGGTGAAAGGCAGCAGCCACACCCAGGGCAGATACTGCCAGGCGTTGATTTGCACGGCTTCGATGTTGGTTAATAATCCGATCAGCGTCTGGCCGCCCAGCACAAAAAGCGCTGTCAGCAGCAAGGCACCCCAAATCGACCAGCGCAGGGCGGTGTCGAATACCTGCTTGAACTGGCGCCGGCTGCCACGGCCGACGGCCTCGCCGATCAGAGCTTCAGCGGCGTTAGCAAAGCCATCCAGGGCGTTGGAGATAACCAGCAGAAAAGTAAAAAGTACCGCGTTGGCTGCCAGAATAGCATCGCCTTGGCGCGCGCCCTGAGCGGTAAAAAAGGCAAACGCCAGCAGCAAGGCGATGGTGCGCACCATAATAAAACGGTTTACCTGAAGTATGCGCAGGTAGTCGGCAAGGGTGCCAATCAGCGCGCGGGTCATGCGCTGGCCTTCGGGCATGCGCCGTAAAACGATCGCCAAACCAATCAGCGCCGCACCGTATTCCGCGATCACCGTAGCCATGGCCACCCCGCGGCTGTTCCAGCCGAATCCGGTCACAAACAGCACGTCTAGAACCAGATTCACGCCGTTGGCCACCACCAGCATGATCATTGGGCCGCGGGAATACTGGGTGCCAATCAGCCAACCCACCAGGGTGTACTGGCACAGTACCGCCGGCGCGCTCCAGATGCGGATGGCAGCGTATTCGGAGGCTAATTCCAACACGCCTGCGCTGGGGTTCATCAGCGCCAGACCGGCGTGTATCAATGGCTTTTGAAAAGTAATCAACACCAAACCGATGACTACTGCCAACAACAGCGAGCGCACCAGCAGTGCCACCTGCTCATGCTCGTCACGTTTGCCCCAGGCCTGAGCCACCAAACCGGTGGTGCCCATGCGCATAAAGCCGAAGGTCCAATACAAAATGCTGAACAGGTTAGCGCCCACAGCCACGGCGCCAAGATATTGCGGATCTGGCAGGTGCCCCAGCACGGCGGTGTCTACCAGGCCAAGCATCGGCACAGTAAGATTGGTGAGCATCAACGGCCACGCCAACGCCCATAATCGGCGATCCAGGCGGGTTAAACGGTGCAAGGGCGTCATAAACGGTTATCCAGAATAGTCACGGCGGTAAAGCGCTGGAATCATAACGTTGTTGAATTTCAGCTGTTTGTTAGCCTTTTCGTCATCTATTATGCTTATAATGGAGATCGAGATATTTGAAAGCAGTCTTTCACCCGACAATAATAATCTATGTGGAGACGCAATATGCGTGTGCGCGCAAAACGGGCTTGGGCCCTATGCGGCTTGGCTTTGTTCCCGGTAATGTCCATGGCGGACTGGGCCATGAACATGAGACCCGGTGTTACCCAAACCAGCAACGACATTTATGGCTTGCACATGACCATTCTGTGGATCTGTGTCGTCATCGGTGTTGTGGTGTTCGGCGTCATGTTCTGGTCGATCTTCGCCCATCGTAAGTCTCGCGGTCACAAGCCCGCGAATTTTCACGAGAACACCACAGTGGAAGTGCTTTGGACCATCATTCCTCTGATTATTCTTGTGGCTATGGCGGTTCCGGCCACCGTCACGCTGATTGATATGTATGACACCACCGAAGCCGATGTAGACATCAAGATCACTGGCTATCAGTGGAAATGGAAATACGACTACCTGGACGACGAGTTCGGTTACTTCTCCAGTTTGAGCACCCCCCGCGACCAGATTAATAACCGCCAGACCAAAGGCGAAAATTACCTGCTGGAAGTCGATAACCCGCTGGTTGTGCCGGTAGGCCAGAAAGTTCGATTGTTGATGACCGCAAACGATGTGATTCACTCTTGGTGGGTGCCAGAGTTCGGACTGAAAAAAGACGCCATTCCCGGTTTTATCAACGAAGCCTGGATACGAGTGGACACGCCGGGTACCTACCGCGGCCAGTGCACCGAGCTGTGCGGTAAAGACCACGGCTTCATGCCCATTGTTGTAGTAGCGGTGCCGCAGGCTGAATACCAGACCTGGGTTGGTGAGCAGCGCGCCGCGGCCGAGAAAGAAAAAGAGCTGACTCAAAAAGAATGGACCATGGCCGAGCTGATGGAGCGCGGTGAGCAAAGCTACCAAAGCGCTTGTGCCGCCTGCCACCAGGCCGATGGCAGTGGCTTGCCGCCGTCGTTTCCGGCGCTGCGTGGCAGTGCTATCGCCGTCGGCGACATGACTGGCCATATCGATATTGTGGTCAACGGCAAGCGCGGTACCGCCATGCAAGCCTTTGGCGAGCAGCTCAACGAAGTCGATATTGCGGCGATCATCACCTACGAGCGTAACGCCTGGGGTAACAACGTGGGCGACATGGTGACGCCCAAGGAAATTTTTGATTACAAGGTCCAGCAACAACAGTGACCCGTTGGCGGCGCCACGCTGCCAACCCAGACCTCTATAAGAATAACACGGCGGTTACGGGAGAAATTATGAGTACGGTTGCAGACGCTCACACCTCAGAGCATTCTTTAGGGCAGAACCACGATCATCACGGCCCAGCCAAGGGTTGGACTCGTTGGCTGTTTACGACCAACCACAAAGATATCGGGACCATGTACCTGATATTCAGTTTCGCTATGTTTTTGTTGGGTGGCTCCATGGCTATGGTCATCCGCGCCGAACTGTTCCAGCCCGGATTACAAATCGTACAGCCGGAATTTTTCAACCAGATGACCACCATGCACGGGCTTATTATGGTGTTTGGTGCAGTGATGCCGGCCTTTGTGGGCCTGGCTAACTGGATGCTACCGCTAATGGTCGGCGCACCGGATATGGCGTTGCCGCGGATGAACAACTGGAGCTTTTGGTTGCTGCCCTGCTCCTTCCTGATTCTGGTATCCACTCTGTTTATGGACGGCGGCGGCCCTAACTTCGGCTGGACCTTCTATGCGCCGCTGTCGACTACTTACGGCCCACCCAGTACCACTTACTTCATATTTGCCCTGCATATTGCCGGTGCGTCGTCGATTATGGGCGCCATCAACGTGATTGCCACGATTCTGAACATGCGTGCGCCGGGCATGACACTGATGAAAATGCCCCTGTTTGTCTGGACCTGGCTGATTACCGCGTTTCTTTTGCTGGCGGTTATGCCGGTGCTAGCAGGCGTGTTGACCATGATGCTGATGGACATCAACTTCGGCACCAGCTTCTTTGACGCCTCTGGCGGCGGTGACCCGGTGCTGTTCCAGCACATATTCTGGTTTTTCGGGCACCCCGAGGTGTACATCATGATTTTGCCGGCGTTTGGTGCCGTTTCGCACATAATCCCGGCTTTTTCCCGCAAGCCGCTGTTTGGCTATGCCTCTATGGTGTACGCGGTGGGCGCCATTGCGCTGCTATCATTCCTGGTATGGGCCCACCACATGTTTACGGTGGGGATTCCCATCGCCGGCCAGCTGTTCTTTATGTATGCCACTTTGCTGATAGCGGTACCTACTGGGGTTAAGGTGTTTAATTGGGTAGCGACCATGTTCCGCGGTTCGCTGACGTTCGAAGCACCGATGCTGTTCGCTATTGCGTTCGTTATTCTGTTCACAGTGGGTGGGTTTTCGGGGCTGATGCTGGCCATTGCTCCGGCCGATTTCCAATACCACGATACCTACTTTGTGGTGGCGCATTTCCATTACGTGCTGGTACCCGGCGCAATCTTTGGCATCTTTGCGTCTGCGTACTTCTGGCTGCCCAAGTGGACCGGCTACATGTATGACGAAACCCTGGCCAAGACCCATTTCTGGCTGTCGTTTGTGGGTATGAACCTAGCGTTTTTCCCCATGCACTTTTTGGGACTGGCGGGTATGCCGCGGCGAATTCCGGATTACGCCCTGCAATTTGCCGATTTCAACATGGTGTCTAGCATAGGTGCATTTGTGTTCGGGGCTACCCAGCTTCTGTTCCTGTTCATTGTAGTGAAATGCGCCCGCGGCGGCGGTGAGCCAGCGGCGGCCAAGCCCTGGGACGGCGCAGAGGGCCTCGAATGGACAGTGCCTTCACCTGCGCCTTACCACACCTTCTCCACACCACCGGAGGTGCATTGATTATGTCGGAACACCAGGAGTATTACGTACCGGATCAAAGCAAGTGGCCGATTATTGCTACGTTTGGGCTTGGTACAACGCTGTTCGGCGCAGCCACTATTATGGTTGACGGCGGTCAGGGTGCCAGTACCAGAAGTGGCTGGATGATCTTTATTGTGGGCATGTTATTGATGGCCTATATGATTTTCGGCTGGTTTGGCAGCGTGGTGCGTGAAAGCCGCGCTGGTCTTTACAGCCCACAAATGGACCGGTCTTTCCGCTGGGGCATGAGCTGGTTTATTTTTTCTGAAATCATGTTTTTCGCAGCGTTTTTTGGCGCCCTGTTTTACGCCCGGGTGTTTGCCATTCCCTGGCTGGGGGGCGAGGGCGATCGCGGTAGCTCGAATATGTTGTGGGAAGGGTTTCAGGCGACCTGGCCGCTGCTTAACACGCCCGACCCCAGCTTGTACCCAGCGCCCAAGGGGGTTATCGGGCCCTGGGGCTTGCCGTTGATAAACACCATTTTATTGGTGAGCTCGTCATTCACCATTACCGTTGCCCATCATGCGTTAAGGGCCGATAACCGTAAAAAATTGAAGCTGTGGCTGGGCGCCACGATTATTCTGGCGCTGGTATTTGTGGGTTTGCAGGCCGAAGAATACATGCACGCCTATCAGGACCTGAACCTGACGCTGCAGTCCGGGATTTATGGCAGTACCTTTTTTATGTTGACCGGGTTCCACGGCGCTCACGTGATTTTGGGCACCATCATGTTGATTGTGATGCTAATACGCATTAGCAAAGGTCATTTCAGCGCTGATAACCACTTCGGGTTCGAGGCGGTGGCCTGGTACTGGCACTTCGTCGATGTGGTTTGGTTGGTGCTGTTTGTCTTTGTGTACGTGATCTGACATTGCTCATCTGCCTTGTCAGAGCTGCTATCAGGGTTGACGTTAGGGTGTCGGATTCAGCGTTAAGCCGCCTTGCCAAAGCGACAGCAGAATGACCAGCAGCAACAGCACGCTCAGGGCAACGCGCAGCGCGAGGGAATTGATGACGCGATTGGTTTTTCCACCGTCGCGAATGAGAAAAAATAGGCCGCTGAACAGGCTGACGATCACCGCCAGTAATAGGGTAACAATGAGTGTTTTTAACATGTACAGGTCCGTTCGGTTAGCTTGTCTGTTCACTATAGCAAAGCATGGGTAATTCGCAGGGTCCACGGCGTTACTGGCATTGGGATTGGCGTCTTATGTTGTTTAGCGGGCTGTTTTTGCCGCTGTTACTGGGTTTGGGGGTGTGGCAGCTGCAGCGCGCCGAGTTTAAGCAGCAACAGCAGGTCCAGTGGGACCAGCAGACGTCTGAATTGGCCTGGCCGCAGCTGGTAGAACAGGGCCTGGACGCAGGTCGCCCCGTGCAGCTTAACGGATCGTATGGAGACACCACCTGGCTGCTGGACAATCGCACCCGTGATGGCATGGCCGGATACGAAGTGTTAACGGTGTTTTATCCACTCCAGGGGCCTGCGTTGGTTGTTAATCGCGGCTGGGTAATTGCACCGCGTACCCGCGAGCAGTTGCCGGAAATCCCAGCAACACAAGAACGGGTAGAAATTTCCGGGCGCCTGGCAGACTTTCCCCAACCACCGGTGCTAGCTGCCGTTCAGCCAGGCAGCGGCTGGCCAAGGCGGGTGCAAAGCCTGCCTCCGGAGGTGGCGCAAGACGTGGTGCCGGAAATACCCAGGTTGATTTTGCGCCTGGCTGACCAGAACCAGCCTGGCGCATTGCGGGCCGACTGGGCGCCAGACCGAATGGCCGTCGCAACCCATTACGGTTACGCCACCCAGTGGTTTGCGTTGGCGCTAATGCTGACTATGTTGACGGTGGTGGCCAGTTACCGTAAAGCTGCAGATTAGCAATACAGAAGTCCGGTAGTAATGTTTTCACAGTTCTACTAAATCGTTGTTCTATAATAGACGTGACCCGTTCAGGAGCCAATAATGACAACAACGGTGGCCCAGGAGCCTTCCCAGACAGCCTCGCCCAAGTCCATGAGTCCGCAGCAGATACGCAAAGGGCGGCGCATGGCGCTGCTGCTTATGGCGGTGGGTTTTGGCCCGATTATTCTGGCCAGCGCGATGTTCTACGGCGGCTGGCTCAATCCGGCTGAGCATACCAACAACGGTGCTTTGGTGACGCCTCTTGTTCCGCTTAGCGATTTGCAGTTGCAAACCGCACAGGGCGCGCCTTTGGCAGCCCGTTTCGGCCCCACGCAAACCAGCGCCACCTGGTTGCTTCTGGTGGTGGCGGACAATTGCACCGAGGTTTGCCAACAACTGCTGTACACCACTCGTCAAACCAATATTGCACTCGGCAAATACGCCACGCGGGTCAGCCGTGGTGCGGCCCTGACAAGCCTGCCACCGGCTCTTGCTCAGCGCTGGCCAGCAGACTTTGAACGTATGGAGCGGTTTGAGCCGTTGCCGGCCCAAACTCCCGTATGGCCACCGGGCGTGGAGCCAACCCAAGCGCCACAACTTTTGCTGGTAGACCCATTAGGCAACATTATGATGCGCTACCCGGCAAGTGTGCCGGGGGGCGATGTGTTGGATGACCTGAAACATCTGCTGAAAATCTCGCGAATAGGCTAAGGCGGGTGATGATGACAACGAATTACGCCAGCAATACCGAATCCATTACGGTACCTCGTCTGATGTTGCGTCTGGCCGTTCTGGCCGTTGGGCTGGCCGTGGTGGTAATCATGCTCGGCGCCTGGACCCGGCTGGTACACGCCGGCCTGGGCTGCCCGGACTGGCCTGGTTGCTACGGTTTTCTGACGGTGCCGCAGAGCGAAACCAAAATGGCCATCGCCAATGCGCGCTTTCCCGAAACTCCGGTGGATGTTGCCAAAGGATGGCCCGAGATGATTCACCGCTATGCTGCCGGCATGTTGGGCCTTCTGGTGTTCGGGCTGGCGGCTTACGCTGTGCGCCAACGCAAACTGAACGTCCCGGTAAAACTGCCCCTGTTTATAGCCGGTTTTATCGTGCTGCAAGGCGCGTTTGGCATGTGGACCGTTACTCTGAAGTTGTGGCCCCAGGTGGTGGCTTTGCATTTGCTAGGAGGCTTTACCACCCTGAGTTTGCTGGCGCTGCTGGTGTTAAGGCTACGCAGCCGCGTTCGGGGCGGGTTGGCGCAAACAGCCGTGTTGAAGTCCGCCGGCACGCGTCTCTGGCTTTATGGCGGGCTGCTGCTGGTGATTATGCAGATTGCCTTGGGCGGGTGGACAGCCGCCAACTACGCCGCCGTGGCTTGTACCGACTTACCCACCTGTGGTGGCCAGTGGTGGCCGCAAGACATGGACTTTGCCCACGGCTTTGATATAACCCAGCACGTTGGGCCCAATTATCTGGGAGGTAAGCTTAACGCTGATGGCCGGGTGGCTATTCATGTCAGCCATCGCTTAGGCGCCGTCGTTGTGCTGGTTTATTTCAGCGTGCTACTGGGACTGCTGTGGGCCCGGCGCCGGCGCAATGGCCTGGGCCAGTCAGTGGCTGTGGTAGCGGTTGTTCTGCTGGCACAGATTGGGCTGGGTTTGGCAAATGTGATTCTTTACATTCCGCTGGCGGTCGCCGTGGCTCATAACGCCACCGGTGCGCTGTTGTTGCTGAGCGTGATTCACCTGATCTGGCATCAACGTCAGTTGTCCCAAGGCTTGCCGGCACAGCTTTCGGGCGCTAAAGACAAGAAAAACAATTCGACGAATTCAGCAAAGCATCAGGAGATAACGGCATGAGTGAACAAGCGAACGTTTTGCCGGTTCCAGCCAACGCTATTGGCAATTCTTTAGGGAACTCTTTAGGCAACACTGTCGATAATTCTGTCGGCCATTCGGCTGGTAACCGCGCTGCGGCGCACTGGCGTGACTATCTGGAGCTGACCAAACCCAAAGTCGTCGCGATGATGATTCTAACCTCGGTCATTGGCATGCTGTTGGCGGTTTCCGGTTTGCCATCTTTTCAGGTTCTGGTGTTTGGCAACGCTGGCATTGCGTTGCTGGCCGGGGCTGCCGCGGTGATTAACCACGTGGTGGACCAGAAAGTAGACATTGTTATGGCGCGCACTCACAAGCGCCCGGTCGCCACAGGGCGGATTTCGGCTGCTGAAGGGCTGTTATTTGCAGGCGTATTGGCGCTGAGCGGTATGGTGATATTGATGTTGCTGGTGAACAGCCTGACAGCCTGGCTGACATTGGCGTCGCTGGTGGGTTATGCCGGCGTGTACACGCTTTTTCTGAAACGTGCCACGCCGCAGAATATTGTGATTGGCGGGTTAGCCGGCGCCATGCCGCCGCTGCTGGGCTGGACTGCGGTAACCGGGCAGGTAGACGGCCACGCGCTGCTGCTGGTGCTGATTATTTTCGCCTGGACGCCACCACATTTCTGGGCATTGGCAATTCACCGTAAGGAAGAGTACGCCAAGGCCCGCATTCCAATGCTGCCAGTGACCCACGGTAATCACTACACAGAACTGCACATCCTGCTGTACACTATTATTCTGCTTGCGGTTAGCCTGCTACCGTTTGTGACTGGAATGTCCGGTATGATTTATCTGGTCGGCGCTCTTGTACTTGGCTCGCGTTTTTTACAGTATGCGATACGCTTGCTGCGCGATGACGATCGAAGCGTAGCGCTGGACACCTTCAAATATTCCATCACCTATCTAATGGCATTGTTTGTCATTTTACTGGTTGATCACTATGCCATTATTTGATGCCTGACATGGAGCCCCGATGACCCGCCAGATTCGCACAACGGTAATCCTGCTGGTACTGGCGGTGGTGGCTGTATTCGGCCTTTCAATAGCGCGGTATTGGCTGGCGGAGCCAGCACCGGTCGAACCGCCACCGGACTTGGCCAGTGCCAATATCTATGTGTACGAGCCGCCGCGGCCGGTGATTGAGTTTGAACTCACTGATGAAAACGGCCAGACCGTTACCCGTGAAAATCTCCGCGGCCATTGGACCTTTGCTTTTGTAGGCTACACCAACTGCCCTGATATCTGCCCGGTAGCCATGGCGGCCCTGCGCCAGACCAATAAGTTGCTGCCTGCGACCTTGCCCCAGCCCCGTTACCTGCTGATCAGCGCCGACCCAGAACACGACACACCTGAAGTTTTAAAAAATTATACGAGCTTCTTTGGTGAAAATTTCCACGGTTACAGTGGTGATATAGACATAACCCGCGCCCTGGCGACCAGTTTGGGAGCGGTGTTTGTGCAGCGTGAAACGGAGGGTGGTTTACTGGTGGATCACAGCGGCCATTTTGCACTGATCGGCCCCTCGGCCGAAGTGGTGGCGCTGATACAGCCGCCCCATAAGCCGCAGCAACTAGCCGATGGCTTCGAGCAGATTTACCGCTGGGCAGATCGCCAGCGTCAGACAAACAGCTCCGCTTATTAATTCAGTTCTGCTTCAACGCTTTTTATAATTACAAGTAACCCACATGACTCAGAAAACGGCGTTTTCCGCGCTTCACTCGTCGCCTGCCACTTCCCGCGAACTTTTTACCGCACTGGCCGCCGGTGCGGTGCTTCTTCTTGTGGTGCACGGCCTTGGGCGTTTTATGGTAAGCGCCAATAAATCAGCACCTACATTCCGGCTCGCCGATTGCACACACTGACTTCCTCACCCATTCCATGAGGAATCAGCATGACCCCAACCGAACGAGCACAGGTCTGGCAGCAGCATATTGCTGACTGGCAAGTCTCCGGCGTGTCCGGCAGCGCTTACTGCAAGCAACAGTCGCTGGTTTACCATCAGTTTGTTTACTGGCGCCAGAAGTTAACCCCGACTGGAGACCCTCCAAAGCAGGCGCAAACGGTCACCGGGTTCGCTCGGGTCGTTTCTGCTCCTGGCGCTGGCATCGGCGGAGCCGATGGTCTGACCGTTTCACTGCCCGGTGGTGTCTCCATCACCGGTTTGCACGCCGGCAATATCGAGTTGCTCGGCGCTGTGTTGAGATAACTGTAATGCGCCACCGATATTTGCGCCCGTCCTTATCGTTGCCAGAGATTTATCTGTACCGGGCACCCGTTGATTTCCGCAAGCAGGCCCAGTGCCTGGCGGTCTTGGTTGAACAGGAGCTGGGCCACAACCCGTTTACCGGAGCGCTTTACGCCTTCACCAACCGGCAGCGGAATAAGATCAAGTGCCTGATGTGGGAAGACAACGGTTTTGTACTCCATTACAAGGCGCTGGCCGAGGAGTAGTTCAAGTGGCCTAAGGCCTCAGATGAGCTGATGCCACTGACGGGGGAGCAGATCAACTGGTTGCTGGACGGCTACGATATTGCCTTGTTAAAAGGGCACAAAACCCTGCATTATGAGGCTGTTAATTAGCCCTTTTATCGTGCTTCAGAGTGTTGTTTTTGCTATACTTTGTCCATGAAATTAAAGCCTGAAGCACCTTCAAAAACACCCGATATCAGCGACCTTTCGGCCGCTGAATTACGGCCGCTGAATTACGGCCGGTTGTCGAAGGTCTTCAGCAAGAACTGACCGCCAAGAGCGCTGAAATCCAACAGCGCGATCACACCATCCAGATTCTCGAAGAACTGCTGCGCTGGAAACGGATTCAGCAGTTCGGCGCCAGCAGTGAGAAGTCCGCACACCAGATTCATCTGTTTGACGAAGCCGAGCTGGAAGTTGAGATTGATGCCCTGCGCGATCAGTTGCCAGACGATGTTGCAGAGGAAGAGGCACCGCCGGCCTCCCGTAAACGTCGCCAGCGTGGATTCTCGGATACACTGCTGCGCGAGCGCATCGAACTGGCCCTCAGCGACGAAGAGAAGGTCGGCGCCTGTAAAACCTTTTTTACCAAGGTCAAAGAAGAACTGCAGTTCATCCCAGCCCAACTGAAAGTTCTGGAATACTGGCAGGAAAAAGCCGTGTTCGAGCAGGATGGTGAAGAGCGTATCCTGGCCGCCACCCGCCCGGTTCATCCACTGGGCAAATGCACGGCCACCACTTCTTTGCTGGCTTACATCATTACCTCAAAATACGCCGATGGCCTGCCTCTGTATCGTCTGGAGCACATGCTCAAACGCCTGGGCCATGAGATCAGCTGCACCAGCATGGCACACTGGGTTATCCGCCTGGATGACGTGTTCAAACCGCTGATCAACCTGATGCGAGAAGTGCAGAACAGCAGTGATTACCTGCAAGCCGATGAATCCCGAATGTACGTTCTGAAAGAAGACGGCAAAACGGCGCAATCTGATAAGTGGATGTGGGTCACCCGCGGTGGCCCGCCAGGGCGACCGTCGGTTCTATTTGAATACGATCCGTCACGGGCGGGAAAAGTGCCGGTGCGTCTGCTGGATGATTTTAACGGCATTCTGCAAGCCGATGGCTATTCGGGTTACGGCAAGGTGTGTCGAGATAACGACATCACCCGAATCGGTTGTTGGGATCACGCCCGGCGTAAGTTCGTGGAGGCCACCAAAGCGGCCAAGCCTCAGGGCAAAGGCAAACCCACGAACGTGTCCAAAGCCGATGTGGTTTTAAGCCACATCAACAAACTCTACGCCATCGAACGCAAGATCAAAGAATTGAGTGTAAGCGAGCGTTACCGCATTCGTCAGGAGCTGAGTGTGCCCGCATTAAAAACACTGAAGACCTGGCTGGAGACCAACGCAGGCCGAGTGGCAAAGGGCACGCTGACCCGTACCGCGATGGATTATACGTTGAACCAATGGCCCACCCTGGTGGGTTACTGCGAACGGGGCGACCTGCAGATCAGTAACGTACTGGCCGAAAACGCCATCCGTCCGTTCGCTCTGGGTCGAAAAGCCTGGCTATTTGCAGATACCTCACGGGGCGCCCGTGCCAGTGCAACGTGTTATTCCCTAGTCGAGACCGCTAAAACCAATAGCCTCGAACCCTCGATTTACATAGAGCATGTGCTAGAGCGTATTGCCAAGGCTGACACACTGGAAAAGCTGGAAGCACTGCTACCGTGGAACGTCGACCTGGAGCGGGCCTCAAAAAATGTGTCGCAGATCGACTGAGGACAAGTGGGTCGATTTAAGGGCGCTGGCCCAACAACTGGCGTTGGTCGGGCCGGTTTGTAGCGCTGCGCTCCACAAACCGGCCGCTGATGTGCATGTCGGCTTTTACCCCAAAAATCCTGCCACTGAGACTAAAACGTAGGGGGCGTGTTTACCCAGAGAACGCGAGCGATGATTCTGCCGGGATTGCGGTAACGATGGTGGCACTTCGATGAAAATGAGAAAGAATCTCCCGTTTGCAGAAAAAATTTGTCCCCGTCGACTTCGAGTTCTAGGCAACCCTCAATTAGATAGCCCAGTTCCTCCCCGTCGTGGCTGATTGTGCCATCGCTTTCCGCGCCGGGTTCGATGATGTGGATGTTCGCCTCCAAGTTTGCACCTTCTTGGGTCGGCGCGAGCCGTTCTAGTGCAATTTGGCCCGGATTGTCCTGGCTGCTAAGCCGAATCACAGGGCGCTCTCCGGCGCGACGCACCAGACTCTCCGACCTTGGTGGCTCGAACAATGCCGCAATACTCGTGTCCAGCGCATGGGCGATGTTGTGCAGTACGCGGAGCGACGGGGCGGTATTCCCGGATTCAATCTTTGAAACCATGCTTTCGGAACAGCCGGCGCCTGCAGCAACGTCCTTCATGCGCATACCTCGACTCATCCGAAGATGCTTCAGTCGCAGTCCCAACTCGCGATGATCCATCCCGGTTCTAGCGATTTCCGCCTCTCGGTCCATCAAGTAATCCTCCAACCTACGAGCGTCTGATTATTCCACATTGAACATCATTTTTGATGCTCGCGGCGATCTTGGCATATTCATTGCTCCGATTAATATTCAAGCCCATGAATAATAGTCACGGGAATGGTTAATCATAGTCAAGTTCTTCGGCAGTCGAGCGCTCTTTCTGTATTCGCGGCGCACTTAGCGATCAGAACTGGCAAAGATTGCATAACGGAACTGAACGGCTTCACTCCAGCCCAAGTTTACACCGGAGAACACAAAACCGTGGCAAAGAAACGACAGGCTGCACTGGAGCGGTATTACCAGAAACACTCCGAGTGCTTCGTGCGCGGAAAACCAGAGGCCAAACGGCCGCCAGAAGCCGCACACATCAACCCGATCACCTCGGAGGAATCAGGCGACGAAATGAGTGTTGCGGTGAACTTCCCGACATTGCCGGCGGCACGCCAGGCACTCAAACGGGAAAATCTACATTAACTTTTTAAAGAACTGTCCATATGAGGTTGACACGCAGGGATAACGGACTAATTTTCATGTACGTGAATATTATGAATGCACAATAATCCAAATCTGACGAGCCACTGGCAATCCTAGGCACTGAATTGGTTTGCGTGCATAGAGACAGTACTCGGTTTAGACGCCGGTTCGTGGAGATAACGGGCATTGAAGAGTCCTCATTTAGTGGGCACCGGCGGTGAAACTGACCAACAGACATTGAAAATTGAGTTCAACTCCGAGCGGACGACTGTGTATAGCACGTATGACCGGCACTAGCCGACGCTTGAATAGGCAACCTGACTGACAAAAGAGAGGTCTCATCTAATGAAAATTTCAGGCATTAAAGTTTTGGCTGGAGCTGCGGCTATTGTGCTGACGTTCGGCCTTGGGTCGGCGCAGGCCAAGGAAAAAGTTGAAGTAGCATTTATCGGACCGCTGACCGGTGGTGTCGCCGCTAACGGGATTGGTGGGCGGAACTCCGCGGAATTGGCGGTCTCGCTCCGCAACAAGGATCCGGACGCTAAATACGAATATGAGCTTCAAGTGCTGGATAGCGAATGCAAGTCCAATGTAGGTGTGCAGGTGGCCACTAAGGCCGCTGCGGATCGTAAAATCATTGCCGGAGTGACGCATTACTGCTCTGCGGTCGCAATGGCAACGGTGGATGTCTATCACCGGTTCAACCTTCCGATCGTGGTCTGGGGCGCGGTTTTGCCGGATGTGACCTACGGCAACAAATACCCGGAAGTTCATCGGGTCAACGGCACGATGATCAACCAGAACGAAACGGCCGCGAAGTTCATGACCGGCAATGGCTACAAAAAATGGGTAATCATCCATGACACCACCGACTACGGAAAGGGCCACAATAAGTACTTTTCGAAGTTTCTCACCGAAGACGGTGGCAAGATTCTCGCAACCTTTGGTGTTTCCGCCGATCAGCAGGATTTTACTGCGGTACTGACTCAGGCAAAGGCGCTCGACCCGGACGTGATTTACTTTGGAGGCCTTACGCCGCTGGGCGTACGTATTCGCCGACAGATGGAGAAGCTCGGAATCGATGTTCAGTTTGAAGGTACTTCCGGCATAGTCTCCGATGCCTACCTCGATGGTCTGGGTGATCTGGCCGAGGGTACGGTTGCGTTCATTGAAGGGGCGCCTATAGACAAACTCCCCGGCGGTCGTTTCTTCAAGGAAAAATACGACGAGGCTGGTTACGCGGATCCGGCGGAAGCCTACGGCCCGTTTGCTTTTGCAGCAATGAATCTGGTTCTCGACACGATTGAGAAGGTCGGACCTGACCGTCGCAAGGTGGTCGATGCTCTTTCCGAGGTTAAAGACGCGGACTCTATTGTCGGCAAAATCAGCTTCGATGATCACGGCCAGAACATCGTCGCACAAATCACCAATTATGTGGCCCAGGATGGCAAGTGGGTGGTCTGGGAAGACAGCAAGTACGCCACAGGGGAACGCAGCCTGGTCGGCCGCTGATTGCCCTACGGCTAATAATCCGGGGTCTCGTCAAGGGGCCCCGTTGGATTTTTAACGCCGAATTCTGACTCCTGCAGGACGCGAGCTCAGGATTCGGATTCGCACTAAGCTTTGAGGTGTTTGCCAATGGACGTCGGACTTTTCGGTCAGTACGTCATGAATGGCGTCATGCTGGGAATGATGTATGCACTGGTGGCTGTCGGATTCACCCTGTTTTTTGGGGTGCTGAACGTTATCCAGTTTTCTCATGGTGACGTGTTAATGGTCGGATCGTTTGTCGGGTACACGGCGATCCTGGGCCTTACCGCGATTGGGATCGACAATCCCGTTATTGAGTTGCTGGCCGCGGTTCTGGCTGCTGTTGGCCTGGTTGCAATGCTCGGTGCACTGATCGCCCGATACCTGGTCCTTCCGCTACGATCGTCGCCGCCGCTTAACACACTGCTCATCACTCTCATGCTTGGTACTGTGCTGCGGGAAAGCGTGCGTCTCTTCTTTCCCGACGGTTCCAACCCAAAACGTTTTCCATCTTTGCTGCCCACCGATGGCTTCAATTTCGGCAGCTTTACATTACGGGTCGATAGTGTGTTGCTCTTGATAGCCGGCATCGCCGTAATCTGGGCTATCCACCTGGTGATCAATCGGACCCGTCTCGGGTTAGCGATCCGCGCAGTCGCCCAGGATGAGGAAACGGCAATGACCATGGGCATCAATTTCCGCCTGGTCGTGCTGGTGACCTTCGCGATCGGTTCGGGCCTGGCCGCGTTTGCCGGTGTGATGAATGGGCTGTACTACAACGAGATCAACTTCAGTAATGGCCTGTTACTTGGCGTCATTGGTTTCGCTGCGGCGATCGTCGGCGGCCTCGGCAGCATCTACGGGGCCATTCTGGGAGGATTCCTGTTTGCGGCTCTGCAGACATTTGGTTCCGTGGCGCTGCCGTTTGCCAGTGCCTACAAGGACGTATTTGCCTTTACAGTGGTGATCGCAATCATGGCATGGCGGCCCACCGGTCTGATCGCCGAGCGCGAAAGCGAAAGGGTTTGAATTAATGAAACAATCACCTGTAGATATTAGTACGCCCGCGGTGGGTAGACTCCCGAAGTCTGCCCGCGCCCTCGGGATCGGGCTGCTTGCCGCAGCTCTTGTAACGGGTTACGCAATCTGGTTCCTGCATACCGAGGATGAGCTGACCGTTGGGTTTTTGCTGGTATTCGCCGTTGTTGCAACGGTTATTGCTGCCAGAACGGGTACGTTCCGTCATGTAGAAAGAGCCTTCAGCCAGCATGAGAAGGTCATGAACGGGGCTGCAATATGCGGCGTTCTCGTCATAGCCGGCGTGTTCCATGAAGCCCACTTCACTTTGCTGATGATTTCCACCGTATTGCTTTACATGCTCGCCGGCCTCGGCCTGACGATTCAGTTCGGGTATCTGGGGCTGGTGAACCTCTCCGGGGCCTCGTTTCTCGGCGTCGGTGCCTACACGGCTGCGGTGATGATCGAGCACACGTCTGTGCCACCTCTGCTGATTCTCCTTGCAGGCGGGTTGATGGCCGCGCTGGCGGGCGGGCTGCTCATCCTCCCGGTGCTTCGCACGAAGGGACACTATGCGGCAGTGGTAACCATCGCATTCGCCATCCTGTTCAAGAGTTTCCTTGAGGTGAACGATACCCTCGGCGGTGCGCAGGGCCTGTCGACAGGGGAGATGTCGCTGTTTGGCTGGGGGTTTAACTCCAGTATTGAGTTCGCAAACGGCCTCTTCATTTCTTTCTACTTCCAGTACCTGTTGCTCTCATTGGCGCTCCTCGTGGTGGCATTTGCGCTCACCAAGCGTCTTGAGCGGTCATGGATCGGTCTGAGCATGGATGCCGTGCGCCTCGATGAGACAGCCGCCGCCTGTTACGGACTGAACATCGGGCGCTGGAAGGCGCTGGGCTTTACTCTGGGCAATTTCCTGATCGGTATTGCCGGCGCTCTTTACGCAATGATGCTTGGTTTTATCGCCCCGGCAAACTTTGGTTTCAGTGACTCGCTGATCCTGGTGTCCATCGTTCTGCTGGGTGGCATGGGTAATCCCTGGGGCCTGGCGGTAGCCAGCGCGATCGTGGTCATCCTGCCTGAGAAATTGCAGATGATTCAGGAGTACCGGTTCCTTCTGTTTGCCTCGCTGGTCATATTGATTCTTTTGTTCCGCCCCGGTGGGCTTTTGCCGCGTGGCATGCGCAATTACATCCCGGGATGGAGTGGCAAGTCATGAGCGAAAAGGACGTATTGCTCTCCTGCGAGGGCGTGACGCGACGTTTCGGTGGGCTTGTTGCACTGGACGACCTGAATCTCGATGTGAATCAAGGCGACATCATGGGCCTTCTCGGGCCGAACGGTTCCGGCAAGACCACGTTTTTCAACGTTCTCACTGGCATTTACGACTTCAGCGATGGCCGGGCATTACTTGATGGCGAGGACATTACCTGGCACAGCGCCCAGGCGGTTTACCGGGCCGGCATCGCACGGACCTTCCAGCGCTCACGCATGTGTCTGTCGCTGTCTCTGCTGGACAATATCCTGGTGGGCGACCACAAGCGCCTGAACTTGGGTCTTGGCTTCAACCTCTTTCGGCGAAGTGCGTTTGCCCGGGATTTTGAGCAGAATTTCGAGCAAGCGCGTGACCTGGTAAAGGTTTTCAGCCCGGCGCTCGCGGATTGCATGTTTGATGCGGTCAGCGGGTTTCCGATGCTTGACCGTCGCCGCATCGAGATTTGTCGCGCGTTGATCAGTCAGCCAAAACTATTGCTGCTCGATGAGCCTTCGGCGGGCATGACGCACGAGGAAACGCACCAGCTAATGGACGACATCCTGTCGGTCCGGGAGCACACGCCCGAACTCGCCATCATCATTATTGAACATGAGATGAGCGTCATGGAGCGAATAACGGAGCACTGTACAGTGCTGAATTTTGGTAAGAAGATCTGCGAGGGCTCCTACGAGGAGATTGTTCATAATCCACAGGTGCGCGAAGCGTACCTGGGCATCGAGTGAGAACCGCTATGTCCGAAGGACTGAAAGTCGATGATGTGTACACGGGGTACGACAAGGCCGATGTGCTTGAAGGCGTTTCGCTGGAGGTAAAGCCCGGTAAAATAACCTGCCTCCTCGGCTCCAACGGCGTTGGCAAGACCACGCTGATCCGATCGATCCTTGGGCTGACGGCACCACGCGCAGGAGAAATCACCTTTCACGGTCGCAAAATAACCGGACTGCCTACGCACAAGGTCATCTCAACGGGCATTTCCTGTATTCCGGAAGGCCGTAAGGTCTTTCCGAAACTTACCGTTGAGGAAAACCTGCGTCTCGGCGCCTATCAGGTGAAATCCGAAGTGGAAATTCGGAAGCGTATCGAAGAAGCCTACGAGATTTTCCCACGCTTGAAGGAGAGGCGCCTTCAACTTGCCGGCACCATGTCCGGTGGTGAACAGGCCATGCTCTCAATCGGACGGGGGCTGATGAGCTCCCCGGATCTGCTGCTTATTGACGAACCGTCACTGGGTCTGTCCCCGCTGTTTGTGAAGGAAAACTTCCAGGTTATCAAGCGAATCAACGAACGCGGTGTGACCGTGTTTCTGGTGGAACAGAACGTCCGCCAGACACTTGCAATCTCCGATTACGGTTACGTGCTGAGTAAAGGCCGTGTCGCGGCGGAAGGTGACGCCGCGTCGCTGCAGGACAACGAAGATGTCCACCAGGCGTATTTCGGTTGATGCCCGGTACCCGGAGGGTGACGCGGCCATGTTCCCGACTGCGGGAGCAGGACCACAGATTGTTCACCAAAAGACAGGAGAGCAAATGTTATGAAAGCGACAATCGACCCGATTGAGCTCACTCAGGCTCTGATCCGTTTCAATACTATCAATCCACCCGGTAATGAGCATGATTGCGCACATTATCTGGGGACCCTCCTCGAAGATGCAGGGTTCCGGGTTTCCTACCCGGAGGGCGAGGGCGGGCGCACGAACGTGATTGCGCGGCTCGGTAACGGCTCGGGAAAACCCATCTGTTTTACGGGTCACATCGATACCGTTCCCCTTGGCGGTGAGCCCTGGCACGTCGATCCGTTTGCGGGCGATATCAAGGACGGCAAACTATACGGGCGCGGCTCGACTGACATGAAAGCGGGCGTGGCCGCGTTCGTTGCAGCCGCCATTGATCTTGCCGATGAACTCGATAGCGGACCTGGGGTGGTGCTGGTCATCACCGCCGGCGAGGAGACCGGCTGTGAGGGCGCCCACTTTCTGGCGGAACAGGGCGATGTGCTCGGCGAGGCCGGCGCAATGATCATTGCTGAACCGACCAGCAACTATCCGATGGTCGGCCATAAGGGCGCTTTGTGGCTGCATGCCATCACAAAGGGCGTTACGGCCCATGGTTCCATGCCGCAGTATGGCGAGAATGCGGTGTACAAGGCGGCGCGGGTGACCAGCAAGCTGGAGCAGTTTGAGTTCGGTCGCCCTGAGCACGAGGTGCTCGGCTTCGACACGCTGAACGTCGGGACCATCCATGGTGGCATGAACATGAACTCCGTGCCCGATCTTTGCCGGGTCGGCATCGATATCCGGACAACCCCGGGGGCTGACCATGCGGCGTTGAAATCGAATCTCGGCAATTATCTCAGCCCCGACCTGAGTGAACTGAAACCGATGGTTGACCTCAAGGGCATCTGGACAGAGCCGCAGCAGGAATGGGTAAAGGCTGTGTACGATATCATGACGCCGATTCTGGGCGAGGAGCCCGAACCGCGGGCAGTAACCTATTTCACCGATGGCTCGGTGCTGACTCCCTATTACGGCAACATTCCGTCCGTGATTCTCGGCCCCGGTGAGCCTCACATGGCCCATCAGACCGATGAATTCTGTTACGTCGAGCGTATCGAACAAATTCGCTTGGCCTATCGAGAGATCATGGCTCGCTGGGCGGCAGCATGACCCCTGAAGCGGGGTGGCGCTCGGCAACGGAAGCCCGGGCGGACATTGCAGCCGGCAGGCTCTCCAGTGAGGCTGTCACACTGGAGTGTCTTGAACGAATCAAGGAACGGGAGCCCGAAATCCAGGCCTGGGCTCACCTCGATGAGGGGGCGGCAGTCGATGCTGCCCGCCGAATCGATCAGTCCACTAATAATGGGATATTGCGTGGACTTCCCGTGGGTGCCAAAGATCTGTTCGACACCCACGACATGCCGACGGGGTGCGGCTCGCCCATATACGCGAACCGCCAACCTGCCTCGGATGCCGCTGCCGTTGCGTTAATTCGCCGTGCAGGCGGTCTGGTGTTGGGCAAGACCGTGACCACTGAATTCGCGTTCTTCTCGCCCGGCAAGACACGCAACCCACATGATCCGACGCGCACGCCGGGCGGTTCCTCCAGCGGGTCAGCCGCCGCCGTCGCTGACGGCATGGTGCCGTTCGCCCTGGGGACCCAAACCGCGGGATCCATCATCAGGCCGGCGTCCTACTGTGGCGTATTTGGCTATAAACCGACCTACGGTGACGTCAATACTGCCGGGCTGAAGCCCGGTGCCTGGTCACTCGATACGGTGGGTGTATTTGCCCGCAATGTTCCGGACGTGGCGCTTCTTGCGTCCGTCCTCAGCAGTCATGAACTGGAGTTGCGCTCGACGGATTCGATGCGACCGAGGATAGGCCTGTGTCGCACGCCCCAATGGCGTTCAGCACTACCGGAGACGGTGGACGCGTTGGCCTCGGCGATAAAAATCATAACGGATGCGGGGTGCGAGGTATCCGAAGTCACATTGCCGGAGCAGTACGACGACCTGCTCGAAGCGCAGTATGCGATTATGACTTTTGAGGCTTCGCGAGGCCTCAGCTTTGAGCGCGATGCTCACGGAGAGCATTTGAGTCGTCGTCTCCGAGAACTGCTGGACGAAGGTTCTCAGGTCTCGCACCAGAAATACATCGACGCAAAACACAAGGCCGCTACCTGCCGTGCCGCGCTGGATGACGTCTTCTCGGACGTTGACGTCCTGCTGGCGCCGAGCGCACCGGGTGAGGCACCGGCTTACACCGCGGGTACCGGCGACCCGATCTTCAACCGCATCTGGACACTGCTGGGAACCCCTTGCCTGAACGTCCCCGGTATGACCGGACCAAACGATCTCCCCGTCGGCGTTCAGCTGATTGCCCCGCTGCACGGCGATCGACTGTTGCTGGAGGTCGGGCAGTGGCTGGATCGGGCGTTCCGTGCGAACTGAGGGAATGATCACTGGAGGATAGCTAAAACCTCTGGTGCCGAAAACTGGGAAACCGGGAAGGATTGATTTTCTCCCATGCAAAGCCATGCTGCAGGGCTATCAAAATAGTCCTGCCCCGGTTTTTTGCAAACACCTAATAGGAGCCTGCGGGTCCTCAAGGTGAGCAGCAAACGACCGGATCATCGTCGCAGTTTCCTGTGCTCGTGGTTTGTCGGTCGTCCTGCGTACGCGAAGGTTGGAATTTCAACGCGTATTCAGGAGCACACTCATGTCATCTGCCGCTCAGGCATCCTCCCGGTCTGCCGAAGTCACCGCAGCCACGGCCTGGACTTACCCCGGTGCAGTAGTGGATCTTCCTCGGTCCTTTGCCCATTGTTAATGATCTTGCAGAGCAAGCGGTCTTGAGTAGTAAAAGCCCTGAACTAGATCCGCTCCCAGATCGGTGACAATCTTCCCTTGCTGCTCTGTTTCTATGCCCTCTACCGTGACCTCAAGCTTTAATGCCATAGCCATAGCAATCATGGATTCCATGACTGTGCGTGCATCAGCGCTGACTTCTAGGTCAATGACGAAAGCACGGTCGATTTTCAGCCCAGTCAGTGGTAACTGGGACAGATATTGAAATGAGGAATAGCCAGTACCGAAATCATCAAGACTGACTTTGAATCCTTGCTCACGCAGCTTTCTTATAGCAAGGTTTGCGTGATCAGGGTCCTGAATTAACGCGCCTTCTGTGATTTCTAGCTCCAAGGATTCTGTAGAGTAAGCGCTGCCGGATGCGCCGGAGACTTCCCAGTCTGTCAACGCCAACTCAAAACTGACCCACCCTTGGCGTTTAAGTATTGGTTAATAGGTTTTGGCTGCTGGTTGAGATCGGTGCGGTACCCGCCATTTTCTTATCCTTCAATCGACAACTTTCTCCCCGGATTTGGACGATGTGCGCGTGGTGTAACAGCCGATCCAATAGCGCAGCGGTTAATGTCGTGTCGCCATAGAAGGCACTGGCCCACTGTGAGAATGGGAGGTTACTGGTGACGATGACACTGCCGTGCTCGTAGCGTTTGGCAATGACATTAAAGAACAGATTGGCCTCTTCGCGACCAAATGGCAGATAGCCGATTTCGTCGATGATCAATAGCCGTGGCGCTAAGATACTGCGTTTTAAGTACTGATCCAGACGTTCCTGTTTTCGGGCAATAACCAGTTGCAGCATCATGTCGGCCGCGGCAATGAAGCGCGTTTTAATGCCTTGGCTGACGGCTTTGTGGCCCAGGCTGATGGCCAGGTGGCTTTTGCCAACGCCACTGGGGCCCAGAAGCACCACGTTCTCTGCTCGCTCTACAAAGGCCATGCTCGTCAGTTCATTCAGCTGTTTACGCGGGGCTCCGCTGGCGAACTTGAAATCATAATCTTCAAATAACTTTCGCCCCGGGAAACCCGCGAACTGCAGCAACGTCTCTCGGGATCGTTGTGACCGGGCGTTCAGTTCCAGGTGCAAAAGCTGTTCCAGGAAGTCAGCCAGGGTGCCTTCGTTTGAAGCAGCATGGTCGGCGATAGCCGCCCATTCACTGGCCAAGGTATCAAGTTTTAGGCTTGCGCAGGCGTGCTCGATACGTTGATGTTGCAGGTTCATAGGCGAGCCTCCAACAGCCGGTCGTACACGCTGAGGGGGTGCTGAAAGCTCTCTGTCGGAACAGGTCGGATTGAGGCCGGCGCTTGTTGTACCACCGGTTGTGGCCGTGATGGCAGCGGCGCGAGTTCAAAGCGCTCCTGATCCAGCCGTATCTGAGGTTTAACACCGGTGGTGCCGTGAATGCGCTGATGCGCTATTAACTCAAGCCAAGGCCCTATGTGCGCGTTGGCGGTGGCCACGTCCAACCTCAGTCCAGCCTGGTTCAGGGTGGCCGCCAGAGGCGTGATGAAGCTGCCCTTCAAATAACCATTGAAGCGCTCAACCTTGCCCTTGGTGCGAGCTCGGTAGGGCCGGCAGGCGCGGGCGATAAAACCGTAATCCTGAGCCGTCGCCAACAGTTGAGCATTCCAGCGATGGCGGCCTTCGTCGTAAGCATCACGCTCGATCATGATGGTCTTGGCGTTGTCGAACAGGATCTCTTGGGGGACTCCGCCAAAGTAATGGCAGGCCTCTTCGATGCCTTGCAACCAGTCTTCCTGGCGCTCGTGCTCGGAGAACCGGACGTAAGTGGCGCGACTGAACCCCAGCGTGGCCACAAAGGCTTTGATCTTGCGCCGGTGACGGGAAATGGTCGTAAAGTCGACCTGCATCTGTTTGCCAGGTGGCGTCTCAAAGCGAACCACCGGATCAGATTCAACGGTTTTGAAGTCGGCAATGTAGAACTTGAGCCGGCTGATCCCGCCGGCATAGCCGCGATCCTGAATCTCTCTTAACAGCACGGTTGCCGGTATCCAGTGTGGCTTCGCGGCTTCGATCCGCGCCAGCAAATAGTCTTTATAGGGATCCAGCTTAGTCGCTCTCTGCGTTCGGTCTGGATAGGTGGGTACCACGCTCAGATCCCGCAGATAGCGGCGCACGGTGTTGCGGGAAACGCCCAGTTTCTGAGCGATGGCGCGAATACTCTCGCCCTGACGATGCAATACATGAATTTCCACAAGTGTCTCCTGAGTCAACATCGGCCGCCCTGATCATGTTATTAGGCGGCTATTTTGCCTCAGGTGGGTCAATTTTCAGTTGGCGCTGGTGGGTCAGTATTACTGTGGCGGTGACACCAGTCAGCAATATGCTGCTGCCAGACCTGTGCTCGTTCGGTTGGGGTCATGCTGATTCCTCATGGAATGGGTGAGGACGTCAGTGTGTGCAATCGGTGAGCTGGAATGTAGGTGCTGATTTATTGGCGCTTACGTTTTATGTACACCCCACTTTTGCCTTATTTGGTGAATGACGGCCTGTTTTCCGCCGCAGACGGTGCGGCCGTGGCCACCTGGAATTATATGGGCTATCTGATGGGTGCCATGCTGGCCATTCGCTGGCACCGCATTGACCATATTCGCCGTATTTTGCCGCTGGCCGTGGTGGTGCACATTGCCACCACTGTGCTGGTGGCGGTTGAAGCCGATCTGACGGCTATTTCCACGACCCGCTGGCTTAACGGCGTGGCCAATGGCGTGGTGTTTGTGCAGGCACCAGCGCTTATTCTGGAGTGGCTGGTGTTGCGTAACCGCGCCAGCCTGAGCGGGCTGGTGTATTTCGGAGTGGGTTTTGGCCTGCTGCTGTCCGCAGGTGTGGTCAGCGGCACGGCGGACTGGCTGGAAGGCCCGGAACGCTGGTGGCCGGCGGCTGTTATCTCTGTCCCGCTGGCGGCTTGGGGCACCTGGAAGCTGATGCAGCTAGATGTGCCGATGCATCCACCGGTGGCTATTAACAAGTGCGGTAAAGCTCTCAGCACCCGGCTGTTCGACCGAGCCAGTACGCCACTGTTTCTGGCTTACGCCGGCGCCGGCCTGGGGTATATCCTGCCAATGACCTTTCTGCCCCTGCTGGCCAACGTAGAGCTGAAACCCGGGCATTGGTTGCAGGACGGCAGCTGGTTGCTGGTGGCGTTGTGCACCATTCTGGCACCGTGGATATGGAATCGCCTGGGTGCGATTATCGGCGACATTCTGGCGCTGAAGATTAACTTCGCCATTCAGTTAGCGGGTGTTCTCGCTGCGGTGGTGATTCCGGGTGCACCGGGGCTGATTCTATGCGCCATCCTGGTAGGCGTTACTTTCCTTGGTACGGTATTGCTGACCCAGCGCATTGGACGGGCACTGCATCCGCACCAGGGGCCACGCCTGTCTGCGGCAATGGTGGCCTTGTATGGCTTTACCCAAATGGTTGGCCCCTGGTTGACCAAGCAGTGGCTGGATGCTGGTGGAACTTTGTCGTCAGCGTTCGGTATAGGGGTAGGGGCGCTGGCATTTGGACTTGTGTTTCTGTTCTTCGTGCCGCGGCCTAATGAGTGGCATTCTCGTGTGGTGTGAGGTTTTTGCCGGTAAAGCGTAGCCTGTTGGTTGCGGTGGATTGATCGCGGCGGTGGGGAATATTTTTTCTTGGAAATGGAACTCGCTGCGCTCAGACACCCATTTCCGGCGAAAAAAATTCCCCACCACCCCGCTCTATGTAACAAAGTCGATATCGTTATGGAAAAGATTAAAGCGGTTTTTGGCTTATAGCTCATAGTAATCGTTAGCGGCTGGTGATCAAGCCTACTGACTCAGGCAATTTTTCACCGGGTCAACCGAAGCCTCGCCATGCTAAGCTTTCGACTTATCACCGGTTTCTGCAGGGTGTGGGGGTGAATTTGAATTTTTGGCCGGACAAAGGTGTCTGAGCGCAGCGAGTTCTTTCCCGGCCAAAAATTCAAATTTGCTCCCGCGCCAACTCTCAATCCGGCAGACTAAGCCCAGCCCAGCGAACCGAATTCAACCAAGAAGCCGAAGCAACGTGCTCCCAATAGAACACATCCTCCCCCAACTCAAACAAACCCTGGAAACCAACACCACTGCCTTGCTGCAGGCGCCGCCGGGCGCTGGCAAAACCACCCGTGTGCCGCTGGCATTGCTGGATGCACCCTGGCGTCAGGGAAGGCGGATTTTGATGTTGGAGCCGCGGCGACTGGCGGCTCGTTCGGCGGCGCGGTATATGGCCGGGCAGATGGGCGAGCAAGCCGGGCAGACGGTGGGTTACCGTACGCGTCTGGATACCCGGGTGTCGGCGGCTACCGTGATTGAAGTGGTGACCGAAGGCATTCTTACCCGTTTGATTCAGAGCGATCCGCTGTTAGAAGACTATGCCGCGGTGCTGTTTGACGAGTTTCACGAGCGTTCGTTACAGGCTGATCTAGGGCTGGCTTTGGTGCGGGAATCGCAGCAAGTGCTGCGAGAGGATTTACGGGTGTTGGTGATGTCAGCCACGTTGGATACGGCGCCCATTGCCCGATTGCTGGGCGACGTGCCGGTTCTTAGCAGCGAGGGCCGGGCGTTTCCGGTGGAGGTTTTGTATCGGCCTGCTGCGTCTGCGCAACGTCAGCCGCGGGTGGTAGACCAGGTAACGGCGGTGGTGCTTGAGGCCTTGGCTCAGCAGCCGGGTTCGGTGTTGGTGTTTTTGCCTGGCGCCGGTGAAATCCGGAGAGTGGCGCAAGCACTTGCGGGGCAGGTAGCGTCGGATGTGGTGATTGCACCATTGTTTGGCAGTTTGCAGGCAGCGGAGCAGGATCGTGCGATTGCTCCGGCAGCTGAGGGCTCTCGCAAGGTGGTGCTGGCCACAGCGATTGCCGAGACCAGTTTGACCATTGAAGGCGTGCGGGTGGTGGTTGATAGTGGCCAGCAGCGGCGGGCGGTGTTTGACCCCGGAAGCGGCATGACGCGGCTAGTGACGGGCCGGGTATCCAAAGCGTCGGCAGAGCAGCGCAAAGGCCGCGCTGGGCGAACCCAATCCGGGGTTTGCTATCGCCTGTGGAGCGAGTCTGAGCAGTATGGTCTGGCAGACTTTACCCCACCGGAGATTCGTGAAGCAGACCTGGCGCCGCTGGTTTTGGAGCTGGCTCAGTGGGGCGCGCGGTCGCCCGATCAGCTGCAGTGGGTTGAGCCGCCGCCGGCAGCGCATTGGCAGCAGGCGGTGGAGTTGCTGCAATTGCTGGATATGCTGGGTGAAGACTGCGCTATTACTGGCCACGGTAAGGCAGCGCGAGCACTGGGCGTTCACCCGCGGTTGGCGCACATGGTATTGCTGGGCCGTTCATTGGGGCAAGGCTCCTTGGCGTCAGAATTAGCGGCACTGCTGGAAGACCGGGATCTGCTTGGGCCGGGTGCTGGCGCCGACATGCACCAGCGCGTGCGGGTACTGCGTGGCCACGCACGGGTAGACCCAGCGCGAATTCAGGCGGTGCGAAAGCAGGCCAGGCGCTTGGAACCCGCAACACCATCGGCCAAACATGCTTCTGCGCCTGCGTCCACTGCGACAGAGGTAGGGCGTTTGCTGGCGCTGGCCTATCCGGATCGTATAGCCCGCCGCCGGCCCGGTGATGCCCCCCGTTACCAGCTTAGTAATGGAAAGGGTGCGCTGCTGCGCGACGACGATGCCCTGGCCCGTTACGACTGGCTGGTGGCGGCGGATCTGGACGGTAAGGCCCGCGAAGCGCAAATTTACCTGGCGGCGCCGGTGGATTTGGCGAGTCTGGAAAGTGACCTTGCCGCGCACATTCAGCAACGTGACGAAGCCGAATGGGATGATCGGCGCGGCACCGTGGTTGCGCGCCAGGTACGCCGCTTGGGTGCCTTGCTGCTGGCCGAAAAACCGCTGGCCAAACCGCCTGCAGAACTGATGCAACAGGGCTTGCTGACCGCGGTGCGGCGCAAAGGGCTGGACAGCTTGCCGTGGACCGCCGGCGCCCGGCAGTGGCAGGCGCGGGTCGGGCTGCTGGCACGGCATTTCCCGGAAGACTGGCCGGATGTCAGTGACACAGCGCTGATGAATTCGCTAGAGGATTGGCTGGCGCCCTACCTGATGGGCCTGAGCCGTTGGGCTGAACTGCAAAAGCTGAATGTGCACGGCGCGCTGAACGGCTTGCTGGATTACGCCCAGCAGCAACGCCTGAACGAGTTGGCGCCGACCGCGCTGACGATTCCAACCGGTAGTTTGGTGACGCTTGATTACGCCGCGGAAAACGGCCCTGTGTTGGCGGCCAAGCTGCAGGCGCTGTTTGGCTGGACGCGAACGCCCACCGTCGCCGGTGGTCAGGTGCCTGTGTTAATACACCTATTATCGCCTGCCCAGCGGCCGCTGGCGGTCACCGCGGATCTGGCCAGCTTCTGGGCCAACGTGTATCCACAGGTGCGCAAAGACACTCGTGGGCGCTATCCCAAACATCCGTGGCCGGAAGATCCGCTGACCGCGGTGGCTCAGCAGGGCGTGAAGCGTAAATCCTAGCGCTCGATGGCATTTTGTCATTGTGTAGGTTGGTTTGTGCTTTCAGGTCGTTTATTTTGGGGTTTTCGACGGATTTCCCAATATCGGATGAACGTCAAATTACCTATATCGATAGTGCTTGCCAGCGGACAGAAAACGCTTAGAATTCGTGCACTTCAACCTGTGTGAAACCCTCATGCACTGTGTCTCGTTTGATATTTTCCGTACCCTTAGTTTTCCCGATACGACCGTACTCAAGCCGGATCAGTTTTTGCGCCATAAAGAATTGCTGCGCGACGCTGACTGGGTGCTGTTTCCGGAGTATTGGCAGTTGAACGCTCTGGTACATGGCCTGAAATGTCGGGTGTTTCCCAGTGTTGCCAGCTACCGCATTGGCCACGACAAGGTGGAAATGACTCGGGCGTTTCAGGCCGTTGCACCTGAGCACACGCCCTGGACGTTGATTACCGCCAACGGCCCCGAGGAGCGCGAACAGATATGGCAGGACATGGCTCTGCCTTTTGTCGCCAAGCTGCCAAAAGCGAGTATGGGCGAAGGTGTGTGGCTGATTGAAAACCGTGCCGATTGGCAGCGCTACTGCGATCGTACTGACGTGCTCTATGCCCAGCAATATCTTCCCCTGGAGCGAGACGCGCGGGTAGTAGTGGTGGGCGACAAAGTCGTCACCGCCTATTGGCGCACTCAGGCGGACCAGGGCTTTTACAACAACGTGGCTCGCGGCGGGCGTATCGATTGCAGCCCGGTGCCGGCGGTCGTGACCGATTTGGCCCTGCGATTGGCGCGGGAGCTGGGGGTAGACCACGCCGGGTTTGATATTGCGCTGGTTGAAGGCTACCCCTTTGTACTGGAATTCAACCGCCTGTTTGGCAACCAGGGTTTAGGCCAGGGCACTGATTTGCAAGATGCGATATTGGCGTACCTGCGCCAGTGCAACGAACCCCGTAGCCCGGAAGAGCCGATGATGCCTGATCCGGTATGGCCAATGGCGGTTTAAATCTTACTGGGGTCCTGCTGGCCGGCGCTTGCAGCGGCTGGCATTCTGACTATCTTGTAAAGCAGTTCGATTCTCCCACGGTCTGTTTTATAAGTAGATATACTGATATGCGGACTTTAAAAAAAACCTGATGATCGCGATAATCAACGGGCTCTGCCGCTAAAGCGCAGAGCCTTTTTTCTGCTGAATACCCTGTGGAGGGACACACCACCCATGACCGAGTTAGCCAACGCCCGTATTACCGACTATTACACCGAAAGCACGTTCAATCGTATTCGGCAGTTCGCCGAAGGCAAAGAAACGCCATTTGTGGTGATTGATACCGCCACTATCGATTATCACTATAACGAATTGGTTGAGGGCTTCCCTTACGCACAGGTCTATTACGCGGTGAAAGCCAATCCGGCCCCGCAGGTTCTGACTCTGCTGCGCGACAAGGGCGCCAGCTTTGACATCGCTTCGGTGTACGAGCTGGAAAAAGTAATGGCGTTGGGTGTGACCGGCGACCGTATCAGCTTTGGCAACACCATTAAAAAAGCCAAAGATGTACGCACATTTTACGAGAAAGGCGTTCGCATGTTTGCCACCGATTCGGAAGCAGATCTGCGCAATATTGCCAAGGCTGCGCCGGGCTCGAAAATCTACGTGCGGATTCTGACGGAAGGCACGCAAACCGCCGATTGGCCGCTGTCGCGCAAGTTTGGTTGCCAACAGGACATGGCGATGGATCTTCTGATTCTGGCCCGTGACCTGGGCTTAGTGCCTTACGGTGTGTCGTTTCACGTAGGTTCGCAGCAGCGTGAAATCGGCGCCTGGGATTCCGCGCTGGCTAAAGTGAAAGTGATTTTCGAGCGCATGAAAGAAGAAGATGGCATCGAACTGAAAATGATCAATATGGGCGGTGGCTTTCCGGCTAATTACGTTACTCGCACCAACGAATTGAAGGTGTATGCCGAAGAAATCAACCGTTTTTTGCACGAAGACTTTGGTGACGAGCTGCCGGAAATCATTATTGAGCCAGGCCGCTCGCTGATTTCTAACGCCGGTGTGCTGGTAAGCGAGGTGGTGTTGATTTCCCGTAAATCCCGCACGGCTATGCACCGCTGGGTTTATACCGACGTGGGCAAGTTTTCCGGGTTGATTGAAACCCTAGACGAAGCCATCAAGTTTCCGATTTGGACTGACAAGGTCGGCGAAGGCGAGGACTGCGTGATTGCCGGGCCAACCTGTGACAGTGCCGATATCATGTATGAAGACCACAAGTACCCGTTGCCGCTGAATCTGGCGATTGGTGA
This sequence comes from Marinobacter sp. BSs20148, assembly GCF_000283275.1. Taxonomy (NCBI): domain Bacteria; kingdom Pseudomonadati; phylum Pseudomonadota; class Gammaproteobacteria; order Pseudomonadales; family Marinobacteraceae; genus Marinobacter; species Marinobacter sp. BSs20148. The sequence continues at coordinate 99,999 of NC_018268.1, forward strand.
CCGGATGTACTGGTTCTCGACCGGCGCTTATACCACCACCTATAGCGCGGTGGAATTCAACGGCTTCCCGCCGCTGAAAGATTACTACATTTAGCGGCGGTTGATTTAGCCGGGTCAGATCAACGGCCCGGCTGACAGATTTCAGACGATAACGTTGCAGTACAAAAACGGGGCCAGAGGGGCCCCGTTTTTTATGAGCTGCGTTCCAGCTTCAGGTTGAACGCGATGGGCAATACCAGCACGCCGTAAGCGATCATTACCCAGAACGCATGACGGATGTCGCCGCTGGCGTCTGACACCAAGCCGCCGATCATCGGCACTATGAAGGCGATGGTGTAGCCAACCAGAAAGTTACCCGCCGATAAGCGTCCGGTTTCGGCCGCGGACACCAACAGTGGCGTCACGGCCACCATCAAGATCAGCAGAAGTCCAGCGGTGAAGCTCATAAAGGTAGCGCTGATAATGCCAGACCATCCGGGCATCAGCACGGCGCCGCCGGCTCCCAGCAGGCTTAGAATCAGCACGATAATCAGAGGGCTATTGCGCCCCACCCAAAAGCGCGCCATTTTAAGCATCAGAAGAGATGCAACCACTTGCGCAAAGTTGTACCAGAACAGGGCATCGGTGAGCTGGTCCAGTTCACCGCGCTGTTCTAGCAGGTTACTCATGTACGCGTTGAAACCGAAAAACAACGAGCTGGGTACGCCCAGTAGCAGGCCAATCCGCAGGGTCAGCGGGTTACTCCAATCTGGCAGCCAGGCCACTTTTCGAATGGGCGGTGCCAGATCACGCTTGGGTAGGAAAAGCGCCGCAGCCAACAGCAGAGCCGGCAGCGACCAGGCAATCAAGGTAGCGCGCCAGCTCTCACCCAACAGCGGCATTACCACCGGCAGGGTTATCCCGGCGCCGATGAACTCACCCATCAGCATGCCGTTCATATAAATTGCCGCGCCCATGGCCATATGATGGGGTGCCAGCCAACGCGGCAGCAGTGCCGGCAGTGCCGGTTGCATCATGGCAATACCCAGGCCCATAACGGCGCCTGCGACCATTAACAAAATGGTGTCCGGCGCCATGCCACGGGCGGCAGATCCGATGGTCATGATCAGTATGGCCAGCGCCAGAGTATTGCGTGGGCCGATGCGGGAAATAGCTAGGGAACCGGGCATGGCGCCAATGGCCAGCATCAGAATAGGTAAGGTGGTCAATGCGCCGGTCAGGGTTTGCGACAGTGCCAGTTCGTCGGCAATGTACGGTGCTAAAGGTGGCGCAACCAGAATGGGTATGCGCAGGTAAGCACCGGCCAGCCAAAGTAAAACCGCCACCGGAAGCAGGGTAGCTGCCGGTGGCGGTAGGGTGCTGCTGTGTTCAGCAGCAGCGGGTATTGAGTTAGTCTTCACTGGTATCCGGCAGGTACGCACCGTCTTCGTCGTGTACTTCTTGTCCGGTGACGGGCGGGTTGAAGGAGCAGATCAGGCGCATATCTTCAGTGCCACCGCGAAGGGTGTGCTGATCGTGCTTGTCGAGTGCGTAAAGCGTGCCGTCGGAAATCTCGTGGGTTTCACCGGTTGCTTTGTCCGTAATCGTGCCGTTGCCGGCTACGCAATAAACCGCTTCCAGGTGATGCTTGTACCACAGGTTCAGTTCGGCGCCTGCCGGAATGATTGTTTCGTGAAAAGAGAAGCCCATACCGTCTTTTTTCAGCAGCATACGACGGCTCGTCCAGCCTGGGCCGTGCACTTCACGTTCGGTACCGATAATGTCCTTAACTCGTACAATTTTCATTAGTATTCCTCACGTTAGATTAGCGCGGCCGGGTAAATAGCGGAGCGGCCGATTATGAAATAGCCCGGTAGTATAAACACCCCTGTCATACACTTTTCAACTGCCAGTCGTTGTAAGCCTTCATAGCGTGGGTAATCACCTGCCCCAGTTTATGCTGATCGCTAGGGTCTGCGGACTTGCCTTTGCGGGCTTTTTCCAGAGCCCGATGCAAGATGTTGCGATCCTGTTTTGACAAGCTTTCCAACCAGTGGCTGTCGGTGGTGCCAAGCGGGAGTGGCGCCCGCCCAGCGTGGTTTCGGTGGCTTACATGCCACCAGTGATTCAGCGCCCTGCCCAACACGACGTAGCCAAATTGAGTGTCTGGCGCCGGGCCGAAGCTGGCGGTTTTCACACCGTCGCGCAGGGGCCTTATCTTCAATGTAGGCAGTGGCAGGCGGTCACCGTAAAAATAACTACCGGCAGCGCCGATTATGCCTCCGATCAGGGCTCCGGTGCCAAATGATGCACCTAACGTTAGTGCGTCAATACCAACACCCCCGACGGCACCAGCGCCAAAGCCGACCCCCGCCAGGTAGCCTTTGTTCACGCCCCATAGCTGGCGGCTGTCTTCGGAAAACAGATCGTGTTCACTTTGCCACTCCAGCTCGGCTTCCTGACGCTGTAGCTGGCCGTGTTGGTACAGCTGCTGAATGTCGCCCCGCAGCTGCTGTTCACGCTGGCGCTGATGCTGATACCAGCTCTTGCGAAGCTCGGAGGCAAGGGCGTCTTTGTTCTGGCTGGAGCCACTGGCAGCCAGATCCTCCGCTAAGCTACGGCTGTGACGGTAGCCCATCATTTGCTGCAGGGTTCGCGCAATCAGCGTGGCGGCCTGTTGCCCGCGTTGCTGGCGCTGACGGTCCAAAAATCCGGTGGCGGTTTCAAGGGGTTTTTCCCAGGCCGGTTCGAGCTGGCCGAAAGCCCGCAAAAGGCTTAGATGTTGCTCGAAAGGTGCACGAACTGCATCGAACTTGCGCACAATCTGAAAGAATTGCCCCAGCGCCGCCTGCCAGGTGTCGCCGTAGTCTTCATTGCCAATGCTATTGATGAGCGCCAGGCTGGGGCGCCCGGTCCAGCGTAATATGGTCATTTCTGCTTCGTGCTGAGGGCTGTATGGCACCGAACCGTCGACCACGTAAATAATACCGGCGCCCTCGATTAATGGTGCCAGCAGTTCGCATTCGTCGCTGAACTGCAGATTACCGCGATGCTGGGTAGCAAACGCAGCTACCGTGGCGGCTCGGTCTGATGCCGAAACGCTGTGTGCTTCCAACCACTCAAGTACCCGTCGCGGGCGTTGAAAGCCTGGCGTGTCCACCAGGGTGTAAAGCACTTGCCCGTCTACCTGTAACGGGTAGGCATGGCTGCGGCGGGTGGTGCCAGGTTCCAGCTCAATAGCGATAGCATCATTTTGGGACAATGTCGCGACGATCGAAGATTTGCCTTTGTTAGGGTGACCCACCACGGCAAATACCGGAGCCTGATTCATGAATGCGACAGTCCTGTGCTAATGGCGATATCTCCGACGGTAACAAAACCTGGTGGGCAGCGTTCTGCAAAACGTAACCAGGGTTGCAGCTGGCGGTCTGTAGCGGTGTTGGATGGCTCCCGGGTTTCGGCCGCTAATGGCAACAAAAAAACCCGGCTGTTGGCCGGCCAGTTGTGGCGAGCGCTGTCTAAAAAGTCCAGCAACTCGCCCGTGGGTGGCTCCCAGCTACGAACTAACATAATGGCGGTGACTGCATCGCTGCTGACAGCGAGCTGGGCAATTGCCTGCTGATCTTGGCTGAGGCTGGCCAAGCCGCCAACATTGAGTGTCGGGCCTGGGCAGATAGCGGCCAGAGCCGCGGGCAGTGTTTGTTTGTCAGTGACAGTTCCCGCGCCGGCCCAGCTCAGCAGCTGCGCTTTTTCCGGAAGCGGCTGCAGCAGGGTATTGTGCCGCGTGTCGGGCAGGTCACCGGCGTCATTGTGACCGGCGCCGGTATCCAGCACCGATGTTGCCATGCGTTCGCGCAGGGCTCGCAGCCCGGGGTGGCACAGCAACAGTTTGCGCGTCCGCAAGCGCACGAGTGCGCTTGCCAGCAGGCGCAACAACAGGCGTGGCAACACAACCCATATCAACCAAAGCATGCTGACAAACGGCCACCACTGGCCCCAACGTGCCGGTGTGAGTGCGGTGTTTTTGCCGGCGCGAAAAAACCGGGTGGCTTCCACCAGTGCCGGGTCTGGTACCGCCGACGGCCATAGCCATGCCCAAGGCGTGGCCAGGGCGCTGGTGAGTTGGTGATAGCCGCTGGCGGCGGTATTCAGGGTGGTGCTCCAGCCGAACGCCAGATCTTGAGTCACCACCATTGCCAATAGGGTAAGTAAAGCCGCCACTGCAAAACTGAGCCCGCCGCCCTGGGTAGCCCGCGCCATAAGAGCCGGTTGCAGTGGCTGCAAGGCCGGGTTAGAAGCAGGCATAAAGCGGTTTAGCAGTGGACGCCAGGGTTGCCATCCCATCACCGACTGCAGGCTGGTCAGCAACGCCAGCAGCAGTTGCAGAGCCACAAAACCAATAATCACGGTCACGTTAATGCGTTGGCCACCGTCGTAAAACAACAGGCCGGCCATGGTAATAATGCCCAGAACCGCGCCCAGCGCTATAAAGCCGCTGTTGATCCGCTGCCAACGTTGCTCTGTGGATTGGCCGGTGCCTGCTAATTGCTCGCTGCCGTTGTCAAAACGCCCTAGCCAGGCCAGCCAGTGTGCGGGGTCACTTGGGCTGTTGTGCTCTTCGCAGTTCAGCGCAAACTTGCGGTCGCGACGATGAATAAAGTCTGATGTTTGCTGACCGTCCCGCTGAATCTGGGCGTCGAAATCCATTAACAGGCGAAGAGGCTGTTTGATGATGGGCGTCTTGGTCATTGACGGTCTTGCCGCTGACTGCTTTACCATGGAATAACTCGTTGGTGAATTCGGCGCTTCATGCTTTGGTGCTAGGATATAGCCAAGGCCGCCACCGACCAACCCCAACGAGGTTCCATGCCCCATCATCTAATGAATTTACGCCACGTGCCCGACGACGAAGCAGACGACATTCGGGATCTGTTCGAGCGTGAAGAAGTGCGCTATTACGAAACGCCGCCCAGTTTTTGGGGCATTAGTATGGGCGGTTTCTGGGTGCACGATGACGACGAAGCCGAGCGGGCACGACAATTACTTGCAGGCTACCAGCGGCAGCGCCAAAGCCAGCAGCAGTTGGAGTGGCAGGAACGTGTGGCGCGGGGTGAAGCCGGCTATGGCAGTATGCTGCGGCGCCACCCGCTGCGCATGCTGGCGGCCATTATCGCTCTGGGAGTCATTGTAGGTGTGAGCCTGCTGCCCTACCTGCGAATGGGCTAATATTGAATATAAGGCTTGATCAGGTCACTGGCTGGCTCAGGGTTTCTGCTGACGCGCCAGAAAATTCAGGCCCTGCTCTACGGCATTGCCGCCGGTCAGAAAGCTGGTGATGTGGCCACGTAAGTTCAGTTTCAACAGGCCGCTGTCTACGCCCTTTTTCAACAAAGCCCGATGAAAATTTTCAGCCTGAGAGAACGGCACCAGTAAATCCATGCCGCCGTGAAACAGGAAAAACGGTGGTGTTTGCGGCGTTATGTGAGTGATGGGCGAAGCAATGCGATAGGTCTCAGGTATTTGTTGTTTGTTGGCGCCCAGAAACTGAAACAGTAGCTTGCCCGAATCAAAGCCGGTCAAATCCGCTGGTATGCCGCCGGCGACCACCGCTTGCAGCCGTGTGTTTACGCCGCCGTAAGGCTGATTAAGATCGCTATCGCTGCTTGCAACCACTGCCAGAAGCGCAACCAGGTGCGCACCGGATGAAAACCCGAAACCGCTGACCCGCTGGGCATCCAGACCATAACGTGAACCGTTAGTGGCCAGCCACTGGCGTGCTACCTGCAGGTCATGCAACTGGGCGGGAAACGTGTATTCGGGTGCAAGCCGGTAGGCAATGTTGAACACCGCAAATCCGTGGCTGGCGAGCTCTTCAGCAATCCACACCATGTCCGCCGGCGAACGGCTGTTCCAGCCGCCCCCATGCACCATCAGTACGACTGGGCTGGGGCCACTTTGTTGCGGCAAATACAAGTCGCCGGTCAGTGCCTGGGGCCAGTCCCCCGGGGTGTATACCAAGCCTTCTACCACGTCATATTCGGTGGTTTCCGGTTCTGGGCCAGTCAGGTTTTTCGCGCCGTAGTAGTGGCTGCAGCCTGGCAGTGACGCCAGCGCTGTGAGCAGAAAAATGGATGCACCCAGTATCTTTCCAGGATAACCGGCGGCGTGGGACATGGCTTGAAAACTCCTTCTGGTAAAATATTCAGCCTAGTATGAACCTTAGCCGGCGTCACTCTTTAATACGTTGTTGCAGTGTAATAGGCCATTCTGCTGGCGCCATCACAGTCGGTTTGCTCCCCGGGAAAGCGGGCCATATACTCCTGCAGTGCATTTGGCACCCGAGTTTTCACCACGCATGACACGAACCCCGGCGGTACCTGTTCAATGACCCAACCGTTTAAAGGCACGAACAAAAGCGGTCTGACGCGGGAGCTGATAGAAGCCCTGTTTCCGATGTTTGAGCAAGCCAGCGTCGGCGCCATTGTGGTTGATCGCGAGGCCCGTATTACCTGGATAAATAACAGCTATGCCCAGCTGCTCAGCTTGGGAAACCCGTCTGGCGTCATCGGTCTCCCGGTGCGCCAGGTGATTCCTGAAACCCGCATGCCCGAAGTTGTGGAAACCGGCAAACCACTGCTGCTCGATATCATGGAGCACCATCAACAACAGTTGGTGGTTACTCGGTTGCCATTTTATGACGGCGCTGGTGAGATCGAAGGCGCTGTGGCGTTTGTGCTCTACGGCGACCTGCAACCGCTTACCCCGCTGATCAGCAAGTATCGACGTTTGCATCAGGATCTCGCTGCGGCTCGCAAGGCGCTGGCTAAAAAAGCGAGGAGCACACGATACAGTCTTGGCGATTTTGTTGGCGCCACCCCTGGAGCCCTTGAGGTCAAGCGCCGTGCGCGCTTGGCTGCCGGTCGTGAAATGGCGGTGCTGTTGCTGGGTGAGACCGGTACCGGCAAGGAAGTGCTGGCCCAGGCCATCCACTCTGTTTCCAGCCGTGCAGAAGGGCCGTTTGTGGGTGTGAACGTGGCGGCCATTCCCGATAACCTGCTGGAAGCCGAGTTCTTCGGAGTGGCGCCGGGCGCCTATACCGGGGCTGATCGTAAGCTTCGGGAAGGAAAGTTCCAGCTTGCTAACGGCGGCACGCTGTTTCTCGACGAAGTCGGCGACATGCCTTTGCCGCTGCAGGCCAAACTCTTGCGAGTCTTGCAAGAAGGAGAGGTCGAGCCTCTGGGTTCCAACAAGGTGACATCGATAGATGTCCGGGTTATCGCGGCAACCAGTCGCAACCTCAAAACTATGATTGCCGACGGCATTTTCCGCTCAGACCTGTATTACCGGCTCAACGTGCTGGAAATCCCTATACCACCTCTGAGAGACCGTCTCGCTGATCTCGGATTGCTGTGCGAGACCCTGCTTTGGGAAATCAGCGAGGGGCTGGGTGTGCGTGCGGAGATTACGGATGCGGGTATTGCGGCTCTTGCCAGTTATGACTGGCCCGGGAATATCCGCGAATTACGCAATTTGCTGGAAAGGGCCCTGACCATGAGCGAGGGCGGCGGCGTGCTGGATGCCGATGCCATGTTTAAAGTGTTGCCTCGGGTTGGCGGGCGCCCCGCCTCGAAAATAGGGTTGCGGCCCGTCAGGCCACTGGCCGCGACTTTGGCAGAGGCGGAAGCTCAGGCGATAGCAGAGGCACTGGTTGCAAGCAGGGGTAACCGTACCAAAGCTGCTCGGCTACTGGGTATTTCTCGCTCGATGCTGTACGAGAAACTGGCAAAAATGTCCTGATTTCCGGACAAGCGTCTTGATTTATGTACAATTACCTACGACCATAGTATCAATGTGCCCGAGATTTCGGACACATTGATACTCGTATATTTTTTAATATTATCTATGCTTATGATATGTATGATAAAAAATATTTTGGCGTGATATGTGCATATTCTCAGCAGCAGGACGTCAGAACAACACAGAAAACAAGACTGACGCTTTCGTTGGATCCGAAAATTACAAATGTCCGTCTCGCTTCCTGTGATTTCTGACTAACCTCAGACTAGGCCATCGGGAAAATCTTCCTGTTGGCCAAATAAAACAACAAAGCCAGGAGACTTGCCAATGACACTCTTTAAGGCCCTAGCCGGAATCGCCGGTGCGGTTGTGCTGACAACAGGAACGGCTTTCGCGGATGACCTGCGCTGGAAAATGCCGGTTGCCTTTGCCACTAATCTCCCCGGCCTGGGTTCGCCTGCCGCCTGGGTTGCCGATAGTCTTAACACCGCTTCCGATGGCAGCATTCAGGTTCGCGTCTATGAACCCGGTAAGCTGGTTCCGCCTTTCGATATCTTGCAGTCCGTTTCCGATGGCAAGGTAGAAGCAGGTTACACCTGGATCGGTTACGACCAGGGCAAGGTACCTGCGATTCCCCTGTTTGCAGCTGTACCCTTTGGCATGAAGCCCTGGGCCTATACTGGCTGGTACTACTACGGTGGTGGCCATGAAATGCTGCAGGAAGTTTATGCCAACAAGGGCTTTGAAGTTCACGCTCAGCTGTGCGGCATTATAGGGCCTGAAACAGCGGGCTGGTATTCGGAACCCATTGAAACACTAGAAGACTATAAGGGTCTGAAGATTCGTTTCGCGGGTCTGGGCGGCAAGGTTCTGGAAAAATTGGGCGCCTCGGTTACTATGATGCCGGGCGGTGAGCTTTATCAGGCGCTGGAGAAAGGCACCATCGACGCCACTGAATTCTCGATGCCTGCCATCGATCAGATCCTCGGTTTCGACCAGATAGTGAAATACAACCTCTTCCCCGGTTGGCACCAGCAGTTCACTGCCCAGTACATGTTGATCAACAAAGGTGAGTGGAACAACGCGACCGTTGCGCAGAAAGCGCTGGTTGTAGCCTCTTGCACTGCCGCAACAACCATGGCCCTGGCCGAGGGTGAGTACAAGAACGGTAAGGTTCTGGCCGGCTTCCAGGAAAATGGAATTCAAGCCGATCAGATTCCCCTGGATGTGTTGCGTCAGTTAAAAGCGGTGACCGACGAAGTGCTTGCGGAAGAATCCGCCAATGATGCTGACTTCAAGCGCGTCTACGAAAGCCAGAACGAGTTCATGAAAACCTACAAGGTGTGGGATACACGCGCCTATGTTCCGGCAGATCTGTAAGGCCGGGCGCAGACCCTGAGACATCGGAAGCGATTCCGGTGCTCCTTAACCAAGTCTGAATGGCCCCTCGGGGCCATTCTTTTTTCATGACGGGCTTTCTGAACAAGGAACTGTTGTATGACGGTGTCTGGTAAAGGCTCACCGCAGAACGTGCGGGCATCGGTGTTTGACACCGACGAATTTCTTCATCATCACACAGAGTTACCAACAACCCGGGTCAGCCAGGGGGTAGACCGTGTGATTGCCGCGATCGGCAAGGGTGCTTCCTGGCTCTGGGTCGTGTTAACCGGAGTAATTATCTGGGCCGTAGTTGGCCGCTATGCGTTTGACCATGGCTCTGTGACATTGGAAGAAGTGCAGTGGCATCTGGCCGGCACCGGCTGGCTGCTGGGGCTGGCCTATACTCTGGTGGTCGATGACCACGTGAGAGTGGATGTAATCCATGAGCGCTTGTCCCTGAGAAACCAGGGCTGGATTGAACTGTTCGGTCTGGTGGTTCTGTTGTTGCCGTTCCTCGGGTTGGCGGTCTACGAAATGATCCCCTACGCCTTCAGTTCCTGGCAACAGGGTGAAACCAGTCAGGCACCTGCCGGGCTGCCATACCGCTGGGTTCCCAAGGGCATTTTGGCATTGTCTTTTATTCTTCTAATGCTGGCTGCGCTATCCCGTTTGCTGAAAGTCACTGCATTACTTTTCGGCTTTCCGAAGCCAATCCGGATCAAATCCGGGAATGACAAGAAAGAAGGTGTGTCTTGATGGAGCTTGAAACGCTATTTGTAATCGGAATGTTTCTGACTTTCATGGTGTTATTGATGACCGGTTTCCCGGTTGCCTGGGTGTTGGGTGGCACAGCAGTCATCTGGACGGTCGTTGGTGTGGTGGCCGTGGAAAATTTTGGTGCCAATCTATGGTTCGACTATTCCTCCTCCCTGGGTCTTGTGCCCGAGCGGGTATGGAATGTCGTAAACAGCGAGACCCTTGTCGCTCTGCCGATGTTTATCTTTATGGGCATCATGCTTGATCAGTCTGGTGTCGCCGAGCGACTGATGAACAGTATGGTAAAACTTTTTGGCGCGGTTCGCGGCGGATATGCGGTAACGGTGATTATCATTGGCGTGCTGTTGGCGGCGACCACCGGCATCATTGGTGCTTCCGTGGTGTTGCTGGGCATGCTCTCTTTGCCGGTAATGATGGAGAACAAGTACGACAAAGGTTTTGCCGTGGGCACCGCCTGCGCCACCGGCACTCTTGGAATCCTGATTCCTCCTTCTATCATGCTGGTGCTGATGGCCGACCGGCTGGCGGTTCCGGAAGCGTCGGTGGGTGATCTTTTCATGGGCGCGTTCTTGCCCGGCCTGATGCTGGGTGCTATGTACGTTGCCTACGCCATAATCCGCCCCATGCTGCAGCCGCATATTGCGCCAGTGCCGGAGGGCACAGAGAAGGTGTCCTGGGGCATTGTCTGGGAAGTGGCCAAGGCAGTTCTGCCTACCGCGGCCCTAATTCTCGGTGTGCTTGGTTCTATCTTTGCCGGTATAGCCACGCCCACGGAGGCTTCCGGTGTGGGTGCCCTCGGCGCTCTTTTACTGGCCCTGATGTCAGGACGTCTGAACCTGAAAGTACTCAGCTCCTCGCTGCAGCAGACAACTCGTACGTCGGCGTTCATTTTCGCCATTTTCCTGGGGGCAACGGCGTTCTCCGTAGTGCTGCGGGGTCTTGGTGGCGACGAGGTGATCAAAGATGCGCTGCTGGGGCTGCCATTCGGACCCTATGGCGTGGTATTGACCATTCTGTTTTCGGTGTTTTTGCTTGGCTTTTTCCTGGATTGGGTTGAGATCACCCTGATTATTCTTCCGCTGGTGGCACCGGTTGTTCAACATCTTGGATTCGACCTGGTGTGGTTCACCATCCTTTTTGCCATGTGCCTGCAAACGTCTTTCCTGACGCCACCGGTAGGCTTTGCACTGTTCTATATCAAAGGTGTGGCGCCGCCGGAAATCACGGTGATCGACATCTACAAGGGCGTCATACCCTTCATCATCATTCAGGTGGTGGCCCTGGCGATCGTATTCCTGGTGCCTGAAATCGCGACTTGGCTGCCCAGCGTGGCTTACGACTGAGGAGATAATAATGCGTCTAGAAAACCGAATAGCCCTGATTACCGGGGCAGGTCGCGGCATCGGCCGGGCAGTCGCCGAGCACTATGGCCGTGAAGGTGCCCGTGTAGCGGTAGCCGACTTGGACTACAGCACCGCGCAGGAGGTTGCCGAACATATCAACAGCGCCGGTGGAAGCGCCATGGCACTGGCCATGGATGTTACAGACGAACAGGCGGTGGAGCGGGGCGTTAACTCGGTGGTCGAAGCTTGGGGTGGTCTGGATATTGTGCTGGCCAATGCCGGTATACAGCACATCGCGCCACTGGATCAGCTGAGTTTTAATCACTGGCGTCAGGTGATGAGCGTGCATCTGGACGGCGCTTTCCTGCTGACCCGGTCAGCCCTGCAAACCATGTACGCCAAAGGTGGCGGCACAATCCTGTATATGGGCTCGGTCCACTCGCTGGAAGCGTCGCCATTAAAAGCACCTTATGTGGCGGCTAAACACGGCATGCTGGGCTTGTGCCGTGCGGTAGCCAAAGAAGGCGCTGAACACGGTGTGCGCAGCAACATTATCTGTCCCGGATTTGTGCGCACCCCGCTGGTGGACAAACAGATTCCCGAGCAAGCGCAGGCTTTGGGTATATCTGAGGAAGATGTGATCTCTAAAGTAATGTTGAAAAACACCGTAGACGGAGAATTCACCACTCTGGCGGACGTGTCAGAACTTGCCGTATACCTGGCGGCTTTCCCGTCAGCAGCGCTGACGGGGCAATCGATAGTGGTCAGCCACGGCTGGCACATGCAGTAAGAAAACGGAGTAACGGATGAATAGCAACGAACAATCCCCGGTAGTCTGGTCGCCTTCTGACACAGTCCTTAAAGACAGCCAGATGGGGCGCTTTCAACACTGGCTGGAAGACCTGGGTTACGGCCCTTTTGCGGACTACCACGAACTGCATGAATGGTCGGTGAGCGACCTTGAAGGCTTCTGGAAAGCTGTTTGGGATTACTGCGGATTGGTCAGCCACACGCCTGCGCAAAAGATATTGGGTAAACGTGACATGCCCGGCGCTGAATGGTTTCCGGGTATGACTCTGAACTTTGCCGCCAACCTGCTACGCCACGCTGAAGGCGAACAGGCTAACAGCGAAGCCATTGTTGCTTACTGTGAAACCCGCCCGGTATTGCGCCGCACCTATACCGAATTGCGCGCCGACGTGGGCGCTCTGGAAGCTTACCTAAGCAGCCAGGGCGTTATCAAAGGTGACAGGGTTGCCGGTATTGTCACCAACGGCTACGAAGCCATGGTGGGCATGCTGGCGGCCACCAGTATGGGTGCGGTCTGGAGTTCAGCGTCACCGGACTTCGGCATTGGCGCCATTCTGGACCGCTTTGGCCAGATTGAACCCACCGCGCTGGTTGCCGTAAACGGCTACGGCTACGGTGGCAAAGTATTCCAGCGTCAGCAAGAATTCGCCCAATTGATTAGCGGCCTGCCCTCGTTGAAATGCGTCGTCAGCGTACCACAGCTACCGGACGCCCCGGCCATCGACAGCCCTTTGGTCAGCGACTGGCAAGACGCCATTGCAGCCGGCGCAGGCACCCCGCCGTCGTTCACCCCAGTGGCCCCGGATCACCCTGTGTATATCCTCTATTCCTCTGGTACCACCGGCAAACCCAAGTGCATCGTACACGGCACCGCTGGCCTGCTGGTCAACCACGCGAAAGAATTGATGTTGCACGGCGATGTCGGCAGCGGCGACCGCTTCATGTACTTCACCACCTGTGGCTGGATGATGTGGAACTGGCAGGCATCTGCCCTGCTGACCGGCGCGGCGGTGATCACCATAGACGGCTCTCCGGGCTATCCCAGCCTGAACATGCTGTGGCAAACCGTAGCCGATGAAAAAGTCAGCCACTTCGGCACCAGCGCGAGATTCCTGGCCGGTTGTCGTAAAGACGGCATGACCCCGGATAAAGAGCTGGATTTGAGCGTTCTCAGAGTCGTTTTCTCAACCGGCTCGCCGCTGCTGCCAGAAGACTACGACTGGATGTACACAGACGGCGCACCGAATGCCCTGTTAGGCTCCATCGCCGGCGGCACTGACATCTGCGGCTGCTTTGTAGGCTCCACACCCTTGTTACCTGTACGCCGCGGCGAAATACAGTGCCGCTTCCTGGGCGTAGACGCTGTCGCCTTTGACGACAACGGCCAATCTGTCAGCTCCGGCCGCGGTGAGCTGGTGTGCCGCCAGCCCCTGCCGTCCATGCCCGTCAGCTTCTGGGACGACCCAGACGGCGAACGCTACCGTAATGCCTACTTCGACACCTTCGCCGAATCCGCCCCTGGCGTATGGGCCCACGGCGACTTTATCGAATTCACCGAACACGGCGGCGCCATTATCTACGGCCGTTCCGACGCCACCCTGAATCCCGGAGGCGTTCGCATCGGTACCGCCGAAATTTACCGCCAGGTTGAAACCGAAGCCGCTATAAAAGATAGCCTGGTGGTTGGTCGTCAAATCGAAGGCGACGTAGAAGTGGTATTGCTGGTCGTACTGGCCGATGGTGAAACCCTGAGCGACGGGCTGCTCAAGCGCTTGAAAACCCAAATTCGCAAAGGCGCCAGCCCTCGCCACGTACCCCACCACATCATCCCGGTACCAGACATCCCCTACACTCGCAGCGGTAAAAAAGTAGAACTTGCCGTAGCCCGCCTCATCAACGGCTCTGCCCGCAGCGACAACCGCGACGCGCTTGCCAATCCGGAAGCACTGGACGCTATTCAGGCGCGTTTGCAGAAAGCAGGCTTGTTGCCAAAAGAAGGTTAAACAGGGTTTAGTCGAAAGAACGAAGAGTCTTGGTGGGGCTTGCTCTCATCAAGGCGATACCACCAAATCCCGTCCTCATACTAAGATCTTAGCCGCAATTCACCAAAAAATGTTATCTTAGTGAGTCAAATAAAAACTACCCACCAGTCACAGCCAAAGCCAGAGGTGCCAAGCACAACTGCCAGCCGTGACCGTCCTGAATCCAACCTTTATAGCTCGAGGACGAACATGTCAGAGTCAATAACCAAAATTATCTACACACTGACCGACGAAGCGCCAGCGCTTGCCACCCGGTCACTGCTGCCGATCTTGAAGACCTACGCCAAGCCGGCTGGCATTCATTTTGAAACCAGCGATATTTCATTGGCGGCCCGTATCCTGGCCAACTTCCCGGACTACCTCGCAGAAGACCAGCGCGTGCCCGATGCTTTGGCCGAACTGGGTGAATACACCAAAGATCCTAACGCCAACATCATTAAATTGCCGAACATTTCCGCCTCTATCCCGCAGCTGCGCTCTGCCATCAAAGAGTTGAACAAGCAGGGTTATAAGGTCCCGGAATATGAAGAAAATCCCCAGACTGACGAAGAAAAAGATGTCACCTCCCGTTATAGCAAAGTACTGGGCAGCGCTGTAAACCCGGTATTGCGTGAGGGCAACTCTGACCGCCGTGCTCCTGCCGCGGTAAAAGCCTTTGCCCGCAAATACCCGCACTCCATGGGCGAGTGGAGCCCTGCATCGCGCACCCACGTAGCGCACATGAAAGGCGGCGACTTCTACTCTTCAGAGCAGTCCGTCACTCTGGACAAGGCTACCAACAGCCGCATCGTGTTCGAGAATAAGAAAGGCGAACAGACCGTGCTGAAAGCCGAACTGCCGCTGCTGGACGGCGAAGTGGTCGACGGCATGAACATGAGTAAAAAAGCGCTGTGTGCATTCTTCGAAGCGGCTATTAAAGACTGTGAAGACACCGGCGTGATGTTTTCTCTGCATGTTAAAGCCACCATGATGAAAATTTCCCACCCGATCGTGTTTGGTCATGCGGTGAAGATTTACTACAAAGAACTGTTTGACCAGTTTGGCGACTTGTTCGACGAGATCGGCGTAAACCCGAACAACGGTTTGTCATCTGTGCTCGAGAAAATCAAGCTACTACCAGAGTCGAAGCAGGAAGAAATTCAGGAAGCATTGCACAAAACCTACGAGCATCGTCCGGAAATCGCTATGGTGGACTCGGTCAAAGGTATCACCAACCTGCACATGCCCAGTGACATTATCGTAGACGCCTCCATGCCTGCGATGATCCGCAACTCCGGCAAAATGTGGGCCCGTGATGGCAAGCTGAAAGACACCAAAGCGGTAATGCCAGAGTCGACTTACGCCACTATTTACCAGGAAGCCATCAACTTTTGTAAAACCAACGGCGCGTTTGACCCCACTACCATGGGCACCGTACCAAACGTGGGTCTGATGGCGCAGAAGGCCGAAGAGTACGGCTCACACGACAAGACGTTTGAAATTAAAGAAGACGGCATTATTCGGGTGATCGCCGAAGACGGCACCGTACTGACCGAGCACAACGTGGAAACCGGCGACATCTGGCGCGCATGCCAGACTAAAGACCTGCCCATTCGCGACTGGGTCAAACTGGCCGTTAATCGTGCCCGGGCCACCGGCATGCCGGCTGTGTTCTGGCTGGACGACGAGCGTGCCCACGACGCCCAGTTGATCAAGAAAGTAAACACTTACCTGAAAGACCACGACACCGATGGTCTGGACATCCGCATCATGTCGCCGGTACGTGCTATTCGCTGGACCATGGAGCGCCTGATTCGCAGCCTGGATACCATTTCGGTAACCGGCAACGTATTGCGTGACTACCTGACGGACCTGTTCCCGATTCTGGAGTTGGGCACCAGCGCCAAAATGCTGTCCATCGTACCGCTGCTGAACGGCGGTGGTCTGTACGAAACCGGTGCTGGCGGTTCTGCGCCGAAGCACGTGCAGCAACTGGTCGAAGAAAACCACCTGCGCTGGGACTCATTGGGTGAGTTCCTGGCCATCGCGGTATCGCTGGACGAGCTGGGTGCAAAGCACAATAACCACCGTGCACGTCTGCTGGGTCAGACCTTGGACAAAGCCACCGAGACACTGCTGGAAAACAACCAGTCACCGTCGCGCTCTACCGGCGAACTGGACAACCGTGGCAGCCACTTCCACCTGGCTTATTACTGGGCACAGGAACTGGCTGCTCAGGACGAAGATAAGGAACTGAAATCCTTCTTCGCCAAGCTGGCTGAAAAGCTGGGAGCCCAAAAAGACAAGATCCTTGAAGAGCTGACAGCGATTCAGGGCAAAGCAGTGGATCTGGGAGGCTACTTTCACGCGCCTGCTGGCAGAGTAACCGAAGTCATGCAGCCCAGTGCAACGCTAAACAAGCTGATGGAAGAAGCCCTCGCCTCGGCTTAACACCCTTGGTGTGGCAGCGGCCCGGTAAATAACCCGAGCCGCTGAATTGAAAAACCCGCAAAACGGTCACCGTCTTGCGGGTTTTTTGTGTGGAGATTTTACCCAGTCAGTCGGGCATCACTCCAGGCGCAACGCCACAAAGCGCCCCCGAGTGAGCGTGGCGAGGTCTGCCGGCGCCAGCTCAATTTCAAGCCCCCGCCGACCGGCGCTGACATGAATCCGTTCGAACAGCCGGGCTGACTCGTCAATGAACGTCGTCAGCGTCCGTTTTTGCCCCAGCGGGCTAACCCCACCCAGAACATAACCGCTGCTGCGCTGCACTTGCTGCTTGTCTGCCATGATGGCTTTTTTGCCGCTCGCTGCTTTGGCAATCAGCTTCATACTGAGCATGGCATTTACCGGTACAATGGCTACCACCAGGGTCTTTACATCCACCGCGACCACCAGAGTCTTGAACACGCAAGCTGGGTTCAGCCCAAGCTTCTCCGCAGCTTCAGTGCCATAGCCAATGCTGGCAGGGTCGTGTTGATACTGATGAAGTTGGTGTTCAATGCCCGCCTCCCGGGCGACATCAATAGCAGGAGTCATGCTGGTTCCGGTGGGATTTTCGCGTTGCTTCCATTATCCGATCTGTTTATTGTCAGAACTCTCTATTATCAAGGCAATCTATTATTAAGACGGCCTAATTACCCAGCACATTGGTGTCACCTTTTTTTGATTTTTTAGCCGCTTTCTTTTCTTTTGCGGTCAAAAGCGGTTTCTTTTTATCAGCTTTTTTACTGTCTTGTCCTTTGCTCATGTCTGTTGCCTCTAGCCACAACTGATTGACCCAAAATTCAGTATGGCCCCAATTACGAATAACTGGAAGCACAGAACTCGGTGGTGAAGTAAGATCCGAATAGGTGACCACATCAAGACCCTAACCGGAAGCTCGTTGGCTATCTTTTCAGTCGGCCCTCCTGTGCGTGAAAGCCAGTTGCGGCTACACTGATGTATTAAGTGATCCAACAATATACCCCCAAACATTAGAAGAACCTGAGGAACAACCCATGCAGGCAATCAGAGGCTACATGCAATCTATTTCAGGCATCATGGCGATGGTTATGATGTTGGCATCAATGTGGGCAATACCCGCTTCTGCCAGCATTGTCGGCACCGGCGAATTACTAACAGAACAGCGTGCCGATATTGACCGCCAGGCCCTGATGGAGATGCTGGATCGCGATGATGTAAAAGGTACTTTGGCCAGTATGGGGGTCGGGGAGCAGGAAGTGCGTGACCGCATTCAAAGTCTGACACCTTCTGAGCTGGGGGACTTCAAACAACAGCTGGTCGCGGCTCCGGCCGGTGAAGGCGTTGTCGGTATCGTCGTGTTGTTTCTGCTGGTGTTCATCATCACCGATATGCTTTGCGCCACCGATATCTTCCCGTTCGTCAAGTGCTTGCGGTAATGACCTCAGCATGTTCGATTTTTTGTTGAAACCAAGCAGGCTACTCACGGCCGCATTCCTGGGGGTTCTGCTCTCAGGTTGCGCCAGCCGGCCTCAGTGGCCAACCGGCTTCGAAAGCGCTGAGCTTACGGACGTGCGATTTCATCCTCAGGAACAGTATCAGTGTGGCCCCGCTTCGTTGGCGATGATGCTAAATGCACAGGGCGTGAGTGCCACCCCTGATGAGTTGATTGACCGGGTGTACCTGCCAGAGCGCCAGGGAGCGTTGCAGGTTGAAATGGTTGCTGCTGCGCGCCAATACGGCATGCTGGTGTACCCGCTGGATCCCGACCTAACCAGCGTCTTGACCGAAGTGAGTGCGGGCCACCCGGTGCTGGTGTTGCAAAACCTGCGTTTCAACTGGTGGCCGCAGTGGCACTTTGCCGTGGTTATCGGATTTGATAGTGCCCGGGAAGCGCTGATTCTTCACACCGGAACGAAACGAGGCTACCGGCAGAAGGTCTCCGTTTTCATGGCGACCTGGGATCGCTCAGGCCGATGGGCCCGAATAATAGTGCCGCCGGGCCAAATTCCGGTAACGGCACAGCCGCTGCCTTACCTGATGGCCGCGCACGATCTGGAAGCCACACAGCAACCTGTTGCAGCGGAATCTGCCTATCTGGCCGCGGCAAAAGCCTGGCCGGATCAGCCCGCTGCGTTATTGGGGCTGGGTAACATCGCCTATCAGCAAGGCCGGTGGGCTGTGGCAGCCGAACACTATCAGGCCATGACTTATCGGTTTCCAGACATTGCATCAGGTTGGAACAACCTCGCTGAAGCGCAGCTGAAGCAAGGTTGTACCGAGGCGGCTGAGGCGGCCTCGATCACCGCGAACCGGTTAGCCCCAGACCGTTTTTTTGTGATCACCCCGGAATCGTTGGCCCCCAAGTCATCGGATGTCAGCATGACCCGCAATTGCCCGGCACCGTCAGCGTATTAAAAGAAGTTTCACGCTTGGGGTTGTGCGCCAGGATTCTTTTGCACAGCGCCATCTGCTCGGTTGTAATAATTGGTGTATTTTGGGCTAGGCCGTATAACAATTTAATCCACGCGATAAGCGCGTAACTATGGCGCCGTGCGCTCATGGAGAAATAACATGCTCAGCCCCATCAACGCTCTCACTCGCCGCGCCCTTCACACGTGCAGAGTGCCCAAGGATCTTGCCAGCGTTACCTGCCGTGATACGGCCGGGGAAAATCCTGTGTCTGCAGGGTTGCGACCAGAGTCGGTGGATGCGGTATGGCGCAGTGTTGAGAGTCTTTACCGCACCGGCGTGCATCCGGGTATCCAGATTTCACTGCGTTACCGGGGCGAGTCTGTGCTGCATCGCGCTATCGGTCATGCCCGGGGTAACGGCCCGGACGACAGCGTTGATACGCCGCGGGTAGCGATGACAACAGACACACCGGTCTGTTATTTCTCCGCGTCGAAAGCGGTGACGGCCTTTTTGATTCACCTGCTAGCCGAGCAGGGGTTGGTCAACCTTATGGACCCGGTAGCCTATTACTGCCCGGAATTTGCCGACAACGGTAAGCGCACCATCACCTTGCATCAGATACTGTCCCATCGCGGCGGTATTCCGGCGATTCCTGGTGACACGCCAACTGAGGTACTTTGGAATCCGGAAGAAATCTGGCGCCTGCTGTGTGAGGAGCGCGCAGTGCAGGTAAACGGCTCAAAAGTCTTTTATCATGCTATTACCGGCGGTTTTGTGCTGCAGCGTGTTCTCGAAACCGTAACTGGTCTGACGATTCAGCAGTATCTGGACCGTTATATTCGCAAGCCCATGGGGATGACCTGGTTTACCTATGGCGTCGCAGCGGCAGATTTGAATGTGCCGGCGGCTAACTATGCTACTGGCCCGCGGCCTACCTGGCCGGTATCGCGGGTTGTAAAGCGGGCGTTGGGTGGCGATATCAAATCTGTAGAAGCGGTGACGAATGACCCCCGCTTCCAGCAGGCGGTGATACCCGCCGGCAATCTGTATGGCACCGCCGAGGAAATGGGGCGGTTTTTCCAGATGATGCTCAATGGTGGTGTGTGGGGTGGCAAGCGCATCTGCAGTGAGATTACGGTGCAGCGTGCAATTCAGCAGTTCGGGTCGCTGCAGCTCGATCGCACTCTTATGCTGCCTATGCGCTTCAGTGCCGGGATGATGCTGGGGGGCGATCCGGTAGGAGTCTGGGGGCCAAACACCCGTTATGCGTTTGGCCACGTGGGGCTCATCAATAAATTTTGTTGGGCAGATTCGGCGCGGGATATTTCAGTGAGCCTACTGACCACCGGTTTCCCGATTGTGGGCCATCATTTACCGGCGCTGGGGAAATTTCTGTACAACGTCAGTACAGCGTTTCCACAATTGCCTGAAGGCCAGCGGGTGCATGTTGGCGTGTAATTTACGGTTGTTTCAGACAGTAGACTAAAGCGTGCGCAGCTGGTCTTCCAGAATGCCCAGTACAGAAGAAAGAATGTCGCGAAAGTCGGTCAGGGTCTGCGTGCGCTGGATGATCAGTTCGCGGGCTTCGTCCAGGCTCTCAAGTTTCGGCACGATGCGGCGAATGCCTTCGGTAATCACTTCGTAAGGGTAGTGGTGGTCTTGAATGCTGAGCTTGTTCAGCTCGGCCACTTCCTGGCTGAAAATACTGATGATGTCGTACAGCATGTCTTTGTGAACGATGCAGCTGGCTTCCCAATAGGCGTCGTCCAACAGTTCCAGTAACGACTGGTACTCGCGCAAGGTATCGGTAACAGATGTTTGCGGCATAGCTCGGGCTCGGCAACGGTGATGAATCAGAACACAACCGTATAATTATAGCAGCCGCTGCCGGGCCAAGGGCGTAAATTATGACCCACTCTGGCCAGCATGCCATTGAAGACCCAGCCACGCTCGTACAAACCCAACACAGATGCATACTACCAGATGGCGCTGGCAGTATGGATTGGATTTATCAGGGTTACTGTCATTACAGGTCGTTATCCGTTTTTGGTCGGTGCATGAATCTTAAAGCGTAGTGCATCGCTTGCCCGGGGCTTTGCAGCAGCGCTGGGCAAGCGCAAAAGTCTTGAGGTCTGTGGCAAACCCTTACAGACAGCATTCTGGCTCGCCATCATAATCACTGCTGTCATATTTTACGTTGTGTTATCCACCATGCCGTTGATCAGGTATCGGGCGGATCTCTCCTTTTAGACGCAGCCTTCGGGTTGCGTTTTTTTTTGGAGTTGCTCTGGAGTCTGACACAGGCGCGAAAACGTTAACGGTTAACCCGTTGCCAGGTGTGCGATAGAATCAAGGCGTCGTTTTCGGCCCGGTGCACCGGTAAACCCAGTTCACTGATAACGTGTTGGCGGGCATCAGGCCATAGCTTAACCTGCCGGCTGTTGAGTAGCACGGACACCGATTCCAGCTGAAATTTCGGCTCTATGGCGGCCGCGCGAAATAACCGATGCAGCCAGAAGCTGTCGAAAGTGAAGGCATCACAGAACACCTGTTCCGGCAGCAGGCGGTTTAGGGCAAGCGCTACGGTTAACACATCGTTGCCGTTCTGGGTCAGTTCATCGCGTTCAATGCCGTGAATCTGCTCTGCGCTTTCTGACCAGTCCAGCCAGGCCTCACAGGGTTTTATTAGCCAGCTATGCAGGTATTTTCCATTCAGGCACAAGCCAGCCTCAATAGGATAGCTTGCGATAAGATCAAGGCTGGACGCTTCGAAATCGATAAAGGCTGGAATCTGGTTACTTATAACGTCACCTGTTATAGCTGGAATGCATTTGTACGTGAGTTTACCTTGCCGCCAGTGTATGTGCGAACCCAACCTGCCGGCAGGCTGTTACAATAAAGCCTATTAAAGCACATCGACCGCCCACCTAACGGACGCCTGAATGACTGACACCGTGGTTGTAATTTATTCCGGAGGCATGGATTCCTTCACGTTATTGCACAAGGCGCGTGCTGATGGCTTGAACGTTCATGCCCTATCTTTCAACTATGGCCAGCGTCATGTGCGCGAACTTGACTGTGCCCAAGAGGTTTGCCAGCAGCTGGGTATACCACACAAAGTGATTGATATCCGCGCCATGAGCGACGTAATGGCCGGCTCTGCGTTAACGTCTGAAACCATTGACGTGCCTGAAGGGGATTACCAGGAAGGCGCTATGAAATCTACCGTGGTGCCCAATCGCAATATGATCTTGCTGGCACTGGCCACCGGCTATGCCGTCACTGTAGAAGCCAGCGCCGTATGGTTCGGCGCCCACGGTGGCGACCACGCGATTTACCCGGATTGCCGTCCTGAGTTTGTGGAAAAAATGGACGCAGTTTGTAAGGTTGCAAACTATCAGCCGATAGCGGTGGACGCGCCGTTTATGCACTTCACTAAAGGCGACATTCTGGCCCTCGGTTTACAGTTGAACCTGGATTACCGCCATACCTGGACCTGTTACAACGGCCGTAGCAAAGCCTGTGGCCGTTGCAGTTCCTGTGTGGAACGCTTACAGGCGTTTGCCGAGCATCAGCAACAGGACCCTGTTGCCTACGAGGTGCAATACTGATGTACCGGGTAAAAGAAGCGTTTTATACACTACAGGGCGAAGGTGCCCAGGCCGGCCGCGCAGCGGTTTTCTGCCGCTTTAGTAAATGCAATTTGTGGACTGGCCGGGAAAAAGACCGTGCCACATCAGTGTGTAACTTTTGCGACACCGACTTTGTCGGTACCGACGGCCAGAATGGCGGCGTTTTTGCGACGCCTGAGGCCTTGGCAGCGCATATCGCGGGGTTGTGGCCGGTGGCACCTGGCAAGCCCTATGTGGTGTGCACTGGTGGCGAGCCGCTGCTGCAGCTAGACTCTCCATTAATTAATGCCCTGCACCAAGCCGGATTCGAAATTGGCGTTGAAACCAATGGTACCCTGCCGGCGCCTGCCGGCATCGACTGGCTCTGCGTGAGCCCGAAGGCGGATGCGCCAGTGGTCATTGAACGCTGCAACGAACTTAAGCTGGTGTACCCACAGCCAAAAGCCACGCCCGAGCGTTTTTTGCACATACAGGCCGATCATTTCTTTTTGTCGCCCATGGCCTCGCCGTCGGTGCCGGAAACCAGCACGGATGTAATCAAGCAGAGTAATACGCGTAAGGCGACTGATTACTGTCTGGCAAATCCACGCTGGCGCCTGACGTTGCAGATGCACAAAATTATCGGTATCGATTGAGCGTGGGCTTTACAGCTTTATATCGGTAATCAACGGGTTGTGGTCGGAAGAACGCCAAGGCTGCGGGCTTGAATGGCTGCGGTAATCCGCCATTCGGGGTTGATCTGCGTTGATATTCCACACCTTTGCCGACAGCACCCACGGTTTTAACGCCGCGGAAGCCAAGGCGTGATCCAGTGACCCCCGAGCCCCTTTAAAGCGATAACTGTAGTGTTCACAGCGCACCGGCGTGCACGGATGGAAGTGCGCGACCATGCTGGTGTATCCCGCGCGGGCCAGTTCACTGATCGGCTGTTCTTTGCTGTAGCTGTTGAAATCGCCGGTGATCAGGGTGCCCGCCAAGGCGTTACCTCTGTCTAGTTGGCCCAGCTGCTGATGCAGTGTTTTTGCCTGTTTTACTCTTACAGCGGTGTAGCAACCCTGGCCATCGTTCTGTTGTGCGTTGTCGCCCTTGGCGTTGCGGCAAGATTTTGATTTCAGGTGCACGCTCACCAGTCTGAGCGGAAGGCCGCCGCTTTTCAGGGCAAAACGCTGGGTTAGCGAGGGGCGTCCGCCGTCGCCCAACAGATACTGCGCTGGCCCAATCGCGTTTACTCGATCTGCGCGGTATAGCAAACCGTTGCGGATGGCGTCTCTTTGCATAGCCGGGTTAACCGGCACCACAAAGCGCCAGTGTGGCCCAAGACTGGCGGCTAACTGGGCGATGGTGCTGTTGCTGCCGTAGCCATCGTTTTCCAGTTCAGACAGCGCCAGCAAATCGGCACCCGCCTGATTTAGGCCGGTGCTTAGACGTTGTAGTTGGCGCTTGTACTGAGCCTCGGTTTTTGCCCCACGGCTGGTTGGAAAACCTTGGCCGCGGCCATCACCGTTGAACAGGTTATGCAGATTCAGGGTCATAACCCTCAGATTCGCGCTTGTTGGCCTCGCCGGCGCCGGGTCAGGCAGTGGAGGTGGTTTCAGGCTGGGTATCTGATCAGGCTGAAGGCGCCACGCGCCGTAGCGGTAATCCAATACGCCGGTCAGGCCGCGAACCTGGGTGCCGGCCACCAGGCTGGACGCGGCTGAACCCGGCTGTGTGGCGTTGTAGATTGGTAGCCAGTTCAGTGAGAGCGGGTTGCGTCGCGCGTTGCCATCATCAAGAACCAGTGTGTTCACGGAAACCAGCTTGGCGTGGCGTAGGGCCGCTGTTCCGGGAACCATGAACTCGGTCGATATCAGCGGGTCTTTGGCTGCCAACGATACGTCACCAAAGCGCGTTAGCTGATGGCTGTCGGTAATCGTGAGCGGGCCGTTAATGCGAACGCGCATGTTCTCCAAGTTTTCAGGCGCTCTTGTCCAAGGCAAAGACATTTCCACCGGGGCTGGAAGTACCTGGGTGCCGCACACCTGTAAATCACTTACCGCAACCAGCTCTGTAAGCCCGTAGTGTTCTTTGACTTTGCCGGTAACGCGAAGGCGTTGGCCCAAGCGGCCTTCTTTATGACGGGTATAAACAAACAGAGCGGAAGAGCGAATAGAGTCTGCAGGCGTATTAGCCTGCTGCAGGTAAAACCCGGAAAATCCGCCGACCTGGCGTGAGTCCTGGGTTAATACGCCTTCAACGGTAACGGTCTGGCCCACCAGCGCCGAGGTGTCTGTACTACCTTGAACCTCAGTAATGACTGTTGCAGGTTGTCCACAGGGATTTGCTGCTGTTAACGCTGGGAATACCAACATTGAACAGCAGAATAAGCGGATAAAAATCGACCGCAGGCGTGTGATCACACGCGGAACTTACGGCACGGTCGAGCGCTTAACTCAATCTTAACCACAGGCGGCGATGGTTTTAAGCGCCTGCTCGCGTTTGCTGCCAAAGCCCAGGCTGTCCGGGTTAATCAGCTCCAGCTGCTGCACCAGCGGGTCAGGATGCTGGGTGTTTATGGTAATGCCCAGCTGCGCCAGAACATAGGGCGCCAGTGCAGCCCGGCTGGTGACCGTTAATTTTCCGTGTTGCATGTCGTAATCGTTAGCAATAATAAGTTGCTGCGGCTGCGACAGGCGCTGGTCTGGCGCCACTTCCAATGTAACCTGGCGATTCCAGTCGTCGTCTTGGGACACACTGTGGCGAACTTTCTGGCGCAACAGTTCAGGCACGCTGCGTAGACGGCTGATGGCAAAGTCACGAAATTCACGATTGGCCTCACACCAGGCGCGAACGTGCCATTGATTACCCGCGCATACAATTGTATGAGGTTCCAATACGCTGTGAATCGCTTCTGGGCGGCTGAGAGATACGTAGCTGGCTTGCAGTTGTCGGCCACCGCGAATTGCACTGATCACAGTGCGCATGGTGGCTGGATCAATCACCCGTCCGGGGCTTGCAACCGAATGGCTGCCGGGTAGCCGCACCTCCAGTGAGGCAAACACACTGCTGAGCTGTTGCTGGCTGGCCACCAGATCTTGGTATTCGCTGATTTCGCCGCGGGTAACCACCGGCTTGAAATGGCTGGCTGGCACGTAGCCTTTCAAGTGACGGTCGTATTCCAAATTACCAGGCGCCAGTTCACGCAGATAGGTGTTAATGTCTTTGGACGCTTGCTGACGGCCAATGCCGAAACTATAACAAATGTGGTTGGTTGTCAGACGACCTTCCCACAACGCAACGGCCTCAATCAGGCGATATCGAACCAATAAGTCCCAACGGATGGGCCATTCTGTCTTTTTCATAACGATTGAACTCACCAATTGTACATAAGTTGATTATGGTACATTTTCACAATCATGTGATCTGTTACGGCGTATTAATGTAAAAAATTGTAGAATTCCCTGTCCTCACTGGCTAAAACACTGAGTAACAGCGGCAAGTGCCTAGTGCATTGGCGATGTTGCGGCTGGTTTAATGACGGTGCTTGAAAAGCGCTGCTGTTCGACCGGAAAACATCCGTTGCTGCGATCACCAACACCACATCATATCCTCACCTGGTAATTCCGGAGTTCTGCCATGACCCGAATGGTCGTCTCATTGTTTGCGCTGCTTCTCAGCATCGTGCTGCTGAACGGCGGGAACGCTTTTCTGATGACGCTGCTAGGTATCCGCCTGAGTATTGAGAGCGTTGCGCCGGATACCATCGGTATGGTTTTGGTGTGTTACTCCATTGGTTTTGTGCTCGGCACTTTATTTGTGCAGAAAGTGGTATCACGGGTAGGGCATATTCGCGCTTTTGCCGTATTTGCGACCATCGCTGCGGTGGCATCACTGTTGTATCCCATGGCCATCAACATGGTTTTCTGGGCCATTTTGCGAGTGGTTTCGGGATTTAGCATGGCCGGCGTTCTGGTGGTCATCGAGAGCTGGTTTTCCGCCCGGGCGACCAATGCCAACCGCAGTACCCTGTTTGCGGTGTATCAGGTGGTGTATTTGCTGGCGGCTGTAGGTGGCCAGTTATTGATCAATGTGGGCAATCCCGCAGATTATGTACCTTTTTCCCTGGCGGCGATTCTATTGGTGCTGGCCCTAGTGCCCCTGGCCTTGACGCGAATGGAGGCGCCGGAAATTGCGCCTTCACCGAGACTGTCCGTGGTTAAACTGGCGCGCGAGTCGTTTACGGGTGTGGCCGGGGCCTTAATAACCGGCATACTGATTGGCAGTTTTTACGCGCTGGGGCCGGTTTACGCCACTCTGATAGGCCTGGGTGTAAGTCAGACCGCGAACTTTATGGCCTGCGCCATCCTTGCCGCCATGCTTCTGGCGTGGCCGATTGGCATTTTGTGCGATCGCTTTGACCGCCGTCGAATCATGTTCTGGATATCAGTGCTGGCGGCCATTGCTGCCTTGGTCGTTAGTATGTTGGGTAGCCATCAGTTACTGGCATTAACGTTGGCCGTGGCGGTATTTACAGGCCTGTCCGCAAGTATTTATCCGGTGGCCGTGGCGATCACTAACGACCGCATGGAAAGTTCTCGCATTGTTGCAGCCAGTGCTACGTTGCTGCTCAGCTATGGTATTGGCAGCGTGATCGGGCCAGTGGTGCTGTCTAAACTGATACAGCTTTTGGGCCCAGAGGGTCTGTTTTATGGTTATGCCGCTGCGCTGATCGTGTTGGCGGCGGCGACCAGCTATCGCATCACCCATACTGAGGATATCGCGGTGGAGGATCAGGAGCACTTTGTGCCGGCCATGCCCGAAACGTCTATGGTTTTGGCCGAAATGGATCCCCGCAACGCTGAGTTTACCGATTCGCCAGAGGTCGCAGCGGATACGGCACACGGCGAGCCGGATGAAGGCTCAATAGCTAAAGACGGCCTCCAGGATGCACCTGCCCGCTAAAAAGCGGGCGCCTTGGTTTCCCTGCTTTCAAATATTGCTTACTATTGCAAATCTGTATTTAAGCGCATGGTTAGCATGCTATTATTGAATGATTCCATAAAATAAGCTGAAGGCAGTGTTAGCTCTGTGGCTTTCATGGCGCTGGCGGCTTGCCAAAAACTCAGGAGCAATCACCGATGAGAGAGCAGTTTCCGTTTACCATTGCACGTGTTACCCGTCGCTGGCGCAAAATGCTGGACGAACGGTTGAAAGATCTGGGCGTTACCCAGGCGCGGTGGAGCACCATGTTCTATTTAAAAGCGGGTGGTGAAGGTTTAACCCAGCGCGAGCTGGCCAGTTTAATGGCTATTGAAAATCCGACACTGGTGCGTCTGTTAGACAGCCTGGAAGGCCAGGAGTTGATTGAGCGCCGCCCTTGTCCGAATGATCGCCGCGCCCGTCGCCTGCATTTGACTGACGGTGGCCGTGCGTTTATGGACGAGATGACCACTCGTGCAGATCGCCTGCGTGACGAAATGCTGGACGGCATCAGCGAAAAAGACATCGAAGTTACGCTGCGGGTTTTTGGAACGATTCTGGAAAACGCGCACAAGCAAAGGTAAACGGTGGCAGACAATTCGGTAGCAGGTCTGCAGCAGCGCTACGGCCAGCGCTGGCGCTGGCTTGCCGTCGCCACGGTGATGGCAGGCACCATGTCAACGGTACTCAGCGCTACCGTGGTGAACGTGGCGCTGTATGACATCATGCTTGAGTTCGGGGTGCGCCAGGGCCAAATCCACTGGCTTGCCACCGGCTTTATTGCAGCCATGACAACCACCATGCTGGCTTCCTCTTGGTTGCTGGACCATTTCGGCATCCGCAAAACCCTCGCGACAGCCATGGCGCTGTTCACCGTAATATCCCTGCTGGGAGGCTTTGCAGCTAGCCCAGAGCAACTTATTGCGGCGCGCATTGGCCAGGGCGCCATGGCTGGGTTGATGCAGCCTATGGCCATGTATCTGTTATTCCGAATTTTCCCCCGCAATCAGCGCGGCCGAGCCATGGGTATTTACGGTATGGGCGTGGTATTGGCACCGGCCCTGGGGCCGGTATTGGGCGGCTTTCTGGTAGACGAACTGACTTGGCGCTACGTGATGTTCGCGCCAGTGCCGGTGACGGCTACTGGCGTGTTTATGGTTTGGCGTTTTCTGCCGAGTCCAGAGAATAGACCCAATCCCTATCCATTGGATGTGCCGGGGTTGGTTTTGCTGGGCGCCGCCATTGGTTTATCTCTCGACAGTTTGAACAGGCTGCAAAATGTGCTCGGCCAAGGTGCGTTCATCGCTTCAGAGGCCGCGGCAGCATTGCTGTTCCTGACGCTATTCGTGTGGCGTGAACGCACTGCCAGGCACCCCTTGGTGAATATTGCACTATTGCGCAAACCGGTGTTTTTGTACGCCAATCTAGGCGCCATGGCTATGGGCCTGGCGTTGTTCGGCTCTACCTACCTGATTCCTTTATTCGCTCAGACCGCATTGGGTTCCAGTGCCACCGAGGCCGGTTTGTTAATGTTGCCTGCGGGTATCGTTTTGGGCATTGTTTTTCCTATTGCCGGCAATATGGCGGACAAACACAGCAGTCGTAAACTGGTTATTTTTGGCATTCTGGCATTTACGCTGTCGGCCACACTGTTTGCGTTGTCTGGCTTCGAAACCCCTCTGGGCTGGCTGGCTCTGTGGGCAGCGGTGGGAAGGGTTGGTATAGGTTTTATGTTGCCGGCACTGTCGATGGGTGCGTTGAATCCTTTGGCGCCAGAGGAGCTGGGCGCAGGGTCCAGTACCATCAGCTTTACCCGACAGCTTGGCGGGGCCTTTGGTGTTAACATGGTCGCATTGGCCATCGAACACGGTGATCATCAAAACGGCATGCCCACCGTAGAGGCGTTTCAGTTTGCCTGGTGGATGGTGGCGGTATTTTTGGCGCTGGCGATTGTTCCAGTGTGGAAAATGCGCACCTGATAGCGCCGGTATTCATTGCCTTTTGTAGCCAAGCGCCAGTAATCTACTCGCTCTGCCGTCGGGTTCATTTTGTGGCCTGTGCGTAATGGAACTCCTGGTTGGGTCCAGGGTCTGAATTTTGTCTGTTCCTGTCTTTGAGTAGAATGTTATGGGTGTGAAAATGCGTTTATTGACACTGTTGCTGAGTGCAGCCTTTGCGCCTTTGCTGCTGGCTCAGGGCGCAGCGAATCCTGTTCCGGCTGATAAGGCAGCAAGAGTGGCTACCTACAGTATTCAGGGCGATATGGCCGGGCAGTTGAGTGTGTTTAAAACCCGCTACGAAGACACCTTTGCCGATATAGGTATCGCTGAGGCTCTGGGTTATCTGGAATTGGTGAAAGCCAACCCTGGAGTAGACCCGTGGCTGCCTGGCGAAGGCACCAGTATTACTTTGCCCCGGCACTATGTTATGCCGGATGCGAAGCGCGAAGGGATTGTGATCAACCTGGCGGAATATCGCCTTTATTACTTTACCGACAGCGGCGTTCAGGTTTACCCGGTGGGCGTTGGTACCGAAGAAAACCCATCACCGTTAACGAACGCTCAGGTGACCATGGCTTTGACGTCGCCAGCTTGGTACCCGCCTGAGAGTATTCGCGCCGAGCACGCCGCTGTTGGCGATTTCCTGCCGCGGATGATTCCGCCGGGGCCAGATAACCCGTTGGGTAGCCATGCGCTTATTTTGAGTGAAAAAGGCTATTTAATTCATGGCACCAATAAAAAATTTGGTGTCGGTATGGCGGTAAGCCATGGTTGTTTCCGCATGTATAACGAAGACATTTCGCGTTTTGCTTATCAGATTGCAAAGGGCACACCGGTGCAGATAGTCCGTCAATCAGTGAAAGTGGGTGTTGCCAATGGTCAGGTGTGGCTGGAAGTACATCGGCCCGAGGAAGATTATTCTGCAGCGGATCGCAACAAGCTTTGGCTGGCTACAGTGGAACAGTTGGAACGTCTGGCTATTGCTCACCCAGAAGTGGAAGTACGGCGTAGGGCGATTGAAATTGCAGTTGATCAAGCGAGCGGCGTGCCTACGGTGATTGGTGAGAAAATTACATCGGTGGCGAAAGGTGAGCCTGTAAAGGTCATAGAAAATGCTGGGCAACAGCTGTATTTTTAAGCGCAGGCGCCAGAGAGCGCTTAAGCGTGGTTGTTTCAGATACAAAATCAGGACACAAAAAAAGGCCGGGGTTACCGGCCTTTTTTACAGTGCAAAGCTTACTTCTTGCTGGCTTGGTCAAGCATGCGCTTGGCGCGCTCGTTGGCTTCGTCAGCGGATTTTTGAGCAGCTTTGGCAGCAGCCAGAGCTTGGTCAGCTGTCTGCTTGGCAGAGCGGGCAGAACTGGCGGCGCTGTTGGCAGTGTTCATTGCATTTTCAGCCGTTTGCTCAGCTGAATTAGCTGTAGCAGTGGCTTCGCTCATAGCAGCGTCATCAGTAGTGGCACAACCAGCAGTCAAAGCAGCTGCCAGTGCAAACCCAGCGATCGTCAGTTTACGCATTGCAAATCCCCTTATTAGTCGTTGTATTTCCCGAAGTCCGATAATCAATGTAGCTGACGTCCCGTCAACTCACCTCCTGTCAATACAGGTCTGATTGGCGATTGAATGCCGAACCAGTTGATAGTGTAAATCAGTCTGCCACCAAATGTTAACTAAGCGTAGGTAAATGTCCGAAGCTTATGACAACAACGTAATATTACACCGCGTTCCATGTCAGAAAATTATTCTAATGCCGACACTTAGCTTACTTTTTAACAAGGGCTTCAGGGCAGGATTTCAATCGGTGTGCCATCGCTTACCAGTTGCCAGATTTCATCAATCTCTTGATTGCTGACAGCAATGCAACCGTCAGTCCAATCAAGCCCCAAAAAAGCAAAAGCAAAATTGTCGTCGGTTCCGTTGGGCAGGCCGTGAATCATGATACTGCCGCCTGGGTTCAGGCCCCAGTTTTCGGCCATTTCACGGTCTTTGGCGCTGGGGTAGGAAATGTGAATAGACTTGTGAAATGAACTGCCGGCGTTGCGCCAGTCCAGCGAGTATTCGCCTTCTGGGGTGCGGCTGTCGCCTTCGTAAAGCTTGTGGCCCAAGGGGTTGTCACCCAGCGAAATGCGATATTGGCGGACAACCTGCTCACCACTGAGTAACTGCAGTGAACGCTCGCCTTTTTGCACCAGTACTTTGGTGATGGACGGTAGCTGGTCGATGTCTGACGAATGCGGAAATGGAAGACGGATGTCTGCTCGCGCCAGCAAATCCGAAGCCAGGGCCTGGGGCGTGAGCAAAGTGAGCAGCAGTGAACATAAAACAAACAATCGACCCAGACCCATAAAACCGACGTACCGATGATTAAAGTTAATTTAGAATGTTTATATCATGACTGAAGGAGCAGTTGTTAATGGGTTTTGTCATCTTTGGTGTTGTTATGTTTTGCTTCGGCTGCGTTTTGCTGGGCGTCCATTTTCAGGCCCACCTTGGCAACGATGTCGCCGTTCATTGAGCGCACCACCAGCGTAACCGGCCCCAGAGCGACCAGGTCGCCAATAACCGGGCGGCCTTTGGTACGTTGGGCAAAACATTCAGCAAGTGACAAGTCTGGCGGCAGTTCATCAAATTCAATGCCGTAAACCTGCTCTACATCGCCCAGCAGAGCGTCGCCGTTCAGCACAAAGTCGCCAAAGAACGCACGTTCGGCCAAGTGACCGGGAGCGTAGGCCCCGCTGAGTGATTTGTTCAGGTCCGGTAAAACGCTTGGGGTAGCAAATACGGCGACAACGTCGCCCTGAATCACTTCAAGATCGGGTTGTGATTGTAGGCACAGGCGGTTGCGGAATACGCCGGCCACCGCCGTGTTATCTGGAAGTTTGAGCTGGTCTAGGCGCCGCGGCAGTTCCCAGTTTTTGCCCCTCAGCGGAAACAGCATTAATTCATGGTCGCCGGCGGCCGGGGCGTCCAGCGGAAAGCGGCGAAACGGCGCGTTGTCGGCGGGCACTTCCAGTTTTAGCCAACGCGCTACAGGCGCCATGGTGGTGCCCTGAACCAGCAATGACACCAGCACGATAAAGAAAGCGGCATGGAACACCAGTTGCGCGTCTGGCAGGCCGGCAATAATGGGGAACAGTGCCAGCACAATAGGCACCGCACCGCGCAGACCCACCCAGCTGATAAAACCCAGCTCACGGCGGTTGAAGCCAAATGGCCAGAGCGTGGCCAATACGGTGAGCGGCCGAATCACGAAGATTAGAGCCAGCGCCAATATCAGGCCTCCGCCCGCCAAGGGCAACAACTCCGATGGAGTTACTAAAAGCCCAAGCATCAAAAACAGGCACAGCTGCGCTAGCCAAGCCAAGCCGTCGTGCACCTGCAGAATCATCGGCATCATGCGTACGGGCCGGTTGCCAATCACCACGCCGGTCAGGTAAATCGCCAAAAAGCCACTGCCGCCCAGAGCGTTGGTGGCGGAAAATACGGCAATACCACCGGCGGCGACCAGCAGTGGGTAAAGCGGCGGTGCCAGGCGCATCCGATTGGCCAGTGCGACAACTGCAACGCCGCCGATCAGCCCGGCAACACTGCCGATACCAAACTGTTCTACCAGTAATAGCAGAGCGGAGCCAACGGTGTTTTCGCCTGCGTTACCAATCAGTGTGACCATCAGCAACGTCAGGAAAATGGCCATGGGATCGTTGCTGCCAGACTCGATTTCCAAGGTGGCGCTGACACGCTCGTTGAGATGAACGCCGCTGCCTTGAAGCATCGAGAACACAACGGCAGCGTCGGTAGACGAGATAATAGCGCCAACCAGTAACGCCAGCATCCAATGCAAATCGAACACCCACCAGGCCACGACCGCTGCGCCGGCAGCGGTTAGAAAAACACCGAGAGTTGCCAATACCAGAGCCGGGCGCAGGCCAACACGGAAGGTTTCAGCGCGGGTGCGCATGCCACCGTCCAGCAAAATTACGCCCAGGGCCAGACTGGCGATTAAAAACGCCAGCTGGTAATCATCAAAACGAATGCCGCCGGGTCCGTCTTGACCCATGATCATGCCGACTGCCAAAAAAATCAGCAGTACGGGCATGCCCAACCGACTAGAAAGCGGGCTTAAAACAATGCTGATAACCAGCATCAGGGCACCCACCAGGGTGAGAATCGGGTCCATCACAACTCCACATCAAGAATGGCAAGCAGGGCCAGGCAAAAGGATCGTGTTGGCTTGCTTTAAGTCTGCCCATAGCTGGCACGGTTAACAAGTAGAGTCGGTGCGAGTTGCGCTGGGTATGTCGCAGGCGTTGTTGTTGGGCGCTAAAGGGCAGTTGCCGAGAGTTATATATGCATATGAATTCATACGTTAAATACCTATTTGCTGTTTGACTATCCAAAGAATCACATTAATACTCAACCCCGCAAATTTATCAGTCAGCGATATATGTTTTTACGTGCATATATTGGTGCTGAGTGATCAATTCCAAGCTGTGATAAATAACAATACGACAACAACAAAATAGAGGTTATTGATGGATGGCATGGCACAAGACCGTTTACAAAACGGCGACGAGGCGCGCTCCAACCCCGGTTTTTTTGACCGTGAAAACACGGTTGCAGGCCCCAATTTCAACCGTTGGTTGGTACCCACTGCGGCGCTGGCGATTCATCTTTGCATCGGCATGGCCTATGGCTTTTCGGTGTTTTGGCTGCCTATGGCCAATTTGGTAACGGCTGCAGACCCGGTGGCCTGCGCCGATATCGGCATACTTCAGGCAATGACGACCACGTCCTGCAATTGGGCCGTTAGCCATGTGACTTATACCTTTGGTATTTTTATAGCCATGCTGGGCATTTCGGCCGCGGTGTGGGGTGCCTGGCTGGAACACGCCGGCCCGCGTAAAGCCGGCGCCATCGCAGCGGTATGCTGGGGTGGAGGCATGATTCTGGGTGGCGTAGGTGTCATGACCCATCAGCTGTGGTTGCTGTATCTGGGCTGCGGTGTGCTAGGTGGTATTGGCCAGGGTTTGGGTTACATCACTCCGGTGTCTACGCTGATTAAATGGTTTCCCGACCGCCGCGGCATGGCGACCGGCTTTGCAATTATGGGTTACGGCGGTGGGGCCATGGTGGGTGCTCCACTGGCGGTTTGGTTGATGGGCTATTTTTCTGTGGACGGTGGCAAAGGTGTGGCCAGCACGTTGATGGTGATGGGCGTCATTTACTTTTTTGTGATGATGGCCGGCGCTCTGGGCTTTCGCGTGCCACCTAATGGTTGGAAACCAACGGGTTGGGAACCCCCCCAGGGTAAACAGGCCAATGCCATGATCACTCACGGCCATGTACATCTGAGTAAAGCTTGGAAAACACACCAGTTCTGGATGATCTGGAGCGTGCTGTTTTTGAACGTAACAGCGGGTATTGCGGTGATTTCCATGGCCAGCCCCATGCTGCAGGATGTTTTTGGCGGTGCGCTTGTGGGCATTAAAGGCTCTGCAGTGGCGCTGACCGCCGCGCAGAAAACAGCCGTTGTGGCAGCAGCTGCCGGGCTGGTTGGCCTGATCAGTCTGTTCAATAGTGTTGGTCGGTTGTTCTGGGCATCGCTGTCGGACAAGCTTGGCCGCAAAAACACCTATCTCATCTTTTTTGTTCTCGGTATTGCCATGTACTGCTTGTTGCCCACTTGGGGACACTTGGGTATGGCGGGCATGTTCGTCATTTCCATCTGCGTGATCTTGAGTATGTACGGCGGTGGTTTCGCCACGGTACCCGCGTACCTGGCTGATATTTTTGGCACTCAAATGGTGGGTGCGATTCATGGCCGGCTGTTAACCGCCTGGACGGCAGCAGGGCTTGTTGGACCGGTGGTTATTGCGTTGATTCGCGAGGTGCAGCTGGAGGCGGGAATAGAGCCTGCTCTGGTGTACGACCGCACGCTGTACATTATGGCGGGTTTATTGGTAGTAGGTCTGATCTGTAACAGCTTGATCAAGCCAGTAGATCATTTACTGCACATGACCGACGCAGAGCTGGAGGGCGAGCGGAGGTTGCAGCGCGACAGCGGTGTGTCGTCTCACGCCCAAACCGCCGCCCGTGGAACTTTCGGGATTACCGGTGTGCTGGCTTGGATGGCGGTGGGTATACCGTTCCTGATCGGCCTGTACATTGCTCTGGCCAAAGCGGCGGCGTTGTTTTAACGAGCAGGGCCGGCCGGTTCTAGGTTATTGGTCAGAAGCGATTAGCTCGTCAAAGCCGGTAATCTGGCCGGGCTGGTCGGGCTGATAGCCTGGAACGCTGTCGATGCGTTCAAGCAGTTCGGGTGCACGAAGTAGCTCAATCAGATGGTCAAGCGCGCTTTGCGACAGGTGCTCTGGCCGATAGATCAGCAGATAGTGCTCGCAGGCCAGTTCCAAAAAGTCCAGGCCGAACTGGTCGGCTGCGGCCTGCACACCAAAGCCCACATCGGCCATGCCGGAGGCCACAAACGCCGCCACGGCGGTGTGGGTGAATTCTTGCTGGCCACTGCCATTGATGCTGTTTGCATCTAACCCTTGCTGCTCTAGCAGCAGATTGAACAGGATACGGGTACCGGAATGTAAGTCGCGGCTGATAAAGCGCAATCCGGATTCGCTGAAGTCTTTCAGGCTGCGCACCTGCGGATGTTCGCCTTTGCGCAGCATCAGGCCTTCGCGTCTGGTCACAAAACGAATCAGTCGATGGCTGCCGTCACTGAGTAAATCCAGGTAGTGGCTTAAAACTTGGCGAGCCAGCTGCGGACAAGTAGGGAGGTGGAAGCTGGCAATGTCGCATTCACCCCGATTGAGCGCGGAAATCGCTTCCGCAGGATTGCGATATTGCAGGTTTATGTTCAGCTGTTCTGCCACTTCGGGCAGCAGCGCCACTGCATAACCGTGGCTGGCGTGCAGGCGCAGCGTTGGTTTTGTGTTGGCCAGCAGTTGCTGAATCTGGTCATTCAGTTCGGCAGTCATGCTGTCTATTTGCGGCCCTAAGCGCGCGTCGACCCGATGTTCGGCCCACAGCAGTTTTTCGCCCAGGGGGGACAGTTGGGAGCCTTGGCCTTTGCGCATGATGACCAGTGGCAAGCCAATAATATGGCCGCCACGGTTAAGCAGGTTCCAAGCGTGGCGATAGGAAATGCCCGCGTTTGTAGCGGCTGCGGTAAGTTTACCGGTGTCGCGAATGCCTTCAAGCAAGCGGAACAGAATCGGCTCAAACAGTTCTCCGTTGGCGGTACGGAAAATCCAGGCGGGTGAGATATTTAGTTTTTTATTATGCACTTTAATTCATATTCCGTAGGTTGGGGCAGAGTGCTAGTTTAGTTACTGTTGAGAGATCGGCTACTGTACCAAAATAAAAACAGGTAGGAACAATTATGCATATGTTAGAGACAACCGACCCAAAAGCGGCGGTTATGTCCATGCCTGTGGCAGGCGATTGGAGTCCTGAGATTATTCGTCAGGAAGTCGCTGCCCTACAGCACAAACCCGGTGCGCTTTTACCTATTCTGCACGCTATACAAGACCGCGTTGGTTATGTACCGGAAGACGCTGTACCCATTATTGCTGAAATGCTGCAGCAGACCCGCGCCGATATTCACGGTGTTATCAGCTTTTACCACCATTTCCGCACTCACCCGTCCGGCAGCAATCTGCTGGAGGTATGTCGTGCTGAAGCCTGCCAGGCTCGCGGCGGACGCGCTCTTGAGCGCCACGTTCAGGAGCGCCTAAGTGTGGGCTATCACGATACCACCGCCGACAACGAGTTCACTCTTGTGCCTGTGTATTGCTTGGGCAACTGCGCCTGTGGCCCGTCTATTCGTGTGAACAATGACATCATCGGCCGCGTGACGCCGCAGAAATTTGACCAGCTGGTAGACGCTCTCACAACGTCTGTTCTTCAGCTAAAATAAAGGCAGTAGCAAACTCCATGACAACAACAATTTATGTGCCCTGCGATACCACCGCCTTGTCTCTGGGCGCAGACCGCGTAGTACAGAAACTCCAACAGGCGGCAGCCCAGAAAAATATTGAACTTCACCTGATACGCAACGGCTCTCGTGGTCTATTCTGGCTGGAACCTCTGGTGGAAGTACAAACTCCTTATGGCCGTGTGGCTTATGGTCCGGTGGAACCGGAGCAAGTGGACGAGCTGGTGGCCGCCGGTTTGTTTGACGGTAACCCCGAGCATCCGCTGTTTCTGGGGGACATTTCTCAGCACTCGTACTTGCAACAACAACAACGCCTGACGTTTGCCCGCATTGGTATTACCGACCCGATTTGTATTGAAGACTATATTGCCCACGGCGGTTTTGCCGGCCTGAAGAAAGCAGCTGCGCTGACCACTCAGGGCATTGTGGACGAAGTAAAAGTGTCTGGCCTGCGCGGCCGTGGCGGCGCCGCTTTTCCGGCCGGCATAAAATGGCAGACCGTGCTGGACGAACCCCAAAACCAGCAGAAATACGTGGTGTGCAACGCCGATGAGGGCGATTCCGGTACCTTCGCCGATCGCCTGGTGATGGAGTGCGACCCCTACATGCTGATAGAGGGCATGACTATTGCCGGCTTGGCGGTCGGTGCCACTCTGGGCTTTATTTACGTGCGCTCGGAATACTTGCTGTCGCAAAAGATGCTGGACGAAGCCATCCGCAGAGCCGAAGTACTCGGTTATTTGGGCGATAATGTCTGCGGCAACGGCCGCAGCTTCCGTCTGGAAGTTCGCTTGGGCGCCGGCGCGTATATTTGTGGCGAAGAAACCTCGCTGCTGGAAAGCCTGGAAGGCAAGCGCGGGCTGGTTCGCTCCAAGCCGCCACTACCTGCCATAAAGGGCCTTTTTGGACAGCCTACAGTCGTGAACAATGTGCTGTCTCTGGCCGCTGTGCCCTACATCATGGCCCATGGCGGCAAAGCCTATGCAGACTACGGCATGGGCCGCTCTTTAGGCACCCTGCCGATTCAACTGGCGGGCAACATCAAACACGGAGGCCTTATTGAACTGGCCTTCGGCGCAAGTTTACGCAAAGTGCTGGAAGATTTTGGCGGTGGTACCTTCACCGGCCGGCCCATGAGGGCGGTACAGGTAGGCGGCCCGTTAATGGCGTATTTGCCGGAAAGCCAGTGGGATACGCCAATGGATTACGAAGCCTTCGCCAAATTGGGAGCGGGCATTGGTCACGGCGGTGTAGTGGCGTTTGATGACACAGTGGATATGGGCGAGCAGGCCCGTTTTGCGATGGAGTTCTGCGCCGCAGAATCCTGTGGCAAGTGCACGCCTTGCCGAATTGGCTCAGTGCGCGGCGTGGAAGTGATTGACCGCATACGTGCCGGCGAACACCGTGATAACAACTTGGTATTGCTGCAGGAACTGTGCGAAACCATGGTGGACGGCTCACTGTGCGCCATGGGCGGCATGACGCCCTTCCCGGTGCAAAGCGTGATGAAACACTTTCCAGAAGACTTGATGGCCAGCCCGCGCCCAGTGGAGGCATAACATGTTGCACTATTACGATCCAGGCACCCAGAACTACGAAGCCGGCAAGAGCGCTCTGAACCCCGATTTTGATTTCGGTACCCCGGCAAGGGTGTCCGAAACCTTGGTGTCGGTTTCTATCGACGGCCGCGAGATTACCGTTCCTGAAGGCACTTCTGTGCTGCGGGCGGCCGCGCTGGCGGGCATCAACATTCCGAAGCTGTGCGCCTCTGACAACCTGGAGCCTTTTGGCTCTTGCCGCCTGTGTGCGGTAGAAATCGAAGGTCGCCGTGGCTACCCAGCTTCCTGCACCACGCCGGTGTCTGAAGGCATGGACGTGACCACCCAGACCGGAAAGCTGGCAAAATTGCGCCGCAACATCATGGAGCTGTACATCTCTGACCATCCATTGGACTGCCTGACCTGTCCGGCCAACGGCGACTGCGAGTTGCAGGATGTGGCCGGCGTGGTAGGCCTGCGGGAAGTGCGTTACGGTTTTGATGGCAAGAATCATTTAGACGCGGAAATTGACGATTCTAACCCGTACTTCAGTTTCGACCCCAGCAAGTGCATCGTGTGTTCCCGCTGCGTGCGCGCCTGTGAAGAAGTACAGGGCACGTTTGCCCTGACCATCGAAGGCCGCGGCTTTGATTCTATCGTCTCTGCCAGCCAGAACGAGCCGTTTATGGATTCCGAATGCGTGTCTTGTGGCGCTTGTGTGCAAGCTTGCCCCACCTCCACGCTGATGGAAAAGAGCGTGATCGACGCCGGTCAGCCGGAACACAGCGTGATCACCACCTGCGCCTACTGTGGCGTGGGTTGCTCGTTCAAAGCCGAAATGAAAGGCGAAGAAGTGGTGCGCATGGTTCCTTACAAAGGCGGCGACGCCAACCATGGCCACTCGTGTGTCAAAGGCCGCTTTGCCTTTGGCTACGCCACCCACAAAGACCGTATCAAAGAACCGATGATTCGTGAATCCATCAACGATCCGTGGCAAGTGGTGTCCTGGGACGAAGCATTGGCGTTCTCCGCCAAAAAACTCAAAGGCATTCAGGCCGAATTCGGTCGTGAAAGCATTGGCGGCATTACCTCTTCACGCTGCACCAACGAAGAAACCTATCTGGTACAAAAGCTGGTGCGGGCGGCGTTTGGCAACAACAACACCGACACCTGCGCGCGGGTGTGCCATTCCCCCACCGGTTACGGTTTAAAAACCACCTTGGGCGAATCCGCCGGTACCCAGACTTTTGATTCAGTGATGAAAGCCAACGTCATTGTGGTCATTGGTGCTAACCCGACTGACGCCCACCCGGTGTTTGGCTCGCTGATGCGCCGGCGCTTGCGCCAGGGCGCCAAGCTGGTGGTGATTGACCCTCGCCGTATTGACGTTTTGAAAACGCCTCACGCTGACGAAGGGCTGCACTTACCGCTGCGACCCGGCACCAACGTAGCGATGGTAAACGCCATGGCCCATGTGGTGGTGACCGAAGGTCTGGAAGACAAAGAATTTATCAATAGCCGTTGCGATACGGAGGCCTACAACGCCTGGCGCACCTTTATTGCCGAGGAACGCAACTCCCCGGAAGCCATGGAAGAAATCACCGGCGTGCCGGCCGCCAAGGTTCGGGAAGCGGCGCGAATTTACGCCGAAGCCGAAAATGGCGCGATTTACTACGGCCTGGGCGTTACCGAGCACAGCCAGGGTTCTACTATGGTGATGGGCATTGCCAACCTGGCGTTGGCTACCGGCAACATCGGCAGCGAAGGCGGCGGTGTGAACCCGTTGCGGGGTCAGAACAACGTTCAGGGCTCTTGTGATATGGGGTCTTTCCCCCACGAATTGCCGGGCTATCAGCACGTGAGTGACCCGGAAGTGCGAGAACGCTTCAAGGCGGTGTGGGGTGTGGAAATTGACCACGAGCCCGGGTTGCGCATTCCCAACATGTTTGACGCCGCCATCGCCGGTACCTTCAAGGCGTTGTATGTTCAGGGTGAAGACATTGCCCAATCAGACCCCAACACCCACCATGTGGAAGCCGCTTTAAAAGCACTGGACTGCCTGATTGTGCAGGATATTTTCCTGAACGAAACCGCCAAGTTTGCTCACGTGTTGCTGCCAGGCTCCACCTTCCTGGAGAAGAACGGCACATTCACCAACGCCGAGCGCCGCATCAATCGTGTGCGCAAAGTGATGGAACCGATTGCCGGCATGGAAGACTGGGAAGTCACCATGGCGCTGTCAAACGCCTTGGGTTACCCGATGCATTACAACCATCCTTCTGAAATCATGGATGAAATTGCGTTGTTGACGCCGTCATTCACCGGTGTGAATTACGACAAGCTGGAACGGCTGGGTAGTATTCAATGGCCGTGTAACGATAAGCACCCAGACGGCACGCCCACCATGCACACTCTGGACTTCCCGATTGGTAAGGGCCGCTTTGCAGTGACCGAATACCTGGCCACCGAAGAACGCGCCAGCCGCCGCTTCCCGCTGCTGCTGACCACTGGGCGGATATTGTCGCAGTACAACGTGGGCGCACAAACCCGGCGTACCGCTAATAGCGACTGGCACGAGGAAGACCTGCTGGAACTGCATCCTAGTGATGCCGAATTGCGCGGTGTAAAAGAAGGCGATTGGCTGGGTATCAGCAGCCGCGTAGGCCACACCGTGCTGCGGGCGAAGCTTAGTACCCGGATGTTACCGGGCGTGGTTTTTACCACCTTCCACCACCCGGGCAGCGGTGCCAACGTAATCACCACCGATAACTCGGATTGGGCCACCAACTGCCCGGAATACAAGGTGACCGCCGTGCAGGTAGAAAAAGTGTCCCAGCCATCTGACTGGCAGCGTAACTTTGTTGACTTCGACAAACGCCAGCAGGACTTTGCAAAACCGGCTAAGGAGCATTCGGCTGATGCCCATGCAAGCGCCCTCAAATAACGGATCGCCTGACGCCACAGCCGCGCCCACCGGTGAATGCCCTACGCCGGTGAGCGCTGCGATGGTGGACGTGCGCGGAGGCATTGACCGGGCGCCAGGCCAAGACTGGGTCGCCGAAGAAGTGCCGGTGGCCATGGTGTACAACGGCGTGTCTCATGCGGTGATGATGGCGTCGCCCTGTGACCTGGAAGACTTTGCTCTGGGTTTCAGCATCAGTGAGGGTATTCTTGAAAAGCCAGAGCAGCTGTTCAGCATTGAGCTAAAACCCACGCAAGACGGTATTGAACTAGACATGCACATAGCGGGCGACTGTTATGCGCGCTTGCGCGAGCAGCGTCGTAACATGGTGGGCCGCACCGGTTGCGGTCTTTGTGGCACTGAATCTTTGGCTCACGTGGCGCGGGCTATTGCTCGGGTTTCGGCGCAGCCGTTGCCCGCAGACGACGCGGTTCAGGCTGCGCTTCATAGCTTGAAAAATCACCAGCCATTGCAGCTGCAAACCGGCGCCACCCACGGGGCGGCCTGGTGCGATAGCAGCGGGCAGATTGTTCAGGCAAGAGAAGATGTTGGCCGCCATAACGCGTTGGATAAGTTGATCGGGGTCTGCCTGCGTGAGGGTGGCGATCAGGCTTTCGACAAGGGTTTTGCGTTGATCTCCAGCCGCGCCAGTTTTGAAATGGTGCAGAAAAGCGCCAGCGTTGGCATCAGCACGTTGGTGGCGGTATCCGCGCCAACGGCTCTTGCTATCCGAGAAGCCCGCGAAAGCGGCATGAACCTTATCGGTTTTGCCCGGCCGGGCCGCCACGTCATCTACGCCCCCGTTGACGACACTGTTCAGGAGAATACCTTGTGAGTGACCAGCAAATAACCAACCTGATCAAAATGATCGACCAGATTATTGCCAACAACCTGCACCACGGTGACGACGACCAGGTGACCGACGTTGCCGCCGGCCACCTGCAGAAATTCTGGGCTCGCAGCATGAAGCAGCAGGTGATCGCTTATGCAAAC
Organism: Marinobacter sp. BSs20148; assembly: GCF_000283275.1. Lineage (NCBI taxonomy): Bacteria > Pseudomonadati > Pseudomonadota > Gammaproteobacteria > Pseudomonadales > Marinobacteraceae > Marinobacter > Marinobacter sp. BSs20148. The sequence goes on from NC_018268.1 coordinate 143,016, forward strand.
AGCGAAGGCGCAGAATTGTCACCGTTGGCGCAAAAAACCATCGCTAAGCTGCAGGCCGTATCTTAGATTTTCGCTGCATTACAAGCTTGTGTACGTTGCTATCCCTTCCTGACAGCGCCAGCTCGGATGTGTCATGAGGGATAAAAGAAGGTGGCTGAAAATGTTATTTTTCAAGAGCTTAACCTCGAGGATAGACCAGGCATAAACCGCCGATACCCTTGTCTAATATTGAATCTACGGCCATTAAAGTAGCAAGCTAATTTATAGCAATTAATGCTGCGCGCGCCGGTGAATCTGGTCGTGGCTTTGCATTGGAAGCTGTGCAGTGTGCAGTCTGGCCCAGTTTAGCCACAGTTCAAACTGTGAAATTCATGGTATTGTTAATGGCACGTTGGCGCCTGCCGAGAGCTCGGTCAGTATCACGGTGCATGGCAAACAGTCTGTGGATAAGTGCTTAGAGCGAATGCTTGACGCCGAGAGCACCTTAAAACCGCGTATCGGGTTCAGTCGTAGTATTACATAGCGGTTGACTTAGATGGCCGCAGCATTATCTACCCGGCGCTATGGGAAGAAGCTTATGGACCCAGTAAATCGGGAAAAACGCCGCCTCGCCGCACTTGAGCGGCTGGCAATCATGGATACAGAGTCAGAAGAACGCTTTGATCGCCTGATCAACCTGGCGCGGCGTTTCTACAATACCCCTATTGCCCTATTTTCGCTGCTGGATGAAAAGCGGCAATGGTTCAAATCTAAACGCGGTCTGGATTTCAGCGAGACACCGCGCTGCGTCGCTTTTTGCGACCACGCCATCAGACAGGATTCGGTGTTCGTCGTCCCGGACGCGACCAAAGATGAACGCTTTTGTAGCAACCCTCTGGTGACGGGTGAACCACACATTCGGTTTTATGCCGGTATGCCCGTGCGGGAGCCTGGTGGGTTCAAAATGGGCACCCTGTGCGTTATGGATCGTAAACCGCGTGACATTCCGGAACACGAGCTGGATGTATTAAGAGCGCTTGCCAGCCTGGTTGAAGATGAAGTGGAACGTTTTTATCACGCGTCGCAGTATCAGAAGCAGGTTCCAGTGTCGCGGCTGAACCGTGCTATTCAGCGGGCTCAGAACGTTTTCCACACAGATGACAATCAGGACGCCGCGTTTGAACTCCTGTTAAGCGATCTGCTGGTGTTGACCGACAGTCAGTTCGGGTTTATTGGTGAAATCCTGACCAATAGCGACAACAGTCCTTATTTGCGCGTAGGTGCCATAACCGATATATCCTGGAGTTCGGAGTCAGCAAAGCGCTTTCAGCAGCGAAAAACGCGGGGCATGCTTTTCGAACGGCTGGATAGCCTCATCGGCGCATCGATGTTGTCAGACGAAGTTCTGTTGAGTAACGAGTTTGAAAGCGATAGCAGAGCCGGCGGATTGCCGCCCGGCCAACCACAGATTACTCGCTACATGGGCGTTCCTATATTTTCTGGTGATAACCGCGTTGGTTTGTTGGGCCTTGCCAATCGCCCCGTGGGGTACACCAACAAATTGGCCGCGGAGCTTGAACCGCTGCTGCAGACGGTGGGCCAGTTGATTGAGCGCAAGCGCATGTATCAGGAGCGGCAGGAACACCAGAAGGGACTTGAACAGGCGGCAAATTTCGATTCGCTGACGGGTTTGCCCAACCGCAGGCGGTTAACTGAATTGTTTGAACTGGAGCTGACACTCGCGGATCAGCGCCAAGGCGCCCTGGCCATCTGCTTTATTGATCTGGACGGTTTTAAAGAGATCAACGACGATTACGGCCACTCAGTAGGCGATGCGGTTTTGAAAACCGTTGCGGCGCGGCTTCAGCATATTCTTCGTGAGTGCGACATTATTGCCCGTTTGGGCGGCGATGAATTTGTCGCCATTATCCGCGATGTGGAAAATAACGCGGTTTACGAGCGTATGCTTGAAGCGATTCGGCGGCCGATACACCACCAGGATGTCACGCTCAATCTGGCCGCTAGTATGGGCGTTACCCTATACCCGCGGGATCAGTCCACACCGGATCTGTTACTGCGACATGCCGATCAGGCGATGTATGTGGCAAAAGACGCCGGTCGCAATCGCTACAGCATTTTTGATTTCGAGACTCATGTGAGCCGCATTGAGCAGGGACGGATTTTGGAGCAGGCTGCGAAGGCCTTGGACGAAGGCCAGTTTGAAATGTATCTGCAACCCAAAATTGTTCTGGCTAACCATCGGGTGGAAGGTTTCGAGGCCTTGATCCGTTGGAATCACCCAGAGAAAGGGTTACTCGGGCCAATCAGCTTTTTGCCACAGGTGGAGCACACGGAATACGCCGCAGAGGTGGGCCGGTTTGTTATCGCAGACGCGGTGGCCAAGCTGCAGCATTGGAAACAGCTGGGGCTGCCTTATTCGCTGAGTATCAATCTGAGCCCTACGCACCTTCTTAGCGATAGGTTTGTAGCGGATTTGCAGGCGGCTTTGCAGGATTGCGATCCAGATGTACGCTCGAGCCTGATTATTGAATTGCTGGAAACCACGGCGCTGAACGATTCTGGAAGAATCATGGGCATTCTGTTGAAATGCCGGAATCTGGGCGTGCAAGTATCCCTGGATGATTTTGGTACTGGTTATTCTTCGCTGGACCACTTTCGCCGCCTGCCGGCGCAGGAAATCAAGATCGACCGTTCGTTTGTGAGCGACATGCTCACCAACGCGGACGATGAGATGATCGTAAAATCCATCATCAGCCTGTCAAAGAACTTCAAGCGCCGGGTAGTGGCAGAGGGCATTGAAACCCAGGCCATGCAGGACAAGCTGATTGACATGGGTTGTGAGCAGGCTCAGGGTTTTTTCTACAGCAAGCCCCTACCGGCAGATGCCGCTCTGGCCTGGGCCGAGGCCTATCAGCAGCGCTAATAGGTTCCCGTTTGGCTCCACAATCCGTTTCTGAAAATCTTAGTGCAGCTTCAAACGCGGCTGCATTGCCCGGCTGATTTTGTCCATCAACCAGATAACGCCGGTACGCAGGAAACCGTGCACAGCCACCTGGTGCATGCGGTACAAAGACACGTAAAAAAGCCGCGCTACCCTGCCCTCAATGTACATGCTGCGGCCCGACAAATTACCCATCAGGTTACCTACGGTGGTGTAGCGGCTAAAGTTAATGAGCGAGCCGTGGTCGTTGTACACAAACGGCACGGCTGCTTTGCCTTGCAGGCGGTTGCACAGGGTTTTGAACAGCGCGTCGGCCTGCTGGTGCGCCGCCTGAGCGCGAGCGGGTACCGGGCGCTCCGAGCCTGGTTGAGGGCAGGCGGCGCAATCGCCAAGGGCAAAAATATGTGTGTCATGGGTGGTTTGCAGGGTTTGCAGTACCACCAATTGATTATCACGATTTACTTCCAGACCTTCCAGTTTACTCAGAAACACCGGTGCCTTGATGCCAGCAGCCCAGATGGTCATGTCGGATGGCAGCTCGGCGCCGTCCTTCATCACAACAGTGTCTTCTTTTATTTCGCTGACCGGTTGGCCCGTCAGCACCTTTACGTGCTGATGTTCCAGCTCGCGAGTTGCCGCAGAAGACAGTCGTGTGGGCAATGCAGGCAAAATACGGTCGGCCGCTTCAATCACTGAAATAGACACGTCAGACGCGCGCAGGTGGTTCATGCCGTACACCGGCAGTTCGCGCGAGGCCAGACGCAATTCGGCTGCCAACTCCACACCGGTAGCGCCAGCGCCAATTATATTGATGTGCAGGCGGTGTTGGCGGCCTTGCTGAGCTTCGTGGTTTTTGCGTAAAAAGGCGTTCAACATAAGGTTATGAAAGCGTCGGGCTTGTAACAGACTGTCCAGAAACAGACAGTTTTCCTGAGCCCCGGGGGTGCCAAAATCGTTCGCGGTACTGCCTACAGAAATTACTAACGTGTCGTAGCTAATTTCCCTTTCGGGCACCACTTCTACGCCGCTTTCACCCATAAACGGGGCAACCACAAGAGTTTTGGTGGCGCGGTTCAGGCCGCTCATGCGGCCGAGCTGAAATTCGTAATGATGTTTGCGAGCGTGGGCGCGGTAATTGATCTCGTTGGCATTGGCGTCCAGGGAGCCAGAGGCAACTTCGTGCAGCAGAGGTTTCCAGACGTGTGTCAGACCGGCATCCACCAAGGTAATGCGGGCTTTGCCTTTTTTCCCCAGTGTGTTGCCAAGGCTGGTAATCAATTCAAGGCCGCCGGCACCGCCGCCAACAATGACTATATGGTGGGGGCTACTATTATGGGATTTATTTCTCGGAGCAACCATCGCATTGGGCCTTTACAGAAAAGAGAACAAAGCGCTCTTACTGCTGGCGTATAAAAGCGCTTTGTTGTCGTGACTGAGACCTATAGCAAGCGTTTGATATTAACGCGCCATGCGCCAGCAAACAATGAACACCGTGTAAGCAATGTTGCTGAGTTATTTCACTTGTAAAGACATCAGAGGCACCGTGTGCATTATTCCAAGCGACTCATTTTTATTCCAGGCGGCTCACTTTGGCCATCAGTTTGCGCCATCCAATCGGCAGCGTGCGTTCCAGAGCGTTTAGCTTCGGATCTTTGGCATTTATGGCCTCAAGTGGCTGTCTACTGGCGTAAAGCACGGTGTTGTTGGTTTTGCTGCGGAACACTAGCAATACCGGAAAGTGTTTCTTCAGCTGGCGGAACCAGGCGTCGTTGGGAACGGGTGGGCGGTGGTAGTTCAGTGCCAGCCAGCCGTCATCTGTTAATACGCGGGCGCAGCTGTCCATAAAAACCCGTTGTGACTGGGCCGGGCTCATACGATCGGCGTTGTAAAGGTCAGCCAGGATCATATCGCTGCTGGCGTCAGGTAGTTGTTCCAGCGCAACGCGGGCGTCGGCGACGGTAACCTGCATGCGGTCGGTTTGCGGCAGGCTGAAAAATTCCCGGGCCACATCCACCACAATCTGTCGCAGTTCCACCACGTGTACGGTGCATTCGGGGTTGAGATGGTGAAACGCACTCGCCAACGCGCCTCCACCCAGGCCCAGAACGGTTACCCGGGCCGGCATATGGAAGGCGGCGGGCAGCATCATGGCGCGATTGTATTCGTGCACGGGCAGATGGGGTGTGCGGCGGTCTATTTTGCTTTGTTCAAAAATAGAGTTGAACGTCAAAACACGGTGTTTGCGCTCGTCGATAACCAGCACGCTGCCCAGAGCGTCGCGTACGTGGTGGATTATTTCTCCTTCATTAAACATAAGGTTGACAACAATTCCATGCAGTAGTGGTTGATAAAAAAGGCATAGGCGATATGGTTGGCCTTTGTATCACAGATTCGCTGGAATTCTGCCACAATGGTGGTGAAAAACGTTGACGATCAATTGCTGACCAAAAGTGGTCAGGGCTAAGGAGGATTTGACGTGAAACTGACAGTGTCAGGAATTGAAGACGGTAACCCGGCACCAGAGAAGTTTGCCTTTGGCGTGTTCAATGAAGACGATCACATGAGTTTTGGCGCTAATCGCAGCCCGGAAATGATCTGGGATCAAGTGCCGGAAGGCACGCGCAGCTTCGCCATTGTGATGTTTGATCCAGACGTGCCCAGCATCGCAGACGATGCCAATCAGGAAGGTAAAACCGTCTCCAAAGACATTCCGCGGGTCGACTTCTTCCATTGGCTGCTGGTCGATATTCCTGCCCGCATGCGCTGCCTGCCGGAAGGCGAAGACAGCGACGGCGTTATTCCAAAGGGCAAGGGGTCCGGCGGCGGCCCGGTAGGTGTGCGCGGTGTGAACAGCTTCACCCAGTTTCTGGCAGGCAATCCGGATATGGCCGGCACCTATTTTGGTTACGATGGGCCGTGCCCGCCCTGGAATGACGAGTTGCTGCACCATTACCACTACGAGGTATATGCACTAGATATAGAAACTCTGGGGCTTAGCGGAGAATTCGATGGCGTGAGCGTGCGTAATGCCATGAAAGAGCACGTATTGGCCAGCGCTCGAGTAACCGGTACCTATACCCTGAACCCGGATTTGCCCGAATGCCAAAGGTAAGCACTATGATCTTATTCTAAAAAGGAATAAATAAACGTGTGTTAATTCTTTTTTGAATAAGCCATAATGCCACTCTGTTAGAATTCTTGCGTGGAGTGATGTTATGGCCCGTTTTTTTGTTTCCTTCCTTATTCTGTTCAGCTCGCTGGCAACAGCCGCTGACCGCGACTTACCTCCGCTGGTTGATGCCGACTGGCTGCAACAACAGCGCCAGCAGTCTGAATTGGTTATTGTCGATATCCGTTCCGGGATTGATAACGGCGGCGACCGCAGCACTTTTCGCAAAGCGCATATTCCTGGCTCGGTTTATAGCAGCTACACCGACGATGGCTGGCGTGAAAGTCGTGATGGCGTAACCGGTGTTATGCCACCGGTGCCCAGTCTAGAGCGCCTGATCAGCGGCCTAGGCATCAATAATGGCGATACGGTTGTATTGGTGCCAGCCGGAACCGGCCCCACCGACTTTGGCAGTGCTGCCCGGGTGTACTGGACGTTCAAGGTACTGGGCCACGATGCGGTGACCATTTTGAACGGCGGCTTTGCCGGCTGGAACGAGGCTGGATTTGAAGTGGCCAGTGGTGAAGGCGCACAGCGTCCTTTCGGTGCTTTCGAAGGCGAGCTACAACCAAAGCTGCTGGCCACGCTTGAAGAAGTAGACGACGCCCGCCAGAATCAAGGCCAGCTGGTAGACGCTCGCCCGGCGGACTATTTTACCGGCAAAGAAAAATCATCGGTGGCCAAAGCTGCGGGCACCATTCCTGGTGCGATGAATCTTCCCCACCAGAACTTTCTCAGCCAGCAGGGTAAAGCCTGGTACTTGAACTCCGACACCATTGCCGGCCAGCTGCAAAGCACCAGTCTGGATCGCGACAAGCGCGCCATTGCCTTCTGCAACACCGCCCACTGGGCCGCCACCGACTGGTTTGTGCTGAGTGAGCTGGCCGGATTTGACGAAGTGGCGCTGTATGACGGCTCCATGGCAGAGTGGTCTCAGGACAGCAATCGGCCGATGCAGGTGGAGAAGAAAGGTTTAGCGAAACTGCTCGACGTATTTAATTGATTCCACGTGATGCTTTAGACAGCAAGAGAGAATGGCATGAGTGAAGTTGCTGCCCCCACTTCAGCGATTCAATCGACCTGGCAGGTAGATCGTTTTGTTGTAGTAACAGCACTGGTCGGTTTTGCCCTTCTGGGTGGACTCATCTGGCTTGAAACCGCACCGTTCATGGTGGTGTTATTTGCGATTGGTACGGTGCTGGGTATTGCGCTTTACCACGGCGCGTTTGGTTTTACCGCCGGATGGCGCAACCTTGTTGTGCACAAGCGCGGCGCCGGCATGCGAGCTCAGCTGTTGCTGTTTGGGGTAACCTCCATTGTGATGGTGCCGCTGCTTTACAGCGGTCAACCCGGTTTGATTGGTGCAGTAGCGCCAGTGGGTACCTCACTGGTGGTGGGTTCCTTCATGTTTGGTTTGGGCATGCAGCTGGGTGGTGGCTGTGGCTCCGGCACCTTGTTCACTGTAGGCGCGGGCAATCTGCGGATGATCATCACCCTGGTGTTCTTCATCATTGGTACGGTGCTGGGTTCTATTCATTTGCCTTGGTGGCTGGATCAGCCCGGGTTTGACCCGGTGCCGCTGGTCGCGAGTTTTGGCGTGCCCGGCGCCATCGTGTTGCAGCTGGTCGGCTTGCTATTGATTGCTCGCTGGATCAGTCGCATTGAGCGCAAAGCGCACGGCCAAGTGGCCAGCGATGAGCTGTTGTGGAAACAGAAAGGTCAGGGTTTCTGGCGCACACTGGTAACCGGCCGTTGGCCGTTCACCTGGGCCATTTCGATTCTGGCCGCCGGCAATATTCTTACCCTGGCCATCGGTGGGGCGCCCTGGAGCATCACCTTTGCGTTCAATGTATGGGGCGCTAAAGCGCTGCAATCCATCGGCGTCGACATGGGTCAGTTTGAGTTCTGGCAATGGGAATACCCGGCCATGGCTCTGAAAGATTCTCTGCTCACCAACATTCCATCGGTGATGAATTTTGGCCTGCTGTTAGGCGCCATGCTGGCCGCAGGTTTGGCTAATCGTTTCAACGAAGCCAGTCGCAACAAGCTCCAAGGTCGCCCGTTTCTGGCGGCGGTGGTGGGCGGCCTGTTGCTGGGCTACGGTGCTCGCTTAGGTTTTGGCTGCAATATAGGTGCGCTTTTCTCAGGTATTGGTTCGGCCAGCCTGCACGCCTGGATATGGTTCGCTTGCGCGTTTGGTGGGTCTTACATTGGTATTCGCCTGCGGCCCTGGTTCCGCCTGCCGAACTGACAACGGGAGCACAGTTATGAATCCAGCTTACCGTAAAAGTCGCGTTCTGGCGTTGTTGGGTGCCATTTTGATACTGATTGTCATCGACCACCTGAATAGCCCGACGTTTGCGTTCAACTCAGGCCAGGGCAATGTGCAAACCGCGCTGTCGCAGAAAGACGACTCAGCCTGTGCGCCCTGTGGCGCGCCCTGCCCGTCTACCCGCGACTGACGCCAGTCTGCTCTCGTGGCGGGTTAGTAAGCGTCAACAATGTAAGTCATATCGTCCCTAACGTCTTCAAATCCCAAGCAAAAAAGTTTCGCTCTGCAAGGGTGGCTTTTAAGTCCGGCCAGAATGGAATCTAGCCAGCCACATGCTTGGCCAACTCCGCACCGCCAGCCTCGGCATAGCGGGCAGATTGAATGATCGCTCAGTAACAAGTACCATTTAATACGCAGTTGAAAATTCCCGAAAATGCTTCCCGCCTTCAACGTGGCCGGTAGAATACTCTAATGAACCGTTCACAATGGGCTTTCCGGCTCACTTTTCTGATCATAGTTGCACTCGTGATGGGGGCTATTTGGTTGCTTCTTCGTCAGCTGGGTATGCCTGTTAGTCTGGCGCCAGAAGCGTTGGCTGAGTGGCTTAACCAGCAGGGCATGTCCGGGCCAGTGTTGCTGATGCTGTTGATGATCCTCGCGGTGGTTGTCGGGCCGATTCCGACACTGCCCATCAGTGCTGCTTCAGGTCTCGTTTACGGCGTGTTCACTGGAACTGCGATTGCAGTGTCGGGAGCCCTCGCCGGGTCTATCATTGCTTTTTATCTGGCGCGGGTACTGGGGCGTGAGGCGGTTCGGCGCAAACTGGGCGATAACCCGGTATTTTCAGCCACCGGTTCCCAGCGTTTTCTGTTCATGGCGGTGACGCTGACGCGCCTGATCCCATTGTTTTCGTTTGCGCTGATCAGTTATGCCGCCGGTGTCACTGCGATATCGTTTTGGCGTTATGCGCTCGCGACCACCCTTGGCATGCTGCCCATGACTTTCGTTTTTGCCGGACTGGGTCACAGCTTTGAGCTGAGCCCTTTGCTGACCGTGGTCGCTGCTGTGGTCATTCTGGTCGTCATGAGCACACTGCCGCTGTATCTCAGCCGGCGCCCTCACTCCCGACTGTCTCGTTTTTTGCGTCTCGATACTCAGGCCTGAGGTTGTGAGCATCGCGTGTGTAACAGAGCGCCGTTGCCTTTATCTGTGGCCATTATTTTTCGGGGTTTCTGTAATTTTTATTAAAGTCATGTGTCCTGAAGATTCAAATTGTTGAATTTTCTGACCGAGCAAGGATCAACGACCGTGGAATCCATCTATTATGTCCTTTGTTGGCATTGTCACCGACGTTGCAAACACGGCTACGAAACCCGCTTCCAGCCCCAGCGGCGTTCGAGCCAACATGGCGTGGTGGCAGTATCATGACCCGGAATCTGAACCAGGGGCAAAACGGAATGTTTCACGCCCTCGGCGTATCGGAAGCGGGCCTTGAAAAACGCCTTGCGGACACCGTCTGGCGCGGACAATCCCTGCGCTTCCTTCAGGACACCGGGTTAGCCCACGCCCATGTGCTTCTTGGCGATAGCGGCCAGTTACTGCGTATTCCCAAACAAAGCCAGGTGGGCCTGGATCCGGAACCGCATCTGGCCCACGAAGCAATCTGTTTTCAGGCGGCGGCGCCCTCTTTGGTAACGCCAGCACTGCACCAGGTGTTACCGGTCAGCCCGGCGCTGCCCCGGGGTGCTCTGGTGCTGGATTATGTGGACGGTGTGCCATTGGCGTTGCCTGAGCATGTGGCGTCTCTGAGCCTGTCATTGGCGAGAATACATTGTGTTGATGTGCCGCAAGCGAGCCACCAGCGCCTGAGCCTTCCTGAAGATCCATTGGTCAGCATGATTCAGGAAATCCGCAGCCAGGCGGAGTTCCTGGCGCGCGCCGGGTTGTCCGCCGACGTTCAGGCCCGGGTGCAGGGGCAGCTTGAGTTCGCCACCAGACTGGCCGGCCTGGATGAGCGACCGCCAGAAAGCCTGATCACCTTTGATGCCCACCCCGGCAACTTTCTGGTCGACAAACAAGGCGCCGCCTGGATGGTGGATCTTGAAAAGTGTCGCATCAGCTACCCGGGCTTCGACCTGGCCCATAGTACCCTGTACACCTCGACCACTTGGGACATGAACTCTTACGCCGTTCTGGCGGTCGACGACATCGCCTATGCGTATCAGTCGTGGGAGCAGGCTTTTGGTGCCAGGGGCGCCGATCACCGCCCCTGGCATGTGCCGCTTCGTCGACTTATGTGGTTGTGGTCAACGACCTGGTGTGCAAAGTGGCTGGCACTGTCCAGTACCGCACCCGGGCCGGATGGCGGCCAAAGCTGGTCCGAATCTAATAATGAAAATGCACTCAATGCCCATGTGCGGGATCGGGCGAAACATTACCTGGAACCAGCGGTCATTGACGCCATCGTATCTGAATTCGATGAGCTGGAACGGCTGCTGGCTTAGGCGGTGGCCTGCACGGTTTTTAACCAACTAACAACGACAAACAGAGGTCCTGATGAAGTCTACTTTACTGGCGTTATCCGTGAGCCTGGCGCTGCCGCTGGGAAGCCATGCTGCAGTATCTGATGAATGGCCGGCCATCGTTGAGCAGGCGCGCGGACAAACGGTCTATTTCAACGCCTGGGGCGGAGAATCGAACACCAATAACACCATCCGCTGGGCCGCAGGGCAGGTCGAGGAACGTTACGGTATCGACCTTGTCCACGTGAAACTGGGTGATACCGCCGAGGCCGTTTCACGGGTCGTTGCGGAAAAGCAGGGGGGTAACACCTCCGAAGGCGCTGTTGACCTGATCTGGATAAACGGCGAGAACTTCGCAACGCTTAAGGAGGCAGGCCTGCTGTTTGGCCCCTGGGTCGGGCAACTGCCGAACTTCAGCCTGACAGACCCCGAAAATAACCCCGCAGTAACGACCGACTTTACCGTGCCGGTGGAGGGCATGGAGGCGCCCTGGGGCAAGGCGCAGGTGGTGTTCTATTTCGACAAATCGCTGACGGACAACCCTCCGGGCTCGATGCCTGGGCTGCTTGAATGGGCGCAGGAAAATCCCGGTGAGTTTTCCTATCCCAAGCCGCCTCAGTATCTGGGCACCACGTTCCTGAAACAGGCTTTAATTGAACTGACAGGCGATGGAGACGCGCTGTATGGACCGGTTGCCGAGGCAGATTTCGAGGCGGTCACAGCGCCACTCTGGAATTTTCTGGATCAACTTCACCCACACCTTTGGCGGTCCGCCCGTAATTTTCCCGACAATGGTCCGGCCCTGCGTCGCCTGATGGGGGATGGCGAGCTCAGCCTGGCTTTCTCCTTCTGGCCCGCCGAGGTGCCAGCCGCCATCGCCAACAACGAGCTGCCGCCAACGGTGGAGAGCTATGTGCTGAACGGGGGCACCATCGGCAACGTCAGCTTTCTGGCCATACCCTTCAACGCCCAGCATAAGTCAGCCGCCATGGTGGTAGCGAATTTCCTGCTGTCCCCGGAAGCTCAAGCCTACGCGCAGCATCCTGACAACTGGGGCTTCCTGACTGTGCTGTCTATGGATCAACTGGACGCCGAACAGAGAGCTCTGTTCGAAGCATTGCCGTCGCCTAAGGGCGGAGTGACACCGGCAGAGCTCCAACAGGTCGTGGAGGAACCTCATGCCAGCTGGGTTGAGGCCCTGGAAACCGCCTGGCTTGAGCGATACAGCGGCAACTGACCCCATTTGATGATGATCTGAGCTTGCCAATGCTGCGCCTTGCACCCTGGATTATTGTTCTCAGTCTGGTCTTGCCGGTGGTAGGAGGCACCTTGTTTACCGTGCCACCGGCTTTTGGCTACCTGCCTGTACTTGGGGGCAATGACTGGTCGTTTCGTCCGTGGCTTGAGCTGGCGGCAACGCCTGGCATTCTGCGGTCGGTTGCCGTGAGTTTTAGTAGTGGCCTGTTGGCGACCGGCCTGGCGCTGATCATCGTCTTTCTGTTTCTGTCGACCATTGCCAATACCCGGTTTGATCGCTGGATCCAGCGGCTGGTTTCTCCCCTGTTGTCGATCCCCCATGCCGCCGCGGCGTTCGGGTTTGCTTTTCTGGTCGCGCCTTCCGGCTTGCTGCTGCGGTGGCTTTCCCCGTCATTGACCGGGTTTGAGCGACCACCGGATTGGCTGTTGCTGAATGATCCTTTCGGCATATCGCTGATCAGCGGCCTGGTGTTCAAGGAAATTCCTTTCCTGCTACTGGTCAGTCTGGCGGGTTTGCCTCAGCTCAATGCAGGTCAGCGAGTCATGCTGGCACGTTCCCTTGGTTACCTGCCTCGGGTTGCCTGGTTCAAAACGGTGGCTCCGGCACTTTATCCGCTGATCCGACTGCCAGTGTATGCGGTGCTGGCGTTTGCCACGTCCACGGTGGATGTGGCGATGATTCTGGGGCCCAATCTACCTTCCACCCTGAGTGTTCAGGTGGTGCAATGGTTCAATGATCCGGACCTTTCCCGCCGTTTTCTGGCCTCGGCTGGAGCGCTGCTTCAGCTTCTGGTAACCGTATCGACGTTGTCAGTTTGGTGGGGGTTGGAGAAACTGATTGGCACGGGCTTCAATGCCTGGATAGCCGGCGGCAACCGGCAACGATTTGACGGCACGTTATGGCTGGCCGGGCGCGGACTCATGTTGATTGCAACGCTGCTGCCGATGCTGGGACTGTTCGCCCTTGCGCTCAACTCCGTCGCCGGCTTCTGGCGTTTTCCCGACGCCTGGCCAGGGTCTATTACCACGAGCCACTGGCTGCAGGCACTGCCGGATTTGGCCCGGCCGTTCTGGATGACCATGGTCATCGCGACGGCGGCATCCGCGCTGGCTGTGGCCATGGTGCTCGCTGCGCTGGAGCATGAGCAGCGCCGGAACCGACCGACTCCCCGCGCGCTCTGGCTGCTCTATCTACCATTGCTGGTGCCGCAGGTGGGCTTTCTGTCCGGCATTACCGTGCTAAGCCAAATAGCGGGGCAGGCGCCGGCGCTCTGGGTGGTGGTCTGGGCCCACCTGCTTTTCGTGTTGCCTTATGTGTATCTGACGCTGGTGGAACCCTACCGTCGCTTTGATTTTCGGTGGGTCATCCTGGGCCGATCATTGGGACTCTCGGTCAATCAGGCTTTCTGGCGCATTCGATTGCCGATGATGCTGAGGCCGGTGCTGACCGCGATGGCTCTGGGCGTGGCAATCAGCGTCAGCCTTTACCTACCTACCCAAATGCTGGGGGGTGGGCGCATCGTCACGGTGACGACGGAGGCGGTGGCACTTTCATCGGGTGGGGATCGCCGCCTTATTGGGGTCTGGGCCATGGTGCAGGCCATCACACCTTTCATTGGCTTTCTGCTGGCACTACTGATTCCGAGGTTATTATGGAAAGAACGTCGGGGCATGCAGGCCCTTTAGCTAAGGCTGGCTGCTTACAACTGCAAAACGTTGCCCTGGAGCTACATGGGCACCGTCTGCTTCATCTGAACGAAACCATCAGCCCCGGCGGAGTGCTGACCGTTATGGGCCCCTCCGGCTCTGGCAAGTCCACGCTGCTGGCCTGGATTGCCGGCTTCATGTCGCCCAGCTTTCACGCGACCGGCCGGGCCATTCTGGACGGTGAGGATATTACCGGCCGACCGGCAGAAAAGACCGGAGTGGGTCTGCTGTTCCAGGACCCGTTGCTGTTTCCGCATTTGTCCGTTGCCGGAAATGTAAGATTTGGCGCCCGCGTAGGAAAAGACGGCGTAGCCGAGCGGGTAGAAAACGCGCTTGCCAGTGTTGGCCTGGCGGGGTTCGGACACCGCGACCCCGAGACGCTTTCAGGTGGACAGCGGGCGCGGGTCGCGCTGGTAAGGCTGATACTCTCCCGACCCCGGGCAATCCTGTTAGATGAGCCCTTTTCCAAGCTGGATGCGCCCTTGCGGCGGGAATTGCGAGCTGTCGTTTTTGAGCACCTGCGTCAACAGAATGTGCCTGCGGTGCTGGTAACACACGATCAGGAAGATGCCGACGCGGCTGGCGGTATTATTGTCACGATCGACTGACTTGTTGGGCCTTGCCATGCAGCAAGGACAATGCAACGAAGCCTGCAACTGCTATTGGCCGGGTCAAGCCGTTACCTGTAATTTGTAATGAGACGATTTCCAAGATGGTCGAACAAAAGGAGCGATCAATGAACAAAGTGTGCGTGATTATTGGTGTGGGACCCGGCAACGGTGAAGCATTGGCCCGCCGTTTCAGTGAGGGAGGCTTCCAGGTGGCGATGCTGGCGCGCAGCCGGGATTACCTCGAATCCCTGGCGCAACAGATTCCGAATACCCATGCCTATGAGTACGATGCCACAGAGATTGATAGCGTAAATTCAACGTTCCAGGCGATCGAGCAGATACTCGGCCCGGTATCGGTGCTGCTCTACAATGCCGGGGCTGGTGTTTTCAAGAATGTGGAGGAGGCCAGCTTCGACGATTTTGAGGCCAGCTGGCGCACCAACGTCCAAGGCCTTGTAGCGGCCACCAAAGCAGTTTTGCCGCAACTGCGCAAGCACGACACGGCCAGTATTGTGGTGACCAGTGCGTCTGCTGCGACCCGGGGGCGGGCAAATTCTGCACCTTTCGCTTCGGCCAAGGCGGCCCAGCGCAGCCTGGCGCAATCCCTTGCCCGGCAGTTGGGGCCGGAAAGAATTCATGTGGCCAACGTGGTGATTGACGGCGTGGTGGATTTGCCACGTACCCGCGAGTGGCTGCATGACAAAACGGATGATTTTTTCGTCAACCCATCTGCCGTGGCGGATGCGATTTGGACCCTGTGTCACCAGGATCCTTCGGCCTGGACCTTCGAACTGGACATAAGACCGTTCGGGGAAAACTGGTAACGGTGTCGAGATTGCAGTTTAAGGCTCAGTCCGAGGGCGACTGATCCTGAAAGAGTTGATGCGCCTCAGCGAGGGCGCCCATGACCATTTCCGCCGAGTCCATGGGGATCTCGCGGATCACCCTTTGGTCATAAGGCCGAAACACTTGCACACTGTTGGTTGTGTTCACAGTTGGCATGTTTTCTCCTTAAGCATGACGTTGAGGATTTCGTGATTGAGTGAGTAATCCACGGGCAGTTCAATGACGTGAACCCCGCTAGACGCCAAGCATGTGTCCAGAGTTTGTTGAAAGTGCTCATCGTTTTGTATCCGGTAGCCGTGGGCGCCGTAACTTTGGGCGTAAGTAACAAAATCCGGGTTGGCGTAATCCAAGCCAAAATTGTCGAAACCCATGGCATGCTGTTTCCATTTAATCATGCCGTAGGCATTGTCGTTGACGATGATCACCACGAGATTAAGCTTCAGGCGAACAGCGGTTTCCAGCTCCTGTGAATTCATCATGAAACCGCCATCACCACAAACAGCCACGACTTGAGTCTTGGGGTACAGCATTTTAGCCATCATGGCGCTGGACAAGCCCGCGCCCATGGTAGCCAGTGCATTATCCAGCAGCATGGTGTTGGGGAAATAACATTTGTAGTTGCGGGCGAACCATATTTTGTAAACGCCGTTATCCAGGCTAAGCACTGCGTCTTCCGCCAGGGTTTCCCGCAGCACATGTACTAAACGTTGCGGCAGCATCGGGAACCGGGTATCGAGAAAATACTTCGACAGATGCTGGTCTACTTCTGTTTTGATGGTTTTGAAAAAGGACAGGTCCCAATGGTCTTTGTTTTCAATAAGCTTCGACAGTTGCTGCACGGAAAAGGCGATATCCCCAACCACGTTGAGTTGGGGGAAGTACACTGGGTCCACCTCGGCAGGTGAAAAATTCACATGAATGACTTGCTTGCCGTCATGCTCCATAAAAAACGGGGGCTTTTCCACTACATCATGGCCCACATTGATAATCAGATCCGCTCGGTCAATGGCGCAATGCAAGAAATCGTGGTCGGACAAGGCGGCTGATCCCAAGTAAAGGGGGTGGCGTTCGTCGACAACACCTTTGCCCATTTGGGTCGTGAAAAACGGAATGCCGGTGGCCTCGACGAAAGCCGTCAATGCTTCGCTGACGCGTTTGCGGTTAGCACCCGCTCCGATCAACAGTAGAGGGCTTTTTGCCGCCTCGATCATGCTGGTTGCTTCGCGCAGTGCGTCTTTTGTGGCGTGGGGGCGGAGGTGACCAATCGGCGGAAAAACCGTCTCCGCACATTCCTCGTCGGCGATGTCCTCTGGTAATTCCAGGTGCACGGCCCCCGGCCTTTCTTCGATGGCCAGGCGAAATGACTCGCGCACCAGTGAGGCGATGGTGTTGCCATTGACAATCTGCTTGGTGGATTTGGTGACCGAGCGCATCAAATCCACCACATCGAGGATTTGAAAGCGACCTTGCTTGCTTGTTTTGATCGGTTTTTGTCCGGTGATCATGAACATCGGCATGGCGCCCAATTGGGCGAAAGCCGCCGGCGTGATCAGATTGGTTGCGCCAGGCCCAAGGGTTACCAAGCAGACGCCGGGCTGACCGGTTAAACGGCCATAGGTGGCGGCCATGAAACCCGCGCCTTGTTCATGGCGGGTGAGAATCAAGCGGATGCTCGAGTTCTTTAATGAATTCAGTAAATCGAGATTTTCTTCGCCGGGAACGCCAAAAATGTACTGGACTCCCTCATTTTCTAGCGCTTTTACGAATAAGTCAGATGCTTTCATCAGGTTTGCGCGAGATACCCCGTCCATTGGGTCGGGGAGGGATAGCACGTCGCCGTTAGGCGGCCCTGGTCTCGCTTTCTCCGTTTTGGTTGAGTGCTATCTTCGGTTGTTGATGGTAGTCATACCGGTCGTTGCCATGCTCGCCTTCCCAACTGCCAGGAGAGAAGGAAAAGTTAGTGTAACGGATCCGGTAAAAGTGGGCGCGTTGATGGATTGCGTCTTAGAGACGCACGGAAGCCTCGGCCTACTCCAGGTCCGGTTGCTATTTTATGCCCAGCATGAAGGCACCCGGATGACTCGATTTTTAAAGCGAGGATGAACAGCTTCAGAACTTGATGTTAATAAAATTACTTTGCGCTCTTTTAATCAGCTCGCGCTCGGTCATTACTCCGGATCTGACCGTCTCCTCCCATCGCTTGCGTCTATGGTGTTCTGCAGAACGATGGAATAGCAGGAGCTGGCCTTCCCCGCTCAACTACGAAACCGGGCCGTATCCGTCGATGCCGCAAAGCTGACCATGAGGTTCAGCAACAGTGCCTTGAGAACTGGTTGAAGGTTATTGGAGATAGAGTGTCTCCGCTTTAGTTGAATAACGTGAGGGATCGCTGTCCCTTTGAGACAGACTAGACAGAACCGTTGTTGTTACACAAAGTGGGAAAAAACTGTAGATAACTGCAAGTTGCTATCAAGCAAAGATCCGAAAAATAGCTTTGGCTCTCTCATGGCGGGTTCGGCGGCATGGCGCATGGCAATGGCGAGAGTTCGTTCCATGGCCGCTTTTGGGCTGGCCATCCAGCAACGGAAAAATCTCATCTTTCGATCCCCTCGTCCGGGATATCACGTTGACCCCGCAGCGAATGAATGATCGGACATCGCTGCGGGTCTTCACTGCACCGGCAACGTTCCACTAGGCTATCCAGAGTGGATTCCATCTGTCGCAAGGCGGCGATCTTGCGTCGCAAATCATCCAGTTTGCGCTCAGCCAGGACTCGAGCTTCATCACAATGGGCACCGTCTTCCAGCTTAAGCAGCCCTCCGATTTCATCCAGACTGAACCCCAACCATTGGGCGGTTCGAATGAAGTGAAGGCGCGCCAATGCCTGCTCGTCGTAATGACGAATGCTGCCATAGGGTTTTTCAGGTTCAGCCACCAGTCCTCTGCGCTGGTAATAACGGATGGTTTCCACCCCCATACCGGCGGCCTTGGCCAGTACACCGATAGTCATTGAGCATTGTTTTTTAGACATAGGGCTTGATTCCGTAGCTGACTACGGGAGTAACCTTAACGCCGTCATCCATGTCATGAAAGGAACCATTGTAATGTCAGAATCAAAAGCAGGTCGCGGTTCGCTGATTGCTGGGGGGCATTGCAGCTGTCGTGGCGTCTGCCTGCTGTCTTGGCCCCTTGGTGTTAATCACGCTGGGCATTTCCGGCGCCTGGATCGGCAACCTGGCCGCCCTGGAACCCTTTCGACCATGGTTCATCGGGGCTGCGCTGGTGGCAATGACTTTTGCCTGGCGTCAGATATACCGGCCTGCGGAGGCCAGCCAGGCATGACCTGCTCGGCCTGCCCAATCACCGTCAAAGTTGTTCTCACCCGGGTCGAGGGAGTGAGCGCTGTCGATGTCCGTTATGAAGAACGTGATGCTACGGTCACCTTCGACGATGCGAAAACCTCCGTTGAGGCACTGACTCAAGCCACGACTAACGCAGGCTATCCGTCCACGCTGAAACAAAGCCAGGCGACACAGGAGTAACCATGCACAACCCCAAAACCCTGTTGCGGGTGAGTGTCATTGGCACCGTACTTGTTGCGCTTTGCTGCTTTACGCCGATATTGGTAATTTTGCTTGGGACGCTAGGCCTGGCTGCACTGACCGGTTATCTCGACTACGTGCTGTTGCCCGCGCTCGCCTTTTTTATTGGCCTGACCTGCTATGCCTTATGGCGCAAGAAGAAACACGATGCCTGCTTCGATAGCCCATCGACTAAGGAGTAACGTTTATGAGTGACAACAACTTGCACATCGTAGTGATTGGCAGCGGCGGTAGTGCCATGGCCGCCGCCCTGAAGGCGACTGAACGCGGTGCCCGAGTGACACTCATCGAGTGCGGCACCATCGGTGGAACCTGCGTCAACACTGGCTGTGTGCCCTCCAAAATCATGATCCGGGCGGCCCACATCGCTCATTTGCGCCGCAAAAGTCCATTTGACGAAAGCATCACGGCGACCGAACCCATAATCGACCGCCCCCTGTTGCTGGCCCAACAGCAGGCCCGTGTTGATGAACTGCGGCACTCCAAGTATGAAGGGATCTTGGAAGAAAACCTTGATATCACGGTCGTGCAGGGTGAGGCTCGTTTTATGGATGCCAGTACGGTGCGGGTCAATGGTGCTGACGGCAAGGAACACGAGATCGGCTTTGACCGTGCGTTCATTGGTACCGGTGCGCGGCCAACCATACCGCCGATTCCGGGCCTGCCCGATACGCCATACTGGACCTCCACCACTGCGCTTGCCAGTGACACCATTCCGGACCGATTGATTGTCATCGGGGCCTCGGTGGTGGCGGTGGAACTGGCCCAGGCGTTTGCCCGGCTGGGTAGCGAGGTGACGATTCTGGCACGCAGCAGGCTATTATCTCGTGAAGACCCCGCTGTTGGAGAAGCCATTCAAACAGCGTTCCAGGCTGAGCGTATAAGCGTCCTGAATGACACGCAGGCGAGCCAGGTCAGCTATACCAATGATGAGTTCATTGTCGCCTCGAATGCCGGGGAGCTGCGGGCCGATCGACTTCTGGTGGCGGTGGGTCGCACCCCGAACACTGAAAGGCTGAACCTGAATGCGATCGACGTAGAGACAGATCACGGTGCCGTCATCGTGAACGATCAACTCCAGACTCGGGTGCCGGGCATTTACGCCGCTGGCGACTGTACCAACCAGCCCCAGTTTGTTTATGTAGCCGCCGCCGGAGGCAGCCGGGCTGCGGTGAATATGACCGGCGGCGATGCACGGTTGGATCTCAGCGCCATGCCGGCGGTGGTCTTTACCAATCCCCAGGTGGCTACTGTCGGCCTGACAGCAGCCGAGGCCGTCAGGCGGGGCTTCAAAGTGGACACCCGTTCGCTCAATCTGGAAAACGTGCCGCGGGCGCTGGTGAATTTCGAGACTGGCGGTTTTATCAAGATGGTGGCCGAGCGTGGCTCAGGACGGTTGCTTGGGGTCCAGGCGGTCACCGGCGAGGCGGGTGAACTGATCCAGACGGCGGTGATGGCACTGCGGGCGCGCATGACCGTGCAAGAGATCGGCGACGAGCTGTTTCCCTATCTCACCATGGTGGAGGGGCTGAAGCTCTGTGCCCAAACCTTTACCAAGGACGTCACCAAGTTGTCCTGTTGTGCCGCCTGACAAAGAGGAATGCACCTTGACCTGAGAGCAGGTACAAGGTTCTACGCTGCAGGTAATCTGCCAAGTCAGTCGGTTATGAAACGAGGCCTGCTCTCCACACTTTTCTAAGCTCACCATTATCAACCACGGCCGGTCATTGCGGCCCCTGCCACATTTTCCGGCATCGAGCTTTCACGAATAGGGTTCTGAGCCGCAGAAAAGTTCAGCTCTTGGTGTAACAGTTGCAACTCACATGTGTCTCTATCCTCGAAACGCCAATAAATCACTGTCTTGTAAAGCGTCGAGGCAGTGGCCAATCGGAATGGAGAGCACGGCACCATGACTCGGTACTACTGGATGGGTGGCAACAGGTCCTACGAGCAGGACAGGTTCTTTGAGCAATCGCTGGACAAATCTCAGTGGCAAAAGGCAGAAAGTGCCGAGAAGTGGGACGCCTGCTGGTATACCGGCATGCCGGATCAGAACGACTTCAGCGAGGTCGGACCGGAAAGGAAGATCAATCACATTCCGGGCAACAATGCGCTCACAGTGAAGAGCTGCCTTTACCGCAGCCTGATGGACCTGCGCGAGCGGGCTGAACGACAGGACAAAGGGAGCGGACACCTGACGGATCGCCTCGCGTTTGTGCCAGGAGTCTTCTCTATGCCGGAAGACTACCACGCGTTCCAGCAGGCAGCGCTGGACGATCCGGGTAAACGCTGGATTCTGAAACCGAAGAACGCCGCGCGAGGTAAAGGTATCCAGTTGGTTGGAGATCCGGCCGATGTGCCGCTGGAATCCTCCTGGATGGTTCAGGAATACCTCGAAAACCCCCACACCATGCATGGTCGGAAATATGTTCTCCGTCTTTATGTTCTGGTGTCCTCGGTATCGCCTTTTCGGGTGTATCTCTACCAGCAGGGTTTTGCCAAGCTGGCTTCCGCACCCTATAACGAGGAAAACGCGAACAATCCATACAGCTATCTGACCAACCCCGACGTTAATGCCTTGAACCTGGATGCCGAGGTGCCGGTGGAGTTCGTGGACTTTGAGCGTTACCGGGAGTGGCTTCGGGAACAGGGCCATGATGACAAAGCCCTGTTTGCCAAGATTGAAGACCTGGTGGCCCTGACCTGCGTGGCAGCCCTGGAACCCATGCGAGAACGCTCAAGGGTGGTGGGTGCGGATACCCGGGGCTGTTACGAACTGATGGGTATTGACTGCCTGGTGGATGAAAAGCTCAAACCCTGGGTGTTGGAGTGCAACCTGAGTCCCTCCCTGGAAGTGTGCGCCGGGCCGGAAAGCGGCGGCGGCATTGAGGAGGGTATTAAGGGTTCACTGGTTGCCGACATGGTTGAAATCGTGGGGCTTAATAGCAAGCGTGTCGCTTTGGAAACCGGCTCTGTGGATGAGCGCCTGGTCCGGGAATCCCAAGATGAAATAGCCCGCAGCGGCGGCTTCAAGAACCTGGTGCCCGGGGCAGACCCGGCGGCGTATCTGCCTTTCATGGCGCTGCCACGACTGTCTGACTGGGTGGTGGCCCAGGCATTGTCTGATCACGCTCTTCAGCAACCACGCCTTGAACGCTGGGTGGCGGAAGACACCCTCAGTGAAGACCAAGTGTATCTATATGACACCCGCCTCGGCCACCTGAGCGGTCTGAACGAAACCGCCTCGCTGATCTGGCTAATGGCCACCGACGGTGCAGGGCCAGACGACATTGCTGCAACCCTTTACGAATCGGCCAGCCGCAGTATGCCCGCCGCTCCGGACGCCTGGGCAATCCGCAACGATGTCTGGAATACCCTCGGCGACTGGGTGAATAACCGATTCCTGATCCAGTCAGGCGCATCCGCTAACCAGCCGGCAGCACCGGCAACTTCGCCGAGCCCTGAACCCTCGCCATTTTCGGCAGTGCTGGACTGCGGACGCTTCCGGGTGCGGTTGTTCACAGACAGTGCGCCGCTGATTGGTCGAATCGAAGCCTTGCTTGAGCCTATGGCGGTTGCCGGTGTCGCCGGGACCGAATTGCTTCCCAGGCTTGAGATCGTTCGCGATACACCGGGTTTCACCCTGATTCTGGAGGGCAGGGTGCTTCGTTCCCGTCTGCCCCTGTCCGGCGTTGCCTCAGCGCTCATGGCCTGCCTGGCGACGCATGCCGCCGAAGCGCAGGAAATTGCCATAGACGCCGGTCTGATTGCGGGCCCGACCCTGGCCGGTCAGGCGTTTCTGGTCGGCAACTCCGAACCCGCCGTCCATGATGCCCTGGCGCTAGCCTTGTCAGCCTGCCTGAAGGCTGACCATAGCCGCGGCGCGCTGCTGCCCTCGGGCACCGACGACCAGATTTCGGCGCTGGGGATGCCGCTGCAGGTTTCGGAGGGCTTATCCGAAAGCTTCTTTGGCGACCAGGGTATTAGTGGCCCATTGTCGCCGACGCCTGGCAGGGGGTGTCTTGTGCCGGCTTCTTCGGCTGTCACCGGCCGTCGCTACACGGTGTCTGCGGTGCTCATTCCCAGTATGGCCCGGCTCCGGGAAGAGGACGGCTTACGGGCAATTCCGGTCAATGAAACGCTGAGGCAGCTTATTTCGGGGTGTTGTTCCGCTGGTGGCCAGCCGCTCGATACCCATGGGTTTACCCGGCTCGCGGAGTGGTTGGAAACCTGCGATCGGTACCTGGTTGACATGAACAATATTGAGGTCGCTGCCGCGGCACTCGACAAGCGGTGTTCTACAGCACCGCCGCAAAAATCCGGGAGTCTTTGAGGTCTGCTGGATCTTTGGCTCCGGGTCTAAGGAAGGCCGGGCAACCCGCCCGGCGGTAATGTGAAACAACGGAAGGGGATACATCATGTCCAAAGAAACACAGAAACAGCGGTTGCTTGGCAAGCTTGCGCGGGGTGTCGCTTACACAGGACCCGTTTTTGCCATCATTGTCGGCGCTTCGGCGTTTAACGTATCGGCCGCCGAAACCAACCTCGATGCTAACTATCTGATGGTCGCTGCGGGCGAAGCCGAGGCCGAGGGTAAAGCCAAGGGCGAAGGCGAGGCAGAAGCTAAGGCCAAGGGCGAAGGAGAAGCAGAAGGCAAGGCCGAAGGAGAAGGAGAAGGCAAGGCCGAAGGAGAAGGAGAAGGTAAAGCCGAGGGCGAAGCAGAAGGTAAAGCCAAGGGCTGATGAGCGAACACGTGTGGGCATGAGTCTGTCTTGTGTCCACTCGGCCGCTAACAGCGCCGTAAAGAACAACGTAAAACGGATAAATGCGATGAAACAGCCAGTTTCAGACAATAACTGGGCCTTGGGCCAGATCGTTGATGAAAATGGTCATGCGATCGGGCAGCTTGTCCAGCTGCTTGACCAGATGCCGGGAACTTTGTACCGACAGTGCTTTGGTGCGCGAAATCAACATGTCATCGGCAAGCATGTCCGGCACATTATCGATCACTACAGCGCGCTGCTGACAGCCACTTCTGGTGTTGGCGGTCTGCTTGACTACGAGAACCGCAACCGGGATCTGTCCCTGGAAAAAGACAGACGGGCGGCACAGGATTGCCTGGAGGAGACCGTTGAGGCCCTTCGCAGTCGATTTGAAGGACTCTGTGCGGATGAGCTTAACATGCGCCATAACAGTGCCGGTAAGCATCAGACTGTGAAGACAAGCGTGGAACGTGAACTGGTGTTTCTGGCCAGCCACACCATCCACCATACGGCCATCATCGGCATGCTGGCCGAACAGGCCGGGGTGAAGGTCAGCTCTGATTTTGGGGTTCACCCCTCAACGCTGCGATATCTGGAAGGGCAGGCTGCAGGCCTGGCCCGAAGTGCCTGAACTCAGAAAATGCGCGGCAAGGGTGTCCGTGCTTCAAAGACCCGCATGAAGGGTCTACAACCTGAAAAACGACAATGCGACCGGAGGTTGCTGACATGTCCAAAGAAAAAAAACGAAAGGCGCTTTTAAGCAAGCTGTCGCGAAATCTCATGATATCCGTACCCATGATGACTGTGGTGGCTGTGGCAGGTTTCAACATACACACAGGCTCTAATCTTGGCCTGATTCCCTCTGCGGAAGCCGCGCAGGGCGAGGCTGAAGGGGAAGCAAAGGGCGAAGCTGAAGGCCGCGCGGAAGGCGAGGGAGAAGGCGAGGGCAAGGCCGAAGGAGAGGCTGAAGGCGAAGCAGAGGGAGAAGGCGTATCAGCGAGCCTCAAGAAAGCCGTGCACCGCCCCGAAGGTTACACGCCCTACCAGGGTGATGTTGCGGAACTGAGAGCCTTGGGCGAAAAGCTGTTCAACGACAATAGCCTGTCCTCCAATGGTTTGTCCTGTGCCACCTGCCATACGAACGGCATGGTCTACCTGGACACTTTCAAGAATCAGTACCCGCATTTTGTTGCCATGGGCAAGCGGGACTTCGGTATGGACATGGTGCACCTGGATGAAATGGTCCAGATATGCATGGTGGCACCGATGGCCGCCGAGCCTCTTGAATGGGGCTCCAAGGAGCTGGCGGCATTGACCGAATACACTCGACAGGAGCAGCAGAAGTATATCGACAAGCCGTAGCGTTGTTTTGCATCGACAATTCCACTGTCGACCTTGGGTGGGGCCACATGCTCCATCCTTTTTTTGGATGGCAAAGGATTCCAGAAGCCGGTTTTGATTGTTTGCAGCCTCGGGGTTAACCGTCCTCCCAGGCGATGGCCCGATAATCGAATACGCCTTCGATGGTGGGTTTTATTATCCGGAAATAGGGTGAGGCATCAAAGTCCCTCGGGGTGAACAAGGAATGATGCCGCACCCGGAAACGCTCATGTACGCAGCCGGCACAGTCAGGATCGTTGGCGGGAAGCGTTTTCACCACCGGTAGAATCGGATAGCGCAGCTGTTGGAATCCTTCGGCAATGAACGTTGAACAGATTGCCCGGGTGGGATCGCCGCTTCCGAACGCCAGCAGTTTGTGTCTGTAGCGGGTTGGCACCGGAGGCGTTGACCAAAGGTAACGGGCCAGATCAAACACGTTTTTCATATCGTACTGATGGCCGAGTCTGCTGAAAGCGTATTCAGCAAGCGTTCGAAGGTCCTTGTCACTTAACCCGACCGGGCGGCAGATGCGGGTGTGGGCGTGACGGTAATAGCAAAGTGGCAGCGGACGGATACCGTGTTCAAGGTCCGCCTCAACGAGCACGTGAGCTTCACCATCGTCCGATACTCCAAGTCCGGCATCCGGTCCAAGGTAAAGCGCAGCGTGAGACCAGGTGGACTGAGTCAGGTACTTGATGGCAACGCTGATCCGCGTGTTGCCCTCTACCAGCAGAACGTCTCCGGGTTGGAGAGTATTCACCATCGCGCCCCAGGTGGACGTTCTGATGGAGTGCCGGGAGATTTCCTTCGAAAGGTAAGCGGTCAGGCGCCTCGAAAGCCAATTCAGTAGCATGCAGTACCCCGGTTGTTTGTCTTTGTTTATAGTGATAACACAGACAAACAACCGCGAATACTGTTACAGCACCAACTGATCGTGCCTAGTCGGTGGCTGGAACGAGTTGCCGCGAAAGTGTCAGCGTGTCGTACTCACGCAAAAGGAACAGCGCAGGGCGGGCGGCCAGCATTGGCCAGGCAGAAAAGAACATGAGGTTATCGAAGGGCTGGGAAGCCTCGGCAAATACCTCCAGCCTGGTATTCGGTCTGGACCATTTTGTCCAGAGTCCAGACCAGGAGCACGATAAATACACCGAGTCTGAGCAGTAAAAAGGCGAGGGGTAACTGCTTGGGACATACTCTATCCGTTGGTTTTTGAATGGTCGTTCCAGAGACCAAAATGTTACTCGATGACTTCGCTGATCTGAACCGTCGGCTGTACGTTGGTGAAATTTGGGATATCTCCTAGGATTTCTTTGGCGTGGGGGCCGAACGTCGTCTCGAAATCACTGACGGAGTCAAAATACAGGTGCCCCATGGCGATGTAGGTGGGCGCCTCGCCTGGTGCGCCTCCTGCCAGACCTGATTCGATGGCTGTTCGCTTGCACGCGCTTCCGAGTCTTTCGCGAACCAGCGCCATATGAGTGTCACGGTAATAGACAATGTCGAACGTGCTATCTGCAGCCTTGGGGTAGAGTACGCTGACTTTTATCATTATTGGGGTCTCGCTTTTTGAAGTTCGGATGTATGGCCTTATAGTGAATCGTATCCGGAGCGTATGGCCAATGGCACTTTAGAACGAATTTTGAACAATCACTCATGATTCCCATCACGGGGTTTTCGTGTCTTGAGCGCTTTGGCTACCTGTTCATCAATCCGACGTATGAATTCCTCGTCCGGCTTGCTGGAGGAGTGCGCCTTCATAAGATCGGTGCTGACACGAAGATTCCCGATAAACGAGCGGCAGTGCTTGCACATCATCAGATGCATTTTCACAGACAGATTCCGCCGGCCGGTCAGCTCACCATCGATGTAATCACTGGCGATTCCGGCCAGGTCCCTGCACATTAACATTCGCCCGTCTCCTGGAAGGCTTCCACCATGAGAAAGATCTTCTGCCTGGCACGGTGTAAAAGGACACGAAGGTTAGAGGCACTGACATCCAGAATGTTACAGACGTCCTCGGATTTGTGTTGGTGGGCTTCGTACAGCATCAGGGCTGAGCGCTGGGTTTCTGGTAGCGCGGACAGGTGTTTGTCTAGGCAATCGCTGAGCGCTTCATTCTCCATTAAGGTATCTGCGGACTCATGGAACTTAAGTGATGGCGGCAGGTCCCAGCGGCCTTTTGCATTGAAGCGGTTGGCAAGCTCCGGTTCCAGGCTTTCGGAAAAATCAATGGCTACTTCCCGCTTGCTGGATCGGAGCTTGTTCTTGCAGCGGTTGGCGACAATTCGGTGCAACCAGGTTTTCAGGCCGGAGCGGCCTTCAAATTTGTGAATGGCATCGATCACCGTCACCCAGCAATCCTGAACAATCTCTTCAGCACTGGAATAATCCAGGTAAAACCGGGCGACGGCTAACATACCTGGGGAATATTCCCGAACGGCTTTTTTGTAGGCAGATGAATCGCCTCTTTTCAGGTCTTCGATCAGCGAGCATTGGGGGTCCGGATGCACTGCGGTGTTCATGGGATTCCGTTCCTTATCAGGCTGGGTTTGGTCGTTATGTTTGTATAGTGTTTCGGATTAAGGGAAAGTTTCAGTATTCTGGAACGAACGTTCAAAAAATTTTAGTTCAATCGCTATGTAACATCCAGTCGGTGACCGTGTCTTAGCGTGAACAGCGTATTGGCTGATACATCTTAAAAGGCATGGATATGACGCGTAGCAAGCTTTTACTTATTTTAGTGATCGCCGTGATTGTTGGTTTTTTTCTCGGCTTCGATGGGCACAAGCTGCTGACTCTGGAGAACCTTCAGGCGAATCAAGGTGCCCTGGCACAATGGATTGACCAGAACCTCCTGACAGCCGTTGTCGGTTATGCCGTAATTTATGTGGTGGTCACAGCTCTGTCCTTGCCGGGGGCGACCATCATGACTCTGGCCGGCGGTGCCTTTTTCGGTAACTTGTATGGCTTGGCGGCGGTTTCCATTGCCTCAACGCTGGGGGCTTCCCTGGCGTTTTTGGTGGCGAGATTCCTCATGCGTGACACCCTGCGGGCGCGCTATGGGGAAACCATCGCCAAAATGGACCGCGGAATCAAAAAAGATGGCGCGTTCTATCTGGCAACCCTTCGTCTTGTGCCGGTGTTCCCGTTCTTTCTGATCAACCTGGCGATGGGCCTCACAGGGATGAAGCTGCGGACCTACGCATTGGTCAGCTGGGTTGCCATGTTGCCGGGCACGTTTGTTTTTGTGAATGCCGGCACCCAGTTGGGTCAGATTCAGTCCACGGGCGATATCGTCTCTGCGGATTTGCTGCTGTCGTTTGCGTTGCTTGGGCTTTTCCCGCTGATTGCGAAATTTTTGGTTGGCTTTCTCCGTCGTCGCAAGGTTTATGCCGGCTGGAAGAAGCCGGCAAAGTTTGACTACAATTTGCTGGTGATTGGCGGCGGTTCTGCCGGCCTGGTATCGGCTTATATTGCTGCGGCGGTGAAAGCCAAAGTGGGTTTGATAGAAAAACACAAAATGGGTGGTGACTGCCTTAATACCGGATGTATTCCTTCGAAGGCACTCATTCGAAGCGCGAAGGCGGCGGATACATTGCGCCATGCCAATCGTTACGGCCTCGAATCGGTGCCGGTGAAAAGCTCATTTCTGAACATCATGAACCGTGTCAAAGACGTGATTGCCAAAGTAGAGCCCCATGACTCCCCTGAGCGCTATCGGCAGCTGGGAGTGGACTGCATCGCTGGCGAGGCGAGCTTCGTCTCGCCCTGGGAATTGGAGGTGCGGCACAACGATGGCCACACAGAGCGGCTGACGGCGCGAAGTATTATTGTCGCCACCGGCGGTAAGCCGGCCATGCCGCCGATTCTGGGGCTGGAAGGTATGGAGCCTTTGAACTCTGACAACCTTTGGGAGCTGCAGGAACAGCCGGAGCGTTTGCTGGTGTTAGGTGGCGGCCCTATCGGTTCCGAGCTGGCCCATGCTTTTGCCCGTTTGGGCAGCCAGGTGATTCAGGTAGAAATGGGCGATCGCCTGTTGGCAAAAGAAGACAAAGATGTGTCTGAACTGGTGAAAACCCAATTCGTAAACGATGGTGTTGACCTTCGTCTGGAACATGCGGCTAAAGAGTTCGCCATCGAAGAGGGCGAGAAAGTGGTTTACTGCGAGCACAAAGGGGAGATGGTTCGAATCGCCTTCGATCAGGTGCTGGTCGCGGTGGGCCGTGCCGCAAACACCAAAGGCCTGGGGCTTGACAAAATCGGCGTCGAAACCCTGCCCAATGGAACCGTTCCGGTGGAAGAAGACATGAGTTTGCGCTATCCGAATGTGTTCGCCTGTGGCGATGTTGCCGGGCCTTATCAGTTTACCCATGCCGCGGCGCACCAAGCATGGTATGCCTCTGTGAATGCCCTGTTTGGTCAGTTTAAACGCTTCAAGGTAGATTACCGGGTTATGCCGTGGGTCACTTTCACCTCGCCGGAAGTGGCGCGCGTCGGGCTGAGTGAAGCCGAAGCTAGCGAGAAGGGCATTGCCTTTGAAGTCACCAAATACGGTCTGGACGATCTGGATCGGGCCATTACTGAAAGCGAAGACTCAGGTTTCATAAAGGTGCTCACGCCGCCGGGCAAAGACAAAATTCTCGGCGTGGTGGTGGTGGGTTCCCATGCCGGCGAAATTCTGGCGGAATTCACTCTGGCGATGAAGCACGGCCTGGGACTCAATAAAATTCTTGGCACAATTCATCCGTATCCGACCTGGAATGAAGCGGCCAAAGCCACTGCGGGTCAGTGGAAGCGGGCCAATGCGCCCCAGCGTTTGCTGGCCGTGGTGGAAAAGATTCACAGTTGGCGTCGCGGTTGAGACGCGTCCGGCGTCAGCGCCGGTCTGATTGCTGCTGTTTGACGGCGATCCTAATGCTGTCTGACTGCTAACTATCTAAAACGAGTGTCGAAATTTTTAATTATGGAGCCTTTATGCCGCCGACCCTGGCCAGCACGCCCGTTAAGGCTTCCCGTACACGCATTCCGCTGGTGGAAGTTCTAGAGCCCCGCGCAGCCGACAGCTGGACGCATACCCGCAACGACGACCCCCGTGGGTATATTGATGCGGATACTTTAAAAGAGCTGTGGATTCACACTGGCACTGCCTGCAACCTGGCGTGCCCGTTCTGTCTGGAAGGCAGTCATCCTGGTGATGGCCGCATCCCCGGTATGAAGCTGAGCGATGTGAAGCCGTTTATCCATGAAGCTATGGGTATGGGCGTGGAGCAGTTTTCCTTCACCGGTGGCGAGCCGTTTGTGATTCGGGATTTTGTGAATATCCTGAATTATGCCAGCCAGCACCGGCCATGTTTTGTCTTGACCAACGCCACCGAGCCGCTGTTGAAACGCAGGCATCAGGTGCTGTCGCTGCTGAACAATCCCTATCCCATTCACTTCCGCGTTAGCCTGGATTTCCCCGACCGCGCCCGCCATGACAAAGACCGCGGTGAAGGCAGTTTTGATCAGGCATTAGAGGGTGTGCACTGGCTGGTTGAGCAAGGTTTTAAGGTGTCTATTGCGCGCCAGACCGATGTCAACGAAGTGGCGGCCGAGGTGGAAGCTGCGTTCCGCGAGATCTTCCGCGAATGGGGCATTCCTGAAACCCTGGCGTTTACCGCGTTTCCAGACCTGGGTACGCCGGGTTCGGAAGACGGTAGTCCGGAGATTACTGAAAACTGCATGGAGAAATACCCCACCAGTGATAGCCGCGCGCACTTTATGTGCACCTACACGCGGATGTTGGTGAAGAAGGGTGACGATGTGCGGGTGTATGCCTGTACGTTGGTGGATGATGATCCGCAATACGATTTGGGTGGCTCGCTGACTCAGAGCATGGATGAGCGCGTTATGTTGCGCCATCATCGGTGCTTTTCTTGTTATCGCTATGGGGCCAGTTGTTCGGCGCCTGCTTAGGTTTTTTTTGGGTGTTTGGGCTTGGTCATTCTGGCATTGGAGTTAACGGTCTGGGTGGTGGGGCTTTGTGCTTGCTTCTTGGACTAGCGCTTCGCGTGTTGGTCGTTGGAAGTATTGTTTGG
Source organism: Marinobacter sp. BSs20148 (assembly GCF_000283275.1). NCBI lineage: Bacteria > Pseudomonadati > Pseudomonadota > Gammaproteobacteria > Pseudomonadales > Marinobacteraceae > Marinobacter > Marinobacter sp. BSs20148. The sequence continues at coordinate 174,163 of NC_018268.1, forward strand.
TGCCGTTCAGTCAGGAGGAGCATTTACGCGTAGAGATTTCTGACGCCGTTGGTGGGATCGCCTTCGGTGAGCATCTCGGTCAGGCGTTTTCGCTCGTTTTCATTGGGCAGGACACCGGTTATTTCTGCTTCAAGAACGGTGACTCCGTCACCATTGATGACGCTGATTTCCGCCTTCGCGCGTTCTTGTTCGTCGATTTTGCTGATGACCCAGTCGCAGGTCAATGTTTCACCGGCATAGACAGGTCGTTTGAACTTGAATGACATACCTGATGCCAGCCAGCCTATTTGACCGCCGATTTCGGTGATCAGACTTGCTGTCAGGAGGCCGTGAGCAATAGGTTCGCGCATACCTTTGATCGTCGCAAAATGGCTGTCGCAATGGACCGGGTTGTAGTCTCGGGAAATCGCCGCGAAGGATGCGATGTCTTCAGGGCTAAAACAGCGGGTTATGGTAAAGCGATCGCCGGCAATTAGCCCTTCGGCAGCGCGCTGGCGGATGTTTCTGATGAGTACCCGAGGCTTGTCTGGCATGGTCTGTTTTCCTTATGAGGCTTAACCCGCCGGTGGCCGTTGAGTGTTCAGCTGAGCTTCTGGACCGGTCTTGCGCTAGGCCTGGCCTTGGCCGTTGGTGCTATTCCCGCTGGGGGATTGGTGACGGCAAGTACGGCCTGCTGTTGGGCGTTAATGCCTGGGGCTTTTTGCCTTGGCGCACCTTCAAGCTCCCGGACCCGTCAATTCCGTACAAAAAGCCATCAAAATTTGTTGTTTAATCTCGGTATTGACGGCTATTATTTTGACGGATTATGCTGCCGAAAATCCATAATCAGTCTGCCATCTTTAGAGTAAACTTGAAATTTAGTGCGTGGTCTATATAATTTACCTTGAATTTTCAAGGTAAATAGATTCGTTATGACATCAGAAGGATCGAATACCACCGCCATTAACCTGCGGAAACCTGTGAAGGATGATGGCTTCAGGCTGAATCAGCTGGTGGCTGAGTGTCCACCGCTGGATCCGAATTCAATTTACTGCAATCTTTTGCAGTGCAGCGATTTTGCCGACACGGCAGTGGCTGCGGAGAAAGACAGCGATCTTGTAGGCTTTATTTCCGGTTATATCCCCCCCCAAAAGCCGGAAACAGTCTTTGTATGGCAGGTTGCGGTCCATGAGAAAGGTCGCGGTCAAGGGCTTGCCAAGCGTATGTTGAAGGCGATTGTGGCACGGCAAGAACTTAGCCACATTAGCTATATGGAAACCACCATTACCGCTGATAACGACGCTTCCTGGGCGCTGTTCCGCTCGTTCACCCGCGATATGGGCACCGAATTGACCTTTGAGGAGCACTTCACGAAAGACGTGCACTTTGGCGGTCAGCACGACTCCGAAATTTTGCTGCGCATTGGGCCCTTCACCAAGCCTGACTGAGCCCGAATGCCCGAGTAAATGCGCTAGCCGACAAGCCACTGGTTGAGCTTGCCACAGCGTGCCGTCTGAAATCTGACGTGCAAAGAGGTAAAATCATGGGATTATTTAAAACCGTTGAATCTGAAGCGCGTGCCTATAGCCGTGCTCTCAAGGGTTTGTAATCGCACCAAAGAACCGATAGTAAAGGTGAAATTATGACTGCGCAATTACATACCGTTGAAAAAATCGGCGGCACCTCCATGACCAACTACGAGGCCGTACGCGACAACATCATTATTGGTAATCGTAGCAAAGACGAGCTGTATCAGCGCATCTTTGTGGTGTCGGCCTACGCCGGTGTCACCAACGAGTTACTAGAGCATAAAAAAACGGGTAAGCCGGGCGTTTATGCCCTGTTCGCGGATGCGGAATCGGATTGGGCCTGGGGCGACGATCTCACCAAGCTGGTGCGCTTTCTTACCGACATCAACGGCGAGATGTTCGAAGACTCGATGTTAAAGCAGCAAGCCGACCAGTTCATTACTGATCGGGTTGAAGGCGTGCGAGGCTGTCTGATCGACCTGCAGCGCTTGTGTTCGTATGGTCAGTTTCAGCTTGAAGAACACTTGCTGACGGTGCGCGAGATGCTGGCCGGTATTGGCGAAGCCCACAGTGCCTTCAACACGACATTAAAACTGCAGCAGGAAGGTGTCAACGCCCGCTTTGTAGACTTAACCGGCTGGCGCGATGCAGAACTGTTGCCGCTGGATGAAAAGCTTAAACACGCGTTCGATGCGGTAGACCTCACCCGTGAACTGCCTATTGCCACCGGTTATGCGCAGTGTAAGGAAGGCCTGATGCGTACCTTTGATCGCGGCTACAGCGAAATGACCTTCAGCCGAGTGGCGGTGATCACCGAGGCCCGTGAGGCCGTTATTCACAAGGAATACCATTTGAGCTCGGCCGACCCCAATATTGTGGGTGCCGACAAGGTAGTACCTTTGGGCCGCACCAACTACGACGTGGCCGACCAACTGGCCAACCTGGGTATGGAAGCCATTCATCCACGTGCCGGTAAAGGCCTGCGCCAGAATGATATTCCACTGCGGGTGATGAACACTTTTGAACCGGAACATACCGGTACTCTGATCACCAAAGACTACGTTAGCGAAAAACCTCAGGTAGAAATTATCGCCGGTGCCAAGGGCATCTTTGCTATTGAATTGTTTGATCAAGACATGCAGGGCGAGCCAGGTTCAGACCGCAAGATTTTGGACGTGCTGAGCCGATTTAAGGTGCGCTTTGTGTCAAAAGACACCAACGCTAACACCATCACCCATTACGTGAGTACCACGCTGAAACACGTAAAGCGGGTGGTGAACGCGCTGAAAGAGACGTTTCCCAATGCTGAGGTGAATACTCGCAAAGTGGCGCTGGTATCGGCAATTGGCAGTGACATGAAAGTGCTTGGCATTCTGGCACGATCAGTAAAAGCGCTGGCCGATGCAGAAATCAGTGTGCTGGCGTTGCACCAGTGCATGCGCCAGGTGGATATTCAATTCGTGATCGATGAAGACAATTATAAGGCTACTATTGTGGCGCTCCATGCCGCGTTGATAGAACCGCACAATCACGAGTACGCGATTGCCTCGGCCGAGCAGTGCGCTCTCGGTTAAAATATGCCCTAAGTGAAAGGGGGCGCTTAATCAAAGTGTGCCCCGGATTGGCAAGAAGGCTAGCGCCAATCTTTTTCTGCGAAGTGAACCACTTGGTTCTGGTAAATTAGCCGTAATGTACGGCAAAGAACCAAGTGGCTACAATCACTTGACATAACACGACTGTCAGCGTTAATCCTAAACGCAGGCGAAGATACCATGCTGGCCAGTAAATCTTCATCCAGCGTGCGTCGACCAGATACAACCCCAAAAACGCAACTGTAAACAGTACTGCTTTCCACGGCGAGGTCACTAATAGGCCCACGCCTGCCGCAATAAAAAATATCTGACTGAACAACATCGACACGAGCGGCGACATTGGATAGCAGCGGTCTTCACGCTGCAGCGCAATTGTCCAGTAAACGCCCGCCATAAAAGCCAATATCCCGGCGCTGTACGTGTAAAACCAGTTGCTAACCACTAGGCTGTGATGGGGTATCAAAAATAGTGCCACAATCGCGCCAATGAAGGGGATCAGGCCAGCCAAGCCAACAAAGATGGCCAGTCGGGCCACCGCAATCATGGCTTTTGCCTCTGTACCCGAATCCTTAGCGGCTCAGCGCTGCTAGGTTCCATACCTACCATTTCATTGTATGCCGATAAATGAACCACTTGAGTTTCAAGTATGTGAAAACTGCTCAGCATGTCTTGGGCGTGCCAGGTGCTGCGAAACTGCGTGGTGCCGCGCTCATCAGACAAAATCATCTGTTGGCCATCTACTGTAAGCCTCGCCATATAGCTTTGGCCTTCCAGCGAAAGTATTTCCATCAGCTCGATACTGGCATTGTTACGATTTTTCAGTTGTTCCACGGTAATACGCAAAGTGACTCTCCGGTTAACTTCTTTCTGCACTAAATACGCAGGATAAGTTGTTTAAGATCAGCTGTCGCGAGAAGCCATAGAGCGTATTGGGCGCTGGAACAGGGGTTCCCAGAGGGAGTCCAAAGTATCTGCCGGCGTGAGCCTGTAGTCGCTCAGGGGTGGTTTCAGCAACAGGATGGAAGGCCAGGTAAGAGGTGTTTCGGGTGCCTCTACCGCCAATCGGCGATACACCAGAGTGACCAAAAAACCGTCTACATAGATGCAGCAGGCCTGCCATGGACGAGTGCTGTCGTACCGGTCACCGCAAAGTTCGAACCCACGGCGCACCTCCAGGGTTTGCAGATTACCGGCAATGCCGCGGCCGGTGGCTTTTAGCCAGGCTTCCTTCAATGTCCATACTTTCAGAAATTCCAAGGCGTCGTCTTGGGCCAGCAGCCATTCCTGTTCAACCGGTGAAAACCAGCGTTGCACCACTTTTCGCCAGTTTGGGCGGCGCTGGCAGGGCTCAATATCCAGGCCGACCTCTTCTTGCAGGTTGGTCGCGCAGGCCGCTATTCCGTTGCTGTGGCTGAGCGACAGCCGCCATTCAGGAGGGTACTGCGATTCTGTAGGTCGCCCCGTACATGGGGAGCACACACTAGGCGTCTCGCCGCTGGCACCCGCCAGTGCCTGACGAATTAACCAACGGCTACTGAGAAACTCGGCACGACGAGCGTCGCTGCAATGCACAGCCCGGTTATATTCACTGGCATTTAACCAAGATGGCAGTTCAACGTGAGTGCTGGTGGTTTGATGGCACAGCCATACCGTTGGTGTCACTCAGGGTTGCAGCCGTTCGATGGTCCACGGTTTATCATCACCTTTTTCAGTTCGGTTATATTCGAACCGATCGTGAAGGCGGCTGGGGCGACCCTGCCAGAACTCGATGCTGTGGGGCACCACCCGAAAACCACCCCAAAAACTAGGCAGCGGCACTTCACCATCATTAAACTTCTGCTTTATTTCCGCGACTTTCTGTTCCAGCAGCCCGCGGGAGGTAATGACCTTGCTTTGCTCTGACACCCAAGCGCCAATCTGGCTGCCGCGAGGGCGCGAGGCAAAGTAACGCAAGGATTCGGTTTTGCTGACTTTTTCGACTTTGCCCTGAATGCGCACTTGGCGATTCAGGCCCAACCAAGGAAACAACAGAGCCGCTTTTGGATTCTGCTCCATTTCACGAGCCTTACGGCTGCCGTAATTGGTATAGAATACAAAACCACTGTCGTCGAAGTATTTAAGCAAAACGGTGCGCAAATCGGGCAAGCCATCGTTGCCGGCAGTGGCTAGCGACATGGCATTGGGTTCCAGAATGTCAGCTTTCCGAGCATCTTCAAACCAGACCTGGAACTGTTGCATGGGGTTGTCATCCAGTTGGTCCCGATCCAGACCGTCGCTCTCGAAATCCCGGCGCATATCTCCGATGTCCATCAACCTTCCTCATTTGGGATGTGTGCGTGTGCCTTGGCCGTACTATATCGCAGGACATATACGAAACGGGACTTTATCGGGTTCATGAGAGCTGACAAAGGACCTGTTTGGCGTCTATCCTTCCAATACATCGACTATTTTCAAGGAGACCTCTGTGGCCGAGCGTCCTGTTCGCCAGATTCGTCAACGTAACCTGTGGCCAGGGTTGGCTGTGGTTGTGTTGATCGTTTTGTTGCTTTGTTACGCGCTGGGCGGTTTTCTGCTGTTGCCTTGGTGGGTGCACAAAAACCTGCCTCACTACGCTCAGCAACAGCTGGGCTGGCAGGCAACGGTAGGCGAGGTGCATGCCAACCCCTTCACGTTCAGTGCAGAGCTGCGGAATCTTCAGGCTAACGACGCAAGTGGCGAGCCAGTGCTGGCCTTTCAGCGGCTTTATGTGAATCTGAGCGCGTTTGACCTGTTTAACGGTACCACCGGTTTTCAGGCTGTCGAGCTGGAACAACCCATGTTGCGGCTGGATGTGTTGGCAAGCGGGCAATTGAACCTGATGCGTGATTGGCAACAAGCTCCAGCCCGAGCCGGGCAGTCGTCAGACACTGCTGATATTCAGAGCGATACCGAGCCGGGCAGTCTTCGCATCTATTTGCAGCAGGGTAACTTGAGCGCGGGCACGCTGGTGTTGCGTGACTTAAATAAAAACAACAGCCAAAACAACAGCGTTGAGTTTCGCATAACACCGCTTACCTTCAGTTTGCAGAATTTGGCGACCTGGGCACGACCCGGCGATATTGGCCAATATCGGTTGGAGGCCGTGCTGGACCAACAAGCGTTGAGCTGGCAAGGCAGTTTTGAGGTAGACCCGATGTATTCCCGCGGTAGCCTGAGCGTTGATAACCTGGGGCCGGGCGTGTTGTCTTACCTGCTAGCGCCCTATATGCCCTTCCAGTTGCGGTCCGGTCGGGTCAGCCTTAATACCGATTACCAATGGCAGGCAGCGCAATCCATGGAGTTGTTGACCCAGCACGGCAAGCTGACGTTTGATGATGCAACTCTGGCTTTGGCGGCCGAGCCTAGTGAAGTAGCCTTCCGTAGCGGTGCCCTTACTGTCGACCAGATTCGTTTTGACCTTGCCGCCAGGCGAATAGAGGTAGGAAAGATCGAGTTCGACGGGCCCGAGCTGAACCTGAACCGCAGCGCCAACGGCGACATCGACTGGCTGGTTGCTGGCGTCCGGCCCGCGGGAGAAGGCTTTGCTAGTCGTTCTGGTCAGTACGACAGCAGCCCTGAATTTCGCTGGTCGGTGGCTGGAATGGACATTCGCGATGGTCAGTTAAGTTGGCGCGACCAAGTGCCTGCTAATATTGCAGAGTTGCAACTGAACGGCTTGAACCTGAGCCTTGGACCATTTACAGACCACTTTGACGAGCCGGTAAACTATCGTGCAGACGCCATTCTGGCCAGCGGCGGTAGTCTGGACGTGAATGGCCAGTTCACCACGCGGCCATTTAATCTGGAAATGGCCGTTGTGGGCAATGAGTTGGCGCTGCCTGCGTTCGCGCCTTATGTGCAACAGCGCATGGCAATAGAGTTACCGGCGGGGCTGCTGTCAGTCGATGGCAGCCTGAATCTGGACCAGCAACGTTTACCTCTGACCGGCACTTTCAACGGCAGTGCTTCGGTGACCGGTTTGGACACCCGCTTGCCTGGCAATGGCCAACCACTGTTGGCCTGGCAGACGCTGCAGCTGGCGCCCATTGAGTACAACGTGAACCCGGCCCGCCTGGAAATCGGCCGCGTAACGCTGATCGAGCTTGCCGCGAACATCACTCGCAGCGACGATGGCAGTCACGACATCACCCATCTGTTAACGCCGACAGCTGCGGCTGCGAACGAAAACCAGGGCTTCATATTCCGAATTGGCGAGTTGCAGTTAGACAACGCCGATGTGGACTACACCGACCGCACTTTGAAGCCCGAACTCACTACACGCTTCGGGCAGCTCTATGGCAACCTTAGTGGCTTGAGTAATATTCCGCCACAGCAGGGTAGAGTGAGCTTGAAAGGAAAGGTCAATCAGGTAGGCAACCTTGATATGAGCGGCTCTATCGCGACATTGGGTACTGATCAGCAAAGCGACCTGGTGTTGAATCTGGAAAACTTGGAGTTGCCGCGCCTGTCGCCCTATTCCGGACGTTATCTGGGGTACGGCATAGCCGGCGGAAAGCTTGATCTTAAGCTGGAATATCAGCTACAGGGCACCCGTATTAACGCCTCAAATCAGATTATTTTGAACCGCTTGGAGTTAGGGCGCCCCATTCCCAGCGAGCAGACGGTTGGCGTACCCATTAAGCTGGGGCTGGCGTTGCTGCGCGACGGCGATAATGTGATTGAATTAAACGTGCCGGTAAACGGCGATTTGGCAGATCCCGAATTTCATATGGGCAAGGTAATGATGAGTGCCTTTGTCAACGTGCTGACAAGAGCGGCCACTTCGCCGTTTGCGCTGATAGGCACGTTGGCAGATGTTGCTGGTCTGGGTGGTGAGCAGATGCAACAGGTCAGCTTTGTGCCGGGTGGCATCGAGCTGACCGAGGCGAGCAACCAAAAGCTGGCGGCATTGGCTCAGGTTTTGAACCAGAAACCAGAGCTTATTCTGAGTATTCGCGGCGCAGCAGCGCCCGAGGCCGACGCCGGTGCGCAGTCACCTGGCGCCCTTGCTGACAGTCGCGCTATGGCCTTGCGCCAGTTACTGGTGAATACTCACGGTGTAAACTCGAAACAGATCTTCGTGAGCGCACCAGAAACCGACGCCAGCGTGGATGCCAATGGCAATATTGCCGTAAATTTCACTCTGGACGCCCGCTAACCCATATGAGTCGCCCTGTGAGCCACTTTTTTGCCTATATTTCCCGCCTGCGCTGGATAAAGCGTTGGGGCCTGATGCGAAACGCTATCGATGAAAACGTCGCCACCCATTCCTGGGAAGTCGCGACTCTGGCCCACGCCCTGGCGCTGATCCGTAATGAACAGTTTGGCGGTTCGGTAAACGCCGACCGTATTGCGGCGGCAGCGCTTTACCACGATGCCACCGAGGTGATTACCGGGGATTTGCCGACACCGGTAAAATATCACTCGAAGGTGATGCGCCAAGCGTTTGGGGACATTGAGCACAAAGCCGAGGCCGAACTGCTGGCGTTATTGCCGCCACATTTGCAAAAGGTGTTTGCGCCCTATGTGCAGGAATCTGCTTTGGGTGAGGAAGAGAAAAAACTGATTAAAGCCGCAGACCGGTTATCGGCGTGGCTAAAATGCCGCGCGGAAGTGGCGGCAGGAAATCGCGAATTCGAGCCAGCCACGGCGCAGATACACCGGCGGCTGACGGAAGAAACCTTGCCCGAAGTGGCGTACTTTTTAGAGGTTTTCGCCCCCAGCTACGACCAGCCGTTAGACAACCTGCTGGGCTAGGGCCCAACAGGTCAGGTGCAACAAAACCTCAGGCCTGGCCGGAAGATCCCAGCATGCCGGCGCGCAGACCGTCTTTTTTCAGTGAGCTGCGCACCGCATCTTCCGGGCTGCCCGCCAGGTCGCGGAACATACCCATAGAGCCCAGCAGCGCAGACGACTCGTAAGGCACGAACACCCGCTCGCCGTCTTTGGCCATATTGGGCAACACCTTGATGTAGCTTTGCCCCAGCAAATAGCCGATAACGGTTTGCTTGTTGTCTTCGCTGTCGCCGATGGCGCTCAACACCAGGCGAATGGACTCCTGCTCGCCCTGGGCCCGCAAAATGGCGGATTCTTTGTCGCCCTGGGCGTTCAGGATGGCTGCTTCACGCTGGCCTTGAGCCTTGGCGATGGCGGCGGTTTTTTCACCCTCGGCTTCGGTCACCGTGGCACGACGTTTACGCTCGGCCGCCATCTGCAGGCGCATGGCCTCTTCTACTTCTTCGGGCATGCTGATGTCCTGCACTTCTACCCGAGTCAGTTTTACTCCCCATTTGGACGCAGGCTCTTCCATTTCGGCCTGAATGGCGTTGTTGACTTCGGCGCGGGACTCAAACAGCTTATCCAGCTCCATTTTGCCCACCACAGAACGCAGGGTGGTTTTGGCCAATACTTCAACCGCCTGGCTCATGTTGGCTACTTCATACACGGCGCGGCGTGGATCGATAATCTGATAGTACAGGGCGCCGTTGATCGACACGGTGACGTTGTCAGTGGTGACCACCGGCTGGCCGGGAAAATCCATCACGGTTTCGCGCCGGTCGATGCGTGCTTCATCACTCATCACGGCCTGGTAATCCTGGCCGCTGCGCAAATAGCGAATCATGGTGATGGCGCGCGGCCGTTCAATGAACGGAATAATAATGTTCACGCCGCTTTCCAGAATCCGGTTAAAAGAGCCCAAACGCTCGATCACCATCACTTCAGACTGGCGCACAATCACCAAGCCTTTGGTAATGATAAAAATGCCAATGGCGACAACAATCAGACTGATGACCAGCCCGGGGGTTAGAAACTGTTCCATGGTTACAGGTCCTTGGAGGTTGCAAGTTCAACAATGGCGGTGGTGCCATCGAAGTGGTCAAAAATAAGCGCTGTGCCCTCTGGCAGTTCGGTTTGTCCGCCCGATTGTACCCGCAGGCGATAGAAGTCACCGTTGACTTTTATGCCGGTGGCGTCGTCAAAATCACGGCGTAAACTGCTGAATTTTTTCCCCTGATCTACGCCGGTGCCGGTCGTGCCGTAGGCTACGCCTTTCGGCGAGAAACGCGGCTTCAGCCAGCGAACGACAATGGGCACCAGGATGCCCGAAAACAAGCCCATTCCTGCCAATTGCCATTCCAGGGAAAAGCCTAAAAACGCCAGTACCGCCGTAAATGCAGCGGCAATCGCCAAGGCCAACAGCACCATAACGCCGGATGTCAGCTCGGCCAGGCCCAATAAGAGCGCCAGAATCAGCCAGAGGTGGGTAATACTCCATTCCATAGTGAGTTCCGTAGCGTGTGCGTTACGAGCGTAAACTCGAAAATTAGTCTCAATTGTACCCAAATTGGGAGCTGCTGCCATGGAATGAATTGGGGTTCGCGGTACGCGTGCCGTTCAAACCCTGTATATTTGGCGTATGTCTGATTTGCCGAGGGTAAAACTGCGTTATGTGCGAACTGCTGGCGATGAGTGCCAACACCCCGACGGATCTGTGTTTCAGCTTCACCGGCCTGACCCGCCGTGGCGGCGACACCGGGCCCCACAAAGATGGCTGGGGTGTGGCTTTTTATGAAGGCAAGGGCGTGCGGGCATTTCACGATGTAGACGCCAGTGCCAATTCCCGCATTGCCGAGGTGGTACAAACCCATCCCATTAAAAGCGAAGTGGCGCTGTGCCATATTCGCCAAGCGAATGTGGGTGAAATTTGCTTGGCCAACACCCACCCGTTCATGCGTGAACTCTGGGGCCGTTACTGGGTGTTTGCTCACAATGGCCAGCTGTCGGATTTTTGCGCGAAGCCGGGGTTTTATGAGGCCGTTGGCACTACCGACAGTGAAGCCTTGTTCTGTGATTTACTAAATCATTTGCGCGATCACAGTGACCGCCACAGTACCGAGCAGGATACGGTAGACCAGTTGATTCAGCTTTCAGCTGCCTATGCCCGGCAAGGCGTATTCAATCTTTTGCTCAGCAACGGCGATTGGCTGTTCACCTTTTGCTCCACCAAAATGGCCAGCATTACTCGTCGCGCACCTTTTGGGCCGGCGCGCCTAAAAGACACCGACGTGACCATCGACTTTGAAGCAGAGACCACCCCAAATGACATCGTTAGCGTGGTGGTCACCGAACCTCTGACCTCTGATGAACAGTGGGATGTGTATCAGCCCGGAGAGTGGCGTTTGTGGCGCAAGGGAGAAGTCATCCAGAGCGGTGTGGTTGCTCTGGCGAAAATTGATTCGGCACCAACTCAGGCCTATATAGAGTCATAATTGGGCCAGTCATCAAGCGTTCATGTCAATTTAGACCACTGTTGAGAGCGCTAGCTAGAGCGCTGTCTGAAGCACTATCGAGAACACTATGCAAGAACCGGATACACACAGTAAGTTTTTTGGCTACCTACTTTGGATTTTTGGCTTTCTGGGCGCGCACCGTTTTTATTACGGCAAGCCGATTACCGGCACCATCTGGTTCTTCACATTGGGTCTGTTTTTGGTGGGCTGGATCGTCGACCTTTTCCTGATTCCAAGTATGGATGAAGAAGCCGATTACCGCTTTGTCGAAGGTCCCGTCAGTTACAACATAAGCTGGTTACTGCTGACGTTTACCGGTTTGTTGGGTCTGCATCGGATGTACATGGGGAAATGGATAACCGGAGTTCTTTACTTGCTTACCGGTGGCCTGTTTCTGGTGGGTGTTCTGTACGATTTTTGGACACTGAACACTCAGATATCAGAGCGCAATCACGGCAGTCTGCTTCACTGATTGCCGTCCTTTAACGGGCGGTCAGCATAACCTTGGGTACCCGGTAGAGCAGCCCGCGGCTGACACCAGTGCCTTTCACTGTGCAGGTCTTGCTATTCACCCTGCTAATGACGCCCTGTCGCTGGCGCTGCCCTACGCCAAAATTCACACATTCACCTACCTGCCACTGGTGCTGCGACACCTCGGGTTCGGCGTGGATTGGCGAGAATGGCTGCGCCGGCAGGCTTAGCTCGCGCTCGCCTGCCTGCTTCTGTAAAAATGCCCGGGCACTCTGGGCTGCGCCGCTATTATGCAACTGGTCCAGAATGTCGTAAAAATGGCGATTGTGTACTGAGCCAAAGTGGCGCTGACCTGCTACCTGTTGCAACAGGTGGGCAAACTCGTGGCAACAGGTATGGGCCAGCAGATTAAGCGGGCTTACCTCACCGTCAAAATAACCCCTTTTTCGAATTTCCCGTGCCGACAACCAGCCAGCAGCGGTTTCCGGCTGGTATTTGGCCAAAATCATGCGTTGTCCGTAGTTGATAACATGCGTATGGCTGCGGGTGTCGTAACGGTGATAGGTAGCCTGCCCGGACCCCACACGGCATAGCAGTGACTTTGCCTTGCCTTGAGCATTAATCCAGCCCGCAGCGGGTTGCCACAAAATTTGGTCGGTAGCCTGGCACATAAGCCGGCCAAGGTTTATGGCCTGATACTGTGAAATAGACGTCGTCATTACGAGTAGCAGCGCGTTGCAATGAATTCACAGCAAGTTTTACAAGATTATGAGGGTAATGGCTAGTTTGCTCGTGCCCTGCAGCAGCTGCATGTTATTCGCTGCAGGGCATTAGCGACGTATAAAACCGAACTAGGCTTCGATCGGCGTGCGCCAGTCGTCAGCGCCGGAAGTGCCAGCCACGCCGTGCCCCCAGGTGACTTTGCGGTATGACAGCGACACGGTAACCAGCTGGGTGAAGTCTGAGCTGGTGGTGTCTTGGCAATGGGGCATATTGCAGCTGATATCAATGATGGTGGCGTCTTCCAGAATGGTCGAGAAGAAGTGCTCTTGTTTGCCTTCTACCGAGGTCCGATAACACTTCAGTTCCACTTTTGGCAACATCTCACCAGACGCCAGAGCGTTGTACATCAACGGTGTGGCTTTGTTCAGAGCTGAGGTGAACTTGAACGGTTTGGGGGTCGGTAGGTACGGTAACGACGTGGCTGAATGCCTGCACCAGAATTTCATCTTCGTGGCCTTCTACATAGATATTGCCCACAGAATCGGCGGTGAAAGCACCGGCAGTGATGTGGCCCTGGGTTTGGCCTTCGATATTGATATAACAAGGAGTTGGCATTGTCTGCTCCGTGACGTGTTTAAAGGTTGGCATTCCTGCTGTCCTAACATGGACCCAATACTCCAACCAAACCTTGTGCCAGATTGTTAACGTCATTTAAGATCAGAGGCTTATAGTTATTTTTTAGGCTCAAAAAATATTCGGGGCGAAGAGCTGCCCGCGGTCTGGGCCAGTTATTGCGGCCCAAGCAAGTTGTTGCCAGCGTGTAATGAGTGTTGCCGCCCCGCGCGGGCTGCTTTGCGGTTATAAGCATAGTCCATGTATTTTGTGGGTGTACGGGCCTGCTAAACTGAGTGCCACGTATCAACGCGCTGTGATCAGGGAGCCATGAGTGCCGATTATTCAAAAATATGCAAGATATCAACGTGTTGATTAAACGCTGGTTGGGCAGCCTGGTGAACCGGGCGATCGCTATGGTCGTTGTTGTGATTCTAGTGGTTGCGCTGACGGTCATGCTGGTGGGTGGTCTGCTGAGCCAGCGGGAACTGGAGCAGCAGGCAGAAGTACAGGTGGAGTCCATCGCCGCTTTAGTGTCTTACGAACTGGACGATAAATTGTCCATGCGCCTGAATATTGTCAGCCACGTGGCAGAAAACCTGACCATGACCGAACGGGTGTTTCGTGACCGGGCTGGGCTGTTATTGGCGCGCCAAACCGAGTTGCTGCATCTTTTTGATGGCCTGTTTATTCTCGATGCCGAGGGTCTCCTGCAGGCGGAAGCTCCGCGCTTTGGCTTGCCTAAGGGGCTGGATCTCAGCACCCGCGAGTATTTTGACCGCATATCCACGCTGATGACGCCGATCATCAGCGAGCCTTACGCATCTTCTTACGACGGTAAACCTGCGGTTATGATCGGTGCGCCGGTGTTCAATCATGACCAGCGTTTTATAGGTATGATTGGCGGCGTCATGCTGCTTGAGGGCGAACACATTCTGAAGAAATTCGGAAATATCCGCTTTGCGGGAACCGGTTATATCGGCATTGCGACCCGCAGTGGCACAACGTTGGTAAACGGGCGTACCGGGCAGTTTATGGTGCCCCTGCGATCGGAGAACCCAACACTGATAAAGGCCATGGATGGATTCGAGGGAACTGCAAAAACCGATAACGGCGATGGTGATGTAACCATTATGTCGGTGCGGCAACTGGATCAGGCACCTTGGTTTGTAGCTGCGGTTTGGCCTACGAAGGAAGCTTTTGCGCCAATTGACCGCATGGGCAGTGAGCTGGTCTGGACGCTGTTGTTGATTCTATTGGTGCTGGTACCCATTGCCGGTTGGCGTTTTCGCATGCTGATGCGCCCTTTGAAATTGCTGGGCGAACAGGTACAGGATCGCCACCTGGGCTTGCGTTCGCAGCCAGTTGCGATTCCCGGCAGTATCGAAATACAGCGCGTAGCCACTATATTCAACACGTTGATGATCGAGCGTGAGAGCGCCATGCTGTCGCTGGCGGAACGCGAGGCTTTTTATCGTTCGCTGACCGAAAGCGCACCCATTGGCATTGCCCAAACCGACGTACTCGGCCGCATCGAGTTTGCCAACCCTGCGTTGGAGGTCATTCTTGGCCGTCCGGCCGCAGAGCTAATTGACACGCCGATAATGGGTTACCTGCAAAATAGCGACAGGAAGACGTTAATTACCGGCTGGCAGCGTGGTATCTATCAGAGAAAAACGTTTCATGGCCGGGTGCGCCTGGCGGCGTTTGACGGGCAAGATGGTCTGTGGATTGACATGATGTCGGCGGTGATCGAAACCGACGAGCGCACTCTGGGTACGATTACCGTTATGCGGGACATTACTCAAGAGCTGGCAGTGGCCAGCGCCCTGGAGGAGGAACAGCGGAGAGCGCAGAGTATTATTGGTGTGCTGCAAGAGGGCGTGCTGATGGTTGATAACACCGGCGCTGTCCGTTACGCCAATAGCGCCGCGCTGCAACTTTTGGGAATACGTGAAATCATTGAACCGGCCAATTTCTTTGATCTTGTGTCGATCAATGATGAGAATTGCAACTATACCTTAGAGAAATTCCGGGCCAGCCAGAAAATCGATAATCTTTACGCGATTTTGCGCAATCACGCCGGCGGCGAGTTTGATATCGACCTAACCATGCTAAAGGTTCGCCACGGTGAGTACCACGAGCGCTTGGTATTTGTATTGCGCGACGATAGCGCGCGTCGCCAGGAAAACGAACGGCTGTCATGGGAAGCGTCCCACGACCCACTGACCCAGCTTTTTAACCGCCGCGCCTTTGGCCAGGAATTGGACAAAGCGCTGGCAAAGGCCGGCCAGAATAAGGTGGCCACCGTGATGTTGCTGATTGATCTTGATTACTTCAAGCCGGTGAACGACAAAGGGGGACACCTCACCGGTGACAAGCTTCTGCACCGCCTGGCTGATTTGCTACGGCAGACAGTTCGCCAGTCTGACACTGTTGCGCGCCTGGGCGGGGACGAGTTTGGAATACTTCTGCCCTGCTGTGGTGTGGAACGCGCCGAGGCTCTGGCGGAGCGGATTCGCGCAGGGATCGAAGCCCTGGTCGTTGAACACGAAGGCGAAGACTTCAGGGTAACCGCCAGTATTGGCCTTGCCCAGATTAATCCCACTGACACCAGCACAAAAGCCATTATGGCCCGTGCTGACGAGGGCTCATACCTGGCCAAAGGCCGCGGCCGTAATCAGGTGGTTGTGGTTTTGGTGTCAGGCGCCTAAAACCTGCGGATATCATTTACCACCAAGCGCCCGCGGCACCTGCCTGCCAAAGCAGACGCAGAGCCAAGGCTGTCAGTAGCAGATTCAGCACCATGCCAAAGCGCTGATCGCTGAACGCATTCAACAGGCGCAGACCAAGCCATGTGCCGATAAAACCGCAGCCAGTCATCGCCACGATCAACGCCAGCCAGTCACTTAACATAAACCCGGTCAGTCCGAAGATGAGGGCTTTCGGTGCGTGTTGCAGAGCCATGGCGGTTGAAAACGTGGCAATGGTAATAAAGCGGTCGCGGTGAATCTGTTTGATAAACGCTGCGACCAGTGGTCCGCTGGCCCCGACAAACAGGCTGATAATACTGGTAAACGCCGAGGCTATAACAATTCCTGGAGTGCCGATGGCGGCTTTCGGCAGTTTGGGTCCCCAGCACAAAAACAGCACAAACAGTGCAATGGTCAGCTGCCAGATTTGAGCGGGTAGATCCACTAGTAACCACGCACCCAAGCTGGCTCCAAGCACGACGCCGGGAGCAAAAGCGGCAATCACTTTCCAGTCGATATGGCGCCAGGTCAGTGCGGCTCGGCCACAGTTCGAACCCAACTGCACCAGACCGTGCACCGGAATAATGGCGGCCGGGGGCATCCAGCTGGCCATAATAACGATCAGTAACAGGCCGCCGCCGGCACCCAGACCGGCGCTGATCATCGAGCCGAGCACCGAGGCTAGTAGCAGCAGCAGCG
Source organism: Marinobacter sp. BSs20148 (assembly GCF_000283275.1). Taxonomy (NCBI): domain Bacteria; kingdom Pseudomonadati; phylum Pseudomonadota; class Gammaproteobacteria; order Pseudomonadales; family Marinobacteraceae; genus Marinobacter; species Marinobacter sp. BSs20148. Next base: position 190,830 of record NC_018268.1, read on the forward strand.
CGACACCTGCGGCCAAGCCATCTGGCAGCAGCGTTATTTCCATTGACAGAACTCGGAGTTTTTCAGCTTGGGGCTTTCACACAGGGCCTCCGTGGCCAGCTGTACATCCGCCACGTAATACAGTGACGACAGGCCAAAACGATCCCGCCCCAAGTTGTGGAAAATCATTCCGAACGCGATATCCCCCGCTGAATATTGGGCCTGGTGGCGCGCAAAGTATTCCGCAGGCCGGCTCAGCAGCTCATCTTGCAGTAGGCTTTTCACTCGCCCCGCACCGCCGTGGTAGGCCTGAACCAGCAATAAACTGAACAGTTCATCGCGTTTTTGCGCGGGTAACTCACCGAAGCGGTCGGTAAATGCCGGGCGTAAATTACGCGCGTTCTGATTGCTCAACTGAAGAGCGCAGTCCATCTGTGCCAACCTGTGCCAGTAATTCTTTGGTGAAATACGGCAGTCTGATAGCGCTGCAGGCGACAATTGCATGATGCCGCGGGCGTTGGCCGTTGAATGGGCTCGGGTTTGGGCGCCGCTTTCGATCAGTAATTGCCCGGCCAAATAGCGCGGTAACGCCGGCGGGAGTTCACTTAAACGTTGCTGACTATTGCGCTTTTTATACACGGCCATCAGCGTTTTGTGCAGCGACACTGAATCGCCCTGACCGCCTACCTTGATGTCATCCCATGCGCCCCACAGGCGATCTTCCTCTTTTTGGCCAAGGTAGCGGGCAATAGAGCCGGGAAGATCAACGTGAGGTTGGTCGCAGGCCAGTGCAAATGGATACCCTGTCACATTCGCTGCGCCGGCGGCCCAAGCGCTGCTGCGGCCATCCTTGAACATTTCCTGACGGGAGTTGTTGAGCTGCTGTTGGTTGGCTTCGACGGTGTCAGCGTCTTCACTCCAGCCTAAAAACTGGCCGCGCATATCGTAAAAAATATGGCGGTTCTGGTGGGTGCAGTAGCTCGACTCGTTCAATACCCAGCTGCGAACAGTGAGCACGTTGCGATAGACGCCCTGGCTGGACCAGTAGGGAGCAGCGCGCACCACATCGGTCCAGGCGTCAGCCTTGCCGGGGCTGGCAGCGGAAGTGTTGGAAAGCCATGGCAGCGTTGCCAGAAGGGCCGCCAGTAACAGCCGAGTTATGGAGAAAAAGAAACGTTTCATAAAGGCGGCTTCGTACATTGAGGATTTGAATATTGACCCTTTGGCCGGCCAACGTTGTTACAGGTATGGATGTGGGCTCACAATAGCAAAAGTGATGCCTGTTGAAAGCAGATTCATTGTTTTACCGGGGCTTGTGATTTGCTGTTATCGCCCTCACGTTTATCTTTCCATGTTGTAACAGGCTATGCTGATTGATGGGGAGTGCGGTTCTCCCTGTTTTATTCTGATGGCATCGAGGAGGCTAGAGCATTATGAACCAACCGATGGCAATCGAAGAACTGGTATCGGTCGCCCAGGCGGAAGCCATGGGAGAGTTAGATGCCCCAATGATGGCCATAGTGCTGGCCAGCGAACACAGCTACGATTTACCCATTCAATCTCTGGAAACTGACGCCGACAAAGCCCGTTGGGGGCTCATTCTTCGCGCTGCGAGAGAGCACGTCGAAGCTGATGCGGTAGCGGTGCTTTACCCGGCTTGGACCACCATCCGCAACAAAAAGTCAGGGCCGGCGGCGGACTCTGTTGCGGGCACAGGTCCCAATGGCGAGAACGACATTGAGGCGGGTGAGGAAGATGAGGCGGATGGCCCCATTGACACCCTGTTTGTGCAATTACACACCCGTGACCACATCTACTGGCGCGGTTTCGAGCAAATCCGTGACCCACGGCATCAGCGCATTATTGGTTTCCGTAAAATCAAAGCTTTGTCTACCGATTACCAGCGCGATGAGGCGCCTTTGGTTGCAGCGTGGCTCAGTACCTTGTTCGACCCGCTGCCTAACGAAGGCGAGGAAACCGCGACCGACCGCCAACTTTCAGATTTGCTTGAAGAGCCGGAGGTAAGCGCCGCGCTCTACCCTCGTGAGTTGCGGGCCTTGCACTAAGTGCCGTTGTTTTAGTGGAACGAGCGTTAGCCGGCTTAGGCGCAGAGCCTCAGCCGGTTAATGCGGACTCGGGTTTGATCAGCGAATAGTCTATAATCACGGCCTTCCAAATTTGCACCGACAAGACACTGACGCGCAAGGCGCAACAAGGTTGATCCGTGATCGTATTTGACCAGATAGAGAAATCCTACCGGGTGGCGGGTAAGGCCATACCTGCGCTGCACCCCACCAGTTTTGCTATTGAAACCGGCGAAGTGTTCGGCATTGTTGGCCATTCCGGTGCTGGTAAATCCACCCTGGTGCGGCTCATTAACCTGCTGGAACACCCTACCGGCGGTAGCATCAAGATCGATGGCGAAGACGTTACCCATTATAACGCCGCCCAGTTGCGCGCCTTTCGCCGCAATGTTGGCATGATCTTCCAGCACTTTAATCTGCTGTCATCGAAGACGGTGAACGACAACATCGCTTTTCCCATGAAGCTGGCCGGCATCTACACAAAAACCGAGATTCAGCAGCGGGTTGCGGAATTGTTGGAGCTGGTCAGCCTGTCTGAACACGCCACTAAATTCCCATCCCAGCTCTCCGGCGGTCAAAAACAGCGAGTGGGCATAGCCCGAGCACTGGCCTGCCGGCCCACTATTTTGCTGTGCGACGAAGCCACCAGTGCGCTGGACCCGCAAACGACCCAATCAGTGTTGAAACTGTTGGCCGACATCAACCGCGAGCTGGGTCTGACCATTGTGCTGATTACCCACGAAATGGACGTGGTGCGCCGGGTGTGTGACCGGGTTGCGGTGATGGACGCAGGCCGCGTGGTGGAAATGGGGCCGGTGAGCGATGTGTTTCTGCACCCGCAACACCCCACCACTCGCGACTTTGTCTTCGAAAGTGAAAATGTCGATAGCCTGGAATTGCAGCAGGATTTTAAAAAGGCCAAAGGCCGCATTCTGCGCCTGACCTTCAAAGGCGAGTCTACCTACGACCCGTTATTGGGCAGCGTTGCGCGCAAGTCCGGTGTCGATTTCAGCATCATCTCCGGTCGCATTGACCACATTAAAGACACGCCCTACGGCCAGCTGACTCTAGCGCTGGTCGGTGGCGACCTGGCCGTGGCAATGGCGGCGCTGGAAGCCGCAGATGTGCACGTAGAGGTGATGAACTGATGGAATCCCTGATGCAAGATTTACTAAGCAACGTAGACTGGGCCGAAATCGGCATTGCCAGCTGGGACACCCTAATTATGGTGGCCATGTCGCTGCTGTTCAGCGTGGTGATTGGCCTGCCCATCGGCGTGTTGCTGTTTTTGTTTGGTAAACGTCAGCTGCTGGAACAGCCCTTAGCCTACGCGGTGCTGTCGTTTGTAGTGAACGTATTGCGTTCGGTGCCGTTTATCATTCTGTTGATTGTGATGATTCCGTTCACCGTGATGATGATAGGCACCTCCCTGGGCGTTGCGGGAGCGATACCACCATTGGTCGCCGGCGGTGCACCGTTCTTTGCCCGCCTGGTAGAAACCTCGTTGCGCGAAGTAGACCGCGGCATTATCGAAGCCACCCAAGCTATGGGTGCCAACGTGCGGCAAATCGTCTTCGGCGCCTTGTTGCCGGAAGCGCTCCCGGGCATTATCGCCGGCGTTACCGTCACCGCGATTACCCTGGTGTCCTACGCCGCCATGTCCGGCGTGATCGGCGGTGGCGGCCTGGGCGACCTCGCCATTCGTTTTGGTTATCAACGGTTCCAGACGGATGTGATGGTTATTACGGTGGCATTGCTGGTTATCTTCGTACAGTTGCTGCAAATGCTGGGCGATCGTCTAGTTATACATTTCAGTCGTAAATAGCGGCGAATCAACCTTTAGATTCAACCAAGGAGAACACCGATGACCTTCAAGAAGACCCTGATTGCCCTGGCTGCAGCGGCCACTTTCTCTGCCGCTGTCAGCGCCGAAGAGCTCAGCATTGCTGCGACTCCGGTCCCCCACGCTGAAATTCTGGAATTCGTTAAGCCGATGCTGGCCGAGCAGGGCGTAGAGCTAGACATAAAAGTATTCACCGATTACATCCAGCCCAACGTTCAGGTCGATCAGAAGGCCATGGACGCCAACTTCTTTCAGCACCAGCCGTACCTGGACGAGTTTAACGCCGGTCGTGGCACCACCCTGGTGACGGTTGCCGGTGTTCATGTTGAGCCTTTTGGCGCTTACTCCAGCAAAATTAAATCCCTGGACGAATTGAAAGACGGCGGCGTGGTTGCCATTCCTAACGACCCCACCAACGGCGGCCGTGCCCTTTTGCTGCTGCAAAAAGCCGGACTGATCACCTTGAAGGAAGGCAGCAAAATCACCGCGACACCGCGTGATATTGCCGATAACCCGAAGAATCTGGAATTCAAGGAACTTGAGGCCGCTACCCTGCCGCGCATCCTGAACCAGGTAGACGTTGCGCTGATCAACACCAACTACGCGCTGGAAGCTGGCCTGAACCCGACCAAAGACGCGTTGATTATCGAAGGTTCGGATTCACCTTACGTCAACATTTTGGTGGCACGCCCAGACAACAAAGACAGCGATGCGATGAAGAAGCTGTCAGCCGCGCTGACATCTGAAGACGTGAAAGACTTTATTTACGAGAAATATCAGGGAGCTGTGGTTCCCGTTTTTTAAGAGCACATGCATTCTGATGTGTCATTGATATAAAAAAAGCCGGGCTGCGTCAGCAGCCCGGCTTTTTTGCAATTATAGAAATGCAAACAGCGCTGTTTAATCGCCAGACCAGTTAGAGGTCGGGTCTGGAGTCATATGCAGCTACTTACCGCCGCTCGAAATGCTCTCGCGTCAGGCGGAAAACTACGGGGCTCAGCAGCAACAGCGCAATCAGATTTGGCAGTGCCATCATCGCATTCAGGGTGTCTGCTACCAGCCATACAAACCCCAGATTCAGGGAAGCGCCAACGGGTAGTGCCAGAATCCAGGCAATACGATAGGGTACAACGGCGCGGGCGCCGAACAGGAACTCCATACAGCGCTCACCATAGAACGACCAACCCAAAATAGTGGTAAAAGCGAAAACCGCCAAGGCAATGGCGACCACGTAGTTACCGACGCCTGGCAAGGCAGATTCGAACGCCATAGAGGTCAGTTCGGCGCCGGATACACCAGAGGTCCATACACCAGAAGTGATAATCACCATGCCGGTGATGGTGCAGATTATGATGGTGTCAATGAAGGTGCCTAGCATGGCCACCATGCCCTGATTAACTGGGCTATTGGTTTTTGCTGAAGCGTGGGCGATGGGTGCGGAACCCAGACCAGCCTCGTTGGAGAAAATGCCCCGAGCCACACCAAAGCGTAACGCTGCCCATACCGCGGCGCCGGCAAAACCACCCTCGGCGGCAATCGGACTGAACGCGTGCTTGAACACCAGCGCAAAAGCCGCAGGCAGTTCGGCGGCGTTAATAGCCAGCACAGAAAGGCCCGCCATCAGGTAAAAAATTGCCATCAACGGCACCAGGGCACTGGCGACTTGGCCGATACGCTTGATGCCCCCAATCAGCACCATACCCACCAGTACCATCAACACCAGGCCTGTTACCCAGTGGGGTACGCCAAAGCTCGCTTCTATCACGTCGGCCACCGAGTTGGCCTGTACCGTATTGCCAATACCAAACCCGGCAATGGCGGCAAATATTGCAAACAGTACGCCCAGCCAGGCCCAGTTCTTACCCAGACCATTGCGGATGTAGTACATGGGGCCGCCCATGTAGACTCCACGCCCGTCGGTTTCGCGGAAACGCACGGCCAGCACGGCTTCCGAGTATTTTGTGGCCATGCCCACCAGCGCGGTCAGCCACATCCAGAAGAGCGCGCCTGGGCCACCCAGAAACACCGCGGTTGCCACTCCGGCGATATTGCCGGTGCCTACAGTAGCCGACAGCGCCGTCATCAGCGCCTGGAACGGCGGAATGTCACCCTCTGCGTCGTCGCCGATGGGCTTGCGGCCCTGCCACATCAAGCGGAAACCGGCGCCCAGCTTAAATATGGGCATCAGCTTCAGGCCGAGGCTTAAAAAAAGCCCAACGCCCAAAATCATAATGAGCATGGGCGGGCCCCAAACCAGATTGTTGAGTTGGGACATAAAGGCTTCAATAGCGGGCATTAAGAACTCTCCTGCGAGTGTGCTGTAACTTTTTATTGGGATGGAGGGCATTTTCGTTGGTAGACTATCAACACAAAAAGTTGAATTGCAAGGCAGCGGGCCGTTTGCGTAGGTTGCGTCGGTCTGAGACGAATCTGGGTTCACCACACAGGATTTGATTATGCGTTCAATGAATGTTTCAGACGTAATGTGGAACCACATAGAGCCGGTGCGCGGCGAATGGTTAATCAGCCGCGTGGTTAGTCATTTATCGGAAAATCACGTAACCGGCTTGCCGGTGGTCGACAGTCAGCGCAAATTGATTGGGTTTGTATCTGAGCAAGACTGCATTCACGCGTTGCTGGTAAGCAACTATCACTGCGAAGGCGAACCCGCGGTGCGCGAGGTGATGATCCTCCAACCGGTGACGGTGTCGCCAGACTTGGGCGTTGTCGATCTGGCGCAAAAACTTGGCGCGGGCAAGCCGAAAGTGTACCCGGTTGTGGACAACGGCAAATTGGTGGGCATAGTCACCCGCAGCGCCATTTTAGACCACCTTGTAAAATCAGGCTGTAAGGTGGGCACGCCAAGGTTTGCCAACTCTGATGAATGAGCGTTAGGCTTTTATAAATACTTTGACACAGAGGACACCATGGAACTGCTTTTAACCAATGCCAGCTTTGGCGGCGAGCACCGCCGTTACCGCCACACCGCCGCGACGCTGGAATGCCAGATGGAGTTTTCTATATTCCTGCCGCCGCAGTCGCTGGCAGAGCCGGGCCGTAAGGTGCCCGTGTTGTACTGGCTGTCAGGCCTGACGTGTAATGATGAAAATTTCATGCAAAAAGCCGGTGCACAGAAACTGGCCGCTGAGCTTGGCTTGGCGATTGTGTGCCCGGATACCAGCCCGCGGGGCGTCAATTTGCCGGGGGAAGACGACAGCTACGATTTTGGCAGCGGTGCAGGCTTTTATGTGAATGCCACAGAGCAGCCTTGGGCACCCCACTACCGGATGTACGATTACGTAGTGAAGGAACTGCCCCAACTGGTAGAAAGCGAGTTGCCCGTTAGCGCTGAAAAATCCATCAGCGGCCATTCCATGGGGGGTCACGGAGCGTTGATATGCGCGCTTAAAAACCCGGGGCTTTATCGGTCGGTATCAGCGTTTGCACCCGTTGCCCACCCGGTGGAGTGCCCCTGGGGTCAGAAAGCCTTTGCGGGTTATCTTGGTGGTAACCAAGAGCAGTGGAACCAGTGGGACGCCACCCTGCTTATCGCGGAGGCCCAGGAACGCTTGCCATTACTGATTGACCAAGGCACTGCGGACCACTTTCTGGCAGAGCAGCTTAACCCACAGGCGCTGGTGCGGGCTTGCCACAGCGTTAACCATCCGGTAACCCTGCGGATGCAGTCCGGCTATGACCACAGCTATTTCTTTATTGCATCTTTTATTGACGACCACCTGCACCATCACGCCGAAGCCTTGGGCTTGGCCCAGCCCCAGTTGTAGCCGAACAGGCGCCAGCCCATTAGTATACTGGCGGAGATCAGCCCGCCGGTGAGACCTAGCCAGAAGCCCGCGGCGCCCATTGCTGGCACCAGAACGCTGGTAAACGCCAGCGCATAGCCCAGCGGCATACCCACCACCCAGAATGAAAACAGTATGATGATCATCGGAATGCGTGTGTCTTTATAGCCTCGCAGGCCACTGATGCAGGTAACCTGAATAACATCCGCCACCTGAAAGAACGCGGCGTACATCAACAGGGTAACGCTGACCGCCTGAACTTCGGGATCGCTTGAATAAAGCGCGGCAATGGGCGCGCGGAATACAAACAGCACAATCGCAAACAGCAGCGAAATAAAGGCGGCCAAGATAAGCGAACTGCGTGACAGCAGGCGCGCAGACTCGGGTGAGCCCGCGCCTACCAGAAAACTCACTCGCAAGGTGATGGCCATGCCCATGCTCAGCGGCAGCATAAACAACAAAGACACCACGTTTAACGCAATCTGGTGCCCGGCCACCACCACTGGCCCTAACGGTGCCAGAAACAGTGCGATCACTGAAAACAGGCTGGCTTCAACAAAGATAGTAAAACCAATGGGCAAACCCAGCCTCAGCACGAAGTGCAGCACCCGCGGATTGGGGCGGGCGACATAGGCCAGCAGACGGAAGTTCTGATAGACCCGGCTGCGATTCAGGTAAATCAGCAGCCCGATCGCCGCGATACCGTTAGACAGTGACGTGGCCCAACCGCAGCCGACACCCCCCATAGCGGGAATACCCAAACCGCCATAGATAAACAGATAATTCAGTGGCAGGTTGAACAGGGTGCTGATCAGTGAAAACACCATAATCACCCGAGTATGGCCCAAGCCATCCGTCAGCCCGCGCAGAGAGGTCATTAACAGCAGCGCGGGAATACCCCAGGCGAAGGCGTCCAGGTAGCCTTGGGCAATGCCGGCGGTGGCGGGTTCCAGTTTCAGCCGGGTCAGCACCGGGTGCACATTTGTGAGCAAAACAATCATGATCACCGACGCAGCGGCGGCAATATAAAGCCCTTGCCAGACCGTTGGCATAATTCGCCGAAGTTTGTTGGCGCCTTTATAGCCGGAAATGATCGGCTGCTGGGCGCTTAGAACGCCCCAAAAAAACAGGAACAATGGCATCCACAAGCTGGAACCGATACCCACGGCGGCCAGATCCTGGGCGCTGGCGTGGCCGGCCATGACGGTGTCAATCACGCCGTTTGCCATCTGTGCAACCTGCGCGACCAGAATCGGCCCGCCAAGTACCGCCAAGGTTTTCCATTCCAGCAGTACCCGCGTAGCGAGAGGCTGGCGGACAGCGGGCAGTGGCTGGTGCAGTTCATCCATAACAGTTGTCCGAAATACGGTCGAATTCGGTGGCGGCTCTGAATGACCAGTCAGGGGCCGTCTATCGGGGAGCGGATGTTACCGGATCTGGGTGCTCAGGGGCATTGCGCATTATCCGCATAGGTTTTTTTTGCCTCCTGTAATCGATCGCAAAAGTGGGTAACATGCTTGTCCATCATTTTTGCAGGCGTAACGGGCATGGGCTTTCTGGTATTTGTTACTGTTCTCTGGGCATTTTCGTTCAGTTTGATCGGCGAGTTTCTGGCGGGCAGGGTAGACAGCTACTTCGCAGTTCTTACCCGGGTGTTTCTGGCGGCACTGGTATTTTTACCGCTTACCCGCTGGCGCGGTGTGCCCGCTGGGCTGAAAAAAGGCATTCTGGTCAGCGGTATGCTGCAGTTCGGCATTACCTACGTGTGCCTGTATCAAGCTTTTAGCTATCTGTCGGTACCAGAGGTGCTGTTGTTTACCATCTTCACTCCTCTGTATGTGACCCTGGCGGACGACGCCCTGAACCGACGCTTTTCCCCGGCGGGGCTGGTGGCGGCCGCACTGGCTACCTTGGGCGCTGGCGTTATTCGTTATGATGGCCTGAGTGAAGACTTTATCACCGGCTTTTTATTGCTGCAGGTGGCCAATATCACCTTTGCCGCGGGCCAAGTGGGTTACAAACACGTAATGGCACGCTACCCTTTGCCCATCCCACCCTGGCGCACCTTTGGTTATTTTTTCTTTGGCGCTTTAATTGTGGCGCTGCCATCGTTTCTGATTTTTGGCAACGCGGACAAGCTGCCCGCCACGCCCACGCAGTGGGGCATTCTGGTCTGGCTCGGGCTGGCGGCATCGGGCCTGGGTCTGTTTCTGTGGAACCGTGGCGCCTGCTACGTCGACGCCGGCACTCTGGCGGTGATGAATAATGCTCTGGTGCCTGCTGGTTTACTAGTGAATCTGCTGATTTGGAACCGCGATGCGGATATTCTTCGCCTGGCTGTAGGCGGCGCTATCATTCTGGCGTCTTTGTGGCTGAACTCGTGGCTACGGGCTCGCTGGAGCGGGGCTAGAGGCATAATTTGAGTGATTGGTTGGCATCAGCTGGCCAGTGCTGGCAAAATCCCGTCCCAAGAGCCCTGGCCTGACCCAGGGCGATCCTTTTTAAGCGCATTCCTTAGCCCAAAGCACAGGACAAGAACATGACTCAGTCGAAAACGACCTCGGGCAGTAACGCAGGTTTGTCCCGTGGTCTCTGGTCTTCCCGCTTCGCCTTTATTCTGGCAGCAACCGGTTCTGCCGTTGGCCTTGGCAACATTTGGAAATTCCCTTATGTAACCGGAGAGAACGGCGGCGGTGCCTTTGTACTGGTGTACTTATTGTGTATCGCTGTTATTGGTGTGCCCATCATGATGGCGGAGGTGTTCATTGGCCGCAACGGCCGTCACAATCCCATAACCAGCATGCGCCTGGTCGCTGAGCGCAATCTGAAATCGCCAGTCTGGCGCATTTCAGCGGTGATCGGCATGATCGCGGCTTTTGCCATTCTGTCGTTCTATTCGGTGATAGGTGGCTGGGCGGCGTCTTATGTTGGCCATGCGGCCATGGGCGACTTCACCGGCGGCACGGCGGAATCCATTGGTGATCTGTTCGGCGGCCTGTTGGCCAGCCCTGTGCAGTTGCTGGCTTGGCACACTGTGTTTATGGCGTTGGTGATACTGGTGGTGTCGCAGGGCTTAAAGGGTGGCCTGGAGCGCGCCGTGACCATTTTGATGCCGGCACTGTTTCTGCTGTTGCTGGTTGCGGTGGGTTATGCGACGACGACCGGCCATTTCGGCGAAGCCGTCAGTTTTCTGTTTACGCCAGACTTTTCCAAGCTGACCATTGAAGGCGTGCTGATTGCTTTGGGCCACGCGTTCTTTACCCTCAGTCTTGGTATGGCCATTATGATGGCCTACGGTTCCTACCTCGGTAACGATGTTCCAGTGGGCCGCACGATGGTTTTCGTAGCGCTGATGGACACCGCGGTCGCCCTGCTGGCGGGACTTGCCATCTTTCCGGTGGTCTTTGCTAACGGCTTGGAACCCAGCGCCGGCCCCGGACTGATTTTCCAGACTTTGCCGCTGGCGTTCGGCAATATGCCGATGGGCGGCCTGTTTGGCACACTGTTTTTTGTGTTGCTGCTGTTTGCTGCCTGGACCTCAGGTATCTCGCTGCTGGAGCCGGTGGTGGAATGGGCGGAAGAAAATACCAATATGAGCCGCACTGGCAGTGCCATTTTGGTGGGCATGCTGTGCTGGCTGTTGGGTATTGCCTCGATTCTGTCGCTGAACGTATGGTCAGATGTGACCCCGTTGGGTATGTTCGCAGCGTTTGAAGGCAAAACCATTTTCGACTTGCTTGATTACTTCACCGCCAACTTCCTGCTGCCGCTGTCTGGTTTGTTAACCGCCATCTTTGTAGGCTGGTTTGTGGCGAAAGAGTCGCTGAAAGCAGACTTGAATTTGCACGGAGCCACGTTTGAGTTGTGGCTGAATCTGCTGCGTTATGTAACGCCCGTCGCGGTTGTCATTGTGTTTGTTTATAACCTGTTAGGGTAAATAGCGGAAAAGTGAAAAGCCCGGAAGGCAGCGATGCTTTGCGGGCTTTTTTATGCGCCGGAATTAGTCTTCTTGGAAACCGCCAAACATTAGCTTTCTATTGGTGGCCTACCTGCGTGACGAGTTTGTGACGTTTTCGGGTTAGACTGAAAAATCGCCACTCCTTAGTCTTGCAGCCCAGACAAACGAGCCATAGCACCATGACACGCAGCGTACTGATTATTGAAGACAACCCTGCCATCGCCGAATTGGTGAGTATGCAGGTGAGTGACCTGGGCATGACGCCGGTGCTGGCCAATCGTGGCGACGACGGCCTGGCGCGTTTTCGCCAGGGCGGTATCGATCTGGTGGTTCTGGACCTGATGCTGCCGGGCCTTGATGGCCTGGCGGTGTGCCGTGAAATCCGCACCGCGTCAGATTACGTGCCTGTGCTGATGCTGACCGCTAAAAGCACCGAGTTGGACAGGGTGTTGGGGCTGGAAATGGGCGCCGACGATTACCTGACCAAGCCTTTCAGCGTGGCCGAGCTGGGGGCCCGCATAAAAGCCTTGTTTCGCCGAGTGGACGCCTTGTCAGCCCGCGCCACAGCTGCCTCAGAGAACCGTGAAATTGCAGTAGACGGCCTGCGCATAGATCCGCTGCGGCGGCGAGTGTTTGTCAACAATGCAGAGGTAGAGCTGACCGCCCGTGAGTTTGATTTGTTGTGGCATTTCGCCAGCCATCGCGGCCGGGTGTTCAGCCGCGCTCAGCTATTGGATGCTGTGTGGGGCTACAATCATCAGGGTTACGAGCATACGGTGAATACCCACATTAACCGTTTGCGTAACAAAATCGAAACCGATCCCGCCGAACCGCGCTACGTGCAAACGGTGTGGGGTGTTGGTTACAGATTCCAGGACTGACTATGGCTCTACCTCTGTTGCGAACACTCTATGCCCGTCTGGCCCTGGGTCTGTTTCTGCTGCTGCTGGTGATTGGCACCTTGTTCAGCGCCCTGAGTTTTTACTCAGTTCGTGAATACAGTGCCGCGGTAAACCACCAGCTCAACCGTGATTTGGCCAGTCGTTTAGTCGCTGACCGTAATCTGGTGACCGGTGACCGAATTGACTATCGCGAGCTGGAGCGCCTGTTTGATTTGTACATGAGCATCAATCCCAGCATTGAAATCTACCTGCTGGATTTGCAGGGCCGGATTGTTTCGTTTTCTGCCAATCCCGACAAGATCAAACGTAATCAGGTGTCCTTGCAGCCGATTCAGACATTGCTGACCAACCCTGACATGTACCCATTGCCCGGCGATGACCCCCGCAGCCACGATCGCCGCAAAGTGTTCTCGGTGACGCCAGTGCCCAGTGCCGACAACCCCAGCGGTTATCTCTATGTGGTGCTGCGGGGCCAGCAGTACGATTTTGCCGAAAGCATGGTGCACGGCAACCGCTTGCTAAAAATGGCTGCGGGCGCCCTGACCTTGAGCCTGGCGGTTGGCCTGCTGGCAGGGCTGGTGTTTTTCCGCCTGCTGACCCGGCGGTTGACCCGGCTGACTGCCCGGGTAGAAGGCTTTGAAGCAAAAACAGATAGGGATTCAGAACCGCAGCCGCCGCAGGTGCCCGGCGAGCGGGGTGACGATCTGGACTACCTGAGCTTGCGCTTTGACGCCATGGCACAGCGTATTGCCGGTCAGCTTGAGCTGTTGAAAGATAAAGACCATCAGCGCCGCCAGCTTGTAGCCCAGGTATCACACGATTTGCGCACGCCTTTGGCCGCTGTGCAGGGCTATCTTGAAACCCTAAGCCTCAAGCAAGACTCCTTGGACTTGGATCAGCGCCGCCGTTTCCTGGCGATTGCCCTGGGGGAAACCCGCCGCCTTGGCCAGTTGGTTGACGAGCTGTTCGAGCTAGCCGCCCTGGACGCTCGCGAAAAACAGCCCAATCTGGAGCGCTTTATCGTCGCCGAACTGGTGCACGATGTGCTGCAAAAGCATACGCCTGGTGCCGTGCAAAACGACGTCAGCCTGAGCATAGGCGCGATCGAGCCAGCCATTGTGAACGCTGATATCGCGATGACCGAACGGGTGCTGGATAACCTGATCAGCAACGCTATTAGCCACTCACCGGCGGGCACTAAAGTGCGGGTGAGCGTAGCGGCAGACGCAAACGGTGTGAGTATTCACGTGGCCGACTCTGGCCCGGGAATTAATAAACAGGCCCTGGCACACATTTTTACTCCGTTCTATCAGGCCCCCGGTGCTAACCGCAGCGGCCACGCCGGGCTTGGGCTAGCCATAGCCCGGCGCATGGCAGAACTGCATCAGGGCCGCATTACGGTGAAAAATCGCTCTGCTGGCGGCGCAGAATTTTTATTCTGGTTGCCTTTGGCCGACGAAAAATAATCCATGCCGTTATAAATTCGTAACAATATAGGAACGTTTTGGTGATGCCTCAGGGTTAGGATAATCATCGAACACCACTTTCTAGGAGCTTTTTTATGAATCGCAAATTACAAGCTGTGCTTGTTGCGGTGGTCATAGCGGCCAGCGGCGCGTTTTACGCAGCCTTTGCCTCCGCTCAAAAGAACACCGTCTTAGGCAACCCCTATGCGCCCACCGACTCGAACCTGGCCGTGGCGACTGTGGCCGGTGGCTGTTTCTGGTGCGTGGAAGCGGGTTACGAGAAAATCCCTGGCGTAGTAGAGGCCGTCTCTGGCTACACTGGTGGTGAAACCACAAACCCGACTTATCGCTCGGTGTCTTCTGGCGGTACCGGTCATACCGAAGCCGTGCAGGTGTATTACGACCCGCAGCAGATTACCTATGAAGGGCTGTTGCAGGGCTTGTGGCGGATGATGGACCCAACCGACGATCAGGGCCAGTTTGTAGACCGTGGTACCCATTATCGCCCGGCCATTTTCTACCACAACCAGGAAGAAAAGCAGAAAGCTGAAGCAGCCAAAAAAGCCTTGCAGGAATCCGGCGTGTACGACAAACCGGTGGTGATCGAGATAGTTCCGGCGGGCGCTTTTTACCCGGCGGAAGACTATCACCAGGATTACTACAAAAAGAATCCAGTGCGCTATAACCTCTACACCTTCAATTCTGGCCGCTACCAGTTTATTGAAAGCGTGTATGGCAAAGACTACGAGCTGGACTTTAGCCAGTTCAAACCGGCTGTCAGTAGCAATAGCAGCAACGCGGGCGTAGAGCCGAGCGCGGAACAAGCACCTGGCTCGAGCGCAGGGTTCAACCCTGCTGCCTTTGTAAAGCCGCAGCAGGACGAGCTGAAAAAGTTGCTTAGCAGCGTTCAGTACAACGTGACTCAGGAAGACGGCACCGAGCGCCCGTTTAACAACGCCTACTGGGATAACAAAGAGTCCGGGCTTTATGTAGACGTGGTATCTGGCGAGCCGCTGTTTTCTTCCCGTGACCAGTACAAGTCTGGTACCGGCTGGCCCAGCTTTACCCGCCCGCTGGCCCCGGACATGGTGAAGGAGCATGAAGATCGCGCTTTCTTTATGACTCGCGTTGAAATCCGCAGCCGTTATGCAGATTCCCACTTAGGGCACGTGTTTGATGACGGCCCGGCGCCCACCGGTAAGCGTTACTGCATGAACTCAGCGTCTATGCGTTTTATTCCGCTGGCGCTGATGGCCGACGCTGGCTACGGCAATTTTATGGACGCGGTAGAACCCGTTAACTGAGGCTTTCAGCCTGACGTCACAGTCAAGCCTGACCTTTTAAAACGTGAACTTAAAGCCACAGATCGCTCACCGGTGTTTGCGCACCAAAATGGTGGGCGATTTGTGCTTGTAGCAATTCTGCGGTGGCAATGGCGTCCATCAATGCATTGTGCGCGGCATAGTGGGGCAACCCATAACGTAAACGGCTGTCTGACAGGCGAATAGAAAGCGGTTTTTTGCCCCGCCAGGTTTGCCAAAAGTTGGGCCGGCGGTTTGGGTGCAGGTGGGCTTCTATGGCCATAGTATCCAGCAGCGGAAACTGAATCCCCTCCTGCAACCGGTGAAGCAAAGCCACATCCAGAAACGGCCGTTCGATATCGCGGTAATGAACCACCGGCAGGCGCCCCGCCAGGCATCCCAGTAGTTCCGGCAAAATGTCGACCAGATCTGGCGCCTGTTCCAGATCAGCGTGGGTAATACCGTGAATCGTCACCGACGTTTGGTGCAAGGCAAGCTTGGGCTTCACCAGCCAGTGGCGGGCGGCGCTGAGCTGAATACCCTCCAGAGTAAACGGCACCAGGCCAACGCTGATGATGGAATGTTCTGTGGCGCTCAGACCGGTGGTTTCAAAGTCTATCGCCACCATCGGCACCTGTGACAAAGGCGTATTCGCGTCGCAGCAGCCGGCCTGGTAAAAAGCCTTCAATAGGGGGTAGCTAGTGGCCTCTGTCAGGGTCTGATAGCGGTCAGGCCAAGGCACATTGGCAAAGGGCTGGGATGGTGGTGTATCCATGTATTCAAGTGGCATTGCGTGCAATCTGGGCGTTATAGCGATATTTCAGAAATTTCTGGGCGTCGCTGAGCACCTGAAAGGCGTCTTTCAGATGGTTCCGCTCGAAAGGCGAAAGATCCTGCGGGCGCACGTTGTTGTCGGGCTCGCGCCCGGCTTCAATGGCCAGCGCCTGATGGCGAATACGCACAATGGCGATAAACTCCAGAGCATCTCGTAGGTTACCAATGCCATCGTCCAGAATTAGACGGGTTTTGCCGATTGCGTCCAGGCGCTCGAACGAATTCTGAGCCTTGGAGCCACAAGCCAAAGCGTGTATGCGAATAAGGTCTGACAGTGGCGCCGTGCCACGGCGTTTCAGATTGAAGGTCTTGCCGTGCTTGCCGTCTTCTTCCATCACGAAATTACGGAAGAAGCCCAAAGGTGGCGTGCGATTCAGAGCATTGCGCGCCATCATTGCCAAAAAACGCTGGCTGTTTGAAGCCTTTTGCGCCACCAGAGTTTTTAGCTGTTCGGCAAAATCGGTTTCCCCGTAAATACCGTCAAGATCGAAAAAGATATTGCTATTAAGCAGGGCCCTGGCCTGGGGGTTATCGATCCAGTCGCTGAAGTAGGCTTTCCAGGCCCTCAGTGGCTGGCGCCAGCGCTCATTGGTCGCCATGATGTCACCTGTGCAGTAGGTGTAGTTGCACTCAGCCAGGCCGTCGCTGACAAACTTCGCCAATTTCAGAAAATAGACGTCGTGTTCCTCTGCGACAAAGCTGTCGTCCAGAATCATGGCGTTGTCTTGATCGGTCACCACTAGCTGTTCATCCCGCGCCATAGAGCCCAGGGCCATAAAGCAGTAGGGCACAGGCGGTGGTCCCAGCTTCTCCTCGCCCAGTTCTAGCAGCCGTTGGGTGAAACTACGGCCAATCCCCGCCAGGGCACTGCCAATCATGTGCGAGTTGGCGTCTTCATTCACCATGCGTACGAAGCTGTCGCGCACTTCCAGGCTGATTTTCTTCAGGCCTTTTACGCTGGTTTGGTGGTAAATATTGCTGACCAGATACAGGCTGCTCTGGCTTTCATATTTCACGATGTCAGACAGCGCAATCACTCCGCGCACTTCGTGATCGTCCATTACCGGCAAATGGTGCACGTTATTGTGCAACATAGTCAGCATGGCTTCGAAAATATAGTGGCTGGCCGGTATGGTGATCAGCCCTTCGGTCATAATGTCGCTAATTGGTGTTTCTGACGGCAGTGCTTCAGTCAACGCGCGGATGCGCAGGTCGCGATCGGTGATAATGCCTTTCAGTCGCGCCTGGTCACCTTCCCCTTCCATCAGAAGTAGCGCTGACACGCTGTTTTCGGTCATGATTCTAGCCGCTTCCTGCAGCCGAACCGTATAAGGTGCAGACACGGTTTTGCGTGAAATTAGCCGGCTTACCCGTGAGGTCATCAGCTGGTTGGATTTTTCACGCCGCGATACCGCGGAGCGCAAACGGCTTCGGTCTTCAATTTCCACGTAGTCCGCAAAACCCTCGTCCTGTTCGAACAGATAATGGAAGGTTTCTGCCGGAATACGGTAAATCAGGCTGTCCTCAAGCACGGTTGCCGGAAAACGCACGTGTTTGTTCATCATCAGGCCAAATTGGCCAAAGATGTCACCCTCACCAATCCGGTTATACAGCTCGCCCGAGCGTCGAAAAATCTCTACTGCGCCGCTGCGCACGTAATACAGGGCCTTGCTGGGATCATTTATGCGCAAAAGCTCGGTGCCGGCACGGGCATAAACGATCTCGATGGTTTCGGTCACACGGTTGACCAACTCCTCTGGCATCTCGTTAAACGGCGAATGCTGTAGAAGATGGTTACGAATGTCGATCAGTTCAGCCTGCATGCAGCCCCCAAAGTGGATTGAATAGTGCTTGGCCAAAACTATAGCAGAAAGCACTGTTTGATCGTGGGTGATAGCGCCAAAATGGCTGGCGGTGCTGGATGCAGCCATAAAATCGCTGTCCTTCGCCGGTTTAAAGCCGGATCGCTTGCCCAATGGAGTCACACTTCTCAGGCCCGGCATTTTCTGGAGGGTCTTGGTACCAACATTTATTGTTAGGGTCTAGACTAAAGGTAGATAACGG
Source organism: Marinobacter sp. BSs20148 (assembly GCF_000283275.1). Taxonomy (NCBI): domain Bacteria; kingdom Pseudomonadati; phylum Pseudomonadota; class Gammaproteobacteria; order Pseudomonadales; family Marinobacteraceae; genus Marinobacter; species Marinobacter sp. BSs20148. Next base: position 209,064 of record NC_018268.1, read on the forward strand.
TTTGTGTCGTCTAACTTAGAGGCAACCAAATTACAAATATGCTACTTCATCAAGCAGCTACAAGGGATGCTATCCGTCAGTTATTTGATGCGGTGAAGGCGATTTCTGTTCAAGGATACGATGAAGACCGGCAAGTTGTTTACTGGAATGTAGGTAGCGAATTAATCTATGGCTACACCAGAAAAGAAGCTTTAGGCAGAAAACTGGAAGAGTTAATTATTCCTGAGCATATGCGTGATCTTGTTGTTGCCGCGCATGAAAATTGGATCGGTCAAGGTATTGAAATCCCTGCGTCAGAAATGACTTTGTGCAATAAAAACGGTGAAGATGTCAGTGTCTTTTCAAGTCATGTTTTATTTGCTGATGAAAATAATAAAAAAGAAATGTATTGCATTGATATTGATTTGGCTGAGGTTAGGCAAGCTCAGGCCCAGGTAATCCTTAAAGAAGATATGCTGCAAGCTGTGTTTAAAGCGATCCCTGATTTATTTTTCTTAATGAAAGAAGATGGGACGATCATTGATTATCATGCCAGTGATGAAAATAATCTCTATGTTGCGCCAGAAAAATTTATTGGTAAACCTATGTCTGTCTTTTTGCCTGACAAAGTCTCTAGTAAATTTAGATCTCATATTTCCAAAGTCGTAGAACAAGGTGGTGTATCAAGTTTTGAGTATGAGTTAGATATGCCTCATGGCCCAACTTACTTTGAGGCAAGAATTAGTTACTTACAAGCGGATAAAAAGGTTTTGGTTGTCGCTCGAGACATCACGGAAAAATATAAGTCCGCCGAAGTAATACGGCAACATGCTTATTTTGACAGTCTAACTTTATTGCCCAACCGTTTCTTGTCTCTTGACCGTTTGTCACAAATGCTTGAAGAAGCAAAGCGAAATTCTGAGAAGGTCGCCATACTCTTTTTAGATTTAGACGATTTTAAAAGAGTGAATGACTCCTTAGGCCACGAGGTAGGAGATAAACTACTCGTGGAGGCCGCCAACAGGTTAAAAATGGCAGTACGAAAAGCAGATACAGTAGGCCGTTTAGGTGGCGATGAGTTTATTATTTTGGTGCGGCCGTTAACAGATGTTCGCAATGTGATTGATATTGCAGAAAATCTGCTTAGAATTTTCAGAGAGCCTTTGCAGATTGACGGTAGAGAGTTAATCCTGACCTTGAGTATTGGTATTGCTATTTATCCTGAAAATGGTGATTTTGCCTCTGATTTATTACGCAATGCCGACACGGCAATGTATCAAGCGAAAGCATCAGGGCGTAATTCCTATTCATTTTTTACGAAAGAAATGAACGATATTATGTTACGTCGCTTTGAAATCGAAGAGCAACTGAGCAGTGCGTTAGAACGGGGTGAATTTGAAGTATATTATCAGCCTAAAATGGATATAAAATATAGAAATGTTGTTGGCGCAGAAGCTCTAATTCGTTGGAAAAATCCGGTTCTGGGCAACGTTGCTCCAGACGAGTTTATTCCAATTGCCGAACACACGGGTTTAATTGACTCTATTGGAAAATACGTTATTGAACAAGCCCTCAATTTTTTGAGTGAGTGGCAGAATGCCCATCAACGACATTATACAATGGCGGTAAATTTATCCCCTCGCCAATTCAGGGATAAAGAATTGATGGATTTTATTCAAAAATCTCTTGGTGATGCGAATATCAAGCCCGATAATTTAGAGTTTGAAATTACCGAGGGCGTTTTAATGATTGGTAAATCCTATATTGATGCTGCCTTACACGAGCTCCATAAGCTGGGCGTAAAATTGTCAATGGACGACTTTGGGACAGGGTATTCTTCATTAAGTTACTTGCGGAAATATTCATTCGATGTGTTAAAGATAGATCGAAGCTTTGTAAGTGGTATAACGCTAAAAAAATCAGATTTTGACCTGGTAAAAGCAACCATAGCGATGGCGCATAGCTTGGGCTTGCTGGTTGTTGCCGAGGGCGTGGAAATACAGGAACAACTTACTTTACTGGACGAATTAGGGTGTGACCTGGCTCAGGGCTACTATTTTAGCAAACCGATACTGGCTAAAGAACTGATTAATTTTCAGTACACTGAGAATCGCTCTTAACATCTAAGCCGATGAGACCCACCAGCGGTTTGCAGTCCAGCTGTCAGTCGCTGACCAGGCCGTGTCCGATCAGGCTTTGAAAGCGTCCGTAGCTGGAGGTATTTACCTGAATGCGGCTGCGGCAGGCGTAGGGTGTGCTTATGCCGGAAAATGCATGTTCCAGCGGTATGCGCAGCACATCGGCTGCTATCATCCGCACAATCCCTCCGTGGCAAACGATCAATACCCGCTTGCCCGCAAGCTGTTCCTGCCAGTGATACCAACGCGCAATTACCCGGGTCTGAAAGTCGCTGACCGGTTCGCCTGAGGGGGGAGTGTTGGCAACCGGATTGGCCCAGAACTGGCTCAGGCGTTCGCCATCGCTGGCCATGACTTCGTCAGCCGTGCGGCCTTCCCAATCGCCGAAGCTGATTTCCCGCAGGTCGTCATCAAGGTACAGGGGGATTTGATAGCGTTCCGCCAGTTCCCGCGCAAAATGAACGCAGCGCAGCATGGGTGAGCTCACAATAACGTCCCAATGATCTGCGCTGGTAATGGCATCGCGCATTTGCTGCCACCCGGCGGTGCTAAGAGGATCGTCTTTACTGCCTCGATACATGGGCCCGCCTTCCGGTTCGCCATGGCGGATCACATCAAAAATGGTTGTGGTGTCAGTCATTGCGGCTGTTCGCTCCGGATTGAGGTGCATCATTCTGGCCGACATTTACGCCCGCGGCGTCAAAACTGGCCATATTATTGTGCAAAGCGCAGGCTGCACGTATCAACGGAACTGCCACCGCCGCGCCGCTGCCCTCGCCCAGCCGCATGCCCATGTCCAAAAGCGGTGTGGCCTTCAATGCATCCAGAATAGCCTGGTGGCCTGGCTCGGCCGAGCGATGGGAAAACAACAACCAGGCGCGAATATTCGGCTGTTCACTCACCGCGATCAGCGCGGCGACCGACACAATAAAGCCGTCTATCAATACCGGTATGCCCCGGGCAGCACAGCCCGCAATGGCGCCGGCCAGAGCGGCAATTTCGAAGCCGCCAAAGGCTTTGAGTACCGCCATGGGGGTTTGGTCATCGTTGTGGCGTTGCAGCGCCCGAATAATCACTTCGGCTTTGTGCCGCACCCCGGCACTGTCCAGGCCTGTACCCGGCCCGGCCAGGCGTATCGGGTTTTTGTTCAGCAGCGCACAGGCGATAGCGGCCGCAGACGTGGTGTTGCCAATGCCCATTTCGCCGCCAATAAACAAGTGGCAACCAGCGCGAGCCGCGCGTTGGGCGGCCTCATCGCCAAAGTGTATGGCCTTGGTGACCTGCTGGCTGGTCATTGCGTCTATTTCTACAAAGTTACGGGTGCTGGGCGCAATGCGAGCGTTAATGACACTCGGCAGATCCGGCGTGTCGGTAACAGTACCCAGGTTGATCACTTCCAGCGTTGCACCTAAGAGTTTTGCCAGCACACTGATGGCGGCGCCGCCGTTGGCGAAATTAGCAATCATCTGAGCGGTGACAGCTTGCGGGTAGGCAGAAATGGCTTCCGCGCAGACGCCATGGTCGCCGGCAAATATGCTGATGTGAATCTTGTCGGCTGTTGGCAGCTCGGAGCCTTGCATGCTGGCCAGCTGCGTCGCAATGGCCTCAAGCTGGCCCAATGATCCCGCGGGCTTGGTCAGCGTGTTCTGGCGCTGTATGGCAAGTTCCAGAAAATGGGAGGAAGGAAGCGCGGGGGGGTTGGTCCAACTGACGGGAAATAACATGATAAATACCTGTAAACTGCAAACGCGTAGCGCCACGGAAATGGCCAATAATATAAAAATCGATGTCGAGGCAGCAAAAGTTGGATGATACTCTGAGTCGTCCAGATCCGGTAGAGTTCAAGGCCCACCAGTTTGCCGGCTACCACCTACTTTTCCACCCCGAGGACTGAAACCAACATGCACACTCTGGTTATTGGTGGCGTTCGCTCCGGTAAAACCGCGTTGGCAGAACGCCTTGCCTGCAACACTGACGGCGAGGTGGTGTACCTCGCCACCGCAACCGCCGGTGACGACGAAATGCGCAGGCGCATTGATCGCCATCAACGGCAACGTCCTGTTAACTGGGGCTTAAGTGAAGAGCCATTAGCCCTTGCCTCGGTGCTTGCCCTCTATGCCAGCGCCGGCCAAAAAGCGCCGTGCATGCTGGTGGATTGCATGAGCCTGTGGGTGAGTAATCTGCTGCACGCCGGCGAGACGGTTTTTGCGTGGGAGCGGGAACAGTTTTTAACTCAGCTGGCCCAGTACCCGGGCAAGCTGATTATTGTCAGCAACGAAGTGGGGCTGGGTATTATTGGCATGGACCCCCTTACCCGACGCTTTGGCGACGAACTGGGCTGGTTGAATCAGGCCCTGGCCGAGCGTTGCGACACTGTGGTTATGAGCGTCGCCGGTTTGGCGGTGACTTTGAAGTCATAATGGCCGCTTTTCTTTCTCCCTTTTTTGCGCCTTTACTGGTTTGCCTGCTGGGCCTCACTCTGGACCGATTATTGGGTGAACCCCGCCGACTGCACCCACTGGCGGGTTTTGGCGCTCTGGCCAGTGCTTTGGAACGGCTGCTTAACAGCGCACCACAAAAGGCCTGGCGTAGCCTTATCCTGGGTACTTTAGCCCTGTGTTCACTGGTGTTGCCCCTGTTGCTTTTAACAATCTGGTTGTCTGCTGTGCTCAGCGGCTTTTGGTTGCTGCTGGCCCAGGCTACTGCATTGTACTTTGCGCTTTCTCTCAGGGGCTTGGCAGAGCATGGTCTGGCGGTGGCGCAGCCGCTGCAAAGAGGCGAGCTGAATTTGGCAAGGGAACAGGTTAGCCGCATTGTCAGCCGCCAGGCCAGCGCGCTGGATCAGCAGGGCGTGGCAGCTGCGGCCACCGAGTCTATGCTGGAAAATGGCGCGGATGCGGTGTTTGCCAGCCTGTTCTGGTTTTTAGTGGGCGGTATTCCTGGTGTGATTGTGCATCGTGTTGTGAATACGTTGGACGCCATGTGGGGTTATCGCAACCCGCAGTTTTTATATTTTGGTCGTGCGGCCGCACGGCTGGACGACGTCATGGGCTGGCTGCCTGCGCGGCTTACGGCGCTAACGTACACGCTGCTAGGTAATCGTAAGCTTGCGTGGCGCTGCTGGCGACAGCAGGCGTCCCAATGGGACAGCCCCAACGCTGGCCCGGTGATGGCGGCAGGCGCGGGTGCACTGAATGTTCAACTCGGTGGCCCGTCGCCTTATCCGCAAGGCGTAAAGCAGCGCCCGCACCTGGGCGGTACTAACCCGGCCAGTGCCGACACTGTTCAGGCGGCTATTGCACTGGTACGCCACGGCACCTGGCTTTGGTTGGCGGTTATATTCGCCATAAGCGGCCTTGTTGCCGTGGTGGCGGGATTGTGATGCTACAGCACGGCGGGCGGCTGAATGACGCGGTAAAGCGCTGGGGTATTCCCCGCGAACAGTGGCTGGATTTATCGACCGGTATCAACCCATCGGGGTGGCCGGTGCCGGAGTTGCCGGCGGACGTGTGGCAGCGCCTGCCAGAACAAGACGATGGCCTGGCAGAGATTATTCGTCATTGGTCGGGCGCGCCCTTGGCTTCTGGCTGTGTGCCTGTTGCCGGCAGTCAAGCGGCCATTATGGCGCTGCCCAGCTTACGCAAACCCTGTCGTGTAGGCATACCGGTACCTGGCTATCGCGAGCATGGGCACCATTGGCGCTCTGCTGGCCACAAGATTGTTCCCATTGAGCCTGTGCAGACCAAAGGCGGTGCCTCGGGTTGCGATGATCGTTGGTTGGATCAGCTTGACGTGCTGGTATGGATCAATCCTAACAACCCCACGGGTGCAATTATTCCTCCTTCCACGCTATTGCGTTGGCACCGGCGTTTGCAAAAACGCGGTGGTTGGCTGGTGCTGGACGAAGCGTTTATGGACCCCACGCCCACTTTTAGCCTGGCCTGCCAGAGTGGCCGCCCGGGTCTGATTGTTCTGCGCTCACTGGGGAAGTTCTTTGGTTTGGCCGGGATACGCGCCGGCTTCGTGCTCGCCGATAAGAATCTTGCGGGTGCGCTGACGGAAAAGCTGGGACCATGGGCGGTGAATGGTCCCGCGCGCCACGTAATGGCGCAGGCACTGCTGGATATAAACTGGCAGCAACAAGCCTGTGCTCGCTTGCAGAACAGCGCTCGAAGGCTAAGAGGCATATTGCATTCAGCCGGACTGAATCCGATGGGTGGAAGCGCGTTGTTCCATACCGTTCGCACCGAAGCCCCAACTTTGTTGGCGGACTGTCTTGCCGCGCAAGGCGTGCTGGTAAGAGTATTCGAACGACCCGGTATGGTGCGCTTCGGTCTGGCGCCAGACGAGAACGAATGGTGCCGCCTGGACAAGGCATTGGCGGACGCCGTCGGTGATTAATCATTGACCAGACATTAACGCATTGTTAGCCTTGCGTTCGTTTTCAGGTGTTGTTCGAGCGCTATCATCATCGCGACAACAGTGAAACGGGAAGCCGGTTAAAGTCCGGCACTGCCCCCGCAACGGTAAGTGAGTGAACGGCTAAGAAAGGTGCCACTGTGCGAACGCATGGGAAGGCTTGCGCCGTTCAGTAATACAGCTCACAAGTCCGGAGACCGGCCTGTCAACACACCGAACGCTGCGGAGGGCAGTTGCGGTGGGTAAACACCGATCCTGTTTCACGGCATTTCCCCACCTTTTGGAAGGCGCCCGCTTTGCTTGCGGACGGCTTTCGCTTTCCTTTGTAGCACCATAAAATCAGCCATGCGGGTGCGCGTGGTGTGGCTTTGAGTGCATTTTATGAAAGTTTTTCGCTTTGTTGCCAGCAGTCTGCTGGCGCCTTTTGCATTAAGTCCTCTTTCAATTGCGGTTGCCCAAGAATCTACTGGCGCGACTCTTGATCCGATTGTTGTTACCGCTACGCTTGGCCCTAAAACTGTGGGTGAAAGCCTGGCTTCCTTCACGGTGATTGACGAAGAAGAAATCCGCTCAAAAGCGCCTGCTGATGTTTCCGATCTTCTGCGAGGCCAGCCGGGTATTAACGTGACGGGAAATGGTTCTTTTGGCAAGACAACGAACGTCAATATTCGCGGCGTTCAGAGTGCCGGCACGGTTTTTCTAGTTGATGGCATTAAGCTGCACTCAGCGACCAGCGGAGGGGCCCCTTGGCAGTTTTTTCCGACAGAGCTTATTCAACGAGTGGAAATCGTTCGTGGGCCCAGAAGTTCGCTGTACGGCGCAGATGCTATGGGTGGTGTGATTCAGGCTTTTACGTTGGATCCGAAACAGGGTGAGCGCGGCTGGGTTGAGGCCGGTGCGGGTAACTTTGATACTCAAAAAGCGAGTGCGGGAGTCTCCGGATCCGCTGGGAGCACGCGTTTCAGTCTGAGTGGTTTGCACAAGGAGACCGACGGCACAGCAGTTCGTAAGAATATTAAAAATCTGGAACAAGACCAAGAAAAAGGCTTCCGCCAAACTGCCGGGTTGGGCCGGGTTGTACATGAACTAGAAAACGGGGGTGAGGCCAGCGCAATATTGCTGCAGTCTGAAGGAAACACTGAATACGAAGGCGGCAATACGGACTACACAATTCGGACTGTTGGCCTAGGCTTGGTTGCTCCGCTGAGTGATTATTGGCAAACCGGGATTCAGTTTTCAGAGTCACAAGATGACGAGAAAACATTATCGAGCAGTGGTGAGAGTTATTATTATGACACGCGTTTGCGACAGGCTAGATGGGAAAACACTTTTTCCTACAGTGTTCACGAACTGGTTGTTGGTGCAGAGTTGCAGCAAGATGAAGTTGAAAGCACTGAAGATTTTACTGAAACCAGTAGAACTAATACGGCCGTTTTTAGCCAGCTACGCTTGAACTTTGGCCCACTTGATACTCAGCTGAGTCTTCGCAGCGACGATAATGAAGCCTATGGAACTAATGAAACCGGTGGTTTAGCGCTGGGTTACAAATTTGATCAATCGCACCGTGTTCGCGCTAGCTATGGTACAGCGTTTCGAGCACCAACTTTTAATGATTTGTACATTCCGTATATAAAGTTTCCCAGTGGATATGAGTACCAAGGTAATTCCAATGTAAAGCCGGAAGAGTCAGAAAGCTACGAATTAGGCATTAGAGGAAACTACCGGGTATGGTTCTGGGATCTGGCGGTTTATCAGATGGACATTGAAGATCTCATCATTACTGACAAAATCGGGACGATCAATACAAAAGTCAATGTTAGCGAAGCCCGAATCCGTGGAGCTGAGTTTGGTGGCGGTTATGAGCTTGATGGTTGGCGAACATCGCTTGGTCTCACTTATATGAACCCGGAAGATCGTGAAACCGGTAATCAGTTAAGACGATTGACAACTAGGACTGCGCGAGTTGATTTGGACAAGACAATCAGTAGTTTTGTGGTCGGCGGTTCCGTAATTGCGGAAGGTGATCGTTATGACGACACCAAAAATAAAAATCGGTTGCCCGGTTTTGCTACTCTCGATCTGCGTGCCAAGTGGAATTTTGCTCCGAACTGGAGCAGCCGCGTGACCGTTGCCAACGTGTTTGACAAAGAGTATTCCACAGCGAAGAACTACGTCTCGGCAGGCCGCACAGCCATGCTGTCGGTTCGTTACGACATCCAATAAGTCTTAAATGCAGGAGTAAAAGCGTGGCTTTTCGCGGGCTGAATTTCAGGTTTGCCTTAGGGCTTTTGACAGCATTCTTGGCGCATCCGATATCAGCCAGCGAGATACAGCGTTGCGCTGTGGACGACACCGGGAAAAAGCTTTGTCTAGCAGCCCCGGCACAGCGAGTTATCACCTTGTCCCCCGGCGCTACAGAGCTGATGTACGCAGCCGGCGCCGGTGACAAAGTGATGGCCGTAGTCAACTACAGTGACTATCCCCCAGCCGCCCTTGAACTCCCACTGATCGGCAGCCACACCCGTGTCGACATGGAAGCCTTGATGGCGCTTAATCCTGATCTGGTGGTGACCTGGGTAACGGGCAACCCGCCAGCACAGGTTGAGCTGCTTCAAGAGTTGGGCGTGTCCACTTTTGCTATAGAACCCCGCACCTTTGCGGGGGTTTCCAGTGTTATCGAACGGCTTGCCACGCTTGCGGGCACCGAGCCGGAAGGTTTTGACGAGGCCGAACGCTTCCGTGTTGGCATTGCTGCTTTAACACAGCAGTATGCAGGCGTTGAACCCATACCGGTGTTTTATCAAGTGTGGGAAAAACCGTTAATGACCGTCAATAATGAGCACCTGATTGGCAAAGTGCTGAAGTTGTGCGGCGGTGTGAATGTGTTTGGCGATATGCAGCGGCTGATACCCAGAATCAGTGCGGAAGTTGTGTTGCAGGCGGACCCCGATGCCATTCTTACCGGCAGCGTTGACGGTGTTAGCGACGACCAACTGGATGAATGGAAGAAATACGCGGGGCTGACCGCGGTGGAAAAAAACAATCTGTTTTTCGTGCCTGCGTCGCCTATTTCACGGCCTACGCCAAGATTGCTTGATGCTATTCAATCGGTGTGTGGGAAGTTGACAATTGCCCGTGAGAATTTGGCAAGAGCCCGCGACAAGATGGAAAGTGCTCGTGAAAATTTGTAAGCCAGAGGTCAACGCTCAGGTTCTGAATCAATGACCCGCTCTTTGCTCAGCCTTGGCGTTTTGGCTCTGGCATCCATGGCGCTGGCGCTGGCGCTGGGTAGTGTGACGGTGTCGCCTGGGGATTTATGGCAGGTTATTCAGGGCGAAGGCAGCACGCTGCACCGAACCCTGTTGCTGGATTTGCGCTTGCCGCGCACGCTTGCGGCGTTTGGTACGGGTGGGCTCTTGGCAGTGGCGGGCGCCCTGATGCAAGTGTTGCTGCGTAACCCGTTGGCAGATCCTTACGTGCTTGGGCTTTCAGGCGGCGCGGCGGTTGGCGCACTACTGGCCATGCTGATGGGAATGGGCACGTTGATAATATCGGGCTCGGCCTTTGCTGGCGCCATGCTGGCAACCGTGTTGGTGTTTGGCCTTGCCCACGGCACCGGCAGCTGGACACCGTCACGCCTGTTGCTGACTGGTGTTGTCGTCGCGGCCGGCTGGGGCGCAATGATTACCCTCATGTTGGCCATTACCCCTTCCTACAAACTGCCCGGTATGTTGTATTGGCTGATGGGCGATGTGTCCTACGCCCGCTCGCCCTGGCCGGCGGTGGTGGTGCTGGCGGTGGCGGTGGTGTTGATTATGCCCCTGGCCCGTAACCTGAATGTGCTGGCACGGGGCCCCATGCAGGCGGCGGCGCTGGGCGTGTCGGTGCGACCGCTGGAGTGGACAATTTACGTTCTGGCCAGTTTGTTGACAGCAACAGCGGTCACCACCGCAGGCAGTATCGGATTTGTGGGTTTGATTGTGCCCCACATGCTGCGACTGATTCTGGGCAACGACCAGCGCATCATCCTTCCTGCCAGCGCACTGGCTGGCGGTACCTTGCTGGTATTGGCAGACACCCTTGCACGCACCATGATTGCGCCCGAACAGTTGCCCGTTGGGGTGATAACCGCCTTATTAGGCGTGCCCACGTTCCTGTACCTGCTGCACCGGAGCCGCTGATGAGCACGCTGAACACCCGTGATCTGGTCATCAACGTACCTGGCCGCCCCGATGGTTTTGCTTTGAACATGAGCATAGAGCCCGGTCAGATCTGGGGCGTACTTGGCCCGAACGGCGCCGGTAAAACCACGTTATTGCACACATTGGCCGGATTACTGCCCGCCCGCAGTGGCCAGGTGCAGCTGAACAGCAGGCCGCTCACCGCACTGAAACGCCGCGACATAGCCCGGCAACTGGGCCTGGTGTTTCAGGAGCGCCAAGACAGTTTTCCGGCGACCGTGCTGGAAACCGCGCTGATTGGCCGCCACCCCTGGCTGTCGCCCTGGGACAGTGAGCAGGGTGAAGATCTGCGCCGTGCGGAGCAGGCTTTGACCACGCTGGATGTGAACCAGCTGTCAGATCGCCTGCTCAATACCCTGTCGGGTGGTGAGCGACAGCGCGTTGCTATCGCCACACTGATGACCCAGAACCCCGATATCCTGCTGTTGGACGAACCCACAAATCACCTGGACCTGCACCATCAGGTGAAAGTGATGAACCTGTTGCGCGATCAGGCGGGTGCTGGCAAAACGGTGTTCATGTGCCTGCACGATCTGAATCTGGCGGCACGCTGGTGCACTCACGCACTTTTGCTCTATACCAACGGCGATGCCTGCTGGGGGCCCGCTAAAAACATGCTGGAGCCAGCAGCGCTTGAACGGCTCTACAACCAGAAATTAATCACCGTAGAAGCAGATGGTGCGCCCGTATTTGTACCCGTTAGTTTTTAATCAACACTCTGAATCTGGCTGATCAATGACCATAACCGTACCGGCAGTAATGATAACCGCACCTGCGTCCGGGCAGGGTAAATCCCTGGTGACCGCCGCCTTGGCGCGCCTGCATCGCAACGCTGGTCGCAAAGTGCGGGTGTTCAAGCATGGCCCTGACTACCTTGACCCGATGGTGCTGGAAGTAGCATCCGGCCAGCCGGTGTACCAGCTTCATCCGTGGATGACCGGTGAAGATGAGTGCCGCTGGCGGGTGGCAGAAGCCGCGCAAGATGCCGATCTTATTTTAATTGAAGGCGCCATGGGTTTGTTTGATGGCACCCCGTCCAGCGCCGATCTGGCCAAGCTGCTGGGCATTCCGGCCCTGCCGGTGATTGACGCCAGCGGCATGGCGCAAACCTTCGGTGCCCTGGTGCTGGGGCTGGCAAGCTTTGACCCCGAGCTGTCTGTGTACCAGGTTATTGCCAACAAAGTTGGCAGCCCGCGCCATGGCGCCATGCTGAAAGAACGCTTGCCGGATGGCATCAGCCTGCTGGGCGCTATTTCACGGGATGACGCCATGAGCATTCCGGACCGGAATCTGGGTCTGGTGCAGGCGGCAGAGCTGGAAGGTTTGGATCAACAGCTTGATCAGGCGGCCGAAGTGCTCAAAGCTGCGGGCCTCGATGTGTTGCCAAAAGCGGTGGCCATCGCTGCATCAGAGCGCTCAAAACCAGAGGCCTTGCTGGCAGGTGTGCGCATTGCCATTGCCCGCGATCTGGCTTTCAGTTTTATCTATCGCGCAAACACAGAACTGCTGGAAGCGATGGGAGCAGAGCTGCGTTACTTCTCACCCTTGGTCGATGCGCAGTTACCGCTTGCAGACGCCCTCTGGCTTCCCGGTGGCTATCCCGAGCTGCATGGCAGTACCTTGGCAAATAACACCGCGATGATGGATTCCATTCGTGCTTTTTACCACGCAGGCAAGCCGATACTGGCCGAATGTGGTGGCTTTATGGCGTGTGCGGAAGAGCTGGCAGACAAGGAAGGGGTTGTGCATTCGCTGCTTGGATTAATTCCGGGCCGCGCGGCCATGGCCAAGCGCTTACAGGGTTTGGGCATGCACAGCCTGACGGCACAGGAAGGCGAACTGCGGGGCCACACCTATCACCGGTCTACCCTTGAAACCTCCTGGAAGCCTGCCGCCCATACCTACAAACAAGTGGGTACCGGCAGCGAAGCTGTATTTTGCGAAAAGGGCCTGGTTGGTAGCTACTTCCACGGTTATTTCCCATCGGCACCCGCATTAGTGGCTGCTGTTTTTCGCGGTCAGCCATTGAGGTTTCCTAGCGCCTCGGAGAAAACTCATGCATGAGGATTTCCGCTGATGCGATACTTGAAGACCTTTTTGATCGCCCTGACGATGTCAATTTGGGCTCCGCCGCTGTTGGCTGCCATTGTTATGGGTATTGTTTCGGAGCGTTCAGCTGCGGAAATGGCCGCAGGCGCCCATCGCTTTCTGGATCGAAACCCTGATCACCAAGTGGTGTTACGAACCCCGGAACAGCTTGCCATCCAGAGCGACCAACACGTGCTTGAGCTGCTTGAGAGCGCAGATGCACTGGTGCTGTCGGCGGTATTTGGCGACCAGGTCAACCGTCTTGCAACGTTAATAGAACAAGTAGTTGCGGATGACCCCGCAAGGCAGATGCCCGTGTTGGGTATCAACAGTGATTGGCGTATCTCTCGGCTATCGCAGATTAATGGTCGCCAGCCATTGGCGTCGCTGGATGATGCCGGGCTCAGAATGCTGGTGGCTGCGCCAGCAGCGGGTGTTGACGCCAGTGATGACCTGGCAGACCGGCAGGCGGTATTTCCGGACCAGGCCGCCTGGCTGGAGGGCAGGGCCTTCTATCAGGGCAGAACGCCACAGCACCTTGATGGTCTGATGCGTTGGCTGTTGGCCCGTGCGGGTCATGATATGGATTATGAAAAGCCCGAACCCCGTGCCAGCATCCGCTACTATCAGAACGGTGAAGCCAACGCTGACGCTTCCCGATTAGAGCTGGCAGACGGTCCTGTGGTGGCGATTCTCGATCTTGATAGCGGTGATCGGCCTGGCGACCGGGATTTACTGAACGATATGTGTGCAGCTCTGAAAGCCCGAGACCTGCAGTGCTTCGCTATTCTCTCCCGCTGGGGCGGTGCTAGCCTTGACGCCTTAAGCGCCCTGGAAGCGACGATTCAGCCGGCGACGCTGGCGGGCATTGTCAGCCTGCAGGATTTTACCATCGGTGGTGGCGAGGGCCGCTTGCAGGTGACGCAGGAGCTCATTCGCCTTAACGTCCCGGTGGTCAAAGGGCTCAGGCTGGCTTCGCGAACCCGCAATCAGTGGCAGTTATCCGTTGACGGGATTCCCGCCGACAAAGTGCACTACAAGCTGGCTATGCCGGAACTTCAGGGCGTCAGTCAGCCTATGGTGCTGGCAACGGCGGAACCAGAGGTGATTGACACGCTAACAGGTGTTGCACTCACGCTGACACAGCCGGTGCCAAACCGCGTTCAAGCGCTGGCCGACCGCCTTAAGCGCTGGCAGGTGCTGCAAACCAAAGCGAACGCTGACAAGCGGGTGGCGATCCTTTACTACAACCATCCCCCTGGGCGCCAGAATGTAGGGGCGGACAATCTGGACGTGCTGGCCTCACTGTTTGAAATGCTGACCTGGTTGCAAGCTGAGGGCTACAACACCGGCACCCTGCCGGACAGCCCGGAAGCCTTACTCGACCTGATTCAGCAGCGTGGCGTCAGCTTGCCGGATGACCCGCGCGCGCTGCAGGAAATGGCGGGTGAGGTTCCATCGATGAGCGCGGAGACTTACCAGGGTTATCTGCAGTCTCTGCCCGGCGTCGTGCAGCAGGAAATGGTTCATGGTCCTACCGGGTATCTTCATGAACGTCTCGAACAGGCCCATCAACTTGCGGAACAGGGCCTGGCCCTAGGTATTTTGGACCGGGGCGTGAGGGACCTTCGGCATTTGATCGAAAATGTGAAGCACCCCAATCGACCCACAGCCCTGGCCCGTCTTGATGACTACGAAACATTATGGATCCGCCGGCTTAAAGAAGGCGGCCATAAAAACGAGCTGAACGCTCTGCGAGTGGCACTGACCGATACCGACCTTCCAGGACTGAAGGGTTGGGGTGAGGCGCCAGGGCAGTCGATGGTGGTGAATAATCGCCTGATTTTCCCCGGTCTGCGGTTCGGCAACATCTTTATCGGGCCACAGCCGCCAAGAGGCTGGGAGGTGAATGAAGAACTTCTTCACGCCAACACCACCTTTCCGCCGACGCATCAATACGTCGGTTTCTACCATTGGCTGCGGGATCACTATAAGGCCGATGCGTTGGTGTATGTGGGCCGGCATTCCACTCGTGAATTTCTGCCACGGCGACGTGCGGGCCTGACCGAGGACGATTATCCGGATCTTCTGGGTGGCGACCTGCCGCTGATCTACCCCTACATTGTGGACGGCGTTGGCGAAGGCATACAGGCGAAGCGCCGAGCGCTGGGCGTGATGATCAGCCATCTGACGCCGCCTCTGGCAGCCACCGAACTGTACGACAATTTGCTTGAAGTAAGGCAGTTAGTGGAGACCTGGCAGTCTGCCACCGAACCCAACAGCCCAACCCGGGAGCGAGCGTTGGCGTTGCTTCGGGAGAAAATTGCCGAATTGGATATCGCCGAAGATATCGAACATGAAATTGCCAATGAAATGGGTCTTGCGGCCGCCGAGGTCTCGGTCGATGAGTTGTCGCCGGAATTGCTGGTGCATGAAGCCGGGCATTATGTGACGAGCATACAAGAGCATTACATGCCCCTGGGCCTGCACGTGTTTGGTCAGGACTGGACCCCTGAAATGCTGGATACCATGCTGACCTCAATGGCAGGCGACTCCGGTAAACCAAACCCCGACTGGCGCCAGAAGCTGGCCGGTTCGCCGGCGGCGGAACGCAAGAGCTGGCTGAATGCGCTCAATGGTCGTTTTGTGGCACCAGGGCAAGGCAATGACCCGTTACGAACCCCCGAGGTTCTGCCCACCGGGCGAAATTTTCATGCCTTGTCTGACGACCTGATTCCGACACGAGTTGCCTGGTCGCTGGCTGAGGAACTGGTCGCAGAAGCGGAAAAAACCGGAACCCGACAGCGTGATGAAAGTGATGCGTTGGTTCTTTGGGCTTCGGATACAGTGCGCGACGAAGGCGTGATGATCGCTTTTGGTCTGAAACTTATGGGTATTCGGCCGGTCTGGAACAGCCGGGGCATTGTTAACGGCCTGGAGCGGCTGCCGGCCGGGCCGGGCACCGATAACCCGGTGCGGCGTAATGTGGTCTTTACCACGTCCGGACTGTTCCGGGACCTTTACGGTAGCAAGTTGGAATGGCTGGACCTTGCCTCTCGTTACGCGCTGGCGGGCGCCGCAAAAACGATTGTTAACGACCACCCGGATTTGGCGCCTGCCCTTGATCAGGCGCTGTTGGTGTTGCCGGTTGCCCTGCGTAAGCGCGGCATTGAATCGCTTGCAACCAATGGCGTTGCCGCGCGCTGGGTTGCCGATGTTCGAGTTCTGCTGGCGGCTGGGCAGTCGGGGCGCGACGCCGGCACACAGGCGGCCTACCGGGTGTTTGGTACAGCGCCGGGGGCTTACGGAGCCGGTGTTAATACTCTGGCTACGCGCACCGGAGCATGGCAGAGCCGACAACAACTGGGGGATGCCTATCGCCGCCGAATGGGCCATGTTTACGGTAAAGAAAGCAACGGTGAGCCGGCGCACGAGGCGTTTGACCGCCAGTTGCTGTCCGTAGACAAAACCTATCTTGGCCGGTCAAGCCATTTGTACGGCCTGCTTGATAACGATGACGGTTTCGACTTTCAGGGCGGCCTCTCCAATGCAGTGGAGCATCTGCGGGGTGAACCGCCGGAAAATCGGGTTTTGCAGTACGAGGATCCAAAGAACCCGCGTGTCGATTCACTTCAGCGCGCGTTGCAGGTTGAACTTCGCGCCCGCAATTTGAATCCGCAGTGGCTGGCACCGTTAATGGAGCATGGTTATGCCGGTGCCCGCACCATGGGCAGCGATTTTCTGGATAATCTCTGGGGCTGGCAGATAACCAGCCCGCAGGTGCTTCGCTCAAGCGTTTGGGATGAGGTTAATGACGTGTATTTTCAGGATCGCCACGGGCTTGGCTTGGATGATTTTCTGGCTGAGGGGCACAACGTCCACGTCAAGACGCACATGCAGGCAATTGCTCTGCTGGCAGCCAAACGTGGTTTCTGGGAGGTGGATATCTTTACCCTGAAACCGCTGTTAAGTGATTTCGCTAACAATATTATCAACCATGGCCTGCCCGGAAGCGGTCATACTCGTCCGGACCATCCGTTGATGGATTGGGTGGCAGGCCAGCTGGATCCGCAACAGCGGGAAGCTTTCGGTTCTGCCCGCAGGGGGGGTACCGCTGCGTATCCGTCCGTGCGTGCGGCGAACGATGACTGCCAGACATCGGTGATCCTGACGCGCTCAGGCTGCCGTTAGTGAATCTGGCCAGGGCCAGACATTTCATCCGTTAACTGAGAAGGAACCATTACATGCGTGAACGCGCCAAAGACCCCGAACGCCACGCCCGCCGTATGGCGGCCAAGCAGAAAATGATGCACGAACGCATTGCCCGCGCCCAGAAAGAGCAAGGTGTCTTGCTGGTGCTGACGGGCCCGGGCAAGGGCAAAAGCAGCTCCGGCTTCGGCATGGTTGCCCGCGCCCTGGGCCACGGCATGAAAGTGGGCGTGGTGCAGTTCATCAAAGGTGCTTTCAGCACCGGCGAAGAAGCCTTTTTCCGCAATCTGCCTAACGTGGATTACCACGTGATGGGGCAGGGCTACACCTGGGAAACTCAAAACCGGGAACAGGATGTGGCCTCTGCCACGGCCGCTTGGGAGATTGTTGCCACCATGCTGAAAGACGACAGCTACGACATGATTCTGTTGGATGAATTGAATATTGCGCTGAAGTACGAGTATCTGGACCTGGATCGGGTACTGGACGATCTGCAAAGCCGGCCCGAGATGCAGCACGTGGTGGTTACCGGTCGCCATGCGCCGCAGGAACTGATTGACCTGGCAGACACCGTTACCGAGATGGGCGTGGTGAAGCACGCATTCAAAGATCAGGGCATCAAAGCCCAAAAGGGCGTTGAGTTGTAGATTATGGTCACACTGATGATTCAGGGCACCACGTCTGACGCCGGCAAAACCACCGTGGTGGCGGCCCTTTGCCGCTGGCTGGCACGCCAGGGTGTGTCGGTGGCGCCGTTCAAACCGCAAAATATGGCCCTGAACAGCGCGGTGACCGTAGACGGCGGCGAAATTGGCCGATCGACAGCATTGCAAGCGCTGGCGTGTGGTCTTGAACCCCACAGTGATATGAACCCGGTGTTATTGAAGCCACAAAGCGACTGCGGCGCCCAAGTGATTCTGCGCGGCCAGGTGCACGGCAATATGGGCGCGCTGGACTATCATGCCTACAAAGCCGAGGCCATGGTGGCGGTTATGGACGCCTGGCGTGCGCTCAGTGAACGCTATGACGTGATCATCGCTGAAGGCGCTGGCAGCCCTGCTGAAATCAACCTGCGCGCCAACGACATCGCCAATATGGGCTTTGCCGAAGCCGCAGATTGCCCGGTGCTGTTGGTGGGCGATATTGACCGTGGCGGTGTGTTTGCCCAGCTGGTAGGAACCCTGGAGTTGGTTTCTGCGAGCGAACAGAACCGCACAAAAGGCTTTATCATTAATCGCTTTCGCGGCGATATCGCTCTGCTGGAACCGGGTCTGGACTGGCTGACCGAACGCACTGGGAAACCGGTCATTGGCGTGCTGCCCTATCTTCACGGCTTGATTGTGGATTCCGAAGACAGCATTGGCACCAGCGGCACAAGTGAAGCCGGCGCGCTGAATGTGATTGTGCCGGTGCTGCCGCGCATCAGTAACCACAACGATTTTGACCCGCTGCGCCTGCACCCCGGCGTAAACCTGCAATTTATTGGCCCGGACCAAGCCATTCCAGCAGCCGACCTGATTATTCTGCCCGGCAGCAAAAGCACCCGCACGGACATGGCCTTTCTTCACGCTCAGGGCTGGACGCAGGCCATCCAAAAACACCTGCGCTACGGCGGCAAGGTGTTTGGTATTTGCGGTGGTTTTCAGATGTTGGGTGATCGCGTGGATGATCCGGCTGGGCTGGAAGGCAGCAGCGGCACAACCGAAGGCTTGGGCCTGCTGGATATGACGACCACCATGGTCGCCGGTAAACAGCTGAAAAACGTTTGCGGAACACTGACGTTATCAAACCGGAATTCTGGCCAGACAGAGGCGGGTTTCAGCGGTTACGAAATGCACAACGGTGTGAGCGAAGGCGCGGCTCTGGCGCGCCCATTAGGTCGGATGAACGGCAAAAATGAAGGAGCTATTAGTGCCGACGGTCAGGTAGCGGGTACCTATGTACACGGAATTTTTGATGAGCCTGGGGCTTGTGAAGCCTTGCTGCATTGGGCCGGGCTGGACCACTCAGGTGCAGCAATAGACTATCAGCAACATCGCCTGGCCCAGCTTGACCGGTTGGCGGATCAGGTGGAGCAACATCTTGATACGTACTGGTTGCGCGACTTGCTGGGGCTGGAGTCAGTGACAACCACGGCTGGGCCAACGAGGCAGTCATGAGTGATCCCAATCGTCCTTTCACTGACGAAGAACGCGCGGGCCTGTATCGCGCTATTTTCGAGCGCCGCGACGTGCGCTCCCAGTTTTTGCCAGACCCCATCCCCCGTCCAGTATTGGCTCGGCTGCTGAACGCCGCTCACCATGCGCCGTCGGTGGGGTTTATGCAGCCTTGGGATTTTATCCTGATCGACAGCCTGGACGTGCGCCAACAGGTGTTGGCCAGCTACCACGAAGAAAACGCCAAAGCGGCAAACAACTACAGTGGTGAGCGGCAGGAAACTTATCGCAGCCTGAAACTGCAGGGCATTATCGAAAGCCCCATGAACCTGTGCATTACCTGTGATCGCAGCCGTGGCGGCAGCCATGTGCTGGGGCGCAGTTCTATTGTCGAGATGGATCTGTTCAGCACCTGCCTGGCGGTACAGAACTTATGGCTGGCGGCGCGGGCGGAGGGCATAGGCGTCGGCTGGGTGAGCATTGTGGATCAAACCACACTGGCCGGCATTCTGAACCTGCCGGATAACGTGTATCCGCTGGCTTATTTGTGCCTTGGCTACGTCAGCGAGTTTCTGGACCAGCCCGAGCTTCAGGCAAAAGGCTGGCGTTCGCGCCTGCCGCTGACCGAGCTGATGCACGGCAATCGCTGGGGGCAGCCGGTGGACGATAAAACGCTCTTGAATGCGTTGAAATCTTAAAGCCCGGTTGAGCTTAACGCTCACCGTCGCCGCTCATCATTGCGGTATTGTCGCAAAGCGCCGTGCGCGCCGGCAGCCACAGGCTGACACAGAGCCCGGTCTGGCCGTCGGGTCTTGTGTTCAGGGTCAGTTGTCCGCCGTGGAGTTCGGCAATTCGCCGCGCAATGGCTAATCCCAACCCTGCGCCCCCACCAATCCTTTGGTCAAGCCGCACAAAGCGGCTAAGCGCACGCTCCCGGTCCGCAGTTGCAATGCCGGGGCCCTGATCGCAAACAGTAACGTGATAGCCGTCGGCGGAGGGCACCAGGCGGGTTTCCACCACCGTGTGCTGCGGGCTGTATTGAATCGCGTTGGCCAGCAGGGATCGCATCAGGGTGGTGACCAGGGCGTTGTGGCAACACATCAGGGCTTCGCCGACATCGTCCTGTAAAACCGGCTCAATGTTCTTTTTCAGTGCCAGCGGTGCCACATCGGCAATACTCTGCTCAAGTATTTCAGACAGATTATGGTACTGCGGTGAAAAATCAGCGCCCGAGTCGACCCGGTTCAGCAACAACATTTGCTCTACTAAATGAGTCATGCGGTCAACGGACTGGATCAAGGTGTTGAACTGCTGCGGATTGCTGTCACAGGCTTTTTCAAGGTTCAGTCGCAGTGCTGCCAGCGGTGTTCGCAGTTCGTGGGCGGCATCGGCTGAAAAGCGCCTTTCCCGTTCCAGAGCCTGGTTTAGCCGTTTCAGCATACTGTTTACAGCTTGTACCAGCCCTGCAACTTCTTTCGGTGCCTGCCGGTCGTCAAGGGGGTGAATACGTTCCGGCGCCATATTGCGTATGGGGCGCTCAAGCCTTAGCAGGGGGCGAAGACCGATTCGAATGGCGGCGCTGGCGGCCAGCAGCAGTAACGGCAACGCGAGGAGTAAGGGCAGAACGTTACCCAAGGCCAGTTCCTGGCTCAGCTCCTCGCGAAGTGCCTCGCGCTGGGCGGTGCGAATCCAAAAGCCCGTGGCCGCGTCTTTTAGTGTGAACACCCGCCAGCGATAACCCCGGGATTCGGTCCAAGAGTAACCCGGGGCCAAAACCCCGGCGTCATCGGCGTTGAGCGTATCCAACAGGGGGGTGCGGTCGGGCGTCCAGACTTCAAAGGCCAGTTTCTTCTCGTATTTGTGCCCTGCGCCACCGGGCAGAATTTCGTCACCGTCTGCTTCGGGGTCAATGTCTTCAGCAATCGACAGTGTCAGCGTTTCGCGTAGGGTTTGCGGTAACTGCTCCAGTGACTGGGTGTCTGCCAGGTGGCGCACCAGCCCTTGCACAATGCGCGTGCTCTGCGCTAATTCGGCGTCGAACAGCTCTTCCAGCTCATGATTGCTTTCGACATAACTCCAGGCGGCGGCGATCAGGGCGATTAACAGAACCGTCGAGGTGACCAGCAGCGTGAGGGTGCGAGTCAGGGACATTCCGGCACTCCGGAGGCTGCCTGGCTGTCCAGCAGATACCCAACTCCGCGGATGGTTCGAATTGTCAGCTTGCCCACCCGACGCCGCAGATGATGAATGTGCACTTCCAGAGCATTGCTCTCCGCGCCCGCCTCCCAGCCATAGAGCTGTTCTTCCAGGCGCCTGCGGGTGGCAACCTGATCAGGGTGGCGCATCATGTACTGAAGAATCTGAAACTCGCTGCGGGGCAGGGTTGCGGTGTCTGTGCCGCAGGTTAGCTGGGCCGAAGCCGGGTCCAGTGTTAGCCGTCCTACGATCAGTTCATCTCGGTTGGTGGATGACCTGCGACGGGTGACGGCCCGAATCCGGGCCTTGAGTTCGGCCATGGCAAAGGGTTTGGTCAGGTAGTCGTCTGCGCCTGCATCCAGGCCCTGCAGTTTTTCCGCCAGTTCTGCCCTGGCGGTCAGAATGATAATGGGCAGCTGATTGCCCTGTTGCCGGGTATGTCGAACGATATCAAGGCCGTCTACCCTGGGCAGGGTTAAATCCAGTATGGCCAGGTCAAAATGCTCATCCACCAGCGCATTCAGTGCCTGCTGGCCATCGTCCAGCCAGTCTACGGTGTGCTGGTCTGCCCTCAGCATGTCCAGCATGGTGCTGCCCAAAAGGTGGTCGTCTTCTACCAGTAATATGCGCATCAAGCGTGGCCCGTGTCGGAAATATCGTCGAAACCGTATTTTACACAGGCTTTCTTAAGCCAGTCTTAACCGGCGCGTGGGGGGGAACCTTAAGGCCGGTTTAAGAATTCTGCTGCCAGAGCTTAAGGTTGGGTTAAGGCTTGCTGGCTAATCTGATGGTTCATGATTTCGGGCGCCCTGCCCAAAAGCTGTTGGAGAGCGCATATGAGCGACCCACTTACAATGTCCATACACTGCCCACCGGATTCGCCAGAGCTGGTTCCGGCCCTTCGTTGTGCCGGGCGCTGGTTGAGCGAGATTACACCCGATACCGCACTGGCGGCTACGGTTGCACAATTTATTCGGCGGCGGTTTTTGCAGGCCTATGGCGCCGAACCTTCGTTGCGGATACCGCTATTGCTGGCGTTGACCTCGGCTCAGGGCACGCTTTTAGCCGCGGTGGGCGTTCGTAGTGCGGCCCGGGAACGCCTTTTTCTTGAAGACTACCTATCTGTTCCGGTCGAATCGGTCATGCCGTCGGCGGGAATTGCGCGCAGCAAAATTGCAGAGATTGCACACTTGGCCGGGGTAGAAGCCGGTGTCAGCAGACACTTGTTTGCCTCATTGACGGTGTGGCTGCAGGGCGCGGGTTATGACTGGGTAGTGTGTACCGGCACCGATCAGTTGCGTAACAGTTTTCACCGAATGGGCATTGCCACTCAGGTGCTGGCCAACGCGAACCCGGCGAGTTTGCCCGATGGTGGCGCTGGTTGGGGTCGCTATTACGATCATCAACCCGTGGTGATGGCGATCAAAGTGGCCGACAGCCTTGGTGCTTTGCAGCAGGTGGGAATGCTACGGCGGATTCAGTCGGCGTCATCCGACCTCGGCTCAGGCGGTTCTGACAGCTTGCAGCAGGGAGATGCTTATGGCCGCCTTGCCTGAATTGCTTAAACGTCAGGCACTGGCGCACCCGTCACGTATAGCCTTGCGTGGGCCCGAAGCGGAGTTCAGCTATCAGCAGATGATGCAGGCGGTAGAAACGGTGGCCGAACAGCTAAACGTGCGGGGTATAAAGCGTGCCGGTGTGTGCGGCGACAACACCATTGCCTGGGTACTGGCCGACCTTGCCTGCCTGCTGGCGGGTGTGGTTTGTGTGCCAGTACCTGTGTTCTTTTCTGAATCCCAGACCGCCCACCTGATCGAACGGGCGGGCCTGGACGGCTTGCTGTGCAGTGAAGAGGCAAACGGCAGCGAGCCATTGGGCCAGGGCGTCTGGCTGCGCCCGCTGCCGGCGTTTGCAGCAGTGCCGCCGATGGCTCATCTGCCGCCGATACCGAAAGACACGGCGAAAATTACCTTTACCTCCGGCAGTACCGGCACCCCCAAAGGTGTGTGTCTGTCGGTGGCGCAGATGACCGCAACGACTTTGGCCCTGAAAGAACGGCTGTCGGGTGTCGAATTACAAACGCATTTGTGCATTCTGCCCCTGGCGACCCTTCTGGAGAATATTGCCGGCGTTTACTTGCCGTTGCTTATGGGGGCTACAGTCATGGTGGCGCCGTTGGCGCAGTTGGGTATGACTGGCAGCAGCGGCTTAAACCTGAGCCAACTGGTTGCGGGAATCAATCAACACCAACCTCAATCACTGATCTCGGTGCCAGAGCTGGCGATGGCGCTGGTCAGCGCCGCCGAACAGGGGCAGCTGAACAGCCGCTCATTGCGCTTTATGGCCGTTGGCGGTGGCCGGGTTTCTGCCGAGTTGCTGGCCCGTGGCCGCGCTGCTGGCCTGCCACTGTACGAAGGTTATGGGTTGTCGGAGTGCTGCTCTGTGGTGGCGTTGAACGTGCCGGCTGCCGAGTGTGTGGGCAGTGTGGGTAAACCTCTGTCTCATATCGATATCAAGGTGGATTCTGGCGGCCACATTCTGGTTCGAGGCAATACCCATTTGGGCTATCTGGGTGACGAATCGGAGCAGGACGAGTGGTTGGATACCGGTGACTTGGGCGCGCTCAACCCAAGCGGCTTTCTGTCGGTTAATGGCCGTTCGAAGAATCTGCTGATCACCAGCTTTGGCCGCAATATCAGCCCGGAGTGGCTGGAAAGCGAGCTTGTTCAGAGCTTGGGTATTTGCCAGGCCGTGGTGTTTGGCGACGGTGAACCGCAGCCAATGGCACTGATAATAGTGACAGACGGGCGTTCTTCAGACGAACTTGCCGGCGCATTGCGGCAACTCAATCAACGCCTGCCGGATTACGCCCGCCTGGCCATGGTGTATATCCGGCGCCAGCCCCTGAGCCAGTCCGAAGGTTACATCACCGCAAATGGCCGCCCGGTGCGGTTACACATTCAGACCCATCTGCCGACACTGTTGGCAAAAGCCTTTTCTTTATCTATGTCGACATCGTTAGCCAACCAATCAGGAGAATTTCACATGGCATTTTTTGACAGATTGCAGCAAGAAACAGCACAAGCACGGGCCCATGTTAGCGGCGCGCCGGTTGTGAAAGCGATTGGCGAAGGCTGTTTCAGCCTGGAGTCCTATACCTGGTTTCTGACCCAAGCCTTTCACCACGTTAAGCACACGGTGCCGTTAATGATGGCTTGTGGCGCAAAACTGCCCTCGCGAATGGAGTTCGTTCGCAAGGCGCTGGTTGAATACATTGACGAGGAGTATGGCCACGACGAGTGGATACTGAATGATCTGGACGCCTGCAGCGCCGACAAGGAAGCGATTCGCACGGGCAAGCCGGATGTGTCTATAGAGCTTATGGTGGCATACCTGTACGACCAGATTAACCGGGGCAATCCGGCGGCGTTCTTTGGCATGGTTCAAGTGCTGGAAGGCACTTCCATAGAGCTGGCTACGCCGCTGGCCGAGCAGATCCAGAAACTCCTTGGGCTTCCAGATCAGGCGTTCAGTTATCTGTACTCCCACGGAGCTCTCGATCAGGACCACTTCGAGTTTTTCCGCAACCTGATGGACGGCATTACCGACCCGACCGATCAGCAGGCCATTATTGATTCTGCACGCGTGGTATACCGGCTCTACGGCGATATGTTGCACAGCATTCCGCTGCCGGCCATGCGCAAGGAGAAACAGCATGAAGCTGCATGATCGGGTTTTTCTGCTGTTGGGAGGAACCGGGGGT
Organism: Marinobacter sp. BSs20148; assembly: GCF_000283275.1. Lineage (NCBI taxonomy): Bacteria > Pseudomonadati > Pseudomonadota > Gammaproteobacteria > Pseudomonadales > Marinobacteraceae > Marinobacter > Marinobacter sp. BSs20148. The sequence continues at coordinate 234,253 of NC_018268.1, forward strand.
ATTGGCAAGGCGCTGGTGGAGCCGCTGGTTCGGGCAGGCAGCCGTGTCATCGTAGCCTCCCGCCATCCGGAACGTATTGGCCATCTGGAAGGTGTGTCGCCGGTGTGTCTGGACCTGGCGGCCGTCGATCTTGACCAACAGTTGGCGCGCTTGACGGAGGCCTACCCGGAGATCGACGGCGTGATCCATTGCGCCGGCCAGAATCGCTTTGCCGGACTGGCAAGGATGTCGGTTGACGAGCTCGATGCCCAGCTTAACGTAAACCTGCGCTCGGCCATGCTGGTGGCCAGACATTTTGCCCCCAGGTTCGAGAAGGCGGGCAGCGGCGCGCTGGTGTTTGTGGGGTCGACCTTTGGCAGCATAGGCTTCCCCGGCTATACCGCCTATTGCGCCACCAAATTTGGCCTGCGGGGGTTTACCGAAGCTCTGCGCCGGGAGTTGGCGGATACCGCTGTGCAGGTGGTGTACGTGGCCCCCAGGGCCACTGCCACCGACATGAATGCGGAAGCTGTGAACGAGTTGAATCGTGCGCTTGGTAATAGCGTGGATACGCCCCAAACGGTGGCAACCGCCATTCTGAAAGCGATGGAAAACGGCGATCGCCGCCGGTTCCTTGGCTGGCCCGAGAAATTGTTTGTGGTGATTAACGGGATACTGCCGCGCATTGTCGATAAAGCAATGCTTAAGCAGCTGCCGGTGATTCGGCGTTTTCTTAATGCAAAGGTTGCGTCATGAGGTAATGGACGGTCTCGCCGAAAAAGTCACCTGTATTAACTTTGAAAGGCGATTAATCGTTCTTTTTAAAAGAACATAACGATCTAAAATAACTATTTTTGTTTATGATAAAAGATTCGGATACTAGGAGCACCTAATGGCTATCCGACTCCGAGGTTCAATGAATGGTCGATGTTAAGTTAATCGAGCCACTGTTTTTGATTCTGGTACCGCTGCTTTACTTTATTGGAGCAATCACCAGCTCACTAAAAATCCCGCTTAACAGCCCCTTGATTTGCAATCTTGCCTTTGTCGCAGCCTTGGCAGGTGCCATGAGCGGCTGGCTTTTGCCGGGGTCCGCGAGCTGGCTGAATCTGGCGCCGCTGGCCTATATTATGCTGCTTCTGATTACCCTGTTGGGAGCGATTCTGGCCCGGTTCTCCATGAGGTATCTTGCGGGTGATCCGGGGCAGAGGCGTTTTATGGTCTGGTTACAGATCATACTGGGAGCCGTTTCTCTGATTGTTACAACCAATCACCTGTTGGTTTTTCTCGCCAGTTGGATTGTGATCAGCATCAGCCTTCACCAGCTGCTGATGTTCTTCCCGGACAGGCCCAGGGCTGCCTTGGCGGCTCATAAAAAGTTCATTTTTGCGAGACTCGCGGAGCTTTGCCTCGGGCTAGGGTTTGCGCTGCTGTATTTTCAGTACAACACTCTCTTTATCGACCAGATTCTTGCCGCTTCAGCAGAGACCGATGCTATTCCGGTTGTGGCGCAGTTTGCAGCGGTTCTGATGGCCGTTGCGGCGCTGCTCAAGTGCGCTCAGTTGCCGTTTCATGGCTGGCTGATGCAGGTTGTGGAGTCGCCCACGCCTGTGTCGGCCTTACTTCACGCTGGTGTTGTCAATCTTGGCGGCTTTTTGATGATCCTGATGGCGCCGTTGATCTCTCAGGTGAGTGCTGCACAGTGGCTTCTGTTGTTGGTTGCTGGCCCAACGGCGGTTTTTGCCAGCCTGGTGATGATGACCCGTATCTCTGTGAAGGTCCGCTTGGCCTGGTCTACCTGTGCCCAGATGGGGTGGATGCTGGTTGAGTGCGCTCTTGGCCTCTATGAACTGGCGCTTTTACACCTGGTTGCCCACTCCGCCTACAAGGCGCACAGTTTTCTCAACGCTGGAAATGCGGTGGAACTGTCTCTCAGAAAACGCCTGGTGGTTATCAAGACCCCTAGCGCAATTCAATGGCTGATTGCGGCGTTTTTGGCTTTTGGGCTTGCCGTAACAAGCGTCGTTGTTTCCGTCGGATCCACGCCTGCGCAGATGTTCTCTTGGGTTGTGCCCGGCATTGCGCTCACTATTTTGTTGTCGGAAGTGTTGGCGGCCGGTGGGGGCAAGCAATCAATTGCTCGGGGTTTGCTGATCGGTGCGGCCTTCTGGGGCATTTATTGGGCCCAGAAATCGGTTTTCCATGTGCTGTTAGCGCCACCGGAAAATCAGGCAGATGCGGCTGCTGTGAGCTTTGTGGCGTTGCTCCTGATTCTGCTGGTTACCGGCTATTACCGCGTTCGCTATCAGCGCTATTCACCCTCGGGTGCCAGATTCTACCGGTTCCTTTTTGCTGCCGCCTATCTGGATGAATGGGCAACGCGCTTCACTCTTAAAGTCTGGCCGGCAAAACTGCCCGATGTGGTCAAACCGCATTTTGTTTCGAACCACTTTGAAACCAAGGAGTCTGTCTAGTGTTAGCCTCGAGCGTAAAGGATCTTGATGAAAAAAACGGCTCCGCACCGGATTGGTTCCGGGCCGTTGCCGATGCGGGTGATCGGATTGCGCCTACCTGGCCTTTGGACCAGATGATCGCCGTTAATCCCTTCTGGGAAATGCGAGGCCTTTCTTTCACCAAGGTGTCAGCACGTATGGCGGCCCTTAACGGTGTTGGCAGCCAAAGGCCATCGGCGCTGGGTGAAAGCCCGGTGGATAAGGCTCCGGCGAAGTTGGCCAGAATGCCAGAGCACTGGCAAAACCTCAGTGCACAGCTTGACCGCCATCGCGATACCTGGCATCAGTTGGGGTGGCAGGATGAGATTGTTCAGCAGATCAGCCAGTTTTGCGGCGATTATTTCCAGCGGCTTGATGCCGGTGAGTTCAAAGCCGATGCCCAGCATCTTTATCAAAGCTGGCTTGGGATGACCCGCGCTGATCGGGGCATTGCGATTGTTATGGGCGAGCCAACGCTGACGTCGCAGTTCGATTTGCTGCCGGGTCAATTCGATACGCTTTTATTGGACGCTTTCAACACCTTGGCTCCGCACCCGGCGCCCGCAGCAGATTACGCCCATGCGCTGTTGCTGGATGTTAACGGCTGGGCCTCCTGGGTTGCGTATTTGCGTTGGCAAGATCGGTTGCAAGGCAAAGAAAGTGAAGACGCTGCCGATTTGCTGCCCGGCCTTTTGGCTATTCGTTTGGGTTGGGAACTGGCGTTGTGGCGCCACGTTCAGCACGCGGGCGGTGGTATTTTTGCAGACTTGAAACAGCGCTGGATCAAGCAATGGGAAGAGCTGCCAGCGATGCTGGAAATCCACGAGATTTTTCAGCAGCCCGCATGGGCGGCTCATAAAGAGGCGGAAGTAGCGTATCAGGCCGCCATGGCCGAGAAGTTGCTTTCTCAACCAAAACCACAGGCTTCGGAGAAGCAACCTCTTAAGCTGCAGGCGGCCTTCTGTATTGATGTTCGCTCAGAAGTATATCGTCGCGCTCTGGAAGCGCAGGACACGGCCATCCAGACCCTGGGCTTTGCGGGTTTTTTTGGATTGCCCATCGCTTATCATCCTAAAAACACTGACTTTATGCGGCCCCAGCTACCGGGGTTATTGGCTCCTGCTTTTGATGTAACCGAGCTTGAACCTACCAGTGAATCTGCCCGGCAAGCGCTGGCTAACCAGTCTCATTGGTCGAGGTTCTCCAGTGCCAGCCCGGCGAGTTTCAGCTTTATTGAGAGCCTGGGACTTGCAGATCTGGGTCGCATGGTGAAAAAGACGTTTAGGGGGCAGCCCCGGAGTAACCCCGTTGATGGCCTTCATGAAACTCAGACTAACTTCGAGATTTCGAAAGCGGGTGTTCCCTTAACCCTGGAAGAAAAAGCCGAGCTGGCGGGCGGCATTCTCAAAGCCATGACGTTAACAGAGCATTTCGCGCCGGTTGTTTTGCTGGTGGGCCACGGTAGCAGTACTCGCAACAACCCTCATGCAGCTGGCCTGGATTGCGGCGCCTGTGGCGGGCAAACGGGCACTGTTAACGTGCGCGTGCTGGCCGGGCTGCTTAACGACCCGAGCGTGCGAGGTGTTTTGGCGGAGCAGGGTTTAGTGATTCCAGAAGGCACCCGATTTATGGGTGCCTTGCACAACACCACAACGGATGACGTCGATTGCGCCGAGCCGATTCCGCAAAACATCAAGGCATTTCTTCAGGCCGCAGGCGCTCGGGCGCGCCGTGAGAGGGCTGTTCGGCTTGGCGTCAGCAAGGCAGCCGACGTGGATCAGGCCGTTAAACAGCGCAGCCAGGATTGGTCAGAAGTGCGGCCTGAGTGGGGGTTGGCGGGTAACGCCAGTTTTATTGTTGCACCGCGGTCATTCACCAGGCACCTGGACTTGGGCGGCCGGAGTTTTCTCCATGATTACCGCTGGCGTGACGATGCAGGCTTTCAGATCCTGGAACTGATTATGACCGCTCCCATGGTGGTCACTCACTGGATCAACCTTCAGTACTACGCCTCGGTAACAGACAACCTGCACTACGGCAGCGGCAACAAAGTGCTGCATAACGTGGTTGGCGGTCATCTGGGCGTTTTTGAGGGCAATGGCGGCGATTTGCGAATCGGCTTGCCCTTGCAGTCACTGCATAGCGGCGAGCAATGGATGCACGAACCCCTGCGCCTGAGCGTTTATCTGGCAGCGCCAAGGGAGGCGATTGCTGACATCGCCCGGCGCCACAGTGCCGTGGGAGATCTAATCGACAACGACTGGCTGTATCTGTTCCGGATTGACGAGGAGAATAAGTCGGTTGAGCAGTTCTATCACGGCCAATGGACAACGAAAGCTGAAGGGCTTAATAGCGCTGACTGAGGGCCGCAGCGCCTCCCTCCACCCTTTTTTCAGGCCGGCCCGTTCGATGATGCCTATGAACAGGCCGGCCTGAAAAGGGCTTTTTTTCGGCTTTTTCTTCAATGCCTCAAAGCCAATAATCACATCCATCAATTCGTTGGTGATTTCGGTCTGGCGCACAGAACGCAAATCGCCCGTTACAATGCCAATACGCTCATCCACCGACTGCTCGGCCTGCTGCATCAGTGCCAGGCGCGCTGCGTTCTCAGTCACCATGGCTTCGGCCGAGGCGCGAAATACGCTGGCAAAGATGTGGCTGCGAATCAGCGACGACAGCAGCGCATCAGCGGCCATGGTGTAATCCGGCAGCGCCCTAGAGTTCCAGCGCTTGGTGCTTTGCAACAGTGCCGGTTCCAGTGGCAGCAGGCGCCGGGTGACGGGTTCGCGGGTGCCGTGTTCACCGCGTTGAGTGAACGCCAGGGTAACACCGACGCCTGATAGAGACTGGCCACGGCCGAGAGCGTCAATACGGCTGACAATGTCGCCGGCCAGACGGCCAATGCCGTCGGCGGAGGCGGGTGGTAGTAACGTGGCTTCCGGTTTCAAGCCCTGATCGGTGAGGGCATCCTGCATTTGCGCGCCAATGCACAACAGGCGCGGCTTGCCGGCGCTTTGGGCGTTCTGGTGCTGCTTCACCAGCTGCGCCAGGCTTTCGTTGTAGTTGCCGCACAGGCCGTGGTCTGTGCCAAACACTACGATTAGCTGTTCGGCGCTGGCGTCCTGTTGCAGGCTGAGCCCACCGGTACGGTATGCAAACGCGGCAAAGCCCTGCAAAATAGTCTGGTGGTAGGCCTCTATGGAACGCGCTGCGCGCTCGTAGGGCGAGGCGTTAATGGCCGACAGCGTTTTCATGGTGTGCACAATGCCACGGATGCTGGTCAGCGTGTCGCTGTGGCGCTCCAGCGCTTCAAGAGATTGGGCCATTCCTGTTCTCCAAGTCAGTCCCCAAATCAGCTTCCAGAGCCGCGCGAACCATAGCGATCACCCGCTCGCTGTCCTCTGGCCGTAACTCTTTGTTGTCCGCTATGCGTTGCTCAATCTCCTGCAACTGTTTCTTGGCCAGCGCGCGTATGCGCTGCATGGCATCTACCAGCAGCTGCTCTTCCAAACCGTCAAGTAAGCCTTCCATGGCCGCAATCAACACTGCAAGTTGCTCAACCGCCGGCATCGGATCGCGCTCGGCCTGGCGCAGGGAATTGCGCACCGCCGCGCCGCGCTTCAGGCGGGCGCGGGTCGCGTCATCCAGCCGCGTACCAAAGCGGGCAAAGTCTTCCAGTTCTTCAAATTGCGACAGAGTCACCCGCAGGTTGCCGGCAACCTTACGCAGGGCCCGGCTCTGAGCCTTGCTACCCACGCGGGATACCGACAATCCCTGATGCACCGCCGGGAACTGGTTCTTTTGCACCAGCTGTGGTGACAGGTAAATTTGGCCATCGGTGATAGAGATCAGGTTGGTGGGAATGTACGCAGACAGGTTCTCGGCCTGGGTTTCTACCACTGGCAGAGCGGTAATAGAGCCACCGCCTAACTCTTCGGTAAACTGGCCGGCCCGTTCCAGCAGGCGGGCGTGAACGTAGAAGATGTCCCCCGGGAACGCCTCGCGCCCCGGTGGCCGGCGCAGCAGTAACGACAGCTCGCGGTAGGAGCGGGCATGGTGGGTCAAATCATCAAATATGATCAATACATCGCGGCCCTGATCGCAAAAATACTCCGCCATGGTCATCGCGGCATAGGGAGCGATGTAGGCCAGGCCGGGTGTTTCCTCATCGCCGGCGGACATTACGACGCTGCGGGCCATCATGTCGCCTTTTTTTAGCGCGCCGATAACCCGTGACACAGCATCGCCGCGCTGGCCGATAGCGCAATAGATACAAATCACGTCGGACCGTACCTGGTTGAGCATAGTGTCCACCGCGATCGATGTTTTTCCGGTTTGGCGATCACCGATGATCAGTTCGCGCTGGCCCAGGCCCACCGGCACAGCGGCGTCTATGGCTTTGATGCCGGTCGCCAGCGGCTTGAAAATGGCCGAGCGGCTCAACACGCCAGGCGCCTCGGCTTCCACCGGGTGATCGGCGACTGCCGCGATGACCCCAAGGCCGTCGCGGGGAAGGCCGATGGCACTTACAACGCGGCCCAACAGAGCCGGGCCAACGGGCACGCTGATGACCTTGCGAGTACGCCGCACGTCTTCGCCAAGGCGGATGTGTTCCGACGGTCCAAGCAGAATAACGCCCAGCCGGCCGGGCTCAAGGTCCAGCACAATGCCGCGTACACCGGACGCAAATATCAGCAACTCATCCGCCAGGGCGCGAGCCAGGCCGGTCACTACGGCCACGCCATCGCCCACTTCAATAACGCGACCCACCTCAGTCAGCACCGGTGCGGGTGTCGGTGTGGCCAGCAGGTCTTGCTGCCAGCGCTGGAACTGCTGTTCGAAATTCTGGTCCTGGCTCTGGCTCTGGCCCTGAACCCGAGGCTGCGCGCTGGCAGGGATTTGCGCCTGGCTGTTGTTGACGCTGTCGATGTCGCTGCTGCTGTCTCTATCGCTCATAGTGAATCATTCAGCCTCAGCTTGCGCCCGGCCTGAAGCGCCGGCGGTCAGGCGTTGGTTCAGCAAAGCATCAAATTCGTCGGTATAACTGTCAACCGTCCACGCCACCTGGGCGCCGCCTATTCGCAGAATCAGTCCGGGCGCCTGCTCTGCGTCGGTCTCAAAGCTCAGTGCCATGGCTGGCAACAGCTTGTTGAGATCGGTTTCCAGTTGTGATTGCGCGGCTTCTGGCAAGGGCTCGCGGGTGGTCGCGATGGCTTGGGTGCTGCCCGCTGCCGCTTTTTTCAATTCGTCTACTAACGGTTCCAGACGTTTGCTCACACGGCGCACAATGACCTGTTCCAGAGTTTCATCGGCGAGGTCACGAAGGGCTTTGCGGGTGAGTTCTAATAGGGTTTCCTGCCCGGCACGCTGCAGCCTGGCGGCGAATCGTTCCCGCTCCCGTTCCAGGTGTTTGCGCCAGTCTTTTTGTTCCTGCTCCAGCCGGGCGCGGGCTTCGGCCAGCAAGCTGTCGCGCTGGCCTTCAGTTTCGCGCAGCGCTTTCTGAATCATGGCGTCCTGGTCAGACATCAGCTGTTTTTTCTGCTGCTGGAAGTCGGCTTGTGCGGCTTGTGCTTTTTGCTGAGCTTCACCGGCGGCGGCCATGCTTTTGGTGATTTCAGCCTCGCGCGCGTCAATGCCGTCCAGAATAGGGCGGTACAAGAAGCGTTTCAGCAGCCACACCAGCACCAGAAAGTTGGCGAGTTGTGCCAGAACGGTAATCCAGTCAATGGACATAATGGTTGACCTGTTGGGTGAATCAGCCAAAGGGGAGGCTATCCGGCAGTTACCGTCGCTGCCTGTACCGCCGCATCCCAAAACGGGTTGGCGAAGATAAGAATCATCGCCACGACGAAACAGTAAATGGCGGTGGATTCAATCATCGCCAGGCTGACGAACAGGGTACGGGACAGAGTAGGCGCAGCGTCTGGCTGCTGGGCAATGGCGGCAATAGCGGCCGCGGCCGCGCGCCCTTCAGCCAGGGAAGGCCCTATGCAGCCAATCGCTATGGTGAAACCGGCGGTAAAAATAGAGATTGCCGCGATAATGGCAAGATCGGTCATGATTTTTCCTCGTTGGGAGACGACGGCTGTGTTTGTTTGGGTGACGTTGTGTGCTCTTTATTTAAAGCTGATGGCTCTCTATTCAAAGCTGATGGCTCTTTTTCCGCGGTAGCAGAAGAAATATAGACGGTGGCTAAAATGGCGAAGATGTAGGCCTGGATCATGCCGGTGAGAAGGCCCAACATGTCCATCAGCACCGGGAAGAAAAACGGTGCGACGGTGAGTAGAATGGCGGCAATAACAGCCCCGCTCATCACGTTTCCGTAAAGGCGGATAGCCAGCGAGATACCACGGGAAAATTCGCTGATGATGTTGAACGGCAGCATGATGACCGAGGGTTCAATAAAGGTTCGCAGGTAGCTTTTTACGCCGCCGCTGGCAATGCTGAATACCGGAACGGCGACCAGCACCGACAGTGCCAGAGCCATGGTGGTCGACAACGACGAGGTAGGCGGCGAAAAGCCGGGAATCACCAGCATCAGATTCGACAACGCAATAAACAAAAACAGAGTGCCGGCGAAGTACATCACGTGGCGGGCTGAATTCTGGGTGACTTCCTCAATCTGGCCCTGAATCAGTTTTACGATCACTTCCAGTGCCGTACGCAGGCGGTCGGGTGGCACGTCGGCGCGCAGGTTGCGAGTCACAAACCAGGAAATGCCCACCAGCAACACCATCACAATCCAGGTATTCACGATGGTCGCGTTCAAGCCCCAGCCACCGAGGGTGAGCACAATGATGTTGTCCGGTGAAAACTGCATTACGCGCCCTCTTGTTCTGCTAAAGGTGTGGTGTCGCGTTTTCTGGCCCAAAGCAGCGCAACCATACGCACTAACAGAAATGCCAGGGCGAAACCGGCCATGGGCCAGGCTGTGGCACTGCTGGTGGCAAGCCAGAAACCGACGCCCAGCAGCATGGCGATGCGCACGGTTGCGCTGAGCAATAACAGGGCTTCGGGCTGGCGCGAACGCAGAGCGCGTTTCATACCCCAGGCCAGCCCGACAAAAAACAGGCTGCTGACGGCCACCCCTACGGCCAATCCCAGCAATACAGCTGACCAGTCAACCGTCATGTTTGTCTCCTTCGTTGGCGTCTGTGTGGTTATTATCGCCGCCGGCTTTTGGGGTTTCTTTATCAATCCAGTTCCAGGCGATCATGGCGCCCACCACAATACCCCCCAGAATCAGCGCGATGGGCCAGGAAAAATTCTGCGGCGCTACCTTGTTCAGCCACAACCCCAGAAACGCCCCCGCAACGGCAGGTACCGCTACTGACCAGCCAATCATGCCAAAGGCGCCGATGCCTCTTAATGGGCTGGCTCCGGGCTGTTTGCGGGCACGTTGAAGTCGTTCAGTACTGCGCCGGATATCGTCGGCAGAGCGGTCTTTGCGGCTTCTCATAGCGCGGGTTTCCGTAAGTCGCCAAAGCGTCGAACAATGTTGGCTTCCAGCCGTGATAGCGCTGACCGGGCCACCCGCTCTTCTTCGTCTACCTCCACAAAGGCCGTTTGTATGGTGTCGTTCAGGGTGTCCAGACTGTCGCCCTGAACACCCCGACGAATGGCGATGTCTACCTGATGGCCGGTTTTCACCAGCAGGCCCTCGTCGATGCCAAAAAACAGCTCTCCACCGGTTTCGTCCGTCAGAATCAGCACCGACGGCACCAGCGCGGTGACAAAGTCGGTATGGTTGGGCAGCATGCCAAAGGCACCGTTGAAGGCGGTGGCAAATAGCCGCTGTGCGCGGCCTTCGAACAGAGTGCGGGTAGGTAGCCTTAGCGTAACCGTCATCACGTTTGCCAGGCTCATGACGATGACGCCAAATCTTTCAGCGAGCCAATCATGTAATAGTCGCTTTCGTTATCGTTGAATTCAGTCTGGTTGAGTATGGTTTCGCAGTCGTTCAGCGTGTCTTTGATGGGCACTCGCCTGCCGTCGACCGAACTCATAGTGAAAAACGGCTGGGTCAGATAGCGCTCCAAACGTCGCGCCCGCGCCACGACAGCGCGATCGGCGGCCGACAGTTCTTCCATACCCAGCATGGAAATAATGTCTCGCAGGTCCTCGTAATCGGCCAGGGTACGCCGCACCGCACGGGCGATGTCGTAGTGGCGCTGGCCGACAACCGCGGGCGTCAGCATCACAGAAGCCGATGCAAGAGGGTCGACGGCCGGGTACAAGCCTTCGCTGGCGCGCTTGCGCGACAGCACCACCGAAGCGGACAGGTGCGAAAAAATATGTGCAGCGGCAGGGTCGGTGAAGTCATCCGCCGGCACGTATACCGCCTGAATAGAGGTGATGGAACCGTTGCGGGTGGAGGTGATGCGCTCCTCCAAGGTGGCCAGTTCGGTGGCCAGTGTGGGTTGGTAGCCCACCCGTGACGGCATACGGCCCATCAAACCGGACACTTCCGAGCCTGCCTGAACAAAGCGAAAAATGTTGTCGATTAGCAGCAGAACGTCCTGCTTTTTAACGTCACGGAAATATTCGGCCATGGTGAGCGCTGTTTTGCCCACCAGAAAGCGCACACCGGGAGCCTCATTCATCTGCCCGAACACCATCACGGTTTTGTCGCGCACGCCGGCGTCGCCCATTTCCCGGTAGAGTTCTTCGGCTTCACGGGAGCGTTCGCCAATACCGCAAAACAGGCTGACGCCCTCGTATTCCTGCACGGTGTTGTTGATCAGCTCGGTAATCAGCACGGTTTTGCCCACACCGGCGCCGCCAAACAACCCGGTTTTGCCGCCGCGCTCGATAGGCGACAACAGATCAATGGCTTTGATGCCGGTTTCCAGAATATCGCTGTGCACCACGCGGTCCTCCAGCGCCGGTGGTGGCTGGTGAATGGAGCGGCGAATGTCGGTAGCAGGGGCGGGTTTGTTATCAATGGGTTCGCCAAAGACGTTCAGCATGCGGCCCAGAACAGCGTCTCCAACCGGAACCTGGATGGGTGCGCCGGTAGCACGCACAGAGACTCCCAGGCCTAACCCGCGTACCGGTGCCAGCGCCATACAGCGCACGGCGCCGCTTTCCAGCAGGGACATGACTTCCAACGCCAGATTGCCGGCGTAAAGCAAATCGTGAATACGTGGAGAGTCTTGCGGAAAAAGAACGTCAACAACGCCACCGCGAATGCCGACGACCTCTCCATCAAGTTCGCCGTTTGCGAGGTGCTCATTAACAGAAGTAGGCTCCGGGCTACCCTGATCTGAGCCCGAAACAGCTTGATTCAACATGACGAAGCGCCTGAACAGTTAACCGTTGTGAGTGGCTGACCCTGTGATGAGTGTTCCCGCCCGCGCCTCCAGAATGGCAAGCGCATCTTCTAACCGGCCAATGCCGCTAATGCCCCCGGTATCTGCAAAGTCGCAGGCCGCCGTTACCTTTGGCCCCATGGACCCGGCGGGAACGTTCAGCGTTCTTGCCTGGGCCGGTGTAACGGTGCGAACCGGCGCGGCAGTGGGTTTACCAAAGTCACGATAGACAGCATCCACGTCGGTCAGTAATAGCAGCGCGTCGGCACCCAACTCCCGCGCCAGCAACGCACTGGCGGCATCTTTGTCGATAACCGCTTCAACACCGGTCATGCTGCCGTCGTTGCGGCGCAGCACCGGAATGCCGCCACCTCCGGTACAGATTATGACCACCTGCTGATCCAGCAGCAGTTTCAGTACCCGCATATCCGGAATTTCCTTGGGTGCAGGGGAGGGCACTACCCTGCGCCACTTGTCGCCATCGGCTGCGATCTGCCAGCCAGCGGCCGCGGCGCGGGATTCCGCTTCTGCCTTATCGTACACCGGGCCAATAAATTTGGTCGGATGGGCAAAGGCAGGATCATTCGGATCGACAACAACTTGGGTAAGCAGGGTTGCCACTGGGCGATCATGGCCCAGAGCATTTTCCAGTTCCTGCTCAATCATGTAGCCGATCATACCTCCGGTCTCGGCACCCAGCACATCCAGCGGGTAGGCTTCGTCAGGCTTATAGGCGGCACCCTGCAACGCCAGCAAGCCCACTTGGGGGCCGTTACCATGGGTAATCACCAGTCGGTGCCCGGCGCGCACTAGTTCCGCCAGGGATGTCGCGGCTTTTCGAACATTGGTGCGCTGGGCTTCGGCGGTCAGTGGTTCGCCGCGTTTCAACAGGGCGTTACCGCCCAGTGCTGCAACAATCAACATCGTGTGTGTCCTTCTTCATCAATCCGCGCCAGAGTCAGGCCCCAAGGGTGGCTACCAGCACCGCCTTGATGGTGTGCATACGGTTCTCGGCCTGGTCGAAAACAATCGATGCCGGGCTTTCAAAAACCTCATCGGTTACTTCCATGGCACTGATTCCGAATTCTGCCTGAATTTCTTTACCAACGATGGTGTCGGTATTGTGAAACGCTGGCAGGCAGTGCATGAAGCGGGCGCGGGGGTTGCCGGTTTTTTCCATCACCGCCGCGTTCACCTGGTAGGGCATCAACAGCTTTATCCGGTCGCCCCACTTTTCTTTCGGCTCGCCCATAGACACCCAAACGTCGGTGTAAACAAAGTCGACCCCGGCCACCGCCGTATCCACATCTTCGGTAATGGTAATGCGGGCACCGGTTTCCCGCGCGATCGCCTGGGCTTCGTCCTGAATGGATTGCTGAGGCCAGCAGACTTTGGGTGCACACAGGCGCACATCCATGCCCATCTTGGCGCCACCGATCAGCAGGCTATCGCCCATGTTGTTAGCGGCGTCACCAAGAAAAGCGAAGGCAACCCGGTGCAGCGGCTTCTCAACATGCTCTTGCATAGTTAAAAAGTCAGCGAGAATTTGTGTTGGGTGGAACTCGTCGGTCAGGCCGTTGTAGACCGGTACTCCGGCATATTCGGCCAATTGCTCGACAATCTTCTGCCCGAAGCCGCGGTACTCGATGGCATCGTAAACCCGGCCCAGTACTCGAGCAGTGTCTTTTACCGATTCCTTGTGGCCGATGTGGGTTCCAGAGGGCCCAAGGTAGGTGACCCGGGCGCCCTGATCGTAAGCGGCCACTTCGAACCCAACCCGTGTGCGGGTGGAGTTCTTTTCAAAGATAAGCGCGATTTCTTTGCCGACAAGCTGCGGTACCTCGGTGCCGGCGTATTTCGCCGCCTTCAGATCGGTCGACAGCTTAAGCAGAAAGCTGATCTCACGGGGGGAGAAGTCTCGCAGGGTCAGGAAGTGGCGGTTGTTCAGATTAAAAGCCATGGTTTTATCCTTTCCGGTCAGATGGGGTCACGAATCGTGGGGCAGCTCATGCAGCGTCCGCCGCCCCGACCACGGCCCAGCTCAGCGCCGGGTATGGCCAACACTTCGATTCCCGCCGCTTTGAGTGCCGCGTTGGTGTCATCATTTCGGTCGTAGCCAATCACCACGCCCGGACTTATGGCCAGCACGTTGTTGCCATCGTTCCACTGCTCACGCTCGCGCTCGGCCGGGTCGTCGCCGCCGGTTGGAACCACTTCCAGGGATTTGTAGCCAAGAACCTCGGCCACTACATCAAACAGCGGCCGTGAGTCCTGGCGGAAAGACAGGTGTTTTTTGCCCTCACCGGCGCGCAAGTCATAGCAGATCACTTCGTCCGCTACTTCCTTGAACGCTGTAACCACGTTGCCGCCGCAGAAAGTGAAGATGGTGTCCAGGTGCATGGAGGTGCGGGATTTTGGGATCTGGCAGGCAATAACCCGCTCTGCGGTGCCTTTTTCAAACAAAGCGTTGGCTAATTGTCCTACGGCTTTTGGTGATGAACGCTCGCCCATTCCTACAAGCACGGTGCCATTGCCCACGGGCATGATGTCGCCGCCTTCGAGCGTTGCCAAGCCATGATTCTTGGTAGGGTCGCCCCAAAGCACATCTGCTTTTCCAGCAAACGTCGGATGGAAACGGTAAATGCCGGCCATCAGCAGGGTTTCGGGTTTGCGCGCGGCCCAGTACATGGGGTTAAGTGTGACGCCACCGTAGATCCAGGCACTGTTATCGCGGGTGAAAAGAAAGTTTGGCAATGGCGGCAGCACAAATCCGTAGTGCCCCAGGTGGTTACCAAAAAGACCGGTTGGGTTAAAGGGCAAGTCGGCCACTTCCAGGCCACCCATCAGGTATTCCGCAAGCTTGGCGCCTGGAAGCTCGTCCATCCATGCGCGTAGGTCGGAAATCATCCCGACTCCGATGTCGTTCCAGGTGATTCGATGATCGAGAATCCATTTACGGGCTTCGGGTATGTCTAAAGTTTCTGCCAATAGTTCGTTGACGTCTAAAACCTCAATACCCCGTGACCGCATAAGCTCGGAAAATACGTCATGGTCTTTCTGAGCCTGTTTTACCCAGAACACGTCGTCAAATAGCAAATCGTCACAGTTAGACGGTGTGAGCCTGCGGTGAGCCAGACCAGGGCGGCAGACAATAACCTGCCGCAGTGTTCCGGCTTCAGAATGCACGCCAAGTGTTAGTTCAGACATGGTTAATCTCCAATGTGTATGGCTTCGTCATTACTTCGAAAAATGTCAAAGTAATGCCGCAGCACTGATGACCACCGAAATGAAAATTGTAAGAATCAGCAACAAGGGCCAGATAAACACGAGCCAGCGGTCGTACGACACTCGCGCAATGGCCAAGCCGCCAATGACAACGGCGAAGGTGGGGTTGATCAGGTTGACCAGACCGTTGGCGGATTGAAAAGCGGTCACAACAAGGTCGCGCCCGACATTGGCGAAGTCCGCCAGCGGTGCAAGAATCGGCATAGACAACACGGCCAGGCCTGAAGACGATGGCACAAAGAAACTCATGCCCACTTCAATCCAGAACATCAGGTTGATAAACGCAAGCTCGGGCAGCCCGCCAAGAGAGTTTTCGGCGCTGTGTAGAATGGTGTCAGCAATCATGCCCTGGTCCATCATAACCACGATGCCGCGGGCCAGTCCGACCACCAGCGCGACACCCAGAAGATCACGAGCGCCATCGACAAAGCTGCTGGTCAGTTTTTTCTCGCCAAGGCGGGCAACAATGCCAATCACAATGGCCGAACCAAAAAACAGCGCGCCCATGCGGGCCATCCACCAACCCTGCGAAGACACACCCCAGATCATAAACACAAAGGTTGCAGCGAAAACCAGCAGGGCGACAATCTGGGTTTTGTCGAGGGTGGAGTCATCAACCCCGTCATGCTGCTTACGGAGGAAAAGGCGGCGGTGAGCATCCCATTGTTTGGCCACAACAGAGCGGGATGGATCCGCTTTAACGCGCATTGCGTAACGCATGACATACGCAGCACAAATAAGCAGGCCGCCAACCAGCAGAATAAAACGCACCACAATGCCATCGGTAAACGGAATGTCGGCTGCATTGGCGGCGATAACGGTGGCAAACGGGTTGATGGTGGACCCCAGCACGCCGATACCGGATCCCACCAGAATAATGGCTACCCCGGTGACAGCATCGTATCCGGCGGCCATCATGACCGGAATCAAAATGGCATAAAAAGCCAGTGTCTCTTCGGCCATGCCATAGGTTGTGCCGCCGATGGCAAAAAGGGTCATTAGTATCGGAATCATCCAGATTTCATGGCCCTTGAGGTGGCGCATAGCGCTGCGGATACCGGTATCAATGGCGCCGGTGGCATTCATTACACCCAGAAAGCCACCCAGGAAAATGACGAACAGGGCAACATCTATCGCGTTGGCCACATAGCTGTCCGGATCATAAAACCCGGCGGTGGGCGCGAGCATTATATCCACGAAACCCTGAGGGTTTGCCTCAACAGCCTTGTAGGTGCCAGGCACGGCCACGTCGCGGCCGACCTCTTCGTTCATCACCCGGTCGTATTGGCCAGCAGGTATAATCCAGGTCAACGCGGCCACAAAGATAATCAGCAGAAACAGAATGGTGTAGGCGGTAGGAAACCGCGTTGCCAGATCGTGTTCCGGATTGTCTGAAGAGTTATTTGGAGAGAGATCCGGAGAGTTATTTGCAGGGTCTGAAGAATCGTCAGAAGGGGTTTTGGGGGGGTGGTTTTTATTGTTCACAGCAGTTCTCCTTTATCCACATCGACAGCTATAAACAGAGCCAATGAAAGATCCCGGTCCTAGCTGTGAATGTTTTACTTTTGCCCAGCCGGGTGGGACTTCGGTTTCCGAGTTGTCCGCCCTCACAGTAGTTGAAAAATGGCCAATCGAAATTGAGCTAGGTCAGTCTTAAATAAATGACCTATTAATTTTTCAACAACCCATTCATACCCCAAAAGACAAGATGCTATGCGCTTTTCAGAAATTCATGAGCGCGCGATTGCGCGCAAAGGTGGCGTTGAAGAGTTAAACGCCCGGTTACCCACGCCGCCGCCGGCCAGCGCGCTGGAACAGCGCAGTGACGATCGCTATTTGGCAGAAATGACCTGCTGTGTGTTCAAGGCGGGTTTTGTATGGCGGGTGATTGATAAAAAATGGCCAGATTTTGAAGTCGCCTTTCACGGCTTTGTGCCGGCCTACTGGCAGCAGGTGCCGCCGGACGTGCTGGAAACCCTGGCCTGCGACGAACGCATTGTGCGCAACCTGCAAAAAATCCGCACGGTGCCGGAAAACGCCCGCATGATTATGGACACGGTTCACACGCACGGCAGTTTCGGTGCATTTCTACGTCAGTGGCCGTCGTCTGACCAAGCCGGATTGCTGCTGTGGTTCAAGCGCCATGGTTCGCGTCTGGGCGGTAACAGCGCCCAGTACTTTTTGCGCCGGGTGGGCTGGGACGGCTTTATTATGTCCAACGATGTCATTCGGGTGTTGCGTCAGGCCAAGCTTCTGGATGCATCAACGAGCAGTAAAAAAGGCCTGTACCAGGTGCAGGAGGCATTCAATGCCTGGCACGAAGAAACCGGCCTGCCTTACAGTCAACTGTCGCGAATAACCTCTTATTCAATCGATGGTTAAGGCAAGTCAATGGATGGTCAAGGCAATGTGTCCCAGCTTTAACTGTGGGTCTTCAGCCAACGATCTATAGTTTGGTGAACACTCAGGAGGACTGTGTCATGAATCGTTTGGGTAAAACCTTTTTTGGCTTTGTATTCGCGCTGACGTCCGCCATGGTAATGACCGTTGCGAACCCTGCTCTGGCGGCCAGCGCTGAAGATCTTGACCGCAATGCGATGCAGGCTTTAAATACGCTGTATAAAGTGCATCCGGTGGCTGAAACCCTATCAAAAAGTGCCAAAGGTATTTTGGTGTTCCCCAATATCGTAAAAGCTGGCCTGGTATTTGGCGGCAGCTATGGCGAAGGTGTGTTATTGAAAGGCTCGGCGGTGGCTGATTACTACAATTCCATCACCGGCTCCTGGGGCTTGCAGGCTGGTGCACAGTCGTACGCATACGCGGTGTTTCTGATGACGGATGCCGCCGTGTCTTATCTGGAGAAAACCAACGGCTGGGAAATTGGCGTGGGTCCGACTGTTGTCCTGGTTGACGAAGGCGTGGCCAGAAACCTGTCGACTTCGTCCCTGAAAGACGATGCTTATGCGTTTATTTTTAGTCAGCAAGGCCTGATGGCCGGGCTGAGTATTGAGGGTACGAAAATATCCCGCATTGACCGCTAGAAGCCAGAGTGGCGTTACTGCAAGCGGCTGCAGTAACGTCAAACTGTCGGCGATTAAATCAGCAGTAACAACACCAGCTCACAAAACACCACACTGGCCCCGAGCGTATCGCCGGTGTAGCCGCCCAGCTGGCGTTTGAGATACCAACCCCAAAGCAGAGCAACCCCAACCACTGCCAGCGGTGCCAGCAGCCATAAGCCTGGCAGCCAGGCGCTGAACACCAATGCCACTAGCAGGGTAAACCCACTGCTGTACCCGAGCCGCCGGCGGGAAAAGCCTTCGGCCACCGGTTTGCTTTTGCTTTTGTCGGGATCGGTCACGTAATTCAGGAATGACATTAACAAAAGTGGTGTTTGCCGACTAATAGCCGGTGCCAGAAGCAGCGCCAGCATGATGTGATGGCTCTCCACCAACAGGGCGACTTTGAGCGCTAACGCCAGCACCAGTGCTACCGTGCCATAGGTGCCAATGCGGCTGTCTTTCATGATTTCCAGGCGCTTTTCAACGGTATAGCCACCGCCAAATGCGTCCACGCTATCCGCCAGCCCGTCTTCGTGAAAAGCGCCGGTAATGAAAAGATGAAAACACAGCACCAGCAGAATGCTGACCAGCGGGCTGCAGAAAAGCCCCAGTAGCGCAAACAGTCCGACGTACAGGGCGCCCAGCAACAAACCGACGAGTGGAAAGTAAACGCTGCACTGGTTCATCAGTTTTTGGGAATAATCAATCGACACCAGCATGGGTATGCGGGTTAAAAATCCGACGGCCAGCCAGAATGCCTGCCACTCGCGGGCAGCGGCTGTTGTGGTCTGTTTATGTGTGGGGTTTGGGCCTGTCAAAGCGAACTCCGTATGTGAGTCAGTCCGGGGATAATACCGGATTGGTTCCGCTGCATGTGGCGTAACGTCCGTTGTGGCTGATGAATTGCCCCAGCTTGCGCAGTGCAGCCTGTGCTTGCAGTGGTTAACAAATGTCGGTGCCTATAACTATGTCATAATCATCAAACGCATGAATGAGATAAAAAACGAGGCAACCCGATGACATTATTTAACAACCGATGGACAAAAACTCTGGCACTGGCAATCGCAGTGTTTGTTTCAGCCGGTGTCGCTCAGGCTGATACGCTTGAACAGCGAATCTCGGAAGGTGAGTCGATTCGCCTGGGTTTTTCTGCAGCACCGCCCTGGGCTTACGCCGGTAACGACGGTACGGCCAAAGGTTTTGTTAACGGCATCGCCATCGACGTGCTCAAGCGCATGGGATACACCAACGTCGAGCCTGTTCTAACCAACTGGTCCAGCCTGATTCCCAGCCTGAAAGCTGGTCGCGTGGACATAGTGACTGGCGGGATGTACATCGTTAAGGCACGTTGTGAAAACATGGATTTTTCAGACCCAATTGGCGCTTTTGGAGACACCTTCGTGGTGCCCAAGGGCAATCCCAAAAATCTTGAAACCTATCAGGATTTGATCGACCAGAATCTGACCATGGTAGCGCCGTCCGGTTACAACACACTGGCTGATGCCAGAGACGCTGGCGTCCCTAAGAACAGCATCACGGAAGTACCGGGTACCACGGAAGCCCTGGCTGCGCTGCGCACCGGTCGTACCGATGCCGTTCCCATTAACGTGCTGGAAGCAAAGCACGCCGCAGACCTGGATGATAGCTTTGGTATCTCTGACCCAGAGGCGTTTGTAGGGCGCGCAAAGCAGGTTGTTGGCATCGGTTTCCGACCTGAAGACAGTGCTTTTCGCGCCGAATTCAACAAGGCCCTTAAAGACTATATGGGCTCTGATGAAATGATGGCAACGGTAACGCCCGACGAATACATCAAAGCGTTTTTACCGGGTGAACTGACAACTGAAGACGCCTGCAAATCTAACTAAAGGCCAGAGCAGGGACAGATTTCAAATCTGTCCCTTTTTACCGGGCTTAGTTTGCCTCCAGAACCGCACTCAGGAACTGCTGGGTGCGTTCGTTCTGGGGGTTGTCCAATAGCATTTCTGGCGACCCCTGCTCTTCAATCTTTCCATCAAAGAACAGGCAGATCCGGTCTGAGATTTCCCGAGCGAAGCCAATCTGGTGCGTTACCATCAGCATGGTCAGGTTGTGCTGATCGACCAGGCGGCGTATTACGCCGGTAACTTCGCTGATGACCTCTGGGTCCAGTGCAGAGGTCACTTCGTCAAACAACATCACTTTCGGGCGCATGGCCAGCGCGCGGGCGATGGCGACACGCTGCTGTTGTCCGCCCGACAGTCGCGACGGGTGCTGGTCGCGTTTGTCAGTCATACCCACCAAATCCAACAGTTCCAGTGCGCGCTCTTCCGCTTCCTGTTTCGACAGACCCAGAACCTGCATCGGCCCCTCAACGCAGTTGCCAAGCGCTGTCATGTGCGGGAACAAGTTGAAATGTTGGAAGCACATGCCGATTTTAGAACGAATTAGCCGCAGGTGGACAGCGTTGGCGCGGACCAGGCGACCGTTTTTTTCCATGTGAGTTAACGGTTCGCCGTCGACATAGATCACGCCGCTGTCGATGGTTTCCAGGGTCATCAGCATCCGCAGCACGGTGGTTTTACCCGAACCGGAAGGGCCGATAATGGTGACCATTTCGCCTTCTGCAACATCCAGATTCAGGCCGTCGAGCACCACCAGGCTGCCATATTTTTTGGTCACGTTCTGAAACCGCACCATGGGCACATTGTCGCCCTCCAGTTTTAATGGGTATTGGCTCAGATCGTGGCTTATGCTGTTTTTCATCTAGTCAGTCCCATTTTGCGGCGCAGCGCCGTCTCGAATCGGCGAATAAGCCAGGCGGTTGGCAGCGAAATAGCCAGGAAGATCAGGCCGACAATGGTGTAAGGCTCCAGATAGCGGAAGTTCTCGGCACCAATGGAATTGGCCGTGTGCATCAGCTCTGCCACCCCGATCACCGACAGCATTGGGGTGTCTTTAAAGATACCAACCAGATAGTTGCCCATGCCCGCAAGCGCCGGCGGCAGTGCCTGCGGAATGATGATGCGGCGATAGGTTGTGACGGTCGACAAGTTAATAGCCTTGGCAGCTTCCCACTGACCTTTTGGCACGTTTTCAATGCCGCCCCGATACACTTCGGAAAGGTAGGCGGCGTAATGCAGGCCGATAGCGATTAGCCCTGCGGCCCAGGGCGACAGGCGCAGGCCGAACTGCGGGCCCACGTAAAAAATGAAGAAGATCTGCAACAGCAATGGCGTCGAGCGGACAAACTCTACCAGCTCGCGTACGACGAAGGTCAGTGTGCGGGAGCGCGTGCGTTGTGCCAGCGCAAACACCAGCCCCAGCACGACCGCCACAGCGTAACCGCCACCTGCCGCCAGCATTGTGTTGCCCGCTGCAAGTAGCAGGCGGGGCAGAATTTCCCAAGTAAAGTCCATTTTCCAGTCAAGCATGATTTACATTCGTCCGATTTTGCGGGCCATCACCCGTTCTAGCCAGCGCATGATGGGTGTCACCATAAATCGTGCAAAAATATAGTAAATGATAAGCGCGGTCCCAAAGGCCTGGGCTGACAGGTAGGTATTGTTGTTGACCTGGCGTGTTTCAAACATCAGGTCGGCGACTGAAATCAACGCCACCAGAGCGGTGCCCTTCAGGATTTCGATCATCAGGTTTCCCCAGGGTGGCAGTATGGCCACCAGTGCCTGTGGCAATATAATTCGTTGCATGCGCTTTGCCGGTGACATATTCAGTGCCAGCGCGGCTTCCCATTGGCCCCGTGGAACCGACTGGATTGCGCCGCGCACCAGTTCAGCACCGTAGGCCCCATAACACAGCCCGACGGTAAGAAAGCCTACGGTAAACTTTTCCAGGGTGAAACCAAACAGCGGCAGCACGAAGTAAAACCAATAAAGCTGCACCAGAAGCGACGTGCCGCGGAAAATCTCAATATAAGTAATAGCGACAGCGCGCATGGGTTTTGAATGCGCCATTTTCATCAGCCCCGAAACCAGTGCAGCGACAATCGCGACCAAAGCGGCCAGCCCGAACTGACCCAGTGTGATCAGCGTACCGTCAATGAAGCGGCTGCTGTAGGTCATGAGAAAATCTAAATAGGGCATCGTTAGATATGGCCTCGGGCACGTTGCGGGCTGATTTTGGGGTAGAAGGTAATGAATTATTGTTGCACATATTCGGTGGTGGTAGTAATTGCTCTAATAATTTGATGTCGAGGTTTGCAGTGCGGCAACATTCTTCTTTCAGTTAGGCTGCTTAGAAGAAAACATTACTTCAATATATATTCTATATTGGTATATGCTTAGAGCTTATTAACAGGTTCGATGTTTGCGAATTCGAAAGGAGTTTAGTCATGACCACGACCAATCCAACCGTTCAGCATTTTTTTGACGAACCTACCAATACTTTCAGCTACGTGGTGCAAGATCCTGCGTCTAAGGCCTGTGCCATCATCGATTCGGTACTGGATTTTGATTACGCCGCTGGTCGCACCAGCACGGTCAATGCAGACGCTATCATTGCTTATGTGCACGAGCACAATTTGCAGGTGGCGTGGATTCTGGAAACCCACGTGCACGCAGACCACTTATCGGCAGCACCTTATCTGCACGCGCAGTTGGGCGGGCAAACCGGCATTGGCGCACATATTTGTCAGGTGCAGGAGGTTTTCGGCAAGGCGTTTAACGCCGGATCGGAATTCGCCCGCGACGGCAGTCAGTTCGACAGGCTGTTTAAAGACAACGACAGTTTCGCTATTGGTGGGCTGCAGGCTCAGATCATGCATACACCCGGCCATACGCCCATCTGTCTGACGTATGTTGTTGGCAATGCGGCGTTTGTGGGGGATACGCTGTTCATGCCGGATTACGGCACCGCGCGTTGCGATTTTCCCGGTGGTGACTCCCGTGTATTGTTTCGCTCAATCCGCCGTGTGCTGACGCTGCCAGATACAACCCGTCTGTTCCTGTGTCACGATTACAAGGCGCCCGGCCGGGACAGCCATGCCCATGAATCGACGGTTGCGGAGCAACGCGAGTTTAACATTCACGTGCACGACGGAGTCAGTGAAGACGACTTCGCAACCATGCGCAATGAACGTGACGCCACTCTGGATATGCCACGGCTGATTTTGCCTTCGGTGCAGATTAACATGCGCGCCGGCGAGTTTCCGCCAGCGGAAGACAACGGCCAGGCCTACGTGAAAATCCCTTTAAATCTGTTCTGAGCCGCTGATGAACCTATCCCGTTACCTGCCCGTATTACAATGGAGCAGACAGTATAACCGCCAGCAAGCGGGCAGTGATCTGGTTGCTGCGTTAATTGTGACGGTGATGCTGATACCGCAATCATTGGCATATGCTTTGTTGGCAGGCCTTCCCGCTCAAATCGGGCTGTACGCGAGCATATTGCCGTTGGTGGTATACGCTTTGTTCGGAACCAGCCGCACCTTGTCGGTGGGACCTGTCGCGGTCGCGTCGCTGATGACGGCGGCGGCGCTCGCGCCTTTGGCGCAGGCAGGCAGTGCCGAGTATATAGCGGGTGCCGTGGTGTTAGCGCTGATGTCCGGGTTAATGCTGGTACTGATGGGCGTATTACGCCTGGGGTTCTTGGCCAATTTTCTTAGCCATCCGGTTATCTCGGGCTTTATTACGGCTTCCGGCATTGTGATCGCGGCGAGCCAACTTAAGCACGTATTTGGTATAACCGGGTCGGGCCATAACCTGTTTGATATAGGCCGTTCGCTTTCGGCATCGGCGAGTAGCATCAATTCGGCCACCTTGGCCGTTGGTGTGAGTACTCTGGTGTTTTTGGTGTTGGCGCGTACTCGCCTTAAACCTGGCTTGTTGGCGTTAGGAGTGGCGCCGCAGATGGCCGATGTAGCGACCAAAACGGCGCCTATACTGGCGGTAGTGTTGACTACCCTGGCGGCTTGGTTCTGGCAATTGCAGCTTCAGGGCGTAAAGCTGGTGGGGCATGTTCCCTCTGGGCTGCCACAGTTAACTTGGCCACAGGCCGACTGGGCGCTTTGGCAGCAGTTAGCGGTAAGCGCATTGCTGATCAGCGTGGTGGGATTTGTGGAGTCGATATCGGTGGGTCAGACACTGGCGGCTAAACGCCGCCAACGGATTGACCCTGACCAGGAACTGATCGGACTGGGCGCGGCGAACCTCGGTTCGGGTATTTCCGGTGGTATGCCGGTAACCGGCGGGTTTTCCCGCTCGGTGGTGAATTTTGACGCCGGTGCCGAAACGCCGGCGGCGGGCATCTATACGGCGGTGGGCATTGCAGTGGCTACCCTGTTTCTGACTCCGGCTATTGCCTGGTTGCCGCAGGCCACGCTGGCGGCAACGATTATAGTGGCGGTGTCTACGCTGATTGATATTCCGGCACTGCGCCGTACTTTGCGCTATTCACGCACGGATTTCGGTGCCATGTTGGCCACCATTGTGTTGACTCTGGGGCACAGCGTAGAGGCTGGTATTATCACCGGGGTGGCTTTGTCTCTGGGGCTATTTCTGTATCGTACCAGTCAGCCCCACTGTGCTGTGGTTGGACGGGTGCCAGGCAGCGAGCATTTTCGTAATGTGCTACGCCATAAAGTAGACGTATGTCCAACGGTGACATTTTTGCGGGTAGACGAGAGCCTGTATTTTGCCAACGCCCGATTCCTGGAAGAAACGGTGCTAGACATTGTGACCAGCGAACCACAACTGACGGATTTGGTGTTGGTCTGCCCGGCAGTGAATTTGGTGGATGCATCGGCGCTTGAAAGCCTGGAGGCGATTAATGAACGCCTGAAAGATGCTGGTGTACGCTTACATATGTCAGATGTGAAGGGGCCGGTGATGGACCGGCTGAAACGCACGGAGTTTTGTCAGCACTTGAGTGGTGACGTTTTTTTGAGCGCCCACGAGGGCTGGAAAGCGCTGGTAACGGGCCCCAAAAACGATGATTTATAGCCGATAGAAATCAGCACGGCGGGTGTCCCGATCGCTGCTGACTACCCAGACGGGCCAGACATATGGGCATGACCGAAAACTTGCTTTCCACGACCCAATGGGTGATTACGGCCCTTTTGTTCGCCGTTATTTTGCTGGCGGCTGTGCGCAGTGTTGATTGGCATAAGTTACGGCAAGACACCTCGTTGCAGCATACCTTTTTTGGCGCTGCTGTTGCGCTTGGGTTTTTGTGGCAGTTGCGCGCCGGTATATCACCGGGGCTGTCCATTCACGTCTTCGGCATCACCCTTGTTACGCTGATGTTAGGCTGGGGCCTGGCGGTATTGGCCGGCCTGCTGGCACTGGTGATTATGGTGATTACCGGCCGTGAACCGCTGATCATGTTTGCGGCCAATGGCCTGATAACAGTGATGGTACCGGCGCTGGTCAGTTACGCCATCATGCTGTGGGAGCGCCATCGTGATTTTAATAATTTCTTTGCTTATATTTTTGTCTGCGGATTTTTTGGTTCGGCCATTGCAGTGGCTGTAGCGGGTGTGGTGATGTGCCTGATGCTATGGACCAGCGGCGTATACACTTTCGCCGAACTGGTGCACGAGTATCTTAGCTATCTTCCGCTGTTCATGATTCCGGAGGGCTTTGCCAATGGGGCGTTTGTAACCGGGATGATGGTGTTTAACCCAGACCGCCTGACCACCCTGGATCAGCGTCGTTACCGCTAAATCGCAGTAAGGCGTTCACAAAGAAAACCTGTGCTCAACTGCGCCTTTCTTGCGTTTCTATGAACAGGTCTTGAAGTGCGCAGGGCTTTCCGAAGAGGTAACCTTGATACGCACCGCAGCCCAAATCTTGAAGCATTGCTCGCTGCGCTTCTGTTTCAACGCCTTCGGCGATCACATTCATTTGCATTGCGTTGGCAAGGGTAATTACCGCCTGTGCAATGGCTTGATCGTCGGGGCTATTAATAATATCCCTGACAAAGCTTTGGTCGATTTTTAGCTGGTGTATTGGTAGCTGCTTAAGATAAAACAAGGAGGAGTAACCTGTACCGAAATCATCAATGGAAAAGGTAACTCCGTGGCGCTCCAACTCTAACATTTTTATTTTAACGTTCTCGACATCGCTCGCCAGAAGACTTTCGGTAATTTCCAGCTTGAGATTATGCGGTTTGGCGCCCGACGCGTTTAGCGCATTGAGCACCGTACGGACAATATTCTTTTTATTGAACTGCACAACACTGATGTTGACAGCCATCGTCAAATTAGCTTTTGCTGGATCGGAGGCCCATTGGGTCAGTGTTTGGCATGCCTCGCGTAAAACCCATTCCCCGATAGGCACAATAAGGCCGGTTTCTTCCGCCAACGGTATAAAATGCGCTGGAGAAATGAAGCCTTTAGTAGGATGGGCCCAGCGCAGAAGTGCTTCAACTCCGGTCAACCGCTGGTGCTGATCAATCTGCTTTTGGTAGTAGAGTTGAAACTGATTTTTCCGGAGAGCTTCATACAGGTCTTGCTGCATCGCTGCACGCAAACTGACGACAACTTGCATTTGTGGATCAAAAAAATGCACGTTATTACGGCCGGCCGCTTGAGCTTTGTATAAAGCCATATCTGCTTGTTTGAGCAAGTCCCCAAACGATGAAACGTTACTATTGAAAGTGGTCACGCCAATACTTGCCGATCCGTTGTAAGGAGATCCGTCTAAATCAAATTCTTGCGTCAACTGGACACTGATTTTTTCGGCTGCAGCTTCAACCTGAGCGGCCGCTTCATTTCGATCGGTACTGAGTCCCTCGATCAGCACCACAAACTCATCACCCCCCAAATGCGAAACGGTATCCCCGTGCTGAACTGACTCAATAAGACGTGCTGCGACCTGGCATAGCAATAGGTCGCCTTTGTCATGACCTAAGCTATCGTTAACATTCTTAAAATTATCGAGATCCAGAAACAAAAGAGCAGCGTAAGAATTTTTACGCATGCAATAATTTGCTGCAGCCGATCTTTAAGCAAGCGGCGGTTAGGCAGTAGCGTCAACGGATCATAAAACGCTAATTTATGTATCTCATCTTCACGCTTTTTGAGCTGTGTGATATCTCTTATAATGCAAAAATATTTAATATCGCCCAACGACTGCATTTCGGTCATTCTGACTTCGATGGGAAAGACAGTGCCATCTTTATTCAGCGCTTCGAACTCGCGATAACGGTAAATAGCGTTTCCTGTGTTCCTAGACATATATTTTGATATATGTTTATTGAGATATTTTCGGTGCGGTGTTTTTATTAATACCTTTACATCTTCACCTATCATCTCATCGCGACCGTATCCAAAAATGCACTCGGCTCCATGGTTGAACGTACGAATTATTCCCTTGTTGCTAATAGTGACGATGCCGTCTTGCATGTTCTCAACAATCGCGTGCATCTGTTTTGATTGTTCATCTGATTTGTGTCGCGCAGTTACTTGATCATTGATGTCAAAATGTGTGCCTAGTAACCATTCTGCTTTGCCATCTTCAGTGCTGGACAATATTCGGCCACGAGTATTTATCCAAACCCACTCGCCATTCTTATGTTTCATTCGAATATCCGCTTCGTACGCGGGTATTTGCCCCGTGGCGTACTTGTCCAACGCTGAAGTGCAGTAGGCGAGATCTTCTGGATGAGTCAGGTTTTCCCCGGTTCTACGGTCCGTCGGCATTAACTCATGGAGTTTGTAACCCAGTAAATTTGCCCATTTCTCGTTGATTGTAAACTCGCCATTCTGCAGGTTAAGCCGCCATGTGCCAATGTTGTTAGCGTCAATCACCGACTTAAGAAGGTCTTCATTGTAGCTGATCAAATCTGCATCACGTTTCTCTTTTGTAATGTCAGTCTCGATAGTAATGTAGCCTTTAAATTTTTTGTCATCATCCCAGAGAGGATCATAAGCGATTCTGACCCAGTAAGGTGTGCCAGATTTTGTATAGTTAAGCACATCAACATTGTAATTTTCATGGCTGGCTGCGGCTTTACGCATTGCTTCTACGGTGGCTGGGTTAGTGTCTTTTCCCTGAAGTAGGGCGCCAGGCTGGATCCCGATCATTTCATCCGAACTGTAACCCGTAATTTCACTATAAGCTTCGTTAATCCATAAAACAAAGCCACTTTGATCCGTTATAACGACACCGTTTGTGGTTTTTTTGACCACATCTGAAAGGCGGCTAAGCTCGGCATTGATCAAGGTTTGCTCCGTCGTATTGCGGATAACAACCAGCACTTCATTCTGATCAATCTTTACATAGCGCGCTTCAAACGACGTACTCTTCGCGAGGGTATAATTGTGCTGAATCACTTCTTTAGAGCTGAACGCCTTTTGCACATTCATTGTAAGCTGCACACCTAGTTCACCAGGTAGCACTTCTTCAATGGTTTGCCCCAATACCTTGAGCCTCGGTTGTAGCAGGTCTGGATGTTCGTTGCACTCCAGAAAACGAAAGTGGCGATCGATCACAAATACCATATCGGGCATGGTTGCGAGTATGGATGACGCTCTGATCGTGCTGGCGGCCAACCTTTGCTGAGATTCATCAGCTTGACCGATGCGAGCAATTTCGTGCTCAACCATATCCGCAAAGTCACGCAGCGCTTGCTCTTGATTGTCAGAAAAACAGTGAGGTGAGGGATCAAAGATGCACAAGGTTCCGATCGGTAGACCACCTGAATCCCGCACCGGCGCACCGGCGTAGAAACGGATGTGCGGAGCACTCGTTACCAACGGATTCGTAGAAAAACGTGCATCCTGAAGCGCATCTGTAACCGTAAGGATCCCGCAACTCAATATTGCGTGGCCGCAAAAAGAAATATCGCGACCCAGCTGGTTTTCCTTCAGACCTACCCTGGACTTAAACCATTGCCTGTCGTTGTCCACCAAAGACAGCAGGCAAGTCTCGACACCGAAAAAGCGCGCGGCTAGGCGAGTGATACGATCAAAACGTTCCTCCGGCGGCGTATCAAGAAGTCCTGTACTCTGCAGTGCTCGCAAGCGTTCAGACTCATTAGCAGGAAAGGCAGGTGCGCTCACAAGACCTCCAAAGGTTGTTCTGGTTCTTGAGAAAGAATCACGAGACTCACCAAAAAAGTGAGATTGAGATCGCGTTATTTACCTTTAAATCTTATTGGTACAAAACGTATACGTACTTCCACGCATGATGGTTCTGGATCGGAACCGACGGTCTGTCCAGAGCCTGGAGCATGGCGATGCAACGTCAAGAGCCTGATGAGGGCGGTTGCCGCAACGACAATCTTGATGCGTGCTCCATAAATCGTCTACCAATATCCTGATAACATTGTATAAGGGCTAGCACAAGCGGTTTACCTGGAACGCGACTAATGAATGTTGAACCGTCGTCGCGGTAAGGCGTGTAGAGAGAAAGCCCGTGCTCAGTTGCGCCAGTGGGAGCGCTTCTGCAATTTACGCTGTAGTGTCCGGCGATGCATGTGCAACGCTCTTGCCGTGGCGGATATATTGCCGTCGTGCTCGTTAAGAACACGCTGTATGTGTTCGCGCTCCATTTCCCCCACCGAAGGCGGTTCCGAGCGCACTTCAAGTGCTTTGTTCAAGAATCCAAAACCGGCGATCAGCTGGTTCACCGTTACCGGTTTGCACAGATAATTTACGGCGCCGCGGCGCATCGCCTCAACCGAGGTCGCAATACTGCCGTAACCGGTTAACACAAGAACGGCCAGGCCCGGCTTGCAGCTCAGCAATTCAGGCAGCAGCTGCAACCCACTCTCGCCAGCCAGGTTAAGGTCTAGAACGCAGTGACTGAAATGGTGGTCGGCGAGCGCTGCGATTGCTTGTTGGGCCGTTTGTGCGGTTGTGGCTTTGATATTCTGACGGGCCACGCGCTTTTGGGGCGTGAATTCACCGCCACCAGCATAATTGGCATGATCGCGCTGGCCGGCATTATCGTACGTAACTCCATACCGCTGGTGGTTTTTATTCGCCAGCTGCTGGACGAAGGCATGAGTTTGGAAGACGCTGTAGTCCAAGCCGGTGCGGTGCGGATCAAGCCGATTGCGCTGATCGCAGTGTCGGCGATGGTCGGCGCCTACTTTATACTGAAGGATCCAATCTTTAATGGCTTGGCTATATCACTGGCATTTTGCCTTGCCGTGTCTACCCTTCTGACCGTGATTGTGGTGCCTTTGTCGTATTATGCAATGGCGCGGCGGCGGTGGATTTGAACAGGAAATTTTACCCGATGATAAAACGATTTTCGCCTTGGTTGGTTCTGCTGCTGGCCATTGTTGTGTTTATGGCATTGCGAATGACCCGCCCGGAGCTGGTTCAGGCCGAAGCCCAGGAACGCGCATGGTTGGTGGCAGTGCAACGTGCTGAATTAATTGCCGCTACGCCGTTGTTGCCTTTGTACGGTCAGGTCGTTGCCCCGCAACAGCTGACCGTAACAGCGGCCTTGCCCGGGCAGATCGCCCAACGCCCGGTGTCTGAAGGCCAGGCGGTTGCCGCTGGCACTCTGCTGGTGGCTCTGGATGATGCTGATGTGGCGCCGGTCCTTGCCCAGGCGCAAGCCGAAGTGGCGGACTTGCAAGCACAGATTGAGGCCGAGCAGCTGCGCCACGGCAACGATCAGCGTGCACTGAAAAGCGAAGAGTCCATTCTGGCCAGCGCTCAACGTCAACTTGAACGCAACCAGTCGTTGCTCAAGCGCAACCTCACCTCCCGCGAAGCCCTGGACGCCGTTACCGACGCATATGCCCGCGCTGAACTGACTGTCAGCACGCGCCAGCGCGCGCTGGGCGAGCATCCAGCGCGCCTGGCCAGCTTGCAGGCACGGCTGGCCAATGCCAAGGCGAACCTGCAAGGGATTGAGCGTGATGCCGGCAGGGCAAGGGTTATTGCTCCGTTTGACGGCGTGATTACCGATGTGCAAGTGGCCGTGGGTGACCGGGTTAGCAAAAACCAGGCGTTATTGAGCCTGTACCCGCGTTTGGGGCTGGAGTTGCGAGCGCGGGTGCCAGAAGTCTTTGTGGCCGAGCTGCAACAAGCGTTAAACCGCGGTGAAAAGCTACAGGCGATCACTGACGACGGCCGCTACCGCTTCACTCTGCAACGCTTTGCAGGCACTGGCAGTGCCGCGGGCACCGAAGCGATACTGGTCGCTGATGGTTCAGCGGATGGCTTGCGTCCGGGCAGCTTGCTGCCAGTGACATTGCAGCGCCCGACTCAGCAACAAGTCGTTAGTGTACCGTTTAGCGCTCTTTATGGCGCCGACACGCTGTACGTTGTGGGCGAAGACTTCCGGCTGCAACGGCTGCGGGTAGAACGGGTAGGTGAAGCCCGTGCCGGTGCCGATCGTAACCTCTTGGTACGCGGGGATAAGTTGCAGCCCGGCCTGCGTATTATTACGACCCACCTGCCTAACGCCATGAGCGGGCTAAAAGTGGACATCGCCGGAGTGCAGAGCGAGTGACCGACCAGCCCGCTACTGAAAAGCCTGAAACTAATGGCTCCCGGACCCCACCACCGCGACGCGGCGTGATCGGGTTTTTCGTGCATCACAAACTGGCGGCCAACCTGGTGATGCTGGTGATGCTGCTGGGCGGTGTGTTGGCACTGACTCGGATGAATGTGCAGTTCTTTCCCACCTTTGCTCTGGATGTGGTCAGCGTGCGCGTGGTGTGGAGCGGCGCCTCCGCGGAAGACATCGAGCAGGGTATTACCAACCCTCTGGAGCAGCGCTTACGCAGCGTACAGAGTCTGAAAAAGATGACGTCCACCTCGGCTCAGGGTGTGTCGTCCATTACACTGGAGTTTCAGGAGGGCAGTGACCCGATTCAGACGCTCGACGACACCCGCCAGCGGGTGGACGAATTCAATAATTTTCCGGCCGACGCCGAAGAACCGCGAGTCTCGCGAATTGAACGCTATGAGCCGGTGGCGCGTCTGCTGTTGTACGGCGATGTGGACGCGGATGAACTGCGCTATCTGACCTACCGTTTTGAAGACGAATTGCTGCAACGCGGCATCGACAACGTATCAATTCGCGGCCTGCCGGAACAGCAGATCAGCATCGATGTGCCGGTGGAGCGACTGGAAACCCTGGGTCTGTCGCTGGAGCAGATTGCCGAGCGCGTAGCCGCCGTATCGCGGGATTTGCCCGCCGGCCTGTTGGGCCAGCAAGACGCCACCCGGGAATTGCGCGCGGTGGAGCAGGCCCGCAGTCCACAGCAGTTCGGCGAAATTCCGTTGCTCAGTGGTGATCGCATCCAGTTGCGCCTGGGGGACATTGCCAGTATCCGCCAGGAATCCCGCGACAACCCGCTTACTCTAACCCGCGATGATTTTCCCGCGGTCGAGCTACAGCTGCGGCGGGCCGAGGACGGCGATTCCCTGGCAGCCGCTAAAGTGCTGAAAGACTGGCTGGCGGATACCCGCGCTACCTTGCCTCCGAATCTGCAACTGGAAGTGTACGACGAAACCTGGCAACTGCTAGATGATCGCATTTCGCTGCTGACAACCAATGGCCTGGGCGGTTTAGTGCTGGTCGTACTGTTGTTGTATCTTTTTCTGCCCGGGCGTGTCGCCTTGTGGGTAGCTGTCGGCATTCCCACAGCCTTTCTAGCGGCTTTGGCTATTTTGTGGCTGGTGGGTGGCTCTATTAACATGATCTCGCTATTTGCGCTGATTATGGCGCTGGGTGTGATTGTGGACGACGCCATAGTGGTAGGTGAAGACGCCGATGCCCACGCCCGGCTGGGGCAGCCATCAATGGCTGCCGCTGAAGGTGCGGCAAAGCGCATGGTGTGGCCGGTTTTGGCGTCGTCACTGACCACGGTTGCGGCGTTTACACCTCTGCTAATTGTGGGTGGGGTGATCGGTAATATTCTGGGCGACATTCCGCTGGTGATGATTTGTGTGCTCATCGCGTCGTTGCTGGAATGTTTTGTGGTGTTGCCGGCGCACTTGCGCTACGCCTTTGTGCCGCGTAAAGCCAAAGCGGTCAGCAATAGTGCCGGGGCTAGGCTGGTGCGGGCGCCGGCGGTGGGGATCAGGCGCCTGCGGTCGGGCTTTGAACAGGGCTTCGATCGATTCCGCGAAGGCCGCTTCCGGCGTTTCTCCCACTACAGCCTGCACCATCGGGGGTTTACGCTTGCCGTTGCCTTGGGCCTCGCCATTATGACGGTCGGGTTGCTCAGCGGAGGCCGTATTGGCTTCAACTTTTTCCCCACGCCCGAACCTTCGGTGCTTTATGCCAACGCCAGCTTTGTTGCCGGCACGGATAGCCGCCGGGTAGATCAGTTTATGGCCACCATGGCGAAAAGCTTGAACGCTAACGAGGAGGCCCTGGGTGGCAATCTGCTGTTACACGCGGTTACCACGCGCGGCGGTACCTTGGGCGCGGGTGGTAGTTCCCGCAAGGGCGAAGAGTTGGGCTCGATGATGATCGAAATGGTGCCATCCGACGAGCGCAGCGTGCGCAACGCCGAATTTATCAGTGAACTGCGCGCGCGCCTGCCGTTGCCAGCGGGGCTGGAGAATCTAAGCATTACTGAACGTGAAGCTGGCCCCCCTGGCAGCGACATTAACGTGCGCCTGACCGGCCCGGACGCGACCAATCTGAAGCGCGCCGCTGAAGAAGTGGTGCAGGCACTTTCCGTGTTACCGGGGGTGCTGGACGCAGAAGACGATATGCCGTGGGGTCGCGAACAGTTGATCTATCAGGTCAGCCCTTGGGGTGAGGCCATGGGCCTCACCACCACCGATCTTGGGCGCCAACTGAGAGCTGCTTTTGATGGTCGGGTTGCACAGATCTATCAGGACGGTCGCGATGAAATGGAGGTGCGGGTGCAGCTGCCGAGATATCAGCGCGAGCGCCTGGCCACCCTGTCGCAAATCACCATCCGCGTGCCTGATGGTCGTTTTGTGCCGCTTACTCAGGTGGTGATGCTGGACCACCGGCAGGGCTTTGAGGCCCTGCGCCACGCCGATGGTTTGCTGGCGATAGAAGTGTCAGCGTCGCTGAACACAGACGTCAGCACCACCAGCGACGTTATTGCCAGCCTGGAAGCCAAAGCGCTGCCTGCCATCGTCAGCCGTTATAACGTGCGTTACAGCTTCGAAGGCCGCTCCGCGGACCAGCGTGAAACCATCGACGATATGAAAACCGGCCTGATCATTGGTTTGGCGCTGATGTATGTGGTGCTGGCCTGGGTGTTTGCATCCTGGAGCCTGCCGTTGATCGTGATGGCAATTATTCCTTTTGCTTTGGTGGGCGCCATTCTGGGCCACTGGTTGATGGGAATGCAGTTAACGGTGCTGTCGCTGTTTGGGCTATTTGGTTTGTCCGGCATTGTGGTGAACAACGCCATCATACTGGTGTCGTTTTACAATCAGCAGCGGGAAGCGGGGCTGGGCGTCGATGCAGCCCTGAACGAAGCCGTGGTGCAGCGGGTGCGTGCGGTATTGCTGACCTCGCTGACCACTATCGGTGGGCTGTTGCCACTGCTGTTTGAAACCTCTTTGCAGGCCCAGTTCCTGATTCCCATGGCCACTTCCATTGCCTTTGGCTTGGGCTTATCGACCTTGTTGGTGCTGCTGGTGATTCCGGCGTTGCTGTCTTACCTTGAGCAACTGAGGGCCTGGTGGGCCAGGGAGCCCACGTGACTGAACCATTACTGAAAGTACGCGGCCTGGGTAAGCACTTTGTGAGCGCCGGGCAAACCGTAGACGTGCTATCTGGGCTTGAGCTAACCCTGGCGCAGGGCGAATCCCTGGCGCTGATGGGCCGCTCCGGCTCTGGAAAAAGCACCCTGTTGAATATTCTGTGCGGCTTGGAGCAGCCCGACGCCGGCTTTGTGAGCATTGCGGGTGAACACTTTGCGGCAGATTCGAGCGCAAGCGGGCCAAACCAGCAACGCTGGGCTATGCTGCGGCGTCAGCGCATTGGCGTGGTGTTTCAGGAAGCTAACTTGATGCCGGCGTTGTCGTTGCTGGACAATGTGCGTCTGCGGGCCAGGCTGGCAGGGCAAAGCGACCAGCATTGCGGTGACTGGCTAAAGCGCTTGGGGATTGGCGAGCTGGCGCAGCGCTACCCGGATCAGGTCTCCGGTGGCCAGCGCCAGCGCGCGGCTTTGGCCATGGTGTTTGCCATGCGCCCGTCACTGATACTGGCAGACGAGCCTACCGGTAGCCTGGACGCCCGCACCGCACTTGAGGTGGTCGATGAGCTGTTTCACCAGCAAGCTGCCAGTGGTTGTGCGTTGATACTGGCCACTCACGATTCGGCATTGGCTGCCCGCTGTGGCCAGCGTCTGGACCTCGCTCAAATGGGAGCTTAGCGTTCATGTTCCTGTTTCCGGTGTCCCCGTTTTCAAACCTGTTCTCCGCTCTGTTCAGCCATTATCGCCGCCACCCCCTACAGCTGCTGGCGTTGGCGCTGATGATTATGTTGGCCACCATGTTGTGGACCGGGGTGAATCACCTGACAACCCAGGCGCGAGCCAGTCTGGGCCAGAGCGAGCAGGCCGTGGCCGCACGCACGCAGTTAGAGCGCGTTGATGGCCAGGCACTGACGGTGGCTGATTTTGTAACCCTGCGCCGTGCCGGCCTGTGCGTAACGCCCTGGCTGGAAGTGGAACGCCCGGGGCAGGGCGGCCGGTTGGTGGGGGTAGACCCGCTGGCCGCTGGTTGCTTTGCGCAAGCTGCCCCTGCTGGCAGTAACAACAGCCCTGAGCCAATAGACAGCCCTGAACCAATAGACAGTCCTGCATCATCAAAAGAACCTGCGCCGGCCTGGGTCCCAGTGTTAAACGGGGAGCCTTTTATCGACATCAGCGAAGCCGTGGCGCTGGCGCAGAATGTCGCCCCGGGCAAGGTAAGCCTGAGCCTGTTAATCGTGCCGCCTGAGCCGGCATCTGCTTTGCCCGCAGATTATCGGATGACGGGTTTCTCATTGGGCCCTGACACCGGCGAGTTGGGCGACAGCTTTCTGTTGAATCTAGACGCTCTGGGATTTTTAGTGTTGTTGATTACGGCCTTGCTGCTGCGCAGCGTTTACCAATTGGGCATAGCCCAGCGCCGTGACAGCTTTGCCCTGCTGCAGCGGTTTGGCGTAATGCCGTCAGCCATTAACCAGGTATTACTGGTCGAAATCCTGCTGTTGGCGCTGCTGAGCGTGTTGCCGGGTGTGTGGCTTGGGCGCCTGCTGGCGGGCACCGTGAGCGGTGGTTTTGGTCAAGCTTTGGACAGCCTGTTCGATACTCCGCTGTACGCCAGCCAATCAGAAAACTGGCTTACGCCGATAGCGACCATGATGGCCATCGTGCTGTTGGTGTGCCTGGCGCAGAATGTGCGGGCGATGCTGCTGCGCTCGGCGGCCATGTTGCCGTTTGCTTTACCAGCGAAGTTTTTGACTGGATTTGGAGTGAGGCCGTGGCCTTGGTTGGCGATGCCTTTGGCTGCGGCCGGCCTGGCGATGGCGCTACTGGCGCAGTCACTGCCGCTGGTGTTTTTTGCGGTCGCGCTAGTGTTTGCCGCTACCGGTATTGCCGCGCCATTTGCCATTGCCGCGCTGTCTGCAACCCTTGCCCGCAAAACGCAGGAGCCATTAGCGCGCTGGCGCCACACCGAGCTTGGGGTTATGGCACGCAGGCTGGCATTGCCTTTGGTTGCGTTGCAGTTTGCGCTGGCGATGGTGTTGGCGGTGCAGGCATTGGTAACTGTGTTTGAAGCCACCTTTGATGAGTGGCTGGGCCAGCGCTTAGCCGCCGATTATTTTATTGAAGTGCCTGCCGGTGCCAACGCAGATGCGGCGGCGCAGTGGCTGGTTGCGCAGCCAGAGCTGGCGCAAAGCGGCGACTGGCATCAAGTGGTGAGCGGCGTAGCGCAATTGCTGGCAGCGGCGGATCCAAAAATGAATGACCCGAAAGTGGCTGATTCAAAAATAGGCAGAAGAGCGCAGTCGGTTGACTTGCTCGCGTTGGGGCCTGTTAGCCCGCTACTGACCATGTGGAGCCTGCAGGCTGCCGATGACCAGCCCTGGCAGGGTTTTGCCGCGGGTGAAGGCGTTATGGTGAACGAGCAGCTGGCGCGTCGTTACCCGTTGGCGGTAGGGGATACCTTGGTGCTGACATTGGCGAACACTCGGCTTGAACTGCCGGTGCTGGCGATTTATGCGGATTACGGCCGCCCCGCCGGGGAAGTATTGGTCAATATTGAGCTCTTGCCGGACGAGTTTGTGCCGGCGTTTGAAAGTTTTTCGATCAGTACAGGCGCAAGCGACATGACGACGATAACTGATGGCCTTCAGCGGCTGTGGCAGGTAGAAAGCGTACGAGTACGTGATAATAAGCGAATCCGCGAGTTGGCCGATGCGGTGTTCGACCAGACGTTTTTGCTGACCCGCGCCATGACCTTTGTCACTCTGGTGCTGGCGGCGGTTGCCTTACTGATTATGGGCTGGGTGTTTTTCAGCACCCGGGCTTGGTATTTTCGCTTGCTCCAGGTGTGGGGCCTCACCAAACGCCAGGTTCTGGCGCAGCTGGGCCGGCTGGCGCTTACCCTGACCCTGACGATTACCCTATTGGCATTGCCGCTCGGCGTCTGGTTGACCTGGGTTCTGGTGCATCGAATTAATCCATTGGCTTTTGGCTGGTCTTTACCGATGGCGATTTACCCAGAATTCTGGCTTCAGTTGGGGGCTGTGAGTGTGTTGATCGGGCTTAGCATTACGCTGCTGATGCGCAGCCAGCTTGGCGGAAGCGGCCCAAAACCGGTTTCTGCCGCCAGCCTGCGAGGTGATGAACGATGATAAAAACACAAAACTGGCCCACAGGTTTTTTTCAAAAAACCGCAACTCTTGTGCTGCTGTCCGTCTCTGTGTTGTTGGCAGGGTGCTCGCAAGAGCCAGACACCGGTGGTTTTGCCGGTCTGGCTCAGGCCACCGACGGCAGTCAGAGTGAGCCCTTCTTACAGCCAGGGCCGGGGGATTGGCTGCGTTTTCCCGATGACTGGGGCCCGCACCCGCAACATCGTATTGAATGGTGGTATTTAACGGCCAATCTGAAAACCGCAGACGGCGAGCCGGTAGGCGTGCAGTGGACCCAGTTTCGCCAGGCTATTGAGCCACGCCCTGCGTCAGAACAGCCGCCGGCAGCAGAACTGTGGCCTTTGCAGGCAGCCTGGATGGCTCA
This sequence comes from Marinobacter sp. BSs20148, assembly GCF_000283275.1. Lineage (NCBI taxonomy): Bacteria > Pseudomonadati > Pseudomonadota > Gammaproteobacteria > Pseudomonadales > Marinobacteraceae > Marinobacter > Marinobacter sp. BSs20148. The sequence continues at coordinate 272,515 of NC_018268.1, forward strand.
TGCGGCGGTCAGCCTTAAAGGTGAACACCGATTTGCCGAAAAATTCGCTCGCGGCGACATTGGCCAGGCCGGGGCCGTGGCCAGCCCACTGGATATCTGGCTTGATGACTGGCGGCTGACCGTGCAGCCTGACGGTGCCTTACGCCTGCAGGTGAACACGCCCGAGTGGGGTTACGATCTGTTGTTGCGAGTTCAGGGCGAACCAGTGGTCCATGGCGACCAAGGCTTCAGCGCGAAATCCGCAAGCGGCGAGGGCTCAATGTATTTTAGCCTGGTTGACATTGCCATCAGCGGTGAGCTGACCCTTAAGGGCGAAACCCAAACGGTTACTGGCAGAGGATGGTTTGATCGGGAGTGGAGCAGCCAGTTTCTGAAGGCCGGGCAGCAGGGCTGGGACTGGTTTGCTCTTCACCTGGAAAGTGGAGACAAGCTGATGGCCTTCCGTTTGCGGGATGGCAGCGGCAGCTTCCAGTCTGGCACCTGGATTCCTGAAAACGGTGACCCTGTGGCGCTGAGCCCTGAAGAGCTGAGCCTGCAGGAACTTGATTGGCGCAACAATGTGCCTGTGCGCTGGCGGCTTAGTATTCCGGCTTATCAGGTAGATCTGGAACTTAGCGCGCCACCCGGTGATTACCTCAATCGGGGGCTTTTCCCCTACTGGGAAAGTCCGGTCACTGTGTCAGGCAGTCACTTCGGCGAGGGTTACATGGAACTGACCGGCTATTAAGGCGCAGTGAGTTAGCTAGCCCAGATGTGGCGGCTCCAGACCGACCATTAACTCCTGGATGCCCTGGTGCCATTGCTGTCTGAGGGTATGGAAATACTCGCACTGTTCTTCCACACGATCGATAAAACAGGGTTTCAAGCCGTCTTTACGATAGATCGCAACGTCTAACGGCATCCCCACGGAGAGGTTGCTCTTCATGGTGGAGTCGAATGAGATCAGGGCACACTGGTAGGCACGGTCCAGAGAGGTGTGATAATTCATCACGCGATCCAGAATGGGCTTGCCGTACTTTGATTCGCCGATCTGGAAATAGGGGGTCTCTTCCGTTGCCTCAATAAAGTTACCTTCCGGGTAGATATTAAAAAGGCGCGGATCTTCGCCTTGGATCTGCCCGCCAAGAATGAGGGAACAGCTAAAATCCACATGACTCAGTTTGCCATCGGGATTATCCCGGCGGATCACTTCGCGCATGGTTTGGCCTACAATCTCGGCGGTTTCAAACATGCACTTGGTGTTGAGCACGTTCGTCACGTCTGTGGTTGCCCGTCGTTCAAGCAAGCTGATCACACTCTGGCTGGTCGCCAGGTTGCCAGCCGATAACAGAACCAGTTCGCGCTCCCCCGGCTGCTCAAAGACATGCATCTTTCGAAATGTGGAAATCTGGTCAAAACCGGCATTGGTCCGGGAGTCGGATGCGAACACCAGGCCTTCGGCGAGTCGCATCGCTACGCAATAGGTCATGAAGCCCTCCTGATAAGGCTTTGAATAAATCGTAGTCTAATCACAACTTCCGGTCAGGTGTGAGTAGTTTATTTTCGCATTTTCATAATTCTGTTACTGACTACCTGTCGCTTCCGTTACCCATGCGCGGGTTTCCATCAGCTCCATGCCGCCACCGCTGCGCACGCCCCTGACCGGCGCAGCATCCCGGTAATCGAGTCCCACGGCCAGTTTTATGTGGCTTTCAGCTACAATCAGGGTGTTGACTACATCAAAGGTAAGCCAGTTGCTTCCGATCCATGCTTCTGCCCAGGCATGAGTGACGACATGATCAATGCTGGCGGAATGAATGTAGCCGCTGACGTAGCGGGCTGGAACGCCAATATGGCGGCAACAGGCAATGAAAATATGGGTGTGATCCTGGCACACGCCGGCACCCAGCTTGAAGGCTTCGCTGGCGGTATTGGTAACAGTGGTCGCACCGGGCATAAACGCAATATGCTCACGAAGGTGCGTCATCAGACGCACCAGGCTGCGCTTGTTGCATGAGTACTGACTGGCGAATTTTTTGAGAGCCTCGTCTGTCTCTGTCAGCGCCGTATGCCTCAGGAATACCTGGGGCGGAAAGGGTGAGTCGTCACGGGTTAGTGGTTTACCGGTCAGGTCCACCACGCCTTCTGCCGTCAAAACAATCTCTGGGACAGCCTCATCGAGGGTCATTACGGTCACCGGATTGCCGAACCCGTCCATCATCTGGCTGGTTTCGCCTGGCGTATGAAGCTTCCAGTCATGAATCCGTTGCTGGGGCGTGTTCCTCGGCGTCAGACGGATGTATTGAATGCTGTTCTGAACCGGGGTTTCGTAGGTGTATCGTGTTTCATGATGAATTTTGAGTCTCATTGTTGCCACCCCATATAGTCCTTCTGGATTTGCCCGGCAATACCCTGAATGCGATCTAGAAAGTCCACCAGATACTCGTTCAGCCCGCGTTCTTCTATATAATCACGGTCGCCATAATGAATATTGGCGTACAGGCTGGAAGCCAGGCGACGGGAACGCTTTGCGCTGCCGCTTTCAATCTGTTCGAGCAGGCTGGAAATTTCTTTCAGGCAGCCGTGCAGGGAGCGAGGCACATCAGGCTTCAAAATGAGCAGTTCTGCCACATTCATAGGCTCCAGATTGTGGCCATAGGTATTCTGATAGGCCTCGAAGGCCGCCAGTGAGTGCAGAACCGCGGTCCACTCGAAAAATGCTCGGGTGGCTTGTTCTTCCATGGCTTTCATCGCCATTACATGACGGATGTCGAGCACCCGGGCTGTGGTGTCAGCCCGCTCGATAAAAGTGCCCAGGCGCAGAAAGTGAAACGCATCATTGCGCAGCAAAGTGCCATAGGCTGCGCCCCTGAACATGTGGGAGCGTTCCCGAACCCAGTCAAAAACACTGCTGGCATTGGATTCGGTTACGCCTTTCTTTTGCAGCTCTTTGAGCTCAAGCCAGGCCTGGTTGATGCTTTCCCATACGTCGGCTGACAGGTTGCCCCGAACGTGCAGGGCATTGTCACGTGCGCTTCGGATAATGTTGAATACGCTGGCCGGGTGGCGGTCATCCAGCAGCAGAAAGTCAATCAGATTCTGTGGTGTGATTTCATTATAGTATTCAAAGAAGACATCCCGGGTTCCAGAGACCAATAATGGGACTGATAGCTGTTCAATCCGGTCTTCCGGTACATCAATCAGGGCCATGGTCAGACTGACATCAAGAAGTCTTGCCTGGCTTTCGGCCCGCTCCAGATAACGGGCCATCCAGAACAAACTGGAGGCAGCGCGGCTCAGCATAAATCATCCTCCATTACCCAAGTGTCTTTGGTGCCGCCACCCTGAGACGAATTCACCACCAGCGAGCCTTCTTTCAGGGCCACGCGGGTCAAGCCACCAGGAACCATCTGTATTTTCTTGCCCGAAAGCACAAACGGGCGAAGGTCCAGGTGTCGGGGTGCAACGCCCTCATTTACAAAAGTCGGGCAAGTGGAAAGGCTCAGAGTGGGTTGGGCAATGTAATCCTGTGGCCGGGCTTTGAGTAGGCTGCGAAAGGTGGAAAGCTCTTCTTTGCTGGCCATGGGGCCAATCAGCATGCCGTAGCCACCGGCTCCCTGAGCCTCTTTCACCACCAGTTCCGGCAGGTGATCCAGAACGTATTGCAGATCTTTTTCCTTACGACACTGCCAGGTGGGGACGTTTTTCAGGATAGGTTCTTCATCCAGGTAGAAACGAATCATGTCGGGTACGTAAGGATAGATAGACTTGTCGTCTGCAACCCCGGTACCCATTGCATTGGTCAGCACGACATTGCCGGTACGATAGGCCGCGTAAAGCCCGGGGACTCCAATCATAGAATCCGGGTTGCCCGCCAGAGGGTCCAAGAAATCGTCGTCGATGCGGCGGTAAATAACGTCTACCTGTTGAGGGCCAATCGTCGTTTTCATAAAGACTTTGTTCTGGTGTACAAACAGATCTGCACCTTCCACCAGTTCCACGCCCATTTGCCGCGCCAGGAAAGTATGCTCGAAATAGGCACTGTTGAAACGACCGGGGGTTAGCACCACTATCTTGGGGTTCGGTTTGAGAGACGCTGCCCGCAGGGTTTCGCCCAGCAGGTTCGGGTAATGGTCAATTGGAGCGACCGGTGAGTGGGCAAACAGATGCGGGAAAAGCCGCATCATCATTCTCCGGTTTTCCAGCATGTAGGACACGCCGCTGGGGCAGCGAAGGTTGTCCTCCAGCACATAGAAGTCGCCGTCGCTGTGGCGGATCAGGTCGATACCGGCAATATGGGCGTACAGGTTACGAGGAAGTTTCAGATCCTGCATGCCGGGCTGGTACTGGGGGTTGGAAAAGACTTGTTCCGCACTGATTACGCCGGCCCGAACGATGTCGTAACCATGGTAGATATCGAACAGGAAACGATTAAGTGCCTGCACTCTCTGGCGCAGTCCGGCCTGGAGCTTCTGCCAGTCGCTGGAAGATATAACGCGCGGGATAAGGTCAAACGGAATGAGTCGGTCTGCGCCCTGGTCTTCGCCATAGACATTGAAAGTGATGCCCAGCCGCTGGAATAGTACGTCGGCTTCCCGTCGCTTTTCTGCGATCAGGCTTTCATCCGAGTTTGCGAGCCAATCTTCGAGTATCTTGCAATGTGGCCGCATTCGATTGTCTTGATCGAATAATTCGTCATACAGGCCTTTGCCTGGTGGCTGAATTAGCATGGTTCTGTTCGTCTCTCTGGACCGTGCCGATGAAGTTGGCACCTCTAATGGTATTAATAAGCAAAAGACGAGCCAGTCGATGAAAGTTCACGAATATTGTGCCTTTTAACAAAGGCGACGGTTGGGAATCTGTCGATTCAGAGTGGGCAAAATTCAACAGGCGGCTATAGAACCGCCTGTTGAAAGGTACGAGCAAGTGGAGTGTCCAATTCGGAGGGCTTGACGCCTGTGCAGTGGACACTGACGTCGGCGCCGCTGAACGCTTATTTCTCGATCAGACCCAGAAAAGGCTTCGATCGCGCCTTCAGTGGGGGTGTATTATTGCACTAATAAAGTGCAATAAAGTCGAATTCTGCGCAAAAACCGATCAGGCCGGCTACCAAGTGATACTTTCTACCGGAACCGGCCCGGATTGCATATCGATCACCGTATCCTGGCCCGGTAGCTGGCCGTCGATGATGTCACGGAGCTGAACTTCCTGTTCCGCTTGAGGGCCCGACAGGTCAATAATGATCTCAACCCGCCGGTTTTTCGCTCTGTTCTCGGCCGAATCGTTGTCTACCCATGGCGCGGTATCTGCAAGGCCTTTTACCGCCAACCGATTGGCCTCGACGGTTCCGCTGGTCAGCAGCGCGTTGGCCACAGAGGCGGCGCGGGCGGCAGACAGATCCCAGTTGCTGAAAAACCGGTCGGTACGGATGGGGACGTCGTCTGTGTGACCTTCTATCGTCAATTTGCCGGGAATAATGGCCAGTACTTCGGCCATTTCTAGCAGCAGGCTTTGGAAATCTCTGGTGAGCTTGGCCGATCCAGACGGAAACGAGCCTTTTTCTTCTACTCGAATCACAATACGGTACTGGTCCTGAGTCACAGCTATGTGGCCATCTTTGAGTGCCGGTCCGAGTACCTTGCGCAGTTGTTCCAACTGCACCTGTATTTTTTCCTGCTCGGCAGCTTTGGTAGCACTGTCGACGGCACCCTTCAGGGTATCCAATTCCGGTTTCTGATCGGTAGTAGCCTGCTTTATTTCATTGATTACGGTGGGCTCGGGCGGCGCCGACGAGAAATTGTCGAATATAATGCTGGTGCCCAGAGGGATTTCCACCGCGGGCACATCGCGCTGAACACCGAAGGCTGCGGACAGTTCGCCGGCAATCTGTTTGAATTTCTGAGCGTCGATTTCAGAAAACGACAGTAACAGCACAAAAAAGCACATCAACAGCGACATCAGGTCGGCAAATGTCACAACCCACGCCGGGATGCCAGGCTTCTCTTCTTCCGGGAAGTCTTCCATCGGTTAGTTGTCTGCCGCGGCAGCACTGGCTTCTTCAGATACCTTGTCGCGCTCTTTGGGAGACAGATAACTGGACAGCATCTGCTCGATAATTCGCGGGTTAACGCCTTCTTGAATAGCGCCCAGTGCGTCTATATAAAGCGACTGCATGCGGGCTTCCTGGGTCATTCGCAATGACAATTTGTCCGCAATCGGTGAGGCAATCATGGTCGCTATCATGGCACCGTACAATGTGGTTAGAAGCGCAACCGCCATGGCAGGGCCAATGGATTTCGGGTCTTCCATATTGGACAGCATTTGGACCAGGCCAATCAGCGTGCCAATCATGCCCATGGCGGGGCCAACGTCTGCGAAGGCGGTGAATACCCTGGCGCCAGAACGGTTGTGCTCTAGGGTCATCAGTTGCTCTTTACTGAGCAGTTGTTTGATGGTGGCACCGTCCTGGCCGTCGACCAACATCTGAATGCCGTTACTAAGAAACGGCGAACTTACCTCGCGCCCCTCCAGGCCCAGCACGCCCTGGCGCCGCGCCACATTCGCAATATCTACCAGTTCATCGATGGCTGAGCGGGTTTCTGGAAGTTTGAACTTGAAAGCGCGAATCGCTGCTTTAAATGCGCCCAGAAACTGCTGAAAACTGAATTTGGCCAAAACCACCAAAAGACTACCGCCAATAACAATCAGCAGCGCCGGGCCGTTGAGAAAAACGTCTGGTGACACGCCTAAAATTACCGCCGAGGCGATCAACATCATCGCCCCAACCAGGCCAATCAGAGTGGCAAAATCCACAGTAACTCCAGAATACTCAAGTTGTTGTTATAGAGAGAGCCGGTTTTACCGACTCGTTTTTGCGCGGGCTTTGTTAGTTTGTGTCTTGTAGTTCTTTCCATGCTGCATAACGGTGCAGGTCTGACTCCACCAGTTTCAGGCACAAGGCAACCACGCCTAAATCATCTACGAAGCCGATGGACAAAATAAGGTCTGGAATCAGGTCCAGCGGGTTTAAAACGTAAATCAATGCGCCAACAATGGCGGCGATGCTTTTCCACGGTATACTGCGATAACGACCGTTATAGTAATCTCGCACCAATGAAAACATCAGTTTTATGTCTGTTGTGAACCGTTTTAGCTTACCACTGTTTTTTACCTTTTCCTCTACCGCTTGCTGCTTTTCTAACAGGCGTTGAATATCCGCTTGTTTGACCTTGTCAGACTCCGATTCCAGCTGCCTGCGGGCGGTGCGTTCACTAATAAATGCCATAGCGTGTCCCGATTGAAGGCTGATGGGTCAGGAAAGCGGCCAGTCAGCCGCGTCAACGGTGTGCAGCCCCACGGGCTGCTCGGCGTGGCCGTTCCAGCGGTCAACAAAGGTACCGTTGGGGTCGTATTGCTGGGCTTGCTTGTCCAGATTGAACCGCCGCAAACCGCGGGGATCGGCGCCCACGCCCGCCAGATACTGCCAATTCCCGTAATTGCTGGCGACATCATAATCGATCAATTGCTGTTCAAACCAGGCTGCACCATAGCGCCAGTCCAGCTCTAGCTCGTTAATAAAACAGCTGGCGACCACTTGGCGGCTGCGGTTGCTGATATAACCGGTCTCTCGCAGCTGGTTCATGGCCGCGTTCACCAGCGGATAAGAAGTGTTACCTTCGCACCAGGCCTTGAAACGGTGGCCATAGAAAGTAACAGACTGGCGCTTGCCCTGCACACCGTCACGGCGGAATAACTCAGACCCGTGCCGCAGGGCATACCAATAAAAATATTCGCGCCAAAGAACTTCAAACCACAGCCAGTATGTGGATTCGTTGCTGGTGTGTTGCTGCTCATACAGGCTGATGCTGTCTGCGATCTCGCGCGCTGACAGGCAGCCATGGGCAAGCCAGGGCGAGAACTTGGAGGATGAATTCCAGTCGTCCAGTGCGTTGCGGGTCTCTTTGTAGGTGTCGATCGCGTGAGTACCCGCTAAAAAATCTCGCAAGCGTGCCAGGCCAGCCTGTTCACCGCCGCTGAACGCTGACGGCTGCGTGGGCTCCTGAATGGCAGGGCATTCACCGCGGTTATCGTCTGGCAAACCGGGCGCCGGCGGCAGCATTTTTACTGTTGGGATGCGTAGTCGCGCAGGTCCTCTGTCGCCTTTTTTTTCAATCAGTTTGCGAAACTGGGAAAAAGTCGCCGGCAAGTCTTGTAAGGGCATAGGCAGTAGGCTTTCGGTAAACAGGCCGAGGGTTTCATATTGCGTGAACGCTATTTTCGGGAGCTTGTCCTGAAGCGTTTGCCACTGCACGGCTTCACGGGTACCGGGCTGGCGCGAACGCACAATTCGGCTGATGGCGTGGCCGAGGGCCAGCGCAGGAATTACGGTTTCCGGGTCGCCCCAGGCGATGTGCAGGCGCTGGCCCATAGCGCGCAGGCTGCGTTCCAGCCCGATCAGGCTTTGCCATAAAAAACGCCAGCGGTGGTGGCCCATGGTTTTGCACTGTAACGGACCGGGTTTGAACCATCGTGGTTCCACAACGTAAACGCACAGGAGCATGTCCGACTTGGACGCTGCCAGCAAGGCGGCGTTGTCGTGTAAGCGAAGATCTCTAGTAAGCCAGTAGAGCGTGCGCAACGTAAATCCCTCGTTAAAACCTGTATGGTTATAACACTACGCTTCTGCGGGTTAAAAGGATTATCCACAGCGCTTCTATGAAGGTTCGTTTGAGCCTGGCGCTGCTCTTCTGAATGTGAGCCAGATCGGCTTGGGTAGGATGGGGGGTATTGTCGGGCGCCAACAGGGTCGGCGCCCGGAACGTCACCAGCTCGAAAGCGGGTTTACAGTTCTTGAGCCGTAGGGCGCAAGATGATTTCGTTGATGTCTACATCGTGGGGTTGCTCAATCGCGAAGACAATGGCGCGGGCAACCGAGTCAGCGTTAATAGCAACCTTGTAAAGCTCTTCCGCTGCTTTGGCTGCATCGGGATCGGTGATGGTGCTGGTCAGCTCCGTGGCAATCGCACCCGGCGAAATGTTGGTGCTGCGAATCTCGTCACCGGCTTCCATGCGCAAGCCTTCAGACAGGGCTCTGACTGCGTATTTGGTCGCGCAATAAACTGCACCGCCCGGAAACACTTTGTGCCCGGCTACCGAAGATAAGTTGATCACGTGTCCGCTGTGTTGTTCGCGCATGGTGGGCAGCACGGCCGCAATACCATACAAAACGCCCTTGATGTTGACGTCTATCATCTGTTCCCACTCGTCTACCTTCAGGGCGTCCAGTGGCGCCAGGGGCATGAGGCCGGCGTTATTGATCAGAACATCGATGCGGCCAAATTTGTTCTTGGCTGCTGCCGCGAGGCTTTCGACCTGTTTGCGATCGGTAACATCGGTGACCTGCCACAAGACTTCTGCACCTTTTGCTTCCAGCTCTTCGGTCAAAGACTTCAGACGGTCTTCCCTGCGGGCTGCCAGTACCAGTTTGGCACCACGGTCGGCCAGATGGCGGGCGGTGGATTCGCCCAGACCACTGCTGGCACCTGTGATGATGACAATCTTGCCGTTAATCGGATCGTTGGTGTTGCTCATAATTTTTCTCCTGTTCTGATCAGAAAATTCTGATCAGGCACTGATATCGAGTTCTTGCAGTGTGGGGTAATCGATGTAGCCGTGCTCATCGCCACCGTAGAAGGTGCTGTCATCCCAGCCGTTGAGCGGTGCATTCTGGCGGAATCGCTCGGGCAGGTCCGGGTTGGCAATAAACAGGCGGCCGAAGGTCACCAGGTCGCAACGGCCTTCGCGAATGCGCGTGCGGGCTTCTTCGGCTGTGTAGGCGCCGTTGGCGATGTAAGTGCCTTTATAAACAGCCCGGATCGCATCGATGATGCTTTCCGGGCGGCCGTTGGCGTGATTGCCCTGGAACGAGTCCTCTACTACCTCGAGATAAGCGATCCCCAGGTCGTTCAGGTGTTTGGCAAAGACGCTAAAGGTTTCAGTCGGATTTTCATCATGCATAGCGTTGAAACTGCCGGTCGGACCAACACGAACGCCCACTTTGTCTTTGCCCCACACATCGATGACAGCCTGGATGATCATCAGCGGTAGGCGCAGGCGGTTCTCCAAAGAGCCACCGTATTCGTCGGTGCGGTGGTTGCTGCCACTCTTTATGAACTGGTCCAGCAGATAGCCATTGGCAGCGTGGACTTCAACACCGTCAAATCCCGCTTCTTTCGCGTTCAGTGCACCCTGGCGATATTGCTCGACAATGCCGGCCATCTCGTGGGTTTCCAGCGCCCGGGGCTCAAGCACGTCCACCATGCCGGAATCGGCACTGATAAATGTTTTGGCGCCTTCTGGCTTGATCGCGGAAGGTGCGACCGGTAGCTCGCCATCCGGCTGCAGTTCGGGGCGGGAGATGCGACCAACGTGCCACAGTTGCATGTGGATACGACCGCCGGCCAGATGCACCGCCGCGGTTACCTTTTTCCAGCCATCAATCTGTTCCTGAGAATGAATTCCCGGCGTGAAGGCGTAGCCCTTGCCCTGGGGAGAAATCTGAGTGGCTTCACTCAGGATCAGCCCAGCACTGGCTCGCTGCTGGTAATATTGCGTGTTCATGTCGTTCGGAATATCGCCCGGTTGGCTTGAACGTGAACGGGTTAACGGTGACATCAGAACCCGGTTGGGCAGTGTGAGGCCGCCCATAGTCAAAGGCTGAAACAGCGGATCATTCGGTTGTTGGTTGCTCATCAAAGATACTCACTTTAGATTAATTAATGTTAATTAGACCAGTCTACTAGTAGCTGCGCGAAAAAAAATCAGCCAACGCCAAGATATTGAGTGAAAAATACACGTGCAAACCGTTCCATGGGATCCGTTGATTTCACAACTTTTGACCTCAGAAGGGCGCCTTCCCAGCCAGACAGCAAAACACTGGCAGCATCTGAAGGGTTAATGCTGGAGTCAATGTCACCTGCTGTTTGTGCGTCGGATATGCAGCGTTCAAAGCGTTTTTCCCAGCCGGTGAACACCTTGTCCAGTCGAACGCGGAAGGTCTCATTTTGCCCTGCAAGCTCCTGTCCTAAGTTACCCATTAGGCAACCACGGGTACAGTCGCAGTCGGTCATGCTTTCAACGCCGGTATCGAAGTAGGCGCGCAGGCGATCCACGCAGGAACGACTACTGTCGTTGAGAATCCGATCCAGCTTCGCATCGTATTCGTCGGCGAAGTTATCAATGATCGCGAGGCCGAAGTCATTTTTGCTGCTAAAATAATGATAGAACGACCCTTTAGGTACGCCGGCAACCGTAAGGATGCCATTGATGCCGGTTGCACCAAAGCCTTTCGTGCCGATAAGGTCAGCGCCGGTTTGAATAATAAGATTGCGTGTGTCGTTCGTTGTCATGGCGACCATACTAGACCGGTCGTCTAGAATACGTCAAACTCTTGGTATCCGGAATAACCGTAATTCTCTATTTTTAACTCTCTAATGTTAACTCTGTCTGCAAGGAGATATCCCGTGATTAAATCTCGTGCCGCCGTGGCCTTCGCTGCCAATCAGCCGCTGGAAATTGTAGAAGTGGATGTCGCACCACCCCAGGAAGGCGAAGTTCTGGTGCGTATTGTGGCCACCGGTGTTTGCCATACCGATGCCTACACCCTGTCGGGCGCAGACCCTGAAGGCCTGTTTCCGACCATTTTGGGCCACGAGGGTGGCGGCATTGTTGAAGCTGTGGGCCCGGGTGTGAAAAACCTGGAAGTGGGCGACCATGTGATCCCGCTGTACACCGCCGAGTGCGGCGAGTGTAAATTCTGTACCTCTGGCAAGACCAACCTGTGCGGCGCCGTGCGTGCAACTCAGGGTAAAGGTGTGATGCCAGATGGCACCTCGCGCTTCAGCTACAAAGGCGAGCCTATTTACCACTACATGGGCTGCTCAACCTTCTCTGAATATACCGTGCTGCCGGAAATCTCGCTGGCAAAAATCCCCAAAGAAGCACCGTTGGAAAAAGTGTGCCTGCTGGGCTGCGGTGTAACCACCGGTATTGGCGCCGTGCTGAACACCGCCAAAGTAGAAGAGGGGGCCACGGTCGCAATCTTTGGTTTGGGTGGTATTGGCCTGGCGGCTATTATCGGCGCCAAAATGGCCAAAGCCGGTCGTATTATTGCCGTTGACATCAACCCCGACAAATTCGACATCGCCAAGCAGTTAGGCGCCACTGATGTGGTCAACCCGAAAGATCACGACAAGCCTATTCAGGACGTGATCATCGAAATGACCGACGGCGGCGTGGACTATTCCTTCGAATGCGTAGGCAATGTGCAGCTAATGCGCGCTGCGCTGGAGTGTTGCCACAAGGGCTGGGGTGAATCCATCATCATCGGCGTGGCTGGCGCCGGCCAGGAAATCAGCACTCGCCCGTTCCAGCTGGTGACCGGCCGAGTCTGGAAAGGCTCTGCTTTTGGCGGTGTAAAAGGCCGTACCGAACTGCCTGGTTACGTGGCAAAAGCCAAGAGCGGCGACATTCCGCTAGACGTGTTTATTACCCACAACATGCCGCTGGAAGACATCAACAAAGCATTTGATTTGATGCATGAGGGCAAGAGCATTCGGACAGTGATTCATTTTTAAGTCTATGCGAGGTGAGTCGCAAGACCGGGGACAGACTTAAAGTCTGTCCCCGGTCACCGGTCGGTCAGCTTTATTTCAATGCGCCGGTTTTCCTGTAAAGCTTCTGGTGTGGTTCCATCCGTCACCGGAAAGAACTCACCAAAACCCGCCGCGACCATTCGGGTTTGCGGCACGCTCTGATCGGCCAGGTAGCGCACTACCGCGACCGCGCGAGCGGTTGAAAGCTCCCAGTTGGAAGGGAACTGCGGCGTATTGATGGGAATCCGATCGGTATGGCCATCAATGCGCAGAATCCACTCAAGATCTGCGGGAATGGTTTCAACCACATCGAGCAGTACTCCGGCAAGCTTGTCGAGTTCGCGTTTGCCTTCCACGCCGAGGAGAGCCGAACCGGAAGCGAACAGCAACTCGGATGGCAGCAGGAATCGATCGCCGACTATGCGGATGTTTTTATTGGCGGCCAGAAGGTTTCTTAACCGTGAGAAAAATTCAGACTGGTACTGCTCCAACTGGTTGATCCGCTCCGCCAACAATGTGTTCAAGCGCCGGCTGACACTTTCCAGCTCGTCTTCCTTATCCACGGTCATTTCTTTTTGCAGTCTAAGCGCAGCGGTTATCTGTCGCAGTTGGTTTTGAAGCGACGCAATCTGATTGGACAGCCGCATGATCATGGTTTGCTGGCTGTTGGAAAGCTCATCCTTGTTTCCCAGCTCCTGGTTCATGTCCGCCAGATTTTCAGCCCGGGCTTCGGCATCGGCGGTCTGCCGCATTAACTGGTCGCGGGACGCCTCCAGCCGCTGCTCTAGGTCTTCGTTCTCGGCCAGGCTATCGCTGAAGCTGTTTTGAACCATGAGCATTTGCTGCTCCAGAGCGGCCGTTGTGTCCTGTTCCAGACCCAATAATTGAGACAGCTCGCTTAGCCGCAGGTTCAGTTGAGCCAGTTCGGAGTTGCGGTCAGACAGTGTCTGCGCCAGAAAAAGCTGGCTTACCACATAAATCAGCAACATGAATATTACCAGCATCAGCAGCGCCGAGAGGGCGTCTACGTACCCCGGCCACACGTTGGTGGTGCTTCGGCTACGGCGTCTGGACCCAATCATCGCTGGCGTTCATTGCTGTTGAACGGGTCTAACAGGTTGGTAACGCCGGTCAGCCATTCTTCCAGCCCGTCGTAGAAACGGTTTTGGGCATGGCCCGCCTGGATATCAAGAAAGCCGAGTATCAGGGAACCACCAAGACCAAACAGCGACGAGCTGAAGGCGGTGCCCATACCCTGCAAGGGCGTTAGCAGCCCGGCTTGGAGGTCTGCAAACACCTTACTTAAATCACCTTGGCCCATGTCCAGGTTGGTAATCACCGCACCCACCGCATTGATGGTGCCCAGCAAACCCCAGAAGGTGCCCAGAAGCCCCAGAAAAACCAACAGGTTGATAAAGTAACGGGTGATCTCACGCTGCTCATCCATACGGGAATGAATGCCATCCAGAACCGTCCGTAGTGACATGGTAGAGAGCGTAAAACGGTCACGTTTGGAATCTTCGCCCAGCTGCCTGGCCAGCGGCTTGAGCAAGCGGGGTTCTTCTAGCACTGACAGGCCTGATTGGCCAGTGCGGAACTGGGAAATCCAGCGCAGTTCGGGAAACAGTACGAACACCTGACGATAGGTGAGGCCGATGCCAACAATGAGTACGCAAAGAATCAACAGGTTGAAAACCCAGTTGGCCATAAAGGCGGTTATCAGCGGTTGGTGAATCAATACGCCGACGACGGCGACAATCGCCAGAAAAAACGTCATCCAGAAAAGGGTATGCCTCGGATTGCTCATGAAAAAAATCATCCTGTTGAGATTTTCTTCAAAACGTTAGCACAGACTGGCAGATGTTAATGCTTAATTGGCGGGAAATTATGGAAGTGAAGATTCCCCGGCAAGGCAAAATGCCAAGCCAGGGCTGGACATTACGAGTTTTAGCCTTCGAGAAGGGTCTGTACCACAGCTTTGGCCGCGCCTTCGGAGGAAGCCGGGTTCTGGCCGGTGATCAGTTTACCGTCGACCACCACATAAGGTGCCCAGTCTTCGCCACAGCTGTAATCGCCGGCGTTTTCCTGCAGCATGTCTTCCACCAGGAAAGGCACCAGTTTGGTCAGCTGAACCGCTTCTTCTTCGGAATTGGAAAAGCCGGTGACTTTGCGGCCGCCGACGATATTCTGGTTGGGTTTCACTTCTACGTTTTTGAACACGCCAGGCGCATGGCAAACTGCGCTGATTACTTTGTCCTGCTCGTAGGCGCGCTTTATCAGAGCGATTGAATGCTTGTCATTGGCCAAATCCCAAAGTGGGCCGTGGCCGCCGGGGTAGAAGACGGCGTCGTAATCGTTCATGTCCACTTCGGCGAGTTTGCGGGTGCTGGCCAGGGACTCTTTACCGTGTGCATCTTCTGAAAAACGCTTTGTGGTGTCCGTTAAGGCGCCTTCGGCTTCGCTGGCCGGATCGACCGGCGGCTGGCCGCCTTTAGGCGAAGCAATAGTAACGTGAGCGCCGGCGTCTTTGAATACGTAATAAGGAGCGGTGAACTCTTCTAGCCAGAAACCGGTTTTTTTGCCGGTGTCGCCGAGTTGATCGTGAGACGTCAAAACTATCAGGATATTCATAAACATCGGCCCTTGGTAGGCAATAAGTGAGTTACGGTGTGTTATCCGTAGAATAATAGATTGTGCCATAACGGCGCGAATTCAACCTGAGAGAGTTTTAATCATGATGCCGGATTCCAATGACCTGTGGTTTTTACCCCTTGGTGGCACCGGCGAGATTGGCATGAACCTGAATTTGTATGGCCACGATGGCCGCTGGCTAATGGTGGACTGCGGTGTGACCTTCCCAAAACCGGGTCGTTTGGCGGCAGACGGCAGCATGCACCATCACGGCGAACCGCCGGTACAAATGGCAGACCCCGCATTTATCGCCGAACGCCGCGAAACGCTCTGTGGCCTGGTGATTACCCACGCCCACGAAGACCACGTGGGTGCCGTGCCCTACCTTTGGCCATTGTTGCAATGCCCGATTTACACCAACCGCTTCACCGCAGAGATTTTGCGTCGTAAATTGGCCGAGTTCAACATGCTGCACCGGGTTCCCATTGTGGTGATGGAAACCAATGATCGGCGTCAAATCGGGCCTTTCAACGTGCAATGGTTGGCGTTAACCCATTCCATACCCGATCCCAACGCGCTGATGATTCGCACGCCGGTGGGCAATATTTTCCACAGCGGCGACTGGAAGCTGGACGACCAGCCGCTGATTGGCCATGGCTATAGCAAACAGACATTCACGGATTTGGCGATTGAGGGCGTAGCTGCCATGGTGTGTGATTCCACCAACGCGACGGTCAAGGGCCATTCGGTGTCTGAAGGCGCCCTGCACAAAGGTCTTTTAAGTGCGGTGAAGAGCGCGGAGGGCCGTGTGGTGGTGGCGTGTTTTGGCAGCAACATTGCTCGCCTGCATACTTTGGCGGCGGTTGCCCGCGAGACCGGGCGCTATATGGGGCTGTTGGGGCGGTCGCTGGTGAATATGAGTTCGGCCGCCAAAGCCGCAGGCCTATGGCACAGTGCCGACGAGTTAATCAACCCTGCTCACCTCGGGTACTTGCCGCCACACGAAGTATTAGTCGTGGCGACGGGTAGCCAGGGTGAGCCGCGCACGGCCTTGCGCCGTTTGGCCAATGGCAGTCACCCCGACGTTGAACTGGAAACCGGTGACACGGTGATTTTCAGCGCCCGCGCCATTCCCGGCAATGAAGAATTGATCGCTGCGTTGATCGGCCAACTGCAAGGAATGGGGGTTAAGGTTATTACCGCCGAACAGTGCGACTTACCGATACACGCGTCTGGCCACCCGGCGCAGGAGGAGCTCGAGGCGATGTATCGCTGGGTTCAGCCCGCCATTGCCATTCCGGTGCACGGGGAAGAGGAGCACATGGCCGTTCACGCTCGGCTGGCGAAGCAAATAGGGGTGCCCAAAACTCTGGTGGGCCGCAACGGCGACTTGTTCATGATTCGCCCAGTGCCCGGTATGCGCCGTCAAATTACCGAAACAGGGCGCCTTGGTTGGCTCAAACAGGCGTTGGTGCGAGTGGTTTAGGCATCATGAAAAACCCTGATACACGCATGATGTTTCTTCCTTGGTTGGCATTAATGTCAGCCTGCCGGGCACTTGGGCGCGCCCGCAGTCTGGCTGTTCGCTTGCTATCTGGATAGACTTCTTCCGAATCCTGCGAACACAAAAATACTCTCTCACACAAGGCGCAAACCGTGGCGATATGGACTCGAACTCCCACCAAAGAAGATCTGCTCAAGAGCTGTCAGAATACCGCCGTTAGCCACATGGGCATCGAATTTCTGGAAGTGGGTGACAACTTCCTAAAGGGCCGTATGCCCGTTGACAAGCGCACTGTTCAGCCATTTGGTGTTCTGCACGGTGGTTCCTCGGTTCTGCTGGCCGAGACCTTGGGTAGCATGGCTGCTAACTACTGCCTGCGAGATCAGGGTACCGTGGCTGTGGCCTTGAAATCAATGCGAACCATCTTCGCCCCGTCACCAACGGCTGGGTTTACGGCACTGCGACAGCGATTCATCTTGGCAGCGCTACTCAGGTATGGGACATAGTGATTGAAAACGAACAAGGTAAAAAAACCTGCGTTTCCCGCCTGACCATGGCCGTTACCAAGGCTCGCTAGGCCTGCCTGTTACACCCATGCCCATTGCCTGCGCCCGGTGGCTAATCGAAGCTGGGCATTTCTGGCTTGGCCTGCGGCTTGTCCGCGGCCTGCCAGGCTTCAAATCCGCCTTCTATAATCTGCACGTTCATATAGCCCATATCTTTTAGTGCCTTGGCTGCCAAAGCCGAGCGTCCTGAGTTCTTGCAGTAAAGCACAATGCCCAAGCCACGGTTATCCAGTGTGGGGTCGTTGCTGAATTTGAACTCGAGCAAACCGCGGGAAATATTCATGGCGTGGGGAATGTAGCTTTGGCGGTACTCGTCGCCGTCGCGGACGTCAATCAACAAATCTGCATTCTGGATAGCTTCATCGACATTGGCCAGTGGCGTTTCCTGAATGTGTAATTTGGCCTCGGCGACAAGGTCGTGAACGGTTTTCATGGTGAATCCTCGTTTTGGAATAAGGTTATTCTAAAATCGAAATAATCGATATTGTGCCACTTTTATCCTTTAACTCAAAGTGCGCCTGACTCCAAAAAATTTGGGGTAATTCCATAGTTGTTGCAGCCGGCGTGTTTGGCCTGGTGCTGGCTGCGAAATACTTTGCCGCTGTCCAAAACACTCAGTATCGGGCAGCGCCCTTGCGGGTCGAGATCCGCGCTACGGCGAAAACCCAGAGCCTGACTATACTAAATGACAGGCATACGCCGTGTAGCTAACGAGGACAGTACCTTGGCCAAACGGATTGTTATTTGCGCAGACGGCACCTGGAACAGGCCAGAAGAAGACCTGCAACAAGATTTTCCAACCAGCGTTTTGCGGTTGGCCAGAGCGATAACGCCTATCGCAGCGGACGGCCTGCCACAGCAGGTGTTTTATGACTGGGGCATAGGTTCGTATCATAACGCATTAATTGGCGGAGTAACGGGCCAGGGCCTGCACAAGAACATTCTGGATGGCTATCGCTACCTGGTTCAGAACTACGCACCGGGTGACGAAATCTATTTGTTCGGTTTTAGTCGCGGGGCTTACACCGTGCGGGCGCTGTGTGGGTTGATTAACAACTGCGGCATTCTAAAACGGGTAGACGCAGCGCGCATTCAGCAGGGATTTGAACACTACAAAAAGTTAGGAAAAGACTACGCACCTGAAGGCGCGCAGTCTCTGGCTTTTCGCGCAGCGCACAGCCATCCGTCCCGGCAGGTTCGTTTTGTTGGCGTGTGGGATACGGTTCGTGCCCCTGGTGTGCCTTTTTCCCTGATGGGTCTGTTTGACAGAAAAGATGAATTCTACGACACCAAACTGGGTAGTAACGTGAGTTTTGCCCGCCACGCGCTGGCCATTGACGAGCGCCGTGAAGACTTTGAGCCGACGCTCTGGTTGCCACGGCCTAAGCTGGACTTGCAACAGGTATGGTTTGCCGGCTCCCACAGCGATATTGGCGGTGGTTACGGGCCGGATGACAAGGGCTTGTGTGCCGCGGACTCGCCGCTTGAATGGATGTTAAAAGAAGCGGAGGCTACGGGCCTGGGGGTGGAAAATCATCTGGTTGAAGCGCTCAAACCGAGCGCCAGCGCCAAGCTACATAATTCGCGACGTCATGTGTTTCGTTTTGCCCGGCCATTAATTCGGCCTTTGCAGGTGCCAGGCATCAAAACCCGACTTCACGAGTCGGTTGGCGAACGCTGGCGGCAAGATTCGGATTACCGGCCGCCAAACCTGAAAATAGTTGGCTTTGCAGGCTGAGCACTTTATTGTGCGACTAAAATTAACGTATGGTTATAAAGTAAGGATATCTTTTAATGGGATTGTTAAGCCGTCTCAGCATTCGCACGCGCTTGCTTCTTGCCACTCTGGTTCCCGTTTTGTTGACTGCTGCAGCGATTAGTTTCATCACCTTTGAACAGCTTCGTAGCAACGAACAACGCCAACTTGCGCAGCTGGAAGAGAGCCTGCTTGAATCCCGAAAAGACGGGCTAAAAACGCTGGTAGATGTAGCCAAGATCGTAGCTCTGGAGGCTAAAAAAAACCCTTTACTGAGTGAGCGTGAGGCCAAAGAGGCGGTCGCAAACCAGCTGCGAGCCATCCGTTTTGGCAGCAATAACTATATTTATGCCTACGAGCGCGCGGGCTCTAGTCAGTTTAGAAATCTTGCTTATGCCCCTGACCCAAGTAAAGAAGGTGTTGTGTCTAGCCCGACCACCATTAGTATTGTGCGGTCTTTGTTTGATGCGACCAACGGCGATGGTTTTCATGGTTATGACTGGCCGAACCCCGCCAGTGGTGAGAAGGAGCCAAAGCTCTCTTACACCGTGACTATACCTGACTGGAACTGGATGCTGGGTGGCGGCGTTTACGTGACCGACATCGATCAGCAATTGGCCATTATAAAGACCAAAATCGATGCCAAACTGGCTAAGACCCTTGGGTTTATTGCCCTTGCCACGGCGGTTATTGTGCTGCTGGGCGTATTTGTGGGTGTTTTTGTCGGGCGTACGGTTACCCGCCCGCTGAAAACCGTGAGCGACCTGATGGAAGACATCGCCAACGGCGATGGTGATCTGCGCAAGCGTCTGCCCGCCGAGGGCGACGACGAGCTGGCGGAACTGGGGCGCTGTTTTAACACCTTTGTGATCAAAATCCAGGAAACCATTCGCCAGGTATCGGCCACCACTGATCAGGTGGCTTCAGCTGCGGAAGAGCTGAGCAGCGTGGCCAACGAAACCCGCGCATCGGTTCAGCGGCAGGGTTCGGAAACCGATCAGATTGCATCGGCGATCCATGAAATGGTGGCGACTATCCAGCAGATTTCCGGCAATGCCAACGATGTTGAAAGTTCCGCATCCGACGCCGATCGCATGGCTCGGGAAGGCGGTAAGACCATCGCTTCCGCGCAGCAGGCAGTGCATCAGCTTTCCGATGAAATCCAGGCCAGCGCCACCACTATTAACTCACTCGCGGAGCGCTCAGACAATATTCAGCAAGTGCTGGATGTGATTCATGCAGTGACCGCACAGACCAATCTGTTAGCGCTGAACGCGGCTATTGAAGCAGCTCGGGCCGGTGAACACGGCCGCGGTTTTTCGGTAGTGGCTGACGAAGTGCGCCAGCTGGCCCGGCGCAGTGCCGAATCGGCCGACCAGATTCGCGAGATGATTGACGGATTCGTGACTGAATCCCGTGCCGCCGTCGAGCTTATGAACCAGTCGCGGGAGCGTTCGGCTGAAACCATCGAGCGTATCAGCCATGCCGCTCAGGCTTTAGCCACCATTGAAACCTCGGTTGGGCAGATACACGATCAGGTCACTCAGATTGCCACCGCTTCCGAGCAACAAAGCCAGGTGGCCGAAGAGATAAATCAAAACGTGGTGCGTATTGTTGATGCGGCTCAGCAAAGCGATACTGGGGTTGGCCAGACCCACGAGGCCAGCCATGAACTGGCGGGTTTGAGTGAATCTTTGCGACATTTGATCGGAAACTTCAAAGTTTAAACACAACAATAAGGTGACATAACAATGCGTAAACTGATCGTGGCCACTTTGGCCTTGGCCGCAACCCTGGCCACCGCCTCAGCATTGGCTGAGGAAACTTATAACCTGCGACTGGCGGAGACCTGGGGCCCCAACTCGCCCATATTGGGGGACACCACCAAACACATGGCAGAAATGGCAGAAACCATGTCTGGCGGACGGCTGAAAATCCGCATCGATTCGTCCAATAAGCACAAAGCGCCTTTTGGCATTTTTGACCTGGTGCGCAACGGCCAATACGACATGGGCCATACGGCCTCTTATTACTATAAGGGTAGCATTCCTAACGCCATGTACTTCACCACCACGCCTTTTGGCATGATAGCGCCAGAGCAGTACGCCTGGTTCTATCACGGTGGCGGCATGGAGCTGGCACAGAAGGTCTATCAGCCTTTTGGCCTGCTGTCGTTTCCTGGTGGCAACACCGGCAACCAGATGGGTGGCTGGTTTCGTGAGGAAATCACCTCACTGGATGACCTGAAGGGCATCAAGATGCGCACCCCAGGGTTTGCTGGTGAAGTGATGTCAGAGCTCGGTGTTGCGGTAACCAACATTCCACCGGGCGAGCTTTATAGCGCCTTGGAACGTGGCACCATTGACGCCCTTGAATGGGTAGGCCCGGCTCTGGACCTGCAGATGGGCTTTCACCAGATTGCCAAATACTATTATTCCGGCTGGCAGGAACCCGGCGCCGAAACTCAGTTTCTGATTAACGAGAAAACCTGGAGCAAGCTGCCAGAAGACCTGCAGGAAATTCTGCGTGTGGCCATGCGCACTGCGGCCTATGACATGTACATCCAGAGCACCCATGAAAGCGGCGTGGCCTGGAGCCGTATGCAGCAGGATTACCCGGACGTTACCCACAAAATCTTCCCGCCGGAAGTCATCAGCGCTCTGCGCGATGTCACCGAAAGACTGCTGAAAGAGGCCAGTAACGCAGACCCGCTGGCGAAAGAAATCATTGCCTCCCAGCATGAGTACCTGAAGCAGGTGCGCCAGTGGACTAATATTTCTGACAAGGCCTATCTGAACTCGGTTGTTAACGAATAAACAGGCGGAACACCAGGATTTGGCAGAGCTAAAAACTGGTTAAAAAGAATGCAACTGCGGGCGTTGTGGATTATCCTCACGCCCCTTTTGTTTTTTGCGTTCACCCACGGTGAGACCGTTTCGATTTAGGCTGGTTTGATGGAAAAAACGTTACTTTCGCTGAGCACAATCAGCAAACAGTTCGACGGTAAAACCGTACTGGATTCGCTCACGCTGGATATTTTTGACGGTGAGTTCATCACCCTGCTAGGCCCCTCCGGTTGCGGCAAAACCACGCTGTTGAGAATGATGGCGGGTTTTGAACTTCCCGATAACGGCACGGTTACCCTCGCCGGAGTCGACATTACTGACAAGCCTCCCGAGCAGCGCCCCCTCAATACCGTATTCCAGAGTTACGCCCTTTTTCCTCACATGTCAGTGTATGACAACGTGGCCTATGGCTTGAAAATGGAAAAGCGGCCCAAGGCGGAAATCCGTGAACGGGTAGAAGAAGTCTTGGCGATGGTGCAGCTGGAAGATTTTGTCACGCGTAAGCCGCACCAGTTATCTGGCGGCCAACAGCAGCGGGTAGCGATCGCTCGCGCGGTGGTGAAGCGGCCCAAAATGCTGTTGCTGGACGAACCCCTGTCGGCACTGGATTACAAACTGCGCCGCACCATGCAGGTAGAACTCAAGCGCTTGCAGCGTGAACTGGGCATTACCTTTGTGTTCGTGACTCACGATCAGGAGGAAGCGCTGTCTATGTCAGACCGCGTTGTGGTGCTTAAAGACGGTTATATCCAGCAGTTGGGCACACCGCGGGAAGTTTACGAGCGCCCGGCCAACTTATTTACCGCGCGTTTTGTGGGGCAAACCAATTTTTTTCCGGGGCGAGTCACCAGCATTAGCGAGCACGAGATCAGCGTGGATGTGTTCGGCCTGAAACGGGTACTAAGCAAACCCTCTTTTCGTGTAACCGTGAACCAGTCACTGCACGTATTGTTGCGCCCGGAAGACATCCGTGTGCTGGCGCCAGACGACAGCGAAGGCGTGGCCGGCGAGATTGTCGAGCGCAATTACAAAGGCAGCACTCTGGATTCGGTGATCGAGCTGGAAGACGGCAGCCAGGTGATGGCCAGCGAGTTTTTTGATGAAGACGACCCAACCTTCGATTACAACATTGGCGAGAAAGTTCGGGTTAGCTGGGTAGACGGCTGGGAATGGCTGTTGGCCGAAGAGCAAGACCAACCGCTGACCGACGAAGAGGAGCAGGCCGCCGATGATGCTGAGCATTAGGCAACAGCCTTTTAGAACCGCTGTTCTGGTGCTGGTGTGGGGTTGGCTGCTGTTCCTGGTGCTGGCGCCCAACCTGCTGGTGGTGGGTGCGAGTGTGATGACCCGCGACCCATCCACGTTTATCGCCTTGCCACTGAACCTAGATGCTTACCGCCAGTTGTTCAATCCACTGTATCTGAACGTTTTTTTACAATCCTTATGGATGGCGACATTGACCACGGCGATATGCCTGCTGATTGGCTATCCGTTTGCCTGGGCGCTGTCCAAAGTGCAGAAACGCCGGCAAATGCTGCTGATATTTTTATTGATCATACCTTTCTGGACCAATTCGCTGGTGCGGGTTTACGCTCTGAAATTGATTCTGGCCACCAACGGCCTGCTGAACAGTGCACTGCTGTGGCTGGGCTGGATTTCTGAGCCCTTACAAATGCTGTACACCGAGGGCGCGGTGATTATCGGGCTGGTGTATCTGCTGCTACCGTTTATGATTCTGCCCTTGTACGCGGTGTTTGATGATTTACGTCAGGACGTGCTGCTAGCCTCCCACGATCTGGGCGCAGGGCGCCTTGCAACCTTCAGAAATGTGATTATTCCGCTTACCCTGCCGGGTGTTCTGGCCGGCGTCATGCTGGTGTTGCTGCCGGCCATGGGGCTGTTTTTTGTGCCTGACATACTCGGTGGTTCGCGCAGCCTTCTGGTGGGCAACGTGATTAAAAATCAGTTTCTGGACGCCCGCAACTGGCCCTTTGGTGCTGCCGCCAGCATCGTGCTGACCCTGGCCATGGCGCTGTTGATGTTCGCCCACCGTCTGAGCAAACAACGCCTGGGCGAGGAGAGTTCCTGATGCGCTGGCTACCGCGGACTTACCTGGCACTGGTCTACCTTCTGCTGTACATCCCCATCGCCGTGTTGGTGGTGTTTTCGTTTAACGATTCCCGCACCGGCTATAGCTGGGGCGGGCTTAGCCTGCGCTGGTATGAGTCGCTGTTTAACAATTACGCCATGATGAAAGCCTTGGGCAACTCGCTGTTCCTGGCGCTCACGGCTGCTACCGTGTCTACCCTGATTGGCGCGTTGACCGCACTGGCGCTTCATCGCTATCGTTTTCGT
Source organism: Marinobacter sp. BSs20148 (assembly GCF_000283275.1). Classification (NCBI taxonomy): domain Bacteria; kingdom Pseudomonadati; phylum Pseudomonadota; class Gammaproteobacteria; order Pseudomonadales; family Marinobacteraceae; genus Marinobacter; species Marinobacter sp. BSs20148. The sequence goes on from NC_018268.1 coordinate 296,805, forward strand.
GGAAAAAAAGCGCTGAAAGGCATGTTGTTTGTGGTGATGATGTCTCCGGAGATCGTACTGGCTATATCCTTGCTGGGCCTGTTTTTGCTGGCGGGTATCCAGCTGGGCTATGTGTCGTTACTGCTGGCCCACGTCACCTTCTGCTTACCGTTTGTAGTGATTACCGTAATGGCGCGGCTTAGCGGATTTGACGAGCGTTTGCCGGAAGCTGCACGGGATTTGGGCGCCAACGACTTCACCATGACCCGCACCGTGCTGATTCCGGCGATTATGCCGGCGCTGATGGCGGGTTGGCTGCTGGGCTTTACACTGTCCATGGATGATGTTGTCGTCAGCACCTTTGTTAGTGGACCCAGTTACGAAATATTGCCCCTGCGCATCTACTCTATGGTGCGTGTGGGCCTAAAACCTGAAGTAAACGCTTTAGGCACTTTGTTACTGGTGTTTTCACTGGTGATGCTGTTGTTGTCGCAATGGATATTGATGAGGAACAAACAATGAAAAAATTGGCATTGGCGGGAATACTGACGGCTGGCCTTGTCGGCTGTAGTTCGGAAGAGCCCAAGGTACTGAACCTGTACAACTGGTCTGAATATATGCCTCAGGAAGTGATGACCCGCTTCGAGGAAGAAACCGGTATACAAGTGGTATACACCACCTATGACAGCAACGAGGCCATGTACGCCCGCTTGAAATTGCTAGACGACAGCGTGGCCTACGATCTGGCCGTGCCGTCCACCTACTTCGTGAGCAAAATGCGCAACGAAGGCCTGCTGATGCCGATTGATCGCAGCAAGATTGAGGGCTTTGACCAGCTTGACCCGGAGCTGATTAATCTGGATATCGATAAGGGCAACGAATACAGCGTGCCTTACATGTGGGGCACCACCGGGCTGGGCGTAGATACTGCCACCATCGACGGTGAGCCGGTCACTGCCTGGGCGGATTTGTGGGAGGAGCGCTTTAACGGCCGGGTTATTCTTACCAACGACATGCGCGAAGTGTTCCACCTGGCGCTGCGGGTGTTGGGTTACTCCGGTAATAGCACCGACCCGCAGCAGATTAAAGAGGCTTATGAAAAGCTCACCGAACTGATGCCTTCGGTAAGAACCTTCAACTCCGATGCCCCGCGCATGCCGTTTCTGGAAGGCGAAGTGGATATTGGCATGATCTGGAACGGTGAAGCGGTGATGGGCAAAGACGTCCTGGAATCGCTGGAATACGTGTATCCGGAAGAAGGCATTATTGTGTGGCTTGACAGCTTCGTTATTCCGAAGAATGCGAAGAACCCAGATGCCGCCCACAAGTTCATCAGCTTTGTGCTGCGCCCGGAAATTGCTGCCCTGATCAGTACAGAAATCGGCTATGCCACACCGGTGCTGCCTGCGCGTGAGCTGCTAGACGATTCGGTTGCCAATGATCGCGCCAGCTACCCCACGGCGGCAGACATGGTGAATGCTGAATTCCAGACCGACATTGGCGATGAAGCAATGCAGATTTACGCCAAGTATTGGGAAAAACTAAAGTCGGGTCGTTAATCTGACCTGCTATAAGCGGCCTGACTGGTGGCAATAGCGGCCGGGCAGGCCGACGAGTATAAAAGCGAACTCGCAGCCGTTTATGTGTCGCAAATGTAGGTGTCAGACATTGCAATGATCTACAACCACGTGATCGCCATAGCTGGAAGGCAGCTTTCTTCGATGATCTTGGCACCCCTCCGTCTGACACTCCCGTGCCTCATTGTTGCTGCCCTGTGTTGGTTGGCGATAGGTTCTTCAGTTGCCTCTGCTGCCAGTCAACCGGTCACCGAAGGCTGGGAATATCGCTGGGGCGACTCCCCGATAGACGCCAACGGTGTCCCTACATGGACAGAAACGTCCGCCCTGGATCAGTGGTCTGCCATCGATTTTCCCTCAAACCCGCCCGACCGGAATGGTCGTAATAACGTTTGGTACCGGGTAACGCTGCCGGCCGGCCACTGGCACGATCCGATGCTCTATATATTCAGTGTTGATCTGATTGTGCAGGTCTGGCAAGGCGACCGGCAGATTTACCAGTTTGGTGAGTTCGATGCCGAGGGCCGTGGTGAGTTTGCTGGCTGGCCCTGGCATGCTATTGCGCTGCCGCCGGATTACCACGACAAGCCCCTGTATTTCAGAATTTATTCCAACTACATCGATATTGGCTTGTGGGGCAAAGTGGCTGTTATGGAACAGCAGGCCCTGGTGCCCTATATTCTGAAAAATTCGATAAAATCACTGATCGTGGCTGGAATGTGCGCGCTGCTGGCACTGCTGGCTGCGGTTTTCGCGTTCGTGCGCAAAGACGATCAGGGCTTTAGTGGCATTGCTTTATTTGCCTCCAGCTCAGCACTCCTGCTGCTTGCCGGCACTGATGCGAGCCAGCTGCTGTGGCACCAACCGTTAGTGTGGGAGTATCTGGAAGCCGGCTCTTATTACATGGTGCCGGTTGCTTTGGGGGTGATGCTGACGCAGTGGCGTGGAACAAGGCCGGCGCGGTTGCTCAGACGGCTGTGGCAACTGCATCTGCTGTACCTGGTGCTGGCGCAGGGGGCATCGCTTTTGGGGCTGGTCACTCTGGCATCTACCTATCCAGTGTTTGACGGTCTGTTTCTGGTGTCTTTGATCATCATGTCGGTCATGGCGTTGTTCGACATTCGCCAGATGTCTGGTGAGCAGCGACTGTTGCTGGCGGTATTTGGTGTTTACTGTCTTTTATTGATAGCCGATATGGCGGTGGCTCACGGATTCCTGCCTTGGGTAAGAGTGCCCGTTAGCTGGGGTGTTTTGTTATTTCTGCTGGCGGTTGTCAGCATTTCAGTGACGCATTACCGTCAGATTCAGATTCAGCTTCAGCAAATGAACGCGCGCCTTGAACAGGAGGTGGCTGAACGCACGGCAAAAGCCGAGGCACTGACCCTCCGTGAGCGCCGGCGAGTAAAAATGTTGACGTTTGAAAATGAGAAAAACCACCTGTCCGATGCCGTTGTCGCGGGCCTGCAGCGCTGCGTTTCGTTAACCCAGGCCATGGAATTGCTTGTGCTCGAACTTCCTGACTTGACCAGCCCACTAAGGGGTGTCCTGTACCAGCCGGATGCGCTATGCACCTACTTGCCTGAGGACTGCTGGCGCCAGGTTGTGAGCTGGGGTTACAACTCTAACCCTTCCAGCCCTCTCACCAACTCCAGCACGCTGCCAAAGACGTTTGATGGATTGATAAACCTGCCGCGGCCCACTCGTCTGTTTGCGGATATCCGGGACTTGCCGTCAGACGATACCGATTTGCCCGCAGCTCTGCACAACCTGTGTTTATGGATTAACGTGCAAAAGGCTGAGAGTGGGATACACACGATTGGTTTGTTGCAGCTGGAAGTGCCGGAATACTTTTCTGCCAACACAACGGAATATGGCATCGCCCGTCTGTATTTTTCAATGGATCAGATTATCCAGAAAATAGGGCTTACGCTGTCCGGTGTATTATTACAGGATGATTTACAGAAATTTTCTTACGAAGACGCGCTCACTGGGCTGCACAATCGCCGCTTTTTCGATCGATTGATAAAACACGAGCGGGCGGTGTGTCTGCGCAGTCAACGCCCACTGACGTTATTGATTGCGGATGTGGACCACTTTAAACACTTCAATGACGATTACGGCCATGAAGTTGGCGATCTGGTGCTGCAACGCATTGCCAGTGAGTTGGCGCCAGCGTTTCGCGAAAGCGATGTGGTTTGCCGCTATGGCGGCGAGGAATTTGTGATAATCATGGCCGGTGCCAGCAGCGCCCAGGCGAAGGCAAAAGCGACGGGGCTGTGTGAGCGGGTACAGAGCCTCAGGCTTGAGCATGAGGGTGTGGCTTTGCGGCCTTTGACGATTTCAGTGGGGGTGGCCAATTGGCCGGACAGTACCCTCGATCCAGAAAAGCTGATGGGGTTGGCGGATAAGGCGCTTTATCGAGCGAAACGGAACGGCCGCAACCGCGTGGAAGTGTCTTCCAGCGGTTGAGGTCGGGCCGGTCAGACTACCAACACCGGGCACTTGGCGTGGCTGGTTACCCGGTGCGACACGCTGCCCAGCAATATGCCGTCCTTGTCACTATGGGTGCCTCGGGTTCCCACTACAATCAGGTCAGCTTCTTTATCCTGGGCGAACTGTACGATCACTTTGGAAGGCCGCCCGCTTTTGACAAAACCGCGCACGTGAGTGGCGTTCTGCTCTTTGGCATGTTCTTTGGCGTGATTTACAACCTCCTTGGCGTACTCTGAAAGTATCTTGTCGGGGATGTCCATGCTGTCAGGGCGGTTGATGGACAAAGACGCCTCAAACAGGCTGTGGTGCTTGTACACGCACAGCAGAAAGATCTCGACGTCAGGAATCAGCCTTTGTAAGCCGATGGCTTTGTCCAGCGCGTTCATTGAGTTTTTTGAACCATCGATGGCGACTAATATGCGTTTGAACATTCCGTTGTCTCCTGATTAGGCCGGAAAGGCCAGGTCGCGCAAGAACAGTGCAATTTGCGGGAACGCGATAATCAATCCGGCCGCGACGATCAGCATCGCAATGAACGGCGGTGTGCCGCGGATTACATCCATATACGGCCGTTTAAAAATGGCGATGGCGGTAAATATGTCGCAGCCAAATGGCGGTGTGGCAGAGCCGATGGCCACCTGCAAGGTGATCAGTACACCCACCAGCACCGGGTCTAGTCCGGTGGCTTGAATGGCCGGCGCAAATATTGGCGTCAGCACCAGAATCACCACAATCGGGTCCACAAACATGCAGGCGATAAAGAATGCGACACAGATGGTAACCAGAACGCCAACCGGGCCGGCCTCATTGATACCCACCGACTCCAGAATGGCTTGAGGGATCTGTGCAAACGACAGAATCCATGAAAAGCCGTTACCCACGGCCACCAGAATAAACACCACGGCGGTGATCAGGCCGGTGGATTTAGCGATGCGATAAATGTCCGCGAGCTTGAGCGAGCGGAAAATCAGAAATTCCAGCAAGAAGGCATACAGCACGCACACGGCTGCGGCTTCGGTGGGGCTGAATATACCGCCGTAAATACCACCAACAATAATGACCGGGAAAAACAACGGCCACATAGCATCGCGCACGGCGACCCCGCGTTCGCCCCAGGTGGCCTTGGGTTCGGTGGGCACGTTGTTCTTATAGGCGTAGAACAGGCAATAGAGTGAAAACATGAACAGAATCATTAGGCCTGGGCCAATGCCGGCGATAAACAGTTCAGCTATAGAGGTTTGCGAGACAACCCCGTAAATAATCATACCAATGCTGGGGGGAATCAAAAACGCAATATCACTGGCGTTAATAATCAGCGCCAGGGTAAAAGAATCGGAATAACCTGCTTTCAACATTTTTGGCCGCAACGGTGAACCTACAGCTACTACGGTGGCCTGGGTAGAGCCCGAAACCGCCCCAAACAGGGTGCAGGAGGTGGCCGCGCTAATAGCCAGCCCGCCCTTGATGTGGCCAATAAACGCCATCACCATATTGATCAGGCGATCAGCCGACTGGCCGCGGGTCATAATGTCTGCGGCTAGAATGAACATCGGCACCGCAATCAGCGACGCGGGGCGAATACCGCCCATCATTTGCTGAATAAAAGTGCCCATCTGGCCAAAGCCGTCGAACATCATTACAAAGCCGACAACAGCAGCGGTTGTCAGCGGGATCATCATCGGGAAACCCATTAGCAGGAGCCCGATCATAATGACCATCAGTATTGTTGCCATGATTCTTGCCTTTTATGGTCTGCTCAGAGTCTGGTCTGATTCATGCTGCTTTAAACTTCGGTTTCGGTCTCTGCATAGCCGTCCACCAAACCGGTGGATAAGTACACGTCTTTACTGGTTAAATTCTTGACGGCGGTTAGCAAATACTGAATGCCGGTAACGGCAAAACCGATGGGTGCCCAAACATAGATCGTCCAAATTTCTATGCCCAACGCGGGTAGAATCCGACCGCGATCGTACAAAGTAACGATGTAGCCGAAGGAGTGGTAGCACAAGAAGAACATCATCGCGGCGGTGAACAGAGCGATAATGATCATCAACACCTTTCGGCCCCTAGCGGGAATGGCGTCGTAAATCGCTGACATGCGAATGTGGCGCCCGTGGCGGGCGGCGTAGCCAATGCCGGCGAAGGTAACCAAAATAATGAGAATACGGTTGATCTCGCCGGAGAAAAACATGCCTTCGCCGAATACAAAGCGGGCAATCACGTTCACGCAGGTGTTCAGTGCCATCAAAATGACGCCAGCAGCAAGCATTACTGCTTCGGTTTTGGCAATCCACTCATCGATGGTTCCCAGAAAACCGGGCAGTCCCGAGTCATAGTGGCCAGTGTCGTCTAAATCCGGGGAGTTCTCGGTCATGAGCTATGCTCCGGAGTGGCAAAGTCCCGGCCGGAAGGGGAAATGCCCCGGCTGGGCGGGGTTAGTCGTTGAACCCCGCAGGCAAGTACCCGCGGGGCTAGGGACTGCAAAAAAAATATCAATCCGTTATTTTTTGATGTCTTCCAGGTCTTGCTTGAACTGGTTCAGCAGTTGTTGACCACTGTCGCCGGCCATTTCAACAAACTTCGCCTCAACCTGTGGGGCACGCTTGCGGAACTCGGCAATCTGTTCTTCGTTCAGGCGTGTAACGGTGACTTCATCACTGCTTTCCTGAATTTTTGCCAACGCCTCATCGGCCAAGCCGTCGATATGGTCAAGAATTTCCTCAAAGGCGAAATCAGATGCTTTACGCACCAACTCTTTATCGGCATCCGACAGGCCTTCGTAGAAATTCTGGTTGGCCATCATTGCGGTGGTGAACCAGCCATGACCGGTGAAGATCAGATGAGGTGACACTTCGTAAAGACCGCCAGACTGAATCCAAAAAATCGGGTTTTCCTGGCCCTGAACCATGTTGGTCTGCAGTGCGCCGTAAACTTCACCCCAAGGCAGGGGTGTAGGCGTTGCACCAAAGGCTGAATAGGTTTCCGACAGCAGAGGGTTAGTCATCACACGAATTTTTTTGTTTTGCAGTTCTTCCGGTGTGGTAATGGGCTCATCGAGAGTGATTACCATTTCACCTTCCGGATACATTTTCAGCAACTCCAGGCCTTTCTCTGCATACAATTTAGGGAAGTCGTCGTTAATGGCCTTACTTTCACGAAAAAAGGTTACTACCGATTCCATGTCGGTGGGCATCAGGTAAGGGATGAAGAAAATTTGCGCTTCCGGAATCAGGGCACCGGTAAAGCCGGGAGACTGGTTTACAAAATTCAGAATGCCGGCCTGGGTCTGTTCCATGATGTCATCAGACTCGCCGAGTTCACCGAAGCGGTAGACCTGTACCGTGTTATCGGAATTGTCTTCGATGTACTCTTTAAATTTGTAAGCGAAAACGTCTTGAACATCGCCTTCGTATTCTTCATGGGCGTAGCGCCAGTTGGCAGCGTTCACCGAGTTGGCTGCGGTCAGGGCCGCAAACATCAGCACGGAAAGGCCTGCCAGTTTCTTGAATTTACTTATGCTGCTCATCGCGTAATCTCCGCTTCTTTTTCTGAATTGGTTCTTCTTCTTTCTTTAGATTGGCAAAACAAAGAGTGAAGCGCAAGTTTACAGATAAAAACCTAAGCTTCTCTTGCTATCTTTTTCCGATCAATAACCTGTTGGAATTAAGGCGTATTCCGATTTTCCAGGCATGTTTTTAAAAAACGTTCAAACTCTTGGGTTATTCGCGCCACGCTATTTTCGAGCCGATGGCCATCGTTCAGTATAAGGACGCTGATGCGTTGCTGCTGCGCCAACTCCAGCACAGGCATGACCGGTACAGCGTCATCTTCCCAACCATGAATGATCTGGCTGAAAGTGGCAGAAATCTGCGGCCTGGATTGTGGATAGCGTATTAGTGCCAGCGCGGGGGCTAATAAAAAACAGCCTAGTACCGGGGTCATCGCACTCGTTTGAGCGCACACCCAGCCGCCCATGCTAGACCCTGCTAAAACGGTGCGCTGAGGATCAGCCCCAGCTCGTTCCATAGCGGCCTGCATCTGCTTCAGGCGGGTTGTTGGGTCTTTACTGCTGCGATGGTCTAACGCCTCGGCCACCACGCCCGGGTATTTTTCCGAGATTGTTTTCATAGCTTGAATCTTAGTACTGTCGGGGCCACTTTCCAGTCCGTGGGACAGAAATACATGAATAATTGGTAATGTCATTGTTTGGCTCCTGAACGTTTATGGATTCCCGGCTGCAAAGAACGGCGGCGCAGCAAACCGTTGCGGCCATCGCGGCGTAACTTTATCTATTATTATTGAGAATAACAGGAGACACATTATGTTCAGATGGCCAATCAGCGTTGCACTGGTTTTGCTGTGGGGAGTTGGGCCGGTTGTGGCAGACGAAACAGCGCGTTGCCCGGCGTTTTTGGATCACGACCTGCCGAAACTTCACTCTAGCGAAAGCGTCAATCTGTGCGAACTGGCCGCTGGAAAACCAATGTTGGTAGTGAATACCGCCAGTTTTTGCGGTTTTACTAACCAGTTCAAAGGCCTTGAACAGCTGCATCAGCGCTACGGTAAAGAAGGCCTAGTGGTGGTTGGTTTTGCCAGTAACGACTTCCGTCAGGAGGCGGACACCGAAGAGGAAGCGGCCACCATCTGTTTCAAAAATTTCGGCGTTACCTTCACCATGATCGCCCCCGGACCGGTTACCGGTGCGGGCGCAACGCCGGTGTTCGCCCACATTAATCAACAGAGCCAGGCGCCGCGGTGGAATTTCACGAAATACCTGTTGAACGATCTCGGCGAGGTGGTGGAGTCTTTCCCCAGCAGCGTCCGCCCTGGCGACAAACAGGTAACGCAGGCCGTGGAATCGGTACTGTAAGTCTGAGGGGGCATAATCCACGGAAGGCGGTCGTTATTTTGGCGCCCAGGCGCCCCGGGGCCATGGTGGACAGCCTCAGTGCGTCGTCGGTCAATCTTAAAATCCAGATGTGGATTACCCAGACAGTCTGGATGTGCCGCCGTGCATCATTGCCGAATTGCTTGAACGAGTGAAACAGGCGCTGGACGACGCCGGTGTTGAAATATCTTTCCCTCACCTCCAGTTACTTATATAACTCGTGCTTGGCCTGAATCTGTTATCGGGATCTTGGCATCCGGCTCAGGGGCAAAAAATCCAGGGCGAATGAAGCTGTTTGCCCAGCATCAGCGTACATCCCCCCCATATCAACACTTGCCCCCGGGCGGTTCGGTGGTTGTACCCATGCCGTTTAGATAATCAGAAATAGAAAGGAATCAGGAGAGAACTGTGATTGAAAAAACCGCTGAGTTGGCTGCCGCGCCGAACCCTACCATAAAGCCGGCTAAGCCGTTTAGCCGCACGGTCAATCTGGCCGAAGGCGACATACAGCAGAAGCGCGAGGAAATCGAGCGTTGTTTTTGCGACACTTTTGACACCTACGAATCCCTGTTTACAACATTGGCCGGTGACGACGCCTATTTTAAGAAGTCGATACCTCTGCGCCACCCGCTGATGTTTTATTTGGGCCATACCGCCACCTTTTTTGTTAATAAGTTGGTGCTGGCAAAGATTCTGCCCGAGCGTATTGATCCTTTGATGGAGTCGACCTTTGCGGTGGGCGTGGATGAAATGAGCTGGGACGATCTGAACGAAGGCAACTACGCCTGGCCCAAAGTGTCGGCGGTTATGGCCTATCGCCAAAAAGTCCGGGCCATGATGGTGGATCTTATTCGCACCTTGCCTTTGCAGTTGCCGGTGAGCTGGAAGAGCCCGTTCTGGCCGATTTTGATGGGTATTGATCACGAGCGCATTCATCTGGAAACTTCATCGGTGCTGATCCGTCAGCAAAAGCTGGAGTACGTGCAGCCGCAGCCAGAGTGGGCGCCCAATACCCAGAGCGGGCAAGCACCGCAGAACGAACTGCTGCCGGTGGCGGCGGGCGATGTGTCTCTGGGCCTGCCGGTTGGTGGTGAATATTACGGTTGGGACAACGAATATGGCAGCCATGAAGCCAATGTAGACATGTTCGACGCATCAAAATATTTGGTGAGCAATCAAGAATTTTTAGAATTTGTTGAAGCCGGTGGCTACAGCCAAGATGCCTACTGGAGCGAAGAGGGCCTAGGCTGGAGAGCATTTGTCAAAGTCAGTCACCCCACTTTCTGGGTGTGGCATAATCAATGGTTTTTGCGATTGATGACCGAAGAAGTGGAAATGCGCTGGGATTGGCCAGCGGAGGTGAATTACCACGAAGCCAAAGCCTTCTGCGAATGGAAAGCGGTGGATAGTGGCCGTCCTGTGCGACTGCCCACCGAAGACGAATGGCACCGCCTGGCCGAAGTGGCTCAGGTAGCGGAAGTAGGCGCCGAGCCTGCTGCCGCCAACTTGCACCTGGATCATGGCGCGTCTGCATGCTCGGTTACCCGCTTCCGCCATGGCCAGTGGTTTGATGTTGTTGGTAACGTGTGGCAGTGGACTGAAACGCCGATGTACCCATTTGCCGGGTTTGAGGTGCATCCGTTGTACGATGATTTCACCACACCTACATTTGATAATCGCCACAACCTGATTAAAGGTGGGTCGTGGATTTCTTGCGGTAACGAGGCGCGGCTCAGTGCCCGCTATGCGTTCCGCCGTCATTTCTTCCAGCATGCGGGATTCCGCTATGTGGCCTCGGAGGCCGAATTGAAGCACCCCAGCGCATATTACGAAAACGATGTAATCCTTGCCCAGTACTCGGAATTTAATTTCGGTGAAAACTGGCACGGCGAAGCCAACTTCCCTAAAGAATTGGCGATGGCGGGCATTGCCGCCCTCGACGAGCGCTCTACGGCTGACCAAAGTGGCGTAAGCTACGGCCGCGCCCTGGATATTGGTTGCGCTTGTGGTCGAACCAGTTTTGAACTGGCTACCCGCTTCGAGCATGTGGATGGCATCGACTTTTCAGCCAATTTCATCCAGAAAGGGGTAGAGATGGCAGAACAGAAAGTGATTCGCTACGCCCTTCCCGAAGAGGGCGATCTGGTGAGCTACCACGAGCGCACACTAGAGGAATTAGGCTTGACCGAGTCCGCCGGGCGTGTAGCGTTCCATCAGGGCGACGCTTGTAACCTAAAGCCGTTGTTCAATAACTATGACCTGATTGTGGCTGGCAACCTGATTGACCGCCTATACGATCCGGCGCAGTTTCTGACTCGCATTCACGAGCGTCTGAACGACAATGGCGTGCTGGTGATTGCCTCACCTTATACCTGGTTGGAGGAATACACTCCGCGGGAAAAATGGGTTGGTGGGTACAAGAAAGACGGTGAAAATTACAGCACTCTGGACGGTCTAAAAGACTTGCTAGCGCCGCACTTCCGCTTGATGAGCGCGCCGCGCAGCCTGCCGTTCGTGATTCGTGAAACCCGCAATAAATTTCAGCACAGCCTGTCAGAGCTAACAGTGTGGGAGAAGGTCACGCCCTGATACGCATCACATCAGGAGCCAGGGACAGATTTCAGATCTGTCCCTGAATGCCACGCCTATATATTCAAAGGGGACAGATTTTAAATCTGTCCCCGATTTACTACCATTTCGAAGTGCCGCCTATTGCCGGCCCAAGCCGCGCTTTTCCAGAAACTCCTTCAGATGCAGGCGCAGCTTGCTGGTGAACAGGGGTTTAAGCTGCTTCGACCAGTTGCTGGACTTATTACCGCCGAGGCGCTCGCTGTAATAGGTTTCCATAGTGGCGTCAAAGCCATCAATCAGCGCGTTGTCCTGTTCGCTGTTGTAACTGTCCGTTTTCACGATGACGCTAAGTGGCAGGCGTGGCTTCACCTGGGGATCTTGGTCCGGATAGCCCAGACACAGGCCGAATACCGGATACACCTGATCGGGCAGGTTCAGCAGGTCGCTAACAGCAGCCGGGTCATTACGGATACCACCGATGTAGCAAATGCCCAGCCCTTCAGATTCTGCTGCCACCACAAGGTTCTGCGCCATCATTGCTGCGTCTATGCTGGCCACCAGCAACTGCTCGGTGGTGCCGGTAATTATTTCGGCGCCAGCTCTTGCGGCAGCTTCGGTCGGGCGCTTCATATCGGCGCAGAACACGAAAAAATCCGAGGCGGAAGCCACGTAACCTTGTCCACCGGTTAGCTCGACCAAACGCTCACGCTTTGCGGTGTCAACTACGTGAATCAGCGTGTAAGCCTGCACGTGGCTGGAGGTAGCGGCGCATTGGCCGGCGTGCAGCAGATTAGACAGCAGCTCGGCCGGAATTTTCTGGTCAGTAAACTTGCGAATGGAACGGTGGCGGCTAAGCAGGTCAAGCACCGGGTTGACGGACGATGCTGATGCGGATTCTGAAGGGACGGGTGCAATAGAAGTCATAGAGCCTCGTAAGCTAAAAAAACACCACCGTATCCTTTTGTATAGCGGAGCAGGATACGGCGGTGTTTATAAATTCCGGATTTTGGCCAGTTTACTACGGCCGGTTAACGGTGTCATTGGGTCCGGGCGTGTTGTGCTGTTACCGCATGGATTTCAGGCCGTTGGCCCATTTTTCAAGCTCCACCAGCAGGTCAGTGGCAGAAGGGTCAATCAGCCCGTTGGACTGAAACACTTTGAACCTATCTATCAAACCTAGATTGCTTGCGGATCAAGGTCAAACAACGAGCCGTATCAACGTACGGATCACTGACGATAAAATACTATGGCAAAACCGTTAGGGCTGGGCACTCCCCATCACTGTTGGCATGTCTTCTGGGAGCGGTAAGCCTTGTTGCATTTGGATTTGGCCATTTTCATCTTTGTAATAGGTGCTGGGGGTAGCGTTAAGCCCCAGTTCGCCCATCAAACGGTTGTTGGCGGTGATGCGTTTGTTGTTGGCACTGACCAGCTCGCGGTCCACCTCTATGCCGCCGTTGTTGTAACTTTGCTGGTTGTTACGCAGGGCAGCCTGGGGGTCGTCTGCGCCCAGAATGGTGGCGGCTTTAGACAGGCTGTCCTCGCGCAGTATGCCCACCATCACGTGGCGCAGCTGCACTTTGCCGGCGTCAATCCAGGGCTCTGCGGCTTGGCGGAAACGGTGGCAGTAGGGGCAGTTGGGATCGGTAAAGGTATACACAATGACCGGCGCATCGGCGCTGCCATCCAGTATCCAGGCGCTGTCTTCCATTTGTGCCCAGGCTTTCTGGTTCAGCGGGCCCTGTACCAGTTCCTGTATTTTTGGTTCGGTGAGGTTGTCACCATTGGCATTCAGCATCGGGCCCACAATAATATGATTGCCGTCAGGCGTCAGGTAAAACGCGACTGGCCGACCTTGCATATCGCCGGCGTAGCCGGTCAGGCCGCCGGGCGCTTCGAAACTGTCAGCAATGGATACGCCGCGGTCAATCAACAGTTGCACCGCAGGCGGGTAGCTTTCCTGGGCGAAGGCGATGCCACTGGCGCTCAGAGTGGCTGCGGCCAAAGCCGCCATTAGCAATGGCTGCCAGCGGCCTGGTTTATGGATTGCAAGTGCGCTGGCTGTAAAGGTGGCGGGTGAAGCCATAACAATTTTCTCCTATAGGGTCAGATACGTTGATTACGGCTCAGGGAACCTCAAGCTTTTCCAGATTGCTGGTTAGGGTGGCATTAGACAGCTCGCCTATATGAGCATCCACTTGTCGGCCTTCAGCGTTATAAAACAGGGTAGTAGGTAGGCCGTGGCTGCCGGTATTACGGCCCAGGCTGCCGCCGAAATCGGTCATCAGGTTCGTCAAGCTTAGGCCCTGCTCTTGCATAAAACGGCGAATCGTTTCCGGTTGTTCACCCTGATTGACAAAAACAAAGGCCACACCGGGATTATCTTTCTGCGCCTGCTCCAATACCGGCATTTCCCGAATGCAGGGTGGGCACCAGGTGGCCCACAGATTCACCACCATGGGTGTGCCCGGAGCCAGTTCAGATAACTGTACAGGCTTGCCATCAAGAGTGGCGAGGCTGGCTTGGGGCAAGCTGGAGGTTTGTTGCTCCATCAGGGCGATTAGCCCGGCAATTGCGCCCCAACTGATCAGGCCCGCTGTCATGGCAATGGCCAGTGGGCGGCGTATTCGTGCGTGCCGGCGCATGCGCCAGGCGATAAACACCAACGCTCCGGCAATACCGGCCAGCACACTGAAACCGCCATCACGAATATCAATAATGCCCAGCAGGTCATCGCGGTAATATTCAAAGTAAAACGCAACAAAGCCAATGCGCGCTGCCAGCAGCGCCACCAGAAAAATATCCGCCAGGGTGCCAGCGATGGGGACACCTTCTTTACGCCCGGCTATAGCACCGGTTATCAGCGCCACTATGAAGGCGAATATCAGCAGCAGATGGCCCACTGGCAAGTTAAGTGGCCCCAGATTTACGGAAAGCATCCTCACTCCTTAAAAATGACAGCTGTTGGCGCGGTGTGACTCGCAACAATGCCGGGAGTTCCCCGTTGTGTACCGCTGCCTTTCATTAAAACCCTATTACAATAGTGGAAACACTGAGTTGACGATTCACAGCGCCGGCCCCATATTAGTTTCCGAACCAGCGAGATACCCCCATGCACCCACGCCATTGCCAAACTTTTCTGCCAGCCGCGCGCTTCGGTTATCGGTTGTCATTGCTGCTGGCGGTGTTGGCTCTCGGGTTGTTGTTGAATGGTTTTTCTGCCCCGGCTGCAAACTCTGACCTCGGTTATACCAAGCACACTGTTCAGGCTCTGGTGGCCAGCGATCAGGGCAGTCGCTTGCGGTTTGTGGCGACAGCGCCAGACCGCGGCGACAACTCGCCATCGCCTTCTGCATGGGTATCTCTATTATTGCCGCAGTCCGGCAGCCAAGAGGCGGTTTTCTGCCCTGTTGCCGGGCATGTCGTTCGTCATCCTCCCAATTTTTGGCCTATTCTGCGGGCTCCTCCTTTGACTTAACGCCATAACGACTGTTTTTCGCACTGCCCGAAATTCCCGTTATTACGCTTGCCTGCCGTTGCTAAAGCTGCCGGCAGGCGTCGTCTGTGAGGATGTGCCATGAAATCTATGAAAGCCCGAGCTCTGGTCTACGGCTTGGTTATACTGTTGGGCCTGTTAGCTGCGCTGCCAAATCTGTTGCCAGCGCAAGCCGTTGCTAAACTTCCCGCCTGGTACACCAGTACCACAATATCGTTAGGCCTTGATTTGCAAGGTGGCTCGCATCTGTTGCTGGCGGCCGACACCGCCGAGCTGTTTGATGCCGAAACCCGCACCATTGCAGAGGAACTTGGGCCGAAGCTGGTAGCCGCAGGGGTAACCGGTGTCAGGCCAAAAGCGGAAAGTGGCGCGGTAGTGGTTATGGCGAAGAAGCCGGAGCAGCTGCAAGCGGCTGCCACCGTGGCCCGCGCTCTAGCTCGCGACAACAGCGACGGCACCCGACGCTTCGACGTTGTGATAGAGGGCGGTCAGTTGACGTTGACGTTGAGTGACAGCCGCATTACTGCGTTAACCAATGATGCGCTCGAGCGCAGTCTGGAAGTGGTACGCCAGCGATTGGACGAAAGCGGTTTGGTAGAACCCAGCATCACCCGCCAGGGAAACGATGGCATTCTAGTCCAGATGCCCGGCGTGGCCGACCCCAGCAGTATTCGCAAACTGCTCGGTACTACCGCAAAAATGACCTTTCACTGGGTCGCCAATAGCAATAACGAAGCGCTAATGAATCTGCCGGGTAGCGTGGAAGGCGAGCGCTACAGTCTGGAGCGGCGGGTGGCTATGGAAGGCCAGCACATCAGCGATGCCCAGCTAGGCTTTAACTCTGACAACGGGCAACCGGTGGTGAACTTCAAGCTCGACAGCGATGGCGCGCGCCAGTTTGGCGAGATGACCCGCTCTAACATCGGCCGGCCGCTGGCGGTGGTGCTGGATGGTAAAGTAATCACTGCGCCGGTGATTCGCAGTGCCATTGCCGGCGGCAGCGGTGAAATCAGTGGTGGTTTTACCAGCGCCGAAGCCAGCAACCTGGCCCTGTTACTGCGCGGTGGCGCCTTGCCAGTGCCGTTAAACGTGCTGGAAGAACGGACTGTTGGGCCAGACTTGGGCAGCGATGCCATTGCCATGGGGTTAAGTACCGGATTGCTGGGCGCGGCTTTGGTATTCGCCTTTATGCTGGGCCTTTACGGCCGCTGGGGCGCGATTGCCTGTGTGGGCCTGGCGGTGAACGTCGGCCTGGTATTCGGTGTGCTGAGCGTGCTTGGCGCCACGCTGACTCTGCCCGGCATTGCCGGTATTATCCTAACCATTGGTATGGCGGTAGACGCCAACATTCTGATTAACGAGCGCATCCGCGAGGAAACCCGTAACGGCCTTTCTGCCCCTATGGCGGTGCGCCAGGGTTTTAGTCGCGCTTACAGCACTATTCTGGACTCCAACATGACCACGCTGATTGCTATCAGCTTATTGTTCATGTTCGGCAGCGGCCCGGTACGCGGTTTTGCCGTCACCATTGGCATTGGTTTGTTGACGTCGATGTTCACGGCCATTGCGGTCACCCGCTTGTTGATGGAATGGCGGGTGCGGGCCATGGGCCGTCAGCCTCTGGCCATTCACGGCATAGAAACGCTGGACCGATTGGCCGCGCGCGGTGTCGATTTTCTGCGCGGCCGTTTCATCGGTTTGGCGTTATCGGCCTTGCTGTCGATTGGCTCTATCGTGCTGTTTTTTGGCCCGGGACTGCAATACGGCGTGGACTTTACCGGGGGCACCCTGGTGGAAGTGCGAGCCGAAAACACCAGCGTAGAGCAGCTGCGCCAGGCTCTGGCCAGCGCAGGCTTGGGCGGTGCGTCGATTCAGGAGTCTGGCCCGGCGGATGCAGGCCAGTATCTGGTGCGCTTGCCCGTGCTGAACCATTCAGCGAGTGATTCAGATAGTAAGGCCGACGGCGTAGTGGATTCGCTGAAAACCGCGGTGCGCGCTCTTTCGCCAACGGCCGAATTCCCAAAAGTAGACATGGTCGGGCCTAAAGTCAGCGGCGGTTTCTCCGATGCTACGATTCTGGCGATTCTGCTGGCGGGTGCCGGCATGTTGGCCTACTTGTGGATTCGCTTTGAATCCCATTTTGCAGCCGCCGCAACCTTGACCATTGCGCTGGACCTGACAAAAACCATCGGCTTTTTTGCGCTTACCGGTCTTGAGTTTAACTTAACGGCGGTTGCGGCTTTGCTGGCGCTGATTGGCTATTCGGTAAACGACAAAGTGGTGGTGTTCGACCGGGTTCGGGAAAATCTGCGGCTCACCCCAGGCAAACCCATGCTGCAACTGCTGAACGAAAGCATATCGTCTACCTTGACCCGCACCGTGTTTACCTCGGTCACCACCCTGCTGGCCCTGCTGCCCATGGGCATTGCAGGCGGCAGCGCGGTGTCCAGTTTTGCCCTGCCGATGCTGTTCGGCATTGTAGTGGGTACTAGCTCATCGATCTTCATTGCGGCGCCTCTGCTGTACTGGTTGGGCTTGCGCCGTCAACAAAAAGGCCTGCCGCAACTTCGCCCTAGCCGCGAGGAGCGTGATGCCGAGCTGGCGTTAATTCCTTAATAAGACGGGAATTCCAGACTGAGGCAAACCCCGTGGGCGCTGTTATCAAATCAAGCAGCGCCCCCACCGCTCGAAAGCGAACTCGGTGCGGGTGCGTCACACTACTTGACGAGCGCGCTAGCTCAATCGATCAACGTCAGTCCATGTGTCAGACTTATGGACTCGATGCCTTGCGCAACGCCTACAGATGGACAGGTAAGCTGGCCCTTCACTACGTTTAGCCCATTCAGAAGGTGTTCATTGTCTTCCAGGGCCTTGCGCGGGCCTTTATCGGCGATCTGCAACACATAAGGCAGCGTCGCATTGTTAAGGGCATAAGTAGATGTTCGGGCAACGGCTCCGGGCATATTGGCAACGCAGTAATGCACCACACCGTCCACCACATAGGTCGGATCGGCATGAGTGGTAGGTTTTGATGTTTCAAAACAGCCGCCCTGGTCAATGGCAACATCCACGACCACGGAACCTGGCTTCATTCTCGAGATCAGCTCACGAGTCACCAGCTTAGGCGCCGCCGCCCCCGGAATCAGCACACCACCAATGACAACATCCGCTTGCAGTACCGTTTCCTCAATTGTCTTGGCACAGGAAAATAAGGTCTGAACCCGGTTTCCAAAAATCGCATCAAAGCGTCTTAGCACCTCCATGGACTTATCCAGCACCACTACGCGAGCGCCCATGCCCACTGCCATCTGCGTCGCAGCGAAGCCCACCACGCCACCACCAATGATCGCCACCATCGCCGCCTGCACTCCGGGCACGCCACCCAACAACATACCTCGACCATTCTGAGATTTTTCCAGACACCGAGCCCCGGCTTGGATGCTCATACGCCCGGCAACTTCCGACATGGGGGCCAGCAACGGCAAACCGCCTTTTCCGTCGGTCACGGTCTCATACGCAATGCAGGTGGCTCCGCTTTGCAACAGCTCTTTGGTTTGCGCAACATCTGGGGCAAGGTGCAGGTAGGTAAACAACGTATGGTGAGGGCGAAGCAAAGCTCGCTCGCTGGCTTGGGGTTCTTTTACTTTTACGATCAGTTCAGCCTGCTTAAACACTTCCTCCGCAGAAGCCACAAGACTTGCACCGGCAGCCAGGTATTGCTCATCCGTAAAGTCAATGCCCGCACCGGCACTGGCCTGAACCACTACCTGATGACCGTGGGCAACTAACTCCTGGACAGCTTCGGGCCCTAAACCAACGCGGAATTCATTGTTCTTAATTTCCTTTGGTATACCAATAATCATATTCACTCTCCTGTTCAGGCCACGTTTACCGATGACCCATGAGCCATAGCAAGAGTATAAGTGTATATAGACGCTGCAAAATTAAATGCTCATTATTCTCCAGAAACCGATAGATTCATCTTTATTTTCACGCCAAACAGCACGATTAACTGTTTTGAAACTATGTCTAAGCGAAAGGTAAGGTGACATGAGAAAACTCGATCGCATCGATTTGGCCATTTTAGACGAACTGCAGACCAATGCCCGAGTGACCAACCATGAGTTGTCCAATCGAGTAAATCTGAGCCCAACCCCTTGTCTTGAAAGAGTTCGCAAGCTCGAAAGGGATGGCTATATCAAGCACTACCGAGCCACTCTGCACGCAGGAAGATTGGGAATGGGGCTTGTGGTCTTTGTTGAGGTCAGTCTGACCCGAACCGGCCCCGACGTGTTTGCCCAGTTCAAACAGGCCGCCATCCGCGTGCCGGAAATTCAGGAGTGCCATCTAGTTTCCGGCAACTTTGACTACCTCATCAAAGCCCGCGTCGCCGATATTGAACAATACCGGACCTTGCTTGGTGAGACGATACTGGCGTTGCCCGGCGTTAAGGACTCACGCAGCTATATCGTTATGGAAACCTGTAAAGAAGGTCAGGAGCTGGACATCAAATCCTTGACCGACCGAGTGGTCAGTTAAAGGGCCGGTCAAGCAGAGTACTTGCACCAATCGCGTCACTCCCATTCTGATCGCCAGCTCCGCCGCTCCTCGGGCCAAGGGAGTACCTGATTTAGTGGCGGTGCCTGCTGGATAACTGTGTCCAACAACACCCGTCACTTCGGCACCGATCACGCTGACGAGCACGCCAGCTGCAGTATCGCGACGCCAGTAGAAGGCGCCAATGATCGCCGGAACCATGATTGCCAGTCCCGAAAAGGCTGCAACGGACAATACCGCGATGGGTTAAGTTCAAGCTGGGCAAAGCCGTACGCCAATATTGCGATGATCGGGTGGACGATCTTACCGATAGTAAGCTGGCTCTTTTCGCTGGTGTCAGGCTTGACGTTTGCATAGACGTCCCGGGACAAGCATGGACGCCAGGGTCAGCATGATGGAGTCGGTCCACATGACCGAGCGAATACCTGCGACGTAAGAGAACAGGATAGCCAGGGCGGTTGCGACCATGAGACCGGTAGTAAAGGGAATCGTGCCAAAACGCACTGGCGTATTGCTTGCTGATCACCCGTTCGGTTTCCAGCGGTATAACGTCGTCTCAACACTCTGCTAGGGGCCGTTGACAATTCACATTGGCAGCCAGAGAAATGCGCAAGCCAATGACACGGTGCTCTCATAATGACGAGTCAGTTTGTCATATCGGGTGGCGGCTGCCCGATAATGCTGATGAATGCTGTGACTTTGCAGCGTTTAAAACTGGCCGCTTTGACAGATACATGACAGTGCCAGCCTTACTGTATGCACGGCGAACTCGGCCTTAACGGGTGCTTAAGCTAGAACTATAGATTTTAGCTTGGCGTTTCTTTGATCGGAGTCAGAAGTTTGGGCGGATTGGGTTGCAATCAGCAGTGGTTACGGTGTCCAATTCCAACGTACTTAAGGTGCATTTTGTGCGCCAAAACCAGTGATAAGGACATGTTGAATGCCGACCGCCATGAATTCTCTGACCGCTCGTGCTGTGAAAGGAATTAGCTACGGCTTATTGTCGCTGCTGTTATTCAGCGCGACGGCGACAGCTGTAGGTGCAGAGAAACTGTACATTTTTACTGAAAAATACCCGCCTTATAACGACACCTTTTCTGGCAAAGCGGTTGCCCATAATGAAGAAGACATCACCGGTATTTGCACGGACATGGTTAAAGCTGCACTGGCTCGGGTTGATTATGATTACATGATGAAAATGCGGGCCTGGAGTTACGCGTACAACTGGGTTCAGGGCCGAAAAAATCACGCGTTATTTTGTACTGCCAAAACCGAAGAGCGCGCCAGTCAGTTCCAGTGGGTGGGCCCGCTGGCTTCCATTCAGTGGACCTTGTTCGCGGCTCCGGATTCTGACATTACTTTGAATTCGCTGAACGACGCCAAAGACCTGCAGATTGCCGGTTACAAAGGGGATGTGATGTCGGATTATTTAACCGCCAAAGGCTTTAACGTGATTATGGCAGCCTCGGGTGAGGTTAATACCCGCCGCTTGGTGCTGGGCCAGGCCGACCTTTGGGTAACGGACGGCTTGGTGGGCCCACTGGTGGCCAAGAAAGAATTTGGCGTTAGCGGCTTGAAGCCGGTTCTTACGTTCCGTGAAACACCCATGTACCTGGCGTTCAGCAATGAAACCGACCCGGCCATTGTGGCAGACCTGCAGCAAGCGCTGGACGAAGCCCGCGCCGCGGGTGAACTGGAGCGTATTGTACAGCGTTACCAGTAAACGGCAGGATACCCGGCTAAGCTTTACCTGCGGCTATCCTTTGCTATATGCGCGTTGCGACAACAATCCTATTTACGATAACCGAAGCACTGGTTGTTCTGCCTGGAAAACTATAGCAAGCTTTGTATTAGTTTTTTTCTTCACAGGGCTGGGCAATGAACGTTTTTTTCAATGCATTGGTGCCGGTTGTTCTGCTAATCACCCTCGGGCACCTTTTCCGCCGCTGGAATTTTCCCGGGCCTGAGTTCTGGCCCCAGGCAGAACGCTTTACCTATTACGTTCTGTTTCCCGCCATGCTCGTGTACAAGTTGGGGCAGGCGCATGTGGCGCCGTCGGTTTACGCCGATGTTGCCGTACTGGTTGGTGCAACGCTGGTATCCATGACTCTGATACTGGCCATTATCCAGCGCTTCTGGCGCTGGAGTGGCCCGGTGTTTTCGTCGGTTTTTCAAGGCGCCACCCGCTTCAATTCCTACGTCGCACTGGCGGCGGGGGGAATGCTGCTGGGCGATGAGGGCCTGGCGCTGACAGCCATCGTCGTGGCTATTATGGTGCCCATGCTGAATCTGCTGTGCATCGTTATGTTTTCGCTGACGACTGCGGGCCAGCGGATACAGCTTCTGCCGGTGCTACGGATGATCATTACCAATCCATTGATTGTCGGATCGCTGCTGGGTATTGCCTGGAGTTACTTCGAGCTGGGCTTTCACCCGCTGTTGGCCGGCACTCTGGGGCCACTGAGCAGCCTGGCTTTACCTATGGGCTTGATGACGGTGGGTGCTGGCCTGCAACTGAACGTGTTACGCGGCGCTTCGATGCCGTTTGTGATGTCGTCAATTCTTAAGCTGCTGGTGATGCCTATGATTGCTGCCGGCATCGGCTATTTTTTAGGCTTCGAGCTCTTGCTGGTGCAGGTCATGATTCTGCTGGCGGCTTTGCCAACAGCCACCTCGGCTTATATTCTTGCGCGTCAGCTAGGCGGCGATGCACCGCTGATGGCGGGTATCATTAGCGGGCAAACCCTGTTGGCCGTGTTGTCTATCCCGCTGGTTCTTAATTTCCTCTGGTAGGATGGAGTGGTTTACTTGACGCTGACGATGATGGCTAATATCGGTGCGTTTTTTGCGTTTTAATAATCTTTTTAGGGGGCGCGAAGCAATGAATACAAACGCAGGCAGTGGTTACACCTTGGTGGATTTTTCTGTGACCTCACCCGCGCCTGAGTGGTACGCCGTAAATGACGGTGTGATGGGCGGCGAATCCCGCGGTGGACCAGAAATTGTGGATGGCCAGCTGGTTTTTTCCGGACAGATATCGCTGGAGAACAACGGTGGTTTTTCGTCGGTGAAAAGCAGCGGCCACGAGTTTGATGTGAGCGCCTTTCACACCCTGCGACTGCGGGTGAAAGGCGATGGTCGCAGTTACCAGCTCAGGCTATACACCGACGCCCGTTATGGCCATTCCCCTATTGCTTATACCGCCGAGTTCCCGACACTCGCAGGCGAGTGGACAGAGTCGGTTATAGTGATTTCCCAGCTGAGTCCGCGTTTTCGTGGCCGCGCGCTTTCCGGCCCACCTCTGGATGTTGAACATGTAGAAGCCATTGGCTTGCTACTGGGCGACAAGCGCGCTGGTGAATTCGAGTTGCGGGTAGAGTGGATCAGGGCGGAATAAGCCCGCCCACGCTATTGTGTGGGTGCCATACGGTAAAGCTTGCCTTGGCGGGCATCGCTCAGCAGCCACAAAGCGCCATCAGGGCCAAACCGGACATCGCGAATGCGCTCGTTCAGATCAAGCAGCAAGTCTTCCTCCGCAATCACTTTGTCATTTTCGTTTGTCCCTAGTCGTACCAGTTTGCGCAGTTTCAATGCGCCCACAAACACATCACCCTGCCATTGTGGAAACAGCTCGCCGCTGTAAAGCGCCATACCTGACGGTGCGATGGACGGATCCCAATAGTGCAACGGCTGGGCCATGCCTTCTTTATGGGTATCCGAAGTGATCGGTAGCCCCGAATAACCGATGCCGTAGGTGATTTCCGGCCAGCCGTAATTAGTGCCGGCGTAAAGGATATTCACTTCATCGCCGCCGCGGGGGCCGTGTTCGTGAGTCCAGATTTCGCCGGTCTGTGGGTGAACGGTCATACCCTGAATATTGCGGTTGCCCCAAGTGTAGAACGTGTCACGGATAGCGGAGCTTCCCAAACCCGGATTGCCCGGTGCAGGTTCGCCGTCGATGGTAATGCGGTGCACACCGCCAGCGTCATCGCGGGTGTCTTGAGCGCGATCTTTTTCACCGCGATCGCCCACGGCGATGTAAAGATAGCCGCTGCTGTCAAAAGCCATGCGCCCGCCAAAGTGGCGTGTGCCGTTCGAACGGGGCAAGGCTTCGAAGATGACCTTAAGGGTTTTGAGTTCGTTGTTATCCAGCACAGCGCGGGCCACCCGGGTGGTCATCCCCTCTGACGAGTCATGAGCGTAGCTAAGAAACAGGGTGTTGTTGCTGGCAAAGTCCGGGTGCAGTATGACGTCAAATAACCCGCCCTGGCCGGCTGCGGCCACCTCGGGCACACCATGAATAGCCTTAGTCGCCAGCGAGCTGTTCTGGATTATTCGTAATCTTCCGGGCCGCTCGGTGACCAGGGCTGAGCCGTCTGGCAAAAACGCCAGGCTCCAAGGATGCTCCAGCCCCTCTGCGATGGTTTCAAGCTGAAAGGGGCCTGCGTCAGACGGGAAGGTCTGGCTGAACGCCAGCGGCAGAACCCCGACCAGCAAGGCAAAACCGATAACAGCTTGCTGTAAAACCCGCATAAAGATCTCCTGTTTCAATCTTAGACCAGCAACTACCGATTACGTTGCAGCCAGCGGTCCAGTTTGTCTGCAAATTCTTTGCGGTCGCTCTGGCCGAAGGGCGCCGGGCCGCCGGTAACCTGGCCTGCGTTGCGCATTTCTTCCATAAAATTACGCATCGCCAGGCGTTGGCGAATATTCTCTTTTGTAAATGCCTGGCCTCTGGGGTTGAACACATCTGCCCCCTTTTCAATGGCTTCTGCGGCCAGGGGGATATCTTGTGTGATTACTAGGTCCCCAGCTTTGAGCTGATCCATAATTTCATTGTCTGCCACGTCAAACCCCTGCATCACTTGGCGGGTGTGAATAAACGGACCCGGTGGCAATGGAACAACGTGGTTGGCAATAAACGTGGCATGTACCTTCCAGCGCGCTGCCGCGCGGCAGATAATTTCGCGAATGGGCACCGGGCAGGCATCGGCATCAACCCAGATGGACATGGCAGGCTCCTAAGTGTGTGAACGTTATGCGTGAGTGGTTCAGAATCTAGCTTGGCAGATCGACAAATTTATTTTAATCCGGGTCCGATTTATTTGCGGGAAATGGGACACCTTGTTGATATGGACACGATTGTTAACAGTACCACCAGCCCGGGCGTGCGACCTGAAACCAAAACATGCTCGAACCTGAGATTTAATAGTTAAGTACCAGTCCGTTTTCAATAAAATGCTGAATGAACACGTCGAAGGTGCCATCTGGCAATTCTTTGGAGATGGTGAACAGTTCGCCGCTGTCGGCTTTCGGATGAAGGTCTAAATCCAGCGTCGCGTATTTTGGTATACGTTTTTTGTCGGCCGTTCTGACCAGCATAATCCGCGGTTTGCGCCGGTTTTTGGGGTTGCTGGTGAGCACGATGGCGATTTCGCCGGTTTTCAGTTCTACGATGGAGCCGGGCGGGTAAATGCCGATCATCAGGATGAACTCCCTAGCAAGCTCCGAATCAAACTGCGTACCGCGAAATCGGTGAATAGTTTTGAGTGCGCTCATGGATGAACGGGCGCTATCATAAGCCCGGTTGCTGGTGATGGCATCGTAGGTGTCGGCGATGGCTACGATTTTCGCGTTATAGGGGATCTGATGATCCACCAGGCCGCGAGGGTAACCGCGGCCATCCAGACGTTCGTGATGGTTGTAGGCAACATCGATTGTGGCATGAACCACTTTTGGTAGCGCCATTAACATGTCGCGCCCCCAGTTAGCGTGGTTCTGCATTATGCAGTACTCCTGGGGTGTCAGCCCGCCTGACTTTTGAAGAATTTCCAGGGGCACTTTTGTTTTGCCAATGTCGTGTAACAAACCGCACAGTCCGAGCGTACGGATCTCTTCTTCTAGCAACCCTAGGCGCTTGCCAAACGCCGCAGACAGAATCGACACGTTTAGACTGTGCTCTGCGGTGTAGTCATCCTTCTGTTTTAACTTAGTCAGCAACAGCAGGGCATCGTTGTTTCTCAGAATACTGTCAACGCAGTTATTCACCACCTCGCGCGCACGATTGATATCAAGAGTTCGCCCTACTCGCAAGCTGGCCATGATGCCGGCGGCAACGGATTTTGCTTCAGCGTAGTGACGGGTGACTGTGCGAATTTCGGTGTTTACATCCACCTTGTTGATGTAGGTAGCGCGCCTGGTGCTGCGCTGGGCGTTCGGGTGTGATTTTTTTCCTGATTTCTTGGTGGTGCCCGTGTTCCCGGAATCTGTTGAGAACCGTTGGAAATAGGCTGTATCGGGCTTATCTAAAGGGCCTTGAGGAATCTTGTCAAGTTCACGTTTCACCTTACCTTCGATAACGACCTTGCGGCACTGTATCTGGAGGGCGTCGATCTCGTCACGACTTTGAATAACGAATCCCTGAAACAGAAAAGCGGTATCCTCCCAGACGCAATCAAGACGAATAACGTGCATGCCCAGTCGAAGCTCAGAGACGTCAATCTCAAGTTCTACGGTTTCGTCGCGCATCAAAAAAAACCCGTATCCAATGTATTCATATAATTGCACAAGTTGCTTTGTGGCGATAGAACGCAAGGCTGGCAATCATGGGCTCGTTAAAAGTGAGTCGGTTTTACGGCTTACTCTATGTCGCCGTATTAACCGGTAAGAGGTCCGGCAGCTTCTTCAATTCGGCCAAAGGCATGGGTCGGGCAAAAAGGTACCCTTGCAAGATATCGCAGTGCCTGCGGGCCAGGTCTTCCTGCTGCTCCCGTGTCTCTATTCCTTCTGCAACCACGATCATATCCATGTGGTGGGCCATTGTAATTACGCCCTGGACGATGGCGGCAACCCGTTGATCAGTAGCGGTTTTCTCGACAAAACTGCGGTCAAGTTTCACTTTGTGAACGGGTAGGTCCCGAAGATAGCTCAGGCTGGAATAGCCTGTTCCGAAATCATCCAGAGCGACACGCACGCCCAAGGTTTTTAGGGTTTCCATCAGTTCGATAACGGGGGCTGTGCCGTCCAATAAGACGCTTTCGGTCACTTCCAGTTCCAGCAGCTGGGGTGGAGTGCCGGTTTCGTTGAGCACCCGGCGGACGTCGTCAAGAAAGCCGTCACGAATAAATTGTAGCGATGATATGTTGACGGCAACCGGCAGTGCCCGCTCCCGATGGGCATTGAAATCCGCCATTTCTGCGCAGGCCTGCCTGAGAATCCAAAGGCCCAGAGGCACGATCTGGCCAGTTTGTTCGGCCAGTGGAATGAACTCACCGGGGGAGATCATCATCCCGCGGGCCGGGTGATGCCAGCGCACCAACGCTTCTACGCTGCGCATGCGCCCGGTAACGGCGTCCACCAGGGGCTGGTAATAGATTTCAAACTGGTTTTCATTCAGTGCGGCGTGAAGATCATGCCTCAGGTTCACGCTGTTACGACTGTGCTCTATTTTATGACTGCTGTACCACTGCCAGATGTTTCGTCCTTGCCGCTTAGCTCGTTCCAGGGCGAGGCCGGAGAACTCAATCAGTTCTTGGGGTGCGCCCGGATGCGCGCCGTTACAGGCAATTCCGATACTGACGCTGATGTGGACCATCTGGCCATTCACGTCGATCGGCTGTGCAAGGTGTTCCAGGATGCGCTCGGCCAGCTGAATGACGTCGTTCCGGTAGGTGTAGCCGGGTACCAACAGGCCAAACTCATCCCCGTCCAGCCGGGCAACGGTCACCTTGGGCATAATCAGAGCGGTCAGGCGCTGACCAATGGTCATGAGTATTTGGTCGCCTACAGGGTGTCCCAGTTCTTTATTAATGGGCTTGAATCCATCCAGACCCAGGCACATGGCAACTAATGACTCACGCTCACCATCGGCCGCAAGAGCATCACGCAGTGTCTCTTTAAACGAGGCCTCGTTAAGTAAGCCGGTGAGCAGATCATGGGTTGCCTGGAAGGTGATCTTCGCTTCCTGCTGTTTGTGATGGGTAATATCCTGTTGGTGGCCAATGAAGTGAGTGCAAAGACCATCTGTGTCAAACACGGGGCTGACCCTCAGATGGTTCCAAAAAGGCATGCCGTCTTTCCGATAGTTAATCAGCTCAACGTTAATCTCGGTTTGATGGCGCAAACCGCGCTCTATGGCTTCGACGGCTTCCGGTGACGTGTTTTCGCCATGAAGAACGTGCCAGCTATGGCCAACGATCTCGTTGTGGGTATAGCCGGTTATTTCTGAAAACGCCGGGTTGGCATAGACCATTGGCATCTCTGGGTGGCGTGCGTCTGCCATAACGATACCATTGGGACTTGCCTCGATGCCGCGTTTGAGTAAGCGTAGCTCGGCGTCCTGATTTTTGCGGTTGGAAATGTCCCGACAGATACCGTAAACGCCAACGATCTCACCCCGAATGGTAACCGGGAAGTTGGTGATCTCCATAAAGTAGGGGTAGCCAGATGCGTGGGTGGCCATGGTTTCGTAAGTGAGGGCCTCACCGTTTCGGGCTCTGTCGAACGCCGCCTGGGTCCGCGCGCGATAGTCGGGTTCAACGAAAGAATTGAAGTGCCGCCCCGGCACGCTATCGGCTGTGTAACCGGTAACGCGCTCCACCGCCGTACTACAGCTTCGGACGTAGCCGTCCAAATCAAAGGTGTACACACAATCGGGGTGGTTATCGACCAGAGACTGGTGCCACTCGGAGAGAACCAAATGGTCTTCAGCATCTCGGTGGCGAAGAATGGCCAGTGCTGCGAGGGCAGCGCCCCGGGCTAGATTGCGCTGAGCTTCTGTGGTGGGGCTAGCGGGTGCAGGATGGTAGGTGGCGAAAGTGCCCAAGAGCTCATTGTTAGGGGTCAAGATTGGCATAGACCAGCAGGCTTGTACGCCCTCTGCCTCGGCGATGTCGTGGAAACCGTCCCAGCGGGTGTCCTGCTGAATGTTGTCGGTAATAACCAGTTGTTTGGTGAATGCAGCCGTGCCGCAGGTACCCACGTTCTCAGATACTGGAATATCCTGCATGGCTCGAAAATAATCGTCGGAAAACCGGCCGCTGGGCATCAGGCTCAAGCTGTTGGTGTCCGGATGAAAGCGCATGATTGACACTAGCGCGCTGGGTATCATGCTACTGACCCAGTCGGCTATCGCGTCCAGGGTCTGTTCTAGCGGGTGGTGCTGTGCGATCAGTTCATGGATTTTCTGCTGCGCTTCGAGCACAGAAAATTCAATGTCGCTCATAATTCGGCGCTCCACTCAAAGGTAAGACTTCTTTATTAGCGCGTACGATTTATGTCGTCTGGCGTCAAAAAAACGTTAGCCGTTTCAGTATATCTGTCTTCTGCACCAGCTGCCCATAACAGGTTTATTGTTCATCAACGGTAAGCTTGGTCGGGAATACGCAACAATTGGATATAAAATTCGCTACCACCGAACGGGGCATCCCGATAGTCCATCCAGCCGTTGGCTTTAGCGGTGACTTCTTTGGCGGTCACAGTGCCTTCTGAAACAGCTTGGTTCTCTGCCCATACCTTGGCTTCTGCATAATTGCCCGCCTGAGCGATGCCAGTGGTCAGTGCGCCAGAAATAAGGGCGGCCATCAGTACGGTGGTTTGTACATGTTTTTCATTGCGTACTCCTAACGGTTGGTTGTGCCCACCCAGTTGGAACCTGTTCAGGATGTGCCACTGACCGCTACGGGTCGGCAATGGCGATGTTTCAGGAGGCGCTGATTTTTTTCAGGTCGTGTGGGTTACTATGGCTGGCGATGGCCCGACAGGTTCAACGGCGGAATGTCGCCAATTGTGATTGAAGGCAAACGTAGAGTATTGTCTGAAATGAGTTAACGACGGTATTGTCGCCGGTGATTGGTGGGGAAGGTTATGTGTCTTCGTAAGGCTAAGTTGATCACACTTTTTTTGTTCTTTACCGCTGTTTTTGCGCAAGCGGCAGAATCGAAGGAACTGGTGTTCCTTAACTGGCCAAATTATATGGATCCGGAAATTATCGCGGAATTCGAACAGCGCACCGGAATTACCGTAAAGCAAAGTTATTTCGATTCCGACACTGCAAGGGACGAACTTCTGCTCAAGACCGAAGGGAAAGGCTTCGATGTGGCACTCATCAACGGCGCCTCAATCAGAATTTTGGCAAAACGGGGTTGGCTCGAGCGCCTCGATGAGTCGAGTGTCCCTAATCTGAAGCACATTGATCCACGTCGACGCATCGAATTTGAAAAAGCCGAAGACTTCGGCGTGCCCTATTTCTGGGGTACGATTGGCATTGTTTATCGTCGGGACCTAGTTCCCTTCGCGGTTTCAAGCTGGATGGACCTGTTACAGCCGATAGAGGAACTGCACGGTAAAATCAGCATGATTGGCGATAGCGCGGATATGATCGGCGCGGCTCTCAAGGCTCTGGGTTACTCGCTCAACAGCACCAACGAAGATGAGATGAAAGATGCCGAGGCACTGTTAGAAGCACAGGCTCCGGCGGTTAACACCTACCGCTACCTTTCTCTGAACGAAGATTCCGCGCTGTTAAACGGCCAAGTTGTCATGAGCATGATGTACAACGGCGATACCCGGATGTTGCAGGAATATAACGACAATATTGCGTTTGTACTTCCCAAAGAGGGTGGCAATATCTGGACCGATTATCTGAGCGTTCTTAGCGCCTCCCCCCGAAAGGCTGAAGCCAAACGGTTCATCAATTTTCTTAATGAGCCGGAGATTGCCGCGCGGCTTGCGCAGTATGTCTATTATGCGACTCCCAACCTGGCCGCTGAAGCATTGCTACCGGCGGATTTCAGGAATGATCCTGTGATCTACCCGAGTGGCGAGGCGCTGGAAAACTCGGAAGCCTATCGTCGCTTGCCACCTCGAGCTCATAAAAATCGCGCGGCCATTTTCTCGCGGATTGTCTACTGATCGCCGTACCTTCATCTTATTGGCCTGTTATTATGAATAAAAACAAAGCCTGCATCAGCAAATACAAGGTCTTGTGTCTGGCACTTACTTTGATTGTACTCAGCTGTCCGCTGCAGGCGTCAGAGCCAACGGAACTGTTATTCCTTAATTGGTCGGATTATATGGACCCGCAGATTCTGGAGGAGTTCAAACAACGCACCGGCGTTGCGGTGAAACAAACCTTTTTCGAGTCTGACGCCGCGCGGGATGAGCTTTTGCTTGGAACGGGGGGTAGAGGCTTTGATCTGGCCATTATCGACGGTACTGCGATTCGGATTCTGGCAAAACGCGGCTGGCTAGAGCCTATTGATGAAACGGATATTCCCAACCTGGCGCATATCGATCCGCGCTGGCGCACTGTCCACGAGGCGGCGGAATTGTACAGCGTGCCTTACTTCTGGGGAACGCTGGGTATAGCCTACCGCCAAGACCTGGTAGCTTTTCCGGTTACAAGCTGGATGGATTTGTTGCAGCCCGCCGAGGAACTGCATGGCAGGGTGGCGATGATCAGCGGCACCAGAGACCTGATTGGCGTGGCACTGAAGGCATTGGGTTATTCGCTCAACAGCACCGACGTACAAGAGCTAAAGGAAGCCGAGGCGTTACTCCAGGCGCAGGCGCCGGCCGTTAAAACCTACAAAGCCGTTTCCCGGGATGCAAATTCCGCTTTGGTGAATGGCCAGGTCGCCATGAGCATGATGTACAGTTCCTATGCCTCGATGGTCCAGGAACACCATGACGAGATTGCATTTTTTCTCCCGAAGGAAGGCAGTAATATCTGGGTCGATTATATAAGTGTTCTCAGTGGCTCCACCAATAAAGCCGCGGCCAAACAGTTTATCAATTTTCTCAACGAGCCGGAGATCGCTGCGCGGCTGGCGCTGTTCGTCTACTCTGCCACGCCGAATCTGGCCGCCGAAGCATTGCTTCCAGCTGAGTTCAAGAGCGATCCGGTTATCTACCCGAACGATAAGGCGCTGGAAAAGTCGGAAACCAATCAACGCCTGCCTGTCCGGACGCAAAAAATCCGTGCAGAGATTTTTTCGCGCCTCGTTAACTGGACCTGGTACTAGCACATGCGTCTTCACGCCAAGGTACTGTTGGTTGTGGTACCCCTCGCGGTGATTCCGCTGTTGATAATAGGGTGGCTCGCTTATGAACAGCTGCGTTCAACCGCGGTAGAGCGCAGTTCGGTCCAG
This sequence comes from Marinobacter sp. BSs20148, assembly GCF_000283275.1. Taxonomy (NCBI): domain Bacteria; kingdom Pseudomonadati; phylum Pseudomonadota; class Gammaproteobacteria; order Pseudomonadales; family Marinobacteraceae; genus Marinobacter; species Marinobacter sp. BSs20148. The sequence continues at coordinate 328,515 of NC_018268.1, forward strand.
ATGACAACGTTAATGGACCAAATGGCGCGCAATTTCCAGATGCATCAGGACGTTGCCAAAGCGAACGCCAAACTGTTTGCCGATGCCTCGTTGATGCGTGCTTACGCGCTGACGGAAGACGAGGAAGAGCGCTATGTCTTGATGCTGCCTTCGTTGTTAAAGTTGTTTTCCAGCTATTTGCGCGCCTATCCTGATTACACCGAAATCCGCTTCCTGCTACCAGATGGTTATGAAGACGCTCGTACCACTCTGATACCGATACCTAATATCACCGAAGAAGAGGGCGATACTCCGTTCTTTCAACAACTCAGCCGGTTCAAGGGTGATGCATTTGTTCAGGTTTCTACTCCCCCTGACAGCCATACGGTATCGCTACAGGTCGCGCGGCCCGTTCGTCTGATCGACCTGGCTACCCAAGACCCGCTAAACGGCAAGCCGACGCTGCGAGGTTATCTGGTAGTTACCATGGGGCTGGATTTCATGGCGGAGCAGATGGCCAACAGCCGGGCTGGCGAAAAAGCTCATACCCTTATTGTTAATGAAAACGGGGAGATTCTTTTCCATCAGGACCCCTCCCAGCTGGGCCAATATATATCAGTGCCGCTGTTGAAGAAGGCTTTAGAGATAGGGAAAAACGATCAGCTTGTGCCTGCGGTTTATCAAGAAACGGACAGTCTGTTAGCGACCCGGCGTTTGCACGAGGGCTTGCTGCTGATTGGCATACTGCCGAAGGAAGAGCTACTCAAAGAAAGCCAGCGGCTGGGCAATAGTGTTGCCTGGATCGTACTTGGCACCATAGTGCTGTTGATTTTTGCGCTGTTGATTTCCATGAATGTTCTTATGGTTCGCCCATTAAAACAGCTGATGGGCGCCGTTCGCGAGATCGGACGTGGAAACCTGGCACCCACGATTGCGTTATCTACCAGTGACGAGCTGGGCAAGTTGGGGTTGAGTTTTCAGGAAATGGCCGGCAACCTGGAAAAATCACGCGTCAAAGTCGAGCATTTAGCCTATCACGACAGCCTGACCGGTTTGCCCAATCGATTTCGCGCTCACGAGACATTGCGCCACATGATCTCTCTAGCTCACCGCGAGAGCCGCAGGATGGCCGTATTGTTCCTTGATCTGGACAACTTCAAGCGAGTTAACGACACCCTGGGGCACCAAGTGGGCGACCAACTCCTTATGGAAATGGCAATCCGTCTTCAAGTCGTTCTGCGGGCGGAAGATGTTATCCACCAGGAAGTCTCTCAACATACGTCGGATGTGCTCGCTCGCCTTGGCGGCGACGAGTTTGTTGTTTTGCTATCGAACGTTAGCAGTTCCCGGGATGCGGCTAAGGTTGCCTCGCGTATTTTGGATATCATGAAACTGCCGTTTTATTTTAATGACAATGAAATATACAGCGGTTGCAGTATCGGGATTTCGCTGTTCCCCAGTGACGGCAGTGATGTTGATGACCTGATAAAGCGCGCCGATGCCGCCATGTACCAGGCCAAGTCACAGGGGCGGTAACAATTTTCAGTTTTATTCTGCGTCTTACAACCTTGCGGCGCTCGAACACATATCGCTGGAAGGCAGGCTGAGGCGTGCATTAAAAAACAACGAGCTGGTACTTTATTATCAGCCGCTGGTACAGGCCAGAACAGGCAAAATTGTTGGGCTTGAGGCCCTTTTGCGTTGGAATGATCCGCTTGAGGGCATTATTCCGCCCGACAAGTTTATTCCTGTCGCCGAGGAGAGCGGTTTAATCCTACCGCTGGGTGAGTGGGTTCTGCGTGAGGCGGGGCGTCAATTGAGCGTCTGGCAGGCGGCGGGGTTCACCGATGCGTGTGTTTCCGTGAATGTCTCCGCGATACAGTTACAGCGCCAAGACCTAGTCACGATTGTTGACCAGGTATTGAAGGATAACGGGCTGCACCCCTGGCAGCTGGAACTCGAAATTACAGAAACCGCTCTGATGATAATTCGGCCGGAAGTCATCGGCGATTTGAACGCAATGCGCCAAAAAGGTGTCACTATTTCACTGGACGATTTTGGTACCGGTTACTCTTCTTTGAGCCTTTTGCAGGAGTTGCCCATAGGCAAACTCAAAATCGATAAAAGCTTCGTGCGAGACATGCTTGTAGACCCGAAAGATGCAGCCATCGTTTCGGCTGTTCTGTTTATTGCTAAAAGTTTGGGGCTACGGTCAACCGCTGAGGGTGTCGAAACGCCCGAGCAAGCGGCTCGTCTGGCAGAAGAGGGGTGTGATCAGCTCCAGGGCTACCTGCTATGCCGGCCGTTGCCGGTGGCAGAGATGACCGAGTTTTTGAAGAGCAGAAAAACCATTGAACTCCGCGAACAATACTAAAACCGGATTGAAGTGGTTGAGCGCCTAATTTAAATCTCCAAAGTAATTCTGAGCCGATCGGAAGTTTCAATACTGATCTAATTTTAAGCAAAGGGAGGTTAGGTAAACTTTTGTAAAATAATTCTATTCGTGGTTTTGATTAGACAGCAAGGCTGGCATGACGAGCATATTATGGCTAATAAAGTTGATCCACATCAAATAGAAAACCAGGGATACCTGACAGGATTATGTAGTGAAAAGAGACCCATACTGACTTGAAAGTTTGCTTCTGACGATTCCTGAGTAAGGAGAGATTCAAGCGCGATCTTGTCTCGCTATGTCGGGCTTTGTATGGCTCCCAACTCGCACGGCTAAGTGAAGAATCACATCTGTCAATGTGACTTCCTGTAAAAGTTTATAGCTGCATACAGAGCAGTATGCGTATTAACTGGAGGCTCAACAGTAATGTGTGCCGGCAATGCCCAAAATTTTTTGCTCGAACACTACCTTCGCATCACAACTAAAAAACCGCGAAGTTGGTTGTCAGCGCTTCAGGTGCTGACTGGCTTTTCACGACTGTCTCAGGAGGTGAACGTTTCACTTGGTGAAGGCGATTTTGATTCGCGCTTGTCATTTCTGGAGGTGGGAAACATTAACGTATGTGGTGTTTATCTGCGTTCCGCATGCAGTGTCGTCGGTTGCAATGATGGTCGAACGGCGATCATTATGCCAGCACACGGAAGCGTTGATTTTGAGGTCGAAGGCCTGCATTTTTACAGCGTCCCCGGGGTTCCCTGTGTACTCAAACCAGACGCAGAGTTTCGAGCCCGAATGTCATCGGGGGCTAATCTTTTTATTGTTCAGATTAGCCACTCAGCTTGGAAATATGCGAACGGATTGCTGGAAAGCGCTGACTTTGAACTGGCAAAAATACTTGTAAGGTATTTGCGTGAGACTCCTTTTTTTTGGGATCATCATTACGCAATGGAACGAACCCGGTTGCTTGAGGAAACCCTGAACCGGTATCTGGCTGGCGAAAGTCCGGTGGTTGCAACGGTTGAGAATAAGATTCTGATTGAAGATGACCGAAGGTTGCTTACGGCCATTGAATTGATCAATGACCGATTAGCCACAGACATTAAACTGGAAAAAATCGCCCGAGATTCGGGTATGAGCTTGAGGAATTTCTATTACCTCATGAAAAAACGTACAGGGATGACACCGTATAGTTACTGCCAGTCACGCCGATTGATCAAGGCAAGGGAGTCTCTGATCAGCTTCCATCGCGAGGACCCGGTAATTGCAAATCATGCGCTGAAATGGGGGTTTAATCATGCGGGTCGCTTTTCATCGTATTATTTCGACCATTTCGGTGAGTATCCCAGTGACACCATTCAGGGGGTCAAGCTATTGGAACGGCATTCTGAACAGGTAGTTTCAACCGATACCGGCGCTGTAGGACAAAAAACTGTGTGGTACACCTCCAGGGCTTCTTCCGCGCAAGAAGTATTGGCGGGCTAGCCTTATCCCATGAGGCATTTCACTCATTCGCTGAAAAACCATTAACATACTGTTTGTGAACGGTTTTTTAGTGCTCCGGTGTCGAGTGTCTAATGAAGTGCCTTTCCACCGTGTCACAGTGGTAAGAACAATGTCGGCTGCTCTCGGGTTGGCACTGACAATCGTCCGGTCTGGATTGACGAGAATTGTGGCATCGGTAGTCGGATTGATCATCCATATCTGGTTTTTGAAAGTCATTGGCTTAAGTGGTCCGACTAGTCCTGATAGACATCCATGATTCTTACAAAGCTGGCAACATCGGCCAGGAACAGATCAACCAGCTCTGGATCAAAGTGTGCACCCCGGTTTTCTCGGATCAATTCCACTGCATCTTCTACCGGCCAGGCTTTTTTGTAGGGGCGCGCCGACGTCAACGCATCGAATACGTCGGCCAGTGCGGCAATTCTTCCGGAGAAAGGAATATCTTCACCTCGCAGTCCGTCAGGATAGCCGCTTCCATCCCACTTTTCGTGGTGATTAAGGGCAATCTCCCGGGCCATCACAAAGAGTTCGTTGCTATTGCCCTCCAGCAGCCGTCCACCGATTTCGGCATGGGTTTTCATGGTTTGCCATTCCTGCGGGTCCAACTTTCCGGGTTTCAACAGGATAGCGTCGGGAATTCCAATTTTACCGATGTCATGCATCGGGCTGGCTTGCAGGATCAAGTCGCATTGCCCTTTTGACCAGCCCGCTTTGCTGGCAAGAAGGGCGCACACCTTGCTCATTCTTATAATGTGATTTCCTGTTTCTTCATCTCGCCACTCCGCTGCATGTCCAAGCCGTCGAATAATTTCTAGTCTGCTCTCGCGTAATTCCTGTGTGCGCTCTTCCACCAATATTTCCAGGTGAGCTTTCTGGTTTTGCACCAGCAGATGGGCAACATGCGCATCCAGAAGATTGTGGACGCGCATCAGCAACTCTCGTCGATCAAATGGCTTGCTGATAAAGTCCCGGGCCCCCGCCTCCAGAGCGCGAAGCAGGTAGTCCTGTTGATTCTGGGCGGTCAGGATAACAATAGGCGGCAGCAAGGGGTCACCGAGGTTGCCTAGTTGGTTCATAACCTGGTACCCGTCAACGCCTGGCATATTCAGATCTAGAAGAATCAGTGCAGGGTGATGCTTGTGGTAGGCTGGAATAACTTGGCGCGGATCGCTGATCAAAGTCAGATTGGTGTAGCCTGCAAATGTGAGGATTTTTTCCAGAAGCTTCAGGTTTGCCGGTTCGTCATCGACAATAAAAATGCTTTGTTGGTGAAAATCTATTTCTGAAAAGGCGGACATGAGTGGGTTATCCCAAGTATTTTTTAAGCGTATTCGTTAATTCTGCAATATTGATCGGCTTAGTCAGATAGTCATTAAAACCGGCGTTTTTCCCTCTCCGAACTTCACAGTGCATGGCGCTTGCCGTCAAAGCGATAACAGGGGCATTGTTAGGAGGAGCCTGAGTCTCTAACTTATGTAGTATTGTGAAGCCGTTCATATCCGGCAGATTGATATCGAGAAGAATGAGGTCTGGTTGACAGGTTCTTGCGAGGTTCAACCCTTCTTCGGCGGTGGTCGCCGAAATCAGAGAAAAATCGGGTTGCCGCTGGACAATTCTTTCGACAAGTTTCAAGTTCGCCGGATTATCCTCAATATAAAGAATGGACTTGGTGTTGGTGACCGTTTGCTCGCCAGATTGAGTTTTGCTTTGGCCGGAATCGATTGATGGCTCGGCGTTAGTGCTCGTATGCCCTTGTTCAACTGGCAGGCGGATCCAGAATGTAGAGCCTTCGCCAACGGCACTTGTGAGCCCAATGCTACCCCCCATCAACTCAACGAGCCGGTGGGTCAGCGATAGCCCTATGCCAGTACCTTCGATATGGCTAAGCTCTGCACCCAAGCGGTTGAATGGCTGGAATAATTCAGGTATTCGGAACTCTGGGATGCCAGGACCAGTGTCTGTAACCCGAATATCGACCCATGCAGTTCCGTGGGGTTTCGCCTCGATCAGGATGCTACCTTCACTTCTATTGTATTTGACGGCATTGGAGAGAAGATTCAACAACGCCTGTTTTAAGCGGGTCCAGTCGGCGGTGACCCGGAGGTTTGCCCTGTTGCTGATAGAAATCTGGATACCACGTTTTTCAGCGGATAGCCTGATCAACGTGAGCGCTTCGTCAATGATTGCGCGTACGGGAATGGTCTCGAGCGAAAGGTCCAGTTTTCCCGACTCGATCCTTGCCAAGTCCAGTACTTCGTTGATGAGTGCAAGTAGGTGATTGCTCGCGGACAGGATTTCGTTGGCACTGTCCCGTTGGTCTTCATTAAGCGCTGGATCGCTCCCAAGTAGTTGGCCAAAGCCCAGGATCGCATTTAATGGCGTGCGCAATTCATGGCTCATGCTGGAGAGGAATTCGGATTTTGCCCGGTTTGCCTGGTCTGCCCTCTGTTTTTCTCGAACCAAGCTCCTGCGATTGTTGCTCTCCATGTCAATCATGCGCTGAGAGTTGATGATCACGCCATAAGTTGCGGTAAAGGGCCGTAAAAAACTGATCAGTGACTGGTTGTAACCGGAATCACGATTTGCAATGGCGAAAATTCCGACCAGGTCGGAGCCGACTAGGATTGGCACGCTGAGAAATGTCCTTATTTCGGGATGCCCTTCCGGGAGCCCGGCGAACAGTTCCACTGACTGAGTTTCGTCGACACTCACAACTTTCTTGTTTCGGATTAATTCGCCCATGACGTTATTTAGGCTGGGGAGCTCGAATCTATCTGTTCCAACCCGGCTGCACATTTCTTCCGAGGGCAAACTCCAAGGGAGGTTGGCAATGGATTGGACCCGAAGATAGGGAGCTTCCTCTTCGTCCTGAAGTACCTCGGCCAGAAAGCCAAATTCGCTGTTGGTCAGTTCCAACAGGCTCTCCAACATGGTGTCAAGGGTGGCTCGAAATTTTCCCTCACGAATGAACGTGGTGAGGGACTCATGAAGCATGTTCAACAAGCTCGCTTGGTTGGCCAGTTGCTGCTCCGCTTCATGAACTTGCGTTACGTCCTCAACAACACTTAGCATTTGTTTTGCAGTGCCGTCATCGCTTCGGACTACCGCCCCCGTCTCAAGAAGCCATCTTACCGTGCCGTCGGGCCATACCGCCCTATGTTCAACCCGATAGGGCTCGTCATATTCAATCGCGGCTGCTATTCCAGCCTCAACTTTTGTGCGGTCGTCGGGATGAACAGCGGCCATAAAGTTTGCATAGGATGTTTCCAAGCCTCCTTTAGGATAACCGAAAAGTACTGGGATGATTTCTGTCCAGATCATTTCGTTTGTTTCAAGGTTCCACTCCCAAGTACCAATGTTTGCAAACGCCTGGGCCTTATAAAGCCTCTTCCGATCCCGCTCCTGATCGAACTCGGAGAGCCAGCGGGCCAAGGAATGGGAAATGACACTGGCAAGTATATCGATCAAACCCTGATCGCAGAAGGTATCGGTCAGGGTGCCCTGCCGTGTAACGAGTTTCAGTGACCCGATCTCTGTCTGGTCTGCCCAGAGCGGAACTTCAATCTTTTGGCTGTCACCCTCTTGACTTTCGCTTTCAGCTGTATTCAAGCTCGTGATCGAAAGGGACGTATTATGAACGGAGTTGCCGATAAGTTGTCGCCAGATTGCAACAAGGGAATGATTGTGGCGAAGCTTTATGGCTACATGATGAATGCCAAGAAACCCGCAAAGGGGTTGCAGTGCGGACTGGAGTGTTTCCGGGGCACTTGCCCAGTGGCCGGAAAGAGCGTGGGCGCTGGCCTCGCTGACCAGTCTTGCAAGCTGGCCGTGCCGTTTTACTCGGTGTTCAGCTGTTTTAACTTGGGAGATATTTTTGCGAATAGCAATATACTTGTACGGGCGCTGTCTACTGTCCAGAAATGGAACGATCGTTGATGAGACCCAATAGAGACTGCCGTCTTTAGCGCGATTGCAGATCTCACCCTTCCATATATCGCCCCGGGATATCGTTTTCCACATGTCTTGGTAAAAATCGGGTGAATGACAGCCGGATTTTAGAAGGCGGTGACTCTGGCCGAGCAGTTCGGTCTCGGAATATTGGCTGGTGTTACAAAAACGTCGGTTAACTTCGGTAATTTTCCCTGCGCTGTCAGCCATACTGACGATGGCGTGATGGTTCAGTGCAAAGTGTTCCTGTTCTCGTTTGTGCAGGACGTCATAGATTCGTCCACCCGATGTTGCTCGCCCGATCTGTTGATGTGTCAACTCATGAATAAGCCGGGGCACCTCGGCATAAGCTGCGAAGTGGATGTTGGTTCCAGTCAGGCTCAGGAAGTCCCTAGCGTCGCTATTGGTAATGTCGTCGGTCGTGAAAATAACGGGTATACCCGAGCTATCCGGAAAAAAACGGAGCAGTTTAGAAAGCTCACGATAGCTCATTAGGTCGCTGTAATGGCTTATAACGATGACATCAGAATCGCGCTTTCTGAGCAAGTCGAAAGTTGCCTGAATAGAGCCTGCTTGCAATGACTCAATAGACCGGGTCGCCAGATGTTCCCGGATTACCTCGTAGATTGCTTGCCGGTCCTCAACAATCAGGGCGGTTCTGGCCATCAGTGAGTGAGATATGCCTAGCTCCTGACAGGTACTGGCCAGCATTCGGGATGAGAGCGGTTTAACCAGAAAGCGTCTGGCTCCCACTGCCATTACCTCACTGGCTAATTCGGTTGTCATTGATTTTCCGAAAACTATGATCTCGGCGCCGGCCATTTCGCCATTGGCGTGTAGTTGGGTTATTACGTCTATTAAGCGCAGTGCTTCGGAACCGTCGGCATCAATAAGCCAGATGTCGGGTGGCTCCGTCGCTTCGACGGGAGCCGTTATCGATGAGAACCGACAGTTGAAATCTGAGGAAAGCAGGGTGTCCTGCTGCCGTTGCAACCAGCTTTCCGTTTCTTTATTCCCGACAATCCTGATGTCAATCATTTGGCTAACCATCAGGCGCTGTTGCGCCCTCTCAGCCGGGAAACCAATCCATCAACTTCACCAATCTGTCGTTTTAATTCGTGCATGGACTCCTGAGCCTCTTTGACCACCTTCATTGCCGTTTCACCCAGGTCATTAATGCTGACAATTTTTCCGGAGATTTCGCCGGAGGCGTTGTGTTGTTGCTCTGCCGCAACCGATGTGCCGTCACAGGCTTCGGAGATACGTTCTATAAAGGTAACTAGCTCCGACAAGGTGCGCTCGGAACTGATGGCATTATCGACTGTCTTTTGTGCATAGCTGCCACAACGCCCCATGGCTTGGGTTGCATTGGAAACAGTCTCGTGAAAGCGGCCGAGGGTGGCATTGATCTGTTCAGTCGTCGTTTTGGTTCGCAACGCAAGGCTGCGAACTTCGTCTGCGACTACGGCAAAGCCTCGGCCTGCATCCCCGGCCCTGGCCGCTTCAATCGACGCATTGAGAGCCAGAAGGTTGGTTTGTTCAGTGATGTCACCGATTATACTCAGCGCCTGACTGACCCCCTTGCTGGCCTCGGTAAGTTGCCCGACAGCATGCGATGCCTGGTTAAGCTCCTTGGATAGGGCGTCCATACTGTGGCGGGTTTCTCGAGTCAGACCCTGTCCGCTGGCAACGCGCTCGCTGGCCAGTCGAACTTGCTCGAGCATACCGGTTGCATTACTGGCAACCTCTTTAGATGTGGCAGACATCTGCTCGCTTGCTGAGGCAATGGTATCGGTTGCTGTAGCCTGTTCGTGAACCGCAGAATGAGCATCGTTACTCCGGGAAATAGTGTTCTCAGCACCGCGGTTAAGCTTGCCGATAACGTCGTCCATACGTTTAACAACGGCATCGAGCTCGGCGCGCTGCTGGGTAATCACCAGGTCAAGACTGCCGATGTCGTCTACCCGACCCGTAAAGATTTTCTCGGCTACCGTATCGTTAATCATGCCCCTGGCTCTTTGAACACATCTCTTCAGTGGGCTGGCAAAGCCGCTAATGGCGGCTGTACTGACAACAAAGGCGGCGACCCATACACCAAAGGCGGAGTACCAGGTTTCCATAAAATACTGGGCAGCTCCTGCACCACCCATAATGACAGCCATGGCGAGAATCAGTTTAAGTTGCAGAGGCATTGCTCTGCGGAGCTTTGGCGGCTCAACGGCGCCTTTGGTAGCCTGAGTTTTGCTCAAGGTGGCATAAAGTTTTTCCGCGCGTGCCTCGGCCGCAGGTGAGAGATGCGAGCGTATGGATTGCAGTTCAAGAAGCTCGCCATTCTTCCCGGTAACGGGTGTCGTATAGGCCTGGACCCAGTAGTGATCGCCGTTCTTGCACCGGTTTTTAACCGCACCAAACCAGGTGTTCCCTGATTTTAACCGGCGCCACATTTCTTCATAAGCTGCTCTGGGCATATCGGGGTGGCGAATAATGTTGTGCGGTTGCCCAATCAATTCTTCCCGTGAGAACCCACTGATACCGACAAATTCGTCGTTAACGTGGGTAATTTGCCCTTTAGGGTTGGTGGTAGAAAGGATATTTGCGCCAGAATGGACCGGCACATTTCGATTGGATACGGGGTGGTTCACGCGCACGTTGGCATCTCTCTTTGAGTGAGGCTTGAAAAAATATTGTTAGACTCATTTAAGAAGATGTTAATGCATTAGTTTTACTATTTCAGGGTGTAAAAGCTTTTTCTGGACGAGCCTGGTTTTGTATCAAATATTTTATGGCTATGATTTTTATGACAAAATTTATTTTATTTCGAGATTTTTTGTTGCGTCTCGAGTGTTTTTTTGCAGAATTTGGATAACGACATGTTGTTTTTTGCAGAATTTGGATAAGTGGTTTCAAAAGATACTTAGGTTTCATATCGTAAGCTCCCTCAAATCGACTCACTAGCCCTCAGTCGATCTGCGACACTTTTTTTGAATCCCGCTCCAGATCCATGCTCCATGGCAATAGTGTTTTCAGCTTCTCCAGCGTGTCAGCCTCGACCAGGGAGTAACACGTTGCACTGGCACTGGGGCCCTGCGAGGTATCCGCATACGGCACGCTTTTCGACCTAGTGCGAATGGACGGATGGCATTTTCGTCCAGCAACCAGTTGATCGGTTCCCACATCAGACACTTGATCCTGTTCCGCCGCCGGTTGGTGAAAGCGTAGAACGCTTCGGTCAGGCTATCGGCTCCGCCGATGCCAGCACCCGGAACAGAAACGACCCGAGTGAACCCGGTGGCCGCTTGTGCCTGCTGCAGACAGTCTTCAGCCGGGACCAGCTTCCGGCACCAGCAAACAAATTGATGATAGATCAGTGACTGTTACTTGCAGTAAGCGCTGCCGGACACGCCGGAGGATTGCCATTCAGTAATATACTGCTGTCAGACCTGTGCTCGTTCGGTTGGAGTAATGCTGATTCCTCATGGAGTTGATGAGGAAGTCAATGTGTGCAGTTGGCGTGCCGAGATGTAGGTGCTAATTTACTGGCGCATACGGTATATCAGGGAGGTTCTGATTGCAGGACCAGCAAGGCATTAGAACGTAAGTGTTCGATAGTCGCACTTTGTCAGAGGCCTCATGTGTCAGGGCACTCCCCAATGATTAGTGGGAAAATAATCTCAGCTTTGCATCAGATCATTTTCTGTACACTCATCCAGCCCAAACGAGACACCTAAACCCCGGCATTGATTAACAACCTCTGAAACACCGCCAAAGTCTTCCAGAGAGTAGGTTTCAATGATCTCGATCTCAGAATCTCTAGGCCGAACCGAGGAGTATGCCAGCAAGGTGGTACTAAGTTGGTATATTTAACATATGTTTAAAGGGCATAATAAATACGGCATTAGAACCTAATCTCTGATTTAAGGAGCAGGAAATCGACTTGTAGTAATCATCTTACTTGATAAGGTCGGCAACACCGAGGCTTCAGGGGCGCTGATTATTGTTCAGAGCTGGTGCCCGCGGCCATCTCCGGAAGGGTACAAATAGCGGTGAATGGCTAGCCCGGTTGGCTGCCCGGCGGACGAGCCGCCAAGGCTTCCACCGTCGGTGTTAAGGAACCTGGAGGCATGAAGCAAACACACCGGCACAGATTGAGGGGGCCAGTGTGGCCTATGCTCGAACGCCAAGCGAATAATAAGTGTGTCCCGCTTGAGGTGTGATTAGCCGGTGCTTAGGTAATACGTTTAAGCCTCGCCTTTTTCCAATTCCCGCCTGTTGTCCCTGGCGGTAAAGGCCCAACCAACGGCTGCCAGTAACATCAAACCTGTGATGATTGGCGAGACATCACCGAAACTGACCACTGCGCCAATGACAGAAGCTACGGACAGCACCGCCGAGATCTTCCAGGAGTAAACACTGGTGCCACTCCCTCTTCCAGACATGCTCATGTTTTGCCTCCGGGAAAAGTCTCTACTATAGCCGGTTCGCAGCCATTAAGGGCAGCTCTTTGGCATAACGAGCTATGTCGATTTCTAATCGTTCCCTGAATAGTCAAAAGAATGAATCAGTGAAAGCGACATTTATCCGTCGTCATAACGAAAACTGGCCATTACTGAAAAGATGTGATGACCGAATAGTTAACGCTGGAACGGCTTTTATAGGCGTGCGAGCCTAACCCGTAAGCTCCGCAAGGCATGCCTCAACGATTGCCAGGCCTTCGTTTAGCACCTCTTCTTCAATCGTGACGGGCATCAGGAAACGAAGCGTGTTGCCGTAAAAACCACAAGCAATCAGAATCAATCCCCTCTCGCGCGGGTTAGCATCGGTCTTGAGCGTCGTGTGCAATCTGCGAATAGCTTCTTTTTCGCTGACGCCAAGAGAAGGTACCGGGTAGGGCGCACGGATCACGTTACCGGGCATGGTGCCAAAATCGCCGGCATAGAGTGCAACTTTGCCGTTCATTGCCATCGTAAAAAGCGTACGGCCGTGGTAACCGCCGTCAAAGCAGATAACGTTGTTTTTGCCGGTCGCAGCCCGCGCAATCTTGACCGCATTTTCTAGAGCTTCTGCACCGGAGTTCACCAGCATAACTTTACCGTGGCCGCGCACCGGAGCCAACTCGCTCAGTTTCTCAGCAACTTTGACATACCCTGCATAGGGAATCACGATCTGACACGTGTGCATCAGCTTTGCTACCTGGGCCTGTACCGCCGCCACAACTTTCGGGTGGCAATGGCCAATGTTTAACACCCCGATACCACCGGCGAAGTCGATAATGCGATTGCCATCCACATCCCAAATCACAGAATTCTCTGCACGATCCGCAAAGTGTGTGGCGGGGCTGGCCGCGCCGTTAGCGACGTATTTGTTTTTCAGTTCATTCAACTGCGCGTTGTTCATCAACTTTCCCTTATTAGTCGGCAGCGGTGCTTAAAGACCGCCTACACACACGTATTTCAGCTCCGTAAACTCGTCTAGCCCGTGACGGGAACCTTCACGCCCAAGCCCAGACTCTTTTACTCCGCCGAAAGGCGCCAGCTCCGTTGAAAGAATACCTTCGTTCACGGCCACCATGCCGTACTCCAGTCCTTCCATAACGTGCCAGATACGCCGGTAATCTTTTGCGTAAAAGTAAGCGGCCAGACCAGAGTTTGTGGCATTGGCCATAGCGATGGCCTGTTCGTCGGAGTCAAAGCGGAATACCGGTGCTAACGGACCAAAGGTCTCTTCTTGGGCCACAAGCATGTCACTGGTGGCATCTGCAATGATGCTCGGCTCAAAGAAGGTTCCGCCCAGGGCATGGGCTTTGCCGCCGCATATCAAACGCGCGCCCTTTTCCAGTGCATCAGCAATATGTGCTTCGACTTTCTCTACCGCGGCCTGGTTGATCAGCGGCCCTTGCAACACACCTGCGTCTAATCCATTGCCAACTTTTAGCTGCTTGACGCGTGCTGCAAGCTTTTCGACGAAGGCATCATAAACACCGGACTGGACCAGAAAACGGTTGGTACAGACGCAAGTCTGTCCGGAATTTCTGTACTTTGAAGCAATGGCACCTTCTACCGCAGCATCAAGGTCGGCATCATCAAACACGATGAATGGTGCGTTGCCACCCAATTCCATAGACGCTTTTTTAACGGTACCCGCGCACTGGGCGAGTAGCTTTTTGCCAACCGCCGTAGAACCTGTGAACGAAAATTTGCGTACCCGGGGGTCGGTGGTCAATACATCGCCCACGGCAGCCGGCTGGCTGGCCGTGATCACGTTAATGACGCCGGCAGGAAGCCCGGCAAGTTCCGCTAAGCGAACAAGCGCCAAAGCTGTCAGGGGTGTCGCTTCTGCGGGTTTGATCACGACTGTGCAGCCTGCGGCTAACGCCGGGGCGCACTTGCGGGTAATCATCGCCAGCGGGAAGTTCCAGGGTGTTACCGCCGCGACCATGCCGATTGATTCCCGAAACACCAGAATACGCTTATCGACACCGTGGCTTTGCAAGGTTTCGCCGGCCATAAGCTTTGCTTCTTCAGCGTAGAACTCCACGAAGGAAGCCCCGTAGGCAACTTCACCCCGTGACTCAGCAATTGGCTTGCCTTGCTCCATAGTCATTAGTCGGGCGAGGTCTTCCTGGTGAGCTGTGATGCTTTCGAACCAGGCACGCAAAAGATTTGCTCGTTCTTTGGCCGTTCGCCGCTTCCAGTTCGGCCAGGCGGCTTCTGCCGCTGCTACGGCTTCAACCGTTTCTTCACGGCCTAAATCGGGTACTTCCGCCAATACTTTGCCATTGGCTGGGTTTGTGACCGAAAAATGCTTGCTCGCATCGCACCACTCACCGCCAATAGAGGCTTTCGGTATTAAAATATCGGGCAAGGCTTATATGGTTTTTTCCTTTGTCTTTATTCAAGCCGGAAAACGCTTCGGGCGCTAAACCACGCCCTTTTTTTTCAGCGCTTCTATCTCGCTGGCGGACCTTTGCAGCACTCGCTCAAGAACTGCGTCAGTGTCTTCCCCCAGCGCTGGCGGAGCTTTGTGGTATTCAATCGTCGTTTTCGAGTACTTGATCGGGTTGGCCACCCCTTTCACCGGACCATGAGCGGAATCGAGTGTTATCTGCATTCCGCGCGCCTGGACTTGAGGATCATCAAATACCTGGGCGATATCCTGAATCGGACCGCAGGGCACGCCAATCTCGTTTAGAAGCATTGTCCACTGTTTGAGCGTGCGTGTTTTGGTCACGTTTACTAAAATATCTATGAGCTCAATGCGGTGTTTCACTCGCTCAGAATTGGTCGCAAAACGCAGGTCTTGGGCAATTTCGCCGAGGCCAATGGTCTCGCACCAGCGCTGAAACTGTCCATTATTGCCAATGGCAATAATGATCTGCTGGCCGTCAGAGGTGGGAAACGGCTGATAGGGGACAAGGTTGGGGTGGTAATCACCGGTACGTACCGGGGGTTTACCACTGCAGAAGTAGTTTTGCGCCTGATTGGCCAACCAACTCACTTGAACATCAAGCAGCGCTATATCGATATGCTGCCCTTCACCTGTTTGCGTTCGGTGGTACAGCGCGCCCAGTATGGCGATGGTGGCGTTCATGCCAGTGGTTAAATCTGCCACCGCCACACCAACGCGTTTGGGGCCGGCGCCAGGCTGACCGTCTGCCGCCCCGGTAATGCTCATCAGCCCGCCCTGGGCCTGAATCAGGTAGTCGTAGCCCGGCATTTCTGACATAGGCCCGGTGTGTCCAAAACCCGTGATCGAGCAATAAATCAAGCCTGGGTTGAGCGCCGAGAGCGTGGCGTAGTCCAACCCTTTCTTCGCAAGACCACCGCTTTTGAAGTTCTCGACCAGAATATCGCTTTGACAAGCGAGTTCTCGGATCAGCGCCTGACCTTCAGGTTGACTGATATCGACTGTTAGTGAATGTTTACCGCGATTGGCCGCGAGGTAATAAGCAGACTCACGGGTTTCTTGGCCATCCGCGGCCTTGAACCAGGGCGGCCCCCAGTGACGCGTATCATCGCCGCTATCCGGCTTCTCGATCTTGATGACCTCGGCCCCCATGTCCGCCAGAATCTGGGTTGTCCAGGGGCCAGCCAACACGCGGCTAAGATCAAGTACGCGCAACTCTTTTAAGGGACCTGCCATGGTGCACACCTGCCGTTAGAAAAATCAGAAAAAGGCTTGGATACCGGTTTGAGCGCGGCCCAGAATCAGCGCATGTATGTCATGCGTGCCTTCGTATGTGTTAACCGATTCGAGGTTCACCATGTGGCGAATCACGCCGTACTCATCCGACACGCCGTTGCCGCCGTGCATGTCACGCGACTGACGAGCAATGTCCAGCGCCTTGCCACAGTTATTGCGTTTGATCAGCGAAACCATCTCTGGTGCCCAGTTGCCGCTATCCATCAAGCGACCCACCTGCAACGCCGCCTGCAAGCCCAAGGTGATCTCGGTCTGCATGTCGGCAAGTTTTTTCTGAACCAATTGGTTAGCAGCCAATGGCCGGCCAAACTGCTTGCGATCCAAGGTGTACTGACGCGCTGCGTGCCAGCAGAATTCAGCCGTGCCCATTACGCCCCAAGCGATACCGAAGCGGGCTTTGTTCAGGCAACCAAACGGGCCTTTCAGGCCGCTGACGTTCGGCAGCAAATTCTCTTCGGGTACAAATGCATTATCCAACACGATCTCGCCAGTAATAGATGCACGAAGAGACACTTTCCCTTCGATTTTCGGCGTGCTGAATCCTTTAGTCCCTCGCTCGACGATAAAGCCTTTAATCTGGTTATCGTGGGCAGAAGATTTTGCCCATACCACTGCAATATCAGCAATCGGACTGTTGGTAATCCAGATTTTGGCGCCGATGAGAGAGTAGCCACCGTCCACTTTTACCGCACGGGTGATCATCGAGCCGGGGTCGGAGCCGTGGTCGGGTTCGGTAAGACCGAAGCAGCCGACCATTTCGCCGCTAGCAAGTTTGGGTAAGAACTTCTTCTTCTGGTCTTCCGAGCCGTAGGCTTCGATGGGGTACATTACCAGCGATGACTGCACGCTCATGGCCGAGCGGTAGCCGGAGTCAACACGCTCAACTTCGCGCGCAATCAATCCATAAGAAACGTGATTAACGCCCGAGCCGCCGTATTCTGGTGAAACCGTTGCACCCAACAAGCCGAGTTCGCCCATCTCGTTCATGATCTCGCGGTCAAAACGTTCCTCGCGAAACGCTGACAAAACTCGCGGTTGGAGTTTTTCCTGGCAGTAGTCATGGGCAGCGTCACGAATCTGGCGCTCTTCATCAGTTAACTGCTGCTCCAGCAGCAGTGGGTCGTCCCAATTAAAATGACTCATCGTCAAAACTCCTAAACAAATAATGGCGGTTGGTGGTGCCTAAAGCATTTAGACAAAATATCTACATTTTATCAAAACGTCAAAATAATTTTGAGTGCGCGAAACCCGGTTGGGCTCTTTAACGCCGAATGGACATAACGCTCTCGGGTGTAAAGTCACTAAAATCAGGAATAGACTGTCTATAGATGCGATCTATTCGAACGTCTAAATAATGTTGATATTTTTCCAATTCGTCGAAATTTTACGGAATTTTTAGTTTACATGGGACTACACTGAACCCATGCAACGTGTTCTGGATGACTTCGCCATCCTGTTCATCACTATCCCGATTTACGTGCCAATCGTGCGCGATCTGGGTTTCGACACCACCTGGTTTGCGGCGCTGTTTATTCTCAGCATGCAATCAGCGTATTTAACGCCCCCCCTTTGGCTACAACCTCTTCTACATGCGATTGGTGGCGCCAAAATCCATCACCATTGTGGATATTTATCACTCGGCGCTGCCTTACGTTGGTTTTCAGCTTGTCGGCCTTGTACTGGTTGTCGCTTTTCCGGCCATTGCGCTGTGGCTACCCGGTTTGTTGTTTTAACAAACGCATCGCCTGTTTTACAGGTAGGACAAATGAAAAGGGGGGAAAACGATATCGTTCTCCCCCCTTTTCATTTGTATCAGGCCGTTATTTCAAACTGCTGTTTTCAGGCAATGCCTTGTTGCTTCATGACGGCCGTAATAATCGGCACAGGCGTCATCAGGTGTTCGCGCATCATCGTTTCGGCCTCTTCTTTGCGGCGTGCAAGAGTAACCTCCACAAGCGCAGCGTGCTCCTGGCGTTTTTTTTCTAAAGCCTCGCTGGAAAAAACAGTTTCTTTCAGCCAGACATGGCGATAGCGCTGAACTTTATCAAAAAGCCCGTCGCGCACTTTCATTAGCTGAGGAGAGCGGCAGCCGCAAACCAGAGCGATATGAAACTGGCTATGGCGGGCATCCCACACTTCCAGCAGTGCGCCGGGGATATGGGTTTCGCTCACTTTAGCGAGCTGATAGTTTCGGGCCAGTATCTCCGCTTCCCAGTTGTCATCGCCCCGTTCAATCGCCAGGCCAAGCATCATGGCTTCCAGTTCTGCGCGCGCATCGTAAATATCATGCAATTCTGCAAGCGACATAGGAGAAACGCGATAGCCTCTCTGACTGATGGCCACAACTAATTGCTCGGCTACCAATTGCGACAAGGCTTCGCGTAATGGCCCGATACCGAGGTCGTAACGCTCCTTCAAGATACTCATACGCAGCTTCTCGTCGGGGCGAAACTGACCCTTGATAATGTCATTCTTTAGCAGCTTGTATGCGCGGACACCGAGGTTCTCTCTGACATCCGCCAGCTCTTCTTGGCGCGTGTTCGGATTCATGGTTGATTCATGGTTAACAGATTCGAAAAATTATCCTAAAATCATAACATAATTCGATTGAAAGCAATGGCGTGGGCTCACCGGTCCAGCAGTTCCACCCAATGCTGTACTGGCACATGAGCCTTGCTTTCAAGATGCAGCTGGCAGCCAATGTTAGCGGTGACTATGCGGTCAGGTTGGTCCAGAGTTAGCGCCTCGAGTTTGTTCTTCAACAGCTTCTGGCTCATTTTCGGCTGCATGATCGAGTAGGTGCCCGCGGAACCGCAGCACAGGTGCTTATCTTTAGTTTTGGCCAGGTTAAAACCGACTTTGGTCAGAACCTGTTCTACCAAACCATTTTTCTGCATTGCGTGCTGCAGGGTGCAGGGACAGTGGAAGGCAATTTTGTCGGTGGATGCCTGCAGATCGAGTTTGCCCAGGTCTTCGGCCAGCAACACTTCACTGATGTCTTTCATCAGTTCACTGACACGCTTCGCCTTTTGGGCGTACACCGGGTCGTCGCGAAGCAGGTGGCCGTAATCTTGTACCATGGCGCCACAGCCAGAGGCGGTCATCACAATGGCCTCGGCGCCGGCTTCAATGGCGGGCCACCAGGCGTCAATGTTGTTGCGCATAAAGTTTAAACCTTCCTCATGGGCCGACAGGTGATAACTGACGGCGCCACAACACCCGGCTTTTGGCGCTTCTACCAAAGTAATTCCAAGCTTGTTCAGCACCCGCGCCGTTGACGCATTCGTTGTGGGGGCAGCGGAGGATTGCGCACAACCGGCCAGCCCCATCATCACCCGGGGGTGGTTGGCGGTGGGCCAGGGCGAGGCTTTGCGTCGGGGCGGCACCTTGGCCTTCAGGGCTTCTGGCAGCACGGGCTTGAACAGCTGTCCAAGTGCCAGCAGCGGCCCGAACCGGCTGCTGTAAGGTAGTATTTTGCGCAACGCCAGCCGCAGCAACCGCTCGTTACGCGGGCGTTCCAGCTTTTCTTCAATTACGCCACGGCCAATGTCGACCAGGCGGCCGTATTGAACACCAGAAGGGCAGGTGGTTTCGCAGGCGCGGCAGGTCAGACAGCGATCCAGGTGGTCCCGGGTTTTGCTGGTAACTTCAGCACCTTCTAGAAGTTCTTTAATCAGGTAGATGCGACCCCGAGGGCCGTCACGCTCGTCATTGAGCTCCTGGTAGGTCGGGCAAGTTGCGGTGCAAAAACCGCAATGAACGCACGCCTGCAATATGGATTCAGCTTCCAGGCCTTCCGCAGTGTTCTTAAATTCAGCAACAAGGTTGGTCTTCATAAAGCACCTGCTAGGTTACAACCAGCTGTAGAGCCGCCCGGGATTGAAAAGGGCGTCAGGATCAAAGGAATGTTTCAGTCGTTTCTGGATGGCTTGCAGGGCGGGCTGCTGGTGGTGCATGACTTCGCCGGTGCGGTTACCGCCGCGATACAGGCTGACCTGTCCGCCGGCTTTCTCGGCAAGGGCTTCCATGGTCGCCATTTCGCTATCGCCTCGGTACCAGCGCTGGGAGCCAGCCCAGTCCAGAAGCCAGGAGCCTTTTAGCGGCGGCGTTGCCGCAGTAGAGTTTATGGAAAAACGCCACAGCGGCTGCTCGCCTGCAAAGAAGTCTAACTGCTGATTGCGCAATTGCCGCCAGAAGGTGTCGCCGTCGGTCATTACCGGTATATCCCAGTGCTTAGCCGTGGCTTCCACTGCAGAATGGGCGCCGGACAATCTCAAATAAAGCGTACCATCAAGCCAGCAGGCGCCGGATAAAGGCTTGGGCTCGGCGGCTCGGGCGTTCATAAAACGTATGGCCTCGGAGTGTTCCATTTCCCGTGACAGGGTCATGGTGATTGCTGGTCTCGGTAAAACCTTGAGGCTGATTTCTGTCATCACGCCAAGCGTGCCCATAGCGCCTGCCTGGGTGCGTGAGACGTCGTAGCCCGCGACGTTTTTCATCACCTGTCCGCCAAAACGCAGCTTTTCACCTTTACCGTTAATCAGGTTGACGCCCAGCACTTGGTCACGCACCGAGTTCCACCAGGGGCGGCCCGGGCCTGATTGGTTGCAGGCCAGGGTGCCACCGATGGTGGAGCGGTCGCCAAAGTACGGCGGTTCGAACGACAACATCTGGTTTTTCTCCGCCAGTGCGGTTTCGATTTCACTCAGCGGCGTGCCAGCGCGGACGGTTAAAACCAACTCTAACGGCTGATAGTCAACAATGCCGGTATGGCCGCCAACGTCCAGTTGCACGGCGTTGATCTTGCGACCCATAAACTGCTTGCTGCCACCGCCCACGATGGCCAGTTTATGGCCTTGGTTACGGGCTTCGCTGATCTGTTGCTGAAGGTGCTTGGTGATGTCAGGCATGCTGCACTTCCGGGGCCTGTGGTTTGGCGTTAATGGCTCGGTACTCCTGACAATTGCGCAGGGTGGGTACACCCTTGCCCGGGTTCAAGGTCCCCTGAGGATCGAATGCGCTTTTGACGGCATTGAGCTGCTCAATTTCGGGGTCGGTAAACTGCATGGGCATCTGGCGAATTTTCTCCACGCCAACGCCGTGTTCGCCGGTAATGCAGCCGCCTACTTTAACGCAGAGCTCGAGGATGTCGCTGCCGAAGGCTTCTGCACGCTCCAGTTCGCCCTCTTTGTTGGCATCAAACAGGATCAGTGGGTGCAGGTTGCCGTCACCGGCGTGGAATACGTTGGCGACGCGCAAGCCAAACCGCTTTGACATGTCTTGCATCTCGTTCAGTACTTGACCCAGGTGTGCCCTGGGAATAGTGCCGTCCATGCAGTAGTAGTCCGGAGAAATCCGGCCCATGGCAGGAAAAGCGTTTTTGCGGCCTTTCCAGAGTAGAGCCCGTTCGGCATCGTCTTTTGAGGTACGAATGGAGGTGGCGCCAAAATCCCGGAACAGGGCTTCGGCCTTTTCGATGTGCTCTTGCACTTCTTCCTTGGTACCGTCTACCTCACACAGCAGCAGGGCGGCGGCCTCTACCGGGTAGCCCGCGCCGGTAAAGGCTTCCACGGCTATGATGGCATGGCTGTCCATCATTTCCAGCCCGGCGGGGATAATGCCCTGGGCAATAATGCCGCCGACAGCCGCGCCTGCTTCATCCACTGTGCCGAATCCAGCCATAACGACTCGTGCAATTTCCTGGGTTGGCAGCAGTTTTACCTGTACTTCGGTGATGATGCCCAGCAGGCCTTCAGACCCGGTAATCAGGGCCAGTAGGTCCATGCCACAGCTGTCCAGACCATCGCTGCCGATCACTACACGCTCACCGTCTACGGTAACCATCTCGACGCTTAGAATATTGTGGGTGGTAAGCCCGTACTTAAGGCAATGCACACCGCCGGAGTTTTCACCCACATTGCCGCCGATGGTGCAGGCGATCTGGGAGGATGGGTCTGGACCGTAGTAGAGACCATAGTCGGCGGCGGCTTCACTGATGGCCAGGTTACGTACACCGGATTGCAGGCGGGCCGAACGCGCGAGCGGATCGATATGCAGAATGCGGTTGAACTTGGCCAGCGACAACACTACACCGCCAGCGTCGGGCATGGCGCCCGCACTCAGGCCGGTGCCTGCGCCACGGGCAACCACCGGAATTCCGAACTGGTGGCACAGGCGCATCACCTGTTGCACTTGCTCAACGGTCTCTGGCAACACCACCAGCAGCGGCATAACGCAATACATTGACAGGCCGTCACACTCGTAGGGCTTGAGCGTTTCTTCGTCGGTAATGACGAATTGTGGATCAATGAATTCCCGAAACATTTTTGCCAGCTCGGCTTTGTCAGGCTTGCTGGCGTCAGTGTTTAACGGTTTGCTGTCAGTGTTCATTACGCAACTCCGGCCCTGTGTGGGGCAGTCCTGTTTACGGGGTAGTTCTACTTATATCTACGTTCTGCTCACCGTAAGGTGCTGCAAGCAATGACGTACTACGCGCGACCAGCATTAAGGTGATCAATGCCGGCCTGGGCACAATCCATATCTTGTTGCGGTGAGCCGGAGCTTAGGCCAATACCGCCGACTACCTCGCCATCTACAACAACAGGCAGGCCGCCGCCAACCACGCACAAACGCCCGCCCTGCGAGGTATGAATGCCGAATACCAGGTTGCCGGGTACGCAGGCGGCGTTGTATTCGTGGGTCGCCTTACGGGCAGCGGCGGCGGTGTAAGCCTTGTCTTGAGCGACGATAACACTGCTGATTTTGCCGCCATCCATACGTTCAAAAGCAATCAGGTTGCCGGACTCGTCGGTAATGGCGATGCACATCGGGATGCCAATTTCCCGGGACTTGGCGGCGGCGCCTTCGATCAACAGGCGGGCGTCTTGCTGGTCGAGTCTTTTTAGGGTGATCATTTTGTATTCTCCTTAAGCAATTGAGTTGGCCGCTATTGAGCGGCCTTGATTTTCAAAAGTGCCGGTGGTCAGCCGTACACCAGGTTTGGCAAATAGGTGACAATGGAGGGGAAGACGACACACAGGAACAGGCCCAGTGCCTGCAGCCCCAGGAACACCAGTGCTGACCGGAAGATGGTGGCCATCGAGATTTCCGGGGGGCACACCCCGCGAATATAGAAGAGCGCATACCCGAAGGGCGGACTCAGGAACGACATCTGCATATTCACCAGATACAACACCCCGAACCAGAGCACCACGTCTGAGCTGTCGATGCCGGGCAGGCCGAACAGACCGTCGAAAGTCAGTGCTTCAACAATTGGAATAAAGATCGGCACAGCCAGCAAAAGGATGCCCACCCAGTCCAGAAACATGCCCAGAACCACCAGCAGCAGCATCAGCAAGAACAACACGGCGTAAGGAGACAGGCCAATGTCCAGGATGGTTTCAGTGATGAACACCTGGCCACCTTGCAGGATGTAGAAGCCCACAAACACTGAGGCACCAAACATGATCCACAGCACCATGGCAGAGGCTTTGGTGGTGGTGACAGACGCATCTCGCAGCGCAGCAATAGACAGTGCGCCGTGCTTCCAGGCCACTATCATGGCGCCGAATGAGCCAATGCCCGCTGCTTCCACCGGTGTTGCCACGCCGCCAAACAATAGGCCTAGTACTAGACTTATCAGAATCAGAGGCGCGATTAGGCTTTTCAGCAGGCGCAGCTTTTCGCCCGTGGAAATGCGTTCTTCCAGCGGTACCGGTGGTCCGAGTTTTGGATTAAGCCAGCTGCGAATCAGCACGTAACCAATGTAGGTGGAGGACAGCATGATGCCTGGAACAATTGAACCGAGGTACAGCTCGCCTACCGATTGCTGGGCAACCACTGCGTAAAGAATGGCCAGAATTGAAGGCGGAATCAGAATGCCCAGCGTGCCGCCAGCCATGATCGAACCCAGTGCGATCTTGTGATCGTAACCGCGTTTCAGCATGGCAGGCAGAGCAATGATGCCCATGGTAACCACCGCGGCACCGATAACACCGACCATCGCAGCCAGAATGGTAGAAGCCAAAATTGTGGCTACCGCAAGGCCGCCACTCAAGCCGCCCATCCATTTATAGACCACGCTGAACATTTCCTCGATCAGCCCGGCTCGCTCCAGCATAGAGGCCATGAAGATGAACAGAGGAATGGCCGCCAGGTCAGAGTTGGTCATCATCGGAAAGATACGGCTTGGCACAATGTTAAGCATTGCCGTGTCGCCAACCAGATATACGAACATCACGCCCAGGCCGCCGGTTACGAACGCAAGCGGCAGGCCCATCATAAGGGCCACCATCAGCGAGCCAAACATCAAATAAGTCAGTGGCCCGATGTTAACACTAGCCAGGCTCCCGGCAAGGCGGAACAGAAAAAACTCATCACTGTATGGGTCGAAAAACAGGATGTTGATCATTTCAATACAAATAACAAAGCCGATCCCGACAGTCGCCAGGATCATTAGCCAGGTGCCCAGCTTACCGATAAGAGGGTTCTTCGGTGCGGGGTTGGCGTTGGCAGCTTGAGTGGACATTAAGATGCCTCCCGGCCAAGACGAATGAAGACTGAAATGTCTTTCAGCAGTTTTGAAATACCGGCCAGTAGAAGCAGCACCGAACCTAACAGCATGATGCCCTTGACCGGCCAATACTGGATACCCCAGGTTTCAACGGTGGTTTCGCCCATGGAGTAAGCATTACTGAAGTAGGTCCAGGAGGTCAGTACCAGCACCAACGCAAACATGAAGAAGAACATGGAGGTGAAAATATCCATGCCGACTCGGCCGCGCACGGGCAAATAGTTGTAGACCACGTCTACCCGCACATGGGAACCATGCAACAGGGCAAAGCCGCCCGCCAGAACGTATTGCATTCCCAGCAGCAGATAGCTGGCCTCATGCACCCAGATGGTCGGGGTATTGAAGATGTAGCGCATGATAACTTCGAAGAAATAGAAGCACACCGCGTTAACGGTCCAGAACGAAATGAACAAACCTGATTTGTCGCTAATCCAGTCGATGGCGCGAGTGAACAGGCTCTCGTCTGAGCTCTGGTATTCGACGGTCGATGGCGCGTCCTGACCCTCACCCAACGGAGGCACAGAAATCTCCGTTTCAGGTTGTTTGCCCGAGTCACGCCAGCTACCCAGTGCAATCATAATCAGCGGCATAACCGCAAGCCAGCCCCAATACAGCCAATGGGGCATTACAAAGCCAAAGCCTTCCAGGTCAGACATGATAAACTACCTCTGGTTATACCCAGATGTTGTAAAGGAAAAAAGGGAGAGCAAGTGCTCTCCCTGGATTGGACGCTAAAGGTGTTAGTTCATGCCTTTGATGTCGTCCTCAGTGATGTAACCAACGGTGTCGTTCATCATGTACTCGAGCTGCATGTCGAAGATCTCGCGAGCATCTTCGTCCTTGTTAGCCCAGCTGTACCAGATCGGAATCGCGGCACGACGGAATTCTTGCAGGTCTTCCTGGCTCAGGCGGGTAACAGTGGTACCCGCTGCCTCGAACTTTTTCATCGCCTCAATGTTGCGCTTCTGGATAGCCAGGTAGTGCTTCTGGGAATAGATACGAACTTCGTCTTCCACTATTTGCTGCAGCTTGGGATCTAGCGCGTTCCAGGCTCGTAGGTTCACGGTCAGGTCCATCAGGTCAACCGGCTGGTAGACTGACATAATGCCGGGAGGTCCCATAAGAATGTATTTGGTGACCTGAGAAAAGCCCAGTTCCCAGTTTACGGCTGGCCCTACATAGTCAGCAGCGTCTATGGTGCCTTTTTCCAGCGCTGGGAAGATGTCGGAGCCCGGAAGGCTGACCGCTGCCACACCGAATTTGGCGAATACTTCTGCCACCATGCCACCGGGCAGGCGCATTTTCAGGCCCTTAAGATCGTCAAGACTGTTAATTGGCTGCTTGGAGTGAATGATGTTGGCGTCGTGCTGAATCGGTCCGACGTAGAACAAACCAAATTTTTTGTAGATTTCACGGGTTTTTTCCAGCATGCCCAAGGAATAGAACATGGTGTCCCACTGGTGTGGCTGATCGGGGCCGGCCGGATAAGACGACAGGAATACCGACGCTGGAATTTTGCCCGACCAATACAGGGTAAACGGGTTCATGCCCTGCAATACGCCGTTACGCACGGCGTCGAACAGGCCGTTATTGTCGGCTGCAACCGCTTTGGCAGGGAAACAAGTGAACTTGAGTTCACCGCCCGTTTTTTCTTCCATGCCGTCACACCATTCTTTGAACAGGTCGTAACCGACAGTGCCAGCGTCCCAAACGGACTGGATTTTCCAGGTAGTCGCTGCCTGAACGCTGCTGGCGAGCAATGTTGCACTTATGGCGGCGGACACCGCTAGGGTTTTCAGGAAGCCGCGGCGACGCGCCGAGCCTTTGGTCTCGATCTTGCAGGTGATGTCGGTCATCGTAGAAACTCCAGATGCAGGGCTTTGTTGTTGTTGGAACCACTCTGTAGGCCGAGTGCCGAACTAATTATGTGAGGGCACAGCACTTTACAAGTTGGTTTACATCCTACTTATCGTTCGAAATGGCATTCAAGTCCAGTTTTTGCTTACTGGTCAGACCAGTTTTTATAGACAGGCACGCATGCATCAGCCATATTCGTTGATAGATGCGTTATTCGCTAACCTACACGTTTTTCATGGAGAACTGGTCTAACCAGTTAATTTGAGTGATGCAGGAAAAACCCATTCCCATGTCGCGGGCGGTTGCGCACCGCCTTGAACAATTGGTTCTCGATGGCAGTCTTGCGCCGGGGCAAATGATTCCCTCCGAACGGCAGTTAGCAAGCCGCTT
Source organism: Marinobacter sp. BSs20148 (assembly GCF_000283275.1). Classification (NCBI taxonomy): domain Bacteria; kingdom Pseudomonadati; phylum Pseudomonadota; class Gammaproteobacteria; order Pseudomonadales; family Marinobacteraceae; genus Marinobacter; species Marinobacter sp. BSs20148. Next base: position 355,355 of record NC_018268.1, read on the forward strand.
TGGGGTTTCTCGCGCCATCGTTCGGGAAGCCCTTCATGAGCTTCAGGGTAGCGGCATCATTCGAACACAGCATGGCAAAGGTTCCTTCGTGTCGCACATGGTGCCGGAGCCCGAGGGGGACAGCCCCTTGATGCAGATGTTCATGCAGCATTCCCGCACCCTTTATGATCTGTTCGAGGTGCGACAGGAACTGGAGGGGAAGGCCGCGTATCTGGCGGCAGAGCGCGCTACAGCAAAAGACCAGTATCAAATTACTAAAGCCTTCGACGCAATGGAGAACGCCGACCCGCTCACCAATGCAGACCTTGACCATGCCTTTCATCGGGCCATTGTAAACGCTTGCCATAACCCGGTGCTGATTCACGTGCTCAACAGCTTGAAAGACCTTATGTTGAGCTCGGTGCAGGCATCGGTGGACAATCTTAGCCACCGGGATGCATTCAAGCAGCAGATCGACAAACATCACCGCCAGATCTACCATTCGGTCATCAGCCGGCAAGCCAAGTGGGCCCAAAAAGCCGCTATGGCGCATGTGGCTCATGTTGCTGAAGCGCTCAGAGCCATTGAGACGCAGGAGAATGGTCTGATCCGGTCTTTTATCACGCCACCCACCGCTCGTTAATTCTGATATTCCTGGATGACATTTAATGCAGTTAATTAATGGAATCACTCTGCTACTGATCTACCAGCTGGCCGGTGAAGTAAGCGTCCGGTTGCTGGGGTTGCCGGTGCCCGGCCCGGTGATGGGTATGGTCATGCTGTTTATAACGTTGATGATACGGGGTCAGATGGCCAAGGCCGTTGAACCTGCGTGTATTGCCCTTCTGGGCCACCTTTCTCTGCTGTTCGTTCCAGCCGGGGTGGGGCTTATTGTTCACTTCAACCGCCTTGGCAACGAGTGGTTGCCAATCAGTGTCACCCTGCTACTCAGCACCATTATCACTATGGCAGTCACCGCTCTGGTGATGCAGTGGGTCACCCGGCTGACGGCCAGGCGAGAACCGAACCATGATTGAACCAGACTTGAACAGGATATGGGTTTATCTGTCTGCGTCACCTCTGTTGGGCTTGACCATGACCTTGGTAGCCTACAGTTTGGCGCACCGCCTTTACCTTCGATCGGGTTCCAACCCTTTGCTGAACCCGGTGGTGACGTCGGTTACGGCACTCATCCTGTTTCTGCTGGCGACGGACACGTCCTACGATGATTATTTTGATGGCGCCCAGTTCGTTCACTTCCTGCTGGGCCCTGCCACTGTGGCGCTGGCGATTCCTCTATACCAGCAATTTAAGAAGCTGAAACAGGTCTGGCTGCCGGTCACCGTGGCGCTGGTAACCGGGGTGGTCGTTGGTGCGTTCAGCTCGGTGGCCATTGCCCGACTGCTGGGCGCGAGCCTTGAAACCCAGTTGTCGCTGGCCCCTAAGTCGGTAACGGCACCGGTAGGTATGGCGATATCGGAACAGATTGGAGGCTTGCCGTCGCTAACAGCGGCTTTAGTAGTCGTTACCGGTATTATTGGCGCCGTTATTGGCTCCAAGCTATTCGACTTAATAGGTATTCGAGACGACAGTGTAAAAGGTATTGCTATGGGCATGACATCCCACGGTATCGGCACCGCGCGGGCTTTCCAGGTCAGCGCTCAGATGGGCGCATTCTCTGGTCTTGCGATGGCGCTGTCGGCTTTTCTTTACTCGGTTTTTCTGCCGTGGCTGTTGAGCATTACCGGTGTACTTGGCTGACTCGTTACATCATTCTTATACCAGCATCACACCGGTCAGGTTAGGGCACCTGGCCTAAATGGAATGGCCTCTACAAAACCTGGTGTGATTCATTATGATAATAGGCTTCATCAATCTCTTAGCGCTGCTGCTGTCACTGAGTTTTCTACACGGTTTTATCTTTCGGTTCTTACACAAAAAGCACCACGTTGAAAAAGTGCTATCAGGCATTGTTTTTGGGAGCATTTGTGTTGTCGGCATGTTTTCGCCTGTAGAATTCAGCCCCGGCGTTATTTTTGATCCTCGATCCGTCGTTCTGAGTATATCGGGTCTCTTTGGTGGCCCAATCGTAGCTATTATTGCAGCCGTCATCGCAGGAGGATATCGCCTATTTCTCGGTGGAGGCGGTATCTATGTGGGCGTCACGGTTATCATTGCATCCGTCTGCATGGGTTTAGGCTACCGACACTGTGTTCAAAAAGGCTGGGCGAAAATTAACGTATGGCAGCTTTTGTTATTTGGCCTGCTCGTGCATCTTGTTGTGATACTGATATTTACCCGGCTGCCAGCTATTGTTGTTGCCGGAGTAATGTCGACGGTTGCTATTCCACTCGTTCTTACTTTTACACCCGCTACTGCCCTCTTGGGCCTGTTGCTAAAAGACGTTGAAAATCGCCTGAAAACGGAGCATGCACTCAGAGAAAGCGAGTTGAAGCTATCTCATCATCTGCGCAATACTCCTTTAGCCGCTATAACATGGGATAGAAATTTTTATGTCACACAATGGAACAAAATAGCCGAGGAGATTTTTGGATACTCAGCCGAGGAAGCGATAGGTGAACATGCGACAGATTTGATCCTGAAAGCTGACTCGAAGGCAGCGGCTGAGGTTGGTCAGGTTTTTGCTGCGTTATGGGAACAAAAAGGTGGAGAGCGAAGCAATAACGATAACGTTACTAAAGATGGCAGAACGATTAACTGTGAGTGGTATAACACACCGATCTTGGATGACGATGGCAAACTGATTGCGGTAGTTTCTCTCTGCGACGATGTAACGGTTCGAAAACAATCGGAGCTGATTATTTGGCAACAGGCGCACTACGATTCACTCACCGGATTGGCCAACCGTAAAATGGCGAATGATAAACTCGATCAAGCCATTAAAGTAGCTGATCGTTCGAATAAAAGTATCGCATTCTTATTCCTTGACCTCGATGGTTTCAAACATATCAATGACACACAGGGTCACGCTTTTGGTGACACACTTTTGTTGGAGGTGTCAAAACGGCTACGCAGCTATTTCCGAGAAGTCGATACCCTTGCACGATTTGGAGGAGATGAATTTGTCATCATTGTGGGCGGCCTGGATAGCCCGGAAAAAGTTGACCTGATAGCGAGCGACTTGGTTAAAAAAATGGCAGAACCATTTAAGATAGGGCAAGAAACAGTCTATATTTCAACAAGTGTTGGCATCACAATTTATCCACAAGATGCTTCTGATCCGGTTGCAATACTGAGAAATGCAGACCAGGCAATGTACGCAGCGAAGAATAACGGGGGTAACAGATTTCAATACTTTACGCCCTCGATGCAGCAGAGCGCAGTATCTCGCATGGCTTTGATTAGTGATTTACGCACCGCCTTGCCAAGAAATCAGTTCCAACTCTACTATCAACCCATCGTAGACTTGGTAAATGGTGATGTTTATAAAACCGAGGCACTTATACGCTGGAATCACCCTGATAAAGGTTTAATCGGGCCGGTCGTGTTTGTTTCAATTGCAGAAGAGACAAAATTGATTTTGGGTATCGGCGACTGGGTGTTCCATGAGGCCAGTCGGCAGGCAGCACGCTGGCGCGCCTCTCTCCGACCCAACTTCCAAATTAGTATTAATACCTCGCCGGTACAATACAAAAACGATACTTTCAGTGTAAAAAATTGGCTTGAACACCTAAAAACGCTGGAGTTACCAGGAGATGCCATTGCGGTTGAGATTACAGAAGGAATATTGGTGGAATCCGGAGCCAGTGTCGACAAGATACTATTCGATTTTCGAGAGGCAAATATTCAGGTATCAATCGACGACTTTGGCACGGGGTATTCATCGCTATCCAGCCTGAAAAAATTTGGTATTGATTACCTGAAAATCGACAAGTCATTTGTCGATAACTTGGCACCCGACTCTAACGATTTGGCTTTGTGTGAGGCAATGATCGGCATGGCGCACAAGCTTGACCTGAAAGTAATTGCAGAAGGCATAGAAACAGCGCAACAAAGAGATTTATTGATAGCCGCCGGCTGTGACTATGGGCAAGGCTACTTATTTTCCAAGCCGTTACCCGGGATAAAATTTGAAACGTTATTGAAGTCTATAGGCGGTCATTTTAGGCTTCCGAGCTAGTTACCTAATCGATGCTGTTCCCTTTCTTTATATTGCGGAATCCCACCGGCAAGAGGTCAGGAAGTTGCTTCAAATCGGCCAGAGGCATCGGTCGTGCGAACAGATACCCCTGTAGTATATCGCAGTGTCTCCGGGCCAGGTCTTGCTGCTGCTCCCGGGTTTCGATCCCTTCCGCCACCACGGTCATGTCCATGTGGTGAGCCATGGTAATCACGCCCTGAACGATGGCGGTAATTCAGAGTTGCCATCAGTTCGACAACGGGCGCTGTACCATCCAGCAAGACGCTTTCGGTCACTTCCAGTTCCAACAGCTGAGGCGAAATGCCGGCCTCTTTGAGCACGCGACGAACGTCGTCCAAAAAGCCGTCACGGATAAGCTGCAGGGACAAACTGCAGGCTTGCCTGAGAATTCAAAGGCCCAAGGGCACGATCTGGCCAGTTTTTTTGGCCAGTAGAACCTCATTTCGGCAAGTGTAGTTGAGTATCAGCAGACAAAATTCGTCCCCGTCTAACCGAGCAACGATCACCTCAGGCTCAACCAGCTCTCAGCTCTCAGCACAGAAAACGCAATATCGCTCATAACAAGAAATTCCGTTCATAAATGATGCTCTCAGCGTGTAGCTCTTACGCACAATTTCCAGGGCAATTTCAAACTCACCTCATCAGGTTGTGTGGCTTGAGGCTAGCGCGATTTGGAATGAACGTTATGGTTGCAAAAAATCTTTGTAGATTTTGGAATGTGTGCCGATAATAAATAAGTAGGTGATTTATACAATTAGTTTTAGCAGGTAACAACACGTGCGCAAGAATCTGCCGACCACCGATCGAGAAAGGACGTTTCCAGCAAAGCAGAAATTAATATCTACAACAGACCTCAAGGGTAAAATCCTCCACTGCAACGAGGCATTCGTCGTGATCAGTGGTTTCACTCGTGAGGAGCTCATTGGTCAGCCCCACAACCTGGTTCGACATCCTGACATGCCACCGGCCGCTTATGAAAATATGTGGTCGCACCTCAAAGCCGGGCGACCCTGGATGGGGCTGGTTAAAAACCGTTGCAAAAATGGCGATTTTTATTGGGTAAGTGCTTACATCACGCCGGTATCCAACAACGGAAAAGTGGTGGGCTTTGAGTCGGTCAGATCATGCCCCAACAGAGAGAACGTCAATCGCGCTGAAAAGCTGTACGCTAAAATGCGTAAAGGAAAAACCGGTACGCCCTGGTGGAAAAGACTGGCTCCAAGCACGTTATTTTTGATGGCAACTTTTGGTCTGGCCGCGATTCTTTTTTATGTTGGGCAATCAATGATCTCTGAGGTGGTGCTGGCCTTGGGCGCCATTTGCTATGGCGTGTGGATGAATCTGTCGAAGCGCCATTTGATTCAGTCAATAACCAAACTCATGGCCAGAACATTCACTGATGATTTGGCCGCAAGAAGTTATACCGACGATGACCTCCAGCTTGGCCGCATTAAAGTAGCTGTGATTGCCCAACAAGCTCATCTGGATGCTGCATTGACGCGAATTGAAGATGCCGCAGGCCATGTTAAAACGGAAGCCGTTAATGGGTTGGAGGTTACGCTTGCAGCACAGGAAACCCTGCGTAGGCAGCAGGCCGAGACGGAACAGGTCGCAGCAGCGGTTCATGAGATGTCGCAAACCATTGGGGAAGTGTCTTCCAATGTTCAGCAAACAGCCCATAAGGCTGAGGAGGCCAGGGAGTTTGCCGGTCGCGGAACATCCGTGGTTGCGGCCACTCGCGAGTCTATTCAGAATCTGAAGGATACGGTTCACAATATCAGTGAGTCTGTAGGCGAGCTTGCTCACGAAAGCGAGAAAATTGCAGAAGCGGCAAAGATCATTGAAGCCATCGCTGATCAAACCAACTTGCTTGCGCTTAACGCTGCGATAGAAGCCGCCAGGGCCGGCGAGCATGGTCGAGGGTTTGCGGTAGTCGCTGACGAGGTACGAAATCTTGCCCGGCGGACGCAGGAGTCCACGAGAGAAATCCACGCCATAATAGAAACATTACTCTCGCGCTCCTCCGCCTCTGTGCTTATCGCCGGGGAGGGGAACATAGCCGCAAATAAAGGTCTTGAGCGGATGCTGGAGGCTGAGGGGACGCTGAACGAGATTACGGAATCTGTTGGCAATATCGCAGAAATGGCGATTCAGATGGCGACGGCCGTTGAAGAGCAGTCTCAAGTTTCTGAACAGATCAACGAGCAGGTCGGGAAAATCTCCGTTCTGGGCGCAGACAGCCTTGTACAGGGTCAACAGACCACGGCGAGTGTCCAGAAAATAGAGATAATTGCAGGTGAGTTGCGCGAACTGGTCGTCAGGTTTAAGTAGTGCCGGCGGATCACGAACTGCTTTTTTAAAGTTTTTTCTAGCTGTCGTTAAACAAATGCAAATAAGACGAGATAGACGGCTCTCAAGGCCCTAATTGGTATCAAATACCAAGACGACGTTACTCGCATTTCGGAGCCATTATGACCGTTCGCAGCCTTTTTTTGATAGCCGTTTCAGGGTTACTCATTGCTATAACCGTTATTGCCAGCCTCTTTGTGGCCGTTGAAACAAAGAACAGCATTGCGGCCGACGTCCAGGAACAGAAAAATGCCCTGCGGGACGAGGTCTACAGCATTCTCTCTGTCACCGACAGTTTAATGGGCAAGCGGGTCAAGAGTTCGCTGGATTTACTGATTGAGAGGGGCGAGCGAATCGGCACGCCCCGAATTGATGGTTTCTCCGATGTAGGTGGCACCAGCGCTCCAGCACTCTACCTCGGTGATTCGATGATGAACAACGAGTTTGAGCTGGTTGATGGCCTTACCAAGGTTATGGAAGGCACCGCTACCCTCTTCGCTAATGATGGCCAAGAGTTCATCCGGGTGACTACCAACGTCAAGAAGGTTGATGGTTCACGGGCGATTGGTACCAAACTCAATCTGAACAGCGGCGCGGGTCGAGCTATCAAGCGCGGCGAGACCTTTTTCGGCCAGGTCGAAATTCTCGGGAATCCCTATTTGACCGCGTACAGCCCGATGCGCAATGCACAGCAGGACACGGTCGGCATCTGGTATGTCGGCTACTCGGCCGATCTCGAGGTTCTGGACGACGCCATTAAGTCTTCCCGCCTGCTCAAAGAAGGGTTCGTTGGCGTGGTCGACGATAAAGGTGAACTCAGGATGCTGTCGGATAATAGCGACCGCGATCGGGTTAAAGCTCTGTTGGCGGATACGCCGAAGAACTGGCAAATTCAGCGTACTGACTTTGAACCCTGGGGCTATCAGATCGTTACCGGCCACTCTCAGTCTGAAGTGTCCGCAATGGTCTGGTCGCAAACGGTCAGAACTATTGTGCTGATTGTGCTCGGCAGTCTGGTGTTGATTGTGTGTCTGGGCGTGCTGGTTCAGCTGGTCATTGCCAGGCCGCTCAAACACATGATCGATACCATCAATGACATCGCCGGAGGAGAGGGCGACCTGACGGTTCGATTTAATTCCTCGAAGCGTAATGAACTTGGCGTTATGGCTCAGGGTTTCGACAATCTTCTGAACCGGCTGCAAGCCACCATCGCCGAAACCAAGCGGTCGTCGGATAGTTGGCTTGAAGCCTCTGGCAAGCTTGGGCAGATTGCTTCTGCGTCTGAATCTGCTGTTGCTGAGCAGGCCGGTCAGACTGAGCAGGTAGCCACCGCGATGAGTGAAATGCGCGAAACAGCTCAGGCAGTGGCACAAAGCGCTGCGACGGCTGAAGATCTTGCCACCGAAGCAGACGGCCTGGCTACCAAGGGCCAGGCGATGCTTGGAAAAACCATCGATGCGATCGCGCAACAGCTCAACAACAATGAACAGTCAGTCAAGGCCAGTAGCGCGCTTCAAGAGGCCTCCGATAACATCGGCAACATACTGTCTGTTATTGAAAATATTGCCGGACAGACGAATCTGCTGGCGCTGAACGCGGCTATTGAGGCGGCCCGGGCCGGCGAACACGGCCGCGGCTTTGCAGTCGTATCTGATGAAGTGAGAAATCTCGCCAGCCGAACTCAGGACTCGGTCAAAGAAATTCACGATCAGATTAATCACTTGCAGGAAGGCGTCAAAATGGTGGGCGAAGTCATCGGAGACGGCAACCGACTTGCCGCTGCCGCCCAGGACACTATTAAGCAGGCTGAAGCAGCCATTGCCAGTTTGAGTGACAGTGTTCGCGCCATCCGCGAAACCAATACCAATATAGCCAGTGCCGCCGAGGAACAGAGCCAGGTGTCCGAGGACATCAACGCTCGTCTGGACCAGATACGTCGGATCGCCGGAACCAGTCATGACAACGCGACAGCCACGAGTGAGGCCGCGGAGTCACTGACCGCCATGGCGGAAAGCTTGCGTGCCCAGCTAGCACATTACAGAACCTAGTAGTGTGGCAAAACAGGGCTGCCGTGATTGTGGAGGCCATGCCTGACTGGATACGCCAGTGGAACGAATTTTGTTCAGTGGCGATGGGGGCAGACAACGACGGCATTTGAAGAATAAGCAGTCGAAGCCGTCTATATGGAAAAGCCCCCGGAGCGACAGCCCCGGGGGCTTTTTTGTGTCCGTTGGAATGGAACAGTAAACAACGACAGATTAGCGGTACGGATAGCCCGCTTTCTGCATAAGAGCTGAGTAGTCCTTGAAAATCTGTACGACTCTGCCCGCGCGCGGGCTTGTGTCGGCTATTTTGTCCCAGAATATTTCGGCGTCGCCGGTCACTTTTTCCCACTCTTCTTTGGGCAGTGACGTGAGCTCAAGCTTCCCGCCTTCTACACGGAGTCTTGCTTCTCCCGCCCAGTACCATACGTTGCGGTAATAGTGTGACTGGTCGATTGTGGACCGGAAGAGCGCCTGCAAATGTGGTGGCACCTTGTTCCAGCTTTCAGTGTTGGCAAAGTAAGAACCACACCAGGCACCGGTTATCGAATTGGTGAGTGCGTAGTTGCAAACGTCTGCCCAGCCAACTTCATAGGCCTCTGTGAAACCGCACCAGGCAACGCCATCAAGCTCGCCTGTCTGCAGTGCTACTTCAACGTCATCCCAGGGCACCGTCACCGGAATCAATCCGTACTGTGATAGGAACTTACCCGCTGTTGGTACGCCGAAAACGCGTTTGCCTTTCATGTCGGCGAGCGACCGAATTGGCTCCTTGCTAAAGATGTGTAGCGGATCCCAGGCTCCAGCAGAGAGCCAGGTGACGTTGTCGACCTCGCCGTAGGCTTCTTCCCAGATCTCATTAAGCCCGTGATACTTGAACATGGCTGCCATATCTAGGCTAAAGCGACTGTTGAATGGAAAATAGCCGCCGAAAACAGAGATGTCTACGGGCGAGGCCATGGTAGCGTCGTCAGACTGAACAGCATCGATCGTGCCACGTTGCATGGCTCGAAACAGCTCCGCCGTTGGCACGAGCTGGTCGGCATAGTAGAGCTCGATTTCCATCTCGCCATTCGCCGCTTCGTTGAATGCGTCTATCTGGGGTTTGATGACGTGCGCACCCAGTGGCGCTCCCGAATAGGTCTGTAATCTCCACTTGATGGGCTTTGGCTGGGCATTGACGTAAGGGGCACCGATACCTGTTGCTATGGCGGCGCCACCAATTCCAGCAGTTTTTATAAATTTGCGGCGTGACGAAAGTATCTTGTCTGGTGGGCTCTGGTTCGACGGACTCTGATCTACTGATGATTTTTCTGTCGGTTTAGCCATTTTCATGTGACTCCTGTGAACGGTCGAAGTACGGTCATTGCTTTAATCTGGCGCCAGCCTGCTTCAGCCTCCGCGCACCAGTTCCGGTAACCACAGTGCTACCTGTGGGAAAATCATCACGATCACGACGGTGATCACCATCATCGCCACAAAGGGCCAGATCGATCGATAAATGTCGAGTAGACCGATTTCTTTCGGGGCCATCGCCCTCATTAGAAACAGGTTGTAGCCGAAAGGCGGGGTGATGTACGCGATCTGGCAGGTCATCGTGTACAGCACGCCAAACCAGATCAGATCGAAACCCAATAAATCGACTAAAGGTATGTAGAGCGGTGCCACGATCACGAGCATGGCGGTATCGTCCAGAAACATTCCCATGATGATAAAGCTGACCTGCATCATGATAATGATTTCCCACGGCGACAGATCCCAGCGAGTGATGAACAGTGACTCGATTGCACGCACCGCGCCGAGGCCGTCGAAAACCGCCCCGAATGCCAAAGCAGCCAAGATGAGCCAGAGAAACATGCACGAAATAGCCAGCGTCTTACGCGAAATTTCATGGATGACCTTGAAGCTGAGCCTACGCTTGAAGGCGGCTGCCAGAGTTGCCGCCGTCGCTCCTACCGCCGAACTTTCTACCAGGCTGATATAGCCAAGTACGAACAGCCCGGTCATGGAGAAAAAGATCAAGAACGGAATGATACCGGCGCGCAGCAGGGCGAGCTTTTCACGCAGGGGCATGTCTAGCTCTTCATCAGAAACCACCGGAGCCAGGGCGGGATTGATCTTGCAGCGGACGACAACATAGATAACAAACATCGTGGCCATCATCAGGCCCGGTACGACTCCGGCAAGCCACAGTTGGCTCACCGGTTCTCTTGCGATCATGCCGTATAGCACCATCACAACGCTGGGTGGAACCAATATGCCGAGAGACGATCCGCCCTGAACGACGCCCGTAATCAGGATTTTGTCGTAACCTCTGCGCAGCATCTCCGGCAGCGCGATGGTTGCACCGATGGCCATACCCGCAACAGAGAGCCCGTTCATGGCCGAAATAATCACCATGAGGAAGATCGTTCCAATCGCCAGGCCGCCGGGCATTCGCCCGCACCAGACGTGAAGCATCCGGTACAGGTCCTCAGCGATACCTGACTCCGACATAACGTAGCCCATGTAAATGAACAGCGGCAACGTCAGCATCGGGAACCAGTTGAAAAGCTTGAAGGCTGCGGTGAACGGCATTTCAATGGCACCGTCACCATAGAGCAACAAACCTGCGGCTGCGGCTACGAAGCCGATTGCGGCGAATACGCGCTGCCCAGTCATGAGCAGCACCATCATGGAAGCGAACATCAGAAGTGCAATCAGCTCATAGCTCATTTAAGTTCGAACTCCCAAATCGTGGCGACGTGTTTGAAGATGAGCGAGACGCTCTGCAGCAACATCAGCACGATGCAACCAACCATGAGGGCCTTAATGGGAATCATTGAAGGATTCCACATAGAGAAGCGGGTTTCGTTGGTATCGATGGCGTATTCGAGACTGGACAATGAACCAATCAGAAGTACGGCAAGGTAAAAGATGAGGCATGTGATGGTAACCAGGTCGAGCTTTGCCTTGCCTTTGGCTGAGAGCCCGTCGTAGAACAAGTCCATCCGAACGTGATCGTTGTTTTTCAACGTCATCGCGCCACCCATGAAGTAGTAGGCAGCCAGCGTGAATTGCGCCGCTTCTATGCACCAGTGAAGTGGAATTTGGATAACGTTGCGGGTGATAGCATCGAGTAGCAAGATAGCGACCATGGCGAAAATGAGATACATCGCGATAAGCCCGATGAAATCTGAAACGCGATCTACAACCCGAACGTGAAACCGAACCGCGTTTAACAGCCAATGACTACCCATTTCATCCTCCTTGCAATGCAGCGCCAGTTGGAATTCCGGTCACCGGAACTCGATTCCCTTTGTTTTTATGGCTGCAGCGAAGCCGGTTCCGACGTCACTGCCACTGACAAGTATGTCGATGTCTTCGGTTTTCGCGACATTAAATGCCGCTATTCGCCCGAGTTTGCTGGAATCCGCCAGCACGATGGTGCGTCTTGCGCGGCTGATCATTGCTCTTGCAACCTGGGCCTCATCAAAATCAGAGTCCATGGCACCGATTTCGGTATCAAAAGCCGCGACGGTAATGACGGCGGTATCCGCTTGAAAACGTTGTATCTGCTCTATGGCCAGAGGGCCGACCGTCTGTGAGTTGTCGGCTGTGAAGCAGCCTCCAAGCAGAAAGGTTTTAGTACCTCTTGAACTCGCGCCACTGGTTTGAGCAATCATCACCGAATTAGTGATCACGGTAAGACCTTCGATCGCACCTAGCACCTCGGCGCAGATTAGAGTGCTTGACCCGGTATCCAGAAACACGGTCTCGTTCGGTTCAATCAGTTTGGCTACTTTTTCCGCGATGACACGTTTTTCGGCGGTGCGCTCAGACATGCGTTCGTGAAAACTTTTCTCAGAATGCACTCTGACCCGCGCTGCGCCGCCGTGAATCTTTTTGATGACACCCAATGTGTCCAAAGCTCCAAGATCCCTGCGTATTGTTTCGGCGGAAACGCCAAAATGCTCTGCGAGCTTATCGACACTCGCCTCGCCCCGCGCAATGATCAATTCCTGGATAATTTGCTGTCGCTGTCTTGGCTTCAAAGAATTAATTCCCCTGATACGTCGTTAGTAAATACACTGATAAATATTCATGTCAACAAAATAGTAACGTATAAACGACCAAGTGGTCATTACACGGGCATAAAGTTGACTGAATGACCACATACGTGCAATAAGTTTCATCATAGTGCAAAGAAAGATCGTTACGGATTGAAAACTGGAGGTGCAATGAGCACTGATCACCAGAATGCTCAGTTTGATATTGCTGTCATCGGCGCGGGTGTCATCGGTTGTGCGATCGCCAGGCAGTTCACTCTCGAGGGCGCGCGGGTGGTCGTCATCGAGAAAGCCCCCGACATACTCGATGGCGCCTCTAAAGCCAACAGCGCAATCCTGCACACCGGATTTGATGCGCCACCCGGCTCCTTAGAGGCCTCATGCGTTGCAGCGGGCCATGCTGAATACCTCAAAATCCACGAACGTCTGGGTTTGCCACTGATCAAATCAGGAGCTCTGGTCATTGCCTGGACAGAGAGTGAGGAACAGCGCCTGCCAATGCTAATGGAACGCGCACGCGAAAATGGCGTGGAAGACGTTCAGTTACTGAGCTCTGGGCAAACCCATGAACTCGAGCCGGAACTTGCAGAACACGCCAAGGCGAGTTTTATCGTTCCTCGTGAGTACGTCATAGATCCTTGGTCTGCGCCTTACGGCTATCTATTGCAGGGTCTGGCTAACGGCGCTGTTATTAAGCGGAATTGTGAGGTGAAAGGCGGTCGCTTCGACGGTGTTCGCTGGAAACTCGACACGGTTCAGGGACAGATTTCAGCCACCACAGTTATCAATGCCGCCGGCTTATACGGTGATGTTATTGATCAGAAACTGACAGGCAGCACTCGGTTCTCCATCAAGCCAAGAAAAGGTCAGTTTATTGTCTATGACAAGCCTGCATCGGCATTGGTAAAGCATATTCTTCTGCCGGTGCCGAATGACGTCACAAAAGGCGTGGTGATCTGCAGGACAGCCTACGGCAACCTGCTTGTTGGCCCTACGGCAGAGGCTCAGGACGATCGCGTTAATGCGGCCCTGTCGGAAACAGCAATGACCGCGTTGCGGCAGCGCGGTGAAGAAATTCTTCCGGCGTTGGCCGACCATGATGTGACCGCCGTGTATGCGGGGCTGCGCCCGGCCACCGAGTTCAAGGATTATCAGATTCATGCGCACGAAGGACTCAACTACATCACTGTTGGGGGCATACGGTCCACCGGGCTGAGCTCAGCGCTTGGCACTGCAAAACTTATTTACCAGCGGTATCTCGAATCGGGTGAAGCGTTTCAGCCACCGGCAACTATCCATTGGCCCAAGGTCAGTAATATTGCCGAGAACTACCCGCGTGACTGGCAGTGTGAGGGAAACCAGGGCATCGTCTGCCATTGTGAACTGGTCACTCGGCGCGAAATCACCGAGGCGCTTGAGGGGCCGCTTGCGGTGCGCTCGATCGGCGGGCTCAAGCGCAGGACACGGGCAACAATGGGCCGGTGTCAGGGGTTCTACTGTTCAGCCGAGCTTGCCAAGATGACCCAGCCGTACTTCGATGCTGCAGGCAGCACAGTGAGGTCTCATGTCGGGGCTAACTGAACAGCCAACTGAACAACTGTCCGCCCAAGGGCCGACGCGCGGCGACGAGCTTTCTGGAATGTATGGGCCAGAGAACAAGGCCGATGTGGTGATCATTGGTGCCGGACCTGCCGGCCTGGCCGCTGCGACCGAACTCAGGCGCTGCGGCGTGCAGTCAGTTGTGGTGCTCGACAGAGAGCCTGTCGCCGGGGGTATTCCGCGGCACTGCGATCACTATCCTTATGGGCTGCGAGAGTTTTCCCGGCTGCTGCGTGGGCCGGCCTATGCTCGGCGGCTGGTTATGGCAGCTTTGGCGGCCGGCGTCAGAATTCACACCGGCGTAAGCATTCAGTCGCTAACCATTGGCCCGGTGTTAACGGTGACCAGCGATGCGGGCGTCAGGGTTGTTCATGCGCAGCGCGTGCTAATCGCGACCGGCGCCCGTGAAACATCCAGAGCAGCCCGCTTCATTGGTGGTACCAAACCCGGCGGCGTCGTTTCTACCGGCGCCCTGCAGGGCCTGGTTCATCTTGAGGGCATCAACCCGTTCCGTGCACCCGTGGTTCTTGGCACGGAACTGGTGTCTTTTTCAGCCTTGCTGACCTGCAGGCATCTTGGCATTCGGCCCGTCGCCATGATTGAACCGGGCGCTTCAACGACGGCTTTCTGGCCGGCAAGGTGGTTGCCCAGGATCCTTGGTATTCCGCTACTGTTAAAGACTGAATTGCTCACCATCGAGGGTGAAAGCACCGTTAGCGGAGTCACGATTCGCAGGCCTAACGGCGATATCGAGCGACTCAGTGCGGACGGTGTGATCGTCAGCGGTCATTTCCGGCCGGAATCAGCAATTCTGGCCAGGAGTCACATCGAGCTTGACCGTCATACCGGCGGCCCGGTGGTCGATCAGTTTGGACGCTGCTCCGACCCTGATTTTTTTGCGGCAGGCAATCTGCTTCGGCCGGTCGAAACGGCAGGCTGGAGCTGGCAGGAAGGCAAAGCCGTAGGCCATGCGATTGCCCAAAGTCTGGGGGGTAAGTTGCCCAGCCCAGCCACAGGAATCTCGGTTGAACTGGCGGGCAGGTCGCTCAAATACGTGGTGCCGCAGCGAATAGTTCCGACCGATGTGCCGCCCGCGCTGGACAGTTTTCAGTTCCGCGTCTCTCACAAGGCACAGGGTCGTTTGTGTCTCTCGATTAATGGAACCCGTAAAACCGTTAAATCACTTTCCACGGTGCCGGAGCGCCGAATCCGGGTGCCGCTGACGGTACTGCCACGTTCACCTTCTGGCACAGCGACGTTCGAACTGGTCGAGAGTGACAGATGACCACAATCGTCGCCATTGATCAGGGCACCACGAGTACCCGTGCGATTGCGCTCGGAAGCGATGGCCAGCCCAGACTGCTTCTGAGCCGCGAACACCAGCAGTTCTACCCAAAGCCCGGGTGGGTTGAACACGATCCGCGGGAACTCATGGCGATATTAGAGGATTGCTGCGCCGCTGCCGGAGAATGCGGTGATCTCGCCGCCCTGGGGCTGGACAATCAGGGTGAGAGCTGTCTTGCCTGGGATGCCAGAACCGGGGAAGCCGTCACCCCGGTTATTGTCTGGCAAGACGCTCGCACCGAGCCGGCAATCGAAGCGCTTAAACTGCAAGGCGCCGAGGCAATGGTGCGGCAGAAAAGTGGCTTGCCGCTTGATGCCTATTTTTCGGCATCAAAACTGGGATGGATGCTTGCAGAGCTACCGCAAGTTCGGCGTTTGCACGAACTCGGCCACCTGCGGATGGGCACGACAGATGCTTTTTTTCGGGACCGGCTGACCGGGCGCTTCGAAACAGACGTGACGACCGCATCAAGAACGGCGCTGATGAATCTCGAAACCCTGAACTGGGACCCGGAGTTGTGCCGTCTGTTTGGCGTGCCTCTAGACGCGCTACCGGTCATCGGCCCGAGCTCTGGCGATCTGGGCCTGATTCGGTGTGGCTCAAAGCAGGTGACTCTCACCGCAAGCCTGGTCGATCAGCAGGCATCTCTCTATGGCCACGGCTGTCGTCGTCCGGGTGACCTCAAAATAACTTTTGGGACAGGTGCTTTTCTACTTGGAATCAATCACTTTGACGGTAGCCAGCTCAGCAACGAAGCAACGCAGACCGTTGGCTGGCAGAAATCCGGAGAGCCGCCAGTCTTTGCGTTGGAGGGCGGTGTGTATTCGGCAGCCTCGGCGCTGAACTGGTGCCGCGGTTTAGGGCTGTTTAAGGATTTCTCGGAGCTGGCGGTCACATATACAAGTTCGGCAGCCTCCAAAGGGCTGGTGTTCGTGCCTGCCCTTTCTGGTCTTGCCTGCCCACATTGGGATAGAAGTGCCAGGGGGAGCTGGATGGGGCTGTCGCTGCATACAACGGCGATTGATATGGTGCAGGCCGTTCTGGAGGGTGTTGCTTTTCGCACCGCGGAAGTGTTTCTGGCCCTTGAGCGCAACCAACCCGTCACCGGAAAAATTTCACTTGATGGCCGGATGACCGAGAATGCTTTTTTCGTGCAGTTTTTATCGAATGTGCTGCAGCGGGAACTGTCGTTATCGTCTGAGCCAGAGCTGACCGCTATAGGCACTGCAACCCTGGCCGCTGAAGCCACCGGAATAGATTCAGGCTACGTGGCTCGTCAGCAAGTTATTACCCCGGGCGAGTCTTGCGCTTCGCTTCAGGAATTGTTCACTGCGGCCCGAACGGCTACTACAGCGTTCGCAGGATCGGCCCGGGAACCCACCTCGACAATTTTGAAATGACCTACTCTTGCCTCCCGGATCGGTTCATGGGAAAGTCGAAAGGGTTAGGGAACTGCTCACCGGTTTGTCGGATAAGCGTACTCAGGGACAAACCCCTGAGATAGGCAACCGCCTGGAAAATCCGTTAAAGAAGGTGGCATTCTGATGCGTAACCACCAATCAGCACCCCTTCCTATTTGCAACAGAGGCTGATATGGCTAGTTTTTCCCATACTGTCGGTGTCATGACTTACCGCTTCGACGACCTTAAAGAGGTTATGGCCAAGGCCAGTCCAGCTCGCTCTGGAGATTTTTTGGCGGGTGTTGCGGCAGTAAACGATGGCGAACGAGTTGCGGCACAAATGGCTCTGGCAGACATTGAGCTGAAGCGCTTTTTGCACGAAGCATTGGTCCCCTATGAAACCGATGAAGTTACCCGACTTATCATCGATACCCATGACAAAGCCGCGTTTTCCGCTGTCAGCCACATGACAGTGGGAGGCTTTCGCGACTGGCTACTTAGCGACGCCGCTGATGAGCAAAGTCTGCGTGCTCTGGCTCCGGGCCTGACGCCGGAGATGGCCGCTGCTGTATCGAAGATCATGCGCGTGCAAGACCTGATCCTGGTAGCACAGAAAATCTGCGTAGTGACCCAGTTCCGCAGCACTGTTGGCCTGCGTGGTCGGCTCTCGACACGCTTGCAGCCCAATCATCCCACCGACGATCCGGCAGGGATTGCGGCGAGCATTCTTGACGGTCTGCTTTATGGTAACGGCGATGCGATGATAGGGATCAACCCGGCCACTGACAGCACCTCTTCAATCTGCGCGATGCTGGAAATGCTCAATGCGGTGATTCAGCGCTACGAAATTCCCACCCAGGCCTGCGTGCTGGCTCACGTCACCACCTCCATCGAAGTGATCAACCGCGGCGTGCCATTGGATCTTGTGTTTCAGTCGATTGCTGGCACCGAGGCCGCAAACGCAAGCTTCGGTGTAAGTCTGAAAATTTTGCAGGAAGGTTACGAGGCGGGGCTGTCATTAAACCGCGGCACGCTTGGACGAAACCTCATGTACTTCGAAACTGGCCAGGGCAGTGCGTTATCGGCCAACGCTCACCACGGTCTGGACCAGCAGACCTGCGAAGCCCGAGCTTATGCTGTTGCCAGGCATTTCAACCCGTTTTTAGTTAACACTGTGGTCGGCTTCATCGGCCCGGAATATCTTTACAACGGTAAGCAGATCATCCGCGCAGGCCTTGAAGACCACTTCTGCGGAAAATTGCTGGGTGTGCCTATGGGTTGCGATATTTGCTACACCAACCATGCCGAGGCCGATCAGGATGATATGGACACTCTGTTGACTCTGTTAGGCGTAGCCGGAATCAACTTCATCATGGGCATTCCCGGCTCCGATGACATCATGCTCAACTACCAGACAACGTCCTTCCACGACGCCCTCTATGCACGCCAGACCTTGGGGCTGAAACCTGCTCCAGAATTCGAAGAATGGCTGGCAAAAATGGGTATTTTTACCCAAGCTGATGGAAAAGTGCACTTTGGCAACAGCCTGCCACCGGCTTTCCGTCAGGCTCTAGCGCAATTGAAATGAGCGAGCACGTCATGGACAAACCGACCACTGATATCCAGAACAGGAACCAGAGCCCTTGGCGGCAACTGCGCAACCTTACGTCGGCACGGATTGCTTTGGGTCGCGCCGGCACCAGCATGCCTACAGCCGCGCAACTGGAGTTCCAGTACGCCCATGCTCAGGCCCGTGATGCTGTGCACCTGCCCTTCGATCACGCTGGGCTTAGCGCTCAACTTGCCGAGCATGGGCGTGACAGTCTGCTGCTACACAGCGCCGCCAGTGACCGCCACAGCTACCTGCAGCGTCCAGACCTGGGGCGCCGTTTGAATGATGAATCTGCTCAGTTACTGAATCAGCATCGTGCAGACAACCCAGAGGGCTACGACCTGGCTATTGTCGTGGCCGATGGCCTTTCCGCCCTGGCAGTCCATCGCAATGCCATGCCCATGCTGAAGCACATTGAAGAACAGGCCTTGGCTGAAGGCTGGAACTTATCGCCCGTCGCCCTTGTCAGCCAGGGCCGGGTAGCTGTGGCTGACGAAGTGGCTGAACGGCTCGGCGCGCGTATGGTGGTTGTCCTGATTGGTGAGCGACCTGGTCTGAGCTCACCAGACAGCCTGGGGTTGTACTTTACCTACGCACCCAAGGTCGGCCTGACCGACGCCTACCGCAACTGCATCTCTAATATCCGCTTGGAAGGTTTGAGCTATCCGATGGCTTGTCATCGTCTGTTTTATTTGATGCGCGAGGCCTGTCGCCGTCAGCTATCGGGGGTAAATTTAAAGGATGACGCTGAAGAACCACTGTTGGCAGGTGCCGGCAAGAGCGGGAATTTTCTACTTGGTTGAGTATAAGTGAGCGTCTTATTATTGACCCGGAAAAATCATTGCAAGTTCTGAAAGGCACTTTTCACGTGGGCAGCCAAAGCGTTATTGAGGGGGTTGGAGCCTCTGCGCACGAGTGCCAGCTGATAACGGCCTATCTCTGGCAGGTCGTCGCTGACAATCTGTTTGAGCGGTAACCGCACAAGGCTCAGAGGGAAAGGTGCAACGGCAAGGTCTGCAAGCATCGCAGCTTCCTGACCGGAGCAGTGCTCGCAGGTGTAGGCGATCCGGTATTGCGTGCCAGCCTTTTCAAGGGCGAGTAGTGTCATCTGGCGCCATGCGCATCCCTCGTGAGCCACCGCAATCGGCAGGGGCCTGTTCAGGTGTGCAGACGAACCCTCCTTGCCTGCCCAAACCAGTGGTTCCTCATGCACAACTTCACCACGAATGCCCCTAACGCGTTCTGACACAGTCACCAGCACCATATCGAGTTCTCCCGCATCCAGCTTTGTCAGATTCTGCTTGCTTGAACCGACAACAACATTGACCAACACAGCCGGATAGGAACGCGCAAACTGGGCGAGTACCTCGGGTAGAATTCGAGTACCCACATCATCGGAGGTACCAAAACCCACCTTGCCTTCCAGCGCGGGTGCGATGAAATGCTCTACCGCCTCCTGGTTGAGTCGCAATAACCGACGGCTATACGCCAGTAATACCTCACCGTCGTTGGTCAACCGAACCTGACGCGGCTCGCGAACAAACAGACTTTTGCCCAGAGTTTTTTCAAGTTGCTTGATTTGCATGCTCAACGCCGAAGGCGTTCGGTGGACGACTTTTGCCGCAGCGGTAAACGTTCCACACTCTGCAATCGCGACAAACGTTCGAAGCACTTCATTATCGAGCAGCGGCATCGTCACCTGATTATATCTCCGAAAAAAGCATGGATATCTGGCTTAAGTATATCTGAAGGCAGAGTTAAATTCTTTTCGTTTGATTGAAGGCAAAGAAGCCTTCATTATACTTGCACAAAGCGATGAGGTAAGCGCGTTTGCAGACCTCAGCCATTCATTTGGGTTAAACACTCATACAAGGACGAATAGCGATGCTAGGCTCCCACAAGAATGATCAGACAATTAGAATGCACACCGCTACCTTGGTGGGTAGCTTTTCCCGGCGCCAACAGTTCCGGCGCATGGCGCTGACGCTGTTGGCCGAGAAAGACGACACACTGTCGGACCTGGGTTATAAACGTTGGGAAATCAATGTTGCACTCAAGCTGCCGCTTCGGACCGATGCGATGGCTTTTCTGGAGCAGAACCGGCAAGCCTCTGGGCTCGAACACGACAACGAGAGCTTACGCTTTATGAAGGCGGGCAAACACCCTCGCGGTGTTTATCAATACGCTTGAGGCAAACTCAATCTACAGCGTGACTCGCTGAGCAAGCCCTCGCACTTCGGCAAGACTCGCGGCTGCTGAGGCAACCGCCAAGTCTTGAAGTCCTACACCGGTGCCGTCAAATAAGGTGATCTCCTGCTCTGATTGACGGCCCTGGTGTGAGCCATTAATGACCTCTCCAATGGGTGTGATTTGCTCGGCGAATAAGATCTTTGCGGCCACAGCATGCTGGGCTTCACCGATACTGATCGACTGGGCGATTTCATCAGTGAAGACCGACGCCCTCGCCAAAAGCTGTTGATCGACTTCTTGCTTTCCCTTGGTATCCGTACCCATGCAGGCGAGGTGCGTGCCGGGTTTTATCCAAGCGGCCTGCAGCAGAGGTTCTGAGGCCGACGTGATGGTAATAATAACATCCGATTGAGCCCCCAGAGTTTGTAAGGAAACGGCTTCGAAGGGTAGGCCATGTTCCCTGCAAACGTCAGCCAGCCGCGTCAGGTGCTCAGGGTGGGTATTCCAGGCCACTACTTTCTCGAAGTCGCGCTGCTCCAGCGCGGCGTGAAGTTGGAAGGTCGACTGAAAGCCTGCACCTATCATGCCTAACACTTTGGCGTTCTTTCGGGCTAGATGGGCAATCGAGACCGCGGACGATGCGGCGGTGCGAATGGCGGTCAGATAATTTCCACCTATGAGAGCCTTGAGTTGCCCGGTATCCGGGTCGAACAGCGCCACGATTGATTGATGATTGGTCCGCCCCTGAACGACATTGCCGGGCCAGTAGCCGCCCGCTTTTACACCTAAGACCAATCCTTCGCTGTCGAAACCAGATTTGAAGCCATAGAGTGCATTTGCATGTCCGATCGCTTCCCGCACCACGGGGAAATTGTAGGCGCTCCCCTTGGCCATGGATGAGAAGACCGACTCAACTGCCTGAAAGGCTTCATGGCGGCCAATCACTTTCTGGCAGGCGTCTTCGCTTACGATCAGAATCTGATGCGGTTGAGTTAATGCTTCGGATGAAGTGTCCATCGTTAGTCTCCTTTGTCATTTTAGCCAGCCCCCAAATCGCGTTCGGAGGCCTGGCGCAAGCTGAATCAGAACATTTTGCCGCGGGCGCTGACGGGCCAGAGCGTTTCGACCTTGCCGTTGCGAACGCCGACGTACCAATCGTGGACGTTGCAAGTCGGGTCGCAGTGCCCCGGTACCAGTTTGAGTTTTTCGTTGATTTTGAGTACACCCCGGGGGTCACTGATGACGCCATGCTCGTCTGAGCACTTGACGTATTCGACGTCGTCGCGGCCAAAGATAAACGGCAGGCCACTGTCTACAGATTGAGCTTTGAGACCCGCATCGCAGATAGCTTTATCGGCCTTGGTATGACTCATAACGCTGGTCAGGATGAAAAGTGCGTTCTCCCATTCGCCCTGATCGATGCGCTTGCCATCTTTGTCCAGAATGCGGCCATAATCGGCGTCCATGAAGGCGTAGGAGCCACATTGCAGTTCGTTGTAAACGTCGGAGTTGCTCTCGAAATAGTAAGAGCCGGTGCCACCGCCAGAGACAATTTCTGGCTTCAGGCCCACCGCCGTTAAACCATCCACTGCGTCTTGCACCATGGCAATGGCTGCCTCCAGTTTTGCCTGGCGTTCGTGGTAGGACGCCATGTGCTGCATGGCGCCCTGATACGCCTGGATTCCGGTGAACGTGAGGTTGGGTGCGGCATCGATGGCTTGGGCGATCGTGACCACATCCTCAGTGGAGTTCACCCCGCAGCGGCCCGCACCGCAGTCAATTTCGACGAAGCAGTGCAGTTTGGTACCATGCTTTTGGCACGCCATTGATAGATCCGAAACGTTAGCAACGTCGTCGACGCACACAATAATGCGTCCGCCATAGTTTGGCAGTTGGGCAAGGCGATCAATTTTTAGTGGATCACGCACCTGGTTGGAGACCAGCACGTCTTTGATGCCCGCACGGGCGAACACTTCGGCTTCAGAGGGTTTTTGGCAACAGACCCCAATGGCGCCCCCCAGGTCTTCTTGGAGTCGTGCTACATCAACGGACTTGTGCATCTTGCCGTGTACTCGGTGGCGCATGCCGTGCGCCTTGGCGTAATCGCCCATTTTCTTGATGTTGCGCTCCAGTGCGTCCAGATCGAGGATCAGACATGGGGTCTGAATCTCGCTTTCGTCCATGCCAATGGCGGCAGGAATGTTGTAACCAACTTCCAGTTCTTCAGTGTGAATAAACGTTGTCATGGTAGGGCTCCTAATCAATGTCTGTTTCAGGTCCAGGGAAGTGTATCCATATCCACATTGCCGCCGGTGATGATCACGCCCACCCGTTTGCCCCGGAAGATCTCGGGGTTTTTCAGGATGGCCGCCAGGGGTACTGCACAGCTGGGCTCAATAACAATCTTCATTCGTTTCCAGGTCAGCTTCATGGCGTCGATGATTTCCTCCTCGGTCGCCGTAAAAATGTCTGAGACAAAGTGGCTCACAAAATGCCAGGTCAGCTCCTTCAGCGGCACTTTCAACCCGTCTGCTACGGTATTGGGCGCATCATCGGCAATGATGTAACCGGCCTTGAGGGAGCGGGCGGCGTCGTCGGCATTGAGTGGCTCAGCTGCATAAATTGTCACCTTCGGTGCCAGGTTCGAAAGGGTCAGGCAAGTACCGGAAACCATGCCGCCGCCGCCAATCGGTGCGATCACCATGTCCAGGTCCGGGACCTGGTCCAGCAATTCCAGTGAGCAGGTGGCCTGCCCTGCGATGACCCTGGGGTCGTTATAAGGATGGACAAAATCGGCACCTGACGCGGCCATTACATCGGCAAAGACCGCTTCGCGGGAGCTGGTAGAGGGCTCGCACTCGATGATTTTGCCGCCGTAGCCGCGTACCGCGTCTTTTTTGGCCTGGGGTGCGGTATGAGGCATGACGACTGTTACCGGGATACCTCGCCGGCCAGCCGCATAAGACAGCGACAGAGCATGATTGCCGGAAGAGTGGGTGGCGACGCCAAGGGCCGCCTTCTCTTCGCTCAAGCCAAAGACGGCGTTGCAGGCACCGCGCACTTTGAAAACCCCGGCTTTTTGAAAGTTCTCACACTTAAAAAAGAGTTCGGCCCCGGTCAGCTCGTTCAGATAACGGGATGTCAGGACGGGCGTTTTGTGGATGTAGGGTTTGATCCGTTCGTGGGCGGACAAAACATCGTCAAATGTGGGTATCTGGTTCCTGTGATCACTCATGGTTCACCTCGTCAGTCTGTGTCTGCCGGTTACGCGGTGGTGGCGCGAAAATGGTTTTGGGCGGCGCGGACGCCCGAGCCCAGTTCAATGGGGTAGTCGAGATCCGCCATGGCCATCTCGATGGTGGCCAGTCCAGACAGCACCATGCTGTCTGTCAACGAACCCAGGTGGCCGATACGGAAGGCTTTGCCGTGCATTTCGCCAAGGCCAATGCCGAAGGAAACGCCGTACTTTGCAAACGTGTGGTCGGTCAGCTCGTTGCTGTCGAATCCTTCGGGCACATAAATGGCGGTAACGGTATTGGAATACAAATCAGGAGACTGAGCGCACAGCGCCATGCCCCAGGCATGTGCCGCCTGCCGCACGCCCTCGGCCAGCCGGAAGTGACGGGCGTAAACATTGTCTAACCCTTCTTCAAACAGCATTTTCAGGCTTTCTTTCAGGCCGTAGATCAGCTGCAAGGGTGGAGTGTAGGGAAAGCCGCCTTGGGCGTTGGCCGTCATCATGGCGCGAAAATCGAAGAAGGCACATGACAGTTTGGCGGTTTCCATCGCTGCCAGTGCTTTTTGGCTGACCGCGAGTATGGCCATGCCGGTTATCAGCATGAAGCCTTTTTGAGAGCCCGACACGGCAATATCAACACCCCAGTTGTCCATCTCGAACGGCATTGAGGCCAGGGAGCTGACGCAGTCAACCAGTAAAAGGGCAGGGTGAGAGCAGCTGTCCATGGCTTGACGAACAGCATCAATATCGCTTGTTACGCCGGTTGCTGTCTCGTTGTGGACAACCAGAACCGCCTTGATCTTGTGTTGAGTGTCGGCGCTTAAAGCTCGCTTAAACTCATTCGCCGGAGCACCGCTGCCCCACGGACATTCAATGATCTGAACGTCCAGCCCGTGACGCTGACACATCTCAATCCAGCGACGAGAAAACATTCCGTAGCGGGCGATTAATACCTTATCTCCAGGTGACAGGGTGTTGCAGATAGCCGCTTCCCAGCCACCGGTGCCGCTGGCGGGGAATAGGATGACTTCGCCAGATTGGGTGTTGAAAACCTTTTTGCAATCCTGCAAAAGCGGGGAGAGTGTTTCCACGAAGCCCGGCGAGCGGTGGTCGCTGCTCTGCACGTTCATCGCGAAGCGCAACCGATCGGGGATATTCGTGGGGCCCGGAATAAAGATTGGGTTTTGATCAGACATAAGGCGTTCTCTCTCCGTAATTGCGATTACCAGAAGCACCGTCACCGGACTGCCTCCTCCGCTTCATGTCTTCACAATAGGTCGTCGGGTTTTATTTTCGCAATATGAAAAATTTCCACAATGTGGAATTTAAAGGATAAATATCGCCTGAAATTTCAAGTATCTGGTTTATATGAGGTAAATATTTAGAAAAGGCATTATTATAATTTCCACATTGTGGAAAGTAGTATCCGTGTAATAGAATATTTACTAGTCGTACCTCTGATCTCACCTGACCGTTACACTCGGAGTTCCTGATGACTGACGCCAAAACTGAATCCCGGATTCAGGTCATTGACCGGGCCGCGCTACTAATGGATGCGATTGGGCGTTATTCCAAGCCGGTCAAACTGAAAACGCTGGGCGCCGAGACTGGGCTTGCGCCTTCCACGGCTTATCGAATTCTTCAGTCATTGATCAGCAATCGTTTTGTTGAGCGAGATTCCAACGGGGGTTACCGTCTGGGCCAGAAATTGCTGCAATTGAGCAATCGTCTGCATTCGGATATTGACCTGCGGGGGGTCTCGCTCCCTTACATGCGGGAATTGTGTGACCGATTGGGTGAAACCATCAATCTCACGATTCGAGAGGGTGATGTGGTGATCTATTTTGAAAAGGTGACGCCGAATCGCATGATGCATGTAAACCAGATCGTAGGTAGTCGCGCACCCTTGCATGTTACCGCTGTGGGTAAGCTCATGCTGGGCCTTGCGGGAGAGGATGAGATTGAGAGTTACGCCCGGCGAACCAATCTGCCCGCTTATACACGCAATACACTGTCTTCACTGAGCAAGCTTGAAGATGCTTGTATGACCAGCATTCGACAGGGCTACTCACTGGATAACGAAGAAGCTGAGATTGGCGTCGGTTGTATTGGCGTGCTGCTGTTCGAAAAGTCCGGAAATGTGAGCGCGGGGCTATCAATTTCCGCGCCGATCGAGCGGAGAAAAAATGAATGGATCGGTGAATTGAAGAAAGCCGGTGAGGAAATTTCCCGGCATTTAGGGTATCGGCCGGGTTAACGCCCTGGTGGGTCAGCGACGGCTAAGAGGCGAGGTGGCCGGGAGAGTGGCTCTGGATTAGTCAGTTTTCATCCCCATCAGGTTGGCAGCCTCCAGCTTACGACTTAAGTGACATCGGAGAATGTTGCCAAGACGCTCTCCATCGCGATCTTGAAGAGCCTCAATCATGTGTTCATGGTCTTTCACTGCTTTGTGCCAGTAATCGTCGGTCATCTGAGCGGAATATCGAATTCGTACAATACGTTGACTAAGGTTGTTATACATTTCCAGAAGCACGTCATTCTTTGACGCCAGCATGATGCATTCATGAATTGCCTGGTTGGCGCGGAAGTATTCCTTGAGTTCACCGCGGTGAAAATGCTCGACCATTTTAATGTGAAGTGCACGTATGTGGGTAATTTCAGCATCACTGATGTATTGGCAGGCAGTTTCACCGGACAACCCCTCCAGGGCGCCCATGATGTTGTAGGTATGCTCGACGTCCTTCGCGGTTAAACGGGTTACTCGAGCACCGCGATTGGGCAGCATTTCAATCAGCCCTTCGGATTTCAGAACTTTCAACGCTTCGCGGAGAGGCGTTCTGGAAATGCCGAATTTTTCGCAGAGCCCTTTTTCGGAAATTTTCTCTCCAGATGCCAGTGTGCCAAGTTCGATCAACTCTCTGATTCTGTCGGCAGCTTCTTGATAAAGAACTCTCTGTTGTATCTTTTCCATGTGATCTTTTCTTAAGATAAGTTGTGAGCTGCCGACAATTTTCATGGGGCAGTCGTATCTCAGGCACCAGCCGCCCAAGGGAGATCTATTGGTTCAAACAGCCCACAGGCTCCGATACGCTTTCGATCAAATCTCTCTGCATGGCCGAATCGATATTTGTATTCTTAAGCCAACAGGTCGACAAAAAACATAGAAAGATATGCCCGCAATCTGGGAGGCCAGGTACAGCGCTAGCGCGATCGGTGGGGCAATATACGCCATGGATAGGTAAGTCGTCATAACTGCGCCAAAATGAATAACGTCAAACCCGACGGCCTTCACTGCAGGACGAAACAACGGAACGAGTCAGTAAATCGTGGATACAGGATCGAGGCGTTCGCAATCACACCTTAGAGAATCAGATTTATGCTTGGGGGTATGACCACGTTGAATATCCAGCCCTCCGCCACCGTTGCGCACGCAAAGCCGATCGGATAACCGAACCGTCCGATACGTTATAAAAAAATTTACGGGCCGCGCGTTTACCGAGCGCGCGGCGGACAACACAAAGAAAGATGTGAGAATCAGAAACGAGGTTTTTCAAAACACATAACGGTCAAATCATCGATTTTATGTTCGTATTATGCTGACTCAATGCCACTCCCGTCGTGTGTTGCGAGCATGATAGCCTTTGCGATAGACAGTAGTTTTGCATCGGCCCCTTCCGCGCCGATGAACTGCATACCAATGGGCATGCCGTGGACACCTTTGCCTATGGGAAGAGAAATACAGGGCAGACCTAGAAGCGTCCAAGCTCGGCAATAGAGTGGATCGCCTGTAGCATCGTGGCCCAGAGGTGCTTGGCCGTTCACGCTGGGCGCCAAAATGACGTCCAAATCAAAAGTGAATCGCTTTGCGATCTCACGTCGGTGCCAGGCTGTTGCCTGAATGGCTGCTCGATAATCCTCGGGAGCCACGGCCAAGCCCTGCTCAATGATGGCCACAAGCTTTGGCCCCATTTGATCCCGGTACGTGTCATATTCGAAAGCGAGGGTTCGGGCGGCTTCATAAGCCATGACGCATTTTTGTACGTCGACCAAGGCGTCGAAGTTGGCGGGTAAATCAAGTTCGGTGACTTGGGCGCCGGCTTTCAATAGCATGCGGCGGGTGGTACCCAGTACGCTGACGGTGTCGACAGTGAGAGGGCCATCCAAGGGTAAAGCTCTGACACCGACCCGCAAACCATAAAGACTCAAGCCCTCAATCTTGGGCGGGGGCGACGCGGTGAGGACAGCAAACGCCAAGGCGATATCGTCAACGCTGCGAGCGAACCAGCCAACCGTGTCCAGGGACGGGCTGAAACCTTTAACGCCCGCCAGTGGGACCGTGTTAAATGTGGGCTTGAAGCCGATGACTCCGCAGAAGCTCGCCGGGCGTATAATACTGCCGGCGGTTTGAGTGCCAAGAGCCAGCGGAACCATGCCAGCTGCAACCGCCGCTGCTGAACCGCTGGACGACCCGCCCGGGGTTCGTCTGTAGTCCAGCGGATTGCGTGTTTTACCCGGTGTAAAGTAGGCAAGCTCTGTACTGACCGTCTTACCCACGATGGTCGCTCCCGCGCGTCGGAGCAGAGTAATGGCGGCGGCATCCCAAGGGGAGCGCTCCGAGCGGAGATACGATGTTCCCCATGTTGTCGGCATATCTTGGGTGTCGAAATTATCTTTTACGCCAATTGGAATGCCTGATAAAGCCGCTCCGTGCGACGCGTTCAGACCGTTCAGGCACTCTGTTTTCTCCTGCAGGTGCTGCCAAGCACAAACGTCCTTCTCGCGATCGGCTATGCGCGTAAAGCAAGCGTCAATCAGAGCCGCTGGCTCATCATAGCCTTCTGCGACTCGTTGTTGGAAATCAACGGCGGAAATCGTATTGAGATCTGAACAGGGCATAAAATATAAACCTCCTTGAACGGATGAATGCCATGGTTTCAACGCGGCCGAATCAACCAAACACGAAGTTTGGGAGCGCCAGGCTGATTGCCGGGATGTAGGCGATTAACAGGAGTAAAACGAGCATACCGATCAAGAACGGCATGACAGTCCGAACGAAATCGTAGATCCGAATTTCAGCAATAGCGCTCACTATGTACATCGCCATTCCGATGGGAGGCGTGATGAGTCCGACTTGAAGCCCAAAGATCACAATCACCCCCAGATGCACAGGATCGATTCCGAGAAGCACTGTGAGTGGAGCGAGAATCGGAACGATCAGAGCCAGGGCTGATATCGTCTCCATAAAGCAACCGATGATGAGGACGCCGGCAAGGATCGCAAGCATCGCTACCCAATATTGCGAGTCTTCTCCCAAGTCAAAGATAATCCCGCCGACTTGCTCACGGATAAGAATCCAACTGAACGCGCTTGCCATCATCACGATAAACATGAAAATACCAGTGTACTTAACCGTGTCGCGCACAACTCCGATCAGCTCCTCCTTCGTGAGTTCTCGACGAATCGCTATAAGTATCAGCCCATACGCTACGGCGACACCCGATGCCTCTGTTGGCGTAAAGAAGCCACTGAGTAAGCCACCCATCAGAATTACCGGCATCATCAGTTCTGGGATTGCCCCCATCGCCGCTTTCCAGAGTTCGCTAAAACGGAATTTGGACTTTTCGGACGCATGCTGTTTGGCCATTATGCGCACGATGAGCATAAAGACCAGCCCCAACAACACGCCTGGCACTGCACCGGCAAGGAACAGGCGTCCAACCGAAACCTGAGCCATTGCGCCGTAGATGATGAAGGGGATACTTGGCGGGATAAGTGGTCCAATACAAGCAGATGCTCCGGTCACAGCCGCAGCGAACCGTGGCGTATACCCCGCCTGTTTCATGAGCCGGATCTCTACTGCGCCGAGCCCCGCCGCGTCTGCGGACGAAGAACCTGACATGCCCGAAAAAAGCATGCTTGCCGCCACATTGACCTGCGCCAATCCACCGGTTAAATGTCCTACTAGCGCC
Source organism: Marinobacter sp. BSs20148 (assembly GCF_000283275.1). Classification (NCBI taxonomy): domain Bacteria; kingdom Pseudomonadati; phylum Pseudomonadota; class Gammaproteobacteria; order Pseudomonadales; family Marinobacteraceae; genus Marinobacter; species Marinobacter sp. BSs20148. The sequence goes on from NC_018268.1 coordinate 385,289, forward strand.
TTTGCAAAATTCAGCAAGCGCATCGCCATCGGCCCCGTCGTCATAAGCAGGCCGACAAAGATGAACATAGGGATTGCCATCAGCGTAAACGAGTCCGCTGTAGCAACGGCCCGCTGCAGTAAAGCAGTGAGAGGAATACCTGTTTGCCAGAAGTAAAAAATTCCGGCCAAGCCAAATGCGAACGGTACGGGGATTCTGAGTAGAAGCCCGATCAGGAGAACCAGTATTCCAAGTCCAAGTTCGAACTCAGACAGCATGAGACGCCCTCCTACCCAGGCATTTGTCGACCGTATCAAGGGCGACAAAGGTCAGCATAATGAATGCGGCGACCGGAGCGCTTGCGTAAACGTACACCATTTGGATATTCAGCGCGGGTGAGTATGAAGTGGCAAACTCCAGGGCCTGCCAACCGTACGTCAGAAGAAAGATCAGGATTGCGACACAGACAACCTTCACGAAGAACTCATGCAAACCCTTGAGGCGATCCGGCATGATAGCGTTGATCGCATCAATGGTTACATGCTGTCCTTTACGAAACACAACGGCTGCACTTAGCCATGCCAGCCAGACAAATACATAGCGAGTAAGTTCTTCGGTCCAGGTGGGTGGAGCTTGGAGAACGTAACGGGAAAAAACCTGAGCGATGATGAGAGCCGCAATGATGACAAAGGCGCTTCCGGCAACGAAAATCAATGCATCTTCTATTTTATCCGCAGTCAGGCTCGCCCAATTTTGCGATTGCCGATCTTTGCTTGGTTGCGCAGCTATAGCCATAACCGATCCTCACACAGCACTCGATCCAAGTATGGAAAGCCGAAGAACCTATATTAGGATTTCCATTTCCTCAGGCTTTGTCTGTTTTCAATGATGGCCATAGGGCTTGAGAGCCCTATGGCCTGATTCACCAATCACCGAAGGCGCACGATTTCCTCATAGACACCCTCTTTCCACTTGTCGGCGTACTCAGTAGCGACAGACTCGACCAGGGAAGAAAATTCATTGAGGGTTTCTTTATCCAGCTCGATGATATTGACTCCCGCAGCTTCGAATTCCGCTAGGTACTTGCCATCGGCTTCAAATTCCCACTGGTTCGCGAGGGAGATCGCTTCGTCAATATTGTTCTCGAATGCGGCTTGTATTTCGGGGGATAAGTTCTGCCAGACGCGGTCACTGATTTCCCACCAGAAAGCCTCTCTTATGTGGGCGGTTAGGGTCACGTTGTCCTGCACTTCCTGGAAATTGTTAGCGACCATAATCGAGGCGGGATTTTCCTGCGCGTCAATGGTCCCGGTCTGCAGAGCCGTATAGACTTCGGGGAATGCCATCGGGACAGGTCTGGCTCCCAGCGCGCGGAAGGCATCAATTTGTACAGGGATTTCGCGGATTCTTATTCGCAGATCTTTCATATCCGCCGGACTCTGGACTTTTTTCTCGCTCGTGGTCAGGTGCCGAGGTGCACGGTGGGCCCATCCCAGGATGCGAATGCCCTTTTGGTCCAGAAACTGTTGATGCATCTCTTTGCCAATCTTTCCGTTTAATACTTTTGTAACGTGATCCGCATCAGCGAACACATAGGGGAGCAGGAGTGCACCGTATTCAGGTGCCAGGACCGAGATTATCTGGGCTCCGCTGACGCCCATTTGAATGGCGCCAGACTGGAGCATGTCGTAGGTTTCTCGCTCGCTCCCGAGTTCGTGTGTATGGAAGTAACGAAACTTGACGGCACCTTCTGTTTCTTCTGTCACTGCATTGCCGAACCATTCCAGAGCTCGGGCGGTGGGCGTGCCCACCCCCATTTCGTGATTGACCTGAATCGTGGTCACGTCGGCTTTTACGGTTGCGGCGAACGAGATCGAAATGGCAATGGCAATCTGGACTATGGTTAACTTATGGAACAGTGAAATTTTCATTGGCTCTCCCAATATATTTATGTTCATAGATTTAGAAGTCCGATACGAGCATTTAGGTCAACCTCATTCTCTCTGTTTTTTTGCAATGTCTCCGTACAAGTCTGGCCGTCGCGCTTTCATGTAGCCGAGCTTCGCTCGGGCCAGTTCGACAACTGATGTATCAATTTCCCAACCGAAATCGACGCCTGGTTCACGGTCTTTTTGTACAGCGATCTCGCCTTCGGGCGTGATTACGCAGGAACTACCGTAGAAGTCAGCCGGACTGACTTTGTCGACAGTAAGTTCATCCCCGCCTTTGTTTACTGCAACTACCCATACCCCGTTTTCAATCGCTCTGATTTGGAGCTCTTGAACGAACATTGCGGAGCGGAAGCCACTTGAGGACGCAGGAACAATGACCACCGAAGCGCCATTAAGGGTCAGTGCCCGCCAGGCTTCAGGGAAGGACCGGTCATAACAGATCAATATGCCTACCCGCACGCCCTTGATGTCCCAAATGGCGAAGTTGTTACCCGCAGAGAAATAAAAACGTTCAAAGCCACGGGTTTTTCCATAGTTAATATTCGGAATGTGGGTCTTGCTGTATTGACCTTTGACAGCCCCGTCTGTACCCATCAGGACAGCGGTGTTCAGATATTTCTCGTCGTCTTTGTGGAACAGCGTTCCCACTACCTCGCATCCCCCCCGTACCGCCAATTTGGAAAGACATTCTGTTGTCGGGCCAGGAATAGACTCCGCCAGCGCAAACCACTTGTTGTCTTTCTCCAACGGGAAGTAAGGCGTTGATATGAGCTCAGGGAAAATCAACAGGTCCGGAGAGTGTCGTTCGACAGCTTGCATTCCAAGCGTCTCGATCGCGTCGAGTTGAACCTCCAGGGAGCCTGCGTAGGGCCCAAGCTGTACGCAGGCAATTTTTAAAATCATTGATAAATGTCCATTTTCGGCGTTGGCTTTATCTTATAGTAGAAATGAATAATGAATGCAATAGTTGGCCGCCTCGTTAAACGGTGGCCAGACGATCACAAATATGGTCCCCAGAGATCTTCAACACCGACCAAGGCAGCCAGCTTGCTAGCGACGGTTTGACCAGCATTTTCGATGAACATCAAATCAAGATCAGCAAGGATGATAACGGTAGGAGAATTGACAACGTCATCGTGGAGAGACTTTGGCGCAGCGTGAAGTATGAAGAGGTCTATCTGAATGCATACGATGATGTGGTAATGGCCCGACGATCTCGAAACATCGGAACGTGTCAATTTTCAGTTCGTCCCCTAAAAGACATGGCTCGACCTGTTTACCGTCGGCAAGTGTGGTGAACAGGAGAAGGTCAAATGGCGACAGGCCAGCTACTTCCATCCGGTGACCTGATGGGCGGCGCCGTCGAGTTTATTGATAAGCTGCGTGTGGGTACGATTTCCATTGAACGCTGCAAAAGCCACTTTGGCGGTGCTAAGTGACCTAGAGTACGTTCTGGTATTCCTGAACCTCGATAACGGACGCCTGGAAGTGCTCGGCGTCCAGCGCCCGGGTGCGGCTAAGAAAGCGGCCCTGTATTAGTCGGTTACCATCCCTGTCAGATTTGCGGCTTCCAGCTTGTGATCCAAGTGATTCCGGAGAATGTTGCCAAGACGTTTTCCATCGCGGTCCTGAAGTGCCTCAAGCATGTTCTCATGATCATTTACTGCTTTGTGCCAGTAATCGTCGGTCATCCGAGAGGAATAGCGAATTTGTTTAATACGCTGACTCAAGTTACTAAATATTTCCAGCAACAAATCGTTTTTTGAAGCAAGCATGATGCATTCGTGAATTTGCTGGTTAGCGCGGAAGTATTCCTTCAGTTCGTTACGATGAAAATGCTCTACCATTGTAATATGGAGCGCACGTATATGGGCAACTTCAGCGTCACTGATGTTTTGGCAGGCGGTTTCACCGGACAACCCTTCCAGCGCGCCCATGATGTTGTAGGTGTGCTCGACGTCCTTAGCGGTCAATTGAGTTACTCGAGCACCGCGATTTGGCAGCATTTCAATCAGACCTTCGGATTTCAGAACTTTCAATGCTTCGCGGAGGGGTGTTCTGGAGATGCCGAACTTTTCGCAGAGGCCCTTTTCGGAAATTTTCTCTCCCGGCGCCAGTGTGCCGAGTTCGATCAATCCTCTGATTCTGTCAGCAGCTTCTTGATAAAGAACTCTCTGTTGTATCTTTTCCATGTGACCTTGTCTTAAGAGAAATGGTGAGCTGCCGGCAATTTTCGTGTGGCAGTTGTATCTCAGGATGGAATCCTGCCCTAAACTATACATTGAATTTAGAATTCAAAATAAGGTGCAGCGCGCCGCTTTGCAAGGCTCAAAGGCCTTTAATGCCCTCTTTCGGTGATGGTGCTCCATCCGTTCTGAATGTTCTGGGGACGTAACAGCTGGGCCATTCCCCGAGACCGGAAACTTCTATTTAGATTTTCTCATCTTGAACGATCCAGGATAATTATATGGCAGGTAAAGTTTTTCGATCCAGTGTAAAAATTTCAAGGGCGCAGGCTCGCCAAATCGTAGACGGTGCATTTGCTATGGCACGAGCCCGGGATATGGATCCGCTGACGGCGTTTGTTATGGATGGGGGCGGCAACATGATTGCCGCTGAACGGGAAGATGGCTGCGCGCCGCTGCGCCTTCCGGTGTCAAGGGGCAAGGCGTTTGCTGCTCTGGGGAATGGTGCTTCCAGCCGAACGGTGGGCGAGCGCAACGAGCTACGACCCGCTTTTTTAGCGTCAGTTGCGGCTGCGGCAGACGGTCAGTTTGTACCGGTAGCGGGTGGTGTGTTGATTCTAGACTTAAACGATGAAGTGATCGGCGCAGTGGGAATTAGCGGTGCTTCTTCAGATGAGGATGAGCAGGTAGCGATTGCCGGAATTGAAGCTGCAGGTTTTAAGGTGGGAACCGCTCCCGACTGAGACTGGGGGCGGCTATCGCTCGTTTTTAAAGCGAAACGTGGCCGCGTTCGTTCTGTTCATTTTCAACAAGAGGACGGGCGCTACCGTGTGCCCAATTTTTTGCACTCAATGCTCACCGATGCCTCTATTCTATCCTTCACCCAGCTCAGTCTGAGTGTCTAGCCCCGTAATTTAGCCGAATTATCCAATCTCTTCTACGCAGTGAAGCCCGTTGGCACTGGCCTCGCATCGTAATTAGACTAAAGTCTAATACAGAATTATGAATTATGAATTCATATTCGGAGCGTGGTTGATTCGAACGCCTCACCGGAACAATGGATTTCGGTGCAGAAATCGACGGGTCAGGCTCACCGATCATTTTTAAAGGTGGCACGAAACGGCAACACGGTCATTTTGGAGAGATTTAACTATCGACGGTTTTGCTTACAAATAAAAACAATGAAATATCGGAGATCAGTATGAAAATCTTGAAGACAGCATTGCTCGCTTCCGTGTTTGCGCTGGGTGTACCAGCCGCGCAGGCAGCAGAGACCCAAATCAAGTTTGGTCATGTAGGAGGCCCGGGATCTCTATTCGAAAAATCAGTCAACGAATTTGCAAGAATTGCTAATGCAAAGCTGGAAGGTAAGGCCGAGGTCATACCTTTTGGTTCCAGCCAGTTAGGCAGTGACGCCCAGATGCTTAATAAACTGAAGCTGGGTACGTTGGATTTGGCTTTGCCCTCGTCCGTCATGAGCAGTGTTGCTCCCGAATTTTCGGTGTTTGAAATGCCCTATCTGATTGAAGACAGGGGCCATATGGAGCGTGTGCGAGATGAACTTGTGCGGGACGTGCTTTACCAGGCTGCAGAAGACAAAGGCTACCGAGTTATTGGCGTTTGGGAGAACGGCTTTCGGCAAATAACCAACAATGTCCGGCCTATCGTTGTGCCTGCGGATCTGGATGGCATCAAGCTAAGGACCCCCAACGGGGTGTGGCGCGTTGAGATGTTTAAAAGCTATGGCGCGAGTCCAGCCCCCATGGCACTTTCCGAAGCTTTTGTTGCGTTGCAAACAGGCGCGATGGACGGTCAAGAGAATCCTCTGGTCCAAATCTACTCGCAACGATTCCACGAGGTTCAGGATTACCTGTCGATAACCAATCACGTTTACACACCTGCCTACGTGCTGGCTGGCGCCCGCTGGAGCAGACTGCCGGAAGACGTCAGGAATGTGCTGATTGAGACAGCTCAAGAAGTGGAAGCCTTCGCACTTGAACAAGGTGAAATGCTTGATAACAGTCTAGTCGAAAAAATGAAATCCGAAGGGATGCAGGTCAACAACGCAGATCAGAAAGCGTTTGTTGCCGGCTCAGACACGATCTATAAAAAGTTCGCTGATGAAGTAGAAGGCGGTCAGGAAATGCTGGATAAGGTTAGTCAGCTCCGTAAGCAATAAAGGACGATTCCCGCTTGCTGTGCATGGTTCGCGATCACTGTGCGGATCATGTATTGCACGCAGGTACTAACCGGCTTTGGTGTTTCAGGGGATATCAATGAATTCACTTACAATTTTTAAAAACGCCTATTTCAAGTTTCTTGAAGTTATTGTCGTTGCCATAATGATTGCTCTGGCATCGGTTGTTACCGTCGGTTTTCTTTCGAGGTTTTTTGGATCACCGTTTAGTTGGTATGACGAAGTCGCCTCTGTGGGCCTGGCCTGGCTGACTTACTATGGTGCCGCGCTTGCTGCAGCCAAGGGTGCTCACATTGGGTGTCCGACCGTGGTTAACTATTTTCCTCCCTCAATCCGGTTGCCTATAGCATTGCTTGCTGAGGCAATCACTATCGGTTTCTTTGTTTTACTCGCCTACACCGGCACTCAAGTCGTTCTAATACTTGAAGGGTCAACGCTTATCAGTCTGACCAGCGTGTCCGTGCAGCTAACACAATCTGCAATTCCTATCGGGGCTGTCCTCTTTATTATCGCCGAGCTCTTACATCTGCCAGAAGTGATCGCCAGTGCAAAGGGTAAAGGGTTTACAGACCATGAGTTGGAAGAAGCGGGCCTCAGCTACGACAAGGCTTCAATAACCACTAAGCAGTAGCATTGAGCGAGCCCAGGAGAATAATAAGATGATCATTTTTCTAATGTTTGTTGGTCTGATATGCCTGATTCTAATCAATGTGCCTGTAGCGATAGCATTAGGTATCGTTGGCGCTGTGGCGACCGTCAGTAGTTACGGAGTCGCAGCATTGCCCAATGTCGCGATGGTAATGTTTGATGGTGCAACGAAGTTCCCGCTCATTGCAATTCCACTCTTTATTTTGGCGGGCGCCATTATGAACGCCTCCAGCATATCCCGTCGCTTGATTGATCTTGCGTCGGCACTGCTCGGTTTTATTAAGGGTGGGCTGTCGATGGTTACCATAGGCGCTTCGATATTTTTTGCAGAAATTTCGGGTTCAGCTGTCGCAGGGGTTTCTGCCATCGGCAGTATTATGATTCCGGCGATGAAAAAGAAAGGTTATACGAAGGAGTTTTCGGCAGCTATTTCATCCTCGGCGGCGAGCCTTGCAATTATATTGCCGCCGTCCATTCCGATGATTCTTTATGCCGTAATGTCCGGCGTTTCTGTGGTCAAAATGTTTGTCGCTGGCATTTTGCCTGGGATATTGGGCGCCCTGGGTTTAGCCGCCATGTGTTACTACCTGGCGAAAAAGAATAACTTTCCATCGGAAGGTGAGTTCCGGGCCAAAAAGCTCTGGGAAGCGTTTAAGGGTGCCATTTGGGCATTATTTATTCCGGTCATCATTTTGGGCGGTATATTTGGCGGGATCGTAACCGCGACAGAGGGTGCTGCACTGGCCGTTGTTGTTGCCATCTTCATTAGCACAATTGTTTACCGCGAATTCAACCTGCGTATTTTCTACAAATCCTGTCTCGATGCGGGCGTTCAAACGGCTGTGGTTATGCTTCTGGTTGCGAGCTCTGCTGTCGTGGGGCTTTATCTCACCGAGACTCAACTCCCACAACAGCTCGCCAATTCCATCAGTGACATGACCGACAATAAGTACATCATCTTGGCGTTGCTCAATGTCATTTTCCTGATTCTGGGCATATTTCTGCACTCTGCCGCAGCCATCATCCTGGTAGTTCCAATCGTTCTTCCGCTGATTCTCGCGGTGGGTATTGACCCGGTTCACTTTGGTTTGATCGTTACACTGAACCTGGCCATAGGCCAACAAACACCTCCTGTTGCGAGTGTGCTGATTGCTTCTTGTTCTATTGCAAAATCCGATATTTGGGCGACCTCGCGTACCAACCTCTGGTTCTTGGCTGTGCTGTTCGTGATTCTCATCATAAATACCTATATTCCAGCCTTTGCCTTGTCATTGGTGAACCTGGTTTATGGCACCTGATAGCTGAAAGGAATACGAGATGAGTAAACCTGACCAAGGCAGTGTCGACTGCAAGGTAAACCAAGGGGTGGCTTGGGTTGGCTTCAATCGCCCGGCAAGCCGCAATGCAATGACCTGGAGTATGTACGACGCACTGGAGCGCATTTGTGAAGAGATTGATGGGAAAGCCGAAGTCAGCGCTGCGGTCTTTTATGGTTATGGCGGGGAAGCCTTCGTGGCCGGAACGGACATCAAGCAATTTGCTGACTTTAACCACGGAGATCAGGGCATTGCTTATGAGCGTCGTATTGACAGTGTGGTCTATAGCTTGGAAACCATGAGGACGCCGACCATCGCGATGCTCGAAGGCTTTTGCGTCGGCGGTGGAGCCGCTATTGCGCTTGCTTGCGACTTTCGCTATTGCACGCCCTCGTTGAAGTTTGGGGTGCCCATTGCCAAAACCCTGGGCAATTGCCTGTCAGTTACCAACGTTTCACGCTTGATGGATATTGTTGGCATCCCCAGAACCAAGGAGATTCTGATGGCAGCAAAGCTGATCGAGGCACCGGAAGCCGTCTCCTGTGGATTAGTCAGCGAAGTTTTTGAGGCAGATACCATTAAAGACGAGGTCGACCAAAAGGCACAAGCCTTCAGTCAACGAGCGCCGTTGACGGTGCTCGCTGCCAAAGAAGTGATCAACCGCGTGCTGGCACACAGACGGACGGCTGCAGATGTCAGCGATGACTGGGTGAGAACCTGCTATGCCAGTGCCGACTTCAAAGCAGCGGTCAATAAGTTTGTCACCAAAATACCGTTTGAATGGACCGGAAAATAGCTGGCTTACCGAACAGCTTTTCCGACACGGAGAAAACACATGCTTCCCTTGAAAAACATAAAAGTTCTGGATGTCTCGCAAATCATGGCTGGGCCTTATTGCACCATGGTGCTTGGTGACATGGGGGCCGAAGTCATTAAGGTGGAAAAGGCCAATGGTGGCGATGACAGCCGACAAATGGGGCCCTACGTTAACGACGAATCTACGTGTTTCTCCCAGATCAACCGAAACAAGAAAAGCATTTCCTTAAACCTCAAGGACGAACGCGCGAGGGAGATATTTTATCGGCTCGCCAAAGACGCAGATGTCATTGTTGAGAACTATCGGCCGGGAGTGACGAAATCTCTGGGGATCGATTATGAAACCATCAAAATGATCAACCCCGGCATAATTTACTGCTCTATTTCAGGCTATGGCTTGACGGGTCCGTACAGCAATAAAGGGGGTTTTGATCTGGTGGCCCAAGGCATGAGCGGTTTGATGTCGATGACGGGCGAGCCAGGTCGACGGCCGGTAAAAACCGGCATTGCCGTTTACGATATCGGTGCAGGCATCACGGCGGTTTACTCGATTCTGGCGGCGTATATCCACAAAATGAATACTGGTGAAGGTCAGCAGATTGATATCGCCATCACCGAATGCGGCTTGCCCTGGTTCAGTTGGGAGGCTGCGGCGTACTTCTCCGAAGGCACTGTGCCGGAAGCCACCGGCTGGCGGCATCGCGTTTCAGCCCCTTATCAGGCTGTTAAAACCCAGGATGGTTACATGATGCTGGGCTGTGCTAATCAGCGAACCTGGGAGCGGTTTTGTCAGGATGTCATCGCGCGGGACGATTTGATCGCTGATGAGCGGTTTTTAACCAATAGCGACCGTGGGCGCAATGTCGAGCAACTTGAACGTGTTTTGGAAGAAATTCTGTCCCTTCGTGAAACGGCGCACTGGCTGGATCGATGCGACATTGCAGGCGTGCCGGCCGGACCGATCAATAATTTTGCCCAGGCCATGCAGGATGAGCATTTTCTTGCCAGAGGCATGGTCGAGGAAGTCGATCACCCGGTGATCGGCAAGATGAAGACGATCGGCTTTCCCAGCAAATTTTCCTGTACGCCTTCACAGATTCGCTCTCCGGCGCCCCTCTTTGCGCAACACACCGATGAAATCTTGTATAGCGCTGGTTTGAGTGAAGAGGAGGTTAGCAATCTCCGCCAGGAGGGATGTATCAAGTAGTTCATCAACTCCATATTTACCCATAATGCGCTTCATGTGTGAATTCAAAATTCAGAATTTATAGGCACCACAGACTCACGGAGTATTCCCTATGTTGAAACTTGATTTTCATCCCTCAGGTCGGCACTTCCTTCAAATACCTGGGCCGTCTCCTGTACCGGACCGAATTCTGCGCGCCATGAGCCTCCCGACGATTGACCATCGCGGGCCTGAGTTTGGCGCACTAGGTCTGGAGCTGCTGAAAAAAATTCAGACTATCTTTAAAACGACCCAGCCCGTCATTATTTACCCTGCATCCGGAACTGGAGCCTGGGAGGCCGCCCTTATTAACACTATGTCTGCCGGTGACCATGTGCTGATGTTCGAAACGGGTCACTTCGCAACACTGTGGGAAAAAATGGCGCGTCGGCTTGGGCTGCAGCCGGAATTCCTGGGGCTGCCCGGATATGAGGGTTGGCGCGCAGGCGTGCAGGCCGACATGATTGAAGAGCGCCTCAGAAAAGATACAGGCCACACCATCAAGGCGGTGTGTGTGGTTCACAATGAAACCTCAACCGGTGTAACAAGCAATATCCCTGCAGTACGCCGCGCCATCGATGCCGCCGGCCATCCAGCACTGTTATTGGTCGATACGATTTCAGGCCTGGCGTGCGCCGACTATCAACACGATACGTGGGGGGTGGACGTAACCATTTCCGGTTCCCAGAAAGGTTTGATGCTGCCGCCAGGCATCAGTTTTAACGCCTTGTCGGATAACGCCATCGCTGCCAGCAAAACTTCAAATTTGCCAAAAAGCTTCTGGGCCTGGGATGAGATCCTTGAGGCTAACAAAAACGGCTATTGGCCCTATACGCCCAACACTAACTTGCTTTACGGCCTGAATGAAGCGTTGGATATGTTGCTGGAGGAAGGCCTGGAACAGGTGATCGCACGCCACCAGCGCTGGGCTGTCGGTGTGCGTACGGCTGTTGAAGCCTGGGGGCTGGAAGTTCAGTGTCAGGAACCAGATGTCTACTCCCCGGTTCTGACGGGTGTCGTGATGCCCGATGGCGTGGATGCGGATGCGGTTCGGCGTCTGATTTACGAGCGCTTCGATCTTTCGCTGGGCATGGGGCTAGGCAAGTCGAAAGGCAAGATGTTCCGAATAGGACACCTCGGTGACTGCAATGATCTGACTTTGATTGCCGCGTTAGGCGGCTGCGAGGCTGGTCTGAAGTTGTCTGGCGTGAACCTCAAAGGCAGTGGCGTTTTGGCAGCGCTGGAGTACTTCTCCCAGAATCCGCCTCACCACGTCAATTAATAGCGGTGTTTATAACGGCATAGATCAGGAGTAAACGATGAACTCGTTTTCAGAGCCTAAGATACAATCGCAAAATGCGCGAGTAAAACCGATGTCTGATGTTGCCGCTCGTTTGGCACGTGAACTTGCGGGCGATGTGCTTTTTGACGACGCCTCACGCGGACGATACTCCACGGACGCGTCTATCTACCAGATTATGCCGGTCGGCGTCGTGATACCCCGCAATCAGGCGGACTTGCAACTGGCCGTTGATATAGCTCGAGATGCAAAAGTTCCGATACTTGCGCGCGGGGCGGGTACCAGTCAGTGTGGCCAGACTGTTGGCGAAGCGATCATTCTGGATACCAGCCGCTGGTTAAATCAGATTGTCGAGTTTGACGAAGAGCAACAGACAGTGGTCGTTGAACCCGGTCTGGTTCTTGACGACCTCAACCGCTGGCTCAAACCCTATGGGCTTTGGTTCCCGGTTGATGTATCAACGGCCGCCCAGTGCACCATTGGTGGTATGGCGGGCAATAACTCCTGTGGCTCAAGGTCCATCAAGTACGGCAACATGGTCCACAATGTTCTGGGTATCGACGCCTTACTTGCGGACGGTTCGCAAGGGCATTTTGGTTTGACCAGCAACCTACCTGTCAATGAAAGAATTCGCGCAATAGCCCAGCAGGTGCAGCACATTGCAGAGCGGGAAAGCGCCAACATAATGGAGAGTTTTCCCAAGGTTCTGCGTCGCGTGGGTGGCTATAATCTTGATATCTTCAACTGTCAGAACCCGCGTCCTTATAACCTGAGCGGCCAGGTTAATCTCGCTCACATGTTAGTCGGTTCTGAAGGAACTCTGGGGCTTACACAGAGAATCAAGCTTCAGCTTGCACCGCTACCGGTTCACAAAGTGCTGGCCGTGGTTAACTTCGTTCAGTTCTATCAGGCCATGGACCTGACCCAGCACATCGTTACTCTCAATCCATCAGCGGTAGAGCTGGTGGATCGCACCATGATAGACCTTGCGATTGAAAATGCAGCGTTCCGGCCCGTGATCGAGAAAGCGCTAATTGGCAAACCCAAAGCCATTCTGCTGGTTGAATTCTCCGGGGAAGACGCGCAGAAACTGCGAGGCGATCTGGCAAAGCTCAATGAGCTGATGGGGGATCTGGGTTTACCCGATTGTGTCATTAGCATGACCGGCGCCGCTGAACAGGCCGCTTTGTGGAATGTGCGCAAGGCAGGCCTTAACATCATGATGAGCATGAAAGGTGACGGCAAGCCTGTTTCCTTTATTGAGGACTGCGCAGTACCGCTTGAAAGCCTTGCAGAATATACCAACAAGCTCACCGAAGTATTTCATAAGCATGGCACTGAAGGGACCTGGTATGCCCACGCCAGTGTTGGCACTTTGCACGTTCGGCCGATTCTGGATATGCGTCGTGACGGAGCGCAAAAAATGCGTGCGATCGCCGAAGAAGCATCAGCGCTGGTTCGAGAATACAAAGGTGCATTTTCAGGCGAGCATGGCGATGGGATCTGTCGCGGAGAGTGGGTTGCCTGGCAGTTTGGGCCACAGCTCAATGCCGCATTCAAGGAGATTAAACAGCTTTTCGATCCTGAGAATTTGCTGAATCCCGGAAAAATAGTCGATACCCCGCGAATGGATGATCCAGACTACTTCCGGTTTAGCAAAGGCTATGAGGGCATACCAATAACGCCGGCGCTCGACTGGTCAGGCTGGGATGTACTTCGCGATCCGTTAACCGGCGAACAAAGTGCGCCGGGCAGTGCGGGTGACCCGACATCCGGGTTGATCAAAGCGGTTGAAATGTGCAACAACAACGGCCATTGTCGGAAATTCGACGCCGGCACCATGTGTCCCAGCTTTCGCATTACCCGGGAAGAACAACACCTGACACGGGGGCGCGCCAACACACTGCGACTGGCGCTGTCCGGGCAGTTGGGGTCAGAAGGCCTGGCCAGCAATGATGTCAAAGAGGCTCTGGATCTGTGTGTGTCTTGCAAGGGCTGTAAGCGTGATTGCCCAACCGGTGTGGACATGGCCAAGATGAAGATTGAGGCACGTTCGGCTTGGTCAAAAACACACGGGATTTCACTTCGAGATCGATGTGTAGCGGAAATGCCTCGTTACGCTGCATACGCCCGGCATTTTTCAAGCGTCATCGCGGCTGTTGAACGGGTACCTGTTTTGTCAAACTGGGTTAAGCGCACCCTAGGCTTGGCAGAACAGCGCGCCTTGCCGAACTTTTGCGGTAATTATCTGGCCAGCGCTGCGGCGAAGCCTGGTAACACAGTCTGTGAAAAAGAAGTTTTGCTATTTGTCGACACCTTCAATAACTACCTTGAGCCTTCTAATGCGGAAGCGGCTCAACGGGTTCTCACGGCCGCTGGTTACCACGTACACTTCAACAAAGCGCCAAGTGAGCGACCGTTGTGTTGCGGCAGAACCTATCTTGCCTCCGGCCAGGTAGATAAAGCCAAGGCCGAAGCTAAGCGCACACTTGAGTACCTGATGCCGTTCGTTGAACGGGGTATCAGCATCGTTGGGCTGGAGCCTTCCTGCCTTTTAACTCTACGTGATGAGTTTTTGCAGTATGGCTATGGGACGCAGGCCGTCGCTTTATCGAAGGCGTCTTTTCTGTTTGAGGAGTTTCTGGTCAAAGAACACGATGCTGGGCGTCTGAAACTCGATTTAAAAGCTCTGGAAACACCCAGAGTTCTTCTGCACGGCCACTGTCATCAGAAAGCATTTGATGCTCTTCGGCCAGTAGAGCAGGTGCTTTGCTGGATACCGGAACTGGAGGTTAAACACATCGAAGGCTCATGCTGCGGAATGGCCGGTAGCTTTGGATACGAACGTGAACACTACGATGCCTCGATGCAGATGGCCGAGCTTTCACTGCTCCCGGCGGTTCGTAAGGCCGAGGCAACTGATCTTGTGGTTGCCGACGGCACCAGTTGTCGACATCAAATTCACGATGGTGCCAATAAAACTGCCCTGCATGTCGCAAAGGTTCTGGAAAGAGCATTGGCCTGACCAACCCTGTGCATAACGCCCCTGAAACGTGTCAATACCGACACGCTTTTTTGGTAATGAGCGGAAACACTGTTGTTATTGCGACAGTGTTTCCGCTCAGTGGCGAGGCAGCTATCTTGTCTTAAATCGGTTAATTTTGAGTCGACGCTAATGGGCTAATACTGCTCAGGCGGTTTCATCCTTGACCACGCTGTTGTGAAATTGAAAATATCGATACCATGAATTGAGCATTACATGTCTCTTCGAAAGCTGCCACTCTCAATATATTAGCTGTACTTATATTCGATATAATTTTATATCGTTTGACTACCGATATTCAGTGCCATATATTTATAAGTTAACGTCTATGTAAAATCTTAAAATACTCTCTAATTAAAATAGCTTAACCGAATTTTATATTATCATTATATAAATAATATAACTTAAACGTTACTATGAGAATTTTAAAGTAATATAAATTTGCATTAAAATAGACTTCGACAGAAAAATGGAACGAAGAAGATGAAAATATACAGTCACGAAAAACAAAAGCTTCATCATCCCAAAAGCTATTTTTCTCGAGGGAAAATGCTCCAACCGCAAGAAACACCCGAGAGATTGACTGAGCTATTAAAAGCCCCACAGATGATGGGCTTAGAAGTAACGACTGCCAAAGAAATAGGGATCGAACCAATTTTAGCAGTACATGATTTCGACTATGTTGAATTTTTAAAGCATGGCTATGAAGAATGGATGGCTTCGGGTGAGGAAATGGGAGAGGAGGTACAAACTACTGTCTATGTACCGAATAACAATTCTGGGCTTGGTATTTTGGCAAAAGCGGCTAAAAATCAAGCTGATAATAGTGCTCCAATTGGCAAACATTCATGGACCCCTATTTATTGGTCCGCTCAAACGGCACTCAATGCCGCTGATTCGTTGTAAAATGATCAGACCCATCAAAGCGATATTAAAATATGCCTGACGAGGCCCGCAGGGCATCACGCCAGAAAAAATGCAGCAGGTGGTTTTTGTTATCTCAATAACGCAGCAATTATTGCTGAGCACCTGCGCCAGAAGTTTCAAAAAATCGCTATTTTAGATACCGACATGCATCATGGTCAGGGCATTCAAGAAATATTTTATGACCGCAAAGATGTGCTATATACTTCGGTGCATAGCAATCCTATTAATTTTACCCCGTGGTCGCAGGTCACGAGCACGAAATAGGCTATGGAGAGGGCTGCGGTTATAATATTAACTTTCCAATGCCACATGGTACAGATGAAACAGGGTTCTTTAATTATGTGGATAAATCGATTGAAATTGTAAAGCTGTTCAATCCGGATGTCATTGTCCATGTGCTAAGGTTCGATGTTTATAAAGACGATCCACAAGCTAAATGTCATGTCAGTACACAGGGTTTTAAAACGCTAGCAACAAAGGTAAAATCACTGAATAAGCCCGTGATTATCTTAGTAGAAGGCAGTTACTGCATAGAAAAGCTCAACGAAAACCTGCAAGCATTTCTATCTGGACTTATTTCAAAAGACTAAAATCAATAACCAGTAAAACTGGAAGTTAAAATTTTTCTACAATAATCATTAATTCAGATAATTGCTCACTTTAGACTGCCTTCACCAACTTACTGATCAGCGAAAAATCGGGCGTTAATGAAAATCTTTCTCATGTTGAAAGAAACATAGTATTTTATATACCTATCGTGAAGAGGAGCTGGTATGCGATACAAAGTCATCGTGATTGGTGCTGGTATGGTTGGAACGTCTATTGCCTGGCATCTACAAAAGAACAATTCTCAGGTTCTGCTGTTAGACAAGAAATCACCGGGATTAGAAACGTCGTACGGTAATGCAGGGTTGATTCAGCGGGAAGCGATTCATGTTCATCCTTTTCCTAGAAAGCTGATTGAACTGATAAAAATGTTACCGAACAAGAAGACGGATATTCGTTATCGCTGGCCTGCCGTCCTACGTTATCAACACGCGCTACGACAGTACTGGCGGTTTTCTGCACCATTCTCGGTCCAGAAAATAGAAAAAGATTGGCAGACTCTCATTGAGCATTGTACCAGTGAGCACCAGAAAATGATCACGGCTGCCGACGTTGAGGATTTGATCAGACGTGACGGTTGGATCGAAATGCATCGAACTGAAGATAAATTCAAAACGGCCGTGGCGGTCGCTAAAAAAGCCCGGGAACAGGGGGTTGAGCACAAAGTACTTTCCCTTTCGGAATTGAAAGAGCTAGAACCTAACGGAAATTTTGAAGGGTTTGTCGGTGCGATTCATTGGTTAAATTCCTGGCAAGTCTCAAATCCGGGTGCGTTGGTGAATGCGTATGCTAAAAGCTATCAAGATATGCAAGGTACGATAGCCAAGTGT
Source organism: Marinobacter sp. BSs20148 (assembly GCF_000283275.1). NCBI lineage: Bacteria > Pseudomonadati > Pseudomonadota > Gammaproteobacteria > Pseudomonadales > Marinobacteraceae > Marinobacter > Marinobacter sp. BSs20148. The sequence goes on from NC_018268.1 coordinate 402,314, forward strand.
AGTGTCAAAACAATTCTTCCGGATGACAACGGTTGGCAGGTGGTAACCGACGATGAAATTTTTTATAGTGATCATTTAGTTGTTGCTGCCGGTCCTTGGTCTAGCCAACTGATAAAGCCCTTGGGATATAATCTACCCTTATTTCCAATGCGTGGTTATCACCAGCATTTTGAAACGACTGAAAAAAATTCTATCAATCACAGTTTGATAGATATAGACAAAGGATTTGTTATGGGGCCGATGCAGCAAGGTATTCGTATTACCACCGGCGCAGAAGTTAGCGTAATGGATGCGAAAAAAGATTTCGGACAACTACAGGCTGTATTGGATATTGCTAAAAATATTCTGCCATTGAAGGATAAAGTAGAGAGTGACCCATGGTGCGGATCTAGACCTTGTATGCCTGACATGAAGCCGGTTATCGGAGCTTCCGGGAAACACAACAATTTGTGGTTTGCGTTTGGGCATGGTTATCAAGGATTTACGTTAGGACCGATTACAGGGCGTATCATCGAGGAGTTAATAAATAATAAAAAATTAACGGTTAATGTTGAACCTTTTAACCCCCAACGATTTTCTAAGTCGTAATTAAAATTTTGAAAAAACTGAGAGAAATGAATATGTTGAAATTAAATAGTAATGAACGTATGAGCCAGATTGTTATTCATAATCAGACAATTTACTTATCGGGTCAAGTTGGGGCTGTCGATGAGGATGTATCTGCCCAAACCTTAACGTGCTTGAATAAAGCCAAAAATTTGCTGGAAGAAGTGGGCAGTGATAAATCAAAAATGTTATCAGCAACGGTATGGCTGAAAAGCATGAATGATTTCGCGGCGATGAATAAGGTATGGGATCAATGGTTTGAAGACACATTGCCCCCAGCTCGAGCGTGCGGAGAGTCCACCTTGGCGCACCCCGATTTATTGGTGGAAATCACCATAATTGCCGCTGAGTAGTCGCTAAAAAATATCGGAAAAAAGTCATAACTCGCACTTGGAGAAGGTAACAACAATGGATAATGCAATTCATGGTGGTCAAGCGATTGTTGATAGCCTTCAATTACATGGAGTTAGTCGCGCGTATGTGGTTCCAGGCGAGAGCTATTTATCGGTATTAGATGGTCTATACAATGCCGAGATTAAAACAGTGGTGTGTCGTCATGAAGCGGCGTGTACGTACATGGCGGATACACACGGTAAATTTACAGGTACTCCGGGTATTGCCATGGTTACGCGTGGGCCGGGCGCTGCGCAGGCCTATACAGGTGTCCATACCGCGTGGCAAGACGGGGTGCCGCTGATTTTGTTTGTGTGACCTGCGACAAACGCTTCTTGCTGCTTCTGATGTTTTCAGGTTTTGCAGTCGAACTTTTTTACTATGAGCGAGGGCGAGATTTCTTTGAGGATGGGCAGAACTACGCGTCTGTAGTGGTCAACTAATTCAAGACAGTATTTTAAGTTTTTCTTCCGTAACCAACGGAGGCAAGCCATCATTGAACGGAAGAGGGCGCTGCCTGTAGTAATAGTCCATCAGGTAATAGCCAATATCCTTTCGTGCATCAGGAATTGAGCGATAACCAAGTTTGGGTCGGTTTTAAACCGGCGTTGACAATCGCGGTCGGAGTCTCTCCACTAAGGGCGTTTAAGGACCCCGCAGCTATTCTCTACCGCGGAGCCCTGAGTGCGGCCGAGGAGTTAGCGCATACCGCCAAGGCAGAGGTATTTAAGTTCCATATACTCGTCCAGACCGTAGTGAGAGCCTTCGCGGCCCAAACCACTCTCTTTGACACCGCCGAATGGGGCCACTTCGGTGGAGATAATGCCTTCATTAATTCCTACCATACCGGACTCAAGTGCTTCCGCGACATGCCAGACCCGGTGAATGTTATTGCTGTAAAAATAAGCAGAAAGACCAAACGCTGAATCGTTGGCCATGGCAATGGCTTCCTCTTCGGTCTCAAACCGGAACAAAGGGGCAACCGGACCAAAGGTTTCTTCGCTAGCGATCAGCATGTCCTGAGTGGCGTCGATAAGAATGGTAGGCTCAAAAAAAGTGCCTCCCAGTGCATGCGGCTGTCCACCGAGAATAATTTTGGCGCCCTTGGAAGTGGCATCAGCAATGTGCCGCTTCACCTTATCCAGCGCTGCTTTGTTGATCAGCGGCCCTTGTTGTGTATCACCGTCCAGGCCGGCGCCCACCACCATTTTGCTAACAGCAACTTTCAGTTTTTCGGCAAAGGCATCGTAAACACCAGATTGGACATACACCCGGTTTGCACACACACAGGTTTGCCCGGTGTTGCGGTATTTGGATGCCATCAGCCCGATGACAGCTGCATCAAGGTCTGCATCGTCAAAAACAATGAACGGTGCGTTGCCCCCCAGTTCCAAGCTGACTTTCTTGACGGTATCGCTGGCCTGGCGCATCAATAACTTGCCAACGGGTGTGGAGCCGGTGAAGGATATTTTGCGGACAACGGGGTTGCCCGTTAATTCCCCACCGACTGCCGCCGCATTGGGTTTTGAACAGGTAACAATATTGATCAGACCGGCCGGCACGCCTGCTTGTTCCGCAAGTGCTGTGATAGCTAGTGCGGATAGCGGCGTATCTTCTGCAGGCTTGACCACAACCGGACAGCCCGCAGCGAGCGCTGGTGCGACCTTTCTGGTAATCATGGCTATCGGAAAGTTCCAGGGTGTAATCGCGGCAACTACTCCAACCGGCTGTTTGATCACGAGGATGCGCTTGTCCTTGCCGTGGCTGGGAATGACGTCTCCATAAGCGCGCTTGGCCTCCTCTGCGAACCATTCGATAAAACTGGCTCCGTAGCCGACTTCACCGCGGGATTCAGCCAGGGGTTTGCCCTGCTCTGCGGTCATCAGGCGGGCTAGATCTTCCTGATTTTCCATCAAGAGCTCGAACCACTTCCGCAGGATCTTGGCTCGTTCTTTGGCCGGTGTGGAACGCCAGGCTGGCCATGCCGCCTCAGCAGACTCAATGGCTATACGGGTGTCTGTTTCGTCCATGTCCGGAACAGTCGCTAGGTGCTCGCCGTTGGCCGGATTGGTAACCTCGAAGGTCTTGCCGGAACGTGCCGCTGTCCACTGGCCATTAATATAGGCGCGATTGCGCAGAAGTTCTGGATTCTTAAGCTCGATAGACATAATTAACCTCAATTAAAATAGGCGCTGCCGCAGTTTAGCAACGGTTAGACGCCCGAATATCGGGCGCCTGTTTTAGAATGCGGCTTTGTAGATAGCCAGTGCGTCGGCTTCCGAGACTTCTCTTGGATTGTTTACCAGTAGGCGGGATTGTTTCATGGCATCGACTGCCATGGCTGACAGATCGGACTGACCGATACCGACTTCACGCAAGGTCTGCTCAAGCCCCAGATCAGCACTCAGTGCTTCAAGACGATTGATGAACTCCTCGACCCGCAGCTCTCTCTGAACGGAGGCCAAGTCCGGAAAAACATCTGGCGCCAGGGTGGCATAGGCATCGGCGCACACGCTGGCGTTAAAACGCATAACATGGGGTAATACTAAGGCGTTGGAAAGCCCGTGCGGTACGTGAAAAATGCCACCAATGGGGTATGCCAAAGCGTGCACTGCTGCCACCGGCGAGTTTGCAAAGGCTTGTCCGGCTAACATGGCACCCAAGAGCATGCCTGAACGCGCCTGAACGTTACTGCCTTTTTTTACCGCTGTTTCTATATTAGCGCCGAGCAATCGAAGGGCTTCACGAGCTAAAGCACGCGACACGGGGTTGTTGTTCGCGGATGCGGAGGTATAGCTTTCAATGGCGTGAACCATGGCGTCGATACCCGTTGCTGCCGTTACAGGAGCTGGCAGCCCAAGAGTAAGCTCGGCATCCAGTAGGGCAATATCTGGCAGCAGTTGAGGCGCCACCACACCTTTTTTCTCCGTTTCACCGACGGTGATGATTGAAATAGGCGTCACCTCAGAGCCCGTGCCCGCAGTGGTGGGGATCTGGATCAGCGGGAGTCTCTGGCCTTTGGCCTGTCCAACGCCGTAGACGTCTTCCAGTTTTTCGCCACCTCCAATTAAGAGCGCAACCAGTTTGGCGACGTCCATTGAGGAGCCTCCGCCGAAACCAATAACGCCGTCGATGTTTGCCGCTCGGGCTTCCGCAAGGGCGGCCTCCACCACGGAAACGGGGGGGTCGGCGACAACACCATCAAATACGCGATAGCTTACGCCAGCCTGAGTCAGAGAGTCTGTTGCGGCGCCCAGTAAGCCCGCTTTGATCAGGCCCGCATCGGTCACCAACAGAACGCTCTTACCAATCTGTGCTCGCACAAGGGTGCCAAGACGTTTGATGGATCCTGGTTCACAGATGATGCTTTTGGTCGTGTTAAAGGTAAATGCTGTCATGATTCTTCCCTAGGTCAATGGCTTAACGCTGCCCCGTTCGATCAAAAACGCTTTGTCGATCAGATCTGCCGAATGCGACTGGTCCGATTCTGACAACAACACGGTCAGGCCTTCGTCTTTCAGTGTGCTTAATACACTGGCTAGTCGTCGCGACAGGGCTGGAGCCACGCCTTCAAAAGGTTCGTCCAGCAACAATAGTTGCGTGCCTGTCATCATGGCTCTAGCCAGGGCTACCAGCTTTTGCTGGCCACCGGATAATTGCAACGCGCGGCGATCGGAAAAGACTTCAACTTCAGGCATCATTTCGTAAATCCAGGCCAGTCGGGCACCGGCATTGGTAATTTTACAAGCCCATGCCGGTGCCATAATGTTTTCCTCTACCGTCAGATCTGGCACCAGGCGACGATCTTCCGGCATATAGCCGATCGACATGCCGGCGCGCTCGAACGAGCTTTGTTTGGTCATGTTGATGCCATCAATGATGACCTGTCCAGATTTCAGTTTAAGCAGACCCATAATCGAGCGAAGTGAGGTCGTCTTGCCGGCACCGTTGCGGCCGATTAGCCCGACCATGGAGCCTTTGCTAACTGAGAAGCTGACATCACGGAGAATGGTGGTGCCCGCTATTTCAGTGGTTACGTTTTTGAGTTCAAGCATGGTCGGAGTCCTTCTTGGTGGCGTATTTTACGTCACTCAAATCCAGGTGGTGGCCCACAACAAGCTCTTGTACCTTGGGATCTGACAGAACTTTGTGGGTTGGACCATCGGCCAGAACGCGGCCGTCATAGAACGCCAATACTCGGTCGGCATAGCGCAGAACGACTTCCATATCATGTTCAACAAACAAGGTGGCCGCGTCACTCTTTCGTATTGCTGCCATGACGGTATCCATGAGGAGGAATTTGTCCTCAACGGCGACACCGGATGTGGGCTCGTCCAGCAGCATCAGGCCGGGTTTCGACAACATGGCCATGGCGATATCAAGGAGCTTGCGGACGCCCTGTGGCAGCGTCGATACGACGTCATCCGCATACTCCTCGATCTCATATTCACGCAGCATCGCGCGGACTTTTTCAACCTTTTCAGCGGATTGCAGGGGCTTCAGGAAGTTCAATTTGCGGTCTACGGAGAAACCATGAGCAATCAGGATGTTATCTAGAACGGTCAGTTCCTGAAATAACTGGGCAATCTGAAAAGAGCGACCAACACCCGCTAGAGACACCTCTCTGGGTGATTTTCCAATAATTGACTTCCCCCGGACGAGAATATCGCCGTCTGACGGCTGAATGTACCCGGTTACCATATTGATAAAGGTAGTCTTGCCGGCACCGTTGGAACCGATAACCCCGACGATTTCACCACTGTTAATTTCAATATTGATATCGGTCGCGGCGATGACAGCACCAAAGGTTCTTTCTAGATTGACCGTTTTCAACAAAGCACTCATGGGGTTTTCCTCGGTTTCTTGTTCTGGAAACGCTCAACCAGCGACCAGAGGCCGGAAGGCAGGAACAGGATGATTGCCAGCAGTGCGAAACCGAGAATCATTTGCCAAGTGTAAGGGGCAACGGCGGACGCGTAGGTGCGCATAGCCTCAAACAACACTGCAGCAATGATCGGAGCTGCGACGTGTCCAGTACCACCCATCAAGGCAATAAAGACAAACTCGCCGGAGGTGGTCCAGTAGGCCATTTCGGGGTCGACATGGCCGCTGACCAGTGCGGTAACGGTTCCACCGATAGCGGCGAGTCCAGCAGCAATGATGTATTTAACGTAGATGATCTTGAACACTGAGCCTCCGAGATACTCCAGACGAATCTCGTTTTCACGGACTGCTTCGCCGGCGTAACCGGAAAGTGATTTGAGATAACGCCAAGCCAGAATGCCGAGGGTGAACACTAGAAGTACGGCCACAGCCAGCACTAGGTTCGAGGCACCTTCTGGCCCAGGGGCCCAGCCCAGCAAACTTGGGTTGGCAACGTTGAAACCATCGGTTGAGCCCAGCACTTGATTGCGTACCAGCAGACCATAAAGAATCATTGAAAAAGCCATTGAAAACATGGCAAAGAAGATTTCCCGATATCGACACAGCAGCAGCCCGATGATGGCGGCTATGACAACGCTAAAACTGACTGAGGCCAAGAGTATCAGAAGGACATCAGTGACTTCGGCGAACTGAGTCAGCATGCCAGCAACGTAAGCGCCCAAACAGTAGTAAAGGCCCTGTCCAAAGGACACCAGCCCCGCTCGCATCAGCAGTACTAGGCCCAGAACCACGAGGCCTTTACCCATGGCTATAGTAAACAGATAGGACATCCAGTTTGGCAGCAGCAGGCCGCCCACGAGGGTGGCAACCCCGAGAATTAATAGCAGCGCCAGGGATCTTTTACTCATTAGATTTTCCTCGCGTTGGCAACGGCAAAAAGACCCTGTGGACGAAATGCCAGCACCAGACCCATAACAGCGTAGATAACGAACAGTTCAACTTCCGGATACAGGTGTACGGCAGTAGCGCGCGCCATGCCCACGATTAGAGCACCAACCAAGGCTCCGGAAATACTGCCCAGACCACCGATGACCACCACGGCAAAGGCAAGCACGATTACCTCGATTCCCATGCCTGGAACGACGGATAGACCTGGAGCGGTCAAAGCACCGGCCAGCGCACCAATTCCTGCACCGATCACGAAGGTAACGGTGAAAATTTTGGATACATTGATCCCCAGAGCCCCGGCGATCTCACGATCGTGGATGATCACCCGAAGCAGCTTTCCGTTACGGGTACGGTTAAGCCCATACCAGAGCGCAAGCCCGATGAGAATGCTTACACCAATTAGCATGAAGTCGTAATTGGAGAACGTCAGTCCCATGAACTTCGTTCGTCCCAGCATGGTGTAAGGCTGGTACGCAAAATAGGGCTCAACACCCCAAATCAGTTTGATGGCGTCTTCCATGATCAATAGGACGGCATAGGTCACCAAAATCATAACCACTTCGTCCCGACCGTACATGAAACGCAATAGGCCTCGTTCCACCAACAGACCAACGGTGACACCGGCTGCTAGAGCTGCGCCGATTAAAACAACAAAGCTTAACCAAGGCACGGAGCCGGTGGTGAAATACCAGCCCACCATGGACGCGCTGGAATAGGCGCCCAAGGCGTAGAAACTGCCGTGGGACATGTTAAGGATGCGCATGACCCCGTAAATCAGCGTGAGGCCAGCAGAAATGATGAACAGCCAGGACGCGTAAACTGAGCCATCCACGAGGATTGCTACAAGTTGTTTCATTTGAATACTCCCGATTCTTTGCACGGCCCTTATTGCCCAATCGGTTACTGAATAGGGGCGGAACAGGGGTGAAAGATCAGTGGGTAGATTCATCGCAGGCCCCGATTGGGGCCTGCGATGAATCTTGTGCTAGGTCGGGATGATTAGTTGCACTCAGCGCCTGGCATGCCTGCCTGAATCCACTTGAGGGCTTCAGTGCCCTCTGGTGGATTAACGCAGTCTGCTGGGTAGCGGATGATGTTGGTGAAGGTGATTTCGCCGTCAACTCGCTTGACGCGGCCATAAACCATTTCAGTGGCAGCTTGATGCCCTTTGCCACGGTTCATTTCAACCTTGCCACCCGGGCCGTAGAACTCAAGACCTTCGAACGAGGAGATGACTTTTTCGGTGGAAGCCCCAACGCCGGCTTTGTCATGGGCAAGCTTTAGACCAATCAGAGCTTGTGCCATGTGGTATGCGGGGAAGGTAGGTGGTGAGCCAAAGCGCTTAGTGAATTCGTTTTGGAACCAGGTATTCAGCTCACTCTCAGGTGCGAACGGGCCGAATGGGCCACGGGCGCCGATTATGGCTCCGTCGGGTAGGTGTTCGCCCAGGCTGTTCAGCGCTGTTTCACCGGCGGTGAAAATAATCTCGTTGTCTGTCAGCAGTCCGCGGGCCGCAGCCTGCAATACGAACGCATCGGTGTCGCCACCCCAGAATGAGGTGTGAATGACCTCAGCCGAATTCACCTGCAGCGCCGAGATTTCAGCACCGTACTGACCTGCGAACAATTTCGGAAATTGCTCGGTGGTAATCTCAATATCACCGCCCCGCAGAATTTTCAGGGTTTCGGTAAAGTCGCGCCAGCTGTCGTGGCCCCAGGAATAGTTCTGGTTGATGCCAGCAATGGTTTTCAACTCTGGCAGATTTTCATTCACGTATCGGGCGGCCGCAATATTATCCATGCTTGCCGTGGAGGCTGTGCGGAAAACGTATTTGTAATCGGCTTCTTCAAATACACGGGGTGTGCCGCAGTCGAACAGCACGGTCAGCGTTTTCAGTTCTTCAGCCACGGAAGGAATGGCAAGGCAGTCACCTGAAGAGATGTAACCGACAACAGCATCGACCCCATCTCGCTCTACTAAGTTGCGGAATTCTGAAGTTTGTTTGGTGGCGCCACCGGCTTCGTCGAGATAAACCGGGGTGATCATACGACCGTCAATACCGTTACCTTTGATCGGAGCGGGCAGAGTTCCGTTGTTAATGGCCTCAATGACTAAATCAGCGGCGTTTTTGGCAGGAATACCGAATGGGCCGGAAGCCGCACCAGAAAGAAATGTAACGAGGCCAAGTTTGAATTCGTCGGCGGCGTGCGCACTTAAGCTCAGTCCGCCTGTTGTGATGGCACAGGCAACCGTCGCTGCGGTTAGCAGAGAATGTTTCATTTTTGTTCCCCAAACTATTGTTTTTGTATCGTATGGTTGGACGACCAGTCGTATTATTTCTGGTGCCCTGCCCGACGCTTTAGCAAATCGGCACATTGGATAAGCAGGTCCTGTGCCAGAGTGGGATGCTTTTTATCTTATTGATTTATAAGACTTAAATTTCAGATTTTAAAAATGAAGAGAAAAATGAGCGGTTTTCGCTCGTTTGGCATGAGCGATCATGAGCGGAAACCGATCAGTCTGGTTCGGTAAAATCAGGTTCAAGTTCGGCAGGGTAGTAGATATGCCAGTTTCCCAGGATCACCGTTGCTGGGGGGTAGCGATCATCGGAAACCGTTTCACCAATGGCCATGACTTGTCGGATCTGATGCGAGCCTGGGTCCATATAAGACTTAAATCCGGCAGGGTCTTCGGGCGTGGCCAGTATTAGCGTTTCAAACGCTTGCTGAATAACTGTTGGGTCTTTGTAGTTGACGCCCGCTTTTTTCACGGCTTCTGCGATAGCAACAATGCCTGTAAACGCACCTTGCGCGCCGGATGAAGGGTAATATCCGGTCTTGCGTCGAAACTCTTCAACAAACCAATGATTGAATTCGGTTTCAGGCCAGTTGTTGTGATGCCGCGACGCTAGAAGGAGCCCCAAGGGCATTTTGTTTCCAAGTTGCGCAAAAATTTCATAATCCCCACCTTTCTCAAAGTTAGCGAAGCGTGAGCTCTGAAACAACGCGGTATTCGTGGCCTGGGTCACGAAAGCCACAAAATCGCCGCCCCAGAGGCTGTTTACTACTAGGTCGGGTTTCTCTTTGATCAGTTCATTGATGTAATGACTGTAATCTGGTTCGTTCAGCCTTGGCCACAGAATCCCAGTGATCTCATAGTCAACGTTGAAACGCTCAAGGGCCTCTCGGAAATCAGCCCATACCTGGTAGCCATATTCATAATCTGGCCCGAGGTAGGATATTCGCAGCGGCTTTTTCGATAAGTGGTTTGAAAAGTACTCTTTGATAAACAGGGCCCCGGCAGTCATTGATTGCTGGGTATCGTTGGTTACCCTGAAATAGCGATCATGAAGGAACTCACCCGTGAGCCGTGACGAAGCGTGGTCGGTACCGATAAAAAATGTACCGGTTTCTTCTGCGATTGATGTGACCTCAATGGCGACGGAAGAATTGACAACGCCACACAAAAAGCTGGCGCCTTCGTCCTCAATAAAACGCCGGGCTAGGATAGACGCTGTTGAAACCTTTGACTTGGTGTCGCCAAGTAGAATCCGCAGGCGAGGGCTATCCTCCGGTGCTTGCTGTTCGAGATACTCTAGCGCGAGGCGAATGCCGACGACCGAATCACGTCCTAGGATACCCGCGCGGCCAGACATGGGGTAAAGGCAGCCAACAGTAATGTCAGCCTGATTTTCTGAAGCGCCTAACGCCTCTGCGCAGACCGGAGTTGTTAAGAATAGCAGAAAAAAAATAGCGCTAAGAAACGGCCGATACCAACAATAGTCGCCAAATTTTTTTTTGGTCAAAACTCATCTCCTGTCAGCCCGAGCTTATGCATTCGCCGTTTTAAAGCGTGCCGGGAAATGCCCAGTGAGATTGCCGCGTCACCTTTTCGACCCCGTGACAGCATAAGCGCTTCGCAAATGCATTGGGCTTCACGTTTTGCCATTTCACTGGATAGCGAGTCTTCGCTTTGTGCGTTGCCCGTTCTAATGCTTACGTTTTTGGTACCCCGGAGTTTAGTAACGCCAGCAATTTCGGGAGGCAATCGGGCCGGTGCGATCGTCTCCCCCGCGTGGAGGATTGTCAGTCGCTCAATGGTATTCCGCAGTTCCCTGATATTGCCGGGCCAGTGGTAGTCGTATAGAAGCGCCATGGTATCCGGTTGAATGGTGATTGGACTGCATCCTTCCTGCAGCGCAAGATCTGCTGAAAAGTCCACTACCAGTTGCGGAATGTCTGCCCTGCGTTCTGCAAGAGATGGAATGCGCAACGGCATAACATTCAGACGATAAAAAAGATCTTCCCGGAACGAGCCGGACTGGGCTTCTGTCTGCAAATCGCGGTTGCTTGCCGCAATGACTCGAATATCTGCCTCAATTTCCGTATGGCCTCCTACCGCCCGGAACCGATGGGTTTCCAGGAAGGTCAGTAATTTCGCCTGGAGAGGTACCGGTAGCTCACCAATCTCGTCGAGGAAAAGAGTTCCTCCATTCGCTAGCTCAACCAGGCCAATACGTCTTTTATCCGCGCCTGTATAGGCCCCTTTTTCTGCGCCAAAGAGTTCCGCTTCTATCAGGTTTTCTGGCAAAGAGGCGCAGTTAACAGAGATAAAAGGCGCGCGTTTGTCTCTTTCTGAATGCAGTGCCTTGGCGATAATTGTTTTACCACTCCCGGAAGGGCCTTGAAGCAGAATAGTGCGGGCCGAGCTTTGCCCGATACGCTTTACCTGCTGAAGCAGCGTTTGCATCGCGTTACTCGCACCACTAAGGCCGTGGATATTGGCTTCTTTTTCCCTCCGGTAGACAACCTCCTCACTCAGTTGTCTTTGTCTGTGGTTGCGCACGATCAGAAGAATTAATTCGTCCAGATCAAAGGGTTTGGTGATGTAGTCTTGAGCGCCTTTTTTAACGGCTTCTACGGCTGCGCGAGTATCGCCGTGGGCAGAAATCATTATGGTTGTTGGCGGCGCCGGCATTGTATTAATGATGTCTAAAATGTCGAAACCCGACTGGTCCGGCAGTTTGAGGTCCAAGAGAACGATGTCGGGAGTTTCGGTTTCGATTAAAGCAAGGCCGTCTTTGCCCGTGTATGCCGCGAAAACGGTCATACCTTCCTCTTCCAGAGAAAAAATCAGGCTGTCGACGAGGTTCTTCTCATCGTCAATAATCAAAATGTTCGGCTTACGCATCAGTTATTTCCAAAATCTAGCTGTTCAGATACAACGGCAGCTGTAGGGTTACTTTTAGTCCCTCGCCGGAGATGCTTTGAAACCTCAAGTTTCCTTTATTTGCCTGTGCCAGTTGCTTGCAAATGGCTAGACCCAGCCCTGTACCGTTGATTTTGGTTGTAAAAAACGGTTCCGTCAGGTGGCTTAAGTGCTCAGAGGTGACTCCTGGACCGTTATCGCTGACTGAAATATAAACGGCCAGCCCATGTTGCTTGATTCGGATAGTAACCCGCCCACCCATGCCTTCGAGCGCCTGAATTGCATTCATCACCAGATTCATAACGATTTGGCGGATCTGAGACGAGTCTGCCCAGGCAAAAACGGGAGGATGCTCGACCTGAATCAGTTCTACGCGGTGACTGTGAGCAATCGCATCGGCGAGGATTTTGACAGTTTCTACTACGTCCAGAACGTTAACCTTTCCCGCCGTAGCCTCTCTAGGACGCGCATAGTCCAGTAACAGTTGTACGACATCGTTTACCCGGTCAATTTCGTGATCAACGGATTCCATCAATTTTTGGCGTTTGGGATCGGACTCCTTCCTGGATAAGGCTTGAATCGTTGTTTTTATGGTTGCGAGGGGGTTCCTTATCTCATGAGCGACCCCGGCGGAAAACTGTCCGAGAACCGCCCTTCGCTCAACGTCCACCATGCTCTTTACCAGGCGTTTGAGGCGAAGGCGCATACGCTCAAGTGCGAACGAGAGATGTCCTATTTCAGCTGTGCCTTCTATGCTGAGTGGCGTGTCGAAGTCACCACTGGCAACCCTGTCAGCGCCTTCGACTAGAGGGGTTATCTGTCTCTCAAGCCGCTTTGATAAATGGCGGGACAGGAATATAACGCCCAGCGCGGCCGCGATAGCCAGGAAAATCAGCCAGAATCTTGCGGACTCCAGGGGCCCTAGTAGGGGGTCACCCAACCACTGTAAACGAATATGCCATCCTTCAATAAAATCTCGGGAAATAATATCTTTTTTCGAGAGCGGGCTGGGCGGCTCAAGACTGCCCACAGATGCCAGCATCACTTTCTGAGGCGGCACTATCAGGGGAGCCTGCAAACCGGGCAGTGTAAGATCCTGAACTTGTTCTGTGAGGCTTGCGAGCCGGATCACCAAACCAATCCAGGCCTTCGGAGCCTTATTAAAACCGGTAGGACTAAGCCGGAGAATGATCCAGCCTGGCCTTTCAGACGTTGGAAGTGCCGGGCCCAGCAATTCTGCACCGGCAAAACGTGTAGTAGGCAGAGTGCGCCACGAAACATCCTTGAGCAATGTCTGTGTCAGGTGCCACTGTGGTTGATCAAACTGAGCAGGTTTTGTCACTACACCGTAGATGTGAGGACTGTCGAGTTGCTGCCTGAGCTGTGCGAGCATCATCTGGTTGGGCGTATCGCCCGCTTGTGCCGTGGTAAGCCACTCGAAAATTTCAGGAACGTCGGAAAGCCCTTCCAGCTCGTACACTCGCTCCTGGAGGAAGGTTCTCAGCAGGTTTTCGGCGCCCGATAATCGGGCATTGGTGCGGCTCTCCGTTATTTTTTCGAGGACTCGGACGTACTGGGTATCATAAACAATCGCCAGCAGCGCCAGCGGCACTAGCGCAATCAGGAGAGCGCTAAAAAGATACCGTCTCGCCAAACCATTGCGCTGCAGCGTGCGTAATCGCGGTGGAGTAGATAAATCATGTTTGATTATACTTTTCATTCTGTAGGCACACAGGCAGACACCGTTAGCGCTGCGGTTAAATGATGGGCGATTCGTCTAATGCACGAAGCCAGCATATCGTTTTCGTTACCGAAAAACGCAGGAACAAGTAGGCGAACATGGCGAGAGGGAGAGTGATAGTTCCGATCAACGTTCGTCGGATCTGAGAATTACCTTTCCGATCGTTGTCTATTACTTCTCTGAACGTTACAAGGCTGGCGCTAGTTTAGCTAGCAGTGACGGAGGCCGCCTTATTAATTTATGTCGGCCCAGTATGTAGTGGTCAACTAATCCCAGACTGAAGTGGCTCAATGTCAGACCAGCTGAAAGTCTCCATAGTTACCAGCGTGCTATGTCGCAATGACCGGTTTAATCTACCATTGGGTTTTTGCGCATTGCTGAGGTACTTCACCTCAGAGGGAAATTCTGCAATGGCCAAAGAGTGATTCAGGCTCGCTCACGTCCTGGAGGAACACATCATATTCGGCGCTCCAGCAGCACCTGGGCCGTGATACGGGCACTCTCCACCCGACTTTCAATGCTCGGCCAGAAAAGCGGCGTTAATGTCAAAGTAATCAGTAACGCAGGCATAGGCGTGGCCAGGGCCAGGCGTTTACTCAGTCTCTTCATAATGTCGCGGGATTCGCCGGCAAGAGGTCAGGCAGCTTCTTCAACTCGGCCAAAGGCATCGGCCAGGCAAACAGAAACCCCTGAAGGATATCGTAGTGCCGGCGGGCCAGGTCTTCCTGCTGCGCCCGGGTTTCTATCCCTTCCGCAACCACGGTCATATCCATGTGATGAGTCATGGTGATCACGGCCTCAACGATGGCGGCCATCTTGTGATTTGTTGTGATTTTCTCAACAAAGCTGCGATCAAGTTTCACTTTGTGAACGGGCAGGTCTTGAAGATAACTCAGGCTGGAATAGCCAGTCCCGAAATCATCCAGGACCATGCGCACGCCCAGGGTTTTCAGGGTTTCCATCATCTCGATCAGGGGCTTGTCTCCGTCCAGCAAGACGCTTTCAGTTACTTCCATTTCCAACAGTTGTGGCGGTAGGCCGTTTTCGTTGAGCACCTGGCGGACGTCGTCAAGGAATCCGTCACGAACAAACTGCAGTGATGATACGTTGACTGCAACCGGCAATGCCTGCCCTCTATGGGCATTGAAGTCTGCCATTTCTGCGCAGGCCTGCTCGAGAATCCAGAGACCTATGGGCACTATCTGGCCGGTTTGTTCGGCCAGTGGAATGAATTTACCGGGGGAGACCATCCCCCGGGTAGGATGATGCCACCGTAGCAATGCTTCCAAACTGCGCATACGCCCGGTAACGGCCTCTACCAGGGGCTGGTAATGGATTTCAAACTGGTTTTCCTTCAGCGCGGCGTGAAGGTCATGCCTCGTATTTACGCTGAGCCAGTGGTGCTCGGCTTTATGACCGCTGTACCATTGCCAAGTGTTTCTGCCCTGCCACGCCATTGAATTCCACAGTAAACACACATTTCTCAGTACGAGTTCAGCTGGAATAAGCGTCTGGCCAAAAATCGGTTGCTGATTCGGCTGTCCTTGGTGAGTTGTTGGATACTATGAGCCAGCTTCAGAGCCAGCCATGAATCGCCGTGGTGCGGAATCGTCGGTCCGACCCATCGGTGCCCGGTGGTGTGAAGACGGGGTAGGCAACTCCCTCTAATACTCGATGTGCACCAAGCAAGGGGTGAACGGTAAGGGTGTCCGCTGCGCCCTCAAAGCGGGCGGTTGAGCAGCACATTGCTGTCGCTTTGCATTTGAAGGACGTCCCAGGATATCGGACAGGATCAAACTAATCTGATTTTTTTTGCGTCTCAATTCTGGGACATCTTCTTGCTACGGCTCACCTGCAAGGCCGCAACAATGATCCCTATCGAAGCAACGCCGATAATGATCGCCGCTAGCGCGTTCACATCCGGGCTTACCCCCAGTCGGACTTTAGAAAAGATCACCATCGGCAGGGTTGAAGCACCTGGGCCAGAGACAAAGCTGGCAACCACCAGATCGTCCAGGCTAAGGGTAAAGGCCAGCAGCCAGCCAGACATCAATGCCGGGGCAATGACTGGCAGTGTTACGTCGAAGAACACCCGGACCGGGTGTGCTCCAAGGTCCAGCGCCGCCTCTTCTATCGACAGATCCATGTCCACCAACCGCGACTGTATAATCACCGCCGCATAGGCCGCTCCAAAGGTCGAGTGCGCGATAATAATCGTCATAATTCCACGTTGGCCGGGCCAACCAAGAATGCTCTCCATCGCAACAAACATCAGCAGCAACGCCAGCCCGATAATAACTTCGGGCATAACCAGCGGTGCGGTGATCATCATGCTCAGCAGCGTTTTAGTGCGAAAGCGCCTGAACCGGACCAACACGAAAGACGCCACCGTACCAATCACTACCGACAGAGTCGCGCTGGCCAGTGCGACACGCAGACTGACCCAGGCCGCATCCAGGATTTGTGGATCACGGAACAGCTCGCCATACCATTTGGTCGAAAACCCGCCCCAAACGGTCACCAGGCGGCTCTCGTTAAAGCTGAAAACCACCAGTGACAGGATGGGCGCGTAAAGGAACACGAAACCCAGAACGCCGAAGATCATGAGAGACCGGGATCTACGTTTCATCGGTTTTCTCCTTCGCCCGCTGACTGAGCCCAGCGCAGCAGCATGATGGGAATCACCAGCACAAATAGCATCACAATAGCGACCGACGAGGCGACGGGCCAATCCCGGTTCGAGAAGAACTCGTTCCAAAGTACCTGGCCTATCATCAGCGTATCCGGCCCGCCCAGAAGCGCCGGGATAACAAACTCGCCGACGGCGGGAATGAACACCAGCATGCAGCCCGCAATAATCCCACTCAGCGACAGCGGCACGGTGACGGTAAAAAACGTAGTGACCGGAAGCGCGCCCAAATCGGAAGATGCCTCAAGATACGCTTCGTCCAGTTTCACTAAATTGGCGTAAAGCGGCAGAATCATAAACGGCAGATAGGTATAAACAATGCCAATATAGACTGCAAAATCGGTCTGTAGCATCACCAGCGGCTCGTCGATGATGCCAATACTCATCAGCAGGTTGTTGATAACCCCATTGCCTTTGAGAAACCCGATCCACGCGTAAACGCGCAGCAGGAAAGATGTCCAGAAAGGGAGCACCACCAGCATCAGCAGCAGGTTACGCTGATCAGGAGGCGAGCGCGCAATCAGGTAGGCCATCGGATACCCGATCAACAGGGCAATGAGTGTCGCAACGCCGGCAATCTTGACCGATCCCAGATAGGCTGCAAGGTAGAGAGGGTCTTCTAACAGAAACAAATAGTTATTGAAGTTAAGATTTACCCTGAAAAACCCGTCAATCCACTCCACGACTGGCAGGTAGGGCGGGCGGGCAATGGCAGCCTCGGAAAACGAAATTTTCGCGACCACCAAGAACGGAATCAGGAAAAAAACCAGAAGCCAGACGGTCGGAATAGCGATAACCAAGAGGCGCCCCTTCAGGCCCATTCGGCCCAGCAGCGACCCGATGCGCGATCCCAACGGCAGGCTGCTCATGACGTCACCACAATCCCGGCGTTACCCGCCCAGCCCAGATTCACCCGGTCGCCGTAATTCAGAGAACTCTCTTCGGACCGAAAAAGGTTGGATTGGTTGACGCGCACGCGTTTTCCGCTGTCCAGGCGTATCTGGTAAATCGACGAATCGCCCATATAGGCAATCTCATCGATGGTGCCGCTGAGCTTGTTGCGCAAGTCGCCCAGGTCGTCTTTGCTGATCTGCATTTTTTCCGGTCGCACCGCAACGGCGACCTTTTGGCCAATAACACCGCTGATGCTGTGGGGTACGTAAATCCCCAAACCGGCTTCGGGGCAGGCCACAACAACGTGGCTCTCGCCGTCTTCGGCAATACGGCCCTCAAAGATATTCACCGAACCAATAAAGTCTGCAACGAACCGGTTCTGCGGATACTCGTATATCTCGCGGGGAGTTCCAACCTGGACGATCTTGCCCGCGGTCATAACGCCGATCCGGCTAGACAAGGTCATCGCCTCTTGCTGATCATGGGTAACAACCACGAAAGTGACACCCAGGCTTTCCTGAATCTTGATCAATTCGAACTGGGTCTCTTCGCGCAGCTTCTTGTCCAGCGCACCCAGCGGTTCGTCCAGCAGCAGCAGCTTGGGCTTTTTCACCAACGCGCGCGCGAGCGCGACCCGCTGGCGCTGGCCGCCAGACAGTTGATGTGGTTTGCGGGCGGCGAACGCCCCCATCTGCACCAGCGACAACATGTCTGTAACGCGCGTAGCAATCTCTGCCCTGGGCAAACCGTCGCGTTTCAGCCCGTACGCGATGTTTTTTTCCACCGTCATGTGCGGAAACAACGCGTAGGATTGAAACATCATGTTGGTGGGTCGTCTGTAAGGCGGAATGCCGGCCTGGTCCTGACCGTCGATAATGATCTGGCCGGAGGTAAGGTCTTCAAATCCCGACAACATCCGCAGTAACGTAGACTTACCGCAACCCGATCCGCCCAGAAGACAAAAAATCTCGCCCTTAAATATTTCCAGCGACACGTTGTTGACTGAGGTGAACTCGCCGAATTTCTTGGTCACATTATTGATTTTTAAAAAAGGTACAGCGTTTGGATCTGTCCAGGGTTTTAAACTTGTAACTGCAATAGCTTCGGACATGATAATTCCCCATTTCCCCAAAAGAAACGATCTTGGAAAAGGATTGCCGCGCGAGGCGAATCCGCGCGGCAGTGCATAGGCTTACATGCCAGTCTTGATGGTAGTCCAGGCGCGGGTCAGTGCTCGGTCATAGCGCGCTGCGTGAGGCTTGGAAACGAACATTTTCTTTTTAATGTCCTGAGAAGGGTAAATGCCGGGATCATTAGCCACGTCTTCGTCCACGAATTCCGTCGCAGCGGTATTCGGGTTACCGAAGTAGACGTAGTTGGTGATGTCTGCGGCAACTTTTGGCTCGAGGATGTAGTCAATAAACTTTAACGCGTTTTCAGGATTGGGTGCATCGTCCGGGATTGCCAGCATGTCGAAACCGATCACAGCGCCCTCTCTGGGGATCGTGTAAGCGATATTGATGCCTTGCCCTGCTTCGGCGGCACGATCACGCGCTTGCAATATGTCACCGGAATAACCAATGGTTATGCAGATATCACCATTGGCCAAATCGTTGATGTATTGCGACGAATGGAAATAGCGGATGTGCGGGCGCACGCCCATCATCAGCTCACTGCCCTTTTCCAGATCGGCACTATCTTCGGAGTGCGGATCCAGCCCCAGATAATTCAGAGCCGACGACATCACTTCGGTCGGGGAGTCCATTATCACAACGCCGCAATCGGCCAGCTTGGCCACGGTATCGGGGTCAAAAAACATGTCCCAGCTGCCAATCTTGTCGGCATCGATGCGCTCTTTGATCATATCAATGTTATAGCCGATCCCGACGGAGAACATCATGTAAGGCACTCCATAGGTGTTGCCGGGGTCATTCACCTCGATGATTTTGAGAATGTCGGGGTCAAGATTGCCGTAGTTCTTCAGTTTGCTCTTGTCGATCTTCGCATAAAGGCCGGCCTGCGACTGGCGGGCGAGAAACTCGATAGACGGAACCACCACATCGTAACCGCTGGAGCCCGTCAGCATCTTGGCTTCCAATACTTCGTTGCTGTCGAACACGTCGTAATTAACCGTGATGCCGGTTCTTGCCTCGAAATTTTCAATCGTGTCGGGAGCCACGTAATCAGACCAGTGATATACGTTCAGCTCACCCTCGGCACAAGCTACGCCAGTGGTCAGCGCCAGCGCGCTAAAGATCAGTGTTTTTTTTAGCATGGTGTTCTCCTAAAGAATTTTCATATTTTACTGTTACTTTATTAGATACCGATTTTGTCGCGCACCCCGTACCACCAGGAACCCATTACCGAATACGGTACACGGAGCATGCGTCCACCGGGGAACGGATACCACGGTACTTTGGCAAACACGTCGAACCGGGTCAGGTCGCCGTGGATGGCCTCGGCCAGAATGCGCCCGAAGGTGTGCGACCCGGTAACGCCATGGCCGCTGTAGCCATGGGCGAAATAGGTGTTCCCGCCGATGCGGCCCATCTGGGGTACACGGCTGAACGAGAGGGCAAAATTACCGCTCCACGCGTAGTCGATTTTGACCCCTTTAAGCTGTGGAAAGACCTTGTCCATGTTGCGCTGCAACTTGGCTTTGATGTCACTGGGATCGGCGCCACCGTAAACCGTGCCGCCGCCAAACAACATGCGGTTGTCGCCGGACAAGCGATAGTAATCGAGGATGTAGCGGATATCCTCGACGCAGGCATCCGTCGGTATCAATTCCCGCGCACGCGCCTCACCCAGAGGCTCGGTTGCCATCACCTGCGTTGACACAGGCATCACCCGCGACGTTAGCGTTGGCACCACGTGGCCCAAGTACGCATTACCGCACAGAACCAGCGTCTTGCAAGTCATGGTGCCTTTGGCCGTTCTGACAACTGGCTGAGCCGCCGCTTGATCAACGTCGATCACCGGCGACATCTCATAGATGATTCCCCCGTTCTGCTCAAACGCCGCTGCCTCGCCCAAGGCCAGGTTCAACGGGTGCATGTGGCCGCCGGAATGGTCGATTAATCCGCCCGCGTAGAGGTCTGAATTCACGTGTTCGCGCAATTGGTTCTTATCCAGCATCTCTTGATTCTTGAGGCCGTAACTGGCCCAAAGCTTCATCCGCTCTTCCAGTTCGCCCATATGGGCGCTGGTCAGACCGGTAAAGATGTTCTTTTCCTTCAGATCGCATTTGATGTCGTAGGTGCTGATCCGCTCGCGGATAATCTCGCCACCTTCCTGCACCAGACCGGCGACGAATGTGGCTGTGTCTTGTCCGTAACGTTTCTTGATTGTCTGCAGACTGGCGTTCAGCCCGTTGACGATCTGCCCCCCATTGCGTCCCGAGGCGCCCCATCCAACCCGCGCACCCTCAATAATGGCGACCTTGTAGCCTTTTTCCGCAAGGTAAAGCCCCGTCGAGAGCCCGGTATATCCGGCGCCGACGATGCAGACGTCTATTTGATGGTCACCGGTCAGTTCCGCCCGTTCCGGCGCGGCATTAGCCGAGGCGGCGTAATAACTTGCGGCGTGGCTGCCGTTGCCGGCATAGGAGTCATTCTGGGGGTTCATCACACGATCTCCAGGTAGCTGTCATATTCAAACTTGGTCACGTAGCGGGCAAATTTACGCAATTCCTGCATCTTGCATTCGACCAGCATGGTTTGCAGCCGTTTGGAGAAGATGGTCGGCACATCGGCACCCTTGCGAAAGGCGTCGATGGCGGTTGCCCAGTCCAGCGGCAAATTGTCGAGGTTCATTGAATACGCGTTCCCGGTGATGGGTGCCGCCGGCTGCATCTCGTTTTCGATGCCCAGCAGCGCTCCTCCCAGAATGCTGGCCAGCACCAGATAGGGGTTGGCATCGGCGCCCGCGACGCGATGCTCTATACGCCGCGCTATGGGGTCTCCGCCGGGAATACGGATGGCCGCGGTTCGGTTCTCATAGCCCCAAGAGACACTGGTCGGCGCGTGAGCGCCGGGCAGCAGGCGGCGATAAGAGTTTTCGTGCGGCGCAAATGTCAGCGTGTTTTGCTGCATCGTGGCTAACAGCCCGGCCACCGCGTTCAACAACATTGGCGTACCTTCGTCGCCGCCGTTGTCGAACACGTTTATCCCGTTTTCATCGATCAATGAGAAATGCGTGTGAAACCCGCTGCCAGACAGGTCGCCATAAGGTTTCGCCATGAAGGTAGCGGCAAGCCCGTGCTTGCGGGCAATGCCGCGCACGAGTCGTTTGAACAGCACGGCATCGTCGGCGGCGCGCAGAGGGTCCGCAACGTGGCGCATGTTGATCTCGAACTGGCCCGCCCCGTTTTCCGAGATCGCAGCATCGGCAGGAATACCCTGCAATTCGCAGGCATCGTAAACATCGTTCAGAAATTCATCGAAGTGTTGCAGTTCGTCCAGCGACATCGCGCCGTCGGACTCCAGCCGCTTGCCGGTAACCGGGGATCGTGGCGCTTGCGGGTAATCTTCCGAGGGGTCGACCAGATAGAATTCCAGCTCGGTCGCCACCACCGGCGTCAGTCCGAGTTCTTTGTATTGCTCGGCAATGCGCGCAAGGGCCCTGCGCGGGTCGCCCGGAAACGGTCCGCCTTCTTCTTGGCGCATCCACAGCATCGCCAGCGCCGTCGGGCGACTGGTCCAGGTGACCGGCATCAAAGGGCGGCCGGTAAAATCGCACAAGCCATCAGAATCGCCCGTCTCGAAAACCAGCTCACTGTTTTCGACATCCTCGCCCCAGATATCCATGCCGACAATCGACAACGGCATCCGTAGCCCGCCGTCTATTACCTTGGACAACTGATCAACTGGCACACGCTTGCCACGCATCGTGCCGTTTAAATCGCAAACGCAGGCAAAAATGGAATCAATCTCTGGATGCTGTGCCAGCCAGATTTCGGCCTTATTGTCAGACATGCGTCACCTTTACAATACTGTTTTAAAAATTGTGATATCATTTGTTAAATATGTATATCATTGCTTTCATTGTGTCAATCTTTTTAGGTAATATAGTTCCGATCAACACACTTTAGGGCGGCCTGATGACCAGCAACGGCGAACTCAATATTCCGGATATTCCAGCAATATCCGGGACGACACAAGAATATGTATACAAGCGCCTTCGCAACGCAATCATGCTGGGCGCGATCGAGCCTGGCACCTCACTGACAATGCGTGGGTTAGCTGAACGTCTAGGCCTAAGTCCGACTCCGGTTCGCGAAGCGGTACGGCAGCTCAGCTCGGAACATGCGATACAGATCAAAGACAACCGGCGCATTATGGTGCCTTTAATGACACTTGACCGCTTTGAAGAATTGGTTTCACTCCGCGTTGTGGTCGAAGTCCACACAGCCAAACGCGCGCTACACTACATGTCGGATTTCATTATCGAAAAGCTGACGGAAATGGATAACAGGATGGACGAGCTGATCTTTGAGAGAGATCTCGATCAACTGACTCTGCTAAACCAGGCCTTTCATCGCACTCTGTACATGGCTAACCCGGCCCGGGCCTCAATGCCCATCATTGAAAGTATCTGGTTGCAACTTGGCCCGTTCCAGCGCCAAGTCCTCACTCGGCTCACGGAATATTATGAGATTGATCGTCACAAGGAGATTCTGGCTGCCCTGACGACCCGCGACGAAACCGCCCTGCAAGACGCCATTACCAACGACATCAGAGACGGCGTCTTGAACTCAGGCAGAAACCTGCTGGTCTCGACAGGCGCGGCATGAGGGCTTGGACGTTGCAATGTCTGGGCTTGAATGGTGCTTAAGGTCAGAAACCGCCCTTGCCTAGAACGGGTTCAATTACGATGGCTGCCGTGGTAGCCGCCGTCAAAGCAGATGACGTTATTTTTACCCGTTGCCGCTCGCGCAATCTTGACCGCATTCTCCAAAGCTTCAGCGCCGGAGTTCACTAACATGACTTTGGCATGCCCTCGCACCGGGGTGATCTGACTCAGCTTCTCAGCGACTTGGACGCACCCCGCGTAGGGCATAGCGGTTTGGCACGTGTGCATCACCCGCTCTAGCAGCGCCGTTGGCAACATATTTTTCTTCAATTCATTCAACTGCGCGTTATTCATCAATTCCCTCCTTATCCGGTAAGAGCAACACTCAAAGGCCGCCCATACACAAGTATTTGATTTCAAAAAAGTCATCAATGCCATAGCGGGAGCCTTCGCGGCCGATGCCCGACTCCTTGATACCGCCAAACGGCGCAACTTCGGTAGAAATCAGTCCTTCATTGATGCCAACCATGCCGTACTCCAGAGCCTCCGCTACGCGCCATACCCGGCCGATATCGCGGCTGTAAAAATAAGCGGCAAGGCCAAATGGCGTGTCGTTTGCCAGCTCCACAGCTTCTGATTCTTCGGTAAAACGAAAAACCGTTGCCACCGGGCCGAAAATTTCTTCCTGTGCAATGCGCATGCCTGCGGTTACGCCGGTCAAAACAGTGGGCGGATAGAAGTTCGGGTTATCCAGAGTCCCAGAATTTTGCTGAGTGATCAGGGCGCCACTGGCCAGCGCGTCGTTAACAAGCCCGCGTACTTTATTGACCGCCTTGTCGTTAATCAGTGGGCCTATGGTTACCGCCTCACCGAATCCATCACCAGTTTTTAGCTTTCGTACGGCCGCGTTCAGTTTTTCAACGAACAGGTCGTGAACGCCGTCCTGAACAAGAATGCGGTTGGTGCATACGCAGGTCTGGCCGGCATTGCGGAACTTGGAAGCCATCAAGCCGAAGATGGCCGCATCCACGTCGGCATCGTCAAAAACAATAAACGGCGCATTACCACCCAGTTCCAGAGACACTTTTTTTACCGTATCCGCACATTGACGCATCAGTAGCTTGCCCACTAGCGTTGAGCCGGTGAACGACAGCTTGCGTACCCGGGAATCTTCACACAGCGTGCGGCCCACTTCCGGTGCCTGCAGTGTGGTAACCACATTCAAAACGCCTGCGGGAATACCGGCCTGCTGGCTAAGTTCTGCCAGCGCCAGCGCGCACAACGGGGTGTCTTCACCCGGTTTGATCACAACCGTGCAGCCCGCCGCCAGCGCCGGAGCGACTTTCCGAGTGATCATGGCAATCGGGAAGTTCCAGGGCGTGATCGCCGCAACCACACCAATCGGCTGTTTGATGGTTAGCAACCGCTTATCGGCACCGTGAGCGGGAATAACGTCGCCATAAATGCGTTTGGCTTCTTCCGCAAACCATTCAACAAAGGACGCGCCGTAGGCGACTTCGCCCTTGGCTTCTGCAAAGGGTTTGCCCTGTTCGCTGGTCATGATGGTGGCTAGGTCATCCTGATTCTTAAGGATCAGGTTGAACCAGTTGCGCAGGAGAGCAGCGCGGTCTTTTGCGGTAAGGGCCTGCCAGGGTTTTAGCGCTTTTTCTGCAGCATCGATGGCGGCGCGGGTTTCGTCTGCGCCCAGATCAGGAACAGAGGCCAGCGTAGAGCCGGTGCTTGGATTGAAGACCGGAAACGTTCGCGCTTCGGCAGCCTGGACCCACTGCCCGTCAATAAAGGCACGATCCCGAAACAAGTCTGGCTGATTGAGATTTAACGTCATAAAGGGCTCCAAAACGTGCTGGCCAAAGTGGCTTATGCAGTTGAGGAGATGGTATAGCGAGGTGTTTGTGTGATAAATAAGAATGTTTGGATGTATACGTTGAGAGTCATCAAACAATGAAAAAAGATCTGAAGATCAGGTTGGGGCAGATCGGTGATTACGAAGTCCGTCTTCTTAAAGTGTTCGAGGCTGTTGTCGAGAGCGGCGGGTTTTCAGCGGCTGAAAGAGAGCTTAGCATTGGACGTTCAACCATCAGCACTCATATTGCAAACTTGGAAGGCCGCCTGAACCTCAAGCTCTGCTTACGCGGCAGGGGCGGTTTTTCATTGACGGAGGAGGGTGCTGAGGTTTATGAGCTGATGAAAACACTGCTTTCAGCTCTAGAAGGCTTCCGTACCGGTGTCAACGCGTTGCACGTCAGCCTTACCGGTGAGCTTCGAATTATTGCCAGCGATGCCATTTGCATGGATCCGCAATCCGGGCTTTCACCGGCGATTGCGCGATTCACGGAAGCTGCGCCCAGCGTGAATGTGTTGCTGGACGTGAGGCCGCTCAGCGATATCGAACGGATGGTGCTGAACGACGAAGCGGATATAGGTCTGATTCCTTATCATCGCCAGCTCACCGGGCTGGATTATCGCCGTCTGTACGCTGACGCCTGTCACCTTTACTGCAGTCGCACACATCCACTTTTCAATGCAAAGCCATCGCCACAGCTACGGGATCAGATTCTCTCCAGCAAGGTTGTTCACGCAGGGATTCACACCAGCCCCGAGGTTGGCGCTCAATTGGCGGATATGAACAAGGCGGCCATTTCCTATTTCTACGAAGCACGGCTGGCGATGATTTTGTCCGGTGCCTACATCGGGTTCATGCCAGACGCCTTCGTTCAGCGGCACGTTGAGGCCGGGGATTTGTGCGCTCTGGTGCCGGAAACCAAGCAATATTCGTTGGAGGTCTGCGCCATCACGCGCACATACGGCAGGGCTAAGAGAGCGCGGGAACTTTTTTTTGAGCATTGGATGATTGCGTGAAAGCATGATCAAACTCGATGCCCCAATCCTAAACACGATGTGTTGACCTGCCTGTTTCAGTCGTGTGGATTACGCTGAAATACGCACATGCCAGCATAGAGCCATAATGGAGAGGGCAGGATTTCTGAAATTCAGGAGCGAGCGGCAGACAGCGCTTTGTTGTAGCTCTTGCCAATCTCGCTGTCGAAATAAGACAGAGATTCCTCTTCCAGTCCGTAAAGCTTCGATGGCTGGCCCTTCGCCGCCATCGAACGCTTCTCTCCGGTTTCTGCCAGTAGCCCCGTATTTACCCACCGACTGAACACCGTTTGTTTCTTCACGCAGATACCAAAGATATCGTACGCTTCAACTATCTGACGCACGGCAACCTTCTCGGGGAGCAGGTAGAGCAGCAACGACGAGTATTTGATTTTGTTCAGAAACGCTTCGTAAGCGATGTTCACGAGCTTGCGATGATCAAAAGGTAGAGGGTATTCCCCGGCCAGAATCGACTCGATGGGTTCCCACTTAATTCCGTCCTGCTGATCCAGCTCGGCCATATCCGGGCGATTGAACAGACATAGAAATGGAATCGTCACGGACCACCCCAGTGATGCGTCCCGGGTCACGCTTCCTTCCGGAGGGAGCTTCTCCAGATGACTTGGCAAGAAGCCAACCTTGCCTTTTAGAATGCGGGTTACGGCATCGCCCAGGGTTTCATCTGAATCACCCCCGTCAGACGCAGGTTCTTCCCATACCCAACCTCCCACAAGGGCGTATCGACCGCTCTCTGGCCCCTTCTGGCGCTCTTGCAGCATGACTTCCGGAAGCCCGGATTCCGGGTTCAAGCGCAGGCAAATAAAATCGAGCGTGACAACCATTAAGGCGTCTCCGGTCAGTAAGTGTTGAACTAAGAATACCATCCGAACTTTTTCTGTCAAATCAATTGACACAAGAATAATTAGACGCTACGTTTATCGTCAAATGAATTGACTGAAGAGTAGAGCGATGAACGCAACCGTCGATAAATCACTGTTCCGCCAGCAGACCATCACCAGTGCGATGGATACCGACGCTTACAAGTTGCACATGCAGCAAGTCGTTTTCGAAAAGTACGCACCGGTGATCGTGAAGTACAAATTCCGGTGCCGGACCGATGAGAACCTGGCGCAATATGTCGGTGAAATTCGCAAAGCCTTGCACGATCTCGAGGGGCTGGGTTTCACCGAAAACGAATTGACGTACCTGAGCAAGATTCGGTTCCTCAATCCAGCCTTTATAGACTTCCTGCGGCAGTACCGCTTCGATCCCAAGCGCTACCTGTCAATCCGGGTGGAGCAGGGCAAGCTGGTCATTGAGTGCAACGGCCCGTGGCTCTACGCCATCCTGTTCGAGATTCCGGTACTGGCCATCGTTAGTGAAGTTCGTAACCGTCGCCGGTACGGCAATGTTGATGAGGGTCTGTTTCAGGATGTGCTCTATGAAAAGGTCGAGCAGCTGAAATTGGAGCTGGATCGTCGCGGCATTGAATCGTTCAAGTTCGCCGACTTCGGTACCCGCCGCCGCTTCTCCTACACCGTGCATAACCGCGTGGTGGGCTATTTGGCCAAAGCACTGCCCGACAACTTCATCGGCACCAGCAATTACCACTTGGCCCAGGAATACAATCTCACAGCCATCGGCACCATGGCGCACGAGTACCTGCAGGCGCATCAGGCGCTTGTAAATGTCGCACAGTCACAGAAAGAAGCTCTGGAAGTGTGGAATCAGGTCTACCGCGGTCGCCTGGGTGTTGCCCTGACCGATTGCATCACCGCTGATGCCTTCCTGGCGGACTTTGATTATTTGTTCTCGGTGCTGTTCTCTGGTGTGCGCCACGACAGCGGTGACCCCATCATTTGGGGCGAAAAGTTCATCGCCCACTATGAAGCCTTGGGCATTGATTCGATGACGAAAACGCTGGTGTTCAGTGACGGCCTGAATTTCAATCGAGCTTTGGATATCGCGGAACATTTTCAGGGTCGGATTCAGACGAGCTTTGGCATTGGAACGTTTCTGAGCAACGACTTGGGCGACTACGTGACGCCCGGCGGTGACGTTTACACGCCTCTGAACATCGTTATGAAGATGGTTGAGTGCAATGGCATGCCCGTGGCGAAGATCAGCGATGAGCCCGGCAAGAGCATGTGTGATGACCCTGTGTACTTGGCCAACCTGAAGGCCCGGTTCAACGTTCAATAAGGAGCAGACTGATGAGTAAAGAACTCTACATGACCGCCGGCCGCATTCTGGAAGAGTTGGGCGTTCAGCCCACAGAAGATCGCGATTGGGGCATGGAAATCACCAAACGTGTCACGTTCCTGTGCGAGACACTTCAAAGTGCCGGGCGCAGCACGCTGGTTCTCGGTATCAGCGGAGGCGTTGATTCACTGGTCGCGGGCAAGCTCTGTCAACTGGCGGCTGACCGAATGAAAACCAATAAACCGGAAGCCAGATTTATCGCTGTTCGCTTGCCTTACGGTGAGCAGGTTGATGAAGACGCTGCGCAGGCGGCGCTGCAATTTATTGACCCGGACCGCATCATGACTGTCGATATCAAGCCGAGCGTAGACGCGCTTCATGCCGCGGTTGTGGTGAATGACTCTGAGATCAGCCTGGAACGCGCTGACTTTGAACGGGGCAACGTTAAGGCACGCGTGCGGATGACCGCCCAGTATGAGATTGCCGCCCTGAACAACGGGCTTGTCGTGGGCACCGACCACAATGCGGAAGCGGTAACCGGCTTCTTTACCAAGTGGGGTGATGGCGCCTGTGACCTGCTGCCGCTGCGTGGTCTGAGCAAGCGTCAGGTTCGTCGTCTGGCTTCAGAGCTGGGCGCCAGCGATGAGATGGCCGGCAAACCGGCAACGGCCGATCTGGAATGCCTGCGGCCACAACTGGCGGACGAAGACGTGCTGGGTTTTTCTTACGACGTCATTGATGATTTCCTGGAGTTCAAGGGCGGTTCCGACGATCAAATTCGCAAGCTGGTCGCTCAGTATGAAAAAACTCAGCACAAACGGTGTGACCCGCTGGCGGTTATGGGTGCCTTCAAGCCCGCTGACACACAGTAAGCACGGAGTTCTGATATGACCTGCATTGCCGCGTTTGATGTAGACGCACAGAAGACGTTCACGCCTCTGTGCCCGAATGAACTGCCGGTACCGGAAGGTGACCAAATCGTCGATGAGCTGAACGCTCAGGCCGAGCTGGCCGCTTTTCGGGTTGGTTCCCGGGATGCTCACCCCTCAAATGCTCAGTGGATCGCGGACACGCCCGAAGACGTTTTCAGTAAGGTTGAGGGCGAAAATATTGACATTAAGTGGCCTCGGCACGCCGAACTGGGAACTGTAGGTTTCGAGTTACTGGACGGCCTGCCGCACCCCGTCACCGGCTATGACTTTATGGTGAACAAAGGTCTGGACCCGGACTGCCACCCATACGGTGCCTGCTATCACGATTTGGCTGATACCGTGACCACGGGTGTTATCGAGTTCCTCAAAAGCAAGGGCGTGACCGTTGTCATTGTTGGTGGTCTTGCGCTTGATTACTGCGTCGCCAAAACCGTTCTGCAGTTAAGAAACGCCGACTTTCAGGTCATCGTCAATCTGGCCGCCGTCCGGGGTATCGCTGAGGACAGCGTTGAGCGAGCGATGACCGACATGAAGCAGGCCGGTGCTGAGTTCGCCAACAATGCGGACGACGTCAAGCGATTGCTGCCACGGTAGGGATCTTCGGCAGTGCCGCACAAAACTAGGTACGCCTCATTCAAATCGCACGGAACTTTATACCCGTAGCTGTACCTGGCTGAACCATCCCCGGGTTGCCCCCTAAAACTCACTGGTAATTAACGGCGAGAAGCTTTGACGGCAACACCTGGGTTTTCTGTTCGGCGTACCCCTTCGCTGCACCCGTATAGCTCAGACTTGCTTTTACTGCACCAATTTGAAGCATATCTGCCGGCAGACGCATTACCATTCGCAATCATAGTTTGACCCGTCACACACTAATTACCTTAATTATTTCAGCATTCTATAATTTTATTACAATCGAATTACGCTTCTGGCACTGATTTTGTATGCCAATTTATAGAATATCCGAAGCAGGTCAGAGACCGTAAGTCTTCGCACAATAAGCGTTAATTTTAGCGCCCAGGTACCGATGCCTGAATGTCCGTTTTTACCGGTCGTTTCGGGTTTTTTTTGTTTCAGGGATACACTTTTTATGCAGCAAACGGTCGAAGTCGGGATTCTGGTGTCCACCGAAGGGACATACCGGCGCATGGGCGCAAGCACCCTTGCGGGGCTTCGTCATGCCATCGCGGAGATCAATGATGACACCGGCCGTCGGTTTCGAATTGAACACCAGCATTATGACCCTGCGGGTCGGCTTGAAGGCTACGCTCAGGGCATTATCCAACTGATTGACGGTGGCGCCCGCCATATCTTTGGCACCACCACCTCCGCCAGCCGTAAGGAAATAATTCCCGATCTCGAACGAACCAAAAGCTTGCTCTGGTACGCCTGCCCCTATGAGGGCTTTGAATGCAGCGAGAACGTTATCTACCTCGGCGGTTGTCCCAACCAGAATCTGATCCCGCTGCTTGGCTACGCCCTCGGCGAGTTCGGCGCCAATGCGTACCTGGTGGGTTCGAACTATGTCTGGGGCTGGGAAAGCAATCGCATCGCCCGGGAATTGATCGAGCTCAGCGAGGGCCAGGTGCTTGGGGAAAAGTACTTTCGTTTCGGCTGCACCGATTTCGGACCCTTGATCGCCAACATCCTGAAGGACGAGGCGGCTTTTGTGCTCAATAATCTGGTTGGGGAATCGTCCTATCATTTTCTCCGCCAACTCAGCGATGCTTGCGCCTTTAAAGGGGTTCGCATGCCGGTTCTGAGCTGTAATTTCACCGAAGCCGAATTGCCCTGTATCCGCGGTGCGGACCAGATCCAACTGCTCTCCTGCGGCGCCTTTTTTGAGGCGGTGAATCCGGCCTTTGCAGTGACCCAGCGACAACGCCACGAAGACCTGCCGTTGTCCCACTACTACGCTTGCGCCTACACCGCGATGCACCTCTACGCAAAAGCCTGTGAACTCGCAGGCAGTGACGACCCTGATCGCATCTGTGATCTGCTCTCCCAGGGCCAGCATGAGACCGTGTTGGGAAGGCTCTCCTTGTCTGCCCACAACAATCACTTTTCCCTGCCCAGTTATATAGCAGCGGTCGAGGGGGATGGATTCGAAATTATCCAACAGGTAGGGGACTGCCTGTCGGCAGACCCCTACCTTGTGAAGACGGACCTGCGTGACTATCGCCAGCCGGCGCTACAAAAGATGACCGCTAGCAACCTGAGGATCGTGAAATGAGAGGTGCTATGGCAACCCCGACCCGCACCCTGCTGCTGGTGGACTGTGACCCTCGCACCGAGGCCACACTGTGTAAGAGTCTGCACCGCCTCGGCATTGCTACCGCAACCCTGCAGCGGGACCAGGGCGACACATCTCTGGATGTCATTGCCCTGATCGTGGAGCTGGACCAGTTTGAAAGTCCCGATCTGCTGGCGCGAGCACGCGTGGCGGGGCTTCCCATTATCGCCCTGAGCCATCACGAAACCCTCTCCCAAATTCAATGTGCGATGCGCATGGGCGCAACTGCCATGCTCAACAAGCCCATCACGCAGAGCTCGGTGTACACCACTCTTATGATGGCGCAAGGCCTGCGAAACCAATTGACGGCGCTAGAGAATACTAACGAAGACCTGAGCACCAAACTGCAGGCACGACACCTGACCGCCAAGGCCGTTGCCCGCCTGATGATCGACTGCGCAATCGATGAGCATGAGGCGTTCGAGCGTATTCGTACCCTGTCCATGAAGCTCAACCAAAGTATCGAGTCTATCTGTCAAGACATCGAGTGCCACACCCAACCCATGCGGCGGCGGAGCTAAGCGATGGCATTCCCAACGCTGATACGTAACCTGTGCCGGCACAAGTCAGTCGCTGTGTCACTGGTAGTCATCGTCACCGTGGTTTGCCTCGCAGTACTGGCACCTTGGGTCGCTCCTCATGACCCCAATATGCAGTATTTTGAGGGCCTAACCATGGAGGGCGCCCCGCTACCACCGAACGAAAAGTTTCTTCTGGGTACCGACCTGTTGGGTCGTGATCTGCTATCCAGGCTAATCTACGGCGCCCAAACGTCGTTGATCATCGGCGTCGTAGCCAACGGCATTGCCATATTCATCGGTACATTAGTCGGTGTGTGTGCAGGCTTCATTCGGGGCTGGACAGGGGCGGTACTGATGCGGCTGACCGATCTCATGATGGCATTTCCAGCGCTGCTACTGGCTATCGCTCTGGCGGCAATTCTTCAGCCGAGTATCTGGATCGTGGCACTGGTGATTGCCATGGTGAATTGGGTGCAGGTAGCCCGTGTTATATATTCCGAGACCATCGCTATCGCTTCGCGGGAGTTTATCGCGGTAGAGCGCACTCTGGGGGCGAGCAGCCTCCGTATCCTTTTTTCTCATCTGTTACCCCATCTTTTGCCCACCATTTTGGTCTGGGCAACCTTGGGCATTTCCACAACCGTGCTGCTTGAAGCAACTCTGTCGTTTCTGGGAGTGGGGGTACAACCTCCTACTCCCAGCTGGGGCAATATTATTTTTGAAAGCCAGACTTACTTTACCTCTGCGGTCTGGCTTGTGCTGTTCCCGGGACTGGCGATCGTTCTTCTGGCGCTGAGCTTCAACCTGGTTGGTGACGCCCTGCGGGATGAGCTGGACCCCTCACTGAAAGGACGCGGATAATGCCGATGTATATTCTACGTCGCTTGGGTTATGCCATCCTGATTCTGCTTGGCGTGTCCTTCATTACTTACTTGTTGCTGTACATGATACCGGCAGACCCGGCGCGACAATTGGCGGGTCGCAGTGCGACGGCAGAAACCGTGGCCAACATTCGGGCCCAGCTTGGGCTGGATCTCCCGTTCTACCAGCAGTATTTCAACTATCTGACAAACCTTTTGCAGGGCGACCTGGGCCGTTCCTATATCCAGCGCACTGAAGTCTCGACTCTGATCATGTCACGCATTCGTCCCACCATGGAGCTGATGGCCTGGGGCATCAGTTTTGAGCTAATAATTGGCGTAAGTCTGGGCATGCTTGCTGCGCTCAAGCGCAACACCGCGATCGATCGGTTCCTGATGGCCTTGTCTTTTGTCGGTGTATCTTCACCCCATTTCATTGCCTCGATGCTGTTCCTGTACCTGTTCGCCGTCAATCTTGACTGGTTCCCCCTTGGGGGTTATGGCGAGTTTCAACATGTGTTGCTGCCCGCTCTGACCTTGGGGCTGTTGGGCAGCGGCTGGTATTCGCGCATGGTGCGCTCGTCGATGATCGAGGTGTTGCAGCAGGACTACATCCGCACCGCTCGTGCAAAAGGCCTGACCCGTGCCCGGGTGCTTTTCCGCCACGTTCTTCCCAACGCCATCATTCCAGTGATTCCAATGATTGGTATCGACATCGGTATCTTTATTGGCGGCCTGGTGGTGGTTGAATCCGTTTTTGGATGGCCCGGCCTTGGGCAGCTTGCCTGGCAGGCGATCCAGCGGGTCGATATTCCCGTCATCGTCGGCGTCACCATGGTGTCCGCCGTCGCCATTGTTATTGCCAACCTGATTGCGGACCTGCTGGTACCTCTTGCAGACCCGCGTATAGCGCTCGATAAGTCCTAACCCTGAGTTAAAGGAAAACAACCGATGAAAACGATGTTAATCCGAAGCCTGCTGGCAACTGCCATCGCCTCATTGCTCACCCCAGCCAATGCGCTGGCAGCTGAGCCCAAACCGGGGGGTGACATTATCGTCACCTATCAAAACGACGTCGCTACTCTGGACCCAGCCATTGGCTACGACTGGCAGAACTGGTCGATGATCAAAAGCCTGTTCGACGGTTTGATGGACTACAACCCCGGCACCACTGAACTGGTGCTTGACCTAGCACAAAGTTACGAGCTGTCCGATGACGGCAAGACCTACACGTTCAAACTTCGAGAGGGCGTCGAGTTTCATAACGGACGGGAGATGAAGGCAAGCGACGTCAAATATTCCCTAGAACGCACTGCCAATCCTGAAACTCAGAGCCCTGGAGCAGGCTTTTTCTCACCCATTCTTGGCTACGACGCTGTTTCGGCCGGCGACACCGATGAATTGGAAGGTGTCACCGTGATTGACGATTACACCGTTGCCATCGAATTGACGGCGCCCAACGCCACTTTTCTACACGTGATGGGGCTTAATTTTGCCTCCATCGTGCCCCGTGAAGCAGTGGAGGAATATGGTAAAGACTTTGGTAAGAATCCCGTAGGTACCGGTGCATACGAACTCACCGACTGGACCCTTGGTCGGCACCTGGTATTTTCAAAGAATCCGGACTATTTCAAACCTGGCGTTCCTTACATCGACTCCATCACGTTTGAAGTGGGCCAGGAGCCTATGGTGGCTTTGCAGCGTCTGGAGCGGGGTGACGTTGACATCGCTGGAGACGGGATTCCGCCGGCGAAATTTCTGCAGTTCAAGAATGAGCCCCAGTTTGAAAGCCTGATGGTCGTCGGGGATCAACTTCACACCGGCTACCTGACCCTCAATGTCACCATACCCCCGCTGGACAACCTGAAAGTTCGTCAGGCCATTAATATGGCCATAAACAAAGACCGTATTGTACGCATCATCAACGGTCGGGCTACCCCTGCAAACCAGCCCTTGCCACCGGCGATGCCTGGCTACGATAAGAACTATGAGGGCTATCCCTTCGATCCGGAGCAGGCCAAGGCCCTGCTGACAGAAGCCGGCTACGGAGATGGTTTTGAAACTGAGCTGTTCGTGATGAACACAGACCCTCAGCCGCGTATTGCTCAAGCCATGCAACAGGACCTACTCAACATTGGTATTAAGGCCGAGATTCGCTCCCTGGCTCAGGCCAATGTGATTGCGGCGGGCGGCGCCCAAGACCAGGCGCCTATGGTCTGGTCTGGTGGCATGGCATGGATTGCTGACTTCCCTGACCCGGCTAATTTCTGGGGTCCGATCCTTGGCTGTGAGGGCGCTGTGCCTGGTGGCTGGAACTGGGCCTGGTACTGCAACGAAGAACTGGATGCGATGGGTGACAAGGCTGACGCCATGGTTGCTGAAGATCAGCAAGAAGAGCGCGCGGCACTTTGGGGCAAGATTTTCACCGACGCCATGGCTGACGCACCCTGGGTACCGATCTTCAACGAGCAGCGTTTCACTGTGCGCTCTGAGCGTATGGCGGGTGACGAGTCATTGTATGTGGACCCGGTCCATGTTCCTGTCAACTACGACTACATCTGGGTGAAGTAATGTGCCAACAGACGCTCGTTAAGACTATCCATGGTGGCCATCACCACCATGGCTGGGATAACAGCTTCGCCCCTGTGGCCCGGGTAGCACCGGGCAGCATGGTGGAGTTGGAGTGCAAAGACTCCGGCAATGGCCATTTCACAACGGATTCAACCGTAGCGGCCGTGTCGTCAATGCCCTTTGACAAGATCAATCCGGTTACCGGACCGATCTATGTGGAGGGCGCCGAGCCTGGTGACATACTCAAGGTGACGATCGACAGCTTTCGCCCGAGCGGCTTTGGCTGGACCGCAAACATTCCCGGTTTCGGATTGCTGACGGATCAGTTTCAGAACCCGGCGTTGATGCTCTGGCACTACGATCGTAACAACATGACGCCAGCCGCCTTCGGTAAATTCGCCAAGGTTCCGCTGAAACCCTTTGCTGGCACCATCGGCTTGGCTCTGGCTGAGCCCGGCCTGCACTCGGTGGTACCCCCGCGGCGGGTGGGCGGCAATCTGGACATCCGCGACCTTAATGCGGGTTCTAGCCTATACCTGCCAGTCGAGGTGGCAGGGGCCCTGCTGTCCATTGGCGACACCCATGCCGCCCAGGGGGACGGTGAAGTCTGTGGCACCGCGATTGAAAGCGCGATGGATGTAACCGTGAAGCTTGACCTGATCAAGGACACGCCATTGGCCATGCCCCGCTTTACGACGGCAGGACCGGTGACACGCCATCTGGATGGTTCCGGCTACGAGGCCTTCACCGGGATCGGTCCGGACCTCATGCAGGCTGCGCGGGACGCGGTCAGTGGCGCTATCGACTGGATTACCCGGGAGCATCACATGCCCCCTGAACAGGCTTATATGCTGTGTTCGGTCTGCGGCGATCTGCGCATCAGCGAAATTGTCGACATGCCCAACTGGGTGGTGGCGTTTTACGTTCCTCGACTCGTGTTTGAGTGATAGAGACCCCCATGAGTGCAACAAAAGAAGTGACAGGAACAGCGCGCCCGCTAATCTCGGTTGAGAAACTCTCCATTGAGTTTGGTCAGGGTCCGGACTGTAAACGCGTAGTGGACAATCTCAGTTTCACACTGAGCCGATCGGAGACCCTCTGCATTGCCGGTGAATCCGGCAGTGGCAAATCTCTGTCGGCACTGGCGATTATGGGGCTGCTGCCGAAAATGGCGCGAGTGCCAGAAGGCGTCATCCTGTTCAATGATAAAGATCTCCTCAGTCAGTCTGAGCGGCATCTGCAGAACCTGCGCGGCAAAGAGATTGGCATGATCTTTCAGGAGCCCATGACCTCCCTCAATCCAACCATGCGGATTGGCGATCAGATGCTGGAAACAGTACGCCGCCACCGGCTCGCCGCTGGCGGTGGGGCTCAGCAGCATATCCGGAACATGCTTGATGCGGTAAAGATCCCCCGGGCCAACGATCGGGTAAAACAGTATCCGCACGAACTCTCAGGCGGGTTGCGCCAACGAGTCATGATCGCCATGGCGATGCTGTGTAAACCTCAGGTGCTGATCGCCGACGAGCCTACCACCGCTCTGGATGTAACCATTCAGGCCCAGATTCTGGACCTGGTACGCGAACTTCAGAGTGAGTTTGGGACCGCTGTTCTGTTGATCACCCATGACATGGGTGTCGTCGCAGAAATGGCGGACAAAGTGGTGGTAATGAATCAGGGCGTGGTGGAGGAAACAGCGGATATCCGCAAAATCTTTACCAATCCGGACGCTGCCTACACGCGCAAGCTGCTGGCGGCAGTGCCGCGCCTAGGGACAGCGCCGGCACGACCGCACCCGGTTTTTGGCGAGCCAGTGTTGGAAGTGCGCAATCTGCGGGTACGCTACCCCATGCGCCGTCAGGGGCTATTTGCCCCTGCTCGAGAGCTGATAGCCGTTGAAGATATCAGTTTCACCCTGCACCAGGGAGAAACCCTGGGCATCGTCGGTGAAAGCGGTTGCGGTAAATCCACCACCGGACGTGCGTTGATGAATATGGTGGATTTCGAAGGTGAAATACGCATTCTGGGCACTGACATTCAAGGCCTCAAGGGCGCCGCACTGAAAAAGCAGCGTCAGGACATCCAGATGGTCTTTCAGGACCCTTACGCCGCGCTCAACCCCCGCAAAAACATTGCCGAACTGGTTGCAGAGCCTCTGCTTATCCATGGCCGCGGCACGCCCGCGGAACGTCATGCCAAAGTCAAAGAACTTCTCGCTCAGGTAGGGCTTCCCGAGGCCGATACCATGACCCGCTACCCTCACCAGTTTTCCGGTGGTCAGCGCCAGCGCATCTGCATCGCCCGAGCTTTGGCGCTGAACCCCCGCATCATCGTTGCGGACGAGCCGGTATCGGCCCTCGATGTATCGGTGCAGGCTCAAGTGTTGGATTTATTGGAACAGCTACAGCAAGAATACGAACTCAGTTACCTATTTATTTCTCACGATATGGCGGTCGTGGAGCGATTATGCCATCGCGTTGCCGTCATGTTCGCCGGGCGCATACTGGAAATCGGCAGCCGTGAGCAAGTGTTGAACAACCCATGCCATGCCTATACCAAACGCCTGCTCGCAGCGGTCCCCATACCGGCACTGGATAGCAAACTCGTCCCCGCCGTCATGTCCAAAGACACCGAAACAGTGGATCTCATCAAACCCCGGGGCGCGGTACTGCAACCGATACGTTACGACCAGCCCGAGGAAGGGCATTTCGTGGC
This sequence comes from Marinobacter sp. BSs20148, assembly GCF_000283275.1. Classification (NCBI taxonomy): domain Bacteria; kingdom Pseudomonadati; phylum Pseudomonadota; class Gammaproteobacteria; order Pseudomonadales; family Marinobacteraceae; genus Marinobacter; species Marinobacter sp. BSs20148. The sequence goes on from NC_018268.1 coordinate 440,462, forward strand.
GGTTGCGGTTTAATTCTGATTAAAGATCGAGCAAGAAAATATGAATCAGGAAAACCCGCGAAGAATCTGAACAGGAATGCTCAAGTCCTGGATTCATAGAACAAGTGCAGCAACGCTTGCAGAACGGCAGTCTAGATTTACGATGCTAGTTCACGTTGCGGGTAAAGATATATCAAGTGTTGTTTCGGCACTTTTTCGCGGGGTTGGCCAGCCACCCAACGAGTTGAAGAAAAGTTTGACTTGGGACCGAAGGAGTGAAGTGGGTAACTAAAGAATGTTTACGCTGGCGACCGCCCAGCTCTATTCAACGTTGAATTCGTTTGAACAGATCCCGTGCCGCTTTTGCTACATCTATAAGCGGTTTAGTCCAACCAACTCAGACGCAGGCTGGTGGCGGTTAAATGTGTTGAGCACTCGTTCAAAGAAATGACAGAAGATGAGTTGGTTCTGGCTCTTGGTGCTCTTTGGGGTGAAGGTAAAAATACACTCATAAAATGTGGTAAGAGCTTCTCAAAGACAAAGAGGTTTTGCCTGTTTATTTCGATGCATTTGTAAATGGCTATCGAACGTTTGATCAGGTCGCCTCATCGCCTTTGAAGACATCACTGCCGTAGTCACCTCCAGAATGTTGGCCTTATTTTTGCAAATACCAAGTGTAAGCATCGAGCTTTTTAATTATCCAGTTTCGGCTCAAGTCTGCGCGTACTCCGGCAAGACGCCTTGTATGGAAGGCTCAAAGGTAAACTTTCTACCTGAAACCCTAATGAGTGATGCTTGCACCAAAACGAACCATGAGGAGATGAAACAGTGCACAAGATGACTCGAATTGCGATGTCTATGGGTCTTGCTACCAGTTTGATGGTAGGTTCGGTGGCGGCTGAAGCCGCCGAAAGCTGGCGTATGGCCACTCCTTGGAGTGGTGGCCCGTGGTTGGAGCGTGATGCCAAGACCTTCGCTGATTACGTCAATCAGTTGACTGGCGGGGATATCGAGATTGAGGTGTTTCCGGGCGGAACACTTGGTGGGGCGCTGCGTGTTACCAACACTGTGAAGTCCGGCGTGGCTGAAGTTAGCCACAACTATATAAATTATGACTACGGCACTGATCCCACCGCAGCACTTCTGGCTGGCCACTCTAGCGGCCTGACTCCGGAGGAGTTTATGCTGTGGATGTACGAGGGCGGCGGCGCGAAGCTCTATGAGGAGTTTCGTCTAGAGGTGTTCGACGTAGTGGCTTTCCCTTGCTCCACCTTGGGCACCGAGATATTTTTGCACTCCAACAAGAAGGTCGAGACCCTGGAGGACTTTCAAGGTTTGCGCCTGCGCACTTCCGGAGCTTGGGCTGAGATCGCCTCTAGCCTTGGCGCCTCTACCGTGGTGATGGCTGGTGGAGAAATCTACAGCGCTTTGGAGCGAGGCGTGATCGATGCCGCCGAGTGGGGCAGCCCTGAGATGAATCGACCCACCGGTTTTCAGGAAGTGGCTCAGTACGTGATCCTCCCCGGCGTGCACCAGTCTGGAGGATTTCTGGAGTGTCAGGTCAATCAAAAAGCCTGGGACGGTCTGAGCAAAGAGCAGCAGGAACTGCTTCGTCTGGCCGGCAAGCTGAGCGTCTTTGACTCCTGGCTGGCAAGCTCTTTCGCCGACCTAGATGCCTATCAGGAGTTGATCGACGGGCCCAACGAAATGGTACAGCTGGACCAGTCCTTTATTGATGCTATTTATGAAGAAACGGAAAAGTGGGAGAACAAATATGCCGCGGAGAACGAGTGGTTCGCCCGTGTGCTCAAGTCTCAGCGTAGCTTTGAGGAAACAATGAGCCGTTGGCCCGAATATCGCCTGCCCATCGGTAGTGCGAATAACTGATTCATGCCCTTTCAGGGATCATTGAAAAGAGGCCACTCGGCCTCTTTTCTTCTGTTAGAGGCGGCTCTGGGGAATTCGTGACATGAGAGTTATCAACCTGATTGAATCTGTGACCCGCCGGGCCGGCTGGTGCGGCGCAGTGCTGATCTTTCCGCTGATCGGTGCCTTGGTCTATGAGGTATTCAGTCGCTATGTGCTTGGGCGCCCGACCATGTGGGCCTTCGAGATCAGCTACATGGTAATGGGGGCCATTTTTATGCTGGGCATGGCCGATGCGCTGCGTGTTGGCCAGCACGTCACCGTGGACATTCTCAGCCTGCAACTGGGTGATCGCAGTAACGCGTTTATTCGGCTGGCGGGTTACGCGCTCCTCCTGCCGGTGTTGGGGTGGCTGGTTTGGGAACTGTCTAAGTATGCTTTGGCTGCCTTCGAGTCCAACGAACGATCCGGCCGGTCGGCCTGGAACCCTGTCATATGGCCTGTTTTCACTGTCTGGTTTGTAGGCTTCCTGCTGTTGATCCTGCAGGTGGTGGCGGAGGTTCTTAAATCTTTGGCTATCATTCTGGGCCGATCGTCGGGCGGAGAAGGAGGGGGAAAGGGATGAGCGATTTTCTGTCTCTGCTGATGTTTCCAGCACTGATGGTTTTCATCATCGCCGGTTTCCCCATCGCTTTCTCGATGATCGTGGTGGCGACGATTTTCGGTATCACGCAATTTGGCGATGCCGCTGCCTACCAGTTGCTGACCAAGATCGAAGATACCGCCTCGAACTCGATCTTGGCGGCGGTGCCGCTGTTCATCTTTATGGGGGCCGTGCTGGAGCGCTCCGGAATTGCCGAGCGTCTGTTCGGAGCCATTCACCTATGGACCACCAGACTGCCCGGCGGGCTGGGCGTCGGGGCCATTATCATGGGTACCCTTTTTGCAGCCTCGAGCGGTGTGGTTGGGGCGACCGAAGCGGTGATTGGCATGCTGGCGGTGCCGGTGATGTTGAAGCATCGTTACGACAAGCGACTGATTTCCGGCACCATCTGTGCCAGTGGCTCGCTGGGCACTGCCATCCCACCCTCCATCACCGTGGTTGTCCTCGGCCCGGTGGCCGGAGTCTCGGTCGGCTCGCTGTTCAGTGGTTTGCTGATCCCGGGCTTCTTGATGGCAACACTGTTCCTGCTCTATATAATTGGAGTGTCTTACCTGAAGCCGGAGATGGCGCCGCGCATTGAAGAAACTGATCAGGTGTCGCTGGGCGAGAGGTTACGCATCAGCCTGTTTGCACTGCTGCCTACTTTGGCACTGATCTTCGTTGTGCTCGGTACCATCCTGATGGGCGTGGCTACTCCTACCGAGGCAGCCGCTTGTGGTGCACTCGGAGCGGTGGTGTTGGCACTGGCATATCGTAACCTGACGTTCAAAGTGCTTTGGCATGCGGCTGTCAGGACCATGAACATTTCGGCCATGATCCTGCTCATCGTGATGGGCGGCAGCATGTTTGCCGGGGTGTTCTTCGCGGCTGGAGGTATGGCTACGATGCAGTCGCTGTTGATCGGTACAGGCCTCGATCCATGGATGATTTTGGCGTTGATCCTCTTAATTACTTTTATTGCCGGCTTCGTCCTCGATCTGATATCGGTGGTGCTGATCGTCATCCCGATCGCCATGCCCATTGTGCGTATACTGGGATTTGATGAAATCTGGTTCTGTGTGGCCTTTCTGGTGGTGCTGCAGACCAGCTATCTGACGCCTCCCCTGGCGCCTGCGATCTTCTACTTGCGAGCCATCACTCCACCCGAGGTAACGCTGAAGCACATGTATGCAGGGGTGGTGCCCTTCATCGTTGCCCAGTTATTCGTTCTGGGGCTGGTGCTGGCCTTTCCATCACTGGCCATGTGGCTTCCGGACGCCATGAGTGGCCCATCCTGGAAATAAGCCAGGCATATAAGTCGTCAGCCAGGTGTCTAGTCCTGGGATAGGTGTAAACCTATTTCAGGACTAGACACAGAAATCTGACCGCTTCGTGATTATGAAGCGCCATCAGACGTTTATTAATCGGTTGTTGCACTTGGCCGTGGATACCGCCTATTCAAAAAAAGTCGATCGGTTAGGGTATAGAACGAAGTTGATGTCGGCCAAGGCCAGACATGATCAGGATCTTGCCCATAACCCGTCGCCTTAAATCTTAGAGCCGACACTGAAAGGAGCTCCTTACACATGCGAAATATTCGCAGCATTGCCGTTTTCTGTGGCTCCAACATGGGGGCCAGTTCTGTCTATGCCGAACAGGCTGAGGCGCTTGGCGCGACTTTGGTGGAAAACGGCGTCACACTGGTTTACGGGGGCACGCAAAAGGGCCTCATGGGGGTTCTGGCTGATGCAGTGCTTAGCCGGGGCGGCCGCGCCCATGGGGTCATAACGGAACGCTTGCAGGCCAAGGGGCATATACATCCTAACCTGACGAACAGCGAGATTGTACCGACCATGCGAACGCGCAAGGAGCGCATGGCAGAGCTTTCGGATGCCTTCATCGCACTGCCCGGTGGTATTGGAACCATGGAGGAATTCATGGAAGCCTGGACGCTTAACCAGTTAGGCGAACTGAACAAACCTGTGGGCCTGCTTAATATTAACTGTTTCTTCGAGCCTTTCATGGCCTTTATCGACCAGATGATCAAAGAGGCCTTCCTTCCACCGTCTCATCGTCAGTCCATGGTGCTGGAGTCCGATCCCCAGCAGTTGCTGAATGGCCTGCGTAATTTCCAGCCAGTTACCGTTCCCAAGTGGCTTTAATGGAGCGGGCTTGACGGGCTTTGTCGCGCCAGTGTCATTTCACTAGCCGATGAGTGCGGTGGCGTTAAACGCGACGCTTACCTAATCCGCAAATTTAGCCGCTGCCACGGATAAGGTTCTGCCTCGCAACTGAGAACAGAGCAGCGAAGGGTAGGTCAGGCCGACTAATTGGCGTGGACACTAAGTTATTATGATCTTCGTCCGAGGCAGCACCGATTTTTACCTGAAAACCGATACTCTGAGCGTCCGCAAGCAGTCCACGCATCAGCTCGAAGGAGTCGGTTTCTGCCATGACCTGCACGTTATTACAGCATCGCAATAGCACCGTATCCAGCAACTCTCGCACGCCTAGCTCTGGGCCGGGCAGCACCAGTGGGTAATCCAGATATTCACTAAATCTGAGTCCGGGTTTGCCAGCCAGGGGATGCTGCCGTCCGATGGCCGGGTGCGGGTATCAGCACTTGAAAAGATGACCGATACGACAATTTGCATGGCGGTTATCAGCCGTATTCCCTGGGTTTAAAAGCAGCAAAGCGATTTTGCCAAGCAACCCAGACAGTCTGACTGCGAGATGTTGAACGGCGAAAGCCATTATCCGTGGGGCCGGCGCCACGGATTAAACGCAGTGGAACGGGCAGGGCGCCACGAGGTTAAAGTAGCGCCGGGTAAAATGTATTTCTATGTAAATGCTTGCACTTCTACCGAAAACAGAGACTTGCTGCTGTCGCCGTTCTATCGTGCCGCTCTGAAATCACGCATCGACGAGCTTTTGCAGCCCTGGTAGGAAGAAATTGGCGTTACAGCCAATAGCTGGGGCGTGAAAAAAATGAAAACCAAGTGGGGCAGCTGCAGCACAGACGTAAAGCGTATCTGGCTGAACCTAGAGCTTGCCAAAAAGCCCCTGTGTGCCTTGAATGCAAACTGGTGCATGAACTGGTTCATCTGCGTGAGCGCAGGCACAACGAGCGTTTTAAGGCGTTCATAGATACGCACCAGCCTGATTAGCGAGAGCGCAGAAATCTTTTGAATAAGATGCCGTTGGCTCACAATAGCTGGATTTATTGATTTTAAATAATGGGCACTGCCAATAAAAAGGCCCTACGCTTTCACGTAAGACTTGGGAAACATGGTGCGCCCGACAGGATTCGAACCTGTGACCACTGCCTTCGGAGGGCGGTAACTTTACACGGTGAGATGAGATGTTAGTCGGCATAAAAATTTGTTTTTCAATAGCTTGTGACCTCTGTGCTAAAAATATTAAAACCCCTTTAAAACTGATATTTACATGTTTTACGCCACTTGTGGGCACACGATTGTCCGGTTTCTGGTGTCGAACTTTGCCCAATTTGAGTTCTGCCTAAATCGCTACTTCTCGATGAATTTGCCGAAATGCAGGGCTAAGCGACTCTAAAAATTGTCTGGTCTCAAGTGTCGCATTTCCGCCGAGGGTCCTGGCCACTGATTCCAGGCGAAGCCTGCCACCCGTTCCACGCGAAAGCTGCCACCCCGGCAGGTTGCCTGACTCACCCCATTGAAACCGTCCGGCGCGGGATAACTTAACGGTACTCTGAGTCTTTTCATCCGGAGAAGACCAAATGCCTGCGGAGAGTTTATCCATGCGCAAGATCAAAGAAGTTCTTCGCCTGAAATGGGAGCGAGGGCTGAGTAACTGCCGGATTGCAGCGGCCTGTGGCGTCAGTCGTCCCACCACTCGGTATGATGCCCAACAGGCTTAGCCACGCGCCAGAACATCAGGCTAATGCCATGTCTGCTGCAAGCAACATGGCAAACTATGAAGAGCTGCTGTAATCCCGCCGGTTCAGGTGGGCGCTGATTCGCGCATGACGTTTTTGGGATTCTTTCGGTCGCAATCAGTCAATTTGGCAGATAGGGAGGACGCTATGCTGCGGCTGTAACGTCTAATGTCTGGAGCCGACAATGTCCCTCATCAACCTGCACTCCACTGCCGATTTGCACAGCAATGCCATCATTATCGATGGTTTGATCATCGCGAAATGGAGCCGTGCGCTCTTTGAGGATATGCGTAAGGGTGGGCTGACCGCCGCCAACTGCACGGTATCAGTGTGGGAGGATTTTCAGGGGACGATTGACAACATCGTCATGGTGAATCAGCTCATGCGCGACAGCGCTGACCTGGTACGCCAGGTTCATACCACCGAGGATATTCGGCAGGCCAAGCGCGAAGGCAGGACCGGCATCATCCTCGGCTTCCAGAACGCACACGCCTTCGAGGACCAGCTCGGCTACGTCGAGATATTCAAGCGCCTCGGGGTGGGTATCGTGCAGATGTGCTACAACACCCAGAACCTGATCGGTACCGGTTGTTACGAGCGCGATGGTGGCTTGTCCGGATTTGGCTGCGAGGTGATTGCCGAGATGAACCGGGTGGGCATAATGTGCGATCTGTCTCACGTCGGGGCGGTCACGTCTGAAGAAGTCATCCTCGAGTCGAAAAAACCTGTTTGTTATTCCCATTGTCTGCCGGCCGGCCTGAAACAGCATCCGCGCAACAAGACCGACGAGCAGCTCAAGTTCATTGCCGACCGTGGCGGTTTCGTCGGCGTGACCATGTTCGCGCCCTTCCTGAAGAAGGGCATCGATTCCACCGTTGACGATTACTGCGAAGCGATTGGCTACATCATGAACATCGTCGGCGAAGACGCCATTGGTATCGGCACCGATTTCACCCAGGGCCATGGCCCCGAATTCTTCGACATGCTCACCCACGATAAAGGCTATGCCCGGTCCCTGACCGAATTCGGCAAGATCGTGAACCCGCTGGGCATACGCACCGTGGGGGAGTTTCCCAACCTCACTGAGGCGCTGCTCAAAAACGGATTTTCCGAACCTCAGGTTCGCAAGATCATGGGCGAAAACTGGCTGCGGGTTCTTGGCGACGTCTGGGGCACGGAACACAGTCAAACGCAGGAGTCTGGCGCTGGATTAGTGTCCGAACAGGTCGTCGCGGCGAGTGATGCCGAGTTAGCTTTTCAGGGCTAACGTCCTGTTATGGCGTCGGTAACGATCCTGAAAATTACCGGTGGTGGAAAATGATGCGAGGGAAGTGACCATGACGACAATGGCACCAAAACTGCCTATCGAGGTTGATAAGGAAACCGGCGTCTGGACAACCGACGCGTTGCCTATGCTTTACGTTCCGCGCCATTTCTTTGTCAATAATCACATGGCAATCGAGCAGGAAATAGGCGCTGTGCGTTATGCCGAAATTCTCTACCACGCTGGATACACATCGGCATGGCACTGGTGTGAAAAGGAGGCTGAATTGCACGGCCTGCAAGGCGCAGCCGTGTTTGAGCATTACATGCTGCGCCTTTCGCAGCGTGGCTGGGGCCTGTTCACCATAGAGATGTTTGATCTTGAGCAGGGGGTCGCACGCGTCCGCCTGGACCACAGTGCCTTTGTGTACGTCTACGGAAAAGTCGACCGCAAGGTCGACTATATGTTCACCGGCTGGTTTGCCGGCGCCATGGACCAGATTCAGCAAGCGCGAGGGCATTCGCTGCGGACCTGCGCTGAACAGGTCCAGAGCGCGGCGGAGCCTGCCTGCGATCACGGCATATTCATCGTTCAGCCCCTGAGTTAAGGATTTCCCCATGGCTTTTGAGGCGTTGTTCAAACCCATCCAGATTGGCACCCAGACTATCCGCAACCGTGTGGTGAGTACCGCCCACGCCGAGGTTTATGCAACCGATGGCGGCATGACCACCGAGCGCTACGTGCGCTATTACGAAGAGAAAGCCAAAGGCGGCTGCGGTCTGTGCATTTGCGGGGGCTCGTCGGTCGTGTCCATCGACAGTCCCCATAACTGGTGGAGTTCGGTAAATTTGGCCACCGATCGCATCATTCCCCACTTCCAGAACCTGGCGGACGCCGTGCACAAGCATGGCGGCAAGATCCTGATCCAAATCACCCATATGGGCCGCAGGTCCCGCTGGGATGGTTTCGACTGGCCCTCGCTCGTGTCGCCATCGGGTATACGTGAACCGGTCCATCGCGCGACCTGCAAGACCATCGAAGAAGAAGAGATCTGGCGCATTATTGGTGATTTCGTTCAGGCGGCGCAACGGGCCAAGGCTGGCGGCCTGGACGGCGTTGAACTATCGGCCGTGCACCAGCACCTGATTGATCAGTTCTGGAGCCCGCGTGTTAACAAGCGCACCGACAAGTGGGGCAAGACCTTCGAAGATCGCATGCGTTTTGGTCTGGAGGTTCTAAAGGCGGTTCGCGCCGAAGTCGGTGATGATTTCATAGTCGGCCTGCGCATCAGTGGCGACGAGTTCCATCCCGATGGGCTTAGTCATGACGATATGAAGCAGATCGCGGCCTATTACGACGCGACCGGCATGGTCGACTATTTCGGCGTGGTCGGCTCCGGTTGCGACACCCATAACTCGCTGGCGAACGTGATTCCAAATATGTCCTACCCGCCCGAGCCGTTTCTGCATTTGGCGGCGGGCATTAAAGCCGTGGTCAATGTGCCGGTGATCCATGCCCAGAACATCAAAGATCCGAACCAGGCGCAGCGCATACTGGAAGCCGGCTATGTTGATCTGGTGGGGATGACGCGGGCGCAGATTGCCGACCCGCATATCGTCAATAAAATCAAACTGGGGCAGATAGACCAGATCAAGCAGTGCGTGGGCGCCAACTATTGTATCGATCGGCAGTACCAGGGACTGGATGTGCTGTGCATCCAGAATGCGGCAACCTCGCGTGAATACAAGGGCCTGCCACATATCATCGCAAAGAGTGCGGGTTCCCGGCGCAAGGTGGTGGTCGTGGGTGGCGGTCCTGCCGGTATGGAGGCGGCGCGGGTGGCTGCCGAGCGGGGTCATGCTGTGACGTTGTACGAGGCGAGCCCTGCACTCGGCGGACAGATCACCATAGCGTCCAAGGCGCCGCAGCGCGATCAAATTGCCGGTATCACCCGCTGGTTTCAGCTTGAACTGGCCCGCCTCAACGTCGAAGTATGTCTCGGCGTACGAGCGGACGAAAGCGTGCTCGACATGCGTCCAGACATTGTGATCGTCGCAACCGGCGGTACGCCTTTCCTGTCGCAGGTGCCCGAATGGGGTGCCGAAGAAGGCCTCGTCGTCAGTACCTGGGACATCCTCAATGGCGTTGTCGCGCCCGGCAAGAACGTGCTGGTGTACGACACAATCTGCGAATTCCCCGGCGTATCGGCGGCCGATTTCCTCTCTGAAAAAGGTGCCCAGGTCGAGATCGTGACCGACGACATCAAGCCCGGCGCGGCCGTTGGTGGCACCAGCTTCCCAACCTACTACCGTAGCCTGTACGCCAAGGAGGTGATCATGACCTCCGACTTGATGCTGCAGAAGGTCTATCGCGAAGGCGACAAGCTGGTGGCGGTACTCGAAAACGAATACACCGGCGTTCAGGAAGAGCGGGTAGTCGATCAGGTGGTGGTTGAAAACGGCGTACGACCCGATGAATCGCTGTACTACGCGCTCAAGCCGCGCTCGCTGAACAAGGGTCAGATCGATCTTGAGGCGTTGTTTGAAATCAGGCCGCAGCCATGCCTGAACACGCTGAGTGGCAACGGCAGCGATTTCCTGCTGTTTCGCCTGGGTGACTGCAACGCGCCACGCAACACCCACGCCGCCATTTACGATGCGCTCAGGCTGTGCAAGGACTTCTGACGCGGTTGTCGGGCAGCCGCTCACGTAGGTCACAGGAGAACCACCATGCTTGAAATTATCCTACCCATCCTGATCTTCACGGCGCTGGTGTTGGCGTTCATAGGGGCGGCCCGCCGGGTTCACTTGTGGCGACAGGGGCGCCCTTCGGACGTTGATTTTTTCAGTGGGCTGGCGGCGGTGCCCCGGCGCTACCTTGTCGACCTCCACAGCGTGGTGGAGCGTGACAAGTACATTTCCCGCACCCACGTGGCAACGGCAGGTGGGTTTGCCCTTGCGGCGCCGGTCGCGATTGCGGTGCACGGCCTGGGCCTGGGCAGCGCCTGGCTGACTTGGCCTTTGCTGGCGGCCACGCTATGCATGTTTGTTGGCAGCGTGTTCGTGGCCTTGCGCCGACGCAATCCGCCCGCTCGGCTCTCGAAAGGGCCCTGGATGCGTCTGCCCAAAAGCCTGGTTGCGTTCTCGCTGGGGGTTTTCGTTGTTACTCTGCCGGCAGCGGGTGTGGTACCTGCTGCCATTGGCGGCTGGGTACTGGCCGTGCTTCTCGCGGCTGTGGTGGCCTGGGGCCTGGCCGAAATGTTTTTGGGAATGACTTGGGGTGGGCCGATGAAACACGCCTTCGCCGGTGTGCTGCATCTGGCGTTCCATCGCCGGCCGGAACGCTTCGGAGGCGGTCGTTCCACCGGTCTGAAGGCGCTCGATCTCGCCGACCCGCAGGCGCCGCTGGGCGCAGGAAAACCAGCAGATTTCACCTGGAACCAGCTACTGGGGTTCGATGCCTGCGTGCAATGCGGGCGTTGCGAAGCGGTCTGCCCGGCGTTTGCCGCGGGCCAGCCCCTCAACCCGAAAAAACTGATACAGGACATGGTGGTCGGGCTGGCCGGGGGCAGCGATGCCGGTTACCACGGGTCTCCGCACCCCGGCAAGCCGGTGGGCGAGCACCATGGTGCACTCGATGAGCCGATCGTCGGAAGAGAAGGCAAGGCCTTGGTCAGCGCCGAGACCCTGTGGTCCTGCACCACCTGTAGAGCGTGTGTCGAGGAATGTCCGATGATGATCGAGCATGTCGACGCCATCGTCGACATGCGCCGCCACATCACTCTGGAGTTGGGCGTTACACCCAGACGGGGCGTCGAGGTTATCGAAAACCTGATTGCGACCGACAATCCCAACGGCTTCGCCCCCGATTCGCGCATGCACTGGGCCGCGGACCTCAACCTGCCGTTAATGGCCGACGTGCGCGACGCGAAGGTCTTGCTGTGGATTGGCGATGGCGCCTTCGATCAGCGTAACCAGAGAACACTGCGTGCGCTGGTCAGCATACTGCGCGCCGCCGACGTCGATTTCGCAGTGCTCGGTAATGACGAGCGCGATAGCGGTGATCTCGCTCGCCGCCTTGGCGACGAAGCAACCTTCCAGAGCCTTGCGAGGCGCAACATTGCAACACTGTCCCAGTATGGCTTTGGCTGCATCCTCACCTGCGATCCCCACAGCCTCCATGTACTCAAAAACGAGTATCCCGAATTGGGCGGCAGCTATCAGGTTGTTCATCACAGCACCTATATTGCTGAATTGCTCGCCGAAGGCCGCATGGAGATTTCCCCGTGGAAAGGCGACAAGGTCACCTATCACGATCCCTGTTACCTGGGGCGTTACAACGGTGAGTACGAGGCACCGCGCAACGTGCTCAAGGCCCTCGGCATGGAACTGGTGGAAATGCAGCGCAGCGGCTCTCGTTCACGCTGCTGCGGTGGTGGTGGGGGCGCGGCGATCATCGACATTCCCGGTAAACGCCGGATCCCCGACATGCGCATGGGTGACATCCGTGAAACCGGCGTGAGTGTGGTAGCCGTCGGTTGCCCGCAATGTACCGCCATGCTGGAGGGCGTGGTAGAACCGAGGCCGGAGGTTCGTGACATTGCCGAACTCGTGGCTGACTGCCTGGTGCCCTCTGCGCAGAAAGGTCAATCCGGCCGAAAAGACAAGGCGGGTCAGTCAGTGCCAGCCGGGGAGCTACTCGCTGATGCATAACGGCACAGATTCTTTTCCACGTCGCGACTCACGCAAGGAGCGGATCGCGCGCAACCGCCTGCACCCGGACCACAATGCAGTGCTTGCGGAGATGCATGGCACAAGCCGGGTCGGGCCATCGCTCTGGGCCGGCCCCAATGGACTGGCGCGGCGTAACCCGCATCGAGTGGGATTTAGTGGCCCCAACGGCATCAAGCGGATTGACCGCAGCGGCGCCCAGACAGATGCCAGTCTGAACTTGCGAACTGAACGCCAGCCAGTGGCGGCCGATCGGCGTACCACCGTTGAGATCGAGACCCCGGCTTTTCTGATTGCAGTGGTGCCTGATCTTCCCGGTGGGCGGCTGTCTGCCCATGACCGGGACCTGCTCGGTTTGGCCCGGCAATTGGCCGATGCGGACCCGGCCGTGCCCGGCGCTGTGTTGGCCATAGTCTTTGGCGCCATTCGGGAGGATGGCTTCGGGACTGCCGGTGTCGACCGGCTACTGCACACTCTACAACACCCTGCCGATCGATCCTTCGGCTTAGGCGCCTCGTCTCACACCGAGTATAGCCCCGAGGCACGTCTGGCCGTGTTGGTTGACGTCGAGCGGGAGCTCTTGCCGTGCCATTGGCTGTTGCCGGATTCGCCAATGGGTGGCGCCGATCTGGGCCGCCGGTTGGCGGCGAGATTGTCAGAACGCCCGGCGACACAGGTTTGGCAGATTAACCAGGATGCAGACGGAAAGCGCTGCAACGGGCTTGGTGCTGCGGGCAGCACGGACATAAACCGGCCGCTACCAGGGTTGGTGTTGGCGCTGGCCGAGTGCGCTGAGCCCGTGGCCATGACTCGCCACGCGGCTCGACCGATGACTCTGCCGGAGCCATTGTCACGGATGCCCGGGCGTATTCAGGACCTCGGCGCCGTGGCCGTCGACCCCGCGACGGTCGCGTTAGACGAAGCGGAGTTTATTCTGGCCGCCGGTCGTGGCGTAAGCGACTGGGCCGGATTTCACAACGCCGCGGCAGCTCTGGGGGCGACCGAAGGTGCCTCGCGCGTTGCGGTGGATGACGGTTTCATGGCGCGCGACCGCCAGGTTGGCGCTAGCGGTACATGGGTCACTGCGCGGGTGTACCTCGCGGTTGGTATTTCCGGCGCCATCCAGCATCTGCAGGGTATAAAGAGCTGCGACAAGGTCGTTTCGATCAACCTCGACCCGGACTGCGATATGAACAAACGCGCCGACCTCACCGTGATCGGCGACGCTGACGAAATTCTGGCGGCTCTGGTGGCGCTGCAGCAACGGATCGAGGAGAAAGCGGATGCCGCCTGACGTTCTTGTGGAATCGGCGTCTGCCGACCGGCTCGGTATTGCCGTGTTGGTCTCGGTCGGGCGCCATCCGCTGACCGGGCGCACGCGCCGCGCCGACCAGGATGCTCGTGCGTACGAGCTGGCACTTTCTATTGCCGGCGTCCGCACAGCGCTGCTGCACGCTGGACAAAACGATGCCGAAAACGAGCTGGCGTTGCGTGGCTATCTGGGTATGGTCGGCGCATCCGAAACTGGCGAAAACACCGCGGATCGATTGGCGGTGATAGAACAGGCCACTGGCGCCGATGTGTTGCCGGCGCTGGTTAACGCGTTGCGTGAGCTGTCGCCAGAGCTGGTACTGTGCGGCATGCGCGCCGAAACCGGTGAAGGTTCGGGAATGCTTCCCTATCTGCTGGCCGAGTGGCTGGGCTGGCCCATTGTTAGTGGTGTGGCACAGGTAGAAAGCGTAAGCGACGGCGTCGCGACGTTGTTGCAGGCTCTCCCGCGCGGCCAGCGACGTCGGCTCTCGGTGCGGCTTCCTGCAATCGTAACGGTCGATAGCGCAGCACCCGCCGCGCGTGCCTCGGCTTTTGGTCCGGCACGCAGGGGCGGGCTTGCGGTGTCCGACGCCGCGTCTATGCCTGACGAAGCGCGGGCCGGATGGCTTACCACACCGGCGCGCAAGCGACCCAGACGATTGAAGATCATCACCGCGTCGTCGGCGCGGGACCGTTTCAAGGCGGCAGCGGTAAAAACGCAGGGCGGCGGCGGTAAAGTGTTGACCGGCTTCAGTCCCGAGATCGGGGCTGAAGCCATTCAGGCGCTGCTGAAAGAGGAAGGGGTACTGACAAGCTGACGCTTTTATTTCCCGACGATACGCAAATGATCCTGGCCGTAACCCAGGTTGCTGAGCATCTGTTCGCTATACCATTGCAGGAAGTCGATGACGCCGTATTCGTAAGTCTCTGAATAGGGGCCTGGCTGGTAGGCTTTGGAGTTGATACCAAGCTGGTTTTCCTCCACCAGGCGCCGATCTTGGTCGTTGGTTGCGTCCCAGACCCGACGCATGTGAGCCAGATCGTAGTCGACGCCTTCGACGGCGTCCTTATGTACCAGCCATTTGGTGGTGACCACGGTGTGCTGGGGCCCAAGCGGCAACACGCGAAACACCACCGCGTGATCTCCCATGAAGTGGTTCCAGGAATTGGGCAGGTGAAATATACGCAGCGAGCCCATGTCAGGATTCTGGATTCGGCCCATCAGTTTGGTGCAAGCAGGTTTGCCGTCCATTGTCATGGCGACCGTACCCTCCAATAGGGGGGTTCTGGTAAGGCGGCTGCGCTGACCGAAACGCCGCAGTTGCCAGGGTATATTCTGGGCACTCCATTCGGCCTGCTTGCGCGCGACCAGTGCCTTGTACTCGGGTGTGGCGCGGGGATCCTCGGTGTCATCGAATTCCTGCAAGCTGTTCAGTAATTCGGGGTGCGCCCCGTTGCAGTGATAGCACTCGCGGTTATTTTCGACCACCAGCTTCCAGTTAGCCTGCTCAACCAGCGTCGATTCGGCGGCGACTTTGACGTTTTCCATATCGTAGGGCTCGAGGTATTCACCGAGCGTGAAGAGAAGGTCATCAACGGCGGGTGGATCTTCGGCCAGACAGATCAGGATAAAACCGCCGCCAGTTTTGACCTGCACGGGTTTCAGGCTGTAGTCGGACGGGTCGAAAGCGTGGCCCATATTGTTGCCTGCGTACAACAGGCGCCCATCGAGCTCATAGGTCCATTGGTGGTAGGGGCACACCAGCTTGGCAACTTTGCCCTTAGCCTTACTGCACAGGCGTGAACCACGATGGCGACAGACGTTGTGAAACCCTTGCACAGCGCCTGTATTGTCGCGCATCACGATCACGGAGTTACTGCCCACCTCGACCGTTATGTAGCTGCCTCTGGTTGGAATTTCGCACGTCATTCCGGCGAAAATCCACTCCTTCTCGAATATTTCTTCGATGTCGAGTTTGAACATGCTGGCGTCGTTGTAGAGAGCCTGTGGTAAGGAGAAATTCTGGCGCCTGCTCTGCAGCAACTCAGCCATTACTCTGCGCGGATCATTCATTGGGTGGTCAAAACCTGCGGTAAAATCACGGTCCATCGCTTTCTCTCCTCATGGCGTGAATGATCGTATCAGATGCCATCTAACGTTCGACTGAGTGTGGACCAGGTTCGGGAAACAGAGTTGTCTATTCACGACATGCACAGCGCTGACGACGACATCCCGTGCCGGGGTCGTAATGGCAGTTCCAGATACGCCAGTGTCGTATATAGACAAGTCGTGCCAAGGGCAGACGGCGAGAATCATTTCGTTGACCATGCGTCGGTGGAACATGCATCAGTGCATAGAGTGATGGCGATACCTGGCTTGGGTTGTCGTCGCCTGCAGGCCGTTCAGACGAGAGAGAGTCTATGACTACGCAGTTTCTCAATCCCGTTAACACGCAGACCTGGAGCAATGGCCGCCACGTGGTGCGCTGCACCCAGGCGGTCCAGGAAACCCGGGATGTGCGCACGTTCTGTTTTGTTGCGGAACAGCCGATTCTGTTCTACTTCAAGCCCGGTCAGTTCGTCACGTTGGAGCTGGAAATCGACGGGGAGCAAATCATGCGCTCCTACAGCATTTCCAGCTCCCCATCGGTGCCTTACAGTTTCTCGATTACGGTAAAGCGCATACCCGGCGGCAAGGTGTCCAACTGGCTCCACGATAACCTCGTTGAAGGTTTTGAGCTCGCGGTGCACGGACCGATTGGCGACTTCAATGCTATCGATTACCCCACCGAGAATATCCTGATGCTCTCCGGTGGTGTTGGTATAACGCCGGTGATGTCGATGGCGCGCTGGTTTTTCGATACCAATGCCAATGTTAATGCCTGCTTTATCCACAGCGCCCGCACTCCCCAGGATGTTATCTACAGTCGCGAGCTCGACCACATGTGCTCGCGCATCGACAGCTTCAATGTGCATATCATCTGTGAGCGGCAGGAACCCGGCCAACCCTGGGTTGGCTATAGGGGCTATTTGAACCAGCAGATGCTGGAGTTGATCGCGCCGGACTTCATGAATTTCGAAGTGTTTTGCTGCGGCCCAACCCCCTACATGCGTGCGATCAGACAGATCCTGGGCAACGCGGGTTTCGACATGGCTCACTACCACGAGGAGTCGTTCGGCTCGACACCGGCGGCGGTTGCGGAAGACGTTATCGAGCATGCCGAAGCTGCGGCTGAGGCACTCGACCAGGCTGACATGGTCGGCGTCACCTTCGCTGACAGCGACAAGTACGTGCGCGTGCCACGGGGCGAGACTGTCCACGCCGCCGCGGCCAAGGTGGGCCTGCACATTCCGAAGGCTTGTGGCATGGGTTTGTGCGGCACCTGCCGGGTTGAGCTGAAGGCCGGCACGGTCGATATGCAGCATAACGGAGGCATCACTGAGGAAGACGAGGAGGTGGGCTTCATCCTTGCCTGTTGCAGTCGGCCCTTGGGTGACGTTGTGGTTGGGTACTGAGAATGTCGCAAAAACTGCGTGACGCCACGCCACTTAATTTAACAACAGGGTTGCTCGCTATGGAACGGTATTCGGTTTTTGGACTCATCAAACACGCCCTGAGTTACCACGAGAACTGGCAAAAAACCTGGCGTAGCCCCACGCCGAAGAAAGAATACGACGTGATCATCATCGGCGGCGGCGGTCACGGCCTCGCCACCGCCTACTATCTCGCCAAAAACTACGGCGTCACCAATGTGGCGGTGATCGAGAAGGGCTGGCTCGGCGGCGGCAATACGGCACGCAACACCACAATCGTGCGTTCAAACTACCTCTGGGACGAGTCGGCAGCGCTGTACGAGCACTCGATGAAGCTTTGGGAGGGGTTGTCGCAGGACCTGAACTATAACGTCATGTTCTCACAGCGCGGCGTGCTCAACCTTGGGCACACCCTGCAGGACATGCGCGACATTCAGCGCAGAGTCAATGCCAACCGTCTTAACGGCATCGATGGTGAGGTGCTCGATGCCCGCCAGGTCGCGGAGCGGGTTCCCATAATGGACTGCTCCAGCAACACCCGTTACCCGGTGCTGGGCGCCTCGTGGCAGCCGCGCGCAGGCGTGGCCCGCCATGACGCCGTGGCTTGGGGCTATGCCCGTGGCGCGGACCGGCTCGGGGTCGACCTGATCCAGCAGACGGAAGTCACCGGGCTCAATATTCGCAACGGCAAGATCCTCGGTGTGCATACCAGTCGCGGTGATATCAATGCCAGAACAGTGGGCTGTGTGGTTGCCGGTAACTCCGGCGTTGTCGCTGGCATGGCAGGCATCAAGCTGCCCATCGAGTCGCATCCTCTGCAAGCCTTCGTGTCGGAGCCGCTCAAGCCGATTCTCGACACGGTGGTCATGTCCAACCACGTGCACGGCTACATCAGCCAGACGGACAAGGGCGATCTGGTCGTTGGCGCCGGCATTGACGGATACAACGGTTACGGTCAACGCGGCAGTTATCCGACGATTGAACACACCATGCAGGCGATTATTGAACTGTTTCCGATCTTCTCGCGAGTGCGCATGAACCGGCAGTGGGGCGGCATTGTCGACACCACGCCGGATGCCTGTCCGATCCTTTCTGCCACACCGGTTGAAGGGCTATTTTTCAACTGCGGCTGGGGCACTGGTGGCTTCAAGGCCACCCCGGGTTCGGGCGATGTCTTCGCCTGGACTCTGGCGAACGGTCGGCCCCATGCCTTGGCGGCGCCGTTTTCAATCGATCGCTTCTACACCGGTTCGCTGATTGACGAGCACGGCGCCGCAGGCGTAGCTCACTAGTCTTTCACTACAGGAGTCTGAACCATGTTTTACATTCATTGCCCCTATTGCGCCGAGCGACGGTCTGAGGAAGAGTTTCACTGCATGGGCCAGGCCCATATCCAGCGCCCGAAAAACCCGGAGGCAGCGTCAGATAGAGAATGGGGCGACTACCTGTTCTTCCGTGACAACCCCAGAGGGCTGCATCAGGAAATGTGGGTACATGCGGCGGGCTGTCGCAAGTTCTTCAACGTTGCTCGCAACACTGTCAGCTACGAGATCCTCGAGACGTATCGAATAGGTGAACAAACCAGCGTCACGGTCGGCACGGCAGCGCACGGTCGTGAAGGGCAGGTTGATCAAGCACACAAAGTACAGGGGGTCCGTGCATGAATCAGGTCAATCGTCTGGCAAAGGGTGGGCGTATTGATCGTGGTCGTCCACTGACGTTTTCGTTCAACGGTCAGACCTGTCACGGCTACATCGGTGACACGCTGGCTTCCGCCTTGCTCGCCAATGGCGTAGACATCGTCAACCGCAGTTTCAAGTACTCGCGCCCGCGCGGCATTGTCGCCGCCGGCGCCGAAGAGCCCAATGCGATCATGCAATTAGGGGCTACGGAGGCGACTCAGGTTCCCAACGTACGGGCCACCCAGCAGGCTCTGTTCGATGGCCTGTATGCCCGCAGCACCAACCCTCACAACAACTTGCTAAGCACCATCGGGGAACTGTTCAGCCCGATGATCCCTCCCGGTTTCTACTACAAGACATTCATGGCGCCGGCGTCGATGTGGATGACCTATGAAAAGCTGATTCGCAAGGCGGCTGGTCTGGGGCGTAGCCCACGCGAAATAGACCCGGACCATTATGAACACAGCAAGCAACACTGCGACGTGCTGGTGATCGGCGCGGGTCCTGCTGGATTGGCCGCCGCCCTCGCGGCCGGCAGGAGTGGCGCGCGCGTTATTTTGTGCGATGAACAGGAAGAGCTGGGCGGATCCCTGCTCTGTTCGCGGGAAATGCTCGACGGCAAACAGGCCTCTGTATGGGTGGCCGCCGTGGTGGCCGAACTGGCAGGCATGGACAACGTCCTCCTGTTGCCGCGCACCACGGCCAACGGCTTGCACGACCATCAGTTTGTAACACTGTACGAACGCCGCACCGAACACCTGGGCGATCGCGCACCGAAGGTCAACGGCAACCGGCTGGCGCGCGCCTGCATGTATCACGTTCGCGCCGCGCAGATCGTTCTGGCTACAGGCGCTCACGAAAGGCCGCTGGTCTACGCGAAAAACGATGTGCCGGGCAACCTGCTGGCTGGCGCCGTATCCACCTACATCCGCAGATACGGCGTTGTACCAGGCAAGCGCCTCGTTGTCTCGACCTGCCACGACGACGGCTACCGCGCCGCACTCGACTGGGCGGAAGCCGGCCATGAGGTTGTCGCCGTCGTTGATGCCCGGGAACGTGCCGATGGCCACTGGAGTGAAATGGCGCGTGCGCAAGGGCTGCACATCATTATGGGCAGCGCTGTTATTGAGGCGAAAGGCAAAAACCGGGTGACCGGTGCGCGAATTGCCAGTATCGACGTCGCCCGCTTCCAGACGACGGGTGCGGTCAGCGAATTGAGTTGCGACACCATTGCCAGCTCCGGTGGCTACAGCCCAGTGGTGCACCTGTCCTCGCACACCAACGCGCGCCCGGTCTGGCGTGAAGACATTCTTGGTTTCGTGCCGGCAGAACTGCCCGGCCTGACGCCCGTCGGTGGTGCTTGTGGCGTTTACGCGCTCGGCGATGTGCTCAAGGGCGGCGCCGAAGCAGGTGCCGAGGCCGCGATAGGGTGTGGTGACACGTCGGCGGCAATCGACCTGCCCGACGTTGAACGATTGAAGCCCGGCGAGGCTCTGGGTCTTTATCAGGTGCCCCATGAGCAGCCGACGTTGCGTGCGCCCAAGCAGTTCGTCGATCTGCAGAACGACGTGACCGCAGCGGCCATAGAGCTTGCTACCCGTGAAGGGTTCGAAGCCATCGAACACGTCAAACGCTACACCGCGCTGGGGTTCGGCACCGATCAGGGCAAGCTTGGCAACATCAACGGCATGGCAATCGCCGCCCGCTGCCTTAACCAGACCATGGCTGACACCGGCACCACGATATTCCGCCCGAACTACACTCCGGTGGGCTTTGGTGCAATCGCCGGCCGCCATCGGCGCGACCTGTTCGACCCCGAGCGCTACACCGCTTTGCACGAGTGGCACCTTGCGCGTGGCGCAAAGTTTGAAGATGTCGGCCAGTGGAAGCGGCCCTGGTACTTTCCCATTAATAATGAAGAGACGATGCACGATGCGGTCGTGCGCGAGTGTCGTGCTGTGCGCGAGAAGGTCGGCATGCTTGACGCGTCTACCCTGGGCAAGATCGATATTCAGGGCAAGGATGTCCGCGAGTTCCTTGGTCGGATCTACACCAACGGCTGGGAAAAGCTTGCGGTCGGCAAGGCGCGCTACGGCCTGATGTGCAAAGACGACGGCATGGTGATGGACGACGGCGTGACCACCTGCCTTGCCGACAACCACTTCCTGATGACCACAACCACTGGAGGCGCCGCTCGGGTACTGGAGTGGCTTGAGCTGTGGCATCAGACCGAGTGGCCCGAACTCGATGTCAGCTTCACCTCGGTTACTGATCACTGGGCAACCATGGTTATCACCGGGCCAGAAGCACGCCGCCTGCTTGCAGAAGTTACTGACATCGACCTTGATCGCGACAGCTTTAAGTTCATGGACTGGCGCGAGGGTACGGTGGCCGGCGTACCGGCGCGGGTGTATCGGATCTCCTTCACCGGAGAGCTCAGTTATGAGGTCAACGTGCAGGCCCACTATGCCATGCATGTCTGTAAGACCCTGTTCCAGCATGGCGACAAGTACGGCCTGACGCCTTACGGCACCGAAACCATGCACGTGCTGCGGGCGGAAAAGGGGTTCATCATCGTCGGTCAGGAAACCGATGGTTCGGTAACGCCCGAGGACCTCGGAATGCAGTGGTGTGTTGGCTACAACAAGCCGTTCTCATGGATCGGCAAGCGTTCGCTCACACGGCCGGATACCTGCAGGGAGGACCGCAAGCAGATGGTCGGGCTTAAACCCTTGGACAAGACGGTCGTGCTTCAGGAAGGGGCGCAGATTGTTTTCGATCCGCAGCAGTCAATACCCATGACTATGGTCGGACATGTGACATCAAGCTACTTCAGCCCGACGCTGAATCATGGTTTTGCGCTGGCGTTGGTTAAGGGCGGCCAGAAGCGCATCGGCGAGCGGGTCTATTGTCCGATGACCGGTGGCGTTACCCATGTCGCAGAAATTGTCAGTCCGATCTTTTATGACCCAAAGGGGGAGCGCCAGAATGTCTAAGGTCGCCATTTTTGAACAACGTCCAGCTGACCCGATCGCGGCCGAATCGCCACTGCATTATTCGCTTCACCGGCATGCTGTCTCTGCTCAAGGCGCTGACTCTAAGGAAGGCTCTGCCGTGGCAATGGCTGAACGTGCTTTTCTGGGCCACCTGATTGTGCGGGGCAGTGCGGACGTGTTGCGTACGGCGATAAAAGAAGTCGTCGGTATCACCCTGCCCGAAACCGCCTGCGGCCTGAACGTCGAGGGAGGAAAAAGCATCCAGTGGTTGTCACCAGACGAGTGGTTGGTGATTTTGCCACCGGGTGAGGAATTTGCCACCGAGAACGCCTTGCGCCAGACACTGGGGAGTAATGCCTATGCGGTCGTGAACGTCAGCGGTGGCCAGACAGTGCTCACCCTGTCCGGCCCAAGTGCGCACGAGGTGCTGATGAAGTCGACACCCTGTGACGTTCATCCGCACGCGTTCCCCGTTGGCAGAGGCGTGTCGACGGTGTTCGCCAAGACCACAGTGCTGCTTCGCCGCCCTGATGCAGAGCACTGGGAGCTGGTGATCCGGCGCAGTTTCGCCGATTACCTGTATCGCTGGTTGCTGGACGCAAGTGAAGAGTACGGAATCACCACAAAAAACACTTAAAATAAGGATAACAACAATGAGTGACAATCGCGGTGTAGTTTACATTGGTCCGGGCAAGGTTGACGTTCAGTCAATTCCGTTCCCGAAACTGGAGAACCCGCAGGGCCGCAGGATCGGTCACGGTGTATTGCTGAAAGTGATCACGACCAACATCTGTGGGTCGGACCAGCACATGGTCCGCGGCCGCACATCGGCGCTTGCAGGATTGGTGCTGGGTCACGAGATTACCGGCGAAGTGATTGAAATCGGCTCCGATGTCGAGAACTTCAAGGTTGGCGACCTGGCGTCGGTACCGTTCAACGTAGCGTGCGGGCGCTGCCGAACCTGCAAGGAGCAGGACACCGGGGTCTGCCTCACCGTCAACCCGTCGCGCGCTGGCGGCGCTTACGGTTATGTGGATATGGGGGGATGGGTCGGTGGTCAGGCCGACTATGTGATGGTGCCCTATGCCGACTTCAATCTGCTGAAACTGCCGCACCGCGATCTTGCAATGGAAAAGATTCGGGACCTCACCTGTCTCTCCGACATTTTGCCCACAGGCTATCACGGCGCGGTAACAGCAGGCGTCGGTCCGGGTAGTACGGTCTATATCGCCGGTGCAGGACCGGTCGGGCTCGCTGCTGCAGCCTCGTCGCGGTTGCTGGGCGCGGCGGTCGTCATCGTCGGCGACGTCAATCCGACCCGCCTGACCCATGCGAAATCTCAGGGGTTCGAGGTGGTAGACCTGTCGCAGGACGCTTCTTTGGGTGATCAGATCGCTGAACTGCTGGGCATACCCGAGGTGGATTGTGCGGTAGACGCCGTCGGGTTCGAGGCTCGCGGTCATGGGCATGACGGCGTTCAGGAAGAGGCCCCGGCGATTGTGCTCAATTCGCTGATGGAGATCACCCGTGCTGCAGGCAAGCTGGGTATTCCCGGCCTGTATGTCACCGAGGATCCGGGCTCTGCGGATACAGCCGCCCAGAAGGGCAACCTGAGCCTGCGTTTTGGCCTTGGCTGGGCCAAGTCCCATAGCTTCCACACCGGCCAGACACCGGTGATGAAGTACAACCGCCAGTTGATGCAGGCCATCATGTGGGATCGTATCAAGATAGCGGATGTCGTCGGGGTCGAGGTTATCTCGTTGAACGATGCGCCGCTCGGTTACGGTGAGTTTGATGCGGGCGTGCCCAAAAAATTCGTTATCGATCCGCACAACTCGCTCAAGCTGGCATAATCGATAAGACAGACATTAGCGATGTCAAATTGCTAGGATGCAACACGAGGGGTCAGTTTAGCGCGCCACCCTGGGTGCGCCGCGACGGCTGTAAGCCCCGGTATTAGCCAGCATGGAGCAATTGTCTGATGATGAGCACCAATGAGCGCCCGGGTATAGACAAGCTACATGCCTCTGTTCCTGCCCAGGGGCAGATTCAGACGCTGGGTTTTCTCCTGCTGGACAATTTCACCCTTATTTCAATGGCAGCCGCCATCGAACCGTTGCGCATGGCCAACCAGCTGGCCGGCCGCACACTCTATCACTGGGTGACCTTAAGCCTGGACGGAGCACCCGTGCGTGCAAGCGACGGCGTGCTGATCACGCCGGATGCTGCAACGTCCGCAGCGCCGCCGATAGACACGGTCATCGTTTGTGGCGGCGTGGGCGTCGAACGCAGCACCTCCCGCGAACACATCGTCTGGTTGAAGGCTCAGGCACGACTCTCGCGCAGGCTCGGCGCGGTTTGCACGGGCAGCTGGGCGCTGGCCAGGGCTGGGCTGCTGGATGGCTACGAGGCCAGCGTGCATTGGGAATACATGGTCGTAATGAAAGAGACCTTTCAGCGCGTCACCCTGACCGAACGGCTTTTCTGCATTGACCGGGATCGGCCAACGGCGTCTGGAGGCACCGCGCCGCTGGATATGATGCTCAGTCTGATTGCACGCGATCATTCTAAAACGCTCTCTTCCGCTATCTCCGAAATGTTCATTTATGACATGGTACGTAACGAGCAAGACCTGCAGCGGGTGCCGCTGAAACACTGGTTTGGCAGTACCCAACCCAAGCTACTGGAAATCGTTGCCCTGATGGAGGCCAATCTCGAAGAGCCCATTTGTCTGGATGAGCTTGCGGCCTTCGTGTTGATGTCGCGGCGCCAGCTCGAACGGCTGTTTCAAAAGCATCTGCTCTGCTCGCCCTCACGGTACTACATCAAACTGCGCCTGACCCGTGCGCGCCAGCTGCTCAAGCAAAGCTCGCTGTCGATCGTCGAAGTCGCCTCCGCATGCGGCTTCGTCTCCACCTCGCATTTTTCCAGGTGTTACCGTGAGTATTTCGGTATTCCGCCACGCAGTGAGAGAATCAGCTGTGTGTCCGGTCCGTTCAATGCACGGGCCGGAGGCGCGGCAACGGCCTTGATCGATGCTCAGGGCGAGCCGACCTACGGTAGCGTGCAGACCTAACCCTAACGGAAAATGACGTTTTTAGAAGCCAGCCAGTCGTATTCAAGCGGCTCTGGGCCATGACGGCAGCGTATGCTTCATTCTTGTCAGGAATCTAACATCAGGAATCTGCATTCACCTGAGGTGATCCATGTCCATCAGCGTCTTCGACCTGTTCAGAATTGGGATCGGACCCTCCAGCTCGCATACCGTCGGCCCCATGCGTGCCGCCTATGATTTTGTTCAGGCGCTTCGCCGCCAAGGCATGCTGGAGCAGGTAAGGCGTATACAAATTCACTTGTTTGGTTCGCTGTCGGCTACCGGCGCGGGCCACGGCACGGATAGTGCCGCCATCATGGGGCTAATGGGGAAACAACCGCAGACCATTGACCCGGTCGTCATCGGCCCGGCCATGAAGGCGCTTCAAGACACCCAGACCCTGCTACTCGATGCCCAGTTTCCGATTAACTTTAACGTGAACCGCGACATGCAGTGGCATCCGGAAAATCTTTTGCATCATCCGAATGCGATGCGGGTGATCGCCTATACGGATAGCGACGAGCTGTATTGCAACACCTACTACTCAGTCGGCGGCGGCTTCGTGATCGATCAGGCCCAGGCCGAGCAGGGTGAATCCGACACCGACTTGACGCCGCTGCCCTACGAGTTCAATACGGCGGCGGAGCTGCTCGCCCTGTGCAAAACGCACGGCCTGAGTATTTCCGGGGTGATGCTGGAAAACGAAAAAGTGTGGCGCGATGAGGCCACCATCTGTGCCCAACTGATGCGGCTCTGGGAGGCCATGCAGGCCTGCGTGAAAAACGGCTTGCGCAATGAAGGCATGATCCCCGGCGGACTTTTCGTGAGGCGCCGGGCAGCGGCCTGGCATCAGCGCCTGCTGGCCAAGAAAAACAACGGCAGCTTGATTGCCTCCACCTCATCCGCGATGGACTGGCTCAATCTCGTGGCCCTGGCTGTCAACGAAGAGAATGCCGCTGGCGGGCGGATGGTGACGGCGCCGACGAACGGCGCAGCTGGCATCATTCCGGCGGTGTTGCATTACTACATGCAGTTTCAGCCTGACGCGAACGATCGCGATGTGGTCAATTATCTGCTTACCGCCGCTGCCGTCGGTATTCTCTGCAAGAAAAACGCATCCATTTCAGGCGCAGAAGTGGGGTGTCAGGGCGAGGTCGGATCGGCCTGCGCGATGTCCGCCGCGGGGCTTGCAGAGATCCTGGGCGGAACCCCAGCGCAGGTTGAGAATGCGGCGGAAATCGGTCTGGAGCACAACCTTGGTTTGACCTGCGACCCCATCGGCGGCCTGGTCCAGGTGCCATGCATCGAGCGCAATGCCATCGCCTCAGTCAAGGCAGTGAATGCAGCGCACATGGCGCTGGCGGGCGACGGTGAGCACATCGTTTCGCTCGACAAGGTCATTCGAACGATGCGCGACACCGGGCGCGACATGCATGACAAATACAAGGAAACCTCGCGCGGCGGCTTGGCGGTCAATATCGTTGAGTGCTGACGCTTTGCAATCCCATCCATCTAACCATCAACGACCAACACGGTATGCGTTCAGAACGCGCTGCCCCGGAGGACAAAATGCCCCTGAATGACGCGCGTTACATTTTAACCGCCACCGGGCCCAGCGCTCAGGGCCAGGTTGCGGTTATTACTGCCTTCATCAACAACCTGGAAGGTTACGTTGAGGAGTTCAATCAGTTTGACGATGTGGAAGAGGAGAGCTTCTTTGCGCGCGCCTGTTTCCGTATCAAGGCCGCCGCTAATCCCGGCTGTGCTGAGCTGATTGAGGCGTTCACCAAAACCGCTACCCGGTTCTTTATGGAATGGAGTATCACCGACGCCGACCACCGGCCCAGAGTGCTGATATTTGGATCTCGACTGGACCATTGTGTGCGCGACATTCTCTACCGCTGGCGGTCTGGCGAACTCAACATGGAAGTCATGGGCCTCGTCTCGAATCACGAAAACCTGGCGCCGATAGCAGCGGAACACGGTATTCCTTACTTTTTCCTGCCGGTTACGGATGCGTCCCGCAGTCAGCAGGAAGCGCGACTGATGGAAATAGTCTGTGAAACCGAAAGTGAACTCCTGATTCTGGCCAGGTACATGCAGGTGCTGTCAGACTCGTTGTGCGAGCAATTACTGGGACGAGCCATCAATATCCACCACTCTTTTCTGCCTGGTTTCAAGGGCGCGCGGCCGTATCACCAGGCGTACAAACGAGGAGTAAAGGTGATTGGTGCGACGGCCCATTATATTACGACGGACCTGGATGAAGGCCCGATCATCGATCAAGTAGTAGAGCGCGTTGACCACAGCCTAACGCCAGTCAAACTGGAATCCCTCGGGCGCAACTGTGAATGCGTTGCGCTGCACCGTGCGGTAAAGCTGCACATTGAGCGGCGTGTGTTTCTTAACGGGATGCGGACGGTCATATTTGTCTAGGAGGCTGTCGGGCTTAAGGCTGGCCTACTGCGTCGGAGACAAGTGAACTTCGCTGTAAAAACGCAGGATCCGCTCGCTATTGCCTCGTTCCACATACGCTTTATAGTGGGTGTAAGGGTGGCGATGACCCGAGAATCTCATGCACCCTAAACCCGCCACTGACCTCCGGCTCAAACAGCGAACAGCCGATGCGCTTCTGAGCCTCGGTTACATGGCACGCGCAGCACACGATCCAGGCGTAACGATCGAACCCGCTTCGAAAGTAGCGATTGTCTACGGGAGGCTTTTTTATACCGGGATAACCCGGCTGAAGAGGCGTCCGGAAGGGAGCTTTTTTGACGATCATTTGCAGTACCGATGAGCCTGGTCAATACGGTAGCGGCTGGTCTGGATTTGAAAATCTTTGCGGGGCTCAAGTATAGAATTAGCTGGTATAGACTTAAGGCTCAGCGAGCCTTTTTTGCGTCCATTATAGAAAACGGTTTATGGCGGGCAGGAGTCAAAATAAAGTCGTTACCTATCTTTTTTTCATGGATACACCACGGGCACCGTTTGGGCTCAGCCAAATAAAAAGGCCCTACGCTTTCACGTAAAGCCTTGAAAAATATGGTGCGCCCGACAGGATTCGAACCTGTGACCACTGCCTTCGGAGAGCACCGCTACAGTGCGTGTGTAAGAGGGTTTAATCGTCCTAAATCTGGAAAATAAAATACTTAATCCAAATCCAAGTGCAATAAAAAATCCCTATTTATCAGTATTTTGACCGATTAGAATCGATTTTTGGCACAAGACTGATAGGGCTTCGTTGTCCGGAAATAGGACATTTGATCGGTGCCCAAAGTTGTCCTCGGAGCTAGTTGTTAGGATTTTACGCCTTGGAGAGTGGTTGGCAACTGTTAGGCAATGAGTGTCCGGAATTCGGACATCCAAGGATCCGGTGAGTGCAGTATGTGGTTGTGTTGAATTAACAATAACGGGCTGATAGCCTACTATTTTTCGTTGGTCTGTCATTCAAGATATCTGAGGTTAGGTCTCGATAGTTGAGGTTCTTCGGTGGTTTGGATGATATTTATAGGGGAGTGTAATCTCAAGTTTCGAGCGAATCATTACCCAGCCTACATCCTCAAAAACCGGTTCGGATGGTCTGCGAGTGGTGGGTCGGTATTGCTCCGGCGGTGACAGTGGCGCAATGTGCTGGAGATGCAAACGCGGCCGCCAGGTTATCAGGTGCGCAATGTAGTCGGTCGTGCCTGTAATCCACGATTCGCAGTGTCACGCCAGAAACCTTGGGACGATCAATCAGTGCTAACTTCCAAGTCCACTTCACCCAAGAACATCAGGCAGCACACAGCGCGCGCGGCGTGATGTAGACCGGTCTCCTCATCGCAATGATTCCCTGCTGCAGAGCGTTGATGTGGCGCTTGGCTGCTGCGGTGTAGCGCTCACGTAGGCTTGGAACATGGCGCCAGTTCTTTGGGCTGTACTTTTCAGCTCCAACAGTTAGCACCCGGGCCACTTCCGGTTCCATCAGTGGTGGTATCAGGTCCATCATCGGTTTGTGAGCATCGTACTTGACGCCCGTTATGCCTTGCTCTGGCTTGGTTTCGCTCACGCTGCCCCCTGAATTTGAATGAATCCTTTAACTGTCACACGTCTAACTGGATGCAGCTTTCTTTTCTCAAAGGATCACCATTAATGAACGAACTGACTTTTCCGCGGGAAGCCGCAAGGGGACCAACGCAAACCTGCCGATCTTTCTTGTGGGGGGGCGCGCGGCGTTGGCGTATCAGGTTGTCAGTTTTAAGCTGATTTCTATAGCTGGGCTAAACGCAAAGCGCCCACCTGAAAGTGGGCACTTTATTTATTGCTTGGTTTAAATGCTTAGGTAGTTTGAAGGATTAACCTGTAGCGCTTTTTCGATGTCCAGTATTCCCATTCCGTGCTCTTCAGGGTTGTAGCCCGCGAAGCTCTTATCAGCCGTATCGAGCAAGATTTGCAGTACGGCTTTGCTGCTCAAACTTGAGAAATTTGATTTAACAGCGCCCGCTGCGGCTGTAACAAGCGGTGCTGCAAACGATGTGCCGGACACTGTAATAAATGTGTCGTTGTCGGCATAGAAAGCGCTTTTCAGGTTAACGCCTGGCGCAGCAATAAAACGTTGTTGGATTTTCAGGCTTGCTCCAGGTTTGTTTGAAAAACTTGCAAGCTGACCGCTATTGTTTACTGCACTTACAAAGATGAAGTATGGGCGTAAATCGTCGTCGTCGTAGGCCACGAACTCTCTGTTTTCACGGTCATATTTAAGCGCGTAACACCGCTCGAACGCATACCCTGTTGCTGCGTCCATTTCCGCATCGGTGCATGCTGGTGTGTTGCTTGCGTAAATCTCGGAGAGATCCAGTGCCGCGTTTCCCGCTGCGCCAATGATTCCGGTACCTGTGGCCGGGATCAGGTCAAAAATATCTTTATGAACGCCCCCATTGTCGGGCACGTTAAGGTAAGTGCCGGCGCCCTCAATGGACAGGTTCAAAAAGTCGATCGTACCGGACATGGATAGCTCTGATACGGCGAGCATTGCTGCAAGATGATCCGGAACACTTCCAAATGGGTCAAATGACCCGTCATCTACCGAGCCAGAATAAACCACATCCAGCGCTAAAAGATTCCCGCCGGAGGTGATGCCAGACTCTTTACCAAAAATCAGCGAGGCAACGGCTGTACCGTGAGATGTTGCTTGATTACTCCGCGTATCTGAAGCATCCGGGCGATAACCATCGGAATAAACCGGCC
The DNA here is from genome assembly GCF_000283275.1 of Marinobacter sp. BSs20148. Lineage (NCBI taxonomy): Bacteria > Pseudomonadati > Pseudomonadota > Gammaproteobacteria > Pseudomonadales > Marinobacteraceae > Marinobacter > Marinobacter sp. BSs20148. Next base: position 470,703 of record NC_018268.1, read on the forward strand.
GTAACTCATAAGCTAAGTCGCCATTGGTATCGGTGACCAGTTCCGAAGCGAAGGATGCACTGCGCCCATCGATTCCGGTTTCATAAAACTCACTATGCTCAGAATTGACACCCGAATCCGCAACGGCAATAACAATATTTCGGGCACTCAGGTTCTTTGGCGCCTTAATGAGCAGCTTGGCACCCTCATTTATAACGGGTGCTGGCGTGCTTGTTCCTGGTGACTGTTGAACGCTACCACCACCGCTACCACCGCTACCACCGCCGCCACCGCCGCCGCATCCGACCAGCGACAAAGAGCAAATCAGAGTGATAAGCGTTAAAGTTTTCATTTTCATGGTTTGGCATCCTGTTGTGTGCAAAAGCTATTAGGTTGCTACCCATTGTAGCTATCGGGAGATTTTGTACAACAGCCGCTCTTGTGTCCGGATAATGCCCTGCAGGTGGAGTAAGTCGCGCTGTTCGCGCCAAATTCCACTGTCTGCATAACCACCGTCCAGAAATTCGTGGCAGGCGCTGCAGGCGTAAGCCGCTTGCCAGTCGGGGCTTTTCATACCGACGCCGGCGCCGTTCAGATGAGCCAGCACCACGGTCGCGGAATTGCCGTTGCATACACCTAGTACACGCACAAGGCACTGCTCATCTTTAGCGCTAAGTCTGATTTTACTTTGCTTAGGTGCCTTGGATTTGAGCGTTGAACGCCCGGAGCTGGCGCGCTTCATCGGTGATCTGGCCTTGAGCTGTGCCTTGCTGCGCAACCGAGTCTTTCGTGTGAGCACAATCAATCTCCGTGGTATCGCTGACCACCCGGGCCATAGCACCGGCCGTTGTCTTGTTTGGCCCGCTCTAGCAGCTGGCGGCGCAGTTCGTGGTTTTCTTCTCTCAATCGGCGTATTTCTAATCGCAACTGCAACTGCAACTGCAACTGCAACTGCAACTGCAACTGCAACTGCAGCTTGGCTTCGGCATCGGGAAGAGCTTCGCCGGTTTCCTTGTCGACCAGACCGGCTGTGCCGCAGTCGTAGCAATCCATTTCATGGAAAATACCTTTGATCGTGTTGGCAGAATGGCGTATTCGGCGTTTCGCCGGATCACCGCCGCCGCTGCGAACTTGTCAGCACTGGCCATCCATGGGCGAAATACCGGCTGTGAAGCGTGGCAAGAAATGGTTTGTGGACATCGAGGCGGAAGCGCAACAAACCGGAAACCCACTTGTAGACGGAATCCTGAATGGCACCGCGAAAGCGTCTTAGGCGTAACCATGGGCTAGAACCGAATCTGTACGCAAGCGAGTTGCGCGGCGTGACTTATTTCAGCTACCGGCATCCGCAGACAGCAAAGCGCCATGGCATGGGTTCGAATCGGCAGAAAGCCAATGCTGCGGCCCGGGTGCTGAACTCCCGGCTAATGGCGGTTGGTGACTTGGTTGGGGAGGTGATGGGGCACAGCAGGCCATAACGTAGCAGCGCTGATTAAAGCGTATCGCACCGACGTGATCGAGGCGCAGCAGCCGGCGCCGGCCACGCTGCAGAATAAGGAATACCGGTTAAAGCGTTTTGAAAAGGATCTGGGCCGTTTAGCTGTGCTAGATATCGATGTGCGTACGGTGGCTGAATACCTGAGCGACAATTTTAAGCGCGATAGCTATGTGAAGCACCGCGGGGCCGTGGCTGACTTGTTCCGGTTTGCGAAGACTAAAGGCTGGTACCCGTCAGAGCGCGACAACCCGGCTGAAGTCACTTATTCAAAAACCGATCAGGGTAAAGACCGCCAGCGCATGAACCTGGATCAATACCGGGTCATTCACGCGATCGCTCCGCACTGGATGCAGATTGCCATGGAGCTGGCGATTGTTGCACTGCAGGGGCGGCACGAGGTTATCCATCTGAAATATGCGGATGAGACAGACGGCGCGCTTTACATTACTCGGCAGAAGACCAGGAAAAACGAATGGGCGCATTTGCGGATCCCAGTCACGCCGGAGATCCGCGACATCATAAGAAGGTCGCGTGACGTGGTGGCTAGCCCGTTCGTTGTGCATCGGGCGCCGATGCGCAAAGTGAGGGCAGGGGGTCGCGAGCACTGGACCCAGCTCATGGACAACAACTTCACCGAACAGTTCCGCACGCTAAGAGATCAGACGGGGTTGTTTGACGACAAGCCAAAAGAGCAGCGTCCAACGTTTCACGAGATCCGTTCTTTGGGCTCATGGCTCTACGAAAAAGCAGGGTACAGTCAGGGGTATGTACAAGCGCTGATGGCTCACAGTGACGAGAAGATGACGGCGTATTACCAAGCTGGGCATGAACAAAAATGGATGACGGTGGCTGCGGAATTGAGCCTGAAATCGATACTGTATAAGTGAAACGTTTTACAACAGTATTACTAAAATTTTACAACGAGGTTTTGCGAGGTCGTGCAAGTCATTGATAGTAATGGTGGGACTAGGCAGATTTGAACTGCCGACCTCTGCCATGTCAAAAATGCCACTTAGATTCCGTATGTGCGTGTATGTGTTGGAAAAGTTGCCTAATCTGAAAGTGTTTAGCGAACACCGCGAACTTATCGCTTTTCAACGACTTAACTACTGTATATTGAGAATCAGATTTCTATTGGTTACCGTTCTAGAGTAGCCTGTAAAGTCGATTAGTTTGGCGCAAGATTACTAGCTAGCCATTGTTATCATTGCGATATTTTGGATGAAATACATACAACTCCAGCTTGGTTTCAAACAGGTAGTCATCGGCGTGCTGAAAAGGTGCCGGGATGGGGAGAAGGCTCAATCAGTATCAAGTGCAGGCGCGGCGCCGCCTTTTTGTATTGGGCCTTTGGCCCGATTCCACGGGCGACCTGCTGGCAGCGTTGATATCCAAAGTTTCGGAATTGAAAAATATCGCGCGCCCGACAGGATTTGAACCTGTGACCACTGCCTTCGGAGAGCACCGCTACTTTTGGGCACAAGGCTGATAGGTCTTCGTTGTCCGGAAATAGGACATTTGACCGGTGCCCAAGGTTGTCCTTGGAGCTAGTTGTTAGGATTTTACGCCTTGGAGAGTGGCTCGCAACTGTTAGGTAATGAGTGTCCGGAATTCGGACATCCAAGGATTCGGTGAGTGCAGTATGTGGTTGTGTTGAATTAACAATAACGGGCTAATAGCCCATCCAGGAGCCTGCTGGACACAGGCATTGCTTCCCTAAGTAAGCCTCGCATCGGCAGTGACATGTGTCATCTGGACTGCAGGTCGCGGCTGGAACTCCCCGAAAAGAATGCCCAGCGGGCGCCTGGATGTGAGATCAGGAATTAGCTGGCAAAATTACCGACTGCCGACCAGCACATCGTTGAAGTGGACGGTGGAAGCGAAAAAATTTAAATTACTTATCCATCGGTTGTGGAAGATACAGACGAATACATTCGATCGCAGCTGCTCATTGAGCTCGGTGGTCGAAACGTTAATGATGCCATGTCGCCCTCTGCTCGAACGCATTTATAAGCTCTAACCGATAGCTCTCTGGACTGCCACATAATGCGTGACTTCGTCGCCATCCATTACCGGCGAGATTTTCCATTCAATGATAAAAGAGGAGCCGTCCTTGCGGTAATTAATGGTGTCGCCGTGAAAGGTCCGATTATTCTTCAGATCGTCAGACAAGCGCTCTTTTACTCCTCTCTCGGTTTTCGGTCCCTGAAGCAATCCTGGTGTTTTTCCGATTACTTCATCCGCAGAATAGCCGGTCAGATTGCTGAAGGCCTGATTTACATAGATGATTACAGAGTTAGTATGATCGGAAGAAGCTTTTGTCACCATGATTGATTCAAAAGCCAAGCCAGCGACGGTTTGAAACAGTGGGGATTGAAGCACGTCTTCAGAATTGTTCATACATGTCCCTTTGCGTTAAAAATGATTTCTGTTTGATAACATACCACTACTTTACGAACCGCGCTTCTCACTTTATCAGTTCGGGAGCAAACCAAACCTGACCAACTACGCTGACACATAGGGACGGCGCTATCTTGTCTGCGCCACCGGTGTAAACGTGAATTCGTGGCTGGACTTTTCCGGCTTCGGCCTTGATGGGGCTCTTTAAAGCTTCGTGATAGCTCACTACAGCGTCCGGGTCCACGCTCAGCCGGGCCATGTTCAGCGGTAATCCCCCCTAAAAACGGAGGTGTTGTCGTGACCGGTCGAATGCACTCCCTCTAAAAATGGGGGAATTACCGTTGCATCCCTGGGAAGAAAAAATTGGTGTTACACCCAATAGTTGGGGCGTAAAGAATATGAAAACCAAGCGGGGCAGCTTCAATGCGCAAGCAAAGCGTATTTGGTTGAACCTGGAGTTCGCTAAAAAGCCGCTAGAATGCCTTGAATACAGACTGGTACATGAGTTGATTCACTTACTGGAGCGCAGGCATAACGAGCGGTTTAAGGCCTACATGGATAAGCATTTGCCAGACTGGCGAGAGCGCCGGAGCCTGCTAAATAAGATGCCGCTGGCTCACAATGATTTGATTTATTGATTTTTAAAGAGTGCTCATCTGGCGTTTAGTTTCGACTGTTAGCATGAGTATCTACGGGGAATACTGTGTCCAATCCGCAGTGTGTCCGCATCAGCGCAAAGGTCAAAATCCCCGCGCGAAGAAAAGTTGATTTAAAATCATGGACACAATTCGGGCACAGCCAAATAAAAAGGCCCTACGCTTTCACGTAAGGCCTTGAAAAATATGGCGCGCCCGACAGGATTCGAACCTGTGACCACTGCCTTCGGAGGGCAGTACTCTATCCAGCTGAGCTACGGGCGCTTACGAGCTTAACGGCTGCGCGCTAATTTCGAGTGCGTAATCTTACGTTTGCAGCGGGCGACTGTCCAGCCCTTGCCGGGCAGCGGCGCTTAATTTTCGGGTTTGGTCCTGAATAAGAAGCCAACTTGGCTCCGCTAGGCGAACCGCTCGGGCGTTAGGGCTACAAGCCCGTGCTCATTACTGAAGGTCACTTCGCCGTCCTGAATGGTTACCTGAAGGCTCATGGCACGCTGTGCCAGGCCTGCCAGTTGTTCGGTGGCTTCCGGGTCCAGATTCACGCAAGTCAGGTTGTTAAAACGTGCCAGTTTTGCTTTATTTTTGTCCCACCATATGGGCACGCCGCGGCCGCCGTAGGTGTATAGAATCACCTGTTTTGAGCGGTTGCAGGCTTTGCGCAGGCGGCTTTCATCGGGCAGGCCCAGTTCAATCCAAAGTTCAATTTCGTTGCTCAGGCTTTTTTGCCACAGTTCTGGCTCGTCGTCTGTGCTCAGGCCTTTTGAGAACTCCAGTTGGTCACTGGCGTTCAGTGCAAACGCCAGCAGCCGCACCATCATGCGTTCGTCGTTTTCTGAAGGGTGGCGGGCCAGGGTCAGCTGGTGGTCGGCATAGTAATGGCGATCCATATCGGCAATATTCAGCGTGGCTTTAAAAATGGTAGCTTTGAGCGCCATGGGATTCCTGTGGTAATCGCGGGGCAGTTTGCGCCCTTTCGGTGCGTGGGTGACAATGCGCGCGACGAGTGTAATTCATTTAAGGAATAGCTGGGCGCCGCCTATGTCGATATTACGGGGTTTTCTGATTCTGGTGCTGTTTTTCCTGCTAGGGGAAGCACTGCGACTGGTTTTTTTAGTGCCGATTAGCGGCGGTATTCTGGGGCTGATGATGCTCACGCTGTATTTTATGGCGACCGGTGGCGTGGGCAATGCTGTGGCCAGTGCCAGCCAGGCTCTGATCTCGGTGCTTATTTTGCTGATTATGCCCGGCCTAACAGAGATATTTTTCATCTCCGGCAAGTTCACCGGTCAGTGGCTGGCGGTGAGTGTGTCTTTGCTGGTGGGCACTTTTTTGAGTGTAGTCACCACCTTGGTTCTATTAAATGTGCTGGCGCGCAAACTGCCCTCTGGATCAAACAATCATGAATAGCCCGTTGACGATTTGGGAGCGTTTACTAACGCTGTCTCACGTGCTGGCAGGCACGCCGATGCTCGCCATCGCGATGACTATACTGGCATTTTTTGCAGCGAACAGTGTGTACATTGCTATTGGCCGCCCGGTGTGGCTGCCACCGGTTGTGCCCGCAGCCACTATTCTGGCCGGCATGATTGCGCTGCTAGGCTTAGATCCAGACAGTTATCGCGACGGTGCGAACTGGCTGATGTTGCTGCTGGGCCCGGCTACAGTGGCGCTGGGCGTGCCGCTGTATCAAAACATTCATCATATTCGTGCCATGTTCTGGCCTATCGTTCTGACCTTGCCTATAGCCGCCTCACTGGCGGTGCTGTACACGCTGGTCATTGCCTGGGCGCTGGGTGCGTCGCCAACGGTTATGGCGTCGCTAGCACCAAAATCGGTTACAGCAGCCATCGCGCTGGGTATTGGTGACATCATTGGCAGCTCGGTTCCGATGTTGATGGCGGCTCTATTGATTACGGGCGTATTTACCACCTTTTGCGTCGAGGTCGCCACCCGCCTGTTGAAAATTACGGATGAGCGGGTGATCGGTTTTGCACTCGGCTTGAATGGCCACGCCATTGGCACCGTGCGGGCGTTTGAAATCAGCAGTACCGCAGGTGCTTTTTCTTCATTGGGCATGAGCCTGACAGGGCTGTTTACCGCGTTGCTGCTGCCGGTTCTTTTCAACTGGTGACAGGCTTTTTACGCCAACCCATGGGTCCATTCAAACGCCTGTATGCATCTTGCGTATAGGGGTATGTCGCAATTTCAATTGCCGTTTTGCTGTGTGTTGACTAGGTTACTACAAGGTATCTGGTGCCTTTGGGCGCCGATTCGTCCGTAAAATTCTTAAAACAGCAACGGAAAACGCGATGAGAAAGCTATTAACCGCATTTGTTGGCTCTATGGCTTTGGCCGCGGCGCCCTTAGCGCTGTCTGCTGAAGCGACGAAAGAACTCAAAATGGCCTACGACGCCGATCCCGTCACCCTGGACATCCATGAACAGTTGTCTGGCGGTATGCTGCAACTGTCCCACATGACCTTTGACCCGCTGATACGCTGGAACAAAGACCTGGGTTTTGATGCCCGCCTGGCAGAAAGTTGGGAGCGCATAGATGACAAAACCATGCGTTTCAAGCTGCGCGAAGGCGTTAAATTCCATTCCGGTAATGAACTAACCACCAAAGATGTCGTGTTTACCTACGATCGTTTGAAGCAAAGCTCTGATTTTAAAGCGATCTTCGCGCCTTTCAACGGCATCAATGTGATTGATGACTACACCTTTGAACTGGTTACCGCCGAGCCATACCCGCTGTTGCTGAACACCGCGACTTACATTTTTCCGATGGACAGCAAGTTCTACTCCGGCGAGACCGAAAATGGCCAGAGCAAAGCGGCCATTACCAAACATGGCAGTTCCTTTGCGTCTGGCAACCTGTCCGGCACTGGCCCGTACATTGTTACGTCGCGTCAGCAGGGCGTGCGTATGGAGTTTGAACGCTTTGCCGATTATTGGGATGAAGCATCACCCGGCAACGTGAAGAAAATCGTGCTGACGCCCATCAAAGAAAACAACACCCGCGTATCGGCGTTGTTGTCTGGTGGTGTGGATTTCATCGCTCCGGTACCGCCAACCGATCTGGAACGCATCAAGCGCGACGAAGACACAGATCTGGTGGCCATGAGCGGTACCCGCATCATCATGTTCCACATGAACCAGGATCGTGTTGAGGCCTTCAAGAACCCCAAAGTGCGTCAGGCGGTGGCTTACGCCATTAACCAGGAAGGCATTGCGGCTAAAATCATGAAAGGCTTTGCAACTCCTGCGGCGCAGATGTCACCGGCTGGCTATTCTGGTCATAACGAATCGTTGAAGCCTCGTTATGATGTGAAAAAGGCGCAGGAACTGATGAAGGAAGCCGGCTACGAAGACGGCTTTACCATTACCATGATGTCGCCCAACAACCGCTACGTGAATGACGACAAGATTGCCCAGGCGGCTGCGGCCATGCTGGCGCGCATTAACATCACGGTGGATTTGAAAACCCTGCCCAAGGCTCAGTACTGGCCTGAATTTGATGCTCGTTCAGGTGACATGATGCTGATTGGCTGGCACGCCGATACCGAAGACTCTGCGAACTTCTTCGAGTTCCTGACCTTCTGCCCGAACGCCGATACCGGCGCTGGCCAGTACAACGCGGGTAACTACTGCAATCCGGAAATTGACGCGCTGGTCGCAAAAGCCAATGTGGAAACCGATCGTGAAAAACGCGCTGCGATGCTGCAAGACGTAGAAAAGCAACTGTATGACGATGCTGCGTTCATCCCCCTGCACTGGCAGGATCTGGCTTGGGCTTCAAAGAAGAACGTAAAACTTGAACCCATACTGAACGTGATGAACTTCCCGTACCTGGGAGACCTAGTGGTCGAGTAACCGCCTCTAATCACACGTGATCAACCTGTAAAACCCGGTCGGTTGCGGGCACCCACTCTCCCAAGGGCGCCTGTAACCGGCTTTTTTATTGACGCCTAATCCGGACATTTTTCATGCTAGCGTTTTTGGTTCAACGGATTTCCCAGGCATTTCTGGTCATGTTCGTGATCAGCGTGATCGCGTTTGCCATTCAGGACGGCCTGGGTGACCCGCTGCAGGAACTTGTGGGCATGTCGGTGTCGCTGGAAGAGCGCGATGCCATACGTGAAGACATGGGTTTGAATGACCCCATTTACGTGCAGTATGCGCGCTTTGCCGGTAATGCTCTGCAGGGAGATCTGGGCATTTCGTACTTCTACGGCAAGCCTACGTTGCAGGTTATTGCTGAACACCTTCCGGCTACCCTGGAATTGGTGATTGGTGCCAGCTTGATCATTTTGGTGTTTTCGGTGCCTATTGGTGTTTACGCAGCCATTCGCCCACAAGCATTTTTGTCGAAATTTTTTATGGGCATCAGCACTGTGGGTATTTCAATTCCGGTGTTCTTGACCGCCATCGTGTTGATCCAGCTGTTTTCGATTGGGGTCACGATTGAAATGTTTCCAACGGATACCGGTTGGGGCACCTGGCTCAATGGCGCCCTGTCTACCGATGGCGGTTTGCCGTCTTACGGCCGCGGCGACGAGCTTACCCATTTTTTCGGTACCTGGAATTCAGGATTTTTTTCCTGGGACGGCCTTTTGCACCTGGTGCTGCCCTGTGTGTCTTTGGCGTCTATTATGCTGCCGCTGTTTATCCGGCTGATTCGTGCGGAAATGATGGAAGTGCTGCAAAGCGACTACATTCGCTACGCGCGTGCCAAGGGGCTGTCTTCCGGCCGCATCAACTTTTTGCACGCCTTGAAAAACACCATGCTGCCGGTGATTACGGTCGGCGGTGTGCAGCTCGGCATCATGGTCGCTTACACCATTCTTACTGAAACCGTATTCCAGTGGCCGGGCATGGGCCTGATGTTTCTGGAAGCCATTACCCGCAGCGACATTCCGCTGATTGTGGCCTACCTGATGGTGGTGGGGCTGGTTTTTGTGATTACCAACACGATTGTGGACCTGATCTACGGCCTGGTGAACCCCACTGTAAAACTGACAGGTAAAAAAGCATGATGACCGCGACTGTCTCCCGTTGGGCTCGCGTCCGCGACTCTTTCCTCTGGTACAGCTTTAAGCGTGACAAAGTAGCCATTGCTAGCTTTATCGTATTGTTGGCGATGGTTCTGTCGGCGATTTTTGCACCCTTGTTAGCACCGACTGATCCCTACGATCTGGCGCTGATCGACATTATGAACTCAGAGTTGCCGCCGATTGGCATGAGCGGCGCCGACGGGGCCTTCCCGTTGGGCACCGACGCTCAGGGCCGGGATATGCTGTCGACCATTCTGTACGGCACCCGGGTGTCGTTGATGATTGGTTTTGGTGCGGTCATTCTGCAAGCCGCTTTGGGTATTATGTTCGGCCTGCTGGCGGGCTACTTGGGTGGTCGGGTAGACGCTATTCTGATGCGCATCGCCGACGTGCAGCTGTCGTTTTCTACCTTGATGGTGGCTATTATTGTGGGCGCCGTGTTCAAGGCCAGCTTTGGAAGCCTGATGTTTGGTGAAATCGCCATTTATATGCTGATTTTTATCATCGGAGTGGCCGAGTGGCCGCAAATTGCCCGTACCGTGCGTGCTTCGGTGCTGGCAGAGAAGAAAAAGGAATATGTAGACGCGGCCAAGGTGATGGGTTTTCGCACCAACCGTATTATGTTCCGCCACATTCTGCCCAATACTCTTTCGCCGATTTTCGTGATCGGTACGGTGCAAATTGCCAACGCCATTATTTCTGAAGCGGCGCTGTCTTTTCTTGGCCTGGGTATGCCTGAGACCCAGCCTTCACTGGGTTCGCTGATCAAATCCGGCTTCGACTACATTCAGAGCGGTTCCTGGTGGATCACCCTGCTGCCCGGCCTGGTGCTGGTGGTGTTGGTGCTGGTGATCAACCTTCTGGGCGACTGGCTGCGCGATGTAATGAACCCACGGCTGTACAAGGGATAATTCGATGGCATTGCTGGAAGTAAAAAATCTGGATGTTCGCTTTGCCGTGCGCGGTGGCGATTTGACAGCCCTGCGGGGCATCAGCTTTTCGCTGGACAAAGGCGAACGGCTGGGCCTGGTGGGCGAATCTGGCGCGGGTAAATCCGTGGCGGCATTTTCCATTCTCAATCTAATCGCGCAGCCGGGCTACATTGCCGGCGGGCAGATTCTGTTTGAAGGCAAAGACCTGGCGGCCATGAGTGAGCGTGAACTGCGGAAAATCCGCGGCAATCGCATCGCCATGATTTTTCAGGACCCGATGATGACCCTGAATCCGGTACTGACCATTGGTACCCAGATGGTGGAAGCCATAAAGGCTCACCGCCGGATCAGCACCAAAGACGCGCGGGCCATTGCCGTAGACAAGCTGCGTAAGGTGCAGATTCCGTCCCCCGAGAAGCGCCTGGACCAATATCCCCATGAGCTGTCTGGCGGTATGCGCCAGCGGGTGATTATTGCCATCGCCTTGCTGCTAGACCCTGAAATTATTATTGCCGACGAACCCACCACCGCTCTGGATGTGACCATTCAAGCGGAAATTATGGCTCTGCTGCTGGATCTGTGCGAACAGGAAAACGTTGCGCTGATGCTGATTACCCATGACTTGGGCGTGGTGTCCCAGGTGTCCCAGCGCATGCTGGTGATGTACTCCGGCCGTATCATCGAGCAGGGGCCGACCCGCGAAATTATTAACGATGCCCAGCATCCTTACACTCAGGGGCTGATAAACGCACTGCCGCAAATGGGCGAGCCCGGTGCGAGGCTGTTTCAGATTCCCGGTGCCATGCCGTCGTTGAAGAATGTACCCAGCGGGTGCCCGTTCAACCCGCGCTGCTCATTCGCGACCGATGAGTGCCGCAGCACCATGCCCGAGTATGTGCGGGCCGGTAATGTAGATGTGGCCTGCTATGAGGTGGAACGTTTGATTGCACAAGAACAGCAAGCCCGGGAGGTGACCCCATGAGTGCCTCGCCGTTGGTTGATATTCGCGGACTGGAAAAGAAATTCGACCTGTCAGGTAGCTTTCTGGAGCAGGTCAGCTTCAAAAACGGACGCTTTCAGCGCAAACAGGAAGCGGTGCACGCCATCAACGGCGTGAACCTGCAGGTGTTCAAAGGCGAAGCCCTGTGCGTTGTAGGCGAGTCTGGCTGCGGCAAGTCTACGGTTGCTCGCACTATTATGGGCTTGCTGTCGCCCACCGCTGGTGAAGTGCACTATGAAGGCAAGCGCATCGATACGCTGGAAGGCAAAGCGCTGCTGCCGTACCGCCGTAAAATGCAGATGATTTTCCAGAACCCTTACGCCTCGCTGAACCCGCGGATGACCATTCAGCAAACTCTGGAAGAACCCATTCACTTCCATCATCCCGAGTGGAGCAAAGCCGACGTGCTTAATAAAGTACAGGAGGTAATGCAATCGGTGGGTATTGATCCGGATTGGGGCAGCCGCTTCGGCCACGAGTTCTCCGGCGGCCAGCGCCAGCGGATTGCCATAGCCCGCGCCTTGGCGGTAGACCCGGAGTTTATTGTGGCGGACGAGCCCATTTCGGCGCTGGATGTGTCTATTCAGGCGCAAGTGCTGAATCTGATGATGGACGCTCAGGAATCGCGCAATCTGACCTATCTGTTCATCACCCACGATTTGGCGGTGGTGGAGCACTTTGGCACCCGTGTGGCGGTGATGTATCTGGGCCGGGTGTGTGAACTGGCGCCTACCAGAGCGTTGTTTGCCGCCCCGCGGCACCCTTACACCCAGGCATTGCTGTCTGCGATACCGCGGCTGGAAGACGGCCGGCCCAATTACATTCGCCTGCAGGGCGAAGTGCCTACGCCGGTCAATTTGCCGTCGGGCTGCGTATTCCATGGCCGTTGCCCCTACGCTAATGATCGCTGCCGCCAGGAAATCCCGGAATTGTTTGCCACAGATGACGGTGGTCAAGTGGCCTGCCACGGGGTCGAAGAAGGCCGTTTGTGAAAACCCAGTAGCCGATGCGTTATCATGGCGTCTTTGATCCAAAGCCAATGGTCCGCGAAGCCGTGGGGGGGTAATGGAAGTACGCTGGATGGAAGATTTTATGGCGCTGGCCCGCACCCGCCATTTTTCCCGTGCGGCTGAGCTTCAACACGTCAGCCAGCCTACCTTCAGCCGGCGTATTCGCCTGCTGGAAGACGCCATGGGTGCAACCTTGGTCAACCGCCAGACGTTGCCACTGTCGCTGACTCCTGCGGGTGAGGTTTTTGCCGAGCTGTGCGCGCGGGTTACCCGCGACGTTCGCGACACCCACGAGCGGGTAAAACACCTTGAATCCGATGCCAGTGCCCGCATCAGTGTGGGTTCTACCCAGGGCCTGTTCTCCCACTTTTACCAGACCTGGGCGCAACAGGCCGGGGTAGCCGAGCGACTGCAACTGAATCTGAAGGCCACCAACTGGATAGGCGAGCAATTTCTGGATGCGCTCGACAACGGCGACTGCGATCTGGTGCTGTGTTACTGGCATGAAGACCTGCCCTGGCGTGAGCGGCTCAACAGCAGCGCCTACCGCTCCCTGACCCTGTCAAAGGAGGCGCTGATACCGTTGAGCGTTGGCGACGAACAGGGCGTCCCGCGTTTTGCTCTGCCGGGCAGCGCTGCGCAGCCGGTGCCGCTGATTGCTTACCACCCTCGGGGTTTTTTACAGCCCGCCATTACCACCCATCTGGCGCGGCAGAAGACCACTGCCAATCTATTACCGCTGAATGAAAACGCCCAGTCGGCCAGCGTGAAAGCCTTGGTAGAGAAGGGCTTTGGCATGGGCTGGCTGCCCCAGCGCATGGCACAAAAAAGCGAAGAATCTGGCAGCCTGGTGCGCGCCGGCGATGAGCGCTGGGACGTAACACTGGAAATTCGATTGCTGCGCCTAAGCCAACCCCGTAGCCAGGAATTCAATACACTCTGGAACACATTGGAAACTCAATATGACCGATAACCAAGTTCTGGCCTTGCAACCTGACCACATTGCCGAGTTGCAGCAGCGCTATCAGCGAGCGCTGGCGAACCATGGCTACAGCGCTCTGTTGATCAGCGCCGGCGCAACACCCGTGCGCTACGGCGACGATCAGGGCGCGCCTTTCCAGGGCTTTGGCCCGTTCCTGCACTGGACCGGCCTGACCGGTTACGAGCACGCTTGGCTGCTGATTCAGGCAGATACAACGCCGGTGCTGTGGCTGTATCAGCCGGTGGATTTCTGGCACGCGACTTTACAGCTGCCAAGCGAACCCTGGCAGCAGGCTATGGACATTCGCTACACTGCCAACCGGGCTCTGCCGCCATTGCCGGCCGAGACTGGTCAGGGTGAAGGGCTGGCCGTTTTGGGTGATCCAGCCCTGCTTGCGGGCGTGCCGGGTGATCATAATCCGGTGGCGTTGACGGTGGCTCTGGATGAAACCCGCATGCACAAAACCGACTATGAAGTGGCCTGCTTGACCCGTGCCAATAATATTGCTCTGGCAGGTCACCAGGCTGCCGCCGCTGCGTTCGCCGATGGCGACAGTGAATTTAAGATCAACCTGGCGTATCAGCAGGCGACCTTGCAGCGTGAAACAGAGGCGCCTTATCACAGTATTATCGGCTTGAACGAACACGCCGGTACTCTTCATTACCAGTATTACGACACCACGGCACCGGCGCAGTCCCGCAGCCTGTTGATGGATGCAGGTGTGCGCTACCGCGGTTATTGCTCAGATATTACGCGTACCTACGCGGCCGCGGGCGAAGGCCGGTTCGCAGCACTGGTAAAAGGTATGGACCTGTTGCGCGAACACTTGTGCAACATGGTTGCACCGGGTGTTGAGTACCTGGCCATTCACCGCAAGGCTCACTCCGGTGTCGCTGCGCTGCTCAGTGCCAGTGGGCTGGTCAGCGATATCAGCGATGAAGCCATGGTAGAGCAGGGTATCACCCGGGTGTTTTTCCCCCACGGAATCGGCCATTTTCTGGGCATACAGGTGCACGATGTGGCCGGGAAACCTGAACCGTCGCCAGCGGAAGCGCCGTTTTTACGCCTGACACGAACGTTGGAAGCCGGCATGGTACTGACCATCGAACCAGGTCTGTATTTTATCCCTTCGCTGCTGGAACCCTTGCTAAAAGGACCATTGGCGCAGTATATCAATACCGCGATACTGGGCGAGCTGAAGGGCTGCGGGGGTGTGCGGCTGGAAGACAACGTGCTGGTTACCGAGACGGGTGCGCGAAACTTGAGCAGATTGACTGAAAATTAATATCCAAAGGGCTTGAACTTTAAGATCGGAATGTTAATAATTATCACTAACATTTAATTGCGTAAGTGAGAGCCCTATGTATGTCTGCCTTTGCCACGGCGTAACCGATCGTGATATCCGTGCCGCAGCGGACAACGGTGTAACGTCCATGCGCCAGTTGGGTGAAGAGCTGGGCGTGGGCACGCAGTGCGGCCGCTGTGCACCAACCGCCCGCGAAATCCTCCGCGATTACAGCTCTCCGAGTTATATGGCTCTGGCGGGTATGCTGGCCCACCCGGTTTGATTGCCCGGCCAGGTTTGTCATTCCAGCGATTTTAACTTTTGCCATAACGCGCTATTCTTACCTAACGTGATTAAAATCTTTAGGGGAAGCGCTATGAAAGGCGATAAACAGGTTATTCAGTTTTTAAACAAAGTGTTGGGCAACGAGCTGACGGCCATCAATCAGTATTTTTTGCACTCACGCATGTACAAAGACTGGGGTATCGCCAAGCTTGCCGCTAAAGAGTACGAAGAGTCTATTGACGAAATGAAACACGCCGATCAGCTGATCGAGCGCATCCTGTTTCTGGACGGCCTGCCGAACCTGCAAGATCTGAACAAGCTGATGATTGGTGAACACGTTCAGGAAATGATCGAAAGCGATCTGAAAATAGAACATCTTGCCCATAAAGATCTGAAAGATGCCATCGTTCACAGCGAGTCTGTTCAGGACTACACCAGCCGCGAGTTGTTCCGCAGCATTCTGGACAGTGAAGAAGAGCACATCGACTGGCTGGAAACCCAGCTGGAAATGATCAGTCAGATGGGCATTCAAAACTACATCCAGTTACAGTCTGCCGCAGCGGAGTAAATGTCGACAATGGATCTGTCCTGCTTTAAAGCGTATGACCTTCGTGGCCGTGTTCCAGACCAGCTGAACCCTAAGCTGGCGGAGCTTATTGGCCGTGCCTATGTGGAAGTAACCGGTGCGAAAAAAATCATTGTCGGCTATGACATTCGCTTGTCCAGCCGCGAGATCAGCGAGGCATTGTGCTCGGGTTTAATGGCCGCGGGTGCAGACGTGTACGACATTGGCCTGTGCGGTACCGAAATGGTGTACTTTGCCACCAGCCATTACGACATGGATGGCGGCATTATGGTAACCGCCAGCCATAACCCCCGTGACCACAATGGCATGAAAATGGTGGGGCCAGAATCGCGGCCGATCAGTTCAGACAATGGCCTGAACGACATCCGCGACCGCGTTTTGGAACCGTTTGCGGATGCCCACGATCAGGGCCGTTACCAAACCCTGGAAACCATGAGCGCCTATATCGATCACCTTCTGGGCTATATCAACGGTGCAGATCTGAAACCGCTGAAATTGGTCGTCAATGCTGGTAACGGCGGTGCCGGGCTGGTGATTGATGAGCTTGAGGCGCACCTGCCGTTCGAGTTTTTGAAAGTACACCACAACCCAGACGGCCACTTTCCCAACGGTGTTCCCAACCCCATACTGGAAGAAAATCGCGCAGCCACCGCAGATGCGGTAAAAGCCAGTGGCGCTGCTATGGGCATCGCCTGGGACGGTGATTACGATCGCTGTTTTTTCTTTGATGAAAATGGCCGCTTTATTGAAGGCTATTACATTGTTGGCCTGCTGGCCGATCAGTTTCTGCGCAAGACCGGCCCGGGTAAGGTGATTCACGACCCGCGTCTGATCTGGAACACGTTGGATCTGGTTGCCGCTGCTGGCGGAGTTGCCGTCGAAAGCAAAACTGGCCATGCCTTCATCAAGCAGCGTATGCGCGATGAAGATGCGGTGTACGGCGGTGAAATGAGTGCCCACCATTATTTCCGGGATTTTGCTTATTGCGACAGCGGGATGATTCCATGGCTGCTCGTGGCCGAGCGTTTGTGCCAGGCTGGTTGTACGCTGTCATCGTTGATCGATGCCCGTATTGAAGCCTACCCGGCCAGCGGCGAGATTAACCGCACGATCGCAGACCCCGCTACCGTCATTGCTGCCATCGAAGCAAAATACGGCGCTGATGCAAAAAGCGTGAGCCACGTCGACGGCGTGAGTGTGGAATACGATGATTGGCGCTTTAACCTGCGGATGTCCAACACCGAACCGGTGGTAAGGCTGAATGTGGAGTCCCGTGGCGATATACCGTTGATGCGAGAGAAAACCGACGAACTGCTGGTGGAAATGGAGCGTTTGAACGCTCTGTAAACGTGATGGTGACTTGTTCTTTGTAATCAGTGCAAGGCCCTGCCAGACGATCAAATCTGGAGGGCTTTTTGCTTCTTTAGGCTTCCAGCCTTGGCGCTGCGCTAACGATTAAAGCCAGTCGTTCAGCATAATTCCCACGCCGACCCTCTGAATGCGCTCGTTGTAGTCAATTAGGCTCTCACCGTAACCGTTGTAATAATGCACGAAGCCTTTGATGGCCTCGCCGATGGGGAAGCTATAGCCAAACTCCACCGAGGTTCTGTTGTCTGAGATGCGCAGGTTGTTCAGCAGCTTCAATGAGAAGGTGCGGTCTTCCGTCAGCTTGTAAACTGCGTGGTAACTGCCATGGCCCAGATAGCTTTCAATATCGTTGTTGTCGTCGGTGCTGCCCTCTGGCAAGCGTATCCAAGGTTTCACCATGAACAGCCAGCGCTTGTAAGTGTAAGTTCCCATGCCAACAATGCGGTTCCAACTGCGCGAGCGCGGCTCGGCCTGACCGTTTGACTGGTGGTTAATGCCCACATACAACGTATCCAGGCGGCCTGGCCCAATGTTCCAATCGGGTTGGTAGCGCAGGAATAGTTCAGGCTCGTAGTTGGTTTCACGAAACGGCGCGGACTCATCCTGATTGTAAAGCTGCCAGAAAGACTTCTGGGTGTAGCCGAACCAAAGGGTAGTGCGTTTATCCATAAGGCCGGTGAATAGCGGAACTTTGAAGCTGATCTGGTACTTGGCTTCTTCCTGCTTAAGGTCGTAATCGTAGCCGGTCACGCCCAGGCGCGGACTTGTAGGTGCCTGATTTGGGTGGTCGGACCAGGTGACTGGCAAAATGTAATTTGGGCGGTGGCGAATAAAACTGCCAGAGAACGAAAACAGGGCCTCTTCTGCTTCCAGGTAGCGGTCCAGAATCGACGACATCACGGCGGTTTCGTCGTCTGCCCCGGGGCTATTCAGTCCTCCTTTTATGTTCCGCTTGATTGGCGGCAGTGCTTCGGTAGCGCTTTCTATCCGCTGCCGTTGCTCGGTGCTGGCGTTGTCGCGGGCTAGATCAGGCTGGTAAACCTCATCGAAACAGGCCAGGCGCTGCAACCCATCGCGAATCAGTGCGCAGTCTTGGGCGGACAGAGGCTGACCCGCTATGGGCTCAGCGTCGGTTTGGGCACCGGCCGCAGGCGCCCAGGCCAAAGTGTACAATGCGGCGGATATTGCCGTTGCCAACACGTGGCGTCGCTGCCGGATAATTGTTAACGCAGAAGTGAATAGCATGTTGGTAATGTCTCTTTGACCCTTAACGGAAGAAAAGCGGCGTGTAAATGGTGAGGTTTTACGGGGCGTTCAGGCTGATCCAAGTATTTGCTATACCGTATAACCACACGCTGGACATGGTCAATGCCATTAATGCGAAAATCAGTTTATGGCGATTTTGCCGCTCTGCGCCGGCGGCAACTACCCAACGTAGGTACATCAAGCCAATAAAACTGGTGAAAACCAGCAGGCTGGCCACAGCCGGTATCAGCAACCAGGCGGGCGCCAGAACTTCCCCCGGCGGCGTACTGGAACCAAACCAGATCATAGAACCCAGTAGTGTAGCTAGCGCAGTAAACTCTAGAATTAAGAGCGGCTTGCGTAAGCGGTTGGAAGAGTGACCGGGATCTTTCATGGCGAATTCCTGAGCGATAAACGGGCCGAGAGCGTATGGTAACCATAACGGTGCGACAGGTCTTGTGATTTGCCAAATGGCAACAAATGATGCTGAAATTGATGTATCAGTCTGCGTGTTGGTTTTTTTGCCAAGGTACAGCCGCTATAATGCGGCGACTTATTATTATAACGCTTGAATGCGAGGTGCATTGTGAAGATGAAGAGAATTCTGGTCGCTGTTCTGCTTGGTTTTGGTCTAACAGCCGGCGCCGCTATGGCAAATTTTGAGGACGAAATTCTGTCCCGTATCCAGCCGGTAGGCAGTATCTGCTTGCAGGGCGACGATTGTGGCGCAGCCGCAGCTCCAACGGTTGCAGTCAGTGCTGGCCCTCGCTCTGGCTCTGAGGTTTATGGTGCCGTTTGTCTGGCATGCCACACCACGGGTGCAGCCGGTGCGCCGGTGATTGGTGATGCCAGTTCCTGGGCGCCGCGTGTCGAGCAGGGCTTAGATACGCTGATCTCCCACGCTATCAATGGCTATAACGCCATGCCAGCTAAAGGTGGCTGTGCCAGCTGCCCGGATGAAGAAATTGCAGCCGCTGTTGAATATCTAGTGGCAGAGAGCAAGTAACACTGCGCAAAACTGGGTTGTTCGCCAATGCGGACTGCCCAGTGTCAGGCGCCCAAGTCTCCTAGCAGGGCGTTGAGCGTTGCTCTTCCTTTCTTTTGATTTACTTCTACGTCTGCTTCCCCCAAACCCAACCAGCGCACATCATCCTCGGGCAGTTCGTCTAGAAAACGGCTTGGAATGGTCTCCATTTTTTCGCCGTATTGCCGGCGAGACGCGGCATAGGTTAGGGTCAGCGTTTCCCGCGCTCGGGTAATACCCACGTACATCAGCCGCCGTTCTTCCTCGATGTTTTCTTCTTCAATGCTCATCCGGTGCGGCAAAATTTCTTCTTCCAGGCCGATGATGAACACATGGGGAAACTCCAGGCCTTTGGAGGCGTGCAGAGTTAGCAGCTGAACTTTGTCGCTGTCGTCTTCTTCTTCGCGCTGTTCCATCATGTCCCGCAGGATCAGCTTGGTAACGGCGTCTTCCACGCCAATTTCGTCTGCGGTGCCTTTGCCATCGTCAAGCATGCGCTGGATGGAATCTACCAGATACCAGATATTCTCCATGCGCCGCTGCGCCTGTTTGGGAGAGCTCGAATGCTGGAGCAGCCATTCCTCGTACTCTATATCGGTAAACAGCTGCTTGATGACCTGCACAGGGTCATCGCTGTGTAACCTTTTGCAGGTAGCATCTACCCAGTGGGCGAAGCGACGCAGGCGCTCCAAACCCTTGTCTGTCACGTGGCTTTGCGCACCCATATCGCCCAGCGCCTTGAACAGGCTGACGTTGCGAGCGCGAGCGTAGTGGCTCAACTGCTCGAGTGTGCGTGGGCCAATCTCACGGCGGGGCACGTTAACCACCCGTAAAAACGCGGCGTCGTCAGTGGGATTGATCAGCAAGCGCAAATACGCCATGGCGTCTTTGATTTCACTTTTGGCAAAAAACGATTGGCCGCCGGAGATGCGATAAGGAATTTGATAGGCCTGTAGCTTCACTTCCAGCAGTCGGGCCTGATGGTTGCCCCGGTAAAGCACCGCAAAATCTTTGAATCCCAGGCCCTGCTTCAGCTTCTGATCGAGTATTTCGGTGGCTACACGCTCGGTTTCTGCTTCTTCATTGCGGCAACGGATAATGCGGATTTCTTCGCCAATGGCGTGATCGCTCCACAGCACTTTTTCAAAGGCGTGTGGGTTATTGGCAATCACCGTGTTGGCGGCACGCAGTATGCGGCTTGTTGAGCGGTAATTCTGCTCCAGCTTAACCACTTTCAGGCTGGGGAAATCCTGTTCCAGCTGTGCCAGGTTCTCCGGTCGCGCTCCGCGCCAGGCGTAAATGGACTGGTCATCATCACCCACTACGGTAAAAGCGGCGCGCCCTGCCACTAAAAGCTTAACAAGCTCGTATTGGCACACATTGGTGTCTTGGTACTCATCCACCAGCATGTAACGAATTTTACGCTGCCATTTCGCCAGCACGTCCGGGTGCTGGCGAAACAGCATCACTGGCAGCAAAATCAGGTCATCGAAGTCAACGGCGTTGTATGCTTTCAGGTACTCATTATAGTAACCATAAATGATAGCGATTCTCTGCTCACGCTCGTCTGCAGCCTTGCTCAGTACCTCGGCAGGTGTCTGCATGGCGTTTTTCCACGAAGAGATGGTCATCTGTACCGGGTTCAGTTCATCACCAGCGTCGGTGCTGCCATGAGTCAGCATTAAATCCTGTATCAGGGCTTTGGCGTCTTCGGCATCAAAAATGGAAAACCCGGGGTGATAACCCAGGTGGTCATGTTCTTCGCGGATTATGTTCAGGCCCAGGTTATGAAAGGTGGAAACGGTTAATCCACGGGTTAGCTTTCGATCGATGATGCGGCCAACACGCTCTTTCATCTCTCGTGCGGCTTTGTTGGTGAAGGTCACGGCCGCAATGTGCCGGCCAGGAATGCCCAGCTGTTCAATCAGAAACGCAATTTTGCGGGTAATGACGCTGGTTTTACCGCTGCCGGCACCAGCCAGTACCAGCATGGGGCCGTCTGCATAGCGCACGGCTTCGCTTTGTCTTTTATTGAGTTTCGTCACGGCGTCACAGCAGCCTGGTTGCAAAGTGCATTAATATTGTGATTATTCTACAGCACCTAGGTAATCGGCACCCTACCGGAAAGTCAGCTATTGTTAGTGAAGTGTATGGCTTGAATGACTGCGCATTGGTGTAGAGAATCTTACAAACGCATGGATCCGTAGATGGTATCGCCTATCGCTTTTTTTGATCAGCCTCGCATTCGCTTGTTGGTGCTAACTCCGGATTATCGCGATTTCCTGTGGTTAAATAGCCTGCTAGTGGCCAGCGATGACTTGGCTATGAGTACTGCCTGGTGTGCAGACACTGCAAGCTTCGAGCGTGCTATGGCCGACAACCCGTTTAACGTGCTGCTATGGGACTGTCAGCTGCACAACGGTGACATGAATGCCTGGTTAATTCATCTTGTTCAGGCTTGCGGCGATAAGCCCTTAGTCGTTATGGGCGCTGACCTGCCGGCAAACCAGAGTGCAACTATGACTGCGGCGGGAGCCGCAGATTATTTATGCCGCCAACAGCTGGACGGTTGGCAATTGCGGCGCGCGGTAAAAGCGGCGTTAGTGCGATCCGAGATGTCCTTTGAGGCCGAGAGTACAGGTGTTGATTCCGGCGGACAGATCAACCGAAAATTGTTTTTTTCAAACTTGAGCCTGGCGTTGCAGCACGCAGAAAGCCTGGGCCAGCGTCTGGCACTGTTGCACCTGAACATCGATAAATTCCGCAGCATTAATGAAAACTTTGGTTATCATCAGGGCGATGAGCTCATGCTAAAGCTGGTTGCGGGCATTCGCCAGGTTCTGCAGTGCTCAGATTCCATACTGCGTATTGGCGGCGACGAGTTGGCCATTATCATCGAGCACGTGGAAGATCTTGCGGACATCAGCCGTGTGGTTCGCAAGATTGATTTAGTGATGGAAGACGTCATTGTTCTGGACGGGTGCCCGGTCAACGTCAACGCAAGCATTGGTGTGGCCACCTATCCTGAAGCAGGTAACGATGCGGAGAATTTGCTGCGCCAAGCCAACCGGGCCATGTTTGAGGCTAAGCAGGACGACGGCACCAGCTTCCGCTTTTACGATCAGCAGCTTCACATTTCAGCTGGCAAGCAACTGGAGATGGAAGCGGATTTACGCACGGCTCTGCGCGCTGGTGATCTGGAACTTTACTACCAGCCCAGGGTAGAGCTGGCCACCGGCGACGTTCGCGGCGTGGAGTGTCTGCTGCGCTGGAACCACCCGCGCCTTGGCATGGTTATGCCGGATGAATTTATTCCGTTGGCTGAGCGCAGCGGGCTGATCGTTCCTATCGGCTACTGGGTGATTGATCAGGCCTGCCAGCGGCTGCGTGAATTGGCCGATCTAGGTTTTGCGGAGCTAGTGCTGGCGGTGAATCTGTCATTTCGCCAGTTTCACGACCGCAAGATGACCGAGACTATTTTTCGAATTATTTATAACGCGAATATCGATACCAGCTTGCTCGAATTGGAGCTTACCGAAAGCGCGATGATGCACGACCCAGAATACGCCCGGCAATGCCTGCGGGAGTTAAACGAACTGGGGGTCAGCTTCGCTCTGGATGACTTTGGCACCGGCTTTTCATCGCTCAGTAATCTTCAACATTTCCCCATTGCCCTGGTAAAAATCGACAAATCTTTTGTCCAAGGGTTGGGCGAATCTGTGGATTCCGAACACATTATTCGAGCTATTATCAGCTTGGCCCATAGCCTTGATATGAACGTAGTAGCAGAGGGCGTGGAAACCTACGCACAGATGGAGTTTTTACGGCAACTGAACTGCGACCACGTACAGGGTTACTATTTTGCCCGGCCGATGCCTTGGGGCAAGTTGGTACCGTTCCTTCGTAATCAGAGACAGTCTGCTTGCCTGTAATCCTGTGCCGCTGTACCTTTGCCACCTTGTTTGTCAGCGAACGTGATTAGTAGAGGTAGCATGAACAGTATTTCCCGACGCATTGCGAATGAGCTTGGTGTACGTGAAGAGCAGGTTAACGCCACTGTTGAGCTGTTAAACGGCGGTGCGACCGTGCCTTTTATTGCCCGCTATCGCAAAGAGCTGACCGGCGCGCTTGACGACATCCAGTTGCGAGCCCTGGAAGAGCGCCTGCGCTATCTGCGCGAACTGGAAGACCGCCGCGCCACCATTTTTGCCAGTATTGACGAACAGGGCAAATTGACCGATCTGTTGAAAGCCAGCATTAACGGTGCAGACACCAAGAACCGTCTGGAAGATCTCTACCTGCCTTACAAACCCAAACGCCGTACCAAAGCCCAGATTGCCCGTGAGGCAGGTCTTGAACCACTGGCCGATGGCCTTTATAACGACCCAACGCACGTGCCAGAGGTTTTGGCAACGCAATTCGTGAGCGCCGATGTGGCTGACAGCAAGTTAGCCTTGGAAGGCGCCCGTGCCATCCTGATGGAGCGTTTTGCAGAAGACGCTGAGCTTCTGGGCCAGCTGCGCGGTTTCATCTGGCAGCAAGGCCAGCTGAAAGTCACCGTTATTGCTGGTAAAGAGGACGAAGGTGCCAAATTCCGTGATTACTTTGACTACAGCGAAGCGTTAAAAAAAGTGCCGTCGCACCGCGCTCTGGCTATTCTACGTGGCCGCAACGAGGGCATTCTGAGCTACACCATTGCCGTTGGAGAAAACAGCGACGATCGTCGCCAGCCGCACCCGGCGGAATCTTACATTGCCGCCCACTGGAATGTCCGCGACCAGAGCCGGGCGGCCGACAAGTGGCTGGCCGAAGTGGTGCGCTGGACTTGGCGGGTAAAGCTGTCTGGCCAGCTCGAAACTGACCTGATAGGCCAGATCCGAGAGGCCGCTGAAACTGAGGCTATCCAGGTATTTGCGGATAACCTCAAAGATTTGTTGTTGCTTGCTCCGGCCGGGCCCCGAGCCACCCTGGGCCTGGATCCCGGCCTGCGTAGCGGCGTGAAAGTGGCCGTAATTGACGGCATAGGGCAGGTGGTGGACCACGGGGCTATATTTCCCCACGCCCCACGAAACCAATGGGAAGCGTCGATAGAGCAATTGCGCAAATGGTGTCGCCAGTACAACATCGAGTTGGTGGCTATTGGCAATGGCACTGCCTCGCGGGAAACCGATAAACTGGTGGCCGATCTGTGCAAGCGCTACCCGGAACTGAAATTGGCGCGCATTGTGGTCAGCGAATCGGGTGCGTCTATTTATTCAGCGTCGGAATTCGCCTCGCGGGAGTTGCCGGACCTGGACGTCACCATTCGCGGTGCGGTATCCATTGCTCGGCGTTTGCAGGACCCGTTGGCGGAATTGGTTAAAATTGAGCCAAAATCTATTGGTGTGGGCCAATATCAGCACGACGTATCGCAGGTACAGCTATCGCGCAGCCTGAATGCAGTCGTAGAAGACTGTGTAAACGGCGTAGGAGTCGATCTGAACACCGCGTCGGTGCCGCTGTTAACCCGTGTATCTGGCTTAAACCCCACCATTGCCCAGAATATCGTGGATTATCGCAGCCAGAACGGCCAATTCCGTAACCGCAAGCAGCTGATGAAAGTGCCGCGTTTGGGGGCTCGCAGCTTCGAACAGGCGGCGGGCTTTTTGCGCATCAGCGATGGTGACAATCCGCTAGATCGTTCTTCGGTGCACCCGGAAGCTTATCGCGTGGTGGAAACCATCGCCGCTAAAAATCACCGGGATATGAATAACCTGGTGGGTGATGCGGCATTTTTGCGCAGCCTGAACCCGCAGGATTATGTGACCGAGCAGTTTGGCTTGCCCACGGTCAAAGACATCTTTGCCGAGTTGGAAAAGCCGGGGCGCGACCCACGGCCGGAATTCCGCTTCGCCAGCTTTGAAGAAGGCGTAGAAACCCTGAAAGATCTGGAGCCGGGAATGGTGCTGGAAGGGTCGGTCACCAACGTCACCAATTTTGGCGCTTTCGTGGATATTGGCGTGCACCAAGACGGTCTGGTCCATATATCGGCGTTGGCAGACCGTTTTATAAAAGATCCGCGGGAAGTGGTGAAAGCTGGCGACATCGTAAAAGTGAAGGTGATGGAGGTGGATATTCCGCGTAAGCGCATCGCTTTGACCATGCGCATGAGTGATCAGCCTGGCCAGCAGCCGGCTGAACGGCCCCGTGGTGACAAAAACCCAAGCCCAAATCGCAACAATGCGGCTAGCGCGCAAAAACCGGCGCCGGCTGCGAGTCAGAATCAGGGTCAGGGTCAAGGCGCCATGGCAGGAGCTCTGGCTCAGGCCATGGCGTCGGCCAACAAGCGCGACCGTTAATTTACTTGGCAACTTTACTTGGCAACCACAGCGGTTGCAGCAGGAGTTTTTCATGGCTCAATCACGCCATCACATATTTAAGCAGTTTGCCGCCAGCGAATGGCAGGGCTTTCGTAAAGGTGTTGAAAAAGAAGGTTTGCGTGCCGATGCCAGCGGCTTCATCGCACAAACCCCGCACCCGCACGCTCTGGGTTCGGCGTTGACCCACCCGCGCATTACCACCGATTATTCGGAATCTCTGCTGGAGCTGATTACGCCGGTGTATGACACCACCGCCGGCATGCTTGAAGCGCTGGGCCACACCCATCAATTTGTGCAGCAGAACTTGGGCGACGAAGTATTCTGGGCCGCCAGTATGCCCTGTGGTCTGGATGGCGACAGCAGTATTCCCATCGCCAACTACGGCAGCTCCAATGTGGGTAAGATGAAACACGTGTATCGCCAAGGCTTGGCGGTGCGCTACGGGCGAATGATGCAAAGTATCGCCGGTACCCATTACAACGTGTCGTTACCCGAAGGGTTTTGGCAGCAGTGGCAACAGGCTGTGGGCGGCAGCGAGCTGAGCCTGCAAGATTTCAAATCTGAGCAGTACTTCTGGTTGATTCGTAATTTCCGCCGCCGTAGCTGGTTGTTAATGCTGCTGTTTGGCGCTTCACCAGCGCTGGACCAGAGTTTTGTTGCCAACGTAAGGCACAACCTCAGCAGCTTTAATGCAAATACTTTTTTTGGTGAGCAGGCCAGCTCGCTGCGCATGGGCGATTTGGGTTACCACAACAATGCCCAGGCGTCTTTGAACATCTGTTTTAACGAGCTAAAAACCTATACCCGCACTTTGGAACGAGCCATTCACACGCCCTGGCCGCCCTACGAAAAAATGGGCATAAATCGCGACGGTGAATATATTCAGCTTAATACCAGCGTGCTGCAGATTGAAAACGAGTATTACAGTGCCTTACGGCCGAAGCGCACCGTTGCCAGTGGTGAAAAGCCCATCCATGCGTTGATGAGCCGCGGGGTGGAATACATCGAGGTGCGGTGTCTGGATCTAGACCCGTTTGCCGCCGTGGGTATTACCGCGCCGCAAGTGGATTTCCTCGACCTGTTCTTGTTGGACTGCCTGTTACAGGACAGCCCGCGGATTGGTGACGATGAGTGTGCCCTGTTGGATAACAATTTCAAGGATGTTGTAGCGCGCGGACGCGGACGCGACTTGGCGTTGCAGCTGGGCAATCGCAGTGTTAACGCCGGAGAGACGGCGCTTGAACTTCTGGATTCGTTGCAGCCACTGGCGGAACAGCTCGACGGTTGGAATGGCGACGCCACCTACGTGCGGGCTCTGGCGGAGCAGCGGCACAAGTTGGAGGGCAGCTGGTGTTTGCCATCGCAGCAGGTCTTGGATGCAATGGCCAGTAGTGGCTTGGGCCACCGCGACTGGGCGCTGGAAATGTCCCTTCAGCATAAGCACAGCTTGCTCGCGCAGCCACTGTCAGATGCCGTACAGCAGCAATATACAGCGTTTACCCTTGAGTCCTTGCAGCAGCAGCAGCAGATTGAAGCCGCGGATACCCTAAGCTTTGCCGACTACCTGAACCAGTATCAGCAAAGCTGAGCACCTGAGTAATGGTCACTTTTGCACCACAAACTCGGTAAACAGCACGCCGCTAACGGCTTCACCGGTGTGCTGGCTTTCCAAGACCTGATTGATGCGGGAGTTGGCTTCTGTTGCCAGTGTTTGCTGAGTGCCTGGCAGGGTAAGCGCATCAACATCGTTTTGCTCGCCAAACAGCAGTACCAGCTCATGGCGTATGCGGGGCATGTGGGCTTCTACGGCGGGGCGAGCGGTGCTGGCGTTGGCGCGCAAGCTAACACTGGCTTTCAGATAGGAAAGCTTGCTGCCTGGCGGTCCTATGTGGGTCACAAACGCGGGCTCCAGTGATATATAATCGGTAACGGTCGGTTCTGCTGGTTCGTCGGGCTCTTCACCGTAGGCGACAACTGCGAGCGCCATCAGAAAAAGGGCGATGAAGATTTTTGGCATCATTTTTTTCAATACAGTCATAACCCTGACAACTCTGATAACCGCGATAGTTTCACAACAATTATTACAATAACAGGCTGGTAGCACAGATGCAGTCCCATTCCTATTTCCGAGGTGATCTTTTGACCAGCAGAATCCTGTTTGCCGTTATTTTTTTGGTGTGTGCCGCACTGCTTGCGGTGGCATTTTATATGGAACATGTGATGGGGCTGGAGCCTTGTCCTTTGTGCTGGTTACAGCGGTTTGCCTTCATGGCAGCCGGGTTGGTCAGCCTGTTGGCGTGGCTACATGGCCCGGGGGCGATCGCCACACGGATATACGGTCTTTTTCTGGCGCTAGCTGCGGGCACGGGGTTGGGCTTGGCCAGTCGCCAGCTCTGGCTACAAAGCTTGCCTGCGGACCAAGTGCCGGCTTGCGGCCCATCGGTGGATTACATGCTGGAGGTGCTGCCTTGGTCGGAAGTACTGGCGACCGCAGTTCGCGGGACCGGTGACTGTGCGGCGGTGGTCTGGCGTTTTCTGGGCCTGAGTATTCCGGGGTGGAGCGCGCTGTTTTTTGTTTGCGTGGCGCTGGTCGGTCTTTATCTGTGTTTGCGCCCCGCGCCAAAGCGGCCCTGGTAAGATCGCAGCCACAAACGGTTGCGGCTGGTCACTGCCATAGGGTAACTTGCATAGACTTATCTGCACGTTCAGAAGGTATTAGCCAGATAGAACACCAAGTGGAGTACAGGCGTTATGTTGGAGCATTGTCGAAATGCCCGTGAACGGTGGGGCGGGGTCAGTGATCTGATCGACCGTTGGCTTAAGGAGCGTCAAGATGTCTTGGTGCGCTATTGTGAGCTGTCTGCCGAAAACGACTATTCCCAGACCGAGAGCCTAAGACCAAAATTGGTTTTGCTGTGTGAAATGTTAATGGATTACGTTTCCGCCGGCCACTTTGAAATCTACGAGCAACTGGTGCGTGAGGCGCGAGAATTTAACGACGACGAGGGCTTGGAACTGGTCGCAAAGGTGTATCCGCGTATTACCGAAACCACCCAAGTAATTCTTGACTTCAATGACAAGATAGATGGTCGCGAACTCTCCGAGTCGGAAATGCAGGCGTTGTTTACGGAGTTATCGCGAGTGGGTGAAACCCTGGCCAGTCGTTTTGAGCTGGAAGATCTTCTGATCGCTCATCTCCACACCGCCAACGCAGACAAAGTAGAGCCAGCCTGAGAGCTGTTGGTAAACTTGGGCGGCATGCTTTTGGCGCCGCCCAGATGTTAATGGTTAACTGCAAAAAGCCGTTACTGGGCACTGTCCGGGTTAACCGCTATCAGTTCCACGTCAAAAACCAATGTTTCATTGGGACCAATCGCGCGATTGCCGCCCGGGCCATATGCCAGGTCTGATGGAATATAGAGTTTGTAACGCGCGCCTTCGTTCATCAGCTGCAAGCCCTCTGTCCAGCCGGGAATGACCTGGTCTAGACGAAATGAAACAGGTTCACCGCGCTCGCGGGAGCTGTCAAACACCTCGCCATTCAACAACTCGCCCGTGTAGTGGACTGTTACCGTTTCGCCGGCGCTTGGTTGTGGGCCATTGCCGGTTTCAAGCACTTCGTACTGCAAGCCGGAATCGGTGGTTGCTACGCCCTCGCGCTTGGCATTTTCAGCCAGAAAAGCGTTTCCCGCATCCACATTTTTCTGCGCCATTTCCCCCATTTGCTTGGACTGATCTTCCTGCAGTTTCTGCTGGTAAGCCATTAGCGCTTCTTGAATTTCTTCCTGGGTCATCCGGCGCTGTGCCTGATCGCTGCTGTTGCCGTGCTGAATGCCCTGCAGAAACTGTTCCATCTGCAGGTCTGGCAGGTCGTTACCCATGCGCTCACCCATTACCAGGCCCATGCCATAACTGACTTTTTCGCTGTTGGATTCCAGCGTGGGGTCTTTAGGTGCTTCTTGAGCGGAAGAGCAGCCCGCAACAAGGCCGGCAATCGTCAGTGCAAACAGCGTTTTCTTCATGAATCCATCCTTTATATTAATAAATAAATCGCAACGGCCAGGCTTGGCCGGCGCTGGCTGATTGAGGGTATCCGATATAATGCTGGCGAGAAGGTACCTATAACATCGGCTTTACGCCACTGAACATCTGTTAATGGCCAAACGGCCACTCACTTAATTGCCCGAAGCACCGACTAACGTCATGAGGCACCTACTAACTTCCTGAAGCGCCCACGCCCATGTTGAATGGCGCTTTATACGGTGCCTGCCAGTCGACTTCAGACTCTGCGCTGCCAGCCTTGCCACGGAGTGGGTTCGGCCGTTCTATAGCCAAGGTGTTCCAAGGCCCCCGGGGCGGTGGCTGGTCAGCATAATGCCAGTTGCCATTGGTATCTCGCCACTTGAAAATAATGTCGGGTGAATCTATCACCACTGACTCTGGAACCAGGGTTTCGAAGGCGGGAATTTCTGTCGATTTTTTTTCTTGAGCCAATGGCCGTGTCACTTGTTCGGGCGTTCCCAAACCAAAAATAATCAGCAATAACAATACGCCCAAAGCAGGAAAGGCTAGCCGTACCAGCCATTTAATCATCATGTTGATTGCGCTCCGGGGCGCGAAAAAGTCAAAACAGACGCCAGTTGATGAATATCTGAGGCAGCTGCTCGTGCGCTGTCTGCACAAGGCGCCGCTGCTGTCAGATTGCCGATGATCAAAATGTTGCGATCTTGCATCGCCGGCTCTTCTGTTTGAGTGTTCAGCGTTTGCCACGCCAGAGCGAGTTCGACACGCTCGGCTTCAAGTTCCAGGCGGGCCACGTCTGCGCGCAAGTTATAACAACTTCCCGAGTCTTTCGGCAGTGCTCTTTTTATGTCACGCAGTGCCACGGTTACACGGTTGCGCCACTCTGTTACCGTAACAGCTTCTAGCCCGGTGTAAGTTCTGTGCTGATTCGCCTGCCAGGCCGCACATAGAATGCGGGTCACACTCCAGCCTTGTTGTTGCAATGACAGGCAGGCAGACGCAACGCCCGGTTTTTGCCAGCATGATAAGGCAAAAGACCAAAGCTCTGTGTCGGTCTGCAAAACTGCCGGCAGTGCCAGGCTGGCTGCGGTTTGCGGTATGACCGTAATATCGTCCGGTGCAGTTTCCAAGGCTTCCCTGAAATTATTAAAGTGCCAGAATTAAAACATGTTAACAATTAGTGATCTTAGTTTACAACGAGGCGGTGCGTGGTTGCTAGAAGGCGTCAGCTTGACCGTGCAACCGGGCCAACGCATGGCCATTGTGGGCGCCAATGGTGCCGGCAAGTCCAGTTTGTTTCAGCTTTTATTGGGTGATTTGGCTCCAGAGCACGGCAATTTTTCTCTGCCCGGAGGCTGTCGCATTGCTCACATGGCTCAGGAAGTTGAGGCGACCGGGCGTAGCGCGCGAGACTTTGTATTGGACGGCGATTTCGATTTGCGCCGCCTGGAACACGAACTGGCAAGAGCGGAAGCTGCGCAGGACGACCTGGCCCAAGCCCGTATCCATGGCGAGCTAGACCTGCACGAGGCGTGGTCTGCATCGCGCCGCGCCGAGTCGCTGCTACGCGGGTTGGGCTTCAGTGATGGCGATGCTGATCACCCGGTTTCGAGTTTCTCGGGAGGCTGGCGGATTCGTCTGAATTTGGCCCAGGCGCTGATGCGCCCGTCCGATTTGATGCTGCTGGACGAGCCGACCAACCACCTGGATCTGGACGCCTGTCTTTGGCTGGAAAACTGGCTACGACGCTATTCTGGAACCCTGCTGTTCATCTCCCACGACCGGGATTTCATGGACAGAGTCGCGACACATGTCGTGCACTTTGATCGGCGCGATCTGGCACTGTATAGCGGTAATTACTCAGCCTTTGAAGTCCAGCGCAGCGAGCGCCTGGCCCAACAGCAGGCCGGATTCGAGCGTCAGCAAGCGCGCATTGCTGAGATTCAGCGTTTTATTGACCGATTCAAGGCTCAAGCCACCAAGGCTCGTCAGGCCCAGAGCCGAGTGAAATCTCTGGAGCGCATGGAAAAAATTGCGCCTGCACACATTGATTCACCGTTCAATTTTCAATTTCCTTTAGCCGAAAAAGTGTCAAACCCGCTGCTGAGCATACGGCAGGGCCAAGCCGGTCACGGCGACGTGACGATTCTGCGCAACCTGAACCTGAGCTTGTTACCGGGCAGTCGCATTGGTTTGCTTGGTCCTAATGGTGCGGGTAAATCCACTCTTATGGACAGTCTGCGGGGTGAGGCCACGCTAATTAACGGTGAGCGTACCTGCGGCGAGCATCTGGCTATTGGCTATTTTGCCCAGCATCAGCTCGAATCCCTTGATTTGGACGCCAGCCCCTTTTTGCACCTGCAGCGCTTGAGCCCGCGGGCGTCGGATCAGAGTATTCGTAATTTTCTCGGCGGTTTTGACTTTCATGGCAATGCGGCCCTGTCACCGATACGGTCCTTCTCCGGCGGCGAAAAAGCTCGGGTGGCGCTGGCAGTGATCGCCTGGCAGCGGCCCAATCTGCTGCTGCTGGATGAGCCTACCAACCATCTTGATCTGGAAATGCGCCAGGCGCTCACCATGGCCCTGCAGAACTTTGATGGCGCAATTGTGGTGGTGTCGCACGATCGCCACTTGCTGCGCAACACCGTCGATGAGTTCTGGCTGGTGAACGATGGCCGCGTCGTTGAGTACCAGGGCGACCTTGAGGATTATGAGCGCTGGCTGGCTGATCGCCGCAAAGACGACACCGAGGCGCCAAAGCGACAGTCTGTTGCCGCAGAGGGTGGCCAGGACGCGGTAGTCAATGGTGAAAGTGCCGATGACCGCAAGGTCCGCAAGCGCGCCGAGGCGGCTGTGCGCCAGAAAATCAGCCCGTTCCGCAAACAGCAGGCCACACTGGAAAAACAGATGGATAGCATGCAGGCTGCGCTGGCGGAGATGGACGCCGAGCTGACCAATCCGGCGCTGTACAGTGACAGCGGCAAACAACAGTTAAAAGCGCTGTTGGGCCGGCAGGCCGAGGCGCGCCAAAAAATGGCAGCTGTAGAGACTCAGTGGCTGGACGTCAGCGAAACGGTCGAAGCTCTGGAAGCGGAGCTGGAAAGTTAAGGTTGCTTTACCACTTTGCAGCAGAAACTGGCACTTCCGGCGCCAGTTTCTTACTCGGTGATTTTTTATTCAGTGATAATGTCCAGACTGAAGTCTTGACGTAGTAGGTAGTCCCGTTCATTTTTTAGGTCTGCCAAGGTTAGAGGGCGTTGTTCCAGCCAGCCCTTAGGGAAGCGAATGCTGAGCTTGTTCGCTGACGCTTTCAACGTCAGCTCTGGAGGTTCTTCCAGATTGCGGGCGTGCTGCAGCAGCACACCCAGGCGCACCAGTATGCATAGGTAGCGCAAGCGCGGGATGTCTTCAGCTAAGGTTCCGGCCCAAATGGCTGCGGTAAACTTGCGCCGGTGCCCGCGCACCAAGGCCGCCAGATCCCACTGGAACTGTTGGGTAAAACCGGGCAAGTCCGAATATTGCAAAAGATAAGCACCGTGCTTGTGGTATTGGCTGTGTGAGATGGTCAAGCCGATTTCATGCAGCTTGCAGGCCCAGCGCAGGGTATCTTCGTCGCTGAAGCTGTTCACCTTCCAGGTTTCCGCAACCTGCGCCCAGGCCGCCACCGCGCTGGCTTCTACGGCGGCGCCGTGTTGCTGGTCAACGTGGTAGCGTTCTTGTAGTGCGGAAATGGTTCGTTCCCGTACATCTTCATGGCGTATTCGCCCGACAATTCCGTACAGTAGGCCTTCGCGCAGCGCGCCATCGGCAAAGCTCATGGTTTCAATTCCCAGTGACTGAAACGCGCCCATTAGAATGGCGAAGCCGCCAGGGAAAATACTTTGCCGGTCTGGGCGTACACCAATTTCGCTTAAACGCTCAACGTGGCCCATGCTAACCAGCCGTTTACGCAATTCCTGCATGGCTTCCAGGGTGATGGTGCCATCGGTAATCTTGAGCGTGGCCAGAGCCTGGCCGATGGCTTTTACCGACCCTGAAGAACCCACGGCGCTTTGCCAGCCCATCGCCCGATACTGGCGGCGAATACTCTGCAGTTCTTGCTCGGCATGAGTGATGGCACTGTCCAAACTGCGGCGACTGATTTTTCCGTCCTGAAAGTAGCGATTACGAAACGACACGCAGCCCATGTGCATGCTTTCCAGGGCTTCCGGCTCAAAGCGTTGGCCAATCACAAATTCGGTGCTACCACCGCCTATGTCGATCACCAGCCGGCGGCCGGTGTCGTCAGAAAGAGTGTGGGCAACACCTAAGTAAATCAGTCGCGCTTCCTCACGCCCGGCAATCACTTCTACCGAGTAGCCCAGCACTTCCTCAGCGCGGCTGAGAAACTCGTTGGCGTTGCGAGCAATGCGCAGGGCGTTAGTGCCAACAATTTGTACAGCTTCCGGAGGCATGCCCTGCAGGCGCTGGGCAAAGCGGCTCAGGCAGGCCAGAGCCCGTTCCTGAACCTCGTCGGTCAGGCGGTTCTGGGCGTCAAGCCCGGCTCCGAGCTGAACTTTTTCGCCCATTTTTTCCATGGTACGAATCTCACCGTGCACCAGGCGCGCAACCACCATGTGAAAGCTGTTTGAGCCCATATCGATAGCGGCAAGCATATCAGGAGGCGCGGAAACGTTTTCGGCGTTGGGTTCTGCCGTCACTGGGTTATGAATCCTTGTGGGATGAACGTAGGGCGTACTATAGCGATAACCCGAGGGCCTGTCAGCCAGCCTGACTGCCGGTGGTTTATCAAGCGTGGAATGCCCCGCCTGTCAGCGAAGGCTTCACAACAGCTGGAGCAATGGCGTAAAGTATTGGCCACTGGAAGCATGGTCCATGTAAAGCGTGAGTTGTCGTGCAGTTTTCAAAATGATATCGATAGTCAATACAGTTAACTGCATCTGTTACCGGGCAGATGCCAGAAACAGGAAATCAGAATGAGCGAAAATATTATTAACGTAACCGATGCCTCCTTTGAACAGGACGTACTGCAGTCTGATGTGCCGGTACTAGTGGATTACTGGGCTGAGTGGTGTGGCCCGTGTAAAATGATCGCGCCGGTGCTGGAAGAAATTGCCGAGGAATATGCCGGCAAGCTGAAAGTCTGTAAGCTCAACATTGATGAGAACGAGCAAACGCCACCCAAGTTCAACATCCGTGGTATTCCTACGTTGATGCTGTTCAAAAATGGCAATGTGGACGCG
Source organism: Marinobacter sp. BSs20148 (assembly GCF_000283275.1). Taxonomy (NCBI): domain Bacteria; kingdom Pseudomonadati; phylum Pseudomonadota; class Gammaproteobacteria; order Pseudomonadales; family Marinobacteraceae; genus Marinobacter; species Marinobacter sp. BSs20148. The sequence goes on from NC_018268.1 coordinate 505,631, forward strand.
ACCAAAGTAGGTGCTTTGTCTAAGTCCCAGCTGGCAGCGTTTCTGGACAGCAATCTTTGATTGCATAACCCGACTGAAGAACCGACTGAACAGCCCGACTGAAAAGCCAGGCTAAAAAACCGCCCCGGAGCTCTGCTCTAGGGCGGTTTTTTATGGTGCCAGTCGCGCCCCTGACGCCTGTAATGACATTAGCGAAAATGCTGATCACGGTCATAATGCAAACACTGGCGACAATGAACTCGACGGTGACAGGTAAAACGGCCATAAAAAAACGTGATGAACACTGACCCCCCAGTCCCCAAGCACCCTTGCCGGTTGTTGGCCTGCTGCTGGCAGGAGGTGCAGGCACGCGTATGGATGGAAAAGACAAAGGCATGTTGCACTGGCGCGGCAGGCCTATGGCAGCCTGGGTTGCAGAGGCTTTACGATCCGCAACCGGTTCGCCGCTGATCAGCGCCAACCGTTCCATCGAGGAATACAGCCGCTTGGGAGAAGTGTTTACTGACGCTCCTGAGTTTGCTGGGCAGGGGCCACTGGCGGGCCTGTTAGCAGGTTTGCAGGAGGCCGGAGACCGCGGATACGGGGCGGCGCTGGTGTGCCCCTGCGACACGCCCGGCGTTACCCCTGCGCTACTGCGGCAGCTGTTGCAGGCCTGGCGCAGCGCTCCCGATCGGCCGGTGATAGCCCGGTGCGACGGGCGTGACCATCCGTTACACGGGGTTTATCCGGTGGCTATGGCGGCGGCGCTTGAGCAGCAGCTGTGTGACGATAACCGTCGGGTTATGATGTTTGCCCGCGGCCAGCAGGCCCAATTTTTAGAATGTCCTGGGCTGTCCGAGCTGTTCACTAACCGCAATCGGCCGCAAGATCTAAAGGATTGACGGTCCTGCTACCAATCTTCTGAGCGCGCAACGTCTGATGCTTTCTGCTCGACCCAATGTTCACCTGCGTCTGTCAGTTCTTTCTTCCAGAACGGCGCCGATGTTTTTAGCGCGTCCATAATAAATTCGCAGGCGGCAAAGGCGTCGCGCCGGTGGGCACTGCATACCCCTACAAATACAATTTGTGACTTTAGGGGTAAGCGGCCTATGCGATGTATCACTCGCGCTTTGCGCACATCCCAGCGCTGGCCAGCCTGTGCGATCAAATCACTAATGACCTGTTCAGTCATGCCTGGGTAGTGTTCCAGAAACAGCCCGGTTACGCCTTGGCGATCACCGCTGTCGCGCACCAGTCCGGTGAATGTGGCGATAGCGCCCGTGCCCGCGCCGCTGTCGCGAAGTTGCGAGTACTCCTGCGCTGCATCAAAATCCGCGTTTTGGATACTGACGCTGGGTACAGTCTGTGAACAGGCAGAAGACTTTTGCGGCATTCGCTAACCTCCTGTCACGGGTGGGAAAAACGCTACTTCATCACCTGGTTTAACGGGCGATTGCGGTTTTGCCATGGCCTGGTTGATGGCAATCATCACCGGTTGGCCGGTGTTTAGCTGGCCCCAGGGCCCACCTCGGCTGGCCAGGGTGGCCAGCAAATCTGCGGCCGTCTGGCCTGCGGGTGCCGGCATGGTTAAATGTTCGGTGCCCAGTTCTTCGCGTAAGCGGGCAAAAAAACGGACGCTAAGGGTCTGCTCAGGCATGGTCAGCTCACCAATTCAGAAAATGGAAAGTAAGTGATGATGTCGCCAGGGCTTAGGGTGCTGTGTTCCGGCACTAATGCTAAGCCGTCAGCCCAACAGGCTGAACTGAGAACCCCAGAACTCTGGTTGGGGAACGCTTTGGCCACTGTGTTGCCCTGGTCCTGCTCCAGTCGCGCGCGCGTATATTCCCGCCGTACGGAGGCAGAGCCAACGCTGAACCCGGCCGCGACTTGCTGGCCTAACGGGTGGATGTGCAGGCGCCCCTGGCGCTGGCGAATGTACGGCATGCCCACCACTAAAAATGCGACCAGCACCGCCGCCGGATTGCCGGGCAAACCCAGTACCGGGGTACCGCCGATATCACCAAACGCCAGCGGTTTACCGGGCTTGATCGCCATGCGCCACAGTGAGAGTTGACCAGATTCGTCCAATACTGCACGCACATGGTCTTCCTCACCCACAGACACGCCGCCACTGGTAATTACCAGGTCGGCGGCCTTTGCTGCGCGCTGAAGAGTAGTTCGGGTACCCTCGCGGGTGTCTGCCAAGCTCTCACACAGCACCACCTCACAGCCAGCTTGGTCCAACAGGCCCAACAACGTGTAGCGGTTGGTGTTGTAAATCTGACCGACTTCGAGCGGTGTGCCTGGATCGACCAGCTCATCGCCGGTGGTTAGTATCGCCACTTTCAGCTTTTCGAACACTTCAACCTCGGCAATGCCCATGCTGGCCAGTAGGCCCATTTCCTGGGGGCGAATCAGGGTCCCTTGGGCCAGAGCCAAGTCGCCCGCGGCCAGGTCTTGGCCCCGACGGCGGATATTCTGATCGAGTTTTACGTCGCCGTCGATTAGCACGCCATCGGCATCAACCTTTGTACGCTCCTGCATCACAACGGTATTGGCACCTGATGGTATTTCGGAGCCAGTAAAAATCCGCGCGGCGGTGCCGGCAACCAACGCCCCCGGTGCCTGGCCGGCGGGAATTCGCGCCGAAACCAAAAGCGGCTTTCCGGGTCGGAAATCCTCTGCGCGCAAAGCATAGCCGTCTACCGCGCTGTTATCGGCTGGCGGCACATCAGCGAGCACGGTGTAATCTCGAGCTAACACCCGGCCCAGAGTGCTGTGAACCTGGACAAGTTCAATCGCCGCTGGCGGTGCGGCAAGGGTCAGTAAATGCTTTATAGCATCTTCAACGGGGGTTAGATCGACGGCGGCCATGGTATCTGCTTTCCTTGTTAGGGGTAGTTAGGCGTGAAAACGAGATGACTGATGGGCTGTTAGCGCACAGCGTTTTTACCGATAACTTGGCTCAGGCGTGCTATTGCTCGATCTGGCTTGCGCCCGACCAGTGCCGAAAAGTTGCAAGGGCTGTGGCGGCTGTCTAGCTGGGTGGACAGAATGCCGTTCCAGCCGGTGCGACAGGCGCCGGTAGAACCAGGCAGACAGAATATGACTGTGTGATTGGCCAGTCCGCCAAACGCTCGGGACTGGATGGTCGAGGTGCCAATTTCTGCGGCTGATAGCCGGCGAAATTCTTCGCCGAAACCTTCGATGCTTTTGTCCAGCAAAGGCCCAAGGGCCTCTGGCGTGCTGTCGCGCTCATGAAAGCCGGTGCCGCCGGTAATCACAACGGCATGAACCTGTGGGTCGGCTATCCAGCTGCTGATCAGCGCACGCATCAAATAAACATCGTCTGGCAAGATGCGCCGCGCAATCAGAGTGTGGCCGGCCTCGACCACGCTGTCTTCCAGAAACTGGCCGGAGCTGTCCTGGTCTTCGCCGCGGGTGTCCGACACTGTCAATATGGCTATATTCATAGGAATCAGTTCGTGGCTTGGCTTGCTGCTCATGGGCGGCTCCTGTTTTTAGCGATAAAAAGTGTGAAAGAACTCAGCCTTTAGTATCCGCATCGTGGGGCGTCAATGGAAGGGGAATACCTCTTTGTAGGGAACCGCCCAAGACCCATAGGAAGCGCCCAAGGCAAGCCTCTGAACGTAAGCGATGCCTGGATAAAACGGCCTGAATGCGCAATCCTTTGCGAAATTAATGGTTTTTTCGGCTCTGGCCTTGACATTCGGAGCCGAGGTAGCAGATTATCAATCTCGCCTTGCGAACGATTGTTCCCACTCGCTGGCTTCGGTACTCATTTTCTTGACTTTATTATCTCCCGGTTGCTCCATCTGGCCAGCATCCCGATCTTTAGACTGTACTTATCAATCCGTTCCGGGGCACCCCTTCACCCTAACGTTCGCTTTCTTCCATTCCTGAAAATTCAATAAACTATGAATCTTACTGAACTCAAACAGAATTCCATGCCCGAGTTGCTCGAAATTGCGCAAGAAATGGGCCTCGATAATCTTGCACGCTCGCGCAAGCAAGACGTTATCTTCACCATACTCAAGCGCCACGCCAAAGGCGGAGAAGACATCTACGGCGATGGCGTACTGGAAATTCTGCAGGACGGTTTTGGTTTCCTCCGTTCTGCCGATGCTTCCTACCTGGCGGGTCCTGACGACATTTATGTGTCACCCAGCCAGATTCGTCGTTTTAATCTGCGCACTGGCGACACCATTTCAGGGAAAATTCGCCCGCCCAAAGACGGCGAGCGCTATTTTGCGCTGTTGAAGGTCAGCGAGATCAACTTCGACAAGCCTGATAACGCTCGTAACAAGATCTTGTTTGAGAACCTGACCCCGTTATTCCCAGACGAGCGCATGCATCTGGAAGCCGGTAACGGCAGCACGGAGGACTTGTCTTCTCGGGTATTGGATCTGGTCGCGCCTATTGGTAAGGGTCAGCGTGGTTTGATTGTGTCGCCGCCCAAGGCCGGTAAAACCCTGCTGATGCAGAGTATTGCCCAGTCGATCACCCGTAACCATCCGGAATGTCACATTATTGTGCTGCTGATTGATGAGCGCCCGGAAGAAGTAACGGAGATGCAGCGCACCGTGCGCGGCGAAGTGATTGCTTCAACCTTTGACGAGCCGCCAGCCCGCCACGTACAAGTGGCAGAAATGGTTATCGAAAAAGCTAAACGCTTGGTCGAGCACAAAAAAGACGTGGTCATCCTGTTGGATTCCATCACCCGTCTGGCTCGGGCCTACAACACCGTGATCCCGTCCTCTGGCAAAGTACTGACCGGTGGTGTTGACGCCCACGCCTTGGAAAAGCCCAAGCGCTTTTTCGGCGCTGCGCGTAATGTTGAAGAAGGCGGCAGCCTGACCATTGTCGCCACCGCTTTGGTGAACACCGGTTCCAAAATGGACGAAGTGATTTACGAAGAATTCAAAGGTACCGGCAACATGGAGATCCACCTGGATCGCAAGATTGCCGAAAAGCGTACCTATCCGGCTATCAACATCCGCAGCTCCGGCACCCGCCGCGAAGACCTGCTGATGAGCGAAGCCGACATCCAGAAAGTGTGGATACTGCGCAAGCTGCTGCACTCTATGGACGACGATACTGCAGCCATCGAGTTTTTGTTGGATAAGCTCAAAGACACCAAGACGAACGACGAGTTCTTCCAGTCTATGAAGCGCCGCTAAGATTCCTGGCGCATTTTTTGGGGTGTTGCGCCGTGCCGGAGGAAAGTTTCCCCCGGTAGGGCTCCCAGAATGCGGTCTCTCATCCTGCTAGAGCTCCGAGTTACATTGTCTGAACGATTAACCAGAACCAATCTCCCAGAACTCACGTACATGACCGGAACTAACCGGAGCAACGCATGAAGTACAACGACCTGCGAGATTTTATTAGCCAGCTGGAAAAGTTGGGCGAACTCAAACGCATTTCAGTCGAAGTAGACCCCCACCTGGAAATAACTGAAATCTGCGACCGCACACTGCGTGCTGGCGGACCGGCCTTGCTGTTTGAGAATCCTAAAGGGTATGACATGCCGGTGCTGGCCAACCTGTTTGGCACCACTAGGCGAGTTGCTTTGGGTATGGGGCAAGAGAACGTTACCGCGCTGCGCGACATTGGCAAACTACTGGCGTTTTTGAAAGAGCCTGATCCCCCCAAGGGTTTTAGAGACGCCATCGAAAAACTGCCGCTGTTCCGCCAGGTTATGCGCATGAGCCCTAAAGTTTTGCGCTCTGCACCCTGCCAGGATGTGGTGATCGAGAAAGACAAAGTCGACCTCTACCAGATACCCGTGCAGCACTGCTGGCCGGGGGATGCTGGCCCGCTGGTTACCTGGCCGCTGGTGATTACCCGTGGTCCCCATAAAGAACGCCAGAATCTGGGTATTTATCGGCAGCAGGTGATCGGACGCAATCGCTTGATTATGCGCTGGCTTAGCCACCGTGGTGGTGCGTTGGATTTTCGCGACTGGCAGAAAGCGAATCCCGGCCAGCCGTATCCGGTGGCTGTCGCTCTTGGTGCGGACCCCGCAACGATTCTGGGAGCAGTGACGCCGGTTCCGGACTCGCTGTCCGAATACGCCTTTGCAGGTTTGCTTCGTGGCAGCCGTACCGAGTTGGTGAAGGCCGGGTTAAGCGATCTGCAGGTGCCAGCAAGCGCTGAAATTGTGTTGGAAGGGTTTATTTACCCCGACGATATGGCGCCGGAAGGCCCGTTTGGTGACCATACCGGTTATTACAACGAGGTTGGCCGGTTTCCGGTGTTCACCGTCGAGCGTATGACCCATCGTAAAGACCCGATTTACCACAGTACCTACACCGGCCGGCCGCCCGATGAGCCGGCGATTCTGGGTGTGGCACTGAACGAAGTGTTCATCCCGATTCTGCAAAAGCAATTTCCCGAAATTGTTGATTTCTATCTGCCTCCAGAGGGCTGTTCATACCGCCTGGCAATCGTGACGATGAAAAAGCAATACCCGGGACACGCTAAACGGGTGATGATGGGTGTATGGTCGTTTCTGCGTCAGTTTATGTACACAAAGTTTGTTATCGTGACTGACGACGACATCAATGCCCGCAACTGGGAAGACGTTATCTGGGCCATGACCACCCGTATGGACCCGGCACGCGACACCATGATGGTGGAAAACACCCCCATCGACTATTTGGACTTTGCCTCACCGGTATCGGGTTTGGGCTCGAAAATGGGCATGGATGCGACTAATAAGTGGCCTGGTGAAACCGACCGCGAGTGGGGTGAGCCCATTGCCATGACTTCCGAGGTGAAACAGCGGGTGGACGAACTGTGGGATAGCTTGGGAATTACCTTGCCGGCGAATTCCGGGGTTAAAACCGTGTCCGGCCGCCCCGACTGATATGGCGGACAGTTACCGGGTTCGGTTACAGCCTTGTGGGTTGGAGTATTGGGTCAGTGCCGGTGACGATCTGCTGAGCGCCGCAGCTGCTGCAGGTATTGCAGTGCCTATGGCTTGCTGCAACGGTGTGTGCGAGATTTGTGAAGCGCGCATGCTGGCCGGCACGGCTGTAAACACGAGAAATCAAAATACACTAGCTGTTGCCAGCCGCCTGATGCTGTGTCGTACTCGGGCCCTGGCTGATTTGGAACTGGAGATAACGTCTGTGATCGCTGCTGGAAAAAATCCGCCGCGGAAAGTCCTTGCTAAAGTGCTGGACGCCCGCCCACTCAATCACGATATTTTTCGGATTGAACTGCAACTACCGCGGCGCCGCGAGCTGTCGTTCCATGCTGGCCAGTACTTGGCAATTCATCTGGATAACGCCGGCCCTGCGTATTTTTCCATTGCCAGCAGTCCGCAGCAGGCCAATATAGAATTGAACATTCAGGCTTCGCCGGGTTGGGCGTCGGGGCAGATTATTGTAAACGCACTGCAAGTGGGCGCCGAGGTGATGGTGGAATTGCCCCATGGTAAAGCCTGTTTGGCGGTGATACCCAAAAAGCCACTGCTATTAATCGCAGCAGGCACCGGGTTTGCGCAAATGAAAAGCCTGATAGAGTACTTGCGCAGCACCGATTACAACCAGCCGGTGGTGTTGTTCTGGGGCGTGCGTCAACGACAGGACTTGTATTTACAAAGCCTGGCCGAGCAATGGGCCAAAGACTGGCCGCTATTCCGCTTTGTGCCGGTTGTGGGTGATAACGAAGACAACGAATGGTCTGGGCACCATGGCCAACTGGCACATGCTGTGTTGAGCGCAGACATCGATTTGAGCAATGTGGAAGTACATGCCAGTGGCTCACCCACCATGGTGTACACCCTGATGGACGCCTTGAAAGATGCCGGATTGCCAGCGGACGTGTTCTTTTCAGATGTGTTGGAATACGCGCCGCGGCCATAGCCGCAGCGCGCACTCAGCCCCAGCCGTCAGGCTTTTGGCATAGGCAGGTGGGGCAAGCCGTTATCATTTTCCAGACTCTGCATCAGTAGATTTATGCTGGCGGTGTCGTGTCCCATGTGAGCGTTCAAGCGGCTCAGCTCGGCCAAGGTTTCACGCTTGCGCTGCAGTTTCAGGCTGGTTTCAAAGTATTCTCGTGCCTTCCCCCACAGCTCATTGCGCAAGCTTAACCGACCCAAAGCCAACATCAGTTCGGCGTTATTGGGTCGGTCTTTCAGCCATTGCTCAGCCAGTAGTAGCTGCTCGTCAGGCGCCTGGCTTTCTACTCGGCCGTAAAGATTAATCAGTTCGTCGCTCCAGTGATTGCGCAGCACTTTGCGCAGCAGTGTCTCGGCCTGCGCTTCATCCCCCAGACCAGCCAGAAGGCTGGTGTAATTGAAGATTGTGCGTTCGTCACGGCGCATAGAACTGGGTAACTGATCCCACAGATCAGTGAGTGGATCCAGGCTGGCGGCGGGACTATTGGCTTGCTCCTTACGGCACTTGCTGGCGGCTTGTTCCAACAGGTTGTGCCAGGTCTGGCGCTCAAGATTGTCCAATTCAGCTGGAACAAGAATGTTGTACTTGCGCAATTCCGCTAGCAATTTGGAAAGCTCACGCCAGTCTTCCAAACGCAAATAAGCGGTTTTCAGCAGTTTGAGTACAAACGGATGATGAGGCGACTGCTTGCGCAGGCGCAACAATGTGGCCAAGGCCTGTTCCACCCGATTGCCCGCCAGCTGCAGCTGGGCCTGGGTAATGCCAACGGCCATATCAGACCCCGGCGTGCTCTCAAACGCTTTGCGCAGCAGTTTGTCTACGGCTTCATTGTCACCGCATTCAAACGAGGCCTGTGCCGCTGCCAGATAGTTGATCAGCGGCGTGTCAGCATTGCTTGCCGATGAGGTCAGCATCTTTTTTGCTCGCGGCCAGTTGCCTTCGGCTAGCGCTAAAAGCCCTTGAGTGGTGCGGCGGCGCGCACGCCGCTCTTTGCCACGGGCTATCCAACCCGACATCACGCTGGTGCCGTTGCGTAAACGCCGCACCAAGCCAATCAGCATAACTGTCAGTACCACTATTACCACCAGCAGTGCCAGACCTACCCAGAAGTTGGTTTCGACCAGATAATTGCCAAAGCTGACTCTAATGTAGCCCAAGTCATATTGCAGGCCGAACGCCAGCCCGGTTCCCAGCAGCAGTGCCAGCACAATAATGGCCAGAAAACTTATCATGTGTTGCCTCCGTTGCCGGCGGCCCCATTGACTGGCGCATCGCCATCTTGGTCATCGCTGTTTGCAGGGGCATCCTGATCGCCGTTATTGTTAACGCCGCGGCCGGAAACACGTTGTTTTAGCAGTCCCAAAGAGCGACTGATATCGGGTAGTTCAGGGTCTACATTATGGCTGGCGAGCTCACCCAAAGTGTCTGCCATAGCGCCAACACGGGCGTTATCGGCGTTATACCACTCCTGCACCGTGGCACGGGCTTTTTCCAGGGATTTCTGGTACAGCGCCTGGTTGCCGCGCAGCACCGCCAGTTCGGCTTCTTCCAGCATCAGCTGCAGATTGAGACGAGCGTAGGCGGATTGATCTGGCGACAACAAGGGCTTTACTTGCTCGTCCAGCCGCCTTACAACAACAACCTGTTTGAGTGTGCGGGTAAATGACTGCCAGGCGCGAGCCGCCACGCTGGGCTTGCCCGCGTCGACGTCGGAGGCATCGGCCGAAAGCATGAAGCCAGGCGCGTTTTCATAAATCAGCGCTTGGTTGGTAAGCTGATGAATACTGTCTATAACGGCTTCCAATTGTAGGTAAAGGCCGGTTCTATCCACCGCGACGATGCTCTTTAATGCCAGCATTTCTCGAGCTAATTGTTGGCGCACCGGATACACGCCGATATCATCCGACTCGGCCAATACGTCATCTGCAGCCTGCAGCGCAGAAGCCGCCCCTTTTATGTCTTTCTCCATCAGCAAGCGTTGGTTGGCTACCCGCAAAAGATACTCGGCTTCGGCCAACAACCAGTCAGTGCGGGTTCGATTGCCGGCTTCCAGCAGGGTGGTAGCGTTGTGGTCTATCTGCCGCTGCTGGGTGGCAATCAGTTCCCGCTGTGCCGCCATCGCGTCGGTCAGCGACTGTAGGCGCTGAGCCTGCTGGCTGCCACGTTCACCGTAGCGTGAATCAAGCTGGGCGGTTTCTTGTTGCAGGTCTTTAAGGGCTTGCTGACTGGCCTGATTGTTATTCCACTGCTGCCAGTTCCAAAGCACCAGTAACAGCACCAGAACCAAAGCAATTATGCTGATCAGCCACAGCGGCCAGGTATGCGGGCGCTCCGGCTGCTGTTGCTGGGCTATGGGGGCAGGGAGTTGTTTCTGTGTGTTGGTCACGGGCATCCTTACTTCGCTTTTACAGGGCCACCGTCTGGCCAGTGAGTCGTTCTGTCACACTGGCCACTATGTTGTTGTCTGTCAGGCCTGCTGGAACATGTGGGTGAATGAAGCCGGCTGTCTGAGCCTGCTCGGCCACCCGCTCCACGGGCACAATCAATAGTTTTCGGTACAGATTATGGTCGTTCTTGTCACACAGCGCGACGAGATTTTTCAGGGTTCCACCGGACAAGGTAATCACAGCGTCCGGGTTAAAGCCATCTAGAGCATGCGCCAGTTGTGCCGCGGAATACTGTGGACAAAAGCGTTGGTACAAGGGTATCACAGTTATTTGAGCGCCCCGCTGGCTCAGCGTGGTCCGCAATAAGTCGCGACCTTCGCCGCCGCGGGCCAGCAGAACTCGCTGGTTTTTCAGGTTTTGTAGTGGCGGCAATGCCAGCAAGGCTTCGCTGGTCCAGCCTTGAGCGGGCCTGCGAGCGGTAATTCCGCAGCGTGACAGTTCCGCTGCCGTGCCGGCGCCCACGCCATACCAGTGAATGCCTACGGGCAGTTGCGGCCACCAGGCATCAACCTGTTCCAGCAGTTGGCGCGCAGCGTAAGGGCTTACCGCCACAATATGCTGAAACAGGTCCAGGTTTTGAATGTGGGCCTGGTGTTCTGCGCTCAGTGCCAGCGGCGCGCGGTCAATCAGCGGCAAGCACTCGGCCTGTGCCCCGGCTGCCTGAAAGGCGATCGCCAGGCGATCAGCCTCTGGCTGCGGGCGGCAGATAAGAATGCGCCGCCCGGCAAGGGGCAGTAGCGCAGACTCAGGTCGGCGTGTAGCCATAGACTTCAGCCAGTACTTTGTCAGCGCCTTGTGCTAGCAAGTCCTCGGCTAATTCGCGGCCCAAGCGTTCCCCCTCGCTGCGGTGTACGCGGCCTTCGGCGCGGAAAATAAGGCTGCCGTCCACCGCGCCAACCAGGCCGCGTAACCACAACATGTCGTTGTCTTCCAGCAGCGCATAGGCCGCAATGGGTACCTGGCAGCCACCGTTAAGGCGAGTATTCAGTGCGCGCTCAGCTTTGACCCTATCTGCACTGTCGGTGTGATTCAACGGCTCCAGCATGGCCCGCAGTTCCTGATCGTCAAGCCGGCATTCTATGCCTAAAGCCCCTTGGCCCACAGCTGGCAGGCTTAGCGTGTCTGGCATGCAGCTGCGAATGCGGGCTTCGAAACCCAGTCGCTTCAGGCCCGAGCTGGCCAATATGATGGCGTCGTAATTGCCGGCGTCGAGCTTTGCCAGGCGGGTGTTTACATTGCCCCGTAGCATGCGAATTTGCAGGTCCGGGCGGTTTGCCCGCAATTGAGATTCGCGGCGTAGACTGGATGTGCCCACTACCGCGTTCTGCGGCAGGTCATCCAGGCTGCTGAAATGGTTGCTGACAAAGGCGTCAGTGGGGTCGTCACGCTCGCATATGGCCACCAGTCCCAATCCTTCGGGGAAGGCCATGGGTACATCTTTCATGGAATGCACGGCCAGGTCGGCGCGGCCGTCGAGCATGGCTTCTTCCAGCTCTTTGACGAACAGGCCTTTGCCGCCCACCTTGGCCAGTGGCACGTCCAGAATCTTGTCACCCAAGGTTTTAATCTTGACCAGTTCCACTGTGACATTGCTGTGCAATCGTTCCAGCTCGGCTTTGATAAATTCGGCCTGCCACAACGCCAGTGCGCTGCTGCGGGTTGCAATGCGAAGATTTCTTGCGGACATGGTGCTCACTGTCGGTTCGGTAAATGTGTATTAAGGGTACCTTGTCGCCCAAAAAAAGTCTCGCCAGGGTCGGTCAGGTTGCTTGCTAGCGTAGGCTAGACTGCATCGCTAATGCAGATCAGGGTTTTCGCTAGTGTTTTCCAGATCGATAGTCCTGCAGCCATTGGCGTAGTTCGCTAGCGTGGCGGCGGCTAACCGGCAGTTCGCCAAGGCCATCACGCAGAATCAGAGTCGCCTGGCCACTGACGTTGCGGTGCAGCGCCTGAATAAATCGTGTGCCTACCAAGGTATTACGGTGGACCCTCAAAAGGTGGTCACCGTAATGTTGCTCAAGCCCTTTAAGGGTGTAGTCGGACAATACGTTACCCTGTAAGTGGTGAAGGGTGACGTATTTTTGGTCAGCCTGGCAGTAAATTAAGGAAGCCAAGTCGATCAGTTCGGTGCCTCGATACGTGCGCACCGCCAGTTCGGCAGCGGCGGGGGCAGTGCCGGCCAGTGGCTGCTGTTGCAGGCGGTTGGTTTTTGCAGCCTGTTGCAGCGCCTTGGCCAGGGCGTCTTTGCGTATCGGCTTCATCAGGTAAGCAGAAGCGTTTACCTCAAACGCCTGCAGCGCATAATGGTCGTAGGCGGTGCAGAAAATGACCGCGGGCGGGCGCTCAAGCTGGCTCAGGTGGGCGGCCACGTCCATACCGTCGGCGCCGGGCATGCGAATGTCCAGCAATACAATGTCCGGCTCCAGTTCTGCAACGGCTTGCAGTGTTCTGTCGCCGTCGGCCGCTTCACCGCAAACGCTGTACCCGGGAAGTCCTTCGACCAGTCTCCGCAGGCGGTCGCGGGCCAGGGGTTCGTCGTCGGCAATCAGAATTCTCTGGCTGGTCATGGGCTTTTTGTGGCGCTTCTTTTCATAATGTCTCTCGCTTCGCTTTTGTTAATGATGTGTGTCGTTGGGCTCCCTGGCGGTCTACTTGCTGCGCGGGCAGGCGTAAGGTCACGGTGTAAATGTCGCCCTGATGGCTGTGTTTGAGCACCGCGCGGTCGCCGAATAACGCCTGGATACGGGCCTGAATATTGTCCAGCGCCATGCGGTTGCCGTGGTGGCCGCTGTGGCCGGGTTCGGGTTTCGGATTCTGCACGAGCAAGTATACAAAATCGCCGCTGGCCTGCGCTTCTACCCGCACAATGCCGCCTTGGGCTCGGGGTTGAATGCCGTGGTAAATGGCGTTCTCAACCAGCGGTTGCAGGGTCAGGGGCGGAATAGCCTGGTTTTGTAAGCCGTCAGCGATATGCCACTGCAGTTGAAGGCGATCCCCCAGGCGCAGGGCCTCGATGTCCAGATAGTGTTGGCACAGTTCCAGTTCTCGCTGCAGGGGGATCAGCTGTTCGCTGGTGCTCAGGCTGGCGCGGAAAAGCTCTGACAGGTCCAGCACCGCGTCTTCCGCCCGCTGGGGGTCGCTGGCGATAAGGCTGGCGATGGTATTCATACTGTTGAATAAAAAGTGGGGCTGAATCCGGCTCTGCAGCGAGCTTAAACGTGCTTGCAGTTCGGCTTCCTGTTGTTGTTGCCATTGGTGCTGAAGATAAAAGTAGCGAAGTACTATTAAAGTGGTCAGCATCGCCAGCAGCATTTTTTTGGCAATGTTATGCCATTGAGGCGCGCCGGGCCCCGGATTTAGCACTCGGTCGGCAAATAGGCTAAAAGCGAAGACATCCGCCAGTACCAGAACAACAATGACAAACGTTGCGCTGGCCACAGACAGTTGCGCCAGGCGCGGGCGCAGCGGGCAGATCATGGCGACACTGGTGAGCAAGGTCCACTGCACAAACAACGACAGCAAACCAAAATACCCCCAGTCAATCCAGTCGTGCTGAGCCTGCACCATCGCCAGTGCCAGCACCACCAGTTCGCTGGTAACGAGTAACATGAACAAGGCCCGCACCCGGCACAGGTCTGGCACAAAAAATCGCGAATCCACGGCGGTCTCGCTGTTACTGAGTGTCTGCTTTAACCGGGTCAGAATGTTATACTCCCGCTACTGATTATTGACCCATTTTGGCCCTGTGACCTCGGGCTACCAGCAGGAACTATAGATGATGATGGATAACAAATCGCCGGAGCAGGCCTCAAACTCGGAAAAACCTTGGGGTGGACGCTTCACCGAGCCTACCGACGCCTTTGTCGAGCGCTTTACTGCCTCTGTCGGTTTTGATCAGCGCCTTTATCATCACGACATCACCGGCTCCATTGCCCATGCCACGATGTTGGCAGCGGTGGGCGTTCTGACCAACAAAGAGCGCGACACCATTCTGGAAGGGCTGAAGGCGGTGAAAGCAGACATCGAAGCCGGGACGTTTCAGTGGTCGGTCAGTCTGGAAGACGTGCACATGAACATCGAAGCGCGTCTGACCGATCGCATCGGCGTTACCGGTAAAAAGTTACACACCGGCCGCAGCCGTAACGACCAAGTGGCCACCGATATCCGGCTTTATTTGCGTGACGAGATTGACGTGATTGCCGAGGAACTCAAACGATTGCAGGCCGGGCTGCTGAACTTGGCTGAACGCGAAGCCGACACCATCATGCCGGGCTTTACCCACCTGCAAACTGCGCAGCCGGTGACTTTTGGCCATCATTTGTTGGCCTGGTACGAAATGTTGGTGCGCGACGGCGAACGCCTGCAGGATTGTCGTAAGCGGGTGAACGTCATGCCCCTGGGCGCTGCGGCGCTGGCCGGCACCACGTATCCTATTGACCGGGCGATGACCGCCAAACTGCTAGGTTTTGACCGTGCCTCGGAAAACTCGCTGGATTCGGTCAGCGACCGTGATTTTGCCATTGAATTCTGCAGCTTTGCCGCGCTGCTGATGACCCACTTGTCGCGTTTTAGTGAAGAGCTGGTGCTGTGGACTTGCGCGCAGTTCGATTTCATTGATTTGCCAGACCGTTTCTGTACTGGCTCGTCTATTATGCCGCAGAAGAAAAATCCGGACGTGCCAGAACTGGTTCGGGGCAAGACAGGTCGGGTGAATGGCCACCTGATCAGTCTGCTTACGTTAATGAAAGGCCAGCCGCTGGCCTATAACAAAGACAACCAGGAAGACAAAGAGCCGCTGTTTGACACCGTAGATACCGTAAAAGGTTGCCTGAGAGCCTACGCCGACATGGTGCCGGCGATTACCGCCAAAGCTGATAATATGCGGGTAGCAGCCAAGCGGGGCTTCTCCACAGCGACGGATCTGGCCGATTATCTGGTCAAAAAAGGCATGCCGTTCCGCGATGCCCACGAAGTGGTGGGCAGGTCCGTGGCCTTTGGCGTAGAGCAGAAGCGCGATTTGTCAGATATGACACTGGCGGAGCTACAGTCTTTTTCGGGTATTATCAGTGAAGACGTATTTGACGTGCTGACTCTTGAGGGCTCGGTGCAGGCTCGTGACCACCTTGGCGGCACCGCGCCGACGCAAGTTAGGGCAGCCGTTAAGCGTGCCCGTAACGCACTTAGACAGGGTTGAGGTAATGGGTCTGAAATTCCCCGCGGTTGTTAAAGTCGCAGTGCTGTTAAGCCTTTTGTTGGTGGTTGGGCTTTCAGGCTGCGGTCAGAAAGGCGATCTCTACCGCGAAGCGCCTAGCAAGGAACCCTTAGCAAAAAGCGCGGAGCCGACGCCCGTACCCATATCAGAAACGTCGGGTCAGGCCCGTTAATTCAGGAATTTTTATGGATTATTTCATTTACAAGAACGATGAGCTCTGGGTCGAAGATGTGCCGCTGGCGCGCATTGCAGAGCAGCACGGCACGCCGGCTTATGTCTATTCCCGAGCGACCCTCGAACGCCATTACCGCGCCTACGACAACGCCCTGCAGAACCACCCGCACTTGGTGTGTTATGCGGTAAAAGCCAATAGCAATCTGGCGGTATTGGACGTGCTGGCCCGCCTGGGTGCGGGTTTTGATATCGTATCTGCCGGTGAGCTGGAACGGGTGATCCGAGCCGGTGGTAACCCGGCCAAAGTGGTTTTTTCCGGCGTTGGCAAACAGCCCTGGGAAATGCGGCGCGCGCTGGAAGTGGGTGTGCGTTGTTTTAACGTAGAGTCTGATATCGAGCTGGACCGCTTGAACGCCATTGCCGGTGAGCTGGGCGTGAAAGCGCCGGTGTCGCTGCGGGTAAACCCCGACGTTGACGCGGGCACTCATCCTTATATTTCTACCGGTCTGAAAGAAAACAAATTCGGTATCGATATTGAAGTCGCGCCGGCGGTATATGCCCGTGCTGCTAGCCTGCCTAACCTCGACGTGCGTGGTGTGGATTGCCACATTGGCTCACAGCTGACCACGTTGGCGCCATTTCTGGACGCTCTGGATCGGGTTCTGGCACTGGTAGACAACCTGGCAGATCAGGGGGTCGAGATAAAGCACCTGGATTTGGGCGGTGGCCTAGGCGTTACCTATAACGATGAAACACCGCCCCAGCCCGGCGAATATGTGGAAGCGATTCTTGCGCGCCTGGGCGACCGCAAATTGGAGCTGATTCTGGAACCTGGGCGTTCGATCGCCGCCAACGCCGGCGTGCTGCTGACCCGTGTCGAATTTCTGAAGTGTACAGAGCACCGTAACTTCGCGATTATTGACGCCGCCATGAACGACCTGATTCGCCCCGCGCTCTATGGCGCATGGCAGGCCATTGTGCCAGTGGCTCCACATAGTAAGGGCGACGAAAAAGCCTGGGATCTGGTGGGCCCTGTGTGCGAAACCGGTGATTTTCTGGGTAAAGATCGCCAGCTTAGCTTGAGCGCCGGTGACCTGCTCGCGGTACGTTCAGCCGGGGCTTATGGCTTTGTTATGAGTTCCAACTACAACACCCGTAATCGCCCGCCTGAATTGATGGTCGATGGCGATCAGGTGCATGTGGTTCGCCGCCGCGAAACCCTGGAAGAACAATTGGCTCCCGAGAGTAGCCTGCCGTTATGAGCGGCGACGGTGAGCTCTTGGCCAACGTTGACGGCCCAGCCTCTCGGAGCGGCGCTGGCGGCGCCTTTGTCGGTAGCCCGAGCGCCGCTCTTGGTGGCGTTCTGCGTTTTACGAAAATGCACGGCCTGGGTAATGATTTTATGGTGGTTGACGCCATCAGCCAGACGTTTCGCCTGCGCCCGGAAATGATTCGCGAGCTGGCCGATCGCCATTTTGGCATCGGTTTTGATCAGCTGCTGGTGGTGGAGCCACCAGGGCTTCCGGATGTGGATTTCCGCTATCGGATTTTCAACGCTGACGGCTCGGAAGTGGAGCAATGTGGTAATGGAGCCCGTTGTTTTGCCCGTTTTGTGCGCGATCAGCGCCTGACCAACAAAAAAGTGATGCGGGTGCAAACAGCTGGCGGCATTATTGAATTGCGGATGGGGAAAGACGGGTTGGTGAAAGTAAATATGGGCGTGCCACGCCTTGAACCCGACACCGTACCGTTCAGCGCTGACGAATTTGCACCGGTTTACAACGTAGACGTAAATGGCCAGACCATAGAGTTGTCGGCGGTGTCTATGGGCAACCCCCACGGCGTCCTGCTGACTGCCGACGTCGACAACGCTCCGGTGGCAACGCTGGGGCCGCTGTTAGAGAAGCATTGGCGCTTTCCTGCCAAAGCGAATATTGGGTTTATGCAGATTGTAGATCGCGGCCATATTCGCTTACGCGTGTTTGAACGCGGTTGTGGTGAAACTCTGGCTTGCGGCACTGGCGCTTGCGCTGCGGTTGTTGCAGGATGTTTGAGGGGTTTGCTCGATCCGCGGGTAGAAGTAGAACTTCTCGGAGGCCGGCTGATTATCGAATGGCAGGGGCAGGGAGCCGCTGTTATGATGGATGGACCCGTTGCAAATGTTTTTGAGGGCCAGCTGCGACTGCCCCCAGAGCCCGGCATTCGCCGCCGTAAACCCGCCAGAACCGGCAGGCAACGATCCTGACACCAGGAGCACACGATGACAGATTCAGCGGCCCGCCAAGAGGCCGGCGTTCCAAATGCAGAGCAAGTCGCGCAATACCTGCGTGATAACCCTGATTTTTTTGTTGGACAGAGCGACCTGCTGCGCGACCTGACTTTACCTCACGATAGCGGGCGGGCCATTTCGTTGGTTGAGCGCCAAGTTCATCTTTTTCGCGAGCAGCGAGACACCCTGCGTCATGAGCTGGCTGAGTTGGTGGGCATCGCGCGCCAGAACGACCAGCTGTTCCAAAAAAGCAAGCGCTTGCTGATGCAGATTATCGAAGCCAAAAATCTGAACGACATGGCGGCTGTGATTGATGACAGTATTTGCGGTGACTTTGGTCTGGACGCGGCCAGTGTGATTCTATTTACCGATGGCCCTCTACCGCAGGCGGCTCAAGGCTCTCTGCATGTGGTGTCGCCGGCGGTAGCGCACAAACGGCTGGGTAATTTGCTGGACGGCGGCCGCGCAGTGTGCGGACAGTTCCGCGAAAGCGAACGCGCTTTTTTGTTCCCTGATCGCGACGAGCCTGTTGCTTCAGTGGCTTTGGTGCCGCTGCGAAACCACGAACTTGTTGGTGTGTTTGCCATTGGCAGCTGTATGCCGGGTTATTTTGACCAGAGCATGGGTTCGCTGTTTTTAAGTTATATTAGTGACACTTTAAGCCGGTTACTACCGCCCATGGTGCAGCGCCACTTGGTAGCATTGCCGCTAACCGACATCGCCGAGTCTCGTTGACCGATGCACTCGGCCGGTAACAAGCCGCGACACACTGGCCTGTTTCAGGGTGTTGACGGCTTCATTCGCCATCTGGCCTCTGAAAAACGCCTGTCACCGCTCACTTGCGAGCATTATCAGCGAGATCTGCTGCGCCTGCAGCGTTGGCTTCAAGAGTGCTGTCAACAGCAACCGATTGATCAATCTCAAGAGCCCTCGGAAGCCCGCTGGCAAAATTTTAGCAGCCACGACATCCGCCGTTACGTTGCTCACTTAAGCCGTGTGGGCCTGAACGGCCGCAGCATTGCCCGCCACCTTTCAGCGATACGCCGTTTTTACCATTACTTGTTGCGTGAAGGTCTGGCAGAAAATAGCCCGGCGGAGGGTATTCGCGCACCAAAAAGCGGGCGGCGGTTGCCTGTCGTTGCCGATGTAGACCAGCTGACGCACCTGTTGGATGCCCAGGCGGACGATCCGCTGGAACTGAGAGATGTATGCATTTTTGAATTACTGTATTCTGCAGGCGTAAGGCTGGCAGAAGTCGCCGCTTTGGATTTGGGCACTGTAGATTTGGCAGCCGCTCAGGTAAAAGTGACTGGCAAGGCCAATAAACAGCGCGTTTTGCCCATTGGGCGACCTGCCCTGGCGGCGCTTCAGGCTTGGTTAGCGGTGCGGCCGGAGCTCGCCGGTTCCGGGCAACAGGCACTATTCGTCAGCCGCCGCGGCGACCGCCTTAGTCATCGAAGTATTCAGGTGCGGCTGGCTCGTTGGGGCTTGGTAAAAGGCGCCGATCAGAAACTGCACCCGCACATGCTGCGGCACTCATTTGCCAGCCACTTATTGGAATCCAGTGGCGATCTGCGGGCGGTCCAGGAGTTGCTGGGCCATGCGGACATTGCGACCACTCAGGTCTATACCCATTTAAACTTTCAACACCTTGCCAGCGTGTATGACCAGAGTCATCCAAGAGCAAAACGGCGACGAATCAATCATGAATAAGTCGATTAGCACACGGCCGTGTGGCGCG
Source organism: Marinobacter sp. BSs20148 (assembly GCF_000283275.1). Classification (NCBI taxonomy): domain Bacteria; kingdom Pseudomonadati; phylum Pseudomonadota; class Gammaproteobacteria; order Pseudomonadales; family Marinobacteraceae; genus Marinobacter; species Marinobacter sp. BSs20148. The sequence goes on from NC_018268.1 coordinate 525,381, forward strand.
CAGGAGGTTCCATGAGCCCAGAGTTGTCTTGGAAAGACCAATATCTACGGGAGTTGGATGCTGCCGAACACCGTGAGCAACAATGGCAACAGCACCGCACGTTGCTTGAGCGGATGTTGGTGCGGACCAGCTTGGGTCTGAAGGGACAGTCTGGCGAGCTTGACCAACTATTGGATAATGTTCGTGACCAAGTGCGTAGCCCCGCTATTGACGTTGAGCACTGGGAGTTGTTGCAAACAAAGATTGATTGCCAGATGGTGCTTCTTGAACAAGCGGAAGTTGCTTCACAAGGTTCTGGTGCAAGCCCTGCTGCAGGTTCTATGGACCTGGGCCGGGACGGCGACCGCGACCGCCTGCGTATTGCCCGCCGTGTTGGCCAGTTAGTGGAACAAATCGTCAGCGATATACCGATAAGTGCAGACGCGGAAAAAAAGGCCCGCGCTCTGCAGCAGATTCTGCTTTATAGCGAAGACTGGAGCGTGTTGCGCAAATGTCTGCGCGATGTGGCTGAATTGGTGATGATGGCCATTAAGCAATGCCGCGCCCAGTTTGACGAATTTATTCAACAGCTTGACGATCGCCTGGCCGTGCTGCGCCAGAGCTTTGTAGCGCATACGTCCGCGCAAAGCGGCCGGCTGAGTGCTTCAGAGGCGTTGGGCCAAGATTTGCAGGGCGGGCTAAAGCGCCTGAGCCAGCACATTCAAAGCAGTAACAACCTCTATCAGTTGAAACATTCTGTGACGGGTCACCTGGACGACATAGCCCAGTCAGTAGTCCAGTTTCGCAAACGCGAAAGTGACCGTGAAAAAGCCCTGGCGACTCAGTTGGAAGCTCTGCAGCAGAAAATCGTCACCATGGAAACCGAGTCTGAGCTGATGCGCGAACAGGTTCTTAAAGAGCGCCGTCGCGCCAATACCGATATGCTCACCCAGCTCCCCAACCGTGACTCCTGGCACGACCGCCTGCAACTTGAGGTCGAGCGGTGGCAGCGTTATAAAGGTGAAATGACAATTGCAATAGTTGATATCGACCTCTTCAAGCGCATTAACGACTCTTATGGCCATAAAGCGGGCGATAGGGTGTTGCAGCTGCTGGCGCGGGAGTTGAAAAAAGGACTGCGCTCGACAGATTTTATCGCCCGTATTGGCGGCGAGGAATTTGTGGTATTGCTACCGGAAACCACCGGTATCCAGGCCAAACAAGTGATAGACGGCTTACGCGCCAGTGTCGCAAAATTGCCGTTTCATTGTGGCAATCAGCCGGTTACCATTACTTTTTCGGCAGGGATTGCGAGCATCAGAAGTGGCGATGACGAAGACACTCTGTTCGAACGCGCCGACCGCACGCTTTATATCGCCAAGAATGCCGGCCGCAACCAGGTTAAGATCAGCACGGACTAAGTGGGCCAAGTCCGCTGTTATCGCGTTCAGCTCAATCAAACCTTTGAGGAACCTCAGTGAAGGCTGCGCATGTTCTGATTTTGTGTTGGCTGTTAAGCGGGCTTCATACTCCGCTGCACGCCGAACCGGCGAACATGCTGGGTGCTCCGGTTGAAGTCGGAGCCCAGCCTGCCAGCGCCAGCCCGTTTGACGACCCTGAGCTTGCCGCTAAGCCGCCCTTGGGCCTGACGCCGGAAAGCGCCGACCGGCTTTGGTTGGCCGAACACGAGCGGGTTACCGTGTCGGTTAAGGCGGAGCAGGTGCCGCTGGTGTTTAATACCGGGAGCGGTTCCCTAGCGGGCATTTATATCGATTACCTGGCCAAACTGTCGATAAAGTTGGGTGTGCCGGTAGAGCCGCGGCCGCCGGGCAGTGACGTGGATGCCGCACTGGTGACCCGTTTCAGCGATGCGCCGCCAGCCACCGATTTCGTCCATACCCAGCCTTTGATGTCGTTAACCTACGGCTTGTTCGCCCGCGCCGGTGACGGCATTATTCGCAGCCTGGCAGACTTGGAAAACAGCCGAGTGGCGGTGATTAGCAACGATGTGAATCAATACCCGCTGCTAGACCCCGTGGAGAACTTTGAGCCAGTTATGGTGGCCGACGTTGCCGAGGCGGTGAATGTGGTGCTGTCAGGGCAGGCGGTTGGGTTTTTGGGGCCAGTGCCGGTGGTATCGGATTATCTGCAATCGGCGCGGGTGAATGGCATTAGCCTGGCTGTTCTGCCAGACCAGAAAACCATTGATGTTGTGCTGCGGTTACCCGCGAGCGAAGCTGAATCACCCCTGTTGCGACTGCTCAACGATGCCATAGCCCGCATTGACCTCAACGAGCATCGCCAAGTGCTGGAAGCCTGGCTGACCACCGAAGTACCGCCCCAGGAAAAGCCCGGCAATGACCTGTCAGCGCGGGATTTGGCCTGGCTCAAGGGCAACTCCAGTTTGGTCGTAGCGTATCGCACAGACTGGCCGCCATTCGAGTTTCAGCAGGATGGAAAGCCCGCTGGCCTGGTGCCGGATTTGATGTCGCGGCTGGAAACCAAGCTGGGCGTGCGCTTTCAGAATACCGCGCCGATTGGCCGGTTGCAGGCTGAAGACCAGCTCAAAACCGGCGAGGTGGATATTTTACCGGGCATCTCACGCACCCCCCGCACAGAACAGGATTTTCTGTTTACCCGGCCCTACCTGACCGTACCTATTGCTCTGGCGATCCGCGACGACGGTCGTTTTATCGGCGATTTGCGTGAACTACGCCAGGAAAAAGTGGGGGTGGTGAATCGCCATGCCGCTCATGATTATCTGTTGATCAATCATCCGAATCTGAATATCTATCCGATGACCAGCGTGGAAGAGGGCTTGCTGGCACTGTCGAACGGCGATCTGGACGTGATGGTAACGCACATTCCGGCGGTCAGTTACACCGTGACCCGCCTGGGGTTAACCAACCTGCGCATTACCAGCGTGACGCCCTATGAGTACGAATTGCGATTGGCGGTGCGCAAAGACAATCCAGATTTGCAGCGCATTCTCAACAAGGCGTTGAGCAGCATGGAAAGCGTGGAAACCGAATCCATTTATAATCGCTGGATTCACCTGGATATCGAACAGGCGACCGATTACACCGTGGTGCGCCGGGTGGTTCTGCTGGCGGTGGTGGTGGTGCTGATATTCTTGTACTGGAATCGCAAACTGTCGCGGGAAGTGGACGAGCGAATCCGCTCGGAAAACGCACTGCGGCGCAGTGAAGATGAGCTGCGGGCGGCTAAGCTCGAAGCTGAGCGGTTGGCGCGGGAAGCGGAAGCCGCTAGTCTGACAAAAAGTGAATTTCTGGCCAACATGTCCCATGAGATTCGCACCCCGATGAACGCGGTGATCGGCTACAGCGATTTGTTGAGCAATACGGTAACAGACCCACAGCAGCGCAATTATTTGGACGCCATTCGCGCCGGTAGCCGTGCATTGCTGATGCTGATCAACGACATTCTGGACTTGTCTCGAATTGAAGCGGGCAAAATGCGGCTGGATTATGCGCCGGTGTCTATGCGCAGAATGCTCGGCGATGTGTTGCACATTTTCGACCTGCGTGCCCGCGACCAAGGCGTTACCCTAGAGGTCAGCGTGGGTAAAAAGATGCCGGCAGCGCTGATGCTGGACGAAACACGCCTGCGCCAGGTGCTTTTCAACCTGGCGGGTAACGCTATAAAATTTACCCACGAGGGTGGGGTAACGGTACGCGCCAAGGCCAGCCCCTTGCCAAAGCAGAGCTATCCGCCGGGCACCAAACCCGGAGAACCAGAGCACCCGCGTTACCGGCTGGAAATTACCGTCACCGACACCGGAATCGGCATCGCTACTGACCAGCAAGAGCGAATTTTTGATGCTTTCGAGCAGCAGGAAGGCCAGAACTCGCGGCGCTACGGCGGCACTGGCCTTGGGCTGGCCATCAGCCGTAAACTGGCGCTAATGATGGGCGGAGAATTGACCCTGAAAAGCACCCTTGATGAAGGTTCAGTGTTCAAGCTGATTCTTCCGGATGTGGCCTCAACCGGCGAAGAAGTCGAGGAAGAAGGCAAACCGGAAGAAGGTGAGCGCCTGCTGGCGCAGACTTTGAGTATGCACGAGCGGGGTTGGTTGCGGCAGCAGTTGGCGGAAGATTTCGGTGACGAGTGGGAAAGCGTGCGCAAAAGCGGTGATCCGGAGAAAATGCGCGATTTTGCCGAACGCCTGGTGGCCTGGGGCCAACGCTACCGTTCGCACTCGGTATCCAGCTATAGCGAAAAGCTGCTGGCAGACGTATCGGCGTTCAACCTTGACGCGGTGAATAGTTCATTAGAGTCGTTCCCGCGCTTGCTGGGCCAGGGCTAAGGACTGGGTAATTCGTCATTCTGAATCGATAGCAGAGGTAGCGGCATATGTTCCAGCTCATATTCAAGGGCGAGTGTGTTGCAGGCACTAACCCTGCTACAGCTCGCAGTAATGCGCGGCAATTATTCAAGGCCAATGATACCCAGCTTGACCGCATGTTCAGCGGCAAGCCAGTGGTTATTCGCAACCAGCTCGACCAGGACGAGGCCGAAAAATACCGCGCCTTACTGCAAAAGCACGGGATGCGGTCTTACGTTCAGGCGATGGCACCCGTGCAAGCCGGTGCGCAGGCGCAAACGGCGCGTTCAAACTCTGCACCTCAGTCAGCCGCTGCTTCTAAGCCACCGCAGCGCAAAGCCAGTAGCCCCTTCGCGGTAAATCAGGCGAGCGGCAGTGGCTTGCCCATCGCTGGCGAGCGCACCGATGCGGTGCTGGCGGGGTCTGCGTTGACTCTGGATCCGCCGGGCGTAACCCTAGCTGAGTCCGTACCGGTACAGGTTCTGAGTTTTGATCATCTCGATGCCTGGAGCCTGGCGCCGGCCGGCAGCGATATTGGCAGTAAACAAGAGTTGCCTCCGCCCATCGTGCCAGACACGTCGCACCTGGCCGTAGAGCCACTGCCGTCTGATGACGAAAGCCCGCGCTGAAATTGCCATCGGTCAGCCGTTTACAGCAGCGGAGCGGCCAGGCGTATGGCGCGGCAGGTAATGCGAAACGCCAAGGAACGGTCGCGATAATCGCGCTCGTCCATCAAGTGGGACTGTTTGAAGTCCTCGGTTAGCATCGCGTCTACTTCCTCGACAAACTTGCCTGATGTGTTGATTGCCGTAATTTCGAAATTTAGGCGCATGGAGCGGTTGTCCAGATTGGCCGTGCCGACCGCGGTGTAGCGGTCGTCCACCAGAATCACCTTCTGGTGCATGAAGCCGGGCTGATAACGATAAATCTGAATGCCAGCCTGGCAGGCTTGTACCAGATAGGAATAGGCCGCCAGGCCAATGATGCGGCTGTCGGATTTTTCCGGAATTAAAATTCTGACGTCTATCCCTCTCAGCGCCGCCAGCTGCAGGGCGTTCATCACTTGAACATCGGGCACGAAATAAGGTGATGCAATCCACACCCGCTCGCGGGCATTGTTGATGCAGTTGAGGAAAAACAGCGTACAGCTTTCCCAGCTGTCGGCGGGCCCGGTGGGCATAATCAGAATTCGCTCGTCACCCGGGGTTTTGTGATGGGGTGCCCAGTTCAGCTCTGGAAAGGTGTCGCTGGCCCAGTTCCAGTCTTCTAGCCAGGCCAGTTGTAACCCGGTTACCGCGGGGCCTTCAATGCGGCAGTGGGTGTCGCGCCAGGGTTCCTGGTCCATGGTGGCGCCCAGATACTCGTCTGCCAGATTAATACCGCCAACAAAGCCTACCTTGCCATCACACACCAGAATTTTGCGGTGATTGCGAAAATTCATCTGAAAGCGCCAGCGGCGCACATTGCCATCGCCAAAGGCGGCGGTGTGGGCGCCGGCTTGTGTCAGTTCCCTGATGTATTTGCGAGGCAAGCCAAAGCTGCCAATGTTGTCGTGCAAAAACCACACCTCCACTCCTTCCGCCAGCTTGCGTTCCAGAATGGACTTTATGCGCTGCCCAACACGGTCAGAGCGGACAATGTAGAACTCCAGCAGGATGTAGTGCTGGGCGTTTTCCATGCAGTCAAACAGGGCGTCGAAAGTCGCTTCGCCGTCGCGCAATAAAGTGCTGTGATTGCCTTCGGTAAATGACTGGCGAGCCAGCTTGCTGAGCACTTGAAGTTCATCGCTGAAATGTTCGTGCGCCGGTGAGCGTAATGAGGTTTCTTGCTGCTCAAATCGGTTCAGCAGATTGGTCAGCGCCTCGTCGCCCATGCGTCGCGCTTTAACGTACCCACCAAAGCGTGAACGCCCAATAAGCAAGAACAGTGGCAGCGTAATCCACGGCAGCGCCAGCAAGGCGAAAACCCAGGCCAAAGCCCCCTGTGCCGTGCGATAAGTCATCAGAATCCGGTAGATGCACACCAGAGATGCCACGTACACCAGAGTAACAATAACGGCAATCAGTGAGAATTCGGGCATCTGGATTCCTGTATTGGAGGGCACTGCAGGCGCGGCGTTGTAATGGGTCAAGATAGCATGGCGCCCATCATCGAGCACTGCGTGTGGAGCTGCGTCCTATGTAAGGTGCGCAGGATCTTTGTCGATGCGGCTGTTCCAATGCTAATCTAGCGACCAAAAGCGCCGTAAGGAAATATCTGATGACAGTTGAACTCAATGCCCGCCAAACCGGGCCGGCCGAATCCGGGCGTTTGCCATTAATTGTCTTGCACGGGTTGTTTGGCTCGCTGGACAACTTGGGCGGGATAATCCGTCGTTTGGAAGACCGTTGGCAGATTCACGCCCTGGATCAGCGTAATCACGGCCAGTCGCCCCACACCGACACCATGGACTACCCGGCCATGGCGGCAGACGTACTGGCCTACATGGATAAGCAGGGCCTTGAACGCGCCTGCCTGCTGGGCCATTCCATGGGGGGCAAAGTGGCGATGCAGCTGGCATTACTGGCGCCGGATCGAGTTGACCGTGTGATTGTTGCCGATATTTCACCAGTCGCTTACAAACCGCGCCACGATGCCATTCTTGAAGGGCTCAAAGCCATGGACTTAAGCGCGGTAAGCTCGCGCACCGAGGCGGACCGACAGATGGCAAACTTTGTGGTCGACGCCGGCGTTCGCCAATTTCTGCTGAAAAACCTGGAGCGGATTCCGAAGGAGCAAGCGATTGAAGGCGGGCCGGTCTTTCGCTGGTTGCTGAACCTGACGATAATCGAGTGTTGCTATTCGCAGCTCGCCGATGCTCCGCAAGGTGAAGGCCCGTTTGAAGGGCCGGTGCTGTTTATTAAAGGCGCCGATTCGGCGTATCTGCAAAGCAAGCATAAAGACACTATTTTGCAGCTGTTTCCCAGTGCCAGCGTAAAGGTGATTGAGGGTACAGGCCATTGGCTGCACGCCGAAAAACCGGACACCTTTGCCACCTTGTGTGTGGACTTTCTTGCCACTGACGATTGAGTCAATATAAGGCTAAGCGTGATGTCTTGAATCATGGGCCACACCGCCTTATCTGATACACTCAAAATGCGCAGAGTTCACTATTATCTCTGCCGAACGATGACCGACCCCTTTGCCGGAGCACCCCATGGAAGACACCGTTAACACCAGCATGCGAAAAGTAGTTTACGAGGAGTTTGGTGACCGTGATGTTTTGCAGCTTGTTGATGCTTTAGTGCCTGAGCCTCAGGCGGGCCAGGTGCTGATCAAGGTCCACGGCGCCGGGCTTAACCCGATTGACTGGAAAACCCGTAAAGGCTTGGGTTTTGTGGCCAAGCAGCTGAGCGAACAAGATCTGCTGCCGTGGACGCCGGGTTATGATCTGGCCGGTGAAGTTGTCAGCGTAGGCGATAATGTAAACACCTTGGCACCCGGGGACCGGGTGATGGGGCTGGCAGGTTTCGCCCTGACGGGCGGCAGCTATGCCAGCTATGCGCTGGCCCAGGCTGATGAACTGGCCATTGTGCCGGAAAACCTGGATTTGGTGACTGCCGGGGCGTTGCCGTTGGCAGCGCTGACGGCCTGGCAGGCGTTATTCGAGGTGGCTGACCTACAGTCCGGTCAAAAAATTCTGATTCACGCCGGCGCCGGCGGTGTCGGGCACTTGGCCGTGCAATTTGCCCTGACCCAGGGCGCCCATGTCATTGCGACCGCCTCGAAGGACCACCACGATTTTCTGGACCGCCTGGGTGTGCACGAAATCATCGATTACACCACCACCGACGTAGCTCAGGAATGTTTTGGCCTGGATGTGGTGTTGGACCTGGTGGGCAGCGATGCTGGTCGGCGTTCTTTAAACTGTTTGGGTGAAAAAGGTGTGCTGGTAACGGTGCCCACTGTGACCGCAGATGTGATTATCTGTGCCGCCGAAGCCATGGGCCTGAGAGCCCACGGCATGACGGTGCGCCCGGATGTGTTTCATCTTGAGGAAATCGCCGAACTGATTGAAGACGGCGATGTCACCGTTCATATCGAAAAGGTGTTTTCACTGGCCGAGGTCGCGGCCGCCCACGAGTTGCTGGAAGGCGGCCACGTTTGCGGCAAGCTGGTACTGGACTGCCGCGACTGATTGGTTATTTTGCGCCATTGCCTTCGGCGTTTTCACGGTCTTTGCGTTCTTTGCGCTCTTTTGGTGCGCGGGCCGGAACTAGGCTGATCAGCGTGGAATCCTCACCGGGCTTGAGTTTGTCCATGGATTTCACTGGGGTAATGCGGCCTTTGCCATCAAATATAAACAGTACTAGGGCCTGGCTCTGGTACTTGTCCAAAAAGTTTTGATAGCTGAACTCATCGCTAAGCTCGGTGGTTTTTACCGAGTAGCCCTGGCTTACCAGGCTGGCCAGTTTGGCGTAGCTGACGCCGTTGAAAAGGCCCCGTGTCTGTTGGATTTTTTCGGCTGTTTGATGACGCGCTTTCTGGTCCTGATCGCCTTCTGCCAAACTGTAAACGCTGTTGTCACCAAACCAGTCCAGGAAGTGATAGGTGGCTAGGGAATTCATGTGTTTGTAGGGTGAAATAACCAGCAGGTTGCCGACTCCGGTCAAATCCAGCTGGTTAGACGCGTGCTCAGACACTGGGTTACCAAAGTACACCTGCAGATTCTCCATTCGCGCCTGGCGCACGTTCTCCCAGTTGGTGTCTGTAAGCACCACTGGGACCTCGTGTTTTTTTAAGGTAAGACCAATCATTCGTGCCACTGGGTTGGCCCCCAGAATCAGAAACCCGAACTCTGACGGCTCCGCTACATTTAATAGGTTTGCCAGCGGCCGAGCGGTCAGACTCTGAATGGTTACGGTGGCAATAATCAGCATGAATACCAGCGGTACAATAGCTCCCGCACCATCATAGCCCACTTTTTGCAGTTGGAAGGCGAACAGTGCAGACACCGCTGCGGCAACAATGCCCCGCGGTGCTATCCAGCTTAAGAACAGTTTTTCGCGCCAGTTCAGATTGGTACCAATAGCCGATAGAAAAATGCTCAGAGGCCGCGCTACGAGCATCAATATGGCTAATACCCAGGCTAAGCCCCAGCCCAATTCGGCTATTGCAGAAAATTCGATGCGCGCCGCCAGAATAATAAATAGTGCAGAAATCAGCAGTACGCTCAGGGATTCCTTGAATTCCAGAATGCTGTCGACTGGCACCTGTTTCATATTCGCCATCCAGATACCCATGATGGTCACCGTCAGCAGGCCGGATTCGTGCGCCAGTTCGTTCGACAGTGCATACACGCCGAGCATGAAGGTCAGCGTGCCGGCATTGTGCAGGTATTGGGGTATCCAGTGTTTACGCAGCACCTGACCGTTCAAATAGCCCGCAGCCGCACCTAAAAAAGTGCCTACCGCGATGGTTTTGGCAAAAATGTACAGGGAGTGGCCAAACACATTGCCCTGCCCCCAGGACACAATGCCCTCGAACACCAGTACTGCCAGCAGGGCGCCAATGGGGTCAATAATAATGCCTTCCCATTGAAGAATATTAGCGAGTTTCGAGCTGGGCCGGACCGAACGCAGCAGCGGCGCAATCACGGTAGGGCCTGTAACAATGGATATGGCGCCAAACAGCAGGGCGATTTCCCAGGAAATGCCCAGAATATAGTGCGTCGACAAGGTGCCGATGGTGCCCGTAACAATCGCGCCAATGGGGAGCAAATTGCGAACCATTTTGCCGTGGCCGCGAATTTCGGCAAAGCGCAGCGTCAGGCTACCTTCAAACAGGATAATGGCCACAGCCAGTGACACCATCGGGAATAGTAGGTCGCCAAACACATCTTCGGGATTCAAATAGCCCAGCATCGGGCCCGACGCAATACCGCCAGCCAGCAAAAACAGTATGGCTGGCATACGTACGCGCCAGGCCAGCCATTGGCAAAATAGTGATAGCACACCGATAGAAGCGAGCAGCCAAACAGTGCTTACGGGCATAGAAATCGGTTCCGTGAATTAGGGTTGGGCGCGTTGTGCGATTTTGTTAAGCAGCCGCGAGGCCGCAAAAAACCCGAAGCTGGCAGTCACCGGGCTGGCGGCGCCAAAGCCGGTGGCGCAATCGAGCCGAACTGGGCCCGCGTTAACCGGTTTTTGCAGGCAGGTTGTACCGTCGGCGGCGGGATACGTCAGCTGTTCAAGCGAATATACGGCTTCTATGCCAAAACGCCGTTGCGGATTACGTGAAAAACCGTACTGTCGGCGCAGCAGGTTGCGCACTTTAGCCAGCAGTGGGTCTTGGGTGGTTTTGCTTAGATCGGCCACGCGAATTTGGGTTGGGTCCATTTGCCCTCCGGCGCCGCCTGCACACACAATTGGCAACTTGTTGCGCTGGCAGTAAGCCAATAAAGCGGTTTTTGGCTTCACACTGTCGATAGCATCGATGACACCGGTGATGTCGGCGGTTATCCGTTGCGGGATGTTATCGATAGTAATAAACGCAAACTGGGTGCGAATATCGGCGGCAGGATTGATGGCCCGCAAACGCTCGGCCATGGCATCGGTTTTGGTTTTACCGTACTGGCCACTGAGCGCGTGCAGTTGGCGGTTGGTGTTGGATACACAGATATCGTCCATATCAATCAACGTTAGCGTGCCAATACCGCTGCGCGCCAAAGCTTCCGCTGCCCAGGAACCCACTCCGCCAAGGCCGACAATGGCAATGTGGGCCTGGCGAAAGGCCTCAAGTGCACTGCGGCCATACAGGCGCTCAATGCCGCCAAAGCGGAAGGCGTAATCGTCGGCGTTCATAATCTCTCCAATGGGCTTTAGCCTGCTATTGTAACCCAGCGCTGGCAGATACAAAAAAGCTGAAATCATGAAGCAATGGTCCGGAATGTTGACTCTTTGAGCTGTGGCAGGCGTAACGTTTATGGCTCAAAGCATGGTTGAGCTCTGCATGGCAACGAACAGCCGTGCACAATTCTTTTAAACGGACCTTGGTGAACGTTATGCGAATTTTGATTGCGGGTGTGTCTGGCGCGATTGGCGCAGCACTGGCCGAAAACCTCGGGGCCCGAGCCGATGTTGAAATTATAGGCCTTTGCCGTCAGCCGGAAAAAGCGTCGGCGTTTCTGCGCGAGCAACATCAGGTATTGGCTTGGGATGCAGAAAAACCCGAGGCCTTGGGTCAGGTTGCTGCGGAATTGGCCGCTATTGCGCCAAAAGCAGAAGGGCTGGATATGATTATCTACGCTGCAGGCATACTGCACGGCACAAATATGAAGCCAGAGAAGCGCCTGGAAGATTTACAGGCGAGTTCCCTCGTGCGTGCTATGGCAGTGAACGCCAGTGGTTTCGGATTGTTGGTGCAAGCGTTATTGCCTTGGCTGCGGCACAAGCGCGCAAAGCGCATTGTGGCGATTTCCGCCAAGGTAGGTGGCATTGGCGACAACCGCTTGGGGGGTTGGTATGCCTATCGTAGTTCCAAAGCAGCACTGAACATGCTGGTAAAGACGCTGTCTGTGGAATTACCCAGGCGTATGTCGCCGGTGGCCTGTATTGCGTTACATCCGGGTACAACTCGTTCGGCACTAAGTGAGCCGTTCTCTCAATCGCTGGCTAACTTGGAGGTTCACGATGCCTGTGAAACCGCCGTTAACCTGTTGGCAGTGATTGACCACATTGACGAATCGGCGAATGGCAGCTTTTTATCGTGGGACGGCAGCACACTGCCTTGGTGAAGACAGCGTGCTGATAGTGATTTTATTGGTTAATCCGTAACCTTGCTCAGCTCATGAAAGGGTTGAGCAGCCGGGTAAAGGTACCCGTTAGTTTCAGCGGCGCACTAAGCACTGACAACGTAATGCAATCTTCGTGGCCAACAGCGATCGGGCGGTGATTGTCATTCTCGTCAAGCACTGCGAAATCCCACTGATTGAAGATACCGTTCTGGTCAGAAAATGCACCCTGCAAAACGATCGTGGTCTCAGTTCCACGGTGGGTGTGGGCAGGCGCTTTGCCTCCAGAGGACAATTTTTGCAATACCACTCTCTCTGCCTGTCCGGGGAAACGATCAGTTACGTCAAGCATGCTGACATCGCCCAGTTGGCGCTTCCAAGGCAAATCGTTGATGTCGCAACCCAACAACTTCTTAATAAGGTCTCGACGCTGCTGCGGGGCTTCTACAGGCACTGTGTCGCTGTCAATACGAGCAAGAATTGCGTCTAAGGTGGACGCAGCCGGCTCGGAACCTGCAGTCAAGGGTTGTTGTTCCAAGATTACTGCACCCAAGCTCTCTAATGTGTCTACTCTACTGCTGCAAAGCGGACACTTTTCAAGATGTAGCCGTATGCACAGGGCGTGAGGGTCAGACAACGTACCCGCACTGAATTCCATCAGGCTTGTACCTTCGGGGTGATGCCGTGTCATTGGTTTTGATCCTGCAAAATCACTTTCAGTTTGTTGAGTGCCAGACGGACCCGGCTTTTTACTGTTCCCAGAGGTATTCTCAGTTCGTCAGCAACCATCTGATGAGACTTGTTTTCCATATACACTTTGGCAATGACAGTCGTTTGTTCTTCTGGTAACAAACTGAGAGATTCACGTACTCGGCGTTCCGACATCAAGCGAACCAGCGACGTAACGGGCTCGTTTTCGTGATCGCCGGGGATCTGCCACAGATCTTCAGTCTCTACTGATATTTCAGCGCTGATACGCTTCATTTTGCGCAACATATCAATACGCTGGTTTCGCGCAATGGTAAAAATCCAGGTAGATGCCGCCGCTTTGCGCCAATCATAGAGGCACGACCGGCGCCAGATCGATACAAATACTTCCTGCACAAGCTCTTCCGCGTGATTCGCCATGCCGTTGGCCATGGCGTAATACTTAATCTGCGGGCCGAAGTGCTCGAACAGCTGATGATAAGCTTGTCTATCTTGGTTTTTCCCTACTTTTACCAACAGGTTACTCCAAGGGTCGTTACGCCCTTCGGATTTAACCGGCTTCTGCTCCAGTGTTGTCACCGGATGCTCCTTGGCTGTTGCATGATTTGAGCTATGTATTGTCATCATTCTATGCACTCATCCCAAGTTTGTCAGGTAAAATTGTACGCCCAGCTGATGCGCCCGGATCACCATCCGCCGTGGATTATCCCTAAAACCCGGAGAAATCGTTGGTGATGGTCGTCGGTGACGGCTGCCGCTTTGAGCTACTCCACCACCCAGATCCGCTTCAGCGTCAGCTCGTCGGGGTTAAACTGGTACACGCTTATGCCACCGGTGGACTGGTGGCCCATGGCCAGAATGCCGGCCTCTGGTGATGGGGCTGATGGTGGTATGGGTCTTGACTGAGTTGCCAGCGAACTTTGCAACAGGGCTCTACGTTTTGTAACGCCAAAGTACAACGCCGGGAAAATTGGATGAAAAACGCAGATCACTGACCGGGGGAACGATAGGCGTTTTATCTGTAGTAGGGCGCTTATCAACGACACCGTCGCCCTTACCCGCGGTTATAAGAAATCGTTGTCCGACAGGTCAAGATTCAGAAGTTTGCCGCTCCCCATAAGGCTAGGGCTGTGGCATTTTGACTTAATATTGCCCAAGGAATCTTTTTTCCTGTTCTTTAACCTGGGAAAAGTGTCGGATTTCTAAAATGGAGGCCTCAAAACGCGAAGGGGCGCCCATTTGGGCGCCCCTTGTCACTGATGTTCACAGCTTTACTATTTGGTGCTAACAAACTCCGGATAGGCTTCCATGCCGCATTCGACAATATCGACGCCCTCGTACTCTTCCTCTTCGCTGACGCGTAAGCCCATGACAGCCTTAATGATGCCCCAGGTAACCAGGCTGGCCAAGAATACCCAGCCAAATATGGTGGCTGCGCCAATCAACTGGCCACTGAAGCTTGCGCCACTGTTGGTGATTGGTACGAGTAGCAGGCCCAGCAGACCACAAACGCCGTGTGCTGAAATAGCGCCGACCGGATCATCAATGCGCAGTTTGTCCAAACCGATAATGCTAAACACGACTGCTATACCGCCGAGCGCACCCCAAAGGGTTGCCTGCAGAGCCGTTGGTGTGGATGGCTCGGCGGTAATAACCACCAGACCAGCGATAGCGCCGTTCAGCAACATGGTTAAGTCTGCTTTACCAAACAATATGCGAGCGGTAATCAGCGCGGCAATGGAGCCACCCGCAGCAGCGGCGTTAGTGTTCAAAAACACCATGGCGACCGAGTTGGCACTGGCGATATCACCCAGTTTAAGTACCGAACCGCCGTTAAAGCCGAACCAGCCCATCCAAAGAATAAAGGTGCCCAGAGCTGCCAGAGGCAGATTGGCGCCGGGAATAGCGCGGATTTCGCCGTTCGGACCGTACTTGCCTTTGCGCGCTCCGAGCAGAATTACGCCTGCCAGAGCAGCTGCAGCACCGGCCATGTGCACAATGCCGGAGCCGGCAAAGTCACTGAAGCCAAGGTCACCCAGGTTATACAGGCCGAACACATCATTACCGCCCCAGGTCCATGAACCTTCCATTGGGTAAATAACGCCGGTCATTACTACTGCAAAGGCCAGAAATGCCCAGAGTTTCATGCGCTCAGCGACAGCGCCGGAGACTATGGACATAGCCGTCGCTACAAATACGACCTGAAAGAAAAAGTCTGATGGAGCAGAGTAGATGGAACCGCCTTCAAAACCGTCTTCACGGCCGGCAAAGTCGGCAAGCACTGAGGCTGTGTCTGTTTCACCGATGCCTGACAGCATGATTGAGCCGTCATACATAATTGCGTAACCACAAACAAGATACATGATGCAGGCAATGGAATACAAAGCCACGTTTTTGGTGAGAATTTCGGTGGTATTTTTAGCGCGTACCAAGCCAGATTCAAGCATGGCAAAGCCTGCAGCCATCCACATGACCAAGGCACCGCACATCAGAAAATAAAAGGTATCCATCGCGTACTGTAACTGAAAGACGTTGCTTTCCATAAAGACCCTCCGCACAAGGCTCTGTTTAATAAAATAAGGTTTTTGCGTTGGCAGTTAAGGCGAGAGAGCGATTTTAAACCGCTTCTTCGCCGGTTTCGCCGGTACGAATCCGGATCGCCTGCTGCAGCTCGGTCACGAAAATCTTGCCGTCACCGATTTTTCCAGTGTTGGCGGCTTTAGTAATGGACTCGATTACTTGGTCCATCAGATCATCGCCAATGGCGACTTCTACTTTCACTTTGGGCAAGAAATCCACCACGTATTCGGCGCCACGATACAGTTCGGTGTGGCCCTTCTGGCGCCCGAAGCCTTTAACTTCTGTAACAGTGACACCCTGAACACCGATCTCGGACAAGGCTTCACGCACGTCGTCCAATTTGAATGGCTTGATGATTGCTGTAATCAGTTTCATTGATTTCTCCTTAGTAAAGCTGTTCCAACCGGCAGCGCCATGGGGCTGCTGACTGGGACCCGGATGCGGCCACCCCGCACGGCAATTGTGCGGATTGTGTATGGGGCTTAAGCATCGGATGTGCCAACGCAAAAAAATAGTTTAAAAACATATGGATAAAAGTAATTCAGTGGTCCTAGGCTGGCCTTGCCTGCACCATAGTAGTGCGTTTTTAGCGCCATGGGATCATAATGGCGCGTTCGACTACAGTCTTCGCTTTTTATTACTCTGCGGGATCACCTCCACCGTCTCAGTATGGCAGGGCAGGCGGTGTGATACACTGCCAAGTGACGATTCTGCGATAGATAGGGCCTTTAAAGCCGCTGCCGCAAAGCTTGTTTAAGCGTGTTTACATAAATAAGGGGTGTTCATGAAAGGTCCACAGGACATTTTTTCCCAATTGCAGGGTCGGTTTGGTCAATTCGTACCGGATATGGCCCGTGCTGCCAAAGACGACTTTGAAGCACAGGCGCGGGCCAGTGTAGCCTCGGTGTTGTCGCGTCTTGAGTTGGTTACTCGTGAAGAGTTTGATGCCCAGCAAGC
Source organism: Marinobacter sp. BSs20148 (assembly GCF_000283275.1). Taxonomy (NCBI): domain Bacteria; kingdom Pseudomonadati; phylum Pseudomonadota; class Gammaproteobacteria; order Pseudomonadales; family Marinobacteraceae; genus Marinobacter; species Marinobacter sp. BSs20148. Next base: position 541,721 of record NC_018268.1, read on the forward strand.
GGTATTGTTAAAAACCCGCGCCATGGTGGAAGCACTGGAAGCCCGCGTAACCGAACTGGAGCAGTCAACCAAAGGCTGACGGAAAATAATAACCATGGAAGGTTGCTATGCTTGCTATTGTTCAAACCCGTGCCTGTGTTGGCGTATCTGCGCCGGCTGTCAGCGTTGAAGTGCACCTGTCCGGCGGTTTGCCTGCACTGTCGATCGTAGGTCTGCCAGAAACGGGCGTGCGCGAAAGTAAAGAACGAGTGCGCAGCGCTCTGATTAACGCCGGTTTTGATTTCCCCGCACGTCGTATCACCATCAATCTTGCCCCTGCCGACCTGCCCAAAGAGGGTGGCCGTTTTGACTTGCCAATTGCCCTTGGCATTTTGGCGGCTTCTGGCCAAATTCCGGCCGCGGCGCTGAGCACCTACGAGTTTGTCGGTGAGCTGTCGCTAGATGGCGCATTGCGCCCGTTGAAAGGTGTATTACCGGCGGTTCTGGCGGCCCGCGCAGAGGGCCGCCAACTTTTGGTGCCCCAAGCCAATGCCGCCGAGGCAGCATTGGCCAGTGAACACGACGTATTGGCCGCCAGCCATTTGTTGGCTGTGTGCGAACATTTGCATGGTCGCGCTCGGCTTGTGCCGCTAGCGCCTGCGGATTTAAGCGGCGCCGACAGCGGACAAGCGACAATTGGGCCGGATTTAGCCGATGTTCGGGGCCAACAGGTGCCGCGCAGGGCGTTGGAGGTGGCCGCGGCAGGCGGTCACAATCTATTGTTTTTCGGCCCGCCTGGAACCGGTAAAAGCATGCTCGCCAGCCGTCTGCCGGGCATTATGCCGGCGCTTGCCGACACCGCTGCGATGGAAGTGGCGAGTGTGCATTCTGTAGCCGGCCTGGCAGTGGCCGAGGGCGGTTGGCGCCAGCCGCCTTTTCGGGCGCCACACCACACGGCTTCGGCGGTGGCTATGGTCGGTGGCGGCAGCAGTCCGCGGCCCGGGGAGATTTCTTTGGCTCATCGCGGCGTGCTGTTTTTGGACGAACTTCCGGAATTTGAACGGCGGGTGCTGGAAGTGCTGCGTGAACCTATGGAAACCGGCGAAATTCACATCAGCCGAGCTGCACGCCAGGTTACATTCCCCGCCCGCTTTCAGGTTGTCGGTGCGATGAACCCGTGCCCCTGTGGTTACAGCGGCCATCCCACTATCGAATGCCAGTGCAGTCCCGCTCAAATTGTTCGTTATCGTTCGAAGATCTCTGGCCCGTTGTTGGACCGTTTCGATTTGCACGTAGAAGTGCCGGTGCAAGGTGGTGATGTGTTTATGCAGCACGGTGAGCCCGGCGAGAGCAGCGCTCAGGTGCGGGCGCGAGTTGTAGCGGCTCGTTGCTTGCAGAACGCCAGAGGTGCGTTGAACGCCGAGTTGTCGGGCAAGGCGCTGCAAATGGCTTGTCAGCTTGATAGTGACAGTGAGCAACTGCTGTTGCGGGCAATGGAAAAACTCGGGCTGTCTGCTCGTGCCTTGCATCGGATACTACGGGTGGCACGCACACTGGCGGACCTCGATGCCAGTGCTGACGTAGCCCGCGCCCATCTGGTGGAAGCCTTGAGTTATCGGCAGCTAGACCGCCGCAACGGCCAAAGTTCTCTGGTTTCGTCTTGAGCCGCAGTCGTTAGCTCACCCTGTACTCTGGTGCTCAGGCGTCTGGTAAACTGGCTATATCGATTCGCCAGAATCCGCCAGCAGCAGTTTGAGGATGCATAATGACTGAAGAAAATACCCCAAAGGATCACGCCAAAAACGGCCGTTCCGATGAGTCCCCGGTAACCACCCGCCGTGGTGTACGCAGTTTTGTGTTGCGTCAGGGCCGGATGACTGAGGGCCAGCGCAAGGCCTACGAACGCAACTGGCCCAAATTCGGCCTGACTCGAGAACACGGCATGATTGATCCGCGTCAGGTGTTTGGCCGCGATGCCATGCTCAATCTCGAAATAGGTTTTGGTATGGGGCGTTCGCTGGCGGATATGGCTGAGGCCGCGCCAGAGCAGGACTTTATCGGTGTAGAAGTGCACCTGCCGGGCGTAGGTGCCTTGCTGAAAGAAATCGCTGATCGTGGATTAGAAAACATCCGCATTTACAGCATTGATGCCAACGATGTGATCGACCTGTGTCTGGCGGATGCCTGCCTTGACCGGGTAATGGTGTTTTTCCCGGACCCTTGGCACAAAAAGCGCCACCATAAGCGCCGCTTGGTGCAGCAGGAATTTGTTCAACGTCTTCGCCACAAGCTTAGAGTTGGAGGCATTCTGCACTTGGCGACCGATTGGGAAAATTATGCCGAACACATGATGGAAGTGATGGCTGATTCGGAAGGCTTCGCCAACACCCAGAGTGAAGGTGGTTTCTCGCCAAAGCCGGAAGGCCGCCCGGTGACCAAATTTGAACAACGCGGTGAACGCCTGGGCCACGGTGTCTGGGATTTGTTGTTTTATCGCACCAACTAATAAGTAGCCAGCACAACACCCGGTTACGGTTCGTTGGCCGTCGTTTTTGAACATGCTTGCCAGTTCACGCGTGAGTAAGCGGATGTCGCCGGGCGGCGCGAATAATCACCAGGCCCGCGCTGCCCAGCAGCAAACCGGTAAATTTCACCAGCGCAGAAAATGTGGCAGCCAGGCTGAATAGGTCGTTTGGCTCTTTCAAATTGTTCAGTAGCAACAGATTTTCAATGCAATCGCTGACAGCCGCCAACGCAAAGAGAATAAGCACCCAGCGGCCTGCTGTGCGCTCGCGCACACCGGGGCGGTCTATCAGAAGCCGGCGGGTTAGTAGAAGCAAGGTAATGGAATAGAGCGCAACCATTAAGAAATCTAAAAGCAACGAGATTCTGGCCCACGCCTGTTGTTGCGGGCTCCAGCTTTGCAATATATCGCGGGTATATGCGGCGTTGCCGGCCAGTTGTAGATTAACAATACCTTGAGGCGCTTGGGGCGTATGGAGCAACTGGTTGATCAGCAGCAGGGCGATAGCGAGAAGTGCTGACAGCGCAAAGCCGACTTTTAGTCGCTCAGAGAGGCGCCGCCGAGTGCGCTGACTGTCCGGCGGGCGTTGAATTGGGGCAGATTTCATCGGGTGTGCTCCCTTGCCGCTGGCGCCAAGATTATTGCCGCCATTATCATCACTGGCATCACGTTGCCATCACGTTGCAATCACTACAGCAGTCTACAAAAACCGCTGCAGCAGGCTGTTCAAATAGCGTTGGCCGAGTTCGGTGGCCTGAATGCGTTGAGGGTGCATTAAACCCTCCTGCCTTAATGTTTCAAGTTGTACCGCAATCGTGCTTAAGGGTAAACCTGTGCGTTGTTGAAACAGGTTTTCGGGCACGCCCGCGCCAAGGCGCAGCGCGTTCATCAGAAACTCTAGCGGCCGCTCTGCCACTGCTATCGCCTCACTGCCGGCGGTGCGGCTGCCTATTCGATTTAAATAGGATTGCGGTTGGCGGGTTTTCCAATAGCGCAAAATTTGGCCATCCGGCCGACTGATCTTACCGTGTCCTCCGGCGCCTAGGGCCAAATAGTCGCCAAACGTCCAATAATTCAGATTATGGCGCGATGCCATATTCTGTTGGCTCCAGGCGGATACCTCGTAATCGGTAAAACCGTGGCTGCGCAGGTAGTCGCCGCCTTGGCTGAAAATATCCCACAGCCGATCGTCGTCTGGCAGCTCCGGTGGCTGGCTGTAGAACTCGGTGTTGGGCTCCACCGTAAGTTGATACCAGGACAAGTGCGGTGGTTGATACGATAGGGCCTGAGCCAGATCGTCCAGTGCCTGTTCAGGCGTTTGCCCTGGCAAGCCGTGCATAAGATCGATATTGAAGTTGTCAAAGCCGGCCTGGCGCGCTGCTGTTATGGCGTTGTGGGCGGCCTGGCTGTCGTGAATGCGCCCAAGCACCTTTAGGTGCTCTGGGTTAAAGCTTTGCACACCTATCGACAGCCGGTTGATACCGGCCTCGCGGAACGCCTCAAAACGGCCTTGCTCGAGAGTGCCAGGATTTGCCTCCAGAGTGATTTCAGCGTCTGCCGCAAATTCCAGCTTTGTTTTTAGCTGGCGAAACAAATCTCTGTAAAAACCACCGCTCATCAGCGATGGCGTGCCACCGCCAATAAACACCGTTTGTATGACGCGGCCTGCGGCCAGGTGCAAATCCTGATCAAGGTCGTCCAGCAGCGCCTTTAAATACGCACTTTCAGGGATGTCCCCGGTAATAGCATGGGAATTGAAGTCGCAATACGGGCATTTGCGCACGCACCAAGGCACGTGCAAATACAGGCTCAGCGCAGGCTCAACGGCCGCAGGTGTCGGGTCTAAGCTCAAGGTGCGTCCTGCAGTTCGCGTTTCAATTGTTCGGTCATCATCGCTAGTGCTTGGCCGCGGTGGCTAAGCTGGCCTTTTTCTGCGCGGCTTAACTCGGCGGCGCTGCAGTTGCGCTCGGGCACAAAGAATATCGGATCGTAACCAAAACCGCCGGCGCCGGAAGCCTGGCGCAATATACTGCCGTGCCATTGGCCGTGGCACACCAGCGGCGTAGGGTCATCGGCGTGGCGCAAGTAAACCAGAACACTGTGGAATTGGGCGCTGCGTTTGCCGTCTGGCACATTGGCCATGTTGGCTAACAGCGCATTCAGGTTGTCTACATCGCTGGCGTCGTCCCCGGCATAACGCGCTGAACGCACGCCTGGCTGGCCGCCCAGGGCGTCTACAGCTAAGCCGCTGTCGTCTGCCAATGCTGGTAGGCCGGTAATACGGGCCGCGTGGCGGGCTTTAAGGATGGCATTTTCCACAAAGGTGACCGCCGGTTCTTCGGCTTCACCCACGCCCAGTTCGCCTTGGGCAACGGGCGCCAGCCCCAATGGGGCCAGAAGATCATTGAATTCTGCAATTTTGCCAGGGTTGTTGCTGGCAATAACCAATGTCTGGGGCATTGAAGGCTCAGTTGTTAAAGGCTTAGTCGTTAAACAGGGCTTGGGAAAATCGTACCGGCAGCTCTTGGTCGTGACCCGTTGGGCGCGCGGTAACATTGAACGTCAGCAATTCAGCCGTGCCATACTGGTACTCGGCAATAAAGTATACCGCGCTGCCTTCTTGTATGCGGCGAAATGCCAGAAAGCGAACTTGCTGGATGTCGTTGGTGACTCGGCCCTCTACCTGGCCCGCTACCGGCGACAAAGAACCGTTGGCGCTGGTTTGCATAATGGCAACGTTCACAATGCCGATGCCTTTACTGCGTTGCAGATTGTTTTCTTTCGCTATTTCCGGTGTCAGGAACGTGCTGGGTAGCACGCTCCAGGAAACGGTGTATTCACCGAAGTTCTTACTGTCGGCTTGGGCCAAGCCAGCGCAGCACAGAAGTACCAGCGCAAAAGCCGAACGCATGAAAACCGAATGTTTGGCAATCATCATTGTGAATTCTCCCTTGTGATGCGGTAAATCGCAATTTCGCCTAGCAGGTTTGGCCACAAACGGGCCACCCAGCTGTTCTGATGCTGGCCGTCTACAACCTTGCGGCTGGTGATGCGTATGCTTTTCTGGCGGCACAGAGCTTCAAAGTCTTGGAACGTACAAAGCCGTATGTTGGGGGTGTTGTACCACTTATACGGAAGCGCTTCGGATTCGGGCATGCGCCCGCTCAACGCCAATCCCCAACGCAGGCGCCAATGGGCAAAGTTGGGAAAGGTCACTATGCCTTCGTTGCCCAGACGCAGCATTTCGTCCAGTACTTTGTCGGGCCGGCGTACCGCTTGCAGGGCCTGGGTCATTAGCACGACATCGAAACTATTGTCGTCAAAGTTGGCCAGCCCCTGAGTGTCGAGGTTCTGTTCTATCACTGATACGCCGCGGCTCATACAGTGTGTGATATGCGCCGGATTAATTTCCAGGCCGTAACCGCTTGCGCCGCGTTCGCGTTGCAGAAAATCGAGCAGCGTGCCGTCACCGCAGCCCAGGTCCAATACGTGATGGCCTGGTTTTATCCACTGTTGGATAATTTCAAGATCGGCTCTCATGCTCCAACCTCCCGCGCAACACGGTCCATGTAGGCGGTAAATACATCGGTATAACGTGGCGTGGGAATCAAAAACCCGTCGTGGCCCCAGGGAGCATCAATTTCAGCGTAACTGACTTTGCGGCGTGCGGCGATCATGGCTTTAACCAACTCTTCAGAGCGCTCTGGTGCAAAGCGCCAGTCGGTGCTGAAGGACAACACCAGGAATTCGCACCGTGCGCCCTGCAGGGCTTTGGCCAGGTCGCCGCCGAATTCGTAGGCGGGGTCAAAGTAGTCCAAGGCCTTGGTCATTAGCAGATAGGTGTTAGCATCGAACGATTCGGAAAAGCGTTCGCCCTGATAACGCAGGTAGCTTTCAACTTGAAATTCCGCGTCGTAACCGAATTTGTAGGCTGTTTCACGTAACTCACGGCCAAACTTTTCGCCCATGGAAGCGTCAGACAGATAGGTAATGTGGCCTACCATGCGCGCCAGCATCAAACCGCGCCGGGGTAGCGTAAAATTGTCGCTGTAACGCCCTGCGTGAAATTCCGGATCACTCGTAATGGCCTGTCGCGCTACCTCGTTAAAGGCAATGTTCTGAGCGCTCAGGCGCGGCGTTGACGCGATAACCGCCGCGTGGCGTATGCGCTCGGGATAGGTAAGGCTCCATTGCAGTGCTTGCATGCCGCCTAGCGATCCGCCCACCACCGCAGCCCAGCATTCTATGCCGAGCTTGTCGGCCAGCCGCGCCTGGCTGTTGACCCAGTCAGTTACCGTGACAACTGGAAAGTCCGGGCCATACAGTGAATCCGTGTCCGGGTTGGTGCTGCTGGGGCCGGTGCTGCCGTGGCAGCCCCCCAGATTGTTAAGGCTCACCACAAAAAAACGGAGGGTATCAATGGGCTTTCCGGGACCAATACAGCTGTCCCACCAGCCTGCTTTGCGTTCGTCGGCGCTGTGATAACCAGCAGCGTGATGATGGCCGCTAAGGGCGTGACAAATCAAAATCGCATTGCTGGCGCTGGCATTCAGTTCGCCATAGGTTTCCACTACCAGCTCATAGCGGTTCAGCACCTTGCCGCAAGCAAGCTCCAGCGGTGTATCAAAATGGTAGGTCTGCGGGGTAACAAGCCCAACAGAATCTGCGGGCAATGGATCGGGCATTGGCGCGATAACTTCCTGGCTGGAATCGAGAGATACGGATGCGCCACAGAGGAACGGCGCTCGAGCGTTTTAGTGTAAAGGCGGCAGCTGTGAGCTGCAACTGCCGCCGGTGAATCACCTGGCGCTGGAAAGGTTAACTGCTTTTTGATGAGCGAGGGATGGTGCGGGCTTGCGAATTTGACGGTGTATGGCTTCTGCCAGTTCTAGCTGGCGCTGCAGATCGCTGATGGCATCCTCAAGGCGCTTTGTTTCGGCCCGGCCGTGGCGATCATTGTTTGCCAGCTCTTTTAACCGTCCGATTTGGTGTTGCAGCAGTTGTTTTTGTTCAAGCGTGTACTGCATCACCGGCAGTAGCGCTTGTCGTGGCCAGCGTTCCGCGTCTTTTTGCGCTATCAGATACAGATTACGCACTTCGTTAATCATCAGGTTGGAAAACCGCCGCACCAGTACTGACTGTTCGGTGAGCAAATTGCGGGGGTTGCTGCGAAAGCTCTCCGATTTCTGGCGCAGCTTGCGGATGGCGATTACATGACGGCCAGCCCGGAAGGGCGTTGGCTCTAGGTGGCGAGCACCAGGGTCATCGCTGTAGCGTTTGTAAATGGCCGTCACCATGCGCTCCGCAAGCCTGCTTTCGGTCAGCAGGTGGGAAAGATCGCCTTCCAGACCGTCAAAAAACTGATCTATTGCCCGGTTCATACCCATTGTGGTCCAGCTTTTGGACATGTTTTCGCGCACCCGGGTCACTTGGGTTTCAAAATGTGTCGCAGCTACCAGCCCTTGCAGGGTTGCGCCCTGAGCCTCCACCAGGCGGCGACTTGACCGCAGAATGATCAGTTTTTTATGGTAGAACTCGTAATCGATCTGGGTTTTTTCCGCCAACCGTTTCAGCCGCGCTTTGTCGGGGGACGGCCCGCTGCAGGCCTGCTGTTCCTCGTGCATCGCGCTCAGCTGGCTATGAAGAGCGGCTTGGCTGTTTTGAAGCATAGCGAGCAGGTCATTGATCAGGTTGCTGGTAATCAGCTTTTCCTTGTGAGACAGAATGCGCTGAATGATCAGTTCTTCAAGTTGTTCGATCCCTGAGCGCTGGAATAGATCAAAATCGTTTTTTACGCGCCCGATCAAGCCTTGTTTGGCTGACACGGGAATCACATCTTGTGGTTGAATACCTAATTGGTCGGCGCTGTAATCACGTACTCTTTCGATGGCCTGTCGGGTGCCGGCCTCACCTTGAAGCTCGTCCCACAGCATGTCTATTTTATTCATCACCGCAAAGCGACCGGCACGGTGATCGGCTTGGTCTGTGGCAATAAAGTCACGCCAGATGGCCAAATCGCTAGCGGTTACGCCGGTGTCGGCGCTGAGTACAAATATGATGGCATGGGCTTTTGGCAGCAGGCTGATGGTCAGTTCCGGTTCAGAGCCCAAGGCGTTAAGGCCAGGAGTGTCCAGAATGCGCAGGCCGCGTTCAAACAGCGGGTGGCGAATGCTGATCTGCGCGTTACGCCAGGCCGGTATTAGAACCTGGCCGGGATTGGCACGGTCGAGCTCCAGCATTTGCTCGTCGAAGCCCAACATGCGTGCTGAAGCAAGTGTGACGCTTTTTACCCGCGCCACTTCTTCTAATATCTGACGCATTTGGTCCGGGGTTTCCGGGTCTAGCTGATGTTTTGACCAGCGCTCGGGTTGGGCCCGCAGCTGCTGCAATGAGAGTTCACCCATGCGGGTTTCTATGGGCAACAGCAGTAAATAGTTTTGCTGATGGATGCGGTCAAAAAATAGCTCGGTAGGGCACATAGTGGTGCGTCCGGCCTGGGAGGGCAGCATGCGCTGACCGAAGTCGGAAAAGAACAGAGCGTTGATGAGCTCGGTTTTACCGCGGGAATATTCGCCGACAAAAGCGATGGTTAGCTCGTCTTCCACCAGAAGCCGCAGGCCTTCGTGAATACGCTCACTGATGTCGTCAGAAAAAAGCTGGTTATCTTGTAGCCACAAACGATAGCGGCCGATCTGCCGGATCAGCTCTTTTTTCCAACTGTGATAAATTTCTACTTGGTGAGACAGGGCCCCATGAGGTGTCATCGTAGAGTCCTTGAGCATGTTCGAGCCGCACCGGAACGAAAGGCGAAAGCCATGGCGCATGACTTTTAATGTTACTACTGACACGGGCAAAATATGTAGCCCATCAAGCGACATTTTATTTTGAAAAAATGATTAAGTTGGCAGAAATAGGGCGTTAAAAATAAAAAAACCTGCTGAATCAGTAGGTTGATTCAGCGGGCTGGTGCAGCGTTGCGGCTTTTTTGATTGTTAAAAAATGTAATTATGAGACTTGGGTTACATTCCTGCCAGCAGCGCCGGCATGCCGGTGGCTACCTTCATGTGATCAATCATCACAGTAATTACCTGCAGTATCAGAAATACAATAATAGGCGACAGGTCCAAGCCGCCCAGTGATGGCATCACTTTGCGAACCGGGCGCATCACCGGTTCGGTAATCTGGGCCACCAACTGTATCGCTGGGTGGCTGCTGCCGGGTGCGATCCAACTGATAACCACGACGGCAATCACCGCCCAGAAATACAGACTTGCTATCAGTCCCGCCACATTCAACACGGACCAGGACAACAACCACGCCGGATTGAACAGCGCAGCGCCAGCGTCATACAGCAGCAATACCAAGGCAAAGGTGATGGCCTGAATTAGTATGACCAGCACGATAGCTGCACCGTCAATACCGCCCCAGCCGGGAATCACCTTGCGCACAACACGCAGCGGAGGATTGGTGACCTTCACCACGAACTGCGAAATGGGATTGTAAAAATCGGCTCGCGCCAGCTGTAACAAAAACCTCAGCAATACCAAGGTCATATAGAATGACGACGCGATCGACAAAATTGTGAGCAGAATCTTCGGCAGCATCAGCGGGTGTCTCCGTTTGCTATGGTTATTTACCGGCCAGTTCTTTGGCCATTTCCTGGGAGCGGGTATAGGCCGCGGAGTAGGCTTTTTGCACCAGTTCGCGCAAACCGCCTTGCTCGAAAGTATTCACCGCCTGCTCGGTGGTGCCACCGGGTGACATTACATTACGTTTGAGTTGCGCCGGTTCCAGGTCACTGCGAGCTGCCATTTCTGCGGCACCTGCCATGGTTTGGATGGCCAGTTCACGGGCTGTTTCTGCCGCCATGCCAGCGTTAGTGGCGGCTTCTTCCAAAGCTTCCAACATTAAGAAAAAATAGGCGGGACCACTGCCAGACAATGCGGTTACTGCGTGTAATTGTTCTTCCTGCTGCACCCAGTTGGCCGAGCCTATGCTGTCAAAGATGGCGGCAACGTCGTTTTTTTGCTGTTCGCTGACCCGTGAGTTGGCAAACAAGCCCGCGGCTCCTTTGCCCACCAGTGACGGCGTATTGGGCATCACCCGCACCATGGGTACGCCACCGCCAAGCCATCCGTCGATAGTGTCGGCGGTCAGGCCTGCGGCGATTGAAACCATCAGTGGCCGGGTATTGCGCACCACCGCGGCAATATCTTCACACACACTGGCCATTACTTGAGGCTTTACCGCCAATACAACAATGTCAGATTGTTGGGCGCAGTAGCGGTTGTCGGTGGTTACGCTGATGCCGAAACGCTTGCGCAAGCCTTGCAGATGCTCGTCGTCTGGGGCGCTGACCCAAATTGCGCCGGCTTTATAGCCACTATCCAGCATGCCGCCAATAATAGCGCTCGCCATATTACCGGCACCAATAAATGAAATGGTCGGTGATTTGCTCAAGATTCACTCCAGGGTTGGACCCAATCGAAAAATGGTTGTGCCTGCTACAGATCATAACAGGAACCGATGTTTTCAGCTCTTTTGCTGGCGTGGACCAAACACCGCCGTGCCTACCCTCACCCAAGTCGAACCCTCGCCAATGGCCAGCTCCAGATCGTCAGACATGCCCATAGACAAGGTGTCCAGGGGCCCGGAGCCGGGCTGATCCTGGCGCAACTGGATCAAGGCATTGTTCATGGCCCGAAAGCTTTCGCGCAATGCAGCTTCTCCGCGCTCTGGGTCTGGAATCGCCATAAGCCCGCGCAATGTCAGTTGCGGCAGTTCGGCAATCGCGGCTACCAGCGCTGGCAATTCATTCAGCGAGCAGCCGGATTTGCTGGGTTCATTATCAATATTAACCTGTAGGCAAATATTCAAGGGGGGCAAAGCAGTGTCGCGCTGGTCGTTTAGGCGGCGGGCTATTTTCAGGCGTTCAACACCGTGTACCCAGCAAAATGCAGACGCTATTTGTGCGGTTTTATTGGATTGAATCGGCCCTATGAAATGCCAGCGCAACTCCGGTATATCCTGCAGGTTCGCTATTTTATCCAGCGCCTCTTGCAGATAGTTTTCACCGAAATCCTGCTGGCCTGCCGCCACGGCTTCACGCAACTCGTTCGCCTGGCGGGTTTTGCTAACCGCCAACAAGCGCACAGAATGGGGTTTTCGACCCGTTTCTAGTGTTGCTTTTTCGATGCGCTGGGTTACCCTACTGATGTTGTCTGCTATGCTGCTCATGGTGTGAAATCGCTCTGCTTGTACAGCTTTAGGTATCTTTACACGTTACCTGCAGGTTACTGAAATGCCAAGTGATCACCGGTTTTGATAGGCCGGTTACGGCAGCCGGCGAAAAAGAAAAACTCCCGGGGTACTCTATGGATATTACTGAACTGCTTGCCTTCTCGGCGAAACAGGGCGCGTCGGACTTGCACCTTTCTGCTGGCTTGCCGCCGATGATTCGTGTGGACGGCGATGTACGCCGGATCAACCTGCCGCCTTTGCCTCATAAGGAAGTGCATGGCCTGATTTATGACATCATGAATGATAAGCAGCGCAAAGATTACGAAGAGTTCCTGGAAACCGACTTCTCGTTTGAAGTGGCCGGGGTTGCCCGCTTCCGGGTTAACGCCTTTAACCAGAATCGCGGTTCCGGTGCGGTGTTCCGGACCATCCCGTCGAAAGTGCTGACCATGGAAGACCTGGGCATGGGCCAGGTGTTCAAGAACATTTGCGCGGTGCCACGGGGCTTGGTTCTGGTAACTGGGCCCACCGGTTCTGGCAAGTCGACCACGCTGGCGGCCATGGTAGACCACATCAACGACCACCGTTACGAACACATATTGACCATTGAAGATCCCATTGAGTTCGTGCACGAATCAAAAAAGTGCCTGGTTAACCAGCGCGAAGTGCACCGCGACACCCTAGGCTTTAATGAAGCACTGCGCTCGGCGCTGCGGGAAGACCCGGACATTATTCTGGTGGGCGAACTGCGAGACCTTGAAACGATTCGTCTGGCGCTGACTGCAGCTGAAACCGGCCACTTAGTATTTGGTACCCTGCACACCACCTCGGCGGCAAAAACCATTGACCGGGTGGTTGACGTGTTTCCGGCCCAGGAGAAATCCATGGTGCGGTCGATGTTGTCTGAATCCTTACAGGCGGTTATCTCGCAAACCCTGATGAAGAAAGTGGGCGGCGGGCGTATTGCTGCCCACGAAATTATGATTGGCACCTCGGCTATTCGCAATTTGATACGTGAAGACAAAATCGCGCAGATGTATTCGTCGATACAGACTGGCGGCTCGCTGGGTATGCAGACTCTGGACCAGTGTATGGAACGCCTGCTGCAAAAGGGTCTTATCTCACGCGAACAAGCGCGTTTGAAAGCAAAAATGCCCGATGCTTTTTAATCCGGACAGGATCTTCTCCAGCTGAGACAAAACGACTCAGGCGCGTGGGCGCATCCAAAAAAAGGTGATGAAAATGGAATTTGAAAAGCTACTGAGGCTGATGGTTGAGAAAGGCGGCTCGGACTTGTTCATTACCGCCGGCGTTGCGCCCAGTATGAAAGTGAACGGTAAGGTGTGGCCTGTCACAAAGACCGTCCTTACACCCGATATGACTCGCGAGTTTGTTTACGGCGCCATGAGCGACAAGCAACGCGCTGAGTTTGATGAAACCCACGAGTGCAACTTTGCCATCAGCGCCCGTGGCATTGGTCGCTTTCGGGTTAGTGCGTTTTTCCAGCGTAATCAGTGCGGTATGGTGCTGCGCCGCATTGAAGTAAAGATACCGGAAATTGACGATCTTTCACTGCCCAACATCGTTAAAGAGTTGGCTATGACCAAGCGCGGGCTGATCATGTTTGTCGGCGCCACCGGCACGGGAAAATCCACCTCGTTGGCTGCGATGATTGGCTTCCGCAACCACAACAGCCGCGGCCATATCATTTCTATTGAAGACCCGATTGAGTTTATACACCAACATCAGGGTTGCATTGTGACCCAGCGCGAAGTGGGCATAGACACCGACAGCTTTGAAGTGGCGCTGAAAAACACCCTGCGCCAGGCGCCAGATGTGATTTTGATTGGTGAGGTGCGAACCCGCCAGACCATGGAATATTCGGTACAGTTCGCCGAAACCGGGCACTTGTGCCTGGCGACTCTGCACGCCAACAACGCCAACCAGGCTCTGGACCGGATTATCCAGTTTTTTCCGCCCGAACAGCACGGCCAAATCTGGATGGACCTGTCGCTGAATCTGCGCGCCATTGTGGCGCAGCAACTGGTGCCCACGCCAGACGGCAAGGGCCGGAAAGCGGTTATTGAAGTGCTGATCAATACCCCGCTGGCGGCCGACCTGATTCGCAAGGGCCAGGTGCACAAGCTTAAAGATCTGATGGCCAAATCCAACGAAATGGGCATGCGCACTTTTGATCAGGCGCTGTATGAGCTGTATTCCGAAGGTTCAGTGACTTATGAAGATGCTCTGGCACATGCCGATTCCGCCAACGATTTGCGTTTGATGATAAAGCTTGGAACCGACGCCCAAGGGGCGGACAAGTTGTCGTCTTCGGTGGACAAGCTGACCATTCAGCACGATTAAAGCACTCATAAAAATGTGTTGAAGAATGTGTTATAAGCAATTGATGACAATTGCAATTGTGACGGCCGCAACCACCTGAGTATACTCCGGCCGTTCATAATCAGGAGTCATCAATAAAATGAAATCGACCCGTCTTGCCCTTGCTATCCGCCTGACCACTCTGGCTGTCATCGCAGCGCCCGCGACTGTCTTTGCCGGTGGTTTTTCCCTTAACGAGCAGAGCGCCAGCGCGATGGGCGTGGCGAATGCGGGTGCGGCAGCAAATCCGGAGAACGCATCTACGGCGTTTTTTAACCCGGCGGGCATGAGCCAGTTGAAAGGCACCAATATGTCATTTGGTGTGGCCGTTCTGGATATTGATGCTGAAGCTAAAAGAGGCAGCACTAGTGCGACGGACGCATTAGGCGATCCAGTTAAGGGCTCGGGCGGTGGCGATATTGCCGGCTTGGCCGTGCTGCCCAACTTTTTTATGACTCACGAAGTGAACGATTCTATCGATGTGGGTTTTGGTATCCATGCCCCTTACGGGTTGGCGGCGGACTACGATGACGATTTTTCTGGCCGCTACTTTGCCGACAAAACCGAGCTGACAGCGATTTCTTTTACCCCTACTATCGCTCTCAATAATGGCAAAGGTCTTTCAATGGGCCTGGGCATCAACATCATGTATGCCGAAGCTCGGCTGACAAAGTTCCAAGATATTAGAGCAGGGTTTGCAGCGCAAACTAGTGACGCCGAGGCTCCCATGCTGGCAGAAAACTACGAAGCGGCATACGGGGCGCCGTATTCTGATGTTAACGGCGATGATATTGCCTTTAACTTTCGCGTTGGCTTTTTGTATGAACTATCTGACCGTACTCAATTTGGCCTGACGGCACAAACCGGAACCGAGTTCGAGTTGAAAGGCGATGCCGAAATAAGTGGTTTTCCCGAGCTGCAACCGTCAGACGTATTTGTGCCGGTCACGAAGAAAGAAGGGGCCAGTGTGCCGCTGGCTATCCCGGAGAGCATTACCGTAGGTGTTCGCCATCAGCTGAACGATTCAGTGACCCTGCTTGCAGGCGCCACTTACGCGCGCTGGAGCCGGTTCGAAGGCCTTGACGTGTTCAGCACGGAAGGCGACGGTGGCCAGATATCTAAGGCTCTTAGGCGTACAGGTGATCAACCGCTCAGTCACGTGACTGAAAAATGGCAGAATACTTGGCAGTTCAACGTTGGTGGAATCTGGCAAGCTACGCCTGTATGGGCGTTCAAGGCGGGCTATGCGTGGGATGAATCGCCGGTTGACGAATTCGTAACCGCCCGCGTTCCTTCATCAGACCGTCATTGGTTAACATTGGGTACTCAGTGGAAAGACGCGCAAAGCGGCTGGACGGTGGACGCCGCCGTTGGCACGTTGTTATTCACAGACGATCCAAAGATTGACGAATTCGTTTATCAATATGACACCCCCAGTCAGAAAGATCCGGCCGCGCGAAATTCAAACTACAAAGGCGAATACGAACTCGACGCATGGAGTGCTTCGGTCCAAGTGAGCAAAGCCTTTTAACGACTGATTTCAAAAAAATAAAGGCAGACTGGCTTAACCTAGTACCTGTCCGCGGTAGATAATTTTTTTCTTCCGCGATAGGTCCGCTTCCTGGCCCGATCCCGTTATCCTGGCTACGTCTGTGTCATCGATAATGTCCATTCCTCGATAGATTTTTTTGGAGTGTTCCTCCGTTTTCATTCTCAGTTCCGGCACCTGGGCCAGCAGGCACTCCCAGGTATCGACTAACGTCTGGGAACTGCTTTTACCGGCATAGTCTGCTAGATGCTGCTCTAGGTGTTCTTCTGTCAGATGCAGTTGTACTCCAAATTCGGATCTAATTAGTCGGCGGCACTGATAAACAAGTTTTAGCAGGTTGCGGTCAAGTAACCAGCTGCGCTCACGGGTTAGAGATGTCATTTTCAGGTACCGTTATGGGTGTCACAACATGGGCGCCACCGGTGCGATGGTGAGCAGGCGACGATCGACTTGAAAAAGGCAGCGAATTTCGTGCCATTTCGGAGTCTGAGGCCAAGGCGGGGGGTTGAGTGGGGAAGAGCGGGGGTTTGTTCAGTTTTACGATGCAAATGCGCACGATTTCAGTGCGCGAGCGGCTGGTAATGCCCCAGGCTGGGTTGTCTATTGTAGCTCCCCCGGCCGGAGGAGCTTTCAGGGAAAAGCCCCTTTTGGAGGCTCGGTAGGTTTACGAGTTAGCGAGAAAGAGTGCTAGTGTGCCTGGTCCCAGTTATCACCCACGCCAGCCTCTACCAGCAAGGGCACAGCGAGTTCCGCAGCGCCCGACATGCGCTTGATCAGTCCTTCGCGCACCGCTTCTACCGCCTCTTCTTTTACTTCAATGATCAGTTCGTCGTGCACCTGCATGGTCATGCGGGCGCTGTCCGGGTATTCGGCCAGCAGCCAGCGCTCCACTTCAATCATCGCGAGCTTGATAATGTCGGCAGCGGTACCTTGCATGGGCGCGTTAATCGCGGTGCGCTCGGCTGCTTGCTGCAGTTGCTTGTTGCGGGTGTTGATCTCGGGCAGGTACAAGCGCCGGCCAAACAGAGTTTCCACGTAGCCGTCTTCATGGGCCTGTTTGCGAATCTTGTCCATGTATGTCAATACGCCGGGGTAACGCTCAAAGTAGCGGTCGATGTATTGCTGGGCTACTTTACGCTCGACATCCAGTTGCCGCGCCAGGCCAAACGCCGACATGCCGTAAATCAGTCCGAAGTTGATGGCTTTAGCGCTACGCCGCTGGTCGCTGTTCACTTCTTCCAGTGTTACCCCGAACACTTCCGCTGCGGTGGCTTTGTGAATGTCTTCGCCCTTGGCAAACGCGGTTAGCAGGCCTTTGTCTTCCGACAGGTGCGCCATAATGCGCAGTTCAATCTGGGAGTAGTCTGCTGCCAGCAGCTTGTAGCCTTTCTCGGCGACAAACGCCTGGCGAATGCGTCGGCCTTGCTCGCTGCGAATGGGTATGTTCTGCAGATTGGGCTCTGACGATGACAGGCGCCCGGTGGCCGTGACTGCTTGATGGTAAGACGTGTGCACGCGTCCGGTGCGGTGGTGGATCAGCTCTGGCAGGGTGTCTGTGTAGGTGGATTTGAGCTTGCTCAGGCTGCGGTGTTCCAGCAAAAGCCTTGGCAGTTCGTGGCGGTGGGCCAGTTCCTGCAGCACCGGTTCGGCCGTTGAGGGCGCACCTTTGGGCGTTTTTTTGAGAACTGGCAAACCCAACTTTTCATAAAAAATAACCTGCAGCTGTTTTGGCGAGCCAAGGTTGAAGGTCTCCCCGGCAGCTTCATACGCGGCTGTTTCCAGTTCGGCCATGCGTTCAGCCAGTTCCTGGCTGTGCTGGCGTAGGGTGCTGGCACTGATCAGCGTGCCCCTTTGCTCCATGCGCGACAGCACGGGTACCAAGGGCAAATCAATGTCTTCATACACCGACTGCAGCTTACCGGTGGCGGCTAGTTGTGGGCGTAGTGCCTGATGCAATCGAAGGGTAATGTCGGCGTCTTCGGCGGCGTAAGGGCCGGCTTTATCAAGCTCCAGCTGGTTGAACGTCAGCTGTTTGGCACCTTTACCTGCCAGGGATTCAAAAGTTGTGGTTTCCTCTCCCAGATAATGCAGAGCCAGGGCGTCCATATTGTGGCGTGAGGACACCGAGTTCAGCACGTAGGATTGCACCATTGTGTCTTCGGCAATGCCTTCCAGACAGATGTCGTGGTTGGCCAGCACGTTTTTGTCGTACTTCAGATTTTGCCCCACTTTTTTATGATCGGGGCTCTCCAGTAGCGGTTTCAGCTGGGCCAGTACCGTGTCGCGGTCCAGCTGTTCGGGCGCGCCCATGTAGTCGTGGCAAAAGGGCACATAGGCCGCTTCAAACGGTTGCACCGCAAACGACACGCCAACAACCTCTGCAGCCATATATTTCAGGCTGGTGGTTTCGGTGTCAAAGGCAAACAGCTCTGCGGCGTTCAGGCGCGCTACCCATTTATCCAGTTCTGCCTGGTCGGTAATAATGCTGTAGTGCTTGTCGCGGGACTGAGCGGGTTCAGGCGGGCTGCTTTGATGTGCGGCGCTCTGATTAGACGCGCTTTGATCTGACTCGCTTTGATCAGATGTAACTGGGTCAGCACCGGATTGCGCAGCGGCAGGGCCTTTGGTTTGGGCACCTAGGCTTTCAAGCTCGTTTATCCAGCTGCGCAATTCGTATTCGTGGAACAGCTCAAGCAGGGCGCTGTTGTTCTGCTCCCGTTCCTGAAGATCTTCCAGCCCGAACGCCAGTTCTACGTCCAGTTTGATGGTGGCCAGTGTCCGGCTCAGGGGTAGGGTTTCCCTGGCATCCCGAAGGTATTCCCCAACCTTGCCTTTGACCTTATCGGCGTTGGCCATCAGATTGTCAATGTCGTGGTATTCCTGCAGCCACTTTACCGCGGTTTTCGGGCCGCACTTGTTTACGCCGGGTATGTTATCGACTTTGTCGCCCACCAAGGCGAGGTAATCGATGATCTGTGCCGGTGTTACGCCGAACTTTTCTTCAACGCCGGCGGCGTCCATGTGGGTGTTGGTCATGGTATTGATCAGGGTCACGTGTGGGCTTACCAGCTGCGCCATGTCTTTATCTCCCGTGGACACCACGACATCTATGCCTTTGCTGGTGGCCTCGTGGGCCAGGGTGCCAATCACGTCATCGGCTTCCACGCCATCCACAATCAGCAGTGGCAGGCCCATGTGTCTGACAATCTGGTGAATGGGCTCAATTTGCAAAGCCAGGTCTTCAGGCATCGGCGGGCGGTTTGCTTTGTAATCTGCGTAAAGGTCGTTGCGGAAGGTTTTGCCCTTGGCATCGAACACCACCACAATTTTGGAGCCGGGGAAATCCAGATCTATCCGGCGTATCATGGCAATAACGCCCTTGATGGCCCCGGTTGGGTGGTTTTTGCTGGTCATGAGTGGAGGAAGTGCGTGGTAAGCGCGGAAAAGATAAGAGGAACCGTCTACAAGAACCACGGGTGGAGTGTGTTGTTCAGTCATAGCTGCCTGGGCCTGCAATCGTGTTGAAGCATGGGTTGCCTTGTGTAACCCTAATAGTAACAAATGCACCGTAAACAAATGGTCAAAAGGGTGTCACAAATATGAAAAGAATCATTTTACCACTCGTGTTGCTGGCCTGGCCGGTTGCGACTGTTATTGCTCAGGAAGCCGGCAATCTGGACGACACCGTTGTGGAAACACCAAAACAGCCGGTGATCATCTCGGATTATCAGCCGTCTAACGCTGGCACCCAGATTGTTATCCGCAGCGGCGAAAAAGAGGTGTATTACGAGTACCGGGTGAACGGCCAGGTGATGGAAATAAAGGTTGTGCCCGAGATAGGGCCGGAATACTACCTGGTGCCTGCCGACGGTGGCTGGGCCCGTGAAAGTGAATCCGGCATGCTGGTACCAAGCTGGGTGCTGTTCCGCTGGTAGTGATGAATGCGTTGTTAACCGGGCTGGCAGAATAATTCGTGAACGATGTTTGGTTTTAGTGTGAACACTCTAACTTTTCTCCTTAACCTACACCCATCGATCGAAAACACTTTTGATCAAAAAGCGCAGCACAGGAGAATTACCATGGGTGTACTCATCACTTATCAGCAACAGCTTCAGGATATGGTTAACAAGGGTATCGACGCCGCTGAAAAGCAGCAGAAGCGTTTGTCTGCCAAGCCTTTCGATATGGCTGAAAAACTGGAAGAAAGCGCTCGCACTCACAGCGTAAAATCCTTGCGTAAGAGCTACTACGGTTACAGTGAAAACGTCTTTGACCAACTGCGCGAATTGAACGGCATGGTTGGTGAGTTCACCTCTCAGCTGATTTCACGCGTTGAAAAGCAAGTCGCTGAAGGCGCTGATGTCGTAGAAGAAGGCGCAATCGATGTTGCTGCAACCGCAGAAGACGTAAAGACAGCGGTTGAGCCTACCAAACCGGCGCGCAAGAGCAGCCCTAAGAAAGCCAAAGCCGCTCCTGCAGCTGCTGCCAAGGCTGAAAAAGCCGAAGACAGCAAAGAAGTAAAAGCGAAAGAAGCTGAGCCGGCCAAACCCAGCGACGCGAAAACTGAAGACACAGCCGCTGTCTGATTGCGTTCAACGGCCCGTAAACTCACTAAGAGTGTGGGTTGGTTAAAATCGGCGAATGCCAATAAAAAAGGGAGACTGGTTTAGTCTTCCTTTTTTTCGTCGGTTAATTGTTGCAGCCGGCGAATATCTATTTCGTAAATTTCCTGTTGGGTCTGAATGTCTTGGGTCTGGGTTTTAATTTCCTGTTCAATATCCAGTATCTGCGTCTCCAACCGCCGCATTTTCTCCAGAGTCGCCTCGGGAATCTTTCGCCCGGAGCGTTCCAGATCGGCGGCGCGGCTCTGTTCAGCGTTCAACTGCCCGGATATGACGGTAATATTGCCTTTTTTCAGGCTGATCAGCCCTTCCAGCTCGCGAACTTTCCGGTTCATGGCGCTACGCGCCTGATCTGGGTGACTGAAGCGCTTCAGCAGCTTTCGGTCTTGTTCGCGTTGGAGCTCCAGGGCGTCTTGGCGTTGTTGCTCGGCACTGCGCTCGGCCAGTTCCTGTTCCGTAGGGGCGGGCGCAATAATGGTAACGACACGCCCATTGTTGTTAAGAATGTCATAGCCGCGTTGCGTTGCTTCCTGTGGAACGCTGCTGCCAATGACTACTTGGCCGTTTTCATCCGTATAACGGTACATGCCGGCGTGGACCGAAGTGGCACCGACGGCACTAGTGCCAATCAGGCTGAACATGAGGAGTGAAGCGGTCAGATGTTTTGCCATTCGTTAAACTCCGTAAGATTCCCGGTAGCGCGTCACCGCATCAGCGTGTTGGCCGAAAGCGGGGTTGCGGCTGATGTAGTCCAGTACCTGGTCGAGCCCGATAATGCTGACCACGGGTATGCCGAATTGCTGTTCTACTTCCTGGATGGCAGACAATTTGCCTTTGCCTTTTTCCTGGCGGTCCAGTGCGATCAATACCCCGGCCGGCTTGGCACCCGCCTGATGGATGATTTCAATTGCTTCGCGAATAGCGGTGCCGGCGGTAATGACATCATCTATAATCAGTACTCTACCGTTCAGTGGCGCACCGACGATGCTTCCGCCTTCACCGTGATCTTTCTTTTCCTTACGGTTAAAGGCAAAAGGTTTATTGTTACCCGCTTTTGCTAACGCCATAGCCGTTACGGTAGCCAACGGAATGCCCTTATAGGCGGGCCCGAAAATAATGTCATAATTCAGGGCACTGCGTTCAATGGCTGCTGCGTAGGCTTGACTTAACTGTAGAAGATCATTACCGGTATTGAACAGGCCCGCGTTAAAAAAGTAGGGGCTGATGCGACCGGATTTGAGTGTAAATTTGCCAAAACGCAGTACATTGCGCTGTATGGCGAACTCGATAAAATTTTTCTGGTAGTCATGCATAGCGCGGCTTCTAGGGCTGTTGGTCTTTAAAATCTGCTCAAAATCGGTATCATACACACAAACCGAATCAGGGAATACGTATGCGGGTAGTATCAATCAGCGTCAATGGTCTTGAACAGGCTGTTGGAAAAGGTTTTTTTGACTGGATAGCAGGGCAAGATGCCGACGTTATCTGCGTTCAGGACCATCGCATGCGCGCCTACGAGGTTGAAGACCGCCAGCTGGTGCCAGAAGGCTATGAAGCCTATTTTATTGACGGCGAAAACAATGAAGATGGCGGTGTTGGAATTTACACTCGTCACTTCCCTAAAGCCATCATGTATGGCTTTGCGAATGAGCAAGCTGACCGCGAAGGCCGGTTTATCCAAGCCGATTTCGACAAGGTCTCCGTTGCCAGCGTGCTGGCGCCCTGCGCCCTTGGTCTGGAAGACGACCCGATTGGTGGGGACGACCTGACCGTTCTGGATCGTAAAGACGATTTTATGGACGCGTTTGGCGTACACATGCAAAAAACCCTGCGTAAACGCCGGCAGTTTATTGTGTGTGCCAACCTGCAAAGCGCTCATCACGTCACCGATGCCAGTCCGCGCTATCACAAATTGGACGTATCCGGTTTTTTGCCTCACGAGCGGGCCTGGCTAGACCGTCTGTTCGAAGAAATGGGCAGCATTGATGCGTTCCGAGATATTAACAAACAAAGCAATCAGTTTACCTGGTGGCCGGAGTGGGCTGCAGGTTGGCGCAAGCAGTCGGGTATTAGGGTGGATTATCAGATTGCTACGCCGGGTATTCGCAAGACCATTCAAGATGGCTGGATTGACGACGACACGCGGTTTTCCGATCATGCGCCGGTAGTGATGGATTACGACATTGAAATTGGATTTTAGGTTGGCCTTGAACATGGGGGACGGATTTAAAACCCGCCCCCGGTTTGGGCCAAATCTCTGGCCCTCGACACCCTGAGTTTTGAGTTAGCCCTTGAGCGCTTCGTTTTGCAGCGCAAATAACGTTTCAATACCCTTTTTTGCCAGCACCAACATGCTGTCCAGTTCTTCCTGAACAAAAGGCGCGCCTTCTGCCGTGCCCTGGATTTCGATAAAGCCGCCTTTATCCGTCATCACCACGTTCATGTCAGTTTCCGCAACCGAATCCTCCGGGTAGTCCAGATCCACAACCGGTTTGCCTTTGAACACGCCGACGGATACCGCGGCAACCATCTGCTTCAGTGGCGATTTCTTCAGGCGCTTTTGTGCTACCAAGAAATTCAGCGCGTCTACCAGCGCTACGCAGCCACCGGTAATGGCGGCCGTGCGGGTGCCGCCGTCGGCTTGAATAACATCGCAGTCGATGGTGATGGTGTGCTCGCCCAGTGCTTTTAAGTCCACCGCAGCGCGCAGCGAACGGCCAATCAGGCGCTGAATTTCAACCGTGCGGCCACCTTGTTTGCCGCGGGCTGCTTCGCGCCCCATACGGCTATTGGTAGAGCGGGGCAGCATGCCGTACTCCGCGGTAATCCAGCCCTGACCTTCGCCGCGCAAAAACGGCGGCACCTTGTTTTCCACCGATGCCGTACAAATCACCTTGGTGTCGCCGAACTCGATCAGCACAGAGCCTTCGGCGTGACGGGTGTAGTTACGGGTAATGCGAATGTCTCTGGGTTGTTCGGGGGTTCTGCCACTGGGTCGCATATAAAAGATTCCTGATTGGTTAATGATCAGCGTGTCTGGGCCGCAGGCCCGCTGGTGTAAATGAATGGGCGAGAAGTATAGCACGGCCGTGCCGGCTTCCGATCCGCCAGACCCAAGCAGCGTGGCGCCGCCGCGGAATCCGCTTACTGCGGTTCGCTGCTCGGCGCTCTAGCCTGATAGACTCTGTAAAAGCCTGGCTGATCAGGCCGATAAAACGATGCCGGAGTTATCATGATTCGAAGTATGACTGCCTTTGCTCGCCAGGAAACTCGTGGCGACTGGGGTGTACTCACCTGCGAAATTCGCACCGTTAACCATCGCTACCTGGAGCCGTCATTCCGCTTGCCGGAGTGCCTGCGAGGGCTGGAAAACGATTTTCGCGAACAGCTGCGCAAACAATTGAAGCGCGGCAAGGTAGACGTCAGCCTTCGGCTGCACGCCAGCGACCAGGCCCAACACAGCTTCGCTATCGACGAGCCGCTAACCCAAGCGCTGAACGACGCGGCCAAACGTATTAGCCGGATTCTGGACAACCCTGCCCATATCAGTGCGCTGGACATATTGCGCTGGCCGGGTGTTATGGCAACGCCCGAGCAGGATTACACCGAGGCCAAAGCCTCCGCGGCCAGCCTGTTTGAGCAAACCGTAAACGAACTGGTGGTGGC
Source organism: Marinobacter sp. BSs20148 (assembly GCF_000283275.1). Classification (NCBI taxonomy): domain Bacteria; kingdom Pseudomonadati; phylum Pseudomonadota; class Gammaproteobacteria; order Pseudomonadales; family Marinobacteraceae; genus Marinobacter; species Marinobacter sp. BSs20148. The sequence continues at coordinate 565,683 of NC_018268.1, forward strand.
ACGAACACGTGAAGGCGAGCGCTTGCTGGCTATTTTGGAACAGCGTCTGGTCGCCATACACGCCCAAGTGGCTGACGTGCGTGAGCGCATGCCTCAGCTGCTTGAGGCTCAAGAGCAACAGCTGCGCGAGCGTTTTGAAAAAGCCAAAATAGAGCTCGATCCGGAACGCATAGCCCAGGAAATGGTGATGCTGGCGCAAAAAAGCGATGTTGCCGAAGAACTGGATCGGCTGGACGCCCACGTGGCCGAAGTACGCGATACCCTGGCCAGTGAAGACGCCGTCGGCCGACGCCTGGATTTCCTGATGCAGGAACTGAATCGCGAAGCCAATACCTTGAGCAGCAAAAGCATTGACGCCGGCCTGACCCGCGCCGCGGTGGACCTGAAAGTGTGGATTGAGCAGCTGCGCGAGCAGGTTCAGAATATAGAGTGATGTTCCTTTGGCTTGCGGTTAGCAATAAAGCATGAAGAAAGCTCGGTCTATGGCAGCGGAGAATGAGCGCATGGGTGCACTGGTTCAAGTTGGTGATAATTGTGGCACAGGTGATAGCCGGCACGTTTTTGAGGCCATTGCGGCAGACTTGCTGGAAAAAGGCTACAGCATCAAACCCAACGCTGTACCCACAAACCTGCTAGACGGGCTTTGGCAACAGCTGCGCAGTACGCCCAGCCATCAGTTTGATCCCGCGGGCGTAGGGCGGCAGCGAGCTCATATGGTCAACAATTTTATTCGAAGTGACACCATAAGCTGGATCGAGCGCGAAACGGTTGCGGGCGAGAATTGGCTGAACTGGGCGGTCGAGTTGCAGCAATATCTTAATCGCCGTTTGTTTCTCGGTTTATTCTCTTTTGAGAGTCATTTTTCGCACTATGCGCCGGGTGACTTTTATAAGAAGCACCTGGATGCTTTCAAAGGGCAGTCAAACCGGGTGTTGTCGGTGGTGTTGTACCTGAACCCGGACTGGATGCCGGACGATGGCGGCGAGTTGGCCCTTTATCATAACGATCATAGCCATCACGGCGAACGGAGTCAGAACGTGCTGAAAGTAACTCCCAGCATGGGCACCTTCGTGGCCTTCCTTAGTGAAGAGTTTCCCCACGAAGTCCTTCCTGCCAAGCGCGACCGCTACGCCATAGCCGGCTGGTTTCGCGTGAACACCACCAGCGCCGAGCGGGCAGATCCGCCGAATTAGAACGCTTTTGGTTCGCTTTTTAGCCGGTTTTACCCCGATTACGATTACGCCGGCAGCGTTCTGAACAATGCACTACTTGTTCCCAGCAGCTTTGCCACTTTTTACGCCAGTGGAACGGGCGTTCGCAGGTGGGGCAGGTTTTTTGCGGCAGAGGTTTTTTGGCGGTCATTAGCGTTTTCTTTGATGGAAGTTTTTACTGCCGGGGGCATTTACGTGGCGTTGTAATACCCGCTCGGCTTCCTGTTTTACGTCCGGCCTGCTGCGCCAATCCCACAAACGATCTCTGGCAGCAGCAGATGCCGGTGCGAGTTCGAACAGCGGTGCTGGGTAGTGGTCACCGATGTGCAGGCCGAACATCTGTTCTTCCATCGGCGTCAGTAGCCAAGGCTTATGCAATAAAGTGTCTGGCAGCTCTGCCAACTCCGGTACCCATTGACGAATAAATGTGCCCTTTGGGTCTTGCTCTTGCGATTGCAGTACCGGGTTATAAATCCGGATGGTGTTAATGCCCGTGACCCCAGCCTGCATCTGAAATTGCGAATAATGAATACCCGGTTCGTAATCCAGAAACAGCCGCGCCAAGTGATGTACGCCCCGCCGCCAGTCGATATTCAGTAAATGGCACAAAAAACTCACCAGCATGGCGCGCATGCGAAAGTTGATGTAGCCGGTAGCGTGCAGGCAGCGCATACAGGCATCGACCAGCGGGTAGCCGGTGCGGCCGTCTTGCCAGGCTGCCAGGTCGGCGTTTACGACATCATCTGTGCGGTAGGGGTAAGCCAGATAGCCACGATTTACGGGCCGCTGCTCCATGGCGCATTCGCTTTCAAATTTTTGAATGAAATGGCAGTGCCAGTGCAGGCGCGAGGCAAAAGCTCGCAGTGACCGGTCCCAGCCCGGGTTTTGTCGGTTGGCGCGATACGTCTGATAGGCCTGGCGCAGGCTGAGATTGCCAAAGGCCAAATAGGGTGAAAGCCGCGAACAATGGGTGCGACTTGCAATGGGGCTAGATACCGAACCACTGTAAAATCGGCCCCGAGCGTTGAAAAAGCTATCCATCCACTGGTTTGCGGCGAGCTCTCCGCCCGCTTGAAACTGCGAATCGGGGCGCTGCCATTCGTGGGGAGGCTGCCAGTCGGGCAGGGCTGTAGGGCGTATAACGCGAAGCTGCCGCAGGTTAGCATTTTGCTGCGGCGCGCCTATTACCTGCTGCCAGTGGCGGTCCCAGTCATCGCGGTTAAACGCTCCCCGAATCACCGCGTTGGTGGCGAATTCCTGCCAGTGCGCGCCCTGCTGCTGGCACCAGTGTGTTATCTTTTGGTCGCGTTCAAAGGTGCTGGCATCGCCGGTTTCTTCATGGCTGAACAGGGTGTGAATACGGTGATGTTGTTGCAGTTGTTCCAGCGCCTCAACGCATTCGCCGTGTACCAGCGTAACGCCGGCCTCACAACCAGCGCGTTTGAGCTGGTTGTTCATATCGCTGATCGACTCAATGATAAAGCGCCAATGGCGCAGGCTAAGGTGCGGGTTCTGCCGCTGTGACGGCTCCACTACGTACAGCAGTAATATTGGCAGCCCCGATTGGCAGGCCACGTGCAGAGGTGAGTGGTCTGTCAGCCTAAGGTCGCGTTTGAACCAGACCACGTTGATCGGTGCTTGCTGAGGTGTCATATCGTGCGTGTTCCGCATACTTTGGATGTAATGCTCACATTAAAATGATGTGGAGTAATGCCATGCAATCCCGAAGTTATTTTACGTCGCGTTGCGTCAGTCGGGTTGCTGATACGTTCTTGGTATTTTTTACCGAAGGCGGCATTATTTCGCAGCAACCGAAAAGATAAGCCGATAGTAGGGTGTTTATAACCTGTTTTTTTGCCGTGGTTCACATAAGGAAAGGCTCAGAGGATGTTACACACCGTAAGCGACACTTTGCCCACCTATGCCGATGTTGTCGATCTGGCCCGCTATCCAATACACCGGCTGGACAGTGACGAAGGCCGGGCATTAATAAATAGCGGTCGTCGTGCGCTGGCGCAAGACGGCTGTTGCACCTTACCGGGCTTTTTACAACCGACTGCGGTTGCCGAAATGGTGCAGCTTGCAAATCGCCTTGAGCGCAGCGCTTGGGTCAGCAACAATCGTCACAACGTGTACTTTGAGCCGTTTGATAACAGCGTCGAGCCGGGTCACCCGTTGGCCCATCAGGAGTGCTCTGCCAAACACGGCATTGCTTACGATCAGATTCCAGACCAGGCGCCATTGCGCCGGTTGTACGAGTCAGACGATCTGACGCGCTTTATCGCTGCGGTGCTGGAAAAGTCGGTGTTGTTCCGCAGCGCCGACCCCTTGGACGCGCTACAGATTACCCGCTTCCACCCCGGTGAAGAGTTGGGTTGGCACTTTGATCGCAGCGAATTCTCCGTCACGGTTATGTATCAGCGCGCCGAAGAAGGCGGAGATTTTGAGTACGTGCCGGCGTTGCGCACCAAACAAGACGAGCGACACGACGATGTGAAAAAAGTGTTGCAGGGCGATCGCAGCCGAATAACAGTGCAGTCCGCTGCGCCGGGTACTTTGGCGTTTTTTCAAGGCAACTGCGCCATGCATCGGGTTACCTTGGTGAAGGGTAGCTTGCCACGTATTAACTCGGTGCTGACCTACGGCGAGCACGAAAACATGCGCCTGAACGACCTGACGTCACAGCTGTTCTGCGGCCGAACGTCGCCGGCGTCTGCCGAGTTGTAAAAGCCAGCGATGCGCGGTGAAACTGAGGTGACTCGATTGTGCCAGTAGCAGCAGTTGGGGTGCGCTGGGGTGCGGTGCCGGGTCAAAGGCCGTATAATTTTGGTTTAACGGTTCTGCTGACGGGCCGCCATTTCAGACTGGGAGTTATTTGCATGAGTCATGCCGGAGAGCAGGGCACCCTGTTTATTATTTCTGCCCCCTCCGGGGCCGGTAAAACCAGCCTTGTGGCGCAAATGCTGAAGCACGATGAAAAACTTGGGGTGTCGGTATCACACGCGACCCGCGCGATGCGCAGCGGTGAGCAGGATGGCGTGAACTATCATTTTGTCAGCCGCAGCGAGTTCGAGCTTATGATTGGTCGCGGCGATTTCCTGGAACACGCAGACGTGTTCGGAAACTACTACGGTACGTCGCAGGTGTGGGTGCGCCAGACTCTGGCGGCGGGCAGTGATGTTGTGTTGGAAATTGACTGGCAGGGAGCCCAACAGGTTCGACGTTTGCAGCCAGATTGTGTGAGTGTTTTTATTGTGCCGCCGTCTGCCGAAACACTGCGGCAGCGCCTGATTGGCCGTGGCACCGACAGCGTGGACGTGGTTGAGCGGCGTTTGGCAGAGGCTGAAGATGAGTGTAGCCACGCCGTCGAGTTTGATTATCTTGTTGTTAATGACGATTTCGACCATGCCCTGGCGGATTTGCTAGCCATTGTTCGCGGTCAGCGTTTGCGTATGAACGTGCAACAGCAGCGCCATGCTGCGCTTTTGGCCGGGCTTTGCAATCATCGCGGGCTGCACGGGTAAGGGCTTTTACGGTATACAAATTGATCGCCTAGCAGTACACTGGCTGGTCTGCAAAATTAGTCATTCTACTTGTCGGGGAAATCATGGCACGAGTTACCGTTGAAGATTGTCTTGAACACGTTGATAACCGCTTTCAGCTGGTGATGCTGGCTACTAAGCGCGCTCGCCAGATTGCCACCAAAGGTGCAGAACCCATGGTGCCGCCAGAAAACGACAAGCCGACTGTTATCGCGCTGCGTGAAATCGCTGCGGGTTTGGTCAGCCGTTCGTTGCTGACCGAAGACTTAGAAGAGTAGTAATAGGGCATTGAAATCTGTCCACACGGTTTTATAGTGTCACTATAGCAGCGCGCTTTAAGGACTATGGAAGGACCCGAATGCATGCATTCGGGTTTTTTTGTTTCCGGGGATCATAAATAAGTGAGGGCACGGTGTCATCAGAAGCAGCGGTAGACATGTTAACCAGAGAGCTGAGCAGCTATCTGGACACCAATCGCATCAATCAGGTGCGCCGAGCGTATTATTTTGCGGAACAGGCCCATGAAGGGCAAATGCGCAAGAGTGGTGACCGTTACATAAGCCATCCCTTGGCCGTCGCCCGCATTCTTGCTGAAATGCGGCTGGATCATCAAAGCCTGATGGCCGCCATGCTGCACGATGTGATTGAAGACACCGGCATACCCAAAGATGCGCTCGCTGACCAGTTCGGTGAGGATGTTGCTGAGCTGGTGGATGGTGTCAGTAAGCTGACGCAGATTGAATTTCGCACCCGCGCCGAAGCCCAGGCCGAAAATTTCCAGAAAATGACGCTGGCCATGGCCCGCGACATTCGCGTGATTTTGGTAAAGCTGGCGGACCGCCTGCACAACATGCGCACCTTGGGCCCTATGCCCTATGAAAAGCGCAAACGCATCGCGACTGAAACATTGGACATTTACGCACCCATCGCCAATCGCTTGGGCATGCATAGCATTTCGACGGAGCTGGAAGACCTCGGGTTCTCGACGATGTATCCCATGCGTTCGAAGTTCATTTCCAAAGCGGTGACCAAGCTGCGCGGCAGCCATCGGGAAATCATTGATGAAATTCGTGGCCGCCTGCACGAAAAGCTGGAAGAGCGGGGCATGCCCGGCCGGATTTTAGGGCGCGAAAAACACTTGAACAGCATTTACAACAAGATGAAGTTCAAGCAGAAATCATTCCGTGAAATCATGGACGTATATGCGTTTCGCATCATTACCGACAACGAAGACGATTGTTATCGAATCCTGGGTGCCGTGCACAGCTTGTATAAGCCCATGCCCGGGCGTTTCAAAGACTATATTGCCATGCCCAAGGTGAACGGCTATCAGTCGCTGCACACCACCTTGTTTGGTATGCACGTGAATATCGAAGTTCAGATTCGCACGGAAGAAATGGAGAACATTGCCAACAACGGTATTGCCGCTCATTGGCTGTACAAGAATGAGCCGTCTAACGGCACTAGCGTAAACCAGGCCCGGGTGGACCGCTGGGTGAAAGGCCTGATGGAAATGCGCGAGCGCGCTGATGATTCGCTAGAGTTTATTGAAAGCGTTAAAGAAGACCTGTTTCCTGACGAAATTTACGTGTTTACGCCGCGCGGAAAAATCATGGAACTGCCCGGCGGTGCCACGCCGGTGGATTTTGCCTATGCCATCCATACCGATATTGGCAACGCCACTGTGGCTTGCCGTATCAACCGTAACCTGGGCTCGCTAAGCCAGCCTCTGCAAAGCGGGCAAACGGTGGAAATCATTACCGCGCCCGGCGCCAGGCCAAATTCGGCCTGGCTCAATTTTGTGGTAACCGGCAAGGCTCGTGGCAGTATTCGTCATGTGGTTAAAAGCGATAAGCATGCCGAGTCTCTGGAACTGGGGCATACGCTGCTTAAGCGGTCTCTGAAGGGCTTTAAAACGCGTATGGGTGACATTACGGATGCTCAGAAACAGCGGGTTGTGGCTCACAATCAGGTTAACAGCTTCGAGGATCTAATTAGCGAAATTGGCCTGGGCAACCGCATGGCGTTTCTGGTGGCGCGCCAGTTGGTGGTGGGTGCACCCGAGGCAGAGAGTGATGCCCCGGCGGCTAGCGCGATTGAAGAGAGTGGGCGCCAGGGCCCGGTAACCATTTGCGGCTCAGACGGCTTGCTGCTGAAATTTGCCAGTTGCTGCAAGCCCATTCCCGGTGACCCGATTGTGGGCATCATGGATTCGGGTAATGGCATGGTGATTCACTCGGATACCTGCTCACATCTGCCAGACGACGAGCAGGGCAGGGCCATGCTGACCGATCTGAAATGGGCCAAGGATATTACCGATCAGTTTTCAGTAGAGTTGCGGGTGGAAATGGAGCGGCAGCGTGGCATTATTGCGGAGATGGCCAGCGCAGTAGCGATGGCCGACGGCAATATTGAACGCATTAACGTGGAAGATCAAAATGCCCGTTTTGGCGTTGTCAGCCTAGTGGTACACGTGACCGGCCGGCACCATCTGGCGCGGGTAATGCGACGGGTACGCAATATCCGGGCGGTTACCCACATCAGCCGGGTTCGCTACTAAAGGCACCTAGGTCTCTGCTATCGTAGGTTTGTCAGATTTGACACCCGGCGTTGTGGCGGGTGAGGATTTTTATTTATTAACAACAGGGATATAAATAACCATGACCAACAAATCGATTATTGAAACTGAAAATGCACCGCAAGCAATCGGGCCTTATTCTCAGGCCGTAAAGGCTGGTGACACCGTGTACATTTCTGGTCAGATTCCGCTGGTGCCAGAAACCATGGAACTGGTACAAGGCGATTTTGCGGCAAACACCCGTCAGGTATTCGACAACCTGAAGGCGGTTTGTGTGGCATCCGGTGGCTCATTGCAGGACATCGTCAAGTTGAACATTTATATGATCGATCTGGCCAATTTTGCGGTTGTGAACGAAATCATGGCCACCTACTTTCAAAAGCCTTACCCGGCTCGCGCAGCGATGGCCGTTGCTGCGCTGCCAAAAGACGTACCCATCGAAATGGAAGCGGTGATGGTGCTGACCTAAGCGCCCTTGCGCTGATCGATCAGTTCACGGTATCCGGCGCGGAAGTCCGGATACCGGAATTCAAATCCGGTTTTCAACAGACGCCGGTTACTGCACAGTTTGCTGCCCACCCGGCTACCATCGCGAGCGTCCTCTGCCGGCTCTTCGCAATCGGTATGTTCGCGAACCCATTGCACCACTTGATCCAGCCGTATCGGCTCGCAGTCGCTGGCCAGATAGCAGGTCTGCAGGGAATCACCAGACGCCGCCATGGCGCTTAAATGCATCATAGCCCGAACAGCATCTTGCTCGTGAATGCGGTTGCTGTAATTAGAGTGGGCCGGTGGGTTCAGTCGCCCATCAATCACTGCTTGTAGAAAACTCTGGCGCGACGGGCCATAAAGGCCGCTGAACCGGACCACTGTGGCGGCTATACAACTGGCCAACGCGGTCTGCTCTCCCAGTAACACCTGCTGGCCGCTGAAGCTGCTCGGCTGCGTAGGGCTTCTTTCATCCACCCAACCGTCATCGTTTTGCCCGTAAACCCCGGTGCTGCTTATAAAGAACAGTCGGTTTGGTGTCTGGCCCTGTAATTCCCATAGCAGATTCTCCAGGCCTTTTACATAGGCTGCGTGGTAGCCCTGCTCGGTATAATCCGACGGTGTCAGGCAATAAATAACCTGATCTAGCCGTGGCGGGAGCTTGTCACTCAGGGTTTCCGGCAGGGTCAAATCTGCGGTTATCGGCGTAACACCTTGGGGTAGTTGATCCGTTCTGCGGCGCAGACCAAACACCTCGGCCCCGGATTGCAGCAGCAGGGTGGCAATGGCGCCCCCCAGATTGCCGCACCCTGCCAGCAAAATTCGTTGGTTTTTCAGGCTTTCAGCGATTGCCATAGACAATATCAATCCTTATGCTTTAAACCATAGATAAATCAGACACCGAACGCTGTTCAGCACCGGAGCCCGCCATGACTCTTACCGAGTTACGATACGTTGTTACGCTTGCCCGTGAAAGGCATTTTGGCCGCGCCGCGGAGCGCTGTCACGTTAGTCAGCCCACCCTTAGTGTGGCGGTACGAAAGCTTGAAGAAGAGTTGGGTATCCCATTGTTTGAGCGCAGTAAAAGCAACATTCGGGTCACCGAAAGCGGGCTGCGCATTGTTGAGCAGGCGCAGCGGGTGCTGGACCAGGTGGGTGTGATTAAAGACCTGGCGCAGGATGGCAAAAACCAGCTTAGCTCTCCGCTAAAGGTCGGAGCCATTTACACCATAGGTCCCTACCTGTTTCCGCATTTACTGCCGGAGCTGCGGCGAGCGGCGCCAGATATGTCGTTGTATATAGAAGAAAACTACACCGCGAGTCTGCGCCAGAAACTGCGCCATTCAGAATTGGACGCCATTATTGTGGCGCTGCCGTTCGAGGAAGCCGAAGTGGTTACCCTGCCGCTTTATGACGAACCCTTTGTGGTGCTACTGCCGGCAGATCATCCGCTGACCGCCTGCGATGAAATTACCGCGGAGCAGTTGGCGCAAGAGCAGCTTCTGCTGTTGGGGCCTGGGCACTGCTTTCGCGACCAAGTGCTGGAGTCCTTCCCGCTTTTGGTTGCAACCGTTACCCGGCGCAGGGAAGGAAATGGCCCCACGCTGGTGACCGAAGGCAGCTCGCTGGAAACCATTCGCCATATGGTAGCCTCGGGCCTGGGTGTGACCGTTTTGCCGCTGTCAGCGGCCACCGGCATGCACTATCACGAAGGCGTGCTGGCGGTTCGGCCGTTTGCGGCGCCCGTGCCATTTCGGACCGTAGCTCTGGCTTGGAGGGTGACTTTCCCGCGGCCCAAAGCGATTGACGTGCTGTCGCTGGCGGCGAGCCAGTGCCGGGTTGTGGCAAAGGCCAGTGCCGCCAAACCAGCAGCGGCTAAGGGCTAGGCCGGCGATGATGGCACTGGACGATATACCGGTCACTCAGCTTAAGGGCGTCGGCAACGCGCTTGCAGAAAAGCTGGGCAAGCTGGGTATCGCCTCGCTTCAGGATTTGCTGTTTCACTTGCCTCACCGCTATGAAGATCGCACCCGCATTACAGCCATGGGCACCTTGCGCATCGGCGACGTGGCGGTGGTGGAAGGTGAGGTCATGAAAACCGACATTGTGATGGGCAGGCGCCGCAGCTTGCAGGTTACCGTCAAAGACCACAGCGGCTTTGTCAGTCTGCGTTTTTTTCATTTTAACGCGGCCCAGAAGAACCAGTTTGCCGAAGGCACCTTGGTGCGCTGTTTTGGCGAAGTGCGGGCGGGCCGTTCCGGCTACGAGCTGTATCACCCCGAATACCAGACCAATCCGACGCCTATGGCGGATGAAGGCAGCGCCACATTAACTCCGGTATACCCACTTACCGAGGGTATCCAGCAGCCCCGGGTGCGGGCTTTGTGCCAGCAGGCGGTTGCGTATTTGAAGCGTTACCCCATTTACGATTGGCTGCCGCCCTGGGTATTGGTGGACTATCAGTTACCGGCTATCACCGCCGCGGTAGAACTGGTGCATTCACCACCTGCTAGCGCTTCGGTGGCGCAACTGCTGGAAGGGCGCCATCCGGCCCAGCAGCGGTTGGTGATGGAAGAACTGCTGGCGCACCAGCTAAGTCTGTTGCAAGTGCGCGAACAGATTCAGACGCGCCAGGCGCTGCCTTTGCTGCCGCAGGGCGATTTAAGCGAGCGCTTTCTGGAGTCTTTGCCATTTCACCTAACCGGCGCTCAACGCCAGGTGCTTCAGGAAATCCGCCAAGACCTTACCCAGCCCCTACCCATGCTGCGTTTGGTACAAGGCGATGTAGGTTCTGGCAAAACCGTGGTCGCGGCGCTGGCGGCCTTGCAGGCCATTGCGGCGGGCACTCAAGTGGCGTTGATGGCACCCACTGAAATTCTGGCGGAACAGCACTACCAGAATTTTTGCGCTTGGCTTGCGCCGCTGGGTATCCAGCTCACCTGGCTGTCGGGCAAAGTGAAAGGCAAGGCGCGCCAGCAAGCCCTGGAGACGCTTTCAAGTGGTGCCGCCGGCATTGCTATTGGCACCCACGCGCTGTTCCAGAACGACGTGGCATTTGACCGTTTGGCTCTGGTGATTATTGACGAGCAGCACCGCTTTGGCGTGCATCAACGTCTGGCATTGCGGGAAAAAGGCGCCGCCGGCGCGTTGGCGCCCCACCAGCTGATTATGACGGCTACGCCCATTCCGCGGACATTGGCCATGAGCGCCTACGCCGACCTGGACACATCGGTCATTGACGAGCTGCCTCCAGGGCGCAAACCCATCGAAACGATTGTTGTGCCCGACGGTCGCCGGGACGATGTGGTAGAGCGGGTACGCAATGCCTGTCAGGCCGGGCGGCAGGCGTATTGGGTGTGCACGCTGATTGAAGAATCCGAGGTGTTACAGTGTCAGGCGGCAGAAGTAAGTGCGACCGAGCTCGCCGAACGCCTGCCAAGCCTTCGCATCGGATTGGTTCACGGGCGATTGAAAAGTCTGAAAAAAGCCGAGGTTATGGCGCAATTCAAGAGCGGTGAGTTAGACCTCCTGGTGGCGACCACCGTAATAGAGGTGGGAGTGGATGTGCCCAACGCGTCAATGATCATTATTGAAAATCCTGAACGCCTGGGTCTGGCCCAGTTGCACCAGTTGCGGGGCCGTGTAGGGCGTGGCGAACAGGCCAGTTACTGCGTGCTGATGTACCACCCACCGCTATCGCTCAACGGTAAAGCGCGGCTGCAGGCCCTGCGCGACAGCCAAGACGGTTTTGTGATTGCGGAAAAAGACCTTGAACTTCGTGGTCCCGGTGAGGTTCTGGGTACTCGCCAGACCGGCATGATGCAGTTCAGGCTGGCTGATTTCGAGCGCGATCAGCACTGGATTGAAGTGGTTCGTGAAATAGCTCCGCGACTTATGGGCAATAAAACCGCGGTGCAGGGCCTGGTGCGGCGCTGGTTGGGTGAAAAAACTCGCTACGGTGAGGTCTAAAACTCATTCGCATTTGATGAAGGGCTACGTTGTTATCCTCAGGTGGGCTACTGTGATAACTGAACAATGATCAACACGAGGTTATGTCCAATGGAAGTTCCGGCCGCGGTTCGCCAGGCTCTTGGTAAATGCGCAACCAGCATTGCATTGCGGGATGTCGATAAAGCCGACCCGGATCAACTGCTGCGAATGGTGTTGCTTAGCGACGGCTGCCACAAGCTTCAGGTAATCTACCGCAGCTGTGACTTGCTGGACCTTGAAACGCTGAACACACATCTGCGCCATAGTTACACACTGCTACCTGCTGCCGAACAGCAAAGGCTGTGTGGCCGGCTGGGGCTATCTGAGCTGTCAGAGCTGCCTGCGCTGCCGGCTCTGACTGGCTGGCGCACGGTTATCGATTCGGCGGTAGATGCGGGCTCTGCAGTGGCCCTGATGTTGCAAAATCCTCACTTGGCCATGGTTATGCCCGCACATGATTTTATGGATCTGTGCGGCGAGGCCTGTCGCCTGAACTGCGCAGTTGCTGTAGCACCCCTGGCCGAGGCTATAGCAGACCACGGGAATGATCGCGAGCAGGTTCATTTTGCCATCAAGCGCTTTACCAGTTTGCGGATACGCCAACGCCTGGAAGACACACTGGAGCTACCGCCGCTTCCGGAAACGGCCCGCCGTATTATTCGCCTGCGCACAGATCCCAATTCTGTAATGGCTGATCTGGTAGACATCGTGGAGAGCGATCCCAGCCTTGCAGCGCAAATCATCAGCTGGGCATCGTCGTCGTTTTACGCGGCTCCCGGCCGGGTAAACTCGGTGCACGATGCCATATCCCGTGTGTTGGGATTTGATATGGTGATGAACTTGGCAATGGGGCTATCGCTGGGCCGGGTGCTGCGTCCGCCGACACGGGGCATTCGCGGCTACGAGGATTACTGGCAGCAGGCCGCTTGGCTGGCTAACGGTGCCGGGCTGCTTGCCAGCCTGATAACCGGCGCCGGGCGCCCTGTTTTCGGTTTGGCTTATCTGGCTGGCTTGCTGCACAATTTCGGCACTCTGGTGCTGGCTCATGTGTTCCCGCCCCATTTCAGTCTGCTGTGCCGCGCGCAGGAGGTAAATCCGGGCCTCGACTCGTCCGTCGTCGAACGCCACTTGCTGGGTATTACTGGCGGGCAGATTGCAGCACAACTGATGGAAAATTGGAGCATGCCGGAGGAGGTAACCAGTGCCGTTCGTCAGCATAAAAACCCTGCTGCTGCGGGCGAGCATCAAGTTTATAGCCAGGTACTCTGGCTGGCACGGCAGCTGTTGACTGAACGTGGAATAGGGTTGGGAGTGGGTGAGCCCGTCACCCCCGGAATATACCGACAGCTAGGGCTGGATCCGAAGCGGGTGCAACAGCGTTTCGACCAGCTGGTTACTAATCGCGATAGTGTGCTGGAGATGGCCAGTATGTTAACGCCCCGCTAGATCACACCCTCGCTGAAAACATGTACCCGAATGGCAGTGGCAGCGCGGCGAATTTCGTCGGCGTGACCCTGTTCAATGGCATAGCGTTCCTTGTCCATCTTACTGACAAACTTCGGCTCAGTTTCTAGCCGGGCCTGATGGGTGGGCATGTGTTGTAGTTTGTCGTGCACCTGCTGAAAGACGGTAAACGGCGATTTTTGTAGCAGCGTTGGCTCCACGTGATCCAGCAAGCCTTTGATCCGCAAGCAGGCCTCAGAATACTCAACCTGACCCGCCTCTACCGCCTGTGCCAAGATACGGATACTTTGAATCATCGATTCCCGCCGTTTGCGCGCGAACTCGCTCGCCTTTTCGCTACGTCGCTGATCAGCGCTTAATGCATCGCGTTGGCGGTATATAAACAGTGCCAGAAGGACAATGGCGCCCAAACCAAACGCAATTAACAGCCATTCTTGCCAGCTTTCCATGGAATGCTCCGTGTTGACGATATGTATGCGGGCTCTGGATATGCTCTAAGCTTTTGCAGATATACGGGTGGTGGGCCTTGCTGGACTTGAACCAGCGACCAATCGATTATGAGTCGACTGCTCTAACCAACTGAGCTAAAGGCCCGTAACGCGGGGTATTCCAATGTTTCTGTTTGCGCAGTACAAACAAAAGCGAGCGCCAGTATAGCGATGAGAGCAGGCGCTCGCCAGTGTTGTGACGCTTAAGTGTTGCCTTGATCGTCGATAAAACCGCGCAAATGGTCTGAACGCGATGGATGACGCAGTTTACGCAGGGCTTTGGCTTCAATTTGACGAATCCGCTCGCGGGTAACATCAAATTGTTTGCCAACTTCTTCCAGCGTGTGGTCGGTGTTCATTTCGATACCAAAGCGCATGCGCAGTACTTTTGATTCGCGGGCGGTTAAGCCGGCCAATACCGAGCGAGTGGCTTCGCGCAGGCCTTCGGCGGTGGCGGAATCTACCGGCGACAAGGCTTGGATGTCTTCAATGAAATCGCCCAGATGGCTGTCTTCGTCGTCGCCAATCGGGGTTTCCATAGAGATCGGCTCTTTGGCAATTTTCAGCACTTTGCGAATCTTGTCTTCCGGCATTTCCATCCGCTCGCCCAGTTCTTCCGGCGTGGGCTCGCGGCCCATTTCCTGCAACATCTGGCGCGAAATGCGGTTCAGCTTATTGATGGTCTCAATCATGTGCACCGGAATACGGATGGTGCGAGCCTGATCCGCGATGGAGCGGGTAATGGCCTGACGAATCCACCAGGTAGCGTAGGTTGAGAACTTGTAGCCACGACGATATTCAAACTTGTCAACGGCTTTCATCAGGCCAATGTTGCCTTCCTGAATCAGGTCGAGAAACTGAAGGCCGCGGTTAGTGTATTTTTTGGCAATGGAAATCACCAAGCGCAGGTTCGCCTCTACCATTTCTTTCTTGGCGCGGCGGGCCTTGGCTTCACCAATGGATACCCGGCGATTGATTTCCTTGATGTCGACAACGTCTAAACCTACTTCCAACTGCACGTTTTTGATGCGCTTTTGTAAGCGCACGATTTCGTCCAGGCGCTCGGAAATCGCAGAAGCATAGGGCTTTTTGCTGCGAGCAATTTTTTCAGCCCAGTCTAAGTTGATCTCGTTGCCGGGAAACGATTTGATGAATTCTTTACGATCCATCTTACTTTCGCGAATGCAGATGCGCATGATGGTGCGCTCATTCTGACGGATCATGTCGTTGGTGGAACGAACAACGTTCACGAGTCCATCAAACGCTTTGTTGCCTAGTTTAAACGGGGCAAACACCGCGCCCAGCTCGTTCAGGGCTTTCTGGGTACGCTTGTCGCTGCGGCCATGCTGTTCTAACAGCTCATGGGCGACGGCCAGTTTTTCTTTTAGCAGGTCAAAGCGCAGGCGGGTCTCTTCGGGATCTGGACCGCTCTCAGTTTCTTCTTCTTCGGTATCATCCGCATCGTCGTCGCTGTCTGATTCTTCGGCGCTGGCAGGCGCCGCCGGGGCAGGCTCTTCTGGCATGAACGGTTCGGCGTCGTCCGGATCAAGAAAGCCGGCAACAATATCGCTTAACCGGCCTTCATTCTCGACAATGCGATCGTAGCCCTGGATGACCGTGCCAGTGGTGCCGGGAAAGTGTGCAACCGCCGCCATCACGTCGCGAATGCCTTCTTCGATACGCTTGGCGATAACAATTTCGCCTTCGCGGGTCAGCAGTTCAACGGTACCCATCTCGCGCATGTACATTCTAACCGGGTCGGTGGTGCGCCCGGCGTCGGATTCTACTGCGGCCAGAGCCGCTGCGGCTTCGGCAGTCGCTGCCTCATCGGCGGTTGAATCACCATCAGTCATAATCAACGTATCAGCGTCTGGTGCAACTTCAGTTACCTGAATTCCCATGTCGTTGATCATGCGAATTATGTCTTCGACCTGGTCCGGGTCAGCGATGTCTTCCGGAAGGTGATCGTTCACCTCGGCGTAAGTCAGGTAACCTTGTTCCTTGCCTCGCGCGATGAGGTCTTTTAAACGTGATTTTTGCGAATTGCCCGACATAGACGCCCTGTAAGCCCACTAAAGTAAATAAATATTAAGCAACCAGTATAGCTGCCGACCTAATGCTCTGCCACCCAATGGATAGATGGTGACCAGTGCCTAAATTTTCAAGTCCCGTTGTTCTTTGTGCCACTGCTCAATGTACGTAATTCACTGCGTTCTTCAGGGCTCAGGTTGACAAAATTCCGCAGTAACGCGGCCAGTCTCTGCTGCCGCGATGCTTCTTCGTCTGGGCTGAGAAGCTCCCGTGCCGCTTCCAACGTATGTTCGCGGGCTGGTATATGTTCAATGCCGTCGAACAAATGAAAAAAACGGTCTTTTGCTTGAACGTCCGTAGCCAAGGCGCTGATCAGTGCCGACTGATTGGCAAGTTTGCGTTCCAGAATCCAGCTGGCAAAAGCCGCCGCCTGGATAAATTGCCGTGAGCTGCGAGCAGCTGCGACCACTTCGGCGGCCAGATCAGGCGCTTCAGTCAGGGCCAGGCACAACAAGCTGTCTTTACTCAATTTTACGTCGATCCGCTGTTCTTGTATTCGTTCCCGTTGCCAGCCTTTGTTGCCGCCCCGTTCTTGCCAGGGTTTTTTTTGCCATTGGTCGCGGCCGCTGCAAAGGCGAAGCATTTCATGCCACATGGCGTCGCGTAGCGTGCACTTGGGCATTTTGTTGAGCATAGGCTCAGCCCGTGCGCGCAACTCTCCGCGATGTTCGGGCAACCGCAGGTCCAAGCCATTGCTCTGGCGATCGAACAGGTAGCGTGACAGCGGTATAGCCGCTTCAATCCGTTTGCTGAAGGCTTCGGCGCCTTCTTTACGAATCAGGGTGTCCGGGTCTTCGCCTTGGGGCATCATCAAAAATTGCAGATGCAAACCGTCGGCCATCAGTTCCAGTGCGTTTTCCAGCGCGCGATCTGCCGCGTGATAACCCGCTGTGTCGCCATCAAAGCAGAACACAATGTGGCGCACCTGGCGCATTAAAGCGCTCAGATTATCCTGATTGGTGGCGGTGCCCAATGTGGCCACAGCAAACTTAATGCCATGCTGGGCTAGGGCGATGACGTCCATGTAGCCTTCAACAACCAACAACTTGTCCAGCTGCTTCAGGTTTTGCCGCGCCTCATAGAGACCGTATATTTCACGGCTTTTATGAAAAACGTCAGACTCCGGCGAGTTGATATATTTGGCTTTGTCGTCACCCAGAGTGCGCCCGCCAAAGGCGATGGTTTTGCCGCGGGTGTTGCGGATTGGAAACATCACCCGGTTGCGAAACAGATCTCTGGGCCGGCCATATTGGTCGGATACCGTTTTAGTTTCCAGCAACGGTTCTTTGAAGCTGGTGCCTGCAGCGTCGCATAATGCCGTGCCGCCGGCGGGGGCAAATCCGACCTGATATTGCTGGATAATGGCCTGGTCCAGTCCGCGCTGCTGCAGGTAGTCGCGGGCAAAAGCACCGGCTTCGCTGCCCAGCGCCTGCTGATAAAAACGGCTGGCGAAATCCAGTGCCTCTGTCAGTGTTCGAGTTTGCTGCATTTCCTGCTTGGCAGCCTGATCGTAGGGCACTTCCATTCCGGCTCTGCGCGCCAGATCTTCAACTGCTTCGGTAAAACCCAGACCTTCGAATTCCCTTAAAAAACTGATTGCGTCGCCGTGTGCGCCGCACCCGAAGCAGTGGTAAAAGCCTTTGTCTGGCCGCACATTAAACGACGGTGTTTTTTCATCGTGAAACGGGCAGCAAGCTTTGTAATTTGCACCGGCTTTTTTCAGGGTAACGCGAGAGCCAATCAGCTCGGCCAGATCGATCCGGTCTAGCAGATCTTCAACAAACCGTTGCGGGATCAGTCCGCTCATTCGGGCTCCGGGTGTGGCCTTGGACGGGGCCGTAATAGCAGGATAGGCAATAAATAAAAATGCCGCCGAAGCCAGGCCTCGGCGGCATTTTTAAATCGCTTTGAGCGGCCTGTAGCCGGTCAGGCGATTAATTTTTGCAGTCAAGCGGCGTTGCTAAAACTTAGTACAAACGCTCAAACTTACGCTGTTCACGCTGAAGCTTCTTGAGGTGACGCTTAACGGCCGCAGCAGCTTTACGTTTACGAACAGAAGTCGGCTTCTCGTAGTGCTCGCGACGGCGCACTTCGGAAAGGACGCCTGCTTTTTCGCAGGAACGCTTGAAGCGACGTAGTGCTACGTCAAACGGCTCATTCTCTTTCAGTTTAACAGCTGGCATTCGAAAATCACCTACCTGGGTATATTCGGTTCTATGGGTTCCGCTGGGCTTGCCCTGAGCGGTTCTAACACTGGCAGGAATGATTAAAACTCGACCAGTGCGTAATTTAGGGCGGCAACTATATCCCCTGGGCAGGGCTAAGGTCAATGTCTGTTCTGTGAAACTGCAGGTGCGCCTCGAGTTTCTGCTAAAATGCGTCACCTCTGGATTATTTTGCTTCTTTTACTTTAATGGCTAATAACTATGCTGATTTTAGGTATTGAGACGTCTTGTGACGAAACCGGCGTGGCATTGTACCACACCGAGCGTGGTTTGCTGGCCCACGCGTTGTTCAGTCAGGTAGCGATACACGCTGACTACGGCGGGGTGGTGCCGGAGCTGGCCTCCCGCGACCACGTTCGCAAACTGTTGCCGTTGATAGAGCAAATTCTGGCCGAGGCAGGGCTTGCGCGTGCAGACATCGAAGGCATTGCTTACACCGCAGGTCCTGGCCTCGTGGGTGCGCTAATGGTGGGCGGCGCCGTGGCTCACGCTTTGAGTTTCAGTATGGGCATCCCCGTATTGGGCGTGCATCATATGGAAGGGCATTTGTTGGCGCCAATGCTTGAGCAGAACCCACCGGCTTTTCCTTTCGTTGCGTTGCTAGTGTCCGGTGGCCATACCCAGCTGGTGCAGGTCAGCGGTATCGGCGAGTACATTCTTTTGGGTGAGTCGGTTGACGACGCTGCCGGAGAAGCGTTCGACAAAACCGCCAAAATGCTGGGACTGGATTACCCGGGTGGGCCCAGAGTCGCGGCATTGGCTGAAAAAGGGCAAGCCGGGCGCTATCGCTTTCCGCGGCCTATGACAGACCGCCCGGGCCTTGACTTCAGCTTCAGCGGGTTGAAAACCTTTACTCTGAATACTGTTAATGCCGCGCGCGAGGCGGGCGATTTGGGCGATCAGACTCGTGCTGACATTGCCCTGGCATTCGAATCTGCGGTAGTGGACACCCTGGCGATCAAATGTAAGCGCGCGTTACAGCTCACCGGGTGCAAACGCTTGGTGATTGCCGGTGGCGTCAGCGCCAACACGCGGCTTCGGGCCGGCCTTGAGACGATGACGGCGAAACTTGGTGCGTCGGTGTTTTACGCGCGGCCGGAGTTCTGTACCGATAACGGAGCGATGATTGCCTACGCCGGGGCTCAGCGCTTGCGGGCAGGGCAGCAAGATGGTGATCGTATTGCGGCGGTGCCGCGCTGGCCGCTGGATACCTTGCCGCCCTTGACTCAGCGTTGCGATGACGGCCTGGCGGGTGCCTGATGGTTAGAATGTGTAGTGCAGTTAGCGCTAATAAGTTGAAGGCAGTGCTGGCTAAAAGCGGGTTTCGCGCCCCTGTGCCATTCGAATCAGGTTATTGCGGTGGCGAACTAGCACCAGTAACGCCAGTAGGCTGAACATTGGCAGAGTGTGGGGTTGAAGCATCGCGCTGAGCAAAGGCCCGCTGAGCACTGCTACCAAGGACGCCATCGCCGAGATGCGCCAGCGCCACATGGCCAAAAGCCATATTGCGGCCATCAGTAATGTGGTTGTGTGTGCCAGTGCCAAGCCGGCACCGAGAGCCGTAGCGACGCCTTTGCCGCCCCTGAAGTGATAAAACACCGGGATCATATGGCCGGTGACTGCGCACAGGGCGACCGCCGCCTGAAGGGTTGTTGATAGTCCCCATTGTTGCGCCGTCCACACTGGCAGCCAGCCTTTGCCGGCATCCAGCAACAGCGTTATCGCTGCTGGCGTCCAGCCTCCGCTGCGAAACACGTTGGTAGCGCCCGGATTGGTGGAGCCCAGAGCGCGTGGGTCTGGCAGCTTAAAGGCACGGCTGACGGGTATAGCGAACAGCACCGAGCCGCCAAGGTAAGCGGCGGCACACAGGAGTACCGTTAAAAAAGGGGCGCTGGAAAATGTCATAGAGATGTGTCCTGGCTGGCGCAGACGGTTTGAGTCAAACTGTGCGAACATCGTAAAATTTGTCGAGTCTGGTAGCTAACTTTAGCTGCGCTGTCGGGCCGATTCAATCCGGAAAAAGTACAGCATTATGTGGAGTGCCTGTGGCAGATCGTGTGTTTATTGAAGGCTTGGAGGTCGAAACCGTTGTAGGGGTATACGACTGGGAGCGGGACATCACCCAGCGCCTGGTGGTAGACCTGGACATGGATTGGGACAACCGCGTGCCCGGCGCGTCTGATGACGTCAAGGACGCGCTGGACTACGCCGCGGTGAGTGACTGCGTGATCCGCTGTCTGCAGGCGCTGCAACCCAAATTGCTTGAGCATGCCGCAGAGGTACTGGCGGCCGAGTTGCAACAGGCGTTTGGTATCGAGTTTTTGCGACTGAGCATCCGCAAGCCCGGCGCCGTCCCGTCAGCCTCTGCGGTGGGCGTCAGCATCGAGCGTGGGCGCCGCCTGTGAGCACTCCGGTGCTAGTGGGTATCGGTAGCAACCAAAATCGCGAAGCCTGTTTGCAGGCCGCGCTAGATGCCTTGGCCGACTGGTTTGGCGAGCTGGCTTTGTCGCCGGTGTATGAAAGCCCGGCGGTGGGTTTTGACGGTTCCCCGTTTTTGAATATGGTTGCGGGATTCAATACCGCCATGCCGCTGGCAGAGTTGTCGCGCCGCTTTAAAAAGCTGGAGACCGATCATGGCCGGGTTCGGGGCAGCACCCGCTTCGCAGCGCGAACGCTGGATATTGACATTCTGACTTACGGCGATCAAGTCGGGGTGTTTTGCGGTGTGGAATTACCCCGTGCCGAAATATTGGTGAATGCGTTTGTGCTTAAGCCCCTAGCGGATGTGGCCGGGTCGCGTTTGCACCCCCAGTGCGGACAAAGCTATCAAGATTTATGGCAGTTACACCGCGCCGGCCCGCCTTTGCACAAGATCAACTTCAGCTGGCGCGGCGGTATAATTTCAAATGCCGTTGGCTGCTCGAAAGCGAGCGATCAGGGCATCGGTTGAGCTGTCGCTATTACCCGTGTTTGCCGGTGCCGGCTGGGCCAGCAGGCGCGGCAGAATGTTTTGTCCCAGCTGCTTGCCCAACTCTACCCCCCACTGATCAAACGAATCCAGGTCCCAGATAACGCCCTGTACAAAGGTGCGATGTTCGTACAAAGCCATCATTGCGCCGAGCGTCCAAGGCGTAAGCTGCTGCATTATCAGAGTGTTGCTGGGTTGGTTTCCAGGTACCACTTTGTGCCAGGCCAGGCGGTCGATGTCTTGCGCTGAAAGGCCTTCGGCAATCAGTTCGTGCCGAGCTTGTTCCAGCGTTTTTCCAGCCATCATGGCTTGGGACTGGCTCAGGCAGTTGGCGAACAGATCGGCGTGATGATTCGCAATGGGGTTATGGCTGACCAACGGAATAATGAAGTCTGCTGGAATCAGCCGGGTACCCTGGTGAATCAGCTGATGGTAGGCGTGCTGTCCGTTGGCGCCGAGCCCGCCCCAGATGATGGGGCCGGTATGGTAGGTGACCGCAACGCCTGCGCGAGTCACGCGCTTGCCGTTGCTTTCCATGTCCAATTGCTGAAGGTAATCTGGCAGGCTTCGCAAATATTGGTCATAGGGCAAAATGGCGTGGCTGCAGGCACCCCACAAATTGTTGTACCAGACACCCAGCATGGCCATTACCACGGGCATGTTCTGCGCTAATGGCGCTTGCATAAAATGTTCGTCCATGGCTTCGGCACCCGCCAGCAATTGGCGAAAATTGTCCATGCCAATGCTCAGGGCAACCGGTAAACCAATGGCTGACCACAGCGAATAGCGCCCGCCAACCCATTCCCACATCGGGAACAGGCTGTCTGCTTCGACACCGAAGGCTTTAGCGGCGTCGACGTTAGCGGATACTGCCGCAAAGTGGTGCGCAACGGCGTCTGTTTGCGGGCAGCGCTGAACCAACCATTCACGGGCTACTTTGGCGTTTTCCAGGGTTTCGGGGGTTTTGAAGGATTTTGACTGCACCAGAAACAGCGTGGTGTGCGGGTTTACCTGGCGCAAAATCTCGCAGATTTCAGTGCCGTCGATATTGGCTGCGTAATGGCAGCGTATGCCGCCGTGGTGATAAGGCGTTAGCGCCTCTGTCGCCAACTTTGGTCCGAGGAAAGAGCCACCAATGCCAATGCTGACCACGTCGGTAAAACGCTCGCCCGTGCAACCGCGGCGTTCACCGCCGGTGACCGCGATAACAAACTGCTGCATTTGTTTCAGCGTGGCGTGAACTTCCTCTATCACGTTCTTGCCGTTCACCCGAATAGTCTGACCTGCACTTGCCCGCAAGGCGGTATGAAGCGCGGGTCTATTTTCAGTGTTGTTCACCGGCTCGCCGGCATACAGTGCCTGGCGGCGGGAGGCCAGTTGGCACTCTTCGGCCAGAGCCATCAGGTCGGCGAGGGCGCCATCATCAAGGCGGTTTTTGGAGAAGTCCAGGGTCAGGCCAGCTGCTTCAATCAAATAGCGTGATGCCCGTTGGCTGTCCTCGGCGAACAGCTGTGCCATGGGCTTCGTGGTTAGCCGCTGTTGATGGTGCAATAATGCTTGCCAGGCCTTGGTGGCGGCGGGTGTTGATGCATGGCCTTGCATGATGGCGTCCTTCTCAAAATGGCCAGCGCTTGGGTCGCCGGGCACAGAGTCTTCCGTAACAGGGCGGAGCCGGTCAGCGGATCAGTGAAATATTGTCGATGAGCCGGGTAGTGCCCAGAAACACTGCGGCCAGAATGGCGAGCTCGCGATCATCGGCGGTTGCTGGCTTCAGGGTCTGGCTGTTAACAATGTTAACGTAGTCGGGTCGCAAACCCGCATTCAGCAGTTCTGTTTTCGCGTGTTCGGACAGGCGTGCAAAGTGGGTGTCACCAGATTGCAGGTCTTTTTCAATGGTCTGGAGAATCTTGTATAGAGCCGGCGCAAGTGCCCGGTCTTCAATGCTGAGATAGCCATTACGGGAACTTTTTGCCAAGCCGTCGCGGTCGCGCACGATGGCGACGCCAATAATTTCGACCGGCAACATCAGGTCGCGCACTAGCTTGCGAATAATCGTTAACTGCTGCAGGTCTTTTTCGCCAAACAGAGCAAAATCCGGTTGCACCATGTTTAGCAACATAGTGACAACGGTGGCCACGCCGTCAAAGTGGCCAGGCCGGCTGGCACCGCAGTGGCCTTCGCTGATGTCAGACACCATTACTTTGGTCTGATGAGCCAGACCAGCCGGATAAATGTCCGCGGCGGAAGGCGTAAACAGCAGCGTGTTACCAGCTCCCGCCAGCATGCTCTGGTCTTCCATCAGGGTGCGGGGGTAGCTGTCGAGATCTTCGCTGGCACCAAACTGCATGGGGTTCACAAAAATGCTGGTTATCACAATGTCTGCGGCTTCTGCGGCTTTGCGAACCAAGGACAGGTGACCTTCGTGCAAGTTGCCCATGGTGGGCACCAGAGCGATGGTTTTACCTTGCTGACGCCAGCTGCGCACCATGGCGCGCAGCTCTTTAACGGTGTTGACAGTTCTCATGCTTTGAACGTGTGCTCCTCTGCGGGGAATGTGCGCTCGCTAACGGCTTTGGCGTAGGCTGCCAGAGCGTTGGTAACGGAACCGTTTTCAGCCAAAAAGTTTTTCACAAAGCGCGGTTTGCGGCCGGGGGTCATGCCAAGCATGTCGTGTACCACCAGCACTTGGCCGTCGGTGTCGGCGCCGGCGCCAATGCCGATCACCGGTGCCTTGACGGCTTTTGCGATGCGTGCAGCCAGAGCGGCGGGCACGCATTCCAACAGAATAACATCGGCGCCGGCGGCCTCCAGCTCGCAGGCGTGTTCAACCATCAGGTCTGCTGCCTTTTCGTCGCGCCCTTGCACTTTATAGCCGCCGAACTTGTTGACGAATTGCGGTGTCAGGCCTAAGTGCGCGCAAACTGGAACGCCGCGTTCGCTGAGCGCCTGAATGGTATCTCGCATCCAGCCGGTGCCTTCCAGTTTGACCATGTGGGCGCCGGCACGCATCAACTTTGCCGCGTTTTCCAGCGCGGCTTCGGTGGTGCCGTAGCTCATAAATGGCATGTCGGCCATCACCAGCGAGCCGCGATTGCCTTTGGCGACGCAGCTGACGTGATACACCATTTGATCCATGGTGACAGGCAGGGTGCTGTCGTTGCCCTGCAGTACCATGCCAAGCGAGTCTCCTATTAAAATGACGTCTACGCCGGCTTCGCTGACCAGCTGGGCAAAGGTGGCATCGTAGGAGGTCAGCGCGGAAAATGCTTCGCCGCGCTGTTTGTATTCCCGCAGTGTGTTGATGGTAACGGCCATAAATTCCTTGCCTTTGCGATGGTTGGTCTAAATACCGGCTATGCCGGGTGTCCACAATTGCATCTGCTGCTGAAACAGTGTCATCCCAACCCTAACACTAGCAAATTTCGGGCGTTTAGGCGTGATCGTTTCTAGCGACTAGGGGCAGTTTGCGTAACTGGTTATCAGGGCACTGCTGGCGCAGCAGTGCTAATGCGGTGCCGTCGGGTAGGGTCAGTTTCGGGTTTAAGTCCAGTAGGGGTTGCAGGGCAAAGTCCCGCTGCGACAGTTGTGCGTGGGGTACTGTCAGGCGGTCATCGTTTAGCGTTTGCTGGCCGTATAGCAGCACGTCTAAGTCCAGCGTGCGTGGCCCCCAGTGTTGCAGGCGCTCGCGGCCGTGGGCCCGTTCAATATTCTGCAAATGGTTTAGCAGTACGTGAGGCTTCAGGCTGGTACTCAGCCATGCCGCACCGTTGACATAATCTGGCTGGGCCTGAGGGCCTACCGGTTTGCTGGCGTAAAATGGAGATTGAGCAACCAGCGTAGTGTTCGGTAACGCTGCCAGTTCTGCAATGGCCCGACCCAGCTGCGCAGCCGGGTCTGCCAAGTTGCTACCCAGGCCAACAAATACGTCGGTCATCATCAATCCTGCGGCGGCCGCTTAACCGGTTTACGCCGGCGCTTGCGAGGTTTGGCTTCACCGCTGTCAAGATCTGTAATCATGCGTTCCTGGGCGCGTTCGTCCAGGCGCTGAAACTGTGTCCACCACTGACCCAGACCGGGCTCAATCTCGCCGGCGCTCTCACGCACCAATAAGAAATCATAGGCGGCGCGAAAACGCGGATGCCCTAAGGTGATCAGTGCGCGTTTACCCTGTCGCCGTGGCAGGCGCATCTGCAGTTCCCAGATTTCCTTCATGGGCCCGGAAAAGCGCTTGGGGATAGACGTTGCCTGTACCTGGCGGCCAATCACTTTGGAGATCGCACTGTGCAGAGCCGGCTGTACCGGATCGCCGTTGTCTTGACATCGGCGCCATTCGGCTTGCAGCGCAGGCCATAGCATAGCGGCGAACAGGAAATACGGGGTGACCGACTTGCCTTGGGCTATGCGTGCGTCAGTGTTGCGCAGCGCTTGGCGAATTAACTCGTCGGGTTCACCGGCCGCCAGTGCACTGGCGGTGTCGGGAAAGAGCGGTGCTAGCAAATCGTAGTGGCGCAGTTTGTCAAAGGTTGCTTCGCCATAACCGGCGGAAAACAGCTTTAGCACTTCGTCAAACAGTCGAGCCGCGGGAATGTGGGTCAGCAGCGGTGCCAGCTCGCGAATGGGGGCCTCGGTGGCCGGCTCGATGGCAAAATCGAGTTTGGCGGCGAAACGAATGGCGCGCAGCATGCGCACAGGATCTTCCCGGTAACGGGTCTCCGGGTCACCAATCAATCGCATTTGGCGGTTGTTCAGGTCATCAATGCCATTTGCGAAGTCAATAACACTGAAATCGCGGATGCAATAATAAAGGGCATTGATGGTGAAATCCCGGCGCAGCGCATCCTCTTCGAGGTTACCGTAGACATTGTCGCGCAGCAGTTGCCCGTGTTCGCTGGTTTTGCGATCGTCATCGTCATCGTCGGCGGGATTGGCATTGCCGCGGAAGGTTGTCACCTCGATGACCTCGCGACCGAAGACCACGTGCACAATGCGAAACCTGCGCCCGATCAGGCGCGAGTTGCGAAACAGTTCGTGCACTTCTTCAGGCGTTGCATCGGTCGCAATGTCGAAATCTTTGGGTTGGCCACTGAGCAGTATGTCGCGCACGCCGCCGCCCACCAAGTAGGCTTCGTAGCCCGCTTTGTTGAGGCGATGCAACACTTTTTTGGCGGGCTCACTGATGGCCGTGCGGGAAACACTGTGCTGGTCCCGTGAAATGTCCCTCCTCTGATAGCCAAGGGGTTTTTTCCGGGAGCTGCCGGGCATGAACGAGCGCAGTTTGTCGACGAGTCTTTTAGGCATTGAAATCCGTTGCGGCCATAGCGGCGATGAGCAAAAACAAAGAGTCTAACGGTTTGCGCCGCTTTTGCACACGTTTGCTGTGGATTGCTATGGTTTGCCCATGCCCGGGCATTAACCTGGGCCCATAAATTAAAGGGCGGATTCGCTTACACGAACCCGCCCACTAAAATCTGACGATCTAAATTATTTTTATTATTACTGGGATTCTTCTTATTTATTGTGTCCCACCGTAAGCCCCAATATCGGGGTATTTCAAACAAACAGAAAGCTTTGAATACTTAGAGTGGTCAACAGCTTTATTCAAGCCTTGCGTATCGGCAGCGTCGTTTAGTTCACGATTCTTATCTGCTTCAACAACCTTCACAAGCTAAGGGACCGCTAAAAAGCAAGGCATCCAAAACACTCAATTCGCTCGCGCTCTGTTATTATTTTTGTTACCGAGCGCTTCCCGCAGCTGTTTATTGTTTTTGTTGGTTTGCTGCATTGTCACGTCTTGTTTTTGTTGTCGTGCCCCATATATAAAGCAGCTGTCGTGCCAGTTTTATAAATACGATGATAAACAGCAGCTTGGTGTTTTCGTGGGGGTAGGTGTTACCCCGTATTTGGGGAAAGTGTTACCGGTAGGTCATAAATGGCGGGGAAAGTGTTACCAGAGGAAACAGTCGGTAACACAAATTAAAATGGTCTGCAGCGGCCGAGGTCAGCTGCCAGATGTTTTTTTGCGCGGAATCCCAAGGCGCTGTCGCCTCTCCCATAAAGATTTACGACTGATACCCAGTTTTTGGGCCAATTCGGTTTCACTCATGCGGTCTTGGTTCTCCAGTACGAAGTGTTGAAAGTAATCTTCCAGCGATAGATCTCCTTGGCTGCCTGCACCTTGGACATGGGTTTGCTCGTTGTTACCGGCCACCAGGGTTTCGGGGATGTAGTCGCTGTCGCCGTTCAGATCCAGCAGTGCGGGGGTGATCAGTTCGGAGTCACATAAAATAGTGGCCCGCTCAATGGCATTTTCCAGCTCTCGCACGTTTCCCGGCCAGCGATGCCGCTCTATGGTGCGCACGGCGTCTGTGCTGAACTGCAAATCGGGTTTGCCCATTTTGGCACCTTGGCGCTTTAAAAAGCGCAGCGCCAGTATCAGAATATCTCCCTGGCGATCGCGTAGAGGGGGAATACGCACCTGCATTACGTTCAGGCGATAGAACAAATCTTCACGGAATTCGCCGCTGCGGGTCATCGCTTTCAAATTGCGGTGGGTGGCTGCCAGCATGCGAACGTTAACTTTGATGCTCTGGGTAGAACCCACCTTACGGATTTCGCCTTCTTGTAAAACTCGCAGCAGTCTGGCTTGAGCTTCGGCGGGCAATTCGCCTATTTCATCCAGAAACAGACTGCCGCCGTTGGCCGCCTCAATAAGCCCGGTGCGGGCGTTGACGGCGCCGGTGAACGCGCCTTTTTCGTGGCCGAACAGTTCTGACTCAATCAGGCTTTCGGGGATGGCGGCGCAGTTAACGGAAATCAGTGGCGCCGCCGCCCGTGGGCTCAGCAAGTGCAGGGCGCGGGCCGCCAGTTCTTTGCCGGTGCCGGACTCACCCTGAATAAGCACTGTGGTTCCGGTGGGTGCGACTTTACGAATCAGGGTGAACACCCGCTGCATCGGTTCACACTGACCAAACATGATGCTGGCTGGGTCTGAGTCTGCTGCTTGATGTGTTGTTTTAGCGGTCACGGCGCTGCTGTCATCCGCTGCCGCGAGCGTGGATCTGCGCTCCAGAATGGTGGTTACGAGCGCCAGCATTTCGTCGTGATCAAAAGGCTTGGCGATGTACTCCACGGCACCTAGCTTCATCGAGTCAACGGCGGAGCGCAGGCTGGCGTAGCTGGTCATAATCAGCACCGGCGTTGCCGGCGCGCGTCGGATCAATTCGGTGCCCGGAGCACCGGGCAATCGCAGATCGGATATGATCAGATCGAAACTGCCCAGGTCGTGTTCTTCGGCTTCCTCCACTGAGCCTGCGTCGGTGACGTCGTAGCCGGCGTGAGTAAGCATCTTGCGGACTGCGGAGCGAATGATGTGTTCATCTTCAACAATCAGGATACGGGGCATATCTGTGCTAGGACCTTTGATTCTGGCTGTAGGCAGCGGGTGTGTCTTCGGGCTCGTAAGCAGGCAGCTTCAGACGAATGCAGGTGCCCGGGTTGGGGCTGTCTGCAGCGTTAAGCTGAGCCGGACCCTTAGCCGGGCTCTCCGCCTGAATGTTGCCATAGTGCTCTTCAACAATACTGTAAACCAGTGCAAGACCAAGACCTGTGCCTTTATTGGTGGGTTTGGTGGTGTAAAACGGCTCGAAAATGTGATCAAGCTTGTCGGCGGCGATACCGCTTCCCTGGTCGATGACTTCAATGATAGCTGAGTAGCCATCGGCCTCACCAATCACCCGCACTTCGCCGCCATCTGGCGAGGCGTCACGGGCGTTGGTCAGCAGGTTTACAAACACCTGCACCAGCCGCTGTTCATCTCCCAGAATGAACAGTTCTGGCGGACAGGCGTTGAGGTACGAAATGCCCAGCCCCTGGTCGCTCAACGATAATAAATCAATGGACTCCTGCACGCAGCGGCGTATTTGTACCGGTTCGTAGCGATTGGCGGGAGCGTGATTGCCGGAGCGGGCGAAATTCATCAACGACTGCAGAATATTCGAGATGCGCCGGGTTTGCTGCTGAATCTGGTCGGCGGTGTCGAGAATGTCCGGGTTATCGGTTTCCAGTCGTAGATTTTGCGCTAACGAAGAAATGCCGGTAACCGGGTTGCCGATCTCGTGGGCGACACCAGCAGCCAGCCGGCCCACTGAAGCAAGCCGTTCGCTGTGCATCAGCTCGTCTTCCAGCAAGCGAATCTCGGTTTGGTCTTCCACCATAATAATGCTGCCGCTTTCGGCATGGTCGGGTCCGCTCAGCGCGGCTTTGTGCAAGTTCAGCCAGTGCGGCTGGCCACGCAAATCCAGGCGGTGTTTGTAGCGGTGCACGTCCTCGCCCCGGTTAAAGTCGTCCAGAAGCTGGTGCCAGTGTGGCGGTAAGGTGGCCAGGCGCGCGCCAACCACTTCATCGGCGCTGATGCCGGTCAGGCGCTCCATGGTCTGATTCCACATCAGGATTTCGCCATCTTCACCCACTGAACAGGCGGGTATGGGCAGATTTAACAGGGTCTGCCGATAATGCCGGCGCAGGTTGTCAAGCTCACCTGCTAACCCGGTGAGCCGGTTCTGATAGTCGCCCAAGGCGCCTTCCACGTATCGAATATCCTGGGCTGCGCGCTGCATGGGTTTGAACCCCAAATGGCGTTTAACCATATCGCGGGCGATTTCCGGCCCCATCAGGCCCGACAGATTGGCTTCCACTTGGTCTCGCAGGCGCCTTAGCTGATAAGGACGGTACTCTACTTCGGGTAGTTTCAGTTGTAACAGTGCGCGTTCCACCTCGCGCTGGGCACCATCTTGTCCCAGAGGATCGCTGAGTTGGCGGACAAAGTCTGCAGACGATGTGGCCAGCAATTCGCGCCGCTGCGGCCGCGACAAGGCTCCGAGCGAGCAGGCCTGGGCGGCGCTGCGTTCTTCACTATTGCTGGAGCTAAGCACAGACACCACCACGAACATCACGACGTTGGCGCCGAGACTGAGGAACATAAAAAGATGCCAGTTACCGGCGTTCGGCACTATCGGGCTGTCCAGCCATACCAGCAGGTTTGCAGCGCCGGAAAAGGGGAGCATCAGGGTGGTCACCCAGATTGCCAGCCCGGTCAGCATGCCGGCGATCAGGCCGCGGCGATTGCCCTCGGGCCAGAAGATGACTCCCAGGGCGCCGGGTAACAGCTGCAAGGTACCGGTGAGAGAGATTGCGCCAAGAATCGACAGCTGCAGATTTTTGCCCAGGGTTTCATGAAACATCAGAGCCAGAAACAGGATCAGAGCAATCAGCAGCCGCTTGACCCATTGCAGCCAGCGGTAGATGTCGGTCCGATCTTTGGGCGTTTTTAACGGCAGTACAATGTGATTCAGGGCCATGCCCGCAAGTGCCAGGGTGCTTACAATCATTAAACCGCTGGCGGCAGAGAGGCCTGCAATGTACATCATCAGCGTTAACGCGGGGCTGCCCAAGGCCTGGCCAATACCAATGCTGTAGTAATTGGCCGCGGTGGTTACCCCAAGCTCCTGGCCGCCCCAAAGAATCAGCGGTATCGGCAGGCCCAGTAGCAACAAGTACAAGGGGAGGCCCCAACTGGCTTTGGCCAGCGACGCCGGAGACGGATTCTCGCTGAAAATCATGTGGTACATGTGGGGCAGTACCAGTACCGACGCGAAAGACATCAGCATAACCGCCCGCCAACTGGCGTCGTCGATACTCATAGCCATGTCAACGACGGGTGTCTGGTTTTGGTCCAGCCAGAGCTGAAGGGCGTCTGGGCCGCCAAACACAGAGAACAGAATGATGCCGCCCAATAGTAACAGTGCCAGCAGCTTGACCAACGAATCAAAGGCGATGGCAACTACCAGCCCACGATGGTTGCTGGCGTGGGCGTTGCGGCGGGTGCCAAACAAAATGGCGAACAACACCACGGTTGCGCTGAACAGAGCGCTAATAACGTTAGGCGACACATCGGGAGCAAGAATGCTGGCAGAACTGGTGACGGCCTGAATTTGCATGCTCAACAGAGCTAGAATGGCTGCGCCAGAACACAGCGTGACCAAAGTGCCCGCCCATTGACTGCGGTAACGATAGGCAAAAAGGTCAGCCAACGAGCTTAGCTGATATGCCCGCCCAATACGCATGTACGGATTCAGTAACACCGGCGCCAACAAAAATGCACCGCTGATGCCCACATAGTAGGCAAGAAAGCCGTAACCGGTTTCCGCCGCCGCACCCACCGATGCATACACCGACCAAATACCGGCGTAAACGCCCAGACTAAGCACGTAAATGAGCGGGTGGCGCACCAGCTTGCGTGGCAGCAAACCGCGCTCTGATATCCAGGCGATGCCGAACAGCAAGCTCAGGTAGGCAATGCTGACCAGCAGCAGCCCGGCTGCACTAAAATTCATTGGGATCACGCCGCCATTCCAACCATATGCCAATGGCAATCAGTCCGGCCCAGATCAGATAGGGGCTATACCAGGCACTGCCAGACGATATCCACCAGTCTAGGATGTTGGGAGAGAAGACGTAAATCGCCAGGACCAGCAAAAAAACCAGACGATAGATATACATCTAGAGTAACCGTGCCGCTGTGGATTCATGGCTTTATAACACGATCGCGGCGCTGCTGTCAGAAATGGCGGGCTACCAGTGCTGGGCGGCTGGCACAGGAATCGCGCTGCGCTGCCAGTGGGCGTGGCCCCAGGCAAGAACGGTGGCGGGTGGTTGCTGGGCAAGTTGCGCTGGCGGTTGTTGGCCTAAAGCGTTTAGCGCGGCCAGTAGATTTGCGCTGGCATTGGCGTCGTCCAGCGCCGGGGCGTGGTTCTGTTTGCTCAGCTTTTGGCCTTGCTGGTTGCGTATCACAGGAATGTGCAAAAACTGTGGCACGACGGCACCCAGCGCCTGAAACATCTGGTGCTGGGCGGCGGTCATGGTGCGCAGGTCTGAACCGCGCACTACGTGGCTTATGGCTTGGTCGATATCGTCAACCACTACGGCCAATTGATAAGCGTAGAAGCCTTCTTTACGCAGTATCACCGGGTCGTCTGTTTCTGCCTGCAGGCTCTGTTGCTGTTCACCCAGTAGCTGGTCGGTCCAGCGGCAGCGTTGGCTGCGCAAAGCAAAGCGCAGGGCGCAGTCGCCGGGCGGCCAGGGGTGTTCGTTGGACACACTTGGGTTGAGGTAATGGTTGCGGCAATGGTTGGGGTGTTGACCCTGGTTGGCCTTCAGCTGTTTGCGTGAACAGCGGCAAAAATAGGCGTGCCCGGTTTCCACCAGGGTTTCAGCAGCGGCGCGGTAAGCCCTATAGCGTTGGGATTGGTAGCGCACAGGTTCATCGCCAATCAAGCCGTGGGCGCTCAGGCTGTGGAGTATTCGGGGTGTCGCGTCTACCGGATGGCGTAATGGGTCCAGATCTTCAATGCGCACCAGCCATTGGCCCTGGTGGTGCTTTGCCTCCAGGTAGCTGGCCAATGCGCTCACCAGTGAACCGAAGTGCAGCGGGCCGGTGGGCGATGGAGCAAAGCGGCCGCGGTAGGAAACGTCAGGCGTCATGGTAAATTACGCCGGTGCAATAGCATCCGGCGCAGTTTTGACAGGTTGGTAGACAGGTCAGATGCCGGTCTGGCGCTCGCGGATTTCCGCCAATGTTTTGCAATCGATGCACAGTGTGGCAGTGGGCCGGGCTTCAAGCCGGCGGGCGCCTATTTCTACACCGCACTGGTCGCAGAAGCCGTAATCGTCTTTATCAATGCGATCAACGGTTTTGTCGATCTTCTTAATCAATTTGCGCTCGCGGTCACGGGTGCGCAGTTCCAAGCTGAACTCTTCCTCTTGGGTAGCCCTGTCACTGGGGTCTGCGTAGTTGGCAGCATCTTCCTGCATGTGGTGCATGGTGCGATCCACTTCTTCCATCAGCTCCTGCTTCCACTTCAGTAGCAGGCCTTTGAAGTGTTCAAGCATGTCCGCGCTCATGTATTCTTCACCCTTTTTCATTTCGTAAGGAGTGAAGTTGGTGAAGTTTTCGCTTGAATTGGCTGTTTTGTTGGTCATTGAAACCGGCCTCTTGTGAGTACTGCTACAAGAACGCTTTGCTTCCTTTCGCGTCAGCCCCCGTGGCTGTGCGGTATAAAACCTGGATTATAAAGCATTCGCACTGAAATGGGATTTGGCGGAAAATAGCAGATAAGTTGCGGGGGTGCCAGCTTTGCTGCAATACATATGACTCAGAGGTATGCATGAAGTTTGAACAACCGTTGCTAGAGGGGCTGCTTGTTCGCCGCTACAAACGCTTTTTGGCCGATGTGCGACTGGCCGATGGCAGCGAGGTGACCGCCCATTGCCCGAACACTGGCAGCATGCTGGGCTGTCAACCGGCGAATGGAAGGGTGTGGCTGAGTCGCAGCGATAACCCTGCGCGCAAGTTGCCGTATACCTGGGAACTTGTTGAAACGGTTCCTGGCACCCTGGCCTGTATAAATACGGCAAGACCGAACTCCCAGGCCCGCGAGGCGATTGAAGCGGGCCGTATCAGTGAGCTGACTGGATATAGCCATTGCCGCCCAGAAGTAAAATATGGCGAAGAAAAAAGCCGGATTGATCTGTTACTTTCCGGGCATGAAGCGAGGCCAGATGCCTGGGTGGAAGTGAAAAACGTAACGCTTGAGGACAACGGTCAGGGCTTCTTTCCAGACGCCGTGACAACTCGCGGGCAAAAGCACTTGCGAGAGCTTATGGCTCAGGTTTCGCTGGGTGATCGTGCGGTGCTGTTTTTTGTGGTGAATCACACGGCTATCGAAACGGTGCGGCCGGCAGATCATATAGACCAGCATTACGGCCAGCTGCTGCGAAAAGCCTGTGATGTAGGCGTAGAGATCATCGCCTACCGGGCAAACCTGGCCAACGAAGACGGTTGCCCGTCCGGCGAGATCACTTTAACCGAACCGGTGCCGGTTATTCTTGACGTCTGACGTCTGACGTCCGGTTCAGTTCAACAGTCCAGCTTCACGCGCCTGCTTGTTACGTGCCTGTGCTGTAGCGCATTCGCGTGCCGTGGTTCAGAGACATCAAAATCTCACTCGCTTGAAGCCGGTCAGGAAAAAAGCTACCAGAAATCTTGGCACCTGCAATACTGGCTCCTTCCAGGTTTGAGTGACTGAAATCTATACCCCTCAGGTCCGCGCCTCGAAAATAGGCGTGGCTCATGTCGAGCCCCGTGGTATCCATACCACGCAAGTCCAGCCCTCTGAAATCCCCATGTGAAAAACTGGGCAGGTCGCCCCGGGTTAATTTTTTTGCATTGAAGGCGCTAATATCCTCCGTGCGAAGCGTTTCGTAGAGCGGGTCTTTAATGTGATGCACGGCGTTGGTTGGCATGATGTTTCCTCGTAGCGTTCTGTTCCGGTTCTATAACGAGTATCGTTTATCCAGTCCGTTTTGGCCCTGGTAGCGTCAGGAACTTACTTGGGGGGTCAGCCCAAAATGCTGTCGAATTCGGTCTGCAACGGCTTCTGCCACATGTTCCTGATCGGTACGAAGGTGGGCGGTATAGGTTTTCTCTTCAGCTGTCAGGGGCTCAAACCAGTCTTTCTGGGCATCCAGCAATGCTTCTGTGGCTTCCGATGCGTCGTCTTTGCGTTTGCGTACCCATTCTTTTCGCAGCCCCTCTGGCGCTTCGCAGTGAATCAGCGCAAAGGGCACTCCCTGGCTTTCCGCAACAGCGGCAAACAGCGCGCGCTCCTGTTCTTTCAGACAGGCAGTGTCGGCTATAACCGGGAAGCCCGCAGCAAGCAGCCCGCTGGCAAGCTTCGCCAAGCGCTCATAAGTTTTTGTGTTGGCTTCGACGGAGTACAGGTTGCCCCCGGTATCCGACTGACTGCGGTCCAGCGGCGCCAGCCCATGCAGACGTTTGCGTTCAACGTCCGATCGCAGCCGAATAAGACCCAGTTCGCCAGCCAAAGCGGCACTGACACAGGTTTTGCCACTTGCGGATAAGCCGACGGTGGCAATAAAGTAGCGGTTAGGAATGCTGCTGTAATCTTCTGCAAGCTGAGCGTAGGCGTTATAGCGCTGCATCAGCTCTTCTTTTTCATTGTCGCCCAAGGACGGATTACCCATAGTGAACAGCGCAATCTTCGCTCGCACTATTGCCCGGTAAGCTTTGTAAAGCGGCAGCAGAGGCAGCGCCTCAAAATCGTCGCGATATTCCAAGTAGGTGTTCAACACCAAGTTGGCTTTGGCGGTTTCGCCGCGGGATTCCAGGTCCATCAGCAGAAATGCCAGATCGTTAATAACGTCAATCCAGCGGAACGGCTCGTTGAACTCGATGCAGTCGAACACCGTTACCTGATCGTTATACAGAGTGATGTTCGCCAGATGCAGATCACCATGGCATTCACGCACCAGGCCTTGTTGGTGGCGTGCAGCAATCAGTGGCTGATGGCGTTCGAAGGTGGTGCGGGTCCAGATTTCCAGATTGTCCAGCTGTGCACGCTGGCTGGCATTGCTCAGCAGCGGCCGAATCTGGTCAAAATTCTCCTGCATGGCGGCGTAGACCGCGTCGGGCGCTCCCAGCGGGCTTGCGGGGTCAACCGGTGGTAGGCTGTCGTGAAACTTCGCTGCTTGTTGAGCCAGCGTCGCCAGACGGCCTGACTCCAGTTCGCCCCGTTCCTGCTGGCGATCGAACAGATCGTCCTGGCGGAACTGGCGCATTTTCAAAACGTACTCAAAGGCTTCCCCGCTGCCACCCAGCACCGGATTTTGTGGCGTGCCGGTAATGGGGATGACCTGCAGATACAAAGGTGCTGCCAGGCGCCGGTTCAGCCGGAGCTCTTCTTCGCAGAAATGCTTGCGCCGCGGCAAGGTGGAAAAGTCGAGGAAGCCAAAGTCCATCGGCTTCTTGATTTTGTAGGCAAACTCACCGGTCAGAACAACCTGGGAAATGTGAGTTTCGATAACCTGAAACTGGTGAACCGGATGGTCGTACAAAGCCGGATTTTGTAAAGCTTGAACCAGTGTGTTCGCAGGCGAATCGCTCAAAGTGTTTTCCTCGTGTTGCTTGAACCCGTTAATTGTTTATGTGACATCATAAGGGCTAGATTACGGAAATAACACACAACTGGCCTACTGCGAAGGCTAGTGTCTTGTCTGGCGAATTCGCAAGCCCCTCAGAGGGTCGGTAGGTTTACCAATTAGTCACACTAGGCACCAGAGCGTTCGTTATACTGCCGCCATGAAAAATACCGATAAGATCCGCAAGCCCGGTCGCAAAAAACCGGCTCCCCGTAAGCAGCCCGCCGCCGCACAGTCCCGCCGCAAGGGTTTCTGGCGTATTTTACTGCGTCTGGCGCTGCTTGGCCTATTCTTGTTGGCGGGCTGGATGGTGTATCTGGATGCGCAGGTCACATCACGTTTTGAGGGTCGCCGCTTCGAGGTGCCATCGCGGGTTTACGCCCGGCCGCTGGAACTTTACATCGGTGCTCCGGTAAGTGCCGCTGCGCTAGAGCAGGAGCTGGCACTGGCGGGCTTCCACAAAGGCGATGGTTCACGCTCGGGCAGCTATCAGCGCAGCGGCGGACGCTTTCTGATCAGCAGTCGCGGCTTTAATTTTCCAGATGGCAAAGAGCCGCGGCGGCACTTGGCTCTGAGTATAGCGAGTGACCAAGTTCAGAACTTACAGGTTGTTAAAGGCCCGGATAGCGCGATTGTGCGTCTGGAACCGGCGCAAATTGGTGGTATTTATCCGGCGCATCAAGAAGACCGAATTTTAGTACAGCTGGATAAATTGCCAGAGTTGCTGCCGGCTGCGCTGATGGCGGTGGAAGACCGCCGTTTTTATGACCACAACGGTATTGCGCCGCTGTCGATTGCCCGCGCCATGCTGGCGAACGTTCGTGCAGGCGGTATTGTTCAGGGTGGAAGTACGCTCACTCAGCAGCTGGTGAAAAACTTTTTTTTGACCCGCGAGCAAACCCTGCTGCGCAAGGGTAACGAGGCTTTGATGTCGATTCTGCTGGAACTGCACTACAGCAAGAGCGACATTCTGGAGACCTATCTTAACGAGGTGTATCTAGGCCAGGCGGGTGCACGCAGCATTAACGGTTTCGGTCTGGCCAGCCAGTTTTATTTTGCCGAGGCACTAGAGGATTTACTGCCCCACCAATTAGCGCTATTGATTGGTATGGTCAAGGGGCCAAGTTATTACAACCCTCGTCGCCATCCGCAACGTGCCACGGCAAGGCGCAACCTGGTGCTGGACCAAATGCAGCAGGTGGGCCTGTTGGGTGAAGCCGACGCGCAGCGTGCCCGGTCTTTGCCTTTGGGCGTGAGTGACAAAGCGTCTTTTTCACAGAATCGCTACCCGGCTTATATCGACCTGGTTCGCCGCCACCTGGCACGGGATTACAAAGAAGAGGACTTACGCAGCGAAGGCCTGCGAGTTTTTACAACCTTTAACCCCGCTATGCAGGTGGCTGCTGAGAAGGCGGTAACGGAAACTCTGGCACGCTTGGACGATAAAGCGCTGGAGTCGGCGTTGGTAGTGACAGCGAAAGACAGCGGCGAAGTGCTGGCTCTGGTCGGCGGGCGTGACCCGCGTTACGCCGGTTTTAATCGAGCACTGGATGCCAGCCGCCAGATTGGTTCATTGGTGAAGCCCTTTGTGTACCTGGCCGCGCTGTCACAGCCACAGCGTTACACGCTGATTACTCCGTTGCAGGACACACGCTTCACCCTGAAATTCGAGAATGGCACGGTATGGCAGCCAAAAAACTACGACGGTCTGGAACGGGGCGAAGTACCCTTGCATCAGGCGTTGTCTAAATCCTATAACCTGCCGGTGGTTCGGGTGGGTCTGGACATTGGGTTGGCCGAGGTGAAATCCACGCTGCAGGCGTTTGGCACCGACTCGGCTATTTCCGACTATCCGTCTATGCTGTTGGGCGCTGTAGCGATGACGCCGGTGAATGTGGCGCAGATATACCAGGGCCTGGCGACGTCAGGGTTTAACACCCCCCTACGCACCATTCGAGAAGTGACCGACGCGGGCGGCGAACCGCTTAGTCGCTACAGTTTGCAGGTGAATCAGGTGGCCGACCCGGCCGCAGTGCATCTGCTGCAATACGCCATGCAGGAAACCATGCAGGAGGGCACTGGCCGCTCGGCCTATAACACTGTACCCCGCGCTTTGGCGTTGGCCGGTAAGACAGGCACCACCGATGACGGCCGCGATGCCTGGTTCGCCGGCTTTAGCGGCGACTTGCTGGCGGTCGTCTGGGTAGGGCGAGACGACAACGGCGCTACCCCGTTAACGGGGGCCAGTGGAGCCTTGCCGGTGTGGTCGAAGTTCATGGCTCAGGTGCCGCAAAACAGTTTCACGCCGGTGTTACCCGACGGCGTGCAATACCATTGGGTCAATGTACAACAGCAGGCGTTAACCGATGAACAATGCGAGAATGCGCGACTAATGCCGTTTATCATCGGCAGCGAGCCAAAGCAGACAATCACCTGTGCTGGCGCTCTGCCACAAAAAATCCGTGGTTGGTTTGAAGGATTGTTTCAATGATGAGAGTGCAGATGAGAACACAGCCGTTTCGCAGCGCCGTTGTTTGTGCCGTTTTGTTACTGGCGGGCTGTGCCAGCGGACCAGGTGGTGGTATTTACGTGCCTGCCGGAGAGCGAACACAGACGCCTAAACCGCCACTGACCGACGGCACCGCCAAGCCAGCCGATGAACCGCAGGTATGGCGCAAAAGCGAACAGCCGCTTGAACAGAAATCACAACAGCAAACAGTCGTGCCCGGGTACCGCGAAGCTGGTGACCAGATGCCTGCTGCGGCAGCGGGCCTGGTAAAAGAGGCCGATACCCTGATGGCACAGGGTAATGGGGCGGCGGCGATTATCCGTCTGGAACGGGCGCAGCGCATTGCACCGCGTTCTGCTGCGGTGTATTTCAAACTGTCCGAAGCTTATGTGATGACCGGCCAGCTTGGCAGTGCTGAACAGTTTAGCCTCAAGGGTCTGTCGCTGGCGGGGCGTGATGAGCGCCTGCAGCGTTCAGGTTGGTTACTGTTGGCCGATATTCGCAGAGCTCGGGGCAATGTGGCCGGTGCGCAGCAGGCCGAAAGCCGCGCCGCTAGCCTGTAAGTCAGGCAAAACGGTAGATCGAGAAAAGCGGATAGAAAAAAAGGCCACTGCGTTTAGCAGTGGCCTTTTTGTTTGGGGCAACGTCGTCACAACATTTTAAAGCGTTGCAAATACCTTGCGTGCCGCGTTCAGAGTGAACTCAATGTCCTCATCGGAAATGGCAGCGCTGGTAAAGCCGGCTTCGAAAGCCGACGGCGCCAGGTAAATGCCTTCGGCCAGCATGCCCTGAAAAAACTTCTTGAAGCGTTCAATATCGCACTCCATTACCTGGTCAAAGCGAGTGACAGACGATTCTTTGCTGAAGAAGAAGCCAAACATAGCACCGGCACCTTGTACCGCCAGCGGAATACCTGCCTCGTCGGCTGCTGCCTTCAGGCCAGCGCAGATCTTTTCAGTCTTAAGGGTCAGTGCGTCGTGAAATCCGGGTTCGGAAATCGCGTTCAGTGTGGCTAGGCCAGCGGTCATCGCCAGCGGATTACCGCTCAAAGTGCCCGCTTGGTAAACCGGGCCCAAAGGCGCAATGTGCTCCATGATTTCGCGTTTGCCGCCGAAAGCACCTACCGGTAAGCCGCCACCGATCACTTTGCCCAGCGCCGTCAGGTCTGGGGTTACGCCGAACAAACCCTGGGCGCCGCCCAGTGACACCCGGAAACCGGTCATCACTTCGTCAAAGATCAACACTGTGCCGTATTCGTCGCAGATCTCGCGCAGGCCTTCCAGAAACCCCGGAACCGGTGGAATGCAGTTCATGTTGCCGGCTACCGGCTCTACAATAATGGCCGCGATCTCGTGGCCTATGGCGCGGAAGGTTTCGCGCACGTCATCAATATCGTTGAAGTTCAGGGTCAGGGTGAGTTCGGCCAGGCAAGCGGGTACACCAGGAGAATTAGGCAGGCCCAGGGTCAGCGCGCCGGAACCGGCTTTCACTAGCAGTGAATCAACGTGGCCGTGGTAGCAACCCTCAAATTTGACCACTTTGTCGCGGCCGGTGTAGCCGCGGGCCAGGCGCAGCGCGCTCATGGTGGCTTCGGTGCCGGAGTTCACCATGCGGACCAGTTCGATGGACGGTACCAGTTCGCACACTTTTTTGGCCATCTCGGTTTCGATGGCGGTTGGTGCGCCGTATCCTATGCCTTTTTCAATCTGCGCGTGCAAAGCTTCTTTTATAAGCGGGTTGGAATGGCCAATAATCATTGGTCCCCAAGAGCCGATGTAATCGATGTAACGGCGATCGTCTTCATCGTAAAGATACGCGCCCTGGGCACGTTTGAAAAAAATAGGCGTACCGCCAACACCGCGAAAAGCCCGTACCGGGGAGTTAACTCCACCAGGAATGTATTTCTGGGCCTCTTCGAACAGGGTTTCGGAATGCGTCATGTCTGGGCTCCTGCTAAGTGCTTTGAAAAAATTGAGAACGATGTTGGACAAACAGCCGGCTAAATTCGCGGGCACGTTTTGCAGTGGCATCCATGTCGGTGCTGAAAAGCCCACCGGCTACCGCCAGCAAATCGGCGCCAGCCTGAACCAAGGGTTCGGCGTTGCGCAAAGTAATGCCGCCAATGGCGGTTACCGGAAGCTTGAACTGTTTGGCCAGTCCCAGGACCTGCGTGTCAGCCGCGGAAGCGTTGGGTTTTGTGGTTGATGGATAAAACCGGCCAAAGGCCAGATAATTTGCACCTTGCGCGCAGGCGGCTTGCGCCAACGCCAAGTCGGCGTGGCAGGTAATGCCAATAATGGCCTGTTCACCGAGTAGGCGCCGAGCGTCTGCCAAGGCGGTATCGCCTTGGCCCAGGTGCACGCCGGCTGCTTGCACCCGCAGGGCCAGCTCGATGTTGTCATTAATCAGTAACGGTACACCTGCATTGCTGCAGGCGGATTGCAGAGCGCTGGCCTGGCGTAGCTGTTCTGCTGCCGGCAAGTGTTTCTCACGGTATTGGACCAGTACTGCGCCACCTTCCAGGGCGGCTTCGACCGCCGCTATTAGTGTATCACCAGGGGTTAGGTGGCCGTCGGTAATGGCATACAAACCGGGTTTCAGCGTTAATGTTCCCATAGAATCCCTCGATCGGGCACAGGTTGCCCCTCACCCACTTTCAGCGCCTGAAGGATGGCACGATGCACGTAGTTCTGCGCCTGCGCGATAGCGGCGCGCTGTGACAGGCCGCAGGCACGGCCTGCAGCGATAGAGGATGCCAGCGTGCAACCGGTGCCATGATATTCGCCACCAATACGCTCGATATGCCAACGCTGGGGCTCGGCATCACGGCGGTACAGCACATTGATGATGGTTTCACCGGTGCCGTGGCCACCGGTGGCCAGCACGTCACCGCAGCCAGCCAGCTGGAGCTTTGCGGCGGCTTTTTGCGGATCAGGTTCGCCGGTCAGCAATTCCAGTTCCACGCCATTGGGCGTTATCATTTCCGCTAAAGGGAATAGGCGCGTTAGCATTGCGTTAATAAGGTTCGAGTCTGCCAGATCACCGCCGCCGGCGGCTTTGATCACAGGGTCTACAATCAGTGGTATGTGCGGGTGCTTGCGGACAAATTCTACCAGTACGTCCACCACGTCAGCATTACCTAAAGCGCCGGTTTTTATGGCGTGAATTGGGGTGTCGCCCGCCAGGCATTGAAGTTGACGACGAATCAAATCGGCGTTAATCGGCTCCGCAGCATAAACGTTGCGGGTGTCTTGCACGGTTAGGCAAGTCAGCACTGGCAGTGGATGACAGCCCAGAGAAGTAACAGACTGAATGTCAGCTTGCACACCGGCACCACCGGAGGGGTCCAGCCCTGACAAAATCAATACTTGAGGACGGCTGCGGAGTTTGATGGCTTTCTCCTTGCATTGAGATTGTTGTTGGGAATCATAGTGTAGTGGCGGCCTAGAATGGCCGCACGACCGCAAGAATAACCACTGCCAGCAGCACAAATACGGGCACTTCGTTAAACCAGCGGTAAAACACGTGGCTTCGGGTGTTGCGATCGTCGCGAAACACTTTGACCAAGTGGCCACAGTAAAAGTGATAAACGATCAATAGCGCCACTAGTACGAGTTTGACGTGAAACCAGCCTTGGCTGAAGTAGCCAGACACGCTATAACTGACTAGCCATACACCAAAAAATAGGGTGGCGATCATAGCCGGCATGGTAATTCCGCGATACAGCTTGCGCTCCATGATTTTGAAGCGCTCGCGGCCCGGTTCGTCTTCGCAGGCCGCGTGGTAAACGAACAGTCGCGGAAGGTAAAAAATGCCGGCAAACCAGCACACCATCGAAATTATGTGAAAAGCCTTTACCCAAAGCATGCTTAACTCCGCCGATATTGATAGTAACTTTCTATATCTGATTTCAGCACAACGCCATGAATTCTCAAGATCATTGGCGCCACGTGACGCTGAACATACAGAGCTTCTGCGCTGCTGTTATCAAATTCATTCAATGCCTCTTCAAGCGTGGCCTGATATTGCACCGGCGCCAGATCGCGACGATTTGCCGGTATGTTCATCAGGTCAATCTGCTCGGGCAGGGGCTGGTCTTCGGTTTTCAGCCGTTTTTCACTGTCCTCCAGAAAACGTGCCAGATCTACCGCCGGCATCAGCGACGTTGGTCCGTTGCTGCCGTCAATCACCAGCCATTTTGGCTCGGATTTCAGAATCTTGCGGGCTTGCTCAGGCGTCAGCCTGCGCTGAATACGGACGATACTCTTATCCATGATGGCCGCCACCGATACCCGCCGCAATGCCTGAATGACCGGAGAGTTGTGATAGCTTAGGCCCTGAGACTTGAGAATGGTCAAAAATAGTGATTTACAGCCAAACGCTTCGCTGGTGACCAAGCTCGACGTGGTAATGATCAGCATTCCTGGCAGGATAATGTTGGGGTTACGGGTTAACTCCATCAAGGCCATCAGTGCCGCAAGCGGCGCCTGTAATACGGCGCCCATCATGGCGCCCATGCCCAACATGGCGTAAAAACCCACCGATGATGCCAGTTCTGGCGCAATTTTTGCGCCAATCAAACCCATGGCGCCGCCCAGGGTGGCGCCCATAAAGACCGTGGGGCCAATCACCCCGCTGGGCATTCCCAGGCCTATGGTTGTAGAGGTAATCAACAGCTTGGCCATCCCTGCGGCCAGTAGCAGCCAGAACCCCAGCTGACCGTGAATAGTATCATTAACAGTGTCGTAGCCAATGCCCATGGTCTGCGGAATCAGCAGAGCAAAGGGCATCATCAATAGCCCAGCCACACACAGGCGCAGCAGCACCGGGCGTTGATGAAAACGGCCCATCACATCCACCAGCTTGATAAACATGGCGGCTGCCACACCAATGATGACGGCGATCACCAGAATCCAGGGTATTTCCAACAATGAATTCATGGTCAGCGCTGGCACACTGA
This sequence comes from Marinobacter sp. BSs20148, assembly GCF_000283275.1. Classification (NCBI taxonomy): domain Bacteria; kingdom Pseudomonadati; phylum Pseudomonadota; class Gammaproteobacteria; order Pseudomonadales; family Marinobacteraceae; genus Marinobacter; species Marinobacter sp. BSs20148. The sequence continues at coordinate 609,252 of NC_018268.1, forward strand.
AGGCGGGCTCGGAGCTGTACACCATCTGGTTCACCACGGCTGCGCTCACCGCGGCTAGAATAATAGGGGTGAATCCAGCCATTGTGTATTCCATCATCACCACTTCCATCGCGAAGATTACACCGGAAATGGGCGTGTTGAACGAGGCCGAGATGGCGGCCGCACAGCCACAGGCAACCAGGGTACGAATGCTGTTGTTGGGTAGTCGCATCCATTGGCCCATCAGGCTCGAAAAAGCCGCGCCCAAATGCACCGCAGGGCCCTCGCGGCCCGCCGACTGGCCACTGACAACGGTCAGTACCCCGCACACAAACTGCACAATGGCGCTGCGCAGGGAAATATACCCTTGATGATAATTCAGGCGCTCCATCACATGAACAATGCCGACTTTGCGGTCGTGAATCGCCAAGCGATGCAGCATTAAGCCCAACGTTAGAGCGCCGGCGAGTGGCAGCAGTCCGCGAGTGATAATGTGCAGTTGCTCGAAAGATTCGAAACTATCACCTGGCAAAAAGTAACCTAGCGGCCATTCGATCGCCTGTCGGAATAGCAGTATCACCACGCCGGTCACTAACCCGGACAGCAGGCCCAGCACGGCAAGTTGAGGTAGCGCGTCTGCCCCGGATAACCGGCGCCGGAAACTGGCTTTCATTTTCGCCATTAGCGGGCGTGCGGAACGGATCATAAGGGGTGCATGCAGGGCCTGAGCCGGTTGATGATTCTCATGCCGGTACTAATCCGGCGCAGATTGTCTTGGGTATTGTAGCCACCCCTGTCAGGGCTGCAATAAGGGGGTGGCTTATCATGATAGAATATTGTCTAAAAATGCAATTTCAGGAAACAGACGAGTGGGAGCTTAAACGTGATTAAAGTAGGTATTGTAGGTGGCACCGGATACACCGGCGTTGAATTGCTGAGGGTTCTGGCGGTGCATCCCCAGGCACAATTGCATTGTATTACCTCGCGTTCGGAAGCCGGTATCCTCGTTTCTGATCTTTACCCAAATCTGCGCGGCCACTTTGATCTGGCGTTTTCAGAACCCGATGTTGCCGTACTTTGCCAATGCGATCTGGTGTTTTTTGCCACGCCACACGGTGTAGCCATGCGAATGGTGCCGGAGTTAATGGCAGCGGGCGTGCGCGTTGTGGACTTGTCGGCCGATTTTCGCTTGAAAAATCTGGACGTGTGGGCGAAGTGGTATGGGATGCCTCACGAGAGTCCAGAGTGGGCGGAAAAAGCCGTTTACGGTCTGCCCGAAGTGGTGCGCAGTGAACTCCATGGTGCCCAGCTGGTGGCTAACCCCGGTTGTTATCCTACTGCGGTGCAATTGGGTTTTCTGCCTTTGCTGGAAAACAAGCTGGTAGACAGCTCCCGCTTAATTGCCGACGCCAAATCGGGCTCGAGTGGTGCGGGCCGTCAGGCCAGCGTGGGTATGTTGCATGGCGAGGTGGGTGAAAGTTTCAAGGCCTATGGCGCGTCTGGTCATCGCCACCTGCCGGAAATTCGCCAAGGCCTAAGCCAGGCCGCAGGCACCGCGGTGGGCGTTACATTTGTGCCGCACTTGGTGCCGATGATTCGCGGCATAGAGGCAACGCTTTACGCTGAATTGCATAACGTAGGCGATTTTGACCGGCTGCAGGAATTGTACGAAGAGCGTTATCGCGACGAGCCCTTTGTGGATGTAATGCCGTTTGGCAGTCACCCGGAAACCCGCAGTGTGCGCGGCGCGAATCACTGCCGCATGGCGCTGCACCGCCAGGAAAACAGCAGCGTGGTTATTGTTACCTCGGTGATTGATAATCTGGTGAAGGGTGCTGCCGGTCAGGCCGTACAGAATATGAACGTCATGTTTGGCCTGCCCGAAACCATGGGCCTGGAAGCGCCAGCCATGCTGCCATGAGCGCGGCAACCGCTTTAAAACGAGCTGCTGGCGTGGTGCTCAAGGGTGGTTAACTCCGCCCTTCAAACAACCAAAACTGCAGGTGTTGGCTGGCGCTGGTTGATGTTGGCGCTAATTTGCGGGACGTTTTTGGCCGGCGGCTACTGGGCCGGTGTGCAGTACGGCATTGGTAGTGAAGGTGCGCGTTTGGGCCAGGTTGAAGTTGAGCGTGACCAGTTAGAAGCGTCTGCGACAGAGCTACGCAAACAGTATCAGGCAGCCCGGCAGCAAAAAATAAGTTTGGAGCGTGGGCGGGCAATTGACGAACAAGCTTTGAGCCAGGCTCGGCAGAGCCTTGTGGCGCTGGAAACCAGCAATGCCCAGTTACGTTTGGACCTGGGTTTTTATAAAAAAATCATGGCTCCGGCAAGCGTGGCCAAAGGCTTACAGATTGACCGCCTGAGTATTGATAAAACCCCCGAAGGCGGTTTCAATTTTCGGCTGGTGCTGATCCAGGTTGGTAACAACAAACTCTATCAGTCGGGTGTGGTAGCCGTGAATCTGTTGGGCCAGACCGGTGATAGTGCAGAGGCAATCCCGCTGCGTGATGTATCGCCACAGATTGATGATGTGGGTATTAAGTTCCGCTTTCGCTATTTTCAGGACATTAAGGGCTCACTCACGTTGCCCGATGGGTTTGAGCCTCTGGAGGTGCGAGTAGTAGCGCAGCCAAAAGGTAAAGAAACCGTAAAGGTCCAGCGTACTTTTTTATGGAGCAAACTGGTGGCGAACTAGCCCGCGGGCAGAGGTATCGCGCTGCGCAATATTTGCGCTCTGGTAATAGTTGATTGTTTTAGTCAGGAATACGATAATCATTAAAATTCAGCCAACATTCCGGAGGGGAACTTGAGCGTAGTTCAGCAACAGGTATCAGCCCCGCTGTTTTTCAGTAACAGTGCGGCGGCCAAAGCCAAAGAGCTTATTGATGAAGAAGGCAACGCCGACCTCAAGTTGCGGGTATATGTAACCGGTGGGGGGTGTTCTGGCTTTCAGTATGGGTTTTCATTCGATGACGCCCAAGACGATGAAGACACAATTATCGAGCGTGACGGCGTGAAACTACTGGTAGACCCGATGAGTTATCAGTACCTGGTAGGTTCTACAGTCGATTATCTGGAAGGTCTACAGGGATCACAGTTTGTGGTGAACAACCCCAACGCCAGCTCCACTTGCGGCTGCGGCAGTTCCTTCTCCATCTAAATCTAACTGACTGTTGGCGTTGTTTACTGGCCGCTAGCATTGCGTGATGAGCTGTCGGAACGCGGCATTCATCCGGCCGGGTAGATGGCACCCAACACTCTCGGCCCGCTGGCGCCGGTCACTTCTGGCAGATTGCCACTCAGGCCCAGAACGGTGCGACGAGCCAACCAAGCAAATCCTGCGGGTTCGACCCATTGCGGGTCGAGTCCCAGTTCCTCAGTGCTGTATACCTCAGCCGGGCTAAGCGCCCGAGCAAGTTCGCGCATCAACACAGGGTTCAGTGCCCCGCCGCCACACACATACACCGTAAACGCCGCCGATTGTGGCATCTGCTGAGCAATACTGAGCACCGTAAGCTGTAACAGTGTGCGCTGCACATCAGAGGCAAGTAAGTCTGGGTAACGTTGCAGCCGAGCTTTTATCCAGCCTAGATTAAAACGTTCTTTGCCGGTACTTTTTGGTGCCGGGCTTGCAAAGTAGGCGTCAGTAAACAGATCGCCAAGCAGCGCCTCGTTGACAATACCTTCTTTGGCTAAGCGGCCATCACAGTCAAAATGACGGCCAGTCTGGTCGGCACACCAAGCATCTAACAGGGCATTGGCTGGGCCTGTATCAAAGCCGTAAACGCTTCCTGTTCCAGCTCTCGGTAGCCAGGTAATATTAGCAATGCCACCCAAATTGATGATGCAGCGGTCTTCCTTTACGCTGCTGAAGAATGACTGGTGAAACAGTGGCATCAGCGGCGCGCCTTGCCCACCAGCGGCCATGTCGCGGCGACGAAAATCGGCAACGGTCGCGACTCCGGTGCACTCGGCGATGATGTTTGGGTTAGCAATTTGCAGGGAAAATGGCGCGCTACCGCTAGGCTGGTGGCGTATTGTTTGGCCATGACTACCCACCGCGCCAACACTCTCTAAAGGTATGCCGGATTGCTGAATAACGATGTTTGCAGCCTTGGCAAACAACTGGCCCGTCAGTGTATCCAGCTCACCCAACTCATCGGGTGTCGCGTGATTCTGGGCGGCCAGTTCTAGCCTGGCTCGAAGTTCGGCGGGGTAGGCCAGGGTGTGGCGGGCGTGAAATTCTATGGTGTTGGTTTCAAATGACACCAGCACGGCGTCTATACCGTCCATGCTGGTGCCTGACATCAGCCCTATCCAGGCGGTCATGTTTACTTCCCTGAAGCCAGAGTCAAAGGCAGTTTTTCATTACCGCGCAAATCGTCTAGCTGTGCCAGCTGTTGCTGCGTGAATTTCTTGAAGCGGGCCAGTTCGGTTTTTGGAATAGGCTTGGCGTCTGGCAACTTAACGGTGCGTGAGTTGCGCGGTGCACCGTTAACCCGGAATTCATAGTGCAAGTGCGGGCCTGTGACCATGCCGGAAGAGCCAACGTAACCGATGGTTTCACCTTGCTTAACTCGCCCGCCATTTTTGATGCCTCTGCCAAGTTTGCTCATGTGGGCATAAAGCGTTGTAATATTATCGCCGTGTGACAACACAACCGTACGGCCGTAACCGCCTTTCCAGCCGGCAAATTTGATCCGGCCGTTGCCTACCGCTTTAATGGGTGTTCCTGGGGGGGCTGCATAGTCGGTGCCTTCGTGAGGCCTGACGACATCTAACACTGGATGCCGACGCTGTAAATTAAAGGGTGATGAAACCCGGGCGTTTAGCGGCACGCGCAAAAAGGCTTTGCGCATACTGCTGCCAGTGGGGCTGTAGTAATCGGTTTCACCCTGAGCGTCTGTGTACAGCATGGCGATGTTGTCTTCGCCGCGGTTAACGAAGTTCGCCGACAGGATGCGTCCGCTGCCAAACTTCTCGCCGTCTAGATACAGCTCTTCGTACACCACTTCAAAGCGATCGCCTTTGCGCACGTCGTATACAAAATCGATGTCCCAGCCAAAAATGCCGGCCATTTCCATGGTCAGCCGGTCGTCCATACCGGCAGCGCGGGCGGCCAGGTAAAGGGATCCATCGATGGTGCCACTAGCAAACGCTGTTTGCACTTCAGGCTCGCGAACTACCTTTTTGCCAATGAACCCGTCTTCACCGTGGGTAATGCTTAGGCTTTCCAATTTGCTTCGCTGCAGCTCGACGCCGGCAAGGGATCCTTCAGAATCTGTGGCAAAACGGAGGGTCTCGCCGGCGTAAAGGCGCTGCAGTTTCTTGGCTTCGCCTGTTCCATGAATAACCGACAGCATAATGCCATCATTAAAGCCGGCTTTTTTGAATAGAGACGACAAAGTGTCACCCGAACGAACATCAAACGATTGCACGTCTATGGTCGGCTTGCCCGGGCCAGGGAGAAGGGCTTCGGCTACAAGCTCGGTCGAAGGCGCGACGGCAGTTGTCAGGTTTGAATTTACGTTGGTTGCGGTGTTCGATGCTTGGGTTGCTTTTGCTTGTGCCCCAGGCACTAACGATGCTGGTAGCGCAGGAGGAGTAGTAACAACGGTAGTGGCTGCGCCCGATTCAAGATCAAGCGTGATGGACATGCGCTTGGCTTCTACATCTGCACTCGGGCTCATCAGCATGGCAGTGGTAACAACAACGGTGGCTGCTGCTGCGATGGTAATGTGGGTCTTGGGGAATGTTTTGAACACGTATTTCACCCGTTTAAGTCGATATTTCGGCAGCTTGTGCCGCTGTATTAAATCTGATTTTAATAGTCTGCCTGATAGATTACCGTATAAGAATCATCGGCAACAGACGTCAACATTACAGTTGCGGTGTTTGTTGCGCGGATTTCTCGGAGCGCGATTGTTATAATGCGTCGCCACGACGACTCAGCGATGGTTAAAAACTGAACAACGGTATCTTAGCAAAGTCGCGGCGAATAGGCAGGGTTGTTATCAAACTCTGTGAACTGGAACTGTTTCAAGTCAAATTATGAGGTGGGGTGTTCATGGCATCAATTGATGAATCGCTAGCGCTTATTAAGCGTGGTATCGACGAGCTAATTCCCGAGGAGGAGTTAGTCGCCAAACTTAAAGAAGGGCGCCCGCTGCGTATTAAGGCTGGTTTTGATCCCACTGCGCCTGATCTTCACCTTGGCCACACGGTGCTTATTAACAAGCTGCGCCAGTTCCAGGATTTGGGTCACGAAGTCATTTTCCTGATCGGAGACTTCACCGGTATGATTGGCGACCCGTCGGGCAAGAGTGCTACCCGGCCGCCGCTGACCAGTGAGCAGGTAGCGGCTAATGCGGTTAGCTATAAAGAGCAGGTGTTCAAAATTCTGGATCCCGCCAAAACCCGCGTTGCTTTTAATTCTGAATGGATGAGCAAAATGAGCGCCGCCGACATGATTGCTTTGGCGGGGCAGTACACAGTAGCTCGCATGCTCGAACGCGACGATTTTGACAAGCGTTACACCGGTGGTCAGCCGATTGCGATACACGAATTTCTATACCCGCTCATTCAGGGATACGATTCGGTTGCCCTAAAGGCAGACGTCGAACTCGGCGGCACCGATCAGAAATTTAACCTGCTGATGGGGCGGGCGTTGCAGAAGAACTACGGTCAGAAACCGCAAGTTATATTGACGGTGCCCATTCTTGAGGGTCTGGATGGGGTGCAAAAGATGTCCAAGTCGTTGGGCAACTATGTAGGTGTGAATGACGCGCCTGGTGAAATGTATACTAAGCTACTTTCGGTACCTGATGAGCTGTTATGGCGTTACTTTGAATTGCTGAGCTTCCGGCCTTTGGCTGAAGTAGAAGAGTTTCAGGCCCAAGTAAGTTCCGGAGCTAACCCGCAGGACTATAAAAAGCTGCTGGCAGAAGAGCTGATTACGCGCTTCCATAATGAAGACGCTGCGAAGACTGCTCACAAGTCTGCGGGCAACCGTGTGGCGTTAGGCGAAATACCTGACAACGTGCCCGAGGTAAGCGTTGCGCTGGAGGGGCAGGAACAGTTGGCAATCGGTACGGTGCTGCGTATGGCCGGATTGGTCAAGAACGGCGCAGCAGCGCGGGATGTGTTGGGCCGCGGTGCCGTCTTTATAGATGGCGTAAAGCTAGAGGGTGACAGAATGTTTGCCGAAGGCGACACCTGTGTTATCCAGGCTGGCAAGAAGAAGGTTGCGCGTATTACTATGGTGAAATAGGCCGATGACGGGGATTTGAACTTTTTTCACATTCGCCGTTGACGTGTACCGAGAAGTCTGTAGAATGCGCATCTCGCTTGAGGGACAGCCGGTTACAGAGGGGCAGGAATTAAGCGAGAACTGTTTGGTAAGACGTTGAAAAGTTTAGGAAATCTGATTTAAACTTTGAACGCGAAAACGGTTGACACGGTTCGGATACGCTGTAGAATGCGCCTCTCGAATCAAGCATTATCAGCCGGTTGATTCGGCGGTTTTGGAAGGAAGATCTTCCGGAGCGGCTCGAAAGAAACGGTTGACAGGACAGCGAAACGATGTATAATTCGCCTCCTGATTGAGTCACGGCTCAAACGCTCTTTAAAAAATTAACCAAGTAATTCGTGTGGGCGCTGACTGGAGTATTTCGGTAAGAAATACCAAGTCAACGACTCGTCAAGAATTGAGTTTTTGTACTTGAGCAGATTTAAGATCTTCGGATCTTGTATGATTTAAACTGAAGAGTTTGATCATGGCTCAGATTGAACGCTGGCGGCAGGCTTAACACATGCAAGTCGGGCGGAAACGATGGTAGCTTGCTACCAGGCGTCGAGCGGCGGACGGGTGAGTAATGCTTAGGAATCTGCCTAGTAGTGGGGGATAGCCCGGGGAAACTCGGATTAATACCGCATACGCCCTACGGGGGAAAGCAGGGGATCTTCGGACCTTGCGCTATTAGATGAGCCTAAGTCGGATTAGCTTGTTGGTGGGGTAATGGCCTACCAAGGCGACGATCCGTAGCTGGTCTGAGAGGATGATCAGCCACATCGGGACTGAGACACGGCCCGAACTCCTACGGGAGGCAGCAGTGGGGAATATTGGACAATGGGCGCAAGCCTGATCCAGCCATGCCGCGTGTGTGAAGAAGGCTTTCGGGTTGTAAAGCACTTTCAGCGAGGAGGAAGGCCTTAAGATTAATACTCTTGAGGATTGACGTCACTCGCAGAAGAAGCACCGGCTAACTCCGTGCCAGCAGCCGCGGTAATACGGAGGGTGCAAGCGTTAATCGGAATTACTGGGCGTAAAGCGCGCGTAGGTGGTTATGTAAGCGAGATGTGAAAGCCCCGGGCTCAACCTGGGAACGGCACTTCGAACTGCATGGCTAGAGTGTGGTAGAGGGTAGTGGAATTTCCTGTGTAGCGGTGAAATGCGTAGATATAGGAAGGAACACCAGTGGCGAAGGCGGCTACCTGGACCAACACTGACACTGAGGTGCGAAAGCGTGGGGAGCAAACAGGATTAGATACCCTGGTAGTCCACGCCGTAAACGATGTCAACTAGCCGTTGGGGATCTTGAATCCTTAGTGGCGCAGCTAACGCACTAAGTTGACCGCCTGGGGAGTACGGCCGCAAGGTTAAAACTCAAATGAATTGACGGGGGCCCGCACAAGCGGTGGAGCATGTGGTTTAATTCGACGCAACGCGAAGAACCTTACCTGGCCTTGACATGCAGAGAACTTTCCAGAGATGGATCGGTGCCTTCGGGAACTCTGACACAGGTGCTGCATGGCCGTCGTCAGCTCGTGTCGTGAGATGTTGGGTTAAGTCCCGTAACGAGCGCAACCCCTATCCCTAGTTGCTAGCAGGTAATGCTGAGAACTCTAGGGAGACTGCCGGTGACAAACCGGAGGAAGGTGGGGATGACGTCAGGTCATCATGGCCCTTACGGCCAGGGCTACACACGTGCTACAATGGCGCGCACAGAGGGCTGCAAACCCGCGAGGGGGAGCCAATCTCACAAAACGCGTCGTAGTCCGGATCGGAGTCTGCAACTCGACTCCGTGAAGTCGGAATCGCTAGTAATCGTGAATCAGAATGTCACGGTGAATACGTTCCCGGGCCTTGTACACACCGCCCGTCACACCATGGGAGTGGATTGCACCAGAAGTAGTTAGTCTAACCTTCGGGAGGACGATTACCACGGTGTGGTTCATGACTGGGGTGAAGTCGTAACAAGGTAGCCCTAGGGGAACCTGGGGCTGGATCACCTCCTTAAACGATGCCGAACGCTTCGGTCAGAGTCCACACGAATTACTTGGTTGATTAATTAAAGAGAGCAAAGGGTCTTTCAGGCCCAGCGGTCTTGTTGAAAAACAAGCGAAACCGGGTCTGTAGCTCAGTTGGTTAGAGCGCACCCCTGATAAGGGTGAGGTCGGTGGTTCAACTCCACCCAGACCCACCAGACTTGCATAGCTTTTGGGGCTATAGCTCAGCTGGGAGAGCGCCTGCCTTGCACGCAGGAGGTCAGCAGTTCGATCCTGCTTAGCTCCACCATTATACAAATGGTCTGAATAACCTGAAAACCCTGAGAACCCTGAGAACCCTGAATGTCCTGACTTCGGTCAGTGTACAGAAAAAAGTATTTCAGTTTAGCGTCCGCTAAGTCTGAAGTTCTTCTTTCTGATCACTGGGTCAGATTTGCTCTTTAACAAATTGGATGAGATAGAACACGAATACTTTTCTCTACGGTCTTTGAGGAAAGTGTTCAAGTGATAACGATTTTTTCAAGCGTTATCCGGTGTTGTCGTTGAAGTGGTTGTTTATAACTTCGAGTGACGGTCTCTAATGTTCCCTGGAACACTCCTGTTCGACTTCGGTTGAGCGGCGGTGGGCTTGTGTCATTGGTGATCAGTTGTCTTGGGGTTATATAGTCAAGCAACTAAGCGCATACGGTGGATGCCTAGGCAGTCAGAGGCGATGAAAGACGTGGAAGCCTGCGATAAGGTTCGGGGAGCTGGCAAACGAGCTGTGATCCGGACATTTCTGAATGGGGAAACCCACCCAGTTTAGGCTGGGTATCTTACACTGAATACATAGGTGTAAGAGGCGAACCGGGAGAACTGAAACATCTAAGTACCCCGAGGAAAAGAAATCAACCGAGATTCCCTAAGTAGCGGCGAGCGAACGGGGACTAGCCCTTAAGCTAGACAACTGGTAGGAGAAGGCTCTGGAAAGTGCCGCCATAGTGGGTGATAGCCCTGTATCCGAAACCTGAGTCTAGTGAAATCGAGTAGGACGGGGCACGAGAAACCTTGTCTGAATATGGGGGGACCATCCTCCAAGGCTAAATACTCCTGACTGACCGATAGTGAACCAGTACCGTGAGGGAAAGGCGAAAAGAACCCCTGTGAGGGGAGTGAAATAGATCCTGAAACCGTATGCGTACAAGCAGTCGGAGCAGACTTGTTCTGTGACGGCGTACCTTTTGTATAATGGGTCAGCGACTTATGTTCAGTGGCGAGGTTAACCGTTTAGGGGAGCCGTAGGGAAACCGAGTCTGAATAGGGCGATTTAGTCGCTGGGCATAGACCCGAAACCGGGCGATCTATCCATGAGCAGGTTGAAGGTTGAGTAACATCAACTGGAGGACCGAACCCACTGTCGTTGAAAAGCCAGGGGATGACTTGTGGATCGGAGTGAAAGGCTAATCAAGCCCGGAGATAGCTGGTTCTCCCCGAAAGCTATTTAGGTAGCGCCTCGGACGAATACCACAGGGGGTAGAGCACTGTTTCGGCTAGGGGGTCATCCCGACTTACCAACCCGATGCAAACTCCGAATACCTGTGAGTACTATCCGGGAGACACACGGCGGGTGCTAACGTCCGTCGTGAAGAGGGAAACAACCCAGACCGCCAGCTAAGGTCCCAAAATTCCAGTTAAGTGGGAAACGATGTGGGAAGGCTCAGACAGCTAGGAGGTTGGCTTAGAAGCAGCCATCCTTTAAAGAAAGCGTAATAGCTCACTAGTCGAGTCGGCCTGCGCGGAAGATGTAACGGGGCTCAAACTGGATACCGAAGCTGCGGCTGCATACTTTGTATGCGGGGTAGGGGAGCGTTCTGTAAGCCTGCGAAGGTGAGTTGAGAAGCTTGCTGGAGGTATCAGAAGTGCGAATGCTGACATGAGTAACGACAATGCGAGTGAAAAACTCGCACGCCGGAAGACCAAGGGTTCCTGCGCAACGCTAATCGGCGCAGGGTGAGTCGGCCCCTAAGGTGAGACCGAAAGGTGTAATCGATGGGAGACGGGTTAATATTCCCGTACCTTGAATCACTGCGATGGAGAGACGGAGAAGGCTAGGTAAGCCGGGCGACGGTCGTCCCGGTTTAAGCGTGTAGGGAGGGGACTTAGGCAAATCCGGGTCCTCAATTCTGAGACGTGATGACGACTGCCCATGTGGCGGGAAGTTATTGATGCCATGCTTCCAGGAAAATCTTCTAAGCTTCAGGTGATTTGAGACCGTACCCCAAACCGACACAGGTGGTCAGGTAGAGAATACCAAGGCGCTTGAGAGAACTCGGGTAAAGGAACTAGGCAAAATGGTGCCGTAACTTCGGGAGAAGGCACGCTGGTGGTATGTGACACCCCTTGCGGGTTGAGCAGAAGCCAGTCGAAGATACCAGGCCCCTGCGACTGTTTATTAAAAACACAGCACTGTGCAAACACGAAAGTGGACGTATACGGTGTGACGCCTGCCCGGTGCCGGAAGGTTAATTGATGGGGTTAGCATTCGTGCGAAGCTCTTGATCGAAGCCCCGGTAAACGGCGGCCGTAACTATAACGGTCCTAAGGTAGCGAAATTCCTTGTCGGGTAAGTTCCGACCTGCACGAATGGCGTAACGATGGGGGCGCTGTCTCTACCCGAGACTCAGTGAAATTGAAATCGCCGTGAAGATGCGGTGTATCCGCGGCTAGACGGAAAGACCCCGTGAACCTTTACTATAGCTTCACAGTGAACTTTGAACATGTTTGTGTAGGATAGCTGGGAGGCATTGAAGCGTGAACGCTAGTTTGCGTGGAGCCAACCTTGAAATACCAGCCTGGCATGTTTGAGGTTCTAACTCTGTCCCCTTATCGGGGATGAGGACACTGTGTGGTGGGTAGTTTGACTGGGGCGGTCTCCTCCTAAAGCGTAACGGAGGAGCACAAAGGTGGGCTAAGTACGGTCGGACATCGTACGGTTAGTGTAATGGCACAAGCCCGCTTGACTGCGAGACAGACACGTCGAGCAGGTACGAAAGTAGGTCATAGTGATCCGGTGGTTCTGTATGGAAGGGCCATCGCTCAACGGATAAAAGGTACTCCGGGGATAACAGGCTGATACCGCCCAAGAGTTCACATCGACGGCGGTGTTTGGCACCTCGATGTCGGCTCATCACATCCTGGGGCTGAAGCCGGTCCCAAGGGTATGGCTGTTCGCCATTTAAAGTGGTACGCGAGCTGGGTTTAGAACGTCGTGAGACAGTTCGGTCCCTATCTGCCGTGGACGTTGGAGATTTGAGGAAAGCTGCTCCTAGTACGAGAGGACCGGAGTGGACGAACCTCTGGTGTTCGGGTTGTCACGCCAGTGGCATTGCCCGGTAGCTATGTTCGGATAGGATAACCGCTGAAAGCATCTAAGCGGGAAGCCCCTTCCAAGATGAGATCTCCCTGGGCCCTAGAGGCCCCTGAAGAGCCGTTCAAGACCAGGACGTTGATAGGTTGGGTGTGTAAGCGCTGCGAGGCGTTGAGCTAACCAATACTAATTGCTCGTGCGGCTTGACTATATAACACCCAAGACAATTGCGGATATCGCAGCGAAAAAATCATTATCACGGCCCTTAAAGCCAACGTTCTATCTCATCCCCCAGTGATCAACCGTTTTGTCTGACGACCATAGCGGCCTGGTACCACCTGATCCCATCTCGAACTCAGAAGTGAAACAGGCCTGCGCCGATGGTAGTGTGGTTCGCCCATGTGAGAGTAGGTCATCGTCAGACTCTTATTGCTAATTGCCCCGATAGCTCATGCCGTCGGGGCTTTTTTTTGCCTGAAATACAGCGGGCGAAGGTCTAATCCGTTCTCGATGGGTCACCGGTTCCAGGCTAAGAGGCATACCAGGGAACAGATTTCAAATCTGTCCCCTGGTGAAATGCGTTCTCGCTTGGTGATTCGCCAATTCTAAGGTCATACGTAAGCTTTAAATTGGTGCGGATTTAGTGTTTAATCCAGCGCTTAGTCATTGACACGGGCGCCCCTGAATGAAAGCCAAGGTATTGATAACTCGTTTGAATGACGGCAAGATCCATTCCGGGCAGTCATTGGCCACCGAGTTCGGCGTTAGTCGCACTGCGATATGGAAAATAATACAGCGAGCGTTGAAAGAGGGTTTTAACATACGAACCGTGCGTGGCCATGGCTATCAGTTAGCAAGCCCTGTGGATTTTCTGGATCAGGAAATCATCGTGAAAAACGTCGAGTCTGCTAGCTCGCGGCCGCTGGCGTTAAGCGTGGTCGATGAAATTGACTCAACAAACGCAGAAGTGATGCGCCTGCTGGCCAGAGGTGAGTGTGCAACGCCTGTGGTCACTGCCGAAACCCAGACCGCCGGCCGTGGTCGTCGCGGTCAGCCCTGGTGTAGTCCGGCGGGCGAGAATATCTATCTGAGTATGGGTTTGTCGTTGTCCGGCGGGTTTTCTGCGGTGGATGGTCTCAGTCTGGTACTGGGCGTGGCAGTGGCAGATGCACTGGAGTGCCTTGGAGCTGCGCCAGTAGGGTTAAAGTGGCCTAACGACATTTTCATTGACGGAGCCAAGGTTGGCGGCATTCTTGTTGAGCTTCAGGGTGAGCTGCAGGACGGCGTTGTACACGCGATTGTGGGTCTCGGTTTGAATGTGCACATGACCGCAGCGCCTGCTATTGAGCAGGCCTGGACCAGTCTCGCGCTTGCGCGACCGCAATTGACTTGGAGCCGTAATACACTCGTAAGTACGCTGATCACGAGTATTGCAGATGCTAGTGACAAATTCCAAAGTGTTGGCTTTGCTGGCTTTCGAAGTTCCTGGCAGTCTCGAGATGTATTCTTTAGTCGTCAGATCATGGCCCGTGATGGCGAACTACAAGGCGTTGGGCAGGGCATCGATCACAGTGGTAACTATGTTCTACGCACAATTGAAGGCGATGTCGCTGTACGTTCTGGTGAAATTAGCTTGCGATTCGCCTCGTGATACTGCTTATTGATTCCGGCAATACTCGCCTGAAATGGCGGCTTGAGCGTCAGAAAAGTGCCGAGGTGCTAGTACAGGGCGTTGGTCTTTTAACCGACGCAGATCCATTGCAGACGCTGTGCTTGCCCAAAGGTTCGCGGGTAATGTCCGTGGCAGTCTCAACCGTTGCCTCCGAGCAGCGCCAGCACAACCTCGTAGCGGCTCTGAAATCGCGGTTTACTGCCCCGGTGACCTGTTACTGGTCCGAGCGTGAGCGCGATGGGTTGGTTAATGGTTATCAGCAACCAGCAAAGATGGGTGCTGACCGTTGGCATGGTATGTACGCCGCCTGGCAGAGGCGTCGGCAAGGCTTTGCGGTCGTCGACGCGGGTAGTGCGGTGACTGTCGATTATGTAGCTGCAGACGGCCACCATTTAGGTGGTTACATACTTCCTGGCTTGCAAATGATGTTGCGTAGCTTGAGCAGCGATGCCGCGCGTATTGATTTTGAGTCAGAGCTCAGCCTAGAAAGCCGGCCGGGGCTGTCGACCAACGAGTGCGTCAATCACGGGTTGGCCTGGTTAAGTGCTGCCTTTTCAGATCGGGTGTTAGCAGACATACAGAGTTATGGCCTGCGCGATCTGGTGCTGACCGGCGGCGATGCCTTAAGACTCCAGCGCCTAGGCTTGCAAGGGGAGATAGAACCGGAACTGGTGCTTGATGGTCTGGCGAAAGTCCATCGCGAGCGGTTTTACGGTTAGTCGAGGAGTGTAAACGCATTAAAGGTTTAAAAAAATCGTGGAAACGTCCGTCAAGGGTGGCAACAGTGTGGTGATTTCGGCTAAGCTACGCCCCTCGTTTTGAGTGAGGCTGTACTCAGTTGTTGAGCCGCCTCTCCGGTCATAACGAATTGCTCTTGGTAAATCCACTTTGTTGCGTTCAATAAGTGCCAAGGTGTTGCAAAACCAAAAGATAATCCGTAATATACCGGCCTCGTTGTTAAGGCGAGTGTGGGCTGGCGTAGCTCAGTTGGTAGAGCAGCTGACTTGTAATCAGCAGGTCGGGGGTTCGATTCCGTCCGCCAGCTCCATTTTAAAGTTTATGCAGGTCCGCGTAGCGGATTTAGCTCGGAGGGGTTCCCGAGTGGCCAAAGGGATCAGACTGTAAATCTGACGCGAAAGCTTCGCAGGTTCGAATCCTGCCCCCTCCACCATTATTGTTCGCGGGCATCGTATAAAGGCTATTACCTCAGCCTTCCAAGCTGATGATGTGGGTTCGATTCCCACTGCCCGCTCCAATTTAGTTCTTGTGCTCATGTAGCTCAGTCGGTAGAGCACATCCTTGGTAAGGATGAGGTCAGCGGTTCGACTCCGCTCATGAGCTCCATTATTTACCGGTCAACGTTACGGTCCTGGTTGATTAGGGAGTTTGTCAGATGTCTAAATCTAAATTCGAACGTAAGAAGCCACACTTGAACGTGGGCACCATTGGTCACGTTGACCATGGTAAGACCACCCTGACAGCTGCCCTGACTCGTGTATGCCACGATGTATGGGGAACGGGCACCGCAAGTGCCTTTGACCAGATCGACAATGCTCCTGAAGAGCGTGCGCGTGGTATTACCATTGCGACGTCTCACGTTGAGTACGATTCCCCGAACCGTCACTACGCACACGTAGATTGCCCGGGCCACGCTGACTATGTGAAAAACATGATCACCGGTGCGGCGCAGATGGACGGTGCTATCCTGGTTTGTTCCGCTGCTGACGGCCCTATGCCGCAGACCCGCGAGCACATCCTGCTGTCACGTCAGGTAGGCGTTCCTTACATCGTCGTGTTCCTGAACAAAGCGGACATGGTTGACGATGAAGAGCTGCTTGAGCTGGTAGAAATGGAAGTTCGAGATCTGCTGGAAATGTACGACTTCCCGGCTGACGACACTCCGATCATCACCGGTTCTGCGTTGATGGCTCTGGAAGGTCGTGATGACAACGAAATGGGCACTACCGCTGTTCGTAAGCTGGTAGAAGCGCTGGATTCGTACATCCCTGAGCCTGAGCGTGCGATTAATCTGCCGTTCCTGATGCCTATTGAAGACGTATTCTCTATCTCTGGCCGTGGTACAGTTGTAACCGGTCGTATAGAGCGCGGTATTGTCAAGATTGGTGAAGAAGTAGAAATCGTTGGTCTCAAAGACACGGTCAAAACGGTTTGCACCGGCGTTGAAATGTTCCGTAAGCTGCTGGACGAAGGTCGTGCAGGCGAGAACGTTGGTGTACTGTTGCGCGGCACCAAGCGTGATGACGTTGAGCGTGGTCAGGTTCTGTGTAAGCCAGGCAGCATGAAGCCGCACACCAAGTTTGAGTGCGAAGTGTATGTACTGAGCAAAAACGAAGGCGGCCGTCATACGCCGTTCTTCAAGGGCTATCGCCCACAGTTCTACTTCCGTACCACCGACGTAACCGGTGCTTGTGAATTGCCAGAAGGCGTAGAAATGGTTATGCCAGGTGATAACGTGAAGATGGAAGTGACTTTGATTGCTCCGATCGCCATGGAAGATGGTCTGCGCTTCGCGATTCGCGAAGGCGGGCGTACTGTAGGCGCCGGTGTTGTCGCCAAGATTCTCGAGTAATACCCGAGTTAGGGTGTTACTGGGGTGAAAGTGCACTGAGTAGTTCCGGTGCAGGCCAGTAGCTCAATTGGCAGAGCAGCGGTCTCCAAAACCGCAGGTTGGGGGTTCGATTCCCTCCTGGCCTGCCATTTTTTAACATCTAAATACATAAGTTGATTCCTATGGAGTCAAGATCTGTTCAGTCAAGCAGCCGCTTAGATGTTGTAAAGTGGCTTGTAGTGTTTTTGCTGGTCACGGTTGGCGTGGTTGGTAATCAGTATTTTGCTGCTGAGTCTTTGCTCTATCGCGTGATTGCATTAGTGGTATTAGCTGCCATTGCTGCTTTTATCGCAGTGCAAACGTCACGCGGTGGCCGCTTTGCGGCGCTTTTGAAAGAGGCGCGTGTTGAAATTCGCAAAGTGGTTTGGCCCACAAGGCCGGAACTCATACAGACAACAGCCATCGTGATTGTGTTTGTTTTAGTTGTGGCTTTGATGTTGTGGATAATGGACTCGCTAATCAGTTTGTTGGTCGCCGGATTTATCGGTTAACGGGAGTGGGTAATGGCTAAGCGCTGGTACGTGGTACATGCGTATTCTGGCTTCGAAAAGCATGTAATGCGCACCCTGAAGGAGCGCATTGCTCTTAACGGACTGGAAGAGCAGTTTGGTGAGATCCTGGTTCCGACCGAGGAAGTCGTCGAAATGCGTGACGGCAAGAAGCGCAAAAGCGAACGCAAATTCTATCCCGGATACGTATTGGTCCAGATGGAACTTGAAGACGCAACATGGCATCTTGTGAAGAATACGCCGCGTGTTCTTGGATTTATTGGCGGTACGAAAGAAAAGCCGGCACCTATTACGGAAAAAGAAGCCGACGCGATTTTACGTCGTCTTGAAAGCGGTGCTGATAAGCCCAAGCCGAAAACTCTGTTTGAGCCAGGCGAAGTTGTTCGTGTCGTTGAAGGTCCTTTTGCGGACTTCAACGGCGTTGTTGAGGAAGTTGATTACGACAAGAGTCGTGTCAAGGTTGCTGTATTGATCTTTGGCCGATCCACTCCGGTTGAACTGGAGTTTGGTCAGGTAGAAAAAGACTGATTTAGCAGCAATAAGATAAAAGCTCGCGCGCCATGGCGTCGCGGGCTTTTTGTGTCTGCAAACGGGGAGCTGAGAGGCGTTTGAACCCATAGGAGAGTTACAATGGCAAAGAAAATTGATGCCTATATCAAGCTACAGGTTGCTGCCGGTAAGGCCAACCCAAGCCCACCCGTTGGCCCGGCTCTGGGTCAGCGCGGCGTAAATATCATGGAATTCTGCAAGGCGTTCAACGCCAGGACGCAGGATATGGAACAGGGTCTTCCTATTCCTACCGTGATCACTGTATACAGCGATCGCAGCTTTACGTTCATCACTAAAACTCCGCCCGCGCCGGTACTGCTGCTCAAAGCGGCAGGCGTGAAAAGCGGTTCTGGTCGCCCGAACACCGATAAAGTTGGCAAAGTAACTCGCGAACAGCTCGAAGAAATCGCGAAGATGAAAGAGCCGGACCTGACAGCCGCCACTATGGATGCTGCGATTCGGACCATTGCAGGTACAGCCCGCAGTATGGGCCTGACCGTGGAGGGCCTGTAACATGGCAAAGCCAAGCAAGCGTCAAACGTTGATTCACGAAAAAATAGAAGCTGGCCGTGCATACTCTATGGAAGATGCGGTCGCCCTTTTGGTTGAGTTGGGTCAGCACGTTAAGTTCAAAGAATCTGTAGACGTTGCCGTAAATCTGGGTGTAGATGCGCGTAAATCCGACCAGGTCGTCCGTAGCAGTACGGTTCTGCCGCACGGTACCGGTAAAACAGTTCGCGTTGCTGTGTTCACCCAGGGCGCTAACGTTGAGAAAGCCAAAGAAGCCGGCGCCGACATTGTCGGTATGGATGATTTGGCCGATGAAATTAAAAAAGGCAACATGGATTTTGACGTGGTTATTGCCAGTCCTGACGCTATGCGCGTCGTGGGCCAGCTGGGTCAGATCCTGGGTCCCCGTGGCCTTATGCCAAACCCAAAGGTAGGTACTGTGACCCCCGATGTAGCTACAGCGGTTAAAAACGCTAAAGCAGGTCAGGTTCGTTACCGCACAGACAAAAACGGTATTATCCATTCTCCACTGGGTAATGTTGAGTTTTCTGCGAAGAACATTCAGGAAAACCTGGAAGCTCTGATTGCAGATTTGAAAAAGGCTAAGCCTTCATCGTCCAAAGGCGTGTATCTGAAGAAGATCACACTGTCTTCGACCATGGGGCCTGGCCTGACTATTGATCAGAGCGCTCTGGATATCTAGGCGTCTGATCGGTAGTTGCTTTGTAGTCTGGGCGGAAGCCAAGGCTGTCAAAGACCGCAGGCCCCCGAAGCTGCTTTTATGAAAGCGTCACAGGGGTTAAAGCAATACCTGCGCAGACGGTGTGAAGACGTTCTCTGAACCCAAACACCGTTAGGAGCCCGTAGAGAGTGGATCGCAATCACTACAGAAAGTAGGCAGGTTGGGAAGAAGCTTTCGAGGGCATAGATGGGTTTGCCGGGATTTTCCCGGCGAAATCGAGGAGAAATCCAGTGGCAATTAGACTCGAAGACAAGAAAGCGATCGTCGCTGAAGTCAACGAAACTGCCGGTGGTGCTCTGTCTGTTGTTCTGGCTGACTACCGTGGTGTCACCTCCGGTGATATGACGGCTCTGCGTGCAAAAGCTCGTGCTGAAAATGTGCATCTGCAGGTTGTTCGTAACAATCTGGCTAAGATTGCCATTCGCGGCACCGAGTTTGAGTGCATCGGCGAGGCCCTGGTCGGCCCGACCATTCTGGCTTTTTCAATGGAAGATCCAGGCGCCGCTGCGCGTCTGTTGAAAGATTTTGCCAAAGAAAAAGAAGCGTTCGAAATTAAAGGTCTTGCCGTTGGCGGAATCTTTATGGGCGCAGACCAGATTGACCGCCTTGCAAAGCTACCAACGCGTCACGAAGCGTTGACTATGCTGGCAGCGGTTACACAGGCACCAATCACCAAACTTGTACGTACTTTGATCGAAGTTCCAACCAAAGTAACTCGTGCAGTAGCGGCAGTTCGCGACCAGAAGCAAGAAGCTGCTTGATTCTGTTGAACACCATTTTATTATTTTTCGGAGAAAGTCATGGCTCTGTCCCACGAAGAGATTTTGAACGCAATTGCTGAAATGAGCGTAATGGATGTAGTTGCTCTGGTTGAAGCAATGGAAGAAAAATTCGGCGTTTCTGCTGCCGCCGCTGTTGCTGCTGCACCTGCTGCCGCTGCTGCTGAAGTTGTTGAAGAGCAGACCGAGTTCGACGTAGTACTGACCGGAATCGGCGAAAAGAAAGTTAACGTTATCAAAGCCGTTCGCGAGCTGACAGGCCTGGGCCTGAAAGAAGCGAAGGAAATGGTTGACGGCGCTCCTTCTACAATTAAGGAAGGCGCTAGCAAAGCCGAAGCCGAAGAAGCCAAGAAAAAGCTTGAGGATGCAGGCGCCTCTGTTGAGCTTAAGTAGTAGTCGGTTTCTGATCGGCGCCATGCATTAGCATGGTTAGGCTGGTGGCTTGTGAGCCACCGGCCTTTTTCTGTTGTATATGCTATAGAGTCTGAAAGTGGTTTTTGGTCGATTTTGAGCCATTCGGCCGTAATCAGGCTCACGTTCAAGACGGCGCGATATGCCGAGCAAATTCGGCCCCGAAGCAGAACAATGGTTGCTTCTTGATATCAGGTATCAGATTTAACGCTGGGGAATGCAGATGAGTTACTCCTACACTGAAAAAAAGCGGATCCGCAAAGACTTTAGTAAGTTGCCGTCCGTGATGGAAGTCCCCTATTTGCTGTCTATTCAGCTGGACTCGTTCCGAGACTTCCTTCAAAGCGAATCTGCTGCTGAAGATCGTCGGGAAACCGGTCTTCATGCGGCCTTCAAATCCGTATTCCCGATT
Source organism: Marinobacter sp. BSs20148 (assembly GCF_000283275.1). Taxonomy (NCBI): domain Bacteria; kingdom Pseudomonadati; phylum Pseudomonadota; class Gammaproteobacteria; order Pseudomonadales; family Marinobacteraceae; genus Marinobacter; species Marinobacter sp. BSs20148. The sequence continues at coordinate 630,078 of NC_018268.1, forward strand.
GCCAGTTACTCTGGTAATGCCGCGCTTGAATACGTGAGTTACCGTATAGGTGAGCCGGTTTTTGACGTCAAAGAATGTCAGCTTCGGGGCGTCACCTATGCTGCGCCTTTGCGCGTAAAAGTTCGCCTGATTATTTATGACCGTGAATCGTCCAACAAGGCGATCAAGGACATCAAGGAACAGGAAGTCTACATGGGCGAAATGCCCCTGATGACTGAAAACGGTACCTTCGTTATCAATGGTACCGAGCGTGTTATCGTTTCCCAGTTGCATCGTTCACCTGGTGTATTCTTTGATCACGATAAGGGTAAGACCCACTCCTCCGGCAAGCTGTTGTATTCAGCCCGGGTGATTCCTTATCGTGGCTCCTGGTTGGACTTTGAGTTTGACCCGAAAGATGCCGTATTTGTGCGCATCGATCGTCGCCGCAAATTGCCGGCGACCATCCTGCTGCGCTCGTTGGGTTACACCTCCGAGCAAATGCTGGCAATGTTCTTCGAAACTTCGAAGTTCCACATTGGCGCAGAAACGTGCAAGCTCGAACTGGTTCCAAGCCGTCTTCGTGGCGATATCGCAACTTTCGATATCAAGGATAATGACGGTAATGTGATTGCTGAAGAAGGCCGCCGTATTACCGCGCGCCATATTAAGCAGCTTGAAAAAGCCAATATCTCTGTGCTGGAAGTGCCGACCGAATATCTGTATGGCCGAGTTTTGGCCAAAGACATGATCGACACCAAAACCGGGGAAATGCTGGTTGAGTGTAATTCGGAGCTGACCGCAGAGCTGATCACCACCATTCTGGACGCCGGCGTTACGGATATTGAAACGCTGTACACCAACGATCTGGATTGTGGTCCGTTCATGTCGGACACTTTGCGCAACGATCCTAGCCGCACACCGCTGGAAGCATTGGTAGAGATTTACCGGATGATGCGCCCCGGAGAGCCGCCCACGAAAGAGTCGGCGGAAAATCTGTTCAATAATTTGTTCTTCTCTGAAGAGCGTTACGACCTGTCTGCAGTCGGTCGTATGAAGTTGAACCGTCGTTTGCGCCGCGATGAAAGCACCGGTGAGAGCATTCTGACCCACGCCGATATTATCGACGTGCTGAAGACGCTGATTGACATCCGTAACGGTCAAGGCCAAGTAGACGACATCGATAACCTAGGCAACCGCCGTGTGCGTTGTGTCGGCGAGATGGCCGAAAATCAGTTCCGCGTTGGTTTGGTACGTGTAGAGCGCGCCGTGCGTGAGCGTCTGAGCCTGGCAGAAAGTGAAGGCCTGATGCCTCAGGATCTGATAAATGCCAAGCCAGTAGCGGCGGCGGTGAAGGAGTTCTTTGGCTCCAGCCAGCTGTCCCAGTTTATGGATCAGAACAACCCGCTGTCAGAAGTGACTCACAAGCGCCGCATTTCTGCGCTTGGGCCAGGCGGTCTGACCCGTGAGCGCGCAGGCTTTGAGGTTCGCGACGTACACCCGACCCATTACGGCCGCGTGTGTCCGATCGAGACACCGGAAGGCCCAAACATCGGCCTGATCAATTCTTTGGCGACTTTTGCCCGTGCCAACTCGTACGGCTTTTTAGAAAGCCCGTACCGGAAAGTATCCGATGGCTTGGTCACCGACGAACTGGTGTATCTGTCTGCTATTGAAGAAAGCAACTACGTTATCGCCCAGGCTAGTGCAGAGATGGACGACGGCAATCGTCTGGTTGAGGAGTTGGTGACCGTTCGTCACCAAAACGAAACCACGGTTATGCCACCGGAAGCGGTTAACTTTATGGACGTGTCACCGCGTCAGGTTGTTTCCGTAGCCGCGTCGCTGATTCCGTTCCTCGAACACGATGATGCTAACCGCGCTCTGATGGGTGCGAACATGCAGCGCCAAGCCGTACCTACGTTACGTGCACAGGTGCCTTTAGTGGGCACCGGTGTTGAACGTATCGTGGCTCAGGATTCTGGCGTGTGCGTAACTGCTCGTCGTGGCGGCGAAATTGAAAGCGTAGACGCCGCACGAATCGTAGTGCGGGTAAACAACGAAGAGACCGAAGCTGGTGACGCTGGTGTGGATATCTATAACCTCACCAAATACACCCGCTCGAACCAGAACACCTGTATTAACCAGCGCTCGATTGTGCGCCAGGGCGATGTCATTGCTCGTGGTGACATACTTGCCGACGGTCCATCGGTAGATCTTGGTGAGTTGGCGTTGGGTCAGAACATGCGTATCGCGTTCATGCCCTGGAACGGTTACAACTTTGAGGATTCCATCCTTATCTCTGAAAAAGTGGTGCAGGAAGATCGCCTGACCACGATCCATATTCAGGAACTGACCTGTGTGGCAAGGGATACCAAGTTGGGTAGCGAAGAAATTACGGCTGACATCCCGAACGTGGGTGAGAGCGCGCTGTCCAAGCTGGATGAGTCCGGTATTGTCTATATTGGCGCGGAAGTTAGCGCCGGAGATATTCTGGTCGGTAAGGTAACACCGAAAGGTGAAACCCAGTTGACGCCGGAGGAAAAGCTCCTAAGAGCTATCTTCGGTGAGAAGGCGTCCGATGTAAAAGACACCTCCTCCCGCGTGCCGACAGGCACCCGTGGTACGATTATCGATGTTCAGGTATTCACCCGTGACGGCATCGAAAAGGACCAGCGAGCGCAAGTGATTGAAAAGCAGCAGCTGGACAAGTACCGCAAAGATTTGAAGGACGAGTATCGCATTGTTGAAGGTGCCACCTACGAGCGCTTACTGAACGCCCTTGAGGGCCAGGAAGTGATCAGCAGCCCAGGCCTGAAAAAAGGTAGCAAGCTGGAAGCAGATTATCTGTTGAATCTGCCGCGTCCGGAATGGTTCAAATTACGCATGAAAGGCGACGATTTGAATGAGTTGCTGGAGAAATCCGAGCAGGGCCTGGAAGAGCGCAAGAAAGATCACGAAGCGCGTTTTGACGACAAGAAAGGTAAGTTGCAGCAGGGCGATGATCTGGCGCCAGGCGTTCAGAAAATCGTCAAGGTGTACCTGGCTATCAAGCGCAGCATCCAGCCAGGTGACAAGATGGCGGGTCGTCACGGTAACAAGGGTGTAATTTCGGCGGTCAAGCCGATTGAAGATATGCCGTACGACGAGTTCGGCAACACTGTTGATATCGTTCTGAACCCTCTGGGTGTGCCTTCGCGTATGAACGTAGGGCAGGTTCTGGAAACCCACTTGGGTGCCGCAGCCAAAGGTCTAGGCGAGCGTATCAGTCGTATGCTGGACGAGCAGCGCAAGGTTGCTGAGCTTCGTAAACTGCTGGATGAGATTTACAACCATTCAGCCGAAGTAACACAGGTAGATCTGGATTCCTTGAACGATCGGGAAATCCTCGACTTGTGTAACAACCTTCGCGGTGGTGTGCCAATGGCTACGCCGGTGTTTGACGGCGCTCAAGAAGCTGAAGTCAAACACATGCTTGAGCTGGCCGGCCTTAGCACAACCGGTCAGACCCGCTTGTTCGATGGTCGTACCGGTGATGCCTTCGATCGTCCGATCACAGTAGGGTATATGTATATCCTCAAGTTGAACCACTTGATCGATGATAAAATGCACGCTCGTTCCACTGGTTCGTACAGTCTGGTTACCCAGCAGCCGCTGGGTGGTAAGGCACAGTTCGGTGGTCAGCGCTTTGGCGAGATGGAAGTGTGGGCTCTGGAAGCCTACGGTGCAGCGTATACACTGCAGGAAATGCTTACCGTCAAGTCTGATGATGTAAACGGTCGGACCAGAATGTACAAGAACATTGTTGATGGCGATCATCGTATGGAACCGGGCATGCCCGAATCCTTCAACGTTCTTGTCAAAGAAATTCGCTCGTTGGGTATCGACATCGAGCTGGAATCCGATTGAGCCGAATTGTTTTTGGCAGCGTGAGCGGGCACCAGCGGTGCCCGCCCGAGATTAACGCCATCCGGAGCTTTTACTGATGAAAGATTTATTGAATCTTCTGAAGAGCCAGAATCAGAGCAAGGAATTTGATGCCATCCGTATTGGTCTGGCATCACCTGACATGATCCGTTCCTGGTCCTTTGGTGAAGTGAAAAAGCCTGAAACGATCAACTACCGTACGTTCAAGCCAGAGCGTGACGGTTTGTTCTGTGCCAAGATTTTTGGCCCGATCAAAGACTATGAGTGCCTGTGCGGAAAGTACAAGCGCTTGAAGCACCGCGGTGTTATTTGCGAAAAGTGTGGCGTGGAAGTGGCTCTGGCCAGTGTCCGCCGCGATCGCATGGGTCACATTGAGCTGGCCAGCCCGGTAGCTCACATCTGGTTTCTTAAGTCGCTGCCGTCACGCATTGGTTTGATGCTGGACATGACTTTGCGCGATATAGAGCGGGTGTTGTATTTCGAATCCTTCATTGTGATCGAGCCAGGCATGACCACGCTGGAGCGCGGTCAGTTACTGAACGACGAGCAGTATTTCGAAGCTCTGGAAGAGTTTGGTGATGAATTCGACGCTCGCATGGGCGCCGAGGCGATCAAAGAACTTCTGCAAGCCATTGACTTGCAAGAAGAAGTTGATCGTCTGCGTGAAGAAATTCCGCAGACCAACTCGGAAACCAAGATCAAGAAATTCAGCAAGCGTCTGAAAATTCTTGAGGCGTTTCTGTTCTCCGGCAACAAGCCGGGCGACATGGTGATGACCGTTCTGCCGGTTCTTCCGCCAGATCTGCGCCCCTTGGTACCGTTGGATGGTGGTCGCTTTGCGACCTCTGACCTGAACGATCTGTACCGTCGGGTGATCAACCGTAACAATCGTCTGAAACGCCTGTTGGAGCTGAACGCTCCCGACATTATTGTGCGTAACGAAAAACGCATGTTGCAGGAAGCGGTTGACGCGTTGCTGGACAACGGACGCCGTGGTCGGGCCATTACTGGCACTAACAAGCGTCCACTGAAATCTCTTGCCGATATGATCAAAGGCAAGCAAGGTCGTTTCCGTCAGAACTTGCTGGGTAAGCGAGTCGACTACTCGGGCCGTTCGGTCATCGTAGTCGGCCCGTACCTGCGCCTGCACCAGTGCGGTTTGCCGAAGAAGATGGCGCTGGAGTTGTTTAAGCCGTTTATCTTTTCCAAACTTGAGCATCGCGGCCTGGCCACCACCATCAAAGCGGCCAAGAAAATGGTCGAGCGCGAAGAGGGTGTGGTTTGGGATATTCTGGACGAAGTCATCCGGGAACACCCGATCATGCTGAACCGTGCGCCTACGCTGCACCGTTTAGGTATTCAGGCGTTCGAACCGGTACTGATTGAAGGTAAGGCTATCCAGCTGCATCCGCTGGTGTGTGCTGCCTACAACGCCGACTTCGACGGGGACCAGATGGCGGTACACGTACCGTTGACTATCGAGGCCCAGCTGGAAGCGCGGGCGTTGATGATGTCCACCAATAACGTGCTGTCACCGGCAAACGGCGAGCCTATCATTGTGCCGTCGCAAGACGTGGTACTGGGTTTGTACTACATGACCCGCGAGCGCAAAAATGCGCTGGGACAGGGCATGGTGTTTGCCGATGTTAAAGAAGTACACCGCGCTTACGGTGCTGGCAAAGTACACTTGCAAGCCACAGTTAAAGTCCGGGTAAGGGAAGTGGCGATCGCCGAAGACGGCAGCCGTAGCGAGAGTTATAACATCGTGGAAACCACGGTGGGTCGCGCGCTGTTGTTTGACATTGTGCCTGACGGCCTGTCTTACAGCTTGATCAACAAGCCGATGGTCAAAAAAGCAATCTCTAACCTGATCAACATCTGCTACCGCGATGCGGGTCTGAAAGAAACGGTTATTTTTGCTGACCAGCTGATGTACACCGGTTATCAGTACGCCACCGTATCTGGCATTTCGATTGGCTTTAATGACTTCGAAATTCCGCCAGAGAAGTACCAACTGGTCGATGCTGCGACACAGGAAGTAAAAGATATTGAAAACCAGTACGCGTCCGGTCTGCTGACTCAGGGCGAAAAGTACAACAAGGTTATCGACATCTGGTCACGCGCCAACGACAAGGTCTCTAAGGCCATGATGGAGCGCTTGGCCAAAGAAGCGGTTATGGGGCCTGATGGCAATCCGTTGATGGATGAGAACGGTGAGCCGGTTATGCAGGAGTCTTTCAACTCCGTGTACATGATGGCCGATTCCGGCGCCCGGGGTTCCGCGGCGCAGATTCGTCAGCTTGCAGGCATGCGTGGTTTGATGGCCAAGCCAGATGGCTCGATCATCGAAACGCCGATAACCGCTAACTTCCGTGAAGGTCTTAACGTACTGCAGTACTTTATTTCCACCCACGGTGCTCGTAAGGGCTTGGCAGATACCGCTCTGAAGACCGCAAACTCCGGTTATCTGACCCGTCGCCTGGTGGATGTGTCTCAGGATCTGGTGGTTACCGAAGTAGATTGTGGAACCACCGAAGGTCTGTTGATGATACCGCACATCGAAGGCGGTGACGTTGTTGTGCCTTTGGGTGCGCGGGTACTGGGCCGGGTAACGGCACGTGATGCGTTTACTCCGACCGACAAAGACAACGCCATTATCATGGCCGGTACTTTGTTGGACGAAAAAGCCATCGAGGCGATTGAAGGCGCTGGTGTCGACGAAGTATGGGTGCGCTCTGCGATTACCTGTAATACCCGACACGGTATCTGCTCCAAGTGCTACGGACGTGATCTGGCTCGTGGCCATCAGGTTAACGTGGGTGAAGCTGTTGGCGTTATTGCAGCCCAGTCTATTGGTGAGCCGGGTACCCAGCTGACCATGCGTACGTTCCACATTGGTGGTGCGGCAAGCCGGGCTTCTGCGGTAGACAATATTCAGGTCAAGCACGGTGGTACTGTTCGCCTGCACAACTTGAAGTCGTTGGAAAAGAGCAACGGTTCGCTGGTGGTTATCTCTCGCTCCTCGGCGTTGGCGATTGCCGACGAACAGGGCCGTGAGCGCGAGTGGTACAAACTGCCTTACGGTGCCGTGCTGTCGGTGAAAACCGGCGACGTGATTGAAGCTGGCGTAGTCGTGGCGAAATGGGATCCACACACTCACCCGATCATCGCCGAGGCCGAAGGTACGGCCAAGTTCGTCAACATGGACCAGGGTATTACCGTGCGCACCCAGACTGACGATCTTACCGGCCTGTCGACGATGGAAGTTATCGACCCGAAAGAGCGCCCGGCCGCTGGTAAGGACATTCGTCCCGCTATCCAGATGTTGGATGAGGCCGGCAACGATGTTGATCTGCCGACCGGAGGCGCGGCGATTTTCTTCCTGCCTGCCAATGCGTTGGTGACGATGGCGAACAGTGCGCGCATCGAGCTGGGTGACGTGGTTGCACGTATTCCTCAGGAAAGCTCGAAGACCCGTGACATCACCGGTGGTCTGCCGCGGGTTGCCGATCTGTTTGAGGCTCGTCGCCCGAAAGAGTCGTCGATTCTTGCGGAAGTCAGCGGTACCGTGTCTTTTGGCAAAGAAACCAAAGGCAAGAAGCGCCTGGTAATCACTCCGCGTGACGCCGATGTTTATGAAGTGCTGATTCCTAAGCATCGTCAGATGAACGTGTTTGAAGGCGAAACGGTCGAAAAAGGCGAGGTAATCTCGGACGGTCCGTCGAACCCGCACGATATTCTGCGTTTGTTGGGTGTGGTTGAGTTGGCAAGGTACATTACCAACGAAATCCAAGACGTTTACCGTCTGCAGGGCGTGGTCATCAACGACAAGCACATTGAAGTTATTGTGCGTCAGATGCTGCGCAAAGTTGAAATCACCGATCCGGGCGACACCCAGATGATTTCCGGCGATTCTGTCGAAATCAACCGGGTACTGGAAGCCAACGAAGCGGCGAATGTCGCTGACAAAGAGCCGGCACGGTTCGAACGTCTGTTGTTGGGTATTACCAAAGCGTCGCTGGCAACCGAATCGTTTATTTCTGCGGCTTCGTTCCAGGAAACCACACGGGTGCTCACTGAAGGTGCGGTCACTGGCAAGCGTGACTACCTGCGTGGCCTGAAAGAAAACGTGGTGGTTGGTCGACTGATACCTGCGGGTACCGGTCTGGCGTATCACGCGGCACGTCGTCGCAAGCGCGAACTGGAACAGCAGGGCGTGACTGCGGCCGATGTTGAAGAAGCACTGAGCGCCGAACTCAACCGCGAAGGATGAGTCAAACGGCGGCCACCTAGGGGTAGTTACTCACACCTGGGTGGTTAAAAAGAGAACAGTCATCTTGACTGTCCGGGGGCGCGGGCTTAAACTTGCGTCCCCTAATTTTACCCCCTTCATTGGGGGTAGGTTTCATTTATACGGTTTTTGGAGTTTGCTTACATGGCAACGATTAATCAGTTGGTGCGTAGGCCTCGTAAACGCAAGGCGGCCAAGAGCGATGTTCCTGCTCTTCAGGCATGTCCTCAGCGCCGTGGTGTGTGCACTCGTGTATACACCACAACGCCAAAGAAGCCGAACTCAGCACTGCGTAAAGTGTGTCGTGTTCGTCTTACTAATGGCTTCGAGGTTTCCTCTTACATTGGTGGTGAAGGTCACAACCTTCAGGAGCACAGTGTTGTGCTAATCCGGGGTGGTCGAGTAAAAGATCTTCCAGGTGTGCGTTATCACACTGTTCGCGGAACACTGGACACCCAGGGTGTACAGAACCGTAAGCAGGGTCGCTCCAAGTACGGTACAAAACGACCCAAATCCTGATCTTAGATCGGGTGTCTTTTATCGTTGCTTGTTAGAACGATGAGAGTAAGGCTGAGTAGCTGATGCTATCTCAGGGGTTCCTGAAGACCTTTTGACATTAAGGGCTTATCGATGCCTAGAAGAAGAATTGCAGCAAAGCGGGATATCATCCCAGATCCCAAGTTCGGCAGTGCACGTCTTGCCAAATTCATCAACCACGTGATGGAAAGCGGTAAAAAAGGCGTAGCAGAGCGTATTGTTTATGGCGCGCTTACGATTGTTGCCGAAAAATCCAAAGAAGAGCCGATCGACATGTTCGAAAAGGCCCTGGAGAACATTCAGCCGATGGTAGAGGTTAAGTCCCGTCGTGTGGGTGGTGCTACCTACCAGGTGCCGGTTGAAGTACGGCCTTCCCGTCAGCACGCGCTGGCTATGCGTTGGCTCGTTGACTTTTCACGAAAGCGCGGTGAGAAATCCATGGCGCAGCGCCTGGCCGGGGAAATCCTCGACGCTGTAGAAAGTAAGGGTGCCGCCGTCAAGAAGCGGGAAGATGTTCATCGCATGGCAGAAGCCAACAAGGCGTTTTCTCACTTCCGTTTCTAAACAGCCGAGGTTTATACAGTGGCACGTAAGACTCCGATTAAGCGATATCGAAACATTGGTATTGTTGCGCACGTTGATGCGGGCAAAACCACAACTACCGAGCGGGTTCTGTTCTACACAGGTGTCTCGCACAAAATCGGTGAAGTCCATGACGGTGCGGCGACCATGGATTGGATGGAGCAGGAGCAGGAGCGTGGTATTACTATCACGTCTGCTGCAACAACCTGTTTCTGGCAGGGTATGGACAAGCAGTATCCTGAGCATCGCATCAATATTATCGACACCCCGGGACACGTTGACTTTACCATCGAGGTAGAGCGTTCATTGCGTGTACTTGACGGCGCTGTTGTTGTGTTCTGTGGTTCTTCCGGTGTTGAGCCGCAGTCCGAGACTGTGTGGCGTCAGGCCAATAAGTATGAAGTGCCGCGCATGGTGTTCGTCAACAAGATGGATCGGGCTGGTGCTAACTTCCTGCGCGTCGTTGGTCAGATCGAAAAGCGTCTGGGTGCAAAATGTATTCCGGTTCAGTTGCCAATTGGCGCGGAAGAAGATTTTGCAGGTGTAATCGACCTGATTCGTAATAAGGCGATCTACTGGAATCCGGACGATGCTGGCGTAACGTACGAGCAGCGCGATGTTCCTGCCGAGATGGCGGACGAAGTGGCCCAGTATCGCGAAAAAATGATGGAAGCGGCTGCAGAAGCGGACGACGAGCTAACCATGCGCTACCTCGACGAAGGCGAGCTCAACGTCGAAGATATTAAGAAAGGTCTTCGGATGCGCACCTTGGCAAACGAGATCGTGGTTGCGACCTGTGGTTCTGCGTTCAAAAACAAGGGCGTTCAAGCAGTGTTGGATGCTGTTGTTGAATTCTTGCCGGCGCCGAATGAAGTTAAGGCGATTCGTGGTGAAGTCGACGAAAACGGGGCCGAAGAGACCCGTAAAGCTGATGACGCTGCACCGTTTGCCGCTCTGGCATTCAAGATTGCAACAGATCCCTTTGTTGGCACTTTGACGTTCTTCCGGGTTTACTCTGGCACGCTTCAGTCTGGCAACGCCGTTTACAACTCTGTGAAGGGCAAAAGAGAGCGTGTCGGTCGTATGGTTCAGATGCATGCGAAGGATCGCCAAGAAATCAAGGAAGTTCTTGCAGGCGATATTGCTGCTGCAATTGGTCTGAAGAACGTTACCACTGGCGATACGTTGTGCGACGAAAACCACAAGATTATTCTTGAGCGTATGGAGTTTCCGGATCCGGTTATTTCGGTAGCGGTTGAACCAAAGACGAAAGCCGATCAGGAGAAGATGGGCGTTGCACTTGGTAAGCTAGCCCAAGAAGATCCGTCCTTCCAGGTCCGTACCGACGAAGAGTCTGGTCAGACGATCATTTCTGGTATGGGTGAGCTTCACCTGGATATCATCGTTGATCGCATGCGTCGCGAGTTCAGTGTTGAGGCAAACATCGGTAAGCCCCAGGTGGCCTATCGCGAGTGCATCCGTAAGTCGGTGGATGTAGAAGGCAAGTTTGTGCGCCAGTCAGGCGGTCGCGGTCAGTACGGTCACGTTAAAGTCAAGATTGAGCCGCTGCCCCTGGACATAGAAGACGCCGAAAACTTCATTTTCGTCAACGAAATCGTTGGTGGTACTGTACCCAAGGAATACATCCCGGCGGTTCAGCAGGGTATCATTGAGCAGATGAAGAACGGCTGTCTGGCCGGTTACCCGCTGCTGGGTATCAAGGCAACCTTGTACGACGGTTCCTTCCACGATGTGGACTCCAACGAAATGGCGTTCAAAATCGCGGGTTCCATGGCGATGAAGAAAGGCGCACTGGAGGCGAGTCCGGCTTTGCTGGAGCCGTTGATGAAGGTTGAGGTGGTAACACCTGAAGATTACATGGGTGATGTGGTAGGTGACCTGAACCGTCGTCGTGGCCTGATTCAGGGCATGGAAGACGGTGTGAGTGGCAAGATTGTGCGTTGCGAAGTTCCGTTGTCGGAAATGTTCGGTTATGCCACAGATCTGCGCTCCGCTACTCAGGGTCGTGCGTCCTATGCGATGGAATTTTCGCGGTACGCTGAAGCGCCAAATAACATTGCTGAAGCAATTATCAAAAAGGGTTGATACCCAAGACTTGAGTAACAGGAAGAGGTGTAACTGTGTCTAAATCTAAATTCGAACGTAAGAAGCCACACTTGAACGTGGGCACCATTGGTCACGTTGACCATGGTAAGACCACCCTGACAGCTGCCCTGACTCGTGTATGCCACGATGTATGGGGAACGGGCACCGCAAGTGCCTTTGACCAGATCGACAATGCTCCTGAAGAGCGTGCGCGTGGTATTACCATTGCGACGTCTCACGTTGAGTACGATTCCCCGAACCGTCACTACGCACACGTAGATTGCCCGGGCCACGCTGACTATGTGAAAAACATGATCACCGGTGCGGCGCAGATGGACGGTGCTATCCTGGTTTGTTCCGCTGCTGACGGCCCTATGCCGCAGACCCGCGAGCACATCCTGCTGTCACGTCAGGTAGGCGTTCCTTACATCGTCGTGTTCCTGAACAAAGCGGACATGGTTGACGATGAAGAGCTGCTTGAGCTGGTAGAAATGGAAGTTCGAGATCTGCTGGAAATGTACGACTTCCCGGCTGACGACACTCCGATCATCACCGGTTCTGCGTTGATGGCTCTGGAAGGTCGTGATGACAACGAAATGGGCACTACCGCTGTTCGTAAGCTGGTAGAAGCGCTGGATTCGTACATCCCTGAGCCTGAGCGTGCGATTAATCTGCCGTTCCTGATGCCTATTGAAGACGTATTCTCTATCTCTGGCCGTGGTACAGTTGTAACCGGTCGTATAGAGCGCGGTATTGTCAAGATTGGTGAAGAAGTAGAAATCGTTGGTCTCAAAGACACGGTCAAAACGGTTTGCACCGGCGTTGAAATGTTCCGTAAGCTGCTGGACGAAGGTCGTGCAGGCGAGAACGTTGGTGTACTGTTGCGCGGCACCAAGCGTGATGACGTTGAGCGTGGTCAGGTTCTGTGTAAGCCAGGCAGCATGAAGCCGCACACCAAGTTTGAGTGCGAAGTGTATGTACTGAGCAAAAACGAAGGCGGCCGTCATACGCCGTTCTTCAAGGGCTATCGCCCACAGTTCTACTTCCGTACAACCGACGTAACCGGTGCTTGTGAATTGCCAGAAGGCGTAGAAATGGTTATGCCAGGTGATAACGTGAAGATGGAAGTGACTTTGATTGCTCCGATCGCCATGGAAGATGGTCTGCGCTTCGCGATTCGCGAAGGCGGGCGTACTGTAGGCGCCGGTGTTGTCGCCAAGATTCTCGAGTAATCTACTCGTAGGGTCTGAAAAAGGGGCTGATTTGATCAGCCCCTTTTTCTATTTTAGTTGCAATGTATGCGTCGGCCGAGTCAGTCAGCATTGCTGTTGACAGGGTTGCTTATTATGCATACAATGCGGCTCCTTTTTTGAAGGTCAGCGAAAGGTTCGCTGCTACGAGTGGAGTTTGGTGCAACATGCAAAGCCAAAAGATTCGGATTCGGTTGAAGGCGTTCGATTACCGCCTGATCGACCAGTCTACGCAAGAGATTGTCGACACCGCTAAGCGGACCGGCGCTCAGGTGCGCGGACCTATTCCTTTGCCTACGCGCAAAGAAAAGTTCACGATTCTGGTTTCACCGCACGTCAACAAAGACGCGCGCGACCAGTATGAAATTCGTACCCATAAGCGTTTGCTCGACATTGTTGAGCCGACGGAAAAGACAGTAGATGCTTTGATGAAACTAGACCTGGCAGCAGGTGTAGACGTTCAGATCAGCCTCGGTTAATACCGTCTGGTATTAACCTGTGTAACTGTCATAAGGCCATAGAGGGTGCAAGCCCCGTACACTTAGAGGTGAAACATGGCAATTGGTATTGTCGGTCGCAAGGCCGGTATGACCCGTATATTTACGGAAGACGGGCAAGCGTTGCCCGTAACGGTGATCGAGGTTGATTCTAACCGCATCACCCAACTCAAAACTCTTGAAAACGACGGCTACCGTGCAGTTCAGATAACGGTAGGTTCGCGTCGTTCCTCTCGTGTTAACAAGAGTGCAGCAGGTCATTTCGCAAAAGCCGGTGTTGAAGCGGGCCGTAGCGTATGGGAATTTCGTTTGGCAGACGGCGAAGGTGAAGACCTCGTTGCCGGCGGCGAAATTACTGCGTCAGTCTTTGAAGACGGTCAGGCTGTTGATGCCACAGGTACATCCAAAGGTAAAGGTTTCCAGGGCGGCGTAAAGCGCTGGAACTTTGCCATGCAGGATGCGACCCACGGTAACTCACTGTCTCACCGTGCTCCGGGTTCTATTGGTCAAAACCAGACTCCGGGTAAAGTATTCAAAGGCAAAAAGATGGCGGGCCAGATGGGTAATGCTCAGGTTACTGTGCAAAACCTGAAAATTGTCCGTGTCGACGCTGAGCGCAATCTTCTGCTGGTTAGTGGTGCCGTCCCCGGCGCGACTGGTGGCGATGTTGTCATCAAGCCTGCTGTTAAAGCCTGAGGAGCGGTTCGATGGAATTGACAATTACAGGTAGCGGTCAGGGAATCACGGTTTCCGAGGCTACTTTCGCAAAAGATTTTAATGAAGCATTGGTTCACCAAGTGGTTGTAGCCTATATGGCTGCCGGCCGTCAGGGTACCAAAGCTCAGAAAACCCGTTCAGAAGTCAGGGGTGGTGGTAAGAAGCCTTGGCGTCAGAAGGGTACTGGTCGTGCTCGTGCTGGTACTATCCGCAGCCCAATTTGGCGCTCCGGTGGTGTTACCTTTGCAGCGAAGCCTCGCAGCTACGAGCAAAAGGTAAACCGTAAAATGTACCGCGCTGCAATGCGCTCCATTTTGTCCGAGCTGGTCCGTCAGGAACGCCTGATTGTGGTTGACGATTTTTCAATCGACACCCCCAAGACCAAGGCCTTTACTGCCAAGTTGGCTGACATGGGTTTAAGTAATGTGCTGATCCTGTCGGAAAACCTTGATCAGAACCTGCACTTGGCCTCACGCAACGTGCCTCACGTCGATGTGCGTGATGTTGCTGGTCTGGATCCGGTTAGCCTGGTTGCTCACGAGAAAATCGTAGTGACTGTTCCCGCTCTGAAGAAAATCGAGGAGATGCTGGGATGAATCAGGAACGTATCTATAAGGTTCTTTTAGGGCCTCACGTATCGGAGAAAGCATCTCGTGTGGCCGAACACGGTCAGGTAGTGTTTCGGGTCGCCCCGGACGCCACCAAGCCCGAGATTAAGAAAGCCGTTGAACAATTGTTCAACGTCACCGTCGAAGGTGTTCAGGTTCTGAATCGTAAGGGCAAGCTTAAACGCACAGCTCGCGGGTTCGGCAAACGTAATGACATTCGTAAGGCTTATGTAAAGCTGGCTGAAGGTCAGGACATCGATTTTCTGGATGTGGAATAAGGTAAAGGGGTCGTAATATGCCGATCGTCAAAACCAAGCCAACATCTCCCGGACGCCGTCACGTTGTAAAGCTGTACAACCCGGATTTACACAAAGGGCGTCCTTACGAACCGTTGGTCGAATCGCAAAGCAAGTCGGGTGGCCGTAATAATAACGGCCGTATCACTAGCCGTCACATTGGTGGTGGCCATAAACAGCACTACCGCATAATAGACTTCAAGCGGATTAAAGATGGTATTCTTGCGACAATCGAGCGCATTGAATACGATCCTAACCGCTCGGCGCACATCGCGCTGATCAAGTACGCCGATGGCGAGCGCCGTTACATTATCGCTCCCAAGGGTATGCAGATCGGTGAGCCTGTGCGTTCAGGAATCGACGCGCCTATTAAGGTAGGAAGTACATTGCCGCTGCGGAATATCCCGGTTGGTTCTGTAATCCATTGCGTTGAGCTCAAGCCTGGTAAAGGTGCACAGTTGGCTCGCTCTGCGGGCGCATCCGTACAGCTGGTTGCTCGGGAAGGCGCTTACGCGACTATCCGCCTGCGCTCAGGTGAAATGCGAAAGGTGCTTGTAGATTGCCGTGCTACGTTGGGCGAAGTGTCCAACAGCGAACACAGTCTTAAGCGGCTTGGTAAAGCGGGTGCATCACGTTGGCGCGGAAAGCGTCCAACGGTACGTGGTGTGGCTATGAACCCAGTTGACCACCCACACGGTGGTGGTGAAGGGCGTACCTCTGGCGGGCGTCACCCAGTTACTCCATGGGGTGTTCCGACCAAAGGGCATAAGACTCGTAAGAACAAGCGTACTGATAATATGATAGTACGTCGTCGTTCAGCCAAGTAAACGACCACATAGAGGTAAATGCTGTGCCACGTTCTTTAAAGAAAGGTCCTTTTATAGACCTGCATCTGTTGAAGAAGGTCGAGGCAGCTCTGGAAGTGAACGACAAGCGACCAATTAAGACCTGGTCGCGTCGTTCCACGATTTTCCCAGAGTTCGTAGGCTTGACCATCGCAGTCCACAACGGCAAGCAACACGTGCCGGTTTATGTTACCGAAGATATGGTCGGTCATAAACTAGGTGAGTTCGCAGCAACGCGTACTTACCGTGGCCATTCGGCCGACAAGAAAGCTAAACGCTGATTGTGAGGGGAAATGAAATGGAAGTAGCAGCCAAGTATAAGGGCGCTCGCCTCTCAGCTCAGAAAGCTCGTCTTGTTGCCGATCAGGTTCGCGGCAAGGCTGTTGAGGACGCTCTGAATATTCTGACTTTCAGCCCTAAGAAAGCAGCTGGGATTATCAAGAAAGCTCTTGAGTCCGCAATTGCTAACGCTGAGCATAACGAAGGTCTGGACGTAGATGATCTGCGGGTCTCCACTGTTATGGTGGATGAGGGCCCAACGCTCAAGCGAATTAAAGCTCGAGCCAAGGGGCGCGCTGACAGAATCATGAAGCGCACCTGTCATATCACCGTCAAGGTCGCCGACAAGTAGGAGATGCTCAGATGGGTCATAAAGTAAATCCGATCGGCTTTCGCCTGGGTGTGATCAAAGAGCACAACTCAGTATGGTATGCCGATAAAAAGGACTACGCGAAAAACCTGTTGAACGACATTCAGGTTCGTGAATTCCTCGACAAGCGTCTGGTAAAGGCGTCTATCAGTAAGATTGTGATCGAGCGCCCTGCTCAGAACGCCCGTATCACGATCCATACCGCCCGCCCGGGTATTGTTATCGGGAAGAAGGGTGAAGATGTTGACCGTCTTCGTCGTGAAGTTAGCGACATGATGGGTGTGCCTGTGCACATCAACATCGAAGAAGTCCGCAAGCCGGACCTGGATGCCCGTTTGGTAGCGCAAAACGTTGCTGGTCAGTTGGAGCGTCGTGTGATGTTCCGTCGTGCTATGAAGCGCGCGGTACAGAACGCCATGCGCCAAGGCGCCAAGGGCATCAAGATTCAGGTTGGCGGTCGTCTCGGGGGAGCTGAAATTGCCCGTTCCGAGTGGTATCGCGAAGGTCGTGTTCCGCTGCATACATTGCGTGCAGATATTGATTACGGAACCTACGAAGCGCATACCACTTACGGCGTAATCGGCGTCAAGGTATGGATCTTCAAAGGTGAGATTCTTGGTGGTATGGAACAAGTCCGTGCTGACAAGAAAGCCTCTGGGAAGAAAGGTTCTAAGTAAAGGGGCACTCTTATGCTGCAACCAAAACGCACCAAATTTCGCAAGGTAATGAAGGGTCGTAACACCGGCCTTGCTCACCGCGCTAACAAGGTGAGCTTCGGTGAATACGGATTGAAGGCGGTGACTCGCGGGCGTATAACTGCTCGCCAGATTGAAGCCGCACGTCGTACCATGACCCGTAAGATCAAACGGGGTGGTAAGATTTGGATTCGCGTCTTCCCGGACAAGCCAATTACTGGCAAGCCTCTGGAAGTTCGTATGGGTAAAGGTAAAGGTTCTGTCGAGTACTGGGTGGCTGAAGTTCAGCCAGGCCGTATGCTCTATGAGATGGAAGGTGTGACTGAAGAAATCGCACGCGAAGCTTTCACTCTGGCGGCTGCGAAGCTGCCGGTACAGACCACCTTCGTAACGAGGACGGTGATGTGATGAAA
Organism: Marinobacter sp. BSs20148; assembly: GCF_000283275.1. Taxonomy (NCBI): domain Bacteria; kingdom Pseudomonadati; phylum Pseudomonadota; class Gammaproteobacteria; order Pseudomonadales; family Marinobacteraceae; genus Marinobacter; species Marinobacter sp. BSs20148. The sequence goes on from NC_018268.1 coordinate 647,470, forward strand.
GCAACAGAGCTGCGTGCAAAATCAGCCGAGGAGCTGAACAAAGAGCTGATCGGTCTCCTGAAGGAGCAGTTTAACCTGCGCATGCGTAAGGCGACAGGCCAGCTGAATCAGTCTCATCTTCTCCCTGGGGTGAAGCGTGATATTGCTCGCGTGAAAACAGTATTGAACGAAAAGGCAGGACAGTGACATGACCGAAACTACCCAAACTGCCAGAACTTTGAGCGGCAAGGTCGTGAGCAACAAGATGGAGAAGTCCATCGTGGTGTTGGTCGAGCGTCAGGTAAAGCACCCTCTGTACGGTAAGTACATGAAACGTTCAACCAAGATCCATGCTCACGATGAGAGCAACCAGTGCAATATCGGTGACACTGTGATCATTAAGGAAACCCGCCCGGTCTCTAAGACCAAAAGCTGGGCCTTAGTGGAAGTCACTGATCATGCATCCAAGGTGTAAATCGCCCGGAGAACAACCATGATTCAGACTCAAACAATGCTTGAAGTCGCGGATAACAGCGGTGCGCGTCAGGTGATGTGCATCAAGGTCCTGGGCGGTTCACACAGGCGTTATGCTGCAATCGGGGACATTATCAAGGTAACCGTTAAGGAAGCCATCCCCCGCGGTAAAGTAAAAAAAGGCCAGGTACTGAAGGCTGTCGTAGTGCGCACTCGTAAGGGTGTGCGTCGTCCTGATGGATCTCTGATCCGTTTTGATGGCAACGCGGCCGTACTTCTGAACGCCCAGGACGCACCCATAGGTACCCGTATCTTCGGACCGGTTACTCGTGAGCTGCGAAATGAGAAGTTCATGAAGATTATCTCACTGGCACCCGAAGTACTTTAAAGGACCAGAGGCCGGACATGAAAAAGATCAAACGAGATGACGAAGTAATCGTCACTACGGGGAAAGATAAAGGCAAACGTGGTAAAGTCCTGAAAGTTCAGGACGATGGTAAGGTAATTGTTTCTGGCATCAACATGATGAAGAAGCACACTAAACCAAACCCGGCGCTGAGCACCCCTGGTGGCATCGTCCAAAAAGAAGCGCCTATCCAGGCTTCTAACGTGGCTATTTTTAATCCGCAGACCGGCAAAGCCGATCGTGTTGGCTTCCAGATCAAGGAAGACGGCGCAAAACAGCGGATCTTCAAAGCGACGAAAGAAGCTGTCGATAACCAGTAAGCGGTGGTGGTTACGATGCTGAACATGAAAGAGCAGTACAGTAAGGAAGTGATACCCGCCCTGCAGCAGGAGTTCGGTTACAAGAACATCATGCAGGTGCCGCGTATTGAGAAAATCACCCTGAACATGGGTGTTGGTGAAGCTATCGGTGACAAAAAGCTGATTGATAACGCAGTCGCTGATCTTGAGCGCCTTGCGGGTCAGAAAGTGGTTGTGACCAAGGCACGCAAATCGGTTGCGGGTTTTAAAGTCCGTGAAGGTTGGCCAATTGGTTGCAAGGTTACTCTGCGTGGCGAGCGTATGTGGGAATTCTTTGATCGTCTGGTGCACATTGCGGTTCCCCGCATTCGTGACTTCCGCGGTCTGAACCCAAAATCGTTCGACGGCCGTGGTAACTACAGCATGGGTGTGCGTGAGCAGATCATCTTCCCTGAGATTGAATACGACAGGGTTGACAAGATTCGTGGTCTGGATATTACCATTACCACCTCTGCCGGTACCGACGATGAAGGTCGTGAATTGTTGAAAGCGTTTGGCTTTCCGTTCAAGAAATAAGGAACGAGAGTAATGGCAAAGGTTTCCATGAAAAACCGTGAACTCAAGCGCGAGCTAACCGTTGCGAAATATGCAGCGAAGCGCGCTGAGATCAAGGCAACTATCAAGAACCCCAATACCAGCGATGATGACCGCTGGAATGCACAGATGAAGCTGCAACAGCTTCCTCGCGATGCATCTCCTTCGCGTCTTCGTAATCGTTGCCAGATAACGGGTCGCCCACACGGCGTCTTGCGTAAGTTCGAACTTTCACGGATTAAACTCCGAGAGTACGGCATGCGCGGAGACGTTCCGGGTCTGACCAAAGCAAGCTGGTAAGATAGGCTTCTCGACTGCGGTCGAGAGCCTGTTGGTAAGCGGTGCGGCACGCCGCTGCACAACTAAAAAGATCAGGAGTCTCATACCAATGAGCATGCAAGACACGCTTGCGGATATGTTCACACGTATCCGTAATGCCCAGATGGCATCGAAAACAGACGTTAAGATGCCGTCCTCGAAGATGAAAATCTCCGTGGCACAAGTCCTGAAGGACGAAGGTTACGTTGCAGATTTTGTGGTTACGGCTGATATCAAGCCTGAGCTGACGATTACTCTGAAGTACTTTGGTGGCAAGCCGGTTATTGAATCTATCGACCGTGTTAGTCGTCCGAGTTTGCGCCAGTATAAAGGCGCTGCGAAGCTACCGAAAGTATCCGGTGGTTTGGGAGTCGCGATTGTCTCTACGTCCCAGGGCGTAATGACAGATCGTGCCGCACGTGCTGCCGGCGTAGGTGGCGAAGTCATCTGCACCGTATTCTAGGAGAATCACATGTCCAGGGTTGCCAATAATCCTGTCGTGCTGCCTCCCGGTGTTGAAGTGGAGCTGAACGGTCAGGAAATCAACGTAAAGGGCTCCAAAGGAGCGCTTCAGTTTTCAATCCACCAAGCGGTTGAAGTAAAGCAGGAAGAAAATCTCTTACGCTTTGCAGCCCGTGATGGTGTTAAACAGTCCCGCGCTCTTGCTGGTACAACCCGCGCTTTGGTCAATAATATGGTGACCGGCGTTACCGCAGGCTTCGAGCGTAAGCTTCAGCTGATCGGTGTGGGTTACCGGGCTCAGGCGCAAGGTACGAAGCTCAATCTAACGCTGGGTTTTTCTCACCCCGTTGCGTACGAGCTGCCCGAGGGGATTACCGTTGAAACTCCGTCAAATACGGAAGTGATCATTCGCGGTATCGACAAGCAACAGGTTGGCCACGTCGCCGCTGAAATCCGCGCCTTCCGTCCGCCCGAGCCTTATAAAGGCAAAGGTGTACGTTATGCGGATGAGCAGGTAAGACGCAAAGAAGCCAAGAAGAAATAAGGCGGGACTATGAGCGCGAATAACGAAAGATTGCGTCGCGCACGTAAAGTGCGCATGAAAATTCGTGAGCTGGGTACAAACCGTCTGTGCGTTCACCGCACACCGCGTCATATGTACGCCCAGGTTACGACAGCAGATGGCAGCCAAGTGCTGGCCACTGCCTCCACGTTGGATAAGGAACTGCGCCAGGGTGCAACCGGTAACGTGGATGCCGCCAAAAAAGTCGGTCAGCTGATTGCTGAACGTGCCAAGGCGGCGGGTGTTGAGCAGGTTGCTTTTGACCGCTCCGGTTACCGTTATCACGGCCGCGTACAGGCTCTGGCCGACGCAGCCCGTGAAGCTGGCTTGCAATTCTAAGAGGTGGAGAAGATGAGCGTGAACGAACAGAAGGCGCCTGAGCTCCAGGAAAAGCTGGTTCAGGTAAACCGCGTTGCCAAAGTGGTAAAAGGCGGGCGTATATTTGCCTTTACCGCATTGACTGTAGTGGGTGATGGTAAAGGGCGTGTTGGTTTTGGTCGTGGTAAGGCACGTGAAGTGCCGGTTGCTATACAGAAGGCCATGGAAGCTGCGCGCAAAAATATGGTAGACGTACCGTTGGACGGTACTACTTTGCAGTACCCGGTTCGGGCACAGCACGGTGGTTCGCGGGTGTTTATGATGCCTGCGTCCGATGGTACCGGCATTATTGCTGGTGGCGCCATGCGCGCTGTGTTGGAAGTGGCTGGTGTCCATAACGTGCTGTCTAAGTGCTATGGTTCTACCAACCCGGTGAACGTGGTACGTTCCACCATCAAGGGTCTTCAGGCAATGCAAGCGCCAGAAGATATTGCAGCCAAGCGCGGTAAATCCGTCGAAGACATTCTGGGTTGAAGTCATGGCGAACGCAAAAACGATCACAGTTACACTGATCCGCAGCCCAATCGGCTGCCAGCCCAAGCACAAGCTTTGTGTGAAGGGCCTGGGTCTTCGTAAAATTGGCCAATCCGTGGTTTTGGAAGATACTCCTTCCATTCGCGGTATGGCTAACCGGGTAGACTACCTGGTTCGGGTTGAGGAGAACTAAGATGCGTCTAAACGAACTAGCTCCAGAACCCGGTTCACGCCCCAACGCAAGGCGCGTTGGTCGTGGTATCGGTTGTGGTTTCGGCAAAACTTGTGGCCGTGGCCATAAGGGTCTGAAAGCCCGTTCCGGCGGCAGCGTTGCCCCTGGTTTTGAGGGCGGTCAGCAGCCGTTGGCACGTCGTTTGCCGAAGTTTGGCTTCACGTCCCGTCAGCAGCGTTACGTTGCTGAAATTCGCCTGAATGAACTGGCGAAGGTAGAAGGCGATGTTGTCGATCTTGACGCTCTAAAAAAAGCAGACATCATTCGCGACGAAATTCGCGATGCAAAGGTCATGTTGTCCGGTGAAATTGACCGTGCAGTGACTGTGCAGGGTTTGCGAGTGACCAAAGGCGCACGCGCGGCGATTATCGCCGCGGGCGGCAAAGTAGAAGACTAACGCGAGTCGAGGACTAAATGGCCAAGACAGCATCATTGCCTGCGGGCGCGGGTAAAGGACTAGCAGAGCTGCGTTCGCGGCTCTGGTTTGTCTTTCTGGCACTGCTTGTGTACCGAATCGGTGCCCACATTCCGGTGCCTGGAATAAACCCCGACCGCTTGGCTGCACTGTTTGAGCAGAATCAGGGTACAATCCTGAGTATGTTCAATATGTTTTCCGGTGGTGCACTTGAGCGCATGAGTATCTTCGCGCTGGGTATCATGCCGTATATATCGGCTTCTATTATTATGCAGCTCATGACAGCGGTCAATCCGACGCTGGAGCAGCTGAAAAAAGAAGGTGAGGCGGGTCGTCGTAAGATCAGTCAATATACGCGCTACGGTACCGTAATCCTGGCCCTGCTTCAGGGTGCTGGTATTTCTGTCGGTTTGGCGTCGCAGGGCGTCACCTTCAATGACACTCTCAGCTTCCACTTTGTGGCAGTTGTATCGTTTGTTAGTGGTGCAGTCTTCATGATGTGGCTGGGCGAGCAGATCACCGAGCGGGGTGTCGGTAACGGCATCTCACTGTTGATTTTCGCCGGTATCGTTGCCGGGTTACCCGGTGCGATCGGCCAGACTCTGGAGCAGGCCCGTAACGGTGAGATGAGCATGTTGTTGGTGCTTGGTATCGGTGTTCTGGCAATTGCCGTCATCGGTTTTGTGGTGTTCATGGAGCGCGGTCAGCGCCGATTGACGATTAACTACGCCAAGAGACAGCAGGGTGGCCGGGTATTTGCCCAGCAGTCTAGCCATTTGCCCTTGAAAGTGAATATGGCCGGTGTTATTCCGCCCATCTTTGCATCGTCCATTCTGTTGTTCCCGGCATCGCTGGGTCAGTGGTTTGGTCAGGGCGAAGGCATGGAGTGGCTGAGCGATATTTCCCAGGCACTTGCGCCCAGTCAGCCCTTGTATATTATTCTGTTCGCGGCAGCAGTGGTATTTTTCTGCTTCTTCTATACGGCTCTGATGTACAATCCACGGGAAGTCGCGGATAACCTCAAACGCTCAGGTGCTTTTATTCCGGGCATTCGTCCGGGTGAGCAAACAGCCAAGTACATTGATGGCGTTCTCACCCGTTTGACATTGTTTGGAGCAATGTACATTGCAGCAGTATCCCTGTTCCCTCAGTTCCTGATGGTGGCCGGGAATGTACCCTTCTATTTGGGCGGTACGTCTCTGCTGATTGTTGTAGTCGTAGTGATGGACTTTATGGCTCAGGTTCAGTCGCATCTGATGTCTCACCAGTATGAATCGCTGATGAAGAAGTCCAATCTCAAGGGCTATGGTCGGAACGGGTAAATCCGTTCCCCTTGAAAACTGGAGTCGACAATGAAAGTACGCGCTTCGGTAAAGAAAATTTGCCGTAACTGCAAAGTAATTCGTCGCAATGGCGCCGTAAGGGTCATTTGCTCGGAGCCTCGCCACAAGCAACGTCAGGGTTAATTCCTTCGGGAAAAATCCTTGCTTGTAAAAGGTGTGCGATAATTGCGCTTGACTCGAAGCTGGGTCAGGCGTTATTATTTTGCGCCCTTTTAGTGGCGGATAATTCACACAGCATAGCTTTGAACGCGGAGTAATTTGGATGGCACGTATAGCCGGTGTCAATATACCCGATCACAAACATGTTGTTGTATCGCTCACCTATATTTTTGGTGTAGGCAAAACAACAGCTCAAAAGCTTTGCGATGCAACCGGCGTTAAGCCGGACGTCAAAGTCAAAGACTTGACTGACGAACAGCTGGAATCACTTCGTACTGATGTGATTAAAGGCTCCGTCGAAGGCGATTTGCGTCGTGAAGTACAGATGAACATCAAGCGTTTGAAGGATCTCGGATGTCACCGTGGTCTGCGTCACCGTCATGGGCTTCCAGTCCGCGGCCAGCGCACCAAGACCAACGCCCGCACCCGTAAAGGTCCGCGCAAACCTATTCGTAAGTAACAGGTAGGCAAACATGGCAAAGCCAGGTACACGTACCCGTAAAAAGGTGAAAAAAACGGTTGTTGATGGCGTCGCGCACATTCACGCTTCCTTCAATAACACTATCGTGACCATTTCGGACCGCCAGGGCAACGTATTGTCCTGGGCCACTGCTGGTGGTTCTGGTTTCCGCGGTTCACGTAAGAGTACACCTTTTGCTGCGCAGGTAGCAGCTGAAAGAGCCGGTAATGCGGCTGCTGAATACGGCCTTAAAAACCTGGATGTTGAAGTCAAGGGCCCCGGCCCTGGTCGTGAATCTGCAGTTCGTGCGCTTAACTCGTGCGGCTACAAGATCAACAACATCACAGATGTGACGCCGATTCCCCACAACGGATGTCGCCCGCCTAAAAAGCGCCGCGTCTAACACAGGAGACAGTAATTATGGCTCGTTACATAGGCCCGAAGTGCAAACTGTCTCGTCGTGAAGGGACAGATCTTTTTCTGAAAAGCGGTGTTCGCGCTCTCGACACTAAGTGCAACCTTGAAACCCCCCCGGGTATGCACGGTGCGCGTCGCGGTCGTTTGTCGGAATACGGCGTTCAGCTGCGGGAAAAACAGAAAGTTCGTCGTATTTACGGCGTACTGGAAAAGCAGTTCCGCAACTATTATAAAGAGGCGGCTCGCCTGAAAGGCGTAACGGGTGAAAACCTGTTGCAACTTTTGGAAGCGCGTCTTGATAACGTTGCTTACCGCATGGGTTTTGGTTCAACCCGCGCGGAGTGCCGCCAGCTCGTTTCTCACAAGGCAATTCTGGTCAACGACAAGGTTGTGAATATTCCTTCCTACCAGGTTAAGCCGGGTGATGTTGTGAGCGTGCGTGAAAAAGCCAAAAACCAGTTGCGCGTTAAAGGCGCTCTGGACTTGGCCTCCGGTCGCGCAGCGGTGAGCTGGGTAGATGTCGACGCCACTAAGATGTCCGGCGTTTACAGTTCAGTGCCAACACGGATTGAATTGCCGGCCGACATCAACGAGAACCTCATCGTCGAGCTTTACTCTAAGTAAAGCCCAGTTAGCAACGATAGCAGATAGGGGCGTCTATGCAGCGTTCAGTACATGAGTTATTGACACCTCGTACCATTGACGTGAAGGAATCCGGTTCCACGCGTGCCAAAGTGACCTTGGAGCCTCTTGAAAGAGGTTTCGGTCATACTCTGGGCAGTGCGTTACGCCGTATTCTCTTGTCTTCGATGCCGGGCTGCGCTGTTACTGAAGCGCAGATTGACGGTGTGTTGCACGAGTACAGCGCCATTGAAGGTGTCCAGGAAGACGTCATAGAGATTCTTTTGAATCTTAAGGGCGTCGCTGTAAAAATGCACGGCCGTGACGATGCCGAGCTTATGCTCAGCAAGAAGGGTCCGGGTGTTGTTACAGCCGGAGATATAAAGTTGGATCATGATGTCGAGATCGCCAATCCAGAACACATTATCTGTCACCTGAGCGAAAATGGTGAAGTTAACATGCGTCTGAGCATTGCCCGCGGTCGTGGCTATGAGCCTGCTGATCAGCGCGGTCTGGATGAGGACGAAACTCGTGCCATCGGACGTCTGCAGCTGGATGCTACGTTCAGCCCGGTTCGACGCGTTGCTTATTCTGTGGAAAGTGCACGGGTAGAGCAGCGTACCGACCTCGACAAGCTGGTTATTGATCTGGAGACTAATGGTACTATCGATCCGGAAGAAGCAATTCGCCGGGCCGCCACTATTCTCCAGCAGCAATTGGCCGTGTTTGTTGATTTTGATCATGAAAAAGAGCCAGAGCGCGTGGAGGAAGAGGAAGAAATTGATCCGATTCTGCTGCGCCCGGTTGATGATCTAGAGCTGACAGTACGTTCCGCCAACTGCTTGAAGGCTGAGAACATCTACTACATCGGCGATTTGATTCAGCGCACAGAAGTTGAGCTGTTGAAGACGCCTAACCTGGGTAAAAAGTCGCTGACAGAGATCAAGGACGTACTAGCGTCCCGTGGTTTGTCTCTGGGAATGCGTCTTGATAACTGGCCGCCGGCAAGCCTTCGTGGTGATGACCGGGTTCTGGGCGGTTAATCGCCGATTAGTTAAGCTAAGGAATCAGAGCAATGCGTCATCGTAAGAGTGGTCGTAAGTTCAACAGGACCAGTGCGCATCGCAAGGCCATGTTTCGTAACATGTCTGCGTCACTGGTTGAGCATGAGTTGATCAAAACAACGTTGCCGAAGGCTAAAGAGCTTCGTCGGGTAGCGGAACCTTTGATTACTCTGGCAAAAATAGATTCGGTCGCGAATCGTCGTCTGGCGTTTGCACGTCTGCGTGACGATGCAGCGGTTGCCAAGCTGTTTACTCAGCTGGGTCCCCGTTACAACGAGCGTCCGGGTGGATATCTTCGTATCCTGAAGTGCGGTTTCCGCCCAGGCGACAATGCCCCTATGGCATATGTTGAGCTGATCGGTCGTCCGCTGGATATTGAAGCGGAAGAAGTTGACGAGTAATAGGTTGTTATAAACCTTTATTTGTCTGAAGAAAGCCGGGTACCTTTGGGTAGCCGGTTTTTTTTCGTCTGCGGGAAAGTGGCTGGTTTGTTCAGACTGCTCAATAGGGATGGGGCCGAGTGGAGTGTCGGGCTAAAACGAAAAAAGGGGACGGATTTCAAATCCGTCCCCGATCTCGTGTCATCCAAGGGACAGGTTTCAAATCTGCCCCTATCTGCTACCTACGATCGTTGGGCCTCTTTTTGCTTTTCTAGCAAGGGTTTTAGGTAGCGACCAGTGTGGCTGGCTTTGTTTTCTGCTACTTGCTCTGGCGTCCCTTCCGCGACGATCAGGCCGCCGCCGGAACCGCCTTCGGGGCCCAGGTCAATTATCCAATCTGCAGTTTTAATGACGTCCAGATTGTGTTCTATGACCACGATGGTGTTGCCGTGGTCGCGTAGGCGCTGCAACACGGTTAACAACTGCTGGATGTCATAGAAGTGTAGGCCGGTGGTGGGTTCGTCCAGAATGTACAGGGTTTGGCCGGTGTCGCGCTTGGACAGCTCTTTGGCGAGTTTCACCCGTTGGGCTTCACCGCCGGATAGCGTAACAGCACTTTGGCCCAGACGGATGTACGACAAGCCCACGTCCACTAAAGTCTGAAGTTTTCTAGCCAGGAAGGGCACGGCATCAAAGAATTCGCGGCCTTCTTCGACCGTCATAGACAGCACTTCATGGATGTTTTTGCCTTTATAGCGCACTTCCAGAGTCTCGCGGTTGTAGCGTTTGCTTTTGCAGACGTCGCAGGGCACGTAAATGTCGGGCAGGAAGTGCATTTCTACTTTGATGACGCCGTCGCCCTGGCAGGCTTCGCAGCGTCCACCCTTGACGTTGAAGGAGAAACGGCCAGGTTTGTAACCTCTTGAACGTGCTTCCTGGGTGCCGGAAAACAGTTCGCGGATAGGGGTGAACAGCCCTGTGTAGGTGGCAGGGTTGGATCTGGGTGTGCGGCCGATCGGGCTTTGGTCGATGTCGATGACTTTGTCGAGCAGGTCTAACCCTTCAATGCTGGTGTAAGGGCCGTGGCTTAGGGTTGTGGCTTTGTTCAATGCCGTGGCCGCTATCGGGTACAGGGTGCCGTTGATCAACGTGGATTTGCCAGAGCCGGACACACCAGTAATACAGGTCATTACGCCTAGGGGGATGGCTAGGTCAACGTTGGTCAGGTTATTGCCGCTGGCACCGGTCAGTTTCAGGTATTCGCCCGACCCGGGATTGCGCTTCTCGGGTATGGCGATGCACTTGGTGCCATTAAGGTATTGGCCCGTCAGCGAATTGGGGTTTGCGAGTATGTCTGCCGGTTTGCCTTGGGCGATGATTTGCCCGCCGTGTACACCGGCGCCCGGGCCTATGTCGATTACGTGGTCTGCCGCCAGTATGGCGTCTTCGTCGTGCTCGACTACAATCACGGTGTTACCCAAGTCGCGCAGGTGGTAAAGAGTTTCCAGCAGGCGGTCGTTGTCGCGTTGGTGCAGGCCAATGGACGGTTCGTCCAGTATGTACATAACGCCCACCAGGCCGGCGCCAATTTGGCTCGCCAAGCGTATACGCTGGGCTTCGCCGCCGGAGAGTGTATCGGCGCTGCGCTCAAGGGACAGATATTCCAGCCCCACGTTCACCAGGAACTGCAGGCGTTGGCGGACTTCTTTCAGAACTTTTTCGGCAATTTCGCCTCTGGCGCCCGATAGTGTCAGTTGGCTGACGTACCGATGCGCCTCGCCAATTGGCAGGTGAGCGATGGCGGGAAGGTTTCTATTGTCGATAAACACGTTGCGTGCTGAACGGCGTAAGCGCGTTCCGCCGCAGTCTTTGCACGGCTGGGTGCTAAGGTTGCGGGCCAGTTCTTCCCTGACACTTTGGGAATCGGTTTCACGGTAACGCCGTTCCAGGTTGGGTAATATGCCCTCGAACGAATGCAGACGTTCCATGATGTGGCCGCGGCTGTTTACGTAGCGAAAGCTAATGTCCTCGCCACCGGAGCCATGCAGCATCACCTGTTGCACCGGCTCGGGCAAATCGCACCAGGGAGTGTCCAAATCAACATTGTAGTGTTCGGCCACGCTGCTAAGAAGCTGAAAGTAATACACCGCGCGGCGGTCCCAGCCCTTGATGGCGCCGGAGGCAAGATTGGCCTCTGGATGTTGGATGATTTTGTCGGAGTCGAAAAATTGCTTTACGCCAAGTCCGTCGCAGGTAGGGCAGGCGCCTGCCGGGTTGTTGAACGAGAACAGTCGCGGCTCTAGCTCGCTGATGGCATAACCACACTGGTTACAGGCATAGCGAGCTGACAGTGTGGTGTCTTCGCCGCTGCCATCCATGGCGGCTACTAGCGCTATGCCGTCTGCCAGGGCCAGAGCGGTTTCGAAGCTCTCGGCCAGGCGTTGTTCCAGGCCGGGTTTGACCTTGAAGCGGTCGACCACCACATCAATATGGTGTTTACGCTTTTTGTCCAGAGCCGGGACGTCATCAATGTCGTAAACAGTGCCATCTATCCGCAGGCGTATAAAGCCTTGGCTGCGCATGGTTTCAACCACTTGCAGGTGCTCGCCCTTGCGGTCACGAATCACTGGGGCCAGAATCATTAACCGCGAATCTTCTTCCATCGCTAAAATCTGATCCACCATTTGGCTCACGGTTTGCGCTTCCAGCGGTTGGCCGTGGTCGGGGCAGCGGGGTTCGCCGGCGCGAGCAAATAACAGACGCAGATAATCGTAGATTTCAGTAATTGTACCGACAGTAGAGCGCGGGTTATGGGATGTGGACTTTTGCTCGATAGAAATGGCCGGCGAAAGCCCTTCAATATGGTCCACGTCGGGTTTTTCCATCATTGACAGAAACTGGCGGGCATAGGTCGACAGCGATTCCACATAGCGCCGCTGGCCTTCGGCGTAAAGAGTGTCGAACGCCAGTGATGACTTGCCAGAGCCTGACAAACCGGTAATCACAATCAGTTTGTCCCGGGGTATATCCAGGTCGATGTTCTTCAAATTGTGGGTGCGGGCACCCTTGATCTGGATATGGTCCATATAACCTCGCGAGGAAAAAGTGATGAGTATACCGCGTTCTGCGGCTACCTTGTGAGCGCTGCGGCTGTGTAATACGGCTTCGCGCCGGCCGTGGCGGTTCTGTTACACTACTGCGCTTGATTTTAGTCTCTGCTAACGTCTGAGGAACTGTTCCATGAACGCCCTTGAAAAACGCTCGGTTTCTGCTTTGGCGTCGGTGTACGCCATTCGTATGCTCGGGCTGTTCATGGTTATGCCGGTGTTTGTGCTGCTTGGCGGAGAGCTTGAAGGCGCAACACCCGCGCTGCTGGGCTTTGCCATCGGCGCCTATGGGCTAAGCCAAGCACTGCTGCAAATTCCGTTTGGCTTGCTGTCTGACCGGGTCGGGCGCAAGCGCATGATCTACCTTGGCTTGATCCTATTTGCGGCGGGCAGTCTGCTGGCCGGCTCAGCTGAGTCAATATACGTTGTGATTCTGGGTCGGATTCTTCAGGGTGCCGGTGCCATTGCCAGCGTACTAATGGCTTTGCTGAGTGACCTGACCCGCGAAGAGCAACGCACCAAGGCTATGGCCACGGTGGGTATCTCCATCGGTATTTCGTTTTCCGTGTCTCTCGTTCTCGGGCCGCTCGTGGGCGCGCGATGGGGCCTGTCGGGCATTTTTTACCTGACCGCCGCACTGGCATTGATTGCGCTCTTGGTTGTTTGGCGCTTGGTGCCTACTCCCCACCAAAGAAAAGTCAGTGCAGAGCAACAACCGGCCCGGGCTATGGTGGGCCGGGTGTTGAAAGACCAACGCCTGTTGCGACTGGATTTTGGTATTTTCTCCCTGCACCTGGTGCTTACCGCGCTGTTCCTGGTTTTCCCCTCTTTGCTGCAAGATCGCCTGGGCCTACCCAGCGGCTCACACTGGTGGTTTTACCTGAGCGTGATGCTGACGTCGTTTGTTGCCATGGTGCCGTTCATTATTCTTGGCGAGAAAAAGCGCAAAATGAAGCCGGTGCTGTGCGGCGCCGTGGCCTTGCTGGCGCTGTCTTGCGCGGCCCTGTCGGGAGTGGGCGAAAGCCTGCTGGCCGCCTGGTTTATGCTGTTTTTCTTTTTTATGGCGTTCAATTTACTGGAAGCCAGTTTGCCGTCGCTGCTTAGTAAAGAGGCGCCAGCGGCCAGCAAGGGTACGGCGATGGGGGTGTATTCTACCTCTCAGTTTATGGGTGCGTTTCTGGGCGGGGCCTTGGGCGGCTACCTGCTACAACAGATCGGCGTAACCGGCGTGCTGGGATTAATGGTGGCTGTACTGGTGGTGTGGCTGCTGGTGGCGCTGACCATGCCGGCACCAGGGTATACCAGTGGTTTTGTGGTAAAGTTAGAGCCAGATGCAACGCTCAGCTATAGCGATGCAGACAGTTTTCTGCGCGCCCTGCCGGGCGTAAAAGATGTGGTTATAATGGAAGAAGCAGCGACTGCCTATCTGAAGATAGACCGGCAGTTTTTTGATGAGGCCTTGCTTGCCGACACGGAATTTGTGCAGCAAACTGAAAGGCCGTGAAATTCTGGCGGCGCGCAAGGAGCGCGAGCCGCCACGACACTTTATTCAGGAGCAGAACATGGCACGAGGCATCAATAAAGTCATTCTAATTGGCAACCTGGGGCAAGACCCAGACACCCGTTATACCCCCAACGGCAACGCCGTGGTTAATCTGAGTATAGCCACCGACGAAAGCTATAAAGACCGTCAAACCGGTCAAATGGTGCCAAAAACCGAATGGCACAAAATTGTCATGTTCGGCAAAGTGGCGGAAGTAGCGGGCCAGTACCTGCGCAAAGGTTCGAAGATTTATGTTGAAGGCAAACTGCAAACCCGCAAATGGCAGAACAAGGACGGCCAAGACGTTTACACCACCGAAGTGGTTGTGGATATCAGCGGCCAGATGCAGATGTTGGACAGCCGCAATAGTGACGGCGGCGGCATGAACCAGGGCCAAGGGCAGGGCCAACAAGGTCAAGGCCAGCCGCAAAATCGCCCGCAGCAGGCGCCGGCGCGTCCACAGAATGCCAATCAGCCTCCGCAAGACGATGGCGGCTATAATCAGGGCTCCCAGAACGAAAATTACAATCAGCAACCGGTCAACGCTCCGTCATCGCCGCAGAAAAACACCATGCCAGATCCGGTGGATGATTTTGATGATGATATTCCATTTTAGGCGATAGGTGATGAAAGTGTAACGTTTGGCGTTACATTCAGTTCTAAGACCCCGCTTTTGCGGGGTTTTTTGCAGTCCACGGGGTTGCCCGCGCTACAAAAAGAGTCAGCGTTACTTGCCGAAGCTTCTAGTGCCCCGTTAGGCGGATTTAGGAGCGAATAAATGAGTGCGAATTCTCAGTCTGCAGTCACTCCCCGCGGGCATGCCATCACTGAATACACAATCGATGCGCTACAGCGCAGCGTTTTGTTTTGCGGAGTGTTGCGCCAACGCAGTCAAGAGTATTACCGGCACAAAGCGATAACGATACCGCACGTGCTGGGGTTTGATCTTGAAATAATTCTGGATGCGCGAAACTTTCAGCGCCCCGCTAATTTCTGGCTTGCCCGCATCGAGCCTTCCGCCGGTGTAACGATTGACCCGCTCAAACGGCCGTTTGTCGTGTTCGATCCCCGCGCAGGCCAAGGGCCTGGAATCGGCGGTTTTAAGGCCGACAGCGAGCTGGGCGTGGCCATAAAGGTCGGGCATACCTGCTATTTCGTGGGCTTCACACCAGACCCGCTGCCACACCAGACTATCGACGACGTTATGCACGCCCACGGGCATTTTCTGGAGGCGGTTATTGCCCGTCACGCCGAAGCAGAGGGTAAACCCTGCATTATCGGGAACTGCCAGGCGGGCTGGGCGGTGATGATGCTGGCGGCAGTTGGCTGACAGCACTAACCAGTGACATGGGTGGTGGAAAATTCGATGGCGGCCATCTGGTCAGTGGTTTTGATAACCTTGACCCTGCCAATACCCTTTGGAGCAAGTACCATCACCTCTGGGCTAATATTGACACCGAGGCGCCAAGATTCCTCGAGTTCGAAAAATGGTGGGGTGGCCATGTGGATTTATCCGCCGAGGAAATGCAGTGGATTGTCGACGAGCTGTTTATTGGCAATCGGATGGCAACGGCAGAACTGGTCAGCGGTGATGGCACCAGGATTGATCTGCGTAATATCCGTTCGCCGATTCTGTGCTTCTGTTCCGAGGGCGACAACATCACTCCGCCATCCCAGGCGCTGGGCTGGATTTGTGATTTATACAGTTCGGACGAAGACATTTTCGCAGCCGGCCAGACCATCGTCTACGCGATTCACGAAAGCGTTGGTCATCTTGGAATCTTTGTTTCCGGCAGCGTTGCCCGCAAGCAGCATCAGGAGTTTTCATCAAATATCGATCTTATCGATATTCTGCCCCCGGGGCTCTATGAAGCGGTTATGACGGCCAAAGGCCGACGATACGATGAACCCGCAATGGGTTGAGGGTGATTGGCTGGTGCGCTTCGAACCGCGTTCGTTGGCAGACGTGGCAGCGGTTGTTCAGCCAAACCTGGACGACGAGCGACGCTTCGCAACGGTCAAACGGGTGTCAGATATTAACCTGGGGTTTTACCGCATACTGCTGCAGCCCTTGGTGCGTGCCCAGGCCAGATTAGTCGCTGCTGTGAGCGCCCAGTCCAATGCAGATGTGATGGAGTGGCTGCGTAGGTTAACTCCAGCCGAGTTGCCTTATCACGTGTTCTCTGAGCTTAACCCGCTGATGACAACGCTTGCGGACCTGGCCGAGCGGGTAAGGAAGGCGCGAAAGCCCGTGTCTGATGATAACTGGTTTGTTAAGCAGCAGGAAAACTATTCCGGTTCCGTGGTAGCGGCACTTGACGGCTTCCGTGACTTTCGTGATGGCGCCATCGAACGCTGTTTTATGACGTTCTACGGTTCCCCTGTTGTTCAGGCGATGGCGGGTCTGAAAACCACGGGTGCATTGGTTAAGGTGGAGTGCACGAAGCCGTGGTTCGCAGCCTTGTGTGTATCTCAATGGGTGGAGGTGGGGTTGATGAGCGGGCCTTTAACGCCCTGTGTGAGATGCGTGCCGAACATAGCACGCTCTCGCTTGGCTCGTTTAAGAAAACCGTGCGCGAGCAGTTTTTTGCCCTGCGACTTGACCAGCAGGCCGCGCTCGATGCCATCCCCACAATGCTGTTTGCTGAAATTCAGTCCAAAGACCAGGTGCTGAGTGTGATTCACCGGGTGGCATCCGCCGCTGGCAAGCTGACTGCCGAGCAGGACAGGCGACTTGCGGTGGTTGAGGGGCTGTTTGCAGACTGAGCAAGACAGGGACAGATTTCGAATCTGTCCCCAAGACTCGTCATTGGAGCTTTCTTAGTCCGGTGAATCCGCCGAGTTCAGCTCCAGTTCATTGATTTTACGGGTTAGAGTGTTGCGGCCCCAGCCCAGTAACAAGGAGGCGTCACGGCGGCGGCCCGCGGTGTGGTGCAGGGCTGCATTGATCATGATTTTTTCAAATTCTGGCAGCGCGCCGGTCAGCAGATCACTGCGGCCGCGCTTGAACTCCTGTTCCGCCCAGAGGCTGAGGGCCTCCTGCCAGGTTTTGCCGGTGGCGCTGCTGGCCGCTTGTTGGCGCAGCTCTGGCGGCAGGTCGTCGACGTGAACTTCACGGCCGCTGGCCATCACCGTTAACCAGCGACAGGTGTTTTCCAGCTGGCGCACATTGCCGGGCCAGGGCAGGGTAGACAAGTAAGCCTCGGCGTCTGGGCGTAGCAGCTTGGCGTCTACATTCAGCTCTTTTGCCGCACGTTTGAGAAAATAGCTTAGCAGTTGCGGTATGTCTTCGCGGCGCTCGGTCAGCCGAGGCAAGTGTATGCGTATCACGTTCAAGCGGTGGAACAGGTCTTCGCGAAAGCTGCCGGCCTGCACCAGGGTTTCCAGGTTTTGATGAGTGGCGGCAATAATGCGCACATCCACCTTGACCGCTGTGGTGCCACCCACCCGGTAGAATTCACCGTCGGCCAATACTCGCAGCAGGCGGGTCTGGCTGTCTGCGGGCATGTCACCAATTTCGTCCAGAAACAGGGTGCCGCCGTCGGCTTGCTCGAAGCGTCCCTGGCGCGTAGCTGCAGCGCCAGTGAACGCGCCTTTCTCGTGGCCGAACAGCTCTGACTCCACCAAGTCTTTTGGAATCGCGGCCATATTCAACGCAATAAACGGCTGCCCGGTGCGCGGGCTGTGATTGTGCAGGGCTTGTGCCACCAGCTCTTTGCCGGTGCCGCTTTCGCCGTTAATCAGCACGGTAATATTAGAGTGCGACAGCCGGCCTATGGCGCGAAACACCTCTTGCATGGCCGGCGCTTCGCCAATAATTTCGGCGCTGTCTGCGGCCTTGTCATGAACGCTGTCGGTTTTTGCGCGACGTTCGCGGCTGTGGCCGGCGGCGCGCCGAACCAGAGCCACGGCGTCGTCCAGGTCAAACGGTTTTGGCAGGTAATCAAACGCGCCGGTCTGGTAGCTGCTTACGGCGCTTTCCAGGTCAGAATGGGCGGTCATGATAATCACCGGAAGGCCGGGATGGCTCTCGGTAATGCGCGCCAACAGGCTCAAGCCGTCTATGCCCGGCATGCGAATGTCGCTGATGATGACGTCGGGCTGCTCGTGCTCGAGCTGGCGCATGATGTTGTCACCGTTGTCGAAGCTGCGGGTGCGCAGCCCGGCCTGGGTCAGCGCTCGGTCCAGTACCCAGCGGATGCTGCGATCGTCATCAATAATCCAGGCCACTGTAGACGTACTCATGTGCACTCCTCGACGGGCAGATAAATAACAAAGTTGGTGTGTCCGGGTTCGCTGTTACATTCCACCAGTCCATGGTGGCGGCCAATAATGCTCTGGGTAATAGCCAGCCCCAGGCCATTACCGCTGGCGCGCCCGCTGATCATCGGATAAAAAATATTCTGTTGCAGCTGTGGGCTGATGCCCGGGCCGTTGTCTATGACGTCTATCCGGCAGACTAAACGGTGACGGACCGGGCCTATGGTGAACTGGCGCAGGGTACGGGTGCGGAAGGTTATGGTGGCCGGCTCGCTGGTGTTGCTCGAAGAGTTGTCACGGTTGTGATGGCTATTACGGCTGTCAAAGTTGCCGGGGCCGTCAGGGCTTTCCAGGCAAGCTTCCATCGCGTTGCGGGCAATGTTCAAAAATGCCTGAATCAGCTGTTCGCGGTCAGCACAGAACTCCGGCAGGCTGGGGTCGAAATCCCGTTTGAATGTCAGTTTGCCGTGGCTTTCGGCTTCTACTAGCGCGCGCACCCGCTCCAGAACCTCGTGGATGTTGGTGCGAATGAGCCTGGGCGCTTTGTTGGGTCCCAGCATGCGGTCAACCAGGCTACGTAGCCTATCGGCTTCGTCGATGATCACCTGGGTGTATTCGCGCAGTTCGGCGCTCTGCAACTCGCGGTCTAGCAATTGCGCGGCGCCGCGTATACCGCCCAGAGGATTTTTGATTTCGTGCGCCATACCGCGCACCAGCACCCGATTGGTTTCCTGCTGCGACAGGATGTCTTCTTCACGATTAATGCGCAGTAACTGGTCGCGGCGCCAGATTTCCAGCAGCAAATCACCTTCCGGGTTAATCGGCGTTACCGTGTAATCCACGATCATGCGCGCACCGTTCATCAACATGTACTCAGCTTCATGCTGGCTGAAAGACCGCCCGTGGTCGGCTGCTGCTTTCAGCCGGCGTTCGGTATCGCCGGCAACCAGCACAATACCGCTGAAAGCCATGCCATGGCTGCGAGTTGCGCTTACTGCCAGCAAATTTTCGGCAGCTGGGTTCATATAGTGAATTAGCAGATTACGGTCCATCACCAACAGAGCGGTGCTCAGACTGTCAACAATGTGTGGGTAACCGGTCACCGAGTTTGAAGCGTTAGCCATAACAAGCGGGTTCGCTGTATTTGAGTGGGTCTGGTTTTGGCAGACGGCCTTGGTCTAAGATAAGCAAGAACCGGGCCAGGCCAAGAGCCATCAGCGCTAATCACATCCGGGCGAACGCTCAGTTTAGGCGGGAAGGGCGGTGGATGGTGAAGGTAATACCAGTGCCCGAACCAACCTGAACACCACGGCGGTTCACGATGTTGACTCCGGCTTGATGGGTGCCACGGTCAATCGTCTGCACCAAAATAGTGCCTGAGGTGCTTTGGCCAACGGGCTGGCCGTCCAGAGTTACTTCGTACTTGTGCCCATCGCGCAGTTGCGGGCTGCTGACTACGCTGAATTCTACGTCGCCATTGCCGCTGTGGAACGCCTCGTTATTGCGCGGATAAACAATCCTCACCAGCTCATAAAGGGAGCTTGGCGGCTGTTCCTGCTGCTGCGGCTGATCAAACTGTTCTAAATCCTGCATTTTCGGCAGCGTAATGGTGGTTACCGGTCTTACCTGTATGGCTTCGGCACCAGAGGAGGGCTCATCAGAAAAAGTCACATTGCCTTGGGCGTCTACCTGGCGATACACCTCGGCCTGTGCCGCTCCGTTGATCAGTAACAGGGTTGCAGCAGCAATCACAATAACCGGTTTCATACGCTTTCCTCGGAACTGTATATATGCTCGATTATCAGCGCCCGAGCGTTTTATTTCAACGCCGCTGGATGGTCATGCAGGCATAAAAAAACCACAGACACAAAAAAACCAGAGAAGCTGATGGGCAGCCGCTCCGGTCTTTTGTGCCATCGCCCGGGCGTTGAGTTACCCCGAGTGCTGGCGATGTATCACCTGTGTGGTGTCACCTGTTTAGCAAGAATAGTAGAGTTCGAACTCAACCGGGTGAGTGGTCATGTTCATGCGCTCTACGTCAGCGCGCTTAAGGTCAATATAAGCGCGAATCATGTCTTCGGTAAACACGCCGCCACGGGTCAAAAACTCGTGATCGGCTTCCAGGCACTGCAGCGCTTCTTGCAGGGTCTCGGCCACTTTCGGGATGTCCAGTGCTTCTTCTTTTGGCAAATCGTAAAGATCTTTGTCCATGGCATCGCCAGGATGAATCTTGTTCTGGATACCGTCCAGGCCAGCCATCATCAGTGCTGAAAATGCCAGGTAAGGGTTCGCTGCCGGGTCTGGGAAGCGAACTTCAACGCGGCGTGCCTTCGGGCTGTTAACGTAGGGAATACGGATAGAAGCTGAGCGGTTGCGGGCAGAATAGGCCAGCATAACCGGGGCTTCATAGTGCGGTACCAAACGCTTGTAGCTGTTGGTGGCGGGGTTGGTGAAAGCATTTATCGCTTTGGCGTGCTTGATAATACCGCCAATATAGAACAATGCCATTTCGCTCAGACCCGCATAGCTGTCGCCGGCAAACAGGTTTTTGCCATCTTTGCTCATCGACATGTGTACGTGCATGCCCGAGCCGTTATCACCTACCACAGGCTTAGGCATAAACGTCGCGGTTTTTCCGTAGGCGTGGGCTACGTTGTGCACGCAATATTTCAGAATTTGAACTTCATCGGCTTTGCGGGTCAAGGTAGCAGCGCCAACGCCAATTTCGCACTGGCCAGCAGTGCCAACTTCATGGTGATGCACTTCAATTTCCAGGCCCATAGAGGCCATGGCGCCGCACATGGCACCACGCAGGTCGTGCAGGCTGTCGACCGGAGGCACCGGGAAGTAGCCACCTTTCACGCGCGGGCGATGGCCAGTGTTATTGCCATCAAAATCTTTGCCGGACGACCAGGCAGCCTCTTCAGAATGAATCTCGTACATCGAGCCCTGCATGTCGGTTTTCCACTTCACCGAATCAAACACAAAGAACTCGGGCTCGGGGCCAAACAAAGCGCTGTCGGCGATGCCTGTAGACTTCAGGTATTCTTCGGTGCGGCGCGCTACTGAGCGAGGGTCGCGCTCGTAGCCTTGCATCGTGGTGGGTTCCACAATGTCGCAGCTGATGTTAATGGTAGATTCTTCGGTAAAGGGATCAGCTACTGCGCTGGTGTCATCCGGCATCAGAATCATGTCCGATTCATTAATGGTTTTCCAGCCAGAAATCGAAGAACCATCGAACATTTTGCCGTCGATGAAAAAGTCTTCAGAGGCTTCGGTGGCCGGTATGGTTACGTGATGTTCTTTGCCATGGGGATCGGTAAAACGTAAGTCAATCCATTTCGCATCGTGCTGGGTGATCAAATCAATGGTTTTGGACATCTGCATGCTCCGTTGGGGGGTTGTGGAAGCCCATCTGTTCCAGGATTTGCGCAGCTTAGCAAATGCCTGTGTGGGTTACCTTCCTTTTAACCGGTTTTAGTC
Organism: Marinobacter sp. BSs20148; assembly: GCF_000283275.1. Lineage (NCBI taxonomy): Bacteria > Pseudomonadati > Pseudomonadota > Gammaproteobacteria > Pseudomonadales > Marinobacteraceae > Marinobacter > Marinobacter sp. BSs20148. Next base: position 668,900 of record NC_018268.1, read on the forward strand.
GCCTTGTCACGAGTGTAGTTTCGGCCTTTACACAATGCTAAGCAAACAGCTTGCCAGTTTCAATGTGGCCAAGCCTGTGGGTCTGAACTCTACAAAATTGCGGGTTAGCGCGCGGGGTGTAAGCGCTGACTAAGGTCTACAAATGGCCACCTTTGCACCAGATTTGTGCAGCTTTCGGTTTTTCGCCTGATAATGGTGCGCAAATTGTTTAAGAAATAAACATTCACGCGCATATTATCGAAACCGACTTTTCGCTATAATGCGCGACCCTCATTGCTCTGGCGATTACTTTGTGCCGGAGCCTGGCCACGCCCAGTGCCAGCGAATGGGTTCATTTTATAGATTTGAGACGGTCCAGCCTTCTTAAAGCCCTCTCAGGTCATTGTAAGCACGCCGCAGGACTAAAGTTGTGATTGAGAACCTTCGTAATATCGCCATTATTGCCCACGTTGACCATGGTAAAACCACGCTGGTCGACAAACTGCTGCGCCTCTCTGGCACCCTTGACCGTAAAGAGCTCGAAAGCGAGCGCGTCATGGATTCCAATGATCAGGAAAAAGAACGTGGCATCACCATTTTGGCCAAAAACACCGCGCTGAAATGGAACGGCTACGACATCAACATCGTAGACACGCCGGGGCACGCCGATTTTGGCGGTGAAGTGGAGCGCGTAATGAGCATGGTGGATTGTGTGCTGCTGGTGGTTGATTCCATCGACGGCCCGATGCCACAAACTCGCTTTGTAACCCAGAAAGCCTTTGCTGCAGGTTTGCGTCCGATTGTCATCGTTAACAAAATTGACCGCCCGGGCGCCCGCCCAGACTGGGTTGTAGAGCAGGTATTTGACCTGTTTGACAGCCTGGGTGCTACCGACGAACAGCTGGACTTCCCAATTGTTTACGCCAGTGCGCTTAACGGCATTTCCGGTTTGGAGCATGAAAATCTGGTCGACAACATGGATCCGGTATTCCAGGCCATCGTTGACCACGTGCCGGCACCTAATGTTGATCGGGAAGGCCCCTTCCAGATGCAGATCTCGCAGCTGGACTACAGCAGCTTTCTGGGCGTTATCGGTATTGGTCGTATTGCCCGCGGCAAGATAAAAACCAACACACAGGTGATTGCCGTCGGCGCCGACGGCAAAAAACGCCAGGGCCGTATTTTGAAAATTATGGGCCACTCCGGCCTGCATCGGGTTGAAGTGGACGAAGCCCAGGCCGGCGATATTATTTGTATCAGCGGTTTGGACCAGATTCACATCTCCGACACTCTGTGCGACCTCAATAATGTAGAGGCTTTGCCGCCGCTGACGGTTGACGAGCCCACCGTATCCATGACGTTCCAGGTCAACGATTCGCCCTTCTGCGGTAGAGAAGGCAAGTTCGTGACCAGCCGTAACATCAAAGACCGCCTTGAAAAAGAGCTGCTGCACAACGTAGCCCTGCGGGTTGAAGACGGCGACACCATGGACAAGTTCAAGGTGTCTGGCCGTGGCGAGCTGCACCTGTCGGTGTTGATTGAAAACATGCGTCGTGAAAACTTCGAGCTGGCCGTAGGTCGCCCGGAAGTGGTCATCAAGGTTGTGGATGGCGTAAAGCAAGAGCCCTATGAAAATGTCATCGTTGACATTGAAGAGCAACACCAGGGCCCTTTGATGGAGCAGTTTGGATTGCGCAGGGGCGAGCTCACCAACATGGTTCCCGATGGTAAAGGCCGCATGCGCCTGGAATACACCATTCCGGCCCGTGGTTTGATTGGCTTCCGGAACTCGTTCCTGACGATGACATCCGGCACCGGTATCCTGACCTCAACCTTCAGCCATTACGGCCCGATCAAGGCCGGTGATGTCACCAGTCGCCAGAACGGCGTGTTGGTTTCCATGGCCACAGGCACAGCGCTGACGTACTCGCTGGAAACCCTGCAAAGCCGCGGCAAGCTGTTCCTTGACCCAGGTCAGGCTGTTTACGAAGGCCAGTTGTGTGGTATTCACAGCCGCGACAACGATCTGGTGATCAACCCGACCAAGGGTAAGAAGCTGGATAACATGCGCGCGTCTGGCAAAGACGAAGTGATTCCTTTGGTCCCGCCCATCAAGCACACCCTGGAGCAGGCGCTGGAGTTTATTGACGACGACGAGCTGGTGGAAGTAACGCCCAAGTCGATCCGTTTGCGCAAGAAGCACCTGACTGAAAACGATCGTAAGCGCGCCGGCAAGAAGTAACGCTGGCAGCGTAGTAAAAAACCGGTCGCTGGAAACAGCGGCCGGTTTTTTTGTGCGCCGTTCATCAATCGCGCCCCCGCTTCGCGGTAACTTCGCTACACTACCGCAATCATTCCTATAACTGCGGAGCTGCCATGCGCACCTTGTTTCCCGATATAAAGCCTTACGCCACACACCGGCTGGTGGTTGAAGAGCCCCATCAACTTTACGTTGAAGAAAGTGGTAATCCTGAGGGTATACCGGTGTTGTTTATACACGGCGGCCCCGGTGCAGGTTGCGAGGATTACCACCGGCGTTTTTTTGATGCCGAACGGTTTCGCATTATTCTGATGGACCAGCGCGGCGCAGGGCGCTCAACGCCGCTGGCGGAGCTTGCAAACAACAGTACCGACCGTTTGATAGCGGATATAGAAACCCTGCGTGAGTTTTTGGGTATTGACCAGTGGCTGCTGTTCGGTGGCAGCTGGGGCTCCACCTTAAGTCTGGTGTACGCGCAGGCCCATCCGCAGCGGGTAACGGGCATGGTGTTGCGGGGCATTTTTCTGTGCCGCCCTGAGGATATTCACTGGTTTTACCAGAACGGCGCCAGCCGGGTATTCCCTGACTACTGGGAAGATTACCTGGCGCAGATTCCAGAACACGAGCGTGGCGATATGGTGCCGGCCTACTACAAACGCCTGACCAGTCGCAATGAGCTGGAGCAGATTCAGGCGGCAAAGGCCTGGTCTATTTGGGAAGGGCGCTGCGCCACCTTGCACCCCAATCCAGACGTGGTCGAACACTTTGGTCACCCCCGCGTGGCGATCGCCTTGGCGCGCATCGAATGTCACTACTTTATGAATCAGTCGTTTCTTGAACCCGATCAAATCGTGCGCGATGCCCACAAACTGGCCAACATCCCTGCGGTCATTGTTCACGGCCGTTACGACATGGTGTGCCCACTGGACAACGCGCTGGCTCTTAGCCGCGCCTGGCCACAAGCGGATTTGCAGATTATTCGCGATGCCGGCCATAGCGCGTCAGAACCCGCCATTGTCGACGCCCTGATGCGTGCAGTGGAAAATGTAGCCGCAAAAGTCGAGCGGGCGAGCTAACAAAAAATCCGACGAGAAAGATGACAACGTCAGGTGCCGGTCCCCGTAGGGTTGCCATCCTGAGCCAGCATGGATAAACTCTTGCCGGTTCGTAATAAACTGTCGACTCCCACCTACGGGGATTTCGAATGAAAGCACTGCTCCAGCGTGTGACAGAAGCCAAGGTCACCGTCAACGGCAATACCATCGCGAGTATTGGCCGCGGTGTTTTATTGTTGCTGGGAATCGAGCAGTCTGACACGCCCCAGCAAGCAAAAGACTTGTGCCAACGAACCATCAATTACCGCATTTTCCCTGATCAGCAAGGCCGCATGAATCTGAGTCTGAAAAGTCTCGGCGGCGGTCTGCTGGTTGTTCCCCAATTTACGTTGGCCGCCGACACCAGCACTGGCGCGCGCGCCAGCTTCTCCAGGGCAGCTGCACCGGACACCGCCCATGAGCTTTACTGCCAGTTTGTGGTAGAAGCTTTCAGTGCTCTGGGCAAAGACAAAGTGGAACAGGGTAAATTTGGCGCGGATATGCAGGTGGGGCTTATAAACGATGGCCCTGTCACATTTTTACTGCAGTCGAAGGCTGCATGAATGGCCGAAAAATTGTAAAGATGGATTTTCTGATTATTAAATATACAAAGAAATCGCTAAAAAAGCCGATAAATACACATTAAGAATTTGCAAAAGTTCTGTTGGTGTATTAAAAAGGTCAGGTAATGCGATGCATGAAATATGCTTGCTAACCCATTGAGAGTCAAACCAGACAATAAGAAATGAGTAGAGAGTTACAACGTCAGTCAGAGTGTGTCACGAAAGTGACATAGAGTTTATGGATGATTTAGCTCACTCAAACTGATAAGCGGTACCTAAATCGGGATTCATCTCGACGTTAAAACCTGAATAAAACCCTAAAAGGAAGACGTAAAAATGAAAAAAACACTGATTGCATCAGCTATCGCTGCCATTTCCTTCTCAGGCACTGCGCTGGCAATGGAAAGCGCTTCTGAGCTGGCTGCAAGGATGGATTCCATGCCGTCTGTATACGGCAACATTCAGTATGCTATTACCAACACAAGCATCGATAACGCCGGCTCCGAAATTGACCAATTCGACAACGGCACAACACTGGGTGTCAAACACGAACACTTGATCGCTCCTGGCCTGACCGGTTTTTTCAAGCTTGAGCTGGAAGGCATCAATGCTGATGATAAGGCCAACAGTAAAGGTATCGATAAGCTGGATGAAGCCTACATCGGTGTGAAAAGCGACAGCTTTGGTCAACTATGGGTAGGCACGGACGATTCCACCTACGAGCGCGCCATTGTAAAAATTGCTAACTTCCACGAAATCGGAACCGGCCTTGACGGCAGCTACTCAACTGGTGAAGGTGACCAGATTCAGTACTCGTCGCCATCTTTTGGCGGTCTGACACTGGGCGCTTCGCTACAAATTAATGGTGATAGCACAGTTGGCGGAAAATCCTATCCGTACCAGTTGGCTGCGATCTATACGGTAGACGCCTTAGAGCTGGCATTTGCTATGGACTCTAACGATGGGTCTACTGGGTATTCAGAGAGTGTTCTTGAAACTAATAAAAATAACGAAAATACCTACGGCTTACGCGCCACCTACAGCATGGGTGACCTGAGCGTTACTGGTGAGTATCAAACCCGTAAAGACGTATCCAATGAATTCGGAGTTATTGGTGTTTACGCACTGGGCGCTAACCAGTTCTCTTTGGCCTACCAGGTTGTTGAAGATGACACTGTTGGCACGAAAAACGGTGACCAAGAAGACGTAATTGCCCTGCAAGCGCTGCATAACCTTTCCGACAACATGTACGTTTACACGGAAGCTTTCTTCTACTCAAACGACGCAGATTATGACGGCGCAGTTGCTGGTTCCGACCAGAAGCAAGTTGCTGCTGTTGGCGCTGTTTACTACTTCTAATTCAGCTAAGTTAATTAGCTAATTTGGTAGTATTGAAAACCGGTGATCTTTGGATCATCGGTTTTTTTTTGCATTTGCGTGAAGTTTGATCAGCAAGCCGGTAACGTATACGGCAACGTTGGAGGTGGTATGCGCTTTATTTCCTGTTGCTCCATGGCCTTGATTTTGGTCGTTTTTTCGTCGATGTGTAACGCTCAAACCAATTCAGAGCCGGCGCTTCAGGCGTTCAATGCGCAATACGCAGAGTTGCTGGATCGTCACACGACCGTGGGTGAAAAGGTCTTTATGCAGGCGCGGATGGTCGATTATTCGGCGTTGTCCGGTGATCCGGCGTGGGCAGCGTTGGTTCAGGCCCTAGCCAAGTTCCCGGTTGCAGGCTTGCACTCGCAAGATCAAAAAAAGGCCTTTTACCTCAACGCCTACAATATTCTTTCAATGAACATGGTTCAGCAGCATTGGCCATTACAGACGTTGCGGTCGTTAGGTTCTATGTTGAATCCGGTCTGGGCCCACGATGCCGGTGTCGTGGGTGGCGAAACTGTCACACTGCGAGCTTTGGAAAACGATGTTTTGAGGGCGATGGGCGACCCCCGGGTGCATATGGCGATTAATTGCGCCTCTATGAGCTGCCCGGATCTGCGCCATGAACCTTATGTCTCCAGTCGTCTTGACAAGCAACTGGATGACCAAAGCGTTCAGTTTTTGAAACAAGAGAACAAAGGTATTATTTTTAATAAGAAAGATGACGTACTTCATCTGTCCAGTATTTTCGATTGGTTTGAAAGCGATTTTGAACCCTACGGCGGTGTCGAAGCGTTTGTTCGTCATTATCGGCCAGAGCTCGCTAAGGACCTGACACTTGTGCCCGACATTCCTTATGACTGGCGTGTCAACGGAACGCTGAACGGGCGCAACCTCAGCCGTTTGCGGGCTGACATGTAATCAGGGCCCAATGACAAGTACCTGCCTCAGTTTTGGCATGCATTCACCGAATGGGACAAGCGCATTGATGGCACAAGAGCTGGAAATTAAACTGACCCTGCATCCGCAACAGATTCCGCTGGCATTGGCTTGGCTGCTAGAACAGGCGAAAGCTAGCAAGGGCGCGTGCAAACGCCTGGTGAATACTTACTACGACACCCCCGACAATCAGTTGAATGGTCAGCGCATTGCTCTGCGGTTACGGCAGGCTGGCGGCCGAACCCTACAAACCCTGAAAACCCAAGGTGAATTTGTCAACGGTGCTCATAATCGCAATGAATGGGAATGGGAAGTTCCTGGTCCCCATCTGCAACTGGGCTTGCTGGCAAACACACCGCTTGCGGATAACGTGAATCTGGCGCGGCTGGCGCCGGTGTTTGAAACCAACTTTGAGCGCCAGGTGATTATGCTGGCGGACGATAACGCCGTTATTGAAGTGGCGGTGGATACCGGGGAGATAATCGCTAACGGGCGAAGTCGCGATCTCTGCGAAGTTGAATTCGAACTAAAATCCGGCAACCCTGACAACCTGTTGATCTGGGCGCAAAAGCTGGCGCAACACTGCCCGGTGTTTTTGAATCTGGTGAGTAAAGCCGAGCAGGGTTATTTTCTGGCGGACGCACCAATGGCTCATGCACGTGCTGTTGAGAATGCCGGCGAAAGTGCTGGTGAGAGTGCTGGTGAGAGTGCCGGTGAAGCGACAGCCTCTTTGAACACGCTGCTCCAGCGTTTGAGTCAGAGCTGGCTAAAGCAGCAATCTGTAAACATGAGAAGCCTGAACCTGAGCGCACTGGCGCACCTAGCCGCAGGCTGTGCCGCGAGCCAGGCCTGGTCAGAGCTTGTTGAACAACTGCAAGGCGGAACAAAGGTCAGCGATTTGTTACAGCAGCCTTGGTTAGGCCAAATGCAGTTGGCCATGCTGCGGCACATAGCAGGCCAGTAGGGCGCCAATAAAAAATGGAACGGGAAGTTGAGGGTCGCTCAGGAATCGGTGCTGTTACTTTCCTGGCTGTTATGCCACGTTTTCAGAAACGTCCGGTAGCGCTCAAGAGCTTCTTTCACCACCTCCAGGCCCGGGGTTTCGATGGAACGTACCAACACAATCAGGCCTTTGCCTTTGATCGGTTGTTTGACGGGTGGCTGGCAAATCACCTCGCCATCGTCGTCTATATAGGCCAGGGCGGTGCCTATGCCGTGGCGAATCAAAGCGCTGACGATGTCGGCCCAATTCAGGTCTTCTAACAGAAAATCGTAGCGGTGGGGGTGGTCATGTTCATAGTTGAACATGTCTTCCAGCACTTTCTCCGAGCCGGGTGCCACCACCGCGCGCACCATAATTTCCGGGTAGGTGCGCACTGGCCGAATTACCGCACGTATGCCCAGCGCTTTCAATCGCCCACGATTTCTATCGGCCACACACTCTGCGGTGGTTTGGTAGCCCAGGTTGAGTTCACTCAGGCGGTGGACAATGTCGAACGTTATGCTGTCGGAATTGTCGTCGGTTTCCTCGGTGGCCAATACCACAATGTGCCGAGCGCTGCCGGCATGAACCGCCTGCAATGCAGACGGGTCAGACCCGGTGCCGTGAAAGTGCACCAGGCCCATATCGGTCAACTCGGGTGGCAAACCGTCGGGAAACTGGCGGGTGAGCAGCATAATAGGAACGTTTTCATAGCCGGGGTTGGAACGTATTTGCGACGCAAAGCGCATAAAATACGGCTCGCCGCCGTGCTGCGGTGTGTTGATGATAACGATGTGCTCTTTCATTTTGTAAACCCAAAGTCCGCGGAGAATACGTTCCCGGCGATAAAACCGGTATTCGATGAAGTCGCTGATAATCAGCGTGAGCACCGTAATGGCACCTATAAACAGCACGATAATCGTGCTTAAGCGGCCAATCAGGGTTTGCGGCGCGTAATCGCCGTAGCCTACGGTCGACACGGTGGTCATGGTAATCCATATCGATTCGAACAGGGTCAGGTCTTCCACCGTCCAAATCACCATAACCTGGAAAATTAACAGCCCAATCAACATCGCAAAAAGTGTTTTCATGCGCTTGCGAATCAACCCGCCCATAGGCAAGTGCGATTGAGCGTAGGATTGAGCGTAAGATTGAGAGTGCTCGGCGTTCAGTGGGCGACGATTGCGTAGCATCCGGGCGCTGGTGTCCTGTGGGTCTGATTCGTTATACAGTACCTTTAATAGCGCACTAAACCAAAAATATTACAGAGAAACAGAGGTTTGCTTTATGTCTCAGCCCTGGAGCGCACTGCCGCAGGTTTTGGCTGCCGACGTTGCCGGGCGCTGGCCGGGTATTTTCGCGGGCGGCGTGCCTTCCTGGCTCACAGAGTCTGGCGCCGTTACTCACGAGCTACTGGCGGCTGCCATTGCCAACAGTCCTTTTTTGGGCCAAACCCTGGAACGGCAACCCGATGCGGTGCGTGAATTAATGGCTTCGCGCTGCCTCAGTAAGCCCACCACCGCCGGTTATCTGCAACAGCGCTGGCTGGAATATCTGGCACACGTTAGTGACGAGCCGGGCCTGCATCAGGCTTTGCGATGTTTCCGCCGGGAAACCCAGTTTCGCATCATCTGGCGCGATCTACTGCGCCACGCCGAACTGGCCGAAACCATGGCTGCCACCAGCGCTTTTGCCGATATCTGCATAGATGGCGCACTTGGCTGGCTTTATGACAGCGCCTGCCAACAGTTCGGTACACCCTGGGGCATTAGCCCGGTCAGCGGCGAAGAGGCACCGCAAAAAATGGTGGTGCTGGGCATGGGCAAACTGGGCGGGCGCGAACTGAACGTGTCTTCCGATATAGACCTGATATTTGCCTTTCCCAGCAAGGGTGAAACCCGCAACGGGCGACGGGCGTTAGACAACCAGCAGTTTTTTGTTCGCCTTGGCCAGCGATTGATTCAGGCGTTAGACCAGATAACCGCTGACGGTTTTGTATTCCGGGTAGACATGCGCTTGCGGCCCTATGGCCAGAGTGGCGCCCTGGCCCTGAGCTTTGCCGCGCTGGAAACCTATTATCAAGACCAGGGTCGCGACTGGGAACGCTACGCTATGGTCAAGGCCCGGGTAGTCGCCGGCGACCAAGAAGCCGGCGTGGTGCTGATGGAAAGCTTGCGGCCGTTCGTGTATCGCCGCTACGTGGATTTCGGCGCTTTTGAATCTTTGCGCAGTATGAAAGCCATGATTGGCCGCGAGGTGCGCCGCAAAGGACTGGAAAACAACATTAAGTTAGGCAGTGGTGGCATCCGCGAAATCGAGTTTGTGGTGCAGGCGTTCCAGCTAATTCGCGGTGGCCGGGACCGGGAACTGCAGCAGCGCGAATTACTGCGAGTGCTGAACGAATTTCTGGAGCTGGAACTGCTGCCGCCGCAGGTGATAAACGAGCTGCGGGCGGCCTACGTATTCCTGCGCAATCTGGAGCACGCGCTACAGGGCATGGAAGACCAGCAAACCCAGCTATTGCCGGATACCGACCTGGCCCGTGCCCGGGTGGCGCATATTATGGGTTATAACAGCTGGCCGCTGTGCCAGCAGCAGCTGGACGAGCACCGGGCGCAGGTGGCTACGCACTTCAGTGATATTATCACCAGTGACGACGACGACAGCCCGCAAAACAACCTTGATGAAGGCTGGCAAGAGCTGTGGTTTTGCGAGATGGACGAGCCGACCGCCTTGGCCTGGCTGGTTGAAAAGGGTTTTGAAACGCCAGAAGAAACCCTGGCCGCATTAACCAGCCTGCGCTCTAGCCGCACCATAAAATCACTGCAGACCCAGGGCCGAAAACGCCTGCAACAGTTTATGCCCATGCTGCTGGCCACCCTGACCGAAGTCGAAAATCCGTCCCATACTTTTGGCCGGGTGCAGCCTGTAATAGAAGCCATATTACGCCGTACCGCTTATATAGTGCTGTTATTGGAGAACCCCGGGGCCTGTTCCCAACTGGTGTCCCTGTGCAGTGAAAGCCCCTGGATAGCGCGCGAGCTGGCCGATACACCGCTGCTACTGGACGAACTTTTAAACGCTGGAAGCTTGTATTACCCACCGGCCAAAGCCGAACTGCAGGATGACTTGAACCAACAGATGCTGCGCATTTCTTATGACGATCTGGAAGACCAGATGGAGTCTTTGCGGCATTTCCGCAAAGCCCACACCTTGCGGGTGGCGGCTGCTGAAATGAAAGGTACCCTGGCGCTGATGAACGTCAGTGATTATCTGACCTGGATTGCCGAGGTGGTGCTGGAACACGTAGTGGATGTTGCTTTTGCCAATTTGGTCAGCCGCCACGGCTATCCGCGGCGAGCCGATGGTTCAGTATGCGACTCGGATTTTGCGGTGATTGGGTATGGCAAACTAGGCGGTATCGAGCTGGGTTACAGTTCCGATCTGGACTTGGTGTTTGTCTATAGCGCCGACCCCCAACAAAGCACCGATGGCGACAAGCCTATTGACAACGCGGTGTTTTACACCCGCCTGGGTCAGCGCATTGTGCATATTCTGAGTACCCAGACACCCTCTGGCCAGCTTTACGATGTCGACATGCGGTTGCGTCCGTCTGGCAGCTCAGGCCTGTTGGTAATCACCTTGCAGGCCTTTGAAAAATATCAGCACACTGACGCCTGGACCTGGGAACACCAGGCTCTGGCTCGCGCCCGCGGCATAGCCGGGTGCCCGCGCACTCTGGAAGGTTTTGAACAGATCCGCAAGAGTACCCTGTGCCAGCACCGCGACCGTCTGGCGCTGCGCAGCGAAGTAGTGGCAATGCGCGAAAAAATGCGCGCCAGCCTGGCCACCCCCGCCAGCCGCCGAGCCGAGACGTTCCACGCCAAACAGGACCCGGGTGGCATTGTGGATATCGAGTTTCTGGTGCAATACCTGATGCTGGCCTGGAGCGAGGAATACCCCACATTAACCCGCTGGCCAGACAACATTCGCCAAATGGAAGAATTAGGTGAGGCCGGCGTATTGCCCGCAAGCGACGTTAAAACACTGCGTGAGGCCTACATTGCGCTGCGCTCCGCCATTCATCGCCGCACGCTGCAAGATTTGAACAGCCATTTGTCTGGCGATGTTTTTATCGCCGAGCGGGATTTTATCCGTTCCATCTGGCAGCGAGTCATGATTGAATAACGGCCAAAACTTTCTTCAGTGATCCTGATAGAATACCGAACTCATAAAATTGTTTTTCTGGAGCAACCTAGTATGTCGATGGCTGATCGCGATGGTGTTATTTGGCTGGATGGAGAGATGGTGCCCTGGCGCGAAGCCAAGGTGCATGTACTAACCCACACCCTGCATTATGGTCTGGGCTGTTTTGAAGGCGTGCGAGCTTACAACACCGATGAAGGCGCCGCTATTTTCCGCATGAAAGATCACACCGATCGGCTATTCCGTTCAGCTCACATTCTGAATATGAAAATGCCTTTCAGCAAAGACGAAATCAACGCCGCCCAGTTGTCTTCGGTACGGGACAACAATCTGGACGAAGCCTACCTGCGTCCAATGGTATTTTATGGCTCCGAAGGCATGGGCCTGCGCGCCGACAACCTGAAAGTGCACGTAATGGTCGCGGCCTGGAATTGGCCATCGTACATGTCGCCAGAAGCCAAAGAGCTCGGCATCAAGGTGCGTACGTCTTCCTACACTCGCCACCATGTGAACATCACCATGTGTAAGGCCAAAGCTAACGGCAACTACATTAACTCCATGCTGGCACTGCAAGAAGCCGTTTCCAGCGGATGTGAAGAAGCCCTGCTGCTAGACAACGAAGGTTACGTGTCTGAAGGCTCCGGCGAAAACGTGTTTCTTCTGCGTAACGGCGTGCTGCACACCCCGGAACTGACGTCCTGCCTGGAAGGCATTACCCGCCAGACCATTCTGGATTTCGCCAAAGAACTGAACATTGAAGTGAAAGAACGCCGCATCACCCGCGACGAAGTCTACGTGGCCGACGAAGCCTTCTTCACCGGCACCGCCGCCGAAGTTCTGCCCATCCGCGAGCTAGACGGCCGCATCATTGGCGCCGGCAAGCGTGGCCCGCTGACCGAAAAGCTGCAGGCTATGTATTTTGATGCGGTGAAGGGTAAGTCGGCCAAGCATATGGACTGGTTGTCAGTCGTTAAGAGCTGAAAACCTAAAGAGCAAGCCGCTGTGCGTTGTGCACTGTGGCTTGCTCTTCTAATGATTGATTTTGCAGGTGTAGCAAATGGCAGATGTCATAAAAGTTCTGGTTTCCTTTGGCGAAGTTCTCGACAAAATCACGATTCTTGAAATCAAGTCGGAACGTATCAAAGATGACGCGAAGCTTAAAAACGTCAAGCTGGAACTGAACGAGTTAAACGCAACATGGACCGATGCAGTCAGCGACCAGAGCGCCATCGCGCAACTTCGGCAGCAACTCAAGGCGGTCAATGAAGAACTTTGGGTGATTGAAGACGACATTCGCGACCAGGAGGCCGACCAGAATTTTGGTGCCCGCTTTATTGAATTGGCTCGGGCGGTTTATGTCACCAACGATAAGCGCGCGTCTTTGAAAAAAGACATCAACCTAGCGCTGGGATCGCGCTTTGTTGAAGAAAAGTCCTATCAGGATTACACCGCTCGCAAGTAACTGCTTCTCTCCAAAGTGACGCCCGGAGTCAGGCCCCGCGTTCTGGCTCCGGCCGCTTTGCCTGTGTCCACTTGTCCAGCATATCAGTGGCGTCTGTCACTTCAATCAACTCCATGGCGCCTTCACACTCTGCTTTTGTGCCCCATTGTGCCTTGCTCGTAGTTGTGTGTGCAAACGTTTGCAGCGCCTGTTCGTAACGATTAACGCACCAGAGTAATGAGTTATACGGCCCTGATCGCAGCGGGTTGCTGGCGGCATACAGGCCTAATACATCGGTGCCCATTGCGCTGGCGATATGCGCCGGGCCGGTATCCGGTGCGACAACAATATCTGCGCGGCTCAGCATTGCGGTAAGTTGCTTCAAGGTGTCCATGCCACAGATATTAATTGGCGTTTCCCGCATGGCTTGAACAATGGCCGCACAATAAGCAATCTCGAAAGGTGCGGGGCTGCCCACCAGCGTGACCTGCATGCCGCGCTGGCGAATCGCATAATCTGCTAACTGTGCGTAGCGCTCGGCCGGCCAGTTTCGCAGTTTGTGACTGGCGCAGGGGCTGATCACCATATTGGCGCGATCATTGGCAAGGTGGGTATTGGCAAAGGCGTAATCGCTTTCGGTCAGTGGAATCGTCCAGCGCGGCGGTGCTGGTTTTAATCCTAAGGGTTCCAAAAAACTGGCTAGGCAGTCGCGCACGTGCTGGCGCTGTGCCGGCGCGATACGGCGGTTGATGAACAAGCCGTGCAGGTCTTTGCTGCGTGCCTTGTCATACCCCACTCGGATCGGTGCAGAAATGCACGCTGCGGCAAGATTGGCGCGCAGGGCAACTTGCATGTGTAACAAGGCATCAAACTTGCGGCCCTTCAGTTGTTTATACAGGCCTGCATAGGCGCTGCGTCCGGTTTTTTTGTCGAAAACAATGAACTCTACGCCGGGTAAATCGCCAATCAGTCTGGATTCTATTTTGCCAATGACCCAGGTGATGCTGACGCCCGGAATCTGTTCCTGCAGGCTGAGCACAACCGGGATCACATGAGTGATATCGCCAATGGCGGAAAGCCGGAGAATGCAGATTGATTTCATCGAATGAATATCCGTTGATGCCCTACAAAACAGTTGGTGGAGCTTTGCGGCGGTTCGTTGATAAACTAAATGTTATTCTATCTTACTTGCCAGCCAAGGTCGCGACGGCCTTAAGGCTGGGTAAAGAGCTGTTGGCAACTGCGGGGTTTCATGGCTGAAGTTGAAGTGTTCAAGCGGGAAATGCAGCGTGTATTACTGACTCATCCCAAACTGACTCACGGAGTGACATTTGACTGGTTTGACCCTGCACACTGGGGCAATTGCGCCCGGCTTGTGGACAGCGGAGGACGAGGTGGCGCCTGGTTTCTTGACGCCAATGGCGGCGACTATGTTTTGCGAGAATACCGGCGTGGTGGTTTGGTATCACGGCTATCCCGCTGTACTTATGCCTTTGCCGGCGAAGATCGGGTGCGATCCATAATGGAGTTTCGCATGCTGATGCGGTTATCGGCACTGGGCTTTCCAGTGCCAAGACCAATCGCCGCCTATTATCGGAAATTGCCAGTTCTGCGTTATCAGGCGGCGATCATCGTCGAGCGTATCGCAGACACAGCTCCGTTGGCGGACTTGATTGATACCCGTTTGGATGCCGACTGGCGCCGGTTGGGGCAGCTTGTACGGCGCTTCCATGATGCCGGTGTGCGACACGCAGACCTGAATTGCTTTAACGTACTGGTGCGTGGTGACGAGTTCTTCCTGATTGATTTTGACAAGGGGTGTATCATGCCGCCCAATAGCTCGCACGGCTGGAAAAATAGCAATCTCAAACGCTTTGCCCGCTCCATTAAAAAAATCGCCGGTGAGCAGGTATTGAATAAGGTCTGGAGTACATTTGAGCATGGCTATAACGGGAGTGTTACCGCGTGACTGACGAACAAAAACAACCGAAAGCGCTGCCGGCCGTTTTGTGTTTGACCGATGCCTGCGACCGTCCTGAAACCGAGCTATTTATCGGACTCAAGCGTGCCGGTTTTGATGTGGATGTGATGTGTAATCCCGAGGGCCGAAATTATCAGCGTCTGGTTGATGAAGAAATGGTCGCTCAGCCGATGGCTTTAAAAAGCCGCTTCGATAAAAACGGCATAGCCGCTATTCAGAAACAGTTAAACACCAAAAACTACAACATCATTCATGCCTACAACCCCCGTGCGCTAGCCTGTGGACTGCGAGCATCGAGGGGCACCGATATTAAAGTGGTGGCCTACCGGGGCATCATTGGCAACGTCAGTTTTTTAAATCCCGAGTCCTGGATTACTTTCCTGCATCCCCGGGTCAGCAAAATTGTGTGCGTGGCCGATGCCATCAAAGACTTTTTTTCCAGCCTGAAATTTCTATGGCTGCGAGTGCCTGCCAGCAAGCTGATCCGTATTTACAAAGGGCATGACCTGAGCTGGTACCAGGCCGAGCCGGCGGACCTGACAAAGTTTGGCGTTCCTGCCGGAGCTTTCGTGGTGTGCAGCACCGGGCGAAACAACCCGCGAAAAGGTTACGATATTCTGATCGACGCCGTCAGTAAGCTGCCGGCGGATGTACAGGTACACCTCGTACTGGTGGGTGATGCCATCGACAACGCCGAGTTGCAGGCCCAAGTCAGCCAGTCAGCGCACCCGGACCGTATTCATTTTACGGGCTATCGTAATGATGCCCCGGCCATTGCCGCTGCCAGCGATGTGTTTGTGTTGCCATCCACCGAGCGCGAAGGGCTGCCAAGAGCGGTAATTGAAGCTATGGCCTACGGTGTCGCGCCCATTGTCACCAATGTTGGTGGCATGCCCGAGTTAGTGGAAAAGGGTGTTAGCGGACTTGTGGTTCCGCCAAAAGATGCTGCGGCCCTCGGCGCAGCCATAGAGCAGCTCTACCGCAACCCGGAGTTAACAAAACAGTTTGGGCAAGCCGCTCAGGCGCGTATCGAAAACCATTTTCATACCTCGCAAACCGTGCGTGAAACATCGGAGCTATACCGCTCCCTGGTAGGCAGCCACTGAATGCGCCGATATCTGTTTTTTGTTAATCAGCCTTATTCCTACTCTATTATGCGCCCGCTGCAGGATGAAATACGCCGCCGTGGCGACGAGGCCGCCTGGTTTGTGGCTGGCTGTTCGGCCCAACCGTTGCGCCCAGATGAGCTTCATTTGCAAACTGTCGCAGACGTGATGGCTTACCAGGCCATAGCAACGTTTGTGCCGGGTGACTGGGTACCCTATTTCTTCCCTGGTATCAAAGTTGAGGTGTTCCACGGCATGGCGCGCAACAAGCGTGGTCACAGCAGTGAAGGCGAAAGTGACCATTACCGCATAAGGGGCTGGTTTGATCTGTATTGCACGCACGCAGTCAGCGATACCGCAAAATTTCAGGCACTGGCGCAGCAGCACCAGCATTTTGCCGTAGCCCATACCGGCTGGCCAAAACTAGACCCTTTGATGTCAAAGCCTGTCGCAGGCCGGCGTAAACGCGCTTATGGCGAGCTACCAGTGGTGTTTTTCGCCTCTACGTTCAGCCGTTCGGTAACCGCAGCGCCGGCGTTGGTGGATAAAATTGCCGAGCTGGCTGCAAGTGGTCGCTGGCAGTTCATAGTGACGCTGCATCCGAAAATGGACACTGCAGTGGTGCAGCAGTACCGCAGTCTGGCCGGAGAAAACCTGAGGTTTGTAGAAAGTGAAGAAGATCTGCTGCCGATTCTGGCTCAGGCGGATGTAATGCTGTGTGACACCTCATCCATCATGTTTGAATTTATGTTTTTGGATCGTCCGGTTGTTACTTTCAGAACAAAGATGCCGGGGCCTTATCTGATCGATGTCGATGCCGTTGAAGAGCTGGAACCTGCGCTGGTCAAAGCCATGGATTACCCCGATGCGCTGATGAGCGCTGCGCGCAGCCTCTGTGACGATTTACACAGTTTCCGTGATGGCGCCTCAAGCGCGCGGGTGCTGGATGCGGTGGACGATTTTATAACTAATAAAAAACCCGGAATGAACAGTAAGCCTTTTAATTTCATTAGAAAAATTAAGGTTAGGCGGCGTTTGCGCCGGGAGCTGAGAAAACGGCTATAACATTACTATACTTGCGGTTCTGATCTTGTGTCTTGATTGTTGCGGTTACGGGGTTTAGTTAAACACCCTGATAATCTTTTTAAATGTTACCACTTTTATAGTCCCTCGCGAGTTTATTGACCTGCCGTCGCAGCTTTTCAGTTATTTCCGCTACTTTTTTATCGGAACTCATGTTTGTTTCTGCTTTCGTGTCGATGGCTATTAATGCCTGAACCAACCGCTTTACATCGGTACTGGATGCTTTTCTAAATGATACCGGTAAGTTTTTCCACTTTTCGTTTTTTGAAATGAATTTTAGAGAATTCTTTTTTATATAATTTTCTAAGGATCGTTGGAGTGGTTGTCGTTTTTGATAAACCATAGGAAGTGTATGTAACTCGAGGTTTATTTTTAGTGCCTCACTCCAGTCCAACCATTTTTCTTCATTGAAGTTGGGGGCGAATCGTGTTCCGATCCAAGGTATGCGGAATGCATCGGCTGCTATGGCTCCGTGCATGGCTTCGGAGATTACTTTTTTGCAGGAGCGAACCTCTGAAATAAAGGTATCGACAGGTTGGCGCGTTGAAATTAATTTCAAGCCTGCTGCGTCGCAAATGGTCTCCCAGTCAATGTACTGCTCACTTCTATGATGCGGTATGAATGCTGTTTTGAAACTGCTCTCTACTGGATTGAGCTGCAAGGCCCTTAGTAGATATGCGCCGTCACCAACCACAAAATCTTCCGAGATGCCAAGCGTCTTTGCGGTTCTTGGACCACGCACACCATAAATCACGGTTCTACTGTCTAGCACTGCGTGATCCCGCTCCCACGCACCTGATGAGAATATGACAATTTTTTTTGCTTTAGACAGTGTTTTATTAAACCGCTTTGAAGTAAGCAAAGTGCCAATCCCAACCAGGTAAATGTTATCCGATGGGTCAAGGCAATCCCCAAGCAACTTTGGCCATAACCATTCATTGAGGTCATCGCCAAAATTAAAGTCGTCATTACGGCAGTACTCAATAATCATTCTATTTCTCTGTGATCGCTCTATAAAGAAAAAATCTCGTTCATAACTGCCTGTTTTTCAAAAGGCTATCTTTGCGAGAAAGAGTCCATAGGCCAACGTATTTGTTAAAGGTTACCTGGGCATAGGTAACAGCTGTCAAGTAACCGACTGCTCCGTCAAGAAACCCGAAACGTACAAAATATACTTGAATAAAAGTCAGTATTCCTCTCAAAGTTGGATAAATCATTGTCCGGGTTTTTTTACCACGCCGGTGTTTCTCCAAAGACCCAAGCCAGGCATATTTAGCACTTTTCTCCAGTGAGTGACCAAAGTCGCGATGGGTGTAGTGGGTAAGCCGGCCGCACAATGTTCTGGTTTTTCGGCCTTTAGGGATCAGAATACGTTCGTGTACCAGTGCGTCGGAAAAACGTACGCCTTCTCGGCGGAACAGTCTTAGTGGCGCTCGTCCGCTGCGGCCAAAATCCAGGCGCGTGCCGTAAATAGTCACCGCCCAGGGTAGTTTGTAGGCGTCTGCATCGGGCGCCGCGAGCCGGTGGTTAATTTCACGGCCCAACTCCGGGCTGATGCGCTCATCGGCATCCAGAGACAATACCCAGTCACCGGTTGCTTTTTCTAGAGCTCGTTGTTTTTGAACGCCAAATCCTGGCCAGTCTGTCACTTCTACGATATCCGCATATTGCTTTGCAATCTCTACCGTTCTGTCGGTGCTGCCGCTATCAAGAACGATAATTTCATCCGCCACAAGCCGCGCTGACTGCAGGCAGTCGGCAATATGATGTTCTTCGTTTTTGGTAATGATGGTCGCCGACACTTTTACCGATCGTCGGCCGGTATACGATGCGCCAAGTTCTTGGAACAGTGCAGCGGCGACACCCGAAATCGACAGCAGATAAAAGGTCAAAAACAGCGTGCGGTTGAACGTGGCTTCGGTCAATCCAAACAGGAAATAGCCGGCACTGATCATGGTGCCGGTCACCGCTAGGTGAGCGCTCGGCTTGTGCGTGCTGAACAGATGTCGGCCGAACAGTGTCAGCGGTATCAATAACAGAAGCGCCCAGCTTAGAATTCCCGGAATGCCGCTGGTGGCAGCGACATTGAAAAAGTCACTGTGGGCATGGCCGGTGCAGCATTGCAGCAGAACTTCCGGCGCCTGCCCTGATGCCACGGCGGCTTCTATGCCACGGCTGTAACCGCCAAGCCCTGCACCGGTCAGCGGATTTTCGCTGAACATCTGCCAGGCCTGGCCCCAGACTTCAAACCTGATGGAAATACCTGAGTCGGGATTGTTGTGCTGCATCAGGTTGCGGATGGAGCTTACCATGCGATCGTTGCTGACGAGAGCGCCGGCCAGAATAACGGGGATAACGACGGCCGCGACAATCCGCAGTCGCTTCCCAAACAGCGGTATTAACAGCAGCAAAAACACCGGTAGGGCAACAAGGTTGCTGCGGGTTTGCGAGAGCATGGCGACAAAAACGCTGGCAATACCCAAAAATAGCAGTAGAAAGCCCGCGGGTTGGCGCCGGGTATGCAAGAAGTAGATGCCGCCGGTTAGCGTTATCATGCCTCCCAAGAGCGCAATATTGCCAAAGCTGATGGGGTTTATTCCGCCTCCAAAACGACCAGTTAGCATCTGCCCCAGCGAACTATTATCGGAGATCATGGCCGCTGCCAGCAAAATTACCGTGGATGCCGATAGCAAAGCGGTGCTCGTGAACACCGTGGTTGCGCCAATGCGTGCGTAAGTAAGCGCCAGAAGCAGTGGCCATAGCAGAATGAAACGGGCGTGAGCACCGAGGGTTTTGCCACCCTCGTAACTAAAGCCTTCCAGGGCCCAGGAGGCTGTACTTATAAGAACAAAAAACCAGAAGGCAAAATGCAGCAACCGCAGTTCTTTGGGTTTGTCCCAGCCGTTGGCGTAAAGAGCCTTACGATAGCCGATTACCATACCCCCAATCGCAATAAGCAGCGTTGCACCCGCCAAAATGTCTGAAGACAAAAGGGATCCGCCAATGCCAAAGCAAAAAAGCAGAGCGACAAGCCATCGGCTAGGGGGTGTCATAGATTTATTCATCCAATATTAGGTGGTTAGCAAAGGCTTTTTATGTGCGGTTTTTAGCGTTTGTCGTTTGTCGTTTGTCGTTTTTAGCACACCTTGTCGGGGTTATAGGGGTTGATTTCCCCGGGTGGCCGATGTCTCAAACGCTTGTATTCCCATTGATACTGCGCCGGTATCTTGCGTATGCAATGCTCTATGGAGCGGTTCAGTGCTGTGGCGGCCTGCACCGGGTCTTTGCTGTCTATGTTTGGCTCTGTTTCGCGCACAACAATGCGAAAGCCCTCGGCGTTGTTGAGCCGTTCGGTATAGGTGATCAGCACTTTTGCACCAGTGCGTTGCATCAGTTTCGCAACCAGTGTCATGGTTTTAACCTCCATGCCGAAAAAGGGCGCAAAGGCGTTTCCAGCACCTCGGGGTGACTGGTCCGGAAGAATTCCGGCAACGCCGCCTTCCCGTAAAATGGAGGCTAGTCGTGCCAGCCCTCGGCGGTCGCCGCGCACCAGTTCCGAACCCAGGCGGCCGCGAACCCGAATCATGTAGTCCTCAAACTCTGCCATGTTCGGAGGGCTGTACAGAGCGGCCATTTTGTAGCGTGAAGAGAAGAATAGGCCTGCGAGTTCCCAATTCCCAAGGTGTGGTGCGAGCAGGATCAACCCACTGCCATCAGTCATTGCCTCGTTAATTAGCGCCAGGCCTTGCGTCTCTTTTATCAAATCAAGGCACTTTTCGACCGGCCACTCCCACATCAAGGGTACTTCGAGCATCGTCATTCCGGTGCTGGCCAATGAGGCTTTTGTTAGTTCGGCGCGTTCGGTCGACGTCAATTCTGGCAGGCAAATTGCCAAATTGGTTGCCGTGACGTCACGGGGCTGGGTTTGCAGCTTCCATAAGAACCACCCCACCATGCGGCCTAGCTTCTGGGCCGTGGCTAGTGACAAAGAGCCAGCGATGCCAAGCACACTGGTTATAAAAAAGTATTTCAGTTTTCTCATTTGCGCCCGTACCTATCTTCGTATCTCACAATGTCGTCTTCTCCGAGATAAGAGCCGGACTGCACTTCAATCAGCTCCAGATTGATGACGCCCGGATTTTCCAGCGAATGAACCTGACCGACAGGAATGTAGGTGGATTGGTTTTCCGTAACAAGGTAGGTTTTTTCGCCGTTGGTCACTTTTGCCGTCCCACTGACCACAATCCAGTGTTCGGCTCGGTGGTGGTGCATTTGCACCGACAGCTTGGCCCCGGGTTTTACGGTAATCCGTTTAACCTGGTAGCGTTCGCCGCTGTCGATGGAGTCGTACACGCCCCAGGGCCGGTAAACTTCTCGATGATTCAGGTGCTCGAAGCGCCCGTCAGCTTGCAGCTGCGCCACCAGTTTTTTTACATCCTGCACTTTGTCTTTATGGGCCACCAGCACCGCGTCTTTGGTTTCGATGATCACCAGGTCGTCTACGCCAAGGGTCGCCAGCAAACGGCTGTCGGCGCGTACCAGGGTGTTATGGGTGTCCAGAGTCATCACGTCGCCACTGGTACTGTTGCCGTGGGAATCTTTAGGGCTGACTTCCCACAGCGCAGACCAGGAACCGATATCGCTCCAACCAGCGTCTAGCGCCACAACCGCCGCAGCGTCGGTTTTTTCCATCACCGCGTAGTCTACCGATTCATTTGCGCATTCGGCGAAACGAGCTTCGTCAACACGGGTAAAATCAAAATCCTGGCTAACGTTTTCCATGGCTGCCTCGCAGGCGGCCAGAATATCCGGGCGATGTTTGCCCAGTTCTTCCAGATAGCGCCCTGCGCGGAACATGAACATACCGCTGTTCCACAGGTAGTTGCCGGACTTCAGATAGCTTTTGGCGGTGTCCATATCCGGCTTTTCAGCAAAGGCTTCGACCCTGTGGCCATGTTCATTGATTGCTTCGCCCTGGCAGATATAACCGTAGCCGGTTTCCGGATGCGTGGGCGTAATGCCAAACGTAACCAGCTTGTCTGCCAGTGCCAGGGTATTGGCCTGCTGAACACATCTTTGGAAGGCTGGCACGTTCTGAATAAGATGGTCGGCCGCCAAAACCAGCATGACAGGGTCTTCTTCGCCTTGCTGGCGAGCCTTTTGCAATTGCAGTGCGGCGAGCGCAATGGCCGGCGCTGTGTTGCGGCCGCAGGGCTCTAGTATAATATGGGCACCCTGAAAGCCCGCCTGACGCATTTGTTCGGCAGCAATGAAACGGTGTTGCTCATTGCAGATGATTAACGGCGGTTGCGCCGCTAGGCCATTGAGCCGGGCAACGGTGGATTGCAGCATCGACCACTTTGGGTCCGTCAGTTTCAGAAACTGCTTGGGATTCAGCTGGCGCGAAAGTGGCCAAAGTCGTGAGCCGGTACCGCCAGCCATAATGACGGGGTGAATCATGAGTTTACTCCGGGCCTGAGTTTGTGAAAGCTTTGGAAAAGCACCAACCTGAGGTGAAATACTTTACCATACTGGCATCGTAATAATGACCGGCCTGAGGCTTGAGTCGACTGCTTTAATGCCAGGAGCTGTGATGAAACTACCGCTATCCGTTTACTACATTACCCAGAACGAAGAGATGAGGCTCCCGGAGTCGCTGGCAAAGGTGATTGGCTGGGTTGATGAAGTCATTGTCGTGGACTCTGGCAGTACAGACAACACCAGGGATATTGTGAAATCGGCAGGTGCCCGGTTTGTGCACAATGATTGGTACGGCTTCGCGTGTCAGAAGGCGTATGCCGCAAGTCTTTGCCGCAACGACTGGGTACTGGATCTGGATGCTGATGAAATCCTGTCGGACGAACTTGTTGAAAATATAAAGGCGCTTTTCGAGGCACCCATCCCGGCTGACATAGCGGGCTTTAAAATGCGCTGGGTGTTGTCTCAACCGAACCCCGGGCACCCGTTCAGGCATGATAAAAGCAAGAAGATCCTGCGGCTATACAACCGGAAAAAGGCTGCAATTGAGGCGGAGAAAGATAGCAATAATGATCGGCCCCAAGTGAGGGAGGGGAAGGTAGAGTATCTAAAGGGAGATGTTCTCCACAGGACGCTTATATCGCTTGAACAGATGGAGAGAAAATACTGCCAGCTTTCATCAGAGCAAGCGCGGTATCTGGTGGCGAAAGGCCGAAAAATTTCCGCTGGCCGATTGTTTGTGGAATTCCCTCTCAAGTTTCTCAAATATTATCTGATTCACCGGCAGGTCATGAACGGCTGGTTTGGGCTCAGTGTTTCTATTACGGCTGCGAATAGAAATTTCATGAGGCTGGCCAAGGCAAAAGAGTTACAGATGCTGGCGGAGATAGATGGCCAGAGCCGCGCAGAAAAGTGATTTTAGGATAGACCAGAGATTGCGCAGAGCCACGGCGGGAATTGTGTGGTCAGTCCACGGATTTTTTGCCTAGAAGCTCATAATAAAAAGCTTCTGTCCGGCTTGCCATGGCCTCTAGGGTAAGCTCTCGGGAGGCACGCCCAAAGCATGCTTCCTGACTCTTCTTCAGGCCTCCCAGGCCGGCAAGTTGCACCGACAGGAGTGTCTGCAGCGCGTTCAGGCTGGTCGAGTCTGCCAGGCTTTCCGCAGGAAGAAGATCAAGCGCACCGTTGACCGGCGTTGACAGCACAGGACACCTTGCAAGTAACGCTTCAACCAGTGCATAAGGGAAACCCTCGCGCTCAGAACTGATTACGCAGACCGACGCTTGTTGCAGCCAGGCCGCAGGGTTGTCTTCGTAACCGGGTAGTTTTATGAACGTTTCAGCGCCAAGGCGTTGTACCTGCGCCTTCAATAGATCCATCCTGGAGCCATCGCCCAGAATGTAAAGTGGCAGTGGCGGTTTGAGCGCGGCCCACGCAGAAATCAGGTTGTCGAACTGCTTGACTGGCTCAAGGCGACCTATAGCCAGCGCAAAGGCTTGGACATCAGGAATCGCATTGGTTGTTCTAGCTCCGTCGTTCTGAGGCTTTACGCCGTTGTATATCAGCTTTGTATTGGCGTGCGAAAGGCGCTGATAGATCCCGGTACTGACGGCAATTACCCCGTCAAGCTTGCAGAAATCCTTATGGCTGGTTTTTGTCCCGTGGATAGTGCCCACCGTTATGTTTCCGTGTCTTCCCGTTCCAGACAGCAGTGCGGCAGCTTTATTGCCTTGGGCGTGGAGTACATCGGGTGACAGCTTGCGAATAATTTGCCTTAAACGCAGCTTAAGCAAGGGGTTCCGTCTTCCCCATTGAACCGGTAAAGGGTGGAAATTAACCCTGTGTGAAAAGCGTTGTCTGTAATCAGGGTGAGCAAGAACATGGACTTTATGGCCGCAGCGCGCAAGTTCCTCCGAAAGGTCGGCTGTATGCTTCTCCATGCCTCCCCAATTGCTTCCCGAAGTGGCGATTAGCTGAACGACGGTGAGATGGTCTGGTGCGCTCATGATGACGGGGGCGCTTTGCCAAGAACTTTGCGGTAGACCTCTAGTGTCGACTCTGTTTGCGCCTGAAGACGAAACCTGAAAGGGATCTCGATATTCGATGTTTTATCGTTCAACAGCCTGAGTGCAACCCGGGCGAATTCCCGGGTGTCATCGGGAGTTACAAGTCCGTCACGGAAGCATGCCTGTAATGTTTCGGCAGCACCACCGCGGTTGAATGCGGCAACCGGCGTGCCGGACGCCAGTGCTTCGGTAACCGTACGGCCGAAGGGTTCGGGTTTGGTGGACAGATGACACACTAGGTCTGCTAGCTGGTACAACTCAGCCATATCGCTGCGCTGGCCCAGAAAGCTGACGTGTTGCTGCAGGCCAAGCTCGGCACGGCGCTGGGTAAGTTCTTCCATAAAGTGTTTCTTACCCGGTTCGGCTCCGCCCACCACAATACCGTGGTAAGGCCGTTCGTTTGCTCCAACAGGGGTGTTATGAACCAGCTCAGCCATCACGTCTAAAAATTGTAACTGTCCTTTCCAACGGGTAATTCGCCCCGGCATCATTAGGATGCGTTTATCACTGAGCTGGGGATAGTTTTGTAACAAATCCTGGCGCCACTGCTCGGAAGGCAGACGCTTGCGGAAATAGTTCACGTCGACACCGCGCTGAATCACGGTAATCTTTTGCTCGGGCACAGAAAAATTGTCGATTACGTAGTCTTTTACGCAGTTCGACACCGCAATAATATGATCTGCTTTGGTCATCACCGCGCTGTAGGGGCTTACCGAATACATTCCATGGAAGCTGGTAACAATGGCCGGGCGCAATTGTTTGTCCAGGGTTTTCAACGCCAGTTGAATAATCCAGGCGGGCATGCGCGAGCGCACGTGCACAATATCGGGTTGCACCTCTTTCAGTAGCCGCGCCATTGGCCAGATCTGGCCAAATGAGGCCAGTGATTTGCGGTGTATGGGCAGGGTGATGTGGGTGCTGCCCTCTTGCTCCAGCATATCCGCCAGAGGTCCGCCGCTAGACACAACATAGGAACTGTGGCCCAAGTGCGTTAGCTGTCTGGCGAATTCGACGGTACCCCGCTCTACACCGCCACTGTGCAGCGCTGGCAGCGCCTGAAGAATTTTCATCGTTAAAGCCCAGTTGGTAAAAAGTGTGTCATAACCCAGCGTGCCGCAGCGTCTGCCTGCCAGAATAGAATACGTGATCCGGGGCTAACGGTCATAACCTTGTAGTGGTCATCCCAGGTGGCCACCAGATGCTGCTCCTGCATGGCGGCCAGGCCCAGGGCAACGCGGCTGCGGCGCTTAGCTGGCAGCTGAAACACCCCGGTGGGTACGCCAGAGGTTGCCGCTTCGCACACCATCGACATGCTATCGGGGGTTATCCAGGCGCAACGGCTGTGCGCCAATGCGGTGCTGAGCCAGTTCTCACCGGTATCCTGCGGGGTCAAGACCTGAATTCGGCTGGTTTCAAGCGCAGCCAACGCCTGCTGGCAGCTGGCGGGCGTCCGCCGGGAGCTGCTGATGATCCAGCTCCATTTTGGGTAGTTGTGCAGTAACTCATGAATCTGGGCCATTATCGTGTCATCGCTCCAGAAAAAATGCGCCGACGGGCCACCCACCAGAATTAATCCGCGTGGCTGGGTGCTCGGTTCTGCAACAGGGGTGATGGCGTTGATCGCGCCTTGAGTCAGAAACAGGTTCGGGCCCGGTTTCACCCGGTCGTGTTGGGGGATGATGGCTCCACTTACCCAGCGCAGTGGGAAGCCCGGTTTCATCAGCACCAGTGTGCGCGCACCTTTAACCTTGCGCAGGGCCAACAGTAAGCGATGGGATCCGGAGCCGGCGGCGATGATCAGGTCTGGCTTTGGTAGAGCAGGGTCGAGCACGGGCGGCCGCCCCAGGAGTACTCGCCATAGTGGCGTCTTGACGGTGCTCACGTCTACCCAGTGCAGCGAGGCGCCAGCCAGCACCCGCAGGCGGTTGCCAAGGCCTTTGAGTTGGTTGCGGTGGCCCGGCTTGTTGTCGGTTAGCAGCCAGATAACCGGACAGGATGTGTTAGCGTTTGCGGCCATAGAAGCCTGGGTCATCTGGATCGGGTCGGGTTTTGAAACGACGGTGCATCCATAGGTACTGGTCCGGTGAACGTTTTATTTCCTGCTCTATGGTCTGGTTGATCGCGGTTGCGTCAACAAGGTCGTCGCCACTTGGAAAGTTCTCCAGAGCTGGATGAAAATAAATGTCGTAGCCCGGTTTGCCGCTGCGGCGAAAGTGGCTGAAGGGCACCACCTTGCAGCCACTGCGTTCGGCAATGCGGGAGGTGGCAGTAATGGTGCCGGTTGGTATCCCGAAAAAAGGCGCAAACACGATGTCTTTGCGGCCGTAATCCTGGTCGGTAGCGTACCAGACTGCGTGGTTCTGTTTCAGACTGCGAAACAGTCCACGCAAGTCGCGGGCGCCATGCACCATGCCGTAGCGGCGTTCACGGGCCCGGGTCATTATCGCGTTCACCAACGGGTTGTTATGGTCCCGCTGCATGACGCTTGATTCTATGAAATGGGTGGCAAGGCTGCCCCCCATTTCCAGAGTACTGTAGTGCCCGCCGACCAACAGCACGCCTTTGCCGCCCTCGAGTGCGCGCTCGAAGTTCTCCAGCCCATGTAGGGTGGTAATGGCTTTGAGTTTGGCGGTATCGCAAAACCAACACACCCCAATTTCCAGCAAGCCAATGCCATTGGCGATAAACGATTTTTTGACCAATTCGCGTTGCTGCTGCTCCGTGAGTTGCGGAAAACACAGGCGAATGTTGGTTTCAGTGATGCGCCGCCGGCTGCTACTCAGGCGTAAAACCAGACGGCCCAGGCTGGAGCCGAGCCACCACTGCACGCGTAAGGGCAGCTGCGCTACCAGCCACATAAAAGACATGGCAGCCCAGGTAGGCCACCAGCGTGGGTGACGATACGCACTCAAGTCAGTATTTCGCGGTTGTTTACGGTATTTATTCTTCACTAAGGTCAAACTCGCACGTCTTGGAAATTTTGGGTAAGCCAGAGCTCCAGCATACCCAGGCGCTAGCAATAGCGGGTGCCGCTGTTAAAGGCAAATCGCTGGTGTTTGGTCTATGATAGCGCACTGCCTTATTCGGAGCCCGCTGTGCTGCAATTTATCTATTCCCAACTGATCCGCCTGCTGCTGCCTTACATTTTTCTGCGCCTGTGGTGGGGCGGTCGCCATTCTCCGCGCTTGCGCCGTAACTGGGCCCAGCGTCTTGGCTTTGCGCCGGCGGTCAGCGCACCTGTTATCTGGGTGCACGCAGTGTCGGTAGGGGAGACGATTGCCGCGGCACCCATGATACGGCGACTTTTGGAACGTAATCCGGATGTTACCATTTTGATGACGGCGATGACCGACACCGGGCTAGCCCAAGCTCAGAAAATGTTTGGCAATAAGGTGCAATACGCTTACGTGCCTTACGATACACCAGGCGCGGTAAAGCGTTTTCTGGCGCGGGTTCAGCCAAGTATTCTGGTTATCATGGAAACGGAGATCTGGCCTAATCTAATCAGCCAGAGCCGTAAAGCGCGCGTGCCTGTGTTTTTGATCAACGCGCGCCTGTCGGAGCGTTCGGCGCGGGGTTATGAGCGCGTTCGAAGTTTGGCGAGACCCGTCATGCAGAGCATTAGCTGGGTGGCGGCGCAAGCTGAACAAGATGCAGCGCGGTTTCGTCGAATTGGCGTGGCTGCTGACAAAGTTGCCGTTACTGGCAGTGTGAAGTTTGACGTGGACATTGAACCGCGGGTACGTGAGCAGGCTCAGCAGTTGAAGGCGCAGTTTGGCGGTCGCCCTGTCTGGATCGCCGGTAGCACCCACGATGGTGAAAGTAGGCAGCTGCTTAAAGCCCACCGAAAACTACTGGCGGCTGTACCCAATGCACTGATGATTATTGTGCCGCGCCATCCCGAGCGTTTCGAGCTGGTCGCCAGCGCTGTTAAAAAGGCAGGTCTCAGCCTCGCTCGTCGATCGTTGAACGATAGCCCCGCTGCTGCTCAGGTGTATTTAGGCGATACCATGGGCGAATTGATGATGCTGTATGGCGCCAGTGATCTTGCTTTTATTGGCGGCTCGTTGATTGAGCGCGGCGGCCACAATCCTTTGGAACCGGCGGCCTGGGGGATAGGGGTGATCTCTGGCCCCCACGTATTCAACTTCGAGTCGATTTATGAGTGCCTGCAGGAGCACGACGGAGTAACCATCGTAAAGTCTGCTGGGGAGTTGTTGGTGTGCCTGACTCGGCTATTAAATAATCAACAGGCGTTGCACGAAAGCGGTCAGCGCGCTTTGGCGGTAGTGAAAAGTAATCGAGGCGCTTTGGACCGTGTGGTGGCCGGCATAAGCCAGCGGGTTTAGGCCCGCCGGCTGAAAAATACGGCTACTGGCTTACTGGCTCATTGTTTGGCTGTTTAAGGTTGTATCGTCGTTGGCCAGGGCTTCGATGCCCGGTGCGTTTGCGCTCAGCCAGTTGTTCAGCTCTACCAGGTCCTGCGGGCTTAGGGTGCCAGCTGATTGCTTGAGCCGTAACGAGTTCACCACGTAGTCGTAACGGGCGTTGGCGAAGTCTCGCAGCGCTACATAGTAAGCGCGCTCAGCATCCAGCACTTCAACAATGTTACGTGTGCCTACGTCATAACCGGCGCGGGTGGCGTCTAGCGCGCTGCGTCGCGATATAATGGTCTGGTTCAGGGCCGACGCGGTTTCAATATTGTTGTTGATGGTCAGGAAGCGGCTGCGGGTGTCTACGCGAACGTCACGGCGCACCGTGTTCAGCGACTCTTCTGCCACGGTTAGCAAAGAGCGCTGCTGGCGCACACCGGCCTGAATGCCGCCGCCGGAGTAAAGCGGAACGTTTAGTTGGAAGCCAATGACGCCCTGAGTGGTGGTGCCGTTGCGCTGCTGAGTTAACGGGCCGCTGCTATCGAGTCCGCCGATTTTTGACTTACCATAAGAGGCTTGAAAATCCACCGTTGGATAATGCCCTGCCTTGGCCGCTTTCAAAGTTTCCTCGCTGGCTTTCAGGTCAAACATGGCTGCCTGAATGGTCCAGTTCTGCTCCAGCGCGGTGGTTTCCCACAAATCCGGATTCATCGGCTCGGGCGGGTTCAGGGGGAAGTTCTGGCGCAGATTTTCAAGCTGCTCTGTGTATTCGCCAGTTAAACGAGCCAGTTGCTCGCGGGCGATGTTAAGACTGTTTTCCGCAGCAATTCTCTGGCTGCGGATGTCATCAAACGTGGCGCGGGCTTCAAGCACTTCGGTAATCGCAATCAAACCCACATCGAAGCGTTCCTGGGCCTGGTCATATTGGCGCTGTATAGCCGTTTCGGTGGCTCGCAGGGTGGTCACTGTATCTTGCGCCCGCAGTACGTCAAAATAGGCGGAGGCCACATCAAGAATCAGCTGCTGTTGGGCAAGATGGTACTGAGCGCGAGCCGAGTCGGTCTGGAATTTGCTGGCATCGTAGTTGAACCAGGCGTCAGCGCGAAACACCGGCTGGGTCAACTGCAGGCCAAGCCCCAGGGTTGTGTAGTCCACATTCTGTGACGGGCCATCGCTATCCGTATAATTAGCGTCGGCGGAGGCGCCAAGCTGCGGCAGCAATTTGCTACGGCTAATATCGCTGGCCGCCTGCCGGGCTTCAAAACTGGCGCGGGCAGACGCAATACCGGAGTCGTAGGAAAGTGCTTTTTCGTAGGTTTGAATCAGGTCCATGGCAAATACGGGCGACACCGCAAAAAGGCCGATAAGCCCGGATAGCAATTGTTTCTTCATTTCATCTCCTGAAAACCTGTGCGCTTGGGCGAGAGCCCGCTTGATGGCAAGCAAATCTGTATCCCTCATTATGGCCAATTATCGCCGCCAGCTCTACCGTTGTAGAAGGCATGTATTAGAGCGCGCCAGTCAATCCTCAAACCAGCTCCACACCGTACTTGCAATTCATGCAGGCCAGCGACTATCTTTCAGAACTGTTTTTAGCTTAGGGCAAACCATGACCAAACCGTTCCAGTTTCAAGCCAACAACGTCAGCGTCGAAAAGCGTGAAACCGTGTTTCAGGGTTTTTTCCGCATGGACAAACTGTGGCTAAGCCACCCGCGTTTTGACGGCCGCACTATGCCCACTTTCACCCGCGAGTTGTTTGTCCGTGGCGACGCCACTTGCGTGCTGCCTTATGATCCGCAGCGCGATCAAGTCGTATTAATAGAGCAGTTTCGCCTAGGGGCGATCGGGCGCAACCAGTCGCCCTGGCTGCTGGAATTGGTGGCGGGCATGAACGAAGAGGGCGAAAACCCGGAAGACGTGGCCCACCGTGAAGCCGACGAAGAAGCTGGCTTGAGTTTTAAACGCCTGGACCCTATTTGCAGTTACCTGGTGTCGCCCGGTGGCACCACCGAAATGATTTACCTGTATTATGGTGAAATCAACAGCGCAAACGCTGGCGGTCTGTTTGGCCTTGAATACGAAAATGAGGACATTCGCGCCCACGTTCTGGCTGCTGAAGACGCCATAGCGATGATCAAGGACGGTCGTATCAACAACGCCGCCGCCATTATTGCTTTGCAATGGCTGGAGCTGAATCGCCCGCGCCTGCGGGAAGGTATGAATCGATGAATCAGTGGACCATGAAGCCCAAGCGCTACGTGCCAGATCTGCGGCAGCTGGGCGCCTTGGGTGATGGTAATTATCAAAGGCTGCATAAGCTGCGCCAGCTGGAAGCCGACGGTCAGCCCGTTGCAGAGTTTGAGCTTCACCGCGAACACCAGTACTTAGGCCGGGTGCGTATCGAAATTCTGCAAATCGCGCGCTTTACCGAAACTCTGCTGCTTGAGCAGGTGCACAACGCCGGGCGCTGGCTGAACAATCCGCAAATGACGGTGCGGGTGTATCACGACGCCAAGATGGCGGAAGTGATCAGTTGTTACCGTGACCGCCAGATTGCGCCGGTGAACGACTATCCCAATCGCTATATGCACCACCCCGATGAAAAAGCGCAGGTGAACAGTTTTTTGGCTGACTGGCTGGATTACTGCCTGCGTTTTGGCCACCTGCCAATGGAGCATGCGGTCTGGACATCGGGCGATTGTCAGAATTAATTCCGCCCAACCGTTTTGATAACCTGCTGAACCGCACAAAAACACGGTCTGAACTAGCCAGAATGTGACTTCTTTAGCATTCAGCAAAGGGTCTGCAAGCTCCGGGCAGCGTAAACTAGGGTTCACCCTTAACGACATGTTTGCCGGATCTGCCCGATGACGACTCAATCTTTGTTGCAAGAGCTGCGACCGCTAAGAGTTCTGCAGCTGACAGACCCCCACCTGAAAGCCGGCCGCGATGGTAAGTTGTTTGGCATGAACACTCGCGACAGTCTGGCCGCGGTGATTGATGACGTACTGAAACACTGCGGTCAGCCAGATTTGGTGCTGGCCACCGGTGATTTGGCACAGGATGGCAGCGTTGATGCCTACGAGGCATTGGCGCAGGCGCTGGCGAGATTTGATTGCGACAGCGTTTGGATTCCGGGTAACCACGACAATATCGAGCGGCTGTGGCCGGTTGCCCGCCGCTACCGTGCCGAGCGCAAACACCTGAAGCAGGGTGGCTGGCAGATTCTGATGCTGGACTCATCGGTCCCGCTCAAGGTGCACGGCGAGTTAACGCGGCAAGAGTTGGGCTGGCTAGAAGCAACCCTGGCAGCGAACCCCCGGTTGCCCGCGCTCATAGCTTTGCATCATCACCCAGTGGATATAACCGCCAACTGGATGGCCGACATCGGCCTGCACAATCGTGACGCTTTCTGGAAAATTATTAATCGCCACCCACAGGTCAGGGTGGTTACCTGGGGCCATATTCATCAGGAAGTGGACCGGCAGGAAAACGGCGTGCGCCTGTTGGGCACGCCCTCAACCTGTATTCAGTTTACCGCCGGCGCCCGTGAGTTCTCGGTTGAAGAGCGCCCGCCCGGGTATCGTTGGTTCGAGCTGGGCAGCGCCGGTGGGTTCACTACCAAGGTGCACCGGGCGCTGGATTTCAAGGTCGTACTGGATCGCGATGGCGGGGGCTACTAAGCTCCCATCTACTAAGTCACTATCTTATTGGGCCCTTGCCTACTAAATCCTTGTTTACTCCGCCCTATTTCAAGCGGCTTGCTCTGCCAGTTTCTGGCGCAGCTCTTTGGCGGCGTCTACCATGGCCCGCAGCGCTGGCTGCACTTCTTCCCAACGGCGGGTTTTCAGGCCGCAATCCGGGTTTACCCACAACCGCTGCGCCGGAATCCGTTCTGCTGCCTTGTTCATCAAGCCGGTAATCTGATCGACCCGCGGAATGTTCGGGGAGTGAATGTCGTAAACACCAGGACCAATGTCGTTAGGGTAGTCAAAGTTCTTGAAAGCGTTCAGCAGTTCCATGTCAGAACGCGATGTTTCAATGGTAATTACGTCGGCGTCCATGCGGGCGATGGCAGCAATAATGTCGTTGAACTCCGAATAGCACATGTGGGTGTGAATCTGGGTTTGATCACTCACGCCGTTAGCGGTTATGCGGAAAGCGTCTACCGCCCATTGAAGATAGCTGTCCCAATCGGTCTGGCGTAATGGCAGGCCTTCGCGCAGCGCGGCTTCATCAATCTGGATAATCTTCACGCCATCTGCCTCCAAATCTTGTACTTCCTCGCGAATGGCCAGCGCCAGCTGCAAACACGTGTCACGGCGGGGTTGATCGTCGCGCACAAAGGACCAGTTCAGAATGGTGACCGGGCCGGTCAGCATGCCTTTAAGCGGCTTGCTGGTAAGCGACTGGGCGTAGTTTATCCAGTCTATCGTCATCGCTTTTGGCCGCGAGATATCGCCGAACAGAATCGGTGGCTTCACACAGCGGGAACCATAAGACTGCACCCAACCGAAACGACTGAAGACATAGCCCTCCAGCTGTTCGCCAAAATACTCCACCATGTCATTGCGCTCGGCTTCACCATGCACCAGTACATCCAGTCCCAATTCTTCCTGCTGGCGGACACAGTGGGCGATTTCCTCGCGAATGCGCTCCTGGTAAGCGGCGGCGTCCAGCTCACCCTTGCGAAATTGCAGTCGGGTTTGGCGAATCTCAGCGGTTTGCGGAAAAGATCCGATGGTGGTGGTTGGAAAGGCCGGCAGATTCAAGTGCTGCTGTTGCAGCACAATGCGCTTGTCGAACGGGCTCTTGCGCTGGCCTAGTTCGGGCGTGATCGCCGCCACCGATGAGGCCACGTTTGGGTTGTGCACCCGCGGTGACCGGCGCCGGCTGGCCAGCGCTTCAGCGTTGGCGCTAAGTTCTGCAGCAACGGTGTCGCGGCCGTGGGTCAAGGCCCGGGCCAGCAAGTTCAGTTCTTCCAGTTTCTGTTGGGCGAAGGCCAGCCAGTTGTGTACTTCGGCATCAAGCTCGGTTTCTTGGGCAAGGTCCACCGGCACGTGCAGCAGTGAACAGGAAGGCGCTAGCCATAGCCTGTCACCCAGTTTCTGTTGTATTGGCTCCAGCCAGTCCAGTGTTGCTGTCAGGTCGGTTTTCCAGATGTTGCGACCGCTGATGATTCCCAGCGACAGCACTTTGTGGCTTGGCAACCAGTCAACCAGGCGTTGAACTTCCGCCGGTGCACTAACGGCGTCCAGGTGCAGGCCCGCCACTGGCAGTTCGCAGGCCAACTGCAAATTCTCCCGCAGCTCACCAAAGTAGGTCGTCAGCAACAGTTTTACAGGTGCAGATTTTAGCCGGTGGTAAGTCAGAGTAATGGCATGGCGCCAGTCGCTGTTGAGTTCGGTGACCAGCGCCGGCTCGTCAATCTGTACCCAGCTGGCGCCATTGTCCGCCAGGGTTTGCAACAGTTGGCCGTACACCGGCAGCAGTTTGTCCAGCAGGTCCAGGCGGTCGCTGTCGTCTTTGCTTTTGCCCAGAAAAAGATACGATACCGGGCCAAGAATCACCGGTTTTGCGGCAACGCCTTGCGCGCGAGCCTCAGCCAGTTGTGCAACCAGGCGATCGGCGTTCAGACTAAATTCCGTGTCGGCGTGAAACTCTGGCACGATGTAGTGGTAGTTGGTGTCGAACCACTTGGTCATTTCGCCTGCGTGACACTCGTTCGTCTCACCGGCATGGACATGGGCAGGGCCGCAGGCGTTGTCGCTGGCCGAACGGCCGCGGGCCACGCGAAAGTAATGATCCAACTCGGTGCCGTCCGCGGCGCTGGCGCGCTCGGGCAAATTGCCGAGGGTAGCGCTCATGTCGAGCACTTGGTCGTATAAAGAAAAGTCTCCTACGGGTACCCAGCTCAGCCCCTGCACCTTTTGGCACTGCCAATGTTGGGTGCGTAAAGAGGCTGCCGCAGACTGCAACTCGTCTGCGCTGAGTTTGCCTTGCCAGAAAGCTTCCTGGGCAAGTTTCAGTTCGCGCTGGGCGCCAATGCGGGGAAAACCCAGGTTGTGGGTAATGGTCATATTTATCTCCGGAATAAAGCGTGTGTGTTGATTGCTATTGGTTATGAGCAATCAGATTACCGCTGAGGAGTTATGAAAAATAATGGTATTATTTCACGTATCCATGAATTTTATTCACGTTAGGCTGAGCTATGATTGAGCAGATCTGTGATTGAACGTAACCATCTGGAGGTTCTGCGGGCCGTCGAAGCGGGTGGCTCCTTGACCGCCGCCGCCGAGCGCTTGCACCTGACCCAGTCGGCGCTGAGTCATTCCATCCGTAAATTGGAGCAGCAGCTAGGCACCCCTTTATGGTTGCGCGAAGGTCGGCAACTGCAGCTGACCCAGGCGGGCAAATACCTGCTGGCTCTGGCGAATCGTTTGCTGCCGCAATTCGAGCATGCTGAATTGCAAATCGATCAGTTCGCCCGCGGCCAGGCAGGCACGCTGCGAATTGGTATGGAATGCCATCCCTGTTATCAGTGGCTGTTAAAAGTGGTGGGGCCTTATCTGGGGCACTGGCCCACGGTAGACGTAGACGTAAAGCAGAAATTTCAGTTTGGCGGTATTGGCGCGCTCTTTGGCCATGACATTGATCTGCTGGTAACGCCAGACCCGCTGCATCGGCCAGGCCTGGTGTTTGAACCGGTGTTCGATTACGAGCAGGTGCTGGTGGTCCACAGTGGCCATCGATTGGCACACAACGATTGGATCAGCGCGCAAGATCTGGAATCGGAAACTCTGATCACTTACCCGGTGGCGGTGGAGCGCCTGGATGTATACACACATCTGTTACTTCCGGCCAACATTCGCCCGGCGCGGCACAAAACCATCGAAACCACCGATATTATGTTGCAGATGGTCGCTGCCGGCCGCGGTGTAGCGGCTCTGCCTCGCTGGCTGGTGCAGGAATACCAGCAGCGTATGTCCATTGTGCCGGTACAGCTGGGCGAAACGGGCATCGGTAAACAGATCTTTCTGGGCTGTCGCGAGCGCGACCGCAATGTGGATTACCTCAGCGCGTTTCTGAAGCTGGCCACAGAGGTTCGCTGGCAGGGCATTGCGCCAGGCGTTTTATCAGGTGTCGTATTGACGAATTAGCCAGACGAGACGCCCCTTGTTCAGCTAAAATGCGGCCAATCCGTTACTAAAAACTTATTTTAACTTATCAGGATTCGACCATGAGCGATGTTCCCTCTGATTTGAAATACCTTGAAACCCACCAGTGGGTGCGGGTAGATAAAAGCGGCTTGGCCACCGTGGGCATAACCGATTTTGCCCAACAGCAGTTGGGCGACGTGGTTTATATTGGGGTTCCGGAGCTGGGCGCTACCGTAACCGGCGGCGAAGAAGCCGGCGTGGCGGAGTCCGTTAAATCTGCCTCAGACGTATTCAGCCCGGTGACTGGCGAAGTGGTCGAAATTAACGAGTTGTTAGAAGACGAGCCAGAAAAAGTGAACGAAGACCCTTACGGCGAAGGCTGGCTGTTT
This sequence comes from Marinobacter sp. BSs20148, assembly GCF_000283275.1. Classification (NCBI taxonomy): domain Bacteria; kingdom Pseudomonadati; phylum Pseudomonadota; class Gammaproteobacteria; order Pseudomonadales; family Marinobacteraceae; genus Marinobacter; species Marinobacter sp. BSs20148. The sequence goes on from NC_018268.1 coordinate 705,381, forward strand.
CGGGTGAAAATGACCGACGACGGCGAGCTTGATGGCCTGATGGATGCAGACACTTACAGCGACCTGGTCGCAGCGGAGTAACAATCTTTTATGAATTTCCCGGTATTATACCTCCGCAAAGGCGCCGAGCGCCGACTGCGGGCAGGCCACTTGTGGGTCTACAGTAATGAAGTGGATATTAAGCGCTCGCCGCTGACAGGCTTCGAAGCCGGTGTTCAGGCAGAGCTGCGCGCATCGAACGACAAGCCTTTGGGCACCGTGTTTGTGAATCCCCATGCGCTGATTTGTGGCCGGCTGATTAGCCGTGACCCAACCCATGGCATGACTTCGCAACGGCTTACCCAGCGCATGGAAGTTGCGCTGGAATTGCGCCAGCGGCTGTTTAACAAGCCGTTTTACCGCTGGGTGTTTGGTGACAGTGATGGCCTGTCCGGGCTGGTGATTGACCGCTTTGGGGACACCGTGGTGGTGCAAATTTCCAGCGCCGGCATGGAACAGATGAAGGACGCCATTGTACGGGCAATACAAAGGCTGACCCAAGTTAGCTCTATTGTGCTGAAGAACGATGGCAAAATGCGCAAAGTGGAAGGTCTGGAAAGCTATGTGGAGCAGGCCCACGGCAGCGCCCCTGAAATGCTTCAACTGGAAGAAAACGGCGTCAAGTTTGAAGTGCCGCTGGCGGGCGGGCAGAAAACCGGCTGGTTTTACGACCACCGTATGAATCGTGCGCGTTTGCAGGCCTACGCGCCGGGCAAGCGGGTGCTGGATGTATTCAGTTACGTGGGCGGTTGGGGCATACAAGCCGCCAGTGCAGGCGCCACCAGCGTGACCTGCATAGACAGCTCGGCGTCAGCCATTGAGTCGGTGCATCACAACGCCCGCCTGAACGGACTGACGAATGTTGATACGATTGAAGGCGACGCCTTTGACGCGTTAAAAGCATTGGCGGATGAAAAACAGAAATTCGACATTGTGGTGCTAGACCCGCCTGCACTGATACCCCGCCGCCGTGACCAGAAAGCCGGTGAGCAAGCTTATGCGCGCCTGAATCAGCTGGGTTTGCGCCTGCTGGAGCGGGACGGCTTACTGGTGTCGGCATCTTGCTCTATGCACTTGTCCCAGGAAAAGTTGGTAGACATTATCCGCGGTAGCGGTCGCAAAATTGACCGCTTTGTGCAGCTGCTGGAGCAGGGCCATCAGGCGCCGGACCACCCGATCATTCCGGGCATTGCGGAAACCGATTACATCAAATCCTGTTTTGTGCGTTCGCTAACCGGGTTTTTATAGTCCCGGCTATCCAGCGCCTAAAAATTCGCTGGGGGAATCAGTCCCGCAGCGACATAACGGGCCAATCGCGCTCGCGGGCCATGGCTTCCAGGCGCGAATCCGGGTCGACCACCACCGGATTCGCAACCTGTTCTAGCAGTGGTGCGTCGTTGATGGAGTCGCTGTAGAACCAGGCGCCGTCCAATGACTCATTGTTTTCACTCAGCCACTGCGTCAGACGCGTTACCTTTCCGCCCTGAAAACTGGGCGTGCCCGACACCTCTCCGGTAAAGCGGCCATTCACCACTTCCGGGTTGGTGGCAATCAAGTGCTCAATGCCCAAAAGGTCGGCGATTGGCCTGGTAATAAAATGATTGGTGGCGGTAATAATCATCAGTGTATGGCCTTGGCTGCGGTGCTGGTGTAGCAGCTCGGCGGCTTTGGTTTGCAACATCGGTTGCACGTGGCTGACCATAAAACGCCCGTGCATGGTGTGCAGCTCGTCCTGTGAAAACTGCGCCAGGGGTTCCAGCACAAAACGCTGATAGCGAAACACGTCCAGCTCGCCGTTCAGGTAGTCCTGATAAAATCGGTCGTTGGCTTTGCGGTGTACATCGGCGTCTACAATGCCCTGCGCCGCCAGAAAAATGCCCCAGGCGTGGTCGCTGTCGCCATTCAGCAAGGTGTTGTCCAGATCGAATATGGCCAGAGTCATGGTGCTGCCTCGGTGATTAAGGTGGCTGAAAACCGGCACTTGCCAGCGTCTTGCAGTGCGCCGCAGTTTATCATGGCCGCACGCAAACAGTCGTGATTGCCGATTTCTTGGGATTCTGCAAGAATGAGAGCAACTTGGAAAAACCTGACCGTCGCATTTTGCTACGGTTAACCGACTATTAACGAGGTACTGTACCGTGATCGACTCAGACGGTTTCAGACCCAACGTCGGAATCATTCTGGCCAACCACAAAGGGCAAGTGTTGTGGGCGAGGCGCATAGGCCAAAACTCCTGGCAGTTCCCGCAAGGCGGAATTCATCAGGATGAAACACCGGAACAGGCATTGTACCGGGAGCTTGGGGAGGAAGTCGGGCTGTGTGCCCGCGACGTGGAAATTATCAGCTGTACGCGAGGCTGGTTAAGATACCGCTTGCCGCGGCGGATGGTTCGCCACAATTCGCACCCATTGTGTGTAGGGCAAAAACAGAAATGGTTCCTGTTGAGGATGCTTTCACCAGACGCGCAGGTATGCGTAGATGGAACCGATTCACCGGAATTCGACGGCTGGCAGTGGGTAAGCTACTGGTATCCGTTGGGGCAGGTGATCTCATTCAAAAAAGAAGTCTACCGACGTGCGCTGCGCGAACTGGCGCCGCGGCTGTTCCACAACATGGAGCAGGTGCGACGTGCCGAGCACAACCGGCGCTCGAAGGAACAATCATGACGACGGGCTAATCCCAACATGCTGAGTACATTGCGAACGATCGTCCAGGAAGTAAACAGCGCCCGCGACCTGCAGGAGGCGCTGAGCATTATTGTCTCGCGTGTGCAAAAAGCCATGAACACCGAAGTTTGCTCGGTGTATCTGCTAGACCCTGCTACCAACCGCTACGTACTGATGGCCACTGAAGGGCTGTACCGCAAAGCCGTTGGCAAAGTTAGCCTGGGTTATTCCGAGGGCCTTGTGGGCCTTGTGGGCTCGCGGGAAGAGCCGATTAATCTGGAGGATGCGCCTTCCCATCCTCGTTACCGTTACTTTCCTGAAACCGGCGAAGAACGCTTCCGCTCGTTTCTGGGTGTGCCCATTATTCACCATCGCCGCCTGATGGGTGTTCTAGTAGTGCAGCAGCGTGAGAGTTCGCGCAGTTTTAATGAAGGCGAAGAAGCCTTTATGGTGACTATCTCGGCTCAGCTCAGCGGGGTGATCGCCCACAGCGAGGCCACGGGCGCCATTGGTGGTTTGTCGCTCACCGGCGAGGAAGCGCATGACATCGGTTTTGACGGCGTGCCCGGAGCACCCGGCGTGGCCATTGGCACCGGTGTAACCGTTTACCCGGCGGCAGACCTGGACCTTGTGCCAGAAAAAACCACGGATGATATTGAGCACGAACTGGGCCTGTTCCAGTGCGCGGTAAGTGCCGTGCGCGGGGACATCGAGCGGGTCGCAGCACGATTGGCCTCGCAGCTGAGGCCGCAGGAGCAGGCGTTGTTTGATGTGTACCTACGCATGCTCAGCGATGAAGCCCTGCCGGACGAAGTTAACGGCAAAATTCGCGAAGGTAACTGGGCCCAAGGATCGCTGAAACAGGTTGTGCAGCAGTACGTGCGCAATTTCGAGATGATGGATGATCATTATCTGCAGGAGCGGGCGGTAGACGTGCGCGATCTGGGTCGGCGGTTGTTGTCGCATTTGCAGGAAGGCGAGCAAGCCAGCCTTGAATACCCCGAACGCACCGTATTGGTGAGTGAAGAGATCACCCCCGCTATGCTGGGCGAAGTGCCCAAGGGCCAGTTGGTGGGATTGGTGTCGGTGAAAGGTTCCAGCCACTCCCACGTGGCTATTCTGGCCCGCGCTATGGGCATACCCACGGTAATGGGGCTGGTCGACATACCCGTGAATCAGCTCGACGGCAAGGAACTGGTTGTCGACGGCTTCGAAGGTCAGATCTTCGCGTCGCCATCGGCGGATCTGCGCGCTTATTACCAAGTTATCTGCGACGAAGAAAATGAGCTGATTCGGGGTCTCGAAGCCCTGCGCGATTTGCCTTGTGAAACCACCGACCATCACAGGGTATCAATGCTGGTAAACACCGGGTTGATGACCGATGTGGTGCGGTCGCTGACTCACGGCGCCGAAGGCATTGGTCTGTACCGCACGGAAGTGCCGTTCATGATTAAAGATCGCTTCCCTTCGGAACAGGAACAGCGCGAATACTACCGCGAGCAGTTGGAAGCCTTTGCGCCTAACCCGGTGACCATGCGCACCCTGGACATCGGCGGCGACAAGTGCCTGACGTATTTCCCCATCCAAGAGGAAAACCCGTTTCTGGGCTGGCGTGGCATACGGGTCACCCTGGATCACCCGGAGATTTTCCAGCTGCAGGTGCGGGCGATGATGAAGGCCAGCGAAGGCCTGAACAATTTGCAGATCATGCTGCCAATGATCAGCAATATTTCCGAAGTAGAAGAGTCTCTTCATCTGATTTACCGCGTATATCACGAAGTGCGTAAAGACGGTTACAACATCCACATGCCAAAAGTGGGCGTGTTGATCGAAGTGCCGGCAGCGGTATATCAGATACGCGAATTGGCCGACCGGGTGGATTTTCTGTCGGTGGGTACCAACGATTTAACCCAATATTTATTGGCAGTAGACCGTAACAACCCCCGTGTGGCCCCGCTGTACCATTCTTACCATCCTGCTGTGCTGCAGGCGCTGGTACGTATTGCCCAAGACGCTCATGCCGTGGGCAAGCCGGTGGGTGTGTGTGGCGAATTAGCGGGGGACCCGGGCGGCGCCGTATTGCTGATGGCCATGGGCTACGATTCACTATCGATGAACGCAGCCAGCCTGCCAAAAGTAAAATCGGTGATTCGCAGTGTCAGCCTTGAGTGGGCGACAAATTTGTTAGCAGACATCCTGCTGCTTGATTCGCCCCATGTAATCAAAAGCTGTGTTGACTTGGCGCTGCGTAATGCCGGCTTTGGCCGCTATATGCGGCCCGGAAAATCCACTGGCAAAACGTTGGCAGAGGTAGCCTCGGCATCTGCCTGAATAACTCGAGAAGGCCAAGTTATGAGTAATGGCAAACTAACAAAAAAACCGAAGCCGACGACCGCAGCGAACGGCAAAAAACCCCGAATCGGTGTGGCGTTAGGCGGCGGAGGCCCGATTGGTGGTATTTACGAAATAGGGGCGCTGAGGGCACTTGACGAAGCTCTGGAAGGGCTAGATTTCAATGATCTGGATGTTTACGTAGGGGTAAACTCAGGGTCGTTTGTGGCGGCTCATCTGGTGAACCAGGTAACCACCGCCCAGCTGTGTCGAATTTTTGTGCGCAACGAATCCGAATTGCACCCGTTTCATCCCGGTGTTTTTTACCGTCCGGCCTTCGCTGAAATGGGCCGCCGTTTACTGGCCATACCGGGGCTGATTACCACCGCGCTCACCCGCTTCTTTCACAACCCCTACGATCAAAGCCTGCTGGAAGCCTTGACCATTCTGGCTCAAGCCGCACCCGCCGGGCTGTTCAATAACGAAGGCCTGCACCATTACTTAAGGCGCGCGTTCACCATGCTGGGCCGCACCAACGATTTTCGCCAACTCAAGCGCCAACTGTTCATTGTGGTCGCCGATGTGGAGAGTTCGAAGTCGGTGTGTTTTGGTGCGCCGGGGTTTGACGCCGTGCCCATTTCCAAAGCCATTCAGGCCAGCACGGCGTCGGCTGGCATTTACGTACCGGTGGAAATAGACGGCCATTACTACGTCGATGGAACCCTGCGTAAAGGCCTTCACGCATCGGTGGCGTTCGATCATCAGGCTGACTTGGTGCTGGCAATCAATCCTCAGGTACCGCTAGACGCCACTGCCGCCATGAAAGCCGGCACCTTGGCAGCCGGCGAGATGACCCGCTCTGGCATGCCAAATGTGCTGGCGCAAACCTACCGCACCATGGTGCATTCGCGCATGCAGTCCGGGATAGACCGTTACGCCCAGGACTATCCGGATAAGGACATTGTGCTGTTTGAGCCCCGCAGCGAAGACGCCATTCTGTTTGGCTCCAATGTGTTCAGTTTTGAATCCCGGCGTTTGCTGTGCGAACACGCCTACCAGGCTACTCGACGCGATTTGCGCCTTCGTGCTGCAGAACTGGAACCCAAATTGGCGAAATACGGCATTGCTCTGCGCCACGATTGTTTGAACGACACAGATCGCACAGTCAGCACCAGTCTGTTTGGCGAGTTACCACCGGCCACGTTAAAGGCAAAGTCGCAGACACAGAAAAGCCGGCGGGCGGCCGGCTTGCAAAGTGTTACCGGGCAGACAGAAAAGGCCCGATCTTGATAGCGCGCGACCAGAATGCATTTTTACCTTGGTCGCGGCTTTAGTTATCGCCCGCTACAGAATGTAGCGGCTTAAATCTTCATCTTCCGCCAATTTGCCAAGTTTCTCCTCGACGTACTCGGCGGTGACTTCGAACTCTTCCGTGATCTTGTCGCCGGCATCGAATGACAGGCTTTCCAACAGTCTTTCCAACATCGTGTGCAAACGTCGCGCGCCGATATTTTCGGTGTTCTCGTTCACTTTCCACGCCACTTCTGCCAAGCGGGTAATGGCGTCGTCGGTAAAGCTGAGCTTCAGGCCTTCGGCGCCCATCAATGCTTCATACTGCTGCACCAATGAGGCATCCGGCTCTGTCAGAATGCGCTTGAAATCGTTTGGCGTTAGCGCATGCAGTTCGACCCGAATCGGCAAGCGGCCCTGCAACTCTGGAATCAGGTCTGACGGCTTGGTCATGTGGAAAGCGCCAGAAGCAATAAAAAGGATGTGATCGGTGCGAATAGCGCCGTATTTGGTGGTGACCGTGCTGCCTTCAATCAGCGGCAGAAGGTCACGCTGAACGCCCTCGCGGGACACATCCGCGGAGTTGTTGTCAGAGCGTTTGGCCACTTTGTCGATTTCATCCAAAAAAACGATGCCGTTTTGTTCAACAGCTTGTACCGCTTTTTGTTTGATATCTTCTTCGTTTACCAGCTTGGCGGCTTCTTCATCCTTCACCCGACGTAGAGCATCAGCCACCCGCATCTTGCGGGTTTTGCGCTTGTCTTGGGACATGTTGGCAAACATGCTTTGCAGCTGGTTGGTCATTTCTTCCATACCCGGCGGTGCCATAATTTCGACACCGGCGCCGCTGTTGCGCAGATCAATCTCAATTTCTTTGTCGTCCAACTCGCCTTCCCGCAGTTTTTTACGGAACATCTGGCGGGTGGTCGATTCTTCCTTCGGCTTGATATCGTTGTTGACATCCCGCGCAGGTGGCAACAGGACGTCCAGAATGCGATCTTCCGCGGCGTCCAGAGCGCTGTTTTCGTGGCGCTTCATTTCCTGTTCCCGCAGCATTTTTACGGCTATATCAGCCAAGTCGCGAATGATGGAATCGACATCGCGACCCACATAACCCACCTCGGTAAATTTAGTCGCTTCCACTTTTAAAAAAGGTGCGTCCGCCAGTTTGGCCAGGCGCCGGGCAATTTCGGTTTTACCGACACCGGTGGGGCCAATCATCAGAATATTCTTGGGGCTGATTTCTTCACGCAGCTCGTCGTTGAGCTGCATCCGGCGCCAGCGATTGCGCAGGGCAATCGCTACCGCGCGCTTGGCTTCCTGCTGGCCAACAATGTGTTTGTCCAGTTCGAGGACAATTTCTCTAGGAGTCAGTGCAGACATGATCGCTCCGGCTTAATCGTTGGCAGAAAGCACTTCAATGGTGCGATTCTGGTTGGTGTAAATGCAGATGTCAGCCGCTATGATCAGCCCTTTTTCGGTAATCTCGCGGGCACTCATGTCGGTGTTTTCTAACAGCGCGCGGGCAGACGCCTGGGCGAAAGGGCCGCCGGAACCAATGGCAATCAGGCCCATTTCTGGCTCTATAACATCGCCGTTGCCAGTAATGATGAGTGAGACGGTTTTATCGGCCACCGCCAGCAGGGCCTCGAGTTTTCGTAACGCCCGGTCTGATCGCCAGTCTTTGGCCAGCTCCACTGCGGCGCGAGTTAGGTTGCCCTGGTGTTTTTCCAGTTGCGCTTCAAAGCGCTCGAACAGGGTGAACGCATCGGCGGTACCCCCAGCAAAGCCCGCCAAAACCTGGCCGTTGTACAAGCGGCGAACTTTGCGGGCGTTGCCTTTCATTACGGTATTGCCAAGGGACACCTGGCCGTCACCGCCCATGGTGACTTCGGCGTCACGGCGTACGGAAAGTATGGTGGTCATGTGGGCTCCAGTTGCCTGATCGAATGTGTTAGCGCAGTTATGGAGGCAGCGCCGCAATTTTCAAGGCAGAACGTTCAGCACTTAATTTTAGATTTACGCATCAGAATTAAAAGAGACTAGCTCTTTTTGGGGATTTTCCGCACCAGCGGCTGAATGCTGATAGACACCAGCTTGTCCACAGCAGCGTTCATTTGGCTGCGGGATGTGAACGGGCCGACATTCACCCGATACCAGACATTGCCCTCTTCCAGATCGATTTTTTGCACCGCTGCGCGTAAACCCTGGAACGCGATTTCGGCGCGCTGGCGTTCGGCATCTTCAGCTTTGCGGAACGAACCGGACTGCAGCAGGTAATCGACTTGCGGGCGCCCTGGGCTAGGCGTGTATTCGTCCACCGTAGAAGGCATTACCTCGGTTTCCGGCAGCATTTCGTAAAAACGGAATTGGGGTTTGGCGATTTCCGGTTTTATCAGCGCTGGTGTTTTGGCCGGTGCCTTCTGCTCAGTGGGCGCTGCGTCTTTGGCGGGTGCCTCGCTGCCAGGCAAACTGTTCAGGTACACAATAAAGCCGATGAAACCGCCCACAGCCGCCAGTGCCAATACCGATTTCATCGACAGGTTACCGTGTTGAGCTCGCGCCGGGGCGGCGGCTTTCGGCGCCCGGGTGCTGGCAGGCTTGCCCGCTTTTTGACGAGGCGTAGTGGCCTGGTTGGGTGACGATTTGCGGGCGTAGTCTCGCGACATTTTTGTGGTTACATCTCGTCCGGAGCACTAACGCCCAGCAGGCCTAAGCCATTTTCGATTACCTGGCGTACGGCCAAGTACAAGCTGATGCGGGCATCGCGTAGGGCGGTGTCTTCAATCAGCACCTTGTGGGCGTTGTAATAGCTGTGGAACAGGCCGGCCAATTCCCGCAGGTACTGGCTCAGGGTGTGGGGCTCGCGCTGGGCAGCGGCGCTGGCAACCAACTCTGGATATTTTGCCAATTGGTTGGCCAGTTCTTTTTCCTCATCCAGCGTTAGCAGAGTCAGGTCGCCTACGCATTCGTGACGGCCACGCTGCACGCCTTCGACCGCCAGCTTGCGCAACACGCTGCAGATGCGGGCGTGAGCGTACTGGATGTAATACACCGGGTTTTCGTTGGTTTGCGAGCGCGCAAGATCAATGTCAAAGGTCAGCTGGGAATCCACTCGCCGTGCGGCCAGAAAGAAACGGGTGGCGTCTCGGCCTACCTCTTCAATCAGGTCGCTTAGAGTGACATAACTGCCTGCGCGTTTGGAGAGTTTTACCTCTTCACCACCGCGGGTGACCATCACCATTTGGTGCAGCACATAATCTGGCCAACCTTCCGGAATACCGATATTCAACGCCTGCAAGCCGGCGCGAACGCGGGTAACAGTTGAATGGTGGTCGGCGCCCTGTTCGTTGATAACCGTGCTAAAACCGCGTTGCCACTTGTCCAGATGATAGGCAACATCCGGCAGAAAGTAGGTGTAGCCGCCGTCGGTTTTGCGCATAACCCGGTCTTTATCGTCTCCAAATTCGGTGGTTTTCAGCCACAGGGCGCCGCCGTCTTCGTAGGTGTAGCCGTTATCTTGCAGGCGCTTTACGGTGGCTTCAACCTTGCCGTCGTTGTACAGCGAGGATTCCAGGAAATACACGTCAAATTCGACGCCAAAGGCTTTCAGGTCAAGGTCCTGCTCGCGGCGCAGATAAGCCACGGCAAAATCCGTAATGGCTTCAAGGTTTTCCGGCTCGGCCTGGCCGGTCACTGAGCGGTCGTCTGCCGTAATCGTCTTTCCGGCTAGATAGGCCTCGGCCACGTCGGCAATATAGTCGCCGCGGTAACCATTTTCAGGCCAGCTTTGGTGATCTGGCGTCAGGCCTTTTACCCGAGCTTGAACGGATAACCCCAAGTTATTGATCTGGGCGCCAGCGTCGTTGTAATAAAACTCGCGGGTAACCTGATAGCCGTTGGCATCCAGTAGCCGACAAATGCAGTCACCTATTGCGGCACCGCGACCGTGGCCCACATGCAAAGGGCCGGTGGGGTTGGCGGAAACAAATTCCACCTGTACTTTTTCGCCCTTACCGCTGTGGTTGCAGCCAAAGTTTTCAGCTTGTTCCAGTGTCGTATTCACAACGCCAAAGGCGCTGGCCGTACTCATGAAAAAGTTGATAAAACCCGGCCCGGCAATCTCCACTTTGTCGACCGCTGCACTGGCCGGCAAATTGGCCACCAGCGCCTCCGCCAGTTTGCGCGGCGCACAGCGGGCAGACTTGGCCGCCACCAGCGCAATGTTACACGCGTAATCGCCGTGGGATTTGTCTTTGGTGTTGCCAATCTGTGGCGCAAAGCTTTGATCTGCTGGCAAAACGCCTTCAGATTGCAGCGCCGCCAGGGCAGACTGAAGCAGGTCGGAAACGGTCTCTTTCATGCTGTTGAATAGCTCGGCTGAACGGAAGTGGAAATGGGGCAGGGCGCCCACCAGAGTAGAAGTGCCACATTATCGCGGAAACTGATTTTGTAAGCAAAAGCCAGGGGAGTGATAGCGGGCACTAGCCTGTTTCCTGTGGATCTACGTCGATCATCCAGCGGCTGCCGGAGGGCAGTTTTTGTTGATCCAGATGCAGGCAAACGTTGGCGAGGGTCTTGCTCAGGCGCTTGCGGTTATCGGCGTTTATGACCAGCTGGGCGCGGTAGCGGTCGGCGCGACGGGCAATCAACGCTGGCAGTGGGCCCCAGATTTCCAGGCCCGGTGCCTGGGCCAGGGGTTTTATGGTGTCCAGTATCTGCAAACTTTTTTCCATGGTGTCGGCTTCGGCGCGGAATATGGCCATAGCGCGGTAAGGCGGCAGTTGGCCGCCTTCGCGCTCGACTAAAAGCTGTTCGGCCATATCCCCGTAGTGGCCCGTGCAAAGTGTTCTTAATAGTGGATGGTCGCTATGGCAAGTCTGCACCAGCACTGTGCCGGGCTTGTCGCCGCGACCCGCACGGCCGCTGACTTGCAGCAGGGTTTGTAGGAGCTGTTCAGGGGCGCGGAAGTCTACGCTGAACAGACCGCCGTCGGCGTTTATAACCACTACCAGCGTTACGTTGGCAAAATCGTGGCCTTTGGCCAGCATTTGAGTGCCCACCAGAATACAGGGCTTGCCGGTGTTCACGGTTCGTAGAATGGCTTGAATACTGCCTTTACGCTGGGTGCTGTCGCGGTCAACCCGCACCACCGGGGTGTCAGGGAAGGCGGTGGTCAGTATGTCTTCGCTGCGCTCGGTGCCCTGGCCGACGGGCTTGAACGCATCACTTTGGCACTTCGGGCACTGGTTCGTTGCGGCGGCCTGAAAGTCGCAGTGGTGACAGCGCATGGCGTTGTCACGGCGGTGGTAGGTCAGGCGGGTGTCGCAGCGCGGGCATTCGACCATGTGGCCGCAGTCAAAGCACATCATCACCGGCGCGAAGCCGCGGCGGTTCACATACACCAGCACCTGTTCGCCGTTGTCCAAAACCTGCTTGATTGCATTGAGGGCGGGGCGCGACAAGCCACCTTCTAAAGGCCGGCTACGAATGTCCAGCAGTTTTATTTGCGGTGGTCTGGCGTTGCCGGCCCGCTCCTCCAATGTGGCCAAGGTGTATTTGCCTTGCTGCGCGTTGTGCCAGGATTCCAGCGAAGGCGTGGCCGAGCCGAGTATTACTGGGCACTTGTTCAGGTGGGCGCGGTATACCGCAAGGTCGCGCGCTGAATAGCGAAAGCCATCGCCTTGTTTGTAGGAGCTATCGTGCTCTTCGTCCACAATCAGCGTGCGTAAACCGGTAAAGGGCAACAAAACCGCCGAACGGGTGCCAATGAGTATGACGGGTTCGCCGTGGCGTATTTTTAGCCAGGTGTCCAGGCGCTGGCTGTCGTTCAGTGCCGAGTGCCACACCACAATCCGCTGGCCAAAATAGCGCTGGAAGCGGGCCACGGTTTGCGGTGTCAGGTTTATTTCGGGCACCAGCACCAGGGCCTGATCCTGCTCACCCAAATGTTGCTTTAGATAGTGCAGATAGATTTCTGTTTTACCGCTGCCAGTGATGCCGTACAAAAGGCAGGCGCTAAAGCCCTGAGCCGGGTCTGGAAGCTGTGCTGCGGTATCTGTTTGTGCCGGTGATAACGTGGGTGCCGCAAAACTCTCTGTGGGTGTTGTTGCCAGCACGGGTTCGGCGGCTTCGATCAGCTGCTTTTGTTCCAAGGTCTTCAGCTGGCTGCGATTAAAGCCGGCGCTTAAGATGGCGCTTGTCGCAGCGCCTTGGGAATACTGCAAAAGCCAGGCTAGCAAGGCTTTTTGACGGTGGGCCTGCGGTGGCAACTCAGCACCGCTGCTGCGAGCTCGCCACCAGGCTTCGGTTTTGCGCAGTGCTGGACGGCCGCGCCTGAGCGCTGGCGGTAAAGCCGTAAACAGGCATTCACCCAGCGGGTGTTGGTAATAGTCGCTGGCCCAGCTTAGCAGCCGCAGTGTTTCCTTTGGCAGCGCAGGCCAGTTTTCCATAACACTTCGAACCGGCTTCAGTGATACCCCGGGCGGCGGGGTTACGCCAACCGCAGTAACCAGTCCGGTTATCTGCTGGCGGCCAAAGGGAACCTGTACCCGCTGGCCGGGCTGAAGGCTGAGGCCGGAGGCAAGGGTGTAGTCAAACAGCCTTCGCAGCGGGCGGTTCATGGCGATGCGTACAACCTTGGTCACGGGTTTTCCGCATTTAGATGGAAGCTATGCCTGGCAGGCGCTGCAACGGGTATTGGTGTCACGGTATATTCGTATCCTTGTGCAAGCGCCGGTTGCGGCGCCCTGCGCCGGTGGGCATGGGAATTCAGCAGTGTGGCGCTTGCCTGAGTGTCAGTTTGCAAGTAATATTCGCGCTCTGTTGGATGGGGCCGATTGTGCCCCGTCTCTCTTATTGATTCAAATATGCGGTGCCTGGCATACGGAACACTCTACGGAACATTCTTCGGAACAGCCGTAATCGTGACCAGGTGGCGGCATAACCTGACGAGGTTCGCCATGAAAGAAGGTATCCACCCGAAGTACGAAAACATCACCGCTACCTGTTCTTGCGGCAATGTGATCCATACCCGTTCTACCGTTGGTAAGGATCTGCAGTTAGACGTGTGTTCACAGTGCCACCCGTTCTATACCGGCAAGCAGAAAGTTATGGATGCCGGCGGCCGTATTGACCGTTTCCAGAAGCGTTTTGGCAGCCGTATTGTTGGCAAGAAAGAAGATTAATGCCAGCGAATTGCAAAAAAGCGCCCTCGGGCGCTTTTTTTTGTTCTAAAAAATGACGTATCTCGCTTCTGTGGCCGAACATACGCAATAAGACGTATTGACGCTTTACCGGACGCTGGGATGGCCCTTGTCGTTTTATGCGGCGCGGGCCATAATGTCGCCCCGCCATAAGTACATCGGTAGTTCAGTACACCGAAAGTTCAGTACGGCGGCTTTACACCCTTAAACGTGACAAACGGAATAGTGGCAATGTCTCAAGATCTGAAAGAAGCAGCCCTTGAATATCACGCCAAGCCGCGGCCTGGCAAGCTGAGTGTAGAAATCAGCAAGCCCACAAAAACAGCCCGCGATCTTGCACTGGCATACAGTCCCGGAGTTGCCGAGCCGGTCCGCGAGATCGCCCGTGACCCCGAAAACGCCTACAAATACACCATGAAAGGCAATCTGGTGGCGGTTATTTCTGACGGTTCAGCGATTTTGGGCCTGGGTAATCTTGGCCCACTGGCCAGTAAGCCAGTAATGGAAGGTAAGGGCGTTCTTTTCAAGCGCTTTGCCGGTATTGATGTATTTGATATTGAAGTCAATTCTGAAAGCCCTCAGGCTTTTATTGAAACCGTTGAACGCATTGCCGATACCTTTGGCGGCATCAACCTCGAAGATATCAAGGCGCCTGAGTGTTTTGAAATCGAGCGGGCGCTGATTGAAAAATGCAGCATACCTGTATTCCACGACGATCAGCACGGTACCGCCATTGTAACGGCCGCCGGTATGCTTAACGCGCTGGAACTGCAGGGCAAGAAAGTCGAAGAAACCACCATTGTGTGCCTGGGTGCCGGCGCTGCCGCCATTGCATGCATGAAGCTGCTGATCAGTTGTGGTGTGCGTTCCGAGAATATCTGTATGGTGGACCGCAAGGGTGTGATCCACTCTGGCCGCGACGATCTGAACCAGTACAAGGCGATGTTCGCCAACGATACCGATAAACGCACGCTGGACGATGCCATCGACGGTGCTGATGTGTTTGTGGGTCTTTCCGGCCCGGACTTACTGAGCGCTGAACAGCTCAAGAAAATGGCACCTAACCCGGTTGTATTCGCCTGTTCAAATCCGGATCCGGAAATTGATCCGGCGATTGCTAACGCAGTGCGCGATGACCTGATCATGGCCACAGGCCGTTCAGATTATCCTAACCAAGTGAACAACGTGCTGGGCTTTCCCTTCATTTTCCGTGGCGCTCTGGATGTTCGTGCCACAGTGATTAACGAAGAGATGAAGATTGCTGCGGTAAACGCTATCCGCGAACTGGCGAAAGAGCCGGTACCTCAAGAAATCTGCGAAGCCTACGGCGCTGACAGCTTCGAGTTCGGCAGGAATTACATTATTCCGAAGCCGATGGACGTGCGTTTGCTGGAAGTGGTTCCGGCGGCGGTTGCCCGTGCAGCAGTTGATACCGGTGTAGCTCGTAACCCATACCCGGCGCATTACCCGCTTAAATCCATGGACGATGTTATTTAATCGACCAGGCGTTAAGCGAATAAAAAACCGGCGGTGCCTATTAAATTTAGGTTTCGTCGGTTTTTTTGTGGGCACTCGGTTCTCTACTAAGGTCAACCGCGATACTCAGACCTGCTGCGGTCAGTTGCCTAGAACAGTTGCCGGGAAATATCGTCGGTGTCGCCAGTTCCCAGGCCGCCGCGTTCTTCCGCGCTAATGACCTCGGGTTCGTCTTCTTCACGGAACAGCTCAAATACGCCTTCTTCGCCGGGGCGGGCGCGCCTGCCGGTATCTGCATTAATGCGTACATTCACAATGCCATTCGGGCGCGGCATCTGCGCAGAGGGTGTTTGGTCCAGAGCGACTTTCATGTAGTCGATCCAGATCGGTAAGGCGGTGCTGGCGCCGAATTCGTTTCGGCCCAAGGGCGCTGGCTGGTCAAATCCGACCCAGGCAATAACCGCCTGCTGATAGTTGAAACCAGCAAACCAGGTGTCTATCTGTTCATTGGTGGTGCCGGTTTTGCCGGCAAGATCGTCCCTGTTCAGGGCGCTGGCACGGCGGCCGGTGCCCAGTTTGATTACATCGCGCATCATGGAGTGCAAAATATACACCGAGCGCTCGTCGGCCAGTCTTGGCATCCGTCGGGCCGGCGCTTGTACGATGTGTTCCAAAGGCTCGTCGCTCAATTCGGTCACAATGAAATCGTCGTTTACGTCACCGCTGTTATCCGTGTCCTGCAATCCAATTTCTTCAATTTCAACGGCGTTACCGCAGTTGCTGTCGCAAAGAATCACGTCGGGTGCTTGGTAGACGGCCATGCCTCGCGCGTCTTCAATTCGGCGGATCAGGAAAGGCTCTACGTCATAGCCACCGTTGGCAATAACGGCCATGCCCCGTGCCAGTTCCATCGGCGATAGCAAGCCACTGCCCAGTGCCAGCGATAAATTAGCGGGCATGTCTGCGGTGGGCACTTTTAGCTGTTCGAGGTAATCCAGCATTGGCTGGATGCCAAGGTCGCGCAACAAGCGGACAGACACTAGGTTGCGCGAGCGGTAGAGGGCTTCGCGTAGGCGTGTGGGGCCGTAGAACTGGCCGGATGAATTTTGCGGGCGCCAGGCAATTTCTTGGCCTTTCTCTTCGAGTACGATAGGCGAGTCGTTAATCAGCGTCGCCGGGGTAAAACCAGATTCCAGAGCGTTCAGGTAAAGAAACGGTTTAAACGTGGAGCCGGGCTGACGCTTGGCCTGGATGGCTCGGTTGTATTTGCTTTGCCCAAAGCTGTAGCCGCCGCCCAGCGCTTCAATGGCACCGGTTTCTGCGGTTAAGGCTATCAGCGCGCCTTCGACTCGCGGCACTTGATACAGCGCTACATTTTGCACGACGTCAGTGAGGGGTTGTGCTCTGCCGTCGTCGGCGGCTTGGGGAGCCGCGTTATTCAGCGCTTTCACATAAACCACATCGCCAGGACTGAGTACGTCTGACGGATTTTTTGGCGTCGGGCCGGTCAGGTTTTCGGTGCGGTAACGCTGAGCCCACGTCATGGTGTCTAACGTCATGGTCACGGGGCCAAGGAGGCGGGCGTGCAGTGTAGCCGTGCCGTTCTTGTCGTCGGTTTTCAGCACCACAGCAGGAATCAGCGGCCCGGTTCTCGGGTAAGAGCGCAAGGCCGTGGCGAGCTCGTTGGCGTCTAACGATTTGATGTCAATAGTCCCTACTGCACCGCGAAACCCGTGACGGCGATCATAGGCTTCCAGCCCCTGGCGCAAGGCATCAGTGGCGGTTTGCTGTTTTACGCTGTCTACGGTCAGGGTCACCGAGTAGCCATCGGTGTAGGCGTTATCGCCAAAGCGCCGAACCATTTCAGCGCGGGCCATTTCAGCGACGTAATCGGCGTCCACTTCGGTTTCGGTGGCGTTATAGGTGGCTGTCAATTCGGCATTAACGGCTTGTTCGTAATCGTCCTGAGAGATCATCTCAAGCTCTCTCATGCGCCCCAATATCCAGTTTCGCCGTGCCAGAGCGCGGCTTGGATTTGCTAGGGGATTAAAAGCTGAGGGTGCCTTTGGCAGGCCGGCGAGCATGGCCATCTGGGCCAGCGTTAATTCGCTCACGGTTTTGTTGTAGTAAACCTGGCTGGCGGCAGCAATACCGTAGGCGCGGTTGCCCAAATAGATCTTGTTGAGGTACAGCTCAAGTATCGTGTTTTTGTCCAGCTCACGTTCAATTTGCAGGGCCAGCAAAATCTCGTTGAATTTACGAATGAACGTGCGATCCCGCGACAAAAAGTAGTTTTTTGCCACTTGCATAGTGATGGTGCTGCCTCCGGACTGTATGTGGCCGGTAGAGGCCAGTTCCAGTGCGGCCCGCGCCAAACCTTTTATGTCAACGCCGAAGTGTTCATAGAAACGGGAGTCCTCTGCAGCGAGAAATGCTTGCAGTTGGCGCTCGGGAACTTGCTCGATTGTGACGGGTGTCCTTCTCTTTTCACCAAATTCTGCTATTAATTTGCCGTCCTGACTGAATATCCGCAGCGGTGTTTGCAGTTTTATATCGAATAACTGCTCCGCGGCGGGAAGGCCAGGCCGAAGATACAAATAGAAGCCGGAACCAAGGACAAGGGTGACACTCAGTCCGGTTAGAAAAAACCAGATAAAAAGACGAGATGTACGCATCAAATAGGACATTTTTTTCTGACAACAGTTGGATATAGGTCTATGATTTGAACCATTGCATTAGGAATGGAGAGTACTTCGCTGATACAAAAGCCCTGCGTTAAGAAGAATAGGGATTGTAATCGGAAAACAGAAGAAATTCTCTTAAATAAAAAACATACAAAGAGCATAACCGGCTGCAATTAACCAGTTATAGGGTGAGCGCGTGTTTGGATCTTTCGGAAAGAAATCCAGTGGTGTGCTGGGCTTGGACATAAGCTCAAGCTCGGTCAAGCTTTTGGAATTGTCAAAACAGGGCGACCGCTTTCGGGTTGAAAGCTATGCCGTCGAACCTTTACCTGCAAATGCTGTGGTGGAAAAAAACATCACGGATGTGGAAGCCGTAGGTGATGCGATCAAGCGCGTGGTGTCCAAATCCCGCTCTGGCGTCAAGCAAGTAGCCGTTGCCGTATCCGGTTCCGCGGTGATCACCAAGGTGATCCAGATGGATGGCGGTATCAATGAATTCGAAATGGAAGACCAGATCGCCCTGGAGGCAGATCAATACATTCCTTATCCGCTGGATGAAGTCGCGATTGATTTCGAGGTACAAGGTCCCTCTGAATCCAATCCGGATAAGGTTGATGTACTGATTGCTGCCAGCCGCAAAGAGAACGTTGATGTGCGCCAAGACGCACTGAACATTGCCGGACTGACCACCAAAGTGGTTGACGTAGAGGCTTATGCCCTCGAGCGTGCCTATCAACTGATTGAATCGCAATTGAACTCTCACGGCGACGATCTGGTCGTGGCGATCATGGATGTGGGCGCCACCATGGCCACGTTGAGCGTGATTGCCGAAGGCAAAACTGTGTATACCCGCGAACAGGTGTTTGGTGGCAAGCAGTTAACTGAAGAAATCCAGCGCCGCTATGGTTTGTCGCTGGAGGAAGCCGGCCTGGCCAAAAAGCAAGGTGGCTTGCCCGATGATTATGAAGCCGAAGTGCTGAACCCGTTCCGCGAGGCTGTGGTGCAGCAGGTCGCTCGGGCGATGCAGTTCTTTTTCGGTGCCAGCCAGTACAACTCGGTGGATTATGTGGTTTTGGCCGGCGGCACCTCGGCAATACCCGGGCTTGTTGACATGGTAGAGGAAAAAACGGGTACGCCCACGCTGGTAGCCAATCCGTTTGCGGACATGGCTGTTAGCTCGCGGGTCAATGCGTCGGCGTTGAGTAACGATGCTCCTTCGTTGATGATCGCGTGTGGTCTGGCAATGAGGAGCTTCGACTAATGGCAAGAATCAATCTTCGGCCTTGGCGTGAAGAGCTGCGCGCAGAAAAACAGAAACAGTTTGTGGTGCTGCTGCTGAGCGCTGCCATTATTTCAAGCGGCTTGGCGTTTTTGTGGAAAAACAACGTAGACAGCCGCATTGCTTATCAACAATCCCGCAATGCTTATATTCAAACAGCGGCCAGTAAGCTTGATGAGCAGATCAAGGAAATTGAAAGTCTGAAGCGTAAGCGCAATGAGCTGTTAGCGCGAATGAAAGTCATTCAGGATTTGCAGGGCAAGCGCCCGGTCATCGTGCGGGTATTCGACGAGCTGGTGCGTACCGTGCCCGATGGCCTGTATTTCAGCGATTTGAAGAAAGTCGGTGACCGCCTGGAATTGGTGGGTATGGCAGAGTCTAACAGCCGGATTTCATCGCTGATGCGTCAGTTTGAAGGCTCCGACTGGTTTACAAACCCCAATCTGTCCAACGTGTTGACTGCTGATGCCCGCCGTGCAGGTTACAGTCAGTTCAATTTGTCCGTCAGTCAGCAAACCCCTGGTATTGACGGGGAGGAGAAACAATGAGCCTTGCGGACTCGCTGAAAAGCCTGAACGAATTCGATATCAATGATCTGGACATGAGCAATGCTGGTATCTGGCCAGCACCGGTCAAAGCCATTGTGCTTCTGCTGGTGTTTGGTCTGATTATGGGTGGCGGCTACTGGTTCTTTATAAAAGACCAGTTTACGCAACTGGACAGGGTGGAAAGTACAGAGCTGGAACTGCGCAAGAATTATGAGAGCAAGGCTTTCCAAGTGGCTAACCTCAGCGTGTTCAAAGCGCAGATGGTAGAAATGGAAGAAACCTTTGGTGCGTTGGTGCGTCAGTTGCCAAGTGAAACCGAAGTGCCAGGCCTTTTGGAAGACATTACCAATACCGCTCTGGGTAGTGGTCTGGCTCTGCAGGAAGTGAAACTGCAGCCGGAGCAGAAGCGGGACTTCTACTCCGAACTGCCTATTAATATTCGAGTGTCGGGCTCTTACCATGAGCTAGCTACGTTTGTTAGCAGCGTGGCGAGCTTGCCGCGTATCGTGACTCTGCATGATTTGACGATTAAACCCATCGGAGCGGACAGCGAACAGCTGGATATGCAGGTTGTTGCCCGTACCTATCGCTATCGGGCCGGAGAATGAGCATGACGGTAAACCATGCCGGAAAAGCCTGTCTGGGTCTGTGCCTGGCATTGTCGCTGACAGCCTGTTCGCAGAGCAGCGGCTTTTCCGATCTCGACGCGTTTATGGAAGAAATTCGCGCAAAACCCCGGGGGTTTGTCGAACCACTCCCGGAGTTCAACGCTTACGAGGCCTTTAGCTATTCGGCGTCAGATCAGCGCTCGCCGTTTGAGCCACCCATCGACGTGCAGCTGACGATGATCAGCGAGCAGGAACAGCAAGCGATGAGTAACGTAAAGCCGGATATAGACCGGCCGCGGGAAGTGCTGGAGAACTTTGATCTGAAAGAACTGGATATGGTGGGGACTCTGCGCAACAGTGCAGGCATGCTGTTTGCCTTGTTAAAAGACAGCAGTGGTGGCATTCACCGTTTAAACAGCGGCAATTTTATCGGTAAAAACTACGGTCGAATTGTGGGTGTAGGCGAGACCCGCATCGAACTGTTGGAAATCGTGCCCGACGGCCGTGGCGGATGGGTAGAACGCCCGCGCCAACTGTCGCTGGACGAAGGTGATAGCGATGGAGTGGCACCATAATGAATAATAGCAACATGAATGCACAAAAATGCTTGAAGCCGAGGCTAGCGATGTTCAAAAAATTCAACGTAATTGTCTGCGCGGTAACCATTGGGTTGCTGTCCAGCCTTGCTAACGCTGCCACTTTGCAGGATGTGTCGTTTTCCTCTTTACCCGGGGATCGGCTGGAAGTGATTTTGCAGTTTGACGGCCCACCGCCTGAACCTACGGGTTACACCATTGATCGCCCCGCTCGTATTGCGGTAGACCTGAAAGACACCACCAGTGCCCTAGGTGCCCGCAGCTTGCCGCTCGGCAGCGGGAATGCGCAAAGCATGACCGTTGTTGAAACTAACGACCGTACCCGTCTTATTTTCAACCTGATTGAGCTGGTTCCTTACACCACTCAACGCAATAACAACGCGTTGGTGATGATTATTGGCGGCGATTTCGCAGATGTAGCCAGTAACGTTGCGGAATCTGACGGTGCCAGCCCTGTTGCCTCGTCAGCGGACGCAGCGCCAGAGTTAGTAGACGTCGATTTTCGCCGCGGTGCACAAGGTGAAGGCCGTGTGGTTGTGCGTCTGGCCAGTGCGACAACTCAAGTTGACCTGAGCGAGCTGGGCGGAAAAATTCGACTGACCATGCCGGATTTGACTGTGCCCGAGCGCCTACGCCGCCGTTTGGACGTGACAGATTTTGCCACGCCGGTACAGCGGATCGATACTTTTATTGAGGGGGGCAGTGCGGTTATAGAAATTCGTCCGGAAGGCGACTATGACTACATTGCGTACCAGTCCGGCAACGAATTTACTGTGAGTGTTGAACGGCTAAGCGAAGAAGAAGCAGAAACTCGGCGCGAAGAGAAGTTCCCATATTCCGGCGACAAGCTCTCGCTAAATTTTCAAGACATTGAAGTTCGGTCGGTTCTTCAGCTGATCGCCGACTTTACCGGTTTGAATCTGGTGGCCAGCGATACCGTTGGTGGTAGCATCACGCTGCGCTTGCAGAATGTGCCTTGGGATCAGGCGCTGGATCTGATTTTGAAAACCAAAGGTTTGGATAAGCGCCAGATTGGCAATGTATTACTGGTAGCGCCCGCCGATGAAATCGCCGCCCGTGAACGGCTGGAACTGGAAACAACCAAGCAGATCGCCGAGCTTGCCCCGGTGCGTTTGGACATCATTCAGGTCAATTACGCAAAAGCTGCCGAAGTAGTAGCGCTGGTGCAGGCTGACCAAGAGCTGATTTCTAGCCGCGGTTTCATTTCCTCAGACGACCGAACCAACACCATCAGTGTGCGTGAAACCATTGAAAAACTGGACGAGATCCGTCGCCTTGTGTCGACATGGGACGTACCCGTTCGTCAGGTTTCCATTGAAGCTCGGATTGTGCGCGCGCAAACCAACGTGGCCGAGAGCTTGGGCGTTCGCTGGGGCGGTGCATCTTTTGGTAATAATGGTAATAACTCGACGGTTGTAGGTGGTTCTCTTGATACGGTTGGTAGCGTAATGGGTGCCGGCGCTGCGAATTCAACCTCGGTAACCTTTCCGGGTGCATTGGCGGTAGATCTTGGCGTATCTGGCGACGGCGCCTCATCCTTTGCCGTGGGCTTCAGCGGCGGCGACTTCCTGGTAGACCTTGAACTGTCTGCGCTGGAAAGTGATGGCAAAGCGGAAATTGTGTCCCAGCCCAGAGTGGTTACCGCAGATCGTCAGACGGCGTCTATCAAATCGGGTCAGGAAATCCCGTATCAGGAAGCGAGCAGTAGCGGCGCCACAAGCACTTCTTTTAAAGAAGCGGTGTTGTCATTGGAGGTAACGCCGCAGATCACACCGGATGACAAAATCATCATGGATCTTGAAGTGACTCAGGACTCCCGTGGCGAAGACACCCCCAGCGGCCCGGCCATCAACACCAACTCGGTGACAACTCAGGTGCTGGTCGCCAACGGTGAAACCATCGTTTTGGGCGGTATTTTCGAATCGACCAACACTGAAACCACTACCAAGACACCGTTCTTGGGCGATATTCCCTACCTGGGGAGGTTGTTCAAGCGCACTCAGACTACAGAGCTGCGTAGCGAACTGCTGATTTTCATCACTCCGAAAATCATCAAAAACGACCTCGTTCGTTAAGTTATCTGCAACAAAAAACCGCCGCCTAAAAACGGCGGTTTTTTTTGTGCGTGTGAAACCCACGGCAGAACCGGACATTCTTATAGAATGGCCGCCCCTATGCTATTCTGACCGGCTTGAACCTTATTGAGCGGACGTTATGTTGTTGCCCAAGCGAGTTATTCTGGTTGGCCCCATGGGGGCCGGTAAAAGTACCATCGGCCGTATGCTAGCGCGTGAGCTGGACTATCGCTTTTTGGATACCGACCGAATTATTGAAGAGCGCTGCGGTGCCAACATTCCCTGGATTTTCGATGTAGAGGGAGAAGACGGGTTCCGCCAGCGCGAAACCGCCATGCTGAGCGAGCTGTCCACCGAGGCCGGTATCATTCTGGCGACCGGTGGAGGCGCGGTTGTGCGCGACGTGAATCATGAACTACTGCGTCGTAACTCGGTGATTGTTTACTTGCGCACATCGGTTGAACACCAGGTAGAGCGCACCCGTAAAGACCGAAATCGCCCGCTGTTGCAGACAGCGGATCCGGAAGCAGTTCTGCGCCACCTATTCGCGATCCGTGATCCTATTTACGCCGAGCTGGCAACTATCACTATGTACACAGATCGCAAAAGCCCGCGATTGGTGGTGCGCCAACTGGTTAATCTGCTGAACCCAAAAACACCCCGTCACATACGCCAGATTCGAAAGGAAGGTCGTCATCATGCCTGAATTACTCCGTAAACTTTTGGTAGACCTTGGCGAACGAAGCTATCCAATACTGATTGGCGAGCAGCTGTTGGGGCAATATGATTTGACGTCTTATGTCGGCGGTTCCCAGGTGATGATTGTGTCAAACGACACCGTGGCCCCGCTCTATCTGGAGCAGGCAAAAGCCTGTTTTGCAGGCAAACAGGTGGATTCGGTGATTTTGCCGGATGGCGAAAAACACAAAGACTGGCAAACCCTGAATCTGATTTTTGATGCACTGCTACAGCACAGGCACAATCGCATGACGACCCTGGTAGCTCTGGGCGGAGGCGTCGTGGGGGACATGACTGGATTTGCGGCGGCGAGTTACCAGCGCGGCGTAGCGTTCATCCAGATTCCAACAACGCTGCTGTCGCAGGTGGATTCCTCCGTTGGTGGCAAAACCGGGATCAATCACCCCTTGGGTAAAAATATGATCGGGGCTTTTCATCAGCCCCAAGCCGTGCTGATTGATATAGGTACCCTAGTGACGCTGCCAGACCGGGAAGTCTGTGCTGGGATGGCGGAAGTCATCAAGTACGGTCTGATTCGCGATCTGCCTTTTCTGCACTGGCTGGATCAGAATCTTGGATCTTTGCTTGAAAAGGATCCGCTGCAGGTCGCAGAGGCCATCTACCGTTCTTGCGTCTGTAAAGCGGAAGTGGTGGCTATTGATGAACGCGAAGGCGGCCTGAGAGCAATACTCAATCTTGGCCACACCTTCGGCCACGCTATCGAGACTTTTGCCGGCTATGGCAATTGGTTACACGGAGAAGCCGTTGGCACCGGCATGATGATGGCAGCGGATCTTTCCGCTCGCGAAAGTTTTATCAGTGCTGCCGAATGTCAGCAGATTTACAGCCTGATCAGCCGCGCCGGATTGCCGCCGCTGGCGCCTGCAGCGATGCGCCCGAACGACTTCATAGAGCTGATGGCAGTGGATAAAAAGAATGTAGATGGACAGCTCAGGCTGGTTCTGCTGCAGGCGGTGGGCGAAGCGGTTGTGACCGCCAAAACTGCGCGCAAAAACCTTGAAGCAACCCTGAACGCTTTTTGCCAGCGTTGAGCCCAGAGCCCGAGACGATATCGCCATGGTCAACGACGACAATCTGAACAGTCAGGAAGCCGGGGGTCTTTTCCCCCGCCTGCAGGAGCGCTTTGGTCTGCGGGCAGATCCTTCCGCGATGGAAGCGCCGTTTTTTACCGGTGCGCAGCGCCAATCAGCTCTTGAATCCTTGCGTCAGATGAGTGGTTTCGGCGACATGGCCGTGTTGGTTAGCGGCCCATCCGGGCTAGGCAAAACCCGCCTGCTGGCAGAACTTGTGCGCAGTGAATCGTCGCGGCTGGAGTTTCATCGCTTGGGTAGTGCAGCGTTGGGTAGCCCTCAGGCACTGGTGCGGGACTTGTCTATAGTAGCTCGCTGCCTGGATTTAGAGGCCGGCCCCAAGGCTGCCCTGTCGCAGTTTTTTAAATGGTCTGAGCAACGTGCCGGTAAAGGCCAGCGCATGGTGCTGCTGATCGATAATGCCGAGCAGGCGCCGGCAGAGCTGTTGAATCTTTTGTTTAACGGTTTTTTGGGCGCCAATCGTAGTTTGGCCGCTTTACCGGTGTTCGCCGGCACGGAAGCGCTGCCTGGCATGATGGAGCTTGCGCAGCAGGCTTCGGGAACGGTGCACCAGATTACACTGGCGCCTTTAAACCGGGATGAACTGGCGGAATATCTGCAGCCTAGGGTGAAGCTTGCCGGCGGTAATGCCGGTGAGTTGTTAAGCCCAGATCGCTTAAAGCAGATTTATACCCGCAGTCTGGGTAACTTTTGCGCGATTCAACGTATATCCCCCACTGTATGGCTGGATATGGCAGTAAGGGCTGCTCCTACACGGCACCGTGCCAAAATGCCCTGGCGTACTTTGGGGTGGCCGTTACTGGCGCTGGTTTTGCTGGCGGCCTCTTGGTGGTTTGTTTCCCGCCAGTACGACACAGTGATGAGCGAAGAAGACGCCAGCGCCCAGACGCAAACGTTACAGCCCGTGCGCAAAAGTATAACTGTCGGTCCGGAGGTAGCACCAGAGCAAGGCGCGGAAGCGCAGCCAACGCCGTCAATGGCCCTGGACGCACCAGAGCCGGTCGTTGCTACAGATGATTCGGAGCCCAAATTAGAGCGGGAGCCGGTGATACAGCCCGAATCCATGGCGCAGTCAATATCGCGCTCAGGCAACCAGCTTACGACAAGCGAAGGCTCTATTTCAGGCGGTGACACCACTAGAAAACAGGTTATTGATAATCCAGAGCCCGAACCCGCAACAGTAGTCGAGCCGGAGTTGGAAGTGGTGTCTAAAGTCCAAGCTGTGCCTTCGCCGCGAACCGCAGTGGAGGCAGTGCCTGCTCAAGTAGCTTTTACCCCGGCCAAGCTTGATCGCTTTGTGCCCTTGCTGCAGCGCCGCGGCAGTGGCGGCTGGACCATTCAGCTTGTGGCCGGCAACCTGGAGCAGACAGCATTGAATATTTTGCGTCGTTATCCGCAGGTAGATGCGATGGTATATACCCGTGGTGAACGTAACGGTAAGCAGTGGTTCATGGTGTTTCAAGGCATTTACCCCAGCAAGGATGCTGCACAGCAGGCGGTTCAAACTCTTCCCGCTGGCCTGGTGTCGGGGAAACCCTGGGTGCGTGAGAACCGGAGTTTGTAGTCCTGAATGTCCAAAATTGACTCGTTTTAGTGCACTGGTAGAATTACCTAGTTTTTGTGATCCGTACTGGTGCATAACGTTAGATATTTTAAATTGCCATTTGAGCAGTGAATTTTCATCTGCGTAGACTGGTGTACCTATGTTAAAAATGTCATAGAGCTATTCGTGTGATTTTCGGTGGCTCGATGATAATAAAGGCTTTTACAGAGAGATTGTGCTTATGACAACTGGCTTGTACCAACTCGGTGAATTCAAAGATAACTGTGGCTTTGGCCTGATTGCTCACACCAAGGGCGAAGCCAGCCATCAATTGCTACAAACCGCCATTGAGTCGCTAACGTGTATGACTCACCGCGGCGGTATTGCCGCCGATGGTAAAACCGGCGATGGTTGCGGGCTGTTGTTGCAAAGCCCGGACAGTTTTCTCCGCAAGGTGGCCCGTGCGCAGTTTGGCAAAGAGCCGGGTGATCTGTTCGCTGTGGGCCAGGTGTTTCTGAGCTCCGAAGAAGGCCCGGCGGCGGCCGCGAAGGCGGTTCTGGAAAGACGTCTGTGTGAGCAGGGGCTGGAGGTGATGGGATGGCGCGATGTGCCGGTCGATACTTCTTGCCTGGGCCCTATGGCGCTGGATTGTATGCCACGCATTGAACAAGTGTTTGTATTGCCTGCGGGTAAGCCAGAAAGTGAATTTGGCATTAGTTTGTTTGTTGGCCGCCGTTTTGCTGAGCGTGATCTGGCTGATGACAGCGAATTCTATATTTGCAGCCTGTCGCACCGCACGCTGGCCTATAAAGGCTTGATGATGCCTGCAGACCTGGCGAATTTCTATCGCGATCTGGACGACCCGGATCTGCAGACCGCCATTTGCGTATTCCACCAGCGTTTTTCAACCAACACCATGCCGCGCTGGCCGCTGGCGCAGCCATTCCGTTATCTTGCCCACAACGGCGAGATCAATACCATTGATGGTAACCGTAATTGGGCGATTGCCCGTGCAGCCAAATTTAGCTCGCCGCACCTACCGGACCTGAAAACGCTGCAACCGCTGGTTAACCTGACCGGATCCGATTCCTCTAGCATGGACAACATGCTGGAATTGCTGCTGGCAGGGGGTGTCGATCTGTTCCGCGCTGCGCGGATGATGGTACCGCCGGCATGGCAAAACGTAGACACCATGGACGCAGACCTGCGCGCCTTTTACGAATACAACTCCATGCACATGGAACCTTGGGACGGCCCTGCCGGCTTGGTATTGACCGACGGTCGCTACGCTTTGTGTATGCTCGATCGCAACGGCCTGCGTCCGGCGCGATGGGTACATACCACAAACGATTTTCTCACCGTCGCCTCGGAAATCGGTACCTACGGTTACAAGCCGGATGACGTAGTAGCCAAGGGTCGCGTTGGCCCCGGGCAGATGCTGGCCATTGATACAGAAACCGGCGAGATTCTGCACACCCGCGATATCGATCAACGTCTGAAAACGGCTCAGCCGTATAAACGTTGGCTGCGGGAAAACGCTCTGCGGGTAGAGTCGACACTGCATCAGGACGCCCCGGATTTCGAGCTGCTTGGCGCCGACGAACTTTTGGTTCACCAAAAGATGTTTAACGTGTCATTTGAAGAGCGCGACCAGATACTGCGCCCTCTGGGCGAGAACGGTCAGGAAGCAGTAGGTTCCATGGGCGACGATACGCCAATGGCTGTGTTGTCCAGTAAAGTGCGTCACCTAGCCGACTATTTCCGCCAAAAGTTCGCTCAGGTTACCAACCCTCCCATTGATCCGCTGCGCGAAGCCATCGTGATGTCGCTCGAAACTTGCCTGGGTGCCGAGCGCAATGTGTTCGAAGAAGCGGCCGAGCACGCCGACCGGGTGATTCTAAATACTCCGGTTTTATCGCCGGCAAAATTTCAGCGTATGTTGGTGAATGACCGTCCCGGTTTTGCAGTAGAGTCGATTGCGCTGAGCTATGCCCCGGAAGAGGGTCTCCAGCAGGCAATCAGGCGCGTGTGCGCCACTGCGGAACAGGCAGTACGCGATGGCAAGTCACAAATTCTTTTGCGTGACAGCGGGTTGCAGCAGGGCCACCTGCCAGTGAACGCGCTCATGGCTACCGGCGCTGTGCACCATCATCTTGTCGCTCAGGGCTTACGCTGCGACTCCAACATCGTGGTAGAAACCGGCTGGGCACGAGATCCTCACCATTTTGCGGTGCTATTCGGTTTTGGCGCCACAGCGGTTTACCCATACTTAGCCTACCAAGTGCTTAACGATCTGATTCGCACTGGCGAAATGCTGGTGGATCCTATCGACGCCAAGAATAACTATCGCAAGGGTATCAACAAGGGTTTGCTGAAAATCCTGTCCAAAATGGGCATTTCTACCATTGCCTCCTATCGAGGAGCCCAGCTGTTTGAGGCCATCGGTCTGGCCGATGAAGTGGCCGATCTGTGCTTCAAGGGTGTGCCCTGCCGGATTCAGGGCGCCGATTTCTACGACTTCCAGCACGACCAAGAGCAGCTGGCAAAGCTGGCGTGGAAGCCGCGCAAGCCACTGTCACCGGGTGGTATTCTGAAATACGTGCACGGTCAGGAATACCACGCCTTCAATCCGGATATTGTGGCCAAGTTGCAAGATGCCGTTACCAGTGGCGACTATCGCCAGTATCAGGAGTACGCCGGGTTGGTCAATCATCGGCCGGTGGCCACCCTGCGGGACCTGCTCGGGTTCCGCGAAGGCATCCAGCCGGTGGACTTGGCCGAGGTTGAGCCGGTAGAGCAGATTTTTACCCGCTTTGATTCGGCGGGGATGTCCCTGGGTGCACTGTCGCCAGAGGCCCATGAGGCCCTGGCGGTGGCCATGAACACTCTGGGTGGACGCTCCAATTCCGGTGAGGGCGGCGAAGACCCGGCTCGCTATGGCAACGAAAAACGTTCAAAAATAAAGCAGGTAGCCTCAGGTCGTTTTGGCGTTACCGCTGAATATTTGCGCAGCGCCGACGTTATGCAGATTAAGATTGCCCAAGGCGCTAAGCCGGGTGAGGGTGGACAACTGCCAGGCGGTAAAGTGAACGAGCTGATTGCTCGTTTGCGTTACTCGGTGCCGGGCGTAACGCTGATTTCGCCGCCACCACACCACGACATTTATTCTATCGAGGATTTGGCCCAGCTGATTTTTGATTTAAAGCAGGTTAACCCGCAAGCGCTAGTGTCGGTGAAGCTGGTGTCTGAGCCTGGTGTGGGCACTATCGCAGCGGGCGTTGTGAAAGCTTATGCGGATCTGATTACGGTGTCGGGTTACGACGGCGGCACGGCGGCAAGCCCATTGACGTCGATCCGCTACGCAGGTTCGCCCTGGGAACTGGGGCTGGCGGAGACTCAGCAGGCCCTGCGAGCCAACGATTTGCGCGGCAGAGTTCGCCTGCAAACCGACGGTGGCATAAAAACTGGCCTGGATGTGGTGAAGGCAGCCATCCTGGGTGCCGAGAGCTTTGCGTTTGGCACCACGCCGATGGTGGCGCTGGGTTGTAAATTCCTGCGAATTTGCCACCTGAACAATTGCGCCACCGGTGTGGCAACCCAGAATGAGCAGCTGCGTGAAGAACACTTCAAAGGCACGGTGGAAATGGCTATGAACTTCTTCCGGTTTGTAGCGGAAGAAACCCGTGAATGGATGGCACGGCTGGGAGTGCGCTCCCTGCAGGAGCTGGTAGGCCGCACAGACCTTCTGGTGCGTCTGCCGGGTGATACCGAACGCCAGCGCAAACTGGACTTGAACCGCCTGCTGAACAACGATCAGATTCCAGCGGATAAACCGCAAACCTGCCAGGTCCCACGCAACGAACCCTTTGATAAGGGCACGCTTGCGGAAAAAATGCTCAGCGACGTTCGCAGTGCCATCGACAACAAGAGCGGTGGTGCCTGGAGTTATCGAGTCACTAATTGTGACCGCTCCATTGGTGCGCGGCTGTCGGGTGAAATAGCCGCTCTGCATGGCAACCAAAGTATGGCAGACGCCCCCATTACGCTGGATTTGACCGGTACGGCTGGCCAGAGCTTTGGTGTGTGGAACGTCGCCGGCCTGAACCTGATATTAGAAGGCGACGCCAACGATTATGTGGGTAAAGGCATGACCGGCGGCAAGCTGGTGGTTTACCCCCCCCGCGGCAGTGTTTTCGAAGCTCGGGAAACCGCGATTATCGGTAATACCTGTCTGTATGGTGCTACCGGCGGCAATTTGTTTGCGGCAGGTACGGCCGGCGAACGCTTTGCCGTGCGCAATTCCGGCGCCCATTCGGTGGTAGAAGGTGCCGGTGACCATTGTTGTGAATATATGACGGGCGGCCTGGTGACGGTGCTGGGTCAAACTGGACACAACTTTGGTGCAGGTATGACCGGTGGTTTTGCTTATGTGCTGGACCAAGACAATACCTTTGTTGATAAATACAACCATGAGCTTGTGGAGATACAGCGAATCTCCAGTGAAAGTATGGAAGCCTATCGCAACCACCTGCGCAGCGTTATTCGTGGACACATTGCGGAAACTGCCAGTGAGTGGGGCCAGCAACTGCTGGCGAATTTCGACGATTACATTGGCCGGTTCTGGCTGGTGAAGCCCAAGGCCGCAAACTTGCGTAGCCTGCTGGCCAATACTCGGGCGCGCCCGGAATAAAGCCAGCGAGGGGCCGCCCGTTGACACCCAACGGATAGGCCCCGAAGTGAATCAGCGCGAACAGACGAATGTAGAGAGCTAACCATGAAAGAGCGACTGAATAACGACTTCCAGTTTGTAGAAGTAGGGCGGGTAGACCCGAAAAAGGTTCCGGCCCGCAAGCGCAAAAAGGAATTCAAGGAAATTTACACACCTATCACCCAGAATCAGGCGGCGTCCCAGTCTCACCGTTGTCTGGAATGTGGTAACCCATACTGTGAGTGGAAGTGCCCGGTACATAACTACATTCCCAACTGGTTGAAGCTGGTGGCTGAAGGCAACATCATGAAGGCCGTTGAGCTTTGCCATCAGACCAATTCGCTGCCCGAGGTGTGTGGGCGAGTGTGCCCGCAAGACCGCTTGTGTGAGGGTGACTGCACCCTGAATGATGGTTACGGCGCGGTCACCATCGGCTCGGTAGAAAAGTACATTACCGATACTGCCTTTGCTCTAGGCTGGAAGCCGGATATGTCTAAGGTGGTGCGCACCGACAAGCGCGTAGCGGTGATTGGGGCAGGGCCCGCGGGTCTTGCTTGCGCCGACGTGCTGGTGCGTAGCGGTGTAACGCCGGTCGTGTTCGACATTTATCCGGAAATTGGCGGGCTGCTGACCTTCGGTATCCCCGAGTTCAAACTGGAAAAGTCGGTAATGGCGCGCCGCCGCAACGTGTTTGAAGAAATGGGCGTTGAATTTCGCCTGTCCACGGAGGTCGGTAAACACATCCAGATGAGCGATTTGCTCAGCGACTTCGATGCGGTATTTATGGGTATGGGCACCTACACCTCCATGCAAGGTGATTTCCCCGGCGAAAATCTGGCCGGCGTTCATGCGGCTTTGCCATTTCTAATTTCTAACGTAAATCGCCGTCTGGGCTTCGAAGTCAGTACTGAGGACTTCATCAATATGCAGGGTAAGCGAGTGGTGGTGCTTGGTGGCGGAGACACTGCCATGGATTGCAATCGCACCTCCATTCGCCAGCAAGCCGCCAGCGTGACCTGTGCTTACCGTCGCGATGAAGCCAATATGCCCGGCTCACGGCGGGAAGTGTCGAATGCCCGCGAAGAAGGCGTGAACTTCATGTTTAATCGCCAACCGGTGGCTATCGTCGGTGACGGTCAGGTGGAAGGCGTGAAAGTGGTGTCTACCGAGCTTGGCGAGCCTGACGAAAACGGTCGCCGCCGTCCGGAAGTGATTCCGGGCAGTGAGGAAATCATTCCTGCAGACGCGGTGCTAGTGGCCTTTGGTTTCCGCCCCAGCCCGGCAGAATGGTTCGGCCAGCACCAGGTGAGCACCAGCGATTCCGGCTTGGTAACGGCGCCGGAGCAAGCGGATTTTGCCTTCCAGACCAGCAATCCCAAGGTGTTTGCCGGCGGTGACATGGTGCGGGGCTCCGACTTGGTGGTAACAGCCATATGGGAAGGTCGACAGGCCGCCGAAGGCATTCTGGATTATCTGGATATCTGAAGTTGGCGTTGATGTGAATCAGAGGGCGGCCTGTCAAAAACAGGTCGCCCTTTTTTATTGATACAAACGGGGTATCATTGTTTGCTGAATGTTATGACCTTTTAATGACTGAGAACGCTGGACATTTTTATGACTGAACTGAAAAACGATCGTTTCCTTCGCGCCCTGATGGGCCAGCCCGTAGACCGCACGCCGGTATGGATGATGCGCCAGGCCGGTCGCTATCTGCCGGAATATCGCGCTACCCGCGCCAAGGCCGGTGACTTTCTCAGTTTGTGCAAAAACACGCCGCTAGCCTGTGAAGTAACTCTGCAACCGCTGGAGCGCTTCCCGCTGGACGCAGCCATTCTGTTTTCTGACATTCTGACCATTCCTGACGCGTTGGGTCTGGGTCTGTATTTTGAAACCGGTGAAGGCCCGAAGTTCAAACACACCATCCGTTCGGCCGCTGATGTAGACGCGCTGCCAAAACTCAACGCTGAGGTCGATCTGGATTACGTGATGAATGCGGTGTCGACGATCCGCAGTGCGCTGAACGGACGGGTGCCGCTGATTGGTTTCTCTGGCAGCCCCTGGACCTTGGCCACTTATATGGTGGAGGGTGGTTCGTCGAAAGATTTCCGCGAAGCCAAAAAGCTTATGTACGGCCAGCCGGAAGTCATGCACAAGTTGCTGGACCACTTGGCGGATGCGGTCACCGATTACCTGAACGGGCAGATTCGCGCCGGCGCCCAAGTGGTGCAAATTTTTGACACTTGGGGCGGCGTACTCAGCACCTGGGCCTATGAAGAGTTCTCCCTGAAGTACATGCGCAAAATCATCGCTGGCCTGAATCTGGAAAGCGAAGGCCGTAAGGTGCCGGTGATTGTGTTCACCAAGAACGGCGGCCAGTGGCTTGAATCGATTGCCGATTGCGGTGCGGATGCCGTAGGCCTGGACTGGACGACTGACATTGGCGACGCCCGTGCTCGAGTTGGCGATAAGGTCGTGCTGCAGGGCAATATGGACCCAACCATGCTCTACGCGCCGCCCGCGCGTATCCGTGAAGAAGTGGGTGATATTTTGCGCCGCTTTGGCCATGGCACGGGCCACATCTTTAATCTGGGCCACGGCATTACGCCGGATGTAGACCCTGCCCACGCCGGCGCGTTCATAGAAGCGGTGGTAGAGCTGAGCCCGCAGTACCACCAGAAAAAAGAGCACCACCAAAACTAAGAGCACCACCAAAACTAAGAGCACCATTAAAACGAACAACACCAGAGCTGATTTATGGCCAAAGTGAAAACCGCATTTGTCTGCACCGACTGTGGTGCCGACTTCTCCAAGTGGCAGGGCCAGTGTACGGCCTGTAAGGAGTGGAACACTCTCAGTGAGGTGCGCGGCGTTTCGGCACAGGCCAATAAAAGCGCCCGCGGTTCCCGCTTCGAAGGTTTTGCCGGCAGCCTGTCGGCGGTGCAGAGCCTGAATGATGTCAGTTTGGCGGAACAGGTTCGCCTGAGCACCGGTATGGCGGAATTCGACAGGGTTCTGGGCGGTGGCCTGGTGGAAGGTTCGGCTGTATTGATGGGCGGGCACCCCGGCGCCGGTAAGAGCACCTTGCTGTTACAGGCTGTGTGCAACTTGGCAAGCTCGGTATCGGCACTTTACGTAACCGGCGAGGAATCTCTGCAACAGGTGGCCATGCGCGCCAAGCGACTTGGCCTGCCTACCTCAGATTTGAAAATGCTGTCAGAGACCAGCGTTGAGCGGCTGTTACAGGTCGTTGAAGTGGAAAAACCACGAATTCTGGTGATTGACAGTATTCAGGTGATGCACGTGGCCGATTCCGAATCGGCGCCCGGCAGCGTGTCACAGGTACGTGAAAGCGCGGCGTTTCTGACCCGCTTTGCAAAACAGACCGGCACCATTTTGCTGTTGGTGGGACATGTTACGAAAGACGGCAGCCTAGCCGGGCCAAAAGTGCTGGAGCACATGATTGATTGCTCCATTTTGCTGGAAGGCTCAAGCGATAGCCGCTATCGCACCTTGCGCGGTATTAAAAACCGCTTTGGTGCGGTGAACGAGCTGGGCGTGTTCGCCATGCTGGAGCAGGGCCTGAAAGAAGTGAAAAACCCATCCGCTATCTTTTTGAATCGTGGCGAAGAAGCTGCGCCCGGCAGTGTGGTGATGGTGGTGTGGGAAGGCACTCGGCCCATGCTGGTAGAAATTCAGGCGCTGGTGGATACGGCTCAGGGTAGTTATCCCCGGCGAGTGGCCGTGGGGCTAGATCAAAACCGGCTGGCCATGTTGCTGGCGGTTTTACACCGTCATGGTGGCATGCACGTGGCGGACCAGGATGTGTTTGTGAACGTGGTGGGCGGCGTGAAAGTCGCTGAAACCAGTGCCGATCTGGCACTTTTGGCGGCCGTTGTGTCGTCATTCCGCGACCGGGCGCTACCGCAAGATCTGATGATTTTTGGCGAAGTAGGTCTGTCTGGCGAAATTCGCCCAGTGCCCAACGGCCAAGAGCGGATTAACGAGGCGGCCAAGCATGGCTTTACCCACGCGCTGGTGCCAAAAGGCAACGCCCCGCGTAAAGCCATTAACGGCATGAAGGTTATTCCGGTGACAAAGCTGAGTGACGCGCTGACGGCTCTCGACGAACTTTAGCAAAATCTGCGCAAACATAGTGGTGAAAGAACAAGGCCAGGGACGGATTTCAAATCCGTCCCTAAAACCAAAGTGCAAGACCAGGGGCAGATTTGAAATCTGTCCCTAATGTCCCCAGTCTGGAGACCGGTTGTTGCCTAAGAAGTGGGAGGTTCCCTCTAATAGGGCGGAAAGCAGCTGTCACGCCGCCAACTATTGATGCTTTCGGTTTGTCTTGAGCCGGTCTATAGTCAACAGTAAGTCCGTTTTCAGGAGTTCTTTGTGACAACCCCCGCTACCGAGCAACGCCGTTTTCACCGCATTGAGTTTGATGCCGCCTGCGAAGTGCAGTGGCAAGAGCAGATCTGGCAGGCTCAGGTGCTGGATATTTCGCTGAAAGGCGTGCTTTTGCAACGTCCGCCGCAATGGGTTGTGGCAGTGGATGAGCTTTGTGAGATAACCGTATTTCTGAACGGTACCGAGGCTGGTATTGTGATGGCGGTGGTGTTGCGCCACGTCGAAGACCAGCACTTGGGGTTTCAGGTGCAGTACATAGATATGGATAGCGTCACGCATTTGCGCAGGCTGGTGGAGCTGAATCTTGGGGATCCTGCTTTGTTGGAGCGGGAATTAGGGAATCTGCTGACGCCCGTGGGCGTGCAGACTCCCAAAGCTTATTAAATCACGCTAACTTTTTGTACTTCATGCGTTGTGGCACCATGGCCGAATCGCCTTTG
Source organism: Marinobacter sp. BSs20148 (assembly GCF_000283275.1). Lineage (NCBI taxonomy): Bacteria > Pseudomonadati > Pseudomonadota > Gammaproteobacteria > Pseudomonadales > Marinobacteraceae > Marinobacter > Marinobacter sp. BSs20148. Next base: position 741,150 of record NC_018268.1, read on the forward strand.
CGTTTCTTGTGGTCTTCGTCGTAGTCACTGAAGTTGCCTTCGTAATAAATCACTTCGCCGTCGTCTTCAAACGCCAAAATGTGAGTAGCTACCCGGTCTAGAAACCAGCGATCGTGAGAGATTACCAAAGCCGAACCAGGAAAGTTCAATAGGGCTTCTTCCAGAGCGCGCAATGTTTCTACGTCCAGATCGTTAGTAGGTTCGTCTAGCAGCAGCACGTTGCCGCCTTCTTTTAACAGGCTGGCCAGGTGCAAGCGATTGCGCTCGCCACCGGACAAGTCGCCCACCCGTTTTTGCTGGTCGGCGCCTTTGAAGTTAAAGCGGCCGGCATAGGCTCTTGACGGCGTTTCGTAGTTGCCTATCTTGATCGTGTCCTGGCCTTCGCTGAGCAGCTCCCAAACGGTTTTGCTGCCGTCCAGATCGCGATTCTGGTCAACATAAGCCAGCTTTACGGTCTCGCCGATGGTAATGCTGCCTGCATCGGGTTGGTCTTTGCCGACAATCATGCGGAACAGGGTCGATTTACCCGCGCCGTTACCGCCGATGATGCCTACGATGGCGCCTTGTGGTACCTGTAGAGACACGTCTTCATACAGCAGGTGATCGCCAAAGGCTTTGTTAATGCCGTTGACTTCAATCACCTGGTCACCCAAGCGGGGCCCGGGTGGAATGTACAATTCGTTGGTTTCGTTGCGCTTCTGGAATTCCTGCGAGCTCATTTCTTCAAAGCGCGCCAAGCGGGCCTTGCTCTTGGACTGGCGGCCTTTGGCGTTACTGCGCACCCATTCCAGCTCGTGTTTCACGGCTTTTTGATGTGAGGCTTCTTGTTTGGATTCCATCTCCAGGCGATTCTGTTTGTTTTCCAGCCATTGGCTGTAATTGCCTTCAAACGGAATGCCGTGGCCGCGATCCAGCTCCAGAATCCAGCCGGCAACGTTATCCAGGAAGTAACGGTCGTGAGTGATGGCTACAACGGTGCCTTCATAGTCGTGCAAAAATCGCTCCAGCCAAGCAACCGATTCGGCATCCAGATGGTTGGTGGGCTCGTCCAGCAGCAGCATGTCTGGGCCCGACAGCAGCAGGCGGCACAGTGCCACGCGGCGGCGTTCACCACCGGACAGGTTTTTTACCATCTGGTCCCAGGCCGGCAGGCGAAGGGCATCGGCGGCGACTTCCATTTTGCGTTCAATGTCGTGGCCGTCGGTGGCCTGAATTACAGCCTCCAGTTTTTCCTGCTTTTTGGCCAAGGCGTCAAAGTCGGCATCCGGTTCGGCATAAGCGGCGTACACTTGGTCAAGCTCTGCTAACGCGTTGTGAACTTCGGCCACGGCTTCGTCGACAATCTCCTTAACGGTCTTGCTGTCGTCCAGCTCTGGCTCTTGGGGCAGGTAGCCGACATTAATGCCGGGCTGAGGGCGGGCGTCGCCCGAATAATCCTGATCAATGCCGGCCATGATGCGCAGCAGAGTGGATTTACCCGACCCGTTCAAGCCGAGCACGCCAATTTTGGCGCCCGGGAAAAAGCTCAGGGAAATGTCCTTGAGTATCTCGCGTTTGGGCGGAACCACTTTGCCAACGCGGTTCATTGTGTATACGTACTGGGCCATAAGAGTGGAATCCTCCGGGGTTTCAAATGTGCGTAATTAACCGCAGTAAGGTAGCGAAATGGCCCAGTTATAGCAATTGAAGTAGATTTCACTGTATCTGGGGACAGATTTTAAATCTGTATCCAAGGTCAAATCTGTCCCCGAGTTGAACAGTACGGAATTATGTGTTGGCCTGCGTCAACAATCGCTGGCGGTTTAAAGGGTGATTTTACCCCCGACAATGAGCTATGATAGCGGGCTAAATTTTACGGTCAGCCAAGCACACAGAGGCAGCGCATCCATGTTTAATCGTGATATGAAAATCGCCGGTTTTGACGACGAGCTCTGGAACGCCATGCAGGCGGAGAGCCATCGCCAGGAAGCTCATATCGAGCTGATTGCGTCGGAAAACTACACCAGCCCGCGGGTGATGGAAGCGCAGGGCAGTGATTTGACCAACAAGTACGCGGAAGGTTATCCCGGCAAGCGTTACTACGGTGGTTGTGAGTTTGTAGACATTGCCGAGCAGCTGGCTATTGACCGTGCCAAAGAATTGTTCGGAGCGGCCTACGCCAACGTGCAGCCGCACTCTGGTTCACAGGCCAACTCAGCGGTGTTTCTAGCTCTGCTGAATGCGGGCGATACGGTATTGGGCATGAGCCTGGCCCACGGTGGCCACCTGACCCACGGCGCCAGCGTGAATTTTTCCGGAAAAATTTACAACGCTGTTCAATATGGTATCGACACCGATACAGGTCTGATCAATTACGACGACGTGGAGGCGTTGGCGGTGGAGCACAAGCCGAAGATGATCATTGCCGGCTTCTCCGCTTATTCGCAGTATCTTGATTTCGCCCGTTTCCGCGAGATTGCCGATAAAGTGGGTGCCTACCTGTTCGTCGACATGGCACACGTCGCTGGTTTGGTGGCAGCGGGTGTTTACCCTGACCCAGTCCCCCACGCTCACGTGCTGACCACCACTACTCACAAAACCCTGCGCGGTCCCCGCGGCGGGCTGATTCTGGCCTGTGACGACGAATCGCTGCACAAGAAGCTGAACTCCGCGGTATTCCCCGGTGGCCAAGGTGGCCCGTTGATGCACGTGATTGCGGCCAAGGCGATCTGCTTCAAAGAGGCTATGAGCCCCGAATTCAAGACTTATCAGCAGCAAGTGGTCAAAAACGCTGCGGCCATGGCCGAAGTGTTCGTTGATCGCGGTTTTGACGTGGTGTCTGGCGGTACCAAAAACCACCTGTTCCTGTTAAGCCTGATCAAACAGGACATCACCGGTAAAGACGCCGATGCAGCACTGGGCCGGGCTCATATTACCGTGAACAAAAACGCGGTACCGAACGACCCACGCTCGCCTTTCGTTACGTCGGGTCTGCGCATTGGTACGCCGGCTGTTACCACTCGTGGTTTTGCCGAAGCAGAATGTCGCGAACTTTCCGGCTGGATTTGTGACATTCTTGCCGACCTGAACGACGAAGCCGTGATTGACCGTGTGCGCGGGCAGGTTGAAGCCCTGTGCGCCCGCTTTCCGGTATACGCGTAAGTTGCCAGTTGTTACGCCAGGCCAGGCCCGTTTGGGCTGGGCCTGGGGTTCTCTCCAGAGTTTCTGATTATGCATTGTCCATTCTGTGGTGAAGACGATACCAAAGTGATTGACTCGCGCCTGGTGGCAGAGGGAAATCAGGTGCGTCGCCGCAGGGAATGTTTTTCGTGCCGCGAACGGTTCACTACCTTTGAAACTGCCGAGCTGGTTATGCCGCGGGTCGTGAAACAGGATGGCACACGGCAGCCTTTTGACGAAGAAAAGCTGCGTTCCGGGTTGATGAAAGCGCTGGAAAAACGCCCAGTCAGTATCGAACAAATAGATACCGCTCTGAGCCACATCAAGGCGCAGCTGCGTGCCACCGGCGAGCGCGAAGTAAAATCTATGCGTTTGGGTGAAGAGGTGATGGCTGAGCTGCGCCAGCTAGATAAAGTAGCCTATGTGCGATTTGCTTCGGTGTATCGCAGCTTTCAGGATGTGAACGAATTCAAGGAAGAAATCGAGCGTCTTACCGCCGGCAATGGTGATTCGGTTGCAGATGTAGCTAAGGCGCTGGCGGATTCGGGCGCGGAAAAAAAGTCATGATCACCACTCGCGACCGGGCCTTTATGGCCCGCGCTGTTCAGTTGGCCTGGCGTGGCCGTTATTCCACTCACCCGAACCCCCGTGTGGGCTGCGTGATTGCCCGCGGAGATCGCATTCTAGGTGAAAGCTGGCACGAACGCGCCGGAGAAGCCCACGCCGAAGTACGTGCGTTGAGCCTGGCCGGTACTGCTGCCCGCGGCTCTACGGCGTATGTCACCCTAGAACCCTGCAGTCATTTCGGACGCACACCGCCCTGCGCCAAAGCACTTATAGAAGCCGGCGTGGCACGGGTTTTTGCTGCTACGCTGGACCCAAATCCCAATGTGTCCGGGCGCGGGTTGGATATGCTCAGGGCTGCCGGTATTCGCGTTCATGTGGGTTTGTTGGCAGGCGAGGCCGCTAAGTTAAATCCGGGCTTTATGAAGCGTATGACCAGCGGGCGCCCGTGGGTACGGCTAAAAATGGCCGCCAGTCTGGACGGCCGCACGGCTATGGCATCGGGTGAGAGCCAATGGATTACCGGGCCAGAGTCGCGCAGTGACGTGCAGCGCCTGCGCGCCATGAGCGACGCCATTCTGACAGGAGTGGGTACGGTGCTGGCGGATGATCCGTCGCTAACGGTGCGGCGCGAAGAAATGGGCGATATTGGCAGCGCCACCGAGCCCGGGCGGCAACCGCTACGGGTAATTGCCGACCGCGATACCCGCACGCCAGCATCTGCGAAGATCTTCCGCGGCGGTAAAGTACAAGTATTCTGTGCTACGGCCTCGCTGGCGACCAGCGCGGCTCAGGATCTGGCTGCGTTGGGCATACGCCTGCGCGGCGTAGCCTGGCACGACAAGGGTGTAAACGTGGCTGAAATGTTGGACACGCTTGGCGACATAGGCATCAATGAAGTGCTGGTAGAGGCCGGGCCAACTCTGGCAGGCAGCTTTATTAGTGAGAATCTGGTGGATGAGCTCTGGCTCTATCAGGCCCCGGTATTCCTTGGCAGTACCGGGCGGCCAACGGCTAATTTGCCGCTGGAATCCATGGCAGACAAAATACAGTGGCAGGTGCTTGACCGGCGTCAGCTCGGCGCTGACCAGAGGCTGATTCTGGCGCGTCGCTAACTTTCAATTCACGGTGGCTCCGGGCAGGAGCGCTGCAAGGGTGCAACCTCGTATGGCACTGAATACGATCGAAGATATTGTTGAAGATATTCGTCAGGGCAAAATGGTTATTTTGATGGACGACGAGGATCGCGAGAACGAGGGCGATCTGGTCATGGCAGCCGAGCATTGCGAGGCCGAGCACATCAATTTTATGGCGCGTTTTGGTCGTGGGCTGATCTGCATGCCGATGACCCGCGATCGGTGTAAGCAGCTGGGCCTGTCGCTGATGGTCAACCAAAATGCTTCCGGTTTTGGTACTAAGTTTACTGCGTCTATTGAAGCGGCAGTGGGTGTTACCACCGGAATTTCAGCTGCTGACCGCGCTCGGACGGTGCAGGCAGCTGTAGGCCGCGATGCCCAACCATCAGATTTGGTGCAGCCGGGCCATATTTTCCCGCTGATGTCAGACGCCGGCGGCGTGCTCAGCCGCGCTGGCCACACCGAAGCTTGCTGCGATCTGGCTGCGTTGGCGGGTTGTGAACCGGCGGGCGTGATCTGTGAAATCATGAAAGATGATGGCTCTATGGCGCGGCGCGAAGATCTCGAAGCCTTTGCCGCCGAGCACAACCTGAAAATCGGAACCATCGCAGACCTGATTCACTATCGCACCACCAACGAACGCACGGTTGAATGCATAGAGCAAAACGAGCTGGACACCGAATACGGCCTGTTTAAGCTGCACACTTACCGTGACAGCATTCATGGCACCATTCATCTGGCCTTAACCATGGGGGACATTTCCCCAGAGCAGTCGGTGCATGTGCGTGTACACATTACCGATACCCTGCGCGACTTGCTGGGAGCCCGCCGGCGCGATTCTCGTAGTTGGCCGTTGCATCGGGCGCTGCAGAAAGTGGCTGCTGAGGAGCTCGGTGTTGTAGTTTTGCTTAACGGCGCTGAAGACAGTTACAACCTGGAAGACCGTATTCAGGAATTCTATGAACATGGCCGTAGCGGTGCCGGCAAAGACAGCTCTGGCGTGTACTTTACGGTGGGCACTGGTTCGCAAATTCTGCGAGATATTGGTGTGGGCAAAATGCGCCTGTTAAGCCCGCCGATGAAATTCTCCGCCATTTCCGGCTTTGATTTGGAAGTGGTCGAGTACGTGCCTTATATCCCCGAATGATCAATCCGCTGCCGTATGCTGCGGCAGCCTGACAGGAGCCACCGATGGCGGAAGTTCAAGTAATTGAAGGCGATTTTATCCACTGCAGCGGCCGTTATGCTCTGGTTGTGGGGCGTTTTAATGGTTTTGTGGTAGAGAGCCTGGTGGACGGTGCTCTGGATACCCTGACCCGCCACGGTATCGCGGATGAAGACATTGTTGTCATTCGTGTACCAGGTGCTTACGAAATGCCGTTGGCGGTCAAGCGAGTTGCAGAAACCGGCAATTACGACGCCATTATTGCCCTGGGCGCTGTTATTCGTGGTGGCACGCCGCACTTTGAGTACGTTGCTGGCGAAGCTGCCAGTGGTTTGGGTGCTGTCAGCCTGGAAACCGATATTCCGGTAGCCTTTGGTGTTCTGACTGTGGATTCCATCGAACAGGCTATTGAACGTTCAGGCACCAAGGCCGGTAATAAAGGCGCAGAAGCGGCCGTTACAGCGCTTGAAATGGTCAGCCTGTTCAAGAAGCTGGGTGAGTAATGAGCCTACCCGAAGACACTATACCCGGTTCAACCCCCGAGCCGACTTCCAGCCCGGGAAAAGCCGCCCAGCCCAAAGCCGGTGACCGCCGCCGCGCCCGTGGAATGGCGATGCAAGGGCTATACCAGCGCCATTTCAGCAAAAGCGCAGTTTCTAACATTGAAGCCGAGTTCATGGTCGATAACGACATGAGCAAAGTGGATCTGTTGTATTTTCGTGACCTGCTGCACGGCACCAGCCGTGAGCAGGCTGAATTGGACCGCTTGATCGAACCGTTTCTGGATCGCCCGTTGCAAGAGGTAGATCCGGTAGAACTGGCCATTGTGCGCTTAGGCGCCTATGAGCTGAAATTCCGCTTGGATGTGCCCTACAAGGTCGTCATTAATGAAGGCATTGAAATGGCGAAACGCTTTGGCGGTACCGAGGGCCACCGGTTTGTAAACAGCATACTGGACAAATTAAGCCGGCGGCTGCGGCTGGCTGAAATCCGCCCGCGTTAGTGGCTGCCATGGGCGAGTTTGAGCTGATTCGCCGTTACTTTGCGCCAATGGCGAAGGCGACGAAGCTCGCCTTAGACGGCTCCGGTTTGTTGCTTGGAGTGGGTGACGACTGCGCTATTCAGCGTGTGCCTGCCAATCAAGACTTGGTGTTTTCAGTGGACACGCTGGTTGAAGGTGTGCACTTTCCGCTTGGTTATTGTCCTCGCTTTTTGGGGTGGCGCGCGCTCGCTGTGGCAGTGAGTGATCTGGCCGCTATGGGCGCACAGCCGGTGTGTTTTACACTGGCTCTGACCTTACCTGCCGCCGATGAAGCCTGGCTGGAAGGCTTTGCCGCCGGACTGGCCGAGGCCGGCCAACAGTTTGGCATTGTGCTGGCGGGAGGTGATACGACTCGAGGCCCCCTGACGCTGAGCCTGCAAGTGCATGGCACTGTTCCCCAGGGTCAGGCTCTGCGTCGCGACGGCGCACGTGAGGGAGACCTGGTGTGCGTTAGCGGCCAGCTGGGTGATGCCGGTGCAGCGCTGGACTTTTTGTACGACACGGCTCCCGCGACTGACGCAACAAGTGTACTGCAGCGCTACCATTACCCGCAGCCACGGCTGGAATTGGGTATTGCGCTGCGTTCGGTGGCTTCAGCAGCGGTTGATATCTCTGATGGGTTGCACGCCGATTTGCTGCATATTTTGCGAGCCTCTGGAGTGGGTGCAACCATCGATCTTGCAGCACTACCTCTGTCGGCAGCCCTGCGGCAGATCAAGGGCGAGGCCGCGGCAGGGTTTGCATTGCAGTCCGGCGACGATTACGAACTCTGCGTAACCGTTCCAGAACAGCGCTGGGCCGCCGCCAGCCGCGAGTTGCAACAGCAGCTGACGGTTATCGGGCAGGTGCAGCGGGAGCCAGGCTTGCGGCTAAATGCAGACGCAGGTATGGTTTATTCACAGCGTCCGGGCTTCGATCACTTTTCTATCACTTAGCAGCGGGTGGCCGACATTCTTCATACTGCGTCAGGGCCCCGATGAGCCAGAACGACTTTTCAACAGGACCGGATTTGCCGGAAGGCGTATTGCCACCCGGATTTTTGCGCGATCCTGTTCACCTTCTTGCGTTTGGCTTTGGCAGCGGCGCAATGCCCCGTGCACCCGGAACCTGGGGCAGTCTGGCGGCCATTCCTATCTGGTATACGTTTTCCTGGCTACCCCAGCCCATATACTGGGCCATTGTGGCTCTGGCGTTTATTGTGGGAGTGTGGCTGTGCGGAAAAACCGCCCGCGATCTGAAAGTGCACGATCATGGCGGTATTGTCTGGGACGAGTTTGTGGGCATGTGGATTGCCTTGGGGTTGTTTTCAGACCACATCGTTGGCGTATTACTTGCGTTCGTCATGTTCCGCTTGTTTGACATTATAAAGCCGTGGCCCATTAATTGGCTGGACGAGCGCCTGCCTGGGGGCTTCGGTATTATGGTGGATGACGTAGTGGCCGCCATAATGGCCTTGGTTTGCCTTTATTTGATTGATTTATGGATTATGCCGCAGGTTTTTTCCTGACAACGGCATGGTTTTTGTGAAACTGGCTCTGTGGCGCTTGCCCTGCTCACGGTCGCTGGTCAGAATGCGTAGAACAAAAGCTGGCTGTAGCCGATACAGTTGATTTTGCACCTTTTCTTTATTGTTGCATCAAGGAGATTCAATGAATCATCGCCGTCTGTCTGGCTCGTTTTCTGTTTTCAGGTTGCTGCTTCCTGCCGTTATGCTGGTCGTTCTTGCTGGCTGTTCCAGCTCCATGAGCCGTGTAGAAACCTGGCAAGGTAACCCGGCCCAGGCCGTGAATGCGGCGACCTTGAAAGCACCGGGAGAAATTCGGGTAACGGCGGTTAACGGGCGCTCCGTGGGCAACTTCCTGATGGATGATCTGGCGCTCGACTACGCTCTTTTGCCCGGGCAGAACGATGTGGTGTTTGTGTACAAAACCATCTGGGCAAAGACCACCGTCGTGGATAATGGCGAGTCCAAGGTTGATATTGTTGAAAGCAAGCCGCAGTTGGCCAACTTTGACGCCAAAGCCGGCACTGTCTACGAGTTCCGTTTTGACAAGCCGACAACGCGCAGAGAAGCCGAGCGTGAGATGAAAGATTTTTCAGCGGAGATTGTAAGCAGTGCTGGCCAGGTAGCGACCGTATCAACGAATTACGTGCCAAGCCAAGCACTCGCCAGAACACCTATTCCGGGAATAGCCGGCGTTCAAGCGACGTCAGCCGCAGCGCAAGGCAATGCTCTGGACACTCTGAAGGCTGTGTGGGCAAACGCCTCAGACGAAGAGAAGAAAAACTTCCTGCGCTGGGCTTTCGAATAACGCTCACGTTTTGGAAAGGCTGCGTGCCACAAAAAAACCTGCATCGCAACGATGCAGGTTTTTTTGTGGGTATTAAGGGTTTTGATTGCTAGGTGGCTGCTGTTTAGCTGATGCGGGCAACCGCAATGTCGGTCAGCAGGTGGAGCGCGTCGAGGTGTTCGCTAGCGGGTAGACTTTGCAAGCAGTCCTTGGCCTGTTGTGCCTGATCTTTGGCTTTGTCCATGGCGTAATCCAGCGCGCCGGTGGTGTTTATAATCGCCAGAACCGGTTGCAGATCGTCTAGCCCGCCCTTGCGGATCGCGCGGCGAATCAGCTGTTTTTCGTCATCGCTGCCGTTGGCGATGGCATAAATCAGCGGTAATGTGGTTTTACCTTCGGCCAGGTCGTCACCCACGTTTTTACCCATGGTTTCGGCGTCACCGCGATAGTCCAGTACGTCGTCCACCAGTTGAAATGCCAGCCCCAGATGCTTTCCATAATTCTTCAGCGCTTCTTCTTGGGCGTGGTTTGCGCCGGCTAGCAAGGCGCCGGAGTGCGAAGATGCTTCGAACAGCATCGCCGTCTTGTTATGAATCACCTGCATGTACTGGTTTTCGGTCAAGTCTGGGTTCTTCACATTCATCAGTTGCATTACTTCGCCTTCGGCTATCACCGCGGTGGCGTGTGATAGCACCTTCATAATTGGCAGGCTTTCCAGCTCGACCATCATTTCAAACGCGCGGGCGTATAGAAAGTCGCCCACCAGCACGCTGGGTGCGTTGCCCCACTTGGCGTTGGCGGTGCTGCGCCCCCGGCGCATGTCGGAGGTGTCTACCACGTCGTCATGGAGCAGGGTGGCGGTGTGCAAAAATTCGATAACAACGGCCAGTTTCAGGTGATTGTCTTCGCTATAGCCGGAAGCGCGGCTTGCGAGCAGAACCAGTAGGGGCCGCAAGCGCTTGCCACCGCTTTCAATGATGTACTGCGCAATTTTTTCGACCATCGGAACATCGGATGACAAACGCTGGATGATCAGTTCGTTAACGCGGCTGAAGTCGTCTGCCACGGTGTCGTAGATGCGTTGGGCTGTCATGAAGGGTTCCGGTGTTTGGCTGTGTTGTTGCTGTCGATAAAACAGGTGGGTCGCGGCAATGCTAGGTAACAAGGCGAAGAGTGTCAACACAGCTTGTATTGCGTGGCGGCTTTTCGTACAATCACGCGCCCAACTCATCCCAACCTGCGCTCCCTGCTATAGGGTTGCCAAAGCGCTTCCCTTAGAACCAGGTGGATAAGAGCAGGGATGGGTCAATCGCGGAGAGTAGACATGTACGCAGTTATTGTTAGCGGTGGCAAACAGCACCGTGTGAAGGAAGGCGAAACTCTGAAGCTGGAGAAGCTGGAAGTAGAAACCGGTAGTAACATTGAGTTCGACCGTGTTTTGCTGATCGCCAACGGCGACGACGTTAAAGTAGGCGCACCAGTTGTTGAAGGGGCCAAAGTGACTGCGGAAGTTGTCAGCCACGGTCGTCACGACAAGATCCAGATCATCAAGTTCCGTCGCCGGAAGCATTCTATGAAGCGTCAGGGCCACCGTCAGTGGTTTACTGAAGTAAAGATCACGGGTATTCAGGGCTAATCTCGGGAATCACCCCTTAATTAGGAGGCTTATCATGGCTCATAAAAAAGCAGCAGGTAGTACCCGTAACGGTCGCGATTCCGAGTCGAAACGACTTGGTGTGAAGCGCTACGGCGGCGAAAGCGTATCCGCAGGCAGTATCATTGTTCGTCAGCGTGGCACCCGCTTTCACCCAGGCACTAACGTTGGACTTGGCAAGGATCACACCTTGTTCGCGAAAGCCGAAGGTCAGGTGAAGTTTGAAGTAAAAGGCCCTAAGAACCGCAAATATGTAAGCATCGTCTCAGCTGCATAAGTAGTGGTCTCCGAAAGCCCCGCACTGCTTCATTGAGGCTGCGGGGTTTTTTGGTTTGTAGGGTTTCGCTTTTAGTGCACAGTTATCAGCAAGAGCTTCAGCCAACATCGTAAAGAACAGCAGCCAATACCATAAAGAGCAACAGCTAATATGAAATTTGTAGACGAAGCCACCATCATTGTGGAAGCAGGTACGGGCGGCCACGGTTGCCTGAGTTTCCGCCGTGAAAAATACGTGCCCCGGGGCGGGCCTGACGGTGGCGATGGTGGCGATGGCGGTTCTGTGTATCTGGAGGCCAACGATGCCCTGAACACTTTGATTGACTACCGCTTTCAGCGCCAGCACAGAGCCCATAACGGCCAACAGGGTTCCGGCCGCAATTGCACCGGTATCAAAGGCGAAGATCTGGTGCTGCCGGTACCGGTAGGCACCACCATAGTGGACATGGACACGCACGAAGTTCTGGGTGACCTGACCCGCATAGGTCAGCGCCAGAAAGTCGCTCAGGGTGGTTTTCACGGCCTGGGTAACACCCGCTTCAAGTCCTCTATTAACCGTGCTCCACGGCAGACTTCGAAAGGCTCTGAGGGTGAAACCCGGAATCTGCGGCTAGAGCTGAAAGTACTGGCCGATGTGGGGCTGTTGGGTATGCCCAATGCCGGTAAATCGACCTTCATTCGTTCTGTATCTGCGGCGACGCCAAAAGTGGCGGACTATCCGTTTACCACCCTGGTGCCAAACTTGGGCGTGGTCAGAGTGCAAAATCACCAGAGTTTTGTGATTGCCGACATCCCCGGCCTGATCGAAGGTGCAGCCGAAGGCGCCGGTCTGGGCATCCGTTTTCTGAAGCACCTGGTGCGTACCCGCCTACTGCTTCACTTGGTAGACGTGGCCCCCTATGACGGTTCATCGCCGGCCTATGCGGTAAAAGCCATCGCCCACGAGCTTGAAAAATTCAGCGAAACCCTGGCCAATCGCGATCGCTGGCTGGTGCTGAATAAAGTCGACATGGTGCCGGAAGACGAGCGTGAGGCCCGCTGTCAGGCCATTGTTGATGAGCTGGAATGGAAAGGTCCGGTATTCAGCATCTCTGCCCTGAGCGGCGAAGGTACCAAACCCCTGACTCAAGCCGTTATGCGCTGGATTGAGGAGCGTGCGGCAGAAGAGGCTGAAAACCCCGAAGCGGCCGAGCAGGAAGCAGTCCGCCGCCGCCAGATGGATGAAGAGGCCCGCGCCCGCATTACCGAAGAAAAGATGGCTCGCCGCGCTGCCCGCGAAGAAGACAACGATGACGACAACGACGACGATGATGGTGACGTAGAAGTGGTTTACGCCCCGGAGTAGGTGGCACCTGTAAGAGACCGTATTCAAATCATGACTGAACGCGCCCAGCTGCACCAGGCTCGCCGCCTGGTGGTAAAAATTGGAAGTGCTCTGCTAACCAACGACGGTAAAGGCCTCGATGTGCCTGCTCTGGGCTGCTGGGTAGACCAGATGGCGGCGCTAGTGCAAGCCGGTGTCGAGCTGGTGGTGGTGTCATCTGGCGCTGTTGCCGAGGGCATGAGCCGGTTAGGCTGGACTCGCCGGCCGCAGCAGGCGCATGAATTGCAGGCAGCCGCGGCTGTAGGGCAGATGGGATTGGTACAAACCTGGGAGGCACAGTTCAAGCGCCACGGCATACACACTGCCCAGATTCTTCTGACCCACGACGACCTGTCTGATCGCAAGCGTTATCTTAATGGCCGCAGCACCCTGCGGGCGTTATTGGAGTTGGGCGTCGTGCCGATCGTGAACGAGAACGACACGGTGGTGACCGATGAAATCCGTTTTGGTGACAACGATACCCTAGGTGCGTTGGTGGCCAACGTGGTCGAGGCCGACGGCCTGATTATCCTCACAGATCAGCTGGGTCTGTTTGATAAAGACCCGCGCAAACACAGCGACGCAACATTGGTGAACGAGTGCTTCGCCAGCAATCGCAACTTGGATGCTATGGCCGGCAGCAGCGCCGGCGCGCTGGGCCGCGGGGGCATGCAAACCAAGCTTCGTGCGGCGCGGTTAGCGGCACGCTCAGGGGCCTTCACGGTGATTGTGGGCGGGCGCATCGACAATGTTCTGGGCCGGCTGCGTGAACGCGAGGCGCTAGGTACGCTTTTATTGCCGGAGCAGGGCCGTGTAGCGGCTCGCAAACAGTGGCTGGCCAGTCACCTGCAAACCCGGGGTGCTTTAGTGATTGATGATGGCGCGGCGCGGGTGTTGCGACAGGGTGGCCGCAGCTTGCTGCCTGTGGGCGTTACCCGTATCAGTGGTGAATTCCGCCGCGGCGAGATGGTGGCGTGTCTGGATGAGCAGGGTAATGAAGTGGCTCGTGGCCTGGTGAATTACGACGCTGCTGCTGCACGTTTGATTGCTGGTCAGTCCAGTGATCGCATCATGGAATTGCTGGGCTTTATGACCGGTGAAGAGCTGATTCACCGCGACAACATGGTGATTGCCTCTTAGGTGGTGGTAGTTTGTTGGCGTTATTTCTCGCCGTTTCTGCAAGCATAAAAAAACCGGCCAGCTGGCCGGTTTTTCGTGCACTAAATTGGCTTACGCCGCTTGCAGTGCCTTCACCTTGACATTCAGGCGGCTCTTAATGCGAGCAACCTTGTTCTTGGGGAAGATGCCTTTGTTGATCATGCTGTCCAGAATCGGCTGGGCTTGCAGAAAAGCAGCTTTCGCGCCTTCATAGTTGCCTTCAGCGATTTGAACATGAATCTTTTTCATGTACGTACGAGCCATGGAACGCAGGCTGGTGTTGTGCTTACGACTGTTCTCGTTTTGACGTGCACGCTTTTTGGATTGCGGGGAATTTGCCACCGTAAAACTCCTGAAAGTACTTGAATTCGTTGCTGAATATTTGGTTTGAGAGCGCCAGATGCAGTTACAGTAACTGTTCAGTCACCCGTATCGCAACTCTCTTTCATCGCGGGCGCGCCAGATCCAGCGCGTCGAAATAAATGACGCGGAATTGTGCCGCTAACGGCGAGACTTGTCAAGTCAAAAGTGATCAATGCCAGCGGATGCAAGGCTTGTGATAAACTCCGGTCTCTCCATTTTTTCGGTCAAAACACCATGTCTGAGCAGTCTCCCGGGCCCCGAGGCCCGACACCCGAATCGCCACGCCCATCAGAGCCGTCGGTGCCCGCCGTGAGCGCAATTAAACCTGCGCCGGGCCTGCTGCGTTCATCGGGTGTCGTAGGGGTGATGACCATGACGTCGCGGGTGCTGGGGCTGGTGCGGGATATGGTGATTGCTCGCTATTTTGGTGCCGGTGCCGGTGCCGACGCGTTTTTTGTGGCCTTCAAGATTCCTAATTTTCTCCGCCGATTGTTTGCCGAAGGTGCTTTTTCGCAAGCGTTCGTGCCGGTGCTGTCGTCTTATCGTGAAAACCAGCCGGCAACTGAAGTCAAGCGCCTGGTGGATGCGGTTGCCGGCTCGTTGGGCCTGGTACTGCTGGGGGTCACTCTGGTAGCCATGCTCGGCGCGCCGGTGCTGACGGCGGTGTTTGCCCCGGGTTTTTTGGGTGACGACATAAAATTTGCACTAGCCAGCGACATGTTACGAATCACCTTCCCTTATTTGTTGCTGATCTCGTTGACGGCGTTCGCCGGTGGCATTCTCAACAGCTATGACCGCTTTGCTGTTCCCGCGTTTACACCGGTGTTGCTGAACCTGGCGATGATTGCTGCCGCTGTCTGGCTAGCGCCGCTTATGAACGAGCCGATAATGGCGCTTGCTTGGGGTGTGTTAATTGCCGGTGCGCTGCAGCTGTTTTTTCAACTACCGTTTTTGATGCGTCTGGGTTTGATGCCGCGGCCCCGGGTGGATTACCGCCACGAGGGCGTTAGCCGGATTCTGAAGCTGATGGTGCCGGCCCTGTTCGGCGTATCGGTAAGCCAGATAAACCTGCTGCTGGACACCGTTCTTGCCTCGTTTCTGCAAACCGGCAGTGTGTCGTGGCTGTACTATTCCGACCGCCTTGCGGAGTTGCCTTTAGGGGTGTTCGGCATAGCCATTGCAACGGTGATTTTGCCCAGTTTATCGCGTAAGCACACAGCGGACTCAGCGGATCAGTTCTCTGCCACTCTGGATTGGGCGGTGCGAGCGGTGTTAATCATTGGTGTACCGTCTGCGCTGGCCTTGGGATTGCTGGCTGAGCCGCTCATTGCCACTCTGTTTCATTATGGCGAAGTGACTGACTACGATGTGGCCATGTCGGCTCAAAGCCTGCGCGCTTATTCTTCGGGCCTGCTGGCATTCATGGTCATTAAGGTGCTGGCGCCGGGCTTTTTTGCCCGCCAGGACATTCGCACCCCGGTGAAAATTGGCATCATCGCCATGGTCGCTAATATGGTGCTCAACCTGATACTGATCTTCCCCTTGGCGCACGCAGGCCTGGCGCTGGCCACATCGCTGTCGGCTTGGCTCAACGCCTTTTTGCTGTGGCGCGGTTTGAAGGCCATCGGTGCCTGGCGCAGCCAGCCCGGCTGGGGCAAATTCGGGCTGCAGCTTGCGTTGGCGAACGGCGCGCTGGTGGCGGTGATTTTGTGGCTCAACGCGCCGGTGAATCAGTGGCTGGCGGCCGGCGGTTTTCAGCGCTCCCAGGATATGGCAATACTGGTGATTGCAGGCACACTTGCGTACTTTGTTACACTGGCGCTGGCCGGGGTGCGTATAAGACATTTTCGCCACAGGTAAGGTATAATTCCGCGCCTTATCATGTGCCAAACGCTTATAGGCTCTAATTTTTGGCACGACTTTATTGCCGCAATTCCTTGGCAATATTCACTAGCAAAGAGGTTTGCTTTGCATGCGCTTGATTCGCGGCCTGACCAACCTGAAAACGCTGTCGCAATCGGGCGAAGGCCCACTGGCGCGCGGCTGCGTTGCTACCGTGGGCAACTTTGACGGGGTGCACCGCGGCCATCAGGCGATTCTGGAACAGGTAAAAACACAAGCCGCAAAGCATAACTTGCCCTCGGTAGTGGTGATTTTTGAGCCCCAGCCTCAGGAGTTCTTTCGCGGTGTGGATGCGCCTCCGCGGTTGACCGGTTTCCGCCAGAAAGTGGAATCTTTGCGAGCGCAGGGTGTTGATGCGGTGCTGTGCCTGCGTTTCGACGAGCACTTTCGCCAGTTTTCGGCCTGGGGCTTTGTGGATAGCCTGCTGATTCAGGGCCTGGCGGTGAAACACCTGGTGGTAGGAGACGACTTCCGTTTTGGTTGTGACCGTTCCGGTGATTTTAATTTTTTGGAGAAAGTGGGCGCTGACGCCGGCTTTACGGTTGAAAACACTCGCACCGTGGTGATCGAGGGCGACAGGGTTAGCAGCACTCGCATCCGTAAACTGCTGGCTGATAACCAGTTAGATAGCGCCGAACATTTGCTGGGGTGGAAATATCACATTACTGGCCGCATTGTTTATGGACGCCAGCTGGGGCGTGAGATTGGCGCGCCAACGGCGAATATCCGCCTGGCCCAAATGCCCGCCTTGCAGGGTGTTTACGTGGTAAAAGTAAAGTTGGCCGATGGCACCCTGCACGACGGCATTGCCAATATTGGCTTGCGACCGACCGTCGACGGCAAACACCCGGCACTGGAAGTGCACCTGTTTGATTACGCCGGCATGCTTTACGGTCAGAGGCTTGACGTCACCTTCCGCCAAGGCCTGCGTGATGAAGTCCGCTTTGAATCGGTGGACGCCCTGAAAACCCAGATTGCCAAAGATTTTAGCAGCGCCCGGCACTGGCTTGCTGAGAGCCTGGCTGCGACCCGTACTGCGAAAAAAGACTGACCTAAACTGACCCAATAGAGCACGCACAGCCATCATGAGCGACTACAAGCACACTCTGAATCTGCCGGAAACCGCTTTTCCCATGCGCGGTAACCTGGCCAACCGCGAGCCTGAAATGCTCAAGCGTTGGCAGGACCTGAACGTTTACGGCAACTTGCGCGAACAGCGCGCCGGGCGTAAAAAGTTTATTCTTCACGATGGCCCTCCTTACGCCAACGGCAGCATTCACATTGGGCACGCGGTTAACAAAATTCTGAAGGATATGATTGTTAAGTCCCGTGGCTTCATGGGCTTTGATGCGCCTTACGTGCCCGGTTGGGACTGCCATGGCCTGCCTATCGAGCACAAAGTAGAGCAGAAAATTGGCAAAGCCGGTGTAAAGGTAGATTACAAAACCTTCCGCCAGGCCTGCCGCGATTACGCCACCAAGCAGATTGCCGGCCAAAAAGCCGACTTTATCCGCTTGGGCGTGATGGGTGAGTGGGACAAGCCTTACTTGACCATGGACCCGAAAGTAGAAGCGGGCATTGTGCGTGCGCTGGGCAAAATTGTAGACAAGGGCCACTTGGTGCGCGGTTACAAACCGGTCTACTGGAGCGTGGTAGGGCAGTCGGCTCTGGCTGAAGCGGAAGTAGAATATCAGGACAAGACCTCTACCCAGATCGACGTGCGCTTTACCGCAGTGGATCAAGCCAAAGCCCTGTCGCTGTTCAATACCAGCGCCGGTGAAGGCGAAGTGTCCGTCGTTATCTGGACAACCACGCCCTGGACCATTCCCGCCAATCAGGCGGTTTCATTGGGCGCCGAGCTGGATTACTCGCTGGTGCAAGCCGATGTTGGCGCCGGTCCGGAGCGAATGATTCTGGCCAGCGCTATGGTAGAGGGCGTTATGGCACGCTGGGATGTGGCCGGTTACCAAGTGCTGGCTCAATGTACCGGTGCCCAGCTGGAGCATTTGGCGCTGCAACACCCGGTTTATGACAAACACGTCCCGGTGATTCTGGGCGATCACGTTTCTACCGATGCAGGTACCGGCGCCGTTCACACCGCGCCAGACCACGGTGTGGAAGACTTTGTAGTGGGCAAAACCTACGGCATTGGCACCCTGAATATGGTTCAAGCCGATGGCACCTACACCAGCGCTACTGGTGAGTTCGCCGGCGTTCACGTATACAAAGCTGATGACCCGGTCTGTGACGCTTTGACCCGTGAAGGCAAACTGGTACGCAAAGAAAAGTTCCGCCACAGCTTTCCCCACTGCTGGCGCACCAAAACGCCGCTGATTTACCGTGCTACACCGCAGTGGTTTATCAGTATGGAAAAGGAAAACCTGCGCGCCGACGCTCTGGAAGCGATTAAGGGCATTCGCTGGGTGCCTACCTGGGGTCAGAACCGCATCGAAGCCATGGTGCGCCAGTCGCCGGACTGGTGCGTATCGCGCCAGCGCACTTGGGGCGTGCCGATTACTTTGTTTATCCACAAAGAAACTCAGGATCTGCATCCGAACACCCAGAGCCTGATCGAAAAAGTGGCTCAGGCTATCGAAGTCGATGGCATTGATGCCTGGTATGACCTGGATACCCGCGAGCTTCTGGGTGACGACGCCGATCACTACGAAAAAGTGTTGGACACCCTGGACGTGTGGTTTGATTCCGGTGTGACCCACGAATCGGTATTGCGGGTGCGCGAAGAGCTGGGCCAGTTCCCGGCCGATTTGTACCTGGAAGGTTCTGACCAGCACCGCGGCTGGTTTCAATCGTCCCTGAAAACGTCCATTGCCATCAACGGCGTGGCACCTTACAAGCAGGTGCTCACCCACGGCTTTACGGTGGATGGCAAGGGTTACAAAATGTCTAAATCCTTGGGCAACGTGATCGCGCCGCAAGAGGTGACTAACGACCTGGGCGCCGACATTCTGCGCCTGTGGGTAGCGGCCACCGATTACAGCGGCGAAATGACGGTCTCCAAAGACATTCTGCGGCAAAGTGCCGACGGTTATCGCCGCATCCGCAACACCGCGCGCTTCCTGATGAGTAACCTGACAGGTTTCGATCCAACCAAGCACACAGTCGCCCCGGCCGACATGATGGCGCTGGACCGCTGGATGGTAGATCGCACCCTGCAATTGCAGAACGAAATCCACGAAGACTATGAAAACTACGCCTTCCTGAAGATTTACCAGAAAGTGTACAACTTCTGTGAATCCACTCTGGGCGGCTTTTATCTCGACATCATCAAAGATCGCCAGTACACCACCCAGGCCGAAAGTCTGACGCGGCGTTCGTGCCAGACCGCGCTCTACCATGTGGCCGAAGCGCTGGTGCGTTGGGTTGCGCCGATTTTAAGCTTCACCGCCGATGAAATCTGGCAGCACCTGCCGGGCGAGCGCGGCGAGACCGTATTCTACGAAACCTGGTACCAAGGCCTGAGCGAAATGCCGCAGAGCGTGGAGCTGGGCCGTGATTACTGGCGCGACATTTCAGCTGTCAAAGAAGCGGTGAACAAGCGCCTGGAAGACGCCCGTAAACAAGGCGTTATCAAAGGTTCCCTAAGCGCAGAAGTGACGCTGTTCTGCGATGGCGAGTTGGCCGAGAAACTAAAGCACTTAGGCGAAGAATTACGCTTTGTGCTGATCACCTCGGAAGCGGACGTCAAGCCGGCAAGCGAGGCCGTTGACGCCGAACAAACCGGTTATGAAGGGCTGTTGGTGCAAGTGCGCCCCGCCAGCAATACCAAGTGCGAGCGCTGCTGGCACCACCGCGCCGACGTGGGTAGCCACGCAGACCACCCCGATTTGTGCGGCCGCTGTGTTACCAACGTGTATGGCTCGGGTGAAACCCGCGCCTTCGCCTGATGGGGTCTGCTATGGGAAAATCCGGCGATGGCGCTGAGCCCCGTGCGGGCAAACTGAGGTGGTTGTGGCTGACGGCGCTGGTGATTGCTCTTGATCTGGGCACCAAGGCAATGGCCACCACCATGCTCAGCTACGGTAACCCGGTACCTGTGATGCCGCTGTTTAACTTTACGCTGCTGCACAACACCGGCGCCGCCTTTAGTTTTTTAGCCGGTGCCGCAGGCTGGCAGCGCTGGTTCTTTGTGATCCTGGCGTTGGTGGTCAGCGTAGTGCTGGTGCTATGGCTGAGAAAGCTGGAACGCCATGAAACCTGGTCTGCCATTGCTTTCGCGCTGATTCTTGGTGGCGCTTTGGGTAATGTGTACGACCGTGTGGTGCACGGTTACGTGGTGGATTTTCTCCATTTTTATTGGCAGAACTGGCACTTCCCAGCCTTTAATCTGGCCGACACCGCCATCACCATCGGCGCCGCCATGATAATACTCGACACGTTTCGCAAACCCGCCGATGCGGGCACAAAAGGCGACTGACTACTATGAAAGAACTCCCTGTAGACAAAGGCACTCGGGTTACCCTTCATTTTGCGCTGAAATTCGACAGCGGCGAAGTGGTTGATACCACCTTCGACAAAAACCCGGCCGTCCTGGACATTGGCGATGAAAATCTGCCACAGAATTTTGAAGCCTATCTGATGGGTATGAAAGCCGGTGACAAAGCCAGCTATCAGGTGCCACCGGAAAAAGCCTTTGGCCAGCGCAACCCCAACAACTTACAGGTGATGAAGCGCCATGTATTCGGAGCCGACATGGTGCTGGAGCCAGGTGTGGTGGTCTCCTTTGCTGACGCGCGTCAGCAAGAGCTGCCAGGTACCATTAGCCGGGTAGAGGGCGACGAGGTAGAAGTGGACTTCAACCACCCGCTGTCTGGGCGTACACTGACCTTCGACGTAGAAATTATAGACGTAGAGCCGGTAGGCCCTGCGCACTGACCTTCAGGAACTTTATGCAAATTCGTCTGGCAAACCCCCGTGGATTCTGCGCCGGTGTCGACCGCGCCATTGATATCGTTAATCGCGCTCTGGACGTGTTTGGTGCACCTATATATGTACGCCATGAAGTGGTGCACAACAAATCCGTGGTAGATAAACTGCGTAAGCGCGGCGCTATCTTCGTGGAAGAACTGAGCGAAGTGCCAGACGACAAACTGGTGATTTTCAGCGCCCACGGAGTGTCCCAAGCCGTGCAAAAAGAGGCCGCTGACCGCGGCCTGAAAGTCTTTGACGCCACTTGCCCACTGGTCACCAAAGTACACATAGAAGTCATGCGTTACAGCCGTGATGGCAGCGAATGCGTACTGATTGGCCACCATGGCCACCCGGAAGTAGAAGGCACCATGGGTCAGTATAACTTTGCCAACGGGGGCGATATCTACCTCGTGGAAAACGAAGCCGACGTAGCAAAGCTGGACGTTAAAAATCCTGAAAAGCTGGCCTATGTCACCCAAACCACCTTGTCTATGGATGACACCGCCCGGGTAATCAATGCCTTGCGCGCCAAATTTCCGAAGATTGAAGGTCCGCGCAAAGACGATATTTGCTACGCCACCCAAAACCGCCAGGACGCCGTCAAAAAAATGGCCGACGACTGCGATTTGATGCTGGTGGTCGGCTCCCCCAATAGCTCCAATTCCAACCGCTTGCGCGAGCTGGCTGAGCGCATGGGCACACCGGCCTATCTGATTGATGAAGCCGCACAAATTGACCCTGCTTGGCTAGACGGCAAAAAATCCATCGGCGTAACCGCTGGAGCTTCCGCCCCTGAAGTACTGGTAAGTGCCGTGATTGCTCGCCTGCGTGAACTTGGCGGTGATGTGCCGGAGGAGATTGCCGGGCGAGAGGAGAATATTGTGTTCTCTATGCCGAAGGAATTGCGGATTGATGCGGTGAATCTCTAATTCAGGGGGTTTCCAATACCTTCTAACCTAAGCAAACTGCCAAGCCAATCTGCCCTGAGTTCGCGTGGTGGCTTTGCAAATGTATGACCAGTAACCGCTGATCCTGCCAGTTCTACCGTTCATCCTTCCCGCGCTCGCAGCTTTTTACCATATTTCGTATTGTTAATGTGTCACTAATGAGAGAGAACTATGCCTGTTTCTTATCGGTACGCCGGATTTACATTGATAGAGTTGCTGATAACCCTTGCGGTGTTAGCGATTGCTGTCGCGATTGCCGTCCCCTCTTTTCAGGGCGTGATCAGGAGCAATCAGTTGACGACGGAAGCGAACACGTTTGGTTCTGCTCTGCAGCTAGCGCGTAGTGAGGCGGTCAAGCGAGGGGAGGAAGTGAGCGTGAGCGCTGGGGGTGCCAGTTTTGTGGCTGGGTTTTGCGTGCATAGTGGTGCCACCTGTACGACTACCGGCGCTACTCCCACCCAAATTCGTCAGTATGATGCGCTTGATTCCGCCGCAACAAGCGGTGTTACCAGAATAATCTTTAATAATATGGGTGAATTGGGTAACGCTGCTGCGGTCAGCGTGGTTATAAGCCCAGCGAGCTGTGTGTCTGGGGAAGTTAACGGTAGAAGACGCGTATCTGTAGGGCTGGGAGGGCACGTGAACGTATCTTCGGAGGACTGTCCTTGATGAGTTCGCTCAAGCCATCTTTTCGTAATGTTGAGAGGGGTCACCGCTCGATGAAAAACAATGCCGGATTCGGGATGATCGAAATACTGGTTTCGATGCTGGTGCTCGCGATCGGGCTTCTCGGGCTGGCGTCACTTCAGACAACGGGTCTGACGCAAAGTGCCGAGACTCGAAACCGGAGCCAAGCCATCCTGTTGGCCGATGACATGTTTGAGCGGATCAGGGCCAACCGGGACAGTATCAACTCCTATGCCGTAGCTGCTGCGGGCACTGCGCCTACCTGTAACAGTGCTTATAAAGTGGCAAATACTGACGTGGTTGCGGACGATATCGCTGAGTGGCAGAACAGCCTGGGCTGTCTTTTGCCAGGTGGCAACGGTGCGGTTCAGGTTAATGCTGGTGTTGTCACGGTTGATATCACCTGGAATACCAATACTGGAAATAGTGTTGATGGCAGTGTGACCATGGAAGCGAGGCTTTGAGATGACTATATTCGTTCAAAAATTGCCGTATCCGCATGACAGGCAGTCAGGCCTTTCCTTGGTCGAGTTGATGATCGCCTTGGCTCTGGGATTGGTGTTGACCTTAGGTGTAACCCAAGTTTTTCTTGGGTCTAATAAAACCTACCGAACAAACGATGCGATTGGATTCCTGCAAGAGAATCTAAGATTCTCGATGTCCCGCATTAGCCGAGACGCTCGCATGGCTGGGTATTACGGCTGTTTGATCGGGGAACCAACAGAGCACCTGAACATTAGCAGCGCGGACTATAAAAGTGAACTTTATGATTTTGACCGCGCGGTTATCGGTTGGGAAGCGCCTGATACGGGGCTTGGCAAAGAATACGAAATTGTTGGGCTGAGTGCTGGTAGTGGAGGATGGACCAACGGTAGTTCTGACACTTTGCCTGCCGTTATTTCCAATAACGCTATTCCGGGTTCAGATATCTTGGTGCTTAGCGGCACGGCTAGGGCGGACGTAGTCCTCGACGGTAACCCTTCGCCACCGGCCAACACAATAAGTACAAAGGATGACTCTGGTATAGAGCAGGACCGGGTCGTCCTGGTTGTCATGGGTGATTGCACCGGTGCTGACCGGTTTCAGAAAACCAACGCACCTAATTCAAAGACCATCACCAAGGGTGTTAGTAATAAACCCGGCAATACCAATGCCACAGACCTGCTTGTGCATACTGATGAATCTCAGGTGTACCGTTACCGAACTACCGGATATTTCGTTGGAGTTGGTGTGGGTGGTGAGCCTGCTCTTTTTCAGGTGCCGCTCGAACCAGGGGTTGCCAACACGCCGGTTGAATTGGTCAGTGGTGTTGAAAGCATGCAAGTTTTGTACGGGCTTAAAGCGCCAGCCGCGAGAGCAGCTGAGCGATACGTGCCAGCTAGCTCGGTAGCCGACTGGAGTGATGTGGTCAGCGTTCGTGTCGCAATGCTGATGCGCTCCGACGACCAGATACTGGAAGAGGACAACGCACAAACATTTAATCTGGTGGGAACAGAAATAGACCCCGGCGCGGATCGGCGTGCCCGCCTGGTTGCAACATCAACCACTGGTATAAGAAACAGGCTGGAGTGATTCGATGTACCGAGCTGGACGATTTTCAAGTAATGCAGAGACCGGATCAGTGCTGATCGTGTCTCTTGTGATGTTGCTGCTGCTGAGCCTGATCGCATTGGCGGGTATGCAGACCACTATTATGCAAGACCGAATGGCGGCAAATATGCTGGATAAAGATATGGCTTTTGAAGCGGCGGAGGCGGCTCTGCGCGAGGCCGAGGCGAATCTGAGGACGAGTGTTCCCTTCGTCTTCTCTGGCGCCAATGGTCTGTACCTGGTTGGCGCCAGCAACCGTCCTGACTGGCCTGCTGACACCAGTGATAACGGTAACAGTGTGATTACGTACAGCGGTAGTTTTCCAGATGTTGATGCGCAGCCAAAATACGTGGTTGAGCAGATTGATACGATTGTGCCCCCGGGCTGCGATCTCAGCTCTTATTGTGAGCCCGTGTACTACCGGGTAACGGGTGTTGGCTTCGGTGGTTCTGATACGTCGGCAGCCGTCCTTACAACTGTGTTCAGAACAAAGTAATGCCTTGCCAGATGAACTGGCTGGGTTGTTGCGGGAGATAGTCTATGAATAATATAAGTCAAGCTTTTGGGAAATCTGAAAAAGGCTCCCGTTCAAGGATTTATTCCTTTCTGGCCGCATTGCTGGTGGGTATCGCTCCAATGCAGTACACGTCTGCCGCGGTTTCTCAGGTTCCTCTGTACCTTGGAGGTGGGGGCGTGCCGGGTAACCTCGTACTGACGCCGTCGGTTGAATGGCCAACTGTTCAGAGCCTGGCTAACCTTGGTACCTACTCAGCGAGCATCCCGTTTGAAGGCTATTTTGACTCGGCTAAATGTTACAAGTATAGCTTCGCAGGCTCTAATGATGCAGGGAACCACTTCTTTCCCTCAAGCAATACAAGCAGCAGAACCTGTGCTGGTAGTGGAGATTGGAGCGGTAACTTTCTCAATTGGGCGACAACACAGACCATAGACCCATTCCGCAAGGTTCTAACCGGTGGCTATCGCGTAAAGGACACTGCAAAGGAGACCTGGCTGGAGAAGGCGCGCCATCCTGGGCAGAACTCGGTGGAGATAAAAACACTCAATGACAAGAATACTATAGAGGGTGCTACTCCTTTTGTAGTTGATAAAATCAGAATACGAATTCACGGCCTGGAGAAGAATGTCAGGTTTAGTCTGGATGACGACTCGTACAATGCCTACGAGGTTGATTATGATCCCGGCAACTTTCCTCAGAAAACGATTCCCGTTAGTGGTGGTAACGATATAACGAAATTCAGCTATCTGACAGCGATCAGAGTGAAGGTCTGTGATTCCAGTGTTGGATTGGAAGATAACTGTAAAGAATACAGTCAGGGATGGAAGCCTGAGGGGGTGATGCAGCAGAATTCTGATCGTATCCGGTACAGCGTATTCGGATACCTTAACGATAATAACATCAGCCGGGATGGCGGTGTGTTGCGTGCCCGGCAGAAGTATATCGGCCCCAAGAAGTTTGTTAAGGGACAGGGCTTTATAGATAACCCCAATAAAGAGTGGGATCCTGTAACAGGCGTAATGATCAAAAACCCGGATGCCGCAGATGCCAGTGCCACACCAGGGACCATAGTTGACAGCGGTGCCATGAACTACATTAATAAATTTGGTCAGCTGAATACTAACAACTTTAAGTCGATAGACCCTGTCAGTGAGCTTTATTACGCGGCAACGCGCTATCTCAAAAATCAGGGAAACGTTGCCAGTTATTCAGACCTGAGCACTAACACTGGCACCAGGGACAAGCAGACCGATAATTTTCCAGTCATTGCGACATGGGATGATCCCATGCAGTTTGAGTGTCAGCCAAACGTGATCTTGGGGATCGGTGATACCAACACCCATAGAGATAAAAACCTTCCGGGTAATAATACTTACCGAAACGACGAGCCAACGATGCCTGGCAGCGTTTCCAGTGATAACACTATAGACGTAGTGACTGCCACGAATCGCGTTGGCGAGATTGAAGGTATTGGGAATATCGGGAATACACAGTCTTTTTCTGGAAGAAATAACTCCGCCTACATGGCTGGCTTGGCGTATGACAACCACACGGTCGATATGCGCTCAGATCTGGCCGGCAAGCAAACAGCTGCGACTCACTGGGTAGATGTGCTCGAAAATCAGGTGTTGCAAGGCACAAGTACGAATCAATATTACCTGGCCACAAAGTATGGTGGCTTTGATGTTCCTGATAGCTTTGATCCGTATTCGAGAACCGCTAGCTTGCCAGACGAATGGTGGAACAGCCCGGGGAATACCGTATCCTGGGGCAATACGAGCTTTAAGCGTCCTGATAACTTCTATATCGCTGGCAGAGCGGATCTGATGATCGAGAGCCTGCAGGAAGCCTTCAAGAATATTTCGGCTGAGCTTGCGAGTTCTTCTTCGTCCGTCGCTGCCAACTCAACGTCTCTGCAGAGTGACACGGCCATTTATCAGGCATCTTTTAACAGCTCGTTGTGGAGTGGTGAAATCAGCGCGTACACGCTTACGGGTGCCACTATCTCTGCCGCTCCGGTCTGGACAGCCTCAACGATTCTGGACGCCAGAGATAATAGCGATATGACCAACAGGAACATTCTGACGGCAGTGCCTTTGGATAATGTTTCGGGGACCTTGTTAAGTACCACGGGCAGCAGCTTTAAGTGGGCACAGTTAGACGCAGCGCAACAAGCCAGTCTGGCGAAAACTGCGACTAGCGGTTCAAGCGTATCGACCAGCGTGGCTCAGGACCGCTTGAATTATTTGAGGGGTGATCGAGCGAAAGAGCGCACTACGGCGAATCAAATTCGTGAGTTTAGACAGCGTGGGAGCCGCCTTGGCGACGTCATAAATTCATCGCCTGTGTACGTGGGCCAAGAGAATTATGGCTATTATCGCCTTGGTTCCCAAGCGGCTTTTAGCGGTATTACAAGCTATGCAGATTTTCGGGATACTAGCACCTACAAAAACCGACCGCCATTCCTGCTCGTTGGTGCCAACGATGGCATGTTACACGCTTTCGACGCTTCGATTGCGACGGGAGGTGATGGAGGCAAGGAGCTCTTCGCATATGTTCCGGCCGGAATTTACGACAACCTTTGGGAACTGACGGATCCGAATTACAGCCACAGGTACTTTGTTGATGGTACGCCCAGGGTTTCGGATATGTGGCTGGGAAGTACGCTGGGATGGAAAACGGTTGCAGTCGCAACGACCGGAGCAGGTGGGCGCTCAGTCTTCGCCCTTGATGTAACGGATCCTGAGAACATGGCTACAACAAATGTGTTGTGGGAGTTTTCCCACAACGACATGGGGTTGACTATGCAGCAGCCAGCCACGTTCGCCCTGCCCACGGGTAAATTCGGCGTTGCTGTCAGCAGTGGTTATGATACCTCGCTGACTAATGGCAAAGTCTGGTTTCTGAACGCCGCGAATGGCCAGGTAATCAAAGAGATTGCTATACCGACCAACGGGGCCGAGCTGGGCTCTCCGCATGTTATAGACACGAATGGCGATCGTATCGCTGACAGAATGTACGTTGCGGACACCGGTGGCGCAGTTTGGCGCATCGATCTGGATGATTCTGATGTTGCTAACTGGGATGCGCCGACTAATTTAAAATCTGGCGGAGCAACGGTGCCATTGTTCCAGGCGGCGACTGGTCAGGCGATTACTGCAGATCTTGTTGCAGCGCTAAATGAATCCGGCGAAGTGATGGTGTTTTTTGGCACTGGTAGTTTCCAGAATATCGGCGAGAACGTAGTCGGAAACTCGCCAACCGTTGAATCTTTCTATGGAATTATTGATCGTGGCGCTGTGGTTGCAAGAAACACTCTGCTTGAGCAAGAAATTGTTGCGGAGACAACCGTTACTGGCAATCGGTTCCGCCGGGTCACCAAGAATTCGCCAACGGGCACCTTCAACGGCTGGTATATGGATTTGGTCGTAGAAGCCATTAACGGTGGTGGTGGTCCCAAAGGCGAGCGTGTTATTTCGCAGGCTTTGGTGAGGACAGACCGTGTTATTTTCCCGACCCTGATACCATCCGAAGATCCCTGTGCTGCAGGGGGCCAAAGCTGGTTGATGGAGTTGGCGCTGTACAGCGGTGCGCAGCTCGATTACGAGGTCTTCGATGTTAATAATGATGGTGTTATTGATGAGAACGATACGATTCCCGGTGAGGACAAAGACGGCGATGGAAACCCGGACCCCGAACCGCCATCCGGTATAGATCCTGATATCGGCATCATCCAGAAGCCTACAGTTATTGAAGACTGCGTGAACGGAGAGGAGTGTAAAATAGTGAGTGGCTCTTCCGGTCAAGCGGAAACCATTATCGAAAAAGCGATCCAGACCGGTGGGCGTGTTAACTGGGAACAGCTTCGATAAAGGAAAGCCCGGGGTCCTTGTGACCCCGGGCATTATTTTTTTGTGAGTGGAACTGATGACTATAAAACGACCTTTAGTACAGAATGGCTTTACACTAATTGAGCTGATGATCGTTGTTGCGATTATCGGAATTATCGCCGCAATTGCGTATCCGTCTTACCAGGACTATGTAGAGAAAACTCGCAGGAACCTGGCTAAGGCTGACCTTCTTGAATTGGCTCAGTGGATGGAGCGCCGTTACGCCACCGGTTTCGATTATCAGGCATCAGGAGGCGGTTCGCCCACGCTTCCTTTCGATACATCTCCCCGGAATGCTGCAGAGCCAACAGCATACAATATCTCATTTACTGCAACGGTCACGAAAAGCGCATTTAACCTTCAGGCAGTGCCTACTACACTGCAATCAGGCGACTCCTGTGGCACGTTGACAGTGAACAATCAGGCTGTCAAAAGTCCAATCACTGCAGGCTGCTGGTAATTAACAGGACAGATCCTGGCCACTTGAGCCTTCTGCGATACCATTGTTATTGGTATCGCGGGACCAGGTAAGGCGCCCGCCGAAGTTCACTCGGGCCTGCACCAACAGTTCGGCGGATTTTGACGCAGGGCACCAGGTAAGGTTCCCGATCGTACCTCGTACGCCCCCGTCCGGCCGATACTGAAAGTACCTGCGGGGGCCGTGAGAAGAGTTGCTGGGTTTGATGTCGCCATGAGCCGCCAGAGACGATAATCTAATCAGTTGGGTTTGTGATGTGAGTTCAAGGGAACTATCCGGATCACGAAATATCGCTGTGGGTAATGACCAGTCGTTAACGCATTGATTATTTTGGTTTAGGGGACAAATCGTAACGAGGGTTCTTTCAGTAACTGCTGTATATCGCGCGGTTGCGAAGGCTCGTTCAATATTGGATCGGGTTGCAGTTGCCTGAGTGTGTTCACTCAGCCGCTGCATGCCCGGCGAAGCTACGTTGATCAGAATTGCAAGGATTGCAATAGTGACGAGCAGCTCAAGAAGCGTAAAGCCTGTTTGCGCAGAGTTCATAGTATCGGCCATCCGTGGCTTGCTTTGACTTAATTAACGCTCAATCCTTGAGCTGTATCTCACACGAGTATAGCAACACAAAGCTTCTTTTCTTAGCGGGCGATCACAAACAAAGATAAGACTTCACTCCAACCCCAACTTCTTCAACTTATACCGCAGCGCCCGAAAACTAATCCCCAACTTTTTCGCCGCCGCTGTTTTATTCCAACGCGTTGCTTCCAACGCTTGCTCAATAGCCTTGCGCTCTATGCTCTCAAGATATTCCTCCAGGTCCAGGCCTTGCTCTGACAGTTCTGTCATTGACTCAGCTGCAGGTGCCAGCAAAGGCGAATCCATGCTGCTACAAGAGCTACCAAGCTGAAGGTTGCCGTTGTCAATAACGTCACCGTCGCAAAGGGTAAACGCCCGCTCCAGTATGTTTTCAAGTTCACGCACATTGCCCGGGAAATGGTAGCCCTTTAAATAGTCGACGGCGGAGTCGGTAAGAGCAATGGGAGCGCATTCGTATTCGCGGGCGATGCGCTGCAGGATGTGCCTGGCAAGCAGCGCTATGTCGCCGCTGCGTTCACGCAGGGGCGGCACGCGAATTTCAATCACGTTAATGCGATAGAACAGGTCCTGTCGGAACAGGCCATTTTGCACCAGCCCCGGAAGGTCTTTATGAGTTGCGCTAAGTACGCGGATATCAACAGGTACCTCGTGGCTGTCGCCCACCGGGCGTACGGCTTTTTCCTGAATGGCCCGCAGCAGCTTTACTTGCATGGGCAGCGGTAAATCGGCAATTTCATCCAGAAACAGGGTACCGCCGTTGGCGCTTTGAAACAGGCCTGCTTTGTTATCGACGGCTCCGGTAAAACTGCCTTTTTTGTGGCCAAAAAACTCGCTTTCCATCAATTCAGATGGAATGGCGCCGCAGTTCACGGCTATGAACGGCCCATCACATCTGGGGCCTTGCTGGTGAATGGTGCGCGCGACCAGCTCTTTACCGCTGCCGGATTCGCCTTGAATAAAGACCGGCGCCTGGCTGCGGGCCAGTTTTCGGGCCTGATTGCGTAAGGTTTGAATCTGGGCAGAATTACCCAGCAGCAAACCCGGGTCACTATTGTCTTCTGGCGTAGGCCCTGGGTTCTGGGCCAGTTTCAGGGCGGTGTTGACCAGTTCCCGCAGCCGCGGTAGCTCAACGGGCTTTGACACAAAATCAAAAGCACCTGCTTTCAAGGACTCAATAGCGGTGTCCATACTGCCGTAGGCGGTTATAACGGCGACTGGCGTGTTGGGCGCATGCTGCTGAATCCATTGCACCAGCTCTATGCCTTTGCCATCTGGCAGGTTCATATCGGTCAGGCACACATTTGGCGTGTGCTTTTGCATGCCTGCGATCCCCCCTGCCAGAGTGCCCGCGGTGAACGTTTTCAGACCCATACGGTTGAGGGTGATCTCTAACAGGTCACGGATGTCGGGTTCGTCGTCTACGATCAGCGCGGTTAGTTTGGTCATATTTCCCTTCAAATCACACGCCCGGGATGGGCAAACATAATGCGAAAGCAGCAACCTGGCCGTTTGGTGTTAATCAGCGACAGGTGGGCCTGATTCGCCTCACATAATTCTTTTGCCAGATAAAGACCCAGGCCGGTGCCGCTTTTGTCAGTTGTAAAAAACGGTTCGAATACAGACGAGGTGTTTGCTTTGGCAATTCCCGGGCCGTAATCCTTGATATCAATGTAGGCACAGGCGCCGTCGGCGGCGATTCCTGCAAGTATTTCTATTTTAGCCTTGCCAGAGTGCAATTGGCTGTAGCGTAAGCCATTGTCGCATAGGTTGATCAGAATTTGTTCCAACTGGCTGGCGTCAAAACGTGCTGTGGGGTGAGCTCTAGGCTGAACGCTAAGGCGGATAAGCACGGGTTTATGTTGACTGTAGGTTTGCAGGAAATCGTCACGAAACTGTTCTAACCAGGGCTGCAGATCAATCGACTCGGCGGTTGAGGTTTCACGGCGAGACACACCCAGCACATTCTCTATAATGGCGTTCACACGTTTTGAGTGGCGATGAATAATCGCCAGCATCTTTTGGTCTGCCGTATCCATATTCGGCGACTCGTCCAAAAGCTGCGCGGCGTGGCTGATGGCCCCCAGCGGGTTGCGAATTTCATGGGCGATGCTGGCCGTTAATTGGCCCAGTGAGGCGAGCTTCATTTGTTGCGCTTGCTGGGTTACGCGGCTGATGTCTTCCAGAAACACCAATACTAGCTCGCCGGTGTTTTGGTCCAGGTGCGCAAACGTGGCTTGTATGGGGGGCGACGTGCTTGTGGGCTGAAATGGCGCGATGATTTGCTGCGGATGCAGCAGCCAGCTTTTGAATCCGGTTAGCAGGCTTGCGGGCAGAAGGTGCGCGCCCGTTGTTTTTTCGGTTTCTGCTAGCTGCGCAGAAACCGTATACCCTGCCAGCATCTCGCTGGCAGCGGCGTTCATTAGGCGAACCTGGCCTTCACGGTCTAACACCAGTATACCGGTGCGCATGCGCTGAATGATTTGTTGGTTAATCTGCTCCAGCTCGGCGAGGCTTCGGGCACGACTGTTGGCAAGAGTTTCGCTGCGGCGCAGGCGGATGGCGATGTATTGCAAAGCAGCGGCGGTCACAAAATAAACAATACCCAATGACCCGGCCCTCACCACGTCATCGGCACTTTTGCCCTGTTCCAGCATGGCCCAAAGTGCAATGGCCAGTGAACTGAGAGTGGCTAAGGCAGCGTAAAATGTACCCGTGCGCCCTGGCGTCATGATGTTGCCAGCGGCGACTGATACGATCACCAAGTTTGCCATGCCATTGGTGATGCCGGAACTGCTGACCAGCAGGCCATGAATAATCAGTATATCCAGCAAAATGGAGACGCTGATGTTGCGTTCACTGGGCTGGAAACCGGTAAGCATTAACACGGCTATAAAGGCGTTTACGGCCAGATAGGAGATTACGCCTGCCTGAAAGTAGTCCAGTTGGCGGAAGCGGCCGTCAAAACTGGTGGTATCCACCAGCAGTAGCCCGATAAGCAATATGCCCAGCACCAGACGATAGTAGTTATAAACCCGAAACAGCTCGCCGCGCTGGCGTGTGCTCAGCAAGTCGCCGGCACTGGCCACTGGTGCCGTCGTTTTGGAAAGCGTGGAAGACGCTGTCATAAATAGTGCCATATACACGGTGGAGGCAGCTTTTAGCTGCCAGTAGTAGTGGTGGTGTTGACGCCTACGCCCACTAAGGGCGCTGCCGCAGACTTGGCGCGGCTGCGCATTTATAATAGCCCTTTTTAAGGCATCAGTAACAGGAACCGACCTATGTCGTTAACAGCGGATCAGCCCCGATCCCCACAAGCACCGGGCCCTTTGCGCTTGGTGATGGTTCAACAGGATTTTTTGGTCGGTGACATACCGGGCAACGCCCAGCGGATTGTTGCGGCGGTAAGGCAAGCCGATGACCAGCACCAGGCTGACATTGTGGTATTCCCCGAGTTGGCGCTGACCGGCTATCCACCAGAGGATTTGTTGCTGCGGCCAAGCCTGGACATTCGCGTACAAGCGGCAATCGATGAAATCTGCGGGGCAGGGTTGGCACCGGTTGTGGTGTTTGGTGCACCGGTGCGTGAAAACGGCAAACTCTATAATGCTGCGCTGGTGATGGAAAACGGCAAGATTAGCCATCGTTATTTCAAACAGTGCCCGCCTAACTATCAGGTTTTTGATGAAAAACGCTATTTCGCCAGTGGGTTTGAGTCATTGGTTGTCAGTTTGCGGGGCGTTGATGTCGGTATTACGGTGTGCGAAGACTTGTGGGCAGAGGGTCCGGTTGAGACTGCCGCAGCGGCTGGCGCAAAACTGGTGCTGAATCTGAATGCGTCGCCGTATTCCCAGGGCAAGCAGCTGCGGCGTAAAGCTCTGGTTCAACGTAAGGCCAAAGCCGCTGGCGTGCCCATTGTGTACGTCAACCTGGTTGGCGCTCAGGACGAGTTGGTGTTTGATGGTGGCTCGCTGGTGGCCGACGGCAAAGGCGAGATTGCTGCAGAAGCACCGCAGTTTGAACAGGGCCTGTTCATTGTAGACTTTGAATGTGGAGAAACCTGCCAGCCGGTTACTCAACCATTATCACCGCCGCTGTCCGCAAGCGCGGCGGTTTATCAAGCGTTGGTGATGGGTGTTCGGGATTATGTGGGGAAAAATGGCTTCAAGTCTGTGGTATTGGGTTTGTCAGGGGGTATCGACTCGGCGCTGACGTTGGCCATAGCGGTGGACGCGCTGGGCAATGCGCAGGTGCGGGCGGTGATGATGCCGTTTCGCTACACCTCGGATATTAGCCTGCAAGACGCAGAGGCCCAGGCCAGCACTATGGGCGTGCACTACGATGTGTTCTCAATCGAACCCATGTATGATGCCTTTATGGCAACCTTGGCCGAGCCCTTCACCGGCACCATCGTAGATACCACCGAGGAGAATCTTCAGGCTCGCCTGCGGGGTGTTTTGCTGATGTCGCTGTCGAACAAATTCGGCTCTTTGGTGCTGACCACGGGCAACAAAAGCGAGATGGCGGTCGGCTACTCTACTCTTTATGGCGATATGGCCGGCGGCTTTGATGTGCTCAAAGATGTTGCTAAAACCCAGGTGTTTGAGCTGTCGCGTTATCGTAATACGGTGGCGCCGGTTATACCCGAACGGGTGATTACACGGCCGCCGTCGGCTGAGCTGGCGCCAGACCAGAAAGATGACGACAACCTGCCAGGTTATGACGTTCTGGATGCCATTTTGCAGCGCTATGTCGAACAGGATGAAAGCGCCGAAGTGATTATTGCCGCAGGCTTTGACCGCGCGGACGTAGAGCGGGTGATTCGTCTGGTGGATATCAACGAATACAAGCGCCGGCAGGCGCCAATCGGTATGCGGATTTCAGAGCGGGGCTTCGGTAAAGACCGCCGTTATCCCATTACCAACGCTTGGAAAAGCGGCGTATAAAAAATCGGAGGCCGTTTATGGCCCCCGATTTAGCGACTTGCGAACAGCGACGTTATTAGTCGCCCATCAGTCCAAAGGTGATCACGCTGGTAAGGGAGCGGTTCTCTTTGCGCAGAATATCGGGCTCAAATTCCCCGTTTTGGTTAAACGCTTTGCTGTCCGGAAAGTTTGTCCGCAGCAGCGAAATGGCGTCTTGGCTGCCTTTGCTTATGTCCATAAAGCGAAATGTCTCCGCTAGAATAACGATGGCTTCTTCCACCACGGGCGAGCTGGGGTAATTCTCCACCACATAGCGGGCGCGGTTATTGGCTGCAATATAGGCTTCCCGCGTGATGTAATAGCGAGCGGCGTGAAGCTCCAGCTCGGCCACACGGTTGCGCACCGCAATCATCCGCTGGCGAGCATCGGCGGCGTACAAGCTGTCAGGATAGCGGTTGAGCAACTCGGAAAAGTCGCGGAACGCCTGCAGCTGTTCGCCCGGCGCACGGGCATTGGCGTCTATCGGGAAGTAGCGCGCCGCCAATCCAATGTCCAGGTTGTAAGAGGCCAGGCCACGCATGTATAGGGCGTAGTCACCGTGTTCGCTTTGCGGGTTCAGTCGCAAAAAGCGATCCGCCGCAGCGCGGGCGCCTTCCAGATCAAGATTCTGGTAGCGTGCAAAAATAAGGTCAAGCTGGGCTTGCTCGGCGTAGCGGCCAAACGGATAGTAGGTTTCGAGAGCATCCAGATTGGTTTCCGCTTCGTTGAAATTGCCCGAATTCATGGCGCTGCGGGCGTTCTCGTAATAGGTTTGCTCGGGTAATACCTGCTCTTGCTTGTTTGTGGCGCAGGCGCTGAGTAACACAACCACTACGGACACTACCCATAAACGGACAACTGATCTCATGCCGGAATCCCGTATAATGTCGAAAAGTTCAAAGAGCCTCCATTGTAACGAGGAAGGCACTGGATGTGCAGTAGAAGCACAGCAGAAGCCCGGCTGTTTGTCATAATATACGCCAAACGTAACACAACCAGGCCCTGGGGGCTTAATGTCAGCTGAAAACCGAATTATCGCCAGTTTTGTAATACCACCCAAACTGAGCGACAAGCGCCTTGACCAGGCCGCCGCAGAGCTAATGCCCGAGCACTCACGCTCGCGCCTGCAATCTTGGGTAAAAAGTGGCGCCCTGACTGTGAACGGCGGTCAGTGCAGGCCCCGTGATAAAGTGATGCTGGGTGACAAACTCGAGCTGGATGCCGAACCGGAAGCGCAGGTGACCTGGCAGGCAGAAGCCATCACTCTGGATATTGTTTATGAAGACGAGCACATACTGATCATCAACAAGCCAGCCGGTTTGGTGGTGCACCCGGCGGCTGGCCATGCCGACGGTACCTTGGTGAACGCCATACTAAATATAGCGCCGGAAGTAGAAAATCTGCCGCGAGCCGGCATTGTGCACCGCCTGGATAAAGATACCTCCGGCGTTATGGTGGTGGCGCGCAGCCTGATTGCTCACACTTCGCTGGTAAACCAGCTGCAAACCCGCACCATGGGCCGTGAGTACGAAGCCGTTGTAGTAGGCACCCTGACCGGCGGCGCTACTGTGGATGCCCCAATCGGGCGCCACCCCACCGAACGTAAAAGGATGGCGGTGGTGAAATCCGGCAAGCCGGCCGTTACGCACTACCGCGTGATTGAGCGCTTTGCTGCTCACACCCATGTACGCTGTAAGCTGGAAAGCGGACGTACCCACCAGATTCGTGTGCATCTGACCCACGTAAAACACCCGCTGGTGGGCGATCCTGTCTACGGCGGACGCCTGCGTTTGCCCAAAGGCACCACCGAAGAATTACGCGAAGTGCTGTCTGGCTTCCATCGCCAAGCCCTGCACGCGCGTCAGCTGACCCTGGAACACCCGCAAACCGGCGAAACAATGAGTTGGGATGTACCCTTGCCAGAGGATTTTCAGCTGCTGCTGGCAGCACTGCGTAAGCACGTAAAAGATATGGAAAGCGATGAATTCTGATCTGCCGTTAATCGCGCCGGTCTGGCCAGCTCCGGCCAGCGTGCAGGCGTTCAGCAGCACCCGCCAGGGCGGCGTTAGCGCGGCGCCCTGGGATCAACTGAATTTGGGCGGTCACGTTAACGACCGCCCTCAGCACGTAGCCGCCAACCGTCAACGGTTGGCGGATCATCTTGGTTTGTCGGCGCAACGTTTTGCCTGGTTAAATCAGGTGCACGGAACCGTGGTTGTCGAAGTAACAGCCCGGAACCTAAGCCAACTTCCGCCCGCTGACGCCAGCTACACCCGCGAACCTGACGTGGTGTGCGCCATCCTCACCGCCGACTGCCTGCCGGTCCTACTCTGCAACCGCCAAGGAACGATAGTCGGCGCAGCCCACGCCGGCTGGCGCAGCCTTTGCGGTGGCGTGTTAGAAAACCTGATAGCAGCAATGGCTGAACCCGCCGAAAATCTGATGGCCTGGTTCGGTCCTGCCATCGGCTCCGACCAGTTCGAAGTAGGACCAGAAGTGCGCCAGGCGTTTATCAACTACGGCCCGCAAGCATCCAGCGCGTTCGCAAGCCGGGGCGCACGTCCCGGCCACTACATGGCCGACATTTACCAACTGGCAAGGCAGCGTTTGCAACAAGCGGGCGTTAGCTCGATAGATGGTGGCGGCCTATGCACCGTTAGCGATGCCCAGCGCTTCTACTCCTTCCGCCGCGACGGCCAAACCGGCCGAATGGCCACGCTGATCGCTTTTCAGTAAAGCAGCAGCTTTTTTAAATGCTAGCGGTAACTGACCCCCGTCAATTTTCTGACACTCCATCGGTTACTAGCTTGAAGTCTGCCTATTCGCCCCTACATTAAGTAACAAAGCAGATTCAATAGGCCGATACCGGCCCATTGCACAAAGAACCGGAGCGCCCTTCATGAGAATCGACAAGCTAACCAGCCGCCTGCAAAGCGCTCTGGCCGACGCGCAGTCCCTTGCTGTTGGCAAAGACCACAATTTTATAGAGCCGTTGCACTTGATACAGGCCCTGTTAGACCAAGAATCCAGCTCCATTAAACCGCTGCTGAAACAGGCTGGCGGCGAGCCCACCCGAATTCGCCAAGCGGTCATTAAAGAAATTGAGAGCCTGCCCGAAGTGAAAGGCAGCGCTGGCGACGTTGCCATGTCCAACGATATGGGCCGCCTGTTTAACATTGCCGACAAACTCGCGCAAAGGCGTAAAGACCAGTTTGTCTCTAGCGAACTGATGTTGCTGGCAGCGCTGGAAGATCGCGGTAGCCTGGGACGGGTTCTTCGCGAACAAGGTGTGGACAAGGCCGCGCTGGAAAAAGCCATCGAAAACGCCCGCGGTGGGGAATCCGTTGATGACGCTGGCGCCGAAGAAAATCGCCAGGCATTGGATAAATACACCATCGACCTGACCGAAATGGCCGAGTCGGGCAAGCTTGATCCAGTGATTGGTCGTGACGACGAGATCCGCCGCACCATTCAGGTACTGCAGCGCCGTCGTAAGAACAATCCGGTATTAATTGGTGATCCTGGCGTGGGTAAAACCGCCATTGTGGAAGGTCTTGCCCAGCGTATTGTGAATGGCGAAGTACCCGAAGGCCTGAAAAACAAGCGCGTATTGTCTCTGGATATGGGCTCGCTAATTGCCGGTGCCAAATTTCGTGGTGAGTTCGAAGAACGCCTGAAAGCTGTGCTGAAAGAACTAACAAAACAGGAAGGTCAGATCATCCTGTTTATTGACGAAATTCACACCATGGTGGGTGCCGGTAAGGCCGAAGGTTCGATGGATGCTGGCAATATGTTGAAGCCGGCGTTGGCCCGCGGTGAGCTTCACTGCGTGGGCGCGACCACTCTGGATGAGTACCGGAAACACATCGAAAAAGACGCGGCCCTTGAGCGCCGATTCCAGAAAGTGCTGGTAGACGAGCCTAGCGAAGAAGACACCGTTGCTATACTGCGCGGCCTAAAAGAGCGCTATGAGGTGCACCACGGTGTTGAGATAACCGACAGTGCCATTATTGCTGCCGCCAAACTGTCGAGTCGTTACATTGCCGACCGTAAACTGCCGGACAAAGCCATTGATCTGGTGGACGAGGCTGGAAGCCAGATTCGTATGGAAATGGACTCCAAGCCCGAACCGCTGGACCGCCTGGAACGCCGCCTGATTCAGCTGAAGATTGAGCGCGAAGCGCTGAAAAAAGAGACTGATCCGGCATCGAAGAAACGTCTGGAAGAACTCTCCAGCGTGATTGACGGGGTGGAGCGTGAATACGCTGATTTAGAGGAAGTTTGGAACGCTGAAAAGGCCGCCTTACACGGCTCGCAGAAGATCAAAAGCGAGCTCGAACAAGCGCGAACCGAATTGGAGAGTGCCCGGCGGGCTGGTGACCTTGGCCGAATGTCCGAGTTGCAATACGGTCACATTCCTGAGCTTGAGCGCCAGCTGGATATGGCAAGCCAAGCCGAGATGATGGAAATGACCCTGCTGCGCAATCGGGTGACCGAGGAAGAAATTGCAGAAATCGTCTCCAAGTGGACCGGTATTCCGGTGTCGAAAATGCTTGAGGGCGAACGCGATAAATTGATGCGCATGGAAGAGGCCTTGCACAAGCGGGTGATCGGACAAAACGAGGCCGTAGAAGCGGTGGCCAACGCCGTGCGCCGCTCCCGCGCCGGGCTGTCGGACCCGCATCGTCCCAACGGCTCCTTTTTATTCCTCGGCCCCACCGGTGTGGGAAAAACTGAGTTGTGTAAGGCATTGGCATCGTTTCTGTTTGATACCGACGACGCCATGGTGCGCATAGACATGTCGGAGTTTATGGAGAAGCACTCCGTAGCGCGGCTTATCGGTGCGCCCCCGGGTTATGTGGGCTATGAAGAGGGTGGTTACTTGACCGAAGCTGTGCGCCGGCGGCCTTATTCCGTGCTTTTGCTGGACGAGGTAGAAAAGGCGCACCCGGATGTGTTCAACATTCTGCTGCAGGTTCTTGACGATGGACGTCTGACCGACGGCCAAGGCCGCACCGTCGACTTCCGCAACACCGTGATAGTGATGACGTCTAACTTGGGCTCTGGAATTATCCAGCGGCATGCGGGAGAAGAAAACTACGACGCCATGAAAGCCCTGGTGATGGACGAAGTCGGCACTCATTTTCGTCCAGAGTTTATAAACCGGGTAGACGAAGTGGTGGTGTTCCATCCCCTGGAAGCAAACCAGATCCGTGGCATCGCCAAAGTGCAGATCGAGCTTCTCGACAAGCGCTTGCGGCAGCAGGACATTGCTCTGGAACTGGACGAAAGCGCGATGACGTTGCTTGCCAATGTCGGTTACGACCCAGTTTACGGTGCAAGGCCGCTGAAGCGAGCGATTCAGCGGATGATCGAAAACCCTTTGGCGCAACAGTTGCTGCAAGGCAGCTTCGGCCCCGGGGATACCATTTGCACCGGTGTTGAAGAGGGCGCGCTGGTGTTTAGCAAGGCCTAGCAGGCCTTGAAACTGTGATGGTTACGCTGTAATGCATTGAATGTACCCTGAACATGCCCGTTACGGGCGGGTTCAGGGTGCTTGTTCAGCACCGCAGTTTTGTTCAACGATGTCTTCGTACGTCTGTTTTTGCTGCGAGACCTCGTCTGGGGTCAGGAATCGTTGCTCGCCATTCTCGGTTATTCGGATACGGGAATTGTTGCTTATTATCTCAAGATTCTGTTGCGCGGCGTCGCAGTTTGTTTTTCGTTGCGCCTGGCGGGTAGCCGCAGCATCAAATGCGCGTGATTCTTCGCTGGCGGCCCGCTGACGCTGCTCCAGCTCGTTCAGCTGTTGCTGGGCTGATGAATTACTGTTCACCAAATTGGACTGGCCAGACCTTACGCTAATCTGCTCAGCTTGAGTGCCTGTAGGCTGGCGATCGCCAAAGTGGGTAACGCCGTCTGCATCGGTCCACTTGTACACCACCGTTGCATTCGCCATGGCTGGCACCATCGCCAATAACAGAGCCATTGTTTTCAGTTGTATTGTCATCGTTTATTGTCCGCTGTGGTTAACCTGTCGCAGGAAACGGGTGACTGGTCAATTATGCTGTAGTCATAGCGTATTAGGACAATTATGTCAGCTCATTTGGTTTTTTTCTTTTGACTGGTTCAAATAAGTAACAGTCTATTTAGCCAAAGCGGCTATTGACAGGGAGTTTCCCGCTGTCAGAATTACTAATTGCCTGAATGCGGGAGGGGATGTAGTCGGCAATCCCGTTCATATTTCCCCCGTTTATTACCGCGCCCAACACACCGCCCATTGTTGCGGTTATGGTTGTTGCTTACGTGCAATCTGTCGACTGGCTGTTCTCCGCAACCCTCAGGAGAGCGGCTGGCCGGGAGACAACCTTTGTTGGCTGGGGCGTGATGGAGTATCGGTTCAGCTTTCACAAAAAGCCACACAACCGTATATCTAGGTAGCCGGGGTGGTACCCCGATTAAATCATTTGAAGAAGAGGGTCGAAAACGTGGAGTTATTGTCTGGCGCCGAAATGCTCATCCGTTCGCTACAGGATGAAGGCATAGAGAACATTTATGGCTATCCGGGTGGAGCAGCCCTGCATATATACGATGCTCTGTTCAGGCAGGATACCGTCAAGCACATCCTGGTCAGGCACGAACAAGCGGCGGTGCACATGGCTGATGGCTATGCCCGTGCTACCGGCAAAGCG
The DNA here is from genome assembly GCF_000283275.1 of Marinobacter sp. BSs20148. Classification (NCBI taxonomy): domain Bacteria; kingdom Pseudomonadati; phylum Pseudomonadota; class Gammaproteobacteria; order Pseudomonadales; family Marinobacteraceae; genus Marinobacter; species Marinobacter sp. BSs20148. Next base: position 782,511 of record NC_018268.1, read on the forward strand.
GGTACAGTGCTGGTCACCTCGGGGCCGGGTGCGACAAACACCATCACCGGTATTGCGACTGCTTTTATGGATTCCATTCCGATGGTGGTCTTGTGTGGGCAAGTCGCATCAACGTTGATTGGCGAAGATGCCTTCCAGGAAACCGACATGATCGGTGTTTCCCGTCCGGTGGTGAAGCACAACCTCAGCGTGCGCCACCCGTCCGAAATTCCGGAAATCATTCGCAAGGCCTACTACATTGCGACAACCGGCCGACCTGGCCCAGTGGTTGTGGACATTCCAAAGGACATGACCGCACCTAATGATCGCTACGAGTATGTGTTTCCGAAAAAAACCAAATTGCGGTCTTATAATCCCGCCATTCGTGGCCACGCCGGGCAGATTAAAAAAGCAGTGGACATGCTGCTGGCGGCCAAGCGACCGATTGTGTACGCCGGCGGGGGTGTCATTCTAGGCAGGGCCTCTGGTCAACTGACTGAAATGGTGCGCGGCTTGGGGTACCCCATCACGAATACCTTGATGGGCATAGGCTGTTATCCTGCGAGCGACCAGCAGCACATTGGTTGGTTGGGCATGCACGGCACTTACGAAGCCAATATGGTTATGCATCACGCGGACCTTATTCTGGCTGTCGGTGCGCGCTTTGACGACCGCGTTACCAACGCGACCGAGAAGTTCTGCCCGGGCGCCCGCATTATCCACATCGACATCGATCCGGCGTCGATTTCCAAAACCATCAGCGCCGATGTGCCCATTGTTGGGCCGGTGGATTCTGTGCTGAAAGAAATGCAGTCGCTGATCAAAGAAAGCAAAGTCAGGCCCGACGTCGATGCGCTGGCATCCTGGTGGAAGCAGATCGACGAATGGCGCGCTTTTCACGGTATGCGCTACGAAACGAGTGATGACGTTATTAAGCCACAGGAAGTGGTGGAAATGGTGCACCGCCTGACCAACGGCGATGCCTATGTCACCACCGACGTGGGGCAGCACCAGATGTTTGCCGCTCAGTACTACAAGTTTGACAAGCCCAACCGCTGGATCAGCTCCGGTGGTCTGGGTACCATGGGCTTTGGCTTGCCGGCAGCGATGGGCATAAAACTGAACTTTCCGGATGAAGAGGTGCTCTGCATCACCGGCGAAGGCAGTATTCAGATGAATATTCAGGAGCTGTCGACCTGTAAGCAATACAGCTTGCCGGTGAAGATCATCAACCTGAATAATCAGGCTCTCGGTATGGTTAAACAGTGGCAGGATATGAATTACGGGGCACGCCACTCGCATTCTTACATGGACTCCTTGCCGGACTTCGTCAAACTCGCGGAGGCCTATGGCCACGAGGGTATGAAGATTACGCGCAAGGAAGACTTGGAGCCCATGCTCAAAAAAGCACTGGCCATGAAAGACAAGCTGGTGTTCTTGGATATTTACGTAGACCCTTCTGAGCACGTCTATCCGATGCATGTGGCCCGTGGCTCAATGAAAGATATGTGGCTCAGCAAAACGGAGAAGGTGTAATCATGCGTCGAATCATTTCTGTTTTGTTGGAAAATGAGCCGGGCGCGCTGTCGCGGGTAGTGGGTCTGTTTTCACAGCGCAACTACAACATTGAAACCCTGACGGTTGCACCTACCGAAGACCCAACGATGTCGCGTTTGACTGTAACGACGACCGGTTCTGAGCGGGTGATTGAGCAGATTACCAAGCAGCTGAACAAGCTGATTGAGGTGATCAAGCTCGTTGATCTCACCGAGGGTGCCCATATCGAGCGTGAACTCATGCTGGTGAAGCTGAAAGCAACGGGCTCCCAGCGCGCTGAAATCAAACGCACCGTAGACATTTTTCGTGGCCAGATCGTTGACGTCACCAGCTCGGTGTATACCGTGCAGCTGGCGGGCGACAGTGCCAAGCTGGATGGCTTTATTCAGGCTATTGGTGCAACCAGTGTTCTGGAAGTAGTGCGTAGCGGTGTATCCGGTATTGCTCGCGGTGAAAAAGTGCTCAGCCTTTAAGGCTATTGATTTCAAAAAATTCATAACGTAGAACGCAGGCCCTCAGGGCCGCTCAAACAATAGAGGTTAGTCATGCAGGTTTATTACGATAAGGATTGTGATCTTTCGATCATTCAGGGCAAAAAGGTAGCCATTATTGGTTTTGGTTCCCAAGGGCATGCCCATGCCTGCAACCTGAAAGATTCTGGTGTAGACGTGACGGTTGGTTTGCGCGCTGGTTCGTCTTCCATTGCTAAGGCAGAAGCCTATGGCTTGAAAACGGCTGATGTACCTTCAGCTGTTGCAGCTGCCGACGTGGTGATGGTTTTGACACCAGACGAGTTCCAGTCACAGCTTTACCGCGACGAAGTTGAACCGAATCTGAAACAGGGCGCTACTCTGGCATTCGCTCACGGTTTTGCTATTCACTACAACCAGATCGTTCCCCGTAAAGATCTGGATGTGATCATGATCGCCCCTAAGGCGCCTGGTCACACTGTACGGACTGAATTTGTCAAAGGCGGCGGTATTCCTGACTTGATTGCCATCTACCAGGATGCATCCGGTAACGCTAAAAACCTTTCCCTGTCTTACGCCAGTGGTTTGGGTGGCGGCCGTACCGGGATTATCGAAACCACGTTTAAAGACGAAACTGAAACCGATCTGTTCGGTGAGCAGGCGGTTCTGTGTGGTGGTGCGGTTGAGCTGGTAAAAGCCGGTTTCGAAACCCTGACCGAAGCTGGTTATGCGCCTGAAATGGCTTATTTCGAATGTCTGCACGAGCTCAAGTTAATTGTCGACCTGATGTACGAAGGCGGCATTGCCAACATGAACTATTCCATCTCTAATAATGCAGAGTATGGCGAGTATGTGACAGGCCCAGAAATCATCAACGCGGAATCCCGTGCGGCCATGCGCAACGCGTTGAAGCGTATTCAGAGCGGTGAATATGCCAAGATGTTCATTGCCGAGGGTGCTCTCAACTACCCATCCATGACGGCTGCACGTCGTATTAACGCTGCCCATCCTATTGAGCAGACTGGCGAAAAGTTGCGCGGTATGATGCCGTGGATCTCTGCCAACAAGATCGTAGATAAAGACAAAAACTAAAAGCCCAGGCTTTCGGTTTTGTAAGACGCGGCCCGTGTGGCCGCGTTTTTCGTATATACTGCGGCCAAATACTTTCCGGAGTAATTGGAATGACTGACGAAAAGAAATCTACCGAATCTAATCCGGCCAACAAGCCAGATGTGTCTGCTTCTGCTGGCAAAGGTACGGAAGACGTTCATGAGCTCCCGCCGGGAGAAGTTATTGAAGAAGAGTTGGTTGGAGGGGCGCCTGTTCGCCACAAAGGTATTTTCCTGCTGCCCAATGCGCTCACTACAGCGTCTTTGTTTTCGGGTTTCTACGCGATTGTCTCTGCCGCCAACGGCATTTTTGACAACGCTGCGATTGCCATCTTCGTGTCTATGATTCTGGATGGGCTGGATGGGCGCGTTGCGCGCATGACGAACACCCAAAGCAAATTTGGCGAAGAGTATGATTCCCTGGCCGATATGGTGGCCTTTGGTGTGGCGCCGGGGTTGGTGGCGTTCTTCTGGTCGCTTAATGGTCTGGGTAAGTTGGGTTGGGCGGTAACCTTTATCTATGTAGCCGGAACGGCTCTGCGCTTGGCTCGCTTTAATACTCAGATCGGTTCGGTTGATAAGAAGTACTTTGTTGGCTTGCCAAGCCCTGCGGCAGCAGCTGCCGTGGCAGGAATGGTCTGGTGCTTTCATGCGTTCGAGCCAGCGGCTTGGTTAACGGCTCTAACACTGTTTGTGGTCGCCGGTGCTGGAGTGTTGATGGTCAGCAATGTTCTGTACCAGAGTTTCAAAGATCTCGACATGCGAGGAAGGGTGCCGTTCGCAGCGATTTTGCTGGTGGTGCTGATTTTTGTGGTCATTGCGCTGGATCCCGCCACCGTGTTGTTCAGTGCTTTCTTGGTATATGCGTTGACAGGGCCAGTGCGGGCCTTATTTCGTAAAAAGCCCCGTCGCCCAGCGTAATATGGGGTGTAAGTAAGTTGTGGGTAGAGTATAAAGAAGGGGCTCCGGCCCCTTTTCTGATTGAGTAGAGCGCGCGGGTGTAGGCTGAAGCAAGGGTAAACCGAGATGCGAGGAATCTTTTTCACATTCGCCGTTGACGTGTACCGAGAAGTCTGTAGAATGCGCATCTCGCTTGAGGGACAGCCGGTTACAGAGGGGCAGGAATTGAGCGAGAACTGTTTGGTAAGACGTTGAAAAGTTTAGGAAATCTGATTTAAACTTTGAACGCGAAAACGGTTGACACGGTTCGGATACGCTGTAGAATGCGCCTCTCGAATCAAGCATTACCAGCCGGTTGATTCGGCGGTTTTGGAAGGAAGATCTTCCGGAGCGGCTCGAAAGAAACGGTTGACAGGACAGCGAAACGATGTATAATTCGCCTCCTGATTGAGTCACGGCTCAAACGCTCTTTAAAAAATTAACCAAGTAATTCGTGTGGGCGCTGACTGGAGTATTTCGGTAAGAAATACCAAGTCAACGACTCGTCAAGAATTGAGTTTTTGTACTTGAGCAGATTTAAGATCTTCGGATCTTGTATGATTTAAACTGAAGAGTTTGATCATGGCTCAGATTGAACGCTGGCGGCAGGCTTAACACATGCAAGTCGGGCGGAAACGATGGTAGCTTGCTACCAGGCGTCGAGCGGCGGACGGGTGAGTAATGCTTAGGAATCTGCCTAGTAGTGGGGGATAGCCCGGGGAAACTCGGATTAATACCGCATACGCCCTACGGGGGAAAGCAGGGGATCTTCGGACCTTGCGCTATTAGATGAGCCTAAGTCGGATTAGCTTGTTGGTGGGGTAATGGCCTACCAAGGCGACGATCCGTAGCTGGTCTGAGAGGATGATCAGCCACATCGGGACTGAGACACGGCCCGAACTCCTACGGGAGGCAGCAGTGGGGAATATTGGACAATGGGCGCAAGCCTGATCCAGCCATGCCGCGTGTGTGAAGAAGGCTTTCGGGTTGTAAAGCACTTTCAGCGAGGAGGAAGGCCTTAAGATTAATACTCTTGAGGATTGACGTCACTCGCAGAAGAAGCACCGGCTAACTCCGTGCCAGCAGCCGCGGTAATACGGAGGGTGCAAGCGTTAATCGGAATTACTGGGCGTAAAGCGCGCGTAGGTGGTTATGTAAGCGAGATGTGAAAGCCCCGGGCTCAACCTGGGAACGGCACTTCGAACTGCATGGCTAGAGTGTGGTAGAGGGTAGTGGAATTTCCTGTGTAGCGGTGAAATGCGTAGATATAGGAAGGAACACCAGTGGCGAAGGCGGCTACCTGGACCAACACTGACACTGAGGTGCGAAAGCGTGGGGAGCAAACAGGATTAGATACCCTGGTAGTCCACGCCGTAAACGATGTCAACTAGCCGTTGGGGATCTTGAATCCTTAGTGGCGCAGCTAACGCACTAAGTTGACCGCCTGGGGAGTACGGCCGCAAGGTTAAAACTCAAATGAATTGACGGGGGCCCGCACAAGCGGTGGAGCATGTGGTTTAATTCGACGCAACGCGAAGAACCTTACCTGGCCTTGACATGCAGAGAACTTTCCAGAGATGGATCGGTGCCTTCGGGAACTCTGACACAGGTGCTGCATGGCCGTCGTCAGCTCGTGTCGTGAGATGTTGGGTTAAGTCCCGTAACGAGCGCAACCCCTATCCCTAGTTGCTAGCAGGTAATGCTGAGAACTCTAGGGAGACTGCCGGTGACAAACCGGAGGAAGGTGGGGATGACGTCAGGTCATCATGGCCCTTACGGCCAGGGCTACACACGTGCTACAATGGCGCGCACAGAGGGCTGCAAACCCGCGAGGGGGAGCCAATCTCACAAAACGCGTCGTAGTCCGGATCGGAGTCTGCAACTCGACTCCGTGAAGTCGGAATCGCTAGTAATCGTGAATCAGAATGTCACGGTGAATACGTTCCCGGGCCTTGTACACACCGCCCGTCACACCATGGGAGTGGATTGCACCAGAAGTAGTTAGTCTAACCTTCGGGAGGACGATTACCACGGTGTGGTTCATGACTGGGGTGAAGTCGTAACAAGGTAGCCCTAGGGGAACCTGGGGCTGGATCACCTCCTTAAACGATGCCGAACGCTTCGGTCAGAGTCCACACGAATTACTTGGTTGATTAATTAAAGAGAGCAAAGGGTCTTTCAGGCCCAGCGGTCTTGTTGAAAAACAAGCGAAACCGGGTCTGTAGCTCAGTTGGTTAGAGCGCACCCCTGATAAGGGTGAGGTCGGTGGTTCAACTCCACCCAGACCCACCAGACTTGCATAGCTTTTGGGGCTATAGCTCAGCTGGGAGAGCGCCTGCCTTGCACGCAGGAGGTCAGCAGTTCGATCCTGCTTAGCTCCACCATTATACAAATGGTCTGAATAACCTGAAAACCCTGAGAACCCTGAGAACCCTGAATGTCCTGACTTCGGTCAGTGTACAGAAAAAAGTATTTCAGTTTAGCGTCCGCTAAGTCTGAAGTTCTTCTTTCTGATCACTGGGTCAGATTTGCTCTTTAACAAATTGGATGAGATAGAACACGAATACTTTTCTCTACGGTCTTTGAGGAAAGTGTTCAAGTGATAACGATTTTTTCAAGCGTTATCCGGTGTTGTCGTTGAAGTGGTTGTTTATAACTTCGAGTGACGGTCTCTAATGTTCCCTGGAACACTCCTGTTCGACTTCGGTTGAGCGGCGGTGGGCTTGTGTCATTGGTGATCAGTTGTCTTGGGGTTATATAGTCAAGCAACTAAGCGCATACGGTGGATGCCTAGGCAGTCAGAGGCGATGAAAGACGTGGAAGCCTGCGATAAGGTTCGGGGAGCTGGCAAACGAGCTGTGATCCGGACATTTCTGAATGGGGAAACCCACCCAGTTTAGGCTGGGTATCTTACACTGAATACATAGGTGTAAGAGGCGAACCGGGAGAACTGAAACATCTAAGTACCCCGAGGAAAAGAAATCAACCGAGATTCCCTAAGTAGCGGCGAGCGAACGGGGACTAGCCCTTAAGCTAGACAACTGGTAGGAGAAGGCTCTGGAAAGTGCCGCCATAGTGGGTGATAGCCCTGTATCCGAAACCTGAGTCTAGTGAAATCGAGTAGGACGGGGCACGAGAAACCTTGTCTGAATATGGGGGGACCATCCTCCAAGGCTAAATACTCCTGACTGACCGATAGTGAACCAGTACCGTGAGGGAAAGGCGAAAAGAACCCCTGTGAGGGGAGTGAAATAGATCCTGAAACCGTATGCGTACAAGCAGTCGGAGCAGACTTGTTCTGTGACGGCGTACCTTTTGTATAATGGGTCAGCGACTTATGTTCAGTGGCGAGGTTAACCGTTTAGGGGAGCCGTAGGGAAACCGAGTCTGAATAGGGCGATTTAGTCGCTGGGCATAGACCCGAAACCGGGCGATCTATCCATGAGCAGGTTGAAGGTTGAGTAACATCAACTGGAGGACCGAACCCACTGTCGTTGAAAAGCCAGGGGATGACTTGTGGATCGGAGTGAAAGGCTAATCAAGCCCGGAGATAGCTGGTTCTCCCCGAAAGCTATTTAGGTAGCGCCTCGGACGAATACCACAGGGGGTAGAGCACTGTTTCGGCTAGGGGGTCATCCCGACTTACCAACCCGATGCAAACTCCGAATACCTGTGAGTACTATCCGGGAGACACACGGCGGGTGCTAACGTCCGTCGTGAAGAGGGAAACAACCCAGACCGCCAGCTAAGGTCCCAAAATTCCAGTTAAGTGGGAAACGATGTGGGAAGGCTCAGACAGCTAGGAGGTTGGCTTAGAAGCAGCCATCCTTTAAAGAAAGCGTAATAGCTCACTAGTCGAGTCGGCCTGCGCGGAAGATGTAACGGGGCTCAAACTGGATACCGAAGCTGCGGCTGCATACTTTGTATGCGGGGTAGGGGAGCGTTCTGTAAGCCTGCGAAGGTGAGTTGAGAAGCTTGCTGGAGGTATCAGAAGTGCGAATGCTGACATGAGTAACGACAATGCGAGTGAAAAACTCGCACGCCGGAAGACCAAGGGTTCCTGCGCAACGCTAATCGGCGCAGGGTGAGTCGGCCCCTAAGGTGAGACCGAAAGGTGTAATCGATGGGAGACGGGTTAATATTCCCGTACCTTGAATCACTGCGATGGAGAGACGGAGAAGGCTAGGTAAGCCGGGCGACGGTCGTCCCGGTTTAAGCGTGTAGGGAGGGGACTTAGGCAAATCCGGGTCCTCAATTCTGAGACGTGATGACGACTGCCCATGTGGCGGGAAGTTATTGATGCCATGCTTCCAGGAAAATCTTCTAAGCTTCAGGTGATTTGAGACCGTACCCCAAACCGACACAGGTGGTCAGGTAGAGAATACCAAGGCGCTTGAGAGAACTCGGGTAAAGGAACTAGGCAAAATGGTGCCGTAACTTCGGGAGAAGGCACGCTGGTGGTATGTGACACCCCTTGCGGGTTGAGCAGAAGCCAGTCGAAGATACCAGGCCCCTGCGACTGTTTATTAAAAACACAGCACTGTGCAAACACGAAAGTGGACGTATACGGTGTGACGCCTGCCCGGTGCCGGAAGGTTAATTGATGGGGTTAGCATTCGTGCGAAGCTCTTGATCGAAGCCCCGGTAAACGGCGGCCGTAACTATAACGGTCCTAAGGTAGCGAAATTCCTTGTCGGGTAAGTTCCGACCTGCACGAATGGCGTAACGATGGGGGCGCTGTCTCTACCCGAGACTCAGTGAAATTGAAATCGCCGTGAAGATGCGGTGTATCCGCGGCTAGACGGAAAGACCCCGTGAACCTTTACTATAGCTTCACAGTGAACTTTGAACATGTTTGTGTAGGATAGCTGGGAGGCATTGAAGCGTGAACGCTAGTTTGCGTGGAGCCAACCTTGAAATACCAGCCTGGCATGTTTGAGGTTCTAACTCTGTCCCCTTATCGGGGATGAGGACACTGTGTGGTGGGTAGTTTGACTGGGGCGGTCTCCTCCTAAAGCGTAACGGAGGAGCACAAAGGTGGGCTAAGTACGGTCGGACATCGTACGGTTAGTGTAATGGCACAAGCCCGCTTGACTGCGAGACAGACACGTCGAGCAGGTACGAAAGTAGGTCATAGTGATCCGGTGGTTCTGTATGGAAGGGCCATCGCTCAACGGATAAAAGGTACTCCGGGGATAACAGGCTGATACCGCCCAAGAGTTCACATCGACGGCGGTGTTTGGCACCTCGATGTCGGCTCATCACATCCTGGGGCTGAAGCCGGTCCCAAGGGTATGGCTGTTCGCCATTTAAAGTGGTACGCGAGCTGGGTTTAGAACGTCGTGAGACAGTTCGGTCCCTATCTGCCGTGGACGTTGGAGATTTGAGGAAAGCTGCTCCTAGTACGAGAGGACCGGAGTGGACGAACCTCTGGTGTTCGGGTTGTCACGCCAGTGGCATTGCCCGGTAGCTATGTTCGGATAGGATAACCGCTGAAAGCATCTAAGCGGGAAGCCCCTTCCAAGATGAGATCTCCCTGGGCCCTAGAGGCCCCTGAAGAGCCGTTCAAGACCAGGACGTTGATAGGTTGGGTGTGTAAGCGCTGCGAGGCGTTGAGCTAACCAATACTAATTGCTCGTGCGGCTTGACTATATAACACCCAAGACAATTGCGGATATCGCAGCGAAAAAATCATTATCACGGCCCTTAAAGCCAATGTTCTATCTCATCCCCCAGTGATCAACCGTTTTGTCTGACGACCATAGCGGCCTGGTACCACCTGATCCCATCTCGAACTCAGAAGTGAAACAGGCCTGCGCCGATGGTAGTGTGGTTCGCCCATGTGAGAGTAGGTCATCGTCAGACTCTTATTGCTAATTGCCCCGACAGCTCACGCCGTCGGGGCTTTTTTTTGCCTGAAATACAGCAGGCAAAGGTCTAATCTGTACCCGGTGGGTCACCGGTTCCAGGCTAGGGGACATGCCAGGGAGCAGATTTCAAATCTGTTCCCTGGTATGTCCCCTATTCGTGAAATCTGTCCCGGTGATATACTGCGAGTCTAAAGCCCAATAAGCCTGATGGAGTTGCTGCATGTCTGCCAATGATCACCTCGTCATATTTGATACCACTCTACGCGATGGCGAGCAAAGCCCCGGCGCCACCATGAACAAGGCCGAAAAGCTGCGCATTGCCAAAGCATTGGAAAAACTGCGTGTTGACGTCATTGAGGCCGGCTTCGCCATAGCCAGTCAAGGCGATTTCGAAGCGATCAAAGTGATTGCAGAAACCATTAAAGACGCCACAATATGCAGTCTGGCGCGGGCCACTGATGGTGACATTGATCGGGCTGCCGAGGCTGTGAGCCCGGCAAATCGTAGCCGCATCCACACATTCATTGCGACATCTCCTATCCATATGAAGCACAAGCTGAATATGACGCCTGACGAGGTGGTAGAGCAAGCTGTGCGCGCGGTTAAACGAGCGCGTAATCACGTTGCCGATGTGGAATTTTCGTGTGAAGACGCGGGTCGTTCCGAGTTGGATTTTCTATGCCGCATCATTGAGGCGGCGATTGACGCTGGTGCTACAACCATCAATATCCCGGACACAGTGGGTTACGCTATACCCCATCAGTTCGGCAACACCATGGCTCAGTTGTTGAACCGCATTCCCAACGCCGACAAGGCTATTTTCTCGGTTCATTGCCACAACGACTTGGGGCTTGCCGTTGCAAACTCTTTGGCGGCTGTTTCCCAAGGCGCACGCCAGGTTGAATGCACTATTAATGGTTTGGGCGAGCGCGCCGGTAACGCCTCCCTGGAAGAGATTGTCATGGCGGTTCGAACCCGCCAAGACTACTTCAATCTAGATACCCGCATAGACGCCACCCACATAGTGCCGGCTTCCCGTTTAGTGTCGACCATTACCGGTTTCCCGGTACAACCTAACAAAGCGATTGTAGGCGCTAACGCTTTTGCCCACGAGTCCGGTATTCACCAAGATGGCGTGCTCAAGCATCGCGAAACCTATGAAATCATGAGGGCTGAAGATGTCGGCTGGCACACCAACAGCCTGGTGATGGGTAAGCATTCTGGCCGCAATGCATTCCGCACGCGTTTGCTAGAGCTGGGCATCCAATTTGGCACCGAAACCGAGCTGAATGAGGCTTTTGCTCGCTTCAAGGCACTTGCGGACTTGAAACACGAGATTTTTGACGAAGACTTGCAGGCGATTGCTAGCAATACCCGTCAAAAAGACCAGTTAGGGCGCTTCGGGTTGGTGTGCATGAAAGTGTGTTCGGAAACCGGTGTGATTCCGAAAGCCGATCTGACGATCACCATGGATGACAAAGAGCACCGTGTTCAAGCGGAAGGCAGTGGCCCGGTCGATGCGACATTCAAAGCCATTGAGTCATTGGTGGATTCTGGTTGCAAGCTTCAGCTCTACTCGGTGAACAACATCACCAGTGGTACTGATTCACAAGGTGAGGTTACGGTGCGCCTTGAGCGCGGTGGTCGCATTGTTAATGGAGTAGGGGCAGACACTGACATCATTATTGCATCCGTTAAAGCATACATAGCTGCGTTGAATTTGATCAGTGCGGGTGGTATACGGCACCATCCGCAAGGAGCAGATGTATAAAGGTTATCAAGATGCGTTTGAATAATTTGGCAGGATGTTAATGCGAACTCACGAAGCGGAACGGCAATTTTATTTGGCGATGTCCGGTGTGCAGCTCTGGTACGCTCGCGAGCCGCTACCGGGTGCTGCGCCTAGCCCTGAATTTGTGTTTCCGGTAGAGCGCGCTCTAACGACTCCAGTGCTACCAGTGCCTGCCGGCAACCCTGCTACGCCCGTTCACGCGCCTTCTTCGGCCCACTTGCCTAAAGCCAAACCGTTGCGCCGGGCAGATCCTGCGGCTGCCGCTCGCATTGCCGATCTGCAGTCGCTGATGAAAGCGGGAAAAACCGAGGCACCCCAGCCTGATCGCCCTCGCAAACCGATAGAAGATGTTCCTACCAGCACGCGTTTGGCTCCTGACCCGGCGCCCGCACCGGTTACGGACGCGTCGCAGCCGGTGAAGATCGCTCCTGTGCCAGCGGCGCTGTCGCCAACAATACGCCATCCTGACCCGCTTGTGCCACCAGTCGATCCGCTAAAGGTTACCCTGGCGTTTTGGCAGGGCCGAGATGTCAGTCTGATAGCGGCACTCTCGAGCGACGCCAGCGTCAAGTTGCAACAAGCGCTAGCGCACAATATTTTGCGAAGCCTCGGCGAAAAGGAGTCGAGTGAATGCGTAACCGTAAACTGGCCGGTGTTTAACAACCTTCTGGTGCCTGGCAACCAGTCACAGGATCTGGTTGGCGTTTTGAAACCGATTTTATCCGGCTTGGACGCCCAACATCTGATCGTACTGGGTGCGAATGCTGACGACCACTTAAGCGCTGATCATGCTGGGGGCGCCGTGCCATCTTGGCTAGCGGAAGCATTGCCGACGTTAAAACAGCCGTTGATGGCTTTCAGGTTCAGCCTTGCCGAACTTGCGGCGCAGCCTCAGTACAAAAGGGACCTGTGGAGTGCAATCAGGGAATGGGTGAGCTGAACCATGGGTGATCGAACTAAGGCTTATCAGCAGGTGGCTCAGGGCGATCTGATCATCGACAACTTGACTCCGAAAGAGTTGCCGACAATTCTTGAAATAGAGCGCGGCTGCCATTCTAACCCTTGGTCTGCAGGTATCTTTGAAGATTGCTTCAAGTCCACTTACCGGCTGTGGGCCGCGCGCCGCAATGGTGAGCTTGCCGGCTTCGCGGTGGTGGCCTATCAGTATGATGAAGCTCACCTGCTGAATCTTTGCGTAGCACCGGCGGCGCGCGGCCTGGGTGTCGCACGGCGGCTGTTACAGTATCTGATTGCACGGTCTGGCCACGATGGTATGCAGCTGTTGTTGCTGGAGGTTCGCCACAGCAATCGGCCTGCCTACCGGTTGTATTGCTCTGAGGGCTTTGAGCAGGTTGGTGTGCGCCCAGATTATTATCCTGCGCCCAATGGCCGTGAAAACGCTCGGGTGATGACGCGCCCCTGTTTGCTCTAAGCCACTGCACCGGGGTTCGCGTCTAAGTGCCTTAAGCTCTATAATGACGCCCTTTTCAGCGCTTTCTATTCAGGTTGTCTTGTTACTATGTCGAATCCTTCCCAGCTTTCAACGGAAGTGGCTAACCGTCGCACTTTCGCGATTATTTCCCACCCGGACGCCGGTAAAACCACTATTACTGAAAAGGTATTGCTGTTCGGTCAGGCTATTCAAAGGGCAGGCACCGTAAAAGGCAAAAAATCCGGCCAGCATGCCAAATCAGACTGGATGGAAATGGAAAAGGAGCGGGGTATTTCCGTCACCACCTCGGTTATGCAGTTTCCCTACCATGGCAGTTTGATCAACCTGCTGGATACACCGGGCCACGAAGACTTTTCCGAAGATACCTACCGCACCCTGACAGCCGTAGACTCTTGCCTGATGGTCATAGACAGCGCCAAAGGCGTTGAGGCGCGCACCATCAAGCTGATGGAAGTAACGCGCCTGCGTGATACGCCTATCATCACGTTCATGAACAAACTGGATCGGGAGACCCGTGATCCGGTAGATCTGATGGACGAAGTCGAAAGGGTTCTCAATATTGCCTGTGCGCCTATTACCTGGCCTATCGGCATGGGGAAAAGTTTTAAAGGGGTGTATCACCTGCTGCGGGATGAAGTCATTCTGTATCACACAGGGCAAGGCCACATGATTCAGGAAGAGCGAATTATAAAGGGTCTGGACAATCCCGAGCTTGAGACCGCCCTGGGGGGCTATGCCGCAGAACTGCGTGACGAGGTAGAGCTGGTGAAGGGTGCGTCTCACCAATTCGATCAGCAGGCTTTTCTGGCCGGAGAGTTAACGCCGGTATTTTTTGGTACTGCGCTGGGCAATTTCGGAGTTGATCACATGCTGGATGGTCTGGTGGAGTGGGCGCCTGCGCCGCAACCCCGGCAGACTGATCAGTGTCTGGTGCAGCCGGTGGATGAAAATTTTTCTGCTTTCGTATTTAAAATACAGGCCAACATGGATCCACAGCACCGCGACCGCGTTGCCTTTTTGCGGATTGTCTCTGGCCAGTATGCGCCCGGAATGAAAGCGCGCCACGTGCGGCTGGGCAAAGATGTACGCTTTTCTGATGCGCTTACCTTCATGGCTGGCGACCGGGAGCGTGCAGAGGAAGCATTTGCGGGTGATATTATCGGTTTGCATAACCACGGTACTATCCAGCTGGGGGATACCTTTACCTCCGGTGCCGACATGAAATTTACCGGTATTCCCAACTTTGCGCCTGAACTGTTCCGTCGCATCCGTTTGAAAGATCCGCTTAAGGCCAAGCAGCTGCAAAAAGGACTGATTCAGCTGTCAGAAGAGGGCGCTGTTCAGCTATTCCGCCCGCTGCGCAACAACGACTTGATCGTTGGTGCTGTTGGGGTGCTGCAGTTTGACGTAGTGGTCAGTCGTCTGAAAACCGAATATAAGGTAGAGGCCATTTACGAGCCGATTAACGTATCCACGGCGCGCTGGGTAACCTGCAGTGACGAGCGCAAGCTGGACGAGTTTAAGCGTAAGAATAACGACAATCTGGCCCTCGATGGCGCTAATCAGCTTGCGTATATTGCGCCGACTATGGTGAATTTGGGCTTGGCCCAAGAGCGTTATCCCGACATAGAGTTCCATAAAACCCGGGAGCATTGATTTTACCCGTTGCCATTTGGTTTAGAGGTCGACGTAATGCTGGTTGACGTCCATTGTCATTTCGATTTCCCCCAGTTTGACGGGCAGCGTGAGCAATTGATGGGCGAGTTGCGTGGGCAGGGCATTGGCGGACTGGTGATACCTGGCGTTCGCTGCGCCGATTGGCCGAAAGTACAACAAGTCGCTATGGCTCATTCTGGTGTTTTTTACTGTTTGGGCATTCACCCTTGGTATATTGACGAACATGGCCCTGAGGATCTGCAGCAGTTGCGGGACCATTTGACTAACGCAAGCGAGCTATGTGTAGGTGTTGGTGAGTGCGGGCTAGATCGGCTTCGGGGTACTCTGAGCGAGCAGACGCCATGGTTTGAAGCCCAGGTGAGAATTGCCGCCGAGTATCGGCGAGCGCTGGTGATCCACTCCGTTAAAGCCCATGATGAAGTTGTCGCGGTATTAAGGGCGGCGAGCTGGACGGGTAATGCGTTGGTTCACGGCTTTTCCGGTAGCTATCAGCAAGCGGTAAAATTGATAGATCTGGGTTGTATGTTAGGGGTGGGTGGTGTGATTACTCACGCCAAGGGCGGTAAAACACGCGACACGTTAACGCGTGTGCCCGCCTCCGCTTTGGTTTTAGAGACAGACGCACCAGATATGGCACCGGCCGGTGTTCGGCAAGGCCAGAACTCTCCGCAGTATCTGCCGGATATACTGCGAGAACTGGCCCTACTGCGTGGCGTTGACGAATCCGAGTTAGCAGCTGTCCTGCTCGAAAATAGCTGTCGACTCTATGGTTCTGCGCTACAAGCGAAGTTTTGTGGGTCGCAACTGGGTGATTACCGAAACTGACGATATCGGGGTTGGATTTTTTTGCGGCCTAAAGTATACTTCGCGACCTGGCTTTTCAAGGCGTTGATACTGTCTCAGCCCCGAACAGTTCAGCGCAACCAACAGGTAGAGAAATCTGCTGCTGTTATTCTTCAGCTTAAAGCAGGTTTTAACGATTATTTTATAGCGTTCAAGGCGGAATCAATGAAGACTCTGAGTGCGAAACCAGAAACTGTAAAACGTGACTGGTACGTTGTAGACGCAGCCGGCAAGACGCTGGGTCGTCTTTCAACCGAAATCGCCCTTCGTCTGCGGGGCAAGCATAAGCCTGAGTACACCCCCCATGTAGACACTGGCGATTATATTATTGTTATCAACGCCAGCCAGGTGCGGGTTACCGGCAAGAAGGCATCTGACAAGATGTACTACAGCCATACCGGCTTCCCGGGTGGAATCAAATCCATCAGCTTTGAGAAGTTGATCGCAAAGGCCCCTGAGCAAATCATCCAGAAGTCTGTCAAAGGCATGCTTCCGAAGGGTCCGCTTGGTCGTGCCATGTTCATGAAGCTGAAAACCTATGCCGGCGCTGAGCATCCTCACGCAGCCCAGCAGCCCAAAGAACTCGACATTTAACGGAAGGCGGATATGTCTGTAGCACAAAATTACGGTACCGGTCGCCGCAAAACCTCCACGGCTCGTGTATTTATCAAGCCGGGAAGCGGTAGCATTTCAATCAACGGTCGCACCATCGAAGAATTTTTCGGTCGTGAAACCTTGCGTATGATCGTGCGTCAGCCTTTGGTTGTTGCCGAGTCTGTGGATCGTTTTGATATCAACGTCACGGTAAAAGGCGGTGGTATTAGTGGTCAAGCCGGCGCTATACGCCACGGTTTAACGCGCGCTTTGATGGAATACGACGAAACATTGCGTCCAGCCATGCGCAAAGCGGGTTATGTAACCCGTGATGCCCGTGAAGTTGAGCGTAAGAAAGTGGGTCTGCGCAAAGCGCGTAAGCGTCCTCAGTTCTCCAAGCGTTAATTTTTGCTGGAGCAGACACAAAAACCCGGCTTATTGTCGGGTTTTTTTTCGCCTGTATAGCTCGCAACCAAATTGACTTGGCGCATGGAAAGCCGCTGTGGCGGCTTTCTGACTTGTAAGGAAGTGGTAATTTCATTACTATTTGTGCGCTTATAATCTTGTGTTGTGAAGTCCTTTTAGATGCGCATTGTTGCGTTTTTTGCAGCGTGTGTCATCGCCTGATGGGAGAAAACCATAATGAAAAATGGCGACGTAAGCCATGGTCGGCGCCGGTTTTTGGTCGGTGCTACGGCTGCGGTCGGCGGGGTTGGGATTGTTGGTGCTGCGGTACCTTTCGTGGCGTCCTGGAATCCCAGTGCGAAAGCGGAAGCTGCGGGCGCACCGGTGACTGTCAATATTGAGAAAATTGAGCCGGGTCAGCAGATCACTGTCGAGTGGCGGGGTACTCCAGTTTGGATTATCCGTCGTACAACTGAGATGTTGGATAATATTGAAAAGCTCAGCGACCAGATGAAAGATCCCCAGTCCGAAGCGGATCAGCAGCCGACATACGCCAACGACGTTTTTCGTTCGATAAACCCAGAGTACGCTGTTCTAGTGGGTCTGTGTACACATTTGGGTTGTGTGCCGTCGTATCGGCCCGAGGTAGCTCCGTCCGATCTGGGCGAAGATTGGTTGGGCGGTTTATTTTGCCCCTGTCACGGTTCCCGCTACGACATGGCCGGCCGCGTTTATGATGCGCAGCCTGCACCCCTGAACCTCGTGGTTCCGCCTCATAGGTACGATGACGACATGACCCTCACCCTTGGTCTTGATCCGGAGGTTGCGTAATGTCAAAACTCATACAGTGGGTAGACGAACGTCTCCCAATTGTTGAAGCCTGGAACAAACACCTGGCGAAATATTACGCGCCAAAGAACTTCAACTTTTGGTATTTCTTCGGTTTTTTGGCCATGGTTGTCTTGGTTAACCAGTTGGTTACCGGTATCTGGCTGACCATGAGTTACAACCCCTCCGGCGAAGGCGCTTTTGCCTCGGTGGAGTACATCATGCGTGATGTGCAGTGGGGCTGGTTGTTGCGATACCTGCACTCTACCGGCGCTTCTGCGTTTTTCATTGTTGTCTACCTGCACATGTTTCGCGGCCTTCTATATGGCTCTTATCAGAAGCCCCGTGAGCTGATCTGGCTGTTTGGCATGTTGATTTATCTGGTCCTGATGGCTGAAGCCTTCATGGGATACTTGCTGCCATGGGGCCAGATGTCCTACTGGGGTGCTCAGGTCATTGTGAATCTGTTTAGTGCTATTCCGGTGATTGGTGAAGACCTGTCGCTGTGGATTCGTGGTGACTACCTGATCTCTGGTATTACCTTGAACCGCTTCTTTGCTCTGCACGTTGTGGCTTTGCCTATCGTGTTGCTTGGGCTGGTAGTGCTGCACATTTTGGCGCTGCACGAAGTGGGTTCGAACAACCCTGACGGCATCGACATCAAGAAACACAAAGACGAAAACGGCATCCCGAAAGATGGTATTCCGTTCCATCCGTACTACACCGTGCATGATTTGATGGGTGTGGGCGTATTTTTCTTCATTTTCTTCATTGTGGTGTTCTTCTTCCCGGAAATGGGAGGTCTATTCATCGAGGCACCGAACTTTGAGCCTGCCAACCCGCTGAAGACGCCTGCTCACATTGCTCCGGTATGGTATTTTACGCCGTTCTACGCGATGTTGCGTGCGGTGACGGTTGACTTTTTGGGGTTGTCTGCAAAGTTCTGGGGTGTGGTGGTAATGGGTGGTGCAATCGCCATACTGTTCGTTCTGCCTTGGCTTGATCGCAGTCCGGTTCGTTCTATGCGTTATAAAGGCTGGATGAGCCGTGTGGCGTTGGCGGTCTTTGCCGTCAGCTTTGTCGTGCTGGGTTATCTTGGCCTGGTACCGACTACTGTCGGCCGCACCATAGCCGCTCAGATCCTGACCGTGTTTTACTTCCTTTTCTTCATTCTTATGCCGTTCTATACGCGCATGGAGAAAACCAAGCCAGTTCCAGAGAGGGTGACAGGATAATGAAAAAGCTGATTCTTGGTCTTTTCATGGTCATCCTGCCGGCACTTGGGCTGGCAGCGGGTGGCGCCGTGCCACTGGACCACATTAAAACCGATCACACCGATAAAGCGTCATTACAGCGCGGTGTGGCAATGTTCACTAACTATTGCATGGGCTGTCATTCCATGGAGTACGCCCGCTATAAACGTGTGGCGGACGATCTGGAAATCCCGGTTGATCTGTACACGGAAAATCTGATTTTCACCGGTGCAAATATCGGTGAATTGATGAAAAACGCCATGAACAAAGATATGGCTGCCGACTGGTTTGGTGCGCCGCCTCCGGATCTTACGTTGGAAACTCGTCTGCGCGGTGAAAGCTGGGTGTATTCATACCTGCGAGGCTTCTACAAGGATGACAGTCGCCCGCTAGGCGTTAACAACGTCGTGTTTGCAGCCGTGGGTATGCCCCATGTACTGGTTGAATTGCAGGGCTTGTGCGCGGTTAAGCCAAATATTGGCGTGAAAGCCTCGGTTGAGCCACTCAGTGGCAACATCAATAACGCAGAAATTTGCCCCAGCTATGCCATCGAAGGCAGTATGGAGGCGGCCGAGTTT
Organism: Marinobacter sp. BSs20148; assembly: GCF_000283275.1. Taxonomy (NCBI): domain Bacteria; kingdom Pseudomonadati; phylum Pseudomonadota; class Gammaproteobacteria; order Pseudomonadales; family Marinobacteraceae; genus Marinobacter; species Marinobacter sp. BSs20148. Next base: position 801,858 of record NC_018268.1, read on the forward strand.
GACCGTGCCATGTATGACCTGACCAACTTCATGTCTTACATGGCGGATCCGGTCAAGGTAGAGCGCGAACGTCTTGGTGTTTTTGTGCTGATCTTCGTCGCGATTTTCTTTATATTCGCCTACCTGCTCAACCGTGAGTACTGGAAGGATATACACTGAAAAGTAGGGTATAATTCGCAGCCCTGAGCTTCAGCGAGCCATGATTGGTTCGCTGGGCTTTTTTCGTTTTTCAGGGCCAATTTTTTTGATCAATCATGAGGTAGTGCTATGGGCGTTGTGACCAAGCGGTCGTCGATGACGTTTTTTTCAGACCCCGCGAGCCAGTATAGCCACAGGGTTCGCATTGTATTGGCTGAGAAGGGCGTTACCGTTGATATCGTAGATGTGGATCCGGATAACCCTCCGGCCGAGCTTGCTGACCTCAACCCGTACAACGCGTTGCCGACACTGGTGGATAGGGATCTTGTGCTTTACGAGCCCAATATTATGATGGAATATCTGGATGAGCGTTTTCCTCATCCGCCGTTGCTGCCGGTTTACCCGGTCGCCCGTGCTAACAGCCGCCTGATGATTCATCGGATTCAGCGCGACTGGTGCGTCAAGGTCGATCAGATTGTGGCCCAGCCCAATGCTAAGGCTTCGGAAGTCGCTCGTAAGGAATTGCGCGAAAGCCTGCTGGCCACTGCGCCAGTATTCGGTGAAATGCCGTTTTTTCTGTCGGAAGAATTTACCATCGTGGATTGCTGTATTGCGCCAATTCTGTGGCGTTTGCCGGCTCTGGGTATTGAACTGGACGACAAGCAGGCTAAGCCGCTGGATAAGTACATGAAGAGTATTTTCAGTCGCGAAGGTTTCAAGGCCAGTCTGTCTGACCTTGAAGAAGACATTCGTAGCTAAGCAGTGATTAATACGCCAGTCGTCGCAGCAGGAGAATCGCAGTGGCCGATGTAAAAACTACCATGAGCTCAAGTCGCCCATATCTGGTGCGGGCGTTGAACGAGTGGGTTCTGGACAACGATTGCACGCCGTATATCGTGGTTGATGCCGGGATTCAGGGTGTGCAGGTTCCTAATGAGCATGTGGCGAATGGCCAGATCGTGCTCAACATAAGCCCTGGTGCGGTCAAGTCTTTGGTTATTGGCAATAGTGCTTTGGAATTCAACGCCCGTTTTGGTGGTGTGCCCATGCAAGTATTTGTGCCATTGCAGGCGGTGATCGCTATTTACGCCAAAGAAAATGGCGAAGGTATGGTGTTTGGTTCTGAACCTGGCATGCCAGATCCGAATGGCGCGGGTGAGACCAGTAACGCCGGCGGCTCCAAGCCCAAGCAAGATCGCCCGAGCGGTCGCCCGACTCTAAAGGTTGTTAAGTAGAGTTGTCCACTCGGAAAAGCTGATGTTCTGGCAAATAAAAACCGCTGTATCCAACCGGTCTATTGACCGCAAGGATACAGCGGTTTTTATTTGGCTAAAGTTCGTCAGCGCCCCGTCTGGCTACCCCTGAGCGCTCAGATGCTCAGTACGTCTACGAATTAGCCAGATGGGACGTTAGCCGTTGTTAGCCACCGAACAGCTTGCTATCAACTCTGGCACACAGAACGTTGATGAGCAGCATCAGTAGCGGCATGGCATCGCTTGGGCTTAGATTGTTCAATGCGATTTCATGATCTTGTGGATCCAATAAAGACGTAATGTCGGATTTTTCACGGGCGCTCAATACGGCGACGCTCATGTCACGATCGTGTGCGGCCTGAATGGCTTGAATGAGGTTCGCCTTGTGGCCGTTGTCCACAATTAAAAATAGAAGGTCGCCGGGCTTGCCCACGGCGCGGATTTGGCGCGAAAAAGTGTCGTTAAAGCGGTTGTCCCGACAAATAGCCGAGTAGGTAGTGGCGTCGGCGCCCAGATTGATGGCAGGCAGGGCCGGACGATCTTGCTCGAAGCGGTTTAGAAATGCGGTGCAAAAATACTGTGCTAGTACGTTGGCGCTGCCGTTGGCGCAGGTCACGATTTTTCCATCTTGTAATAATACATTTACAAAAGCGTCAGCCATGGCTTCAATATTTTCGGTGGCCATACTTGCTGCCATAGCGGTATGTTCCATATGGTTGGCAAAGCGCTGATTGATCTCTTGTGCAGAATCGGTCATGGGTTGAAGTCATCCTGCCTGTAGTGCGTTTTTAAGCCATTGTACCCGGTATTTTTTTAGGCTACCCGGACCAATAGCGATAACGTCAATACGGCTGTCGGTATTGTTCAGTTGGTGGCGGTGCAAATAAAAACGCGCCGCTTGAATCAGACGTTGCTGTTTACGCCAGGTAATAGATTCAGCCGCTCCGACCAAGCTGCCGGCGCGGCGATAACGAACCTCAAAAAATACTAATGTAGTGCCATCCTGGCCGATCAGGTCGATTTCTCCGCCGCGATTATAAACATTTCGCGCCAGAATTCTTACACCATGACTGCCCAGATAGCGGGCGGCTACTCCTTCGTAGTAATCGCCGATTTTGCGTTTGCCGTCCATGGCTTTGGCTGTCCTTTTTCAGGTGATCAAAGTGCGCCCCCGGCAATCGCTGGCCGAGTCTGAGGCAGGCTAACGTTGGTTTCTGTCTTGGGTAAGCTGTCAGGTATTGCTGGCAGCAGTTCGACGTTGCCAGAACTAAAGCGGGCCCAACGCTGATAACGGCGAATGCTGCCGGAGGGCGTCATTGTCAGCACACCGGTCTGGCCGTCAATAGTGGCTCCTGGAACCTGCTTGAGCAGGGGCAGGCGTTTGCTTAAGTGCCAAGCGTCTGCACCCATGGCAAACAGGCGGCCCAGCTGCCCGCGTGTGGCGCCCGGAAGTTGGCTGCCGGCTTCATCCCGGAGAGAATTTTTTTCGTCCAGCACCCAGGGTATGTCGGTAAATATCACCCCGTTCAGGTCGCGGTCGCGGCCAGGCGCGGGGGTGCCGGCATAAACAATAGAGGGTGCGTAAACAGGCAGGTCGCCGGCGAAGTAAAACGCAAACAGGGGGTTCAGCTGGCGTGCGGTATCAGGCTCGGCCACCATCACAATGGCTTGAGCGTCCTGGCGCCGCCGCGCTTCGAACTCAATATTGAGGCCTATAGTACGTTCCACATCAATAGCGCGGTCGCGGGAAGTGTTGATGCCCAGCAGGTCGGCCGTAATCGCGCGCAGGTTGTCCTCTCGCAAAAACCTCTGGATGCCAATAATGCGCCCGCTATGTTTGGCCATCTGTTCGATTAAGGCGGCCTCGACGCGGTTGCCCCATTCGCCACTGGGAATAATCACCAGTATGCGTTTAAGCCCCTCGGCGTCCAGTCGATCCGCAATTTGCCGGGCTTCATCTTCAGCGGACAAGCCAAACTGGTACAGTCCTGCGGGCGCGCTGACGCCCGGGGGCAAATAGTTAAGGGCCAGTGTTTGCAGGGGTAGACTGGGCAATTTGCCCAGTTCGGCCAGAGCGTCTTTATCCAGCGGGCCTACCAACAGGTCTACTGGCTGCTTCGCCAGTTCTTGATATAATTCTCCAAAGGGCTTCTGTTTGCTGTCGACAACACGTATTCGCGTGGCTTCGCGGTCAACGGATGTATCGCTGAAGTAAGCAGCCAGAAAACCGTCTCGTATGGCTTTACCGGCGGTGGTCAGTGGGCCGTTCAGGGGCAGTGCCAGAACAATCTGCTCAGGCCGGCTGGCAGCAAGGCCTGCAATCAGCTTTAGCTCAGAGGGCAGTAGCTGGGCAGCGGGATGACCTGGCCAGTTTGACTGCCAGCGTCGGATAGTCCGGCCTTGCTCGTCGAAGCCCGTGCCCGGTGATCTTACCTGCGTTGCCAGTTCCAGCCAGCCCTGGGCTTCGTAGCCTATTTCGCGACTATCGGCACTACTAAGTTGTATGTTGCTGATGGTTTTTAGCAATTGCCAGATGCGATCGTGCAGCGGTTGTGCGTTGGCGCTGCTGTCAGCCTGGGTCAGGGCGATCAAGGTTTTGGCTGCTCCCAGCGGATTACCCGCCAGCGCGAGCGTCTGCGCCTGCAGGTTACCAGCGCGATTAAGCAACTCTGGCGTTACCTCCATAAAGCTGGTGGTGCTAAGGTTCGCGGTAATCTGCTGTGCCCATGTTTGGTCTTTCAGCGTCACCGCGCCGTTCATGGCCAATAAGCGTTTCTGGTTGGTCAGTTCAGGTAGGGGTTGCGCTAATTGCTCGCTTTGCAGTAGCTTGCGCGCTCCCTGATGATCACCCTGCTGCTGAAAGCGGCTGGCGATGCGCAGCAGGTAGCGTTGTGCTGTATCTTGATTGTGCTCCTGGCTGGCCAGTTCCAGAGCTTGCGCTGGTGTACTGACGACTTGGGACTGCAGGTCAACCCCTGCGCAGCCGGCGGTTAGCAGAATAGCGGCCAATAGGCCGGCAATGGCGGGGTGGGCAAGGCGCTTGTTAGTCATAGCTGGCTCAGCGTGCTCCGGGTGGTTAAGCTTGGAAGAAAAACCTGCGAAGTTTAGCAGTTCCGGCATCAATTCACATGAAGTAAGTGTCATGCTGCGCTTCTGTAAGTGCGGGTTCACACACAGTCTCGCTTTTGCGGGCAAGGCGGTTAACACAATGGTTACAAAGCACGCAGACAAAGCTCAAGCCACTGGCGCCGGGGTGCTTTATATTGTCGCAACGCCCATTGGTAACCTGGACGACTTATCGACGCGTGCGGTAAAAACCTTGGCAATGGTAGACCTGATTGCCGCTGAAGATACGCGCCACAGCGGGCGTCTGTTGCAGCACTTGGGCTTGCACAAGCCAATGATGGCGCTACACGATCACAACGAGCGTGACCAACATAGCCGGATACTCGCCGAGCTAGGGGCAGGCCGCAGCGTGGCTTTAATTTCGGATGCCGGAACGCCATTGATTTCAGATCCCGGTTTTATTTTGGTGCGCGAAGCCCGAGTCCAAGGCTTTCAGGTTAGCCCCATACCAGGCGCTTGTGCTCTGGTAGCAGCCTTGAGCGCTAGCGGCCTACCCACCGATCGTTTTCAATTTATTGGTTTTTTGCCGGCCAAAGGTTCTGGCCGTCGTTCGGTGCTGGAATCGTTGCAGGCCGAAACGTCAACTCTGGTGTTATATGAGTCACCACATCGCATCACTAATACAATTGCTGATGTCATTGCGGTAATGGGCGCAGGCCGGGAGCTGGTTCTGGGGCGGGAGCTGACGAAGGCGTTTGAAACCTTTTACTGTGGCACAGCCGAGCAGGTACTGGCCGAATTGCAGCAGGACCCCCACGGCAGTCGCGGTGAGTTTGTGGTGATGATTCACGGAGCAACTCCAGAGCCGGATAGTGAACAGACAACGTTGGAAACGGATCGCCTATTAACGATTTTGTTGACCGAATTGCCAGTTAAGACTGTGGCAAAAATGGTGGCGGAGATTACCGGCCGCAAGAAGAACGAGCTCTACCAGCGCGCCTTGCAACTTAAAAGTGGTGGCTGAGCGCTGCGCTTTTGCTTGCATGAGCTGCGGTGCCGCGCTATTGTCGGCGCCGAGCTCGCCAGACAGTCGCCGCCGTTTCACCGGGGGAGGAAAGTCCGGGCTCCATAGGGCAAGGTGCCAGGTAACGCCTGGGCGGCGCGAGCCGACGGAAAGTGCAGCAGAGAGTAGACCGCCTAAGCCAGCGGATTCGTCCGGTGGCCGGTAAGGGTGAAAGGGTGCGGTAAGAGCGCACCGCGTGGCTGGCAACAGTTCACGGCATGGTAAACCCCACCTGGAGCAAGACCAAATAGGAGTCCGTTGGCGTGGCCCGCGCTGGACTCGGGTAGGTTGCTTGAGGCCTGTGGTGACGCAGGCCCTAGATGAATGACTGTCCACGACAGAACCCGGCTTACCGGCGAGCTCGATTTTTTCGCCCCTCTTTTAATCCCCTTTTTATTTGCCTTTGTGTGATCTATCGCTAAAAAATCTTACACCTCAACTACAGTCTGCGGTGTTCGATGCAGGTATTTGATTTTATTTATTTTCTTAAGTTTAATCTGGCAACTTCCCTTCAGCGCTGTTTGTAACTCCTTGTCTTAAAAGCAACTTTTTAACATTGGCTCTCATAGCCGACGCTTGCATTGTAGGGTGCGTGTTTCTATAGTGTGCATAAGTGGGAAAAAGTGGTTTTTAGTGGTTTTTAGTGGATCCAAATCCCAGAGACAGGGCTAATGAGTAATTTTTTTGGCAGTCATGCGATCAATATGGACGTTAAGGGTCGCTTGGCGATCCCTGCAAAGGTGCGCGAGGAACTCATTCAGATCTGTGGCGGCCGTTTTATATTGACAGTTGCAGACGCTGACCGTTGTCTGCGGTTGTATCCGCAATCTGTGTGGGATGAATTGCGTCCCGCCATTGAAGCGCTTCCCAACATGAGCAGAGCAGCATTACGCCTGCAGCGCCTGGTGCTGGGTAATGCCGCGCAAATGGAACTGGATTCGGCAGGCCGGGTTTTAATTCCACCCACGCTCAGACAATACGCCCGGCTGGAGAAAAAACTGATGTTAATAGGCCAAGGTAAAAAGTTGGAATTATGGAGCGAGGAAAGCTGGAATCATTTGCTCGACACACCTCCTGACGCAGAAGAGATGACTGACGCCATGAAGGACTTGTCGCTGTGACGCTGACGTCGATTAATAGCGCTGCGGGTTCGTTCTCGCATCGCTCGGTGTTGTTGGACTCAGCGGTAGATTTATTGCTGACCGATAGTGGCGGCCACTACGTTGACGCTACGTTTGGCCGTGGCGGCCACAGTCGCATGATTCTTGAACGCCTGACTGAAAGTGGCGTGCTGCTGGGTATCGATAAAGACCCGCAGGCCATCGACGAAGCTCGTACTCTGGCGGCGGCAGATTCACGTTTTAATGTTTTTCACGGCTCGTTTGCCGATCTGAGTCAGGCGCTGGAACAGGCGCAGTGGCCTCAGGTTGAAGGCGTATTAATGGATTTAGGGGTGTCTTCGCCACAGCTGGACGATGCTTCTCGTGGTTTTAGTTTTATGCGCAAGGGCCCACTGGACATGCGGATGAATCCTCAGCAAGCGCCCAGTGCTGCAGAGTGGCTTGCCAGTGCTGATGAAAAAGTGATTGCTGACGTTATTTTTAAATACGGTGAAGAACGATTCTCCCGCCGTATTGCCCGGCTGATTGTGGAGCGCCGTGCAGAAACGCCGATCAGCACCACCCTGGAATTGGCAGAACTGGTGGCTAAGGCGGTACCAAAAAAGGAAAAACACAAGCATCCGGCGACTCGGACATTTCAGGCTATTCGCATTTTTATCAACCGCGAACTGGAAGACCTGGAGCTTGGTTTGAGGGCAGCTGCTGAGAAACTGGCCCCCGGTGGCCGTCTGGTAGTGATCAGTTTTCACTCGTTGGAAGACCGGTTGGTGAAGCGTTTTATGCGTGATCTGGCGCGTGGGCCGCAGATGCCCAAGGGTATTCCGGTCACTGCAGCTGAAGAGTCATCGGCGTATCGTCTTATTGGTAAGGCCAGCAAGGCGGCGTCTGACGAGGTGAGCGATAACGTAAGAGCCCGCAGCGCGGTAATGCGGGTGTTGGAACGTCGCGCAGACATTGCACAGGACAATATTTGATGGGCGCTGTGGCGATCGAAGAGCGGGTGCAAACCCGCCGCTTGAATACCAAAGTGGTGAGGAGTGGCGTAGCGTCTGCGCTGCGCATTTCCGGCCAAGTGTTCGTTGCAACACGGCAAAGCAACGTTTTGATCTCGCTGGTACTTGTGATTGTGTTGGTGGCTTCTGCCATTGGTGTGGTGGCGAGTGCCCATAAAAATCGTGTGCTGTTCAACGGGCTGTCACAACTGCATGAAGGTCGCGACGATTTCCAGCGAGAATGGAGCCAGTTGCTGTTGGAACAAAGTGCGTTAAGTGCTCACGGACGTGTTGAAAGCTTGGCGTCCACGCGTTTCGATATGGTTGTGCCCGGGCGTCAGGACATTGTGTTGGTGCCGCTACTGGTGCCAACAAAACGGCTTTATTGAATTTCACGCAGATATATCAGGCAGCGGTCAAGCCGACTGACGATGAACAGAATCTTGAGCAGGAATCGCTAACGTGTCCGACCCGCAAGCCACAGCTACATGGAGTCAGCGCATCGCCGCTAACTGGCGCTATGGCTTCGTATTAGGCGCATTTATTCTGGTGGTCGGCTCTATTTCTGTGCGTTTAGTGGATCTACATGTCGTCGACAACGATTTTCTTCGCCAGCAGGGCGACGTCCGAACAATTCGCGTAGAAAGTATTGACGCTCATCGTGGCGTTATTTCCGATCGGTATGGTGAACCATTGGCAGTTAGTACGCCGGTACAGACACTTTGGATGAATCCATCGGAGATGGACCCAGCAGAGCCGCGCATCGCCAACCTTGCTCGCTTGCTTCAGCTTAACGAAGCGACTCTGCGTCAGCGATTGACTGACTATGCTGCTCGGGAATTTATTTACCTTCGCAGGAAAGTTCAGCCCGAACTGGCGCGTAAAGCGATGGATCTGGGCATCGGCGGAGTCTACTCTCGCCAAGAATATCGACGCTACTACCCTGCAGGGGAAGTCACCGCGCACGTTGTTGGCTTTACCAACATAGACGAGAGCGGTCAGGAAGGTATTGAGCTGGCTTACAATCGGGTTTTGTCCGGAGAGTCCGGGCGTAAGCGCGTGTTGAAAGATAACCGTGGTCGGCTGATCAAAGATTTGACGCTGATTCGTAATGCCCGTCCGGGTGCCAAATTGACATTAAGCCTCGATTTGCGACTCCAGTATTTAGCTTACCGCGAATTGAAAGCGGTCGTCAGCGCACACAATGCCCGCGGTGGCACCCTGGTGATGCTGGATGCGAACAGTGGCGAAGTGCTGGCGATGGTGAACCAAGGCTCCTATAACCCAAATGATCGCAGCCAAATGGCGGCGGAAAATCTTCGCAACAAAGCCATTACCGATCTGTTTGAACCTGGTTCTGCGATGAAACCACTGGCTATGGCCGCGGCCCTGGAAACGGGTCAATATACGATCGGCAGCCATATTGATACGTCCCCGGGTTTTCGCCGTTTTGGTCGTTTTACCATTCGTGACAGCGGTAACTACGGCGTTTTGAGTCTGACGGATATCGTTGTGAAGTCGAGCAACGTAGGCATGAGCAAGATTGCCACCGAGATTGGCGGCCAAGTGATTCGCGATTTTTACGCCCGTGTTGGCCTGGGTCAACCAACGGGCATCGGCTTTCCGGGTGAAGCTATCGGGGTTCTGCCATCGCCTGTTAAATGGCGCCCGGCAGCAGAGGCCACGCTGGCTTACGGTTACGGGCTTAGCGTAAATGCGCTGCAGTTGGCGCAAGCTTATATGGTCATTGCCAACGGCGGCGTGCGCTATCCGTTGAGCTTGTTGAAGCTGGATCATGCGCCGACCGGCCAGCGCGTGGTGTCAGAGCAGGTAACAGCAAAGATTCGTAGCATGCTAAGTGACGTTGTCACTCGCGGTACCGGCAAGCGCGCGCAACCGGGGTTCTATTCTGCCGGAGGTAAAACCGGCACCGTTCACTTGGTGGGGGCCCAAGGTTACGAAGACGGCCAATACAAGGCTATTTTTGCCGGCATGGCGCCCATCAATAACCCGCGAATTGTCACTGTCGTGGCGGTGGATGCGCCTCAGTCTGGCGAATATTACGGCGGTGAGGTGGCTGCGCCAGTGTTTGCAAGAGTGATGAGCGATGCTTTACGGTTGCTTAACGTTAAACCGGAGTTGGATATAGTGCACAGCAGTGCGCGGACGCCGCCAGCACCTTCATCCGCCAGCGGGGAGAGGGGCTAACCATGCAGATAGCGTCGTTAAATACATTGTTGCAAGGTCTCGTTGTGGTGCCGGCGGTATTTGATGTGACCATCCACGGCTTGCAAACCGACAGCCGAAAAGTGCGGGCCGGTGACGCGTTTGTAGCTTTGGCTGGCGCTCATACCGGCCCCGAACGTTATATAGATGACGCTATTCTCGCAGGCGCATCGGTGGTTTTACTGGAGTCGGAGCAGGCCGGTGAGTGCAGCGAGCGTAGCGGCGCTTTAATAGTGCCGGTGCCCGACTTGAAATCCTGCCTGGGTAAGTTGGCGGACCGGTTTTTTGAATATCCGTCCCAGCGCCTGCAGCTTATCGGCGTAACTGGTACCAACGGCAAAACCTCGGTAACTCAGTATATTGCCCAGCTGCTTCAGGCGGCGGGCATGCCCTGTGGCCTAATGGGCACATTGGGTTACGGCATGCTCGAGGCTTTGCAGCCGGCGACGCACACAACCCCAGATGTGGTGCAAACCAATCGGGTACTGGCAGGTATCTTGGCCAACGGTGGCCGTGCTGCCGCGATGGAAGTGTCTTCCCATGCTTTGGACCAAGGCCGCATCGATCGTCTTACTCTAACGGCCGCGGTGTTTACCAATCTGACCCGGGATCATCTTGATTACCACGGCTCCATGGCCGCCTACGGTGAAGCCAAGGCCAAACTTTTTACCCGTGAAGAATTGCGTTTCGTGGTGATTAATGTCGACGACCCATTTGGTCGCAAGCTTTACCACCAGCTTGAAGGCAAGTGTGATCGCCTTCGTTTCAGCCTTGACGAGTCGCATATGGAGTTATGGCTGAAAGAATTTTGTGTTTTGGACAACGGCTTTCGCGCTGTGCTGGATGGCCGGTGGGGCGAATTCACCATCGAAGCGCCGCTGATGGGCCGCTTTAATGCCAGTAATGTACTGGCTGCGGTTACCACCGTGATGGCATTGGGGGTCGATGTAATCCAAGTGCAGCAAGGCGTTTGCCGGTTGGCGCCACCCCCTGGGCGTTTGCAGGTGTTTACCGCCGGTGACGGTGCTCGGGCGGTGGTGGATTATGCCCACACCCCGGATGCATTGAACAACGCGCTGGCGGCGTTGCGCCCCCACGTAAGCGGACGGCTGATTTGCGTTTTCGGCTGTGGCGGCGATCGTGACAGCGGCAAACGGCCGGAAATGGCGCACCAGGCTGAAAACGGCGCTGATTTGGTGATTGTCACGGACGATAACCCGCGTACTGAAAACCCGTCCGCTATCACGGCCGCTGTCATGGCCGGATTCATAGCTCCAGAAAAGGTTCAACTGATTCACGGTCGCGCCCAAGCCATCGCTGCCGCCCTTGCTCTGGCTGGCCCGAACGATCTGGTACTGGTGGCTGGTAAAGGTCACGAAGATTATCAGGATATCGCCGGTTGCAAGCATCCGTTCAGTGACAGCGAGCAGGTAACCCATGCGCTGACACAGCGGGAGGAGGTGGTATGATGCGCGCCTTTTCGCTAGCTGAAGCCGTGCAGTGGTTGCAGCCTGAATGTCATTTTGACGGGCCAGACAATGTAACGTTCAACGCGGTCAACACCGACACTCGCAGCTTGCTGCCAGGGCAGTTGTTTGTGGCGTTGCGCGGTGACAATTTTGACGGCCACCGGTTTTTGCAGCAAGCGCAGGAGCAGGGTGCAAGCGCTGCCGTTGTGGATCGTATTGATGCCGCTGTGGCCCTGCCCCAGTTACTGGTCAGCAACACCTTGATCGCGTTGGGCCAGCTGGCAACGGCGCACCGTGCAACCAGCAACGCAATCCTGGTTGCCATTACCGGTAGCAGCGGCAAAACCACGGTGCGTGAAATGACCGGGGCTATTTTGCAACAGATGGGCCCGGCTTTGATTACCCAGGGCAATCTGAACAATCACATTGGTGTGCCGCTGACCCTGTTTGGTCTGGCTCCTCAACACCGCTTTGGTGCGATCGAGCTGGGCGCCAGTGGCCTTAATGAAATTGCTTATACCGTGGCTATGGTGAAACCGCAGGTGGTGATTCTAACCAATGCGGGCCAAGCCCATCTGGAAGGTTTTGGCAGCTACCAGAACATCGTGCTTGCCAAGGGCGAAATTATCGACGGCGCAGCCGATGATGGCCTGGTTGTGCTTAATCGGGACGATCCAGCGTTTGATCAGTGGCTGGCCCGTGCCGGCCGTCGCCGTGTGGCAAGCGTAAGTCGCGCAGACCATGCTGAAGCTGATTATAAGGCCACAGCCGGGGCCGGCGGCCAGCTGCAGATCAGCGGGCCAGATGGCTGGCTTTGCGACCTGCGGCTTGGTCTTGAAGGTGACCACAATCTCAGTAACGCGGCTATGGCAGCCGTTGCAGCGCGTGAACTGGGCGCCACCAATGAACAGATTAAAGCCGGGCTGGAGCAGGTGTTAGCGGTAAAAGGTCGCTTGCACATACAGCCACTGGCGCAGGGTTGGACCCTCATTGATGACAGCTACAACGCCAATCCCGCGTCGATCAAAGCCGCGCTGGCGGTGCTGGCAAAACGCCCGTCACCGCGCATCGCAGTGCTGGGCGCCATGGCTGAACTGGGAGAGGAGTCTGCCCAGCTGCACCGGGAAGTCGCGCAATACGCTCGTGATCTGGGCATTGAACGGCTGCTGGCGGTAGGCCCGGGCTGTGAAGGCTACGGCAGGGGATTTGGTGCCACGGTCGAAATCTGCGCCAGTCACGACCAGGCCATTAATGCCGTTTTAAAAAACACACAAGTACCGGCTACTGTGCTGGTGAAAGGTTCTCGTAGTTCCGCCATGGATATTGTGGCGGAAGGAATAAAAAATAAGGTGAATGGCACATGCTGCTCTGGTTGACAGAGATACTCTCACAGTACTTCACATCGCTGACGGTGTTTCAGTACCTCACCCTGCGTGGCATTCTGGGCACGCTAACGGCGCTGCTGATTTCGCTGCTGGTGGGCCCGGTGATGATTCGCAAACTGGCGCAATACCAAATTGGCCAGGCGGTGCGCGACGACGGCCCGCAAACCCATCTAAGCAAAGCCGGAACACCAACCATGGGTGGCGCGCTTATTCTTGTGGCCATCGCTGTTAGCACCCTATTGTGGGCAGATTTAAGCAACCGCTACGTGTGGATCACCCTGCTGGTCACTCTGCTATTTGGTGCTATCGGCTGGGTAGATGATTATCGCAAAGTGGTCGAGCGCAACCCTCGTGGCCTGCCCGCCCGGTGGAAGTATTTCTGGCAGTCGGTGGTAGGCGCTGGTGCCGCTGTTGCGTTGTTTATGACAGCCTCTCTACCTCAGGAAACCTCGCTATATCTGCCGTTTTTCAAGCAGGTGTCGCTCACTATGGGGCCGGTGCTGTTTATTCTGCTGACCTATTTCGTGATTGTTGGCACCAGTAACGCGGTCAACCTTACCGACGGACTGGATGGCCTGGCGATTATGCCCACGGTAATGGTAGCCGCTGCGCTGGGCATATTTGCTTACCTGTCGGGCCACGTCCAGTTTGCCAATTACCTGTTAATTCCGCGCTTGCCTGGCACCGGCGAACTGATTGTGTTTTGCGGCTCTATTGTCGGCGCCGGTCTGGGGTTTTTGTGGTTCAACACTTATCCCGCTCAGGTGTTTATGGGCGATGTCGGTGCTCTTGCTCTGGGTGCAGCGCTTGGCATAGTGGCGGTGATTGTGCGTCAGGAAATTGTGCTGTTCATCATGGGTGGCGTGTTTGTGATGGAAACCGTATCGGTAATCTTGCAGGTGGCGTCGTTCCGCCTGACCGGGCGGCGAATTTTTCGCATGGCGCCGCTGCATCACCATTTTGAATTGAAAGGATGGCCCGAGCCGCGGGTTATCGTGCGCTTTTGGGTCATTACCGTGGTTCTGGTGTTAATTGGTTTGGCCAGTTTAAAACTGAGATAAGGAGGGTTGCCGAATATGGGTGTCATTGTGTCGGATCGTCGCACGTTAATCGTAGGGCTCGGTAAAACCGGGCTTTCCTGCGTGCGCTATCTGGCAGCACAAGACCGTAAGCTAGCCGTTGCTGACACCCGTGAGGCTCCACCGGGTCTTGCCGAGCTGCAAGCCGGTTGGCCTGACGTCGAAGTGCATCTGGGCGCATTTGACAGCGACTTTTTCAGCGCTTTTAGTGAGCTGATTGTGAGCCCGGGTATCAGTGTGGCCGAGCCAGCTATTGCTGCTGCTGCAGCCAGTGGCGCGCGTATTCGCGGTGATATTGACCTGTTTGCAGAAGCCGCCGATGCTCCGATTATTGCCATCACCGGCTCCAACGGCAAAACCACGGTAACCACGCTGGTCGCTGACATGGCTCGTGATGCCGGTTACCTGGTTGCAGTGGGAGGCAATATTGGCACTCCGGCGCTGGATTTGCTGAATACCGGTGCGCGCTTATACGTGTTGGAGCTGTCTAGTTTTCAGCTGGAGACCACGGACGAACTGAAGGCGCTGGCGGCTACGGTGCTCAATATCAGTGACGATCATATGGATCGTTACCCAGATAAAATGGCCTATTACCAAGCCAAACAGCGGATATTCCGCGGCTGCCAGTACGCCATTGTGAATCTGGATGACGCTCTTAGCACACCTATGGCGCGGACCACTCTGCGCTTTATCTGCTTTGGTATGAACCGGGTCAATCCGGATACCTTCAGCACCCGTGACGACAGCGTCAGTGGCCACCCCTGGGTAACCTGGGGGTTGGATAATTTGATTCGCGCCGATGAACTTGGACTCATCGGTCGCCATAATCTCAGCAACGTGATGGCGGCCCTTGGTCTGGGCAAAGCGGCCGGTCTGCCCATGGATAGCATGCTGGCGACCGCGCGCGCATTTCACGGTTTGCCCCACCGTTGTGAATCGCTTCGCCTGGTCAATGGCGTTGAGTACATCAACGATTCCAAAGGCACCAACGTGGGCGCGACAGTTGCCGCGCTCGACAGTCTGGCACCGGCGGCGGGCAAGATTGTGCTGATTGCTGGCGGTGATGGTAAAGGGGCGGATTTCAGCCCGCTAGCGGACCCTGCACGCCGACACTGTCGTGCGGTCGTTTTGATTGGCCGTGATGCAGCGCAGCTGCAAAAAGTTCTGGCGCAGGGCACCGCAACCCACATTGAAAATAGCTTGGCCGATGCGGTGGCAAGCGCCGCACGGCTGGCGCAACCGGGTGACCGGGTATTGTTGTCGCCCGCCTGCGCCAGTCTGGATATGTTCCGTGATTATATCGATCGCGGTGAGCGCTTCCGCACGCTGGTGGAGGCGCTATGATTCAGACCCAATCAGTATTGCCCGCGTATGGCAATCGTCATTCAGCGCTGCAGCCTTTGCCATTGCTGATTGTTAGCGCTGCTGCGTTGATGGTGTTGGGGCTGGTGATGATTTCGTCGGCGTCTATGGACATTGCCAGTGCGACCTTTGGCAATAGTTACCACTTTATAGTTCGCCAGCTTGTGTTTGCGGTGCTTGGCTGCATGTTGGCTCTAATCGCGGTTAATGTGCCGGTTTACTGGTGGCAGAACAGCGGCTGGTTGCTGTTGGGCGTGGGGTTGTTGGTTTTGGTGCTGGTGCTAACGCCGCTGGGGCGCACGGTAAACGGTTCTACTCGCTGGATTCCGTTTGGCATTTTTAACGTTCAGGTGTCCGAAATCGCCAAGCTTTGCCTGGTGGGCTATCTGGCCAGCTACGTGGTGCGCCGCCGCGACGAGCTGCTGAATACCTGGCCTGGTTTTATCAAGCCGCTGGTGGTGATGGGCGTGGCTTCTGGCCTGCTGATGGTGCAGCCGGACTTTGGCGCCACCGTGGTGCTGGTAGGCGCAGCTGCCGGCATGATTTTTCTTAGCGGTGTCAGCCTTATGCGCTTTGCACCCTTAGTAATGATACTGGCTGCACTGGGCGCCCTGGCAGTGATTGCCGAACCCTATCGAATGAAACGCGTGGTGAGCTATCTGGACCCGTGGCAAGACCAGTTTAACAGCGGTTATCAGCTGACCCAGTCGCTGATTGCGTTCGGCCGTGGAGACTGGGCCGGAGTCGGCTTGGGCAATTCAATTCAGAAGCTGTTTTTTCTGCCCGAGGCCCATACCGACTTTATTTTCGCCATTATTGCCGAAGAATTTGGCCTGATTGGGGCTTTGTTAGTGGTCGCACTGTTTACCATTCTGGTGATCAGCGGTTTTGTGATTGCCCGCCGCGCAGAACAGGCAAAGCAGCCATTTGCGGCCTGTTTCGCCTATGGCATTAGCCTGTTGATTGGCCTGCAGGCGGCCATTAATATGGCGGTAGCTACCGGGTTGCTGCCGACCAAAGGCTAACGTTGCCGTTGGTTAGTTACGGCGGTTCCAGCTTGATGATGACCTGCGTGTGCCTGAGCATATTGGCGCGGATAGAGATGGAGCGCTTAGATGCCGCAACGGCAGTAGCCGAGCCTGCCGGCAAAAAAACACCGGGGAGGGGCCGCTTATGACTGAACCCCGGCGTTTTTTGATGATGGCCGGTGGCACTGGTGGCCACGTGTTCCCGGCGTTGGCTACCGCCCGCGCCTTGCAGGCCCGCGGCCATCAGGTGTTCTGGCTGGGTGCTATTGGCGGAATGGAACAGCGGCTGGTCGCCGATACCAATATTGAAATGTCGTTGATTCATATTTCTGGATTGCGCGGCAAGGGTAAGCTGGCGCTGATAAAAGCACCGTTCAAACTGATGCGTGCCCTGGGCGAAGCATTCACCATTATGCGGCGCATTCGCCCGCACTGCGTGGTTGGCATGGGCGGCTTTGTGACCGGCCCTGGTGGCTTGGCGGCCAGATTGACCGGCACACCCTTGGTCATTCACGAACAAAACGCTGTTGCCGGCATGACCAATAGACTGCTGGTGCGCTTTGCCGACACTGTGCTGGAAGCGTTCCCCGGTAGCTTTGATGCCAAAACCGTCACCCGCTGCACCGGCAATCCGGTGCGCACGGATTTTGCCGCGCTGGCTGCCCCCATAGAACGCCTGGCGGGGCGCACAGGCCCGCTGCGGTTACTTGTCGTTGGTGGCAGTCTGGGTGCACAGGTGTTCAACCAGCAGGTGCCCCAGGCGCTGGCGCAAATGGCGGGCGAGTGTCGCCCACAAGTGCGCCATCAGTGTGGTGAAAATCACGCCGAGGCCGCTCGCGATGCTTATCAGGCAGTAGGCGTTGAGGCCAGCGTGGAACCCTTCATTACTGATATAGCTGCGGCTTTTTCCTGGGCCGATCTGGTGCTGTGCCGCGCGGGTGCGTTAACCGTGTCGGAACTCTGTGCCGCCGGTTGCGCCGCCATTCTGGTGCCTTTCCCCTACGCGGTGGATGACCACCAAACACGCAACGGCGAACAGATGGTTAGCGCCGGTGCGGCCCTACTTATACCTCAGCCGCGCCTTACCCCCGCGCTGTTGGCAGACACTCTGGGCGATCTGGTAAACGATCGTGACCGGGTATTAATGATGTCGCAGGCAGCTCGCAAGCTGGCCCGCATCGACGCAACGGAGAGAGTCGTGAATTATTGTCTGGAGGCCGCCAATGGCTGATGCCAACACAGTGCCACTGGTATATCAGGTACCGGAAATGCGCCGCATCCGCCATATTCATTTTGTCGGTATTGGCGGCGCCGGCATGAGCGGTATTGCCGAGGTGCTAAAGAACCAGGGCTATAACGTGTCCGGCTCTGACTTGCGCCACGGTGCCGTTACCCAGCGCCTGACGGCAATGGGTATTGATGTACAGATTGGCCATCGCGCCGAAAATACTGAAAAAGCCGATGTGGTTGTGGTGTCTTCAGCGGTGGCGGCCAACAACCCGGAAGTGGTTGCTGCGCGCAGTAATCGCATTCCCATCGTGCCGCGAGCGGAAATGCTGGCGGAAATCATGCGTTATCGCCACGGCATTGCGGTTGCTGGAACCCACGGCAAAACCACCACCACCAGCCTGATTGCTTCGGTGTTCGCTGAGGCGGGCCTGGACCCGACCTTTGTGATCGGTGGCAAGCTAAACAGCGCCGGCACCAATGCCAAGCTGGGCGGATCGCGCTACCTGATCGCGGAAGCGGACGAGAGCGACGCATCGTTTTTGCACCTGACACCGCTGATTTCCGTGGTCACAAACATCGAAGCCGATCACATGGACACCTACGGTGGCGATGTGGAAAAGCTGAAGCAGACCTTTGTTGATTTCCTTCACAACTTACCGTTTTACGGCGTGGCCGTGATGTGCATAGACGATCCCTACGTGCGTGAAATACTGCCGCGTATCTCGCGCACCATTATTACTTACGGTATTGATAATCCGGAGGCCGACTACCGCGCCGAGAATATTGTGTCTGACGGCCTGCGCATGCGCTTTCTGGTAAAGCGCCCGGGGCCGAGGGCCGATTTGCAAGTAGAGCTGAAAATGCCTGGCCGCCACAACGTGCTTAACGCCCTGGCGGTGATTGCCGTGGCCACCGATGACGGTGTTGACGACGCCTCAATCGGCCGCGGTTTGGCCGGTTTCGCCGGCGTTGGCCGGCGCTTTCAGGTCTACGGCGACTATCCAATCGCCAAGGGTTCGATAACCCTGGTTGACGATTATGGCCACCACCCCACTGAAGTCGCCGCCGTCATTCGCGCCGCTCGTGACGCTTGGCCCGGCCGACGCGTGATCATGCTGTACCAGCCGCACCGATTCAGCCGTACCCGCGATCTTTACGAAGATTTTGTCAAAGTGCTGTCCACGGTGGATGGTTTGCTGCTGATGGACGTTTACTCCGCCGGCGAAGCAGCGATCCCCGGATGTGACGGCCGCGCCCTTTGCCGCAGCCTGCGCCAGCGAGGCAAAGTAGAACCGGTGTTTGTCGAACACAATAAAGACATCGAAACGCTGTTGGCCAGCGTGTTGCGCGATGGTGACTTGCTGATCACTCAAGGGGCCGGTGATATCGGGGCGGTGGCAGCCCGCCTGGCAACAACGGGAGTGATAGCAACAGGGGGGGGGAGCGGTGAGTGACCAGCAGCACAACCCAATAGTGTACCAAACACAGCCGTTTCTGGCCGAGCCTGCCATGCTGAAGGCCTTTGGCCGGGTGGCCGTGTTTATGGGCGGTGATTCCGCCGAGCGTGATGTGTCGCTGAAAAGTGGACAGGCAGTGCTTTCGGCGCTGCTGTCAGCGGGTGTAAATGCCTTTGGCGTAGACGTGCAGGGTTGTCTGTTGAAAACCGTGGAACAGCCAGAGTTCGACCGAGTATTTATTGCGTTGCACGGTCGCGGTGGTGAAGACGGTACGCTGCAAGCGATTCTGTCCCAAGCCGATATTCCCTTCACTGGCAGTGACGTGATGGCTTCAGCCCTGGCCATGGACAAGCTGCGTTCAAAATATGTGTTTGCGGGTTGCGGTTTGGCCACGCCCAAGTTCCGCACCATGACGTCTGCGGAAGACGCCATCAGTATCGCCGCTGAGTTGCGCATGCCGCTGAGCGTGAAACCGTCGCGCGAAGGATCCAGTATTGGCATTTTTAAAGTCACCAGTGCAGACGAGTTGGTGCAGGCCTGGCAGGCGGCCGCGGCGCTGGACACCTCGGTGCTGGTGGAAGAGTGGATTGAAGGCCCGGAATTTACCGTCAGTTTGTTGCAAGACCGCGCGTTACCGGCTATCGGCCTGAGCACCGATCACGTGTTTTACGATTACGACGCCAAGTATCTGGCCGACGACACCCGCTACTGCATTCCTTGTGGGCTGTCAGCAGACGAGGAACTGCGCCTTCAACAGTTGGCGCTTGAAGCCTTTCGGGTTGTGGGCTGCCGCACCTGGGGCCGGGTCGACATCATGCAGGATGCTGACGGTAAGTTCTGGTTGCTGGAGGTGAATACCGTTCCGGGAATGACTGACCACAGCCTGGTGCCGATGTCGGCACGGGCAGCGGGCATCAGTTTTGAAGAACTGGTGGTGCGGATTCTGGCTGACACTCTGGAGCAAAATGGGGGAGAGCCAGGCCATGCTTGATAACCTGCTGATCCGAACTCGGACACTGCCGTCTGAACCGCCGCAGCGCCGCGGGGCAACAACCCTTGGCCCGGAGCATGATCGGTTCGCAGTGTTAAAAGCGGCATTTGGCGCCGTGCCTTGGTTGCAGTTTGGTTTGGGTGTGGTGGTGATCCTGACGGCAGCACTGGTGCCCTGGGGTGTCAGCAAAGTGCTGGCTGCCATGGATCAGCAGATTTTGGCTATTGACGTGAGTGGCACGCTGGTTGGTGAAAGCCAGGTGGGCCTTGAACGCCACCTTGGGGCCTGGGTTGGAGGCAGCTATTTCGCAACTGACCTGGAAGAGATCAAGGCCAGCTTAGAGCAGCGCCCGTGGGTTGAATCGGCGGCCGTGAGGCGCGAATGGCCAGACCGTCTAACGGTCAACATCCGCGAGAAAAAGCCGCTGGCCTACTGGAGTGACGGCCGCCTGGTTAGCCGCACGGGCGAGTTGTTTAGCCCACCAAACCCGCAAGTGGCCGGCGCTTTGCCGTTGTTGTCGGGTCCTGATGAGCGGGTACGAGATGTGATCGCTATGGCGCGCGCGTTGAGTGATCAGCTGGTTGGCCATGGACTTGGCTTCAGTGGCTTGAACCTGGAGCAGCGCGGGGCGTGGACCTTGCGCCTGAGTAACGGGATAGATGTTGTGCTTGGCCGTGATCAGGTCGAGCAGCGTTTTGAACGGTTTATGACCGTGTATCAGGCCCGGTTGGCATCCCGGTCAGATGAAGTCAATAGGGTGGATGCGCGCTACACCAATGGTGTTGCGGTGCAGTGGAAGGCGGTTACGGCCGCCTCAACTCCGAAAATATAACAACGGTTTATTCAGACCTGGGGTTTGGTGAAACACATGTCATCGGTTGAAACGGAAAACATGATTGTCGGCCTGGACATTGGCACCTCAAAAGTGGTGGCCATTGTTGGCAAGCGCAAAATGGACGGCTCTATTGAGGTAGTGGGCGTTGGCTCTAACCCCTCAAAAGGTCTGAAGCGCGGTGTCGTGGTCAATATTGAAGTCACGGTTCAGGCTATCCAGCGCGCGGTGGAAGAAGCCGAGCTGATGGCTGGCTGCCGCATTCACTCGGTGTACGCAGGCATTGCCGGTAGTCACATTAAAAGCCTGAACTCCCATGGCATTGTGGCCATTCGTGATCGCGAGGTGACCCAAGCGGATATCGACCGGGTCATTGACGCAGCTCAGGCAGTGGCCATTCCGGCAGACCAGAAAATTCTGCACATATTGCCGCAGGAATTCGTGATTGATAACCAGGAAGGCATTAAAGAGCCGCTGGGCATGTCTGGCGTGCGCCTGGAAGCCAAGGTGCACTTGGTGACCTGCGCGGTGAACGCCGCCCAGAATATTGAAAAATGCATTCGCCGCTGCGGCCTTGAAGTCGACGACATCATTCTTGAACAGCTGGCTTCCAGCCACGCCATTCTCACTGAAGATGAAAAAGAGTTGGGCGTGTGTGTGGTGGACATGGGCGGCGGTACCACCGACATCGCCGTGTTTACCGGCGGCGCTATTCGCCACACCGCTGTAATTCCGATCGCCGGTGATCAGGTCACCAACGACATCGCCATGGCGTTGCGTACGCCGACACAGAACGCCGAAGAAATCAAAATCAAATACGCTTGCGCGCTGACCCAGCTGGCGGGCGCGGATGAAACCATCAAAGTGCCCAGCGTCGGCGATCGCGCTCCGCGAGATTTGTCGCGTCAGGCTTTAGCCGAAGTGGTTGAACCGCGCTACGAAGAACTGTTCATGCTGGTGCAGTCGGAGCTGCGACGTTCGGGATTTGAAGACATGATCCCGGCGGGCATCGTGATTACGGGAGGCGCGTCTACCATGGAGGGCGTGATTGAGCTAGCAGAAGAGATTTTCCACATGCCGGTCAGGCTGGCCTGTCCGCAGGCCGTGTCGGGCATGACGGAAGTGGTTAACAATCCGATTTACGCCACGGGTGTTGGATTGTTGATACACGGTTTCCGCCAAATGGATCTTGGACGGACACCGGTGCTCAAGGGGGAGCGTGCTCCCACGCTGTTTGAGCGAATGAAAGCCTGGTTTACCGGCCATTTCTGAGCCGCCAGATAAGAACAACAGCAACCGTTTTGAACCATCAAATCTTTTAAAAGAACAGCCGAAAAACAGGCTGACTAAAGCACGAAGGAGTGGGGATATGTTTGAACTTGTCGATAGTGTGCAGCAAAACGCAGTTATAAAAGTGGTTGGTGTGGGTGGCGGTGGCGGTAACGCCGTGCGTCATATGCTTAACAGCGATATTGAAGGTGTTGATTTTATCTGTGCCAACACGGATGCCCAGGCCTTGAAAGACCTGGACGCACGTCAAATCATCCAGCTTGGGGGCGCTATCACCAAAGGCTTGGGTGCTGGTGCTAATCCGGAAATAGGACGTCAGTCGGCGTTGGAAGATCGCGACCGTATTGCTGAGGCGCTCAGCGGAGCGGATATGGTGTTCATTACCGCTGGCATGGGTGGCGGTACCGGTACCGGTGCGGCACCGGTAGTGGCTCAAGTGGCTCGCGAGTTGGGCATTCTGACCGTCGCCGTAGTCACCAAACCATTTCTGTTTGAAGGCGGCAAGCGCATGAGCGTGGCGGAAGCCGGGCTGCGTGAGCTGGAAGAGTGCGTAGATTCGTTGATCACCATCCCTAACGAGAAGCTGCTGTCGGTGATGGGCAAGAACACCAGCCTGCTGGATGCCTTTGCGTCTGCTAATGACGTACTGCTGGGTGCGGTTCAGGGTATTGCCGATCTGATTACTCGCAATGGCATGATCAACGTCGACTTCGCAGACGTGAAAACGGTGATGTCTGAAATGGGCATGGCGATGATGGGTACGGCCCGAGCAACCGGTGAAAATCGTGCCCGTGAAGCCGCCGAAGCCGCTATTCGCAGCCCGCTGTTGGAAGACGTTAACCTGCACGGTGCCAAGGGCATTCTGGTTAACATTACCGCGGGCATTAACCTGAATTTGGGCGAGTTTGCTGAGGTAGGCGACATCATTCGCGAATTTGCCTCAGATACGGCCACAGTGGTTGTGGGCACGGTGATTGATCAGGACCTGACTGACGAACTTAAAGTGACCGTAGTGGCCACCGGCCTGGGCGGCAGTCGCGAAAAACCGACCAAAGTGGTCGATAATAGTCGCACTCTGGATGGCAAAACCGACTACAAACAACTGGACCGGCCGGCCATTCTGCGCCGTCGCGCAGTGGCTTCCGGCAACACGGCGCTGGATCAAGGTCGCGAAAGCGAAGAGCAGAATGTGGACTATCTCGATATTCCCGCATTCCTTCGCCGTCAGGCGGATTGATAGACTGGCACAAATATGAACCGGAGCCGGCTGGGGCGAGTGTTTGAAACGTTCAGTCGGGAAAGTGTGCACTGGTCACTCATGGTCCGTTTTGGCTGTTTTTTGAGCAGAAAAGGGCGTTTTCATGGTGGCCGGTTGTATTTTCTGATATTGTGCGAGCAGTTTTTTGCTTAGCGTATCGCCTTTTCGACGGAACTATGGACCGATGATCAAACAACGGACTCTTAAAAACACCATTCGCGCGACCGGCATTGGCCTGCATTCAGGTGAAAAGGTGTATCTAACCCTGAAGCCCGCACCCATCGACGCTGGCATTATTTTTTGCCGTACCGACCTGGACCCTGTGGTCGAAATTCGGGCCCGTGCAGAAAATGTCGGCGAGACCATGCTGTCCACCACATTGATGAAAGACGGCGTACGGGTGTCAACGGTAGAGCACTTATTGTCTGCTATGGCTGGCCTGGGTATTGATAACTGCTTTGTGGAATTGAGCGCTTCTGAAGTGCCGATCATGGATGGCTCGGCAGGGCCTTTCGTGTTTTTGCTGCAGTCTGCCGGTATTGCCGAGCAAGACGCAGCCAAGAAATTTATCCGCATCAAACGTGAAGTATCGATCACAGACGGTGATAAAAGCGCCACCTTTTTGCCATTCAAAGGCTTCAAGGTCAGCTTTGGCATCGACTTTGATCACCCTGCTTTCAAGGGCCGCGCCCAGAACGCCACGGTTGATTTCTCCAGCACTTCGTTTGTGAAAGAAGTCAGTCGGGCCCGCACCTTCGGCTTCATGCGCGATATTGAAAAACTTCGCTCCATGAACCTGGCTCTTGGTGGCAGCGTTGATAATGCCATCGTTGTTGATGATTACAAAATTCTTAACGAAGACGGTTTGCGTTATGACGACGAGTTCGTCAAGCACAAGGTTCTGGACGCGATTGGTGACCTGTATCTGTTGGGCAACAGCCTGATTGGTGAGTTTCGCGGCGTGAAATCCGGCCACGACCTGAACAATCGCTTGCTGCGCCTTCTTATTTCAGAGCAAGACGCGTGGGAAGTCGTCACCTTTGATGACGAAGCCAATGCTCCGATTTCTTACGTCAAACCTGTATTAGCCAGCGCCTGAGGCGCCATCGTCAGTCGCGAACGTGACTGGCGAGCTTTTCCAGAATCTCGCGCAACGCTTTGTCCTTTGTGTTTCCGGCTTCTTCTTTGAGGAGCTGGGCGTTTTCTTTACTCAATGGCAGCTTTTTGGCCATCGCCTTGTCCTGAAAACGCGGCGGTACAACCTTTACTTTCAGCTTCCAGACAAAGCGAAATAACTCCAGATTGCGCGCAGCAGCCATAATGTCATGCTGGCGAAAGCGAATCTGGCTGGCTTTGGGCCCGCTGTCTGCTGCCAGAACAAGTTCGCCCTCATGACAGCTCACGAAACGCGTACCTGACTGCAACGACGGCGGCAACTCAGCCAGCAGCGTCTGCTCAGCAAGCCGGTGTTGCTCGGCCCGCGCTACCAGTTTGCGCAAGCCAGCCGGCCCGGAGAATGGGTCGAAAGTCATTTTCTGTTCATTTTTTGGCGTCATTGCGGCCTGAGTACTCGACTGAGCTGTAAACCATTGGGTACACTTCTTTTTCTTTTTAAGGTGAGTACCCCGACTATTCATAACCAGTGTAACCGCTGGCGGGTGCTTTAAACATCCGTTTGCGATCCACTGCAGTAATCACACATTATGACGACAAACACTGTTTCGGATTCGCTCCCGCCTCCAGTCATCATACTGAATCGCCGTCTTTTACTCGCCTTGCTGTTTTTTGCTCTGGTGCTAACAGCCATTGCTAGCTGGGCTGGCTACACGCTGGCAGTGGCGAAAATTGGAGCTGAAACGCCAGCCAGCGCCGAGTTAGTTGTACGCTGGCAGGCACGCTTGCAGGAGCAGAAGGCTGCATTGGACCAGGTTGAAACAGACGTGCAGCATCAGGTCGATGTCATGACGTTGCGTCTGGGCGCGATGCAGGGCCGCTTGTTGCGGCTGGACGCTTTGGGGCAACGATTTGTCGAAAGTGGACTGGTGAACAACGAAGAGTTTGATTTTAGCGCTCCGGCGCCAGTGGGCGGCCCCAAAGTGCTATTGCCGCCAGAGTCTTACAGCGTGCCGGGCCTAAGCGAGATGATTGAGCGCTTGGAGCGCCGCTTAGACAATCGCGAGCAGCAGTTGCGTTTGCTGGACAAGCTGGCCTGGCGGCAAAAACTGGATGATGAACGTTTTGTTGAGGGCCGTCCCATTATCTGGGGTTGGCTGTCATCCGAATATGGCTATCGCACGGATCCGTTCAGCGGCAAACGCACTTGGCATGGCGGCGTCGATTTGGCAGGCAAAGATGGCAGTGACATTGTTGCGGTGGCCGCGGGCGTTGTTACTTGGGCTGGCAAGCGTCATGGCTATGGCAACCTGGTGGAAATCGCCCATGGCGATGGTCTGGTTACCCGCTATGCCCATGCCAAAGCCGTGAGTGTAAAAATCGGTGACTTGGTCCAGAAAGCCCAGGTGGTGGCGCTGATGGGCAGTACCGGCAGGTCTACCGGGCCCCACGTGCATTTTGAAGTACTAAAACATGGCCGCACGACAGATCCGGTGAAGTACATGGCGCGGGCCAGCCATTAGAAAATCCTGTAACGCACATGTGATAGGCAGCGCCGAATTGTCGGCTGGCGTTGTTGTCACCGGCTGTGGCTTTTGCCCCGCCGCTAAATAAAGGTAGAATGCCGGCTTCCTTAGTTTAATCAAAGAAGCATTGGTCTATGTTCACAAAGCTTGCAACGAAAGTATTCGGTAGTAAGAACGCCAGGGAAGTCAAGCGAATGCGCAAGATTGCCGTGCGTATTAATGAACTTGAAGAGCAATTTGGCAGCCTGACCGACAGCGAGTTGCAGGGGAAAACCACAGAGTTCCGTGAGCGCCTGCAAAAAGGCGAAAGTCTAGACGAGCTAATGCCCGAGGCGTTTGCCTGCGTGCGCGAAGCCAGTGGCAGAGTGATGGGCATGCGCCACTACGACGTGCAGTTTGTAGGTGCTGTAACCCTGCATGAAGGCCGCATAGCTGAAATGAAGACCGGTGAGGGTAAAACCCTGATGTCCACCGCGTCGGCTTATTTGAACGCTTTGTCTGGTAAAGGCGTTCACGTGATTACTGTGAACGATTATCTGGCCCGCCGCGATGCGGACTGGATGGGCAAGCTGTATAACTTTGTGGGTCTGCAAGTGGGCGTTGTAAACGCCGGCCAGCCGAGCGAAGAAAAGCGCGCCGCTTATCAGGCTGATATCACCTACGGCACCAACAACGAATTCGGTTTTGACTACCTGCGCGACAACATGGCGTTCAGTACCGCAGACAAAGTTCAGCGTGGTCTTCATTTCGCTATTGTTGACGAAGTCGACTCCATTCTGATCGACGAAGCCCGTACACCGCTGATTATCTCGGGCGCCGCCGAAGACAGCTCGAAGATGTATCAGGCGATTAACATTCTGATTCCGAGTCTGGACAAAGGCGAAGTGCCAGAGGAAGGCGATCCTACCGGCGATTTCACTATTGACGAAAAAACCCGTCAAGTAGAACTGACCGAGCGCGGCCACGAAAAAGTGGAGCAGTTGCTGCTAGAGCGGGAACTGCTTAAAGCGGGTGAAAACCTGTATTCCGCCGTCAACCTCAGCCTTCTGCATCACGTGCACTCCGGATTGCGGGCCCATAACCTGTTCCAGAAAAACGTGGATTACATCGTGCAAGGTGAGCAGGTTATCATCGTTGACGAGCATACCGGTCGAACCATGCCGGGCCGGCGCTGGAGTGAAGGTCTGCATCAGGCGATTGAAGCCAAAGAAGGCGTGAAAATTCATGCGGAAAGCCAGACTCTGGCGTCCACTACTTTTCAGAACTACTTTCGGCTGTATGAAAAGCTGTCAGGCATGACGGGTACCGCAGACACCGAAGCGTTTGAATTTCGCCAGATTTACGGCCTGGATGTGGTGGTCATTCCGCCCAACAAACCGATCATGCGAACCGATTACAACGATTTGGTGTATCTGACGGAAGAAGAAAAATTCCACGCCATTATCGACGAAATTAAAGACGTTACGGCCGAGGGTCGACCCATCCTGGTGGGCACTGCGTCCATCGAGGCGTCCGAGCGCCTGGCGAACCTGCTGAAGAAAACCCAGATTGATCACAAAATTCTGAACGCCAAACAGCACGAATCTGAAGCCCAGATTATTGCCCAGGCGGGCCGCCCTGGGGCCGTTACCATTGCCACCAACATGGCTGGGCGGGGTACCGATATCGTGCTCGGTGGTAACTGGGAATATGAGTTGGCAGGACACGATAGCCCGACTGACGAACAGAGCGCGGTGCTGAGAGATGCGTGGACTGAGCGCCACAACAGCGTGCTGGAAGCTGGCGGCTTGCACATTATTGGCACCGAGCGTCATGAAAGCCGCCGCATTGACAACCAATTGCGGGGTCGTGCCGGCCGTCAGGGCGACCCGGGTTCATCTCGTTTCTTCTTGTCGCTAGAAGACAACCTTATGCGGATATTTGCTCCGGATAAGGTCAAGAGTCTGATGCAGGCCATGGGCATGAAAAACGGCGAGGCGATTGAGCACCGCATGGTCACCAACGCCATTGAAAAATCCCAACGCAAGGTCGAAGGCCGGAACTTTGACATGCGCAAAACGTTGCTGGAATACGACGACGTTGCCAACGACCAGCGTTCGGTCATTTACGACCAGCGTAACGAGGTAATGGGCTCGGACGATGTGTCGGAGATAGTGAAAACCATTCGCGCTGACGTAGTAGACACCCTGGTGAGTGCTCACATTCCACCGCAGAGCATGCCGGAGCAATGGAATGTTGCCGGTTTGGAGACCCAGCTGCAGACGGAAATGGGCGTTGATCTTCCGGTTCAGAAGTGGCTGGATGAAGACAGCAAACTCTATGAAGACAATTTACGCCAGAAAATTCTGGAGCTGATTGTGATTGCTTACGACGCCAAAGAGGCAGTGGTCGGCGCGGAACCCATGCGTAAGTTTGAAAAACAGGTGTTTTTGCAGGTATTGGATACCTTGTGGAAAGAGCATCTGTCGAATATGGACCACCTGCGCCGCGGTATTCATCTGCGTGGTTACGCCCAGAAAAACCCGAAGCAGGAGTTCAAGCGCGAAGCCTTCAATCTGTTCGAAAGTATGCTGGAAGCCATGAAGGGCGATGTTATTCGGGTGCTGTGCCACGTTAAAGTGCAAAGCCAGGAAGAACTGGAAGAAATTGAGCTCCAGCGTAAACAGGCATTAGCGAATGAACTGGCACGCGCTCGTCTGCGCCACGACGAAACCAGCGCGACATCTCAGGCCGGCGCCGGTGGCGACGATAGTTCACGCCAGGCCATGCCGGAAACCTTTGTACGTAACGAGCCAAAAGTGGGCCGTAATGAGCCTTGTCCTTGCGGGTCTGGTAAGAAGTTCAAGCAGTGCTGTGGCAAAATTAGTTAAACAGCACTGTCATTGAAAGCTATTTTCAACCCGCAGTCTGGTTCATTCAGGCTGCGGGTTTTTGCGTTTTGAATGCCTGCGGGCAGTCTTTATTCATTATTTGTCAGGAGAATTACCATGGCTGTAGGTCCAGGAACCTTACCCGAGTTTTTTCCCATCACAGGCGTAGAGCTGGGCATTGCCAGTGCCGGTATCAAAAAGCCTGGCCGCAAAGATATCGTATTATTTTTCTTGGCTGAGGGCACGCAGGTAGCCGGAATTTTCACCCGCAACCAGTTCTGTGCGGCACCGGTTACGCTTAGCCGCAAGCATCTTGCTGCCGGTGTGCCGCGCTATCTGCTCATTAATACCGGTAACGCCAACGCGGGCACTGGCGAACGCGGTCTGGCCGACGCAGCAGCCTGCTGCGAGGCTCTTGCCGCTGCTGCCGGCGTTGGCGAGCAACAGGTGTTGCCATTTTCTACCGGTGTGATCGGTGAGCCCCTGCCAGTCGCCAAAATTGTTGCAGCGCTGCCCAATGCACTGGCGGATACTCGCGTAGATCGCTGGGCAGAAGCGGCCAACGGCATTATGACCACCGACACTCGTCCCAAAGGGGCATCGGTGCAAGTGGATTTGGGCGGTCATACAGTGTGTATTTCCGGCATCAGCAAGGGTGCGGGCATGATTCGCCCCAACATGGCCACCATGCTGGGGTTCATTGCTACCGACGCCCGTATTGCGCCGGATGTTTTGCAATCCCTGGCATCTGAGCTGGGTGAGCAGTCCTTCAATCGCATTACCATCGACGGTGACACCTCCACCAATGATGCTTGCATGCTGATGGCCAGCGGTTGTTACGGCGGTCCGGAAATAACCGCTGACAGTCCGCTACTGGCGCCTCTGAAGGACGCTCTGCGCCAAGTGTATATGGATCTGGCCCACGCGATTGTGCGCGACGGTGAAGGAGCAACCAAGTTTGTGACCATTGAGGTGAACCACGCAGCGACAGTCAAAGAAGCTCTGGATGTGGCCTACACGGTCGCTCATTCGCCGCTGGTTAAAACTGCGCTGTTTGCATCAGATCCCAACTGGGGTCGCATTCTAGCCGCCGTTGGCCGCGCTGGTGTCGAAGGTCTTGACTTGAATGCCCTGGAGATTTATCTGGGAGATGTGTGTCTGGTAAGCAGTGGCGGTCGGGCAGACGACTACTCGGAGGAACGCGGGCAGGCGGTGATGAACCAGGAAGAAATTACCATCCGCATCGACCTCAAGCGAGGCGCCGTGAATGAAACCGTCTGGACCTGCGACTTCTCCCACGATTATGTCACCATCAACGCCGACTACCGCAGCTGATGCCTGTGATTAAGAAAATGTCTAAGCGACTGTCTGCGACAGCACCTGGAAAGGTACCTGAGAAGGCGCCAGGCGTATTACCTGAAGTACACGTCGCCGTCGGTGTGATCATTCGCGATGGGCGGGTACTGATTGCCCGCAGGCTGGAACATACCCATCAGGGCGGATTATTGGAGTTTCCTGGCGGTAAAGTGGAGCCGGGTGAAACTGTGCAGCAGGCGTTGGTGCGTGAGATTGCCGAAGAAACCGGATTAAAGTTGATCGAATCCGCTTTGCAGCCCGTAATTGGTGTTCGACACGATTATGGCGATAAGCGTGTTTTTTTGGATGTTTGGTCGACCGACATAGCAGCGGGCGAGGCTCACGGTCGCGAAGGTCAGCCGATCCAGTGGCTATTGCCGCGGGATTTACGCGACGCGGATTTCCCCGCAGCGAATCGCCCGATTATCCGCGCTCTTCAACTGCCTTCGCAGTTGGCGTTAACGGGCTGCGACGTAGCAGATGATGAATGTGGCCTGAAACGTTTGCAAACAGCGCTGCAGGTTAGCCAGCCGCCGCTGATCGTGTTGCGGGCTCCAGCTTGGGCCGAACAGGCGATAGCTTACAATCGCTTGGCGCAGGGTGCTCTGGCGCTGTGTCAGAGTAATAGCAGCGAGCTTATGTTGCACGGTGTGCCCGAGTTGATGGACCTCCATCCCCAAGCTGCTGGCGTGCATTTGCCCTGGCGCCACGCCAGCCAATGCCAGCAGCGGCCTGTGGCTGAATGCTACAAGTTAGGGATTTCCTGCCATAACGCAGAGCAATTGGCCCACGCTGTGGCCATTGGTGCCGACTATGCGATTTTGGGGCATGTGTTGGCTACGTCTAGTCACCCCAATGAGGCGCCTCTGGGCTGGCACGCGTTCAGCCAACTGGTGTCAGCGGCACGACTACCTGTGTATGGCATTGGCGGCTTATCGCCAGCCGATCTGCCACAGGCCCGCCAATGCGGCGCACAAGGCATTGCTGGCATTGGCTTCTGGTGGGCATAAGCCGGCGTTTTACAGCGCAGGGCAGCGCCACATTTGTTATGATGTAACATATTTTTTACATCATAGATGTGTATTGAACCAATACCGTCGAAGGTGTTTATCCGGCGATGATGCTAACGGGAGAAGCTGTGAGCAAACTGACGCACCTGAATGACAAAGGCGAAGCACGCATGGTCGACGTTACCGCCAAAGTGGTAACTGAGCGCGAAGCTCGCGCCGAGGCCACGATCAGTATGTCGGCCAAAACTCTGGCGATGATTGTGGATGGCCAACACCCGAAGGGTGACGTTTTGGCGGTGGCTCGTATTGCCGGCATTATGGCGGCCAAGCGCACTCATGATCTGATCCCCCTGTGTCATGCCTTAAACCTGACCTCGGTGAAGGTAGAGTTAGAACCCGGTGCAGACGGCATGTCGGTCCACATTCGCACCTTGTGCAAGCTGTCTGGTCAGACCGGCGTAGAAATGGAGGCGCTAACGGCAGCCAGTATCGCCGCGTTGACCGTTTACGACATGTGCAAAGCAGTCGACAAAGCCATGGTTGTGAGCAACCTGCGCTTGGTGGAAAAAAAAGGCGGCCGTAGTGGCCACTGGCAGGCCAGCACCTAATCCATTAGAAACAATGTACCTGCCGCAGGCAGGCTGCTCCATCTAAGATCATAAGATCGAACCACGAGGAATTACAGTGGCTGTTCGTTACATTGAGACTTGCCGGCTGCCGACCCCATTTGGGGTTTTTGAAATGCACGGTTTTGAAGAGCCGGACACCGGCAAAGAGCACGTCGCGTTGACGCTGGGTGATCTGGCTGGCGACGAACCCATGTTAGTCCGTACCCACTCTGAGTGCCTGACCGGTGACGCTCTTTACAGCATGCGCTGTGACTGTGGTTATCAATTGGAAGAAGCCTTGCGCAGCATCGCTCGTGAAGGTCGCGGTATTTTGATGTATTTGCGCCAAGAAGGCCGCGGCATTGGCTTGCTCAACAAGATTCGTGCCTACAACCTTCAGGACCAGGGTGCCGACACAGTCGAAGCCAATGAACGTCTGGGTTTTGCAGCGGATCTTCGTGACTACAGCATGTGCAAAGATATGTTGGAACACTTGGGTATAAAGCGCTTGCGGTTGATGACTAACAACCCGCGTAAAGTAAAGGCGTTGTCGTCATACGGCATTGAGGTTGTGGAAAGAGTCGAGCTGCAAGTCGGGAGAAATCCCCATAATGAGCACTATCTGGACACTAAACAGAGCAAACTCGGCCATTTTCTGGCGATTCATCAAGACGATGACCCCCAGCTCTGAGCCTTTGAGCCTCTGAGCGCAGCAGGCGGCTTTCATGTCTTGCCTGCTCAGTCTCCACCTCATGTCAGAGCCAAGCCATTATCAGAAAGACTGCGCGGCTTTGCCCGGCTGGCTAACCAATCGTTGCACGCGGCCAGTTATGCTGCGCTCGATCGTGGCGGCATCCAGACCACATTCCTCTAACAGCTGATCGCGGCTGCCGTGGTCGACGAATTTGTCAGGCAGCCCCAGTTGCAGCACCGGCATGGTGATTTCTTCCTGATTCAACCATTCGCAAACCGCACTGCCGGCGCCCCCGGCGATGGCATTTTCTTCCAGAGTCACCAGCAAATCGTGCTGCTCTGCCAACTGGCGTATCAGGTCTTCATCCAGCGGTTTTACAAAGCGCATATCGGCCACTGTGGCGTCCAGCGCCTGTGCGGCTTGCAGGGCTCGCGGCAAAAGGGTGCCAAAATTCAGGATGGCGATACGGCCGCTTGCGCTCTTGCGCTCGCGCACAACTCGGCCTTTACCCATGGGCAGTGTGTGCAGCAGCGGGTCAATCTCGGCTCCGCTGCCGCTACCGCGGGGATAGCGCACCGCCGCCGGGCCTTCATGCACCAGCCCGGTGTGCAGTAACTGTCGGGTTTCGTTTTCGTCAGACGGTGTCATCAACACCATATTAGGGATGCAACGCAGATAACTGATGTCGAAGGCTCCGGCATGAGTTGGGCCGTCTTCGCCTACCAGGCCGGCGCGGTCAATGGCAAACAGTACGTCCAGATTCTGAATGGCTACATCGTGGATAAGCTGATCGTAACCACGCTGTAAGAAGGTGGAGTAGATTGCCACCACCGGTTTGGCGCCATCACAGGCCATGCCAGCGGCCAAAGTAACAGCGTGCTGCTCGGCAATGGCAACGTCAAAATAACGCTCGGGAAAACGCTCAGCAAAAGCCAAAAGATCAGAGCCCTCGCACATGGCGGGGGTTATGCCCATTACCCGCTCATCCGCGGCTGCGGCATCACACAGCCATTGGCCAAACACGTTGGCGTATTTGGGCGCGGCCGGGCCAGTTTTAACCGGCGTCGGATTGCCGCTGGACTCAGTGGTGGCGGCCAGGGGTTCTATCTTGTTGATAGCGTGGTAGCCAATCGGGTCGGCTTCTGCGGGAGCAAAACCTTTGCCTTTGGTGGTGACAATGTGCAAAAACTGCGGGCCGCTGAGCTCGCGGATGTTCTCTAGGGTTTCTACCAGTAATGGCAGGTCGTGGCCGTCAATGGGGCCAATGTAATTGAAACCCAATTCTTCGAACAGGGTGCCAGGGGCAATCATGCCTTTGAAGTGTTCTTCGGTTTTTTTTGCCAGTTCGCGCAGGCCCGGGGCTATCTCAAGCACTTTTTTGCTGCTGTCGCGCATTTGGTGATAAGTGCGACTGGACAACAGCTTGGCAAAATAATTGGACAGGCCACCTACGTTGCGGGAAATCGACATGTCATTGTCGTTCAGAATCACCAACATATCGGCCTTCAAATGGCCGGCGTGATTCAGTGCTTCAAATGCCATGCCTGCGGTCATGGCGCCATCACCAATCACCGCGATGCATTTGCGCGTCAGCCCTTGCTGATTGGAAGCAATGGCCATGCCCAGGGCGGCGCTGATAGAGGTGCTGGAATGGCCCACACCAAAGGTGTCGTAAGGGCTTTCAGTGCGTTTGGGGAACCCCGCTAGGCCGTTTTTGCGGCGAATGCTACCCATCTGTTCGCGGCGTCCTGTCAGAATTTTATGAGGGTAGGCCTGATGGCCCACGTCCCAAACCAGGCGGTCTTCCGGCGTGTTGAACACATAGTGCAGGGCAACCGTTAGCTCCAGTACGCCCAGGCCAGCGCCAAAGTGGCCGCCTGTCGTGCCCACTGACCACAATAGAAACGACCGCAGCTCTCGTGCTAACTGAGTTAACTGATCGGCAGGTAACTGGCGAATGTCTGCCGGCGAGCCAATACGGTCCAGCATGGGGGTGTTTGGTCGCTGTAAGGGGATTTCCCTGAAAATCATTGTGTCCTGCATCTGCTCGGTTCTTTTTTGCATAATCGACAAGGGTTGTAGCTGTATACGCTGTATCGTCTGGTTGTATCAGCGCCGAGCCTTGTCGTTTACCAAGTGTTTATCCCGCAGTGTGCGCCTCGTAGCGGGAGCGACTCAATGCCCGGAATGTTACGCGGGCGTTTGTTTAGTGGCTACGAGCCACTATGTAATCTGCCATGGCGTGTAGGGCGTCGGCCTGAATGCCAAGCCCTTTCAGGCTGTCGTGGGCCTCGGCTAGTAACCTTGCCAAGTGTTCGCGCGCGCCTTTTGGCCCCAATAGTGCGGGGTAGGTAGGTTTGCCACGGGCGATATCAGAGCCTTGGGTTTTGCCAATCACCTCGGTATCGCCTTCTATGTCCAGCAAATCGTCCTGCACCTGAAACGCCAGTCCCAGCGCGCGGGCGTAACGAGCCAGGGCGTCTAGCAACGCGGCGTCTTTTAAGCCACCGGCCAGGGCGCCAAGGTGTACGCTGGCTTCAATCAAAGCGCCGGTCTTGTGGCGGTGCATATTCTCTAGCTGTTCCAGAGTCAGGGTTCTTGCCACAGACTCCAGATCAATAGCCTGCCCGCCGACCATACCGTTTGCCCCGCAGGCGTTCGCCAAGGCTTTTACCATAGCCAGTTTGACTTCAGCGCTTAACCGCGGCGCTGTGGCCAGTACCCGAAACGCCTCTGCCTGCAGAGCGTCGCCAGCAAGTATGGCCGAAGATTCGTCGAATGCGATGTGCGCGGTGGCGCGGCCGCGGCGCAGATCATCGTCGTCCATGGCCGGTAAGTCGTCGTGCATCAGCGAGTACGCGTGAATCATCTCCAGAGCACAAGCCGGTGCCAGAGCTATTTGGCGTTGACCGCCAACGGCTTCAGCCGCGGCTAGACAAAGCGCCGGACGAATGCGCTTGCCACCGCCCAGCAAGCCATAGCGCATGGTGTCCTGCAGGCGCTGGGATGCGCTGGCTTGATCCATATAATCAGCCAGCTGCTGGTCAATCTCAGCGCGGCAATGTTGCAAAAAATCACTGGCTGGCAAGCGGGTAGCGGTGTTCACGAATCGCTGCTCTGATTGCTCTGCCCGCTTTGTTCAAGAAACGGTCGGGTTTCCAAGCTGCCATCGCCGCTCTGTATCAGCACTTCTACCCGTTGCTCAGCACTTTTCAGGGCTTGCTGGCAATCACGGGTAAGGCCGACGCCACGTTCGAAGGTAGTCAGCGATTGCTCCAGTGTTAACTCGCCTTGCTCCAGGTCACGCACCAGCTGTTCCAGCTCCTCCAAGGATTTTTCAAAGCCTCCCAGCGAGGGTGCTTTTGTCGCGGCAGCCGCGGTGTCTTTTTTACCAGCCATAAAAGCCTCCGCTGTATTTGAATCAAATTATGCCGCCAGACGGGGCACTAGGTGCATTTCCGGCGGATTATAACAGAGCTTACGGGCTACTGCTGCCAGCACAGTTGCCGACATTCACCGGGTTTGCCTCCAGGTTGCCATGTTTGCTCGGTAACCCGTATTTCGCCACTGGCGGACACGGTCACCACCGTGGTTACGCGGGTGCCGTAATGCTCGCCAATAATGAACGCCGGTGACAGCACCCGCTCAGTCGCAAGCCCCACGCCGGTGCGGGGCAACAAATGATCCGGGGCCGGAGTAGAGTCTTTTAAATGATTGATAAGGGCCTGGTGCAAAGGCTCACTGTTTTCACCGGCTGCGACTACGGTGCTGGTGACGTGCTGGCGCAGACGCAACAGTTTGGGCCAGGGCGTTTGCAGCAGATGATTGCTGACGCCATAGCTGCCACGGTGCAGACTGCGCCCCGGGTGAGCGTCGCGGTTGCTGAAATACCAGCCGCTCGGGCCGCTCGCGCGTTCCTGGCCGGCATCGAGTGTCACCAGATTAAAACCGGAATAGCGGCTGGCGTTGTCGGCCAAGTGCTTGCGCAAGGATTGGGCCGATTGTTGTAAGGTGCGAAGAGGCAAATCACCTCGGCTGATAACGCCGGCTTCCGGGCTGCCTTCGCGCACATTGGTGACCGCGCTAACAACACCGCTGGCGCTGATGGCTAGCCAGGTACCTCCGGCCTGTAAATCCCGGCCTGCCAGAACCGGCTTTGAAACCAGCGCACTGCTTGCATCCGTCCACCAGTCCATAGCGGCCGTAGGCCGGTTGAAGAATTCATCCCGGTTAGCAGCAACCACCAGCGGATAGTGCCGGTTCTGGCCCAGAGTAAACGCAATCAAACACATATCCGCGCTATTTCCTTAACGATGTGAATTCAGAAGGTGGGCACAATGGAGCCTTGTTTTCACAAGGTGTATCATAGCCGACCATAAATGTAACGGCGGTGTGCGCTGGAATGTCTTTCCTCATGCTTTTTTCGCTGTACCTCGCTTTGGGAGCGCTGGCAGGCACCTTAGCTGGCCTGTTTGGCATTGGTGGTGGCCTGGTTATTGTGCCGGTACTGATCTTCAGCTTCGGTGCCCAGAGCTTCAGCCCCGATATCGCCGCCCACATGGCAGTAGGGACCTCGCTGGCCACCATGGTGTTTACGTCGTTAAGTTCGATACGCTCACATCATGTTCACGGCGCAATTCGTTGGGATATTTTTCGGGCGATGACCACAGGTATCGTATTTGGCGCTTTAATTGGCGCTTGGACCGCCTCGCTGCTCAGCGGGCCAGCGCTGGAACTGATTATTGCCGTATTTGTGATCGTGATGGCGATAAAAATGTTGCTTGGTTTCAATCCCAAGCCAGGTCGATCGGTGCCAGGTAATAAAGGGCTGGGTGTGGCGGGCGCTGTGATTGGCTGGGTCTCGGCCATCTTTGGCATTGGTGGCGGAACACTAACCGTGCCCTACCTAAGTCGCTGTAACATTAAAATGCAGCATGCCATCGGTATCTCAGCAGCCTGCGGCCTGCCCATTGCGCTAGCCGGAGCTTTGGGCAACCTGTGGACTGGCTGGGGTGACCCGGAACTACCGCCGCACAGCCTTGGCTTTATTTATTTGCCGGCGTTGTTCGGGGTCATACTAACCAGCGTGATATTCGCCCGTGTGGGTGCCAATCTGGCGCACCGCCTCAACGCCGTCCTATTGAAACGAATCTTCGCCATTATGCTGGTGCTGATTGGTCTCCGTTTTCTACTGAGTTAAGGGATAATAATGTTGCAACACCCGCAAATCGACCCGGTGGCCATTGCTATCGGGCCACTAAAAATACACTGGTATGGTCTGACCTACCTAGTCGGCTTTGCTGCCGGCTGGTGGCTTGGGCGTTTACGCAGCCGCAAACCCTGGTCGCCGGTTAACGAAGAGCAAGTGGGCGACCTGCTGTTCTATCTGGCGTTAGGAGTTATTCTGGGTGGCCGCTTTGGCTATGTCATCTTCTACAACTTCGATGTGTTCCTTGCGGACCCTTTGTGGCTGCTGCGGGTGTGGGAAGGCGGCATGTCGTTCCACGGCGGCTTGCTGGGTGTCATGCTGGGCATGTGGTGGTACGGTCGTAAAATAGATACAGGATTCTGGCGTATGACCGATTTTGTTGCGCCACTCGTGCCTGTGGGCCTGGGGGCAGGGCGCATCGGCAACTTCATCAACGGCGAACTCTGGGGTAAACCCACGGATGTGCCTTGGGGTATGGTATTTCCGCAAGCGCCAGACGCCCTCGCTCGACACCCCTCCCAGCTTTATCAGTTCGCCCTCGAAGGCGTGCTGTTCTTCATTATACTGTGGTGGTTCTCGGCCAAGCCCCGGCCGCGGATGGCCGTATCCGGCCTGTTCCTGATCTGCTACGGCGCGTTTCGCTTTGCGGTGGAATTTGTGCGCGAGCCCGACGCCCAGCTGGGCTATCTTGCTTTTGACTGGCTTACCATGGGGCAAATGCTGTCATTACCTATGGTGCTAGCTGGCCTGATTCTAATGACCATAGCCTACCGGAGAAACGCCGTATGAAAGCCTACCTCGACCTGATGCAAGATATAGTCGACAACGGCAGCAACCGTGGTGACCGCACCGGTGTAGGTACCCGCTCGGTATTCGGCCGCCAAGTTCGCTTTAATCTGCAGCAAGGTTTCCCCTTGGTCACCACAAAAAAGATTCACTTGCGCAGCATCATCCAAGAGCTACTGTGGTTCCTGCAGGGCTCCACTGACAACAACTGGCTGACCGAACGTAAGGTCAACATCTGGAATGAATGGGCTTTGGATAATGGTGATTTGGGCCCTATATACGGCAAGCAATGGCGTAGCTGGCAGTGTCAAGACGGCCGAGTGATTGACCAGATCAGCGACCTGATCGACCAGATTCGCCAAAAACCCAATTCCCGTCGTCTGATTGTTTCCGCTTGGAATCCGGCCGAACTGCCCGACGAATCCATCGGCCCGCAAGACAATGTGCGCCAGGGCCGTATGGCACTGGCCCCATGTCACTGCCTGTTTCAGTTCTACGTCAACGACGGCAAACTCTCCTGCCAGCTCTACCAGCGCAGCGCCGATCTGTTTCTGGGCGTACCCTTTAACATCGCCTCCTATGCCTTGCTCACTCACATGATTGCCCAGCAGTGCGATCTCGACGTTGGCGAGTTCGTACACACCTTTGGCGATTGCCACCTCTACAGCAATCACCTGACTGATGACATCGTATTCGAACAACTCAAACGTGAACCAAGGGCGCTGCCAAAGTTAGTGATCAAGCGAAAGCCTAACTCCATCTTCGAATACGATCTGGACGATTTTGCGTTCGAAGGCTACGAGCCATATCCCGGAATAAAAGCACCGATTGCAATTTAATAGTTGAGTTAGCTTTCCGTGTTAAAAAAGGAAATCACCATGCAAAAAGCACTCATTGTCGCCATGGCTCAAAATCGCGTCATCGGCCGTAACAACAACTTGCCATGGTACCTGCCTGGTGACCTGAAATACTTCAAACAAGCCACCATGGGCAAGCCTATTATCATGGGCCGCAAAACATGGGACTCCATTGGTCGTCCCTTGCCAGGACGCATGAACGTGGTTATCTCACGCAATGAAAAATGGCAGGCACCGGTAGGCACCACTGCAGCCACAACGCTGAAAGCAGCACTAAAAAAAGCCGAAGCACAGGCAGAACTGGATGGTATTAAAGAAGTCATGGTGATTGGCGGCGGGCAAATCTACGCCGAAGCGCTACCGCTGGTGGATCGTATTTACATGACCCTAGTGCACGCAGACGTGGAGGGTGATGCTTACTTTCCGGAAGTAAATTGGGAAGAGTGGAACGAAGTCGGACGCGAAGATTTCTCCGCGTCCGACAACAATCCTTACAACTACAGCTTCGTAGTGTATCAGCGCATGGCGTCAGACTGACGCGGCGGGCGTTTGCCAGCGGGCTTGCCGGCAAACTTGCCTTTGCCGCCTGGCGCACCGCCACTCGGGCGTTTATTGTAGCTACCTGGCTTCGGGCCCTTGCGGAACTCGCCAGGGCGACCGGCTTTGCGGTC
The DNA here is from genome assembly GCF_000283275.1 of Marinobacter sp. BSs20148. Classification (NCBI taxonomy): domain Bacteria; kingdom Pseudomonadati; phylum Pseudomonadota; class Gammaproteobacteria; order Pseudomonadales; family Marinobacteraceae; genus Marinobacter; species Marinobacter sp. BSs20148. Next base: position 841,798 of record NC_018268.1, read on the forward strand.
ACGATTTGGCTGCGTGGTTGATACCGCTGGCAGAGCTTCCGGCTGCTCCAGCGGCAACGAACCTGGTTGAGTGGCTTCCAGCATGCACGCCAAAGCGCCTGCAACCATCGTAATGTCCATCTCGTTGCGCTCGGCAATATCGTCTAGCATCGCCATTGCTTTGCTCAGTTTGCGATCTTCCGCAAAACCTATCAGTTGGCTTTCAAACTGATCTACGCGCATTTTTTGCAGCGCCGCCGGCGAGGGCAACTCATAGGCTTCCATGGTCGCATTGGTAGCGCGCTCCAGCGTGCGCAGCCAGCTACGCTCCCGGGGCGTTACCAACAAAATAGCTTTACCATCACGACCGGCACGGCCAGTACGACCAATGCGGTGAATATACGCTTCGGTGTCGTAAGGTACGTCGTAGTTGATCACGTGTGTGATACGCGGCACGTCCAGACCACGGGCAGCAACGTCTGTGGCTACAACGATGTCTTTCTTGCCACGCTTCAGGTCTTCAACTGTCTGCTCGCGCTGTCGTTGATTCAGATCGCCGTTCAAGGGCGCTGCAGCGTGGCCGCGAGCCGCCAGCTTTTCCGCCAACACGATGGTTTCGGCCTTGGTGCGCACAAAGATAATTGACGCGTCAAACGGTTCCACTTCCAGAATGCGGGTCAGGGCATCAAGCTTGCGCTCAGCGTACACCGGCAGCACGTACTGGGAGATAGCGTCAACCGTGCGGCTTGCGCTTTCGATACGTACTTCAACCGCATCTTTCAGATAGGTCTGAGCAACCTTCTTGATTTGCGGCGGCATAGTGGCCGAGAACAGTGCGCGCTGGCAGTTGTCCGGGGTTTTCGACAGAATCGCTTCAACGTCGTCAATAAAGCCCATGCGTAGCATTTCGTCGGCTTCGTCCAGCACCAAGGCTTTCAAGTTATCCAGCTTCAACGTGCCTTTGCGCAGGTGGTCCAGCATCCGGCCAGGAGTGCCAACAATAACGTGGGCTCCACGGCGCAAGCCTTTTATCTGCGGGAAAAAGTCTTGACCGCCATAAATTGGCAGCACATGAAAATTAGGGAGCTTGCTGGCATAGGTAGAAAATGCCTCTGCTACCTGAATGGCCAGTTCGCGGGTAGGTGCTAGAACCAGAATCTGCGGCGCGTTGACGCTTGGGTCCACCCGGCTCAGCAGTGGCAAAGCGAAGGCGGCGGTTTTACCGGTGCCGGTCTGGGCTACACCCAGTAAATGGCGGCCGGACAATAGCGCAGGGATAGCTTGCGCCTGTATTGGTGTGGGGGTTTCATAGCCAACGGCGGTCACCGCTTCAAGAACGGCAGGATCAAGCCCCAGTTCGGCAAAAGACAATTCAGACATTGATGTACTCGGAATTCGAAAGGTAAAGCATTGACGTGCAATGCGTGATGTGAACGGATTATACCGGTTTTGTTGCTGCTTTAAAATGCAAAAATTAATGCTGGCCCGTAGGTAGTTGTCCGCGGATGTCAAATAAGGCGCGCTAAGCACCCTTATCAGGCTCTGGGTGACGATTTGAACGTTTGTCCTCCCAGCTCAATTCCTGTGGTCGATACCAGCCGACAGCCCGTAATACTTTCTCACGTGTTGGTAGCGACAAGGTAACCCAGAGTTGCTGGAAATCCTCCAGTCCTTGCGTACGCAGGCGGGCCTGCCTGCTTTGCAGTCGGTTAACGATGCGAGGCAGGTTTAGCGCGGCACCCAGCTGACCGGGCACAATAATTTCTTGCCCCAGCACTTTGCGGCGATGTGTGCGCGCGGCCAGCACTCGCTGCAGTTCAACAGCGGCGTCGAGCGCTGTGTCTTCGGTAAATGTGTTTACTTCCACTGATTCGGCTCGCGATAATGACAATTTTTTAATAAATCACGACAAACTGCTAGCTATCCCTGCGCCTATGGTGCCGTGGTAGGCTTAGGTCCGCAACAAGGAGAGTTTGGATTACTATGCACGCAAAACTTGAAACACGCGCCTTTCTGGCCATGCTGGTCGGGGTCTCAGTCGCCTTTATATTGCTGATGAAGCCTTTTTTCGGGCCGATATTCTGGGCGGTGGCCATTGCCCTGATTTTTCATCCGGTTCAGTTGAAACTGGCCCGGCGCTTTGGCGACCGGCCCAACACCAACGCCTTGATTACCCTGTTTCTGTGCATGGTGATTGTGGTCATTCCCGTGTTGTTGTTGGTGGCTTCCCTAGTAGCAGAGGGCGTCGGCCTTTATCAAAAAATCCAAAGCGGCGACGTGCGCCCGGGCGAATATATTGATCAGGTAAATCAGTCGTTTCCGGCTATTCAGTCTTTTTTGGCCCAGTTTGACATTAGCTTCGCTGAGCTGCGTGATCGCACCGTTAATCTGATGGTTAGCGGTAGTCAGTTTCTAGGTAAGCAGGCGTTAGGTTTGGGTCAGAATACTTTCCAGTTTTTTCTTGGTCTGGCGTTGATGGTGTATCTGGCGTTCTTTCTACTGCGCGATGGCGTAAGCCTGGTAGAGCTTCTGATCCGCGCCTTGCCGTTGGGAGACGAGCGTGAGCGTCTGCTGTTTGCCAAGTTTGCCGAAGTTACCCGAGCGACGGTAAAAGGAAATCTGCTGATTGCTGTTATCCAGGGTGCTATGGGCGGCCTGATTTTTTGGATTCTGGGTATTGAGGGCGCGATTCTTTGGGGTGTGGTGATGGCCATTGTGTCGTTGTTACCTGCGGTGGGTGCGGCACTGGTGTGGGTGCCTGCCGCTATTTACTTGGCCGCGGTAGGCGATGTAGTTCAGGCGCTGATATTGACCGCCTTCGGTGTTGTGGTGATTGGTCTTGCCGATAATGTATTACGCCCGATTCTGGTTGGGCGCGACACCAAACTGCCAGATTACATCGTGTTGCTGTCCACCCTTGGCGGCCTCGCCATGTTTGGTATCAACGGCTTTGTTATGGGCCCTCTGGTGGCGGCGCTGTTTAACGCTTTTTGGGGTATTTTTATTCGCGAGTTCAGTCGCGAGTCGCCGATTACCCAAGCGTGGTTGCGCGGCGGCGAGGCTAAAGATTCAGGCAAGGCTGATACGCCTTTAGAGACGGATAACACCAAGCTCCGTTAGCTGCTGGGGCACTCCTTAGGCTTTCAGAGCAGGCTGCAATAATCGATTTTTGCGGCATAATAAATGCCGGGTTTAACCGTTTTTACATGGTTGTTTTGCGCACCGCTGACTACACTTTGCGTCAACACGGCCCTTATTTATAAATTATGCGCCAGAGGAGTACCTTCATGGGTGGTCAGGAAAGCCTGTCACTTCGCCAGTTAAAAGCTTTCCAGCCTTTGAACAAGCTAACCGATGATGAGCTTGTGCTGCTGGCCAGCCGTGCCGATCGCTGTGTGTTTAAAGCGGGCAAGGGCATCATGCAACGCGGTGCTTGTGACGGCCAAGAGTTTTTTCTGTTGGCCGGCGAAGTAGAGCTAACGTCCGAAGACGGCCGTCAAGTCCGCATTACGGCCGGCAGCGAGCGTGCGCAGAACCCCATCGCCCGCCTGCAGCCGCGAATGTATGATGTAAGAGCGGTAAAGCCCAGTGAATTTTTGGTGATTGCCCAAGATGTCTTGGCGCAAATGCTGGGGCGGGCACCGATGGAACAGGTGGAAATGCAAGCCAGTGATGGCGATCAAGTCAGCAGTGAGCAGCAGCAACTGTTGATGGAATTCTATTCCGAGCTGCGTTCGAATAAGGTTCGGCTGCCCAGTGTGCCGGATGTAGCGTGGAAAGTGCGGCGTCTGGTAGACCGGGAGGATGCTGGGGTAGGTCAGGTTGCTATGGCTATATCGGCAGATCCGGCGATGTCTGCAAAGCTGGTGCGAGCCTGCAATAGCCCCCTTTATCGCGGTTTTAACGATGTTCGCAATGTACGCGAGACAGTGGTGCGCCTGGGTCTGAAGACAACCCGCCAGCTGGTGACTGTATTTGCCATGCGTGACGTGTTTAAGAGCCGTCAGCCGTTGCTGCAGAAACACATGGAGCGTTTATGGCAGCACTCTTGCGAAATGGCAGCGCTGTGCTGGGTCCTGGCTGATGAGGCGACCAAAATCAACCCGGAAGAGGCCATGTTAGCCGGGTTGCTGCACGACATTGGCGTGGTGCCAATATTGGTGCACGCCGAGCATTATCCTCATTTGTTTAACGACGAAGATCGCTTATTGGCAGTTATAGCAGAACTGCGCGCAGATACGGGTACCGGGGTGCTGGAAAACTGGGCGTTTCCTGCACCGTTTTTAGAAGCGACCCGCCACGCTCAAGATTGGGACTATGACAGCGATCAGCCGCAACCACAGCTGGTAGACATAGTGATCGTGGCGCAAATGCACGCCATGATTGGTTCTGGCGAGAGTGAGGGGTTGCCACGTTTTGATCAGTTGCCTGCTTACAGCCGTCTGGGCGGGCTTGAGCTGAATGCGTCGCGCAGCCTGGACTTGTTAACCCGCGCCCGCAGTCGTGTGGATGAAATAAAACAGCTGCTGGCAATTCGTTAGACTCATTCAGCTGGTGGCCGGCGCGAAGTCGGCCAGCGCCTGGGGCCAACGCAAATAAAGATAGCCTCCGCAAAATATTAACCAGGCTGTGAAAGCCGCCGCGGTTGTGCTGTCTGGATAGAGTGCGATGCGGTCATAACGACTGTAGCTTGCGCGTACTAAACCAGTGACCGCCAGTCCCAGCAACAAGCCACCCACAATATCGCTAAACCAGTGCACACCCAGATAAAGCCGACTTAACGCCACCGGAAGCAGCGGCAGCGATGCCAGCGTATATATCTGCCAGCGTTTGCGGGTGCCGGCTTCGGCTGCAATAAAACTAGCCGCAAGGGTTACCAGCACCGTAATGCCGGCGGTATGGCCGCTGGGAAACGAAGCGGATTGCGGCGGTGCAAACACTATTTCCGGTCGCGCTGCAGCAAAACCGTTTTTAAGAGCCCACACCAGAACAGTGGTCAGCACGCCGGCGGCCAGGCAATGCAGTGCGCCGGCGTAAAAACCGCGAAACGCCAAGGCCAGGCAGGCCAGCGCGGTGGCTATCAGTAAAATCGCCGGGTCGCTTAACGAGGTAATCGCAACAGCGGGTATGTCTAGCAGCGGTTGGCGCCAAGCCGCGAACCATTCTAGTACTGCTTGATCAAAAGGCCGCAGAACATCGGTAAATACCGCAAGCTGGCCCCACAACACAAAGAGACTGGCGCTGCCCAGACCCAGCATAAGAGATGCCAGCGGAAACTCGCCCTGGTTAGTAGGGCGTTGCTTGCTGTAAAGATGCCAGAATCGATGGCTGGCACGGTAGTTTTTCATAACCTGCTCCAGATACTGGTATACCCGGCCGTGGCCCGTTAGGCCCAGGTGTGCGCGAAATAACACCAAATACACCAGCAACAGAACCCCCACGCTTACCAAACTAACGGCATAGACGTGGGGCGGTGGCCGTAACTCTGACGTAAGCGCGCTGCCTACTAGAAATCCCGGCAGTACATAAACGGGTGCCCATGCAATAGCCGAGCTGATATTGAAGACAAAAAAGCGGTGCCAAGGCATCCAAAGCGCACCCGCAACCAGGGGAATGATGGGCCTGATCGGGCCAATAAAGCGCCCTGCCACAATACTAAAGGCGCCGTGCCGGTAAAAAAAGGCCTCTCCGCGGGCCACGATGGCCGGGTAACGGCTCATGGGCCAAACGTTATTAAGCCTTCCGGTCAGCAGGCGCCCTAGGGCAAAGCTTAGGGTGTCGCCGACAATGGCGCCAAAAAACACCCAGAAGAGGGCCTCGCCCAGTGCCATACCGGTCTGTCCGGCCAAGGCAGTTAACGCAAACAGAATGGCCACGCCGGGCACGAGTAGACCGGCAATCGCCAGCGACTCCACCAGGGCAGTGGCAAACAGCGCGGCGCTCAACCAGCCCGGATTTGCAGCCACTAAAGCGCTCAGCTCAACCAGCCAGACCTGCATTATAAAGCTACGGATCCGGGCACAAACCGCACATTGTTGCCGCCCGTTTTACGGACCTGACTGGCGCCGATATGGGCCCTTTTTGTTAAATCGTTGCTTTCGCTATCAGCTGGCAGGCGCGTGGTGCAGCCTACACTGACGCTGCTGCTTTCAACCGGCAGCCATTGCCGTTCGGCGATCGTGCGACGAATGCGCTCGGCGATTACTCGCGCCCCCTCCTCTGGGGTGAATGGCAATATCAGGAACAGAGTCGATTGACTCAGGGTATAAAGGGTATCGCCGGCGCGAATAATTTCGAACAGCTGCTGAATAATTTGCCGCTGCAAGGCAGTCAGGGTGTCGTTGCCATGCAGGGTCGCCACTTCATTAGCGTGATCTATATCCAGAGCAATCACCGACAATGGGTGTCCGGTTGCCTCGGCTCGGCTGATTTCCTGTTGCAGGTTTTCGTCAAGAAACCGGCCGTGGTGAGCCCCAGTCGACGGATCGATAATGGTCAGGTCATTCGCAGATTGCGCCATGGTACTGTAGCGCCGCACTGCCAGCGCGCCGGTTCCAAGTAGCATGGCCATACCACCGAAAGCCGCCAGAGCTTCTGTGGTTCCGGTTTTCAGCATTAACAGCAGTGTCATCAGTACCAGTAATAACAGCGACAGGCCCAAGCCTTCGCGCGCCGGCAGAATGAGCAAGTTCAGCGCTAGCAAAGGCATTGCCCAGTGGCCGGCAACCTGGCTCTGACTGGCAGCGCTGGTCGCCAGTACGGCGCCATTGAGGGTGCACAGCACAACAAAATGACCTTTTGCGGTCAATTGCTGATGCCTGTTCATAATGGTGTAGGCCAGGCCCGATCCGGCCAATACAGCCATAGCCAGAGCAATAAAAAACAGCCCATAAAAGCCGTAACGCAGATTTAGCAAGCCCAGCATCAGCAGGAATAGGGTGGTTAGCAGGTACGCTATGCCATGGGTGCGGGTGCGCAGCCGGGTTTCGATCATGCCCTTGGCTCCTGGTTAGGCCCATTGAAGGGTTGGCTGTTATTACTGGCGTGTTGCTGGGCTCTGCGCAACGCGCCTGTAACGCTGTGTTGCAGGCTGTTGGCGTCATCGCCGATGTTGAGCCCGGCGGCGCCGGTGCTGAGTGTCGTTGTTAGCTGGTGACTGTGTAGTAGTTGTTGCACGCCGTGCTGCAGAGCCTGGGCCTGCCGCGAGGCCTGGGGGCTGGTAATACCAGGAAGAATGATCAGGAACTGAAGATCTGCGACGCGATAATAAGCGTCAAAGTCGCGGATGTGGCTGTGCAAATAGCGCCCGATTTGCGGCAGAATCGAACGCAAATCGGCACCCGCCGGCTCTGCATCGTTGCTGGGTTTTAACGCCAACATGATGACTGACAGGGTTGTGCCTTCACGCTCGCTGCGTTGAATCTCTTTATTTAAATCGGAGGTCAGATGTTGCTGGCTGGCGGCGTTGGTGAGCTCGTCGGTGCGGCACAGGGGCATTAGCTGACGGCGTTTGAACTCCAGCAGAAATACCAGTATCAGGCTGAGGAGCAGGGTCAGAAAAAAAGCGCCGATCGTCTGGTGGCGTTGGGCAATGCCGCTGGCTTGGTACACCGTAAACATGGCGATGGCGACAACCGCAACAATGGCAATCCATGCGCCGCGCCGCGGTACTGCGACATAGGCCAACAGTGGCAGGCCGTAGAGCCAGTAACTCATAAACCACCGGTTGGTAAGGGCGGCAGTGGCCACCAATAGCATCAGAATGATAAAAAATCCGGCGCGCAGGGCAGGCCAAGGCGCGGCACCATGGCGTTGGTGGAACGTCGGGCTGCACACCACAATGCCGCCAACCGTTGCAGCGCAGGCAGCTAACAATGGCTCACTTGCCAGCACACAGAGCGCAGCCATAACTGCAGAACCAATGAAGGCGCTGTGGGCAAGGTATTTTAACAGCACAGAGCCGGCCATCATGGCCATGTTCGTGTTCCTTTATAATGACAACTGGTTTTCGGAGTTTGAGGCACGAGTATACTCGTTGTTTGGGGTGCGTACTTGAATGCAGACAGGTAAAGTTATGGCTCTTGCGACATCAGGATTCAAAGGTAACAAACGGATGGACATTGCAGCGTATATGAATGAAGTGGGTGCCCAGGCTCGTGCAGCAGCGAAACACGTTGCCCGATCAACCACAGCGGTTCGTAATCAGGCGCTGCTGGCGATGGCTCAGGCCTTGGACGCCGCTCGCGACGAACTGGCAAAGGCTAATCAACAGGACCTCTCTGCGGCCAAGGCCAGCGGCCTCGATAGCGCTATGCTGGACCGCTTGGAACTGACGCCGGCGCGGGTAGACGCCATGATTGAAGGGTTGCTGCAGGTGGCCGGCCTGGCAGACCCGATTGGCGCAATAACCGACATGGCCTATAGGCCATCGGGCATTCAGGTCGGTAAAATGCGTGTGCCGCTGGGCGTTATCGGGATTATCTATGAGTCACGCCCGAACGTGACGGTTGAGGCCGCCAGCCTTTGTCTGAAGTCTGGTAACGCCGCGATACTGCGCGGTGGCTCTGAATCCATTCACTCCAATCAGGCGATTGCGCGCTGTATTGCCAGTGGTTTGGCTCAAGCCGGTCTGCCGGAAACGGCTGTTCAGGTTATTGCCACCGCCGATCGCGCCGCAGTGGGCGAGCTGATCACTATGCCGCAGTACGTTGACGTTATCGTACCGCGCGGTGGCAAAGGCTTGATTGAGCGGGTTAGTCGCGACGCCCGGGTTCCGGTGATCAAGCACCTTGATGGCGTATGTCACGTTTATATCGACAGTCACGCCGATCCTGAAAAGGCGCTTGCGGTGGCCGTGAACGCCAAAACCCAACGTTACGGCACCTGTAATACCATGGAAACTCTACTGGTGGATGAGGAAATTGCCGCCGATATGCTGCCGCTGCTGAACGCTGCGTTCGTAGAAAAAGGGGTAGAACTGCGCGGCTGCGAGCGCAGTCGGGAAATTGTCAGCGAGATGACGCCGGCGACAGAAGCCGACTGGGAAGCAGAATACCTGGCCCCGATTCTTGCAATAAAGATCGTGGACGGTCTGGACGGCGCTATTGCTCATATCAGTCAGTTCAGCTCCCGACATACTGACAGTATTGTCACCGAAAATTACACCCGCGCCCGGCGCTTTCTTACCGAAGTGGATTCCAGCTCGGTGATGGTGAATGCCTCCACTCGCTTTGCCGATGGTTTCGAATACGGTCTGGGCGCGGAAATCGGAATTTCCACTGACAAAATCCACGCCCGCGGGCCAGTGGGGCTGGAGGGCCTGACGTCGCAAAAGTACGTGGTGTTCGGTGACGGTCATATCCGGGTTTAGCGCATGCACGTAATTTACGGTGGAACCTTTGACCCAGTGCACCACGGCCACCTGCGACTGAGCCTTGAGCTTAAGGATTATTTGGCAGTGGCTCAGGTGCACCTGGTGCCCAGCTATACTCCTCCGCACCGTGGCGTGACAGGCGCAAGCGCCGATCAGCGACTCCGGCTTTTGCAACTGGCGATTGCGGGCGAGCCGGCGTTAGCGATTGACTCGCGCGAGTTGGACCGTGGCGGCAAATCCTTTACTGCCGACACCCTGCGCCAACTGCGCGCCGAATTGGGCCCGGATTGCCCACTGGTGATGGCGGTGGGTACCGATGCGTTTGCCGGTTTTGATCGCTGGCGCCAGTGGCAGGAAATTCTGGCATTGGCGCATATTGTGGTGGTCAGCCGCCCTGGGCCGGTGTTAGATCCACAGGGCGTGCCTGCCTTTCTGCTGTCGAAGCATTGCGTCGAACACGGCAATGAGCTTAAAAGTTCGCCTTGTGGCCGAATTGTAATGTTTGCTCCGCCCTTGCTGGATATTTCCGCGACCGCCATTCGTCAGCGTCTGGCGCAGGGTCATTCCGCGCGCTACCTGCTGCCTTGGCAAGCGCTGGCAGAAATTCACCGGCAAGGGCTCTATGGTGCCTGCCCTGCGGTGGAACTTTAGTGCTACAATTGGGTTAATAGCGACTTTTCGGGCGGCCATTCTGGCCAGAGCCCGGGCAACAGGGTAATTATGCAGGCCGAACAACTGAAAGATCTGGTAATAAACGCGCTGGAAGATGTCAAAGCCCAGGATTTAAGTGTCATTGATGTGCGCGAGCGCACCGGTATCACCGATTTCATGGTTTTGGCGTCTGGCACGTCCAACCGACACCTTAAAGCGTTGGCCAATTCGGTCGTCGTTGACGCGAAAGAGCAGGGTATTCGGGTTGATCATATAGAAGGCGCAGGCGGTAGCGACTGGATACTGGTGGATTTGGGTGACGTTGTAGTGCATGTAATGATGCCGGCGGCCCGCGAGTTTTACGATTTGGAACGATTTTGGCGTGACGCCCCTGCACCTGACTTTGGTCTCGCGGGCGGCGAATAACCATGCGTTTACGTCTGATCTGCGTGGGGCAAAAAATGCCCGACTGGGTCAGCGCCGGTTATCTAGACTACGCTCGCCGCATGCCGCCGGAGCTATCTCTGGAACTGGTCGAAATCGCCATGGCACACCGGGGTAAAAATCCGGACATCCCCAGACTCATGCAGCGCGAAAGCGATGCCATTCTTGCCGCTACCCAGCCGAAAGACCGGGTGGTGGCGCTGGAAGTGGGCGGGCGGCCCTGGTCGACGGAAAAACTGGCTGCGCAACTTGAAAACTGGCAACAGGACGGTCGCGACGTCAATTTCTTGGTGGGCGGGCCAGATGGGCTTGCTGACGCCTGCCGCCAGCGCGCCGGCCAACAATGGTCTTTGTCGTCGCTGACGCTGCCTCACCCGCTGGTACGCATTGTGTTAGCGGAGCAGCTGTATCGAGCCTGGTCCATTACCCGCAATCATCCTTACCACAGGGCGTAAGGTGCACGATGGGAGTGCTTCATGCCTTGGGGTGAATTCAAGAACATAGCCGCTGAACGCCGTTTGTTCCAGCGCCGCACTCTGGTCATGCTAATTTTTGTGATGTTGCTAACGGGAGCGTTGATTGCGCGCCTGTACCAGTTGCAAGTAGTAGAACACGAGATCTACACCACGCTGTCAGACAAAAATCGGGTTCAGGTGCAGTCAGTGCCACCGCCACGGGGTTTGGTATACGATCGCAATCGTGTGCTGCTGGCGGAAAATCGTCCGGTGTTCAGCGTGACTCTGGTGCCCGAACGCATTACTGATATGAGCGTTACCCTAGCGCGCCTGCAAACCATTCTGTCCATTTCCAATGAAGACCTTGAACGCTTTCAGCGCCGCTTGGAAGAGCGCCGCCGTCCGTTTCAGGAATTGCCTCTGCGTTATGATCTTAATGAAGACGAAATCGCCCGGCTAGCGGTGCTGCGCCATGAATTACCGGGCGTAGAAGTGCAGGCCGAGCTGGTGCGCTACTACCCCCACAGCGAATTTACTGCCCATGCCTTGGGCTTCGTGGGGCGCATTAATCAAAGTGAGTTGCAGCGTATTGATCCGGTTAATTACGCCGGTACCAATTACATCGGAAAATCTGGAGTTGAACGTTTCTACGAGCAGATGCTGCACGGCAAGGTTGGCTATCAGCATGTTGAAACCAACGCTCGTGGCCGCACCCTCAGGGTGTTGGAGCGCCAAAATCCGGTGCCTGGTGAAAATATTCAGCTGCATCTGGATTTGCGCTTACAGAAGCTGGCCCACAAACTGCTTGACGGTCGCCGCGGAGCCATTGTGGCGATTGAACCGGCAACAGGCGGCATCCTGGCTCTGGCCAGTGTGCCGGGGTTTGATGCCAACCAGTTTGTGACCGGCATCAGCGTAGAAGACTATCGCGAACTGAGTGAAAGCCGCGACAAACCTTTGTTCAACCGCGCTCTTCGTGGGCAGTACCCCCCTGGCTCTACCTTAAAACCAATGTTGGCGATTGCAGCGTTGGATAGCGGTGCCACCACCCGCAACCGCAGCATTTGGGACCCAGGCTATTTCCAGTTCAACTCGTCTGGGCGGCGTTATCGGGACTGGAAACGATCGGGACATGGGTGGGTAGACCTTAACCTGGCCATGGCCCAATCCTGCGATGTGTATTTTTACGAAATCGCGGTGGACATGGGGGTTGATACTATTCACCACTATCTTTCTCGCTTTGGATTCGGTGAAGACGCCGCGCTGGACGTGGCGGGGGCGCTGAGTGGTCTGCTGCCGTCGAAGGAATGGAAGCAGGGCGCCCGCCAGGAGCCCTGGTACCCCGGTGACACGGTTAATCTGGGTATCGGCCAAGGTTTTATGTTGGCCACGCCCCTGCAGCTGGCCACGGCCACGGCGCTTATTGCCGACCGTGGTTATTGGGTCGAGCCGCGACTGCTAAAAAGTATTGACGGCCACAACGATCTCACGAGTTTTTTGCCGGAGAAAAACCACGCGCCGTTAACGCTAAAAAATCCGGACGACTGGGAGTTTGTAGTGGAGGCCATGGCCGATGTAATGCACGGTGCGCGCGGAACCGCCCGTGCCTCTGGCGCAAACGCCAGCTACCGAATGGCCGGTAAAACCGGAACGGCCCAAGTTTTTTCCTTAGCTGAAGATGAAGAGTACAACGAAGAGGAAGTGAAAGAGCGGCTGCGTGATCACGCGATGTTTGTTGGTTTTGCGCCGGTAGATAACCCGCAGATTGCTGTGTCGGTGATTGTTGAAAACGGCGGTGGCGGCAGCAGTACCGCTGCGCCGGTGGCGCGCGCCCTGTTTGACGCCTGGCTGTTGGAATTCGGCGAAGGTGGGGGTGATAGAGTGGGCAGGGCCGCCGCAGACATCGCCAATGTTGAGGGCCCTCGCTGATGGCCAATCGGGATATATTACACGGCACTGACAGTAGCTCCTTGGGAAATCCCCGCGGTTTCTGGGCTACGGTGCATCTGGACCCCATTCTTCTGGTGTTGCTGTTGATACTGATGGGTGGCGGCCTTTTTGTGCTTTACAGCGGTGCCGACCGCAATATAGACGTTGTCAAGGCTCAGGGTATTCGTCTGGGAATTGCCTTCGTTGTAATGGTCGTGCTGGCCCAGCTTGACCCCGCCGTGTTTCGCCGTTGGGCGCCGTTGTTTTACACCCTCGGCCTGGTGGCGCTTTTGGCCGTGCTGCTGGTGGGTGTTGGTGCCAAGGGCGCTCAGCGCTGGCTGGCGGTGCCCGGCTTGCCCAGGTTCCAGCCTTCGGAATACATGAAACTGGTGGTGCCAATGATGGCCGCCTGGTATCTGTCGCGTCACTATCTGCCGCCACGTTTGCGTCATCTGGCGGTGGGTATGGCCATTGTGTTGGTGCCTATGGCGATGATCGTCAAACAGCCTGATTTGGGCACCTCCCTACTGGTTGGCATGGCGGGTATTTTCGTGGTGTTTTTTGCCGGTATCAGCTGGAAGCTCATTGCAGCATTTTTTGCGTTGGTATCGGTGTCGGCGCCGGTGATGTGGATGTATGGCATGCGCGATTACCAAAAACAGCGTGTGCTGACCATGCTGGACCCGCAAAGCGATCCGCTGGGGGCAGGCTGGAATATTATTCAGTCTAAAACCGCTATCGGTTCCGGTGGCTACGATGGCAAGGGTTGGCTGCACGGCACCCAGTCGCATTTGGAATTTCTGCCCGAAAGTCACACTGACTTCATCGTGGCGGTGTTGGCTGAAGAGTTTGGCTTTGTCGGCATGCTGGTTTTGCTAACCGTGTATTTTCTGATTATTCTGCGCTGCCTTTACATCGCAGTTTCTGCCCAGGATTCTTTTAGTCGCTTGCTGGCAGGTGCATTGACCATGACGTTTTTCATCTATATTTTTGTCAATATTGGTATGGTCAGCGGCATGTTGCCTGTGGTGGGCGTGCCGCTGCCTTTGGTCAGTTACGGCGGTACCTCCGGGGTTACCCTGATGGCTGCCTTCGGGGTGTTGATGTCGATTCACACCCACCGCCGCATGATCTGTTCGTGAGCAGTTCCAGAGCGCAACCATGGCTGCTCGGTAATGGTGTAGTACCAGCCGCAGCCGTTAGAATGGAGTACTACCCGCTTTTGCGGTTTTCAATTATGGGGGATATCCCATTGTGATCATCAAGTCTGCCCTGTGGGTCGTGTTGGCGGGGGCTCTGGCCATGCTGGTCGGCTGTGCTTCTGCGCCCCCGGAAAAAGACCATTCCGGCCGTTATACGATCCGTCAGGATCGAGCGCCTGACGGCAACTTTGACGCCTCGGGGCTAAAAGATGCGCAACCGCGCTTTGAAGAGCCGCGGCGGGCGGGCAACAAATCGCCCTACACCGTGTGGGGCAAAAAATACAGCGTGATGGACGATAACAACGGTTACGTGGCTGAGGGCATGGCAAGCTGGTACGGTGAGAAGTTTCACGGCCACAAAACCTCTAATGGCGAAGTGTTCGATATGTACCAGATGACCGCCGCCCACAAATCGCTGCGCATTCCCAGTTACGCGCGGGTGACCAACCTTGCCAACGGCCGCTCGGTGATTGTGCGGGTAAATGACCGCGGCCCCTTTCATGGCGACCGGATGATTGATTTGTCCTACGCTGCAGCCAAACGACTGGGTTACCAGGGCCAGGGTGTTGCGCAGGTAAAGGTAGCGGCGATAACGGTGAGCCCGGACGGCGCCATGTTTGTGGCCAATAAGCCGTTTGGTGGCGCCGCTGGGGCACAAGTATTAGCTGCGCAAAAGCCGACGGGTTATTCAGTACCCAAACCAGAACCCAAGCGCGAGCCTGCGGTGGCGAAGCTGTCCGCGCCAGAACATCCGGATAGCTCAACAGTGGTTGCGCCTGCCGCACAGGGTGTATTCGTGCAGTTGGCGTCATTTTCCAGCAACGTTGCGGCCGAAAATCTGATCCGAAAAGTTCAAAACCAGGTGCAGACACCCATGCGGGTTAAAGTGGCCGACACCGGTAGCGGGCGTTTTCACCGCGTTCAGGCTGGCCCCTTCAACAATGAACAGAGCGCCCTGCAAGCCCAACAGTTGCTGCAGACCTACGGTTTCTATGAAACAATTTTGCTGACGGACTCTCGTTGACGGGCTCTCGCTGACAGATTTGCGCTGGCTGATCCAGGCAGAAGAGCCACGCTGAAGAGTCGCCGGTAAACCCTATCCATACACTGACCAATAAATGAAAAAAACCATGGCTTTCATATCTCTGTTCCGTTCCGCTTTGTTTGTGTACACACTACTGCTGGTCATTGCCGGCAACGCTTTGGCCCAGACCGTACTGATACCGGCGCCGCCGCAGATTGCCGGCAGTTCCTACGTGTTGATGGAGCCCAAAAGCGGGCACGTCATTATGGAAAACAACAGCAGTGAGCGCCTGCCGCCCGCCAGCCTGACTAAAATGATGACCGCGTACATTGTTGAGCGCGAACTGGATGAGGGCCGTATTGCCATGGGCGACATGGTGCCCATCAGCGTTACTGCCTGGCAAACCGGAGGTTCCCGCACCTTTGTGCGTGAAGGCACCAGTGTAACGGTAGAAGATTTGTTACGTGGGGTAGTGATCCAGTCCGGTAACGACGCCTCGGTGGCCTTGGCGGAATTTGTTGCCGGCAGCGAGGGCGCGTTTGTCGACATCATGAACCAGCAGGCTGAACTCCTGGGCATGACCAATACCAATTTCGAGAACGCCACCGGATTGCCGTCACCCAACCACTATTCAACTGCTCAAGACTTGGCTCTTTTGGCCCAGGCCACCATCAATGATTACCCCGAGACCTATCCGATTTACGCCGAAAAGCATTTCACTTTCAACAACATTCGCCAGCCAAATCGCAACAGCTTGCTGTGGCGTGACAACAGCGTAGACGGGCTGAAAACCGGCCATACCGAAGAAGCGGGATATTGCCTGGTGGCTTCGGCAAAACGCGATGACACCCGTTTTATAGCGGTTGTAATGGGCGCTCGCAGTGCGGAGTCGCGTTCACAAGAAGTGCAGAAAATGCTGAACTATGGCTTCCGTTACTATCAGAGCGAGCGCCTGTTCAGCGCCGGCCAAGAGCTGATTGAGTCACCGGTTTGGGGTGGTGTTGCCAACACCTTGTCGGTTGGGGTGCTTGAAGATGTTCATGTCACCATTTCCCGCGGTGCCCGCAATCAGCTGGAGTCTGTTATAGACCTTGACTCCGTGGTTAGAGCGCCGGTCAGCGCTGGTGATGAATTGGGCCGCATCAGGGTTTCGTATCAGGGCGAGGTGCTGGTAGACCAGCCCGTGTTGGCGCTGGTAGATGTGCCTGACGGCGGTTTTTTCAAGCGTATCTGGGACGCGGTAAAGCTGTTTTTTGTGCAGTTGCTCCCGTAAGTCATAACGTTATAGCCGGACAGTAAGATGAGTGACGAAAAAGCACCAAAAATAGAATTTCCCTGCGATTACGCGATCAAAGTGATTGGTAATGCAGCTCCGGATTTCAGGGATTTTGTACTAGCAGTGGTTGAGCGCCATGCACCGAGGCTAGATGTTAGTACCGTGACTGTAAACGACAGCCGTAACGGCCGTTTCTGTTCGGTGCGGCTGACCATGGTTGCAACCGGAGAACCGCAACTGCAAGCGCTGTTTAACGAGCTTAAAGCCAGCGGTCGCGTGCACATGGTGCTGTGACCGTGAGCCATCTGATTGTGCGCTCTTTGGGCGAACAGCCCTACCTGGAAACCTGGCACGCTATGCAGGCATTTACCGCCAGCCGCGACAAAAACAGCGCTGACGAACTCTGGTGTCTCCAGCACCCGGCGGTTTATACCCAAGGCCAGGCCGGTAAGGCCGAGCATATTCTGGCGCCGGGTGATATACCGGTGGTTCAGGTAGACCGAGGTGGCCAAGTGACATACCACGGCCCCGGCCAACTGGTTATTTATCTGCTGATTGATTTAACTCGCAGTGCTCTGGGTATTCGCGCGCTGGTCAGCCATATTGAACAGTCCATCGTAAACACTCTTGCACCTTTGGGTATCAGTGCCGCGCCGCGAGCCGATGCGCCGGGGGTTTACGTGAATGGTGCGAAAATCGCGTCGCTGGGTTTGCGTGTACGACGCGGTTGCTCATTCCACGGCCTGGCGCTGAATGTTGCCATGGATATGGAGCCCTTCTCGCGAATCAACCCGTGCGGCTATGCCGGTATGGCTATGTGCCAGGTTCAGGACTTTGCGCAGCACGCCACATTTGCACAAACAGAGCAGCAGCTTGCCGAACAACTGGTTGCCGCCTTGGGTCATAGCTTGGCAGGCGGGGGCTCGGTAAGCTGGCAGAAGGGCTGGTAAATCTGCGCCGAGATGAGACAGTGGCAGGCTAAAAACATTTGAATCAGTAGATATTTACCTTAGAGAGCACTTGAGTGAGCGAATATCTAAGTGAAAGAGTATTTAAGCTGGAAAGATTTAGGGCTGGAGAGCATTTAGAGTTGGAGAGTATTTATGGCAAAAAAGGGATCAGACAACTCTGTCTCACGCATAAAAACCGGCAGCTTCGAACGCAGGCTTAGCCTTACCCGTGCTGGCCTGTTTGCCGGGACCCGCATGGCTTCCCACATGGCGACCAATTGGCTGGGTGGTAAGGAGCGCCGCGAACAACGTCACAAAGCTATGTTGTCTACCCAGGCCCGCTTTCTGGTAGGGGAACTTGGCCAACTAAAAGGCAGCGTGGTCAAGATTGGCCAGGTGATGGCTTTGTACGGCGAACATTTTCTACCCGATGAAGTTACCGAAGCGCTGCATACTCTGGAAGACCAGACCACGGCTTTGGCGTGGCCGGCCATCGAGCGCGTGTTGCAATCGGAATTGGGAAGTGAGCGTTTGGCGCAGCTGGAAATTGAGCGTCAGCCAATTGGCGCCGCTTCACTGGGCCAGGTTCACCGAGCCCGGCGCTTGAATGACGGCCTTGAACTGGTGCTGAAAGTGCAGTACCCCGGTGTGGGTGATGCGGTCGACAGCGATCTAAACGCCGTTGCCAAGCTGCTAAAAATGGCCCGGTTGGTCAATTTTGGCCCTGAGTTCGACGACTGGCTGGAAGAAGTGCGGGTAATGATGCACCGCGAGGTGGATTACCGCCTGGAAGCCCGAACCACCGAGCGTTTTCGTCAAATGCTGCTAGACGATCCGCGTTTCATTGTGCCGCGGGTACTGCCGGAATACTCCAGTGCCCAAGTGATTGCCTCCACTTATGAGCGCGGGCACTCTGTTAACTCTCCCACAGTTGCCGGCATGTCGTTGGAGCGCCGCAGTGAGCTGGGTAAGGCCGCGCTGGAGCTGTTCTTTCGCGAGCTGTTTGATTGGGGTGAAATTCAGACCGACCCGAACTTTGGCAACTATCGCATTCGCCTGGCCGGAGAGTCGGGCGCAGAAGCAGACCACGATCGTATCGTGCTGCTGGATTTTGGCGCGGTGCAGCGCTACAACGATGACTTTCTTCAGCCGGTTATCCAAATGATTCGTGCCTCCTATGAAAACGATCTGGCTGCTGTGATCGATGGCGGGGTGCAACTCCGGTTTATGAGCCGTGACTGGCCCACTGAGGTGCTTGAAACCTTTGGCGGGGTTTGTATGTCAGTGTTGGAACCGTTGATTGGCGACCCCAGCGAATGGCCACCCGTGGCTGTGAACAGCGCCGGCCAGTATCGCTGGAAACAAAGCGACCTGCCTTCACGGGTAGCACGGCAGGCCGCTCGTTCTGCTATTAATCGCTACTTTCGCGTGCCACCAAAAGAGTTCGTATTTCTAAACCGCAAGTTGATCGGGGTTTACACGTTTATTGCCGTTTTGCAGGCTGAATTCAACGGTGAGCCCATGCTACGGCGTTATCTTTACCCTGAGAACACTAAACCCGACACCAGCGCTTCGGTTTCGGGGCCGTAGGCTCTGAGTACCAGCCACAACACAATGGCATAGCGCAGGCCCTTGCCGATGCCAACCAAAATCACAAAGTTCAGCCAAGGCACGCGCATAATACCGCCTACCAGGGTAAGGGCGTCGCCGCCAATCGGTAACCATCCCATCAGTAACGACCATTGGCCAAAGCGGTTAAAGCGGTTGCGGGCATTGTGCAGCTGCACTTCGGTCATCGGAAACCAGCGCTTGTGCTTGAATCGATCTACCTGGCGTCCGATAATTCCGTTCACCACAGACCCCAGCGTATTTCCGGTTGTGGCCGCAAACCACAACCAGAATGGCCCATAGCCCTTGGCCAGCAGGGTGCCCAGCAGAATTTCCGAATACGCCGGTAGCAGCGTAGCAGCGGCAAAAGCGGTGGCGAAAAGGGTCAGGTATACCACGGGTTCTCCGTTTAAGGATTTATTGGCTCAGCTTTGGCTTTCGGCATAGTCGGCCAATCGGAATACTAGACTATCGCGGCTATTCAAACAGTCAATTTTCATTCTCCGGCAGCCATGCGATCATATCGAAGCCAAGGGACAAAACATCGATCAAGCCAATAGCCACCAAGCTAACAGGCAAGCATTAATAACGGGAGCAAGTTATGGAAAAAGTCACAATTTTTGGTCGTACCAGTTGCGGGTTCTGCGTAAGAGCCATCCGTCTGTGCGAAGCTCGTGACTTCGAGTTTAAATGGGTAGACATGATTGAGGAAGATATTACTAAAGCGGATATTGCACAGAAAATCGGCAAGCCCGTAAATACCGTGCCGCAGATCTTCGTGGGTGAGCGGCACATTGGCGGTTATGATGAATTTTCTACTTTTGTCCGTCAGCAAGAAACAGCCGAGCACTAATCGTTTCTAATTGTCCATTCCATCCAGAACCTGATTGGCCCAGCTGCGGCTTTCCAAAAAAAAGTGGTTGAGTGTGGCAATCGCTTCGTCACTGGCATTTGTCAGGCGGCCCTTTTCAAAAGCTTTTACTAAATGAAGGGTCTTGCCAAGCGGGCCTTCGTGAGCAAGCAGCGCCTGCTTGATATTTGGCGCGAGAGGGAGTTGGTCACACAATAGTTCGAGCTTTTGGCCGAGCAGCACATCAACCATCGACAGCAAGCCCATCATAAAGGCGGGTTCTTTGTTTGCCTTGTAGTCTCGTGCAGCCAGCCGCGAGCACATGGCTGCGCGGGTAAGCGCTTGTGGCAACAACAACATGTTGCACGGGTCGTCATTAGCCAGTACCAGCATGGTGACCAGACTACGAAGGCGATTCAGTCCAAGCAACACTATGGCCTGTCGCATGCTGATTATTTCGTGAGGCAAATTGTGGCTTGCAGAATTGACTGTGCGCAGCATTTGCACCGCCAGCTGAGGTTCCTGCACCAGTAACCGTTCCAGTTCGTTGTAGTTTGCTTCGGGTTTTTGTAATTCGCCCAGAAGGCGAAGTTGCGCCGACTGATTGCGCCCGCGCTTAAAGGCGGTGGATTGACGGGTTTCTGGGTGGGCGTAAAAGTAACCCTGAAAAAGAGTAAATCCCATGGCCCGAGCTTGATCGAACTCTTTTTTGGTTTCCACCTTTTCGGCCAACAAGGTGATGCCGCGAGTTAGGTAGTGTTCTACCTGCTTTCTGGTGGGAGGCTGCTCCAGCACGTCCAGCTTGACAATGTCGGCCAGATCCAGAAGCGGTCGGGTGGCGTCGGTCAGCACAAAGTCATCCAATGCTATGGTGTAGCCCTGAGATTTTATGTGCTTCAGCGCTACAAGGATTTCTTCGTCACCCTCTACGCATTCCAGTACCTCGATAACCACCTGCTCCGGGCTGGGCGGCAGTAATGCCGGGTTCAGCAGCCACTCACGGGGGGCGTTGAAAAACAGCTTTCTACGGCCGCAAAGTGACTCTACACCGGTTTCGTAAAAGGCTGCATTGCAGGCCCGCGCAGTGGCGATAAGGCCATCTTCTATGACAGCGAAACTCGCGCCTGCGGTGGCTCGGTAGAGTAGCTCGTCGGCCACGTGGACCATATTGGCATCGCAAATTGGCTGCAGAGCAATGCAATAAGAGCCGGTGTTGGGTTTTTGTGAGTTCGTCATGAATCATTGGCACCCAAAGAATTACACTGGCGTCAACAGCCAGACGAGACTGCAGCATACAATAGAGCTGCCGCCGCTCAAACACCGGATATTTTATTTGTCTGCGAAGCTGGCAATACGGCAGCCTCTAGGGCTGCCGTATTGAGTGTGGTGGGGTTGTTTTAGAGCTCGAATGCGGTTTTAAGGCGTTTTTCCACCAATTGGTTTTTCAATTTGGCTACTTTTGGCAAGCCGTTCTCAAAAGGTGGAAAACTTTCGCCCTGAATCAGTGGGCTCAAGTAGTCGCGGCAGTCTTGGGTAATGCCGAAGCCGTCATCGGTGATGTAGTGAATCGGCATTTTCTTTTCCTGGTTAGCCACTTCGCTCAGCGGTGCCTCGCCCACTCTCCAGCGATAAGGCTTGGCCTGCTCGCGAACGATGATGGGCATTAGCGCCTGCTTGCCGGCAATCGCCATTTCTACCGCTGCCTTGCCGACGGTGTAGGCCTGTTCTACGTCGGTGGCTGAGGCGATATGGCGCGCACTTCGCTGCAGGTAATCAGCTACGGCCCAGTGGTACTTGTAGCCCAGTGCCTGCTTCATCAGATTTGCCAGCGCTGGCGCAACGCCGCCTAATTGGGTGTGGCCAAAGGCGTCTCTGGCCCCGGCTTCAGCCAGAAAGCGGCCGTCTTCATATTGAGCGCCTTCAGACGCAACAATCACGCAATAACCGTATTCCTTCACGCAAAAGTCCACCCGGGCCAGGAAGGCCTCGCGATCAAACGGAATTTCCGGGAACAAAATAATGTGCGGCGGCTCACCTTCGCCCTGACCGGCAAGCCCGCCTGATGCAGCAATCCAGCCGGCGTGGCGACCCATCACCTCCAGAATGAACACTTTGGTGGAGGTCTCGCACATGGATTTGATGTCAAGGCTGGCTTCCATCGTGGAGATGGCAATGTACTTGGCAACCGAGCCAAAGCCCGGGCAGCAATCGGTGAAGGGCAGATCGTTATCAACGGTCTTGGGTATACCGATGCAGGTAATAGGATAGCCCATTTTTTCGCTGATCTGCGATACCTTGTAAGCGGTGTCTTGCGAATCGCCGCCGCCGTTATAGAAGAAATACCCGATGTCGTGGGCGCGGAACACTTCAATTAAGCGCTCGTATTCGCGGCGGTTTTCGGAGATATTTTTAAGCTTGTGGCGACACGATCCAAACGCACCGCCAGGGGTATGCATCAGTGCGGCAATGGCGCCATCGGACTCCAGACTGGTATCGATCAGTTCTTCTTTCAACGCACCGAGAATACCGTTGCGCCCGGCATACACCTTGCCGATTTTATCCGGGTGCCGGCGGGCGGTCTGAATAACGCCACAGGCGCTGGCGTTTATAACGGCGGTAACACCACCGGATTGTGCATAGAATGCGTTTTTAATGGCCATCTGGCAGGTAAGCCTCTCACTGATTTGACGATGGCGCGCATGATACGCCAATTACCGGCAATTTTCATGACCGGTAAAACCGAGACAGTCAGCAGCGCATGCTTGACGGACTGCAGTGTATGGGGGACGCTTGGCAGCGTTTTTATCAGGAGGCGGTCGGTTTCATGCACATTCATATATTGGGTATTTGCGGCACCTTTATGGGTAGCCTGGCTGTATTGGCCCATGAAATGGGGCACAAGGTGACGGGCTCTGATCAAGGCGTTTACCCGCCCATGAGTACCCAACTGCAAGCTCAGGGAGTCGAGCTGATTGAAGGCTACCACCCTGACAACCTCAAACCGCGACCCGATCTGGTGTTGATCGGCAACGCCATGTCCCGCGGCAACGCCGAAGTGGAACAGGTGCTTAACTGCAATATTCCTTATATGTCCGGCCCCGAATGGCTGGCGCGGGAAGTGTTACACCAGCGTTGGGTGCTGGCGGTAGCCGGCACCCACGGCAAAACCACCACCACCGCCATGCTGCTGTGGATACTGGAGCAGGCCGGGTTTGACGCAGGTTATCTGGTGGGAGGCGTACCCAGAGATTTGCCGGTGTCTGCGCGCTTGGGTAGCAGTGATTTTTTTGTGATTGAGGCCGATGAATACGACAGCGCGTTTTTTGACAAGCGTTCGAAGTTTGTTCACTACCGCCCGCGTACGCTTATTTTGAACAATCTGGAATTCGACCACGCCGATATTTTTGACAACGTAGAAGCTATCGAACGCCAGTTCCATCACCTGATTCGGACCGTGCCGTCCCAAGGCTTGATTCTGCGCCCGACGCTGGATAGTCACCTGGACAACGCCATTGCCCTGGGCTGCTGGACCCCGCAGCAAACGCTGTCTATTGGTAGCGAAGCCGATAGTCCAAGCCACTGGCGAGCCGAGCTGTTGAGCGACGACGGCAGCCATTTCATGGTGTTGCGCCACGAGCAGCCGGTGGCTGCAGTAAAGTGGGCCCACAGCGGCCTACACAACGTACGTAACGCCTTGTCGGCCATTGCCGCAGCGCGCCATGTGGGTGTTACTCCAGACCACGCCGTTAGCGCGTTGTGCCGTTTTTCCGGAGTAAAAAGACGCATGGAGTTGCTGGCGGACATTAATGGCGTAAAGGTGTATGACGACTTCGCCCATCACCCCACGGCCATCGCCACTACCCTGGACGGCTTGCGCAAACAGGTGGGCAACGAGCCGGTGCTGGCATTGATCGAGCCCCGTTCCAATACCATGAAACAGGGCGTACACAGTGACACCCTGTTGCCCAGCGCGGCAGCCGCCGATCGTGTGCTATGGGCCAACCTGAACGATTCGAGCTGGTTGCCGAAATTGGTTGAACGCTGGCAACAGGCCAACGCCGACAGTAGCTTGCATCGGGTAGAAGCATCAGTAGACGATTTGATTGCGCGGGTAACGGCAGACTTACCCAGCCCCTGCCACATTGTCATTATGAGCAACGGCGGTTTTGGCGGCATTCATCAACGGCTGATTGCTGAAATCGAACGTATCAACGGGTAGTCTAAATTACGCCGCCTTAGTATCGGAGCAAGCAGTGCATGAATGAGGTGCCCGCAGTGAGTAATGCAGCAGCAACAGACGATGCCCCGCGAGTCATCAACCTGGCGTTTACCGGTGCTTCTGGCGCGCCTTACGGCCTGCGCCTGCTGCAGTGCCTGGTGGCTTCCGGCTGTCGGGTTCAGGTGATGATCAGCAAAGCCGCGCAGATTGTGATTGCCACCGAAACCGACCTGAAATTACCCGGCACACCGCCGGCCATGCAACAGTGCCTGAGTGAATACAGCCAGGCAGCCCCCGGCCAAGTATTGGTATTTGGTCGCGAAGACTGGTTTTCACCGCCGGCGTCCGGTTCTGGCGAAAAAGCTCCGCTGGTGATTTGCCCCTGCAGCACAGGTACGCTGTCGGCCCTGGCCACGGGCGCCAGCAATAACCTGATAGAGAGAGCAGGGGACGTAGCCCTGAAAGAACGCCGCCAGCTGATACTGGTACCGCGCGAGGCGCCCTATTCCGAAGTGCACCTGGAAAACATGCTGAAACTGACCCGCATGGGCGCCGTCATCATACCGGCAAGCCCGGGGTTTTATCACAACCCGGAAACCATCAACGACTTGGTGGACTTTGTGGTGGCACGTTTGCTGGATCATTTAGGTATTGATCAGAAGTTGATGCCTCGCTGGGGGGAAGAGAGGTTAGCGCGAAAGCTTAAAGGGGGTTAGGCGCGCGGTTTTCTGCGTTAGTAGATTTTTTAAGACCTGTCGCTACTGGAATCAACCATACGCTCGGCCAGCGCCGAGGTAGACGCTATCAACCAGGCAGCGTCCTGTCCTGCATCCAGCAACGTTGAATAATCATTAATCCGAGAGTGCGATGCCCAATTCCACACATTGTGAAGCTTAAAAAAACCGGGACAGCTTTTCTTTGAGACGGGTTAGGTGCTTAAAGATAGCTTTGTCCCAGCTTCTCTACTGAATCAGACGTTTTTTAACGTTGCCATGTCAATCACGAAGCGATACTTCACATCGCCTTTTTTTATGCGCTCGTAAGCTTCGTTGATATTCTTGATATCAAGCATTTCGATATCGCAGCTAATGTCGTGTTCAGCGCAGAAATCCAGCATTTCCTGGGTTTCCGGCATGCCACCGATCAGCGAGCCGCCCAATACCCGACGTTTAAGGACCAGATTGCCAGCTTCCAGTGCGGGGTCAATCGGCTCCAGAAGGCCCACCAAAATGTGGGTGCCATCATGGCTGAGGCAGTTCAGGTAAGGGTTCAGGTCGTGCTGAACAGGCACTGTATCCAGCATGAAATCAAAAGTTTCAGTGGCGTCCTTCATCTGCTGCTCATCGGTGGAAATGACCACATGGTCGGCGCCCTGTTTCTTGGCCTCTGCAACCTTGTTTTCAGAACGGGTGAAGATGGTCACTTCAGCACCCAGCGCCTTGGCGATCTTCACGCCCATATGGCCGAGGCCTCCCATCCCGATGACACCCACCTTGTCACCTTTTTTGACACCATAGTGGCGCAGCGGGGAATAGGTGGTAATGCCTGCACAAAGCAGCGGTGCGGCGCCGGCAGGGTCCAGCTTCTCCGGTATCCTGACCACGAAGCGTTCGCTGACGACCACGTTGTCTGAGTAGCCACCAAAAGTGACGGATTGATCGTAACGATCTGTGCCGTTGTAAGTGCCAGTCATACCTTCTTTGCAATACTGCTCAAGGCCGGATTCGCAGGCGGAGCAGGTGCGGCAGGAGTCCACCATGCAACCCACGCCAACCACATCCCCGACCTTGTAGGTTGAGACGTCGCTGCCTACAGAGGTAACCCGGCCAACAATCTCATGGCCCGGAACTACCGGGTAAACAGTCACTCCCCAGTCATTATGCGCAAAGTGAATATCGGTGTGGCAGACACCGCAGTAATCAATTTCGATGGATACATCGTCGAGGCGAGGTTCTCGGCGGTCAAAACTAAACGGTGCGACGCCTGATTGCGCAGATTGAGCGGCGTATGCTTTGGTGTTAGCCATGTCTGTAGTTTCTCCTCAACGAATGTTAAATTATGTCGAAAATGTTGTTAACAATCCTAACAGTTCACGTGCCTTGTAGGTGTCAGCGATTCTCCTTAGGCTCTGTTACTGAGGAACGAGCAAAAGCCCAGATCCGGCCCAAGGTAGAGTTCTTATTCCATGTTATCAGGAATCTGTCCCGTCACCGGAAATTGCCATCAATGACTGCCAGCAAGACCGAGACAATCATCAGCAGGCATATTGCAAAGTTGAAGGGGGATAGTCCTGTTTTGTTCCAGGCTTTGGTATCTACATACCTGTAAAGAAACTGACTCATGACTGTTCCTTTTGATGATTGCGCGTTTCCGTAGCCATAGACACTGGCTGTCGCTTGCTTGACCCTTTTTCTTTTAGGGGATCCAGTACTTTAGAGTATCGTGACTACCTGCTCTTTTGTGTTTGCCTAAACAGGCCGTGATTGCGCAACATTTGCTTTAACGTTGCCTGCCCTGGTTGGATCGCTAGACAGTATCTCCTCTTTCATTGGCCAACGGTAAGTTGTGTGCGTTCCCAATATACGTCTGTTAGCCGCCAACTGTTCTCGGGGCGAGGTTAATGACTTAAGCGCACAGGGCGAATAGTTTAGGGAGGTCTAAGGGCTGCTCAATCTCTGCCAAGGCGATGAGGGCGAGATTTGTGGTTTCTTTTGGGGATGCTGTTTTCAGTGAACGCTTGATCTCTCGCTGGCCGATGATGGGGCGGAGGTCATCTGGTACGCGCTTGCGTATCCAGTCGTTGGGGCTATTGTTTCAGTGCAATGGTGAGCACATTTCGAAACCCACAAAAAATCTCCCGTGCACCTGTTTAAGATACCAGAAATATATTTAAATTATTGATCGTGGGGTGATTCGTTAAACTGGAAGGCCATTCTAGTAGAATGGTGCCGAGGAGAGGACTTGAACCTCCACGCCCTTGCGAGCACTAGCACCTGAAGCTAGCGTGTCTACCAATTTCACCACCTCGGCAGGTGATTCACAGGAAGTCTGATGTTCGAAAATCAGAGTCTTCTGCCGTCAGTTAATGTTGCTCTCAACCGATGGCGCGTACTTTAATGATTCGCCGAAAAACTGTCAAATACTTTTTCAAAAGGCTGATAGGTTTACTTGCCTTCTTTGACGCCGCAAAGGAAAGGGCTACGAATATGCCCAAGTGTAAATACTGATGCGCTTTCTACCTGCTTTATAAAGCCTGCGTATCAGGCAGTTTCGGCGAACCGGCGTTATACTGTTATGCTAACGCCCATTGACTCAATACAGTTGTGCCGCTGAGGCACAGATAGCAAACAAGGATCCGAATGGTTTCCAGTAAGAAGACCTCCAACGACCCCCACGCCAAACGTGAGGCCCAGAATTACGACAACCCGATTCAGAGCCGCGAGTTCATTCTTGCGCACCTGAAGGATCGGGGTGCGCCGGCCACACATGAAACCCTGTGCGAAGAACTGGGGCAGTCGTCAGAAGAGAGCATTGAAGCCCTGCGCCGCCGCCTGATTGCGATGTGCCGCGACGGCCAGCTTATTTGCAACCGCCGCAACGCTTTTTTGCCGATCGAAGAAGCCGACCTGGTAAGTGGCCGGGTGATTGGCCATAAAGATGGCTTCGGGTTTTTAACACCTGATGGCGATGGCACTGACCTGTTTTTGACCGCGCGCCAGATGCGCCAGGTGTTTCACGGCGACCGTGTGGTTGCCCGCGTTGACAAAGTAGACGATCGTGGCCGCCGTGAGGGCGTGATTGTTGAGGTGTTGGAGCACCGCACCACGCAAACCGTCGGCCGTTTCTTTAAAGAAAGCGGCATTATGTTTGTGGTGCCTGAAAACGCTCGCATCAACCACGAAGTATTGATACCGGATGAGATGGCCGGTGCGGCACGTCATGGCCAGTACGTGGTGGTCAACATCATTCGCCAGCCCACCCCGCGCAGCCAGCCCACTGGGCGCGTCACCGAAGTGCTGGGCGAGCACATGGCTCCGGGTATGGAAATTGACGTGGCGATTCGTGCCTACGACATTCCCCATTCGTGGCCAGATGCGGTAGGTGAGCAAACCGCGGCCATTTCCGAACAGGTCACCGATGCTGACAAGCGCAACCGCGTGTGCATTCGCGAGTTGCCGCTGGTAACCATTGACGGTGCAGACGCGCGGGATTTCGACGATGCCATTTATTGCGAGCCGCGCCCGCGCGGTGGTTATCGCTTGCTGGTTGCTATTGCCGATGTGTCGCACTATGTGCGCCCGGGCTCAGCGCTGGATGACGAAGCGCTGAATCGCGGCACCTCAGTGTATTTTCCAGACCACGTAGTGCCCATGCTGCCGGAGAAGCTGTCCAACGGTTTGTGCTCACTGAACCCGGAAGTGGATCGCCTGTGCATGGTGGCAGATATGACGATCAGCGCTGCCGGCAACATCAGTAGCTACACCTTCTATCAGGCGGTAATGAACAGCCACGCGCGGCTGACTTATAACAAGGTCAGCGATATTCTGGAACACCCCGAATCCCCTCGCGGTATCGAGCTGAGTAACCAGTATTCCGCCGTGTTGCCCGAGCTGCACAATCTATATGACCTATATAAACTGCTGCGCAAAGCGCGTACCGAGCGTGGTGCCATTGATTTTGAAACCACCGAAACCCGCATTGTGTTTGATGCCGAGCGCAAGATTGAAGAAATCGTGCCAGTGCACCGCAACGACGCCCACAAAATTGTAGAAGAATGCATGCTGGCGACCAACGTGGCTACCGCGCGCTTCCTGAAAAAGCACAAAATGCCGGCGCTGTATCGGGTGCATGACGGCCCATCGGAAGAACGCCTTGGTTCCCTGCGGCTGTTTTTGGGCGAGCTAGGCTTGCAGCTTGGCGGCGGAGACAAGCCTACGTCGGCTGATTACCAGAAACTGCTGGGCTCTATCGGTGAGCGGCCTGATGCTCAAGTGATTCAGACTGTCATGTTGCGCTCCCTGAGTCAGGCAGTTTACAGCCCTGAGGAAGCCGGCCACTTTGGCCTGGGGTATTCGAGCTACGCACACTTTACTTCGCCGATTCGGCGATATCCGGACCTGATCGTGCATCGGGCAATTAAAGCCTGCATTCACGCAGATCAGCCAACGAAAGACGTGATTGCGCCAGACCAGGTAGACGCGGAACTGGCGAAGTATCCGTACGATTACGCCCGTATGGAGAAGTTCGGTGAACATGCGTCGATGGCCGAACGCCGCGCTGACGATGCCACCCGCGACGTAATGGCTTGGTTGAAGTGCGAGTTCCTTAGTGACCACGTAGGTGAGGAATACGACGGCGTCATTGCGGCTGTTGTCGGTTTTGGCTTCTTTGTAGAGCTTGCCGACATCTATATCGAAGGCCTGGTGCACGTGTCGACGTTGAATGGCGACTACTTCCAGCACGATCACGCCAAGCACCGGTTGATTGGTGAGCGCACGGCCATCAGCTTCCGCCTCGGTGATGAAGTGCGTGTCAAAGTGATGCGTGTGGGTATGGAAGATCGCAAAATTGACCTGGAGCTGGTAAGCACGCCAAAGCGTCGCCAGGCCGACCGCGATGCGCTTGGAGTGAACAGCCGCGGCGGTCGCGATGGAGTTAAGAGTGACAAAGGTGGCAAAAAAGACGGTAAAGCGAAAGGCGAGCGCAGTAAGCGCGGTAGCAAGTCTGATAAGCCATCTGCAGGCCGCGGTTCTAAATCCGCAGGCCCGAAACCGGGTCGTGCCAAGCCGGCCGCCGGCTCCGCGCGTGATCAACTGGCTGCCGATGCGGCTCGTGCTGCTGGCGGCAAAGCTTCGGCAAGCGACGGCGATGCCAGTGGCGGCGAATTGCGCAAGCCGCGCAAGCGCAGACCCAAGAGCTAGCGAGCCGAGCTGACCTATAGTCTTTCGCTGACCACCACCTTGCCGACTTTAATGGGCGCGCAAGGCGGTGGTAGATCTACCAAAACTTTTTTAGCAGGAAATACCGTCAGTGGCAGAGCAATTTGTATTTGGCTGGCATGTCGTTGAAGCCATCTTAAAGCGTGAACCCGAGCGGCTACTGCAAGTGTGGATTCAAACCGGTCGCCAGGATAAACGGGTAAAAAGCACCACCGAACTGCTGGATACCCTGGGTGTATCTTGGGAGATTGTGCATCGCAAACTGCTGGATAGCCGCGTTGCCGGTGTCCATCAAGGCATTGTTGCGTCGGTCAGCGAAAGCCGGGAATGGAGCGAAGACGACCTGCTAGCGTTGCTGGCAAACTCTGAAAAGCCGCCGTTTCTGTTGATTCTGGACGGTGTTACCGACCCCCATAACCTGGGCGCGTGTATGCGCACCGCCGATGCAGTCGGCGTGCAGGCGGTGATTGTTCCGAAAGATAAATCCGCCACGTTAACGCCGGTTGCCCGCAAGGTTGCCTGCGGCGCGGCGGAAACCGTACCTTTTGTACGTGTTACCAATCTGGCACGCCTGCTGCGCACCTTGCAAGAGCAGGGCGTTTGGTTGGTCGGCACCGCGGAGGAAGCCACTGCTACCTTGCATCAGGCCGACCTGACAGGCCCGCTGGCGCTGGTGATGGGCGCCGAAGGCAAGGGTATGCGGCGGTTGACCCGTGAGCATTGTGACCAATTGATCAACATACCGATGGTGGGCGACGTTGAAAGTTTGAACGTGTCTGTTGCCAGTGGTGTGTGTCTTTATGAGGCCCTGCGCCAGCGTTCTGCTAAGGGTTAGCCGCGGTAGCTTATCAATCCTTGCATACCTAGCGACACCCGCCTATAGTACCTCACCCCTTTTCCGGGGTGGTTTTTTATTGCTTCAACAAAGGCAATGCATTACCTCGCCAGCGCCGGCAAACGTCTTTCCGATAAAGAGTTTCGAGCCTGGCAAAAAAAGCGGCAGTTCTGCTGTCACCTCCTTGCTTTTATGTTGTGCGGCATTGATGGCGTTTACGCCGGCCGCAAATCTAGAGGCTGTTCAATCCGTAGGGAGAATTCATGCGTCACTACGAAGTTGTATTTATGGTACACCCGGATCAAAGCGAGCAAGTGCCCGCTATGATCGAGCGTTATACCAGCCTCATCACTGAAGATGGTGGCCAGGTAGATCGCTTGGAAGATTGGGGCCGTCGTCACCTGGCATACCCGATCAACAAGATTCACAAAGCTCATTACGTGCTGATGAACATTCAATGTTCGCAGACCGCGATGGACGAGCTGACACATAACTTCCGCTTCAACGATGCCATCATGCGTGAGCTGATCCTGCGTCGTGATGAAGCTGTTACCGATATGTCTCCGATGAAATCGGCAGAGTCTCGCGAAGACCGCCGCCCAAGTGGAGATGATCGTCCGCGCCGTACAACTGAATCTGACGAAAGCCAGAAAGTTGACGACACAGACGAAGAAGAGTAATTAACCGGAGTTAAGGAGTTACGTTATGGCTCGTTTTTTCAGACGTCGCAAGTTCTGCCGGTTCACGGCAGAAGGTGTTAAAGAGATCGATTACAAGGATCTGGACACCCTGAAAGGTTATGTCACTGAAACAGGCAAAATCGTGCCTAGCCGCATTACCGGCACCAAAGCACGTTATCAGCGTCAGCTGGCCACCGCTATCAAGCGCGCCCGCTTCCTGGCACTGCTGCCGTATTCGGACAGCCACGATAACTAAGAACAGATGAACAGGACTTGGGACCATGCGTGCACTGGCACAATTTGTAATGCGCGGTCCCCTGCAGGCTAGCGTGGTAGCGGCTTTAACGACGGCTATACCTCTGCTTTTCTGGGTTGGCACAGCGGTTGTCGGGCTTGTTATATTACGGCTTGGCATTCGTCAAGGGCTGAACGTTGGCCTTTGGGCATTGCTGCCGGCACTGGGCTGGAGTTGGTTTGGGCAAGACCCTACCGCTCTGGCCGTGTTGCTGGAAGTGATGCTGATGACAGCTCTGTTGCGGGTGACTTCGTCGTGGGACAAGGCTCTGTGCGGCGGTACTTTTCTGGCGATTGTGACCGGATTGGTTCTACCGCAGCTGTACCCTGGCCTGATGGACATTCTGGTGCAAACCGGAGTTCAGTTTTACGAGCAATACAACGCTGAGGTTGCGCAGGCGCTGGGTAGCAACCTGGAATCTGTGATTCGGCAAACCATGAGCGCCAGTATGGCGGGTACTTATCTGGCTTTGGCCATAGGTATGACCCTGCTGGCCCGTGGTTGGCAGGCAGCACTGTACAACCCTGGCGGTTTGCGCACAGAGTTTCACGGGCTGCGCCTGTCGCCGATATTTGCGGTTGTGTTTGCTGTCACCATGGTGGCTGGTCCCGTATTGGGGTTGAACACTGTGCTGCTGGCCTGGGCTGCGGGAACTCCGCTGTTCCTGGCCGGGCTGGCGCTGATTCATGGTGTTGTAGCGCGTAAGAAACTGAACCGCCAATGGTTGGTGATGTTTTACATTGCGTTGGTGTTGCTGGGCCCAAGCCTGATGATTCTGTTAGTAGTTCTGGCTTTTGTGGATAGTTGGCTGAATATTCGGGGGCGAATCAACCCTCCCGGACCGGTCGTATAAAGCACGAAGAGGTTAACGAGATGGAAGTTATTCTGCTCGATAAAGTTGCAAACCTGGGTATCCTGGGTGACAAGGTTAACGTGAAATCCGGTTACGGCCGTAATTTCTTGTTGCCTTATGGCAAAGCGGTTCCGGCCACTGAAGCCAATTTGAACGCGTTTGAAGAGCGTCGTGCCGAGCTTGAAAAAGCCGCAGCTGAAAAACTGGCTGTTGCTCAAGCCCGCGCCGAAAAGCTCGAAGGCGCATCTTTCACCATCAGCTCTAAAGCGGGTGATGAAGGTAAGCTGTTTGGTTCTATTGGTGTGCGCGACGTGGCTGATGCCATCACCGCTTCCGGTACCGATGTAGAAAAGAGCGAAGTGCTGCTGCCAGAAGGCCCGCTGCGGGCTGTTGGCGAGTACGAAGTTGCGCTCAAGCTGCACAGTGATGTTCACATAACCGTTAAGCTGGCGGTTGTTGCCGAGTAATTGGTAGCAGTTCAGCATCAGGCAATAATGATCAGCTCTGATCTTTATTGCCGCATAGCAGGCTCGGAACGGTAGCAATACGGTTTCGGGCTTGCTGCTTTCTGGTATGCTCTAAAGTCCTGTTTCCTCTCCCATTGCCACTGAGCATTCGTAAGCCGTCCGCCAGAGCAGTGGTCAACTGAAGACGTGTTCATGGCAAAGCCGAATCTTAAGTCCGCAAACAGCGATCCAGAAACCAGTCGAATTAAAGTGCCGCCGCATTCTTTGGAAGCGGAGCAGGCCGTGCTGGGTGGGCTAATGCTGGACAATCGCCGCTTTGATGAAATCTCCGAGATGATTTCGGCGGTGGATTTTTATCGCCAAGATCATCGGTTGATTTTTGGCGCGGTGGAACGCCTGGCCAGTGAAAACGAGCCGCTAGACGTTGTTACTCTGGCCGAATTTCTGGAGCGAGCCGGGGATATCGAGCACGCTGGTGGTCTGTCGTATTTGGCTGAGCTGGCCGAAAAGACCCCCGGTGCAGCGAATATCCGCGCCTACGCTGATATTGTTCGTGAACGTTCTATTTTGCGCCAGTTGGTGGAAGCATCGGGTAAAATTTCCGATTCGGCGTTCAACCCATTGGGTCGCAACAGCAGTGAGATTTTAGACGAAGCCGAACGCACGGTGTTCCAGATTGCCGAAGCGCGGGTTAAAGAAGGTTCTGGCCCTAAGGGAATTAATCCGATCCTTACGCAAACCCTGAGCCGCATTGAAGAGCTGTTCGAATCTGGCGAGCAGACCACCGGCTTGACCACGGGTTTTCGTGATTTGGATGAGCGCACTTCGGGTATGCAGCCCTCAGACCTGATTATTGTTGCCGGGCGGCCGTCCATGGGTAAAACCACGCTCGCCATGAACATCGTCGAAAACGCCTTGATTTCAAGTGGCCTGCCCGTGTTGGTGTTCAGCATGGAGATGCCAGCGGACGCCTTGGCCATGCGTATGCTGTCATCGCTTGGGCGCATTGATCAAACCAAGGTGCGTAATGGCAAGCTTGAAGAAGATGACTGGCCCAGGTTGACCTCGGCGGTGAGCCTGCTGAAGGACAAACCGCTTTATATTGACGATACCCCCGGCCTAAGCCCAACCGAGCTGCGCTCGCGGGCGCGGCGCATTGCGCGGGAGAATGGCGGCAAAATCGGGTTGATCATGGTGGATTACCTGCAGCTGATGCGGGTGCCCGGAAACACCGAAGGCCGCACCGCGGAAATCTCCGAAATTTCCCGCTCACTCAAGGGCATCGCCAAAGAGCTGAGTTGCCCGGTTGTTGCACTGTCGCAGCTCAACCGCAGCCTGGAACAACGCCCCAACAAGCGGCCTATTAACTCGGATTTACGTGAATCCGGGGCTATCGAGCAAGATGCAGACGTTATTATGTTTGTCTATCGTGATGAGGTTTATAACGAAGATACTCCAGATAAAGGTGTGGCTGAAATTATCATCGGCAAGCAGCGGAACGGCCCCATTGGTACGATACGCTTGGCGTTTATTGGCAAGTACACCAAGTTTGAAGATCTTGCCCACGGTAATTATAGCGAGTATGGAGACGACTACTGATGCCAAGGGGCTCCTTTGCGCTGATAGACTCAAAAGCGCTGCAGCATAACTACAAGGTGGCCTGCCAGCGTTCTGGGCAGTCCAGTGCCATGGCGGTGATTAAAGCCGATGGCTACGGCCACGGCATTGCGGGAGTTGCGCGTGCCCTGGCTGCGGTGGCGCCCAAATTTGCGGTGGCGTGTATTGAAGAGGCCATTGCCATTCGTAATGCTGGCGTAGGTCAGCAGCCTGTGGCGTTGCTGGAGGGGGTTCATAGCGAGCAGGATCTGGCGACTTGCATAGAGAACAACTTCGAACCGGTGCTGCACTGCGACGACCAGTTGCAGTGGCTTGTGCGAGCGCCAGCTGCGCCGCGCATCTGGCTGAAAGTAAATACCGGGATGAACCGCCTGGGCTTTCATACCGAGGAGCTGGTTCAGGTCATGGCGACGCTTGCGCAGCACCAGCTGGCGTCAAAGGTGATTGGTTTTGTGACCCACTTTGCCTGTGCCGATGACGAACGCAGCACCATGACACAGCAGCAGACCGAGCGTTTTGAGAAGGCGATCGCGCCTTGGCCCGAGTTGCAGCGTAGCGTCGCCAATTCGGCGGCGTTGTTCAGGCCGGGCCAAAAGCTGTTTGGCTGGAGCCGCCCCGGCATCATGCTGTATGGCGCGTCGCCCATTGTCGGTACGTCGGCTGCGGAGCTGGGTTTGAAGTCAGTAATGACTTTACAGGCACCGCTGATCAGTACCCGCCTGTTGCAGCCCGGTGACAGCGTGGGTTACGGCGCAGACTGGGTGGCGTCCAAGCCGACACGCATGGGTATTGTCGCCTTGGGCTACGGCGACGGTTACCCTCGCCATGCGGGCACGGGTACCCCTGCTGCTATCCATGGCCAGCGCATACAGCTTATCGGCCGGGTGTCGATGGACATGTTGGCGGTAGATCTGAGCACGGCCCCCGCAGCCCTCAATGGCGACCCGGTAGAACTGTGGGGCGCAACGGTGCCGGTGGATGAGGTGGCCGGCCACGCCGGTACGATTGGTTATGAGTTGCTGACGAGCGTTACAGCCCGGGTACCTCGGCGCTGGTGCTAGTTTTACTTAACAGGATTGGAGGTAAAGAAGACCCGTGCATGTTCTGGTAGTTCACGATTACGGCCCCTTGGGTAGAGTATTACTGGAGCAGCTGCGCGCCACCTCTTTGCAGGTCAGCCCTTTGCTGGTGAGTAACACGGCCAGCGTGGATCTGGCAGCCCTGGAAAGCTGGGTTCCGGCGGATACGGACTTGATTGTCAATGCGCTTTGGCTAGCCGATCCGGAATCCGCCCAAGAACACCCCGATGACGTCAAGCGCTCAGCTTTGTCATTGCCTTTGGCGCTCGGCGAGTTTGCCCGCGATCGCAATATCGCGATGCTGCAATTGTCCACCTGCTATATTTTTGATGGCCGCAAACAGACGGCTTACATTGCCTCGAACCCCGGGCAGCCGGTGAACCAGCTGGGTGTTTGGCAGTGGGAGTGCGAGCAGGGCCTGCGTGGTTTGTTGACTCGCCACATTATTTTGCGAACAGGATGGAGCTTGGGGCGCTTTATACGGAAGGTTCAGGCTAGCACAGCCGCTGGCACCCGCTTGTCGTTGCCCGGCCGCTGCGTTGGTCAACCCTTGGCAGTCACTGATTTGGCACGAGTCATGCGGGCTATTATACAGCAGCTCGATTGCGGGGCTGAAGTGTGGGGCACTTATCAGTACGCCGGTTCTGAAGGCATCAGCCTGTATGAGCTGGGTTTGGCCATTGCCGGCTTGCCGGGTATTCCCGAGGATTTGCATCTGGTGGATGAAGTGGGCGGATGGGGTCAGTTGGAACCAATGAACACACGCTTAGTGTGTACAAAAATTCGTAACACTTTTGGTATCAAACAAGTCCCCTGGCGTGTGGGGCTGACGGATGAGCTGACTCTGCTAAAAGCGCCAGATCCGGTCAAATCTGCCAGCCCATAGAGGTGATTTTCTAGCGACAACCTTGGCGGGCAAAATCGCGAGTGACCAGTTGCAGGGCTTCTACGTCTAGCAGTTCGACTTCACGGCCGCGAGCTTTGATGATGCCCTGATTTTGGAAGCGGGTGAATACCCGGCTAACCGTTTCTACCGCAAGGCCCAAAAAGTTCGCGATATCATTGCGCGCCATCGGCAGGCTGAAATTAGTGGGTGACATGCGTCTGCGCTGAAAGCGGCTGGACAGCGACAACAACAGAGCTGCAATACGCTCCTCCGCGGTGTTCTTGCTCAGCAGCATGGCTAGCTGGTGACTGTTTTGTATCTCCTGGCTCATCAGGTGGTACATATGGTGCTGAAGCTCAGGCAACTTACGTGTCAATTGCTCCAGTTTTTCGACTGGAAATTCGCATACGCTGGTGCGCTCAAGTACCTTGGCGGTGCAGGCGTAGTTGTCGGTTGCCATGCTGTCGAGCCCAATCAGCTCGCCAGGCATGAAAAAACCGGTAACCTGTTCATCTCCGCCTTCGGTAATAATCGAGGTTTTTACTGACCCGCTACGCACCGCAAAGCACGATTTAAAAGGCGTGCTTTGGTCAAAAATATGTTCGCCCCGATTGAAGATTTTGCCCTGCAGAACAATGTCTTCAAGGCGCTCCAAATCATTCTCTTCCAGTGCAAGGGGCAGGCAAAGATTGCTCAAACTACACTTGTTACATGTAGCCTTGAGCTGTGAAGCAACCTGATGGAGTCGAATTGCTTGGTTCATAGCAGATGGCCCGTCAAATTTGATCTATATCCAGTCTCAGCTTATTACGGATCAACCCATTTGCCAATGGCGTTTCGGGTCGGTCTTTGCTAGAGACGCTCAAATATCAGCGATGCATTGGTGCCGCCAAAGCCAAAGCTGTTGGACATCACCGCGTTAAGGGTGGCTTCTTGGCCCGCCGGCCCCACAATGGGCAGGTCAGCAATGGCCGCATCCAGCTCGTTCAGATTTGCGGTTCCGGCGATAAAGCCGTTTTGCATCATCAGCAACGAGTAAATGGCTTCCTGTACACCGGCGGCGCCCAGCGAATGCCCAGACAGTGACTTGGTAGAGGAAATTGGCGGTATTTTGTCAACGAAGGTGTTGCGAACAGCACCCATCTCCGCAGCGTCGCCAACCGGGGTGCTGGTGCCGTGGGCGTTGATGTAGTCAACTCTGCCATGCATGGTTGCCATGGCTTGCTTCATGCAACGTTGGGCGCCCTCACCGGATGGCGCAACCATGTCATAGCCGTCTGAAGTGGCACCGTAGCCGGTCAGCTCGGCAATAATGTTGGCGCCGCGCTTGCGGGCGTGCTCCAGTTCTTCCAGTACCAGCATACCGCCGCCACCGGCAATCACAAAACCGTCACGCTTGCTATCAAACGGCCGCGACGCAGTTTCCGGTGCATCGTTGTATTTCGTAGACAGGGCACCCATGGCGTCAAACATCATGGTCAGGCTCCAGTCTTCTTCTTCACCGCCGCCGGCAAAGACAATGTCTTGCTTGCCCAGCTGGATTTGTTCCATAGCTTGGCCAATACAGTGCGCGCTGGTGGCGCAGGCCGACGATATGGAAAAGTTCACTCCGCGAATCTTGAAGGCGGTCGCCAGGCACGCAGAGACAGTGCTGGCCATAATGCGCGGTACCATATAAGGCCCAATGCGCTTTACGCCTTTTGCGCGCAGAATATCAACGGCTTCCGCTTGGCTTGAGCAAGACGCGCCACCAGAGCCGGCAATCAGCCCGGTGCGATCGTTTGACACCATGTCGTCGGTCAAACCGGCTTGGGCAATGGCCTGCTGCATCGACAAGTAGCTGTACATGGCCGAGTCAGCCATAAACCGACGTACTTTTCGGTCAATTACAGTGGTGTCGACATCCGGTGCGCCACAAATCTGGCTGCGGAATCCCAGTTCTTTGTAGGTTTCACTGAAGCGGATGCCGGATTTTCCAGTTTTCAGGCTGTTGGTAACTTCGTCCAGGCTATTGCCCAGGCAGGAAATAATTCCCATTCCGGTGACGACGACGCGTCTCATAAAGTTCTCCTTACCGGCGCCAGGAACAGGCGCTTGTGTTGCGTTGTATAAATATGATGGTAAAGCTTTTTATCAGTATATTGTATATGACCTTGGTTCAGGCGTAGATGCAAATGTGACACTAATGTTTGCGGTTACGTCGGGTTTTCGCTTTCTTTTTGCCGTCTGCGATTGCTTTTTCTGCATCCAGTAAAGCTTGAACTTCGGCTTCAGCTAGAGCAATTTCGGTTTCGTGCTGGATCAGGCGCGGTGTTTCCAGAGAAATGCGACCCAGCTTGCCGGCGCGGAATTCGTTCAGCAACACCTCCGACACTTTGTGTAAATCCGGTATGCCGCCGCGCCCAAAAAACCGGCGTCTGGCCGCAATGGCGTCCATTGCGGCCAGACCGTCAACCGGCAGCGGGTCCAGTCCGTAGCGGCTGGTCAGGAATTCCGGGTAATGAGCCAGCAAATACTCGGCGGTAAACAGCGCAACGTCTTCAAAATCCAGTACAGCGCTGCGAATAGCGCCGGTAACCGCCAGGCGATAACCACAGGCCGCCGGTGAAAGCTTGGGCCACAAGAAACCGGGGGTATCGTATAGCAAAATGTTATTTGGCAATTTAATCGCTTGCTGAGCTCGGGTGACTGCCGGCTCGTTACCGGTTTTTGCGGCAGGTCGTCCGGCCAGGGTATTGATCAGGGTAGATTTTCCGACGTTAGGAATGCCTAGAATCATCACCCGTAGCGCGCTTTTCTGGCGATCGTGATTCGGTGTGAGCTGTTCGGCCAGGTTAAGAATGTCCAGCGCTTCGCTCCGCTGATTGTGGGTCAGAGTGATGGTTTTTACACCGCGCTCCCGTTCTAGCCAGCTTTGCCACTGCCCCGTCACATCGGGGTCGGCCAGGTCGCGCTTGTTAAGCACTTTAATCAACGGTGTATCACCGCGCAGCGCAGGCACCAGAGGGTTTTCGCTGCTAAAGGGAATGCGGGCGTCCACCACCTCGATAATCAGGTCCATCTGCGGCATGACTTCTTTGATCTCCTTGCGGGCTTTGTGCATGTGCCCGGGAAACCAGTTAATCGCCATTGTGCTACTCCCGCTGCCCGTAAACGCGCTGAATTCAAAACGCGCTGGTCAGTGTGTGTGAATAAAAAGAGCCGCCATTATGCAGCAATTTCAGCGCAATACCGAAAGTCGAAGACCAAACTTTCATATTTGCCTGAAAATCGCCTTAATGTTGGGCTGGAAGCCGCTTTGGCGGCTATTATTCGAAATAAACAGTCATTATGGGGTGCTACTTACCCACATGATGCTTTAGGGTGTGTGAAATTATTCAAAACGGAGAGCAGTATGAAATTGATAAAAGCACTGGGGACAGCACTGATTGCGGTAAGTCTTTCGGCGCCGGCATTGGCGCAACAGGCGAATGCCCAGCCCGACCGTATAGATCAGTTGGCGCAAATGGTTGGTTTGAACGACGAGCAACAAGAACAGATCCGCGGCGTATTTGACGAATTGCAGGGTCAAATTATAGATCTGCGCCAGCAGGCGCAAACGCTTCAGCAGCAGTTGCAAGCCGAGGTAAAAGCAGATTTCAGCGAAGATGCCATTCGCGAACACGCGGAAGAGCTGGGTGATGTAACCGGTGAGATGGCAGCACTGTCTGCCCTGATGCAAGCGAAGGTAGAAAGTATTTTTACAGATGAGCAGCGCAATGAGCTGAAGATGCAAATGCAAAAAATGCAGCAAATGCAACAGCAGCGTCAGCAGGGCGGCCAGTAAATACAGCCCCGCCAACAGCGGTGAGATGCCAATGCAGGTGCTCGGTCAGCTTACGAATTTGACCGGTATCTGCAGGGCGTTGACTGGCTTGGATTCTGCCGATATCGTTTCTATTGATGCAGGAACTGCTGGCACCGCTAATCCCAAGTTGTTCTTGTCAAACACTCGATCTGCACGGTAGCTTGACCGCACTAAGGGGCCTGATGGCACTTCCATAAAGCCCTTGGCCAGGCCAATTTCCCGGTAACGGTTGAATTCTTCCGGGGTGACGTAGCGCATCACCGGCAAATGGTTCGGAGTAGGGCGCAGATACTGGCCCAGCGTCAGAATATCCACGCCCACCGCCAGCAAGTCATCCATGGTTTGTTGAATTTCTTCGTCGGTTTCCCCCAAGCCCAGCATTAAACTGGTTTTTGTCAGTACGTCCGGGCGGTATTGCTTGGCATGCTTCAGTACGCTTAGAGTCTTCTCATAGCCGGCTCGCGGGTCGCGTACCGGGTGAGTCAGGCGGCGAACGGTTTCGACGTTCTGGGCGAATACATCCAGTCCGGAGTCTACAACCTGCTCTACGTGCTGCATTACCGCATCAAAGTCCGGCGTGAGTGCTTCCACTCTGACTTCCGGCGTGCGGTGCTTGATGGCCGACACACAGGCGGCATAATGGCCAGCACCGCCGTCGGGCAAGTCGTCGCGGTCAACCGATGTCAGCACAATGTATTGTAAGCCCATCAGTTCTACCGATTTTGCAGTATTCTCGGGTTCGTCTTTATCTAGCCAGCCGTTGGGGTTGCCGGTGTCTACTGCGCAGAATTTGCAGGCACGTGTACACACCGAACCCATCACCATGATCGTTGCCGTGCCGTTGGTCCAGCACTCACCAATATTGGGGCAGTGGGATTCCTGGCACACGGTGGCAACCTTGTGGCTTTTCACATTCTGTTTGACCGCCTCGTAGCGCTCACCACCGGGCATACGTGCACGCAACCACTTGGGTTTTGGGTCGTTGCTGACGCCTTCGTTGGAAACATTGCGGCTTTGCTTAACGCCGTCCTTAATAGCAGAAAAGCCATGTTCACTGCGGAACTTGGCGCCACTTGCCACACGGGGCTTGGTGTTTGCGGTCATGGATGCGGAGCTCTCGTTCTGTACAAAAGACTTTGGTTAGGCGTAAAGGGTAAAGCCGAGGCGCGCCAGATACAAGAACAGTAGGGATAAACACGGGCACGGTATTGGCACCCAACATCTGCGCTACCAAAACAAGCCGGTAGCGCAGATTGCTGGAGTTCTTAGCGAACGGCGGCGTCCAGAGCCTGGGCGACATCAGCAATTATGTCGTCAATGTGCTCAATACCAATCGACAGGCGCACCAGGTCTTCACTCACACCTGCAGATTTGAGCTCGTCCGGGTTTAGCTGGCGGTGAGTGGTGGTTGCCGGGTGGCAGGCAAGGGATTTGGCGTCGCCAATGTTGACCAGGCGTAGCACCATGTCCAGCGCGTCGATGAAACGTGCGCCGGCGTCTCGGCCGCCTTTAATACCGAAGCTGAGAATACCGGAGGCTTTGCCGCCGCAAATTTTTTCGCAGGTGGCGCGGAACGGGCTGTTGGCCAGGCCGGCGTAGTTAACCCATTCTACAGCCGGGTGATCCTGCAGGAACTGAGCGACTTTCTGGGCGTTCTCGCAGTGGCGTTCCATCCGCAGAGCGGCGGTTTCAATGCCCTGCATGATCAGGAACGCGTTAAACGGTGACAGTGCGGCACCCGTGTTGCGCAGTGGAATTACGCGGCAGCGGCCAATAAACGCTGCCGCCCCTAAGGCCTCGGTGTATACCACGCCGTGATACGACGGATCTGGCTCGTTCAGCATCGGGAACTTGTCGGCGTTGGCTTTCCAGTCAAATTTGCCAGAATCCACCACAACGCCGGCAACGGTGGTGCCGTGGCCGCCCAGATATTTGGTCAGCGAGTGAACCACGATGTCTGCACCGTGTTCGATAGGGCGGCATAGAAAAGGTGTGCCAACGGTATTATCCACTATCAGCGGCAGGCCATGTTTGTGGGCTATTTCAGCCCAGCGCTGAATGTCCACAACGTTGCCGGCCGGGTTGCCGATGGACTCACAAAACAGGGCACGAGTGTTTTCATCAATGGCTTTTTCTACCCCATCAAAGTCATCGTGGGTGAGCATTTTACAGGTAATGCCTTGGTTCGGCAGGCTGTGGGCAAACAAGTTGTAGGTCCCGCCGTAAAGCTGGCTGGTGCTAACAATGTTATTGCCCACGGTACAGATGGTTTGCAGGGCATAGGTGATGGCAGACATACCCGAAGCAACTGCCAGCGCACCAATGCCGCCTTCCAGCTGCGCCATGCGCTCTTCCAGCACCGCATTGGTGGGGTTCATAATGCGGGTATAAATATTGCCCTGCACTTTCAGATCAAACAGGTCAGCGCCGTGCTGAGTGTCATCAAAGGTATAAGAGGTGGTTTGATAAATTGGCGTGGTTGCAGCTCTGGTGGTGGGGTCGCTTTTGAACCCGGCGTGCAACGCTATGGTTTCCCGTTTCATAACGGCTCATTCCTTTTGGTTATAGAAAGTGGATATGTGCAGTCTCGCAGTATGCCACAGTCACAACCGGTTAAAAGAACCACCTTTCGAATTAGAAATTCTAAGCTAATGCGCGATCAGTCGTCCCAGCGCGCGGGGTCGTAAGAGAACACCGGCAATGACCACCTCCAGCGAATAGCGGACATACGCAAGGCCAGGCCAACGCTGAACGCCGCCAGCAAACTGGTGTCGTGGTGCACCTGTTTGTGTTGCATATAAAGATAGAGCAGGGCAACAACTAAAGACACACTGGCGTACAGCTCGTGGCGCAAAACCTGAGGCGTTCGGTTGCAAAGAATGTCCCGCAGTATGCCGCCAAAAATGCCGGTGATCAGGCCTGCCATAATCACAACCGGGATCTCGTAATCCAGCTTCAGAGCCACCTCGCAGCCGATAATGGTGAAGGCGATCAGGCCGAGGGAGTCTAGAACCAGAAACAGTTGATGCAGGCGCCGCATATAGCGGGCGATCACCATGGTAAACAAACCGGCGCCGACGGTGATGTAGATGTAGCCGGGGTGCTGGGTCCAGTTAATCGGGTAGTTGCCCAGCAACATGTCTCGCACCGTACCGCCACCCAGAGCCGTAACAAAGGCAATCAGCGCCACGCCAAACATATCCATGTTTCGCCGACCAGCGGCAAGCGCCCCAGACATAGCTTCGGCGG
Organism: Marinobacter sp. BSs20148; assembly: GCF_000283275.1. Classification (NCBI taxonomy): domain Bacteria; kingdom Pseudomonadati; phylum Pseudomonadota; class Gammaproteobacteria; order Pseudomonadales; family Marinobacteraceae; genus Marinobacter; species Marinobacter sp. BSs20148. Next base: position 885,505 of record NC_018268.1, read on the forward strand.
TGATGGCAATCAGATAAATCGAGATGAGCACACACAATTCCTATGCAGCGGGGCGCCCCATTATACAAGCGCTGGCATGGCGAGAGGGGACAGATTTCAAATCTGTCCCCTACTTAAAATTTGTCCCCGATTTGTGAAAAGGCTGGCCGATGGGGAAGAGAGTGTCGTAAGCCGAGGTAAAGGCAAAGGCGTACAACAGATAAAACGCCATAAAACCCAAGTCTATAACCAGAGCTTCCATCAGGCTTACATTTAATATGCGAGATACAATCGGCAGGAAAACGATCAGCAGACCCAGCTCAAAACCAAAGGCGTGAACAACTCTCAGCTTAACGGATTTCTTGGGCGTGCCGGCGTACTTCAGCAGTGCGTGATCAAACAGCAGGTTGTAAATGTAGTTCCACACGGTAGCGATGGTGGCACCAACAGCGCCTAGCAAACCGATGTCCACCATGGAGTAGCCCAGTACACGTGTGCCAAAGCTGATAACAACGATCAGGCCAATCACTTCAAAACTGACCGCTTGGCGAATACGGTCTGGCGTGGTGCGCATCAACAAAACTCCGTTGCAGCGGGCCGTCCCGAATGCTGTGTCCCCAAATGGGCGAGGTCGTCCTCGTGATGTTTGCAAAAATACGATTATGTCCGCAAACCTCTCGCGGACAAAAAAAAGACCTACAGCGCTAACTGTAAGTCTTTGAAATCTGGTAGCAAGGACTGGAATCGAACCAGTGACCCCAGCATTATGAGTGCTGTGCTCTAACCAACTGAGCTACCTTGCCAGCGCGCCATCAACGATGGAAGCGGCGCGTATAATAAGTTTCGCTGCCGAATGTGTCAAGGGTTGGGCGTTAGATATTTCGAGAAAATTCGAGGATATGGCCTTTAAACTGCTTCTCAAGGTAGTCGGTATGCACGGGTTTTGTATGGCTGTTACTGAAGCCGTGCGCGGCCAGCTTCACGCTGATTTTGGTTTTTCGACCACGGCCCGGATCTACCAGAATTACGTCGCAGCGGGGTTTGGCGTGATTGATAATAAACTCGGCAAGTAACTGAACGTGCTCGTCTTCGTACAACAGATCACTGCCGATAATCAGGTCAAAAAGCCCCAGTTCACTGCGGTCGTCGGCCCAGTCTGCTCGTTCAAACGCAATGCTTTTGCCGTGATTCAACAGAGTGTTGCGAGCCAGAAAGTGTTCAACTTCGGGGTGATAGTCGGTCGCCGTGATGTCGGCTTGGCGCCCGTTGAGCAACAGGCTTGATAGCGCTATACCGCAGCCGATTTCCAAGATGCGTTTGCCCTCAATCGGGTAGTCCAGCATATGGTTTGCCAGCACTACGCTAGACGGCCACAACAGGCCAAAAATTGGCCAGGCCGCAGAGGAAATACCCAGGGCCTCGGCCGCGCCCTCGGGGTCGTTAAACTGTTGATTGTCGCGCAGGGTGCACAGATGGATATCAGTATTACCGACATCGATGGTTTGGTAACGCAGGCGCAAAGGAAGACTATCCATTATGGGTTAAAAGCTCTTTTCTGGATGACCGACACCTGTGTCTGATTACGGCCTGATGTCTTAGCGCTGTAAAGGGCTCTATCAACGCGCTCAATCAAATCGGCTAATGCTTCCTCGGGCTGCAATTCGCCCAAACCGATCGACACGGTGACGGGGCCTACGTTTTCGTGATGTTGGTTCTGCACGGCTTGCTGGCAACGTTCGGCCAGCGGCAGTCCCTGGTCTAAGTCGCAGCCACCGAATATAAGCAGAAACTCTTCACCGCCCCAGCGTATCACGGTATCGTTAGCCCTTAATGAAGCAATCATCGTGCTCGCAACAGCTTTGAGAACTGTATCGCCGGTGGCATGTCCCCAATTGTCGTTAACTTGTTTGAAATGGTCGATATCAGCCAACGCGATCGACATAGGCAGTTTGGACCCGCGGTGCTGCATGTAAGCTTTTTCCAGCGCTAGCTCTCCGGCTGCTCGGGTCAGGGCGCCCGTTAGCCCGTCAAAGCGCACCATTTCACGGAACGTCTGTTCTTCCAATACTCGAGTCGTCAGGTCGCGAAATATACTCACGTAATGACTGACATTATTCGCTTCATCGGTCAGCGGCGTTATCGTCTCGTTACAGTAAATCAGCTCGTTATTCTTGCCGCGGTTAACAAAAGTCCCCTTGTAAGAACGGCCCTTCTTCAGGGTGTCCCACATGTCCTTATAAAATTCAAAGTCCTGTTCTCCAGAATTGAACATGCTCGGATTTCGACCCAGTACCTCCGTGAGCCCGTACCCGGTGATTGTCTCGAAGGCTTTGTTAACAAATTCGATGGTTCCATGGCTATCGGTGATAAGCACGCCATCATCGGTAGCGTTGATTACGTGGGCAAAGAGCTGCGTTGTTTTCTGCGCGGCTATCAGGCTGCTGATGTCCCGCTGTAACGAAATAAAATGCGTAATCTCACCGGCTTTATTGTGTACAGGAGAAACGTTCCACTCGACTGTGTACGGGCGACCATCTTTGCGGTAGTTAACCGTCGTACCTTGGAAATGGGTGCCGCTATGAAGGCAATGGCGCAGTTTGTCAATCACATCAGGACTGGTTGCTGGCCCTTGAAGAAGGCGCGGGTTTCGTCCGAGTAACTCTTCTTCGTTGTAGCCCGTCATCCGCAGAAAGGCCTGATTTACGAAGACAATACGGTGACCAGCTTCGCCAGAGTTTGCGTCTGTTAGTAAAATAGCGTTGTAAGACTGTTCAAGCGCAAATGCGATGACGTTCGGGTCGGTGTGGTCAGCAATTGTATTCATATCAGGGGCAACATTTTGCGTGAGTTGATTGTTGTATGAGGCCGTTGTTGCTTGCAACCGCACTTGGCCTGATTTCGCAGAAGGCGGCTTTATGTCAGCGCCAATGTTTGAATGTAACAAAAAATCAGTCAGGCAGTAGGGCCGACCTCATTTTTTCAGCACTCAGCGGCCTCGAATACCAGAATCCCTGAGCGATATCGCAACCCTTATTTTTAAGGAAATCCCGTTGCAATTCTGTTTCTACACCCTCGGCAACGATTTTCATGCCAAGAGAATGGCCAAGGGCAATGATGGCTTCGATAACGGGTTCGCTGTTTGAATCAGTTATTTTGCTGACAAACGCCCGGTCGATTTTCAGCGTGCTGGCAGGTAGGCTGGATAGCTGGCTTAAAGACGAGTAACCCGTACCAAAATCGTCGATCGCAAGGCTGAAGCCTTCGTTATTGAGCGCAAGAATCAGCTCCATCTGTTCTTTAGTGTGGCTGAGTGCTGCCCCTTCCGTGATTTCAAGCTCAATGGCGGAGGCCGGCACCGAAAAAGTTTTTAGGGTGTTCAGTAGAGCGTCTTTGAACCCCAAGCTTGCCAGCTGCAGGGGAGAAATGTTGATCGCCATCGTTGGAACTTTCAAACCGAAATCGGTCCATTCACGCCACTGTCTGCAAGCCTCTTCGAGTACCAGCCTACCAATCTGGACGATCAAACCGTTGGCTTCGGCAAAGGGAATAAAGCGCGACGGGCTTACAGGGCCCCACTTTGGATGAAACCAGCGAATCAGGACCTCAAAGCTTTGAAGGCTATCGTCACTCAGGTTGTATTTAGGTTGGTAGGCCAGCTTGAACAGGTCATTATCCAATGCTAGACGAATTTCCAGCTCGAGGTCAGCAGCAGACTTTGTACGTTGTTCAAGCTCCTCAGAAAAGAGCTCCAATTCATGTCGCCCCCGTGACTTGGCTTCACGAAGCGCAGATTCTGCCCTCCGCATCAGGGATTCACTGGTTGTGCCGTTCTCTGGGCAGACGCTGATACCGGCGCACGCCGTTAAATTGAAGGTCCGTTGCTCAATGGCAAAGGGTTCAGATAAACGGTTCTGGAGTCTATGAGTCATAGATTTTAGGTCGTCGGCGCGGTTCGTATCATCTAGCATAACTATGAATTCGTCTGCATCGAGGCGACCGCAAAGGTCTTTCCGGGCCAAGGACGTGCTGATCCGTTCGCTTGCTATTTTCAAAACCAGATCGCCAGATGTATGGCTCAGGGTTTCATTGATGATATCAAAACAATCCAAGTTCAAGAGCACCACACCAAGCTGGCGCCCGCCGACGTTCAGCCTTTCGCTGAGCTGGTCGCTAAAACCTTTGCGGTTCAGTAGTCCGGTAAGTGGGTCATGTGTCGCTGCATAGGCCATCTGTTCTTTCGCGCGTATCTTTTCAGTGATGTCGACACCAAACCCCTGGAATCCCCAGTCTCCCAGAGACTCCCCGTTCTGCAACTGGCGAACGCGCCATTCGATCCAGCGGGTATCCCCACTGGGGGGTACCATTCGAATGCACAGTGTTTCAATGTCTTCCAGCGGCGTGCCATTCTGGTTAATGAGCTGGCGCTTTAAAAGTACACGGTCGTCAGAATGAAGCAGTTCCAGAAAGCTGGTGCTCAGCAACTGGTTACTATGCTGACACTTATAAAAGTGACACATGGCCGGGTTGATAAATGTGAGGCGCAGATTGCTGTCCAGACGGATGATCAACTCGGTTTGGCTTTCCACAATTTCACGGTAGCGCTGCTCTGCGGTGTGCAGTTTAAGCAGTGCGTTCTTGTAGTCAGTCAGGTCATGGCAGATACCCACATAAATTCGGCCAGTCGGTGTATCGGCACATCCTACCGACAGGTGCATTGGGAAAGTGGCCCCGTTACTCCTGAGACCTTCTACATCCCTGCCAATACCCATGATCTTGGCGTGCCCGGAGTGGTGATAGTTTTGCATATAGCCATCATGATGGGCCGCGAACTGGTCAGGCATCAGGCCTGAAATATTGCGCCCTATGACTTCGCTGGCAGGGTAGCCAAACAGTTTCTCGGCACCGTTGTTAAACGAACTGATCAGGCCTTTATCGTTGATGGCAATAATGGCATCAACTGCGGCCTCCAAAATGGCACTCTGGAGGCCAAAGGCCGTACGCAGCTGTTCAATGTCCAGGTCTTCAACTGCGTCAGAGCCGGGTAAGGTGCCTTTAGGCATTACAGTGCTCCGTTAGGCCAGGGAGGTTGGCAGCTGTTTTTCGAAAGCCTGGCCTCTTTTGCTTGTTTTAGAGGCGCTTTCCAGGCTTTCATCCGCCGCCTCCGCTATTTGGTTTATCTGTTGAGAGATTTCTTCGGCAACGTGAGCCTGGTCCTCAGTTGCGGTGGCCATTTTCTGGCTCATATCGTCAAAATGTAGGCGTCCACCCAATATTGATCATCGTTCTTGCAGCGGTTTTTCACAATACCCATCCAGCTCTTCCTGGCTGTCAAACAGTGCCACATGCGCTGATACACGGGAGGCAGCATGCCAGAGTGCCTTATAATGTTGTGTGGGCTGTCAATCAGCTTTTTCCTGGTGAAACCGCTGGTGGCTTCGAACACATCATTGCAGTATAGAATTTTGCCCTTGGCGTCTGTAGCGGATATGCGTCGCTGAGACGGGTCAAAGCTGCGCTGCAGTTCTGTCAGTTGAAGGTTTTGACGCATCGGGGCAGCGCTTTTGATTTGAGGGTAAAGTGGTATTATCGGTGTTTGGCCGAGGTATTGATAGCTTGCATGAGCGAATGGGCATTCAGTATTTTTTGGCAAAAATGCCAAAACCGAAGTAATTATTCTGTATTGTGCGATCGAATATCCTGACCATTTTTTCTGAAGATATGAATATGAAAAATACCGTCGTACTTATTTCATTGGGCGGCACCATCGCCAGTCTTCCAAGCAGTTCGGGAGGGGCGATTGCGGGTGCTCTTTCAGGTAAAGAACTGATGGACAAGTTGCAGATTAAAAGCGACGGTCCGGTTGAAGTGATCACTCTTTGCCAGAAGCCCAGCAATGCCATTACCACTGATGACCTGCTGCAGCTCAGAGTGTTGTGTCTTGAGTTGTCCCAACGTAAAGATGTGGCCGGGTTAGTGGTGTCCCAAGGTACGGACACCCTTGAAGATACCGCCTACTTCCTCGACACGAGCCTGGCGCTTGAAGATACCGCGCTTGTAGTCACCGGTGCTCAGCGCGTGCCCTATGCCAGCGGCTCGGATGCCGGCCCCAATCTTCGCGATGCGTTAAAGGTAGCGAATGCACCGCAGGCACGGGGCGCCGGCGCATTGGTGGTGTTTAATGAGGAAATTCATGCGGCAAGCTCTGTGCGTAAACTCAGCAGCTATCAGCTTAATGGCTTTGGTTCACCCGGCATCGGGCCGGTAGGGTTTGTTGATGGCGATGAGGTCAGGCTCACCAAGCGGGTGCAGCGCTTGAGCGCAATTGCGCCGGGCGAGCAGCTGCCGCGCGTGGATATTCTTCCGGTGGCGATTGGTGCATCGCCCGACCTGCTTGAAGCGGCGGTGGCCAGCGGTGCCCAAGGGTTGGTGCTAGACGCTGTCGGCCGTGGACACGTTCCGCCGAACTGGATGAAACCGCTGGGCGTTTTGAGAACCGCGGGCGTTCCTGTGGCGGTCGTGTCTTCCACCCAATGGGGCAGACTCGCAGAAGTCTATGAGTACCGGGGGTCATTGGCTGAACAGGTCTCGATAGGCGTGCTTAAAGCCAGTCACCTTAATGCTAGAAAGGCCCGCCTGAGACTTATGTGCGCCTTGTCGTGCAATATGCCAATCGATCAGTCGCTGTTTTCCTGACAGTCTGGCTGTAAAGTATAACGACTTTTTAATCGATTTTATCCCCGTATGGAGAGGCTTGGGCCCATGAAAGCACACCGGTCAACGTCGGTCGCCGCAAAGGCTGATCACGCTCCTGTGAAGGATACACCTGATGAAAAGGGTTCCCGTCACCACGTGATCTACCGGGCGGTCAGCGATGCAGTGATCGAACATCGGCTCAAGCCCGGTGCGCGTTTGCGTGAGGACGCTCTTGCGGAGGTATTTGGCATCAGCCGTACTGGCATTCGCAAGGTGCTGCAGCAGCTTGCTCTGGAACAGTTGATTACATTAACGCCGGGCAAGGGGGCAACAGTGGCACGACCCTCAGCCGAGGAAGCGCGGGAAATTTTCGATGCGCGGCGGATGATCGAGTGTGCCCTGATGGCTCGCCTGGCTGTCAGCATTACCACCGCACAGGTCGATGAGCTGCGCGCTATGGCTCAGCACGAGCAGCAGATTTTGCAAAGAAATGAGCAGAGCGCGGCGATCAAGATATCTGCGGCTTTTCATGGACGCCTGGCCGAGCTGGCGGGCAATCAGGCGCTGGCGCAGTTTGTCGCTCAACTATGCTCGCGTTCTTCATTGATTCTGGCAGTTTATGGTCGTTCGGGTGACCTGGGTTGTGATTGTCATGACCACAACCGACTGGTCGATCTGCTCGATACTGGGGACGGTGACGCTGCCGCGGCGTTTATGCAAAAACACTTATACGCGATCGAAAATTCGTTGTTTATTAGGGAAACCGAGGGCGAAACGCCGAATCTGCGTGATGTGTTTGGAGTCTATTAGGGAGACTCTGAATAAGTCTCAAGATTAGCGACAATACGGCCATCGTCAATCGCACAGGATTCGCCGCGACCATGGACCAGGTCACCTTCTTCGACGCCGAGTACCATACCAAGAAGCGCAAAACCCGTTGCTGGTTTGCAACTCTTTATGCAGACCTACTCCGCCTTGCCGGGGCTTATTTTCGCCATTCTAATAGTCCACCACTGCAGAAACACAAGAGAGAACAGGGTCGATGTTGCCTTTGCTTCGCTCGCTCATATCATTTTTGCATCAATTTGGTTCAAAAAAATGGGGGACTGACGTTGGATGTTCGAGTTAGAAAGAGTCCTTCAAAAGAAGTCCTTCAGTGTTTTTTCATATATTTCAATGCCAATCAGGTATATCTGAGTACTTTTAAGTTAAGCAATAGATTTGGTATGAATTCTGATCATGTTTTTTTTATACAATTTCTGTATACACATCAAAATTTAAATTCTTAACTTAAAATTGACAACATTTAATCTCAGGGGATTGGCATGCAACCCACCAACGACACCGTAATCAGCGACGAAGACAGCGCACTGCGACCAGTGACCAAGAAAGAAAAAACGTGAGGCTCGTTTGCAATATTCAACGTGTGGGCCAACGACATTCAGTCTTTGTTTGGCTACAACCCTGGTGGCATCCCTATTTATTTCATTTGGTGCTAGCGGGTGGACTGCATTTGCCGCCTTGATCGCAGCAGGCCTGTTCGTGATGTACATGGTCAACTTGTCTGGCGCGGCAGGCGAGCGTTATGGCATATCCTACCCCGTATTCGCTCGCGCCAGTATGGGTATTGCGGGTGCCAAGCTACCTGCGATTTTGCGTGCAGTCGTCGCTATTTTTTGGGACGGAGCGCAAGTCTATTTCGCCTCAACTGCGTTGTCTCTGTTGATCAAGACCATCACAGGTGCCGAATCTGACACGATGTTCCTGGGTTTGAGCGGCGTCGACTGGGTGGCCTTCTTGTTCGTCTGGGCGTTTCACATTTTTATCTTCTGGCGTGGTATGAATTGGGTTGAAGGTTTTTTGAATCTGGCGGGGTCATTTGTGTACGCCGTGATGATTGCCTTGGTGATTTGTAGTGGTTCAATGATTCCGGACACCAAAGTAGGCTGCCTCGGGTTTGTCGAGGCCAGCCGATCAAACCCATAAACAGCGCGCAGGGCAAAATCGACATCGAGTGAAGGGTGGTTAGCAGGCCCGGCCCGCTATCGTATTTGTGCTTGCGGGAGCTGTTGCTCTTGCTCTAGATAATCGTCACTTTTATGTCCATGGCTGTTGCGATTGCTGGTGAAGGTCCTAGTGAAACTTCCGAGTAAGGCTTATTCCGATGTCAGATTTGAGTAGCTCTTAAAACGCCCGACAAAAGGCTTGGCTAGAGGGAAGGCCAGGTCGCCATATTTGCTAGTGCCCAAGCCCAGGCCGACCAAGGCCTCAGCGAGTTTGATGGCGGCAGTGACGCCTTCGACGATCGGCAGCCCGACCGCTTCGGTAATTTGTGGGGTTAGATCGGCCATGCCGCCGCAGCCCAGCACGATGGCGCCGATGTTGTCCTCATGCTTGGCTCGCAGACATTCTTCGATGATCAATTGCAGTGCCAAATCTGGGTTGTCCTCCAGTTCCAGCACTGGGATGTCTGCCGCGCGGATGCGCCGGCAGTTGTGACTGAATCCATAACTTTCCAGCAGATGCTCGGCAATGATCATGGTGCGGGGCAATGTGGTGACGATGGAAAAACGTGTGCTGATCAGGCTTGCCATGTGAAAAGCGGCCTCGGCAATACCAATCACGGGTGCGCGGGTCAGCTCACGCGCGACATAGATACCGGGGTCGCCAAAGCAGGCAATCACGTAAGCGTCGGTACCCTCGCGCTCACCGGCGAGCACTTCTTCTATAACGCCTATAACACTCACGGCTTCATCGAAATGGCTTTCGATAGAGATCGGGCCGCTGTCCGGTTGGCTGGCCGTAATGCGTGTGCCGGGTGAGGCGACAGCCCGTGCTGCTGTACCTATTGTGTCTGTCATGGCTTGAGTGGTGTTCGGATTAATGACGCGAATGTGCATTTCGAGGACCTATGTAAGTATTTGTACACAAAATTTTAGTATAATTGTATACAATTAATATTGTCAAAAACCCATAATACAGACTGGGCCATCAAGGTGAATGATTGGCAGGCATTTTATGCCACGACGCTCTTCTCTAACACGCACAAAAGGTTATGCAGCCATGGGCATCAGCGCCATTTATCCGCGGGATCTTGTCGGTTACGGTAGGAACCCGCCGCACGCCAAATGGCCGGGTAAGGCCCGTATCGCCGTTCAGTTCGTGCTCAACTACGAGGAGGGTGGGGAGAACTGTGTCCTGCATGGTGACAGTCACTCCGAGCGATTCCTCTCTGAAATCGTCGGTGCCGAGTCGTTCCCGGACCGGCACATGAGCATGGAATCTATATACGAGTACGGCTCCCGCGCCGGTGTTTGGCGTATTCTTAAGGAGTTTGAAACACGTGGCTTGCCGCTGACGGTTTTTGGTGTGGCCATGGCACTGGAACGGCATCCTGACGTGGCTGCGGCATTCAAGGAGCTGGGGCACGAAATTGCCTGTCACGGCTGGCGCTGGCTTCACTACCAGGATATGCCCGAGGCGATTGAGCGCGAGCATATGCAGCGCGCAGTGGAAATTTTTCAGCGCCTATACGGCGAGAAGCCGCAGGGCTGGTACACCGGTCGCGACAGCCCCAATACTCGTCGTCTGCTTCTGGACGAAGGCAGCTTTGTGTATGACAGCGACTATTATGGCGACGACCTGCCATTCTGGACCCGTGCTGCCGACAGCAAGGGCGAGTATCACAACCACCTGATAGTGCCCTACACTCTGGACACCAACGACATGCGTTTTGCCTCACCGCAGGGTTTCAACACCGGCGATCACTTCTTCAGCTATTTGAAAGATGCTTTCGACGTGCTTTATGCCGAAGGCAGCGATCAGCCAAAAATGCTCTCGGTGGGTCTGCATTGTCGTGTCATTGGCCGCCCTGGCAGGTTTCGTGGGTTGCAGCGTTTTCTAGACTACATCGAGGCCCATGACCGCGTCTGGGTGACTCGCCGTATCGACATAGCCCGTCACTGGGCCGAACACCATCCTGTATAAGTCTTTCCCTATAGGAGCCACCATGGCCCAGCGTCCGAACGAACCAAAAACCTATTACGCGCCCACCGGCGGGCACCCGCCACAAACGCAACTGCTGACAGACCGCGCGGTGTTCACCGAGGCCTACGCCGTGATTCCGAAGGGTGTGATGCGTGACATCGTCACCAGCCATTTGCCATTCTGGACCGGTACTCGCTTGTGGGTGCTGTCACGGCCATTAACCGGCTTTGCCGAAACCTTTTCGCAGTACATCATGGAAGTACAGCCGGGTGGTGGGAGCGACCGGCCGGAAACTGACCCGGGTGCTGAAGCTGTGCTGTTCGTTGTCGAGGGTGAGCTGACCCTGACCTTGAGCGGCAAAGAGCACAACATGGCGCCGGGTGGCTACGCGTTCATTCCACCGGGCAGCGATTGGGTTCTGCACAATAACTCGGGCGAGATTGTGCGCTTTCATTGGATTCGAAAAGCTTATGAGAAGGTTGAGGGTATCGAAATGCCAGAAGCCTTCGTTACCAACGAAACAGTGGTTGACCCGCTGGTAATGCCCAATACAAATGGTTGTTGGAGCACCACCCGCTTTGTTGATACCCAGGACATGCGCTATGACATGCATGTGAATATCGTCAACTTTCTACCCGGTGGCGTAATCCCATTTGCCGAAACGCATGTTATGGAGCACGGCCTGTATGTGCTCGAAGGTAAGGCTGTTTACTTGCTGAACAAGGATTGGGTCGAAGTAGAGGCCGGCGACTACATGTGGTTGCGCGCCTTCTGCCCGCAGGCTTGCTATGCCGGTGGCCCGGGTCCGTTCCGCTATCTGTTGTACAAGGACGTGAACCGGCACATGAAACTGCCGGCTTACGGTCGTTAAGCAGAATTTGTAACAGCGAGCAGGAGTATGCAGATGAGTGAGCAGTTATTACAATTAACAGCCGAGCCGCTGACTCCCGAGGCTTTTGTTGCCTTTGGCGAGGTGATTGATCACCGCAGCGCTTCATTTTTCATGATTAACGACGGGCGCACCCGCCGTTACCATGACCTGGCCAAGGTCGAAACCTTGGGCGAAGAAGCAAGAACGCTGATCAGTATCTTCGTCAGCCAGCCAGTGCAAATGCCATTGGAGTTGGCCTTTCTTGAGCGTCATTCGCTGGGCAGTCAGGCTTTTTTGCCCTTGCATGGCGAGCGCTTTGTGGTTGTGGTGGCCCCGGCCGGAGACGTTATCGATCCAGATCAGGTGCGGGCTTTCGTGACCGATGGCCGACAGGGCGTCAATTATCGCGCTGGCACTTGGCACGCCATTCAGTCAGTACTTGACCGCGAGGGCGAGTTTCTGGTGGTGGATCGCGGCGGCGTGGGGCACAACTGCGAGGAGCATCCACTGGCGCTGCGGGTGGTTCTGGAATAGTCGGGATATCGTGCAAAAAAACCTTGTGATGTGGAGTATATCACAAGGTTTTTTGTTGTCTGAGACCCTTCAAGGTCAGAAGTCTTAATCAGACATTAAAGCGGAAGTGCACTACGTCGCCGTTTTTCACGATGTATTCTTTGCCTTCCAAGCGCCACTTTCCGGCGTCTTTGGCGCCCGCTTCACCTTTAAACTGGATGAAGTCTTCGTAGCCAATCACCTCGGCACGAATAAAGCCACGTTCGAAATCGGTGTGAATTACGGCAGCCGCCTGAGGCGCAGTGGCACCAATTTTTACGGTCCAGGCGCGCACTTCTTTCACTCCCGCAGTGAAGTAGGTCTGCAATCCAAGCAAGCCGTAGCCGGCGCGAATCACGCGGTCCAGGCCGGGTTCTCCCATGCCCATTTCGTCCAGGAACATGCTTTTTTCGTCGTCCTCCAGTTCGGAGATTTCTGCTTCAATCTTGTTACAGATGGGCACCACCACGGCGTTTTCAGCAGCGGCGATTTCGCGCACGGTATCCAAGTATGGGTTGTTCTCGAAGCCGTCTTCGGCCACATTGGCGATATACATGGTGGGCTTGATGGTCAACAGGCACAGCTCTCGAATCAGCAGTAACTCGTCTTTATTCAGGCCCATGCCGCGCACTGGTTTGCCTTCGTTCAGAACCGGTAGCAAGCGTTCAAAAATATCCAGCTGGGCCTTGGCCTCTTTATCGCCACCTTTGGCGATTCGTTGTACCCGCCTGATGGCTTTTTCCACGGTGTCCATGTCGGCCAGCGCCAGTTCGGTGTTGATCACCTCTATGTCGTCTGCCGGGTCTATCTTGTTCGACACATGAATAACGTTGCTGTCGTCAAAACAACGCACTACGTGGGCAATGGCTTCGGTCTGGCGGATGTTGGCCAGAAACTGGTTGCCCAGGCCTTCGCCCTTGGAGGCGCCTGCTACTAGCCCGGCAATGTCCACAAACTCCATGGTGGTTGGCACAACACGCTGGGGCTTAACAATTTCAGCCAGCTTGGTCAGGCGTGGGTCGGGCATGGCCACTACGCCGGCGTTGGGCTCGATGGTGCAGAACGGAAAGTTTTCTGCGCCAATGCCTGCTTTGGTCAGTGCGTTGAACAAGGTAGATTTGCCGACGTTGGGAAGGCCGACGATGCCGCAGTTAAATCCCATGGAGTGCCTCTGATTCTGCTGAAAAATGTGTCGCGGATTATACCGGTACCGGTCAACGGGCGCGAGTAAGGGAAATCGGCGGGTAAAAGTAAAATCTGTCCCCGTTTTCCCGGGTTTTGCTGAGAGACAGATTTTAAATCTGTCTCTGGTTTAAGCGTGTGTCAGGCGTTGGCATCAAAGCCGTGCAGGCGGTTCATGGCCGCAGCCATGTTGCCGTTGGCAGCGTCTGGCAATACGCGCATGGTTTCATCGAATACCGCCGTTAGCGCTTCGGCTTCCCTTTTGCCCAGGCGTCCCAATACATAGCCGGTCACTTGGCGGGCTTCACCGGGGTGGCCAATGCCCAGTCGCAGGCGCTGGAAATCGTTGGTGCCAAGGTGTGCAGCGCTGTCGCGCAAACCATTATGACCGCCGTGGCCGCCGCCTTTTTTCAGTTTTGCGGTGCCCGGGGGCAAATCAAGTTCGTCGTGGGCGATCAGAATCTGTTCGGGGGATATCTTGAAAAAGTCTGCCAGCGCTTTTACCGACAATCCGCTGCGATTCATGAACGTTAAGGGATTCAGCAAATGCAGTTCCAAACCTTGCCATTGAATACGGGCGTATAGGCCGTGGTATTTCTTTTCGAGACGAAGCGACTGGCCCGCATCGCGGGCCAGTGCCTCAACGAAGAGGGCGCCGGCATTATGGCGGGTATTCTCGTAATCGGCACCGGGGTTACCCAGTCCAACCACCATGACAATATCCTGTGCCATCTGCCGTCGCCTCCGGAGCAATTACTCCTTGTCTTCGCCTTCATCTTCAGCGGCGTCAGTCTTAACACCTTTAGGCTTATTGATGGTAACAATAGCCTGGTCGTGCTCAGCACCGTGCTGCAGTGCAGGAATACGAACACCTTCTGGAAGCTTCAGGTCGCTCATGTGCACAATGCCATCCATCTCGACGTCAAACAGGTCGATTTCGATGAACTCTGGCAGGTTTTGCGGCAAGCAAGCTACTTCTACTTGGGTCATCAGACGGAAAGCAACGCCGCCAAAGGTCTTGATGGCTGGAGCAGTTTCTTCGTTCACCAAGTGCAGCGGTACGTGAACGAAGATTTCTTCGTCTTTGTTAATGCGCTGGAAGTCAGCGTGGCTCAGCAGCGGCTTGTACGGGTGACGCTGCAGATCCTTCAGGATAACGCTTTCTTTTTTGCCGTTCAGTTCAATGGTCAGAACGCGGGAGTAAAAAGCTTCGTTTTCCAATGCTTTTTTCAGCTCGTTGTGCCAGATGGAGATGGGCACAGCCTCTTTATGACCACCGTAGATGATGGCCGGGATTTTACGCTCTTCGCGACGCAGGCGGCGGCTCGCACCTCTCCCCTGGTCGTCACGAGGAAATGCTTCAATTACAAAGTCCTGAGACATGGTATGTATCCTTATCGTCATCTGCACGGCCCGCGACCAGGCTCTTTACAAATGAGGTTTTAAAAAGCCGGCGGTGCCAGCTATGAAAAGGTACGGGAGCCGTTGTGGCTCCCGTACCGGTATTTGCTTTTGCGGTCTATTTTGAACAGCTCCGATTACTCAGAACGGTTCAAAATTAGATCGGCTTAGACATTCTCGAACATGGCGCTGATAGATTCTTCGTTGCTAACGCGGCGAATAGATTCCGCAAGCAAACCTGCCATACTGAGGGGGCGGATTCTAGCACACTGCCGGGCTTTGTCACCCAGCGGAATGGTGTCGCACACCACCAGCTCGTCCAGTTCGGAGTTGTTAATGTTGTCGATGGCTTTGCCAGAAAGAACCGGGTGGGTAATGTAGGCCACAACCCGCGATGCTCCGTGCTTTTTCAAGGCTTCGGCGGCTTTGCACAGCGTGCCGGCGGTATCAACAATGTCGTCAACCAGAATACAAACTTTGCCGCGTACATCACCAATAATGTGCATAACCTGGGACACATTAGCCTTGGGGCGGCGCTTGTCGATGATCGCAAGGTCTGCGTCATCCAGGCGCTTTGCCACGGCGCGGGCCCGCACAACACCGCCAACGTCGGGCGATACCACGACAAAATTTTCAAAACGCTGCTTTTCAATATCTTCAATCAGTACCGGTGTGGCGTAAATATTGTCCACCGGAATATCAAAGAAGCCTTGAATCTGATCGGCGTGTAAGTCTACGGTCAGTACCCGATCTACACCAATGCTGGAAATCATGTCAGCAACCACTTTGGCGCTGATGGCGACTCGGCTGGAACGAACCCGACGATCCTGACGAGCGTAGCCGTAATAGGGGATAACCGCGGTGATGCGTGATGCAGAAGCTCGGCGCAGGGCGTCGGCCATCACAATCAGTTCCATTAAATTATCATTGGTGGGATGGCACGTAGGCTGAATGATAAAAACATCGTGGCCGCGCACATTTTCGTTAATTTCAACGGTGGTTTCACCATCGCTAAAACATCCGACTGTTGCGTTGCCAACTGGAATATGGAGTTGCTTGGAAATTGCGTGGGCAAGGTCAGGATTGGCGTTGCCGGCAAAAATCATTAACTTGGACACAATAGCATCCTTCTCGGTATCGGCGTGTGATTCAGAAGAAGCAGAAGAAAGATGGCTGGGGTGGCAGGATTCGAACCTGCGCATGACGGGATCAAAACCCGTTGCCTTACCACTTGGCGACACCCCAGTGTCGTGCTTATTTGGCATCATTATAGCTCTGCTAGTTTCTGGTGTAGAGGTGAATGATTCACCCCTCTAGCTACGAACCCCTTGATGCCAGAGGGTCTACTTTCCCAGATGATCCGGGCTGCGGATTCTGTCGGGAAACGTCCGAAAATGCAAGCCCCTGTTCCAGTTAATCTCGCAGGTCCGAATTGTGAAAGCCAATCTAGACTTTCAGCGACGTCAGGATACAGTTTCCGAACCGTTGCTTCACAGTCGTTTTTGTACCCCGAGGCGTCTCCCTCAAAAGCGGGCGCCATTGTCATTTTTGGAGTGTTTCTTGTCAACCCTTTTGCCGAAAAAATCTTGGTGGTTTGAATATTACATTCGGGTTTTAGCACCACAAACCAGTCTTGTGGTGGGTTTGCGGGTGTGAGCTGTTCACCGACGCCTTCGCCGATGGCTGCGTGGCCGCGCACAAAAACCGGTACATCGGCGCCCAAATTCAGGCCCAGTTCTGCCAGAGCGTCTTCGTCATGGCCAAGCTGCCACAGGTAATTCAACGCCAGCAGAGTGGTTGCGGCGTTAGAACTACCGCCGCCCAAGCCACCGCCCATGGGCAGTTTTTTACAAATACTGATGGTAACACCGGACAGCTGCGCCAGCGCATCCCCGGCCAATGCGTGAGCAGCCTTAATGATCAGGTTGTCGGCATCGGCTACCCCGGGCATCGATTGCGCCAGGCGCACGCCGGGCTTACCGGGAGTCAGCTCAAAGGTCAGTTCATCGCCATAGTCCAGAAACTGGAACAGGGTTTGAATCAGGTGGTAACCGTCAGCGCGGCGGCCATTGATGTGCAAGAAAAGATTAATCTTTGCCGGCGCCGGCAGGGTGATTGTGGTCATAGTGAGGGCCGCTATTGTTGCCGTCATAGTTTATGTCAGAATTTCTGTCAGAGTTGCCTTAAAAGTTGCCTTAAAAGTTGCCTTAAAAGTTGCCTTGGAACTTGAACCGAGAGCTGTCGTCAGGGCTAAAGAGGCTGCCAGTCAGTAATGGCCATGCGCACGCGTTTCTCGCCCTTGGTGGCAGTGATGCGGGCGGGCAGTGCCGGCAGTTCGGGGCTTGCGCTGTGCCAGCGGTCGTATTGAATATGCCAGCCGCTCTGGCGAATAGCCACCAGTTCCCCGGTGCTGTCGAACAGCAGGCGGTAGTCGCTATCGGGCGCGGTTAAGCCCCGCACCCACCAGGTCAGCTGGTTCAATGGCAGGCGCCAGCCCGTCGCTGCTAGTACCAGTTCGTCTGGCTCAGAGGATTGGTAACGCTCGCCGTCGGCCAGTGTCAGTTCAATAAAGTCGGGTGAGCCTTTCAGTCGGGTGCGGCCCATGCCCAGAAAGGCCGAAGACAGGGTCAGATCATAGTCTTCGTTGTGCTGTACCCATTGGGTGATCAGCGCGCTGCCGCTGTCAGAAGGTTGCTTAACGGCGAGCTTGCCGGTCAGTTTCCAGTGGTCAAGATTCTGCCGCTGGCGGACTGTGTCTGCCCAGGATGCG
The DNA here is from genome assembly GCF_000283275.1 of Marinobacter sp. BSs20148. Taxonomy (NCBI): domain Bacteria; kingdom Pseudomonadati; phylum Pseudomonadota; class Gammaproteobacteria; order Pseudomonadales; family Marinobacteraceae; genus Marinobacter; species Marinobacter sp. BSs20148. The sequence goes on from NC_018268.1 coordinate 902,940, forward strand.
GGCGGCTGGTCGGTCAGACCTTCTGGTAAGGGCTCCAGAGTTATCGTGCTGCAGCCGCTTAGCGTAGCCAGCAGAAACATTAAAGCAGCGTGGCGCAGTCTCACCTTGGTCAAGGTTGAAAAAAACACGGTTACTCGCCAGCCGTAACTTCAACAGCGTCGGTACTTGATGCCGGCTGTGTGCCTACCCGCTCAATGGTTTCCAGCAACACTTCGTGCTGGGGGTCCTGTTTTAGTCCCTGCTCCCAGATAATGCGCGCCTGCTCGTCGGCGCCCGTCATCCACAAGACTTCGCCGTAATGCGCGGCTACTTCAGGGTCTGGGAAGGCGGCCCACGCGCGGGACAGGTAATCCAGAGCCTGTTGCAATTTGCCTTCGCGGTACAGTAGCCAGCCCATGCTGTCGAGAATGGCCGGGTTTTCGGGTTCCAACTCCAGCGCTCGCCCAATCAACTGCCGGGCCTCAAAAAGACGCTCAGTGCGAATGGTCAGAATGTACCCAAGAGCGTTCAAGGCCACCGCGTTGTCGGCGTCGTCGCGCACAATCTGCTCCAAGTCTTGCACTGCTTCGGCGGTGTTTCCCTGGCTGTCCATCATCATGGCGCGGGCGTAACGAATCTGGATATTGTCCGGGTGTTGCAGTAGCGCCTGCTCAATGGCTTCGGCGGCCTGCTGTTGCTGGCCCTGATTCAGCAGCAGGTTGATTTCAATCATCCACAGTGCTTCGGAGCGCCCGGGGTTGGTTTGGCGTAATTGCTGAATGGCATTAACCGCTTGCTCGAGTTTGCCGGTTTCAGCCAACAAGGTGCTGGCTCTGGCTTGGGCGGGCAGGTAATAGACGCCCTCGCTTACAGCCTGGTAGAAGTTGATCGCCTGTATAGAGCGGTTTTCTTTGTCTGCCAGGCGGCCCAAATAATAATTGGCTTCAGCAGCTTGCTGGCCTCGGTTTAGCAAAAAGGTCAGCTCTTTGCGGGCGATGTCACCCTGCTGGTTTTCAATCGCCACCAGCGCGTGGGACAGGCGCAATTCAGACATGTCCGGGTAGCGCTTAACCAGCCGCTCAAATTCGTCTTGCGCGGCTTGCAGTTCGCCCTCATTAACCAACATACGGCCGTATAGAGCGCCCATTTTCTGATTTCCGGGGAAGCGCCGGGTGTTGGTCATCAGGTGGTCAAGCGCAGTGCGTTTTTGGTCGCTGCCGTACAGTAGGTCGCCTTTTAGAATGATGGCTGGTTGGAAAGTGGGGTGTTTTTCCAGCAGCGTTTGCAGTCGCGCCAATGCCGGCTGCGGCATATCGCGTATTTTCATCAATAAGGCAATGCTGTACTCCAGCTCTGGATTGTCGCTGTGGCGCTCGGCCAAATCCAGATACAGCGTCAACAACTGCTGCTGCCGCTCAACCGAGAGGCCGGCTGCCATGGCTGCCAGACTGTCAAAGTCGGCGTCACCGCCGAGTTCCATGATTCGTTCCATGTGCACCAGTGCCAGTGCCAGGTCATTACTTTTTACCGCCTGAATGGCGGCGGAGCGGTGGGCTTCGATGCTGTTGGGTTCCACTTCCAGCCACAATTTCACCAGCTCCTGCTGGGTGTTTTCGCTGTTCAGGGATTGGGCGATGCGGGTTGCCCGCTCAATAACGCCGACATCACGGGACACCTGGGCGGCCCGCACGTAGTGGCCCAAAGTGATATCATAGCGACCGCGCTGCGCGGCAATTTCTGCAGAGGTCAGCAGGTACAGGACTTCAGGCTCGAAATTCCCGTACACCGGCGGAGAGTCGGGTGCCTCAGAGGTAGGCGAGGCGTTGGGTGCAGAAGCATTCGATTCGGCGCCAATCACGTCTGGATTGACGTTATCAAAGCCCGAAAAGCTGCTGCATCCCGAAATCGCAAGGCCCAGCAAGCCGGTGGCGAGAACGCGATGAAGGTTATGATGGCGAGTGAAATGACGATTGCCATCAACTGCGCGGTAAAAGAGCCCGAAAAAGAATGTTTGCATGCAAAATTCCGTATGTTGAGCAGGCGTAAAACCCGATGTGAAGCGCCAAAACCGTATAATGGCATAACCGCCAGATGTTGCCTAACGTGTCCGCACTTGCCGCAGCTCAAGGCTTATGGGTGGCAGCGCGGCCTTCAGAACGTTAAAATACCGGTAATATTAAAATTTCATTAATCGCAAAGCGCGCAGGGTTGTTGAATCACAAAATGGCACTGGTAACGCTTGGTATTAATCATCGCACGGCGCCTGTGGCAATCCGCGAACGGGTGGCGTTTACCCCTGAGCGCATGGCCGAGGCCTTTGCAGAGCTGCGCGCGGCTGCCGGAGCAACCGAGGCGGCCATACTTTCGACCTGTAACCGTACCGAAATTTATCTCGCCGCTGACGAAAATTGTGCCCCGCTGATATTGCGCTGGTTGGCCGGTTTTCACAACGTCGATGCCGGCGACCTGGAAGACGTGATTTACGTCCATCATGACAGCGAGGCAGTACGCCATCTTATGCGGGTGTCGGCCGGGCTGGATTCCATGGTGTTGGGCGAACCGCAGATACTGGGGCAGCTTAAAGATGCCTATGCCCTGGCGCAGGAGCACAAAGCCTGTGGCTCGTTTCTGGCGCGCCTGTTCGAACACACCTTCTCGGTAGCCAAACGGGTTCGTACCCAAACCGCTATTGGCGAAAACCCGGTTTCTGTCGCCTACGCGGCGGTGAGCATGGCTAACCGCATTTTTGCCGATATGTCGCGCAACAAAGCTCTGCTGATCGGCGCCGGCAAAACCATCGAGCTGGTTGCCCGCCACCTGGCAGACGCCGGCGTGAAAGATTTCCTGGTAGCCAACCGTACCCTGGAGCGGGCGCAAACGTTGGCGCAGGTCCACGGTGGTAAAGGCATATTGCTGTCCGACATCGCCGAACATTTGCACGAAGTGGACATTATCATTTCGTCCACCGCTAGCCCGCTGCCCGTTCTGGGCAAAGGCACCGTGGAGCGGGCACTGAAAAAGCGCAAACACCAGCCCTTTTTCATGGTGGATATTGCTGTTCCGCGGGACATAGAACCGGAAGTGGCCGAGCTCGATGACGTGTATCTTTACACCGTTGACGACCTGCGCCATGTGATTGAAGAGAACATCCGCTCTCGCGAGGGCGCCGCCCGGGAAGCCGAAAACCTGATTGACCTGGGTGTGCAGGAATTTCTGAACCAGCTGCGCGCACTGGACGCCGTATTTACCCTGAAGCAGTTCCGCCAGCGAGCCGAAGACCTGCGCGACGTGGAAACTGAAAAAGCGCTTCGCTCTTTGCGCAACGGCGCCGATCCGGAAACCGTGATGCGCAGCCTGGCTCGTGGTATTACCAACAAGTTGCTACACCAGCCGTCAATTCAGGTACGCAAGGCCACCACCGCCGGGCGCATCGAGGTCACCGAATGGTTGCGGGAATTGCACCAGCTTGATGCAGAAGAAACCGACCATAAGACCCCCATTGGAAAACTATGAAGCCGTCTATTCAGTCTCGCCTTGAACAGCTTGTTGAACGTTTTGAAGAAGTCAGCGCCTTGCTCAGCGATGCCGGCGTGATTGCCAATCAGAATAAATTTCGCGAGCTGTCCCGCGAATACGCCGAAATAGAGCCGGTGGTGCAGTGTTTCCAAGCCTGGCAGCACTCCCTTGTGGACATCAACGAAGCGCGAGAGCTGTGTAAAGACGGCGACGCTGACATGCGTGAAATGGCGGAAGAAGAGCTGCGCACCGCCCAGCAATCCAGCGAAGAGCTGGACGCAGAACTGCAGGGCCTGATGCTGCCAAAAGACCCGAACGACGGCAAAAACGTGTTTTTGGAAGTGCGCGCCGGCGCCGGCGGCGACGAAGCCGCCATATTTGCCGGCGACCTGTTCCGCATGTACAGCCGTTTTGCTGAACGGCGGCGCTGGCAGGTGGAAATTCTCAGCGCCAGCGACGGCGAACACGGCGGTTATAAAGAGGTGATTGCGCGGGTGGCTGGCAGTGGCGTGTACGGCACGCTGAAGTTTGAATCTGGTGTGCATCGCGTACAAAGGGTACCGGAAACCGAATCCCAGGGCCGCATTCACACCTCGGCCTGCACTGTGGCTGTTATGCCGGAAGCCGACGAAGCCGAGGCGGTAGAAATCAATAAGGGCGACTTACGGGTAGACACCTTTCGCGCCTCTGGTGCCGGCGGCCAGCACGTTAACAAGACCGACTCCGCCATTCGCATTACGCACTTGCCAAGTGGCTTGGTGGTGGAATGCCAGGAAGAGCGCTCGCAGCATAAAAACCGTGCCAAGGCCATGAGCCTGCTGGCTTCGCGCTTGCAGAATATTGAAACCGAGCGCGCCCATCAGAGCATGGCCGAAACCCGCAAAAGCCTGGTGGGCAGCGGCGACCGCTCCGAGCGCATTCGCACCTACAACTTCCCCCAGAGCCGGGTGACCGATCATCGCATCAACCTGACCCTGTACAAGCTAGATGAAGTGATTGCGGGCGATCTGGATTCGGTGATCAAGCCATTGCTGCAAGAACACCAGGCCGAGCTGTTGGCTGCGCTGGCCGATGACCGCTGATTTTGCTGACAACCCGGGCACCTTTGACCCAGTCACTTTACGCTGTGACGAGTTGCTACGCGCCGCTGTGAGCCGCATCGGCAGTGATTCGCCCCAGCTAGACGCCGAGCTGTTATTGGCCCAGGTAACCGGGTGGTCCCGAACCCGCTTCCGTGCTTTTCCCGAACAACACGTCAGCCTTGTGCAGGCGGCCGCTTTTGAGCAGCTTGTAGCCAAGCGCGCAGCGGGTGAGCCCGTTGCTTACGTGCTGGGGCAGCAAGAGTTCTGGTCACTGCCGTTGCAGGTGAACGCTGCCACGTTGATTCCACGGCCCGATACCGAATGTGTTGTCGAGCAGGCGCTGACCCTAAATCTGCCAGCCCAGGCACGGGTTTTGGATTTGGGTACAGGTACCGGCGCCATTGCCTTAGCGCTGGCCAGCGAGCGGCCTGATTGGGACATAACCGCCAGTGACTTTGTAGATGCCGCCGTCGCCTTGGCGCAGAGCAACTCAGCGGCGCTGAATCTGCCAATTCAGGTGGTGAAAAGCCACTGGTTCGCCCAGCTTGCGGCTGTCTGTTTTGATCAACGTTCTAACCGACGTGGCGATCAGCGTTGTGATTTACAGCGTGATTTAAGTGGTGATCAGGGCTTTGATTTGATCGTGTCTAACCCGCCTTATATTGCCAAAACTGATCATCATCTGATTGAAGGTGACGTTCGTTTCGAACCAGCCTCTGCGCTGGTATCGGGTGCCGATGGCCTGGATGATATCCGCCATATTGTGGCCGCTGCGCCACGTTGGCTGAACGCTGGCGGATGGTTGCTGTTAGAACACGGTTATGATCAGGCGCAGGCGGTGCGGGGATTGCTAGACCAACAGGGCTTTGATCAGGTACATAGCCGTAAAGACTACGGCGGTAATGACCGAATGACTCTTGGCCAAGCCAGGTAGGGGACGGATTTCAAATCCGTTCCCGCTTTCCGTCTCCGTTTTCTCCCAAGACCGGGGACAGACTTCAAATCTGTCCCCGGTCTGCCTGGACATCCCACCCAAGAGGACAGATTTCAAATCTGTCCTCGATTTGTCAACGGAGCCCTCCATGCTAAGTGACGACGAGCTGTTACGTTACAGTCGCCAGATTCTAATGCCGAACTTTGACATTGCCGGCCAGCAGGCGCTGAAATCCGCGCGCGTCTTAATAGTTGGCTCCGGCGGGCTGGGCTGCCCCGTGGCGCTTTACCTTGGCGCGGCCGGGGTGGGTCACCTGACTCTGGTAGACGACGATCATATCGAAGTGGCCAATTTGCAGCGCCAAATCGCTTTTGAAACCGCCCAGCTCGGTGAATCCAAAGCCGAGCGCCTGGCCGATCGCATTCGCGGTATAAACCCATTAATAACGGTAGACGTGATTCGCCAGCGGCTGGAGGGCGAAGATTTTGACGCCCCTGTGACACAAGCAAGCCTGGTGTTGGATTGCTGTGACAACTTCAACACCCGCTTTGCCCTGAACCGAGCGTGCTTGAAAGCCAGCGTGCCGCTGGTGTCTGGTGCGGCCATTCGTGGCGAAGGTCAAATCAGCGTGTACGACAGCCGCCAGCCACAATCTCCTTGTTACCATTGCTTGTATCCTGAACAAGGTAATGAGGACCTGACCTGCTCCGAAGCCGGTGTAATAGCACCACTGGTTGGCATGATCGGCGCTGCCCAGGCGATGGAAGCGATAAAAGTTATCAGCGGTGTGGGTAAAACTCTGGTGGGCCGCCTGTTAATTGTCGACGCCTGGAGCATGGAGTGGCGCGAAATGAAGCTGGCCAAAGATCCGGCTTGCCCGGTGTGCAATAACAAATAGGGGACAGACTTCAAGTCTGTCCCCGGCTGCTCCCGGCTATTCAGTCCCTCAGCGCCTGAAACCGCGCAATCGCCTCTTTCCGGCTTTCTTTTAAATCCACAATGGGCTTGGGGTAGCCCCCGGGAATCACCCCGCCTTTACCAGGGTTGTGAATCCGCTTGCTGTCCAGTTTCGCCAATTCTGGCACCCAGTGGCGGATAAATTCGCCGTCTGTGTCAAAGCGTTCGCCCTGGGTCATCGGGTTGAATACCCGGAAGTAGGGCGACGAATCGGTGCCGGTAGACGCGCTCCACTGCCAGCCGCCGTTGTTCGAAGCCAGGTAACCATCCGCCAGCTTTGACATGAAATAAGCCTCGCCCCGACGCCAGTCAATAAACAGATTTTTGGTCAAAAACATCGCTGCCACCATCCGTAGCCGGTTGTGCATCCAGCCGGTGGCATTGAGCTGACGCATGGCGGCGTCTACCATCGGTATGCCTGTTCTACCATTTTTCCAGGCTTCAAAATGCTCGTCGGCGGTGTTCCAGTGCAAGGCCTCGGTTTCGGGTTTGAACGCCCGGTGCATGCTCACCCGCGGGCAGTGGTAAAGAATGTGAATGTAAAAGTCGCGCCAGGCCAGCTCGGTCACCCAGGTAAAAAACCCTTCCTCGTTGTTGGTCGCCGTGCCAAAAGAGCCGCCCATAGACTGTTTCAGTTGCCACGCCGCCTGCACACACTGGCGGCCAGACAGCGCGCCTATAGCCAGGTAAGGCGACAACTTGCTGGTGCCCTTAATCGCGGGAAAGTCGCGGTCTTTTTTGTAATCACCCACCCGCTCTTGCAAAAAATTCTGTAGAGCATCGTGGCCAGCGTTCTCCCCTGTGGTTACTAATGCCGGCGGTGCCTCGCCAAAAATCGCATCCACTTCTTTTTTCAGGATCACGCTGTTGCTGTTTTTAACGTCGGCGCCGGCCAACGCTTCGCCCATTTTTTTTGGCACGGCAAGCAGCGCTGGTTGCTGTTCTTCCTGCCAACTGCGCCAGCGCCGAGAAAATGGCGTGAACACCGAATAAGGCTCGCTTTGTTGGGTCAGTACTTCGCCCACCGGCACCGCGGCCTGGTCACGGTACTTGCTGACCTTAACGCCAAGCGTGTCGAACCGCGGCTTCAGGGCTTTGTCGCGACGGCGCTCGTTCACGCCGTATTCTTCGTTGAAATGAACCTGGCTAATCTTGTGCTCGCGGCAAAACGCTTCCAGCGTACCCAGCGATTGCTCAAAGTCTGCGGCGCGCAAAAAACTCAGGGCAATGCCCAGTTTTGCCAGTTCCTGTGCCAGCGCATCGGCGTGATCTAGCATCAGGTGCACCTTGGCCGCCGACCAGTCGTGGCTGAGCCACTGCTCCGTAGTGACAATAAAGCAGGCTTTAACCGGCTTGCCAGATGATTGCGCAGCGCTCTGGCAGGCGGCAGCCAGGGCCGGATTGTCGGCGGCTCTGAGGTCGTTACGGAACCAGACTAGCTGAGTCATGGTGTCTCCTGAGTGTTGGCTAAAAGGGTTGTTCAGAGCTAACCGTACGGGTAATTACACTGCGCGTAGCGACTAAAACAACGCGTTTTTCTATTCGCTGCTATTGTGGTATTGGATTATAGTGAGCGCAACATGGCGGCTCAAAAAACAGGAAGATAACCGGCGTATGAAACAGCCCGCAGAGTGCTCTTTAAAGCATTCTCCACAGCATTCTCTAGCCGCTGACCAACGCTGGAAATCCAGCAACGATGACGGCCTGTGGGCCAGCCCGTACACCCTGAAATCCGGTGAAACCCAGCACCACAGCCTGGGCCACTCGCAAATCTGGGTGACGTTGCTGGACATGGAATGGCAAATTCGTTCCCAGCAGGAAGAACAGCAGCAGGTGCCTAAAGACTGGAAACTGGTGACTGGCCACTCACTGCCATCGTCAGACATTCCAGTGCAGCGGTTCATCCGTAACGGCGATGCAGAAATGGTGACCTATGTTCCTGCCATGGCGGACCGCCCAACGGTTATTCGGCCTTACCAGCCGCTCACCATAGCGGCCGAAGGGCAGTGCGTTATCTATGTAGGCACAGCCCTTTGGATGAACGTGTGCATCGGCCCCAAACAGGTGTTGGTGGCAAGCATACCGCTGTCGGAACCGTCGTTGACATGGGTCGGTAGCAACACCATGGAAGGCGAACTGTGTTATTCCGCCCAAAGCTACGCCCGCCTGGCGTTAGACGCGGTACCCAAGCGCCCCTGGCGCGCTGTTACCCCGGTTAACATCCACAACCGGCGGCCGCAGCCTTTGTTAGTAGAGCGCTTCAACCTGCCTACCCAGCTGCTATCGATTCACCGCAATCACCTTGGCCAACTGTGGACACCGGGGGTGAATGTGGAAGTAGACACCGATGTGAACGCCGCCAGCATGCGGGTAGACCCGTCGCCTCCGCCGGCTGCCGGCCCCTGCGAGCCCCTGGGCCCGGCCCGGGAACAAGTCAGCCGCGGGCGCTTTGTGCGCACCCTGGACCGGATATTCGGTTGACCTTTTATTTGGCTGATCTTCCATTTGATTGACCTTGGGTTTGCGTGGTCTTCTATTCGACTGACCTTCTGTTCGAGTGGCTTTCTATTTGATGGGTACAAGCCGGGAGTAAACGTACTGTGTTGGATCAACTAAAACACATGGCTGCTAGTGTGGTTGATGGCATTGCCTGGGGCCAATGGTTCAGTTCGCTGTTCCTGTTTGGCTTAGGCCTGTTATTGGCTACGTTTGCAGCCCGCAGTGTCAGCCGATTTATGGCCAAACGTGCCTCGCGCCATCACACGGTAATGCTAAAGCGCTTGGTGTTTTATGTCATTGTCGTGATTTTTGCGGTGGCCGCCCTGCGTGAAGCGGGGTTTTCGCTGGATGTGGTGCTGGGCGCAGCCGGTATTTTAACCGTAGCCATCGGTTTTGCCTCGCAAACATCGGCTTCCAACATGATCAGCGGATTGTTTCTGCTGGTGGAAAAGCCGTTTGAAATTGGCGACGTAATCGAAGCCGACGCCACCGTTGGCGAGGTAGTCAGTATTGACATGCTGAGCGTAAAGCTGCGCACGCCAGACAACCTGTATGTACGCATTCCCAATGAAACTCTGATCAAAACCAAGGTGGTTAACCGTTTCCGCTTTCCCATTCGCCGGCTCGATCTGACGGTTGGCATTGCTTACGCTGAAGACGTAGAACGGGTAGAAAAACTGCTGTTGGCGCTGGCGGAAAAGCACCCAACCTGCCTGAAAGAGCCGAACCCATTCGTGTTGGTGACCGGGTTTGGCCAGTCGTCGGTAGACGTGCAGTTTTCATTCTGGGTGCCCAGGGAAAAACTGGAGGCCAGTCGCAGCAGTATGATGATTGCAGTTAAAAAAATGCTCGACCGGGAAAAAGTTGAAATCCCCTTTCCCCACACCAGCATATACGCAGGTAGCCATTCAGAACCTTTCCGTGTGCAGCTGATGGCACCGCAAAATTTGCCAGACAAGGAACAGCCAGATGTCCAAAAAGACAGCTGACGGCTTAACGCCCGTTAACGGTTCCACAACCGCTGACGATTTTTCAAAAGTGCGTCTGGGTTGGCGCGAATGGGTGGCTCTGCCCGAGTTGGGCATTGGCCTGATTAAAGCCAAGGTGGACACCGGTGCGCGTACATCGTGCCTGCACACCTTTCGCACCGAGCCCTACACTGAAAATGGCGAGCGCCGGGTAAAGTTTTGGGTGCACCCGACACAGAATGACCTGCAAGAGGTGATTGAGTGCGACGCGCGGGTGCTGGATGAACGCAGCGTGTCCGACTCTGGCGGCCACAAAGAATTACGGCTGGTGGTTGAAACCAACTTAGTGGTGGGCGACCAAAGCTGGCCCATAGAAATGACACTGACCAACCGGGACTCCATGCGTTTTCGCATGTTGATTGGCCGTACCGCTATGGCGGGCTGGGCCACCGTTTTCCCGGAAGCATCTTATCTGGCCGGGCAACCGGTATTGAGGAACGAATCATGAAAATTGCCGTGCTATCCCGTAACCGAAAATTGTATTCCACCCGCCGGCTGGTGGAGGAAGGAGTCAACCGCGGCCACGAGGTGCGTGTCATTGACTGCCTGCACTGCTCCATGAACATCACCTCGGCAAATCCTGCGATTCATTATCACCAGCAAGTGCTGGAAGATTTTGACGTGGTTATTCCGCGTATCGGTGCGTCAGTCACCTTCTACGGCACAGCGGTATTGCGTCAGTTTGAAATGATGGGCACGTTTCCAGTCAACGAATCGGTCGCTATTACCCGCTCCCGCGACAAACTGCGCTCGCTGCAGTTGTTAGCCCGCAAAGGCGTTGGCATGCCCGTAACCGGTTTTGCCAACAAGCCCGATAGCGTTCCTGATCTGCTAAAAATGGTGGGTGGCGCCCCGGTGGTTATCAAATTGCTGCAAGGTACCCAGGGCATTGGCGTGGTGCTGGCGGAAACACGCACCGCTGCGGAAAGCGTTATTGAAGCGTTTATGGGCTTGAAAGCCGACATACTGGTGCAGGAATTCATCAAGGAAGCCGGCGGCGCCGACATTCGCTGTTTTGTCATAGGCGACAAAGTCATCGCCGCCATGAAACGCCAGGGTGCTGACGGTGAATTCCGTTCTAATTTACACCGCGGCGGCACCGCCTCGTTGATTCGGATTACGCCGGACGAACGCCGCACCGCGATTACCGCGGCCAAGGCCATGGGCCTGAACGTGGCGGGTGTAGACCTGTTGCGCTCGTCCCGTGGGCCGTTGGTGATGGAAGTAAACTCCTCGCCAGGGCTTGAGGGCATTGAAAACGCCACCGGTAAAAACGTCGCCGGTTTGATCATGAGCTGGATTGAAAAAAACCAGGCCCCCAGTCGCACACAAACTCGGGGCAGAGGATAACCGATGGCACGAGCTCCCTTTGAAATTGCCGGCATTCAGGTTCAGCCGGGCACCCGCCAGACCATAGAAGTTCAGGTGGCCAAGCTGTACACCCACACGCCCTTGCACATTCCGGTGGAAATTGTGCACGGCCGCCGTGATGGCCCGGTACTGATGGTGTGTGGCGCCATTCACGGCGATGAAATCAACGGCGTGGAAATTGTGCGCCGGGTACTCATCAACACTGCGCTGCGGAATTTGCGCGGCACCTTGGTAGCCGTGCCCATCGTCAATATTTTCGGCTTTGTGCAACGCACCCGCTATCTGCCAGACCGCCGTGATCTGAACCGCTGCTTTCCTGGCAGCGAAAGCGGCTCCCTGGGTGGGCGCATCGCGTATTTACTACGCACCCAGATTATGGAACACGTTACCCACATTATTGACCTGCACACCGGTGCCATACATCGGTTTAACCTGCCGCAGATTCGCGCCGAGCTGAAAACCCCTGAAACAGCCCGCATGGCCGAAGCTTTTGCTGCACCGATTATTATAAACGCCGGCCTGCGCGAGGGCAGCCTGCGCGCCTACGCCGATTCACAGAACATTCCAGTGATTACCTATGAGGGAGGCGAAGCCTTGCGCTTTGACGAAGTTGTCATCGCCAGCGGTGTTAAAGGTGTGATGCGGGTAATGCGGGAGCTGAAAATGACACCGGCCAAAAAGAGTGTAAAGCCGCCTCGCAAACGCTCCGAGGTTGCAGCCAGTTCCCAGTGGGTAAGGGCCGATATAGACGGCATCATGCGCCCGGTGGCCAAACTGGGGCAAAAAATCAGAAAAGGCCAAAAGCTGGCGATGGTTGCTGACCCTTTCGGGGCCTCGGAAACCGCCATCATCTCCCCCTGTTCCGGCATTGTGATTTGCGTGAATAATCTGCCGCTGGTGAACGAAGGCGAGGCGATTTATCACATTGCCCGTTTTGACGAACTCGGCGAAGCAGAAAAAGCTATGGACTATTTCCGCGACAGCATGGAATCGGAAGTCAGCGAAGCGGTATTGCCAGTTCACCCCTGGGATGAACTGCAAAAACAATAATGCCCTCCATTGCGGATGTGTTGACTATGGTGGGATTAATCAAGTCCACGCCTGCGTAGTGGGGATGAACGTGAAAATCATACTTTTGACTGATAAGAACAGGAGAGGGCGTTGGTATAATGTGATTTGGAACGTTCTATCACAGCAAGAACACAAAAATAAACGGAGTAGTCTTCCAATGATAAAAAACCAACACGCGCCGCGTATATGGAAGCGACTGCCGCTGGCAATTGCCATCGCGGCCGGCTTTTCCGGTTATGCCTCAGCTTATACTTTTGACTCCGAGAAATTGGGCGGTATAGAAGCCCAGTTCAACACCACACTTACAGCCGGGGCTACCTGGCGTACCGAGAATCGGGATAAGGGAATAATAGGCACTGGCAACGGCGGAAGATCCTCTTCGACCAACTTCGACAACGGCAACCTGAATTTCGATAAGGGCGATACGGTTTCCAAACTTGTTAAAGGCAATAGTGAGTTGTTCCTTAGTTACGACCTCGATAGCAGTGTGCTCACTCGCGTAGGCGCTTTGGTGCGCGGCCGCTATTGGTACGATTTTGAACTGAAAGACGAAAACCGTCAGCATGTGCAACTAAGCTCGGATGGCAGAGACAACGCCTCCGGCGGTGAATTTCTGGATGCCTATGTGTTTACTGATTGGTACCTGGGCAACGTACCCGTGAGTGCCCGCTACGGCAGTCAGGTGGTCAGCTGGGGCGAAAGTACCTTTATTCCGAATGGTATCAACACCATCAACCCGATTGATGTGAATGCTTTTCGGGCTCCGGGTGCTGAGCTTAAAGATGCTCTGCTGCCAGTAGAGATGTTCTACATTTCTGCGGGTATTACCGAAAACGTGACCATTGAAGGCTTTGTCCAGACCGACTGGGAAAAAGTGCGCACCGATGATTGCGGCACATTCTTCTCTACAGTCGACTTTGTGGCTGATGGTTGCCAGCCTGTTTATCTTGAGGGAACCAAAAGCGACGCAGACAACGCCGCCAACTCACCTGCGGTTTTACAAAGGGTGGAAGACCGCGAAGCCGACACTAAAGACCAGTTTGGTGTAGCTTTGCGCTGGTATGTGCCGGCTTTGAACGATTCTGAAATCGGTCTTTTTTATATTAAGTACAATAGCCGCTTGCCATATATCAGCGGGTTTATAAATGATACTGCAAATGGGGTAGATTTTCCGGACTACTTTATTGAGTATCCTGAAAATATTGACCTGTACGGGCTGAGCATCAACACCACAGTTCCGGGTGGTTGGTCGTTAGGTGCTGAGTACAGTTTTCGCAACGATGTGCCCATCCAGTGGAATGCCTTTGAGCTAATTAGTGGGGGGCTTCAGTCGTTGTCGCCCTTCTCAGGCGATCCTGTAAGTCTGCTTGCAAAACAGCGGGTTGAAGAATCTGGCGTATCAAGTCTCGCGGCCCTGTCAGGACAGGCGACCAATGGTTACGACTTTTATGATGTGTCTCAGGCTCAGTTCACTTTGATCAAGTTCTTCGATCAGGTTATGGGCGCAAGCCGTCTGTCACTGATCAACGAAGTGGGTGCTACTTATGTGCACGGTCTGCCGGGTCTTGACGAAGCACGTTATGGTCGGTCAGGAACATTTGGGATCGGACCTGTGCCTACGAACGTTGCGTCCCCGTTCCCGTCAGATCTTTGTCCGTTGTCTAACAATAACCCTGACAACTGCGTAAACGAAGGCTTCACCACCGACTTCTCTTGGGGTTATCGCACCCGCTTGGTATGGGATTACCTGAACGCATTCTCTGGCGTTAATCTGTTCCCGCGCCTGGCTTGGAGTCACGATGTGAAAGGCTACGCCCCGCAACCTGGTGGCGCGTTTAGCGAAGGTAATAAATCAATTGGTTTTGGCTTAGAGGCGGTGTATCAGAACAAGATCAGTGCTGATGTCAGCTACACCAACTATTTCGGTGGCAAACCCTATAACGAATTCAGAGACCGCGATTTCATCAGCGCGAGCGTTTCCTACTCGTTCTAATCCGTCTCTTATTCGTTTAGCGAGGTATTATTTATGAAATTGAACAACAAAATACTTACCACTGGGATTCTTGCGGCATCGCTGTTCAGCATGAACGCCCTTGCCGCGGTGTCAGGCAGCGAGGCCGCCAAACTAGGCGATACGCTGACCCTGATGGGCGCAGAGAAAGCGGGTAACGGCGGTGCTATTCCAGCCTTTGAGGGTGGCTTGACCACTCCGCCGGCTGGCTACATGAACGATGGCATTTACGTGAACCCGTTCCCGTCAGATACGCCAGAATTCACAATCAATCGCAGCAACGTCGATCAGTACCGCGCTAATTTGTCACCGGGTCAGGTGGCGATGATCGAAAAGTACGACAACTTCGTGATGCCGGTGTACCAAACTCGCCGCACCATGGCGTACCCGCAAGCGGTGCAAGAGCAAACTCGCGCCAATGCCACTACGGTAGCATTGAAAGAAGGCGGTTCTGGGCTGGAAAATTATCAGGCCGGCACGCCTTTCCCGATGCCACAAAGTGGTCTGGAAGTTTACTGGAACCACATTACCCGTTACCGCGGCGGTTCGGTGCTGCGTAACATTGGCCAGGTAACACCCACAGAAAGCGGCGATTTCAGCGTAGTGCGGTTTGAGGAAGAGTTGACCTACCGTACCTTCCTGGAAGACGCCAACCAGAACCCCGATCCCAACGTGCTGTTTTACTTTAAACAGGCCATTGTGGGCCCGGCTCGGCTGGCAGGTAATGTGCTGCTGGTACACGAAACCATCGACCAGATCGCCGAACCCCGCCGTGCGTGGATTTACAACGCTGGCCAGCGTCGTGTTCGCCGTGCGCCTCAAGTAGCGTACGACGGCCCGGGCACCGCGGCCGACGGCATGCGTACCTCGGATAACCTGGATATGATGAACGGCGCTCCAGATCGCTACAACTGGGAGCTGGTGGGCAAGAAAGAAATGTACATTCCGTACAATTCGTACAAGCTGCTTGATCGTGATATCAAGTACACCGATATCGTGCGGCCTGGCCACATGAACCAAGAACTGACCCGTTACGAACTGCACCGGGTATGGCATGTGCGCGCTACTTTGAAGGAAGGTGAACGCCACATATATGCCAAGCGTGACATCTACTTTAACGAAGATTCCTGGCAGGCAGCGGTGATTGACCAGTACGACGGCCGTGGCGAGTTGTGGAGGGTTTCAGAAGCCCACGCCGTTCAGTTCTACGATCGCGATGTGCCCTGGTACGCTGTGGAAGCCATCTACGATGTGCTTTCTGGCCGCTACCTGGTGCTGGGCCTGACTAACGAAGAAGCCAATCCGTACGAATTCGGCATTCAACGGCAGTCTCGTGACTACACTCCGGCCGCGCTGCGCAGGTCTGGTGTACGCTAATCCTGAAGGCAGCAGATGGTAGAAATCACCTTGTAGAAAGTACTGTTTTAAATAGAAAGTACCGGAAATAAAAAAGGCGGGCCTTGGTGCCCGCCTTTTTTATGTTAATCTGCGCTGTACCTTAATCGCGGCCGCTAAGCCGTCGATCATAATGCCACTCTTGGAATTTGCCGGTCAGCGCAGGGCCATTATTCGCCACGCGCCGGTATCGACGGGGCAGTGCGTGAAACAAGTTGAAAAGGGTAAAGCAGCAAACGACGAATTCCAGACCGCTAACAGCGCGCTCCAGCGCGGCGAGCGGGTACGCGAGCTTCTGCAACAGCGGGTAAAACTGCCATTTGATGAAAAACATCTGCAATGTTTGCTGGTTCGGCCAGAGTTAAATCAGGTGTTGATGGGCAGTTTGGTGCCCGCCGGATTGCTGAACATTTACGGCCCCTGTGGTTATGGCAAATCGGCCGCCGCTACGCAAGCGTTGTTGGCGTCAGATTTCTGCTCCGCGCATTTCCGCTGGGTAACTCTGAACGCCCAAGATAACGCCCCTGAACGTTTTTTAATGCTGCTGGCGGTAGCGCTGAATCAGCCTGAACCCGTACACAGCGGCGCGTTTTCGGACGGTTTGCAATGGTTGTTGGCGGCTACAGAGCGGCCCGATTCAGTTAGCCTTTTGCCTAAAGTGCTGGTGCTAGACAATCTGGATGCAATCTGCAATCCGGCGGCCTTGGCGTTGTTGCAACAACTGGTGGACAACCTGCCAGCTCAACTGCGCTTACTCGGTATATCCCGTGGCCCGCTGGCTGTCAGCACCCATTCGCTGGATCTGCAAAACCGTTTCACCAGCCTCGGCCCGGACAAACTCGAATTCAGTCGCAGTGAAGTGTTTGAATTTTTCGCCAGCGAACTGCAGCAACAAAAGTTAACCACCGTTTCGGTCGACAATCTTTACAGCCTCACTGAAGGCTGGCCAACGCCCTTGGCGCTATACCGTGGTGAGTTGCGCAGTGGCCGCGAACGTAAAGCCTTGCAAGACACTGCAAGCGTTCAGCGATTTCTGGCAGATGCCGTATTGGGCCATTACACAAACGCGCAGCTGTTAGCGCTGCGTGCACTGGCCGAACTTGATGTGTTTTCTGACGATCTATTCGCATCGCTGGCGGATACCACGATTGAATTAGCTTTATCACCTTCACAAACAGCGCTCGCGCAGACAACGCCTACACCAGTAACACTCTCTCAATTAGTGCCCTCACAGGCGGTCGAGCGCGGCTTGCCTGCAAAGCTTATGGCCGGGCGTGGCCGCTGGTATCGGCTGAATCCGCTGCTGCTGGACTGGTTGCAAACGCCGGTGTTGAACGGCAGTGCCCAGCGCATGCTGCGGGTGAGTGAGTGGTTCGCCCAGCGCCGTCAGTACTCAGAAGGCTTGAAATACGCTCTGATGTCTGCTGACGTGGGACAGATCCGGCGCATGGCAGCGGAAGGCTCCGAGGCTCTTCTTCTGGGGCAAGACACCGCATCATTGCTACGCCTGAGGTTTAGCCTGCCGGCAACCGCACTGGCCGCCAATCCACGGCTGCGGTTGGTTTTTGGTTGGGTACACGCTATTGGCGGGCAATGTCGCCAGGCAACAGAGCTGGTTGAACATTTGGGCAAGGTGGAAGCACACGACATTCCGCTTGGGCGAATTCAGGCCCTGCAGGCGTTTATTGCTCGAGGCCAGGGCCAGGTGGAACCGGCCTTGGTGCTGGCCGAAGCTGCCCTCAAAGATCCGGAGCTATCCGTTCAGGGCCAGCTGGTTACCCAATTGGTGCGATCCAGCGCCTTGTGTGCCCTTGGTCGTTTCGCAGATGCCCGCCAGGCCAGCCGCGAAGCCGCACGCCTGGCGCGACAGGCTGGCGATACCGGCTCCGAGGCCTTGGCGGTTTACGCCCATGCCCGCATCGAGCTGAGTAAAGGCGAGCTTCGCCACACCGAACACCTGCTGCGCAGCAGTCTGGACACAGCCATGCAAGAGTTGGCGCGACCGGCGCGAGTAGGGGAAATCCGGCTCCAGCTGAATCTTGCGCTGGTGCTGTTGCACCAAGGTAGGTACCAGGATGTAGACCGGGTTTTGGCCGTGTGCACCCGGCAGGCCGAACAAACCCGAGATCTGGGCCTGTTAATGGCTATGTGTTTGCGGGTACTTATCTGCCGCAGCCAGAGCCATTTTGACGAAGCCTTTGCCTGGATTGCCCGCGCAGAACGCACCATGCAGTCATGGCAGGTAGACGGTGAACTTTACGTGCCGGTATTGGAAGCATTAAAGGCATCGTGCTGGCTGGCCCAGCGCGAGACTGACAGGGCGGCCCAGGCGATGACCAAAATAGTGCCTTATCGCCAAGCTGGCTATTCACCGGAACTCTTCCCCACCATGCTGGGGCTGATGGACTGCCTGCAAGTGCGCGTTGCCATGGCCCGCGGGGAATATGGCGCGGCCAGAACCCAGCTGAATGGCTTGCGTGCTGGCTACCGCGATTCCATGCCTATGGGCGTAGACCTGCACATGAGCCTGTTAGATGCCGTGCTGCTTGCCCGGGAAAAAAGTCCTGCCCAAGCCGTCAAGCGCCTGGTCAGTATTGTTGAGTTGGCGGCCAAAGAGCATTTCATCAGCCCGTTTACCGAGCTCAAACAAGAACTTGAGCCGCTGCTACGGCAAACACTTGACCAGCTTCCAACCGGTGTTTTCACCGATGCTCTGGTAAAGCTGTTTGGTATCAAGGCAGCGACGAGTGCGACGAGTGCGACGAGGGTGATTGTGCCTCTTGCCGAGCCCATCAGTGAACGGGAAAAAGGCGTGTTGGAATGCATTGCCCGCGGCCTGTCTAATCAGGAAGTTGCAGACAAATTGCACATTTCACTGCACACCGTTAAAACCCACGCGCGCCGAATAAACGCCAAGCTGGGTGTGAAATCCCGCACCCAAGCCATTGTCCGGGCCCGCGAACTGGGCGTGCTTTAGCCAGCCATACTTTGAGAAAACAGCTACTTGGAGACAACAACGGTTTCTGGCTAAAGACCGCCTTTAACGTGGCAACAGCTCGTCAACAGAGCTGGCGCTGGCCAGCTGTTGCAGATGAGCCGGGTTTTGATCTTGCAAGATTTCGGCAAACGCCTGATCGTACACGGCCAGATCGTTATGGCTGATCATTGCCGTTATCTCGTCGATGTACTCGTCACCACGCTCGGAGTAAAGTTCTAACCCTGCAGCCAGCCCCTTGCCAGACAGCGGTTCCTGTTGTTTGCGATCGGTTAGGCGAATATCCCGCAATGTTTGATAGGCAGGGTGGCGGTTCAGGTTCTCTATATAGGCCCGTATAGAACGATATGGCGAAGAAAACTTGGCCACCTCGTGGCTGGCGCCCGATACCCGGCTAAGCGGCACCAGACCGCAGCCAGCGGCGAAACACCATTGGCCGAACAGATTGTTACCTTCCACCGCAAAGCGCGACGTGCCCCAAGCGGACTCGTTAGCCGCCTGGGCCATAATCAGCGACGGCGGTATTACGTCCAGGCGTCTTTTTAGCTTGGCAATCTGGGCCTTGCCCACTGGCGTGTGGTCGACCCGTAGGCGTTTGGCTTCGTTTTTCAGCCATTGTTTTTCTTTGCCAGTAAGCTGGGATTTTGCAGCCAAAGCGTCCAAGTACTCACGTTCCAGCAAAATGCGGCTGTTTGCCAGCACAATGCGTGGGAACAGAAATTCAAAAAAAGCGGCTTTTTTTTCGTCAGTATCCGCGTAGCTAGAAAAATCGGGCAAGGGCGCATTGGCCCAGCCGGGTAGCGCCGGTAGCGTGGCAAACTGAAATTCCTCGCCGGCATTGTCACGGCTGCTGAGTGCGCTTGGCGACGGTTTATAAAATGCTCCAAATAAAGCACCGGCAAGCAGTAATAGAATAAACGCCAAAGCATGACGTTTTTGGGCAGCAGGAGAAGGTGCGCCTGTGTTGACTGACATATCACCTCTAGGCTTGATAATAACCTTATGGGTTACTGTGATTAAGTGATCAAAATAACAGCAGCTCAGACAATATACAAAAATCCCCGAGCCGCAGTGCGCGGGCCGGGGATTTTTTCAGGCTCGGCAGAAAATTGATCAGAAGTACAATTTCATACCGGCCATTACGCCTTCATCCAGGTTCAGATCGCTGCGACCATCCAAATCTGTGTTCAGGTAGCGGTAACCGGCAAACAGCTCTGCGTTACGAATCACACGGTAACTAACACGGGCTTCAAGGCTGGTCATGTCATCGGAATCACCAAACGCCAGAATGCTGGGGGCATAGTGCAGGCCGCCAGTCACTGACAAACCCGGTACATCGGGAATGTTCACGGTTGCATAGCCGCCCAGCGCCAAAGCGCCGCCGTCGACCCGGTCATCGTCCCAACCGATCAGGCGCATACCAAGGCCTGCAGTGGTTGGCAGATTACCAAGGGCCGTGCGGCCTTGGGCGTGAAAATCGACGTTGCCGATGTGGCGGCTGCCTTCGTGGTAGGTATAACCGGCGCCCAGTTGCATGTCGTCGCGGCTGTCAAAGAAGTTCACCTGTGCTTTTACGGACTCTGCGGTCAAGCTTACATCAACGTCGCTGGCCAGCGCAGGCGCTGCGCCTATAGCAAGTGATAGGGCCATCAGAGAAATACGGGAGGCTTTCATAATGCTACCTTATTGGTAATGAACGGATCATGAACGAGCGTGGAAGCTGCCGGCAATGGCGGAAGATTCTGTAGGTGATGGTAAAGCGCGCGCCGGAAACCCACAACTTAAAAGCCCGTAACCGCCAGGTATAAACGGTCAGCACAATCCGCATTTTTTGCGGCTGATTTTAAAATGTCTAAACATAGACGGAAACGGGTGTAAATCGAACGCTCAGTGCTGGGTGTCGTCTTCCAACTGGTCCAGTTGGTCCAGGTCTTCCGAGCTTACATTCTGTGCCGGTACCCGGTATTCCTCATTGGCCCAGGCGCCCAGGTCAATCAACTTGCAGCGGTGCGAACAGAATGGGCGCTCTGGATTGGCATCGGTCCATTCCACGGCTTTATGGCAGGTGGGGCATTCAACGTTCATGGCAACCTATAGAATCATGGGTGAGAGAAATCTATCTAATCATTTGTAAAATAAGAAACCGGGCGAAAGCAGTTTAACAAACCGTCAGCACTTCCACACGGCTGCCTGTTTCGTCGGTTACAAATCGGAAACGCACATTGACATCGTACAGATGCGCGCCGTAAATCCTTTCTTCTTCGCGGCCGCGGCGAAACGAAGGCCGCGGATCGTAACTCACCACATCTTCAATTAGCGCGGCGAAATCCGGATATTTTTGTAGGGAGCTCTTTGAAGAAGGCCCTGCACAAAGCTCGCCCAGCTGCTGTTGTGCCTCGGGCAAAAACACCACCGGCAAGCGCTCCAGCGGTGCCTCCTCGGCCCAACCCAGATGCGCGCCGCTTATCTCGTCTGCAAATGGTAGATACGGTTTGATGTCCAGAATGGGCGTGCCTTCAATCAAATCGTGATCGCTGATTTGTAACACCAGCTTGCCTTGCTTGCGCACCAGCCCGCGGTTACGCACTGCCGAAAGGCCCAGGCTGTTGGGGCGAAACGGCGAACGGCTGGCAAACACCCCAATCTTGCGGTTGCCTCCCAAACGGGGTGGCCGCACCACCGGCCGCCACTCGGCTCGCACCGCCTGATGAAACTGAAACGTCAGCCATAAATGGCTGGCGCTCTCCAAACCGCGAAAAGCGTCCTCGCGGTCAAACGGCGGCTGAATCAATAAGTCGGCGTGGGCATGGCGGGTTAAGCCCGGCTGCCGCGGCACGCCGAACTTGTCGGCAAAGCAGGAGCGAGTGATGGCAATCGGAGTCAGAGTCAGTGCTTCAGTGGCATCTTTTTCGTTATGGCGAGGCATAAGGGTTAGTTGCGTCGAACAATGTTGCCAGAAAAATACATCTCCAGCCGCAAAACCAGCGAGCTATCGTCTTTAAACGAATTGTCTCGTGCAAACTGCAGTGCAGGAATAACCTCTCCGAACAACCAATCGCCGTACATACGATAGCGCCAGGTAATGTCGGCAAAGGCTTCCGTGGTCCGCCAACTGGGCTGGCTTTCACCCAGTACACCAATACGGGGCGTAAGCACCGCACGGTTATTCATCCGTTTGCTTACACTGAACACTTGGGCCGCCACAAACTCCCTGTCACTGTGCACCCACTCCAGCTCGGATGAGTTTATAAACTCCCAGCCCTTACCTAAATCGTGCCGCGCCTCAAACCAGCTGCGCGAACCCCAGCCGTTTTGATGGTAATAATAAAAACGCTGTTGAGCCAGCAAGCCCCAGTCGCCAGATGGCTGCCAGTTCTTGCGCACTGTGGCGCGCCAGAAAGCATCGGGGGGTAAGTGCAGGCGCGCGCCAAAATCATTGGAGAAATTAATCGAGTCACCCACCTGGCCCAAAAACCGGAGAGCACCCGTGGTACCGGTTGAAGAGCGTTCCGGTTCCGTAAGCTGACGGTCGCGCTGTCGCTCTGCCAGCGGAATCAGCTCTTCGCTTTCGCTTTCAATGACCAGTCTCAGCTTTTTGCGGGCGGTGGGTATGTCCAACCGAAAGCGCGCCTCTGGCTCAAAATTCAGCACGGTACCGGCACGGGTTTCGGTGGCAAAGCTTAGGCGCAAATAACTTTCGTTCAACGGTAGGCTATGACTTTCGCCGGACAGGGTTCGGTCTGCCCACTGCCCCAGCTGTCCCATACGCTCCCCCTGAGTGCGCTCCTGCAACAGCACCCAGTTGCTGAAGTTCAGCCAATAAGAGTCTTCCGGCTCGGCCCAGTAGTCCTCTGGGGCGAAGTCGTAAAAGTTGCTGGGTAACGCCTGCGGGGCAAGGTGCTGGGGAATAGATCGTTGGTGAAATTGTATTGAGGGTTCCAGTGCACAGGCTGCAGGCGCTGTAAGTACTGCAGCAATAGTAAAGAAACCAGCACCAAACACTTGGCGCCGGTTAATGGCCAAATTCCACCAGCAGCGCATTGTGGGCGTCTCGCACCTGTTGGCGCACGTTGTCTTTGGTGCCGCCGTTATCAATAATCAGGTCGGCCTTTTCAAGCCGCTGCTGGCGCGGAATCTGTGCGGCAATGATGCGTTCAACCTGGTCCCGTGGGTTGTTGTCCCGCGCCATGGTGCGCTGTATTTGCACGCTCTCTGGGCTGTCTATAACAATTACTCGCTCGGTCATGGTGTGCTGAACCGTTTCAAACAGCAGCGGCGACACGAGCAATACGTAAGGCAAGTTGTAGTCTTCGGGCTTTAACTGGCGTTCCAAATCCGCGTGGATAATGGGGTGTATCAACGCTTCCAGCCACCGACGCTCGTCGGCGTTGTCAAACACCAGCTTACGCAAAGCTGCGCGATTCAGCGCGCCACCAGACATCAGAATGTCGTGACCAAAATGCTCGGCAATCAGCTCCAGCGCTCGGGTGCCGGGTTCTACCGCCTGGCGGGCGACATCGTCTGCGTCTATCCAATGCACGCCAAAGGCGCCAAAGAGGCTGGCAACCATCGATTTTCCTGATCCAATACCACCGGTCAGCCCCACAATTTTGGGTGCCATACGCGCGCCTACTCCTTTTGTAACCAAGCCTATATAACCAGACTTATAACCCAAGCCTATACACCAAGAAAGCGGAACCACACACTCACAATTTCATCACCAAACCATAAGCACAGCAAGCCGGCTGTGGCTAAATAAGGCCCAAATGGCATGGGTACCTCTCGGCCTTGCTGTTTGAACACCATCAAGGCTATACCAACGGCTGCGCCCACAACAGAGGATAACAGAATAACCGCCGGCAATAACGTCCAACCCAGCCAGGCGCCCAACGCTGCCAGCAGCTTGAAATCGCCGTAGCCCATGCCTTCCTTGCCGGTAACCAGTTTGAACAGCCAGTAAACTGACCAGAGAGCCAGGTAGCCCACTATGGCGCCCCAGAATGCTTCGTCAAAAGGCACCAGCTGGCCAAAGTAATTCACCATCAGCCCTAACCAAAGCAGGGGCAGGGTTATGGAGTCTGGCAGCAGTTGAGTATCAAAATCAATCATCGTCAGCGCCACCAGCGCCCACACCAGCAATAACGCCCAAAGCGCCGCAGGCGTTGGTCCCAGCAGGTACACGGTAAGTACTGAGAACACCGCTGTCGTTAACTCAATAATCGGGTAGCGCGCTGAAATCGGTTCGCTGCAATTGGCGCATTTGCCTTTCAGCACCAGGTAGCTGATGACCGGTACATTCTGCCAGGCGCGAATACCGTGGCCGCAGTGGGGGCAGGTAGACGCTGGCTTTGACAGGCTCAACACCTTCGCCGGTTCCCGCTTGGCCCCCGGCACTTCCAGCAGCTCTTCACACTGGCAGCGCCACTCCTGCTGCATCATCGCCGGCAGGCGAAAAATAACGACGTTCAGAAAACTGCCGATGCACAAAGACACAAATGCAACCATGGTGTAAAGCAACCAGGGTGTATCCAGAAGAATGCTTAAATCAACCATGAATTACCCAACAACCTGGCCCATTTGGAAGATCGGCAGGTACATGGCGATAATCAAACCACCCACCAGCACGCCCAACACCGACATGATCATTGGCTCCATCAGCGCAGTCAGGTTGTCTACCATGTCATCCACTACGGCTTCGTAGTGCTCGGCCACTTTTTCCAGCATTTCGTCCAGATTACCAGATTCCTCGCCAATCGCCGTCAGCTGAACCGCCATCACCGGAAACACGTCCTGCGCCCGCATAGAGGCTTGAAGCTGGGTGCCGCCGGAAACGTCATTGCGAATGCGCATGATGGCATCGCGATAAACCGCGTTGCCGGTAGCGCCCGCAACGGATTCAAGAGCATCTACAAGGGGAACACCGGCTGCGAACGTTGTTGATAACACCCGGCCAAACTTCGCGACGGCAGATTTGTCCAGAATTTCACCCATAACCGGCACTTTCAGCACATATTTGTCGACAATGTCTGAAAACTTCTGTGACCGCCGTTTTGACTCTTTGAATAAAACAATGGTGCCGACAATGCCTAGTAGCACTACGAACCACCATGTCTGCATCCATTCTGACAGGCGAACCACCATCTGGGTAAACACTGGCAGCTCTGCACCAAACCCGTTAAAAAGCGATTCAAATTGCGGAACTACTTTTACCAGCAATATGGCTGTTACCACGATCGCAACTACCACAACGGCGATCGGGTAAGTCATTGCTTTTTTTACTTTTTTCTTCAGAATTTCTGTTTTTTCCATATAAGTGGCGATACGGTCGAGCATTTTCTCGAGCGCACCGGCCTTTTCGCCGGAATCCACCAGGTTGCAGTACAAGTCGTCAAATTGGCGGGGGTGTTTACGCAACGATCCGGCGAAGCTGTTACCAGAAGCAATGTCGTTCCGAACCGACATCACCAGTTCCTGTAGGCCTTTGTTTTCCAATCCATCGGCCACAATGTCAAAGCTTTGCACCAGGGGTACACCGGCTTTCATCATGGTGGCCAGTTGTCGGGTGAGCATGGCAATGTCAAAGGGAGTGATTTTTTTGCTGCCACCGAACAACGGCTTGGATTTCTTTTTCACCTTGTCTGGAACTATGCCTTGCTTGCGTAACTGGGCTTTGGCCAAAGCCACGCTTACGCCAGACAGCTCACCCTTGGCTTTGTTGCCGCGGCGATCTTTGCCTTCCCATACATAGGATTCTAGTTTATTCGCTTTTTGGGCCATGCTTAATCCTTGGTCACGCGGTTGGCTTCTTCAAGGCTGGTCAAACCCTCAATCACCTTTAACAGGGCGGATTGGCGCAGGGTCCGAAAGCCTTCAGCCTGAGCTGCTTTTGCAATCTTGATAGAACTGGCTTCTTCCATAATCATGTTGGCCAGCTGCTCGGTTACTTTCACCACCTCGTAAATGCCGACGCGGCCTTTATACCCATTAGTGCATTTATCACAGCCCTTCGGGTGGTACAACGTGAACCCGGTTGCAATTTGTTCAGTTGAGAACCCTTCGGCTAAAAGGACGTCTTTCGGGATGCTTCCAGCCTGTTTGCAGCTGCAAAGTCGCCGGCCCAGGCGCTGGGCAATAATCAGGCTAACAGATGTGGCAATGTTAAACGCCGGCACGCCCATGTTCATCATGCGGGTTAAGGTTTCGGCGGCGCTGTTGGTGTGCAACGTGGACAACACAAGGTGACCGGTTTGTGCCGCTTTGATGGCAATGTTAGCGGTTTCCAGGTCCCGAATCTCGCCCACCATGATAACGTCAGGGTCTTGCCGCAAAAACGCTCTTAGCGCTTCGGCAAAGCCAAGCCCTACCTTGTTGTTCACGTTGACCTGATTTACGCCTTCCAGGTTAATTTCCGCCGGGTCTTCCGCCGTGGAAATATTGCGCTCGTCAGTGTTTAGAATATTCAAGCCAGTATACAACGATACGGTTTTACCGGAACCGGTGGGGCCCGTCACCAGAATCATACCTTGGGGCTGCGCCAGGGCGTCCATATACAGCTTCTTCTGATCTTCTTCATACCCAAGCGCATCAATGCCCAGCTTGGCTTGGCTGGGGTCCAGAATTCGCAGTACGATTTTTTCCCCCCACAGCGTGGGCAGTGTGTTCACCCGAAAGTCGATGGCCTTGGTTTTGGATAACCTCATCTTTATGCGGCCGTCTTGTGGCAAACGTCGCTCGGAAATGTCCAACTGTGCCATGATCTTTATTCGCGCAGATATTTTCGGTGCCAGCTTTATAGAGGGTCGCGACATTTCTTTCAAAATGCCGTCGGTGCGAAAGCGTACGCGGTAAGTTTTCTCGTAAGGTTCAAAGTGAACGTCTGACGAGCCTCCGCGAATGGCATCCAGCAGCATCTTATTCACATACTTCACGATGGGCGCATCGTCTATTTCTGCAACTACAACGGCGCCGTCATCCTCGTTTCCATCCGCGCCTTCTGTTTCTATACCTTCAAGGTCTGTATCACCCAAGTCGCCCATGGAGCTTTCACTGGACGCCAGGTGCTTTTCGATAGCTGCGCGCAGCTTGGCGTCGTCCACCAGAATCGCATCGGTACTTAAGCCGGTGTTGAACTTGATCTCGTCCAGAGCCTGAATGTTGGTGGGGTCGCTCACCGCAATAAACAGCCGGTTGCCACGCTTATAAAGAGGCAGGGCGTTGTGCTTGCGCAGCAGTTTTTCGTCCACCAGCTTGTCTGGCATCGCCTCTGGCAAAAACGCATCCAGGTCCAGCACTGAAATACCAAACTCCATAGCCGCCGAAAACGCCAACGCCGAGCTGTTTGCCAGCTTGTGCTGTGTCAGGTAGGTGATCAGCGGAATACGGTTCTGAGAAGCCTGAAAAAAGGCGTCTTTGGCCGCGGATTCATCCAGCAGGCCGTCGCTTACAAAGCGCCGTGCCAGACCCGTTAAGGTGATGTTGCTTGTGTTTGTTGTCATAGATTAGGGCGCTGCAGCCTGATGGTTGGGGTGCGAGTAATGACGAAGGTTGAGTTTAGATGGGTGTGGGCGGTTTGGGAAGGCTGGGGTGGGGCAGGCTATGCAGGTTGGTAGTGACAAAAATTGTCAGGTTTTGACGCGGAGTGGTGGGGTTTTTGTATTCTGACCAATGAGTGTCAGTTCATGAAAGGCAGTAATGAGCTGATTTTGTTTAATATTTTATGAAATGTGATAATTGGCACGGCTTCTGCATTGTGTTGGTCAGGGTATAAAGAGTTTCAATCGATAACGACGAAGGTGGTTTTATGAGAAATATGCAAATGAAACATGGTCAGCAGGGTTTTACACTGATCGAACTGATGATTGTTGTCGCTATTATTGGTATTTTGGCGGCGATTGCAATTCCGCAGTATCAGGATTATATCGCTCGCTCGCAGGTTTCTCGCGTAATGAGTGAAACTGGTTCGATCCGAACCGCAGTAGAAAACTGCATGATGAATGGTATTGTAGAGGCCGACTGCAATTTTGGTTGGACTGATAGCAATCTGCTTGGTGTCAACCTTCAAGGGGACGGCAGTGCTGCAGGTCTGGTTGCAACAATCGGAACAGATAATACTGCCAGTCTTGCCGCAACCTTCGGTGGTAATTCCTCCTCGGCTATTAGTACCAATACGCTTACTTGGGCTCGCGATGACGAAGGATCATGGTCGTGCAGCACTACCGCTGTAGCGAAGTATCAGCCAGCAGGTTGTGGAACTCTCGGAGGCAGCTGATCAATTTTCTCGTCAGAAGCGCCAATGAGAATTGGCGTTTTTTTTGGATCTCTTTACGCTAGCTTAGAGTTAACAGGTTGGCCTCACGGACCATTTTTCAGTATTAAGCATTCTAGTCATAAATAATTGGTGGAGAAGTATGGACGCTGAAATTAAGTCTGGAGACTTTTCTGGTCGAAGTTCTGTTCGTTTTATTCGACGATTATTTATCGATTCATTTTTTATCGTTATCCTCCCAAATATTTTTTTCTTTGCGACGGCAAATTACTTCTCGCTAAATCGCCCCTTGATAAATTTCGACTATGTAATAGTAGTTTTTCTATTTTTGTTGGGATATCGTGTTATTGGTTTAATTGCCGTAGTTGTTGCGTTCTTTTTTGACATTCTCTTTCTCCTTGGTCAAATATTACCTGTTCTCAGGGTCTTAGACGTTTTTTATCTGTTTAGTTTTATCGGCGTTACGCCTGTCGCTTACCAGATGCTATTTGCTATTGGGGCAGCTGCTCTCCTGATCAACGTGGTTGGGTTAATGCGTTTCTCTCGGCGCGGTATTGAAGTGCCAACGATGGTAGTGATAAATGCTGTCGTTTTTATTTATATATCTACGCTTTTCTTAGGTACCGAGTCTAACAATCGCATCTGGCGAGTCACGGAAGTGTCTCTGGTCTCGAGCCTGACTGTCCTGAATCTGGACCTGCGTCGCGCAGGTTTTATTGAAAATTTCAACGTGGATCCCAAACCTTTAAGCCCAGCGGCGTATGTTGGCAAAACACAAGCTTGGCTGGCAAAGCCCATTGAAATCCCAGACAAGGTTTTGCTCATCTTGAGTGAATCCTGGGGGGTCACGGACAAACCGATTCGTGATGCGTTGCTGAAACCTTTTGAGGGTATTCGTCAGGGGGTGAATGACTATCAAGCAGGGACGCTAGAATTCTCAGGTGTGACGGTTGAGGCAGAATTAAGAGAGCTGTGTGGGCTCACAACCAGTCACTTCAATCTGAGCAAGATAGAGAGCGGATTTGAGCGCTGCCTGCCTAACCTTCTCAAGGAGTCTGGTTATAAAACGGTGGGCATTCATGGCGCTGTTGGTTTGATGTACGACCGGGCTCTTTGGTACCCGAGGGCGGGGTTTGAGCAAACTTTATTTTTTGAAACGCAGGAGTGGGATCGTCGTTGCTACTCATTTCCCGGCGCTTGTGATTTTGAAATTGCCGCGGGGCTTAGTGGGATGTTTGCAGATGAGTCGAGAGTTTTTCTCTACTGGCTTACATTGAACTCTCACGCATTTTACGATGAACGGGATATCGTTTACGACGTGTTCGATTGTGGTATTCACGGCATTCCTCTTGAGTCTCAAACATGTCGAAACTTGAAGATACATGCTCAATACTTTTTCAGACTTGCGGAGGCACTTAGCGCCCCCGAATTTGATGGTTTCTCTGTACTTATTGTGGGTGACCATTCACCGCCGATTATGAATCGCGAAGAAAAGATGGCTTACTTTAAGGACGACTCGGTACCTTGGGTGAGCTTTGAGGTTGGTCAGTCTGCGGAAAAAGATGATGTTGCCCGTTAGAGCGATGCGATCTTCGAAAAGCCTATGCTTTTTATTAAAGGCGATTTTTCTATTTTCATTAACGTTGGCTTCTATCGCAGGTTCAAGTGTCAGTATTGAGCAAGTCTTTCCGGTTAAGCGTATTGCTCATGCTGTCGGCTCTGTAGACGAAATTTCGTGTCTGAATTCAATCGGAGATTCAATCGTGGACAGGCACGAAGGCGTGGCCCAATCATGGACAGGCACGAAGGCGTGGCCTGATGTCCGAAGGCCTAGAGGTTTTGACCGGTGGTCATAAATAGAAATAATGCACAGAAAAAATCTCGATCCAAAGATTTCTTTTTGATCTTTGCGCTAGTAACTCTCGTCACCGGTATTTCTCATTTTGTCATCACCAATCCTCTAGGGCCCTCACGGCTTTTTTATTATATAGAGGCTCCGTTAATTCAATGGAGCACTAGGTGTAGTTCGGGCGCTCCAGACTGGTTGTCAGGATTGCAGCGCTTTGCTACCCGCAATATGGGGGCACCTGCCAGTCAATTAGCTTTTATTACCCCGGAAGGACAACTGCACCATTGTGAAACGGGCTGGAAAGATAGCATTTTCGGGGACAAACCTTTGCAACCAGATACTCGGTTCCGTTTCGCCAGTACAACCAAAACCGTAAGCGCCATTGCAGTAATCGACCTTATTAATCAGGGAGCGCTATCACTTGATGATAAAATCGTTGATATACTGAGCCTTACTGATAATCTCAAGGATTCTAAGGTAGGTGATATTACTGTTGGCCATTTGTTGTCTCATAGGGCGGGATGGGACAGGAGGCTTACGCAAGATGCGATGTTCATGATGGATGTGAAGCCTTGGTGCCCTTACAGCCCAGAGACACTGACTCAAACCAGCTTACTTACTGCGCCTGGCGAAGCAGAGGCATACTCGAATGCTGGATACTGTCTGTTAGGTTTGGCTATTGAAAAGGCAACTGGCGAACCATTCAGAGAGTACATGAGTGAGCATTTTGCCTTTCCAGCCAGTTCACTCGCCTTTATCGACGGACCGTATATGGTCGATGAGGTCGTTTATGACACCCGGAATGAGAATTTTTATACCAAGAACTACTTTAAAAATTTCGATTTCAATGCACTCTCTTCGTCTGCAGGCCTTTCGGGAAGTGCCTCAGACTTGGCGATACTGGTAAAAAAATCTCTGGAAAACGGGCCGTTAACCATCCTAGATGGTGATATGAATAACACCTGCGACCCTTCGGTAATCCAGGAATGTTACGGCTTTGGGGTCTACCGCTACCAACTAACCCCTGAAACTATGCCGTTATTTATCCATGGAGGTAAATTGCCAGGAGCTACGTCTGCAGTCATTGTGGATCCGAGAGGAGGGGTGCTCGTTTGGCTTGGCGCAGGTGCTATTAGGCCAGGGAGTAGTTCGTTGCAAGAATTTTACGATTATATTCGGGAAGATCTTGTTCGATATTATCAGTAATCATTTGCTCTATGTTGTCATGCAAATAGAACGGACTGAATGAAAAGTTCTAAAAATAGAGGACACTTACTGAGGTGGTTGGCCTGAAGTTTGCCTAAAATTTACTATGTCTACTAATTGTGTCTCCTTAAATATGAAAAATAATAGCGGTTTTACTCTAATAGAGCTCATGATCGTGGTTGCCATTATTGGCATATTAGCCGCGATAGCTATCCCGTCATATCAAGGTTATGTCATAAAAGCGCAAGTAAACCGGGCTGTTAGCGAACTAGCTAGTTTTAAATCACCGTTCGAGGTGCAAGTGGCCTCAAGTTCTGGCGCATCAAATGATGATATTGGTTACAATCCCTCAAACCTCACTACTGGAACTGCTCTTGCCAATATCAGTATCATAAATGCTGACAGTTCTGGTCACATTGAGGTGACCATGGGTGACAAAGCGCACCCATTCCTGGCAGATGTGATCCTGAGATTTGAGCGCACAGCCGCTGGCGTATGGGAGTGTGTGGTAGATAGCAGCGCCGCTTCCAATTGGAAGGCGTCTTATATGCCGCCGGGATGCAGTTAAAAGGCTAGAGGGTGATCATGGACAGGCACAACGAATATATTGATTGATCAGATGCTTAAAAAGAAGGCCCGCGGATTCGTCCTTGGGCCTTTTTGCTGTTCTGCGTATAAGGGGCGTTATGGTCAGCCGGTGCAACGGCCTCGATTTGTCATGATCAGTGATCTTTCTTTATCCGTATTGCCAATCTGATCATGGATGCGAATCTGATCATGGACAGGCACAGCGCAATACGCGCAGTTTACTCATCGGAGTGGCATAGTCAGTACAAGGGGGATCGAGCATGAAATACATCTTCGAGATTCCTATCAAAGAAGGCTATACAGCCGAAGATTACGCGGAGGCGTGGCTGCGGGCGAGTGAGTTGATTCAGCGAGCGCCGGGCGCATGTGGTACGGAGTTGCACCGTATGATCGGGGATCCAGACAGGCTCATCGCTATTGCGCAATGGGAAAACAAGGCCAGCCGGGATGCGATGGAATTACAGCACAATCCTGACGTGGCTGAGATTGTCCGCAGTGCTGCGGCTTTCTGTGAAATCCGGCCCATTGGTGAGTTTGAAGACCCGGAACGGGTGGTTAACCCGTCTACTGGCCACTGAGCAGTTGATCATGGCTAGGTTCAAGCCGCTCTTCGCCGACGACAGCGATAATCGTTGTAGGTTGTTTCGAACTGCGTAGCTCGCTCGCACCAACGGTCTGGGTCGAGGTTGAGGCGCTTTAAAATCGGCAGCATGTTCTCTTCAATAGTGCCGCGCTTGTCTTCACGTGCGATGCGCCCGGTGTAATCAACCAGCGTAAGGTAATCCTCGAACCCGAATAGAATGCCGCGTTGGAAGCCTTTACGGATATCGGATACGCTGACTTGCTGTGTTCGTGGTTTTGGCATAATTGACTCCCTGTCATTTTGGCTTATACCGTTGGCATGTTTGTACGGTGCTGTATAAATAACTGCATATCTAGTTTTGACCTTGGACAGCCACACAGGCCCCCAAACAGGCGCATTAGGAGGCTTTATCGACTTCAGTACGCTGTATTCTTTTGCCGCTGACGCGATACTTATCACGCATGTATTGTTCGTGGCTTTTGTCGTTTTCGGGTTGATGCTGGTTTATGCAGGCTTTTTTCTGAAGTGGCAGTGGGTGAGGAATGTGTGGTTCCGTAGCGTGCACCTGGTTGCAATCGGCGTTGTGGTTTTGCAGTCCTGGTTTGGTTTCATTTGCCCGCTTACAACCTGGGAAATGGGTCTGCGGGCGAGGGCAGGTCAAGCTGTTTACGATGGTTCTTTCATAGCCCATTGGCTGCATCAGTTTTTATATTTCCAAGCGCCGCCGTGGGTCTTTATTGCCTGCTATACCGCTTTTGGTGGGCTGGTGTTGCTCAGCTGGTTTCTGGTTCGGCCAAACCCTGCCTCTCGAAATTGATATTCGTAGACAGGCACTCTCCACATGCTCTCCACACGCTCTTCACAGAGGGGCTATAGAAATCGACCTAGTTATAAACGTTTTGCTAGAAAGCGCTGGATTCGAAGGGTCATTTCGAAGGCGATACGCGTGCCAATACCCTGGGATTTTCTGACAGCGGCAGTGAAATGATGACGCCCTCGTTTGACGACGGGGACACCCTCGCCAATGCGGTAATGTTCACTTGGTGCGACACCATAATTATTGGCTTTCCCGGCGCCATCGCATTCACTTGTTCAATAGTCTGCTGGGTTTGCAGGCTGCGATCACCACGCCCTTGAAAGAACGAGTTTAACGACGGCCACTCGGTTACTGGGCCCATGCCCATCCCATTCGCCGTATCCATGCACCGGCACCATTGGCTGCTAAACACCCGGGCTTCATTGATACCTAGTGCCGCCAGAAAAGGCTGCCACGCCCGCGCCTGACTGCGACCCTCTGCGTTCAGATTGCGTTGGGTGCTGCAGTCCTCCAGTTGAAAAGACTCCGGATCGCCAAAACCAGGCGCTAATGCATGACGGAGCACCAACAGCGCCTTGCCTTCCTTCAATGCCTGCCAGGCAATATTTTCGTCGGGAGTAGCGTTAGTAGCCGCTGTTGGCCCGGACGTCAGCGTTAGCATCGCTGTTATAAGTAGGCAGCGTATAATTCGCTTCATTTGGTTTTTCCACCGTACAGCAATCATGGCCTGAACAGGCACCGCTCAGGATAGTTACTTCAGATTATGGACAGGCACAGCAATCTGCACAACTGTTTGGAAAAGTGCAGCAATCTCTCGGAATAGCAGTCTTTCAGGGGCGCATTGATCAATAGTTGCGTAATATACGTATGGTTTGGACGTGGACAGAAACAGCTCTGCACAGCTTAGTTCGCCGATACCTTTAATGTGCGCTGAAGTCACCTGACGCTGAAATCATAATTATGAGCACTAAAAGAAATACAGATTGCAGTCAAAACTCAGAAGCGCAGTCAACGGCCAGCGGGAGTGACGACGTATCCGGTGGCGATTCCGGCAAAAAGACTTTCGCACTTGCTACCTTTAAGGTGATCGAGAACCTGTTGCTGATCATCGTTGCATTGATGACTCTGGGCGGTGTGGCCTTCGAGCTTCTTGCGATTTACAGCGTCCAGAAAATCAGTCTTGCGGACATCCTGCTGATTTTTCTTTACCTAGAGGTGATCGGCATGGTGGCTGTGTTTTACTCAGATCGGCGCTCTGCCTTTGTCTACCCGATTTTTATTGCGATTACGGCACTCGCCCGACTCATTATCTTGCAAGGCAAAGATATGGCACCTGAGAATATTTTGTACGAGGCGATTGCAATCCTAATCTTGGCTTTGTCCGCGATTGTTATCATCCGTTTGAACCGAATTTGAAGAAGCGATAGCAATCTGAACACGCACAGAGCCAAGTTTGATTTGACTGCTACCATAACAGTGCAGAATTCCTTACGGCAGGGCAGGGCAGTTAGCAGTCACAGGTCATTCAGGTTCATTAACGACCATAAAAATGCCTATTTCTCGCTTGTGTCGTCGTCTTCCACCTCGTCCGGATGCTCCAGCTTATAACGCTCCCAGTCTTCCCAGTCATGAGGCGTTCCGGCATGGGGTTTTTTCAGGTGTTTGGCATGCTCCTTCGCGTTGTGTTGTAGGCTATGGTCTCCCTTGTCTTCCTCGTCGTAGCCGTGCTTCTTCAGAAAGTCCGTGGCGCTGATTGGCATCTTGAAATACCTCCGGGGTCATTTATGCGTTGAACAATATTACGCTGGCTTTTTAACGGCGGATTTGCAAGCGGTTTTGTAGATAGGATGTTAAACAGGTGCAGGCAAGATCGGTGGTCTTCCCGGGGAACAGATTTTAAATCTGTCCCCTAACAAATCTTTAGCAGGCACAACCCAGTTTTAAAAAAGGTTTACACAACGAAACCAACCCGATCTCACCAAAGGTCCTTTTTAATGCTGGCCCAAAGCTGGCGATAAGCACCGGCCGCCGTGCTTTTGGCATCCAGTTTTTCCAGAGGCTGGCCTTCTTCGCCCATACGCTCAACCACGCTTGCATAGGGTATGGCGACATCCAGACAGTTGGCTGTCAATTCCGGGCCACGCTTAACCAACTCCTGGTGCAGCTTCTTGCGGCGATCGACCATAGAGAAAAACGGGCGCAGCTTTTTAATACCTAATTTCTTGCTCTTGGCAAAATCGTGCAGCTGGTTCCAGCTGTTCATAGACAGCCAGGTAGGCACCAGTGGCACGTAAACCTGGTCTGCCACCTCCAGCACCTGTTCGGTCAATCGCGACAGCGTGGGTGGGCAGTCCAGAATCACTAAGCTGGTTTCTTCGGAAAGTGGCGCGAGCAGCTTCTTGAGTTGGTTGCCATCGGTTTCCTGATCAAGCTTGATGTCGAAGTTGCGGAAACTCGAGTGTGCCGGGATAAAATCCAGGCGGGGGTAAACATCGCTGTGGATGAACGTGGCGATGGGCGATTTGCCCTCAAGCAGCTTTGAGAGTTTGTTGCCTTTGAGCGGCTCTGCCCCGGAAAGATAAAAGCTGGAAGCGCCCTGAGGGTCGAGATCCCACAATAGAGTTTGACAGTTGTCCTTGCTTGCAAGGTATGCAACGTTCACTGCTGCCGCTGTTTTGCCAACTCCGCCCTTGGGGCTATAGAACGCAATAATCCTCATTGCTGCCCTGTTCCTGTATTGATTCCAATGAATTAAGACTTACAGGATAACAGGCGCTTGGTCCTGCCTGATGACACTTTTATGACACAGTCTGATCACGTACCGACACAGATCAGCTTGGCACGCAGAAAAAACCGGATCTTGGATGGGCATAAATAGGTCATAAACGGGTGAACCATAAAATTAAAACGGTCGTATGAATTAGCGCTAAACTGCCAGACCAAAGAATCCGATTTAGGAGAGTGCTCATGAAATACCAAGCCCCGGCAAATGATCTTCGTTTTTTGTTGTTTGATGTACTGGGTGTAGACCGGCTTCATGAGCTGGAAAAATACGCCGATGCCACACCGGATCTGATTTCCGCTGTTATTGATGAAGCTGGAAAAGTGGCGGCTGAAGTGATTCAGCCGACCAATCAAGTCGGTGACCGCGAAGGCTGCCATTACGACCCCGAAACCCACGCTGTGACAACGCCTGACGCGTTTAAACCGGCTTATAAAAAGTTTGTGGAAGGTGGCTGGACTTCACTGGATGCGCCGGTGGAGTTTGGCGGGCAGGGTTTACCTCATACGCTTAAGTTTGTGGTAGACGAAATGGTCTGCTCCACCAACCTGTCTTTGGGCATGTACCCGGGGCTGACCCATGGTGCTATCAGCGCACTGTACGCCCACGGTTCCGATGAGCTCAAACAAACCTACCTGGAAAAGCTGGTGTCTGGCGAGTGGACGGGCACCATGTGCCTGACCGAACCCCAGTGTGGTACCGATTTGGGTCTGATTCGCACCCGTGCCACGCCCAACTCAGATGGCAGCTACGCCATTGAGGGCACCAAAATCTGGATTACCGGCGGTGAACACGATCTGACCGACAACATTGTGCATCTGGTACTGGCAAAGCTGCCCGGCGCGCCGGACACCACAAAAGGCATTTCGCTGTTTGTGGTTCCCAAGGTTCTGCCTGAGTCTGGTGAGCGCAATCCGGCGTTCTGTGGTGGCCTGGAACACAAAATGGGCATTAAAGGCTCCGCGACCTGCGTTATGAATTTTGAGGGTGCCAAAGGCTGGCTGGTGGGTGAGCCCAACGACGGCATGCGTTCGATGTTCACGATGATGAATGAAGCACGCCTGATGGTGGGCATGCAGGGCCTTGGACTGGCAGAGATGGCTTATCAGGAAAGCCTCGGATTTGCCCGCGAACGTCTGCAGGGCCGTTCCATGAGCGGCGCGAAGAACCCGGATGGCCCGGCCGACCCGATTATTGTGCACCCGGACGTTCGCCGCATGCTGATGCGTCAGAAAGTTCTAAACGAAGGCATGCGGGCCATGGCCCTGTTTGCCGGCCACCAGCTTGATCTCTCGGTTGCCCATCCGGACGAGGCGGTACGTGAATCCGCCGATGATCTGGTGCAACTGCTCACTCCGGTGGTGAAGGCATTTTTGACTGACGAAGGCTCCAACAATACGAACATCGGCTTGCAAGTTCTGGGCGGTTCTGGATTTACTACCGACTGGCCGCTGGAACAACTGGTTCGTGATGGCCGTATTGCGCGCATTTATGAAGGTACAAATGGCATACAGGCGCTGGATTTAGTGGGCCGAAAACTGAGTCTGAAAGGCGGGCGGCTTGTGCGCACTTTGTTTGGTGTTCTTATCAGCTACCTGAAGGACAACCCGAAAGCACCCCATCGCGATGAGCTGAAAGGCGCTGTAAGCTCGCTGGAAAAAGCCACTCTTTGGCTAGCAACCAACGCGCCAAAGGATCCAGAGCAGGCAGGTGCTGCGGCCACGCCGTACCTGCGCCTGATGGCTCTGACGGTTATTGGCTATATGTGGTCACGCATGGCCAACGTTGCCAGCCAGCAGATTGCAGCCGGGGAGGGCAACAAGCCGCTGCTGGAAAGCAAGCTGGTGTCTGCCCGCTTCTACTTTGAAAAGCTGCTGCCGGAAATTCACTGGTTGCTAAGCGATATCGAAAGCGGCAAAGATAGCCTGATGGATATGGGAGACGATCACTGGGCGGCGTAAGCCTTTAAATCCCGACGTTTTGAATCAAGCCACGCATCGCGTGGCTTTTTTTTGGTTTGGGCTTAGTCCGCTGTGTTGAGAATTGGCGCGCGATCAATCCACCAAAACCTAAAGGCGACTATCTGGTCACTGATTTCAGATTTGGTGATGGACAGGCATGTATATTCTGGGCATGTCCATTCTGCAAATGAATTTCCCGCACAGCTGTCAAGCCGCTAGACTCTGATGGCATTATTGGGGTATTTCTAAGCGTTGATCTTGGACGACAAATAAGTCAGAAAATAAAACCCTTTGTAATGCCTCCCCGGCATTGGAGACGCCATGAGTGCGGAGCAGCTGGTCCATCTTGTTAACGTTCAGATCGTACCGATTTCGTTGTTTCTGATCATGCTCGGAATGGGATTATCTCTGGTTCCTGACGATTTCAGGCGGGTGCTGGCTTACCCCAAGGCTGTCGCCATTGGCCTCAGCTGCCAATTGGTACTGTTACCCCTGATTGGTTTTGGTCTCGCCAATCTGGTGCCTCTGGCGCCTGAACTTGCGGTTGGTGTGATGTTGCTGGTGGTTTGCCCGGGCGGCACTACCTCAAATCTTTACGCGCACATTGCCAAGGGTGATGTGGCACTGTCGGTTACCCTGACGGCCGTGGCGAGTGTCGTGACGGTGTTCTCCATTCCGTTTATCGTCAATGGTTCGTTGCTCCACTTTATGGGAGAAAGTGAGGCAATAAAGCTACCGATAGGCCGTACCATGATCAGCCTGGTGTTATTGACCATTATCCCGATCTCTATTGGCATGACCGTCCGGCGTTTTAAGCCGCGGTTTGCCATCGCCGTTGAGCAAAGGGTCAAGTATTTTGCGGTGATTTTCCTGGCCTTGCTGATCGCCTTCCTGGTCTACCAACAACGGGAGACCTTTGCTGACTCAATCATCAGTGCCGGACCGGTAGCGTTGCTGCTAAACGTTTCGACCATGCTTATTGGCTTTTACGGCGCCCGGTTGTTCGCACTTAATCGTCAGCAAAGCATTTCGATCACGTTGGAGACTGGTCTCCAGAACAGTGGCCTGTCGATGGTGTTGGCGCTGGGTATGCTGAACAATTACGCGATGTCGCTGGTGCCAGCGATTTACACTGGGGTGATGTTTATCACCGCTGGCGTGTTGGTCTACTATCTGAACCGCTCAAAACCCCGTGCAGTTGGCGTAGTAGGTGCTGATGGCGGGCCAGCCTGAAAAAATGCCTATCACCCTAACCTCCTGTGCCAGCACGTTGGGCGAAGTAGCTGAGGGCAATGAGAGAGGCAGGGAGAAACTGCACCAAGTGTTCTCCCTGACAACCGACACGGCTGATTACTGGGCAAATATATCCTGATAGAACGCCATCGTGCCTTCCCATGCTCGATTGGCGGCTTCTTCATTATAAGCCATGGGCAACCCGAACTTTTCACCGGTGGCATCAGCCGCTTTGGAGGTGAAGGAGTGCTTGACGCCGGGGAACACAGTCAGGCTAAGGTCTGCACCGGCTTTGGTCATTTCACTGACAAAACCGGTGACCTGCTCCACTGGAACGAACGGATCAGCGCCACCGGTGTAGGCCAAAATCCTAGCCGTAACTGCGCCCTGTTCGGGCTGGATGTCGCTACCCAGTGATCCGTGCAGGCTGACGACGCCGTCAAGATCGAGGCCAAGCCGCGCCATGTTGAGCACGACAGCACCACCAAAACAATAGCCTTGGGCCGCAATCCGGGATTCGTCGACCGTTTCATGGTCCTGTAGAATGCTCATGGCCTCGCGGAAGCGGGCTTCGAGTGCCTGTTTGTCGCCCATGGTGGCCTGCATGAATTTCTTGGCGTCGTCAGGATGTTCGGCCAGCTTACCGGTGCCGTACATGTCCAGTGCAAACGCAGTGTAGCCCTCTTTAGCCAGCCTTTCGGCCTGGCTGCGGACAAATTCGTTGTGGCCCCACCACTCGTGAACGACCAGTATTCCTGGGCGCTCGCCGTCAACATCGTCGTCATACACCATGTAGCCGGTGAACGAATCACCATCAACGGTATACTCCACCGTTTCAGATACTATCTCGGCAAAGGCTGCAGTAGTGAAAACGAGAGAGGTCGCCGCGGTAAGCGCGAGTCGTTGTATCATGTTCATTGTCTGGATCCTTTTGTTTTGGTTATTGTAAGACCTGATTGTTCACTATTCATGAGCGGCCGCTCCGTGTCATATTGTTGCGACTGCCTGTTGCCCGGTCTGGTGCCATGAGGTTAGTTACAGACACTTATACGATAATACGATAATACGATAATACGATAAATCGGAGGCTCCATGAAGCTGCTTGGCTCGACCACATCCCCTTATGTCCGACGTACCCGGCTGTTGCTGGCGGACTGTCCTTATGATTTTTTGAACCTGGATATCTACGGCGAGGGGCGAGACGAGTTGCGTAAAAATAACCCGGCGCTCAAAATTCCGATGCTGAATGATGACGGCCAGAAAATATACGATTCCCGGGTTATCGCTCGCTATCTTGGGGCTAAGCTGGGCATCACTGCCCCGAGCTGGGATCAGGAAAACCAGCTAACGTTGATTGATGCGGCCAACGATTCCTGTGTCACGATGCTGTTGTCGAAACGATCCGGCCTCGACATTGAGCAGGATGCGATGTTTTACAACATCCAGCGTGAACGCATCATGACGACCTTGCGTACATTGTCAGCCATGGTGGATGCGGGCGAATTCATAGACTGGCATTATCCGTCAATCTGTCTGTTCAGCCTGATCGACTGGCTGGATTTCCGGGCTCTTGTCGACTTTGAGGGCAATGAGAATTTGTTGTCATTCCGCGACCATAATTTGCAACAACCTATGGTCGCGGAAACGGACCCCCGCAAAGCCTGACTTCTTTGTATCCACAGTAAACATCAATTCATCCACCTTCACTGTGGTGAGAAGTTTTTTCAGCTGGCTTTTTTTTTGAATCCAGTCAGTAAAGCGATATCAACTTCGCCAAAAAGAGCGGGGTGGTGGGGGAATTTTTTCGCCGGAAATGGGAGTTTGAGCGCAGCGAGTTCCATTTCCAAGAAAAAACATTCCCCGCCACCGCGATAATCCACCAAACCCAAAGGCTACCAAAATCTGATCAATCGAGTGCCCCAGCCTGAGGCAGCCTGCTAATTTCTCGCTTGGTATAAAAGTGCGCGATCACCGAACTGACCACTACCACAGTCACGATGGTGTAGAACATTGACACCATGGGATAGTCCCAAAGCACAATCAGCACATAGTTAATGATCGCAGGTATCACCAGTTGCCTTGCAATGCCGAGGTACATCGGGAACATGGGCTTACGCATTGCCTGCAGCACCGCCACACTTTGGAATAAAACCACATACGCATAGAACGCTAAAGCATCGATCCTGAGATAGGTTACGCCGGTGTTCTTAATAGCATCAGTGTCGGTAAAAAAGCCCATCATAAGCGGAGATAAAAAGTACATAATAGGTATTG
Organism: Marinobacter sp. BSs20148; assembly: GCF_000283275.1. NCBI lineage: Bacteria > Pseudomonadati > Pseudomonadota > Gammaproteobacteria > Pseudomonadales > Marinobacteraceae > Marinobacter > Marinobacter sp. BSs20148. The sequence continues at coordinate 944,336 of NC_018268.1, forward strand.
AAAACAGTGCCATAGCGAGGCCGATTACCAAACTTTTTTGATAGGTCTCGGCCACTCGCGCGCCGTTGCCGGCACCTAGGTTCTGACCGGCAATAGCCATAACCGCACTGTTTAAACCCAGTGCAGGCAATAGCAGAAGTTGTTCGAGTCTTAATCCCACTGTGTAACCAGCCACGTGATGACTGCCAAACTGCCCTATAAGAGCCACGGTAATAAAGCCACCCAGAACAATGGTGAGTGTATTGAAGCTAGCGGGTAGAACTTGTTTGAGCAAAGCTTGCCAACGTGACCAGTCGAACGCTGGCCTTATGCGTATGTCGAGCCGTTTGGCAAGCACTCGTAACAAGTAAAATGCAGTCGCTATTTTAATAATAACGGTCGCTAATGCTATACCCGTCACGCCAAGCCCAAGGCCGAACGTGAAAAGTGGGTTTAATGCAAAGTTCGCAAAAAAGCCAATGGCCAGTGCGTTGCGGTTGGACTTAGTATCACCCAGAGCCATTAAAGCCCCAGCGGCGCCAAAAGAGAGCATGAAGCCGATAGAACCTACCAAGGTTACCCACAAATACTCCATGGCTAATGGTTCAATATGCGGCTCTGCTCCCAGTAATACGACCAAGGATCGCGCGGTGAAAGCGCCGAGCAAAAAGGACAAAACACTGAATCCAATTGCCATTCCAGTGACGTTGTCGATCCAATACTTGACCTGACTGGTGCCACCTTTTACCGCACCTCGTCCAACCTCTGGCGCAATCATGGCCGACGCACCCGCCTGTATCCCAAGACCAATGGAGAGTAACAAGAAGAACACGCTGCCGGCTATTGACAATCCCGCAAGCGCATCATCGCCAAGGTAGCCTGCAAACCAAATGTCTGTGAGGTTGTACAAAGTGTTGAACACCATTCCCATTGACGCCGGGATGGATAGCCTTATCATGTGGGCTAAAACTGAACCACTCGTCAGGGAGGGTGAAGGCTGAGTGCCTTTCAAGGCGAACTTTGAATAATAAATGTGACCGAAGCTGATAAACTTTGCAGCGCTTTTTTAACTGTGTTCTTCACTTTCATATCGGGCCTGTCGCTATTGGGAGTGCTAAATACCTCGGTCTTCATTTCTGGAATAGTACAGCAAAACCTGATTTTCTTGCCACCGTGCCTATGGGCACTGACCCGAGGCTGACCCACGGCGTGATCGGTACCCTGTAGGGCCACGTTTCCGACAAGTTAAAAAATTTATTCGTAAAAACAAATGTCTGGCGAGTGGACAGGACGATCAATTCCTCGAATTCCTCAACTTATTTTCGCTCCAGCCGTTACTATGGTTCATATACGACGCATGGCAATAACCTGTCATCTTACCTAAGCAGGAATCCGAGAATGCCTTTCTCAAACATGTTTTCTAACTGGTCGATTGGCGGCAAGTTAGCCGCGGGTATTACCCTTCTGATTCTGCTGTCGGTGGTCATTGGGGCCATTGGGCTTTTCACCCTGCACAACTACGGCGAGCGTTCGCTCGTTGTGGCGGATGTGGGCAGTGCCGAGTCGGCTCTGTTGGAGGCCCGTACCGCTGAAAAAAATTACCTGTTGCGAAAAAAAGACCAATATCTCGAGCAGGTCACCACGCTGACCAACGCGGCGTCCCTGCAAATGGAAGATCTTAAAACCCGCCTTGTCGCACAGGCAGATATTGATAGGCTCAACGCGATGCAAGCGGGTATTCAGCAATATCAGCAAAATCTGAGTGCCCTTGCCAATACCATTAATCAACGCAGTGAGGCGATTCAGACATTAGAGAAGAGTTCACGCTTGGTTGAAAGTCGTCTTAGCACCGAAAAATTATTGTTTGAGGCGGAAAACATGGTTAAGCAAATGCGCCGACAAGAGCGCAGATTCTTGGTGGAAAACAACGCCGACGCGGCCGACCGATTCATTAAGATGGGTTCGATGGCACTTGAATTGGTCAGGAACAGCTACGCCGCCGTGAACATCAAAGAAGAAGTAGAACGGCTATTCCAAGATTACATCGAGGCATTCGACGTCGCTCTTGCCTCCACTCTGACCGCCCAGGAACTAGAGAACAGCATGGTCAAGGGTGCGGGTGCAACCATCAGCGATGCCGTCATCCTGCAAGAGTTGCAGCTTGAGCTCATGGTCTCCGAACGGCAGCAAGCAGTCACGTTGATCGTCGTCGCAATGTTCAGCGTGCTGGTGCTTGGCGCATTTTCGGGTTGGCTGCTCACCCGCAGTATTACCCGACCAATCCGTGAAGCCGTCAGCCTGGCGACCCGGGTTGCTTCTGGTGATCTGAGTGCTGATATTCGCAGTGATCGTGGTGATGAATTCGGGCAATTGTTGTCAGCGCTGGGCGCCATGGTGGTTAACTTGCGGGATTTGGTGCGCAGTATCAACACCAATTCTGGCTTGATCAGCACTTCCGCCAACCAGCTCTCGTTGGTGACCGAACGTACCAGCTCGGGCATTGCCCAGCAGCGTGACCAGACCGACCAAGTTGCCACCGCCATGAATGAAATGGTGGCTACGGCAAACGATGTCGCCACCAATGCCGGCGCTGCCTTCACTGCGGCCAATCTGGCTAATCAGAAAGCGGCAGCGGGTGAGGCGGCGGTTAATGAAACTCTGAGCCATGTGACAGAGTTGAACGACAAAGTGCTGGAAGTCACCCAGCGTCTGCAAGGCCTTCAGGCCGATACCCAAAACATTGTGTCGGTACTTGATGTGATCAAATCGGTCGCCGATCAAACCAACTTGCTGGCACTAAACGCAGCTATTGAGGCAGCCCGGGCCGGTGAACAGGGCCGTGGTTTTGCGGTGGTGGCAGATGAAGTTCGATCACTGGCAAAACGTACCCAAACCTCGGCCACCGAAATTGAAGGTTTGGTCAACAGTTTGGTGAACAGTGCGGAGAGATCGGTTGTGACCATGAGGCAAGGCTCTGAACTTGCGCAACGGACTTTGGAGAAAGCTCAATCTACCGGTGAGCAAATTATGGAAATTACTCGGGCTGTGGAGGACATCAGCCGATTGAACAGCCAGATTGCTACCGCTGCCGAACAACAAACCGCCGTTGCTGAGGACATCAACCAGAACGTTACGCTGATTCGGGATGTCAGTGAACAATCCGCCAACGACTCAACGGAAGTTGCTGCTGCAAGCCACGAGCTGGCGCGATTTGGTGAGGGCCTGCAAACCCAGGTTGAACGATTCAGGATGGGGTAATGAATGAGAAGGCACAATTAATTGTGGGACTAGAGCTTCACAGCTGGTCCTACCAGTTATTCACCGTTGATTCTTGACACCCATGTTGCTGACGCCTTAACTCAAGTTTCGGAGACTGGTTAAAAACCACACAGCGGAAGCACTTACAATGATAAAAAAACCATTAGTGATCCTTACGACCTTGCTTATCGCCACACAGATTCAGGCGCAGGGAACAACAGACGAGACGCTGAAGACACTGGGGCAATTCAAGGTCACTGGTGACTCCCAGTTCACCACAATTGACCAAAACAGCAGCAGCGCAGATGCTATCCGCAACTTGTTGAAGAATGTTTCAGTACCCAAAGGCTTTGAAATCACCCTTTATGCTCTGGTGCCTGACGCCCGTCATATGGCGGTGGGTCCTCAGGGGGTGGCGACGTTTGTGGGTACGCGCAAAACAGAAGTATGGGTGGTCACTGATCGGGACAAAGATCGGGTGGCAGACGAGGTGAAAAATTTTGCGCCATCCGTTTCGAAGAAAGTACCTAACGGGCCCTGCTTCTCTCCTCAAGGTGTCTTGTACATTGCGGAGCAAAACCGCGTTCTGGCCTACCCCGCAGCAGAGTTTTTCTATGAAGGCACGGATGTCGTTGCTGCAGAGCTGATTGCCGGTGGCCAGTTGATTCCGGAGGAATACGTTAGCTACAACCATACCGCGCGCGTTTGTGATGTGGGGCCGGACGGAAAGGTCTATATCTCTCTAGGGCAGCCCCACAATGTGCCGCCCCAAAATCTGTGGGATGACTATCAGACCCATGGCATCGGCGGCATTATTCGCTTAAACCAGGATGGCACAGGCCGGGAGGTTTACACTCTGGGTGTCCGTAACTCTGTAGGTCAGGACTTCAACCCTGCAACCGGCGATCTCTGGTTTACCGACAATCAGGTAGACGGTATGGGAGATGATATACCACCGGGCGAAATCAATCGGCAGACCCAGCAGGGCCAGAATTTCGGCTTTCCCTACTACGGTGGTGGCGATGTTCGCACGGCTGAATACAAGGGCGATGAGCTACCAACCGATGTGGTTTACCCGGTTAGCCAGACCATTGCGCACGCAGCAGATCTTGGGATGATGTTCTACACCGGCAATATGTTCCCGAAAGAGTATCAGGGTGGTATTTTCTCGGCCCAGCATGGGTCCTGGAACCGCACCGAAGCGGTCGGTGCACGAGTGATGTTCACCCCGGTAGACGCTGAGGGCAACATGACCGGTGAGACCCGTCCCTTCGCCGAAGGCTGGCTCACGACTAATGGTGAGTATCTGGGGCGCCCGGTGGATGTTGCACAGCTGAAAGATGGCTCTTTGCTGGTGTCAGATGACCTGGCAGGCGCTATCTATCGGATTGCCTACACCGGCGAGTAGCAGCGGCTGGTTAAGTTAGCCCGGTTCGTATCGATGCCAGGGGCGGTAATGCCCCTGGCCTACTCCCAGGACTGATATTTTATGCGTTATTCGGCACCGCTGTTCACTCTCGGTCTGACTGTCATTATGGTTCTCGCCACTCCCGCCAGCCATGCGGGTGACCCCGCTAAAGGCAAGGTTTTGGCAAAACAATGTCAGACCTGCCACGGCATCGATGGTATTGCCAAAATTCCCATTGCACCCAATATTGCCGGCGAAAGTCAGATCTACCTTGAACTCCAGCTCAAGCGCTATCGCGACGGTCAGCGGGAGCATGAAATGATGACTGTGGTTGCCAGGGATCTTACGGACACCGAAATCGAGGATCTGGCCACCTGGTATGCATCCATTCAGGTAACGGCGACACTACCGGAATAGAGCGCTGCAACGGGGCTTTGATATTCAAAGCCCGGTCACGCAACCATCATTCATTTTCATGGACAGGCACAATCAATTCAAATAGGGACAGATTTCAAATCTGTCCCTTATCGTTAGACTCCGGCTCAAGAATTTTGCGTGCTGCTGCGGATTTATAGAAAGCTGACAGCCGCCGCCGCACCAGGGCCTCAATATACCCCTCTTCCTGAAGCACGCCCATCACCGGAATGGCCCAGGCATCCACTTCTGCCATGATGACTTCACGGGTAACGCCCAGATCGTCAAGCAGATCGGTCAGTGGTTGGTCACCGTATTTTATAAACAAGTGCGCAACCACGGCTCGGGCGCAGCCGTCAAAATAGTCAGTTTTCCGGAACTGCAGCCAGAACTCATAGCCCAGCGCCACAAACTCCTTTAGCTGAACAGCGCCCAGTCCTCCTTGGAGCTCGGCAAGTGTTTTATCTTCCACGTTTTTCCAGGCAGCCATAACCGTTTTGCGCACTTCATCGTCTGATATCGCGCCCTGCAAAAACTTTTCGCTACGGCTGATAAGCCCGGGCAGGCTCTCTGCAAGCCACGCTTTCAAACGGCGCTCAAATGTTTCATCAAGCCCTGGCACAGCTTTGTTCGCCATGCGCTTGCCAAATTTCATCATCGAACCAATACCGGGCACCGACTTGGTAATCAGGTTGTCTTCATACAGATAATTAACCACACCGTGGTACACCATGTTTGAAATCAGTTCCTGATAAATCGGGTGTGCAATGATGTCACTGATTATCTGCTTACGTTGGTGCCTTAACTCTAGCGCTGCGTCGAGAAAGCCGGTTACTTGGTCTTGGGTGACAATGTGCCCCAATGCGGTTGTTTCCTGAATCGGTGCGTTTAGAACCTCGGTTGCCATCTCAGTCGCCATCTCCAGAACGCCTGCGTCCAGCTCCATATTCACAACAACGCGCTGAAGGGTTTCTGCCACCTGATTTTCCGAAGCGATACGATTCAGTGTGATATTGCCCGAGTGATCAAGAAACTCACTAACCTCCTGCCGCAAAAACTTGCGAAGCTTTGCGCCCTTCAGTGAGGCAACCTCATGCTTCACGTGCAATTCAAGCAGTTGGCTGGCTGTATCGTTGTTGTGGGTGGGCATGGTGTTGGCGGCCTTGCTGATGCAAATGAAAAGTGAGAACCAGGGACACATCTAAAATCTGTCCCTTATCGTAAGGGTTAGCTATGGATATGCACAGTTTAACTTGCGAACCAGGTTGAGATTTTAAATCTGTCCCTGGTCGTAAGGGATTGTCATGAACAGGCACGGTTTAAGCTGTATAGCATTGCCTATGCTGATACGTGGCGGTCGCGTCGTCTTAACTGTTGTGGCCAGTCAAACAAAAACCACGTGGAAGGAATATTTCATGGTTACGCAATCGAAATTCAGAGCTTTGAAAGGGTTCGCTGGTGGGCTATGCCTGTCCCTGGGTCTGGTGTCTGGCGGCATGGCTGGAGAAGGTGATGTAAAGGTCACTCCCCTTGGAAGCCACGATGGCGAGTTTTGTGCTCAGGACCGAGCCATGGTGTTTGAAGACCCCAACGGTACCCGCATTCTCTACGACGCTGGCCGCACCGTCGCTGGCCCTGACGATCCCCGTCTCGGCAATATAGATGTGATTCTGGTGTCGCACATGCATGGCGACCACGTGGGGGATCGCCGTATCGAGGAGACGAACGCCGGCACGTGTGGCAAGCCGGACTTCCCGGTGGTGACCTTGCCGCAGTCAAACTCCGTGGACATTGCGGTGAAAAAGCAGGCAAAGATTGTAACCGGTAGCGAAATGCCGGCATTTTTCGCCGCCAAGCTTGAAGCCGCCGGCGGTGACCCAGCTAATTCCATGTTGGTGCGCTTCGGTGGGGAGCGGGAAGTGGGTGGCGTAGCCATCACGACGGTACCGGCGGTTCACAGCAACGGGGTTTCACCATCGTTCCTTACCGGCCCGCTGGCGGAATATTTAAAAGCCGCAGGCGTTAGCGCCAATGTCGGGCCGCCAACCGGTTACGTACTGACTTTTTCAAACGGCCTGGTGGTTTATCTGTCAGGGGATACCGGCATTACGGCTGAGCAAAAATGGGTGGTGAACGACCACTACGGTGCCGAACTGGTAGTGATGAATATTGGGGACACCTTCACCACCGGACCAAAAGAAGCAGCCTACGTGATCAATGAATTGATTGAGCCCAAAGCGGTTATTGCTTCGCATGCCAATGAGCCGGCAACGTCTGGCGGGAAGTTGGAGCAGGGCTCGCGAACCGCCCGTTTTAAAGAGCTTGTGAACGTGCCGGTGCATGTTCCTCTGAGCGGACGCACTATCGCGTTCAACGGAGACGGTGGCTGCACGGCCGGTTGTGATTAACAGACGAAGAATGGACAGGCATGCGACCTTGGAAAAGTGCAGACCAGGGTCAGATTTCAAATCTGTCCCTTATTCAAACAGGCACGGACCTATTTATTGGAAGTTTCAACAGTAAAAAGCCAGCAATAGCTGGCTTTTTACTGTTGAAACATAACTCAGGAAAAAGTCAGCGGCCTTTCACCTTCTTCATCACGAATACAGGTGGGCAGACCCATTCGGTTAAGCAGGTTTAGAAAAGGTCGGGGTGGCAGTTCTTCCACATTGGCCATGGTGCCTATATCCCAGGTGCCATCAGCAATCAAAAGGGCGGCAGCCACTGGTGGAACACCTGCCGTATAGGAAATGCCCTGACTGCCCACTTCTTCGTAAGCGTCTTTATGGTCGGCCACATTGAAAATAAAGATTTCCCTGTCCTTGCCATCTTTTTGACCTTTGATCAGGTCACCAATACACGTCTTACCCGTGTAATTCGGTGCCAGGGAAGAAGGGTCGGGCAAAATTGCTTTCACCAATTTCAAGGGAACCACTTCCAGGCCTTCTGCTGTTTTCACGGGTTGCTCAGAAAGTAAACCCAGACTATTGAGTACCGTAAACACCGTGATGTAGTGCTCGCCAAAACCCATCCAGAAACGAATGTTGGGCACATCCAGGTTTTTGGACAGTGAATGAATTTCATCATGCCCGGTCATGTAGCTGGTATGTTCACCCACCACAGGCAGATTATCTGTGCGCTTATTCTCGAACATCTTGTTTTTGGTCCACTGGCTATTCTGCCAGGACCAAACGCGCCCGGTAAATTCACGGAAGTTGATCTCGGGATCAAAGTTGGTGGCAAAATAACGGTCATGACTTCCGGCATTGATGTCGATAATGTCGATGGAATCAACCGTGTCAAAATATTCATCAACCGCCAGCCTGGCGTAGGCATTAACAACACCCGGATCAAAGCCCACACCTAGAATGGCGGTGATCTTGGCCTTTGCAAATTCGTCCTTGCGCGTCCATTCATAGTTACCGTACCAGGGTGGCTCTTCGCAAATCTTATCCGGCTCTTCGTGAATGGCGGTATCCAGATAAGCAGCACCGGTATTGATGCAGGCGGTCATCACCGACATATTGATAAAAGCCGAGCCAACATTGATAACAATCTGGGCTTCCGTTTTATAGATCAATTCTTCAGTGGCAGGAATATCCAAGGCATCCAGCGCAAAGGTTTGAATTTTGCCCGGCACTTTCATGCTGCCTTTTTCTTCCACGCTTTTAACAATGGCATCACACTTGGATTGGGTACGTGAAGCCAAAGTGATTTGGCCCAGAACGTCATTATTCTGAGCGCATTTATGGGCGACCACCTGAGCAACGCCCCCACCTCCGATAATCAAGACATTTTTTTTCATTTCCAGACATAACTCCAATTTTAAAACCGTGGTTGATTCGCTAAAAGCAAGACGTTGTCAGGTCAGGCCGCCTAGGGCAAGCTTTACGACAATGCTTGCACAAAATCGTCATAGTCGAACGACTTGACGAGTTCAATACGCCCATCCAGTTGTTTAACCGCAATAGACGGCATCTTTACGCCGTTAAACCAGCTTTTCTTGACCATCGTATAACCCGCTGCATCCTGAAAAGAGAGGCAGTCACCGATCTGCAAAGGCTTTTCAAACTGAAATTCGCCAAAAATATCGCCGGCCAGGCAAGACGTTCCACAAACCTGATACGTGTAATTCCCTCGGTTGGGCTTGAGTTTTGCGCTTTCCCGGTAGATCAATAGATCTGGCATATGGGCTTCAATAGACGAATCAACAATCGCCAGATCTTTATCGTTGTTGAGCAGGTCAAGAACAGTCACTTCCAGGCTGGTAGAATTGGTGATGGCAGCTTCGCCGGGCTCCAGATAAACCTGCACAGCATAGCGCTCAGCAAAGGCTTTCAGTCTCTGGCAGAAGCGCTCCAGAGGGTAGCCTTCTCCGGTAAAGTGAATGCCACCACCCAGACTGACCCAGCTGACCTTTTCCAGCAGGTGCCCAAAACGTGTTTCGATTACTTGCAGAAGTTCATCAAAGCGCTCGAAGGAGGCATTTTCACAGTTGTTGTGAAACATGAAGCCTGAGACCTGACCCAGAACGCTCGCGATTTTTTCCGGGTCATGCTCACCCAGACGGCTGTGCGGGCGGGCCGGATCGGCAAGAGTGAAGTCCGAGGAGCTGACACCGGGATTGACTCTCAGCCCCCGGGTTTGGTTTGCAGATGCCTCAGAGAATCGCTGTAGCTGGCTGATGGAGTTAAAGATGATTTTATCACTGTGAGCCAGAACTTCTTTAATCTCATCATCAGCGTAGGCGACACTGTAGGCGTGCGTTTCCCCTGCAAATTTCTGCTTACCCAGTTTGACTTCATTGAGAGATGAAGACGTTGTGCCATCCATGTACGCCTGCATCAAGTCAAAGACACCCCAGGTGGCAAAGCACTTGAGCGCCAGCAAGGATTTGGCACCAGACTCCTCCCGCACCCTGGCAATAATTTCCAGGTTACGCAGAAGTTTGCTTTTATCGATCAGATAATAGGGCGTTTTGAGCATGTTCTTTCCTCAAAAATACGCAACTATATACGATAAACACTCTTGGTCATTACTTTTGACATCTGTCTCCACCAACACCCTGTATCCAAGGACTTTTATTATGGAAACACTACTGATCATACTGGCGGTGCTATTTGTGGCGCTGATTGTTATTCTGCCGCTGGTTGAGAAATATGCGCCGAAAGGTGAGTCGCGTGATTATGGCAACCTCACGCGATTCATTTTCCCTCTGATGGTCGTGTTGATTTTGGCGCAAATGATTCGGCATTTCTTTTTCTGAGTCGTGCTGCCAGCCCAAGTCTTCTGTGCCGGTTCCTTCAGGGCACGCCTATGAGGAAAGCTCAGACTCCCGGGCTGCTAGTCACGATTATGCGCAGGCACGAGAACCACAATAGTTAAGGCAACGCCCCGTTACACGAAACCAACACTTCTCTATTAACGCGTTCGGTTCGCCGGTCGTTAAGTATCTTTATGAAATGGTTCGATTATTGTCCGCTGTTACCCAACATCTCGCATCAAGCGACGCCTGGTGCGAGATGTTGAGTAACCACTCGCTTTTCAGCTCTGTCGTGGAATCTGCTATTCCCGTTATGTGCTGAATAATGATTGGCAAGCCCGCAAGGTTATCTGGAATATGAAAAAGTTATCGCTTAAGTTCAAGCTTTACGTGTTCGTTATCAGCTTGTTGCTGGTGATGGGTGTCAGCATGGTAATAACATCACAAGTATCGCTCAGCCAGATGGAAGGTCGTCTGGTGTCAGAAACCAGCCAGCTGGTGCAGAGGATTGTAATGGATCGTCTGTCCGCTACCGCCGGTGAGTATGGGGAGGAAATTAGCGGTCAGCTCAATGCTGCGCTCAAAGTGCCCAATGTGGTTGGAAGTATTATTGAACAAAATATTGCTGCGGGCAGTTCATCGCAGATCAGTCGCAGCGGGTTATCGGATGCGGTGCGTGCCGTGTTGACATCGGAGGGTTACCTCATTGCTATGTACGCACAATTTGAGCCTGATGCTTATGATGGCCTAGACCGATACTTCAACGATGGCCTTGATGATCACAGTACCGATATTGGCACGTTGGAAATTTATTATATTCGCGATAGCAAAGGCAACATTCAGCTGGAGCGGGTGGAAGATCCTGATGAGAAATACGATGAAACCCTGAGCGAGTTTGGTGCTCGTAAAGCAGAGTGGTACCTCTGCCCTATGGAGACCAAAACGGCCTGCATAATGGAGCCTTACAATTACGAGATTACAAAGGGCTACACCGAACTGATGACGACTCTTGTTGTTCCTATTATGAATGGCCAAGAATTTGCTGGCGTCGTTGGTGTGGATATTAATCTAGAAACTTTGCAAGAAACCGTAAAAGCGGTCAGTCAGCAGCTTTATGACGGTCAATCCAGGGTCACCTTATTGAGTGAGCAGGGGCTCATTGTTGCGGCCAGCCACAATAGCGATGCGCTGGCTCGGCCTCTGGCGGAGGTAATGCCGGAACTGGCGAGTGAAATGGCGGGGCTACACCGTTCCGGCGGGCGTTATGATGACGGTGAAACACTGGCGGTTTCTTATCCAGTTCCCATAGCGGATACGGGAGTAGAATGGTCTTTGCTGGTTGAACTGCCGCGCGCAACAGCACTGGCAGAGCTGGATGAAATCGCCACCTTGCTCTCTGAAGAGGTTGCGGCCACGGCGCAGCGCCAACTGCTGGTCGGTATTGTTGTGTCAATTCTGGCGGTATTGCTGCTGATTGTGGTGGTTCGCTCGGTGGTCCGGCCACTGGATGAAATCCGCGACCGGATGAAGAATCTCAGCAGCGCCGATGGTGATCTGACTCGTGAGCTTGATATTGATACCCATGCAGAGTTGATTGACCTTGCCGGTGGCTTTAACACCTTTCTCAGGCGTCTGCGGGATATGATCAACGATCTGAAAGCGGTGAATGTTCGCGTTCATCAGCAGGCAGCGGAAGTGGGGACTATCGCCCGTGACACGGAAGAGAATACCGCCAGACAGCATCGTGAAGTCGACAGTGTGGTCACGGCGATGAATGAGATGTCTGCCGCTGCTGGCGAGGTCTCCGGGTTTGCCAGCGAGTCAGCAGAGAATGCGCGCCAGGCACAGGACGGTATCCGCTTTACTCAATCCACTCTTGGGTCTGCCGTCGAGGGTGTCAGTGCGCTGGCTGGTGATATGGTTGAGGCCAGCGAGGCTATCGGTCATGTCGCCAGTCGCAGTGATGAAATTAATCGGATTCTGGATGTTATCAGGGGTGTTGCCGAGCAAACCAACTTGTTGGCTTTGAACGCTGCTATTGAGGCGGCGCGGGCAGGTGAGCAGGGCCGTGGTTTTGCGGTGGTGGCGGATGAGGTGCGCACATTGGCCTCGCGCACACGGCAATCAACAGATGAAATAAGCAAGATGATTGATGGGTTGCAACAGGACGTGCGACAGGCGGTTGGCGTTATTAACGCCGGTGTCGATCGGGCGACCATGGCGGTTGAGGGTACCCGCGAGGCGGACCAATCACTGGCAACTGTCGTAACGCGCATAGACACTATTGTTGAACATGTGACCCAGGTGGCGACTGCAGCGGAAGAGCAAAGCTCCGTGAGCGAGGAAATTAACCACAACCTGACCGCCATTGGTGATGCCGCCAGTGACCTGCGTGAATTGGCTCAAAGGCTAAGGGGCAGTGGCGCATCTCTGGATAATGAAGTTGAAATACTGGATGGAGAACTGAACCGTCTGAAAACTTGAAAAAGATGAGGGAGCTGTTCTGGTTTCGGCGCTTATGCGCCGGCGCACCATTGCATGCGATCACAAGCTATGGTGCTTTTGCAGCCGGCGGTAACTGATTTCAGCTTTCCATTTCCGCTTTATATTCCCCAGAGCTGGCCGCGCCGTTGAGCCTGGCCCGTTTGAACATGGCGGTCTGGGCAGCGTGTGTGTTGCCCAGTTTTCCGGCCCAAGCCTGCTGTGCCGGTTCCTGCAGGGCGCGCCCATAAGAAAAACTCAGGCTCCAGGGTTGCTGGCCAAGGCTGTTCATCGCGTTCAGGTTGAGGGTAGCTTCTTCGGGAGTCTGTCCGCCGGAGAGGAAGTTGATACCCGGAACAGCCGCCGGAACAACCCTGCGTAATACCCGCAAAGTAGCTTCTGCTACTGCTGCCGGAGATGCCTTCGCACACGCTTTGCCTGGCGTTACCATGCTGGGCTTTAGAATTATGGTTTCCAGCTGTATGCGGTGGCGGCGCAAGGCGTTGAAAACCTCCGCAATCACGGCTTCATTCACTTCTGCAGACCGTTCGATGGTGTGGTTGCCATCAATCAGCACCTCTGGCTCTACAATGGGCACAATACCTTTGGACTGGCATAAAGCGGCATACCGGGCCAGCATTTCAGCGTTGGCTTCCACCGCCTGGCGTGAGGGCAGTGTGTCGGAGACGTTGTACACAGCACGCCACTTGGCAAAACGGGCGCCCTGGTTCTTGTAGATTTCCAGCCGGTCATCCAGGCCGTCGAGGCCGTAGGTTATTTCATCGCCCGGAGCGTTGATCAGGGGCTTTTTCCCCGTATCTACCTTGATGCCCGGCACAATTCCCTGGTTTTCCAGCAGCTTGACGATCGGTACATTATCCAGGGTGTTCTGACTCAGGGTTTCCTCAAAAAGAATCACACCGCTGACAAATTCTCCAAGCCCGGGTGTGGAAAAGATTAGGCTGCGGTACTCCCGGCGTTTATCTTCTGTGGATTCAACACCCACCGCATCGAAGCGTTTCGCGATAGTCGGGTGGCTTTCGTCCGCAGCAAGAATACCCTTGCCTGGCTGAACAAGATCCTGAATCGTTGAATGTAATTCGGCGTGAATATCCATGCCCGCTCCTATGCCATATTGAATGTTGTAATCTTTTTCGGCTCTCTTTGCTCAACAGTATAGTCCGCCTATTGGCCATAGGTGCTGAAGTGCCGCTCACATCCAAGGTAGGGGACAGATTTCAAATCTGTCCCCGGATTCAACGCTCAGCTCGGTTCCGGCCGGGTGTGCACGTGAATGTCACGCTGCGGGAACGGGATGTCTATGTTCGCTTTGGCTAAGGCTTTTGTGATGGACGCGTGAATTTCGTGAGACAGCGGCATCATGTCTGTCAGCAGGTCTTTTACAAACATCCAAACCTCGAAATTAATACAGCTGTCGCCAAATCCGACACAGAAAACAGCCGGGGCAGGGTCATCCACGACACGCTCGTTATTTTGGGCCACCTCGGTAAGTATGGCCTGAACCTGGTCTACGTCACAGTCATAGGCGACACCCACCTTCACGACGATTCGGGTAATCGGGTCTGACAATGTCCAGTTTGTAAGATCTTGGGTAACAAAAGTTTTATTAGGAATGATCTGTTCTTTGCGATCCCAGTCGACCAACGTCGTTGCGCGAATGCGTATGCGTGACACCGTGCCGGTAATGCCGCCAATGGTGACCGTGTCACCCACCCGAATAGGGCGCTCGAAAAGCAGGATGATGCCCGACACAAAATTGGCGACGATTTCCTGAAGCCCGAACCCAAGGCCAACCCCTAGAGCCGCGATTAACCACTGCAACTTGGACCACTGAACACCAATTACCCCAAGGCAGAACACCACGCCCAGAAGTACCACCACATAGGTTGTGATGGTTGTGATGGCGTAACCGGAGCCAGGTTGAAGGTGCATTCTGCTCAGAATGGTCACTTCCAGCGTTCCTGGAAGGTTTTTGGCAGCAATAACGGTACCCGCGGCAATCAGCACCGCCAGCAGCGCATCGGCCAGCGTGATAGGTAGTGGGTCACTACCGTTTAAGTCCGTTGTAATGGTCCACAGGGTGATGTTGTTAAACAGTTGTAGGGCGGGAATAACATCGGCCCACAGAAACATAAGGCCGGTCAGGGCTAGCACATAAACCAAAACCCGAAGCAGGGAAGAGCTCTGCTGGCTGATGTCTGCAAGGTCCATATCCGGCATATCCGGCGTCAGTGGAAGAGCATCGCTGGGTGCGTCGACTGTTTCCTTTTTAGCCTCCGCTATTTTATGTTCGGCCGCGCGCTGTTCTTTCAAGCGTTCAAGAGTGATTCTGCGTTCACGCACGGAAAGCGCTCTTAAACCGAGGTAATAAAGCAGAGCATTAAACGCCAGCCAGCAGATAGAAATGAACAGGCTGCGTTCGAGCTGAAGGGCGGTGTAGTGGTAGCCCACCAACGATGCTATGGCCAGCGCGAGCGGTGTAGCAACGGCAATGAAATGGAGGAAATATAAAAACCGGCTGGGAGGTCTGTGCGCTCGTACGGCGGCCATAATGCGCTGAGCGAATATCGCCAGCACAATAGACACCACCGTAAACAGCAGGCGGCCGAGGCTGTCATCAAACTGTGCGCCTTCGGGAGTTGAGCTGTAAGCGGTGGTCACAATGGCAACGGGTATAACAAACGCCATAAGAATGGGGATTGCCCGGCGAATTGCCTGCAGGGAGCTGGAGTTCCAGTGAAAGTGGTCTTCCCCAAGCCCCTTTTTACGGGCAACGTTGCGAATAAACGCCAGCAAAAACATGATGGAAGCGGCCGTGGTAAAGCCTTTGGATAACGCCGAAAAGAACGCGGTGCCTTCCATAAGTAAAAGCGCTGCCAGGGAGAATACAAGAACGCCGGGCAGCGCCAGCAGAACGCTGTTCATTAGCGCCAGCAGTGTAGAGGCTGTGCGGTCGAGCCCCACATCGCCGATAAACTGGCCGGTTGCGATCAGGTTTTCTATGATCGCATGTCGTTTGAAGGTCAGTACGATGAGCAGCAATACGATTAGCCCAATGCGGCCAGCACGTTCAGTCAGCGACGCGGATAAGGCTTCTTTCAATGGGGCATATTTGAGCTCCGAATGCAGCCACTGGATTGCCTGATAGAGCTCACTGAAAGTTTCGATGCCCATTCGCGAGGCACTCGGAAGCCAGAACAGCCTTTGCTGCAAAAGCGTCTGGTATTCCAGCACCTGGTTCTGAAGTGCTGTCACGGTGCCGTAATAATCATTCAGAACGTCGATATGCTCGGTAACCGATTTGTGGAGTGCTCGCAGTAAGTCCGATCGGCGGCTGCGCAGTTGGCCACGAACATCGTCGCCGGGCCCAGTAATGGCTTCAAACTCCTCAAGCTTGAGTTGTTCCTCCCGTGCCGCGGAAAGTTTGTCTTGTATGCCTTCAATCAGGTCGCTGGCAACACTCTGCCGCTGAAGCCGTTCAAGCCGCTGTTTTAAAAGGCGGGCATAGTTAGATGTCAGGTTCAGTCCTGCGGTTTCAAGTCTCAGTTCGAAGCTTTCGTATTCGTCTTGCAGGCGGCTGAGTAAAGATTCGGCATAAATCAGCCGTTGACGGCTAGATGCGACGGCAATGCGGCGCTGCTCCAGCGAGAGGCCCAGCGCCCGGACTTGCTGCTGAATGTCGGTGTTAACGGCGTCGGGCAGGTCAATTTCGGGAGTTGCATCTGAGCCGGTCTGCAGCTGAGGTTGTACGGCCGGGCGGGCTTCTTCTGGCTTCTGAGGCGTATCTTCCGCTCGCTCTGGGGTTGGCTCAGCGGCTTTTTCGGTGTCTGCGGCAAGAACGGATGACGTCGAAAAGCAGAGCAGAAAAATCCCGGCCAGCCATGCTGTTAAAAATGCGTGTCGGGAAAAGCGTTGCTTCATGGGCGTGCGATCCTAGCGGTATAAGGCCGGGGACAGATTTCAAATCTGTCCCCGGTTCCCAGCATTATGCTCAAGATGTGCCTGTCCATCACTCCCTCCCGTATTTACTCATGCTTTTTCTTTTGACAGTCTCCGCATTGTCATATCTCCCGCTGACACTGTGCTCCAGACACCATCTGTTTTTTCGATGATTGAGAGTAACAAGGAGAGGCATAATATGGCGAAGCACAACGTTGATTCCAAGTATCTGGATCCCGATTATGAACCAGTTGTAAATCACTCGGGTAACAAAGTATTCGATGATGTGCTGAATGCGCGTGTGCAGCGCCGTACCTTGATGAAAGGCGGCGTGGGTGCGGCGTTGGCCAGCATCATGGGTTTCGGCCTTGCGGGCTGCGGCAGCGATAGCAGTAGCGCTAGTGCAGGTTCAGACCCTGATGGTGATAACGTTAGTAAAACGGCCCTTGGCTTTGACGCGGTCGCCGTATCCACCGCCAATAATGTTGTTGTGCCTGCGGGCTACTCGGCAAAAGCTTTCCTGCCCTGGGGAACCCCAATTACCGGGTCTTATCCGGAGTTCAGGGCTGACGCGTCTAACTCTGGCGCCGAGCAGGAACAGCAAGTGGGCATGCACCACGATGGCATGCACTTTTTCCCGATTGATTTCAAAGCGGGCGGCAACCGCTCTGATGAGGGGCTGCTGGTAATGAACCATGAATACATCAACCAGAAAGCCCTGCACCCTGAAGGTCCCACCTATAACCAGAGTGGGATGCGCCCGGCCGATGAAGTGCGTAAGGAAATAGCCGCTCACGGCGTGTCGGTGGTGCATATAAAGCAAGACAGCGCGGGCACTTGGGATATCGTGTCTGAAAGCCCTTTCAATCGTCGGGTGACGGGCAATACAGAAATGGATATCCGCGGGCCGGTTCGTGGTTACCAGAAGCTGTCAACCCGCTTCAGCCCGAATGGCACCCAGACACGGGGCACGCTGAACAACTGCTCGATGGGCCCTACGCCTTGGGGAACCTACCTTGCGGCGGAGGAAAACTGGCACGGCTACTTTGCGAACGGCTCGCAAACGCAGCCACGGGAGCAGACCCGTCACGGTGTTGGTAACGCTACCCGCTACGACTGGGAACAGGCAGACAGTGGCGAGGATCAGTACATTCGGTTCAACATCACCCCTGCGGCCGAAAGCGCTAAAGACGACTATCGGAACGAAGCAAACACCTTCGGTTATATGGTCGAAATTGATCCGTTTACGCCGGAAAGCAAACCTCAGAAACGCACAGCTCTGGGTCGATTCGGGCACGAGGGCGTCATTTTTGCGCCGGTTGAAGAAGGTAAACCCGTTGTCTGTTACTCCGGCGACGACTCCCGCTTTGAGTATATCTACAAGTTTGTTTCCTCGCGGCCTTATTATGCGGCAACTGCCAGCGGCTATCTGCTGGATGAAGGCACCCTGTATGTCGCACGTTTTAATGAAGATGGCTCGGGCGACTGGCTCGCGCTGTCGCTTGATAACCTGGATTTTGTGGCCCGCGTGCAGGCTGCACAAGGTTCATCGGTGGGTGCAGTTCTGTTCGAGGGTTTTGAAAACCAGGCGGATGTTCTTTTGAATACGCGTTTGGCCGCCGATATTGCCGGAGCTACGCCGATGGATCGCCCGGAATGGGGCGCGGTTGACCCAAACACGGGCGAAGTTTACTTCACCCTTACCAACAACTCACAACGCACGGAAGAACAGGTGAATGCGGCCAACCCCAATGCAGAAAATCGCACGGGCCACATTATTCGCTGGAGCGAAGCCAATAAAGACTTTGCTGCAGCTGAATTCCAATGGGATATCTTTTTGTTTGCCGGGGAGCAGGGTACAGAGACGATCGTAGATGGAAAAGTTGTGGTGTCGCTGACGGATGACAATATCTTCAACAGCCCGGACGGCCTTTGGTTTGACTACAATGGCCGCCTCTGGATTCAGACCGATGGCTCTGACGCCGCACCCTACCAGAACAACATGATGCTAGCGGCCAACCCCGCAACCCGGGACATCAGGCGCTTTTTCGTGGGACCTCAGGGTTGTGAGGTAACCGGCGTTGTGACAACGCCGGATGTTAAATCCATGTTTGTGAACATTCAGCATCCGGCTCGCGATTGGCCCTTTGGCACCGAAGGCGATCATCCACGGGATGCAACCGTCATCATTACCCGCGACGACAACGGCGTGATCGGCGCCTGAGCGCGCGGCCCAACATGGACATGCGGCCCGACATGGAGAGGCATAAGGCAGCGTAAACAAGATAGGGGACAGGTTTCAAATCTATCCCCGGTGTTATGCCCAGAGTGAGCTTGCCCTCACTCCGTTGGTGTTTCATGGCCACCGTTATACGATTCTGTAACCTCGCCGTTGGCGCCTTGTCGGTGTGTTAACTTCCGAGGATGGCTTTCGTTCGGATTGACCGGGCGATGGTTCTGAAACGCAATTCCACCTGAAGGAGGCATAGCGATGTCAGATTCAAACCAGACAATCAATCCGGCAACGGAAGAAGTGATCGAAACCTATTCTTTGATATCCCGGGAAGAGGCCGAAGGCATTGTTGATCAGTGCCACGAGGCTTTTTTGGGCTGGCGGCAAACGCGGTTTTTGGATCGCGCGAATGTGCTGCGCAAAACCGCTGAACTGATTCGCGAGCGCAAGAACGAGTACGCCGCGCTGATGACCCGTGAAATGGGTAAAACCCTGGCGCAGGGCAAGCAGGAATGCGATTTGTGTGCGGCCATTTGCGAGTACACCGCAGATCAGGGCGCGCAGGTATTGGCTGACGAAACCCGCGACATTGACGGTGGCCGCGGCTTGGTGACCTATCAGCCCCAGGGCGTCATTTACGGCATTCAACCGTGGAATTTCCCGCTGTATCAGGTTATTCGTTACAGCGCCGCTAACCTGATGGCCGGTAATACCGTACTGTTGAAGCACGCGGCCAACGTGTGGGGTATGGCAATTGAGGTTGAGCAGCTGTATCGCGATGCCGGCTTGCCCCAAAACGCCTTTCGCACGCTGCTGATCAGCCATGACGTTTCAGACGCGGTGATCGAACACAAGCGTGTTCGCGGCGTTACGCTAACGGGCAGCCCGGGTGCGGGTCGCGTTGTTGCCGAAAAAGCGGGCAAAGTGTTGAAGAAATCAGTGATGGAGTTGGGCAGTAACGATGCCTATTTGGTGCTGGCCGACGCCGACATTGAAAAGGCTGTGAAGTTTTCTGTGCAGGGCCGGGTGTACAACGCCGGTCAAACCTGTGTTGCCGCCAAACGTTTTATTATTGAAGATGCGGTTTACGACCAGTTCCGTGATGCCTACGTTGCCGCGATGAAAAACGTGACATTTGGTGACCCGACTGACCCGCAAACCGATATCGGCCCCATGGCCCGAAAGGATCTGCGGGATGGACTGCACGATCAGGTGCGCAAGTCGATTGACGCCGGCGCCACCTGCCTGCTGGGCGGCGAGATCCCAGAGGGTAAGGGCTGCTATTACCCGCCGACGGTTCTGGAAAATGTCACCCCAGGCCAGCCCGCTTACGACGCCGAGCTGTTCGGCCCCGTGGCCGCGTTGATTCGGGTAAAAGACAAAGCCGAAGCGATCGCGGTTGCCAACGATTCTGTGTATGGCCTAGGTGGTGGTATTTTTTCTGCAGATGAAGCAGAAGCGATCCGCATTGCCCGTGACGAACTGGACACCGGTATGGTGAACATTAATGGCTACAACCTGGCGCTGCCAAACATGCCCTTTGGCGGGGTAAAAGAAAGCGGCTATGGCCGTGAGCATGGTGGTTTTGGCATGCTCGAGTTCGTGAATGTGAAAGGCGTTATGATCAGCGATGGTTGATGGAAGTGAATCGCTGTGAGTCTTAGCAAAAAAGGGGGGACAGATTTTAAATCTGTCCCCCCTTTTTTGCTCTCTCTGCATCTGAAACCCCCAAAAGTTTGACCTTGGGCACAGCAGGGCATGGCTCAATTAGCGGTGTTAGCACTTAAGTTGTACGTTGCGCTGAGCTACAGTTAAAGTGTAAAAGATTTCGACTTTTTAATATTTCAAAGCTTGGTTTAGCAGAAAAGTCGCCTGCGGATGGCTGCATGTTACCAGCAGCGCAAAAGGCATAATTATGCTGAAAGTGGGAGGCAAACAAGCTGCTGGGCTTGATTTTCCCTAAAGTTTTTCAGAAATTTTACGATAAGCGTATAGGTTTTCAATAAATTCAATTGCTAGGCGATCTGCGTCTATTCATTCTGGGGAAAATCATGGGAAACATGAGATTGCGCACCAAATTATTCTTGGTAAACGGGCTAATCTTATTGTTTTTAATTGTTATATCGACAATCGCTTATGTGGGTATTAAGTCTTTGCTATATAACTTTAACTCGGTAGACCACACTCATAAGGTGTTGGCCAAAGCTTCATCTATTGAATCAGCGGCTGTCGATATGCAAACGGGTATGCGAGGGTTTTTGTTGACGGGACAAGAACCGTTTCTCGATCCTTACAAATTAGGTGAAAAACAGATAAACGCACTAATTGATGAGCTGTCAGTAACGGTTGAAAAAGACCCTCCGCAAGTACTGTTGTTGTCTGAAATCAGAGAGACCGTTGCAACATGGAAGCGAGAAATTGGTGAACCGAACATTGCTCTGCGTCGGCAGGTGGGCGTTATAAGAACTCTCTATGACATTGCGAACGTAGTAGGGCAGGCGAAAGGCAAGGAGCATTTTGATAAATTTCGAAAACAAGTTGCTACATTTAAAGAAAGAGAAGAGTCGCTCATGGTGACACGAATGAACTCTTTGAATTCCGATTCGGCTTTTGTGATTAATATAACGGTGTTTGGCACACTGATTGCGATCATTTGCGGTTTTGCTTTGGCTGCATTTTTTGCGAAAAGTATCATGCGCCAACTAGGCGGGGAGCCGGCATATATCGAAAAAATCGCAACGAATGTAGCGGCAGGTGATCTGCAAGCCAACGCTGAGGCAATGTCGCGCAAGAATTCAATTGGGATTTTTGCGACCTTACAGAATATGGCTGAAAACCTACAGGAAAAAGCCGAAGTATTAGAGCGCATTGCGCAAGGCGATCTAACCGTTGAGGTTTCCTTAGCGTCAGAGCGTGATGTGTTAGGCCGTTCGATGCAGAAAATGGTGGCTAACCTAAATGAGTTTTTTGGGAAGGTTCAGACAGCGGGCAATGCGATTTCTGCGGGCAGTGGTCAGTTATCGGGGGCTAGTAAAAAAGTTGCTGAGGGAGCAAATAAACAAGCGTCAAATTTAGAGAGTATTTCATCGTCGTTATTTGAACTAACGTCTCAAACCAATGAAAATGCCGATAGCGCTTTGCAAGCTCAGAAGTTAACAGCCAATGCACAGCAAGCAGCGCAAGCAGGCAGTAAAGAAATGTCGCGTATGATGTTAGCGATGGAAGAAATTAACAGTTCAAGCAAAAATGTTGAGTCTTTCATCAAGACAATTGACGAAATTGCATCCCAAACAAATTTGTTGGCTTTAAACGCCGCGATTGAAGCGGCTCGAGCAGGAGAGCAAGGGCGTGGTTTTGCGGTGGTTGCTGACGAAGTAAGAAATTTGGCCAGACGAAGTGCGAATACGGCCCAAGAGACATCCGCATTGATTGAGAAATCGACTGAAAAAGCTAAAAACGGTATCGATATTGCGGGCAAAACAACGGAGTCATTAAAAAATATATTCGCTAACGTGAACGAAGCATCCAACCTGGTGGCCCAAATAGCGCACGCCTGCAGCGAACAAGCGAAGGCGGCCGAATACATTACCGAGAGCGTTACGGGGATCGAGACGATTACTCAAGCGAGTAACCATACCGCAAAAGAAACGGCCAATACGGCGCTAAAATTGAATGAGCAGGCGGAGTTGCTGGACACGATTCTGAAAAAGTTTCAAATTAAAGCGTAAACGGCGCTGGGTGAACTGTTGGCCTTGAAAACGCACTCAACTTGCGTAGTTCTCGCTTTAGCTCCCAAGGGTGGGACGCTTTATGTTTCGAATTGGGTGCAGGTGATCAAATGTTAACCGATTATTTCAATCGTCAATGGTCTGGCGAAATTGGAAGTGTCGTATATACTCTCTTAGACAACAACGACAACAATAACAACGACAACGACAATAACAGGTGGTGCTCATGCTTCTTTCACATGCTTTTGGATTATTCACGAAACCAGACGCCGAATGGGCTGCCATTCGCAACGAGCACGAAACACCCCGCCGGCTTTACGTTGCCTACGTCGTGATTCTGGCGGCGATAGCACCAATTTGTGCTTACATATCAACAGCTATTTTTGGTTGGAAAGTTGGCAGCGAAAGGATTGTCAAGCTGACCGAAATCAGTGCGGCCCAACTCAGTGTGCTAACGTACATTGCTATGCTGGTGGGCGTTTTTGCACTGGGTTATGCGGTGAACTGGATGGCTAGAACCTACGGTGCCAAAGAAGAAGTAACGCCGTCTAATGGCATTGCACTGGCGGCTTATTCTTGCACGCCGATGTTTCTGGCAGGCTTCGCTCTGCTGTACCCGGTGCCCTGGTTCAATGCGATGGTATTTTTGGCGGCCGCCTGCTACGGCGCCTGGCTGATGTATGACGGGCTTCCCATCGTGATGGGCATTGATCAAGACAGAGCCGTATTTTACGGCGGCGCACTGCTAACCGTGGCCCTTGTCATTCTGGTCGCCACCCGTGTGGGTTCGGTTATTATCTGGAATTTTGTGGCGTCCCCTGTTTTCGTCGGGTAACACGACCCGCCAGTAAGGGTTTTTACGACGATCGCACTGAGCCTCGAAGCTGGAAGTTTCGGGGCTCAGTGCGTTAAGGTTAAAAGAGGTTTAAAACATCACTAAAGGAGCTCCGTGATGCCCTCTTCCACGTCCGATTTCCGCCCTCTGCCCGCGCTGATTGCGATCGCCATCGGATTCTCGATCTGGTTTATTCCCACGCCGGAAGGCGTTTCTGCTCAAGGCTGGCTGATGTTGGCTATTTTTGTGGCAACCATCGCCGCGATTATTAGCAAGGCTATGCCCATCGGTGCCATTTCAATTGTCGCGATTACCGTAGTTGCCGTAAGCGGCGTTACCAGCGATAACCCTGGCACCGCCATTCGTGATGCACTGGGCAGTTTTGATAACTCGTTGATTTGGCTGATAGCCGTGGCCATTATGATTTCTCGCGGGCTTATAAAAACTGGGCTGGGTGAGCGGATTGGCTATTATTTCATTTCCATTTTCGGCAAACGCACGATTGGCATCGGCTACGGCCTGGCGATTTCTGAGCTGGTGATTGCACCGGTTACGCCCAGCAATACCGCACGCGGCGGTGCGATTATTCACCCGATTATGTTGTCTATCGCCAAGAGTTTTGATTGCACGCCAGACAACGGCAATACCAACAAAATTGGTAAGTACCTGGCCCTTGTGAACTATCACGCCAACCCCATTACCTCGGCGATGTTCATTACCGCGACGGCGCCCAACCCGCTGACGGTCAAGCTGATTGCCGACGCTACCGGGTCGGCCATTACCCTAAGCTGGACAACCTGGGCCCTGGCCATGTTGCTTCCGGGCCTGGTCGCCATCGCGCTGATGCCGCTGGTGATTTATCTGATGTATCCACCAGAGATCAAAGCCACTCCCCATGCGGTTGATTTCGCCCGTGAACGCATGAAAAAACTGGGCAAGTTGAGCCGCGATGAGGGCATTATGCTGGGCGTATTTGTCGTACTGTTGCTGCTGTGGGCCGACGTGCCGGCGTGGATTTTTGGGGACACGTTCAAACTGAACTCGACTACCACCGCTTTTGTCGGCCTGTCGATTCTTTTGGTCACCGGTGTGCTGAACTGGAAAGACGTACTCGGCGAGAAAAGCGCCTGGGATACGCTGGTTTGGTTTGGCGCGCTGGTGATGATGGCTACCCAGCTTAACGAGTTGGGGGTGATTGAATGGTTTTCTGGCGCGATTCAGGATGGCATTGTTAGTACTGGCCTTTCTTGGCCGGCCTCCACCGCGATATTGGTGCTGGTGTTTCTGTATTCCCACTATTTCTTTGCCAGCACCACAGCGCACATTACCGCGATGATGGGTGCCTTTTTGGTGGTTGGTCTTAGCTTGGGCGCGCCACCCATGGCGTTTGTGCTGATGATGGCGGCGACGTCGTCCATCATGATGACGTTGACTCACTATGCTACTGGTACTTCCCCGGTTATCTTCGGTTCCGGTTATGTAGAGTTGGGTGAATGGTGGAAGGCCGGGTTTGTAATGAGCGTGGTTAACCTGGCCGTTTGGGTTGTGGTTGGCGGTGTGTGGTGGAAAATTTTGGGGTATTGGTAAAGAAAAAGCTCATCACGTTGAACCTTGGCAGCCGCTTGGCGATACAACATGGCTGATTGGCAACAATGGTGGCGCTGGGTAGTGTGTAGGCTGCTGGCCTGGAATTGATCGAAAAGAGGGGAGATACCCGCAGTTATGACTTCGTTATGGACGACCGTTATTTTAGCAACGCTGGCTGGAGCCGCCATTCCAATCGGCGCAGTTCTGGCAAAGTTTGAGCATATTGGGCCAAGCTGGCTTGAAAGCGAATTCCGCCACGCGGTGATTGCATTTGGTGGCGGTGCATTGCTGTCTGCGGTAGCGCTGGTGCTGGTGCCAGAAAGTGTTGACCTGCTAAGTGGCTGGTGGGTCGCGCTGGCCATGATTGTGGGCGGGCTGGGATTTGGTTTGCTGGATGTGGTGCTGGCGAAGGCTCAGGGCTCGGTGTCGCAGTTGATCGCGATGCTGGCGGATTTCATACCTGAAGCGCTGGCGCTGGGGGCTATGTTTGCGGTGGGCGGCCAGGGCGGCATGCTGCTGGCGCTGTTGATTGCGGTGCAAAATTTCCCAGAAGGTTTTAATGCCTACCGTGAAATGACCGCGGCGGATGATCCGGCCACCATTCACCGTGGCCGCAAAGCTCAAGGTATGAAAGGTAAAAAAGTGCTGTTGATATTCTGCTGTCTGGTGCCTTTGGGGCCGGCGGCAGCTGTTGTCGGGCACGTCTGGCTGGCGCAATACGATGAGGTTCTGGACTTTATTATGCTGTTTGCATCTGGCGGTATTTTGTATCTGGTATTTCAGGACATTGCTCCGCAGGCAAAGCTAGAAAAACACTGGTTGCCGCCTATGGGCGCAGTTCTAGGGTTTTTGTTCGGGGTGTTGGGCCAATTGGCGGTAGGTTGAAAAAAGCCCGGTCAGCAAACGAACTGACCAAGCTTTTTTAATCAGGTTTTAACCACTTGGCAGGCGCGATATCTTCATAGCTTACAGGTTGGCTTCCGCAAATTCCGCCAATGCCGAACGGGGCACGCCTTGTAGGTGTATGTGGCCACCGTGGCGAAACGTTTTGAAGCGTTCGGTCATGTAGGTCAGGCCGGAGCTCAGAGCGCTCAGGTAAGGGGTGTCAATCTGCGCCAGATTACCCAGGCAGATCACCTTGGAGCCGTTACCGGCGCGGGTGATGATGGTTTTAATCTGGTGCGGGGTCAGGTTCTGGGATTCGTCAATAATGATCAGGCTGTGCTGGAAGCTGCGGCCCCGAATGTAGTTCAAGGATTTAAAGTGCAGGGGCACTTTGCTGAGAATGTAATCCACGCTGGCGGTCATGTTCTCGTCGTTTTCGTGCAGCGCCTCCAGATTGTCCACAATGGCGCCGAGCCAGGGTTCCATTTTTTCCGCTTCGGTGCCGGGCAAAAAGCCGATGTCTTCGTCTAACCCCTGGGTGCTGCGGGTAGCAATAATACGTTTGTAGAGTTTGCTGGCCACGGTCAGCTCAATGCAGGCCGCCAGCGCAAGAATGGTTTTTCCAGAGCCTGCGGCGCCGGTCAGGTTCACCAAGTGAATGTCTGGGTCTAGCAGCAGGTTCAGGGCAATGGCTTGATAGATATCGCGGGGAAGCAAACCCCAGACTTCTTCGTTCATCAGGTCGTGCTGGTGCAGGTCGCGAATGACCAGATAGTCGTCGCCAAGCTCGCACACTTTGCCCACAAAACCTTGTTGGTCCAGCACAAATTCGTTGATGTTCAGCCGCGCCAGTTCGCCTTCGCGCTTGAATCTGTGCTCGGTGACGCCATCCCGCTGCTTGGTTTCCACTTTGCTAATGGTGTCCCAGAACGAACCGGGGAACTCGGTATAGCCCCGGGGCAGCAGGCCTATGTCGTCTACCAGCTGATCGTTGTGGTAAGCCTGGGCTTCTACGCCAAAGCCGCGGGCTTTCAACCGCATGTTGATGTCGTTGCTAACCAGAATGATGTCGCGGTCGGTGTGGTGTTTCTGCAGGGCGGCCAGGCTGTTGATAATTTTGTTATCGTTCAGGTGCTCGGGCAGGGCGTGGCCGCTTACCGATTCCGAACTCATCAGGATCGACAGAGTTCCCATGGGCTCAGCTTTTTCGCCCCGTGCTATAGGTACACCGCTTTCAATCTGCTTCGGGCTGGCGTCGCCTAACAGACGGTCGATGGTGCGAATGGCTTGGCGACAATCGGCCGCTACCGTCTGCTTGCCGGATTTCAGGCTGTCGAGCTCTTCCAGCACGGTCATCGGAATGATGACCTGATGCTCGTCAAAATTTAGCAGGGCGTTGGGGTCGTGAATCAGAATATTGGTGTCTAGTACGTACATCTTGAGGCGGTCTTGCGATGCTGCGGGCATAAGGGGCAGTACCTCTACAACGGGCGAATCGGAGGGCGGATACGGGCTGGCCGGTTCAGTCTTGCTTCGCGCAGCGCTGGGTCATATCGCGGTCGGCAATGATCTTGAGTAGATCATACGTGGTTATGATTCCGGTGATTTTTCCATCAAGGGTGACAAATATACGGTGCACATGCTCGGCCATCATGGTTTTGGCAATTTTGCGCACCGGCGTGCCTTCGTCAACAGATAGCAGAATGGGGGTCATTATGTCTCTGACCTCCACCGGCAGTTTGCCCATACCCTCGTAAATAACCATGCGCAAGCGACGGGCCTCGCGGGCTTCGTCTTCCGTCAACTGGGCCTCGGTTTCCGGGCGGCTGGCGTTCCAGCGGAATTCGGTAATATCTTTCAGGGTAACAATGCCGATGATGTCGCCGCTATCGTCGGTAACCGGGCTACCAGCGATTTCGTTGTCGGTCAGAAAGCGTGCCAGCCTGTCCATAGTCCAGGACTGGGGCACCGCTTTGATACTCGGGGTCATTATCTCGCGTGCAAGCAACGGCATGGTTCAGGCAGCCTATGTTTAAAAGAAGGTAAAAGCTTAGCCCGAACCCTTGCCGGCGTCACTTCTCGGGCAGCGTCACGTTCAGTTCAAGCACCGAACAAGTGTCGGTGCGGTCTATCTCTACTTGTACCATGTCATCGCTGATGTCCACATACTTGCGGATAACCGCCAGCAGTTCTTGCTGCAGCGCTGGCAGGTAATCCGGTTGTTTGCGGTGGCCCCGTTCGTGGGCCACAATGATTTGCAGTCGCTCCTTGGCAACACTGGCGGTATTGTTTTTTTTGCTCCTGAAATAGTCCAGAAAACTCATTTGCTAGCCTCCCTTGAACATCCGTGAAAAGAAGCCCTTCTTCTGGGCTGTCATAAAACGGTGTTCCCGTTCTTCTCCTAGCAGGCGCGCCACGGCATCATCATAAGCCTGGCCAGCGTCGCTTTCGGTCTCTAAAATAACCGGAAGGCCTTGGTTAGAGGAATTCAGCACTATTTGGCTTTCGGGAATAACACCCATCAGCGGTATCGCCAGAATTTCTTCTATGTCGGCAACCGACAGCATCTCGCCACGCTCTACCCTTACTGGGTTGTAGCGGGTCACCAGCAGGTGTTCTTTTACCGGATCCTGGCCCTTTTCGGCGCGGCGCGACTTGCTTTGCAGAATGCCCAGAATGCGGTCAGAGTCGCGCACGGAAGACACTTCCGGGTTGGTGACTACAATAGCTTCATCAGCAAAGTACAGAGCCATCTGGGCACCGTGCTCAATACCGGCTGGCGAGTCACAAATGATGTAATCAAAGGTTTGTGCCAGCTCGTTGATGACCCTCTCTACGCCTTCTTTGGTTAGCGCTTCTTTTTCCCGGGTTTGCGAGGCCGGCAGGATGAACAGGGTGTTTACCCGCTTGTCGCGGATCAGTGCCTGGCTCAGTGAAGCTTCGCCTTGAATGACGTTAACGAAGTCGTACACCACCCGGCGCTCGCAGTTCATGATCAGGTCCAGATTACGCAGGCCAACGTCAAAATCTATGACCACGGTTTTGTGGCCACGTTTGGCTATGCCGGTGCTGATTGAAGCGCTGGTGGTGGTTTTGCCAACGCCGCCTTTTCCTGAGGTTACTACAATAATTCTAGCCAAAATTTGGTTCTCGCATTGCGATGTCGTGGTTGTCGAGGCCTAGTAAACCGGTTACTGCTGGCAAATTTAAGCTTGATCAGGCCTTTTCCAGTGGCGTTACCACCATCAGATCGTCCTTGAGCTGAAGTTGCACGGCGCTTTTCCAGCCGCTGCCCTGCAAGTCTTCAGATATCTTATAATGTCCGGCGATAGACACAAGCTCTGCTTCTAATAATTGGCAAAAAATACGCGCATTTTTGTCGCCGTTTACACCCGCTAGTGCGCGACCGCGCAGCGGGCCATAGACATGAATACTGCCCGCTGCCATCACTTCAGCACCGGGCTGCACCGGCGCCAGAATCACCAGGTCACCTTCTGCCGCACAAACCTGCTGACCTGAACGTACTGGCTGGCTGATGATTCTGGCGGGCACCGCCACCGCTGGCGCAGGTATTGGTTTCGCAATGGGTTCGGGGGTAGGCGCCCCGGTGGCGGGCTCGCTGGCGTGATCTTTATCGCGCGCGTTGGTGCCGGGTATTAATGCCAGCGACGCACCGCGGGCCATGCGGCGGTGGTCTTCACTGCCACCACGCACGCCCACGACATGAATATTGTGGCGCCGGCAGGTGCCAATAATGCTGAAAAAATCCAGATCACTGTCCATGCCTTCGTACTTTTCAAGACTTATAATCAGCGGAACGTCTTTGAAAAAGCCGGGTGCTTGGCTGATTTTGTCTCGCAGCGTGGCTTCAAACTCTTTGCTATCGAAATAATAAAGTTCCAGAGCTGTCATCGACACACTGGCGCTTTTCAGCTGAAAGCCCTGTTTAGCGCCGGTGATTGGGGTGTCGGTCATTAATGGTGATCCTGCTTTGGGCCGCTTTGGTAGCGTTGTTTCCACTCATCGTAAGGCATGCCGTAAATTGCTTCGCGCGCTTGGGGGTCGGTCATTCTTACACCCTGCTCCTGTGCTGCGGCAAGATACCATTTTGACAGACAGTTGCGACAAAAATCGGCCAGGTTCATCAGATCTATATTTTGCACCTCGGTATGTTCACGCAAGTGACTAATAAGGCGACGAAAAGCGGCCGCCTCCAATTCGGTGCGCTGGGCTTCTGAAATGGGTTGGATCATGATATCGATGGCCTTTTGCGATGTTAAAAAGATGGATAGAAATTCATGTAATACGGCTTTATAAGCGGCTTGCCGCGGACAGTCCTGACATTCTGAGCAACTGGAGGTAAGATACAAGGCTGTATGCATATACAGCGCGTGCGGTTAAGTGGGGTTTTATGTCTCAACGCAAGATAATTCACGTAGATTGCGATTGCTTCTATGCCGCTGTAGAAATGCGTGATGACCCTTCCTTGCGGAATGTTCCTTTGGCGGTGGGTGGGCAGGGTGGGCGCGGCGTAGTAACCACTTGCAACTACCAGGCCCGTGCTTACGGCGTGCGTTCGGCCATGCCGGGCGGCGAGGCCAGGCGCCTGTGTCCGGACCTGGTGACCGTGCCGGTGGATATGCCGCGTTACCGGGCGGTGTCGCAGCAGGTGATGGCCATATTGCGCGAGGTGACCGATTTGGTAGAGCCGCTGTCGCTGGATGAAGCTTTTTTGGATGTGTCTGACGTTACTGAACACCAAGGCAGCGCCACGCTGATTGCCCGCCACTTGCGCGCGCGGGTAAAGCAGCAAACCGGCATTGTTATTTCCGCTGGGGTGGCGCCCAACAAATTTTTGGCCAAAATTGCCAGCGATTGGGAAAAACCCGACGGCTTGTTCGTGATTCGGCCGCAGGACATTGCCGGGTTTGTGGCCAAACTGCCGGTGCAAAAGTTGTTTGGTGTGGGCCAGGTAACAGCAGGCAAGCTCCACTCCATGGGAGCCCAAACCTGTGGCGACCTTCAGCAGCTGGGCGCGGAAATTCTGATAGAGCGTTTTGGCAAACAGGGTTACCGCCTGCACGAAATGGCCCACGGCCGCGACGAACGTCCGGTGGTGGTGTCGCGCACCGCTAAGTCCCTGAGCGTTGAGCGCACCTTTGCGCAGGATTTGCCAGACAAAGCCGCTTGTGACGCAGTGTTGGTGAATCTTCTAGATGACTTACGCGCGCGCCTTGCCCGCAAGGCGGAACAAAAGCCCTTACACAAACTGTTTGTAAAAATCCGTTACAGCGATTTTTCTACGCACACCTTGGAACGGGTGCGTGAATCCGCGGCGCTGCCTGTTATAGCCGACTACCAACTATTGTTGAATGAACTGATGACCGACACTCGGCGGCCGGTGCGGCTGCTGGGAATGGGCGTAAGGTTTCGGAATGATGAGGCACCGGTCACACAACTGCGATTGTTTGACTGACCGGGCAATAAACGATGCGACAATGTGCGTTGAAACACAGCGCGGAGGCTGAAGTCTATTAGACTTAGGCTTATCCAGTTTGTATAATTTTTTGTCAGCTAACAATTGTTGCCCATTATGATTCTTCGACTATTTTTCACATTGCTCATTATCAATATTGTCATCTTTGCGGCCGGTGCAGATGCGTCTGAGCAAACAGACAATAGTGATCGTGGCACGGTGAAAGAAGCTGTCACTATGGCCGATGTAAAACAGCTGCAAGATGTCATGGCGGGGCGGAGTTACGTCACCATTGACCAAACGGAAGGCAGTACCGATATTCTGGCCGAAGTGGGCTCACGCCTGCTGACCCTGTCGTTGACCCGCCGCGACACTCCCCGCCGCTATGCCTACGAAACGATGAGGGCAGACCACGGCTTTTCCCTGATTGACGAAGGCGCCTGCCTGAATCTGAAGTGGACCTTCTGAAACCGCTGAATCAGCCTGGCGGGACACCCGATTACTGATCTGACGCATTGTTTGGCCGTGCTGCCCATGTGATGATTCTGCTAACAGAATTCATTATGGGCTAACGGGAAACGGAAGATGGCCGAAAATTGCACGATGCGAATGGACGACGCAGACGCCTGTGTCGAAGACGTAATCCGCCGTGTTGGCAACACCATTATTCTTGGTTTGCCTCTGGGTTTGGGCAAGCCCCTGCGCTTTGTAAATGCCCTCTATCAGCGAGCCAAGCGCGACCCCCAAATTGAACTGCACATTTTCACGGCCTTGTCGCTGGTGAAACCCAGTGGCCGTTCGGCCTTGGAAAAGCGCTTCCTCGAACCTTTTTCAGAGCGTTTATACGGCGCGATCCCGGACCTGGAATACGCTCTGGATGTGCGGGCCAACAAATTGCCGCCGAATGTGAAAGTGTCGGAGTTCTTTTTCAAGGCCGGCAGTTTTATGCACAATTCGTCGCAGCAGCGACACTATATCAGCCTGAACTACACTCATGCGGTGCGCGATTTAATGGCTATGGGTATCAACGTGGTGGCTCAAATGGTGGCGCCAGGTGATCAAAACGGTGAGCCGGGTCAGGTGAGCCTGAGCTGCAATCCGGACCTGACCTTGGACATCATCCCGCTTTTGCGCGCGCGCCAGCGCGAAGAGGGTGTGCCCACCGTATTAGTAGGTGAGCTGAACCGGCATTTGCCGTGGTTAGGCCGTGATGCCCAGATGGCCGAAGCCGATATAGACTTGGTATTGGCGCAACCGCAAAGCGATTACCCGATGTTTCCGGCGCCACAAATGGCCATCAGCCCGCCGGACCATTTGATTGGTTTCTATGCCAGCACCTTGGTAAAGGACGGCGGTACGTTGCAGGTGGGTATCGGTTCCCTAGGGGCTGCACTGATCAACAGCACTATTTTACGCCACCGCCATAACGACGCCTGGAAGCACTTATATCAGCACCTGAATATCGCCACCCGTTATCCGGCTGTCGATGGTATTGGTGGCACCGGCACGTTTGATCAGGGTCTTTACGGTTGCAGCGAAATGATCATTGACGGCTTTATGCACCTGTTGGAAGCCGGGGTGTTAAAGCGTGAAGTGTTTGCTCACCAAGGGCTGCAGGAGTTGCTGAACCGCGGTGACATTAGCCCGAAGATCAACCTGGATACACTGGATGTGTTGTTGCGTGAGCACATTATTGCCTCGCCGCTGAGGCTGCAGGATCTGGAATTCCTGCAGCGATTCGGTATTGTGCATTCTGAACTATGTTTGCAGGATGGTCAGCTTAGCCTGCAGAAACGCACTGTGCCTGCCGACATTAACCACCCCGACACCCGCCGGCTGCTGCAAGACGGCGGCCTGGGCGATAAGCTGAGCGAAGGCGTAGTGATGCACGGCGGCTTCTACATCGGCCCCGAATCTTTCTATCAGGCACTGCGTGACCTATCGCAGCAGCAGCGTCAGCGCATCTGCATGACCAGCGTGAACTACATCAATGACCTTTACGACCACCGCTTTGGTAATCAGGCGTTGAAAACCGCCCAGCGCCAGCACGGTCGCTTTGTAAACTCCACCATGATGTACACCTTGGCGGGCGCGGCGGTGTCTGACGGCCTGGAAGACGGTCGCGTGGTCAGCGGCGTAGGTGGTCAGTACAACTTTGTGGCCATGGGTATGGAGTTAGCGGGCGCGCGATCCATTTTGTGTTTACGCAGCACTCGCAAAGCGGCTGGCAAAGTATTGTCGAATATTGTGTTCAGCTACGGCCATTGCACCATACCTCGCCACCTGCGGGACATTGTGATCACCGAATATGGCATTGCCGATTTGCGGGGCCAGTCTGACGAGCAGGTATACCTGCGGCTGATCGCGATTGCCGACGCCCGCTTCCAGGCCGGCCTTTTGCAGCAGGCGAAAAAAGCAGGCAAGGTGGCGAAAAGTTTCAAACCGCCAAAAGCCTGGGTCGACAATGCGCCGGCACACATCTACAAAGCCTTGGCAGCGGTGCCGGGTAACAACCGTTTTCCAGCGTTTCCATTTGGCTGTGACTTTACCGCTGAAGAGTTGGCGATTGCTAAAGCACTTAAACGGATACAGGCTGAAACCGCCACAGGTCGTGGTAAACTCCTGACCCTGGTGCGGGCCGCCTGTACCCGCGACGATCAAAGCCGCTTCCAATCGCTGCTAGAACGTATGCAACTGGCCGCGCCGAAAGGTGTGCGCCAGAAGCTGGACCAGCGGTTATTGATTTACGGCCTGCAACTGACCAATACACCCCTATAAGAGCAATGACGCAACCTATGCAAGATTCTTCTCCTACAATTGACGTGTTCACCGTTCACTATGTACTTAAAAACGCCGTTGGTGAGCTGGTAGATACCTCTGAGGGCAGCGAGCCGCTGCATTTTGTGTACGGCAGCCCCGAGATTGTTGAGGGCATTCAGCGTGCCGTGAAAGACCGCCGCGTGGGGGACTGCCTAGAGGTCACCGTGCCGCCAGCGATGGCCTACGGCGAACATCGGGCCGACCTGGTGCGTAAAGTACCGCGCTCGATGTTCGAAGGCGTAGAGAACTTACAAGCGGGCATGAAGTTTCAGACCAACACGGGCACCGAGGCGCAGATTGTCCAGGTGATGGGTTTTGACGGAAATTTGGTACGTATTGATGCCAATCACCCGCTGGCTGGTCTAACCTTGTATTTTGATTTGGAAATTGTTGGCCGCCGCAGCGCTAGTGCAGAGGAAATTGCCCAAGGCCGGCCCTTGTCATAGCCTGAAGTTAGGAAAGACTGTTATGGAACTGACGACTGACAATTGGCGAATCCTGATTGTAGAAGACGACGAACGGCTGGCCAGCCTGACCCGCGATTACCTGCAGAATAACGGGCTTACGGTGTCTATTGAGTCCCACGGTGGGGCCGCGGTAGAGCGTATTCTGAACGAACAGCCAGACCTTGTGGTGCTTGATTTGATGCTGCCCGGCGAAGACGGCTTGTCTATCTGCCGCCGGGTGCGGCCGCGATACAGCGGCCCGATATTGATGCTAACCGCCAGAACCGACGACATGGACCAGATACTGGGTTTGGAAATGGGCGCCGATGACTATATTGGCAAACCGGCACAACCGCGGGTGTTACTCGCGCGTATTCGTGCGTTGATGCGCCGCGCTGCCGAAAAAAACCAGCCCTTGGTCGGCAGCGATGCCGTGAGCGAAGGCCCGGTGCGGGTGCAGTTCAACGAGTTGGTGATAGACAGCTCGATGCGCGAAGCCTGGCTGTCTGGCGTTACAGTGGATTTAACCAGCGCCGAGTTTGACTTGCTGTGGTTGCTGGCCAGCAACGCGGGCAGGGTGCTCAGCCGTGAAGAAATCTTTGCCGCTTTGCGTGGCATAGAATACGACGGCCAAGACCGCTCGATTGACGTGCGGGTGTCCCGTATACGGCCAAAAATTGGTGACGACCCCATCCATCCACGGCGCATAAAAACCGTGCGTAGCAAAGGCTATCTGTTTGTAAAAGAAGTCTGAGTAGTTGCAAAAACCTGAATAGCTGCTTAAGCCCGAGTTTTTGTTTGAGCCAGAGTGCGCACCATGCCCCGGATCTACTTTCTAAAACTTTATGCCCGCCTAGCGGGTTTTGTACTGTTGATCGCAGTGCTCTGTATGTTGCTGTTCCAAGGTTTGAACGGTATTCGCCAGCAAATGTGGCTGGAACAACACGGCACAGCGCTAATGCAATGGCTCGCGAAGTCTGCAAATCCTGTTGGTCATTACGCTTGGCTGGTGCCTGCTTATAATCTCGAAGTAGTCCCGGTCACGCAGTTGGCAGATACCGCGGTTATTCGCGAACGCCTGGGTTACGGCCAGGTGGTGGTGTTGCCGTCCAGCTTGGGCCGGCGCCTGTTAGTCGCCCGTGAAGACGGCCAGATCCTCGGCCTGAACCTGGCCACGCCTTATCGCGACATTGTGCGAGCCAGCGCGTTGGTTTTCCGCTGGCATCTAGACCGCTCAACGGTTGAACGTCGCCCCGAAACCCTGCGTTATTTGAGCGCATCACTAGGCCTTGGCGCTTATTTCATTGACACCGGCGAGCGCCTGCCACCCGCCGATGTTTTGCAGCAATTAGCCCGTGACGGCCTGGTTCTGTATACCGGGCTCTCCGGAGAGGGCCCCCGCGTGGCATTGCAGCTGGCTGACGGCGAGATGGTGCTGCTGGTGCCACCACCGCCGTTCAAGCCTTGGAGTCTGGCGATCATTTTGCCACTGTGCCTGCTGCTTGCAGCGGCGCTGGCATTACTACTCGGCTTTGTGGCCCGCGCTTGGGATGGGCGTTTGCTGAAGGTTGAATCCGCAGCGCTGCGGATTGCTCGAGGTGATTTGTCGGCGCGGGTAGAGCTCGATTCCAGCGCGCTCTACCCGCGCTTGGCGAAAGCTTTCAATAGCATGGCCGAGCATATTCACCGCCTTGTGCAGGTGCAGCACGATATGATCCATGCGGTGTCCCACGAGCTACGCACCCCGGTGGCGCGCATTCGTTTTGGCGTGCAGATGTTGGCCGACAGCGAGAAGTCGCAGCGCAGCGAGGAGCAGTTGCAGGGCATAGACGACGACATTCAGGAACTGGACGACTTGATAGACGAAATACTGACCTACGCGCGGTTGGAACAGAGCGAGGCCAAGTTCCTCCTGCAGCAGACATCTGTACCTGATCTTCTGCGCCAAGTCATCGCCCAGCAGCAGCTCTTGCACCCAACCGTCGTTATGGAGCTGGATGTGGATGGCGCCAGTGAGGCATTAGCCATGGCTGAGGTAGAACCGCGTCATTTGCACCGCGCTATCCAGAATCTGGTGGGTAACGCCGCACGCTACGCCAGTCGCCAGGTGCGCGTGCGCTGTCGGCTAGACAGCAACAATTGCCGCATTGATGTGGAAGACGACGGCCCAGGTATACCGCGCTCTGACTGGGACCGGGTATTTATTGCATTTTCACGGTTGGATGACAGCCGTACCCGCACATCGGGCGGGTACGGGCTAGGACTGTCGATTGTGCGGCGCATTATGTACTGGCACGGTGGCCAGGCCTTCGTTGGCATAAGCGCCACCCTTGGCGGCGCTTGCTTTAGCCTTGTCTGGCCTCGTGTTCAAACGCAATCAGGTGGTCTGCATCGACCCGCACAGGAACAAAATCACCCACATTGAAATCCAGGTGACTGCGGAACAGAGCCTCGAACTCGGTGGATTCGGAGCAGCGAAAACGGTAGAGAGTGGACGTACCGGCAAAGGTTTTTTCAATCACCTCGGGCCGCAAAGGCGAATGTTCATCGTAAACAATGTCATCGGGTCGAATCAGCACATCTACCGGTGTGCCCGCTTGCCATTTGTAAGCCCGGTTACCGTGAATAACGCCGAGTTCTGACTGTATGGCGTCTGGCCCCAGCGTGTTGCCAAGTATAAAGCTACCTTGGCCCACAAAGCTGGCAACAAAACGATTGGTCGGCTCGTGATACAGGTTAAACGGCACGTCCCATTGCTGAATTCGGCCTTTTTGCAGCACCGCCACCTGGTCGCACATTGCAAAAGCTTCTTGCTGGTCGTGGGTAACCAAAATGGCGCTGATGCCTAGGGTTTTTAGAATGTCACGCACATCCAGACTTAGCCGCCGGCGCAAATCTGCGTCCAGATTTGAAAACGGTTCGTCTAGCAAAATCAGCGTAGGTTCTGGCGCCAGCGCGCGAGCCAGCGCAACCCGCTGTTGCTGCCCACCCGACAATTCGTGAGGGTAGCAGTCGGCAAGATCCTGCAGTTGCACCAGTTCCAGTAATTCAGTGACCTTGCGTTGGCGCTCGGCTTTGCTCAGGCGGTTCAAACCGAAACCAACGTTGTCGGCAATGCTCAGGTGCGGAAAGAGCGCGTAATCCTGAAACACCATGCCAATACGGCGTTTTTCCGGCGGCAGAGCGCGACCGGGCAGGCTGATGGCTTGGCCCTGAAGGCTGATTTCGCCATCGCTAAGTGGCAAAAAACCGGCCAGAGCACGCAGCATAGTGCTTTTGCCACAGCCGCTTGGGCCCAGCAGACAGCCAATGTCGCCTTGGCGTAGGGCAAAACTGACGTTCTTCACCACAGCTCCGCCGCCATAGCCACAGCACAGATTGTTGACTTCGAGCAACCAGTCAGATGCGATTGCGGGCTTGTTCATAATCAATCCAGACGTTTAAGAATCAGGAATTCCAGCAGGGCTTTTTGAGCATGCAAGCGGTTTTCCGCTTCCTGCCACACTACCGAGCCCGAATGCTCCATCATGTCTTGTGAGATCTCTTCGCCGCGATGTGCCGGCAGGCAGTGCATAAACAGAGCGCCTTTAGCGGCCAGTGACATCAACTGCGGATTAATCTGGTAGCTCGAAAACGCCAGTTCACGAGCTTTCTGCTCGCTTTCTTGGCCCATAGAAGCCCACACATCGGTGACCAGCAGGTTGGCGTCGCGGGCAGCGTCTGCGGGCTCGCGCATTACCGTGACATGTTCTTTGTGTGCTTCAAATACGGCGGCGTCAGGTTCATAGCCTTTCGGGCAGGCCACGTTCAAATGAAAGCCGAACATGACGGCAGCGTTGATGTAGGAATGGCACATGTTGTTACCATCGCCGATCCAGGCCACCGTGGCGCCGCGAATACTGCCGCGGTTTTCGCGATAGGTTTGCATATCGGCCAATAGCTGGCAGGGGTGGAAGTCATCAGTCAGTGCGTTGATCACGGGCGCTGAGGAGGCCGCTGCAAAGCGCTCCACGGTATTGTGGGCGAAGGTCCGAATCATCACTGCGTCGACCATGCTGGAGATAACAATGGCCGAATCTTCAATCGGTTCGCCACGGCCCAACTGGGTGTCGCGGGGCGACAAAAACAACGCCGAGCCGCCAAGCTGCATCATGCCTGCTTCGAAAGACACCCGGGTGCGAGTAGATGACTTTTCAAAAATCATCGCCAGAACACGATTTTTCAAGGTGTCGCGGGTCTTGCCCTGGTGCCATTCACGACGCAGGCGTGAGCCGTGGTCCAGCAGTGCTTCCAGTTCATCGGGAGTCAGGTCGTTCAGTGTTAAAAAATGTCGTACTGCCATGCAATGGCCCTTACCTCGCTGGAGGCCCGGGTTGCCGGGGCTTCTAGCCTGATGATTGTGGATGTAAAGTGAAAAAATAGGGGCATTCAGTCTAGCCGCTCTGCGGTGGCATGACAACGATCAGGACCAGCTGGTGCCGCGTCTTTAGCGATAGAGGACAGATTTGAAATCTGCCCCCGGCGTA
This sequence comes from Marinobacter sp. BSs20148, assembly GCF_000283275.1. NCBI lineage: Bacteria > Pseudomonadati > Pseudomonadota > Gammaproteobacteria > Pseudomonadales > Marinobacteraceae > Marinobacter > Marinobacter sp. BSs20148. The sequence continues at coordinate 983,635 of NC_018268.1, forward strand.
CGGAAATCTGCCCCCGCATGTTCTGGGTCAAAGAGCGGGCGGTCGGCGACGGTTGGTAGGTCTGCCGGGGCCGTGTACAATGTGGAAAACCGATTGCCCCAAGGCAAGCTTTCCTTTTTCATTTTAGCTTCCAGCACAGAGGTAGATAACATGGATATGAACGACACCATTAAAAGCCAACTCGAAGAAAACTCGGTTATTCTGTACATGAAGGGTTCTCCTCAGGCGCCGCAGTGCGGTTTTTCGTCAAAAACAGTTCAGGCCTTAATGGCCTGCGGTGAGAAATTTGCTTTCGTGAACATTCTGGACAACCCGGAACTGCGTGAAGCGTTGAAGGTGCACTCTAGCTGGCCTACTTACCCGCAGCTGTATATTAGTGGCGAATTGGTTGGCGGCTGCGACATCATTATGGAGATGTCGGAAAATGGCGAACTGGCCACAGCTGTAAAAGCTGCGTGCAAGCAGACAGAAGCCTGAACGGCAATTTTTAGTGCCGAGAAAAATTGCGCGGTGCGAATGAAACCTGCGCAGTTAGACTACAACTCATGCAATTTAAAAGATGTGCAGTGACAATAGAAAATGCCGGCTACATGCCGGCATTTTTCGTTCAAGGTGCTGGGCTCCTAACCTGCTTTGCTTCGAAGAGATCCCACCACAGCGTTCAGTGCGCGGTCAATCAGCGCTCCTTGTTCCAGCAGCGTTAGCCGGCCCCGGCACATTTCTTGGGCAAGCTCGGTACGGGTTTTTTCAATCACTTTCAGGCCCATGCGGTTAACGAATACAAAGCAGTCGGCTTCTTCAATAATAGCCGATAGTTTGCAACGGAAGCTGGCGCCGTTTACCAGGCTGAACTCTACCCAGCTACCGGTTTCAATCTGGTCAATCTGATCCATATATTCAGAAATGGCGTTGTCTTGCAGTTCTTCGCCGATGTCCGCTTTTTCAGAATCTGGCGCCACTACTAAAGGCTCTGTGCGGGTTTCTAGAGCGGCGTTGGTGCGGAAAGTGTCGGCCAGTTCATGTTTAAGCTGCGCCATCATTTCGTCGAGTTTGGACGAATTGAACGATACTTCCTCAAGCCCGGCGCGCAGGGTTTTCAGCAATCCCGGCACCACACGAACCCATTGGTCGCGCTCGGCATCTTCGTGATGGGGATGCAGGCACCAGATAAGGTCGTCCAGCACTTTTACCGACTCGTTCCAGCGGTGCTCCATCTCGTCCCTGAGGTAGGTCAGGAACATAACCCGGCTCCAACCATTAACAACGATGGTGTGAATGGTTTGCGGCAGCTTGTAACGGGCCAGCTTCTCTTTCAATATTGTGTCTACGGTTTGCTGCGCTTTCTGGGATTTTATGCGGCCACGCTCAGATTCGCGGGTGCGCTGTTCCACCAGAGTTGAACGTTTGTTTTCGCGCTCCAGAAAGGCGTCGAATTCGTCATTCAAGGCAACAAACAAAGACACGTCGCCGTCAAACTCTTCAAGAATGCGCTGTACTATGGTGTGAATCTGGTTATACAGTTTGTCTCGCGACTTTTCGTCGCTGTTGCTCCAGCCAATGCCGGCGCGGGCAAGGTTGTTGAGCAGGCGTCGGGCTGGATGTCCACCATGACTGAAGAAGGTTTTATCGCGCATCACCACTTTTAGTATGGGTATTTGCAAGCGGCTGACCAGCACCTGAATGGGTGCTGACAGGTTATCGTCGTCGAGAATAAAATCGAACAGCATCGACACCAAATTAATGAGGTCTTCATCGGCCTCGGTTATAGCGGCTTTGAGTCCGTCTTTGCGCTTTGTCTGCGCTAGAAGTTGGTGCATCAAATTCAGTAAATCGATGGTTAGCGGCTCGCCTTGGCTTAGGTCTTCATCGAAGCCTGTGTAGCCAGCGCTGTCAAATGCGTTCTGCGCTGGTAAAGCGTTAAGAAGTTCGCCAAGCTCAGCGGCAGACAATTGGTGTACGGAGTGGCTACCGGAACGCCGTTGCGGCATACCGGCGTTGCTACGTTGGTGCGAAAGCATGCTGCGTATTTGTTCGAATACTGCGCTTTCGCTTGCGGCATCTACCTGCAAGGTGCCCATTGAATCCGAGCTGTCGGCCGGTTTGCCGCCGCTGTCCTGATTTTTTGAGCTATTTTTACCTTGATGGCGGAAGTGAGGAACAACCCCGGCTTTCACCAAAATGCGGTTGGCTTCGTCCAATAACATACCAAGATTCGACATAACGTAGCGGTCAAACTGCTTTAGCAGAATCAGGCGCTCACGAATCTGGATTTCCATGGGCTGTATGGCGTGTATAAACGCTTGGCCTAAATGCTCTGGTGCCAAAGGATTGACGATAACGCCGTCTGCTGCTTTGTACACATGGCTGAATCGCGCGTTCAGCTGAATTAACTGACCTTGAAAGTGCGCTTTGGCTTTTGCAGCCATGGCAATCGATGCAACCTGTTCTTCCAGGTCATCATTACTTACAAGTGCGAGGCTGTCTGGGTCTATTGCCTGGGGCCCGTTATCAGGACCGCTCTGGCTGGGGGGCAACACAAAAAATGAACTAATAGTCTCGTTAAACTGGCGTTCAACACCTTTGCGCTTGATGCGAATTTCCCGCATGGCTTCAAAGTAGCGGTTTTGTTCGTTATTGTTGCGGCAGTTGTTGGCGAGTTCAAACAGCGAATCATCGACCGCGTCCAGAGCGCCCTGTAACAGGTCGCCCAAGCCGGCAACAACGGTTTCCCGAACGCGTACCACTTCGGGTGGAACAGGCGCGGCTTTTCCGTTAGCGACCTTCTGGCGCTGGTGGATATAATGAATGCCGGGCCGTTCGTTCATGGCAGGCTCCTGTCTGTCTCGCGCCACTTAAGCCTTTTTATAGGGTGCCATCACAATGGGAGTTATAATTATGCCTCAAAAATAACCCATATTGATCTTTTTTTATACATTTGCTTTTTAGTTTTCACGACGAACTCACAAAATTAGGCATTAACGGTCACAAAGGCTGGCGTGATATTCAGCGGCCAAGCCCGCGTTTCTTGCGTTTTTTTGGATGCACAATGGCCGCTTTTACAACGTTATCTTTAATCTGTAGTACTTCGACTCGATGCCCGCCAACTCTCAGGCACACGTTGCTGTCGGGAATGTTCTCCAGAGTTTCGGTAATTAACCCGTTTAGAGTTTTAGGGCCATCTATTGGCAATTTCCAAGACAAACTTTTGTTAATTACCCGCAGCGAAGCTGTGCCGTCAATAATATAGGTGCCATTATCCTGAGGAATGATGTCTGGGCTGGTGGATGCATAGTCGGTGGTGAATTCGCCCACAATTTCTTCAAGAATGTCTTCCAGCGTGGCCAGGCCCAGCACTTCGCCGTATTCGTCCACGACAATTCCAAAGCGGCGGCGGCCCTTCTGAAAGTTAATCAACTGGGTGTTCAATGGTGTGCTTTCGGGAACAAAGTAAGGCTCGGTACACAGCTGCGCAATCATGTCCTTGTTTAAGTCATCTTTTTGCAGCAGTTTGGTGGTATTACGCAAATGCAGAATGCCCTGAATGTCATTTATATCGCCTTTATAAACCGGTAAGCGGGTGTGCTGGCTGTTGCGTAACAGGCGCAGGATGCTGTCCAGGTCGTCATCCAGGTCAATCCCGACGACTTCGTTGCGGGGCACCATAATGTCCGTCACGGTCACTTTTTCCAGGTCCAGTATGCTCACCAGCATATCTTTGTGCTTGGCTGGAATCAGCGCGCCGGCTTCGTTCACCAGAGTGCGCAGTTCCTCGCGGCTGAGGTGGTCGTTGGCGATGTCTTCCGGCGATACCCGCAGCAGCTTCAAAATGCCGCCGGTAAACAGGTTCACTGCCCATACCACCGGGTAGAGTATTTTTAGCAGTGGAGCTAGAACATAGCTGGCAGGAAAGGCGATTTTTTCCGGAAACAGTGCGGCCAACGTTTTAGGCGTCACCTCCGCAAAAATCAGGATGACAATGGTGAGTAGCACGGTGGCTATGGCAATACCGGCGTCGCCCCAGATGCGTATGGCGATGACGGTGGCAATGGCCGAGGCAAAGATGTTAACGAAGTTGTTGCCAATCAGGATAACGCCGATCAGTTGATCGGTTCGCTGCAGAAGCCTGTGGGCGCGCTTGGCACCTTTGTGACCGGTTTGCGCCATGTGCTTCAGGCGATACCGGTTCAGCGACATCATTCCGGTTTCGGAGCTGGAAAAGAAGGCCGATAGTAAAATCAGTCCGGCTAGCGTAATAAACAGCGCGGTCAGCGATGTTTCGTTCAAGCGAGGAGTCCTTGTATTTGTCGAGAGCGTGGAAAGCGCGGAAAGTAAAGCGGCAAAGCCAGCTTTGGCGGTGAGCGCATTATCGTACCAGTTACCTTATTTAAGGCCGTGATGGAAAATCAGTTCCAGTACCAGCTTGCTGCCATAGAACGCTACCATTAATAGCGCGCAGCCTGCCAGTGTCCAGCGGCTAGCAGTTACTCCGCGCCAGCCTTTGGTGTGGCGGCCAATCAGCAAAGCCACAAACACCAGAAGCGAGAGTACCGAAAACAGAGTTTTGTGGGCAATGTCCTGGGCGAACAGGTCTTCCACAAAAAGAGCGCCGGTAACAATGGCTAGAATCAGTAGCACAACACCGGCCCAAACCAGTTCGAACAGCACCGACTCCATGGTTTGCAGGGGGGGCAGGTTGCGCAACAGGCGGCTGTTGTAGTTGCTTTTAAGTTGGCGGTTCTGGACGGACAACAGCACAGCTTGAATGGCTGCCAGGCTGAACAGACTGTAAGCGGTTACTGACAGGGCGATGTGGGTAAGCATGCCGTAGCTGTGATCTGGCACCAGCCGCGCCGGAGTGGGCGCTGCCAGCGCAACAATAATCGTCAAGCCGGCTAGAGGGTATACACCCAATAGAAGGTTTTGCAGGGGTTTGGTAAGATTCAGGCCCAATAACAAGAATGTGATCAGCCAGGAGATGACCAGCGAGCTGCGCACAATACTGAAATCGAAGCCGCCGTCATGATGCACAATCTGAGTGATCAGCAGTGCGTGGCCCACCAAAGCAAGCATGCCCACCAAAGTGGTCATTGCCAAGCTGCTTTGCACCCGGCCGCGGAAATGGAGAGCCTGCAGGGCCGTGCCAATGCTGTATAACAGAAGTGAGGTAACCGCGAGAATCAGCGTTCCCATAAAATGTTAATCCTGAGCTGCCCTGTATGCCACTGTTCAGGCTGAGGTTTACGGCGCATTAAAGGTGATTTCACTGAGCTGGTCGTTTCGGGAAGATAGTTTGGTTATAATGTGCCGATTATGCAACCGGAATAATCAGGCCCCGGGGCCTGATTATTCCTGAATACTCTTATCCGGGTACGGAAGAACCGCATGTTTGAAAATCTACAGGACCGACTCTCCGGCAGTTTGCGCAAAATCACGGGTCAGGCGCGGCTTACCGAAGACAATATCAAAGATACGCTGCGTGAAGTTCGAATGGCGCTGCTTGAAGCCGACGTTGCTTTACCAGTGGTTAAGGACTTCGTAGAGAGTGTTCGCCAGCGTGCCGTTGGCCAGGAGGTTCAGCGTAGCCTGACACCCGGCCAAGTATTTATAAAAGTGGTGCAGCAGGAGCTGGAGCGAGTGATGGGCGAGGCTAACACCGGCCTGAACCTTTCGGTTACCCCGCCTGCAGTCATCATGATGGCGGGCCTGCAGGGTGCTGGTAAAACCACCACCGTTGCCAAGCTGGCGCGATTCCTGAAAGAGCGCCAGAAGAAAAGCGTGATGGTTGTCAGTGCCGACATCTACCGCCCGGCCGCGATTAAACAGCTGGAAACCCTGGCGAACGAGGTAGGCGTAGAGTTCTTCCCCAGCTCCGCCGATCAAGATCCGGTAGCCATTGCTGAAGGCGCCATCAGCGCAGCGCGTAAAAAACACATTGATGTGGTGATACTGGATACCGCCGGTCGCCTTGCCATTGATGAAATGATGATGGGCGAAATCAGCCGCCTGCACGCCGCGGTAAAACCGATAGAAACCCTGTTCGTGGTCGACGCCATGACCGGGCAAGACGCCGCCAACACCGCCAAGGCGTTTAATGAAGCCCTGCCGCTGACCGGCGTGGTTCTCACCAAAACCGACGGCGATGCCCGCGGTGGTGCGGCCCTGTCGGTACGCCACATTACCGGCAAGCCAATCAAGTTCCTGGGTGTGGGTGAAAAATCTGACGCTTTGGAGCCGTTCCATCCAGACCGCGTGGCGTCACGCATTCTAGGTATGGGCGATGTGCTCTCCCTCATAGAGGAAGCCGAGCGCAAGCTGGATCAGAGCAAAGCCGAGAAGCTCACCAAAAAGATCAAGAAAGGCAAAAGTTTTGATCTTGAAGACTTCCGCGACCAGCTCCAGCAAATGAAAAGCATGGGCGGCATTGGTGGCTTGATGGACAAGCTGCCGGGCATGGGCCAGATGGCCAAAGTAGCCCAAGAGCAGGTGAACGATAAGTCTATGGGGCAAATGGAAGCGATCATCTGTTCCATGACGCCCAAAGAGCGTCGTTACCCGGACACTGTTAACAACTCCCGCAAGCGCCGTATTGCCAACGGTTCCGGTTCGCAGATTCAAGATGTGAACCGGCTGCTGAAGCAGCACAAGCAAATGCAGAAGATGATGAAAAAATTCAGTAAGAAAGGCGGAATGGCCAACATGATGCGTGGTTTGGGTGGTATGATGCCGCCCGGCGGTGGAGGCGGTCAGCCTCCCTTTGGTCGTATGTAAAATGCCTTACGCCGAAAACAGGGAAACAACCGGTTTCGCTGTTTTCTTTGGCGCTCTTTTAGCATAGAATAGCGCCCCTTTCGAGTATGGGTCTTCATATCAGCCGCTCCTGGCTGCATTGAATCGTACAAAGTTCGTACAACAGAACAGGATATTGGTTAAATGGTAAAAATCCGTTTGGCTCGCGGCGGCTCTAAAAAGCGCCCGTTCTACCATCTGACAGTGACAGACAGCCGCAAAGCACGCGACAGTCGTTTTATTGAACGCGTCGGCTTCTTCAACCCGATTGCCCGTGGACAAGAAGAGCGTCTGCGCGTAGATCGTGAGCGCGTTGCGCACTGGATCGGCCAAGGCGCACAGCCTAGCGATCGTGTTGCCCAACTGCTGAAAACCGCGGATTAATCTATCAGAGAAATCTGAAGGTTAGCCTGACAAACACCGGGGTGACACACATGGCAGAATCCTCGCAGGAAACTGTTATCGGCCGTATTACCGCGGTGTTTGGGATCAAGGGTTGGCTTAAAGTCTACTCTTTCACCGATCCCAGAGACGGAGTACTGAACTACCGCAACTGGACACTGGTTCAGGACGGCAAGCGTATTCCTGCCAAGCTTGAAGAGGGTCGCCGCCAAGGGCAGGGGATCGTCATCAGGCTGAAAGGTGTTGATGATCGTGATGTTGCCCAGCGTTACTGCGGGGCTGATATTCTTGTGCCAACCGAACAGTTAGCAGAGCTGCCTAAGGGCGACTATTACTGGTATCAGTTGGAAGGCCTTGAAGTATTCACGGTTGAAGATGAATGCCTGGGAATAATGCACCATATGCTGGAAACCGGCGCCAACGACGTATTGGTAGTGCAGGCAAGCCCTGCTTCTATTGATCAGCGCGAACGTCTAATTCCTTACTTGCCTGACGAAATCGTTATGCAAGTGGATTTAGCCAACAAGCGCATGGTGGTTGACTGGGATCCGGATTTTTAGGGTGTGGATTGGTGCTGTCAGTCTATTCCCGGAAATGTTTGCAGCGGTAACCGATTATGGGATCACCGGCAGGGCCGTACGTGACGGGTTAATAACCTTTCACAGCTGGAACCCGCGGGATTTTACCCATGATCGTCATCGCACGGTAGACGACCGCCCCTACGGTGGCGGCCCCGGTATGCTGATGAAAATTCAGCCGCTACGGGATGCTATTCACGCTGCACGGCAAGCGGCTCCGGGCCCGGCTTGTGTGGTATATTTATCGCCTCAGGGTGAAACCCTGAATCAGTCGGTTGTGGAATCTCTGGCAGCAGAGCAGCGACTAATACTGGTGGCGGGCCGTTATGAAGGTGTGGATGAACGCCTGATTACGGCAGAAGTAGATCGTGAAGTGTCGCTGGGAGACTTCGTGCTTTCTGGTGGCGAACTGGCAGCCATGGCTGTGATTGATGCGGTTACGCGCCTCATCCCCGGAGCGCTGGGTCATGCGCAGTCGGCAGAGCAGGATTCGTTCGCCGACGGTTTACTGGATTGTCCGCACTATACCCGGCCCGAAGTGTATGAAGGTCAGGCGGTGCCGGATGTTTTGTTGGGCGGTCACCATGATCAGATCCGGCGTTGGCGGCTTAAACAGTCGTTGAGGCGAACCAGCGAGCGACGCCCCGACCTGCTTGAAAAGCGGGAGTTTTCGGAAGAAGAGCGCAAGCTGCTGGCAGAGATTTTAAACGAACCGTGTGCCTCTGAATCTTCAGGGCATTAAAAGATTGGGAATCAGGAGCATAACGATGAGCGGCAAGAACAACATCATCAATCAAATTGAAATAGAACAGATGACCAAGGACATTCCGCCATTCGCGCCGGGTGATACCGTGGTTGTTCAGGTTCGCGTAACTGAAGGCACCCGTGAGCGTTTGCAGGCGTTTGAAGGCGTTGTAATCGGCAAGCGTAACCGTGGCATGAACTCTTCTTTCATTGTACGTAAGATCTCTTACGGCGTGGGCGTAGAACGTACATTCCAGAGTTTCTCCAAGCTGATTGAAAGCGTAACAGTGAAGCGTCGTGGCGTTGTGCGTCAGGCCAAACTGTACTACCTGCGCGACCTGTCTGGTAAGGCAGCACGTATCAAGGAAAAGCTGGGCTGATTGGCCTCTCGCCATGCTCAGTGTTAAAAAAGGCAGCCACGGCTGCCTTTTTTGCGTTTCGGCAGAAGACAACGCAATCATCGCACGCTTCTGCGACGCCATCTGGCTGGAAGATGGACTTAGCGAAAAAACCCGCGAAGCCTACCGCAGCGACCTGGGCGGCCTGGCGCAGTGGCTTCAGGGCCAGCCCGGCACACCGTTTCTGATAGCCGCCCAGCGTGGTGATTTGTTGGCTTGGCTATCCAGCGGATTGGCAGACGGCGTGAAAGCCTCTACGGCAGCACGACGGTTGTCTGGCATTCGCCGCTTTTACCGCTATTTGCTCCGCGAAGGTTTGATACAGGAAGACCCAACCCTACGCATAGACAGTCCTAAGCTGACGCGGCCGCTTCCAGACACCCTCACCGAAGCGGAAGTTGACGCGCTGCTGACCGAGCCAGACCCCGAAGTACCTATAGAGCTGCGCGACAAAGCCATGCTGGAAATTCTGTACGGCTGCGGCTTACGGGTGACCGAATTAACGTCATTGCGGTTGGACCAGGTGAACTTGCGCCAAGGCGTGGTGCGCATTACCGGTAAAGGCGATAAAGACCGCCTGGTGCCCTTAGGCGAAGAGGCTATAGACTGGCTTCTGCGCTATATAAAAGAAGCGCGGCCGGAATTGCTAAAAGGTCACGCCTGTGACGACCTGTTCCCTGGTAATCGACCAAAAGCCATGACGCGCCAAACGTTCTGGCACCGCATCAAGCATTACGCTGCGCGCATCGGTATTCAAAAGCACCTGTCGCCGCACACCTTACGTCACGCTTTCGCAACCCACTTGCTCAATCACGGTGCGGATTTACGGGTGGTGCAAATGCTGCTGGGCCACGCGGATTTATCCACTACCCAGATATACACCCACGTGGCGCGTCAGCGCCTGCAGGAACTGCATCGGCAACATCACCCTCGAGGGTGAGAGTGTGGGTGAGAGTGTAGGTGAGAGTTCGGGTGAGACAGAGAGCAACGATGAGGATGTTTGTTTTGCTGCTCTTTTACGTCAATTTTTTGCTACCCTAAGTTTGTGCTGAATTAACTCGGTCTGTTTTTTATCCACGTTGCGGACACCCATATGTCTTTTTCTATGCCTGTTATTTCCCGCTTTATTGCCGTTGCTCTGTTCAGTGGCTTACTGTTGCCAGCATTTGTCGCTGCAGCGGATATTGAAGAACGTATTACCCAGCGCCTGCAAACCGCCGTACCGGGCCTGCAGATAGAAAGCATGGCGCCGGCAAAAGCGCCGGGCATATACGAGGTGCGCACCAACAGCGGTCAGATTGTGTACGCCACCGAAGATGCGGAATATCTGTTTATTGGTGACCTGGTCAAACTTGAAAGCGCCGGCTACGTTAACCTCACCGAACAGGCACGTACCAGCCAGCGCCGGCAAACTATTAACGAGCATGCCAAAAATGGTGGCTTGATCCAGTACGCCGCCAAAGGTGAACAAAAAGCGGTGATTGACGTGTTTACCGACATCGATTGCGGTTACTGCCGCAAATTACACGGCGAAATGGATGAACTTAACGAACTGGGCATTACCGTGAATTACTTCGGTTTTCCCCGTTCCGGTCCGGGTACTGAATCCTTCCGCAAGTACGTGTCCGTGTGGTGCGCAAAAGACCCGCAAGCGGCTATGAACAAGGCCAAAAGCGGCGGCTCCGTTTCGTCCGCTGACTGCGCCAACCCGGTGGCTGAGCAATACAACCTAGGCCGACTGGTTGGCGTAACCGGTACCCCCGCTATCGTATTGGAAGATGGAACATTAATGCCGGGCTACGTGCCTGCCAAAACTCTGGCGCGCAGTTTGGGTATTCTTTAACTAATGGGCATTCTTTAGGCAATCAGCTGCCGCCAGGTCTTATTCCCCAAGCTGTGAGTGGGTATACTGTGCGGCCTCAATCATCAGCAATCAGCAGTCATCGTCATCAGAGGTAAAAGAGTGAAACAGGTCAGTGTCGGAATTTGCGGACTAGGAACCGTGGGCAGCGGAACCTTCAAGGTACTCACTCGCAACGCTGCGATCATTGCCGGCAGGTCAGGGTGCAACATCCAGATTACCCGCATCGCCAGCCGAACCCCCCGCACAGACATCGACCTGGGCGGGGTTCCCTTCAGCACTGACGTCTATGACGTGGTGAACGATCCTGCCATCGATATCGTGGTGGAAGTGATTGGCGGCTACGATGCCGCCAAAGAACTGGTGCTGACCGCGATCAAAAACGGCAAGCACGTGGTTACCGCCAACAAAGCATTGATAGCTGAGCACGGTACCGAAATTTTCGCTGCAGCTGAAAAAGCCGGCGTAATCGTGGCCTATGAAGCCGGCGTGGCCGGTGGTATTCCGGTTATCAAAGCCATTCGTGAAGGCCTGGCGGGCAACCGCATTGACTGGATTGCCGGCATTATGAACGGCACCGGTAACTACATTCTGACCGAAATGCGCGCGGGTCGTGAATTCGCCGGCGTGTTGGAAGAGGCCAAGGCTTTGGGTTACGCCGAAGCCGACCCCACCTTTGACGTGGAAGGCATAGATGCGGCCCACAAGCTCACCATTCTGGCTTCGGCCGGTTTTGGTGTGCCGCTGCAGTTCAACAAAGCCTACACCGAAGGTATCTCCAAAATTACCCCTTACGACATCGCCCACGCCGAACAGCTGGGTTATCGCATCAAGCATCTGGGCATTGCCCGCCGCCGCGAAGAAGGCATAGAGCTGCGGGTTCACCCCACGCTGGTGCCCCAGGACCACTTGATTGCGCGGGTAGATGGCGTGCTGAACGCCATTTTGGTAGACGGCGATGCCGTAGGCCAAACCATGTACTACGGCCCTGGTGCCGGCGATGAAGCCACCGGTTCCGCCGTGGTTGCTGACATTATCGACGTTGCCCGCATCGTTGCGAGCGGCAGCAGCTTGCGCGTACCCTTCTTGGGCTTCGCACCGGAAGCGATGGAAAATCTGCCGGTACTGGAAATGGAAGACGTACAGTCGGCGTATTACCTGCGTATCTCCGCATTTGATCGCCCAGGTGTGCTGGCCGAAATCGCCACTATTTTAAGCGACAGCGGCATCAATATCGAATCCATCATGCAAAAAGAATTCGAAGTGAAAGACGGCCGCATCCCGGTCATTATCCTGACTCACACAGTGCAGGAACGGCAGATGAACGGTGCCATTGCAGAATTGGAAAACCTGCCAGACATAGACGGCAAGGTTGTTCGTATTCGCGCTGAAAACTTTAACTAACAGGGTGTCCACGTGAGATACATCAGCACGCGGGGTGACTCGCCCGCACTGGGTTTTGAAGATGTTCTGCTGACCGGCCTGGCGCCAGACGGCGGTTTGTACGTGCCTGAAAGCCTACCCCAGTTCAATCTGGAAGAAATTCGCAGCTGGCGTGGCCTAAGCTACAGCGAACTGGCGTTTAAGGTGATGTACCCGTTTGTCGAAGGCGCCATTCCCGCCGACGATTTCCGCACCATGCTGGATGACACCTACGGCGTATTCGCTCACAAGGCCATTGCCCCGCTGGTACAGATCGACAGCAACGAATGGGTGTTGGAGCTGTTTCACGGGCCCACCCTGGCGTTCAAAGACTTTGCACTGCAACTGCTGGGCCGCCTGCTGGATTACGTGCTGGAACGGCGTAAGCAGCACGTGGTGATTATGGGCGCTACCTCTGGTGATACCGGTTCGGCCGCCATCGAAGGCTGCCGCCGCTGCGAACACGTGGATATCTTTATTCTGCACCCCTACCAGCGCGTGTCCGAAGTACAGCGTCGGCAGATGACGACGGTGCAAGGCGATAATATTTACAACATTGCCGTGCGTGGTAATTTTGATGACTGCCAACGTATGGTGAAAGCCAGCTTTGGCGACCAGTCGTTTCTGGGTGGAAAAACCCAGCTGGCGGCGGTGAATTCCATCAACTGGGCCCGCATCATGGCCCAGATTGTGTATTATTTTCATGCTTCTCTGGCCCTCGGTGGGCCAGATCGCAGCATGGCGTTCTCGGTGCCCACCGGCAACTTTGGCGATATCTTTGCCGGTTACCTGGCGCGGAAAATGGGCCTACCCATTTCCCAGCTGGTGATTGCTACCAACCGTAACGACATACTGCATCGCTTTATGAGCGGCAACAAATACGAGCAGCAACATTTGGAGGCTACCCTTTCGCCAAGCATGGACATTATGGTGTCCAGCAACTTCGAGCGCCTGCTGTTTGATCTGCACGGCCGCGACGGTCACGCCGTGAAAACACTGCTGGAAGACGCCGCCAAAGGCCCGGTCAGCATCGACGACTTCCGTTGGAAGCAGGCCCGCAGTCTTTTTGACAGCAGTGCGATAGACGACAAAGACACCTGCGACACCATCCGCGACGTGTTCCAGCAAAACGCATACCTGTTAGACCCGCACACCGCCATTGGCGTGCGCGCCGCCCGCAACTGCCGCCGCGATGCCAGCATTCCGATGATTACCCTGGGCACCGCCCACCCGGCGAAATTTCCCGATGCGATAGCCGCATCTGGCGTGAGCGCTAAGCCCGAACTGCCGGCGCACATGGTCGATCTGTTCGAGCGAGAAGAGAAATACACCGTGCTGGACAACAACATCGCCGACGTTCAGGGCTTTATTGCCAAACATTGGAAAAACACCTGAGCGGCATGACCCCCAAAAAGATCCTGCGTCGCCCCCAACCAGCCAATGTGCCCGGCTGGGGGCACGATTTGCCGCCCATATTACGCCGCCTGTACGCCGCCCGTGGTGTTACCTCTGACGACCAACTCAGCTACACCCTGCGCCACCTGGCTTCGCCGCTGAAAATGCGCGGTATGGATCGTGCCGTGGAATTGCTCGCCGACGCCATTGAAAAACAGCAGCGGGTGCTGATACTTGGGGACTTTGACGCCGACGGCGCCACCAGCACCGCCGTCGCCTTATTGGGCCTGGGCATGCTGGGCTTAAAGCACGTTGATTTTAAAGTACCCAGCCGGTTTTCGGACGGCTACGGGTTAACCCCCGGCATTATTTATCGCTTGCAAGAAGACGGCCCGCTGCCAGATTTGATTGTAACGGTGGATAACGGCATAGCCGCCGTGGAAGGCGTACGCGCCGCCCGCGAACTGGGCATGCTGGTGGTGGTCACCGATCACCACCTGGCGGGCGACGAACTGCCCCAGGCCGACGCCATTGTGAATCCCAACCAGCCCGGTTGTGAGTTCATCAGCAAAAACGCCGCCGGCGTAGGCGTGATGTTCTACGTGCTAACCGCCCTGCGCAAACACTTGCGCGAACAGGGCCGGTTGCCAAATCCCGAACCCAATCTGGGTACATTGCTGGACTTGGTAGCCTTGGGAACCGTGGCCGACGTCGTGCCGCTGGACCACAACAACCGCATATTTGTAGAACAGGGCCTGCGCCGCATACGTCAGGGCGAAACCCGCCCCGGTATACTGGCGCTGCTGGAAGTAGCAGGCCGTGACCATACCGCTATCAGCAGCAGCGATTTAGGCTTCGTAGTGGGCCCGCGCCTGAACGCCGCCGGCCGCCTGGACGACATGAGTGTGGGCATCGCCTGCCTGCTGTCGTCAAGCCCAGACGAAGCCCGCCGTTTGGCACAAGAGTTGGATACCTTCAACCGCGAACGCCGCACCATCGAAAAAGACATGAAAATCCAGGCCCAGGATTTGCTGGCGTCTATGTCGCTGGATTTGGAAGGCTTGCCCTGGGGCCTGGCGCTGTTCGACCCAGACTGGCACCAAGGCGTCATCGGCATACTGGCCGCCCGCATCCGTGAACAAACCAATCGCCCCACTGTTGCGTTTGCCTCAGATGAAAACGGTGAAGACATAAAAGGCTCCGCCCGCTCCATTCCTGGCCTGCACATCCGCGATGCCCTGGCCGTAGTGGACGCCCGTCACCCAGGCCTGCTGAAGAAATACGGCGGCCACGCCATGGCCGCGGGCATGACTCTGGCAGCGGGCGATCTGGAAGCTTTTTCCAGCGCCTTCGACAAAGCCGTACGCGACAAACTAACAGCAGGCGACCTGGAAGCCGCCATCACCACTGACGGCCCTCTAAGCGCCAGCGAACTAAACCTGGACACCGCCGCCCTGCTAAAACGCGCCGGCCCCTGGGGGCAGCACTTCCCCGAACCGCTATTTGATGGCGAATTCAGCGTCGTCAGCCAGCGCATCGTGGGCCAGAACCATCTAAAGCTGGTGCTTCAGCCCGCCGAGGGTGGCAATATTATTGACGCGATTGCCTTTAATACGGGTTCGGAAGTGCCTGATTACACGCAAACCGGGGTCAGGGTGGTGTATAAGCCGGATGCCAATACCTTTCGGGGCAGGACGAATTTGCAGTTGATGATCGATTACCTGGAGCCGCGCTGACCCGAAGGAAGGGGACAAAAAAAGGGGACAGATTTGAAATCTGTCCCCGCTCTGATCGTATCCCTCGGGACAGATTTCAAATCTGTCCCGGCTTTACCTTTCCGTCTGCTTTGGGCGTTTAACCCTGCAGCAACTGAAGAACCTGCTGCGGCCGCGCATTAGCCTGGGCCAGAACCGACAGACCTGCTGACTGAAGTACCTGGGTGCGGGCCAGTTCCGCTGTTTCTGCTGCAAAATCCGCGTCGCGGATCCGGCTGTTAGCGGCCGACAGGTTCTCGGAGGTAGTACTCAGGTTGGCAATGGTGGACTCGAAGCGGTTCTGAAGGGCGCCCAATTCCGCCCGGAAGCCGTTGATCTTGTCGAAGGCGTAATCGATCGCAACCAGGGTCTGTTCGGCGCCAGCGGCGGTGTCGATTGCGAGATCGTTCACGGAGACGGTGTTGTTTGCGGGCGTCGCACTCAGGATCTCGTTGATGCGGGGTGTTATGCCATCCACGTCGAGAAGATTGGGGCTTGTAATCGAGACATCGTAGCTTTCACCAAACTGGGCGGAAAAAATAATACTTTCATTGGCAGCGTTCAGGTTGGCGCGAATGCCAGTTTCTACGGTCAGTGAGTTGATTTTCGCGACGATATCATTGAGTGACCGTGCCTCAATCTGAAACGCTGTTCCATCAACATCGACGTCAAACGTGACGCTGTTGCCGCTTTCAAAGCTTTGGGCGAGCGTCAGCTCTTCAGCGGCTGCCAGAGTGGATACACTTCCACCGGCAACGTTAGCGGCTGTGCCGGTCCCATCTGCGACCACAATATCGTTTGCAAGGACAACGTCATCGGCGTTACCGTTTGCGGTTGCCGTGTTAGTAATCGTTATAGTGCCGCCCGCGTTGCCCGCAGTAAGATCTGCATCAACGTTAGCTTGAAGCGCTGTCTCCAGCTGTGCTGCGACCGAATCAAAATCTGAACCGGCAGTGATATCCACGTCAATACCGCCAGCCGAGATGGTGCCACCATTAGCGAAATCGAACCCTGTAATATCAAGTGTTTGAGTGCCGTTGGCCTCAGCAATTGTTGCCCCGGAAGCCACTGTATCAGAGTTGGCTGCAATCGCTGAACCGTCAGTAACGACAAAGCTGGCAGAGACAGTAGTCGTCGTGGGATTGCTGATTGTAAGCGTGTCGCCGTCAGCGGTAACAGTCGCCTCTTCCAATCCAGCCTCGCCTTGGATCGCTGTTTGTAAAGCCGCAGCAAACGCAGTGGCGTCCGCGTAAGTGCCGTCCGCAGTGCTAAGGTCAGTTGTACCAACGGTACCGACAATGGAGACTGCGCCCGCTGTAAAGTCCAGATTAGAAACATCCAGAGTGGTTGTTCCTGCATCACCCGCACCCAGCGAAGATGTGGTCAGCCCGGCGGTCTGGGAGACAGTGGCCCCGATCTGGCTACCGCGGGCATCCAGCCCACTCACTCCGATGGTCTCTCCAGCATTGGCGCCAACCTGAAATGTTTGTGCGCCAAAAGTGCCATCGAGAATTTTAAGTCCGTTAAACGAGGTTTGGCCAGCAATGCGGTTAATCTCCGCAATTCGCTGCTGCACTTCCTGGTTCAGGGCCTGACGGTCTGACGTACTGTTAGTTGCGTTTGATGACTGGACTGACAACTCACGGATACGCTGCAGGTTGTTGGTTACTTCGTCCAGAGCACCTTCGGCCGTCTGCGCCAGGGAAATACCATCGTTGGCATTGCGCTGAGCCATGTTCAGGCCGGTAATCTGAGCCTGAAAACGGGTAGATATGGCGAGGCCCGCTGCGTCATCTTTGGCTGAGTTGATGCGCAGGCCGGAAGACAGCCGCTCCAGGGCAACGTTGCTGTCGCTCTGGGAGGCGTTCAAATTCCGCTGTGCGTTCAACGATGCGATGTTGGTATTAATGACTTGAGGCATTGTATTTCTCCCTGCTCTTGTGAAGGGCCGGAACAGGGTGAAACAAATAACAGAACCCCTGGCCAGCAAAATTCAGATAATTGCCGTTTGGTCTGAACTAATGCGAAAGCCATGCCAGAACGTAATTGCGGTTACCAGAGAGCTGTTTTTTAAGGAAAATGACAGAGGCGAGAGTTGTTGCCCCGATTGTTGTGGCGAAATTTTGGCAAGGAGGCAGGCAGTGCCTTGCCGCTTTTTTGAGCAAGTTACATTCCTTTACAAAGTTTTTAGAAATCCGCCTAAAGGAACCGAGGGATGCGCCGTTAAGTGAAATAACAGGGCGGCGCTCCAAACCAAAAAAAGAACGCTAGACCTCTTTCACGCAATAACGACTACACAGTCGTAGGAGATTCACCATGGCTCTCGGAATCAACACCAACGTCGCATCACTCAACGCCCAGAATCAGCTGAGCAAGTCACAGGGCATGAACGATCAGGCCTTGCAGCGTCTTTCTTCCGGCCTGCGCATCAACTCAGCCAAAGATGACGCGGCTGGCTTGGCGATCTCTACACGGTTCAGCTCGCAAATCACCGGTTTGAACGTGGCTGTGCGTAACGCCAACGATGCAATCTCTCTGTCGCAGACAGCTGAAGGTGCGCTGAATGAGGTGACCAACAACCTGCAGCGTATCCGTGAACTGGCTGTTCAGTCTGCCAACTCCACCAACAGTTCTTCCGACCGCGAAGCACTGAACCAGGAAGTCCAGCAGCGCATTGAAGAAGTAAATCGTATTGCTGGGCAGACTGCTTTCAACGGTTTGAAAGTACTCGACGGCAGCTTCGGTGATGCCGTGTTCCAGGTGGGCGCCAACGTGGGTGAAACCATTGGTCTCGATCTTAACGCCAGCGTGCGTACTGATGCTATTGGCGGTGTCGCCCAAGCGACGTCAGTGGCTCTGAACACGGTGATTGCCGAAGAGGGTGCTTTGACGCCGGGTACTGCGGCTACGTATGCCGTTGACGCGACAAACCTGATTGCCGACTACAGCACTGTGGCGGCCACAGCAACGGATTCACTGGTCTCTGGGGCGTATACGCAGGCGGCTTCCACTACATCGAGTGACGCTTTTCAATTCTCAATCGATGGCGTAGTGGCGTCAGACAATTTGGTTGCGAATGCTACCGACGCTCAACTTGATACTGATATCGCGGCCTTTGTTGCTGGTTCTAGTGGTGCTTACACGCAAGCCGGAAGTGTAGTTGGCGGAAATTTGGTGATTAGCCGGACCGATGGCGATGATCTGCTTTTGGAAACGTCATTTTCTGACGGCATTGGATCTGCAGTCGCTGCCGCTGGCACCACTTCAGACGGCACGTTTGCAACTTCGAACTTTACTGGTTTGGCGGCTACTACTGGAACCGTTGAAGACACTAGCGCCAACATCACGTTCACAGTGACCGACCCCGAGAGCAACGTGCTGTCTGTAACACTCGATAGCAATATAACCTCGGCAGCGGATCTAGCTACGGCGATCCAGGGCCAAACCGGGTATGGCGCAGCCACCTTCACGGCCGCGGCTGATGGTAACAATGTTGTGTTTACTGATGCGAGCAACGCCACCGGCAGTTTCGCAATTGGTGGCACTGACTCTGCAACGGTCACTGCTGAAAACGTGGCAGGCAGCACCGCAGCCGGCACAGCTGACACGGCAGGGGCAGCTGCAAGCAGCATTACCTTAGGCGCTAGCGATCTCACCTTCCAGTTTGGTGATGGCGATGCGTTAGCCGTTGCCGCTGGCACTTACAGCACGGTTCAGTCCTTCGTGGATGGTGTGAACACGGCACTGGGTGGTAACGCAAGCGCCGTGTTGGGTGACGATAATGTGCTCACCATCACGTCCGGTGAAGCCATCACTGTAGCAGCAACGGGTGATGCCAGTACCGCCTTTACTGCCGGCGCAAATGCTGTGTCAGGCAACCTGCAAGACGCCGACGTGCTTACAGTGGATGGCGCCAATACGACTATCCAGCGTGTCGATGCGGCGCTGACTTCAATCAGCGATCTGCGCAGCACCTTTGGTGCCATCCAGAACCGCTTTGAGTCCACCATTGCCAACCTGAGCACGTCAGTGGAAAACCTGTCAGCGGCCAACAGCCGTATTCTGGACGCAGACTTCGCCTCGGAAACGGCGGAGCTGGCCAAGTCTCAGGTATTGCAACAGGCCGGAATTTCGGTTCTGGCCCAGGCTAACGCCCGCCCGCAGCAGGTTCTGTCCCTCCTGCAGTAAGGGGTTAGCGGTAACAGCCGGAGCCTATGAGTTCCGGTTTTAAGCCGTTTGAGTACAGTGAGGTAAGCTATGAATGACGTTACCCTGAACAGTACGGATCTGAAACTGGCTCGCTCCGGCGAGGCTTTTCCGGCTCGGGCACTGTCGTCATCTTCTGCTGAAGGTATGCGTGTCGCGGGCTCTGTTGCTAGTGACTTCGCTGCAAGCCAGAATGTGTCCGCGAGCGTGAAGAGCCCTTCTGCGACGGGCAATGTTGTGCAGCAACAAGCTTTGACTCCAGCTGACCAAGCCGCGCAGGCCAGGGAGTCGAAGGAATCGCAGAAAGAGAAATTGACCAGTGCCGTATCGAAACTGAACGACTATGTTCAGAATGTGCAGCGGGACTTGCAGTTTGAGGTGGACAGCGAGTTGGGCCAAGTCATCGTAAGAGTGGTGGATCAGAAAACCCAGCAGGTAATTCGCCAGATGCCTGACGAGTTGGCGCTAAGGTTGGCAGAGAAATTGCAGCAGGATGAACCGCTGACGTTTTTTAACATCAAGGTATAAAAGTTGCCGCTTTTAATTTGATGTTGGCAATGATTGTTCAGCACCGCCGCACTCTTAAGGGGTCGGCGGTGTTCTGGTTTTAGGTAGGGGACGGACTTAAGTCCGTCCCCGGTCTTGCGGCCCGCCGGTAAGGTAGGGCGGTGAGGTAAGGCGGGGGCAGACTTGAAGTCTGTCCCCTGGATCCCGGCCTCAGAAATATATTTGCCGAGAGGGGCAAAGTTTTGCCGCTTGCGGCCGTTAACCGAAGTACGAAGTGATTGGCGCCTTCAAGGAGGCATGGGTATGGCAAATATTTCATCACTGGGAATTGGCTCTGGCGTGCTAACGTCAGACTTGGTGGACCAGTTGGTCAAGGCAGAGCGCGCGCCTGCTGACAACCGGTTTACCCGGAAAACTGAGCAGTCTGAGGCGATGCTGTCTGCCTATGGCAAGTTGCGCAGTGCCATTACCGAGCTGCGCTTGCCCATGCGCCAGCTAAGCTCTGCTGACAACCTGAAGGCCTTCTCCGCGACCTCATCCAATGAAGACATCGGTGTATCGGTGAACAGCGCTAAAGCCAGTCGCGGCAGCTATAGCCTGGATGTCACCAGCCTGGCCACCGCTCAGGCATTGGCATCGCAAGACGTATTCGCCGATCGCGACACCACCTCAGTGGGCGAAGGCAAGCTGACCATCGCCGTGGGCGACAAAACTGCCAACATCACTATCGACAGCAGCAACAATTCTTTGCAAGGTCTTGCCAACGCCATCAACGATGCGGGTGTGGGTGTGTCCGCCGGGGTCATTGATACGGGTAATGGCTTTCAGTTAGTGCTGTCAGCAGATGAAACCGGAACGGCTAACGCGGTGAGTATTACAGCCACCGAAAGCGATGGCACAAACACCGATGACACGGGCTTGTCCCGGTTTGCCTTTAACGCGGATATGGCTGAAAACGCGGGATTCAGCCAAACCATTGCCGCTAACGATGCGGTAATGAAAATCAACGGTATTGAAGTGACGCGCTCTACCAACAACTTTGAAAATGTGATTGATGGTCTGTCGTTCGACATCAAAGACATTGGCACTTCCACCGTTAAAGTCAGTCAGGACGTGGGTGCGGTTACCGATCGTGTTCAGGGCTTTGTTGAAAAGTTTAACGCATTGCAGGTCACCATCGATAGCCTGGCGGGTTTTAATGCCGAAGCGGGCGTAGGCAGTTTGTTAACTGGCGACAGCACCGTGCGTGCTCTGCAGAGCCAGCTACGGCAAGTGCTGACCGGCGTCGTGCCCGGGCTGGAAAACGCCAACGTGCGCAGCCTGGCCGACGTAGGTATAAAGACCGATCCGAATACCGGCGCTTTGGAGTTTGATCGCAGTATTTTTGAAACCCAGCTCAAGAACAATCCGGACGATGTAACCGCGCTGTTTGCCGAGCAGGGCAGAACGACCGATGGCCAAGTGGAGTTTGTGCGCAGTGGATTGAGCACTCAGCCGGGCCGGTACGATATCAATGTTACCCAGGCGGCTACCCGGGGCCAGCTGACTGCGGGCTCTGCATTGGCATCGTCGGTTGATGTGACGAGCACAAACGATGAATTCGCACTAACGGTCAATGGCGAAACTACGGTAAACCTGAAGCTTACTCAGGGCACGGGTGTTACGGCTCAGGCGCTGGTAGACGACATTCAGGCCCAGTTAAACAGCAACGTAGCCTTGAGCGCTTCTGGCGAATCGGTACAGGTGTCGTTGGACAGTGACAACAAGCTTGTATTTACATCCGGTAAATACGGCTCTGAATCCAACGTTAGTATTAGTTCGCAAGAAGATGCTAATGCTTTTGGCCTGACTGGCGCTAGCGGAACGGCTGGCCAGAATGTGGCCGGCACCATTGGCGGTAAGGTTGCAGAGGGTGATGGCCAGGTGCTGTTCCTGGGCAGCGGTTCCGGTCCGGCATCCGGCTTGCAGGTCCGCATTCTAGGCGACCAGACCGGCGCCCGTGGCTCTATCAACTTTGTGCAGGGCTTGGGTAAGAACACCGTTGATTTAGTCAACAGCTTCGTGGGTATAGATGGCGCGCTGGCATCCCGCACCAGCAGCCTGAACCGCGATCTAAGAGAGATTCAGGAAAACCAGATAAAGCTGGATGCTCGCATCGAATCTTACCGCGAGCGTTTAGTGAAGCAGTTCAGCGCCGCTGATTCGCTAATTTCCCAGCTTAACAGCACACGAGATTTCGTGACCCAGCAGCTCGAAGCACTGGCACCCCAGAATTTCAATAAATAGTCATTCCGGTTAACGCTTTGATAAGTCCGGCGTAGCCGGCAAGGAACGAGGTTACCAATGAAAGGTTTAAAGGCATATCAGCAGGTAAATACCCAAACCAGCATTATCGATGCCGATCCGCACCGGCTGATTCAGCTGCTGTACAACGGTGCGCTGGAGCGCATCAATATGGCCAAGGCCCGCATGCAAGCCAAGGATTTTGAAGGCAAGGGCAAGCTGATTAGCAAAGCCATAGAGATTATTGGCGGGCTGCGCAGTTTTCTGGACTTTGAAAAAGGTGGCGAGCTGTCAGTCAGGCTTGAAGGACTGTACGACTACATGGAGCGTACACTGTTCGAAGCCAACGCCAAAAATGACATTGCCAAGCTGGACGAAGTGGCCAAACTGCTACACGCGGTGAAAGACGGCTGGGACGGCATTCGTGGGGAAGCGGTGGCCCAAGCCCAAGCTGTATAAGGCCTAATAGCCAAGGCCACCTTGCTGCCGTACACTGTGTCGCTAAATTTCGATACATCCGTAGTATTGTGTGTGGAGCAAGGGCATGTCTGATATTAACAAAGTAGTACTGGCTTATTCCGGTGGCCTGGATACCTCGGTCATCGTGCGGTGGCTGCAAGACACCTACGGCTGTGAAGTGGTCACCTTTACGGCTGACATTGGTCAGGGCGAAGAAGTAGAACCGGCGCGGGTAAAAGCGAAAGCGCTGGGCGTTAAGGAAATATACGTTGAAGATCTGCGCGAAGAATTTGTGCGCGATTATGTATTCCCCATGTTCCGCGCTAACACCGTTTATGAAGGCGAGTACTTGCTGGGTACCTCTATCGCCCGCCCGCTGATTGCCAAGCGGCTGATTGAAATCGCCAATTCCACCGGCGCCGACGCCATTTCCCACGGCGCAACCGGTAAAGGTAATGACCAGGTTCGTTTCGAGCTGGGTGCCTACGCCCTGAAGCCCGGCGTGAAAGTGATTGCGCCCTGGCGTGAGTGGGATCTGAACTCCCGCGAAAAACTGCTGGCCTATTGCGCCGAACACAACATTCCGGTCGACATGAAAAAAGGCAAGTCGCCTTATTCCATGGACGCCAACCTGCTGCACATCTCTTACGAAGGCATGAACCTGGAAGACCCCTGGTGCGAAGCCGAGGACGACATGTGGCGTTGGAGCGTATCGCCGGAAGAAGCCCCGAATACCGCGACCTACATTGAAGTGACCTACGCC
Organism: Marinobacter sp. BSs20148; assembly: GCF_000283275.1. Classification (NCBI taxonomy): domain Bacteria; kingdom Pseudomonadati; phylum Pseudomonadota; class Gammaproteobacteria; order Pseudomonadales; family Marinobacteraceae; genus Marinobacter; species Marinobacter sp. BSs20148. The sequence goes on from NC_018268.1 coordinate 1,007,193, forward strand.
AAAGGCGACATTGTTGCTGTAGACGGCCAGGCCATGAAAGCCCACGAAGTGCTGGCGCACCTGAACAAGGTTGGCGGCGACAACGGCATTGGCCGTCTGGACATCGTAGAAAACCGGTATGTGGGCATGAAATCCCGCGGCTGCTACGAAACCCCGGGTGGTACCATTATGCTGCGCGCTCACCGCGCCATAGAATCCCTGACCCTTGACCGTGAAGTGGCTCACCTGAAAGACAGCCTGATGCCGCGCTACGCCGAGGTGATTTACAATGGCTACTGGTGGTCGCCAGAGCGTGAAGCTCTGCAGGCACTGATTGATCAGACCCAAACCTACGTGAACGGCACCGTGCGCCTGAAGCTGTATAAAGGTAACGTAGACGTGGTTGGCCGTAAGTCAGACGATTCGTTGTTTGACGAGAAAATTGCCACCTTTGAAGAAGACGAAGGCGCTTACAATCAGAAAGACGCTGAAGGCTTCATTAAGTTGAACGCTCTACGCCTGCGCATTGCGGCCAGCAAGGGCCGCAAGCTTTAAGTCTGCGCTCTTTAACAGGGTGGCGCTGGTGCGCCGCCCTGTTTAGTCTTTAGACCACGCCCGCCGTTATGTTTGCGGGCGTTTCATTTCCCGTAACAACACCAGAACAGGTTCCCCATGCCTTCTTTTGATATTGTTTCTGAAATCGACATGCACGAAGTGACCAACGCGGTTGACCAAACCAAGCGCGATCTTGGCAATCGTTGGGACTTCAAAAACGTAGACGCTGATGTAGAGCTGGACGACAAGGGCATTACCATCAGCGCCCCGCAAGAATTCCAACTGGAGCAGCTGTTGGATATGCTGCGTATGGCTTTCGCCAAACGCAGTATTGACGGCCGCGCGCTGTCTGAAAACGGTGACAGCAAAGCCGGCAAGTTGGTGAAGCAGCACCTGGAGCTGAAGCAGGGCCTTGAAACCGATATGGCCAAAAAGATCGTAAAACTGATCAAAGACCAAAAGATGAAGGTTCAGTCCAGCATTCAGGGCGACAAGGTGCGGGTAACCGGCAAGAAGCGCGATGACCTGCAAGAAGCCATGGCCATGCTGCGTGAAGCCGAGCTGGACGTGCCCCTGCAATTTAACAATTTCCGCGATTAAGGCGGCTTATCATTTTTGCTGAACCCCGGCGGGCCGCCTGGCGGGAAACCCTGCGACTTTATTCCCGCTGGCAGGTGGTTGCCCTTTTGTTTCTGGGGTTTTCGGCTGGCCTGCCATTTCTGCTGGTTTTTTCCACGCTGAACGCCCGCTTGGCAGACGTGGGGGTTGAAACCGCTACCATCGGTTTTTTTAGCTGGCTGGGCATTACTTATTCCATAAAAGTGATCTGGGCGCCGGTGGTCGACCGCCTGAAATTGCCCATTTTGGATAAGTTGCTGGGTAAGCGCCGCAGCTGGATGTTGCTGGCCCAGGTAGGCATAGCCGCCGGCCTGTATCTGATGGCCCACACCGATGCCACGAGCGCGCCTGAAATGATGGCCTTGTGTGGCCTGCTGGTAGCTTTCTCGTCGGCCACTCAAGACGTGGCCATAGACGCCTACCGTATTGAAATCGCCGAACAACGTTTGCAAGCCGCGCTGGCTGCCACCTATATATTTGGCTACCGGCTGGCGTTATTGGTAGCCGGCGCCGGTGCTTTGTATCTGGCGGAATTCTGGTCCTGGCAGGTGTCTTACGAGGTGATGGCGGCGCTGGTGGGCGTGGGTATGGCGACGGTTCTGATCGTGCGTGAGCCGACCGTAAATCACTTTAAGGCGGCGCAGGATATTGCCGAAAAAATTCAGCTGCAGGCAGCACATCATTCCCATCTTTCGCCACGCCTGGCCCGGTTCGCAAGCTGGTTTTACGTGGCGATTGCCGGGCCGTTTGTGGATTTCTTCCAACGTTATCGCGAACTGGCGGTGTCCATACTTCTGCTGGTGGCGGTATACCGCATTTCCGACATCGCCATGGGCGTGATGGCCAATCCGTTTTATTTGACCTTTATGGGCTTTAGTAAAACCGAGGTCGCCGACGTTACAAAGATCTTTGGGTTTTTCATGACCATAGGCGGTTCGCTGCTGGGTGGCCTGCTGGTAATACGTTACGGCGTGCGGCGTATATTGCTACTGGGCGCGGTTATGACGGCGCTGACCAACCTGCTGTTTGTAGTTCTGGCACAATATCCACCGAATCTTGCAACGCTTGCTGTTGTGGTCAGCGCCGATAACTTAAGCGGCGGCATCGCCAACGTGGCGCTGATCGCCTGGTTGTCCAGCATGACCAGCGCTTCCTTCACGGCGACCCAGTATGCACTGTTCAGTTCGCTGATGACCCTGCCGGGCAAATTCTTGGGCGGTTTCTCCGGCATGGTGGTGGCCAGCTACGGCTACGCGGAGTTTTTCCTGGTGGCAGGGCTGTTAGGCGTGCCGGCCATTGTGCTGACCATGATAATGATGCGCCACGGCGAACGCCTGGATGCGCTGGCGCCGGACAACTCGGGCCGCGAGGATGCGCCTGCGAGCGAGACGGCAAGGGAGTAGGGCTATGAAAGGTAGTTCTGTGGAAAGTAAGACAATAAAGCCTGACCACGTTGTAGAGCCCAACAAGGATCAAAAAATCTGGTTGGTGGTGCTGGCAATACCGCGGGGCAAGGTGGCAAGTTACGGCCAGGTTGCTGCCATGGCAGGCCTGGGCCGCCAGGCCCGTTATATCGGCCGAGCCCTGGGCAAGCTTCCACAAGGCCACAGTGTGCCCTGGTATCGCGTCATCCGCAGTAACGGCCAGATTGCCTTTGCGCCAGGTTCAGAGAGGTATCAGGAGCAGGTCAGCCACTTACAGGAAGAAGGCGTCGACGTGGTTAACGGCCGGGTTTCTATGTCTCGATTTGGCTTGAGCTAGAGATCCCGATCTGGCTAAATTACTTTACATTTCAGTGAAAAATCCATTTTCTGTAAAGTATTTTAGTCAGTCGGGCGTCGTATTCAGGCCAATCGACTACAGACGCATGGCGCCGTCGACTTCAATGACGCGGCCGCTGACGTAATCGTTCTCAAGAATGAACGCTACGGTCTGAGCAATTTCATAAGGCTGGCCCATGCGCTTGGCCGGGATGCCTGCGCACAATTTTTCCAGAGCTTCCTGCTTCATAGACGCGGTCATATCGGTTTCAATAAAGCCCGGTGCAATGGCCATGCTGCGGATGTTGTAACGGGCCAGTTCCTTCGCCCATACGGTGGCTAGTGCGGCTACGCCCGCTTTTGCAGCTGAGTAGTTGCTCTGGCCCATGTTGCCTGCGCGGGCAATGGATGAAATGTTGATGATCGCGCCGCGGCTGTTGGTCTTGATCATTTGGGTGGCGGCTTCACGGCCACACAGGAACACGCCGGTCAGGTTGACGTCGATAACGGCCTGCCAGCTTGCGAGCTCCATGCGCTTGACGATTTCGCCGTCTTTTGCTTTAACCATCAGGCCATCGCGCAGAATGCCGGCGTTATTCACCAGTCCGTTAAGCTGACCAAAATCTTCAGCGATTTGCGCGAAGGTTTTCTCAACGTCTTCCTCTTTCGCTACGTTGCAAATGTAGGATTTTGCTTCAACTCCGGCTTCCTTGCAGGCGGCAACGGCTTCTTCCAGCTTTTCCGGCATCAGGTCAATCAGCGCCAGGCGGGCGCCTTTGGACGCCAGAAATTCAGCCATGGCGCGCCCCAAACCCTGGCCACCGCCAGTAATTGCAACTACGGAATCTTGAAGTATCATAATTTGCCCTAAAATAGTGAGTGAACAGCACGGTTGCGGATACTGTGTGCCCGCTGAGCAGTTGTAGGTATTTTGCAGAGCAGTGTAACAGATCGTTATATGTACGTTGCTATCGAAATTACGCGTGAAGGAGAGTCCGGTGCCATTTTTCTTGTTGCTATTTGTTGTTGTGCCCGCTGCAGAACTGGTTGTCCTTATAAAGGTAGGCGCTATGATAGGTGCTTTGCAGACGGTGGCATTGGTATTCCTGACGGCGATTCTGGGCGCCTGGCTGCTTAAGCAGCAGGGCCTTGCCACACTGCTAAGAGCCCGCCAGCGGATGAATTCAGGCGAACTGCCCGCCCAGGAAGTGGCTGAGGGGCTGATTCTGGCGGCCGGTGGCGCGATGCTGCTAACGCCGGGGTTCATTACGGATTTCTTCGGTTTTATGTGTTTGTTGCCGTTCACTCGCCAGTGGCTGGTGGAGCAAGCCATAAAGCGGCTGACGGTTGTTGGCTCTGCCAGTGGCTTCTCGTTTAAAGGCCAGCCCGGTCAGTTTGGTGGTGAGCAGGGTCCGTTCGGAGGCCAAAATCCGTTTGACCGCGACGTCAACGGCGACATCATCGAAGGCGAATACCGTGACGAAACTGAAACCCACCACGATCGCATTGATAAAAAGTAAAATTTTTTTCTGGCGGGCGTTGAAAACCCCTACGCATTACCCCAAATACCTTTCACAAGTTCACCGCAGGCAGGCAGCCGCTGATACGTTAGCAGGCGAGCAGGTCGGGTAATCCCGGCAGGGCAGTGCACAAGCGGGTTCGCCCTCTTTTCTAGCAACTGTTTTTGCCACATTTAATCTGACTATTGGAGCATTCGAGCAATGAAAATTCGTCCGCTACACGACCGTGTTGTCGTGCGCCGTAAAGAAGAAGAAGAAAAAACCGCAGGCGGCATCGTGCTACCCGGTAATGCTAAAGAAAAGCCGTCCCAGGGCGAAGTCATCGCTGTGGGCAATGGCCGCGTTCAAGACAACGGCGAAGTTCGTCCTCTGGCCGTTAAGGCTGGTGACACCGTGGTATTCGGCCAGTATGCCGGTAACATCGTGAAAATCGACGGCGAAGACCTGCTTATCATGAGCGAAAGCGACATTTACGGCGTGCTTGAGTGATCTGAAAGCTCTGGCATATTGTGCACATTCTCATTAACCCGGTGATTTCATCATTTCGGTTTAACGGATAGGAACAGAAGACATGGCAGCTAAAGAAATTAAGTTTGGTGACAGCGCACGCAAGCGCATGGTTAAAGGCGTTAACGTTTTGGCCGACGCAGTACGAGTCACCTTGGGGCCCAAAGGCCGTAACGTGGTACTGGAAAAGTCATACGGCGCACCTGTAGTCACTAAAGATGGCGTATCTGTAGCCAAAGAAATCGAACTGAAAGACAAGTTCGAAAACATGGGCGCGCAGATGGTGAAGGAAGTTGCTTCACAGGCCAACGAAACAGCCGGTGACGGCACCACCACCGCTACCGTTCTGGCCCAAGCCATCGTTAACGAAGGCCTGAAAGCCGTTACTTCCGGCATGAACCCGATGGACCTGAAGCGCGGCATCGACAAAGCCACTATCGCTGCGGTTAAAGCGATTGGTGATATGTCCAAGCCCTGCGACGACAGCCGCAGCATTGCCCAGGTAGCGACCATTTCTGCCAACGGCGACGAAACCATTGGCCAGCTGATTGCTGACGCCATGCAACGCGTGGGTAAAGAAGGCGTTATCACCGTTGAAGAAGGCCGTGGCCTGGAAGACGAGCTGGACGTAGTTGAAGGTATGCAGTTCGATCGCGGCTATTTGTCGCCGTACTTCATCAACAACCAAGACAACATGAGCGTCGAGCTGGATGACCCGTACATCCTGCTGGTAGACAAGAAAATCTCTAACATCCGCGAATTGCTGCCGGTGCTGGAAGCTGTTGCCAAATCGGGCAAGCCGCTGATGATCATCGCTGAAGACATTGAAGGCGAAGCGCTGGCTACTCTGGTCGTCAACAACATGCGCGGCATTGTGAAAGTAGCCGCTGTGAAGGCGCCTGGTTTCGGCGATCGTCGCAAGGAAATGCTGCAGGACATCGCCATCTTGTCTGGCGGTACTGTGATTTCCGAAGAAGTGGGCCTGAGCCTGGAGAACGCCACTCTGGACGACCTGGGTACCGCCAAGCGTGTGAACCTGACCAAAGAAAATACCACCATTATTGACGGTGCCGGCGCACAGACTGATATTCAGTCCCGCGTTGAGCAAATCCGTAAGCAGATCGAAGACAGCACCTCAGACTACGACAAAGAGAAGCTGCAGGAACGTGTAGCCAAGCTGGCTGGCGGCGTTGCCGTTATCAAGATTGGTGCCGGTTCTGAAGTAGAAATGAAAGAAAAGAAAGCCCGCGTTGAAGACGCACTGCACTCCACCCGCGCAGCGGTTGAAGAAGGCATTGTGCCTGGCGGCGGCGTAACCCTGATTCGCGCTTTGGCGGCTCTGGATAACGTAGACGTTGCCAACGACGAGCAAAGAGCCGGTGTGAACATTCTGCGCCGTGCAATGGAAGCCCCTCTGCGCCAGATCGTATACAACGCCGGCGGCGAAGCCTCTGTTGTTGTTGCGAAAGTACGTGAAGGCACCGGTGCGTTACGGTTACAACGCAGCCACCGAAGAGTACGGCGACATGCTGGAGATGGGTATTCTTGATCCAGCCAAAGTCACCCGCTCTGCGCTGCAGGCAGCGGCTTCCGTAGCCAGCCTGATCATCACTACCGAAGCGATGATTGCCGACGAGCCAGAAGACGAGAAGTCTGGAGGCGGCGCGCCCGATATGGGCGGCATGGGTGGAATGGGCGGCATGGGCGGCATGATGTAATGCCCCTGGCCGCTGCTTAATAGCGGCCAGTTTGCTTCAAAAACCCCCGAACGGTGCGTCGCAAAAACTGCGGCCACCCTCGGGGGTTTTTTTATGGCGCCTGAAAACCTTTTTTCGCTCTGGTAACGTCTTTTAGTGCTGGTGCTGGTGTTATAGTTGCCTAGACTTATACTAACTAGGCCTAACAAACGGGATATAACTGCCAGATGCCTATTCACACGACCAACCTGATGCGGGCGCTTGCCCTGCTTGTGTTACTGCCGCTGATGTCTTCGGCACTGGCCCAGGAAGGTACTTGGCGGTTGAACATGAAAGAGGCCGACATTCGCGCTTTTGTGGCCCAGGTAGCCGACATTACCGGTTACAGCTTTGTGATTGACCCTCGAGTACAAGGCAAAGTGACGGTGCTGTCCAGCGCTCCGATGAACAAAGACCAGATTTACGATCTGTTTCTGGCGGTGCTGGGCGTCCACGGTTTTACCGCCATTCCCGGCGAAGAAGTCATCAAAGTGGTGCAGCAGGTAGACGCCAAACAGTCTGCTGAATCCCTCGACCGTTTTTCCATAACGCCTTCGGAACAGTTGATTACCCGGGTGATTCAGGTTGATAACGCCAACGCACGGGAGCTGGAGCAAATATTGCGTCCGCTGGTCGCCAAGTACGGTCATTTGGCAGCGGTACCGGCGGCCAACGCGCTCATAGTGAGTGACCACTACGCCAATATTCAACGCATTGAACAGATTGTAAAAGAGCTCGACAGCCCGGCTAAATACGAGGTAGAAGTGATTCAGCTGGACGAAGCCTGGGTCGGCGACATGGTGACCTTGTTGCAGGAACTGGCGCCGGATGAGCTGGCCCGTAATGGCACTGAAAATGCGGTTCGCAAATACAGTGTAACCGCCGACGAGCGCAGTAACCGGTTGATTCTACGGGGTGATCAAAACTTTCGCGCCAAAATGCGTGGCCTTATTAGCCAGCTGGACCAGCCCTCGGCCAGCGGCGGCACTACCAAAGTGCTGCGGTTGAAAAACGCCGACGCTAAATCCTTGGCGGACTTGCTTAAAGGCGTGATGGGCGAGCTGGTGCAAGAATCCGCAGGCGGCAATCGCCCCAGTGGTCAGTTCGCGGTATTTGCCGATGAAGGCCTGAATGCTCTGGTCATTCGCGGAGAGCCATCCTTAATGCAAGAAGCCGAGCAAATTGTTATGGCGCTGGATATACGCCGCGCCCAGGTCATGATTGAAGCGGCAATCGTGGAAATTAGCGAAGACATGGGCGAGCAGCTGGGTGTTCAGTTAGCCGCCGGTGATGAGAGTTCTGGCGGCTTTCCAGTGTTAGGGACCAACCTGGCCAGTGGCGGTATGTTGGGCTTGAATCAGGTGATCAGTGCTGTATTGGGCGATGGCACGGTGCCGGCTCTGGCTGGTGGTTTAACCGCAGGCGCCGGTGACCGCAACCGCAACGGAGTAACCTGGGGGCTACTGATTCAGGCGCTTTCAACATCGTCGTCGGCGAATTTGTTGTCGACGCCCAGTATTATAACCCTCGACAATCAAGAGTCTGAAATCATTGTCGGCCAGAACGTACCGTTTCGTACCGGCCAGGCGGCGGTGAGCGGTGAAGGACTTACCAATCCTTTTACCACCATCGAACGACGCGATGTAGGTCTGACCCTGAAAGTAACCCCAACCATCAGCGCAGATGGTTTGGTGCGCTTGGTGGTGGAGCAAACCACCGAGAATGTGGTACCCACCACCATTGCCGGCGCCTCCGACCTGATCACCAACAAGCGTGAAATAAAAACCACCGTACTGGCAGACGACGGCGAAACCATCGTGTTGGGTGGTTTGATGAAAGACGACTACGAAGTGCAGAAGAGCAAAGTGCCGTTGCTGGGCGACATTCCTTATTTGGGCCGGCTGTTCTCGTCAGAATCAGAAAACCGGGTTAAGCGAAACCTGCTGGTATTTCTGCGCCCGACCATCATGCTGGGCAAAGTAGACGCCGCGGCAGTCACCGACAGCAAGTTCCAGTCATTGAAAGAAGTTGACCTACACATCCGTGAAAAGCTGGGCCTTCCGGACAACGGCGAGGACCGCTCGATTGACAGCTTGTTCAGCCCAAGATAGAGGACAGATTTAAAATCTGTCCTCGGGCCGGTCCCAATGCTTAGTCAATAAGCGGTGGCATAGGGCAGTCCAGCTGGTCGGCGACCAGCCGCATCATCTCGTATTCCCGCACACTGATGTGGCCATTTTGGCTCACGCACTCTGCGCTTGCGTCTATAATCGCCGGTTTCAACAGCGGCGACAGTTTATTAAGCTCCGCCAGGGCCTGACTCAGCTCACGCAGGCTTACGCTCGTCAGTATTTTTGGTACGGCATTACCGCTCACACCAAAACCGGCCATGGCCTGGCTGAACAACGCTTGAGCCTGTTGCGGGTTGTCTGCACCGGCTCTTGCTAAAAGGCTGAACAGCTGCCTTAAAGCCGGCAACACCGGTTGAAATCTGCGGTGCTTTACCGCTATGGCCCGTCCCGCCCGGGGTGATAAATGACGGCTGAAAAAGCTGGTGAGGGCGAGTTCAAACAGTGAAATGTTCTGGTCGGCCACAGCCAGGGCTTTCACATTGCGGATTAGCTGTTGCTGTTCGTTTGGGTCCAGCTTACGTAAAGCCGGCATTGCCAGCTCCAGCAGCGGGAAGCGGGCGGCTGCGCCCAGCGCTGTGACTGTAGGCAGCAGTTTTTGTAGAATCGGCTCTTGGTGGCCCACCACCGGATGCGCAGGCAGCAGGGCTAGATAACGTTGCTGCTGCTCTGCGGGCAAGTCGGCAATCAGCAGGCTGTAGCTGAGCTGCACCGCACCGGCGCGGGTATAGATCAACCCGCGGCAGGTGGCCGGTAGCTGGCCCAGCAGGTCCTTGGCATAGTTTTCACTACCTGGATACACCTGCCCAACGCGCACTGACATAGGCGTATCTGTGGCTATTCGGTAGCGATTGTTGCCTGCCAGTGGCGAGCCGGAACCTTTGTTGGCGCGGGTGTTGAACGGAGCCGGGTCGGCAAAACCCAGGGCGCTGGCCGTTGTACTGGTTTGAGTGCTTTCTGGTGAGCTGCCTGGCGCATTGCCTAGAGTGTTGGCTTGGCGTTGTGCGCTGTTTTCGGCTTGTGTGTTGCGCAGGGCCTCGCTACTGCGGGTATCACGCAGGCGGCTGCGCAAACGGGTGATCAGCCCTGGCTGCAGGGCGTTGATGCGGTCTTCAATGGGCGGGTGCGACGCCAGCAACCCCATAAACTTCATGCGGGTGCTTTCGCCGAAACACATGTGGTTCATGTCGCTGGCGTGGCGGGTGGTGTCCAGATGGCTGCCTTGCAAGCCTATTTTGAACAGCGCGCCGCCGATACCATCCGGGTTGCGGGTGAACTGCACCGATGAAGCATCGGCCAGGCGTTCGCGCTGGCGGGACACGGCGGCCTGAATCAGCCGGCCGCAAAACACGCCGGCGTAGCCAATCACAAAAAGCACGACGCCCAAGGTACCCAGGGCGAACGTGGCCGCGGCTGTCGCGGCGTGTGCGCACGGCGCCGCTGTAGAAGCCTGCGCGAGCCAGAAACAGCCCAATCTGGCCAATCATCAGAATGCCCGCCAATAAGGCAATCAGGCGCACGTTCAGGCGCATGTCGCCATTCAGGATGTGGCTGAATTCGTGGCCTACCACGCCTTGGAGCTCATCGCGGGTTAGCTGGGTGAGTGCGCCATGGGTCACCACCATCACCGCTTCAGCGGGGCTGTAACCGGCTACAAAGGCGTTAATGCCGGTTTCCTGATCCATCACGTAAAGTTCAGGCACTGCCACGCCGCTGGCGATGGCCATTTCCTCAACAATATTGCGCAGGCGCCGTTCCAGCGGGTCGTTGGTGTCTGGGTTTATCGGCTGGGCACCCACCATTTCGGCTACCCGCCGGCCGCCATCGGCCAGATCAATCCAGCGTATTAACGAGCCCACGCCCATCAGCGCGACGCTGGCGCCGGCGGTAATTAAGCCGTGGCTGGTGAGCAGCCAGTGGTGAAACGGCAAGGCGCTGGTGCTGCTGCGAGTGACCATGTAGCCCACCACGCACACCGACAGCGTAATCAGCATAACCGCGGTTGAAAACAGCGCCACCAGCAGTAAGGTGTTACGCCGGGCTTTGGCCTGGCGCTGAAAGAAAGGTGAATGGGCCATGGGTGTCGGCGCCGCTTAAAATGAGACTTTGGGTACGTAGCGAGCTTCCGGGGTTTCCAGTTGCAGCTGTGAGGTTTCTTGAAAAGCGAACAACCCGGCAATCACGTTGTTGGGAAACTGCTCGCGGTAGGTGTTGTAGGTCATCACTGTGTCGTTATAGGCCTGGCGCGCGAATGACACGCGATTTTCGGTGCTGGACAATTCTTCCATCAATTGTTGAATGGTTTCGTTGGCCTTCAGATCCGGGTAGTTTTCGGCCACGGCGTAAAAGTTGGCGAGGGCCTTGGTCAGCATGTTTTCGGCGCCGCCCAGGCGTTGAATACGCTTGCCGTCATCGGGATTTTTAGCCGCTTCCTGCTGTGCATCAACGGCGTTGTTACGGGCGTTCATCACTTGGGTGAGGGTGTTCTTTTCATGGCTTAAATAGGCTTTGGCGGATTCTACCAAATTAGGGATCAGGTCGTGGCGGCGCTGCAGTTGCACGTCAATCTGGGCAAATCCGTTGCGGAACTGGTTGCGCAAAGCCACCAGCCGGTTGTAGATGATGACCAGGAACAGGGCAATGGCGGCAATTATAATCAGGCCGATCGTAGTTGTCATAGCGTGTCCTTTCGGTGTTTTTAGAGCAGGGACAAAAACGGGGACAGATTTCAAATCTGTCCCCAGTAAACTTTATCGGGGACGGGTTTGAAACTGTCCACGATAAAGTTTAGCGGCTTGATGGCTTAAAAACACTGACCTGTATGGCAACTCCACTCGGAAAAACAGGTGTTCGCTGTTTTTCGCTCACAAAAATACCCGCACTAGGCGGGCATTTTTGTGAGCGAAACTGGGAACGGTTACCGGGGACGGATTTGAAATCCGTCCCCTATTTTGGCTCGTCCCCGGTTTGACCTACTTAAGCCAAATTTTTGTTCACAAAGTCCCAGTTCACCAGCTTCCAGAAAGCAGCCAGGTAATCAGGACGTGAGTTGCGGTAATCCACGTAATAGGCGTGTTCCCAAACATCGACCGTCATTACTGGCTTGTCTGCGCCAGTCAGCGGCGTCTCTGCGTTACTGGTGTTTGCAATCGCAACGCTGCCGTCGGATTTTTTCACCAGCCAGGTCCAGCCAGAGCCGAAGTTGTTGGCGGCTTTGTCGTTGAATTCTTTTTTGAAGTCATCAAAAGAACCGAAGGCTTTTTCGATGGCGTCTTTCGCTGCGCCGGTTGGCTCGTTGCCACCGTTGGGGCTCAGGCAATGCCAGTAGAAGGTGTGGTTCCAAACCTGGGCTGCGTTGTTGAACAGCGGGCCGCTGGCGCTTTTGATGATGTCTTCCAGCGACTTGTTGGCGTCGTCAGTACCCTCAACCAGGCCATTCAGCTTGGTGACATAGGTGTTGTGATGCTTGCCGTAGTGAAAATCCAGAGTTTCCGCGGAAATGTGCGGTTCCAGAGCATTTTTTGCGTAAGGCAGTGCAGGTAGTTCAAAGGCCATGAGATCGATCTCCGTTTTCTCTCGATTTTATATAGATTGCTTCGCTATCAAAACTTCATTATCAGTGCTTCTTTATCAAAACTTCGCTACAACTACTAACAATAGGGTCACTTTGGGCCAGATCAACCCTTTGAAATTAAGGTGCTGTTAAACTCCGGACAACCTGGCAAAAATTGAGCGCAATTAAGGACCCTCCATACCAGCTCTTGGTAATTGTCAGCCAAAATATTCACGTGGCCCAATTTGCGGCCAGGTCGTTCCTGCTTGTTGTACAGGTGAACATGGGCGTAGGGCAGTTGTAAAATCCGCTCGATTTCGCCGTGAACGCCAATAATGTTAATCATGCAACTAACGCCCCGTGGCTCTACATTCCCAAGAGGGTGTCCGCTGACAGCACGTACATGATTTTCGAACTGGCTGGTCATGGCACCTTCTATGGTCCAATGGCCGGAATTGTGCACTCGCGGAGCCATTTCATTGGCAATCAAGCCATTTGGTGTCTCGAACAGCTCAAGGGTCAATACGCCCACATAGTCCAATTCGTTCAGTAAGTCGCGAATATAGTATTCTGCTTCGTTTTGCAGGTGGGCTTGTAGTTTTGGCGCCGGGGCAACGGAATAGCGCAGAATGCCCTGATGATGGTCATTGTCCGCCATGGGGTAAAACGCCACATCGCCGCACTCGGCGCGTACGGCAATAATCGACAGTTCGCGGCTGAAATCGACGAACTTTTCGACCATCAGGCGTGGGTGGCCGATGCTCTGCCAGGCAACAGCTGCGTCATCCGGGCTTTTCAATATGGCCTGGCCTTTGCCGTCGTAACCTTCAGTGTTGGTCTTGGCGACGACCGGGCAGCCGAGCTCTTCAGCGGCGGCCCGCAGCGTTTCGGCGCTGTCCGCGATTTTCCATTGCGGTGTAGGAATGCCCAACCGGCCAAACAGTGTTTTTTCAGCTTCGCGGTTCTGGCATATCTGCAATGCGCGGGGGCAGGGGTGCACGATGGTTTTCGCTGCAATCTTTTCAGCGACTTCTACCGGTAGGTGTTCAAATTCGTAAGTGACGCGGTCAACCTTGCTCAGAAACTCGTCCAGCCTTTGGCCTTTAGGGTCGCTGATGGTTTCGCCTATGCCGGCACTGGGGCTGCCTGACATGTCGTAGAACACAAAGTCTTTGGCCAGTGGGTAACCTGCCAGGGCGAGCATTCTTCCCAGTTGGCCGGCGCCTAGTACGCCAATTCTCATGTGTTTTCTCCTGTCCATTTGTGGCATTGAGTTTTCGCACAGTTCGCTAGCGTTGGTGGTGTTATCATTGATTCACGGAACTGACGGGTCCGGGCTGTCCAGAATTGTTTGGGTCTGCGTGCTGCGGAACTCGTCAACAGCTTGGCGCACGGTTTGGTCAAAGGTGCCGATAATTTGGGCCGCCAGTAAACCTGCGTTGGTGGCGCCTGCCTTGCCGATGGCCAGGGTACCTACGGCGATGCCACCGGGCATTTGTACGATCGACAGCAGCGAGTCAAGACCGTTCAGGGCCTTCGACTGTATCGGCACGCCAAGCACCGGCAAAGACGTTTGCGAGGCTACCATGCCCGGTAGGTGGGCTGCACCGCCGGCGCCGGCTATGATAACTTTCAGGCCGCGGTCGGCTGCCGTCTTGGCGTATTCAAACAGCAGGTCGGGGGTGCGGTGAGCGGAAACGACTTTGGTTTCATAGGCCACGCCAAGCTTGTCGAGCATGTTGGCGGCATTTTCCATGGTCGGCCAGTCGGATTTGGAACCCATGATGAGTCCTACCAGCGGTTGCATAGGCAACAATCCTTCGATGATTGGAAAGCGAGCTATTGTATGATGTGGCCCAAAGCCATGCAATCGGCGCGGCGCAAGCACCGAACAGCGACTCAGTTAAGGACCCGATATGGAACCTATTCGACCAGATAAAGATGAATTAAGAGCCGAGCGGCCGGATAGCCCAATGGGCTCTGCCAAATCTGCGGGCAGCGCCAAACCTGCACCAACCAGTCAGAGCAAGCCGGCAAAGGCCACTGAAACCCCGAAAGCCGCGGCCGGCAGCGGGTCGCAAGGTAATGGCAGTGGTGGCGCTGGAATCTTGTGGTTGCTGGTTGTTGTGTTGGCGTGCGTGGCCGTTGGCGGCTGGTACATTCAGGGTCAGCGTATTCAGGCACTGGAAAACCAGGTGGAAGAAGCCGACAGCTGGGTTCGCCAAAGCAAGCTAGCGCTGGCGCGATTTGAAGGTACCTTATCTGAAACGGGCGAAAACCTCGAACTAGCCGGTGTGTCGTTGGATGAACAACTGGCGTCACAGAAGACGCGGCTGGATAACGCCGACAGTGAAATTCGCAAGCTGTGGGTGATTGCCAATGAGCGCAACAAGCAGTTGCTAGAGCAGCAGGCGGCTGCGATTAGCGAACTTGAAACGGCACTTGGCAAAAACCTTAACGATTTGGTGAGCGTTCAGACCGCGGTGGCAAGCGCAGAAACGGCGTTGAGCGACGCCATCACACGGCAACAGGGCGAGCGCGCCGAGCTGGCAGCCAGAGTAAGTGCTGTTCAAACCAGTGCATTGTCGCTTAAAACCGAACTGGCTACGGCAAATCAGAAAACCGATGCCTTAGCCAAGAGCACTGACGAGCGTATCACCACGTCTATTCGCCGTTTTGAGCAAGAACAGAAACTCACCACCAGCAGTATTGAAAGCCGTATTGCTGCGCTGGAAAAAGCGGTTACAAGCACAACCAGTGGCAACGGGGCGGGCGCCATGCAGAGCGAAATCGCCGAGCTGAAAAAAACCGTTGAGGTGATTGATTCGTCGCGTTCGCAAATGACATCGCGCCTGGTGCGATTGTCGCAGGAAGTTAATGACCTGCAGGCGAAGCTCACCGGCCAGTAGACGGATCGGTAAATAGGTTAGTGAATGAACAAATCTCCGGTGTGACGGCCTTTTAAGGGAATTTTAGGCAAAACATTTGACACGGAGACAGAAATGCTTAGAATGCGCCGCTCACTTGTTTGAGACACGTTTGCCAAGTGGCAGATGCAAACAGTGAGTCTTTGAAAGGCCAAAGCGGGCGGTTAGCTCAGCTGGGAGAGCATCGCCCTTACAAGGCGAGGGTCACTGGTTCGATCCCAGTACCGCCCACCACTTAGCCTTCAAAGATCCGTCAGGCACAGCACCTGACATTGCATTCGGGTAAATCCGGATGGCTGCGGAGCGGTAGTTCAGTTGGTTAGAATACCGGCCTGTCACGCCGGGGGTCGCGGGTTCGAGTCCCGTCCGCTCCGCCAACTATCTGGGTGGTTAGCTCAGCTGGGAGAGCATCGCCCTTACAAGGCGAGGGTCACTGGTTCGATCCCAGTACCACCCACCATATTTGAAAAACGGGCAGTCTCATTGAGGCTGCCCGTTTTTTTATGTGTGTTCAGAATTCCGCTTCTAAGCTCCTAGTAAAGATTGCCCGCAAACCCTCACCACATTGCCGTTCAAGCCACTCGACCCAGGGCTGCAAAGCCAGCTGACGGTTTCGGCCACATCCACCGGCTGCCCACCTTGGGACAAGCTGTTTATCCGCCGCCCCGCTTCGCGAACGGCGATGGGCATGGCGTCTGTCATGTTAGTTTCAATAAATCCGGGCGCAACCGCGTTTATAGTGGTGCCGTTTTTGAGCTGCCGCGCCTCCGCCTGCACATAGCCAATAAGCCCGCTTTTTGCCGCAGCGTAATTGCTTTGCCCGCGATTGCCGGCAATACCGCTGACCGATGACAGGCACACAATGCGCCCGTTAGCGTGCAATAACTCATGCCGTTGAATTCTTTCGGTAATGGCCATGGCCGCTGTCAAATTCACACTGATGGCCGCGTTCCAAGACTGCTCAGGCATATTGCCCAGGGTTTTGTCGAGGGTAAGGCCGGCATTGTGAATTAGCAGGTCCAAGCCACCGAGCTGCTCAACAAACGCGGCAATCAGCTGGGGCGTATCGGCTTCGGTAATGTCCAGCGCCAGGGCATGGCCTTTCAGGCTTTCCATTTGTTGCTGTAATTCCAGCCGCGCGCCGGGCAAGTCCACTCCAATGACGGTAGCGCCGTCGCGGCTTAGGGTTTGTGCGATGGCCAAGCCAATACCGCGGGCTGCGCCGGTCACCAGGGCCAGTTTGCCGGTGAGAGGCGCCACCGGGTTGGTCACGGCTGCGTCGGTACTTTTATCGATCTGGGCAATCTGTCCGGACACATACGCTGATTTTGCAGATAGGAAAAACCGCAGGCTGGAGTTCAGGTTGTTTTGGGCGCCAGTGGCTACCCTTAACAGGTTCGCAGTGGCACCTTTGTTACCAATCTCTTTCGCGACGCTGCGCACAAACCCTTCTAACGCCTGTTGTGCCGCTGCATGGGCCGGCTTACGGCAATTTTTTACGGGCTCGCCCAGCACCAGCACCCGCCCGTGCTGAGCCAGGCCTTTTATACTGCCGTGAAAAAACTGATACATTGCGCTCAGCTCTTCGGGCGTTTTGATGCCGCTGGCGTCGAACACCAGGGCAGAAAAATTGCCAGGTTTGCCCAGCGGCAGCACCATGGGTTTCGTCCGGTTTTCCGCCTTGGCTGAATCCGCCAGCCGTTTATCGCCGCTGGCGTAATAGAGCTTGGCAGCACTGGCGCCCAGCACCCGGCCCACCTCGGAAATCAACTTGCCGCCGCCTGCGGCACCCAGCAGAACATCGCCTTCAATGAACGGCTGGTCTACCCGTTTCAGTCGTTGCAAAGGCACCGGCGCAGGCAAGCCCAGGGTATTGGCTGCAGTTTGCCCCAATGAGGTGTTCATTAGCTTGAAATACAGATCCGACATGGCGGTTGTCCTTTGGCGATTAGCATGGCAAAAATTGTAAGCAGGCACTGCTACACATCCTAGCCCATAGTTTTAACAACAAAGAGGGTCGTCAGGCCTGATTGTCGGCAGAAAAACGGTAATGGCACCGTGAATTGCTCATTGCCAATATTAGTCTTTGACACCAGCGCACGCAGTCCGTAATATGCGCTACACGTTGATTGAGGGAAGAAAAAAGCCCTTAATTAACAACCAGTTTGATGCGGGGTGGAGCAGTCTGGTAGCTCGTCGGGCTCATAACCCGAAGGTCGTTGGTTCGAATCCAGCCCCCGCTACCATATAAAAGAAAGCCAGATCAGTGATTCACTGATCTGGCTTTTTTGTGTTTAAAAAGAAAAAACCTCGCTTTACCATTCGCCATAAAATTAGGGTGCAACCCTAACTACTTTTAGCAAGCGCAGAGTGTTTGCGACTAACTCAGAACTCTTTAAAGTCATAATAGATGAACGCATTGTAAGTCTGTTACAAAAAAGATTGCTGCGGGATTAGCAGTGATATCTCCCTCCGGTTTTTTTGGTCTGACGGTGAAAAAAACGGCTAAACCGTTATTAAATATGACATTAGTCACATTTTCCCGCTGTTCGAATTCTTATTGTGTGGTGGTTAATTCAGCCCTGAGCCCTGAGGGATCTTGAGCGTTTGTTAACGATTTGTATCTTTTTGTAACATGACGCGCTATACCCTATTTCTATAACTTAACAATCAGTTAATCAATTGGGGTCCAGAATGCCTGAACTTTTGTTCTATCAACGGCCTACGGTTCTGAATAAAGATGTCCACAAGAGCATCCGCTTTTCGCCGGTGAAAGATTTCGGGTTCACCCGCGATGTGAATTCGGTCCCTCTTCTGGCTATCGAGTTTTTTGAAGCCAGTCGCGATCTTCCGGTGCTGTTCAGTCAGGACAAGGACGGGTCGTACTTCCCCATTGCCTTGCTCTCCTTGAAGAATCAGGGCCACGACCAAGTCGACGACAGTGGTCGATGGCAGGGCAACTACACGCCGGCCTTTATTCGCCGTTATCCGTTTGTGTTGAGCAACGACAAAAATGTCTGTTTTGATGCGGACTATGTTGGCCTGGCGGAAGCAGATTTGGAGGCGGCCGCTGAAGGTCAAGGCGAAGGCGATCTTTTGTTTGCGGATGACGGTGCCTATACCGACACCCTGAACAAGATCATCGAGTTTGTAACCAACTTTGATGCAGAGCACCTGCGTACCCGTGAGTTCTGTGAGGCGGCATCCGAAGCGGATGTATTCAAACCTTTCGTCTTGCAGGTAGTAACGGCCGGCCAGAAACCGTTGCGCCTGGACGGTTTGTTCGTGCTAGACGAGAACAAACTCATGGCGCTGGAAGACGACGTTGTTACACAGTGGTTCCGTAAAGGGTATCTCGCCTGGGCGTATGCCCACCTACACTCCCTCGGCGCTATTGCGCGCTTGAGCGACAAGCTCAATACCCGCTCCTGATCATCTGGTAACTGTTTTGTGATAATTGGATGACGATCAGCTTTACCCGCCTCGGCTCTGCCGAATGACGCTGTACCATGACCATTACAGGTTGGGCCACAAAATGAAGTTTCCTCACCATCCACTCGTATTGGCTATGGGTCGTTGCCGGCCATTTGCACGAACATTGGCGGCGCGAACCGCGGCGTGGGGAACTTTGCTTTCGGCCGTCTCGCTGCAGGCGCTGGCGGCGCCGGCCCACAACATTGTGGTAGACGCCAATACGGCCACTGTCAGCCCGCCTGGCTCAGTTCAGAGCATCCAGAACAACAAGCTCGTTAATGGCGTGCCTGTCAACGTGTTCAAGCATTTTGTGGTGGGCGATGGCAACACCATCAACCTGATCGTGCCGGACAATGCCGCCAGGCTGGTTAACATCGTCAAGGACAGTGCCCCGGAAATTTACGGCTTTTTGAATAGCTATAAGGGTAAGGATGTGGGTGGTGCCCCCGCCCTTGGCGGTAACGTCGTTTTCGCCAGTTCCCACGGCTTTCTGGTCGGCCCGTCAGGTGTGGTCAATGTGGGCCAGCTGACCGTACGCACGCCCGCCAGCGGTGATATTGATGATCTTATCTCGGGCGGCAAGAGCTTCGACGATACGTTGGCAGTCTCGCCTACCGGGCTGATTACCATTGCCGGCAAGATCAACGCCAAAGACGGTATTGATCTTCAGGGCGCCCTGGTCAATGTCACCAACAGTGGCAAGCTGATCGCCGGTCGTGCCTTTAATGCCAGTTATGTGGGAACGGCGGCGGTAAATAAAGGTGACTACACAGCGCCCACAGCGCTATACGAGGATGGCGGTACCATTCACATCGGCACTGGTTATGCACAGATTGCCGGCGACCTGCTGGCCGATGGCGGTATCACCATAGAGGCCAATGGCATTGAGATCACCAGCACCGGTGTGCTGGATGCCCGCGACAATGTCACTACCGACCCCAGCGGTAATGTCACGCTCACCGCCAGAAGCACCCAAAAGCTCGGGTTTGGCGTTGCACTCGCCGATTCATCCGTTACCCTTGCCGGTAAGGTTCATGCCAACGATGTGACCGTTACGGCGCAGAGCGAGGCCATCGCATCGTTCTATGAAGAGCCTGTGGTCCCCCTGATTACCATGACTGGCACCTTTGCCGGCGCTGGCTTCTACCTGATAGCGGCGGATGCGGAAGCGTCGGTCATTGTCCAAGGCACGGCCAATGTGCAGGCTACGGGCAATGTCACCATGGCCTCCGAGTCCCATGCAGTCAGTCAGGGCAGCCAGATTACGGCCTTTGGCGGCAAAGCCTCGCTGGCGTCGATTTACGGCACCGCCGACGCTATGAGCAACACCTCGATCCAGAACGGTGCCACCGTGCACTCAGGTGGCGACCTGACGGTAACGGCGCACAACGAATCCTACGTGTCGGCCAGCGCGCTGGACATTATTGTCGCTGGTAGCAATGAGGTCGTGCTGGCCATCGCAGTAGGCGAGTCGGATGTGGATGCCACCGCGGTGATTGAAAGCGGTGCGATTCTTGTCGCTAACAACCTGGTGCTGGCGGCGGAAAACCAGAATTACTACTCGGTGTCGGCCACGGCCATGGGCCTGAAGGATACCGAATACGGGATTGCCGTCGCCGTAGGCGATTTCAATACCAATGCCACGGCCGAAATGGGTGCATCGCTCGGTACTGACGCCAATAAGACCGGCAATGTCAGCATCACGGCGCTTGATCGCACGGTGCACCAGCAGGTCAAATCGAGCGTTACCGTGGGCAGCGGTGTCGGCCTTCGTATCCTGGGATCCAGGGTTAGCAAAATTGGTGCCGTAAAGGGCGGCGTCGACAATCTGGCTAATACCCATAAGCCGCCCGAGGCGAACGTGCCGAAAGACCCCGATGGCAAAATCGCCTTCAAAGGTGGGCTGGCCTTTACCCTGAACCTGTCCGATCACGAGGCCTATGCCTATTTGGGCAACAACATTGCCGGGCAAGCCGAAGCGCCGAAGATCAACTCCACCGGCAATTTGTTGCTGGCCAGTGCCATCGATCTGGGTACGGATAACGCCTCGATCGATGGTGGCAATGACAATGCGGCCCAAGGTGATGACCAGGGTGCCTGGCGCAGTTCGGCTGAGGCCGCCGTCGCCTCACCAAGCAGCCGCACCAGCGGCAGCAACCAGACCGGCTCTTCGGAAAAAAGCCTCGCGGCTGCCCTGAACTTCGCCATCAACACCGGCGATGCGGTGGCCGAAATCGGCGACTACGTGGAAATTTCTGCAGTCAATGTTGGCGTGCTGGCCCGGCAAAAAGTGCCGATTGCTACCACCTATGATAAGTGGGGTTCGTTCTCCGATGTGCTGAGTAAGCTGAATGGCGTCGGCGGCTTGCAGAACAATGTGCTGACCAGCTTTGCCAATGCCGGCGCCGCAGCAGACGCCTCGGCCACCGGCGGTTCGCTGAATGTGGTCGTGAACGATCTGGATACCAAGGCCTGGATTGGCGATAACGTCAAACTCACGACCACCGGCACCGGCAGCTGGAAGGCCGGCCGGATAGTGGCGGGCAACACCGAAACACAGGTTGTGCTTGATACCACCAAACCGTTTGAAACCATTGATTACAGCTTTGACTTTGACAGTTCCGTGGATGTGCAGGCCTACAACCTGAATGAAAGTGTGCATCTGGCCGGCAACATTGGCACCTTTGGGCTGATCCCCAATAGCATTGGCACCAGTGAAAACGGCAAGTCGATCGGGGCCAGTATCAGTTTTGTCCAGCAAACCGCTACCGCGGTTGCCGGCATTGGCGCCTCCACCTTGGCGGTGGATGGCAACGTCGGTATCAAGGCGCACACTGACGAACGTCACTTCCTGGTCACCCCTTCGTCAGGCATGGGCAAGGGTATGGGCTTCAACGGTGTGCTGGCGATTCTCAATAGCGAGTCACTCACCCATGCATCACTAAGTAATCAAGCGCATGTCAGCACCATCGGTCTGGACGTGTTGGCCGATCATGACTTTGGCAACTGGGCAGTCTCCGGAGCGGCCAATAAGTCAGATGAATCGGCCATAGGCTTGTCCGTCGCGATCAACATTGCCCAAGGCGATACCAAGGCCTTTATTGGCGACAACAGCGCCGAGTCAGCCAAGGTGGCGTTCAATAATGACAGCCAGCCAGCTCCGACCGCGCCCACCACGCCCACCACGCCCACCACGCCCGTGCCGAACCCGCACGCCATCATTGCCAACGAAGTCAAGGTGCGCGCGCGCAGCGTCGGCACCAACGGTTCGCTGGCAGTAGCTGGCGCATGGATTTCAGAACCGAACAATAATCCCAGCTTTGGCGAGCGCTTCGAGAACGATTGGAGTAGGCCCAGTTCGAAAGCTGCAAGCAGTTACACCGCCGCATCATCCGGTTCGGGTGATGCCTCGATCGGCAAAGCCGCCGGTGATGGAGCCAGCAGTTCGTCCGCTCCGGCCGGCGACAGCACCCCGTCGGTGGTTAAAACCGGCATGGCGGCAGCCGGCAGCTTCGCCGTTTCAGTCAACAATATTGATGCCAAGGCATTTATTGATGGCGCCACCATCAGCGGCAAGGGTACCGGGGATGTCGATGTCACGGTACAGGCACTGGAAAAAGTGATTTCAGCTGCCGCTTCCGGTGGTGGTGCCATTGCCATGCTGGGTGCTGCCTCACCAACCAACCAGAACACCATCGCCGGGGCGATTGCGTACCAGATCAGCTTTAACGATGCGCTGGCGCGTATCCGCAACAGCACGATTACGAATGCCGGAGATGTAAAAGTGCAGGCGCTGCATGGCGGTGAGCTCACCTCGGTGGCGCTGGCGCTGGCGATTACCAGCTCGGCGCAAAATACGCAGAACAGTAACAACGGTGCGTTGTCAGTCTCCGGTGCGCAGATCTATGACGGCACCTCTGCGCGTATCGATGACAGTTCGATCACTAGCAAAAACATCGCTGCCCCCAGCCTTGAGGTGTCTGCCTACAACAACGTTGATGTCGGTGTCGGCGGTGGCTCGCTTTATGCGGGTGGCAAGCAGGGCGGCGGTCTGGCGATTACCTTTGCCGAGATCAATGACCCCGGCGCGATGTCGGACGGGTTGGGAGGGATCAATCCCGACGCTAACAATGTACTGAGCACGGCCCATAACGAAGACGTCTACAGAGGTTCCGCGGTTGAGGCGCTCATCAGCGGTGACGGAGCACGCAGCACGCTGACCGGCTTCGACACTATTATTGTTTCGGCCAGTGCGGTGAACCGGATTGGTATTGGCGCTGCGGGTGGTGGCTACAATGGCGGCGTGGAAAACTCTCAGGGTTTCGCCGGCAGCTTTGCCGTGGGTTCGATTGGTTCCGATACCAAGGCGCTGATCAGCAAAACCGACATCAGTGGTGTGCAGACTCTTAAAGTCAATGCCAGTGGTGACGACGTTGCTTTGCTGGAGAAGGTGCTCAGTGACCTGGGTAGCAGTACTAGCAACGAGGATTATGATTTCAGTGGTGCGGGCGTCATTGATAATACCTACATATTCACGGCCGAGGATGGCAAGAAGTCAAATAACAAGTTCAAGGCCGAGGATGGCAGCGACTCCAGCTCGGCCGGCAAGCGCATCATTGCCGTGGCCGGTGTGGTACAGATAGGCAAGAGCAATGTGGGCCTTTCCTATGCCCATGCCGATGTGAAGAGCGATACCTCGGCGCGCATGGCGGATGTGAATATCAATGCGGGCGAGGCCAGCACGGCCGACGTGGCCGTCAACGCCCGCGATAACTCGCTGCTGTACACCGTGGCCATCGGTGTCGGCGTCAGTACCGGTAAATACTCGGGTGTGGGTTCTGTGGCGGTCAACCGGCTGAACAACCGCGTCGAGGCTGAGATTGGCGATTGGGACGGCGTCGACAGCGGCAGCATCAATGCCGAGACGGTTGCCGTTACCGCCACCAATGACATGGATATAATCAACGTTGCCGGTGCAGTCGCAGTCGGTACTCCGGGTTCTACCGGGCAGGCAGGTGGCCTGGCGGTCGCACTCAATCTGGTGGGCACCGACGAGCACTCGACCAAGGCGCATATTGCCAATACCGCGTTGCAGGCCTCCGGCGATGTGCTGGTCAAGGCCACCAGTGGCGCGTCCGACGATCACAATCTGCTGGTTGGCAATGCTATTGCCATCGGCGCAACCTTTGGCTCCGGATTGGCTTTTGCCGGGGCGATCGGCGTCAACAATGTGGATCAGCTAGTTGAAGCAGCAATTAAGGATGTAGGGACCAATCGCAGTGCCGATGCGAGTGCTACCCAGGGCGGTACAGTTTCGGTACAAGCTTATGACTTTACCAAGAGTGTAGCGACCGGCTGGATGGGCGCAGGCTCTGGCAGCGGTTCTGCTGGAGGCATCGCTGTGGCGACCAACCGGGTCGATTCGGATGTCAGCGCGGCCGTACTCGGCGACAACGTCTCGGACGGTAGCACTACGCTAAATGTGCAGGATCTGATTGTCGATGCCGCACGTGACAACTGGTTGCTGACCATCAGCGCCGGGGTCGCGGCGTCAGCCGAGCAGAACGCATTCGCCGGCTCGGTAAGCACCGGCATCGTTGACGGTGATGTCAGCGCTCGCATCGCAGAAGACGCAACCGTAAAGGCCTGGAACAATGTAGCGGTCAATGCCGACGCGCTCAGCGTCAATCTGGTTGGCAGCGGCGCGCTGGGCATCGGTCTGGACGGCGGTGCTGGCGCCGTGGCCATAGCCACGGCGCTGGAATACGGCAAAACCTCTGCGGCGATAGACAATGCCAGCGTCATTGCCGAAGGCAAAGGCGCGAGCATAACCGTGGACAGCGGTGCACTGGCTAATTACGGCACGCTGCCGGATCTGTCGACGTCGGGTCAAAACGAGGACGACGGTGACAACACCAATGCCGCACCGGTCGACCGCGACACCTTGACCACCGGTTTTGCCTTGGTCAATCTGGACAAGACCACGGAAAGCGTCGGTGGCCTGGCGGTCAACGCCACCAGCCGCACCAAGCAGCAGGCTATTACCGTGGGAGGCACAGGCGGCAAGTCACTGGCGATCAGCGTCAACGTGGCGACCAACAGTTCGTCCAATGCAACCACTGCCGAAATCAAGAACAGCACGATCAATGATGGCGTCAGCGATCAGGACGGTGCCGATGTGCTGGTGCGCGCCAGCGCCCATGAAGCCGGGTTTGCTGTATCGGCGGGCGTTGCCATTTCAGACGGCATTTCAGGCGTCGGCGGTTTTGCCACCAACAGCCAGAAGAAGGCGGCCACGGCCACCATCGACAGCAGTACAGTGCATGCCGCCGCCGTCAGTATCGATGCCAACAGCTCGAAAGTTGCCCAGGCGGTTTCCGCTGGCGTTGCAGCGGGTTTGGGTGAAAAAGGTGGTCTGGGTGGCGCAGCTTCGATAGTGATTACCGAACAGCTGGGAGACACCCGGGCATGGTTACGAGGTGGCACGCTGACAGCCAACAGCTTGACGGTTGCTTCTGATCGTCGCCAGGAAGCCAATGTCGCTGCCGGTGCCCTGGGTATTGGCGAAGTCGGCGTGGGCTTCGGCATGGCGGTGAACATCATCGGTGGTGACAGCAAGGCACTGATCGGTAATGATCTGAATAATACCGCTGATACGCGTAACACGTTGGTTAACGTCACTGAGCTGACGGTGGATGCTCAGCGTCTGGAAAATGTTAATAGCCATGCCTTCGGTGCCGGCGTTTCGCCCGAGTTTGGCGCGGCGGCAATGATTGATGTCACCGAGTTCCGGGGTGAGACCCGCGCAGCCATCCATGGCAAGTCAAACGGGGTTGGCGGTTTGCGCACCGCTATTCGTGGCCAAGATGGCATCACAGCGGCCTCCAGCGTAACCCTCAGCGCCCAGGAGATCCTTGACGCCCGGCAGTTCGCTTTGGGTATTGGGGTTAGCAACAAGGTCGGCGTTGGCGTGGTCGCAAACGTGGTACTGGGCCGCAGCCAGGTGGTTAGTGAAGTGGTGGGCGCGGATATCAAGGCCGGCCTGCTGGATATCGATGCCACCTCTCAGCGTCAGAGTGATCTGACCAGTATCGCCGGCGCAGCGGGCAAGTTCAGTGCGGCGGTGAGCATTGGTGTCGCCCTGTTTGGCCAGGGTGATACCACGGCCGATGACGGCACCAATGCCGAAAATGAGTTCGACCCTTCGCGCACAACAGCAAACACGGTGCTGCAGACCGACACGGCCAGTTATAACAGCCATTTGTCTGACGATGACATTAGCGCTATCGAGGCGCAGTCCGGCGCGAGCATCGACCGTACGGCAGCACCGACTACCACCACGACCACCGATGCCGGCAAGTCACTGAAAATATCCGGTGAAAGTGTCACTGCTGCGCGGATCTCCGGTGGCGTGATCGACGTCGATACCCTGAATGTGAACAGCCGTGCCTTGCTGCATAACAACCAATTGCTCGGTGCAGCACAGGTTTCGGCCGTCGGGATTGCCGGCGTGATCGGCATTACCCGCATGTATGACATGAGCATTGCCACTGTCGACAGCAATCTGTCAGCGGACAACGTGGTTGTTGGCGCGACCATCGAGAATGTTTCTGATGAAGATGCTGCCGGTGAATCCAAATCGGTTGTTATTGGTTTGGGCGGCGTTAGCGTAGTGGTCAACTATGTGGATATTCGTGCGGCGAATCGCGTGGTGGCAGGTGTAACATCGGCCAGCGGTTCAGATACCGGCAACCTGATCGTCACAGCAGCAGATACCACGGAACTGCGCCTGGGTGACGTCAACCCTGGCCGGCCAGACTCGGCGACTGACGGTTCGCTGAACGTGAATCTGGGCACTTCTGCGATTGGCGTGAGCTACGGTTACGTAAAGAAGGCCAGCGAAGTGGATGCCTGGCTGGGCGAGACCGGCAAGCTGGTCGATGGCTATGACAACATGACCGTCAGCGCCAACAGTTCGGGCATGGTCAAGAGCACGGCGTTCTCTCTTGCCGGGGGTATTTCTGCGGGTATTCAGGGCGTGGTGACTGACGCCCACGACAACTCCCATGCCAATGCCACTCTGTTCGGCACCATTGGAACCGGCAGCGGCCTGCTCAGCCTGTCTGCGCAGGTGGTACCGGAATTGTACTCCAGCGCCTACGGTGTGACGGTGTCCGGCGGCTTCTCCATGGGAGGCTCATTCGCCTACGCCATGACCGACGCCGAAGCACGGGCGGCCGTGGCCGATGGTGTGACCTTCACCGGCAGCGGTGATGTGGTGGTTCGCAGTGAAGTCGGCGATGGCGCGGATGCCGACTATGAAACCGCCCATGCCGCTGCATTCGCCGCTTCCGGCGGCTTGATGCTGGCTGTGGCCGGTTCCGAAGCCCGGGCCAGCAACAATGCTCAGTCAGTGGCCAGCGTGGGTGACTACGTAACGATTCCGGATGCGGACTTCGAAGTTTACGCCCGGCACACCGGCGTGCAGATCGCCGATGCCGACGGTTACTTTATCGGTGCCTTTGCCGGCGGCTACCAGGTGGGTCTGGCGGAGTCCTTCAGCTCGACCCGGGTAGAATTTGGTAAAGACCCGATGGCAGCCCTGGAGCGCACGGGTGATTTGATCCTTGACGCCAGCAGCCAGAATGACAACCAGTCGTTCACCACCGCTGGTGGTGGTGGTTTTGTCTCCGGCAGTGCGGCGGAAGCGGTGGTCGAGGCGGGCGATCATGCCGAAGACAAGTATGCGGCTGCGGTACTGGTAGATGACTGGTCCAGCGGTTACCGCACAGTACCTATCGACGCTGGCAATGTGGTCATGCGTGCGACCAATGAGGTCAACTTCTTTGCCGGCACCGACTCGACCACGGTTTCCGTGGTGGGCGGTTCAGGCGCTGTTTCGGATGTCGAAATCAATACCAATGCCAAAGTGGTGCTGGGCGAGAACGTCAGCCTGAATGCGCTGGATATAGACATCGATGCACTGAATCAGGCGGTGCAGATTCAAACGCCGTGGGATGCCAGTTACACCACCAGCGTGTATGGCGCCGGGGGCGGTGGTTTCAACGGCACGGCGGCACTGTCCAACCAGAATATCAAACACCTGTTAGCGGCGGTGGAGGTTGGCAAAGATGCCGTGCTGAAGATTTCTGATCAGGCCGGGGATTACGAGGACTACCGCAACGGCATCAGTCTGGATGCCGCTACCGGGTTTTTCGTCAATGACAAGGTGGTGATCGAAGTCGGTGGCGCCTTGCAGGGTGCCGGCGCAGAGTCGGATGTTGATGTGCGGGCGCGCAATCAGGTCACCCTGGGTGACGGTGTGCAGTTGCGCAATGCCTGGGGCGGGGTCGGGTTGGGTACCTATTCGTCCGGCAGTGCCGCGGCGGAGGCGAATGTCAGCGTGTGGGCCGTGCGCGGTGTGGCCGGTGGTATCTCCGATGTCCGTGTCGATGTCGAGAATACCCTGAAACTGGGTAAAAACCTCGTGGTTGATGCCTACGGCCAGATCAGCCTGTATGCCGGTCGCGGCTCCGGTGGCGCGCGTCAGAACCAGCTGGTTGCCGACGCCCGCAGCAATATCTACAACTGGACTGCGATTCCGATCCCGGCCGGCAACAAGGCCGAAAGCGATATCGTGCTCGACAACAAGGTGCTGTTCGGCGACAACTTCGCCATTGGCAGTGACGGTCATGTCGGTATTGGTGCGATCGAGGGATCCACCTACGCCCGCGCTGCCGGTGTCGAAAAGAACCCTTACCTGGAGCTGTTCAGCACCGAGACCACCTTCGGTGCCAGCGACAAGGATGTGACCAATGTCCTGACCTTCAATGGCAGCGGCTCTGTGACCGCCGGGCAATACGCCTATCAGTCGGTGACAGTTAACGAAGCAGGCACAATTACCCGCCAGCTCTATCGGGATGGCACGGCCGAGCAACAGGCCGACATGTATTCATCGCGTGCCAAACTGCAGGCCTTCATCAACGATTTGAATGCACAGATCACGGAGCTGGAGAACTGGACCGGCGCTACGGTCACCGAAGGCACCGAACTGGGCGCAGGTGACGAGGCTGGCGATGGGGCCGGCAGCAGCACCGGCACGAGCATCAGTAGCACGACCGGCACTAACCCTAACGTGGGTGAAATCGAAGACTTGCAGAGCCAGGTGAGGCTGTTGTCTGTGATCGTCAACGACCTCTCCCCACAGGAGAATGTCGTCATCAAGGTTGCCGATGTTCGGGCCTCGGCCGGCAATGTCAGTCTGAGTGCTGACGAGATCAATCTGGCTGCGGGCCATACGTCCATCTTTACCGCCAAAGGCGATGCGAACATCATTATCGACAACCGGTCCGACCGTCACCTGATGCTGGCCGATCTGGAGATTGCCAACCAGACCGGCGGCAATGTGTTTGTCACCGGCGGCGCCAACCTGAGCGCCCGCTTTATTATTGATGAGCAGACCGGTGAAGCGCAGACCCCCTTCGGTTCCGGTATTTACGTCACGCACTCGCCGAATTCGGACGGGGCGAATTTCGAGAACTCCGACGTAATTATCGATGGCGACATCACCAACCTGCTGTCCAGCGTCAATATTACGGTTGATGAAGGTGACCTGATTCAACAGGCGCAGATCCGGGCCAACGCGGTTTACCTGACTGTGAAAAACGGAAACTTTCTGATTAACACCCCGACCGAAGACAGTTACCCCGGTCGCGACCCCACCGCACTGGTCAACTTCACCGATCAAGAGTGGAGGCCGGCGAACGAAACGGAGTTCGTGCAGTATTATCTGAACGACAGGTATTCGACGGAGATTAGCGACACGAGCTTTTCTGCGTTCAATAAGTGGTTTACCGGTGAAGCCTTGGACACCGATTCAATCAATTTTTTCAAGGATCCCTACTACTCGTCGTCGCCCTACGGCTACAACCAGCTGAACATCTATTTCAACTGGGGCTTCAGCGAGGCCAGAGATACCAGTGCATACACTGGCAGTAATCCTGTGGTGTTTAATCTGCTTAAAAACGACTCCTCACGCGGTGGTGGCACCTGGAAATTCCGGCGGATTGCCGATTACCAGGGCGACCGGGGGCTGTCGCGGACGGCCAGCTACCAGTACGTTAACGACGAGCTGGAAGGCGCCAGCGAAGCGATTGGTGCGGGCAAGGTCATCATCAACGCCTGGCGCGTGGACATTAACGGCCTCATAGAATCGGGCACCGACAATAGTTCGTCGGTCAACATAGGGGCTGGTTTTGACGCCAAGATTCAGCAGTATGTTCAGGATGCTGGCCTGGTTGCAGGGGATATCATCAATCTGACGCCGGGCGAAGCCAAATTCCTGAGGGTTGTCAACCCGGACTATCAACCGAATTTTTTCTTGGCGGACTACGATCGGGATTATTATAAGACCACGGCCTACACCTTCGATATCGCTAGTGCAGAGGGGACGTCGGGGATCAAGCTGAAATACGATGTGGCCTCGGCATCTCTGCGCATTGATGATATCCCGGCCAATAGCGGTGGTTATGTGGACATCGTCGCGCGCATCTCCTCGACCGGCCCCGACGGCAAGATCGTCGTTAAAGATGGTCTGGGTCAGATCGCCATTAACAACGATTCCAACAGCCGGCTGGAGGTTGGTACGCTCAGCGCGGGCGACGATGCCACGGGTATTATTCGCATCACGGACCGTGAAAAAAACCTCCTTGAGTCAGAAAACAACCGTGTGTCGCAGTGGTACGTCCACAGCCCGGGCGGCCAGATCAGCCAGTATCAGACCAGTCACCAGGCGGGGTCGCATCTTGATCCGAAGACGTCAGTCCGGATCGGCAGCTTTGGTGGCACCGGCACCACCTCATTTACGACCTACCAGCCGCTTGCCGGGCAGCTGTTCTACCTCCGCGAAGATGCGACGATCACGCGAGACTATGAGAAGCCGGCGAACGGCTACCTGAACAATTACCCGAACACGGTCGGGGACTGGAACTATGGCCCCGATAACATCACTGACTGGAATACCACATACAGCGCATATACTACCTGTGGCTCCAAACCCGAGGCCTGCTCCGGCGGCGTCGCCGCGCAATACCTCAAGCAGACATACGCTGCTGCAGGGCCCCCGACCACCAGCTCCTTTAAGTGGAACCTCAGTTACAGCGATTACTACGGCAGAAACCTTACCAATGCCGACCCTACCGTGCGCATTGCCACCCAGCTGAGTATGGTTGCCCACACCTACGTCAAGGCGGATCACTCGATCCGTTTGGAGTTCACCGGTTTGGCGCAAGGCAATATCACTCTGGACTCGCAGTCACCGATTCAGTTGACCGGCAACATCTACAACCCGAGGGGCACGACCAATATCCTCACCGACGCCGACTTCACGGCCTCCAGTGCCTCGTCGATCAACTCAGGTATCACCCGTATCCGGGCCAATGGCGATATCGGCAGTGTCGGTAACGCGCTGGCGATCATCACCAACGAACTGTCCTTGCAGTCCGATAATGGCTCGCTGAGCTTCAATGCCACCGCCATGGGCTCGGCACTGGCCATTGATCAGCTGTCGGCGAAGTACGGTATTCTGGGTACGGCAGACAAGAGCATTGTCGCCAAAGATGCCAGCACGCTGATTTCGGCCAACACCATTAATCTCACCAGCTTGTCGGGCAGTATCGGTAGTCTGGGTACGCTGGGTGACCCGGCAAGCTACAACTACATCAATATCGCATCAACCGGCGCTGTGTCCCTGCATGCCGCCAACGACATTGTGGTTTCGCAAGCCAGCGGTGATCTGGCAATTAATCGTATTGAGGCCAACGACAATGTGGTTATCCGCTTGGGTAATGGCAGTCTGACCAATGCCCTTGGGCAGCAACAGAAGTCCGTGAAGGAACTGGCCTATGACGCTTCGGTATGGGATTCGCTGAGCCTGCTCGACGGTACCGCCGGTGAGCGAGCGGTGACGGCCTACCAGAACCAGTTCAACAGCAAATATCACAACTACTGGATGCTCAAGCAGCGTCTGAGTGATGACAGTGACAGCGGCTTCGCCATTGATGCTGTGTATCTGGATGCCATGAAAATCCGTTACGACACTACGGATGTCGCGCAGCTGACCGCACGGGTGAAGGCTGAGTATCAGGCACTGAATGCCTGGTTTGTTGATCAGGTGGCAACGCCTGATGTCTACGCCAATGCCGCCGATGCGATTGGCCAGGAACAGAAAGGCACGCTGGTCGGCTATGACTACGGCGCGCTGTTCACCAGCGCTTATAACGACAGCTTCCGGCTGGATATTGATGCTGCCAGCAGCTGGTATGCCAATATGGTTGAAGGCTCGACCTGGGCCCAGAGCCAGCTCGACATCAGTATCTCCGCCGCGGCTTTGAGTGCAGACGCCGCGGGCCAGTTGACGGATCGTGAGGCCAATATCGTTGCGCCGAATATCCATCTGATGGCTGGCAACGGCGGCGTCGGCAAGAATCTGGCTGACCTGGTGTTCAGCGTGCCCCGCGACAATACCGCAACCATCACCAATGAACAGAAATCGGCGTTGCTGTCGGCCGGGCCGGGAGACATCTCAACGGACCTGACCAGCAGCTCGGTAACCTTGACCGTCAGGCAGGTTGATCCGATCAAGGTCGACACCACTGGCGCGCTGAATGTGGCCGCTCGCGATTCCATCTACATTGAATCGGCCTCGTCCCTGACGGTGGGTGAACTGGCCTCGGCCAATGACGATATCCGCCTGATCGTGGACGGGGAAATAGCGGCGCAAGCCGGGCTGACCAATCTCAAGGCCCGTAACCTGTATCTGGCCAACACCCAGGGTGACATCGGTTCGGCGGCTCAGGCCATGAACGTGCAGCTTTCGGGGGCCTTGCGTCAGGCCGGTGCGGCCAATGATCTGTACCTCAGCCACAGTGGAGCCGACTTGCGGGTTGGCTCCGTGGCGGCCGGCGGCATTCTGTCATTGTTCAATGATCAGAACATACTCGGCTACGACGCCAACCACTTCTTGCAGGGTTCAGACATCGCACTGGACGCGGGCTTGAGTGATCTCGGAAGTTCGGACAACGGGTTGAATCTGACGCTGAGCGGGTCTGGCGAGCTGACCGTAAACGCCGCTAATGCCTGGCTGGATGTGCGCAATACCACAGACTTCAGTCTGGGGGATGTGACCATAGCTCAGCGCTTCGATCTGACGTCCGTGGGCGACGTGGATCTGAGGGGCGATCTGAGTGCTACCAGTCTAAGCCTTGATCTGGCGGGTGCGCTTGGTGCCAACGGAGCACCGCAGGTCACGGTGTCAGACGATCTGGCGATTTCAGCCTCTGCCATTCAATTGGCGGCAGCGGCCATCCGTGCGGGCAGCGCAACGCTGGACGCGACGGCCGGTGCGCTCAGCGTCGGCGATCTGTCGACAACTACCGGTAATCTGGCCTTGCTGGCCACGGGTGCACTGACCACTTCAGGCGCCGTGGATGCCGAGGGTGAACTGACTGCCGATGCCCAGAGCATCAGCATGGACATCGGCTCGACTTGGCAGGGGCGTGGCAATGCCACGCTGACGGCAGTCGACGACCTGACCCTGCAGGCACTGAGCTTTGATGGCGATCTGGATATTGACTCGACCCAGGGCAGCATCAGCCTTGATGGCCCGGTCAATGCGGGCGCATCGGCGGCAATCAATGCGAAAGCTCTGGCTATGGGCTCTGGCTCACGTCTTGACGCGGCGGGTCAGGTGAGTATTAACACCACGGGTGACATGCAGTTAGCGGCACTGGAAACGTCGTGGAATGGCGATGATGCGGTCCGCCTGAACAGTGGCGGCAGCATTACCGGGCGTAAGGACACGCCGGTGCACCTGCGTGCCACCGGACCCAATGCCAAGGGAAGCATCAGCGCCGTTACCGGCATGGGTGACCCGCTGGTGGTGGATATGCCCTGGTTGTCGGCGGAAACCCAGAATGGCGATATCAATATTGTCGCAGAGCGAGGCCTTTATTCGCCATTTTTGCGGGCGCCCAATGGCAATGTGATATTGAGAGTGGCTGGCAGCCTGAGCTTTGGCGAACTGATTGGAAATCCTTATTTGTGGATAGACGGCGCTATCGACGGCGACTCGATCATCATGAAACAAGGCAAGCTGGCCTCCAGCCAGGGCTTGAGGATTGGTCAGATTGAGTTGAATGGTGGTGGGCCTCTGGCACTGGAAGCGCCCACGATTGATGTCGGCGTAGACAGTAAAGGGGCGGTCAACACCTATATGTCGCTGCAAGGATTCGAAGGCGTTAGCGCAGACGAGATCAACGTCCAGGTGGTTAATACCAGCAAGCTTTATATTGATGTGTTCAAATCGAAAAAAGGCTCGTTAAGCGTGGATGGTGATTTAAATCTGGACAAAGCCGTGGTGCTGGACAGTCTGGAAATGCAGACCGCTGACCTGACCCTGAGCCTGAACAATGATGACTTGCGCCCACGGGATGTGAGTGGGCAACTGGTCGCTCCGGGTACAGAGTTCTGGCTTGACACCCGGGGCTTTGAGCTGCGTACCAATGCCCGCGTAAGTCGCTACAGTGACCCACTGGTGATGTTTTTCTATCAACCTGGAGTGCCGCAGGCCCTGGAAGAGCTTTCAGCGCAGCGACTCAGCGCGGAGTACATCATGCAAACACGGCTGAGCGAGCCCCCGCTGTTAGTGTTAGATACAGGCTTCAGGATACCGGAGGGCTCGAGCTATTCGGAGCGCACAGTGAACTTTGGTTCACAGACCGTAAACACCGCAGAGCAAAACTTGAACGGGGAGGCTGACGTACCGCCGGCAGACGAGATTTTATTGGAAATTTCTTCCAGGTAGCCAATCGATCATGGACCCTAGTCCATCAATCAGGAATATTGAATGAATTATTGGCGCCTCGCTCCGCAGATTATCATCTTCAGCATGCTCGCCCCGATTGCGTATGCGGCAACTCTTCCACCGGCTGCCGACCCCGCCGGTCGTGAAAGGGAACTGCTGCAACGTGAACAGGACCTGCAACAACGTCGGGAGATTCAGGAGCGTGAACAGCCGTTGGTGGCTCCTGATGAATCAGAAACAACCGATGAGGGGCCTTCTTTTGAACTCAAAAGTGTGCGCTTTACCAAATCAGAGCTGCTTACCCCGGAGGAGCTGAAAACAATCGTGTTGCCCTACCTTGGCAAGGAATCGCGGTTATCCGACCTGAATCGGATGGTGTCACAGATCAACGCGGCCTATCAGGAAAAAGGCATCTATACGGCCACTGCGTTACTTCCCAAGCAAGAAATTGAAGGCGGTGTTGTGATTATCCGTCTGGTGGAAGGAAAATTGGGCGAGATGCTTATTGAAGGCAACAGCTATCTGCCAGGCCCTTATGTGCGCGAATGGGCGCCCTTGCCTGAAGATACAATACTGCTCGATATGAAAGCGCTGGAAAGCGATATTCTCAAGTTCAATCGGGTCAACGACGCCCGGCTGCAGGCCGAGCTGCGAGCAGGCAAGGATTTTGGTCTTACCGATATCGTTGTGGTGGTGGATGAGCCGCTGCAGGATAATGTTCAGCTGTTTGTCGATAACTATGGCTACGAGAGCTCCGGTGAAGTTGAACTGGGCGCGATCTATCGCCGCCAGGACATATTTACCGGGAGTGACAGGGGCTTGCTCTATGCCCTGGTGTCGGATGGTAACCAGGCGTTCTCGTCCATCTATAGCGCACCGGTCAAAGCCAGCGGCTGGCGGCTAGGTGGCAGCCTCGCGGTGAACCAGTCAGAGGTGACTGAGGGAGATTTTAAGGACCTGTCGGTTGAGGGGGATTCGGTCAGCCTGACGCTGGATGCTTCCTGGCTTGCTATCTCGACCAGTAATTTCTGGCTCAACGCGCTGGGCTCGGCGATGCACTCGGTTTCGAAAACGTCGGTGCTGGGCCAAGATATCAGTGACTATGACATTAACAAACTCAATACCGGCGCGCAGTTCACCTGGTTTGGCCCGAGCTGGCAATTAACAGGCCGACAACTGATTGGCTGGGTGAGCACGCACAACAAGTCAGCCAGCGGAACCGATCAGAGCTTTGCGGTGCTGACCGGAGACGCCAGCGGCTATTACCGGCCAGGTCAGTCCAACTGGTACGGTTTGGTGCAGATGGATTATCAGTACACCAATGAGAAAGCGATTCCCGGTGCTGTGGCCTACTCCATCGGCGGGCCGACATCGATTCGCGGGTATGTGCCAGGCCTGATCAGCGGCGATTATGGCATTCAGACCAGTCTTGAAGCCCATTACAGTGGGCTGAGCGTGCTGGGCGGAGCCCTTGACCCCTTTGTGTTCTATGACATAGGCACCGTGCTTTCCAGAAATCCCACGCAGACTCCCGAGGCCGCGGGCGTGGGCCTTGGCTGGAGTGGTGTTAAGGGCGTCTCGGTGAATATGACCTATGCAAATGCCCTGGCCGACATCGTGCCGGAACAAGATGACTGGGTGTTTTACACGCGTGTGAGCTGGGAGTGGGGGCGTTAGCCGGACACAACAGCTTGCACCATCGGCGTCACCGTTTTTTATGCTCAATCCTTAGCCCTTATCACGGTCTATGATCCACTGCTCCAGTGCGATGGCCTCCATGGGTTTTCCGAAATAGTAACCCTGGATAGTGTCGATGCCTTGTTCCACCAGGAACAGGAACTGTTCTTCGGTTTCCACCCCTTCGGCCAGCACCCTGAAACCAAGGCTGTGGCCCAAAGCCAAAACGGTTCGGATAATGGCTACGTCATAGGCGTCGTGTGGCAAGTCGTCTATAAACACCTTGTCAATTTTAAGGCAGGTTACCGGCAGGTGCTTGATGTGGGCGAGGGATGAATAGCCGGTGCCAAAATCGTCGATGGCCAACAGCACGCCCATGTCCCGCAATGCCTGTAACAACTTGATGATGCGGTCATCCCGCTCCAGAGCGCCTTCGGTAATCTCAAGTTCCAGCATACTTGCTGGTAATTGATGTTTGGCTAGCAGGTCGCGGATATGATCGGCGAAACCCGGCACCAGTTGCTGTGGCGCAATGTTCACTGCCACCTGCGGAACAGGGTGGCCTTGGTCGCGCCAGCGGGCCATTTGCGCCATGGCTTTTTCGAGTACCCAGTCGCCCAGCAAGCCGATTAGCCCCAGCTCTTCGGCCAGCGGAATAAACGTGACGGGCGACATCAAGCCGTTCACTGGATGCTGCCAACGCACCAGCGCTTCAACTCCGAGCAGCCCCGCAGTCTTGCAATCTACCTGGGGCTGATAATTCAGCGTCAGTTCGTCGTTCCGAATCGCCCGGCGAAGCTCACTGGCAACCTCGAATTTGCGTTGCAGGCGCTCGGCCAGTAATGGTGTAAACAGCTCTATGCTGGATGGCCCGCGTTCCTTGGCAAGATACAACGCGGTTTCCGCGGCTTGCATCAGCCCTTGGGCGTCGGCGGCATCTTCGGGGTAGAAACTTATGCCCACGCAAGCGGAGGGGATCAGTTCATGGCCCGCCAGCTTCAGCGGTTTGGCGAGCGCATTGAATAACGTCTGCACAATAACCGCAATGCCATCACGGTTTGTGACCTGCTCCAGCACCAGCACAAACTCATCGGCGCCCCAGCGGCACAACAGTCCATTTTTTGGGCAAGCTTCGGTCAGGCGCTGGGCGACCGCTTGCAGAAAACTGTCACCGGTGTGATGGCCCCGGGCATCGTTGAGCAGTTTGAATCGGTCAATGTCGAGAAACACAACGGCAACTCCAGGCACAGCCTGAGCTCTTTCCGCAATCACATGGCGGACTTTGTCGAGGCAGTACTGACGGTTGGGCAAGCCGGTAAGCGGGTCGTGGTTCTGAGCAAAAAACAGATTGTTTTCGGCCTCTTTGGCTTTGGATACATCGGAAAAAACCGCCACATAGTTGCGGATACTGCCGTCGTTGTTACGAATGACGGAAATGCTGCCCAGCTGAGGATAAACCTCGCCATTTTTGCGGCTGTTCCATATTTCACCTTTCCAACGGCCTTTTTCGCTCAGGGAACGCCACAACGACTCATAAAAATGAGCCGTGTGAATTCCTGACTGTAAAATCGAAGGGTTATGGCCTATCGCTTCCTGCGAGGTGTAACCGGTAATTTCACAGAACGAGCGGTTAACGGACTGGATCCGTCCATCGGCACCGGCAATAACCACGGCTTCAGACGTCTGGTCGAGAAAGGTTTGGCTGGTAACCGGTTGCTGATCATTGCCGTCTTGGTCTTGCTGTTGCAAGCTATTGTGTTGGTTTAGCTCCTCGATAAGCCGCTGATATTTCTTGCGTTGGCTTACATCGTGAGCGCTCAGAACCACGCCT
The DNA here is from genome assembly GCF_000283275.1 of Marinobacter sp. BSs20148. Classification (NCBI taxonomy): domain Bacteria; kingdom Pseudomonadati; phylum Pseudomonadota; class Gammaproteobacteria; order Pseudomonadales; family Marinobacteraceae; genus Marinobacter; species Marinobacter sp. BSs20148. The sequence continues at coordinate 1,045,321 of NC_018268.1, forward strand.
TGGCCAGGGCCGGCGCTGCTTTCAGGCTGCCACATCGTGGCTTCTACCCACACTGAATGGCGGTCTGTATGCCGAAATTTGAGGGTGATTTTTTGCGTCACTCCGGCTTCCTCCAGCGCTCGCTGGCCCCGTTCGAAGGCGTCGACGCCTTCATCGTTCAGCAAAAGGGTGAACGGGGTTCCCTGCAGGCTTTCTACGGTGTGGCCCAGCAGGGTTTTCACAATTGACGAAACATAACTAATCGTACCGTCGCCTTGCAAACGCACGGTCATATCATTGGACAGCTCCGCCAGTCTGCGGAAATCCTGTTCTGGTTGCAGCAGCGGCTGCTCATTACGCTGCAAATCTGGCAACTTGATGGAAATGGTTCGGCCGATAAATTCGTACAGCTCCCGTTCCCGCAGGGTTACATTTTTCGGGGTGTTGTGATGACACATCAGCAAGCCCCAGAGCCTGCCATTCTGGGTCAGCGAAATAGTCAGAGCCGCTGCTACACCCAGGTTGCCCAGATATTCCAGGTCAACCAGTGGCAGCGAACGGTATGCCGAATAGGTCATATCCAGAGGCTGATCGGTATCAATGTCCGGGGCGCCGTGCACAGGCACCGTGGCGCACTTTCTGTTCGCGGTCACCCAAGTCAGGTTTTGGCTACTAAGCGCCTGGGTCTGGGCCGAAATATTCGACGCTGGAAAACGGTTTCCCAGACAGCTGTTCATTTGCGCTGAACGGCTTTCTGCGATCACTTCGCCATCGCTGTTGTGATCGAATTGATACATCATCACCCGATCGTAACCGGTTACTTGGCGCACCAGTTCTGCCACTTTGTGGGTGTAGCTGTGTAGGTCCTGCTCGCGGTTAAGCTGCCATAGCAGAGCCCGTGTAGGTATGAACAGCTGGCCGAAAAGCGCGTTCTGATCCTGATCCTGGGCCTGCAGTTCCAGTTCTACGAGCCAGCGGTGGTTGTCATAAGAGACCGCTGCGTTGCAGTTCAACCAGTTGTCGCCCTGGCGGATGCGCAAGTTCAGCAACCCGCAAGAGCGCCAGTCACTCAGGCCTTTCAGGCTGCGTATCTGTTCGATGTCGGCGGTGTTGGTAAACTCGTCGAAATTGCGCCCGAGCACTGCGGTGTAAGGTAGTTGCAGCAATTCATCAATGTTTTCGCTGCAGCACTGGATGAAGAGCTGGCTATCCAGTGCCAGTAACACACCCTGGGGTTGAATGGATTCGGTTTTCTGTAACCGCTTTTTTTCTGAGTCGGCGTGTTTCTGCGGTGACATGTCCATCCAGAAATTGTGAAATTAGAGAAACAGGGTGCAAGCGTAAATGCTAACTTACTGTTGATTAAACCTATTTACTATAACAGCGGGCCTACAGATTTGTGTCACAGAATTACTGAGTAATGACACTAACGTTGGAGCAAAAGAACAGCAAGCGGGGCATTGCTGCCGTCACCTGGGCTTTGGTCCGCGTTATCACGGCAGGTTTTCGCGCCAGCGTTTGACCTTCACCTGCGTTTTTACGGCTTCCAGAATTTCCTGAATCATCTCGATCAGCGCCTGGTTAGCCTGCTGCTCCTTGTGCGCTGATTCGCTGTTTGGCAACACAGCGGCCACCAAGTCGTCAATAAATGCGTGATTGGCGCTTGAGGCCAGGTCTTCCAGAATTTGATGAACAATGTTGGCGACAATATCCCCCACCGAGTCTTCCAGGGTGCGGGCGATGGTTCCACCAACTACAGGTAAAAGCTTCAAGCGCGACAGTTCGATGTTTTGCTGCAGAGCGTGGTCAACCCTAGCTTCCAGATAGTTTCGCAGGGCGCCGCGGTTCGGCACGTAGCTTTCTGCGGCGGCTTTCGCAACCCGGGCAGACAGCCAGTTACTGATCATTTGCCGCCGCGGATACAGCACCTGCTGCTGAATTTTGCTCACCAGCGGTGAACCCCGGCCGGCTTCGGATTGGATGCCACTGATGACTTTTAAAACGATACGGTCTGAAATCTCTTCCATGAACGCTTCGTAATAGAAGTTGATGAACTGATAAGCCCGATACTGGGTAATATCGATGATGCCGTAACGGTGTAACCGGTGCACAATCGAGATAACTCGCAGCAAGCGTAAAATACGGAAGCCACCGATCGGTATACAGCCCACCAAGTCGTACCAGTGAATGAATGGGTAGAAGTACCAGCGGCCGTATTCGCGGATTTTCGCGGCGTGGCCCCAGCGGACAAAAAATTCCGTCAAAAAGACGGCTACAAACAATAAGTCGTAAAAAATAAAGTTTTCGTGAATTGGCTGATAAGCCGCTTGCAGTGCCGGCAAGATCTCTTTCAAGGTATTCTGAATGGCGACAAAGCTGTAAATGGAATCCCAGATGATGAAGGCCATATTCACCATCAACAGGCCCAGCATCAGAAAATCCAGTAGAAACCAGATAAACTCACGGCTGGATCTGAGTTTTTGACGGTTTATATTTGACATGATGAAAGAGGTCCGGCTGGTAACGTGTGAGCGTTTTAAAGAAGCTTGCCCGCCAAGGTTAGCTCATTTTGGGTAGCTGAACGACTCGTCAGCAGTGGGTAAGCTAACTGCGACATCTTATAAAAAAATTCAGGCGCGCCAGATTGCATAGACTGCTGGCGGTTTAGGAACAGAATTCACTCCATGGCATCACAAACAATTCTGGCCAGCCTGCGGCGCACCGTGCTTGTAATGCTCGCACTGGTTGGCGCGTCAATGCCAGCTCTGGGCCAGCAGGTGAAAGTACAGGTGCAGGGCAATTATCCGCAATTACAGGATAACGCCGAAGCGTTTATTGGCGATGTAGAAGGGCGCAGCACCAGTAATTTGCGGCGTTATGCCTCTACCGCGGTAAGTCAGGTCAGCGAAGCGCTGCAGGCACTGGGCTATTACAACCCGGATATCAGCTGGACGCTGGAGCCGGGCGATGCCGACGTTGACAATCAGCCGCGCCTGCTTTTAACCGTAGTGCCCGGTGAACCTGTGCGGGTAAAAACACGGCAAGTCGATATTAGCGGGCCGGGGGCAGATGACCCCAAATTTAGTGGCAACCTGCCGGCCAAGCCGGCGTTGGGCGACATACTCAATCATGGCGATTACGACGCCCTGCGCAATACTTTGCCTACCCGCGCCCGCCGCCGCGGTTATTTTGATGGCAAACTGATCTCCCGTGCACTGACCGTAAACCCGCAAACCCTCGAAGCTGACATTACTCTTGCGTATGACAGCGGTGAGCGCTATCGCCTGGGCGAGGTTACCTTTGCCGAAGGCCATTGGTTTGAGTTAGAACTTCTGGACAAGTTTGTCAGTTTTCAGCCGGGCCTCCCCTATCACGCCGATCAAATTGCCAAACTAAGCAGCGACCTGTCTGCAAGCGGATATTTTGCCGGGGTTAATATTGACGCCGTTCCAGAAAGTGCGGAAGACGGCGTCATTCCGGTGCAGGTTGAGCTCACCCGTCGCGAACGCCGCTCCTTGTCTGCTGGCGTAGGATTTTCCACCGACGTAGGGCCGCGTTTTCGCGGTAACTGGCGCGAGCATTGGGTAAACCCGCAGGGCCAAAGCCGCAGTGCCGACACCGAGCTCGCGCAGCTTCGGCAGAGTGTCAGCGCCGGGTACGAAATCCCGCTGGACCCGCCAATGACCGACCGCCTGCGTGTCGGTGGCGGTTTGCAGCGTGAGGACATCGAAGACGTTGAATCGGAGCTGGCCACATTGGGTGTGCAGTGGCAACACCGATTTGAAACCGACTGGCTCCAGATTTTGTCGCTGCGCTGGGAAGGCGAGAGATACACGATCGGTGACGACGACGAAACCGGCACCAGTAGCCTGCTGTTGCCCGGTGCTAGTTATTCCAGGTTGGTGCAAGACTCGGCGCTGGACCCATCAAAGGGTTATAACCTGCGCATCGACGTCAGCGGTGCTCATCGGGCCTTGCTGTCTGCGGCCGACATTTTACACATCAAGGCCTCGGCTAAGGGCCTGACCACCCTGGCGTACAAACACCGTTTTCTGGCGCGTTTCCAAATCGGCGGGCTAGGAACCAACAGCTTCACGGATGTGCCTCCGTCGTTACGGTTTTTTGCCGGTGGTGACCAGAGCGTGCGCGGCTACGGCTATGAAACCCTGTCACCACTAAATGATAGTGGTGCCACCGAAGGTGGGCGCTATCTGATTGCTGGCAGTGTTGAGTACCAATACGAGTTTGTTAATAATTGGCGTTCTGCGCTGTTTGTGGACCACGGCAATGCGATTAATCAGTTGCTTGACCCACTAGCCACCGGAGTTGGCGTTGGTGTGCGCTGGATAAGTCCGGTAGGGCCGCTGCGGCTGGATCTTGCCAAGGGCCTGAACCCGGAATTTGGCGGCGATTGGCGCATACACTTTTCCATGGGGCCGGAATTGTGAGCACAGAACAGAATCAAAAACAGCAACCGCAGCCGCCAGCCAAGTCCGCAGCCACGGACAAACCGCGGCGCCGGCGCTGGTGGTTCTGGGTGCTGATGGTGACGGCCATCGTTCTGCTGTTGCCGCTTTTGCTTTTGACTTTTGTGCTGCTGGCGCTGCGCTTGGAAGCCGGCACGGCCTGGCTTATTGAGCAGGCCCCGGGGCTGGAAGTGCAAGCCGGGCAGGGCTCGTTGTTGGGCCGCTGGCAGGCGACATCTTTAAGCTGGCGTGGTTACGGCGTTGATTTGCAATTGCAGGCGCCGGATTTGCAGTGGTCGCCGCAGTGCTTACTGCAAAAGCGGTTGTGTGTGGACCATCTACGGGCGCACTCCATAGAGCTGAATCTGCAGCCGTCTGCCGACGAAGACGATAGCCCCAGATCGGACATCCTGCTGCCCGACATCGGTCTGCCGTTGGGTATTCGCGCCGACCATATTCGGCTGGGCGAGTTTTTTGTTAACGGCAACAAAATCTGGGACACGGTAGAGCTGGATGCCGGCGGCGCCGGTGAAAGCTGGCTGATAGATCGGGCGTTTTATCAGCGTGACGACATTCGTGTAACCGCATCCGGGCGGGTTCAAACCCGCGGCGACTGGCCGGTTGCGCTGAACCTCAGTGCCGAATTGCCACCGCCCTCGGGGGATCACTGGAAAATAGATCTGGCTTTGGCGGGCAGCGTGCGCGACCTGCGCGTTAGCGGCAGCAGTCAGGGTTACCTCGACGCAATTCTGGAAGGCACTGTCGAGCCACTGCAGGCAGATCTACCTGCGAGCCTGACTATTCGCTCTGATACTTTTTTGGCGGCCCCGTCGTTACCGCCAACGCTCACGCTGAACAGTCTGAAGCTGGCGTTGCAGGGTTCTTTAGCCGACGGTTTCGAAACCAGCGCCCAGGCTACTTTACCAGGCACCATTGGCCCGGTTGAACTTAACCTGGCTGCAAAAGTGACCACTCAGGGTGCCGACAATATTGAGCTGACATTGGCTGCAGACAACGCCGGACGCGACGGAACCCTGGCGTTGAATGGCAGCGCAGCCTGGCTGCCCGAACTGACCGCCGATGCCAATCTGACCATGAACGCCTTTCCTTGGTACACGTTGCTGCCGGATATGCAGGAACCCCCGGTCAACATCGATACCTTGAAGCTGCGGGCAAACTGGCAAGACCAACGCTATACCGCCAGGTTGGCGGCTACCGCCGGTGGCCCTGCCGGAGACACCAGCCTGGAGTCGGAACTTGAGGGCGATCTGCAGCTACTGACTATTTCCCGCTTACAGGTGCAAACCGGCGCCGGCTCATTAACGGGTAATGCCAACGTTGGTCTGGCGCAGCCGCTATCGTGGCAGGCTGCGCTGGAGTTGCAGAAATTCAACCCGGGTTATTGGGTGCCGCAATTGCAGGCCAGTCTAAATGGTAGCATCCGTTCGAGTGGCCAGTGGCCAGAATCGGCGAGCATGCCAGAGATGTCCGCAGACGTAGATCTTGCCGGCCTGTGGCGTGGGCAAGCCACCCGCATAAAGGTGAAAGCCAGTGCCGCAGACGGGCTTTGGCAGGTGCCTCAACTAGATGTGGCTATTGGCGACAATACTTTGGCCGGCAAAGGGCAGTGGGGTCAGCAGTTACAAGCCCAGCTAGACCTGGATTTGCCTGAGCCAGAAGCGATTCTGGAAAGTCTGCGCGGGCAGGCCAGCGCCCGTTTAACGGTAACAGGCACGGTGCAGCAGCCCCAGGCGGATATTCGTATTTCAGCAACGGCTTTGGCCTGGCAAGACCAGCTGCAACTCGCGGGCGTGGAACTCAGCGCTAACCTTGATGCGACGGGCGCAATCCGCAGCCGGCTTCAAGCCCGAGGCGTTGAGGCCGGTGGTCAGACCGTTGAGCAGCTGGACGTAACGCTGGATGGCACGCGCCAAAAACATGAGCTGGTTCTGGACATGATTCACCGCGAGGTTGAAGTTCGCCTGGCGCTGGCGGGTGCGGCGGGTGAGCAGTGGCAACAATGGCAAGGCGAGCTCAGGCGCGGTGAGGTGCTGGTAACCGGGCAGGACCAACGCTGGCAGCTGCGCCAGCCCGCAGCCCTGTCTTTCAAGGCCGCAACAGGCAGCACCGAGCCGCAACTGACCTTTGCCGAACATTGCTGGCAGTGGCAGCAAAGCGCTTTGTGTGCCGGCGACCAGACTCTGCTGCCGGCGGCAGATGTCGAATACCGCATCATTAATTTGCCGTCGAAGGCGCTGGGGCCATTATTGCCGGAAAATCTGCGCTGGCAGGCTAATATCAATGGCAGTATCGATTTTGCCATGGGCGCCGAAGGCCCCAGCGGCGCAATAGAGCTGGATGCCGGTGCGGGTGACTTCGAAATTCTGCTGGATGGCGACTGGGAAACCTTTCGCCACAGCGCACTGTCTACCCGTTTGACGTTGCAGACGTCTGAGGCGCAATTAGTGTTGGCGTTGGCCGGGCCAAAACTGGGATCGTTAAAGGCAGACCTGAGTATTGACCCGGCTGCGTCCGAACGCACCCTTAGCGGCGACTTTCAGCTCAGCGGCATGGACATTGCGCTGTTGGGCATTTTTACCGGACTGGAAGAGGTAGCCGGCCAGATTAACGGCCGGGGTGAGCTGTCTGGCCCGCTCATGCGGCCCGCGGTGAATGGCGAATTAACCCTGTCTGACGGCCGGGTGATTGACCCACGCCTGCCGCTGGCCATGGAGCAAATCAACGTCACCGTTGAAATGCTGGGCTACAACGCCAATATTAACGGTTTAATTCGAGCCAATGAACGCAGTGAGCTGGTGCTTCAGGGCGAGCTTGACTGGCAAAGCGACTTGCCCAGCGGCAGCGTGTCTTTGCGCGGCGAACGCCTGCCCATCAACATTGAGCCTTACGCCGAGCTGGAAGTCGCGCCGGACTTGACCATCGCCTTTTCCGGTGGGGAATTGTTGGTTAACGGCCGTATTGATGTGCCCCGTGGCGCTATAGAAATCCGCGGGCTGCCGCCGCGGGCGGTATCTGTGTCTGATGACGAAGTGATTGTGGGGGTTAAAAAACCCGAGCCGGTGATTCGCTCGTTAACGATGGACGTGGTGGTGAACGTAGGAAGCCCCGATGACAAGGTCACGTTTGCGGCGTTCGGCGCTACCGGCGACCTTAGCGGAACCCTGCGGATTGGCAACAATATGGATACCCGCGGCACTTTGCGACTCAACAAGGGCCGCTTTGAGGCCTATGGTCAGGATTTGACCCTGCGTAAAGCCCGGCTGCTGTTTGTAGGCAACCTGACCCAGCCTTATCTGGTGTTGGAAGCGGTGCGCACGGTCGGGTCGGTCGTCGCAGGGCTGCGCCTGACGGGCCCGGTGCAGTCGCCAGCGACCGAGGTGTTTTCCATCCCGGAGATGCCGCAAACCGATGCGCTGTCGTACCTGATTCTGGGCCGTGCCCCGCAAAGCCAGCAAGACGACGGTCAAATGAGTCGCGCAGCGCTGTCATTGGGTCTGAACCAAGCCAACAAGATAACGGGTGCGTTGGGCGCAGAGTTTGGCATTCGTGATTTGACCCTTGAAGCCGAGGGCAGCGGCGACCAGACCGCGGTAGTGGCCAGCGGTTATCTGACCGACGAACTCAGCATCCGTTACGGCGTGGGTATTTTTGAGCCGGTGACCACGGTGGCATTGCGGTTCGATTTAGGGCGCTATTTCTATCTCGAGGCCGCCAGTGGTCTGGCGGCCTCGCTGGACATTTTTTATACCCGGGATTTTTAAAGCACGGTTAAAAACGGGTAACGCACGGCTAAGGCTTGGCGTTCAGTCTGGCCATTTTCAGGCGACAGGCCTGGTCTACAAAATGGCGGAATATACGACGGTGGCCGCTGTGGAAAAGCAGATACTCCGGGTGCCATTGCACTCCCATTAGCCATTGGCCACGGGTATTTTCGATGGCCTGCACGAACAGATCGTTATCCACAGCCACTACGCGCAGGTCTTGCCCCAGTTTTTTAATGGTTTGGCTGTGAATACGATTTGTACCGATAACCGGCGCCTGCATGATCTGGCTCAGGCGAGTGTGATCCACCACCTTCACGGTTTGCAGGGGCAATAGCAGCGGGCGATGGCGTGTGTTCTGCCGCAGTGGGGTCACGTTTTGGCACAGGGAACCGCCGCGATGAACATTAATCAACTGTGCGCCGCGGCATATTCCCAGTACCGGCAGGTTCAGGGTTTCCGCTTCTATCAGCAGGCGCTGATCGGTTTCATCACGGCGTTTATCGTAATCTGCCGTTACCATGGGGTGCTGGCCATATAGCGACGGTTGCACGTGACTGCCGCCGGAAAGCACTAGGCCGTCCAGTAGGCTGACGTTCACCCTGGCTTCGGGGCGTATGTAATGGGTGCGCGCACCGTGCATGCGCAGCGCCAGCGCAATCAGCCGCTGGGCCGGTCCGCGTCGGCGCGGGCCACTGATGCCGATGGTCAGCCCGGGCGGAGATTCTTCTTTCATCCGTTCAGATATCGATTCAGACATAGCCTTTGTGTTCAAGCCAGTGGTGAATGGTCTCCGCTTTGCTGTGGGTCAGATTGTGCAAGCTGATAGTGCCGGAATCGCGAAACTGAGCCCGAAGCTGCGCGAGGTCTTCGCTGTTGTTGGCAATGTCGTCCAGTATTACCCAGTCATTCCATACCGAAGAGAAATTCCACTGCGGGTTGTCGACGTCGCAATCCGGTAGCCGATAATGCAGGGTGGGCCGTTTTTTGATGCGTGAGTCTTCTACGTACCGGGCCAGCAACGGTGCATCCAGATGGGCAAACAGCGGCAGCAGATCCAGTGCCCGGTTTCGGGTAGGGTTGTGTTGCAGGTAGTTTTCCATTAGCTGTTCCAACGACGGCGCGTAGTCATCTTTCATAAGCAGTTCTGTGTAGTGAGGCGCCCAGGGCTCTATATAGGGAGTAAAACGCCGGCTGATATCCAGTTGATGGCGCTTTTTCAGCCACTCGTACAAGCCTGCAAACGCCTGTAAATATCGGGTAATGGTGGGCGCCTGTAAATCTGGCAGTTCCGGGTTCAGTTGCAGTCCGAAGGCATAATAAATGGAATCGCGGCTGCCCAGTGCGCCAAGTTGCCGCAGTTCTTTGACCAGCCGCTCAACCTCTTCCACCTGGGAAAAACCGATGGGCGGCCCGACAATTTCCAGCGGCACGATACGCTCGGCCGCGGCGTCGATTACGTCCATAGCCTGCCCACCAAACTCGTGCAGGCTTTCCGGCACGTCGGCTCCGGTCAGGTCCAGCTCTTTAATGAGATCAGAATCCAGTTCGATCACGAACTCGCCCAGTGCCGTGTCTATTGCGGTTACGTAGCGCGACCGCGTTTGCGGCGGGCCGTTCAGCAGATTGGCGACTTCGTGCACCAGCGCTTTATAGCTTAAACCCGAAAGCTCGATTTCTACACCAACCCGGCGCTCTGCTCCGCTGGCAGTGTGGGTTACTGAGGGTGCTTTGCAGACGTTCTTTTGCGTCATTATTACATCCTTAAATCAGTTTTCAGCGCTGCAAGCGCGGCCTGTAACGACAGAATCACCATAGCATATCAGGTGCCTAAGTCTGGTAATCGAGCAAGTGGGGAAAATGCCATAAACAGGGTTTACACTGGATAAAACACTGTATATAGTCAAACCACTGTATAAACAAACAGGGTATTTTATGACGCAGCGGACCCCGAATATGAAACTCACTGCCAGGCAGTCCCAAGTGCTGGATATTGTCCGCCGCTACCTGGATGAAACCGGGTATCCGCCCACCCGCGCCGAAATTGCAGCTGAGCTGGGTTTTCGCTCCGCCAATGCGGCAGAAGAGCATTTGCGGGCTTTGGCACGCAAAGGCGCTATTGAAATGGTGCCCGGCGCCAGCCGTGGTATTCGCCTGCCAGAAAGCGAGCAGGATCTGGGTTTGCCGGTGATTGGCCAAGTGGCAGCCGGTAGCCCGATTTTGGCTCAGGAACACGTGGAAGACCACTGCACGTTAAAGCCCGGTTTTTTTTCGCCGGCGGCGGATTACCTGCTGCGAGTGCGTGGTATGAGCATGAAGAATATCGGCATTCTAGACGGTGACTTGCTGGCAGTGCACAGCACTCAGGACGTGCACAACGGCCAGATTGTGGTGGCCAGGGTAGGTGATGAAGTGACCGTGAAGCGCTTTCGTAAAGAAGGTAACAAAGTGTATCTGGTGGCGGAAAACGACGACTTCGCACCGATTGAAGTGGATCTGACCGAGCAGGAACTGTTCATTGAAGGGTTGGGCGTTGGCGTTATCCGCCGCTCAGACCTGCACTGATCCGTAGCGATAGTAAACCGACACAAAGAAGGGCAGGGAATCATGGAACAACTGAGCTTTAACGGCAATCTTGCATATCAGCAACAGATCGCAGCGCGAGTGGCAGAGCAGGCGCGGCCTCTGCGAGTTCAACCCCTGCCAGCCCCGGTGTCGGTTGGTAACGTCACTGAAATTATCTTGCCCCAAGGCCAGGTGGAAAATTTTCAGCTGTTACTGCCAATGCTGACCCAGCTGAACCAGGAAAAGCGCTGGCTGGCATGGATTGACCCACCTCAAGAGCTGGTCAGCAAATGGCAAAAAATGCACGGCATTATTGCGGGTGAGCTGCTGGTTTTGCGTTCCAGCGCCGAGCATCCGGCGCTCAAGTTGGCGGAGCGGGCGCTCAGCGTGGGCACATGTCATGCGGTGGTGTTGTGGACTGAAAAACTGAACAAAGCGTGTTTCGAGGCACTTCAGGCGGCATCCGCCGCGGGCAATAGCCACGGCGTCGTTTTGCGTCAGCGTTAGTAAAGAGTAGTGCGCCAGCGCTACCAGATTTCTACGTTAGCATTAGTGCAGCGTCGGGCTGTGGGGCGCATCAAACCACTCAGCGTCGCTGCCGCTGTCGGTGCTATCCTCGTCCAAGTCCTGGGCGCTATCGCCCGCTGCGTCAATGCCTGCCGCAATCATGGCTTTGGCCACTTGCATCTGGCGGTCGTCCATCATGTCTTTGGCTTCTTCGGAAAAACTGATACGCACCAATGGCGCGCCGTCGTCGTCAACGCGGCGCAAAGCGTAGTCGCCATTGCTGAGTTGAATAATTTCAAAAAACGATGGTGACATGATCCAAACCTTTATGTTCGCCAACGGGAAAGTGTACGCGGGGATGTTTTACCACTCGCTGTGTCTTGCTTCCACATCGGCTGAAAATTGCTTTATTGCGCTTAGGCTGGCTTGAACCGATGACAGCGAGCGGTCTGCGCCAACGGCTGCAGTGATGGCAATAATGTTGTCGTTGCTGATGGTTTTTTTTGCCGCAGGTGGCCGGTTCTGTGCGTCTCCAAGTTGCTCCAAGTGGTTCCACCAACTGTCAGCGCTGGCTTGTAATGCCAGAAGTTGCTGAACTTCCGACGCATCGGCTCCGATCAGCTTGCCCAGTTGGTCAATGCTCTGGGGTTGCCCTTTGCGTTGCTGATAGCACTCTGCCAGGGTATAGAGCAGGAGCCTTCGCGATCGCAGCATGAGCTCAATGGCACCTTGTTTGCAGGCTTCCTGCTGTAAGGGCTGATTGCTGTTAACAGCAAGTCGTAACAATGTCTGAGCCAGTGCCAGTTTACCGGCAAGATGGGAATGCCACGCTGCTGCCATATACCCTCGAGACTGCTGTTGCGATTAATATTAGCGTAATGGACGCTGTGGAATTCACGCGCACCGGAAGCCGCTGAAACGAGAAATAAGTAACACACCATAACAGTTCCAAAGCTGCGGTGCCCGCTGTCTACTTCAGTTTTGAGAAGTTTGCCCCAACAATCAAAAGCCGCCAAAAAAAATCGTAGCTGTGCGTTGAAATGTCCGTCCAAATCAAACAACAAATACCTGAGATGTTTGCCGGGGTTAGGCCGTGGTGACTCACCGCGGTTGCCTTACGTTGTGCTGTTGTGCGTCGCTAAGGTGTAACATGATCAGTTGTAAGCACACTGGGTTTCTCACCCGGTTGCAGATCATTGAACAGGAGCAATGAACAATGGCCGCAGACCATCCTGCAATGGCACATCTAGACCAGCTTCTCGAGCACATGCAGCAGGCTCTGAAAGACCAAGACTGGGAGCTGATTAGCCGCCTGAGCCCAGAGATAAAGCCCGCTATCGAACCCGTGCTTGAAGCGTTGGAACAAGGGCAACTGCCAGCTGAAACCGTGCGCAGTCAATTACAGAGGGTGCAGCAGTTTGTCGACGCTGCTGACAGCTCTGCCCACCAGGCCAAAGCCGCAGCAGAGCTCGAATTGAAAGGAGTCAATCGTAATAACAGCGCAGCTAAAGCCTATCATGAAGTGTCCTCGTCTAGGCCCTGAGCCAGATTGCGGGCAGCGCCAGATCGCTGGCGCGTGTAAGCAAGATTTTTAGGGTTTGGCGTCATTAAATTGACTCCGAGGCAGTTAAGGTCTTAAATGTCGCTCAAAACCGACAAGAGATTGCCTGGCATGTTGAAATCCAACACAGTGCTGGTGTTCAGTGAAGCTGCTGACCGCTGCCGCGATATTACGACCATTCTCGAGTTTCTCGGCGAAGAAAGCTGGTTGGCTGGCAGCAAGGCACGCGATGTGTTGTTAGGTGCCGCAGACGCAGACGCAGACGCAGACGCAGACGCAGACGCACAGGCGGTCTCTGTGGCCATCGTGCAAGGCGACGATGCCAACGCTGAAGCCACGATCAGAGCTTTGTGCAAATGGTCTCCCAGCATTCCCGTGCTGTGTATTGGCGACTCTGATTTTTCCGGTCTGAATGAAGAACAGCGTGGGCGAATTATTGCGCGCTTGGAGTGGCCATTTGGTTACACCAAATTTATTGATTCGCTATACCGTGCCCAGGTCTTCCACGACCACCACAGCCGAGCCCGCAAGCGCGGCCAGATGCGCGGCGTTCAGTTGTTCCGGTCACTGGTGGGTACCAGCCGCAAAGTGCAGCAGGTACGCCAATTGATGGAGCAGGTGGCAGACAAGGAAGTAAGCGTGTTGGTGACGGGCGAATCCGGTACCGGCAAAGAAGTGGTCGCACGTAATCTGCATTACCATTCCAGTCGACGCGATAAACCCTTTGTGCCGGTAAACTGCGGCGCCATTCCTGCGGAACTGCTGGAGAGCGAGTTGTTTGGCCATGAAAAGGGCGCGTTCACTGGCGCGATAGCCGCTCGTGTGGGTCGTTTTGAGTTGGCCGAGGGCGGCACCCTGTTTCTGGACGAAATAGGCGACATGCCGTTGAATATGCAAGTGAAGATTCTGCGGGTTTTGCAAGAGCGTACGTTCGAGCGGGTCGGGAGCAACCACACTAAATTTGCCAACGTGCGTATCATTGCCGCTACCCACAAACACTTGGAAGACATGATTCAAAGTGGGAGCTTCCGCGAAGATCTGTATTACCGGCTGAATGTGTTTCCCATTGAGATGCCGGCCCTGCGCGATCGGGTTGAGGACATTCCGCTGCTGATCAACGAGCTGGTTGCCCGCATGGAAAAAGAAAAACGCGGATCGTTGCGCTTGAACTCCGCTGCCATTCTGAATTTGTGTCGTCACGACTGGCCCGGCAACGTGCGTGAGCTGGCCAATTTGGTAGAGCGCCTGGCAATCATGAATCCGTTTGGGGTGATTGGTGTGCAGGAACTGCCGAAAAAATTCCGTTACGTTGAGGACCATGACGAAGATAACGCCGATTTTGATGAGCCTGAGCTGTCATCTCTCTCGTCTGGCTTGGTTGGGTTAGATTCACCTGCGTTATTGCCCGTTAATGGGCTCGATTTGAAAGACTATTTGGGTAACCTGGAGCGTGAATTGATCCAGCAGGCGCTTGACGAAGCTGGCGGAGTCGTGGCCCGGGCTGCAGAAAAATTACGTATTCGCCGCACCACCTTGGTGGAAAAAGTCCGCAAGTTCGGTCTTCGTGAAGAGGCGGGTGAAGCCTGAGGGCACGATGCCTCAGATGTTCAATCAGCCGGCTGAAAACGCCGGTTCAGCAATCTCAAAACGGCGTCAACGGTTTGTAACCGCTGGCGCTTTTGTCGTTTTAAAGTGACGGAAACCCGTCATCTGCCTTTTTGTGAAAATCCTTTCCCATTGAAAAGATTAAGAAATATTGAGTTGGCATGAAGCTAGCTTGGTAAATCGTAACGAATCACCAGTGAGCGGTCTGCGCAGCAGCAATATCGATCACTTTGGGTAAGGGAAAGGGTTATGAATCACGCACAATTTGCAATCGGGCAGACCAATGCACCGGCTAACGCCGCCGCCGATGTGAATGGCAAGGTAACGGCGCTATTCCCGCAGCAAAGTGATGAAGCGGTAGACTCCGCTTTGGACATGTTCAATCGCATGTCGCGCCAGATTACCGATTCTTACCGCACTCTGGAATCTCGTGTTAACCAGCTTTCTGGCGAATTATCGGAAGAGAGTCTGCAGCGTCAGCAAGAGCTGGAGAAAAAAGAACAATTGGCAGACCAACTTACCACTCTGTTAAAGGCCTTGCCCGCTGGCGTGGTGGTGCTGGACAGCCAGGGTGTGGTTACCCAAACCAACCCTGCGGCCATCGGCCTTTTGGGTGAGCCGTTGAATGGCGAGCACTGGATTAACGTGATTCAGCGCTGCTTTGCGCCACGCCAGGACGACGGTCACGAAATATCGCTGAAAGACGGTCGCCGGGTCAGTATTGAAATTCGCACCATGGAAAATCAGCCCGGTCAGTTAATTTTGCTGACGGATATGACCGAAACCCGACAGTTGCAGTCACAGCTGGCTCATGCCCAACGCTTATCGGCGATGGGCAAGATGGTCGCCTCATTGGCCCATCAGATTCGCACACCCCTGTCGGCGGCGATTCTGTACGGCGGTCACCTGACTGAAGCCGATCTGGATGAAGAAATGCGCCAGCGCTGTGCCAATCGACTCATGTCGCGCCTGTCACATTTGGAACAGCAGGTGCGCGACATGCTGATTTTTGCCCGCGGTGAAACTCGTTTGGCGGAAGAGCTGTCGGTAACCACTCTGGCGATTGCTCTGAAGTCTGCGGTAGACGCTATTGCTGAACGAAGTGGCACTCAGGTAATTCTGGACACCCGGGAGGCTGAGGGCGATCTGTTGTGTAACCGTGACGCTCTGGTAGGTGCCTGTACCAATTTGGTCAACAACAGCATTGAAGCCGGTGCCGCCAGCGTGCGCCTGAATCTTCGCGGCTGTGATCATGAGTTGGCCATCGAGGTAAGCGATAACGGCTCGGGGTTTGACCCGGTTATGGTTCCGCGCTTGCAAGAAGCTTTCTACACCACAAAATCCCACGGCACCGGCCTTGGTCTGGCGGTTGTACAAGCGGTAGTGAACGCACATCAAGGCCGCTTTGCGATGACCTCAAACGGCCAAGGTGGGGCACAGGCCACGATTTACCTGCCATTGGTGAGTCGCACGAATTAATAACAGCACTTGATTAAATCTAGCGAGCCGCACCGGCACGCACTATCGAATATGCAGTGGAGACCAGCACCATGACCAAGCCCCGGATTCTGATTGTTGAGGACGACCGTGACCTGCGCGAAGCTTTGGTGATAACTCTGGAACTGGCCAAATTTCGCGTTCATGAGGCGGCAGACGGCCACGAAGCTCTTCGGCAGCTGTCCCAGGTGCCAGTCGACATGGTGGTTAGTGACGTTAATATGCCGGGGCTGTCTGGCCACGAATTGCTGGCTGAAGTACAGCGCCTGTATCCGGGACTGCCGATGATGCTGATGACGGCCTACGGCCAGATTAGCCATGCGGTGTCGGCTATGCAGGCCGGTGCCATTGATTACCTGGTAAAGCCGTTTGAAGGCCATGCCCTGGTCGATGCGGTTAGCAAAATTACCGGCAGAAAGCGCCAGGCTGATAGCGATCAGCCGGTAGCGGAAGACCCCATTAGCAAGCGCATGTTCCAGCTGGCAGCCAAGGTAGCCAACAGCGACTCAACGGTCATGATTTCAGGTGAAAGCGGCACCGGCAAGGAGGTGCTTGCGCGCTATATTCACCAGCATTCCCCCCGCGCCAACAAGCCGTTTATTGCCATAAACTGCGCGGCCATTCCCGAAAACATGCTCGAAGCCATGCTCTTTGGCCATGAAAAAGGTGCCTTCACCGGTGCCATCGCATCATCACCCGGTAAATTCGAACAAGCCAACGGCGGAACGATCCTGCTGGATGAAGTGTCGGAAATGGACCCAGGCTTGCAATCTAAATTGCTGCGAGTGCTGCAGGAACGGGAAGTAGAGCGGGTAGGTGGGCGAAAAACCATTGCCCTGGACGTGCGGGTGATTGCCACCACCAACCGGGATCTGGCCGAACACGTGCGCGATAGCCGTTTTCGTGAAGACCTGTACTACCGACTGACGGTGTTTCCGATGCATTGGCAACCGCTGCGTGAGCGGCCGCTGGACATCATTCCTTTGGCCAATGCGGTGTTGAAAAATCACAGTCGCAAACTGAAGCTCAATGGCGTCAGGTTTGCGGCTGACGCCCGCGAGGCGATGCTGGCCCACCCTTGGCCGGGCAATGTACGCGAGTTGGATAATGCCATACAAAGAGCGCTGGTGTTGCACCAGAGCAATGTGATTCACGTTGACGACCTGTGCCTGGACTTAGGCATCAGCGTGCGCCTGGCGGCACCCGTTGCCTCAACAGCGCCCATGGTATCAGCGGCCGCAAAAGCAAATGTAGAATCAACTACCGCTGATGCGCACGCCGTTGATCTGGTTTCGCAGCCGACAGTGCCCGACGCAGTTGGCACCGCTGGAACCATGGCAAACCAGCAAGGTTCCCTAGGGACACTTGAAGGCGATCTGCGCCAGCAGGAATTCCGACTTATTATTCAGACTCTGCGCCAGGAGCGTGGTCGCCGTAACCGCGCCGCCGAGCAGTTGGGCATTAGCCCCCGCACCTTGCGCTACAAGCTGGCGCAGATTCGTGACGCCGGTATTGATCTGGAGGCGGAAATGGCTTTGGCCTGATTTAGGTGTCGCCGGTTTGTCTAACCGCTTATTTACGCAGTACTTCTTTTTATTCAGCACCATTTTTTATGTAGTACTCCTTCCTGGCACCCTTTTGGGTGCCTTTTTTGTTCAGCCGCAGGCTCCTCGGCTCCTGTCAAAACTTCGACGCTTATCCATTCCCACCTTATAAAGTCGAGGTTTCGGCGCGTTAAGGAAAAGGTATATTACTGATTAAAAACACTTTAAAAAAGTTGGTCTGGGCTTTGCTAATTCTTCGGTAACGAGACAGATAACCCAATGTCATCTGGGTAGCCCGGGAGAAAGTTATGGTTCAGCGCGCCGATATCAACAGTGTTCTTGCCGACATCCGCAACCTGCGTTCGCAAATGACGCAGAACCAGCAGGTAGAGCAGAATCAATCTGTGCGCGGCCGTATGGATGGCCCGCGCGAAGTAGGCGAAACCAACGGAACGGCAAGTTTTAGCTCTATTCTGGGGGAGGCTGTTGGCAATGTGGCGGATGCGCAGAAAACCGCGGGTGATCTGCGTACAGCCTACGACATGGGCGAGCCCAACGTGGACATTACCCGGGTAATGATTGCCGCGCAGAAATCATCGGTGTCGTTTGAGGCGCTGACCCAGGTCCGTAACCGGGTCGTCAAAGCATACGAAGACATCATGAACATGCCGGTATAACTGGCGCGTCTCATTTCAGCGCGTTTCAGAACGTTTCAGGATTTTGTTAGTCCATCGGATCAAGGTTTAACCGGAGATCAGCCTCATGGCCAGCGTGCCTGCACAGACCACACAATCGAATTCGCCGGCGGCCTCCGCAGCAAGCAGCGGCGGCGAAGGCCGCAGCCGCGCTTTCATGGGCTTCAATAGACTGGACCTGCTGCGTCAGGCTGGCCTGATGGTGGGGCTGGCAGCCAGCGTTGCTCTGGGCGTGGCGGTGGTGCTGTGGGCCCAGGAACCCAACTACCAGCCGGTTCTGGGTGACTTGTCATCGTACAACCCGCAGGACGTTACCAGCATTCTGGACAGCAGCGGAATCGACTATAAAATGGATCCGCGCAGCGGTGCACTGCTGGTGGTGGCCGATCAGGTATACAACGCACGCTTGCGGCTTGCGGCTGAAGGCGTCACTGACCAAAAAACCCTGGGCTTTGAATTGTTGGACCAAGACCGTGGCTTGGGTACCTCCCAATATATGGAAACCATCAGCTATCGCCGCGGCCTGGAAGGCGAGCTGGCGCGCACCATTGCCAGCATGCGCGGCGTGCGCAGCGCCCGAGTGCACCTTGCCATTCCGGAGCGTTCGGTGTTTATCCGCGATGCCCACGAGCCGTCAGCCTCGGTGTTTCTGGAAGTGTTTGCAGGGCGCCTCCCGGAGCAGGAGTACATTGCTGCCATTGTTAATCTGGTGGCTGGCAGCGTGCCGATGATGACCAAGTCCGGTGTGACCGTGGTTGATCAGAACGGCAATCTGCTGACCGGCGCCGATGCTGAAACCGACACTGATCGCATGTCCGACCAGTACGACTACACCGACAGGGTGGAAGAACGCCTGAGCCGTCGGGTGTCGTCGCTGATTTCGCCGATTGTAGGAGCAGGCCGCTATCGCACCGAGGTGTCCGCAGATCTTGATTTCTCTTCGGTGGAACGAGCTGAAGAGTTGTTCAACCCGGAACAGCAGGCGGTGCGCAGCGAACGTCAGTTAACCGAAAGGCGCAGCGCTGGTGGCGGCCCCATTGGCGTTCCCGGAGCTCTGTCGAACCAGCCCCCCGAGAACGCCACTAGGCCGCAACAGACCAATGCCGGCGCTAATGCTGACGGTACCGAACCTGCATCGGCGCCAGTCGATGTGCGCAGCGAATCCACCCGCAATTACGAAATGGATCGCACCGTCAGCTACGTTCGCCAGGAACTGGGCCGGATAAAGCGCCTGACCGTCGCCTTGGCGGTGGATGACATGAAAATGGTTGATGCGGACACCGGCGCGGTTACTTACGAGCCCTGGCCGGAGCAGGAATTGCAGCGCCTGAGCATGCTGGTGCGCGATGCGGTGGGCTATTCGGCGGCCCGCGGTGACAGCGTTACAGTGATGAACACCGCGTTTGCTCCGGAACAGGTGCTGGAATATGAGGCCCCCGGCTTTTGGCAGCAACCCTGGTTTTGGGACCTGATGAAACAGGTTCTGGCCGGCCTAGTGGTTTTGGTGCTGGTATTGGGCCTGCTGCGGCCCACCTTGAAAAATTTAGCGAGCGGCAATAAAGGCTTGGCCGGTGACGGTAATGGAGGTTACGGCGATCTGGACGGCATCGAAGGCGGCGATTCTCTGCGCCAAGCCATGGCCAATCAAGACGACCTGCTTTTACCCGGCAGCACAGGGGGTTATGATAGACAGCTTAACGCCCTGAAAGGGCTGATTGCCGAAGATCCGGCACGGGTTGCACAGGTAATGCGCCAATGGGTGAATGTTGATGACTGATGAGGCAAGCCAGGGCGCAGGCAGGGCGCCGGCGAAACCCGGACGCAAAATCTCGCGGGTAGAGCAGGCGGCCATTCTGTTGATGTCGCTGGGCGAAGCCGACGCCGCGGAAGTGCTAAAGCACATGGGCCCGAAGGAAGTGCAGAGGGTTGGCGTGGCCATGGCACAAATGCGGGATATCAGCAAAGAGGATGTCAGTGGCGTACTAAACGATTTTATCGACGCCGTGGGCGGCCAGACCGGCCTGGGCGTGGGCAACGACGATTACATTCGTGCCATGCTGACCCAGGCTCTGGGTAACGACAAAGCTGCCAGCCTGATTGACCGCATTCTGATTGGTGGCAATACCACCGGTCTAGACACTCTGAAGTGGATGGAGCCCCGCGCGGTGGGCGATATCATCCGGTACGAACACCCGCAAATTCAGGCCATCGTTATCTCCTATCTTGACCCGGACCAGTCCGCCGAAATCCTGGGTGCTCTGGACCCCAAAGTGCGATTAGATGTGATGATGCGCGTCGCGTCATTGGAAACCATACAGCCTCAGGCGTTGCAGGAACTGAACGACATTCTGGAAAAGCAGTTCTCTGGCAGCTCCTCGACGCAAACCAGCCGGATTGGCGGCGTAAAGCGCGCCGCTGACATCATGAACTTTATGGACCGCAGCATTGAATCGAGTCTGTTGGAGTCGATCAAGGAAACCGATCCGGATCTGGCAACCACCATTGAAGACCTGATGTTTGTATTCGACAATCTGAAGGACGTGGACGACCGTGGCATTCAGGCCTTGCTGCGTGAAGTGTCGTCTGAAGTGCTGGTGATTGCACTCAAGGGCGCCGACGACGATGTCAAAGACAAAATTTTCAAGAACATGTCCAAGCGTGCCGCTGAACTCTTACAGGACGATCTGGAAACCAAGGGCCCGGTTAAAGTGAGTGAAGTAGAAAGCGCACAAAAAGACATTATAAGCATCGCCCGCCGCATGGCCGAAGCCGGTGAAATCGTCCTCGGTGGCGGCGGCGAAGAAATGATGTAATGGCCGACTCCCGCAACGACCGCAGCCGCATCCCGAAAGAACAGCTTACCGCTTACGAGCGTTGGGAGTTGCCCCTGCTTGACGCCCGTGGCAACGAAGTTCCCCGTGAAGAAGAACGTGATATCAAACCGCTGACCGCCGCGGAGCTTCAGGATATTCACCAACAGGCGGAAGCGGAAGGCCACGGGGCCGGGCTTGAAAAAGGCCATCGGGAAGGCTTTGCCAAAGGTCGCGAAGAAGGTTTTGCTCAAGGTGTGAAAGCCGGCGCTGTCGAAGGCCGCGAGAAAGGCGAGCGCGCGGGACGCGAACACAGCCAGCAGCAGATGCAGGCGTTGGAAAAACGCATCGACTTAGTGATGGAATCACTGGTATTACCCATTCGCCAGCAGCAAAACGACCTGGAAGAGGCGTTGGTCCAGCTTGCAACTGCGGTGGCCAAAGCGGTTGTCCAGCGCGAGCTATCTCAAGACTCCAGCCATATTATGCAGGTGGTGCGCCAAGCGATGGCGGCACTGCCATCCACCACTGAAACCGTGCGTATCAGCGCCAATCCGAAAGATATTGAGCCGCTGCAAGCGTCTTTGGCGCGGCTTGATGCGTCCACGAAACTGGTGGAAGATGCCGCTATCAGCCCCGGCGGTTGCCGCGTGGAAACCCGCTACTCGCTGGTGGATTTCACTGTTGAAAAACGTTTTCAACAGGTGGTTTGCGCCTTGGTAAATGATGCCAGCAAAAACGAATTCCAGGAGCCCGGCGATGACAGCTCCCCTCTCTGACGCCCTGTCTGATAGCTTACCTGATCGCTTGTCTGGCAGTCTTGCCGAGCGCCTGAGCCGCCGTAGCCGCAACGTACAGGCACAACAAACGCCGGAGCTGGCTGGCCGTTTGACCCGTATGGTTGGGCTTACGCTGGAATGCGTGGGCGTGCCTATGATGGTGGGCGACCGCTGCGTAATCCAAAGCCAGGGCCGTGGCGTGGTTGAAGCCGAAGTGGTCGGCTTTGAAGATGAAAAAGTGTATTTGATGCCGCTGACTGCCATTGAAGGCCTTCGCCCTGGCGCTTTGGTGGTGCCCTTGTCTTCGACCAGCCGGGTGCCGGTGGGCAATCAGTTGCTGGGGCGAGTCGTTGACGGCAGTGGCGAACCCCTGGATGGAAAAGGCCCGCTGCACGCCGAAGCCCGCGTGTCGCTCAGCGGCGACATCATCAACCCGCTGAACCGGGCGCCGGTGCGCCAACCTATGGACGTGGGCATTCGTGCCATTAATGCGCTGCTTACCGTGGGGCAGGGCCAGCGCCTTGGCCTGTTCGCCGGTAGCGGCGTGGGCAAAAGTGTGCTGTTAGGCATGATGACCCGATTTACCAACGCCGACGTCACCGTGGTCGGGTTGATTGGCGAGCGCGGCCGTGAAGTAAAAGAATTCATTGAAGACATTCTGGGTGAAGAAGGCCTGGCCCGTTCCGTGGTGGTGGCTTCGCCTGCCGACGACTCACCGCTGATGCGCCTGCGCGCGGCTATGCTGACCACACGCATTGCCGAATTTTACCGCGATCAGGGCAAGCGTGTGCTGCTGCTGATGGATTCGTTGACACGCTACGCCCAGGCCCAGCGTGAAATTGCCCTGGCGGTGGGTGAGCCCCCGGCGACCAAGGGCTACCCGCCATCGGTATTTGCCAAGTTGCCACAGTTGGTGGAACGCACTGGCAACGGTCGCCCCGGCGGCGGCTCCATTACTGCTTTTTACACGGTACTGACTGAAGGCGACGATCAGCAAGACCCGATTGCTGATGCCGCCCGGGCCATTTTGGACGGCCATATTGTGTTGTCGCGGCGGCTGGCGGAAGAGGGTCACTACCCGGCGATCGATGTTGAAGCGTCCATCAGCCGGGTTATGCCCCAGGTGACCGACCCTGAGCACTTTGCCCGGGCGCAGCGCTTTAAACAGGTATACTCACGCTACCAGCAAGCGCGGGATTTGATCAGCGTGGGCGCTTATGTCAAAGGCAGCGATCCGGAAACCGACTTTGCCGTTGCGCACATTGCCAATATGCGGCAATTCCTGAAACAGGGGCTCAGTGAAAAAACCTCGCTGAACGAAAGCGTTGAGCAACTGCTTGAGGTGGTGCCTGAGCGGCGTTCGCCCGAACGCATGCAGGTCGCTACGCCAAATCCAACCGTCGCCGGTAGTAATTCATAATGCAGCGTTCGCAACGCCTTGGGGTGGTGCTGGCGTTGGAACAGCGCAAAGAGAAACAGGCGCTGGAACGCATGGGCGAGGCTCGCACCCTTATGGCGCAACGAGAGCAGCAAATTCAGGAACTTCAGAGCTATCATCAGGAATATCGCCAGCAAATCCGTGACGGCCAGCAGGGCGTGGTTGCGGTTAGCCGATTGCAAGCCTGGCAGGCTTTTATGGGCCAGCTTGACCAGTTAATCGGGCAGCAGCAGGTTCAGCTTGAACAGGCAAATCAGGTGTTCGAAGTTCGTCGCAACGAGTGGTTGAAAGCTTGGGAAAAACGCCGTGGTATGGAAAATTTCATCACTACCTGTCGCCAGCAGGAGCAACGCGAGCAAGATTCTCGCGAACAGAAACAAGCCGATGAAGCCGCAGGCCGGGCGTTTCTGCGCCGACCCCGCTGACGCGCTCTGGCACCGATCTTGCTACACCTCTTTTAGCTTTGTTACTTACGTGGAATAACGGCCATTGAACGCCGTTTTCCGGTTTTTGGATTACTTTCAAGCTACTTTCAAACTACTTTTAAGCTACTTTCAAACTACTACGCGGCCACACGCGGCAAGAGGTTGCCATGTCCCAAGTGCTTCTCCCCCAAGGCTCCGCCAGCGCAATCAGCGAACAGGCAGTCAGTCGCCCGGCAAAAAGTCGTGACGGCGGCTACGCCGACAGTGGCAACGGCGGCAACAGCCGTTACCAAGACGTGTCCCGTGAACACACGCAAACCCTGGCACGTCAGGATCAGGTTAAAAACCGTTCTGCCGCTCAGCAAGCGGCTGCGAAAGACTCGAAAGCCGACGCCCATAAGGCCAATGCAGCGGATAAAAACGCGGCTAAGCCCCAAGCAGCGGATAGCGCCAAAAAACCTGCCGATGCTGACCGTAGCAGTCAGGCCGAAGCGGACGACGTTGGCAAGGTCAATGAAGCCCAGAGCGAGAACACCGAGCCCCTGGCTGTGACCAAGCCGCAGAACAACGCTGCCGAAAATACCGACACCGCAAAACTGCCCGATACGGAACCGGTGGCACTCACCTTTATGGAATTGCAGGCCATGCTGGCGCCAGCGGCTCCGGCCCCCGGTGCCGCTGGCGGTGCGGTGGTTATTAATAGCGCCGCCGGCGTTGCCTTGGCTAGTGCCGGCGCCATGCCGGCTGCAGGCATTCCAGGGCAATCACTGAATCCGCTGGCGGCGCCTGGCGCTATAAAGGCTGGCACAGAGGGCGCCGCGACAGGCTTGAGCGCCAGTCAAGCCGCGGGCCTGTCCCTCACCGACACATTGCGCAAAGCGGAAAGCCTGCGCCCGGCAGACGGCGCCAATTTGGTGGCCGACAGCCGTCTACAAAGCAGCGCCGACAGTCTGTTGCCGCAGCAGCCCAACAGCGCCGCCCGGGTGCAGACCGATCCGGCATTGGCTCTGCGCGGTTACACAACGTCTGTAGACGTGCCGGTGGGCCAGGCCGATTGGGGCGACAAAGTGATGGGCAAACTCAGCTGGCTTACCGCGCGCAACATGTCGGTGGCTGAAATTCATCTGTCCCCGGCAGACCTGGGCCCGATGGAAGTAAAGGTACGTATGCACAACGACCAGGCTAGCATAACGGTGCACGCAGCCAACCCAATGGTGCGCGATCAGTTAGAACAGAATTCGCACCGTTTGCGTGAGATGTTGAGTGAGCAGGGCGTTTCGCTGGAGCGATTTGATGTGTCTGACCAGCCCCGTCAGCAATCCGGTGAACAAGGTAATGCGGAGGCCGGCAGTAACGGTGGCCAGGGCCGGGCCTCTGAACTGGGTGTTCAGGACGTCATTTTAGCAGGCGGGCAGCTGGATTTGAGCTGGCGTGGTGAGGTTGATTTGTTTGCCTAGGCAAACTGTTTTGCCCAAGGCTGGGCTGAACGGTAAACTGCGCGCAATGGCTTATTTGAGTTTTTCAGGACCAATGACTTATGGCAGAGAACACCAGCGCTGATGAACCCGTAGCGAAAAAAAGCAAACTCAAGCTCTTTGTGTTGCTGGGCTTTCTGAATTTACTGGCTATTGTTTTGGCGGTGGCCGGTGCGCTCTGGTTTATGAATGGCAGCTTGTTCGGCATGGGTGGCGCCAAAACCGCTGATGAACAGGCCAAAGAACCGGAATTTCTAACCAGCGTTTATCTGGACTTGGAAGAACCCTTGCTGACCACCGTGCAAGCTGAAGGCCGCCAGCGTTACGCTCAAGTACATATGTCACTGGAAGCGGAAAGCCAGGCGGTGCTGGATGCCGCCAAAGTGCATTTGCCATTGCTGCGCAGCCAGCTAATTCAGCTGCTGGGCAGTCGCAGCTTTGACAGCTTGCGTGCCCCGGAAGGTCGCCAGGAGCTGGCACAGGCGATGACTGACAAGGTCAATGAGCTGTTGGCCATCGAGAACGCAGCCGCTATTCGTCAAGTATTGTTCAGCAACTTTGTTGTTCAGTAATTTTGTTGTTCAGTAAGGTGAACGTTTGATATAGCCGCTATGCGGCTGGAATCTACACAGCGGAATCGACTATGCAGGACTTGCTGTCTCAGGACGAAATCGATGCGCTCCTTCATGGAGTAGATGACGGTGACATCGACACCGACGACGACACCGACGACGACGGCGTAAAAAACTACGATTTGGCCAGCCAGGACCGCATCGTTCGCGGGCGCATGCCAACACTGGAAATGATTAACGAGCGTTTTGCCCGCTACACCCGCATCAGCTTGTTCAACCTGCTGCGGCGCACCGCCGATGTGTCAACTAGCGGCGTTCAGATCATGAAGTTCGGTGAATACGTGCACACCCTTTATGTGCCAACCAGTTTAAACCTATGCAAAATACGTCCGCTGCGCGGCACGTCGCTGTTTGTGCTGGATGCAAAGCTGGTATTCAAACTGGTGGACAACTTCTTCGGTGGTCAGGGCCGCCACGCCAAAATTGAGGGCCGCGAGTTCACCCCTACCGAAAACCGCATTGTGCAGATGATGCTGAATCAGGTATTCCACGACATGCAGGAAGCCTGGCAGACGGTGTTAAAAGTGAATTTCGAGTATTTGAGCTCGGAAGTGAATCCGTCTATGGCCAATATTGTCAGCCCTAGCGAAGTAGTCGTGGTGAGTACTTTTCATATAGAACTGGACGGCGGTGGCGGCGAACTGCACTTTGCGCTTCCATACTCGATGATTGAGCCGATTCGCGATGTGTTGGACGCCGGCGTGCAAAGCGACATCGACGATACCGACGAACGCTGGGTAAGCGCGCTTCAGGAAGACATCAAGGCAGTCAGTGTGGCGGTGAACTCTACAATCTGCCGTCGCCACATTTCACTGCGTGAAGTGGCCAAGTTCAAAGCTGGTGACATCATACCCATTGAAATGGCGGAGCATTTAACCGTCACCGCTAACGGTATTCCGATATACACCGCAACGTTGGGCACCCGCGATGATAAATTGGCACTGAGAATTCACGGACGGGCGACGTTGCCCAAGGTCAAGAAACAACTGAAGGTAGGGCGTACCTAATGGCTGACGACGATAAAACAGACGACCAGAATATGAGCGAAGATGAAAAACTGGCGGCAGAGTGGGAGGCCGCGATGGGTGAGTCTGGCGCGGAGTCTGACAGCACCGAAGACAACTGGGACGAGGCGATGGCCGAGGCGGCTGGCGCTGGGAATCGTGGTAAAGAAAGTGACAAAAAAAACAACGTACGCGCAGCGCCGATGGAAGAGTTTGGTTCAGACAGCGTTAACACCTCAAAAGACTCGCCAGATCTTGACGTGATCATGGACATACCGGTGACCATCTCGATGGAAGTCGGCAATACCATGATTCCTATCCGCAATTTGCTACAGCTGAATCAGGGTTCGGTGATCGAGCTTGACCGTCTGGCCGGCGAGCCGCTGGACGTGCTGGTGAATGGCACCTTGATTGCCCACGGCGAGGTGGTGATGGTTAACGATAAATTTGGCATTCGCCTGACGGACGTCATGAGCCCGGGCGAGCGCATCAAGCGCTTGCAGAAATAGTATGACGTCAAAGTTCTGGCAGGCAGTTCCTGTACTCTGGTTGATGGCGGCGTTTCCGGCCATGGCAGAGCCCGCTGCGCCGCAAGCGCAAGCGCAACTGATTGGGGCGACGCGCACTCCGGATACCCTGTCTACTCTGGTGAGCCTGGGTTTGGGCTTGCTGGCGGTGATTGCGATTATCTATGGCTGCGCCTGGCTGATCCGCCGCATGACCGGCATGACCGGCATGAACAACAGCGCTATTAAAGTGGTGTCGGTGATGGCCCTAGGCGCTCGCGAGCGCATTGCGGTGGTGGATGTGGCGGGCCAGCAGTTGCTGCTGGGTATCACGCCCAGCACCATTAGCACTCTGCACGTGTTCGATAAGCCAGTCGTGAGTGTAGGCGGCAGCGCGCCCAGTGGTGAATTTGCCCGCAAACTCCAGTCCCTGATGAATAAAACCCAGGCTCCGAATGTCGCGGCCGACAGTTCTGGTAGATCGACCAATGACCGCAAGATTTGAACCTGCGCGCCTGTTAGAGGCGCTATTGCCATTACTGATTGTCGTTGCTGCTATGGTTTGGGCTCCACTGGCCCAGGCGGACTTGCCCGGCATACCGGCGTTCACCGTAGAGCCCGGCGCCGGTGAGGGCCAGCAGGAATATTCGGTAACCTTGCAGATTCTGGCGCTGATGACTGCGCTGACGTTTTTGCCGGCGATGCTGATGATGATGACGTCGTTCACTCGCATCATTATCGTATTTTCGATACTGCGCCAGGCCCTGGGCCTGCAATCAGCGCCGTCTAACCAAATTCTGCTGGGGCTGGCGTTGTTTCTGACCATATTCATTATGAAACCGGTGTTGGAAGAAGCCAACCGTGTAGGGTTGCAACCCTATCTGCAGGAAGAAATGACCTCACTGGAAGCCGTCGAAGCCGCGTCGGAGCCGTTCAAAAAGTTCATGCTGGCCCAAACCCGCGAAAGCGACCTCGGACTTTTCATGCGCATGGCTGACGAGCAGTTTGTCAGCCCTGAAGACGTCACGTTCTGGGTGCTGCTACCGGCGTTTGTTACCAGCGAGCTGAAAACGGCGTTCCAGATTGGTTTTATATTGTTCATACCTTTTCTGATTATCGACATGGTGGTGGCCAGCGTGCTGATGGCCATGGGTATGATGATGCTGTCGCCGA
Organism: Marinobacter sp. BSs20148; assembly: GCF_000283275.1. Classification (NCBI taxonomy): domain Bacteria; kingdom Pseudomonadati; phylum Pseudomonadota; class Gammaproteobacteria; order Pseudomonadales; family Marinobacteraceae; genus Marinobacter; species Marinobacter sp. BSs20148. The sequence goes on from NC_018268.1 coordinate 1,073,764, forward strand.
TTATTATCTCGCTACCGTTCAAAATCATGCTGTTTGTGCTGGTAGACGGTTGGGCGTTGATAATGGGCACCCTGGCGGCCAGCTATGGCCTTTAGTGTGCGCGGCGCCGAATGCTATGAAGCGCTTAATGGAGGCTACCTATGACCCCTGAAACTGTCATCGATATTTTGCGCGAAGCGCTGTGGATGATTGTGCTGCTGGCGTCGGTGATTATTACCCCGGGCCTGATTATTGGCTTGGTGGTCAGTACCTTTCAAGCGGCCACTCAAATCAACGAACAAACCCTGAGCTTTCTGCCGCGCCTGCTGATCACACTGATCGTGATCATTGTGTGGGGGCCGTGGATGCTGACAAAACTGCTGGACCACGCTAACGCGCTCTTCTCCAGCATTCCCTTTTTGATCGGCTGACCCATGCTGCCTACCGAACTCGGTGCCGATCTGATAGGCCAGTGGGTTGGTCAACATTTATGGCCGCTGTTCCGCATTGCCAGCTTTTTGATGGTGATTCCCATTTTTGGTACCCAGTTGGTGCCTGCCCGGGTGCGCCTGGGCCTGGCTCTGTTGATGACCATTATCGTGGTGCCGATGATTCCTCCGGTGCCCCAGATAGACGCCTTAAGCGCCGATGCGGTGGTGATTACCCTGCAGCAGATATTGATTGGCGTAGGGTTAGGTTTCGCGCTAACGGCGCTGTGGCAGCTGTTTGTGATTGCCGGCCAGATGATTGCCATGCAAATGGGCTTGGGCTTTGCGTCTATGGTGGATCCCGCGAACGGCGTGAACGTTGCGGTGCTGGCGCAAATCTACACCATCACCATCACTCTGTTGTTTTTGGCGATGAATGGCCACCTGGTGGCGTTTGAAGTGTTTATCGAGAGTTTTCGCACCTTGCCTATCGGCCTTGAAGGTTTAGGGCAGGCCGGTGTGTGGCAGTTGGCGCACCGTATTAGCTGGATGTTTGTATCAGCTATGCTGATGGCGCTGCCTGCGGTAACGGCGGTGTTGATTGTCAGTATTTCTTTTGGCGTGATGACCCGCGCCGCGCCGCAGATGAATATTTTCGCCCTTGGCTTCCCCATTGGCCTGATTTTTGGATTGTTTGCTATCTGGGTGTTGCACGCCAATTTTTTGCCGCATTTCGAGGTTTACGCCCGGCAGACGTTCGATTTCATGCGCGAGTTGCAACGGTAGTCATAACAGCATCAGGGTATTGCGATAATGGCCGACGACGACGGCAGTCAGGAGAAAACCGAAGAGGCCACCCCCCGAAGGCTCGAAAAGGCCAAGGAGGATGGCGAGACTGCGCGTTCTAAAGAGCTGGCGACGACGGCTGTGTTGATGGCCGGTGCTGGCGGTCTACTGATTTTTGGTACCCATCTTGGCGCGGCCCTGGAAGCCATCATGCGCGATGCCTTCACCCTCGAGCGCAGCGCCATTTTTGATATGCGCCATATGAGCGTGCAGCTGATTGCCTCCGCCAAAGCCGCAGCCTGGGCGTTGTCGCCCATTCTGGCCATGCTGCTGGTGGCCGCTATAGCCGGCTCCATCGGTATTGGTGGCTTGCTGTTCAGCGGCAAATCCATTGCACCCAAGCTTAGTCGTATGAACCCTATAAAGGGCATTGGTCGCATGTTTTCTTCACGCTCGCTAATTGAGCTGTTTAAAGCCATCGCCAAAGTGGGTCTGGTACTCACCATCGCTATTCTCATTTTGCAAGTGCGAACGGTGGACTTGCTGAGCATCTCCGCCGAACCGACGGTTCCGGCTATGGAGCATGTACTCTGGACCCTGGGTTGGAGCTTTTTTCTGTTGTCCTGTGCCACCATCATTATTGCTGTGATCGATGTGCCCTTCCAGATTTACGACCACCAGAAAAAGCTCAAAATGACCATGCAGGAAGTAAAAGACGAACACAAAGACAGCGAAGGTAAACCCGAGGTAAAAGGCCGTATCCGCCAGCTGCAGCGGGAGATGTCGCAGAGACGGATGATGCAGGACGTTCCAACCGCTGACGTGGTCATCACCAACCCGACCCATTACGCGGTGGCACTGAAGTACGACCCGAGCAGCATGGCCGCGCCTATGGTGGTGGCCAAGGGCGGTGACGAACTGGCCTTCAAGATTATGGAAATTGCCCGCGAAAACAAGGTAGAAATTCTGCGCACACCACCGCTGGCGCGGGCGGTGTATCACAACAGTGATATTGGTCAGGAAATACCAGACGGCCTGTACATGGCCATCGCCCAGGTGCTGGCCTACGTATTCCAGCTGCGTCAGTTCCGCAAGGGCCACGTCGACAAGCCCACCATGCCGAATTTCCCCATACCGTCGGACTTGCGACGCGACACTTGATGAGATAAAGGAAATTTATTGTGTTATTTGAAACCCTGATTTACACCATCAAAGACGGCTATGCCGAGATTCGCTTTAATCGTCCCCATCGTTTAAATGCCGTTATTGAGCCGTTTTACAAAGATTTATTGGCGGCGTTGAACCAGGCAGAAGCCGACCCTGAGGTCAGAGCCGTTTTATTAACCGGTGAAGGGCGCGCCTTTTGTGTGGGCGCCGATATGAAAGAGCACGGTTCGGGCGATCGCAGCCAGTATCAGCGTCGGCAGTATCTGCAATTGGGTAATGACGTTTGCGAAGCGATGTTTCGACTGAGTAAGCCGGTGGTTGCGGCCATTAACGGTTATGCATTAGGTGCGGGGGCCGAAATGGCCTGCTCTTGTGACTTCATATTTATGGGCGAGACGGCAAAAATCGGCTTTCCCGAAGTCAGCATTGGTACCTGTGTCGGCGGCGGTGTGACCAGTTTTCTGCCGCGTTTGGTAGGGTTAGCGAAAGCTCGTGAGCTGATCTTCACCGGCGTTAAAATTGACGGCCCCGAGGCTGAGCGTATTGGCTTGGCGACTCGTTCGGTAGCTGACGACGCACTGCTTGATGAGGCAGAGGCGTTTATCAAACAGCTGGCCACCAAAGCGCCAATCTCCATGTCATTGGTCAAGAAGTTATTGAACAACGCCTCTTACGCGGATCTGGATGCGCAGCTTCAGCATGAGTTGGACGGCGTGTTTATGTGCACCACAACCCAGGACTGGCAGGAAGGTGTTGATGCCTTCGCTCAAAAACGCCCACCCGTCTTCAAGGGCTGTTAATTATGAAAAGTTCATTGCACGAATTTCTGGCACCCGATTCAATCGCGATTCTGGGAGCCTCATCCGACCCCACCAAGCGCGGTTACAAGGCGATGGTCGGACTTATTAACGACGGCTATGAAGGGGCGATTTATCCGATCAATCCTAAAGTCGATACGATTCTGGGTTACAAAGCCTACCCGTCCATGGAATCACTGCCGGGGCCGGCGGCTTTGGCGCTGATATGTACGCCAGCGAAGACCATTCCCGACCTGCTGGGCCAATGTGGCCGCAATGGAACGAAAGGGGCGATTATCCTGGCAAGCGGTTTTGGCGAAGTGGACGAAGCCGGTGCAAAGCTGGGGCAGGAAGTATTAGAGGCCGCTCAAAAAGCCAGCGTGCGTATTGTTGGCCCCAACACATCCGGGGTTTTCAATCTTCATAAAAAAGTGAATTTGCTGGCTCTCGACAACGTTAAGCCTGGCGATATCGGCATCATATCTCAGTCAGGGAATATGCTGTTGGCTCTGGCGCTTGAAGCGGAAAGTAACGGGCATGTGGGTTTTAGCACCTATGTGGGGCCAGGAAACCAAATTGATTTAGGCTTTGCAGACTACCTTCAATATTTGGGAGAAGACGAGAACACGCGTGTAGCAACACTTTATGTAGAGGGTTTCAAAGACGGCCGCGTGTTTTTGAATGTTGCCAAAGAAATCGCGAAAACCAAGCCTGTGGTGGTTTATAAGTCGGGCTCAACCGAGGCCGGCCAGAAAGCCGCCAAATCGCACACTGGAGCTTTAGCCGGCAGCTATGCGATGACGGTAGACCTGCTTCGTCAGGTGGGCGTAACCGTGGTCAGCCAGTCTGACGAGATTCTGCCGGTTGCCGAAGGCTTGGGTCTTTTGCAGCAGGCGAATGGAAACCGGGTTGCGATTTTGGCTGACGGTGGTGGCCAGGCAACAATTGCTTCTGATCGCTTGTGTGAAGCAGGGTTGGAACTGGCCGAGCTGTCTGATGCGACCCGATTAGCGCTGCGGGGTATTCTCTTTCCACAGGCGTCGTTGGTAAACCCTGTTGATGTGGCTGGCAGTACCGACGCGAACCCGAGTCTGCTTGTAAACTGCATGAGCATTCTGGTTGAGGACGCGAACGTTGACATGGTGTTCCTGGTGGGGATGTTCGGTGGCTACGGCCTTCGCTTTGCAGAGGAACTCAAGGCGGAAGAGCTGCAGACGGCAGATGCGATCGCGGAACTGTCTGGCCAGACCGACAAACCGTTGGTGGTTTACAGCCTTTACAGCCATGTTCGGCCTGAACCGCTGGTTAGACTGCGCGAAGCAGGGGTGCCTGTTTACAATTCGATTGAGCACGCGGTTCAGGTCTTGAAAGCGCTGAACGAACGGGGTGCCTATATCGCCAGTAACCAGCGGGCGGAGCTGGCGCAGCCACTGAGCCCCGATGCTGGCGTTGTTGCAACCTTTAAGCAGGCTCAAAGAAGCGGTCGGGATTTGTTTGAATTTGAGGCTAAGTCATTGTTGCGCACTTACGGCGTGGATGTGCCGAAAGAGCTGATAGTCCGAAATGAGGCCGAGTTTTTAGAGGCGGTTGCTGAGTTTGGTCACACGTCGTTGGCTATGAAAGTTGTTTCCAAGGATATCTTACACAAATCGGATGCCGGCGGAGTCAAACTCAATCTCAGTGGCGAAGTGGATTTGCGCCGCGGCCATGCTGAAATTCTCACCGCGTGTAAGCTCTACAAAGCCGATGCCGAAATAGAGGGCGTTTTGTTAGCGCCCATGGCTCGTAAGGGCACCGAGGTTATAATCGGGGTCAGCCGTGACCCGGTGTTCGGACCGGTGTTGATGTTCGGCCTGGGCGGTATTTTTGTGGAAGTCTTGGAGGACGTAGCTTTTCGCGCCATTCCACTGAGCCGGGGTGACGCCCACGCCATGGTAAATCAGATCAAAGCCCGCAAGATATTGGATGGCGTCCGCGGCGAACCCGCGGTGAGTAAAGACGCGCTGGTCGAGCTGCTGTTGAAAGTGTCCAGTATTGTTGACGCTCACGCCGAGATCCTTGAACTGGATCTTAATCCCGTGATTGCCTATCACGACGGTTACGCGGTGGTTGATGCCCGCGTGATCGTTTGCCAGGAGACACCGCTATGAGTCAATCAAACATGAGTCTGTCAAATATGAGCAACCTGCCACAGTTAGTCGATGCACTGATTACTCTTGAGAATCGTATTGCGACGCTAACTCTAAACCGCCACGACTTACGCAACGCCCTTACTGGGTCCCATTTAATCGACGATATTGTTACCACCGCCGAATGGGTCAATGGCTGTGATGATGTCTCGGTACTGGTTATCACCGGTGCCGGTTCAGCCTTCAGTGCGGGCGGAAACGTCCGCGACATGGCCGAGCGCGGCGGCGATTTTGCCGGTGATGCAGCGGAATGCGCCGAACGCTATCGCAAGGGCATTCAGCGTATTCCGTTGGTCATGCAGGCTGTCGAGGTGCCGATTATTGCCGCTGTGAATGGGCCTGCCATCGGTGCGGGCTTTGATCTGGCCAATATGGCCGATGTCCGTATAGCGTCAGAGAAAGCTAAGTTCGGCGAAACTTTCCTTAATCTTGGAATCATTCCGGGGGACGGTGGCGCCTGGTTGATGCAACGCCTGATCGGCTACCAACGGGCTTTCGAGTTAACCTTGTCTGGTCGGATTGTTGATGCGCACGAAGCAAAAGAATTGGGCATTGTTTTGGACGTGGTGCCGGCAGATGAGCTGATGCCTACGGTCATGACGTTAGCCGGACGGATGGCCAGCCAGCCGCCTAAAGCGACTCGGATGACCAAGCGCTTGATGAAGATGGCGCAGCGGATGGAGCTGAAGGACTTTCTGGATCTTTGCGCCTGCTTTCAAGGCATGTGCCATAACGAGCCAGAGCACTTGGATGCGGTGAACCGAATGCTGGAATCCATGGCACGCCGCTAAGCCGCTCAGGGAGGTGAATGGGCCGGATAGGGCGGGGTTTACTTGCGCTTTTGAACCAATGACAATGAGATGAGTGTTAGAACAAGCTTGTCACTTGTTCTTTCATGTCATTAATCGGGGTGCCAACGTAGAAAAATCCCCTAACGCGACTCTGCGTATCGATAACAAATATTTTGGCACTGTGGGAGTAGAGATATCCCTTTTCTTCTTGTTGTTCATCATCCACGGAAAGTTTTTAAATTCCTTGGTTACTTTCTCATTGGCAAGTTTGCTGTATTCCGCATGATAGAGCTTTGCCGCGTGGTCAATTTTTTCTCTTTCGTCCACCAGTCCAATGAAGCTAGGGTCAAAGTACTCTAGATATTTGTTTAGATGTTCTGGGGTATCATAGTCAGTATCTATGCTGATAAATAAAAATTGTACTCTTTTCCGCTGCTCTGGGGTGAGTGTCTTAATCATCTGGCTAATATGGGCAATGGTTGTGGGGCAAATGTCAGGGCAATTGGTATAGCCAAAAAATAGCATGACGACCTTGTCTTGGTAGTCTGACAGGCTGACGTCATAACCTTTACTACTCTGCAACGTAAAATCACCTCCTATACTTTTAAGAATAGGCATTTTTGGCATTGCGGTATTACTTAACAGGATCATCGTCAGGCAGAGTCAACTCGCTGATACCAGTGTTCTGTTTTTCATAATAGCTAAATCCTTACAATGTCTTGGGGGTGTGCCTGGTAACTTAGCAGCAGAACTTCTGCACCGAGATCGGTTTTTGGCGCAAGATATTGCTCAGTGTAAACTTGCATTAATACCTTGCCGTCTATGATGCTCAAGCGCATAGAAACGCCAATATTGGCTATCTCATTTTCACCTTGGGCGCTGAGCGCGCTCCATTGATACTCAAAATCCACGTGGTATCGCTGTTTGTCTATTGGGCTTATTCTAAGATTTTTTATAACTCGCCGAATTTGAGTTAACCCTTGCGCCTTGATTTGGGCTTTATAGTCACTTAGGCTGATTATCTGATCTTCCGCCAATGTCACCTGAGCGTCACTCGCAAGCCAATGAGATAACGATGCTGAGCCGGGCTTGTCGAGTCCTTGGGTCCAACTATAAAGAAATGCGCGTATTAAATTTGTGCTAGCGCTGGCAATGTAGCGAGATTCGAAATCATCTTTTTCGTTAAGTTCGGTTTCTACCTTGAGCACCTGTTGTAAGTTATGGTCAAAGGTGACTAATTGCTGCACATACTGACCTGTTACGTGATCGGCTCCCGCTGTAGCGGGGTAAAACTCTAAGGTCACGCGCACTCGATGGCCTGCAGGTAGCGTATCTGAGGCTGGATTATCAGCTAATGGGGCTATATCTAAAATCCGATGCGCTCCTTTTTCCCAGCTATTCAGCGGGTACTCTTTAAAATCGAGTACGACTTGAGGATGGTCTTTACGCCAATTTTCATTGCTGTCTAATTCGCCATACCATTGATAGACACTGGCATAGATTAAATAATTCTTCGTGTTTTTATCGACTTGTTGGGCTGTGGCAGTTTGGCAGGCTATAATCAGAAAAAATATAGACATTACTTTGAGCATGGCACTTTCCTTCGTTACCTCGCGCTAGTGGCCCAGAAATAGTTATTCTGAGCCACATTTTAGTACGATATCTTTAAGTTATTATCTGACCGAATAGCTTAGGACTCGTATTTAGGAATTGATAGGGGAAGGCTTGCTGACCTGAGTCATCAAATCATCATTCCACTCGCCGTCAACCTTGATATGGCCTGCAGCACCTTTCATGATGGCTTCAATTAAATTATGATTCACATAGACATAAAGCCCTGGTTGCTTGAAGGTATATAAAGCTGCGCCAGCACTGCCACCGGCAATGTGCCAGGTCTCCAAGTTTTGAGATGGCCTGTCACTGAATGAACCTGTGTTCCAAACATAATCCCCGTGACCACCAATAATATGTGGGCGAGTATCACGGTTCGCTTGAGAGTGAACAAACAGCACAGTTTCACCAAGCTTGGCTGTCATGGAATTCTGACCTGTTAAGGCCCCAACTGCGCCGTTAAAGACAACATGAGATGGGGTGAGAGTTTTCATAACTTCCAAGGTTTCATTCATGCTGCCTAAAACTGTGTCATAAGCCTTATATTGCCCTTGCTCATTCTTGGGGATATAGAAATCTTGTTCGCCAATGTAATAGGCCTTGTCGTAAATTAGGTTGTTACCATCGCCATCGCTCAAACCTTCACGTGGTAATACCATGATGGCGCCATTCATGCCCATCACGACATGCCAAGGGATCATGACGCCACCTGGCGCGCAGTGATATACAAAAGTGCCTACTTTAATGGCTTTAAATCTGAAGGTGACTTCTTCACCTGGAGAAACAAGCGTTAACTCTCCGCCTCCCAAGGCACCCGTTGCCGCGTGAAGATCTATGTTATGGGCTAGCGTGTTGGTTTTAGGATTAACCAAGGTTAATTCAACATAGTCGTGTTGGTGGCAAACAATTAACGGCCCGGGCACGCTGCCATTAAAAGCGCATACCCATGCCTTAGTGCCATTTTCCAGCTCTATTTGTTTTTCTTCTACATGGAGGCGTACTTCAACGACTTTAGGTTTGCCTTTGGCGACCTGGTCATGCACAGGCACCATAGGTGGGACGACGAGTACTTGCTCGACTCGCTCTAGCTGGTCCGCGGTATAGCTAGCCATACGGTCCACTGGTTTACCTGTTTCAGCCTGAGCCAATGCTGGCACTAACCCTGCTGCAATGCCTGCGCCCAAGAAGCCAGCACTGATTGAGCCACTGATAAAGTTACGACGCTGTTCATTGACTGCTGGTGTTTTTAAAGTTTTGCTTTCCATACCTAGCTCCATGATTCAGTAGCATTTTTCTACATTTTGACAGCACAAAATCATTAAGTGAGTCATCTGAAACTGAGCATAGATAAGATGAGTAAATCACAATTGATTGAAATCAAATCGATATAATTAGCTTCATCCTAATTGACCGAGATCAGATAAATAATCATCTTTTTTAAATTTGCAGTAGAAAATAGCGGGCTGAATGTGATCTAGAATAGCGTTATCTGGCTTCGTTAAGCCGTTAAATTGGTGCGGCGGCGCTTAAGTTAGCCGGCCCCCAGGGCGGGGGCCGGGTGCTGATCAGTCTTTCTTTTCGTAAATGGCTTTGCCCCAGGCTTCGCGTGAGCCCGGCAGAATAAGGTTCAGGGCGACGGCTACGATCGCACAAAGCGCAATGCCTGCCAGATGCCCCAGCACCATGCCGCCAATCCCAAATACCAAGGTAATACCGACAATCACCAGATTGCGTGGCAAGCCCAGATCCACTTGGTGGCGTATCAGCGTGCTCATGCCCACCACCGCAATAGAACCGAACAGCAGGCATAGAATGCCGCCCATCACCGGCACCGGAATGGTCTGCAGCACCGCGCCGAATTTACCCACAAAGGCCAGTACAATGGCGATAACCGCGGCCCACCACATGGTTTTCGGGTTGAAGTTGCGGGTCAGCATGACGGCGCCAGTCACTTCCGAGTAGGTGGTGTTGGGCGGGCCACCCAGCAGTGATGCGGCGCTGGTGGCCAGGCCGTCGCCCAGCAGGGTGCGGTGCAGGCCTGGTTTGTCCAGGTAGTTCTTGCGGGTAACATTGCCGATGGCCAGTACGTCGCCAATGTGTTCAATAGCCGGGGCAATCGCCACCGGAATCATGAACAAAATGGCTCCCCAGCTGAATTGTGGCGCGGTAAAGTTGGGAATAGCCAGCCAGGGCGCTTGTTGCACCGGCGTCGTATCTACCAAACCCATTATGGCTGCCAGGCCATAGCCCACCAGCACGCCAAACATGATTGGAATCAGGCGAAAAATACCTTTTGCCCACACCGATGCGCCTACGGTACACACCAGGGAAATCATCGCAATCCACAGCGCGGTGTTTTCCGCAATAAGCTGTACGCTGCCGTCACCGGTGCGGCCAGACGCCATGTGCACTGCTACCGGTGCCAGCCCCAAGCCAATCACCATAATCACCGGGCCAATCACCACCGGTGGCAGCAAGCGGGTAATAAAACCGGTACCGCGAACTTTTACCAGGGCGCTCAGAATGATGTACAAAATACCCGCCGCCATCAAACCGCCCATGGTTTCTTCCATACCGAATTTGCCTTTGGAGGCAATCACCGGGGCAATAAAGGCGAATGACGACGCCAGAAAAATCGGAATCTGACCACCGGTCACAATGTGAAAAATGATGGTGCCAAGGCCCGCAGTGAAGAGCGCGACATTTGGGTCCATGCCGGTAATCAGTGGCATCAGCACCAGTGCGCCAAAGGCCACCAACAACATCTGGGAGCCGGCTAACGCTTGCTTCCACACCGGCTCATGAAAAGATTCGTCGACAGGCTCGTGGTTAGCATCGTTGACAGACTCGTTAGGGTGTTGGGACATAAATCAAACGTCCTTCTGCTTGGTGCCGAAAATCTTGTCGCCGGCGTCGCCCAGGCCAGGCAGGATATAGCCTTTTTCATTCAGGCCGTCGTCGATAGAGGCGGTGTAGATAGACACATCCGGATGCGCAGTCAGAACTCGTTTCACGCCTTCAGGGGCGGCCACCAGAATCAGCGCGCGAATGTCGGTGCTGCCGGCTTTTTTCAGTAAATTAATGGTCGAGATAATCGAGCCACCGGTGGCCAGCATGGGGTCGATAATCAGCGCCATGCGTTGGTCCAGTTCACCCACTAGCTTTTCCATGTAGGTGGTGGCTTCCAGGGTTTCTTCGTTGCGGATCTGACCTACCACGCTCACCCGAGCTGCGGGCAAGAGCGCCAGTACGCCGTCCAGCATGCCAATGCCAGCGCGCAGAATCGGTACGATGGTTACTTTTTTACCCTGAATCTGTTCCACGGTGACCGGCCCGGCCCAACCGTCAATCTGCTGTTTTTTCAGGGTCATGTCTTTGGTGGCCTCGTAAGTCAGCAGCGTACCCAGTTCCTGCGCCAGTTCACGAAAATTCTTGGTGCTGATATCGGCACGGCGCATCAGGCCAATTTTGTGCTGTATCAGAGGGTGTTTTACTTCGTGGATGGGCATTGCTGTCACCTGTTTGTCGTGATGGTTGAGGGCGCTGGGTCGTGCATAAGGGCAGCGACACAAAATAGCGAAAGGATACCGTATCTGGTGGTTTGCGTCAGGCTGCTGGCAGCAGAAAGTTGTAGGGGATTTCCTGAAGATTGGTATGGTTTTTGCGAAGTACCTGTTAAAACGCGCCAATGCGCCAGAAATTAGGTCAGATCCGATCAATTTAGATCAAGCCAGACCCAATTAGGTAATCATTAGAGAGAAATCCGGCATGGACTTAGCTTTAGTCTTTAAAAACGTCAAATCCTTGGCGCAGGGGAACCTCGGGGTTCCACTGATGCTGATGGGATTGCTGGGCATGATGATTTTGCCTGTACCGGCGTTTTTGCTGGACGTGTTTTTTACCTTCAACATAACCCTGTCCATCGTGATCCTGTTGGTGTGCGTGTACGCCTTAAGGCCGATGGATTTTGCTGCGTTCCCCACCGTTTTGCTGCTGGCGACTTTGCTACGCCTGGCGCTGAACGTCGCGTCTACCCGTATTGTGCTGCTGGAAGGCCATAATGGCGGGGATGCGGCGGGTAAAGTGATTGAGTCTTTCGGTGCGGTGTTGATTGGCGGTAACTACGCTGTTGGCCTGGTGGTATTTGCCATCCTGATGATCATCAACTTTTTGGTGGTCACTAAAGGTGCTGGTCGAGTGTCGGAGGTGAGCGCCCGATTTACCCTGGATGCTATGCCCGGCAAGCAAATGGCCATCGACGCCGACTTGAACGCCGGTTTGATTAATCAGGAAGACGCCAAATTTCGCCGTAGGGAAGTTGCCGAAGAAGCCGATTTCTACGGCTCCATGGACGGTGCTTCGAAATTTGTAAAAGGCGACGCGGTTGCGGGCCTGCTAATTCTGGCGATCAACATCATTGGCGGGATTGCTATTGGTATGGCCCAGCACGGGCTGGATTTTAGCTTAGCGGTGGAGCGCTACGCGCTGTTGACCATTGGTGACGGCCTTGTGGCCCAAATCCCGTCGCTGTTGTTGTCTACGGCGGCGGCGATTATGGTCACTCGAACCACCTCCAGCCAAGATATGGGCAGCCAGATTCTGCAGCAAATGTTCGATGTGCCCAAAGCTCTTGCTATTGCTGCCGGTATTCTGATTTTGCTAGGCCTGATTCCTGGTATGCCCCACGTAGCCTTTCTGGGCTTGGGTTCGCTGGCGGCGGCAGCGGCCTGGCTTACCTGGAAGAAAAATCAACAAATAGTTGAAGAAGGTGACAAATTCCCGGTACGTGGCGGTGCAGGAACGGCTGGTCGTACCAGCGGTGGTGAACTGGTCAGTGGCGACAGTGGTAGCCAGGCTTTACCGGCACCGGCAGAGAATCGCGAGCTGGGCTGGGACGACGTTGCCACCGTGGACATTGTAGGCCTGGAAGTCGGCTACCGTCTTATTCCGTTGGTGGATAAAAGCCAGGGCGGGCAGTTGCTTAGCCGTATTAAAGGCGTGCGTAAAAAGTTGTCCCAGGATTTGGGCTTTTTGATGCCCTCGGTGCATATCCGCGACAACCTGGACTTAATGCCCAACGTTTATCGCATCACCCTGATGGGCGTCACCATTGCCGAAGCGGATATTCACCCGGAGCGTGAGCTGGCCATCGACCCCGGCCAGGTGTTTGGCAAAGTGGAGGGTATAGAAGGCAAAGATCCGGCTTTTGGCCTTGATGCCATCTGGATAGAGCCAGAGAAAAAAGACCAGGCCCAAAGCCTGGGCTACACCGTGGTAGACGCCAGCACCGTAGTGGCTACTCACCTGAATCAGATTCTGCAGACCCACGCCTATGAGTTGCTGGGCCATGAAGAAGTGCAGAAGTGGCTGGACCAGTTGGAAAAGGTATCGCCGAAACTGGCGGAAGAGCTGGTGCCTTCAGCGGTGAACATCAGCGTGTTGCTGCGAGTGCTGCAGAATTTGCTAAAAGAAGAAGTGCCTATTCGTGATATGCGCTCTATCGCCGAATCCATAGTGAATATGCACCCGCGCAGTCAGGACCCGAAAGTCTTGACCACGGCAACCCGTCAAGCCCTGCGGCGGATGATTGTGCAAAGCATCGTTGGTAACGAATCCGAAATACCGGTGATTACCCTGGATCCAGATCTGGAACAGTTATTGCTTAAGTCTGTACAGCAGAGTCAACAATCCGGCGCGCAGGACGATATCGGGCTAGTGCTAGAGCCGAACATGGTGGAAAAACTCCAGCGCTCACTGCAGGACAGCGTGCAGCGCCAGGAAGTGCTCGGTAAACCAGCGATTCTGCTGGTGTCTGGCCCGCTGCGGCCGGTGCTGGCAAAGTTCGCCAGTTACGGCATAGAACGCCTGCACGTTCTGTCTTATCAGGAAGTGCCGGATAACAAACAGATTACCATCGTAGCGTCGGTAGGCCAGTAACGGCGCAGACGACACTCGGATAACGTCAGCCGCGTTCCCGGCAAAGGATGAGAAAGCATGAAAGTAAAACGTTTTTTTGCACCTACAATGGCCGCAGCCCTGAAGCAGGTCAGCGAACACATGGGGCCGGATGCGATGATACTTTCCAACCGCCGGGTAGATGGCGGCGTTGAAATTGTGACGGCCCTCGATTACGACGAAAACATGGCGCGCCAACGCCTGGGTGACAAAGCGGTGACAGCCACCAGCGGCACTCATCTGGCAGAGCTGCAGGCAGACCAGCAGCGCCACCTGGAAGACGAGCTTGGCCGCTCCCGTGAGCGCATCCGCGGTGTGCGCGATCAGCGCGCCGACAGCCAGGCCGGTTACGGTTCCATTGCTGAAACTGTCAATGGCTTTGCTAACATGACCAGTGCAGATCCGTTTGCAGAGGGCGGCATAACTTTGCCGGCCGGCGCTGACGAGCGTAGCCAAAATGCGGCAGCGCAAAGCGGTCAGCCTGCGGGTTATGCCGGGGAGCTTGCGGCCATGCGTTCTGAAATGAGCAGTCTGCGCGAGCTGATGAGCGGTCAGACCGCGCCTGCCGCGTTAAAAGACACCAGTGCTGACGCCAATGTTACGGCGCTTCAGCAGCGCCTGGCAGAACGTTTGGGTGAGTTCGGCCTTAGCCGCGAGCTGTCTGACAATCTCGCCCGCCGTCACCAAGCCGTGCGCCTGGAGGATGGCTGGAAGCAGTCTCTCAAAATGCTGGTTAACGGTGTGCGTACCCCACGCCAGGAATGGCTGGATGAAGGCGGCATATTTGCTCTTGTTGGACCTACTGGAGCGGGTAAAACCACCACCATCGGCAAACTGGCGGCACGTTACGTGCTGCGCCACGGAGCCGACTCCCTGGCGTTGATTACCACTGATCGTTATCGGGTTGCGGCGCACGAGCAATTGTTTGTGTTTGGCCGTATTCTTAACGTGCCGGTTCGGGTGGTTGATGAAAGCCACCCGCTGGATGAAATTCTGGATGAGTTGTCTGATCGTCGCCTGGTGTTGATTGATACCGCCGGGCTGACCAGCACCGATCGGGGCTATCAGGAACAATTGGCCGAGCTAGTCCGCAGTCATCACAAAATCCGTACACATTTGGTGGTGTCTGCCACCAGCCAGCCGCGGATTATGAAATCCGTATGGCATTGCTATAAGATGGCAAACCTTGCCGGTTGTGTGATTACCAAGATCGACGAGGCTCTGACTCTGGGCGAAGCGCTGGGATTTGTTATGGAAACCAGTCTGCCGGTGGCTTGGTACACCGACGGCCAGAAAATACCCCAAGACTTGCACCCGGCGAAAGCGCTTGCGCTGGTGCAACTCGGTGTAGAACGTCTGAAGGGTTTGCGGCAGGAGCAGGCAGTTGCCAGCGGGTCTTAAAAATGCCGGTTGTAAAAGCATCACAGCAAGCGGGCAGTGAAGAACAGTGGGGCAGCGGCTACATCCGTTCCCGGTTAAACATGGCAAGAGGCCATCATCAGTATGAGTAAAGCACATCCGGTTCAGGTAATTGCGGTCACTGGCGGTAAAGGTGGCGTTGGCAAAAGTAATGTGTCGGTCAACCTGAGTATTGCTCTGGCGCAAAAGGGCCGTCGGGTGGTGCTGTTAGACGCCGACCTGGGGCTTGCCAACATCGATGTGCTGTTAGGCTTGAAAACCAAGCGCAATCTGCAAGACGTACTCAATGGCGACTGCGACTTGCGTGATGTGCTGGTAGACGGCCCCGGCGGCATCAAGATTGTGCCGGCCTCATCAGGTACCCAGCGCATGACCCAGCTCAGTGCTATGGAGCACGCCGGGCTGATTCACGCCTTCAGCGACATCGCCGACCAGATCGACATACTGATTGTGGATACGGCCGCAGGCATCTCCGAATCGGTGGTCAGCTTTTTGCGGGCATCCCAGGAACTGCTGCTGGTGGTGTGCGACGAGCCTACTTCGATTACCGATGCCTACGCCTTAATCAAGTTGATGAATCGCGATTACCACACCAACCGCTTCCGGATTCTGGCCAATCAGGTGAACACCGAACAAGAAGGCCGGCTTTTGTATGAAAAACTGACCCGGGTTACAGAACGTTTTCTGGATGTAGCGTTACAATATGTAGGTATAGTGCCTTTTGACGAGGCCGTTAAAAAAGCGGTGCGGCGTCAGCAAGCGGTGTTGGAAGCTTACCCGCAAGCAAAAGCCTCGCTGGCCATAAGGGCTCTCGCTGAAAAAGTGGACAGTTGGCCGCTGCCATCATCACCGCGGGGCCATCTCGAATTCTTTATAGAGCGGCTCGTCGAAGTTTAAAACACATCCCGTACAAAAAGCGGATTTATGACACTGGTGAAAGATCTCGGAGTCTATCAACGGTCGGGTGCTTCAGACGCTTGCTGGCTGATTGAAGAGCACGCGCCTCTGGTCAAGAAAATTGCCCTTCATCTGCTGGCACGATTGCCCTCCAGTGTTCAGCTGGAAGATCTGATGCAGGCTGGCATGATTGGTTTGCTTGAGGCGTCGCAGCGCTACGCCACGGGTAAAGGTGCGACCTTTGAAACTTACGCCGGTATTCGAATCCGTGGGGCCATGGTAGACGAAATCCGCAAAGGCGACTGGGTTCCGCGTTCGGTGCACCGAAACTCCCGTCGCATTTCCAACGCTATCAAAGCTGTAGAGGGCCGCGAAGGCCGCGAAGCCCACGATGTCGAAGTGGCTGCTGAGCTGGATATGACGCTGTCGGAATACCACAGTTGCCTGGCCGACTCCAACAGCGGTCGGCTTTTCAGTCTGGATGAGCTCAATGATTCCGGCGAACTGCCGATAGAACAATCAGAGACGGATGATAATCCGCTGCACGGGGTGTCAGAGTCCGCCTTCCGTAACAGTTTGGCGGCGGCCATTGAAACCCTGCCAGAACGTGAAAAACTGGTGCTGAGCCTCTATTATCAGGAAGAGTTGAACCTGAGGGAAATCGGTGCTGTGCTGGACGTCAGCGAAAGCCGGGTCAGCCAGATTCACAGCCAGGCTGCCTTGCGCTTACGCAGCCGGTTAGCCGACTGGAAAACAGACCATACATAATTCTAGCGCCTGCAGCCCGCGAGTTGCGGGCAGTGATGCAACGAGATTCGAATAGATTTCAACGATTGGAGGTCCTCATTGGACAAAAATATGAAGATCCTTATTGTGGACGATTTTTCCACGATGCGGCGCATTATCAAAAACCTGCTGCGTGACTTGGGCTTCACCAACACCGACGAAGCCGACGATGGCAATACGGCATTGCCGATGCTGAAAACCGGCAAGTACGACTTTCTGGTGACCGACTGGAATATGCCCGGCATGTCCGGTTTTGACCTGCTCAAGAATGTTCGCGCCGACGATCAGCTGAAAACCCTGCCGATCCTGATGGTGACGGCCGAAGCCAAGCGCGACCAGATTGTCGCTGCGGCGCAGGCCGGTGTGAACGGCTACATTATAAAGCCGTTCACTGCCGCCGTTCTCAAAGAAAAAATCGAAAAAATCTTTGAGCGAATTCAGTAACCGGGGAGTGGATACAAGCCATGAGCAAGTCAACAGGCGAGCGCCATGCCCTGGAACCAGAGCTGACGGAAAAATTAAAGCAACAGTCCGAACGGTTGGTTGAGAGCGTGCGCGCGGGCGATTATGCGCGCGCTATGGCACTGATCAGCGAGCTTGCAGAAGTGCGAGATCAGGGCCTGTACCACGAAGTAGGGCGGCTAACCCGCAGCCTGCACGAAGCCATGCGTAATTTTCAGATTGATCCGCGCAGCCCCGAACAGAAAGAAGCACTGTCAAAAATGACCGACGCTTCCGATCGCCTGGAATACGTGGTGCAAATGACGGGTCAGGCGGCGAATCGCACCATGGATCTGGTGGAAGAAAGCATGCCGGTCGCCCGCCATTTGCAAGAGGAAGCCCAGGATCTGCTCCAGCAGTGGCAGCGTCTGCGGCGGCGGGATATGGCTCCGACCGAATTCCGCGAGTTACACGCTCGCATGGACCAGTTTTTGGGGGCGTTGAGCACCGACGCCGGCAAGCTTTACGGTAACTTCTCAGAAATTTTATTGGCGCAGGATTATCAAGACCTGACAGGTCAAGTAATTCAAAATGTAATCACCCTAGTGCGTGAAGTGGAAGACAACCTGGTGAGCCTGGTGGTGATGGCCGGCCACGTAGACCAGTTGACCGGTACCGTGCACCAGATGGAGGATAATCAGCCTTCGGCTGAGCAGGGTGTGGGTCCGCAAATAATGCCAGAAAAACGCAAAGATGTGTTGTCTGGTCAGGTTGACGTGGATGACCTGTTGTCCAGTCTTGGTTTCTGAACAATGAGGAAAAAACATGTCGTTTGATGGCGATGAAGAAATCCTGCAGGACTTTCTGGTTGAAGCCGGCGAGATTCTTGAGCTGCTGTCTGAGCAGCTCGTGGACCTGGAGCAAAATCCTGACGACAGCAATTTGCTAAATGCGATCTTTCGTGGTTTTCACACGGTCAAAGGCGGAGCAGGCTTCTTGCAGTTAGATGCCTTGGTAAGCTGCTGTCACTCGGCGGAAAACGTATTCGACACCCTGCGCAACCACAAGCGCAAAGTAACCTCTGAGCTGATGGACGTCGTCCTGGAAACCCTGGACAACGTGAATGCCATGTTCGAAGAGGTGCGTCAGCGTGAAGCGCCCACGCCGGCGCCGCAGGAACTGATTGAGCGGCTGGATCAGTTGGCATTGCCTGAAGGCGAAGTCGCGATTCATTCAGCTGCGCCCGCCAGCGCTGACCAGGGCGACATTACCGATGACGAATTCGAACAGCTGCTCGACGCCCTGAACGGTGACGAAACAGCGTCAGCGGTTGCTAGCGAAACCAGTGCGGTTGGCCCGGTTGCAAGCGGCAATGGCGACATTAACGACGACGAATTCGAAGCTCTTCTAGATCAACTCCACGGCAAAGGCCAGTTCGCCGGCGCCCCGGCAGCGCCGGCAGCCGCCAAAGAAACCGTGGCTGAGACCAGCAGTGCCCAGCCAAACGATATATCTAACGACGAATTCGAAGCACTGCTGGACCAGCTTCACGGCAAGGGCGGCAGCCCGACAGCAGCCATTGCGGCTGCGTCCACCGCGCCAGCGTCCGCTAAAAAGCCGGAACCAGCCAAGGTTCCATCAGTGGCCAAAGCTCCAGCCGAACCGGCACAAGCCAAAGCGCCGGCCCGCGAGGCTGCCAATGCCGCTGCGGAAACCAGCGTGCGGGTAGACACTAAACGCCTGGACGACATCATGAATATGGTGGGCGAGCTGGTGCTGGTGCGGAACCGCCTGCAACGCCTAGGTGATCAAAGCGAAGACGAGCAGATGCACAAAGCAGTGGCCAATCTGGATGTGGTCACCACCGACCTACAGGCTGCTGTCATGCAAACCCGCATGCAGCCCATTAAGAAAGTGTTTGGTCGTTTCCCGCGGGTGGTACGTGACCTCGCTCGCAGCCTGAAAAAAGAAATCAATCTGGTGATGCACGGCGAAGACACCGATCTTGACAAGAATCTGGTGGAAGCATTGTCGGATCCGTTGGTGCACCTGGTACGCAACTCGGTGGACCACGGCATTGAAAGCCCGGCAGAGCGGGAACGGGCCGGTAAGCCTAGAGTTGGCACCATCACCTTGTCGGCGGAGCAAGAGGGTGATCACATCCTGCTGTTGATCACCGACGATGGCGCTGGTATGAACGCCGACGTGTTGCGCCGCAAAGCCGTCGAGAAGGGCATGTACGACCAGGATGGCGCCGACCGGCTGACCGATCAGGAATGCTACAACCTGATATTTGCCGCCGGTTTTTCCACTAAAGACCAAATTTCCGATGTGTCTGGCCGTGGTGTGGGTATGGATGTGGTGAAAACGAAAATCAGCCAGCTCAACGGCCAGCTTAGCGTGGTGTCAAAGTTGGGCGAAGGCTCAAGCATTGTGATCAAAGTGCCACTGACTTTGGCCATCATGCCTACGCTGATGATTATGCTTGCTGACCAGTCGTTCGCACTGCCGTTGGTTAATGTGGTGGAAATATTCCACCTTAATTTGAGCAAGACCAACGTGGTAGATGGTCGCGAATGTGTTGTGGTGCGCGACAAGGTATTTCCGCTGTTTCACATCAAGCGTTGGCTCATTCGTGGCGGTGCTGGAAACGTTGAGCCGGAAAACAGCCACGTGGTGATTGTGTCTATGGGTACCCGCCAGGTCGGGTTCGTGGTTGACCAGCTTGTAGGCCAGGAAGAAGTGGTGATTAAACCTCTCGGGCGCGGGCTGCTGGGTACGCCGGGTATGGCTGGCGCCACCATTACCGGTGATGGCCGGATTGCGCTGATTATCGATGTGCCCAGTTTGCTGCAACATTACAGTTAACGCCGATACATCGCCGATCTATTGTTGATACATCGTCGATTAATTGTCGAACGGCCGCCGGTTTGGCGGGTGGCAGGCATTGCCCGGAGAAGTAAATGACGGTTTCTGTGCTGATTGTTGATGATTCCAGTTTCTTTCGTAAACGTCTGAGTGAAATCTTGGGTGCGTCTGGCCAGATCACCGTGGTTGGCACCGCCAGTAACGGCCGCGAAGCGGTAGAGCAAGCAGAGAAACTGCGCCCTGATGTGATTACCATGGATTACGAAATGCCTGTCATGGACGGTATTACGGCCGTGCGGGAAATACTGCGCAGACACCCGATACCGGTGTTGATGTTTTCGTCGCTTACTTATGATGGTGCGCGGGTCACCCTGGATGCGCTGGAAGCTGGAGCCGTGGATTTTCTGCCCAAGAATTTCGAGGAAATTGCCGGCAACAGCAGTCAGTTACAAAAAATATTGGTAGAACGTGTTGTTAGTATCGCCCGTAGCCGGCCCAAAAGCTTTGGGAGCACTCGCGCCCCGGAACCACCAGAGGCATCGGCTGGGGCTGCGGCTGACCGAGCTGCGACTCCAGAGGTACAGCGGCGCCCCATAGCTAAGCGCCCCGCGGCTGCAGCAGCGGTTGCCAGTCCAGAGCGCCATCACCGGCGCACACCATCCAGGCACTACACAGTGGTGGCGATCGGCACCTCTACCGGTGGCCCGGTGGCCCTGCAGAACGTGCTCATCGGCCTGCCCGCCAGCTTTCCTGCACCGCTGATTCTGGTACAGCACATGCCCGCCAGTTTCACCCCGGCTTTTGCCGAGCGGCTGAACCGGTCATGCCAAATACAGGTGCGCCAGGCCGAAGATGGTGATTTGCTGCGCCCCGGCCTGGCTTTGTTGGCACCGGGCGGCAAACAGATGATGGTGGAAAACCGCGGCGGCCAGGGCCGGATACGAATATTGCCCGGCGATGATCGGCTCAATTACAAACCTTCGGTAGATGTCACCTTTGGTTCGCTGGCGCGCAGCTTTCCCGGTAAAACCTTGGGTATTGTACTAACGGGCATGGGCGCAGATGGCCGCGAAGGCTGCCGCATGATGAAACAGAGCGGCTCGATTGTGTGGTCGCAGGATGAAAAAAGCTCGGTGATTTACGGCATGCCCATGGCCGTGGCTAAGGCCGGCCTGAGTGACGAAGTCCTGGCGCTGAACGACGTTTGCCAGCGGCTTAAAGATGGAGTTTGCTGATGGATGTGCTTAGCCTTCTTGGTGTTATCCTGGCGTTTGTAGCCATTTTGGGGGGTAATTTACTGGAGGGCGGTGCGCTTGCGTCGTTGTTCAACGCGCCGGCGGCGCTGATTGTTATTGGCGGTACCCTGGCAGCCACCATACTGCAGACCTCCTGGCCGGTGCTGAAGCATGCGTTCAGCCAATCCCGCTGGGTATTTGTACCGCCGTTTGTTAGCCTGGAAGACGGCCTCGACAAAGTGGTGAACTGGAGCGTTATTGCCCGCAAAAACGGCCTTCTGGGGCTGGAGGGGCTAGCAGAAAGCGAGCCGGAGCGGTTTGTCCAAAAAGGCTTGCTGTTGTTGGTTGACGGTGCCGAAAGCAGCACCATTCGCAGCATCATGGAAGTAGATCTGGACACCCGAGAACAGCGGGATCTGGATTCAGCGCGGGTGTTTGAAGCCATGGGTGGCTATTCGCCCACCATCGGCATTATTGGCGCGGTGATGGGGCTGATTCAGGTAATGACCAATCTGGAAGACCCGGAGTCACTGGGCAACGGAATCGCCACCGCTTTTGTTGCCACCATCTATGGGGTGGCGTTGGCTAATCTGCTTTTTTTCCCGGTGGCCAATAAACTGCGTGGGCTGGTGCGCGAGCGCACCCGCTACGAAGACATGATGATTGAAGGCCTTATTGCCATCGCTGAAGGTGAAAATCCGAAATCCATCGAAATCCGCTTGCGTGGATTTCTTCCCTGGTAGCGAGTGTTAATTGCTTATGCGACGCCGCAGGCCCCCTCAAGATGAGTTTCATAATAAAGAGCGTTGGCTAATCTCATACGCCGACTTCATTACGCTGTTGTTCGCGTTTTTTGTGGTGATGTATTCGGTGTCTTCGGTTAACGAGGGCAAATACAAGGTGCTGTCGAATACCTTGACCGGTGTTTTCAACGCTCCGGAACGCTCGGTTGTGCCTATTACCGTTGGCGATCAGCCGGTTGCTGGTGGGCGCAGTGACACCGATTCCGTCATTGCGCCGGTGGTTACCGAAACACCTCCCAGTTTGCCAGCACCAGACAACGCCAGCCGGTCGCTTGCGCTTGAAGAGCTGGCCGGCCAGCTCGGACAGGAATTTAGTGCACTGATTGAGGAGGGCGTAATATCCCTGAGCGCAGATGATGAGTGGTTGCAGCTGAATTTGCCCAACAGCCTGTTGTTTGGCAGCGCCAACGCTGAGCCCCATTACGACTCCTTCGCAGTGATGGAAAAAATTGCGGACGTGCTGCGCGACACTGATAACGCCATTCGCATCGAAGGTTTTACCGATAATCAGTCCATTCGCAGTGACCGCTTTCCGTCAAACTGGGAGCTTTCGGCTACCCGCGCGTCGGTTTTGGTGCGCATGCTGGTGATGGATGGCATAGACCCGGCGCGGCTGGCTGCGGTGGGGTACGGCGAACATCAGCCAGTGGCACGCAACGATACCGACGAAGGCCGTCGCCGTAATCGTCGTGTGGTGCTGCTGATTTCCCGCGACGCCAGCATTCGCGGTGCCATACGCTGAACCTGGCACGATTTCTGTAGTCTTTCTTTTAAAAAAGAGTGAACGGCGCTTTTTCAATAGCGAACTACAACGTAACGGCAATGCATTGCCGTGTGAAATGCCGAGGACAGGCAGGAGAGCCAAACGTGCGAATTTGGGCAGTGGCCAATCAAAAAGGCGGGGTGGGTAAAACCACCACCGTGGTTGCCTTGGGCGACCTGTTGGCCAGCCGTGGCAAGCGTGTGCTGATGCTGGATATGGATCCGCACGGTTCGCTTACCAGCTGGTTTGGCTATGATCCGGACAGCCTCAAACACAGCCTGTTTGACTTGTTTCAACATCAGGGGAAAGTACCCGAAGGACTGCCCGCCCAACTGATTACTGACACCGGCGTGGCCAACCTTTCTTTACTGCCGGCCAGCACTGCCCTGGCAACTCTGGAAAGGCGGATGACCGGTGTGGAAGGCATGGGTCTGTTGATTTCCCGCGCGCTGGCGCAGTTATGGGATGATTTTGATTATGTGCTGCTGGATAACACTCCAACATTGGGCGTGCTGATGGTTAACGGCCTGGCGGCGGCAAGCCATTTGATTATTCCAGTGCAAACCGAGTTTTTGGCCATTAAGGGTCTTGAACGCATGTTGCATACCTTGCACATGATTAGCCGTTCGCAGAAAAACCCCTTGAGCTATACCATTGTGCCAACTCTATTTGACCGCCGAACTCAAGCCTCGAATAAAAGTCTGAATCTGCTGCGTGATACCTATCCGCATCAGCTTTGGCGTTTTGCCATACCGGTAGACACAAAGTTCCGTGATGCCAGCGAGTCCGGATTAGTGCCCTCAGCGGTAGACGCCAAAACCCACGGCGTGCGCGCTTATCGCCGCCTGCTCGACGACTTATTGGCGCAAACCGGCACTTGGCTGGAGCCGTCTGGTGGCTGACAAAAAAATGACACAGCTGGCGGACCCGCAAGCCGCCATCGCCAGTTATCTGGACGACCTGCTGCACACGGCTACCGAACAGGCGAACCAGCAGGACACCCAGGCTGTTGCCAAACCGGTGGTGGCAATAGCGTCGCAGCCGCTGCCGGCCAAGCCAGATCCGGCAATTGCTGCGCCATTAGTGCAAGCCGTGACTGCTCCGCAACGGTCGCCAATAGCCGGGCCGCAGGCAAGGCCTGAGTGGGCCGAAAAGCCATTTGAATGTCTGATTTTTACCGTGGCAGGGTTGCAGCTGGCAGTGCCCTTGGTGCTGTTAGGGGGCGTTCACCGCATCGAAGACGATGTAAGGTCGATGCCCGGAAGTCCGGCCTGGTATATGGGTATTCGCCCGGGCCGGGACAAAAATCTGCGGGTGGTCGACAGTGCCGAGTGGATTATGGCGGGTCGGGCGCCGGCAAATGCACGCGCTAATTATCGGTTTGTGATACACCTTAACAACAGTGATTGGGGGCTGGCTTGTGATAATGTGGCTCAATCCTTTACGTTGAGCCCTCAGCAGGTGCGCTGGCGCACGTCGCGAAGCCAGCGGCCATGGCTGGCTGGCACAGTGATTGAGCAGATGTGTGCCCTGCTTGACGTTCAGAGCATGGCGAACCTGCTGGTTCGCGCCGAGCGCGAACAGCACCTGGATTTAAGCTGAGGAGGCCTCAGCGAGTGTTTAGTGTTAACAAAGGGTAGTGCTGGCACGATTTATGCCTCTTAAATTGCGTATAGGGGCGCTAATGATGATTTTTTGACGGTCAGGCTGCCCGAAGGGCAGCCGTACATGGAGATTTAACACAATGGCAGCCCCAAGCGGACAGCAAAATCAGACCAAAGATGACGAGGTACTGCAGTACGTGACCTTTCGTCTGGACGATGAAACTTACGGCATCAACGT
Source organism: Marinobacter sp. BSs20148 (assembly GCF_000283275.1). Taxonomy (NCBI): domain Bacteria; kingdom Pseudomonadati; phylum Pseudomonadota; class Gammaproteobacteria; order Pseudomonadales; family Marinobacteraceae; genus Marinobacter; species Marinobacter sp. BSs20148. The sequence goes on from NC_018268.1 coordinate 1,098,521, forward strand.
AATGCAGATTCAGGAAGTACTGCGTTACAGCGAGATTGCGCCGGTACCGGGTTCACCAGATTACGTTCTGGGCATCATCAACCTGCGCGGCAACGTGGTAACGGTGATTGATACCCGTCGGCGTTTTGGCTTGAACGATGCCGACATCACTGACTCCAGCCGGATTGTGGTGATGGAGTCTGCCGATCAGGTGATGGGTATTCTGGTGGATTCGGTGGCCGAGGTGGTTTACCTCAAGTCCAGTGAAATTGAAGCCGCGCCCAATGTGGGCAGCGAAGAAAGTGCCCGCTTTATTCAGGGCGTGTGTAACAAAAATGGCGAACTGATCATTCTGGTCGAGTTCGACAAGATGCTGACAGATCACGAATGGGCGGACATCTCAACGCTGTAAGGTCTTAGGACGGCAGTGAACGCAGATCGACGCCCTGACGCATACCAAGGAGACGTTGCTATGTTTGCTGATGTATTTGCCGAGATTCCCCAATGGGTGCCCTGGATTCTGGTCGCTACAGCACTATCTTTGCTGGTGGCGCAAATCGTCTTGCAAGGGCGGCAGCTGCGGGGGCTGCAGGCGGCGCTAAAAAGCCGCTGTGACATTCTTGGCCGCGAACTGCATGCCACTGCCAGCACCGGCATGGGGGTAGGCCAGCGCTTGGTAGTCTGCGAACGCCAACTGTACGAACTGCGAACCACTATCGAAGAAATGCGCCAGAACGATCCGTTGCGGGTGTCTTATGACGAAGCCGCAAGGCTGGTTGATCTTGGCGCCGATATCGACGACCTGATGAACACCTGCGGAATTTCCCGGCCCGAGGCAGAGCTGGTGTCGGCCCTGAAGAAACGCCAGGCAGCCTGAACCCCGGTCTTTGGCGTTATTGACCGGCGTCTTCCGGTGTCAAACCCTGTATGTGAAAAGCGAAGGCCAGAATTTCTGCCACCAGCTGGTACAGCTGTTCGGGGATTTCGTCATTCAGCGACAGTCGTGCCAGGGTGCTGGCCAACTCAGCGTTTTCGTACAAGGGCACCCCGTGTTCGCGGGCAATGCGAATAATTTCGTCCGCAAGTTCGTGATTGCCAACAGCGCTGATGGTGGGCGCCCGCACACCGTCGTATTTTAACGCGACTGCCGCTGACGCCTGTTGCGACTCGTTATTTTTGCTCATGCTTTGGTATCCACCAGTCGATGTTGCAGCTTTGTTGCTACCGGGCCCGGATTGCCCTGGCGACACTCCAGATCCGCCACTTCGAGCCCCAGATCCGTCAGGCTGCTGCGCAGCAGCGGCAGTTGTTGGTGCACCTTGCGCAAGGTGGCCAGTTTCTCTGCCCACACGAGAGCGCTCACCGCCTGTTGGCGTAGGCTCACTTCGAATTGCAACGGGCCGGCTTGGTCCAGATCCATCGCCAGTACCAGGCGCCACTCGCCAACGCTTGCCCGTGATGGCCCGCTGCCGCTGCCGTCTTTGCCCGGATGCTGTTCAATCCGCAGTTGTGCCAGCTTGGGTTGCTGTTGCGGGTTCATCCAGGGCAGTTCCAGTAACAGCGTGTTAATGGGCGCGCCGGCATCTGTGCTACCGCGAGCGTTCAACACCTGAGTGTGCAGCTGGTTTACGGTAATGCGGTTGAGCATACCGGCCAGAATTCGCAGCAATTGCCCCACGTTGGGCGGTTCTTCTCTAGCGCTGCTAACGGCGCTGGCCTGGGCCATCGCGAACGCGCCGGGAAACTGTAACGGGGCCTGAATCAGTGCTGGGCTAGCCAGCGGTGTCAGCCGGTTGAACTGCTCTGGCCCGTGTCCCTGTTGTGCCAGAAGCGCGGTGATTACCCGGCCAATGGCCAGTTTTAGATCGGGTAGGGTTGCCGACGGTGTTGCTGCCAGTCGCGCCTCTGCAAACAGCCCGCTTTCGCTCAGCCACTGCTGTACCTGTTGCACCGCCGCGGTCTGCTGGCCGGCCCCTGGCGCAAGCTGGTTGCTGGCGGGTAAACGCGCAAATAACTGTTCCAGTGCTTGGCGCGCCGCTTGCGGCAGAGGCTGCGCGGCGGCGCCCGAGACAGCCTGCGAGGGCAGTTGGCCGAGTGGTGTGTCGGCTTTCACACCTTGCTGCAAGCCTGCCATCAGTCGTGCCAGTCCGCTGTCCAGGCTTTGCTGCCAGGGCAGGCGTTGCACCAGAGCCTGTGCAAGGCTGACTTCCGGGGCAGCTGCCAGTTTGCCCATCAGCTGCAATTCGTTGCCTGCACGCAGCACTTTTATCCAGTCGCCGGCCTGAAGTTTGGTTTCGCCAATACTGGCCTGAACTTGAAGCGGTTTGCCGCGTAAGTCCAACAGCAGCTCGGCGCCACCATCCCGGCGTTGAATGACATCGGTAACCCGTGCCAGCAGGCTTTCGTTACGACCCACCTGCAATTGGTCCAGTACCCGCTGGGCGCTTAGCGCGGGCGATGTAGGCGGGGCTGGGGCAGGCGCGTTGGCGCTGCCTTGCGCTGGCCGGCTGTCCGCGCTGGCGTGTGGGTTGGGTTGGGGCGGGTTGGCGGGAAGTTTCATCGCTACCAAATTGATCTGGAGATGGGTAATCACTGGCTGGGTTCGCTATAATGCTCCGCGCCAATATTGAATACACCCGATGCCAGCCTACGCTGCATCGATACGGATACGGGGCCCGGATGTCTGAACCGCTGCTACAGGCGATTAATTTACACTGTGAACGCGACAAGCGGGAACTGTTCCGTGATTTATCGTTTTCCATACTGCCCGCAACTGTGACCCGTGTCGAGGGTGCCAACGGCTCTGGTAAAACCACTTTGTTGCGTATATTGGCCGGTCTTAGCGATGCCTGGGCTGGCCAGTTGCTGTGGTGTGGCGAGCCGCGTTCCCGCGTGCGCGAGTCGTTTTTACGCAATGTGCTGTATCTGGGCCACCGGCCGGGCATAAAACCGTTGCTGTCGCCGTTGGAAAACCTGCGGGCGCTGATGGCCGGTCGCCGCCCGATGGGCGATAAAGTCCTTACGCAGGCGCTTGCAAGAACCGGTCTGGCGGGCTACGAACAGGTGCCGTGCAGGCACCTTTCAGCCGGTCAGCAACGGCGGGTGGCGCTGGCGCGCCTGTTGGTTGCCGACGAGCCCCTTTGGCTGCTGGATGAGGTATTCACCGCCATCGATGCGAACGGCGTGGCGGCTATCGAAAACCTGCTGCAAGAGCGCGCCGCTGAGGGCGGTGCCGTGGTGTTTACCACCCATCACAACGTACAGATCGCAGGCACGAAGCGATTGGTACTCACACCGGGGGCCGTTGGTTATGATGATTAAACCCTCGGATCAGGCCGTCGGTTCGATTGAGGCGATGAAAGCGGTGTTCGCTCGCGACATGAAAGTGGCTTTTCGCCAGCGTCAGGACTTGCTCAACCCTTTGCTGTTTTTCATGATGGTGGTGACTCTGTTTCCGCTCGGCGTGAGCCCGGAAATCTCATTTTTGCAGGAAGCCGGGGCCGGCATTTTGTGGGTGGCGGCACTGTTGTCGGTGCTGTTGTCACTGGATCATCTGTTTCGTCACGATTTTGACGACGGCACACTGGAGCAGCTGGTGCTGCAGCCACAGCCTCTGTTTTTGCTGGTGTTGGCCAAGACCATGGCGCACTGGGTGCTAACCGGACTGCCGCTGGTGTTATTAACGCCGGTTTTGGGTGTAATGGTGCATTTGGACGGGAACTCTATCGCTATTTTATGTCTAACGCTGCTAATTGGTACACCTGTTCTTAGTTTGATCGGTGCGATTGGTGCGGCGTTAACTCTGGGTTTGCGATCAGCCGGTGTACTTTTGTCCCTATTGATTATTCCGTTGTACATACCGGTGCTGATTTTTGGTACCGGCACGGTTGCCGCCGCCGCCGAAGGGGCCCCGGTTGGCGCTTATCTGGCGTTGCTAGGCGCGTTTCTGGTGTTGGCTTTGACTCTGGCGCCTTTCGCCAGCGCAGCGGCTCTGAAGGTCAGCCTGTCAAACAGCTAACAGACCAATTCAAACAGAGGCAAGGTATTTAACTGATGTGGCAATTTTTTCACAAGCTGGGATCACCAAAATGGTTTTATGGGATTGCCGCCCGGCTAATGCCTTGGTTGCTGGTATTTGGATTGCTGTGTCTCGGCGCTGGCTTGGTGTGGGGCTTGGCGTTTGCGCCTAAGGATTACCTGCAGGGCAACAGTTACCGCATCATTTTTATTCATGTGCCGTCGGCGTTTTTGGCCCAGTCAGCTTACATCATGATGGCCTCGGCCGCGGTGGTTACACTGGTATGGCGCATGAAGCTGGCCGATGTGTTTGTCAAAGCCGCAGCGCCGGTGGGTTTGGTGCTCACTTTTATATCGCTGTTCACGGGCGCGGTTTGGGGCAAACCCACCTGGGGCACTTGGTGGATCTGGGACGCACGGCTGACATCGATGTTGATCCTGTTGTTTTTGTATGGTGGGGTAATCGCTCTTGACCGCGCCATTAATGATGAAAAATCAGCGGCCCGCGCCGTGGCCATATTGGTGCTGGTGGGCGTGGTGAACATCCCGATTATCAAATACTCTGTGGATTGGTGGAATACTCTGCATCAGCCGGCCACCTTCAAGCTGACAGAGAAACCCAGCATGCCGGCAGAAATGTGGGTGCCCCTGCTGCTGTCGGTTATTGGTTTGTATCTATTGTTTGGCTGGCTGGCGTGTCTGCGTATGCAGACGGAAATTTTGATACGTGAACAGCGCACTCGCTGGGTACAGGATCTGTTTCATGTGAATGGAGGTGCCAGATAATGGCGTTTGATTCCTTCGGTGCGTTTTTGGCAATGGAAGGCCATGGCCCCTATGTATGGGCCAGCTACGGTGTATTTTTTGTATTGATGGCGGTGCTGATGGTGGGTTCTTATCGGCGCCGCAATGCGGTGCTGCAAAGTTGCCGCCAGCACGCCGGTTCCCGTTCGTCGCGGGCGCCAAAACCAGATTCGGACACGGCGCCAGCGGCTGCGGCCAGCTTCACCCGTGTTGATGTTTCCCAAGACTGAGTGGCTGAAAAACCATGCACCCGATCCGCAAAAAACGTTTGACCATTGTGCTGTTCCTGCTGGCAGGCCTTGCCGTGGCGGTAGGCTTGACTACCTACGCCCTGCGCCAGAATATCAATTTGTTTTATGACCCTACCCAGATCGCTGCAGGAGAAGCTCCGGCAGATGTGCGCATTCGCGCCGGTGGTATGGTAGAAGAAGGTTCTGTGCTGCGCGATACGGAAAGCCTGAAAGTAGCATTCAGGGTGACTGACTTTACCGAATCCGTCACCGTTGAGTACGTGGGTATCCTGCCCGACCTGTTTGCTGAAGGGCAGGGTATTGTGGCCATGGGTAGATTAAACAGCGAAGGCGTGTTTGTGGCCGACCAAGTGCTGGCCAAACACGATGAAAACTACATGCCACCGGAAGTGGCATACGCTCTGGAAAAAGCCTCCGAAAGCCGCGACGTTGTCGCTGAAGCTACCAAAACCCTGACCAACTGATGTCCGTTAAGCGCCCGATACGCAGGGGTGTGTGGCAAATGTGTGGTGTATGGCAAATATGTGGAGTATCGAAAGTATGATGTACCCGGAACTCGGACAGTTTGCACTCATTCTGGCGCTGCTGCTGGCGGTGTTGCTGTCGGTGGTGCCCTTGGTGGGTTCGGTCACCGGCCGCGATAGCTTGCAGGCGTTTGCCCGGCCGCTGACGGCAGGCATGTTTGTATTTGTCGCCTTGGCCTTTGGTATTCTGGCCTACGCTTTTATGACAGATGACTTCTCGGTGGCTTATGTCGCCAACAACAGCAACAGTCTGTTGCCTTGGTATTACAAAATCAGTGCGGTTTGGGGCGGCCACGAAGGTTCTCTTCTGCTTTGGATTTTGATGCTGGCGGGCTGGACTCTGGCGGTTGCGGTGTTTTCGCAGCGCCTGCCTTCGGTGATGGTGTCCCAGGTGCTGTCGGTGCTGGGCTTCGTCTGCGTTGGTTTTTTGCTGTTTATCGTTGTTACTTCAAATCCGTTTGAGCGAATGCTGCCAAACATTCCCGCAGACGGCGCCGACCTGAACCCGTTGTTGCAGGATTTTGGCCTGATTATTCACCCACCTATGCTGTACATGGGTTACGTGGGCTTTTCAGTCGCTTTTGCGTTTGCGATTGCGGCACTGATTAACGGCCGCTTGGACGCCGCCTGGGCGCGTTGGTCGCGGCCCTGGACCACTGTTGCCTGGGCCTTTTTGACCATCGGCATTGCCTTGGGCAGCTGGTGGGCCTATTACGAGCTTGGCTGGGGCGGCTGGTGGTTCTGGGATCCGGTCGAGAACGCGTCGCTGCTGCCATGGCTGTCGGGTACGGCACTGATTCACTCGCTGGCGGTGACGGAAAAACGCGGCGTGTTCAAAAGCTGGACTGTTTTGTTAGCCATTGTGACCTTTGCCTTGAGCCTGCTCGGCACCTTCCTGGTGCGCTCTGGCGTACTGACCTCGGTGCACGCTTTCGCCTCGGACCCCGAGCGCGGCACCTTCCTGCTGGTTTTGCTGGCCATTACGGTGATTGGCAGCCTGATTCTGTACGCGGTTCGCGCACCCACTGTGCACGTACGCGCCCGTTACGGTTCCATGTCGCGGGAAATTTTCCTGCTGCTGAACAACGTCATGCTGGTATCGGCTACCCTCCTGGTAGCGGTGGGCACGCTTTACCCGCTGGTGCTGGACTCACTGGATATGGGCAAGCTGTCTATTGGCGAGCCGTTTTTCAATTTGACCTTTGCTCCGCTGGCTATCGCTGCGGGGTTGTTAATGGGTGTGGGTGTTTTTTCACGCTGGAAGAAAACCGACGCTGGCTGGTTGGCGCGCAAACTGCTGTGGCCGCTGGCCCTCAGCATTCTGATCAGCGCTGCGGCGATTGTCGGTTACGGCGAGTTCAAGACGATGGCTTTTCTTGGCATTTTCACCGCGGTGTGGGTGGCTGTGGCCACGTGCTGGGACCTGTGGGACAAGTCGAACTCACGTAAAGGCCGGATGCATGGGCTCAAGCGGCAGTCGCGCAGCTATTACGGCATGGTACTGGGGCATCTGGGCCTGGCGATGATCATTGCAGGCGCAACGGTGGTATCTAATTACGGCATTGAGCGCGACGTTCGTATGGAGCTGGGCGATGTTGCCACCGTGGGTGACTATCAGTTTGTGTTTACCGACATTGGCCAGCGCCAGGGTGCAAACTTTACCGCCGAGTACGGTGGTTTTGACGTGTTGTTGGACGGCCGTAAAGTGGCTGAGTTGCACCCGGAAAAACGCCAGTATTCGGTGGGCATGAGCGTGATGACCGAAGCAGACATAGATGCGGGCTTTACTCGCGACATTTTTGTCGCTATTGGTGAGCGCATCTCAGACAACGCCTGGGCCATTCGCCTGCAGTACAAACCTCTGATTCGCTGGTTATGGCTGGGGGCTTTCATAACGGCGCTTGGCGGCTTCCTGGCGGTGAGTGACAAACGCTACCGTATCCGCGAACGGGCAGCCGAGCCAAAAGCGAAACTTGCCGACAGTGGCTCTCTTGTCGCGAACCCGGCGATGACTTCTGTTACAACACCGGTGACAACGTCGGAGGCTCGGTCTTGATGAAGCGGGTCCTGTTGTTTTTGCCGTTGTTAGTGGCTCTGGTTTTAGGCGTATTGCTGTTTTCGGGCATCGGTAAAGATCCGACAAAGCTGGATTCAGCCCTGGTCGGTAAAGCCATGCCGGAGTTCGCTCTTGAGGACCTGCACCAGCCAGAGGTACAAGTCAGTCAGCAGGTGTTTCAGGGCGAGCCCAGCTTATTGAATGTGTGGGGCACCTGGTGCCCGTCGTGTCGCGACGAGCATGCTGACTTGATGTGGCTGGCCAAGAACGAAGGCGTGCCCATTGTGGGGCTGAACTACAAAGACCAGCGTGCCGAGGCCAAAGCATGGTTAGAGCGTCTGGGCGACCCCTACAGCACCAGTGTTTATGATCCCAAAGGCAGCTTGGGCTTCGATCTGGGTGTGTATGGCGCTCCGGAAACGTTTGTAATTGGTGCTGACGGCACGGTGCTGCATCGCCACGTGGGCGTGGTGAACAAGCAGGTGTGGGAAGAGACATTACGGCCTCTTTTGAACCAGGCGGGAGGTCAGTACTGATGACCATTTTCAGGCTTTTTAGCCGCTTTGCACCGGGGTGGGTGGCGGCCCTGCTGATTGTTCTGGCACTGCCGGTTCATGCGGTAGTGCGCGACGTTTATAGTTTTGACACTGAGGAAAAACAGCAGCGGTACCAAGTCATGATCACCGAGCTGCGCTGCCCCAAGTGCCAGAATCAGAACATTGCCGACTCTAATTCGCCGATTTCCGAAGACATGCGTGACGAGGTCTATCGGATGATGACAGGCGGCGCCAGCGATGTAGAAATTATGGATTCGCTGGTAGGCCGGTTTGGCGAGTTTATCCGCTACAAGCCCTTAGTAGAAAAACGCACCCTGCTGTTATGGGCAACACCGGCCATTTCAGTGTTAGGCGGCCTTTTAATTGTGGGTGGTATTGTTTTACGTTCGCGCCGCAACAACCAGATTGACAGTGAGCTGAGCGCCGAGGAACGGGCGCGGGTGGAGAAAATTATGGACGGGCACAACGGCAAATCAGATTCACAGGCGTAACGCCCAGAACAAACCGCAATCAAATTTAACGATTTTCTCTCATCGGTAACGGGATTTTCATGAGCAATATTTTTTGGATTGCCGCATCTTTATTAATCATGTTGGCATTGGCCTTTGTGCTGTATCCAGTTTTTTTCCACCGCTCTGGCCAAAGCCAACAGCTAGACCAGCGCAATCAGAATCTGCTGGCTTACCGCTCACGCATGCAGGAATTAGACGCCGAATACGAAGCCGGCGTGTTTGACAAAGACAACTATGAACAACTAAAAACCGAGCTTGGTGGTTCCATGCTCGATGACATTCCTGAAAATGAAACGCCTGTAGCCTCAACCCCCGGCCGTAAAACCGGCATGGCGGTGGCGCTGTTGTCCATTCTGGCGATTCCCGCTTTGACCCTCGTGTTGTATGAGCGTTGGGGTGCGATGGATCAGGTAGAGCAGTTCATTACCATGGAGCAGCTGGGGGGCGGTGATGACGCTGGCCGCGAGCAACAGATGGCGTCGCTTGCCGCGCAGTTGCAGGCTAAGCTGGAAGCCAGCCCGGACAACCCTGATGGCTGGGCCATGCTGGGGCAAACTTATATGCGCATGGAGAAATACCCGCAGGCGGCACAGGCGTTTCAGCAGTTGGAGCAAAGCGTAGGGCGTGTCGGCGGTGACGACCCATCCCGTGCTCTGGCTTTAGGCCTGGCTGGCCAGGCGATGTTTTTCCAATACCAGGGCGCGATGAACGCAGAGGTGCAGCAGGTCATCACCAGCGCGTTGGATCTTGACCCAAACGAGGTTAATGCCCTCGGTCTGCTGGGCATCAGCGCTTTTGGCCAGGAAAACTACCGCGAGGCGATTGGCTTCTGGCAGCGTATTGTGCAGGTGGCCCCCGATCATCCGCAGCGTGACTCCATCGAAGGCGGTATTCTCGAAGCTTACAACCGCTTGGGCGAAACGCCGCCTGAGAGCCTCCAGGCATCGATTCAGGCTTCCAGCCAGCCGCCTGCTCAGGCCCTGAAGAGTGATGGCCCCGGTGTCACCGTAAGCGTGAGCCTGGACGAGACTTTCTGGAACGACGTACCTGCCGATACCACACTGTTCGTGTTTGCTCGCCAGGCCAACGTCAACAGCGGTGCACCGCTGGCGGTTGCGCGCTTCACAGCCGCTGACATGCCGCTGGAGATCCGCCTGGATGACTCCATGGCAATGTCTCCGCAGAATACGATTTCCTCGGTTGAAACAGTAATGGTCACGGCGCGTTTAAGCCCCAGTAGCAGTGTTATGGCCCGCGCCGGCGACTGGCAGGGCAGCTTGGCGGCGCCGGCTACGGTAGCCGCTGGTGAGCAAACACCTCTGACGCTGGTGATTAATAGCTTATTGATCGAATGAGCATGGCCTTGCCGCAGTAGCGGCGAACACGTTGGCGCTGCCGCGGTGGCTTGTAATGACCTATACCTGAGTGGCGCTAACGCTGCGATGCGTCAATGGCAGGCGGGTACAGTGGCGATAGACCGTTATTTGCCGCCTGACTGGCAGGCCTGCGCGCTAACTCACGAATCGCCTGTTGCAGCTGTGCCGGGTTATTCGACGCATTGTCCTCCAACGGTTGCTCGGTGCTATAACGGCGCTGTTCAAGCGTGGTCAGAGCGTCAGTGAGCGGCGGTAAATGACAGAACTCCGCCACTTGGCGCCAGCTTTGAAATCCTTTGCCCGGATACTGCAGGTTCATCCAGCGCAGCAGCAGTCGCGGGGTGTCCGGATTGTTGTTGCCGGCAGCGGCCAGCAGTTCCTTGTAGAGCTCTGAATCGTCTGCGCCGGCGTCACTCTTGGTTGCCTTGTTGGCTCGATAACGGGAGCGCTTTGCGCGCCAGAAAGAACCTGCTGTAATACTCCAGCCAACGGCCATAAACAGCGCCAGCCAAGGCCAGAAAGCACCGCTGCCAGTATTGCCTTGGTCGTTTACATCCAATTCTGGATCTGCGTCGTCACCGTATTCATTCAGCTTTCCATCGAAAGCGGCGACCGCCGGAGCTTGGGCCTGAACCTGAGCATTGAAGTCTGAACCGGGTGCAACCACCAGCACGCGCTCGGGGATAATCGCGACTTTTTCTGAATCGCTTGCGGTATCCCACCAGGGAACGCGTACCTCGGGCAGGCGTAGCTCACCGGCTTGCACCGGCACCAGGGCGCTGGCCTGTTGCAATATAGACGTCAGGCCTTCGGCGCTGATGTCGGTGGCACGCTTGGCTGGTTCTGGATAACTGCGCATCCCGGGCGTTGTCTGAGCCGGAAAGGGCGCCAGTGTGGCATCTGGCAAACCTTTGGCGCGCAGTGTTAGCTGGCGGGTCAGATTTGCACCGCTGGTGACGCGATTATCGTTGGGCAGCCCGCTTTCTTCCAGTGTTAACCCTGTGGCGGGTAGCCAGACGCTGCCGCTGAATTGCGGCGGTATGTCTTTCACAGGCAGGTCAAACAGTTGTTCGCTGCTGCGCAGGATCTTCAGGCGGCCGCTGGCGCCGCGAAAGCTGCCTTCAAATTCGAGGGGCGCCAGGCTGAGTTGGCCCGGTATCTGCGGGTAAACCGCGTAGCGGCGCTCAATCATACGGTAGCGTTGATCACCCCGAACCCGGGCGTATTCCTGCTGTGGGCCCAAGGATTCAATCACCGCGTTATTGCTGACAGGTTCCGACAGTTCGCCGCGGATGAGCCCATTGCTGAAGTACAGTTGTACCGTTAGCAGTAGCTGCTCCTGCACATAAAGTTCGGCTTTGTCAGTGGAGAGCTCTATAAAAACTTTTCGCGCGTCGACAGACGAACTTTGCGCCCATGCCGGCAACGCCAACAGGCACAAAGCGATGATCAGGAACCGACGAAAGCCACGGCAATCGCTGTAACCGTTATGATCATAACGCCACAACGGCGCTGGAAATGTGCTGTTTCGTTCTACCATGGCGTATCGCCTCTGTCTTCTGGTGTCTGCCGTTGCCGGTATTGCTGAAGGAATTTCTGCTGCAACAGACCGCCCGGGTCATCGGGCACCCGCCTTAAAAACTGCTCTTGGCTTTGGTTCAGCGGGGCCTCACGGGTATCTGCCAGGGCCTGTTCCGGGCCAGGCTCTTTAGCAGGTTCATTCTCGGGCTCATTTCCTGATTTTTCATTAAGTTCGGCATCGAGCTCTGCGCTATCGCCGTTGTTGTGAGATTGCTGATCGCGCCCATTTTCACTTTTTTCCGGGTTTTTGGAACTCTCGGAATTTTCAGAGTTCTCGGAATCTTCGCTGTTCTGCGGCTGCCCGTTCTGGCTGTCCGAGCCCGGTTCCTGCTCGGATGATGGATCTTGCTGTTGACCTTGTTCTTGCTGTTGCTCTTGTTGTTGGAGCAAGTCGGAAACCAACGCTCGGTTGGCAAGCGCGTCCGCGTGCTGAGGCTGAAGGGAGAGTGCTTGGTCGTAGGCGGAAATAGCGGATTCCAGTTTGCCCGCTTGGGTCAGGGCGTTACCCCGGTTGTAGGCACCGTCAGCTCCGGGCACTTCGGCGAAGCGCTCACCGGCGGCCTCGAACTCGCCGCCGCGATAGAGTGCTGTACCTTGCCATTCGGGCGTTTGCAGCTGCTTTGCGGCCTGCTTCGGGTCCTGCTCTATCAGAGCTGGCGCGCGCTGGTCTTCACGCTGCCACAGTTCGCCCCAGCTAAGGGCTTGCGCAGGTTGTGGCAGGGTAGGTAGCAAGGCCAGAGCGAACAGCGCTAAAGCTCCGCGGCGCCAGATCAGTAGTAACAAGGGAAGGGCCAGCCACAGTAGCCAATAGCCGTCTTCTTGCCACTGTGACTGTTGGCGCGTCTTTGCAGGATCAAGCCGTGCCGCGTCAGTTTCGGTAAAAGCCACGTTTAAGCCGCTGACCGTCAGCGTGCTGAGGTCACGGCCATCCAGCGTCAGGGTCGCGCTTCTGCCGCCATTGGTCGCCGCCAGTTGCGCTAATGCGTCGGGCGCTGCCTGGCTGATTACAATGCGGTCACCGTCACGTATGAACCCGCGATCGGCCAGGGGGATTGGGCCACCGGCGCGGGTGCCAACGGTGAGGGTGTCCAGTTGAAAACGGCTGCCTGTCAACAGCTCGGTAATGGCCTGACGGTAACGGGGTTGCACGTCGTCTGTGATTAACAAAATACGACCGTTGCCGGGTGCTCCGCGTTCGAGCAGCTCCATGGCCTTGCGCACTGCTAGATCGGCGCGGTTGCCTGCAGCTGGCATTATCAGCGGGTCCAGAACCGCGAGCATGGATTCGGTCGTGGCGCTGTCGTCACTGAGGGGCGTTACGCTGTGGGCGTCTGCGGCGAACACCACCAGAGCTGTAAGGCTGCCTTGGCGCGCGGCAAGAATGTCGCGAACCTTGCGTTTGGCCAATGTCAGGCGGTTGGGCTGCACGTCGGTGGCCAGCATCGACAGCGACAGGTCCAGCACTATCACCAGGCTGTTGGCGGGCGGTGCCGCGGGGCTTGGCGCCTGGCGCCACACCGGGCCTGCCAAGGCCAGACTGATCAGCGAAAACGCCAGCACGGCTGCCAGCGGGCTGGCGATCCGTGGCATTTTTGTGAGCACTTTTCGCTGGTCCGCAGCGCTGTGTTGCGGCTCCGGCAGCAGCGGTGCCAGAAGATGCCGGGGTATCAGTGCTGACCAGCCGCTGTCGCCGTCACCGCGATGGCGGGCAAGCCAGTACACCAGCGGTGTGGCCAGCAGCAGCAAAAGCCACCAGGGCCGCAGCCATTGTAACTGCGAAATCATCAGCTCAGACATGGGGCTGTTTCTCTGTTTCGGGGCCGTGGTGAAACGGCTGCCGGCGTCGCTTTTGGTAGCGGCGGAACAAGAGCGCAAACAGCCATAGCGTTACGGCCAGCGCTGCCGGCCAGACATAATATTCGCGTACCGGTCGGTAAAACTGACCTTCTTGGAGGGCCGGTTCGAGCTGGTTAATGCCGGCGTAAATACCGCCAAGCTCGGCCAGATTACGGGCGCGAAAATATTGGCCGCCGGTTTGCTGCGCCATGCGCGTTAGCAGGGCTTCGTCTAGATCCCGCGACGGATTGCGCTGCCGCAGTCCGGTTATGGCGCTGTCCGCGCCGGCGCCAATACCGATGGTGTAAAGCCGCACGGCACTGGCCTGTGCCAGCTCACTGGCTTTGTCAGGCGTTATTTCGCCGGCGGTGTTGGCGCCGTCAGTCAGCACAATGGCAACGCGTTGCTCCAGGGGCCGCTCGCGCAGGCGCTTCACCGCTAGCCCGACGGCGTCGCCAATGGCGGTTGCGCTCCCGGCCATGCCGAGGCCGGCCTCTTGCAGCAGAATGTTTACCGTTGTTCGGTCAAAGGTCAGGGGTGCTTGTACATAGGCACGGCTGCCAAACAGAATAAGGCCCAGCCGATCGCCCTGGCGCTGATCAATAAACTCGGCCAGCACCTGTTTTACCGCCTGTAACCGGTTAATTCGTCGGCCCTGGCGCACCATATCCGGTTCGTCCATGCTGGGTGAAATGTCTACTACCAGCATCAGGTCGCGTCCTGTTGTTGGCAGTTGCCGAGCCTCGCCTACCACTTGCGGTCGCGCTAGCGCCAGCACCAACAGCAACCAGCCCGACAGTGTGAGCAAACGTAGCCATGCAGGGTTCCTGACGCCATGGCTGGAAACCCCGGGCATGTCCGTTAACCAGTGCCCCAGGGGCATTACCGGTGCCTGCACGGGTTGAGCTGCGCGGCGCCGCAAAAGCAGCGCCAGCGGCAGCAATGCAAGCAACAGCACCCAGGGGTAAGCCAGTGTCATGGCGCACCCCGCAGTTGTTTTTTATGGTCTTGCAGCCAGCGCCCGGCGAACGCTAGCGCGTGCTGCGGGTCGCAGCTGCTGTGGGGTTGCCAACAGGCGTTCACCATTGTGGCAACTAGGTCTTCTGCTTCAACGGCGTTAGCGCTACTGTGCTGCAAAAACGCGACCCAATCGTCGCCGCTCAGGGCGACTATCGGCTGCAGTGGATAGATGTCACGAGCCACACGCTTTAGCAATGCGTTAAGCCGGCTGAACCAGGCGGGGCTATTCTGTAATGGCGTTTTCGATTGCGCCTGCAACGCCGCCAGTTCCCGTTGGGCAGTTTGCCAGCGCCGGTTGCGCTGCTGCCAGCGCTGCCATGCGCGCACGGCCAGCACCAGGCAAAGTAAGCCTGCAGCGGCGAGTAACCACCAGCCGGGCGCGGGCGGCCACCAGCCTGCGCTTCCGGGTAAACGGATATCGCGCAGTTGTTGCAGCGCGTTGGCGGCGTTGTTGGCGGTGCTAGGGTTGTTCATCCGAGGCGGCCCCCGCCGGCCATCAGCGCCCGCAGCGCTAAGCGCGGATGTTCGCCAGTAGAAACACCAATGCTGGTTACCGCCGCCACGCGCAGGCAATGTTGCAACCGCTCCTGGTGTTGATTCATGCGCTGCTGCCAGGCCTGGCGAAATGTGTCGTCCGCGGCGTCAAACCACAGCGGCCCAGTGGAGCTGGCCACCGCAAACTGGCCGTGCCGGGGTAATGCCTGCTCCAACGGATCACTGATCTGCACGGCGCTGACGCCGTTGTGCTGAGCCAGCCTACCCATCAAGCCAGCACTGTGTTCGCTCAGCTGCATAAAGTCACTGATGATGAAAATTCGGCTGCCGGTACGCGCAACACGACAGGCTTCCGCCAGTGCGTTATCCAGCGACCCCGGCTCTGCTAGCGGCGCGCTCGGGGTGGGATGAAACTGGCCGGGCTGATGTTGTAGGCGGGCAAGGTTGTCTAGCAGTCGCAGTACTGAGGTCTTGCGCCGCGCCGGGCGCTGCAAAGTTAACAGTTGGCCATTGAACACCAGGCCGCCTACCCGGTCGCCGCCAAAAAGCGCAACCCAGGCCAACATGGCAGCAACCTGGGCGGCGCGTACCTGTTTGTAGGCGCCGGTACTGGCAAAGAACAGTGACGGGCTTACATCACATAACAGCAAAACAGGGCGCTCGCGCTCTTCCTCGTAAATTTTTGTATGGGCTTGTTGTCGCCTTGCCGTTACTCGCCAGTCAATGGCGCGAATGTCATCGCCCGGCTGATACTGCCGAACTTCGGCAAACGCCATACCGCGGCCTCTTTGTGGCGAGGCGTAAGCTCCGGCCTGGCGGCTGCGGGTGGCCTTGGCCGACGGCAGTCGCAGCGTATGGGCTTCTGCCTGCAGCTTTACCAGCGCAGCCAATGGCAGCGCGATGTCGTGCGCTGCATTGGCCTGCGCGGCAGAGGTCGACACATCGAATTCGTTACCGTGAGTCATGGGCGGATTACGCCGTTACCGGCAAACATTCTAACAGTCGCCGCAAAAAATCGTCGGTGCTGATGCCTTCAGCTTGGGCGTCAAAGTTTAGTAGCACCCGGTGGCGCAACACGTCAAAGGCCACATTGCGGATGTCGTCCGGGGTCACATAGTTGCGCCCGTCAAGCCAAGCCAGGGCGCGGCTGCAACGGTCCAGTGCGATAGTGCCCCGCGGGCTGGCGCCAAAACTGGCCCAGCGCGCCAGTTCCGGGCTCAGTTCTGCAGGCTTGCGAGTGGCTAGCACCAGCGCCAGTAAATAATCTTCAACAGCTTCTGCCATGTGTACGTCGGCCACTTGCTGGCGCGCGGCAAACACCTCGCTGGCGCTAACGCGGCAGGTAACGGCGGCCGCAGGCTGGCGAAAGTCGCGGCGCGCCAGATGCAGAATTTGGCGCTCGGCGCTGGCATCGGGGTAATCAATCAACACGTGCATCAGAAAGCGGTCGAGCTGGGCCTCCGGCAGCGGGTAAGTGCCTTCCTGTTCTATCGGATTCTGCGTCGCCATCACCAGAAACAACGGTTCCAGCGGGAAGGTGTTCATGCCCACGCTGACCTGGCGCTCGCCCATGGCTTCCAACAGCGCCGATTGCACCTTGGCGGGGGCGCGGTTTATTTCATCGGCCAGCACCAGGTTGTGAAACACCGGGCCGCGCTGGAATTCAAAAAGACCGGTTTCCGCGCGATAGATCTCGCTGCCGGTTACATCGGAAGGCAGCAGGTCAGGGGTGAACTGGATGCGGTGAAAGTCGCCTTCAATATATTCAGCCAAGGTTTTGACGGCGGTGGTTTTCGCCAACCCCGGGGCGCCTTCCACCAGCAGGTGGCCATCGGCCAGCAAAGCCATCAATAGGCGATTAACCAAAATTTTCTGGCCAATAATACGGGTTTCCAGCTGACTCTGAAGATTTAAAAAAGTCTGCTGAAGTGATAACGGCGATGACATAGGCAAGGTACTCGTGACCGGTAACGGTAAAAGATAGCTATGCTACAACAATTGAACTGATAAAATTGGACTGATAAGTAGTTGCCGCAATTTTGCGGAGATGCCGGCAAAAATCAAGCGCTTGGCATATCCTTGTGCGACAACAACGGTACAAGCACCAGCTCCACCGATCACACGAACTAGAGGTACGCTATGAATGCGCTGACAGTGGCCAGTAAGGAACACTTTTTTTCTCAGTTAGAAGAGGCGTTTGGCGAAAAAATTGCTAAAACGGAAGCCACTCGAATCAGCGAATTTGCCCGGCAGTACTACTCGCAGATACCTCTGGAAGAACTGGTCAAGCGGCGATTTTCAGATATTTATGGCGGCGTAATGGCGGCATGGCAGTTTCTGCGCCATCGCGGACAAGACGAGACCCCGGTTTCAGTGTTCAATCCCGATCTGGAAAGCGACGGGTGGACATCTACACATACGATGATTTTTATCATTCATCCCAATATGCCGTTTCTGATTGACTCACTGCGCATTGCCATTAACCAGCGCGAAATTGGTACCCATTCTATTCAGCACGCGGTGCTTCAGATCAGCCGCGATAAAAATGGCAAGTTGGCCAGTCTGCACGGTAAAGATGCCAGCGGGGCGGTACCGGCCGGGTTTGCTCAAGAGGCGTTCATTGCCATTGAGATTGATCGCCACAGCGCGCCGGAAGAGATGGTCGAGTTGGAACAGGTACTGCAGAGCGTATTGCACGAAGTACGCATCGCTGTAGGTGACTTTCCCCGGGTCAACGCGAAAGTGATTGAAAGTCGCGAGGAGCTGGAACATTCCGCTGGAGACATCAGTCATCAGCAGAAAAAAGAAGCACAGGCATTTTTGACCTGGCTGCAAGAAGACCATTTCACGTTTTTGGGTTACGACGAGTACGACTTTGTAAACGACAAAAACGGCGTGGAAGTGCGCCGGGTAAAAGACTCCGAACTTGGCATATTGCGGGTGAACAACGAACGCCCCGTGTGTGTGCGTTTAAGCGAGCTGCCTAACCGCACTGGTCAGGAAATGACCCGCACTGACGATGTGCTTATCTTTGCTAAATCCGCCCAGCGCTCGCGCGTACATCGTCCGGCCTACCCGGACTACATTGCCATAAAACGCTTCAATCAGAAGGGTGAGGTCGTCGGTGAGCGGCGCTTTCTGGGCCTTTATACCGCTCGGGTGTACAACGAGCGGCCGGACCAGATTCCATTGATTCGCCGCAAGTTTGAAAGCGTTATGACGCAATCCGGCTTCCCCCGTGACGACTATACCGGCAAAGAGCTTGACCAAATTCTGACGGTGTTGCCTCGTGACGAGCTGTTTCAGCTCAATACCGAAGAGCTGCTGCGACTGGCCACCGGCATACTGTACATCCAGGAACGCCGGCGCATTGAACTGTTCATGCGCGAGGACGTGTACGGCCAGTTTGTGTCGTGCCTGGCCTATTTCCCGCGGGACATCTACAACACCGAACTGCGTCTGAAAGTTGAGCAGGTTTTAATAGAAACCCTGGGCGCTGAAGACGTTGAATTTGTCACTTATTTTTCTGAATCGGTTCTGGCGCGGGTGCAGTTCACCATTCGCGTGCCGCCTATGGAAAACCGCCAGCTGCAACTGGCCGAGATTCGCCAAAAGGTATTCGGGCTCGCACAGTCCTGGAGTGACGGGTTGTTAGAGGCGCTTACCGAGGCCTGGGGCGAAGAGAAAGGCAGCGAGATGAAGCGTAACTGGAGTACTGGCTTCCCTGCCAGTTACCTGGAAATGTTTTCGCCGCGTCGCGCCGCCATTGATCTGGAATACGCTGCCAGTGCCGCCAAAACCGGCGACATGGCGATGAGTTTTTACCGGGCGCTGGAAGAAGACGACAGCACCATCCACTTTAAATTGTTCTATCCCAACCATCCGGTACCTTTGTCAGACGTTATGCCGGTGTTCGACAACTTCGGCTTCCGCGTGCTCAGCGAACACCCTTTTGAAATGACCAGCCGCAATGGCGAAGTGGTCTGGCTGCACGACTTCACTCTGCGCACGGCTTCCGGCGCCACGGTCGACCTTCAGCGTTTGCGCCCGCTGTTTGAAGAACTTTTCCGTCGTGTGTGGCGCGGCGATGCCGAGAACGACGCCTTTAACCGTCTGATGAAATCGTCTTATAAGAGCTGGCGCCAGATTGCGCTGCTGCGCACCTATGCCCGTTACATGCGCCAGATCCGCTTTTCCAACAGCCAGACCTTTATTGCCAGAACTCTTTTCAACCACAAGAACCTGACCGAAGTTCTGCTGGCCTACTTTGAGGCCCGCTTTAATCCGGATAACGGTTACAGCCCGGCCAAGCGCGAGGCTACGCAGCAGAAACTGCTGGTGGAATTCAACACCGGGCTGGAAGAAGTAGAAAACCTGAGCGAAGACCGTGTGTTCAAGTTTTATATGGAGTTGATTCACTCCACCCTGCGCACTAATTATTACCAGCCCGACGAGTCTGGCCAGCCCAAGTCTTACATCAGCGTAAAGTTGGATCCGACCGGCATTCCGGACATGCCACTGCCGATGCCGATGTTTGAAATATTCGTCTATTCGCCGCGCGTAGAAGGTGTGCATCTGCGTGGTGGTAAAGTGGCGCGCGGAGGCCTGCGCTGGTCGGATCGTTTTGAAGATTACCGTACCGAAGTGCTAGGCCTGGTAAAGGCGCAACAGGTAAAAAATGCGGTGATTGTGCCGGTGGGAGCGAAGGGCGGTTTTGTTGCCAAGCAGCTGCCGAAAGCCTCTAACCGCGAGGCCTTCCAAACCGAAGGCAAAGAAGCGTACAAGACCTTTATTCGCGGGTTGCTGGATATTACCGACAACTTGGTGGACGGTAATATTGTGCCGCCGCTCAGCGTGGTGCGCCAAGACGCAGACGATCACTACCTGGTGGTAGCCGCCGACAAAGGCACCGCCACATTCTCTGACATCGCCAATGGCCTGTCTGCCGATTACGATTTCTGGATGGGAGATGCTTTTGCCTCTGGCGGCAGTAATGGTTATGACCATAAAAAAATGGCTATAACCGCCCGCGGCGCCTGGGTATCGGTAGAGCGACACTTCCGGGAGATGGGTATTAACCCGGCGGACGACGAGTTTACCGTGGTGGGCATTGGTGACATGGCCGGTGACGTGTTTGGCAACGGCCTGCTGAGCTCAGAAAAAACCCGCTTGGTAGCGGCGTTCAACCATATCCATATTTTTATCGATCCGTCTCCAGACGCAGCCAAGAGTTATAAAGAACGCCTGCGCCTATTCAAAATGCCGCGTTCGGCCTGGACTGATTACAACAGCGAGTTGCTATCCGCCGGTGGTGGCGTTTTTAGCCGCAGTACGAAATCCATTCCGCTGAGCCCCGAAATCAAAGCCCTGCTAGGAATTAACGCAGATCGGGTGCCGCCCAACATGCTGATTGCCCACATTCTCAAAGCGCAGGTAGACCTGCTATGGGTTGGTGGTATTGGCACCTATGTCAAAGGCGGTGGTGAAAGCCACAGCGATGTCGGCGATAAAGCCAATGACGGCGTTCGTATCAACGGCGCTGACCTGCGCTGCAAGGTGGTTGCCGAAGGCGGTAACCTGGGCCTTACACAGCGCGGCCGTATTGAATACGCGCTCAAAGACGGGCGCTTGAACACCGACTTCATTGACAATTCTGGCGGTGTGGACTGTTCAGACCACGAAGTGAATATAAAGATTCTGCTCAATCGCTCCATTGTGATGGGTGATTTGACCGCTAAACAGCGCAACCTGCTGCTGGAAGACATGACCGAAGACGTGTCTGCGCTGGTGCTGAAGAACAATTACCGCCAGACCCAGGCTCTGAGCATCGCGAGCGAAGATGCCCCCAAGCGCATTGAAGAATGTCGTAGGCTGATGAACACCTTAGAAGCAGAAGGCAAACTTAACCGCGAGCTGGAGTTTTTGCCCGACGACGAGGCCTTAAACCAGCGCAAGCAGGCAGGTAAAGGCCTGACACGGCCGGAACTTGCGGTGTTGATTGCGTATGTAAAGGCAGACTTAAAGCAGACCCTGGTGGCCAGCAACCTGCCTGATGACCCGCTGTTGGCGGGGGAAATGTACAAGGTGTTTCCGCGGGAGCTTAATCGCAAATTTGCCGACGAGCTGGGCGAACACCAGCTAAGGCGGGAAATCATTGGTACCCAGATTGCCAATGATATGGTCAACCACATGGGCATCATTTTTGTCGACAGCATCAAACAAGCGACCGGCGCCGATTCGGCGCAGATAGCCTTGGCCTGGATTATTGCCCGCGATCTGTTCCGTGTTGACACCTGGTGGGACCGTATTGAAGACCTGGATTTCCATATAAGCGCTCAGCTACAGATAGAACTGATGCAAGAAGTTATGCGACTGATGCGGCGCACTGTGAAATGGCTTTTGCGTAATCGCCGCGCCGAACTGTCGATTGCCCATCACATTGAGCGCTTTGCCGACAGCGTTTGGGCTATTACTGCGGGCCTGCCAGACTACCTTAACGGACAAACCCGTAAACTCTGGCAGAAGCGCTATCAGGCTCTGATGGATTCCGGAGTGCCGGAAGATCTGGCGCCGGTGCTGGCCGGCACCAACTATTTGTATTCGTCGCTGGGTATTATCGAAGCCCAAGAAGCGACAGATGTGCCATTGAAAACTGTGGCCAGCTTGTACTACGAAATCAGCGAACGTCTGCAGCTGAACTGGTTTGCCGGCGCCATCTCGGCGCTGGTGCCAGCCAGCCACTGGCAGTCGCTGGCGCGGGAAAGTTTCCGTGAAGACCTGAACTGGCAGCAGCGGGCGCTGACCACCGGCGTGCTGCAGCAAGCAGGGGAACCGCATGATGTGGCCCAGTGCGTGGATCAATGGATGGCCCATCACCAGCCCATGATTGACCGCTGGCAAGAGATGTTGGTCGAGTTGAAGCGCAGCCCCGAGCCGGAATACGCGATGTTTTCTGTGGCCCTGCGGGAACTACTGGACCTGGCGCAGACAACGCTTCACCAGGCACCCGCTGAACCGGTAGAAACGGCTTCTGATGCGAACTAGGTATTGATTAACGGGAGCAATTCCCGTTCAATCCGTCGCCTTAACTCAAAAATCGGAGCACGTAGATGGGGCAACTGGATTATTTACTGGAAAAAAACCGGGCCTGGGCAGAGGGTATTAAGGCACAGGACCCACAGTTTTTTGATCGGTTATCAAATCAGCAGGCCCCGGAATATTTGTGGATTGGTTGTGCAGACAGCCGGGTGCCAGCCAATCAGATTGTGGACCTGATGCCTGGCGAGTTGTTTGTTCACCGTAACGTGGCCAACGTGGTGGTGCACACCGACTTTAACTGCCTGTCGGTGCTGCAGTTTGCGATTGACGTGTTGAAAGTGAAACACGTTCTTTTGGTGGGTCACTACGGCTGCGGCGGCGTTAAAGCCGCCCTGTTAAACGAGGGTTTTGGTCTGATTGCCAACTGGCTGCGCCACGTGCAAGACGTGCGTGATCGTTACCGGCACATTCTGACACCCATCACCAGTGTGCAAGATCGCGCCGACCGCTTGTGCGAACTGAACGTGATTGAACAGGTGGACCACGTGTGCCAGAACAGCATTGTTCAGGACGCCTGGAAACGGGGCCAAGACTTAACCGTGCATGGCTTCGTATACGACCTGCGTGACGGCATAATGCGGGATATGGGCATACCCATATCCAGCGCGGCCGTTAGCGAGTATGCCCGCCAACAATCGGTGGATGAAATGGTACTTCGCCCGGTGCGCTCCGGCCGCCTGATTAAAGCCTGAACTACGGAACGTCCATGTCTGCATTACCTAATTCTCACGAAGCGCTGCTTCGTAATCGTTCTTATCTGACCGGCAAGGTCGCCCTGCTGGGCGCTACTGTACCGGGTTTACTGACTGAGCTGGCAACGTTGGGCAGCACTGGCCTGGCTATGACCGAACATGCCGGGTACGCCCAGGCCCTGGAACAGGCCGACAGTTGGCCGGTGGCCTTTGGCTATGACGCCCCGGCCCTGACCGCCGCAGCCTTCGATTCTGTTGTGGTGTTTTTGCCCAAGGCCCGCGCTGAGCTGGATGTGCGACTGTCGCTGGCGCGTTGGCTGGTTCGCCCCGGTGGCCGCCTGATGGTGCTGGGGGAGAAAAAAGAGGGCATTGCCGGCGCGGTAAAACAGCTGCGCGAGGCCTTGCCTCAGGTGCAAAAAATTGACAGTGCGCGGCATTGTCAGGTGTGGTGCGCAGACGACGTAACACCGCTTGCGCACTTTGCCATCGCAGATTGGCTGGATTGGAGTCAGGTCAGCGCCGCCGGTCGGGAGCTCGAGGTAGCAGGCTTGCCCGGTGTGTTCAGCCGTGGCGAACTGGATTCGGGCACAAGTCTTTTGCTGGAAACCCTGGCCAGCACCCCATTGACCACCCTGTCGGTGCGGGCGGCGCCCGGTATACCGCCAACGCGGGCCGGCAAGGCCTTGCGTGTTCTCGACTTTGCCTGCGGTGCTGGTGTTATTGGCGCCTGGTTGCAGATTGATGAAAACACGGACCTAAGCGTTGACGCCGTAGACGTGCAGTCCCAAGCGCTGCTGAGCGCTCGCGCGACTTATGACCGAGTGGGTGCGCGGGGCGAGATTATTGCGTCTGACGGCATTGCCGGGCTAGACGGCCGCTGGCAGGCGGTGGTGTCTAACCCGCCGTTTCACAGCGGCGTGCGTACCGATATGACCATGACCGAGCGCTTTGTGCGCGACCTGGCCAGCCACTTGGAACACGGCGGTGAGTTGCGCTTGGTGGCCAACAACTTCTTGCCTTATGAGGCCTTGATTCGTCGTTGTATTGGCCCGGTTGAACGGCTTGCGGCAAACAACAAGTTTACGGTGTACCGAGCCTTTCGTCAGTGATGTGGCCGTTGAATCTGGAACGTGCGGTGCCTGCGCCAACGCTTGATAAGCCAGCGAAGCCAAATGCCAAGGCTGCCAGCCTTCAAGCCTGGGATTCAGCGGATGAACTGCTGTTGCAGCAGGCCACGCATTGGATGGAGGACGAGTGGCTGGCGGATAAACAACCGGCGGGCAAACAACATCCGCGGGTACTGGTGGTGGATGACAACTTTGGTGCCCTAACGCTAGGGCTATGGGAATCGCAGCCGATTACCCTGGCCGACAGCGCGGCCCTTGGACGTTTGCTGGCACACAATCTTGCTTTGAATCCACCACTGCACAGCAATCTGAGCGATCAGCCAGTGCCTCTGAGCTGGTGCGACGACCCGGTGTTGGCGCAGGAAACGGCAACAAACAGCTCGCACAGCGCCAGTAGACTGAACGGCCCGTTTGATCTGGTGGTCATGCGCATTCCCCGCTATGGCGACTACCTGGCCTGGCTGCTTCGACGGGTAAATGCCTTGCTCGCAGACAACGGCGTGCTACTCGCCGGTGGCATGATAAAACACCTGCCAGACCGCAGTGTGGACGTATTTGCCCAGGTGGTTGTTACCGAAAAAGTGTGCCCGGCGCGCAAAAAAGCGCGGGTGGTGATATGTCGCAAGGGGAGCGCAGAGTTAACAAGCTGGACCCCGGCGTGGCAGGGCTACTCGCTTGCTGCGGGCGCTGAAACAGCAAAAGCACTGAACGTTGCAGCTCTGCCGGCGGTGTTCGCCCGCGACAAGCTGGATATCGGCACCCGGGCATTGCTGCCCCACGTTACGCAGGCAGCCGCAGCGTTGGCATCAGGCGCGCGGGTGTTAGACCTAGCCTGCGGTAATGGCGTACTTGGCTTGGCAGTCCTTGCGGCTAACAGCCACCTTGAGCTGACCTTCAGCGATGTTTCCAGCCAGGCGGTCATAAGCGCCGCCACCAACGCCGCCCGTGAATTCCCCCACAGCGCATTTGCTTTCCGCCATGCCGACGGCATTGCGGCAGACGGCGGCGAGTTCGATCTGATACTGCTTAATCCGCCGTTTCACGAGGGTGGGGTCGTGGGTGATCATATCGCCTTGGCGCTGTTTGCCGCTGCCCGCCGCCATCTTCGTCCCGGTGGACGACTGTTGATGGTGGGCAACCGGCATCTGGGGTATCACCGCAGCCTTGGCCGCTTCTTCCCCCAAGTGCGCCAGCTAGACGCCAACCCTAAATTTGTGGTGTTGGCAGCCAGCCGCTAAATGCAGACGCTGGTGCCCCGCTACGACCGCTTTTGACCACACCCTTTAATCGCACCTTTCGATCAGGGAACGGGATTAAATGGCAGGGCGGTCGTAACCCAAGCGGGCCAAGGTGTCGACAATGGTTTGGGTCTGGCTGTCGATTTCAATATTCACGTTCTGGCCCACGCTGGTTTCACCAAATACCGTGGCGCGCAAGGTTTCTGGAATCAGATGCACGTTGAAGCGGTTGTCATGCACTTCGCCAATGGTCAGGCTGGCGCCGTTAATAGCAATGTAGCCCTTGGCAAACACATAGTGGGCCCAGGCTGCCGGTACTTCAAACCAAAGGCTGACGTTGTTTTCGCTGCGCACAATATCGACAACCTGCGCGCAAGTGTGAATGTGTCCAGACAGTAAATGCCCACCGATTTCATCGCCAATGCGCGCTGCGCGTTCGTAATTCACCTGGCTGCCGGCCTCCAGAGCGCCCAACGTCGTCGTCCGTAGGGTTTCCTGCATGGCGTCAAAGTAGAGCACGTCACCTTGCTGGCGGGTGACGGTCATGCAGGTTCCGTTAATGGCAACCGAGGCGCCGATGGTCACGCCCTCTGCTCTGCCGGTGGGTAAGGCGATGGCAAACGTACTGAGCCCTGGCGCAGTGATAACGTCTTCAATAATCGCAATGCCCTGAACAATACCTGTAAACATGGGAAAAGCCTCGTGCGGTTGAGATGATGACGTAGCATACGGTGGGCCAGAATAACCAGATGACGCCAGAGGAACAACGCGCGCCTCAAGATTCTGCCGCCGGCGCCGTTAATCTGGATAGGTTCTTACATTTTCAGGTGGAATTGCCCATGGCCCAGAATACAGGCACCCAGCCGCGACAGGCACCTGCAACGGCATCGTCAGCCGCAGCGCCCGCGGTATTGCGCCAAGGCCGGGCAGCAGACCGGGCGCCGGCCGCGGCGGATAAGGCTGTCGCGGTTGCAGGCCAAGTCACTCAAAATAACACTCAACCGTCGAGTGGCTCAAATGAAAGCGCCAAGCAGCCGTCTGACGCAATGGCTGCCGACGCTGCGGGCAGCCGCGATGCTTCCTCTGGTAGTAATCGTGACAAAGCCGCCAACCACCAGCGACAGCTGCGATTGATGATGCGCCAATGTGACCGGGTGCTGCTGGCCGATTACGACTTGCTGGCGATGGAGGAATGGCCGGATAACGCCCGGATTTCTGCTGCGCGAAGGCGTCGGGATCTGTGGTTGCTGGCGGTAACCGTTGCCGCTGTTTTCTTTGTTAGCGGCGTGCTTGGCTTATTGCCGGCGTGGCTGGGCGGTGCAGGTTTTGGTGTGTTTGTTACGACGCTGCTGCTGGCAGTACCGCCGGTACGCAGGGTATTCAATTCACGCCCATCAAACCGGGAGCTGGTGCAACAGCGCGGGCAAATGCTGCGGGACGCCAGGCGCCATGTGGCGCATCTAGAGGGAGCCGATGGGCTGGTGTGGCAGTGCGAACGTATGGCGGCGTTCAACCCTGCGCTGGCAAGTCACAGCTTTTCGCGATTACGGGAAGCATCGAAGACGCATACACTGGTGCAACAATTGACTGAGCGCAAATACGTGCGCCTGTATCTGTTTTATCTGGTAGAGGCAGACAAAGCGTACCAGAGGTTGCAACAGGTGTTTCTGGACAGCCGCCAAGAGGGGCTGGATCAGGGCTTGGTGGAAAGCGGCCCGGTAGACGACGGAAAGGATAGTGCTAACTTGACAAATTGATTCTTCAAACGTATGTTTAAAACGTATGTTTAAAACATACGTTTACTAATAAAATCAGGATTTACAATGGCGCAATCAGATACTGTAGATCGCATTTTGGACGCAGCGGAAGAGTTGTTCGCCGATCGTGGGTTTGCTGAAACATCGCTGCGGATGATCACCAGCCGGGCAAAAGTGAACCTTGCTGCTGTAAACTACCACTTTGGCTCCAAAAAATCCCTGATACAAGCAGTTTTTGCCCGCTTTTTAACACCTTTTTCGGCCACTGCCGAAGCGGCGTTTGACGATCTGGAAAAAAGCTGTAATGGCAAAGCGCCAACGTTAAATCAGACCCTGCGGGCTCTGACCGAAAGCGCAGTGCGAACGCCCCAGCGCAGCGAGCGAGGCATTGCGATCTTCATGCGGCTTCTTGGCCTGGCCTATACCCAGTCGCAGGGGCACTTGCGAAAATTTCTGGAGCAGGAATACAGCGAACCCTTCAGCCGCTTCATGGGTTTGTTGAAAGAAGCCACGCCAGAGCTTTCTGTGGTCGATCGCTACTGGCGCATTCAGTTCATGCTTGGCGCCACCGCTTTCACTATGTCCAGTAATGAAGCTTTACGTGATATTCTTGTCAACAAGATGGGCGTGGAAACCAGCGTGCAAGAGATTGCTGCGCGTCTGGTGCCATTTTTGGCGGCTGGCATGCAGGCGAAAGACCCGATGCTGGCTCCTATGCCCTGCGACCAGGAATCACTGGCTGTGTTGTAATCAGTCAGTGCCGCCACTAAGCCCGAATGGAGCCTGTTGTGGTTATCGGCGATTCTGCTGTCAGTCATCTGCTTATTGATATTGCCCTTCAGCGTCTGCAACTGTTTGACGACACTTTTATGTGTGTGGGCGAATATTCGGTGTCTACAGCGCGTAACGGTGCCGGCGAGCGTGATGGCAGTGGTTGCACGCCCCGGGGCCAACATTATATTCGCGTCATGATTGGCGCCGGGCAACCACTGAACAGCGTATTCCGTGGCCGCCGCCCAACCGGCGAAATCTACAACCCCGAACTGGCCATTGATCACCCCGAGCGTGACTGGATACTGTCGCGCATTGTATGGCTGTGTGGCCGGCAGTGGGGCGTGAATCGCGGCCCCGGGGTCGATACTTTTCGCCGCTTCATATACATTCACGGCACTCCTGACACCGAACCGATGGGCACTCCGTTGTCACACGGCTGCGTGCGTATGCGTAACGCAGACCTGGTGGCGCTGTTTGCCCGATTACAGCCGGGAATGGCGGTAATGATCCGTTAGCAACTTCTTATAAAAACGATTTTTCTAGAGTGCAATTTTTAGAAAGACGACTGGGGCAGCAACGTGAACGCGTTCTTTGATTTTGATTTTGATTTTGATTTTGAATTTGAGGGTTTCCATGTTTAAGGAAGGCATAATTATACTAAATGGCTGGATTGAGGGCTTCGAGCTGTTGTCTTCCGGCTGGCGGGCAGGGGTGATTATTTTTGCTCTGGTGTTTGGCACCGCCCTGGTTGCGTTCATTGTCAGCCGCGTGATCAGCTCCCTGGAGCACAAATTTTCTAAAACCAAAAATATCTGGGACGACGCCATACTGCATGCTACTCGCCTGCCGCTGGTGGCGTTTGTGTGGTTGCAGGGGGTCTATTGGGCAGCAGAAATAGCCCATTACTATTCCGAGGCTGACGTTTTCAAGGCGAACGATTCGCTTCTGGAAGTTGGCTTTATCTGGGTTGTTGTGTGGGCTTTGCTAGGCCTTATCAAGCAGGTTGAGCAGGTACTGGTGTCGCCGATCAAAATGAAAAAGCCGATGGATTTCACCACCGTCAACGCCATTAGTAAGCTTTCGCGGCTGGTGGTGATCATTACCGCGGCTCTGATTGGCTTACAAACCCTGGGCTTTAGTATTTCCGGAGTGCTGGCGTTCGGCGGTGTGGGTGGTATTGCCATCGGTTTTGCCGCTAAAGACCTGCTGGCCAACTTTTTTGGCGGTTTTATTATCCACCTTGACCGCCCTTTCAAAGTAGGCGACTGGATACGCTCGCCAGATCGCAATATTGAGGGCACGGTAGAGCAGATCGGCTGGCGTATGTGCACCATCCGTACGTTTGACAAACGCCCGCTTTACGTGCCCAACGCTACGTTTACCACCATTGCGGTAGAAAACCCGTCACGTATGTCGCACCGCAGAATCAGTGAAACCATTGGCGTGCGTTATAGTGACATAGACCGGATAACCGACATTGTCAGTGATATTCGCTCGATGCTGAAAAATCATGACGAGATCGAAGTCAGCCAAACACTGATTGTGAATTTTCTGGCGTTTAGCCATTCCACGCTGGACATCATGGTGTACACATTCACAAAAACCCGCGAGTGGGTGAAGTATCACGAAGTGAAGCAGGACGTGTTGCTGAAAATCAGCGACATTATCGCTGGCCATGGCGCCGAGTTGGCGTTCCCCACCCAAACGCTGCACGTGGCTGATAGCGTTAAGCTGAAGCATTTGGAGCACGATTTTGGTCGTGATCAGGGTCGCGATGATACCGCTAACGAAGCCGGTGAGCGCTCTCTGCGCGACAACCACGAAGAAGCCGTCAGCCAACAGAAGTCGGTAGAGAACCATTATGCAAAACCTCGTTGAGCAACCCGTTGGCATCATCGGTGGCACGGGCCTGACGGCGCTCGCAGGTTTACAAATAACCGGCGAGCGGAGCACGGCCAACGCCTGGGGTACACCTTCGTCCGTACTTACCAGTGGGTTGTTGGGCCAGCAGAGTGTGCTGTTTCTGGCCCGCCACGGTAACCCGCACCGTATACCGCCTCACCAGATTAACTACCGCGCCAATATTCAGGCGCTTTTTGACGCCGGCGTGCGCACGTTGGTGGGCGTTAACGCTGTTGGCGGCATACACCCGGATATGGGGCCGGCCCACATTGTCATACCGGACCAGCTGATTGATTACACCTGGGGCCGCAGTGGTACGTTTTTTGAGGGCGAACTGGATAACGTCACCCACATTGATTTCACCTGGCCTTACAACGAGTCGGCGCGGGCGATTTTGATTGAGCAAGCGGAGCGTCTGGGACTGAGCTTTTCCAGCCACGGGGTTTATGGTGCCACCCAGGGGCCACGCCTGGAAACCGCTGCGGAAGTTCGCCGTATGGAGCGTGATGGCTGTGATCTGGCGGGTATGACCGGGATGCCGGAAGCGGCCCTGGCCGCAGAGTTGGGGATGCGTTATGTCAGCTTGTGCCTGGTGGTCAATTATGCCGCAGGTAAAACCGACACGGCGATCACCATGTCGGACATTCAGCGTGCGATTGATGGCGGTATGGTTGCCGTGAAAACCCTGCTACAAGCCTCTGTTGCCGGGCTTGGAGCCCTGCAGACGAAAGCCTGAGCCGTGTGTGGGCGCTAGCGGCTCAATCCTCGATTTTTGCGAAATAGATCAACACGCCGATGGTGGGCGAATCCAGAAAATGGATCTCGCTGCTGCGCATGCGGCGGGTTTCACGGATCCAGGTCAGTAGCTGCGGTTCGGCCTGAGCGCCGGGTTGCGCCGCTGAGGCAGCATCTTGCCAATGGTTCAGGTGAGCTTCGACGTGCAAAAAACGCTTGCGATCGATTTTTATATAACCTTCCACGTCACGCTGTCTTGCCTGGGGCAACCAGTCGCCAACGGCCACCGCCAGGCGTTCGCCACCGTAGTTCTGCGGAAAATCTTCGAGCCATCCGGCTTTGGCCAGAATGCGGAAACGGCCGCTGTTGGTCAGCCGTGCGGCGGCACTGTCTAGATACAGGCCGCTGACCTGATCCAACGAGCTGCGCGGTCCACCGCCCTCAGGTGTAAACCAAAGCGCCTTGTTAATAATCGGCGTGGGGGTGACCGTTTGCCCGCTCATATTCTCGACGAGATTTTCAGGCGCGATAATGCGCTCCAGAATCACGAATTCCGCACGATACCGGTCGCTGGCTTGAGCCAGAGGCGCACCCACTACCAGTGTCAAAAGAACCAGCACGGCCATCGTAAAAGGTGAGTTCGGGTGTTTACGCAAGTCAGTTTCTCCTACAGTCATCGGGGCCGGCCTGAGGATTTGGCCGGTGCCAGTTCATCGAACATAGCGGCAATGCCATCAAGCTTACCACCGGTTGAGGTGTCGTTCAGCCGGAAACGGAAACTGTTGGCGCCTTCCAGGCGATACTCACCGGGGTCGGATTGCACTTTCTTAATCAGCGCCAGCGGGTCTACGCTGGTGCTGTTGCCAAATTCCAGTCGCGCCCATTCCTTGCCAGCGTCTACCTTGATTACGCCCAGGGCCTCGGCGCGCATCCGCAGCGCTGCCTGGCGCATCAGATTTTTGGCCGGTTGCGGCAGCAATCCAAAACGGTCGATCATTTCTACCTGAAGTTCTTTCAATTGTTCATCATTGGAAACGCTGGAAATGCGTTTGTACAGCATTAGCCGGTTATGAACGTCTGGCAGGTAATCGTCCGGAATCAGCGCCGGGATGCGCAAATTCATTTCGGTGCCGTGACTCAGTGGCAGCTCTGCGTTGGGCGTACGGCCTTCGCGGATGGCCTTTACCGCTTCGTCCAGCAGTTGCATGTACAGGGTAAAGCCAATGCTTTCAATTTGCCCGCTCTGCTCCTCGCCCAGCAGTTCGCCGGCGCCGCGGATTTCGAGGTCTTGGGTGGCCAGCATAAAACCGGCGCCCAAATCCTGAGCTTCAGAAATAGCCTCCAGGCGCTTTTTTGCATCTGAGCTGATGGCTTTCGGTGGCGGTGTGAGCAGGTAAGCATAGGCTTGATGGTGGGAGCGGCCCACCCGGCCTCGCAACTGGTGCAGCTGGGCCAGACCGAATTTATCCGCGCGCTCGATAATAATGGTGTTGGCGGTGGGCACGTCTATGCCGGTTTCAATGATGGTGGTACACACCAGTACGTTAAAGCGCTTGTGATAAAAGTCTTTCATGATCTGTTCCAGATCGCGTTCGCGCATCTGGCCGTGGGCCACGCCAACGCGGGCTTCGGGAATCAGTTGGCGTAGGTCTGCCGCAGTTTTTTCGATGCTGGTCACGTTATTGTGCAGAAAGTAAACCTGACCGCCACGCAGGATTTCCCGCAAAATCGCTTCTTTCACCATGGGTTCGTCGCGCTGGCGGACAAAGGTTTTTACCGACAACCGCCGCGCCGGTGGTGTCGCAATGATGGACAGGTCACGCAGGTGGCCCATGGCCATATTCAAGGTGCGGGGAATGGGCGTGGCGGTCAGGTTGAGCATGTCGACTTCGGCCCGCAGCGCCTTTAACTTTTCTTTCTGTTGCACCCCGAAGCGGTGCTCTTCATCAATAATCACCAAGCCCAGATTTTTGAACCGAATGTCGCCTTGCAGCAGTTTGTGGGTGCCGATAACAATATCGGCTTTGCCATTTTCCATGGCCTCCAGCGCTTTATTGGTTTGGCTGCCGCTGCGGAAGCGGCTGAGCAACTCTACATTAACGGCGGTATCCGAAAAGCGGTCGCGGAAAGATTCGTAATGTTGCTGCGCCAGCAGAGTCGTAGGCACCAATACCGCCACCTGTTTGCCAGACCAGGTCGCTACAAACGCGGCGCGCATGGCCACTTCGGTTTTGCCAAAGCCTACGTCGCCGCAAATCAAACGATCCATCGGGCGCTCGCTGGTCATGTCTTCCAGCACCGCCATAATCGCCACTTCTTGATCCGGTGTTTCCTCGAACGGGAAGCCAGCCGCAAAGGTGCGGTAGGCTTCCTGCGGGTTCTCGAAGCTGAAGCCTTTGCGGGCTTCGCGGCGGGCGTACACGTCTAAAAGCTCAGCAGCGGTGTCGCGTATTTTCTCCAGAGCTTTTTTCTTGGCGTTGTTCCAGCGATCGGTGCCCAGCTTGTGCAGCGGCGCGTGTTCGGTGTCGCTGCCGGCGTAACGTGAAATCAGATGCAGGCTGGACACAGGAACATACAGCTTGGAGCTGCCAGCGTATCCCAGCATCAGAAATTCGCTGGCTTCTCCTTCCACGGTGATGGTTTCCAAACCCTGATAGCGGCCCACACCGTGGTCAATATGCACCACCGGCGAGCCGATACGCAGTTCCGAAAGGTCGCGGTAGCCGTCGTCATTCAGCTCAGTGGGCTTTTCCCGGCGCCTGCGTTGCAGCACCCGATCACCGAAGAGAGCCGTTTCGGTGATCAGCGCCAGTTGCCGGTCTGGCAGCACCAAGCCCTGCTCCATAGGCGCGATGGTAATGCCCAGACTGCATTTTGGGCTATCCAGAAAACTTTGCCAGCCGTCCAACGCCTGAAGTTGCAGGGATTGTTGGGCGAGGTTGTCGATCAGCGCTTCGCGCCGGCCAGACGATTCGGCACAAATCAGAATGCGACCGTCGAATTCGCTGATGAACCGTTTTAAGCGCCCGGCAGGGTCCGCTGCGCGTCCGTCCATGGCGATGTCTGGCAGTTCGCGGGCGGCACAGTTCACGCTGCCGCTGCCGCTGCCGTCGTCGGTGGCTGTGCGGGTGGTTACCCGAGGAAACTGCTTGAGCAGCCCGAACAGCTCGTCCTGCTGCAAAAACAGCTGGGTTGGCGGCATGATTGGCCGCACGCGGTCGTGGCGGCGTTCTTCATGACGGTTACGGGTTTCGCTGTCGAACTGCTGCACTGCTTCGTTCAGGCCGTCTGCGGTGAACACCCGGGTACTGGCCGGCAGGTAATCAAAAAGCGTGGCAGTGGCATCAAAAAATAGCGGCAAATAATATTCAATGCCTGGCGATGTGATGCCCTGACTGACGTCCTGATACACAGGCGCGCTTTTGTCTGCGTTGGGGAATTGTTCGAACCAGCGCCCGCGAAACGCCGAACGGGCTTGTTTATCCCAAGGAAACTCAAACGCCGGCAGCAATTCCACCTGCTGAATTCGATCGACTGAGCGCTGGGTGTCCGGGTCAAAGGTGCGCAGGGTTTCAATTTCGTTGTCGAACAAATCAATGCGGTAGGGCTGGCTGGCGCCCATGGGGAAAATGTCCAGAATGGCGCCGCGCACAGCGTATTCGCCGTGCTCATAAACATTGTCTGCATAGCGGTAGCCGGCCGCTTCGAGCTGCAAACGCCAGCTGTTGATGTCCAGCGACTGGCCAACTTTCAATAGCAGGGTGTTGCCCTGCAAGTAATTTACCGGCGGTAAGCGGTGCATCAGGGTGCGCGCAGGCACAACAAGCACGCCGTGTGCGGTAGAGGGCAGACGATGCAAGGTGCGAATGCGGCGGGAAATAATATCCTGATGTGGCGAAAACTGGTCGTAAGGCAGGGTTTCCCAGTCTGGCAGCGACAGCAATTCCAGACCATCAGCGCTTACGGCCGGGCCGTCTTCTTCCGCTGGTAGGCCCAGAAAAAACCGCATTGCCTGTTCCAGGCGGATGGCATCGGCGGTGCTGCGGGTGATCACCAGGGTTAACCCCTGATGGTTGCGCGCGCTTTCACAAACTGCCAGAGCGTCACTGCTGCCATGAAGCTGACCCCAGACACGATGATCGGCAGGCTTTTTTGGGAATTCCGGGGCAAGCAGGGTAGTGCTGGTCATGTTGGAAAATGTGCCTTTTTCGAATTCGAGAGCCGGTAAATAAGCTGGCCATTCTACCGCTGCAGAGTAGGAGGGGTCGAGTGGATGTAAAAACGGGCGTTGGATTTGCCGTAGGCGGTGTTAAATTGGATAATACGTTACCTAATATTTTTCATGTTTACTTTGCATGCCCAAAACGTTTCTATCCAGAGGTCTTAAACCGTGAGCCACGAACAGATCCACCAGCACCTGTCGAACTGGACAGAGCGCGAATCTACCGCCGAAGCCATGATCCCGCTAATTGGACGCCTGTACCGCCGTAACAACGTTGTCACGTCGGTTTATGGCCGCTCGGTGATCAATCAGTCCGTGATTGATATCATTCGCGCTCACCGCTATGTGCGACAGGTAGAAGACAGCGAGCTGTCGGTTCATGACACCCTGCCAATTCTTCAAGCGATGGACGCCATGGAACTGGGGCGCGGCCACGTAGACATCGGCAAGCTGGCGGTTAAATTCAGTGCCGTTGGTGGTGATTTGAACGAGTTTCTTACGCAGGAAATCGGAACCATCGCGGGTTTGTACGCTTCCCAGTCGGAAGAAGACGCCCAAAATGACACCAAAGACATCGTGCTTTACGGTTTTGGCCGTATCGGCCGCTTGTTGGCTCGTATTCTGATTGAAAAAGCCGGTGGCGGTAACAACCTGCGTTTGCGTGCCATCGTTGTGCGCCATGGGGGTGCCGACAATGATCTCGAAAAGCGTGCCAGCCTGCTTCGCCGCGACTCCGTTCACGGCCCCTTTAATGGCACTATTCGTGTTGACGCGGAAAACTCCGCGCTGATCGCGAACGGCAACTTTATTAGAGTGATTTACTCCGCCGGGCCAGACCAAGTGGACTACACCCAGTACGGCATCAAGAATGCCATTGTGATCGACAACACCGGCATGTGGCGCGATGAAGAAGGCTTGGGTCTGCACTTGAAATCCAAAGGCGTCAGCCGCGTGATGCTGACCGCGCCGGGCAAAGGTGATATTAAGAATATTGTTTACGGCATCAATAACGACTGGATTACTGACGACGATAAAATTCTGTCGGCCGCCTCGTGCACCACCAATGCCATTACCCCGGTGCTGAAGGCTATCTATGACGAATACGGCATTGAAGATGGCCACGTAGAAACGGTGCACTCTTACACCAACGACCAAAACCTGATCGACAACTACCACAAAGGCAGTCGTCGTGGCCGCAGTGCGCCGCTAAACATGGTAATTACCGAGACCGGCGCTGCCAAAGCGGTGTCAAAGGCGTTGCCAGAACTGAAAGGCAAGCTCACGGGTAACGCTATTCGTGTGCCCACGCCTAACGTTTCTATGGCGATTCTGAACCTGAATCTCAAAACAGACGTGGATGTAGAGAGCGTTAACGAATACTTGCGTGACATAGCGCTGCACTCTGAACTGCAAAAGCAGATTGACTATGTAAACTCCACAGAAGTGGTGTCGACGGATTTTGTTGGCTCGCGCCACGCCGGTATTGTGGATGCCCAAGCAACGATTGCTGCCGGCAAACGCCTGATTCTGTACGTTTGGTATGACAACGAATTCGGCTACAGCGCACAGGTTATAAGGGTTGTTAGCCAGATGGCTGGCATCAACTATCCTGTTTTCCCCAAGCGCGTCCGCGGCTGAGTTGGTCGTGCTGGCTCTGAGATAATTGCCTGGCGAGTGAATAAAAGCCCCTTCAGTTTGTGCTGATGGGGCTTTTTTCTAGCGCGGTATAAACACACCCTCTTTACTTGGAGCAAGAAACGGGTGGGCCTTTGCGGTAGAAATGCCGGCCCCGACTCTCTATAATGAGCGCGATTTTGGTTATGTCTGACGCCCGCTTCTTATCCTTCCTTTGCCACCGGCCTGTGCTAGCGTAACGCCAACCGCCTTACGGCAAGCCACTTAACACCAAACCGGTGAGGTATGTGCGGGAAGTTCGAGGTAATGCGTCTGGCGTGGTAAATACATCGAATAGTTTATGATGATTGGATGAGGCTAATGATAAAGATCACAAAAGGCCTAGATCTTCCCATCAGCGGCGTCCCCGAACAGACCATCACCGACGGCAAACCGATTCGCCACGTGGCACTTGTCGGCTTTGACTACAACGGCATGAAGCCGACGATGGATGTTAAGGAAGGGGACCGCGTTAAGCGCGGCACGCTGCTGTTTACGGATAAGAAGACCAAAGGCGTTCGTTACACTTCACCGGCAGCGGGCGTGGTGAAAGAAATCAACCGTGGTGACAGGCGGGTTTTCCAGTCGATTGTCATCGAAATTGATGGCAACGAGGCGGAAACCTTCGCGTCTTACAGCGATGCTGATATTGCCGGCCTGGAGCGCCAGCAGGTTGTTGATAACATGGTGGAATCAGGGTTGTGGGCGACGCTAGTAACGCGCCCGTTCAGCAAGGTGCCGGCCATTGACTCCGCGCCTCATTCAATCTTTGTGTCGGTGATGGATACCAACCCGCTGGCCGCAGACCCTACCATTATCATTGCCGAGAACAGCAAGGCCTTTGAAAACGGCCTGAGCATTATTGCCAAGCTGACCGCTGGCAAGGTGTTCGTAACAGGCAAGCCTGGCTCAAACGTGGCAGTGCCCAAGTCTGATGCCATTGAAGTCAATCAGTGTGACGGCGTTCACCCGGCAGGTAACGTAGGCACCCATATTCATCACCTGGACCCGGTATCGCTCAGCAAAACTGTGTGGTCTGTGAATTATCAGGACGTGATTGATATCGGCAAGCTGTTCGTTACCGGTGAACTTCCCATTGAGCGCGTTGTCGCAATCGGTGGGCCAAAAGCTCTAAAACCTCGCCTGGTTCGTACACGTTTAGGAGCGAGTCTGGTTGAATTGTTGGATGGCGAAACCGAAACTGACTGTGAATTGCGCCCGATATCGGGTTCAGTGTTTGGCGGCCGACGGGCCGAAGGTACCTGCGCTTATTTAGGGCGTTTTGCCAACCAGGTGTCGGTGCTGGCTGAAGGCAATAGCCGGCACTTCATGGCCTACCTGTCGCCAGGCGTGAATAAATTTTCGACATTGAACATCTACCTGTCAAAACTGACCGGTGGTAAACGATTCAACTTCAATACCAGCACCAACGGCAGCGAACGAGCGATGGTTCCGGTGGGCGCTTACGAGCGCGTTATGCCGTTGGACATATTGCCAACCCAGCTGTTGCGGGCGTTAATCGTCGGTGACACGGAAATGGCCCAGAAACTGGGCGCGCTGGAACTGGATGAAGAAGATCTGGCTCTGTGCACCTTCGTGTGTCCGGGTAAATATGAATACGGGCCAATTCTCCGAGAGAACCTGACCCGCATCGAGATCGAGGGCTAAGTTATGGCTATCCGACAGTTTCTCGACGGAATCGAGCATCATTTTGAGAAAGGCGGTCGTCACGAGCGTTGGTACGCGCTCTACGAAGCGGTAGACACCATTTTCTATTCGCCCAGTTCGGTCACCAAATCCACCTCTCATGTGCGTGATGGCATTGACCTGAAGCGCATTATGATTACGGTGTGGCTGTGCACCTTCCCGGCCATGTTCTTCGGTATGTGGAACATCGGCTTTCAGGCCAACAGCTACCTAGCCACCAATCCGGAAGCTTTGATCGGAGACGGCGGTTTACGCACGGCGTTTATAAACGCCATGGCGGTCACCGGCGCAGGTGCTGGCCTGCTGGATAATTTCATCTACGGCATGGCTTACTTTATTCCCATCTACGTGGTGACCTTTGTTGTCGGCGGGTTCTGGGAAGTGATGTTTGCCACCGTACGTCGCCACGAAATCAACGAAGGCTTTTTTGTAACCTCGATTTTGTTTGCGCTGATTTGCCCGCCCACCGTGCCTTTGTGGCAAGTGGCTTTGGGCATTACCTTCGGCATCGTGATCGGTAAAGAAGTTTTTGGCGGAACCGGCAAAAACTTCCTCAACCCGGCGCTGACCGGCCGTGCTTTCCTGTACTTCGCTTATCCGGCGCAGATTTCTGGTGACACGGTATGGACAGCGGTCGACGGTTTTAGTGGTGCGACATCTCTGAGCTGGGCTGCCAGCGGCGGTGTTGAAGCTCTGGAAAGCCAGATTGGTTGGGCGAACGCGTTCATGGGTAATATTCAGGGCTCTATGGGTGAAACCTCGACCCTGGCTGTGCTGGCAGGTGGCGCTGTGCTGCTGATCATGAAAATAGCCTCTTACCGTATTGTTGGGGGCGTACTGCTAGGCATGATTGCCACCTCGCTGTTAATGAATGTGGTTGGGTCAGAAACGAATCCCATGTTTGCCGTGCCGGCTTACTGGCATCTGGTGATTGGTGGTTTTGCCTTCGGCATGATGTTTATGGCGACGGACCCGGTGTCGTCTGCCATGACCCACACCGGCCGCTGGTGCTTTGGCATTCTGGTGGGCGTGATGACCATTCTGATACGTGTAGTAAACCCGGCCTTTCCCGAAGGCATCATGCTGGCGATTCTGTTCGCTAACTTGTTTGCCCCGCTGATGGACCACTACGTTGTTCAGGCCAATGTCAAACGGAGGCTCGCTCGTGGCTAAAGTTAAAGAAACAGTCTCCAGAACGTTAATGGTCGCTTTGGTACTGAGTATCGTGTTTTCAGTGATCGTGTCGACCGCCGCAGTATTGTTGCGCCCGGCACAGATCAAAAATCAGAACCTGGACATTAAAACCAATATTCTGGCGGCCTCGGGCATGTTACCGGAAGCCGCCAGTGCCGAGCAGATCGAAGATATCTTCACACGCTTTGATGTTCGCCTGGTAGATTTGGATTCTGGCGCCTTTGTTGAGCCTGAAGCGGTCAATGTGCAAGACCCGATGAAGTACGATATGTACAAAGCCGCGTCTGACCCGGATATGTCCACCAAGATTCCTCCCAAGGAAGACCTGGCGGGCATAAAGCGTCGCCCTAACGTAGCCAAGGTCTATCTGCTGCGCGAAGGAGACGAGGTGAAGCGTGTTGTACTGCCGGTTCACGGTTATGGCTTGTGGTCGACTCTGTATGGTTTTGTATCCCTTGAGGGCGACTTGAACACCATCGAAGGTTTGGGCTTTTACGCCCACGCGGAAACGCCGGGCCTGGGTGGCGAGGTGGATAACCCGCGCTGGAAGTCCCAGTGGGTGGGTAAGCAGCTTTACGACGAAGACAAAACCGAGCCGCAGATCCGCCTGGTAAAAGGCGGTGTTGATGCCAATACTGCGAACAAGCAACACAAAGTGGACGCGCTTTCCGGTGCCACTTTGACCAGTCGCGGTGTAGAGCATCTGGTGAATTATTGGATGGGTGATCGTGGCTACGCGGCGTTCCTCAAGAAACTTCGCGAAGGGGAGGTCTGATCATGTCCGAAATGACCGCTAAAAAAGTTCTTTTTGAACCTATTTTCAGTAACAACCCAATTGGATTGCAGATTCTGGGTATTTGTTCAGCGCTGGCGGTAACCACCAGCATGAACGTCACCATTGTTATGTGTCTTTCCGTTACTGCGGTAACCGCTTGTTCCAACCTGGCGGTATCGCTGGTGCGGGCGAAAATTCCGAACAGTATCCGCATCATCGCCCAGATGACCATTATTGCTTCTCTGGTTATTGTGGTGGATCAGTTGCTAAAGGCGTATGCCTATGAAGTGTCCAAGCAGCTGTCGGTATTCGTTGGTCTGATCATCACCAACTGTATCGTTATGGGCCGCGCCGAGGGTTTTGCCATGAAGAACGGGCCTTGGCTGAGCTTTCTTGACGGCATCGGCAACGGTCTGGGCTATTCGGTGATGCTGCTGTTTGTCGCCTTCTTCCGTGAGTTGCTGGGCGCCGGTTCGCTGTTTGGCGTTACCCTGATGGTGCCGGTCAGTCAGGGCGGTTGGTACGTCCCCAACGGGCTGTTGCTGTTGCCACCCAGCGCGTTCTTTATCATTGGCCTGGCAATCTGGGCCCTGCGCGCCTGGAAACCCGAGCAAGTGGAAGAGGCAGACTTCAAAATGTCCCGCCACACCCATAAGGAGGCTTTCTGATGGAACACTACATCAGCCTTCTGATCAAGGCTATTTTTGTTGAAAACATGGCTTTGGCCTTCTTCCTGGGCATGTGTACCTTCCTGGCGATCTCTAAAAAGATCGAAGCCGCAACTGGCCTGGGCATTGCCGTGGTGGTGGTACTGACCCTCACCGTGCCGGTGAATAACCTGATCTACAACAACATCCTGCGTGAAGGTGCGTTGTCTTGGGCCGGATTGCCCAACACAGACCTGAGCTTTTTGGGATTGATTACGTACATTGGTGTAATTGCCGCGATTGTGCAGATCATGGAAATGGTTCTGGACAAGTACATACCGGTGCTTTACGCCGCACTTGGGGTGTTTCTGCCGCTTATTACAGTGAACTGCGCCATTTTGGGTGCAGCCCTGTTTATGGTCGAGCGCGACTACACCTTCGGTGAGAGTGTGGTGTACGGGTTCGGTGCCGGCGTAGGTTGGGCACTGGCGATTGTGGCTTTGGCCGGCATTCGGGAAAAACTCAAGTACAGCGACGTACCGGAAGGCCTGCGGGGCTTGGGCATAACCTTTATTACCGTGGGTTTGATGTCATTGGGCTTTATGTCTTTTTCCGGCATTTCCCTGTAATTCACCCGGTGATTCGGATAAACGAGAAGGCGAGACCATGAATACAGAAATTATTCTCGGCGTAGTCATGTTTACTGTGATTGTCCTGGCGCTGGTTGCGATTATTCTCGCGGCCCGCTCCCAGCTGGTCAGTACCGGTGATGTGACCATTGAAATCAACGACGACCCCGAGCACACGGTGCAAACCGAAGCCGGTGGAAAACTGCTGAACACATTGTCCGGCAGTGGTATCTTTTTGTCATCTGCCTGTGGCGGAGGCGGAACTTGCGCCCAGTGCAAGTGCAAGGTTTTTGAAGGCGGCGGTGCTATGTTGGCCACGGAAAAGACCCACTTCACTAACCGGGAAGAAAAAGAAGGCTGGCGTCTGTCGTGCCAGGTTCCGGTAAAGCAGAACATGAAAATTGAAGTGCCGGAAGAGTTCTTCGGTGTGAAGAAATGGGAATGCGAAGTGGTGAGTAACCACAACCAGGCCACCTTCATCAAAGAGCTGATTCTGAAGTTGCCAGAGGGCGAAGAAGTAGACTTCCGTGCCGGTGGTTACGTTCAGCTGGAATGCCCGGAGTACGAAATCGACTTCAAGAAATTTGCGATCGAAGAAAGGTTCCGCGAAGATTGGGACAAGCACGATATCTGGCGCTACAAGGCCATCAACAAAGAAGACACGATTCGTGCTTACTCCATGGCCAACTATCCGGAAGAGAAGGGCGTGTTGAAGTTTAACATCCGTATCGCCACGCCACCGCCGGGCACCGACCACAACCCGGGAATCATGTCGAGCTTCGTGTTTGATTTGGAGCCAGGGGACAAGATGACCGTGATGGGTCCGTTTGGTGAGTTCTTCGCCAAAAAGACCGATGCGGAAATGGTGTTTGTGGGTGGCGGTGCCGGTATGGCGCCCATGCGCTCCCTCATCTTTGACCAACTCAAACGTCTGAACTCCAAGCGCAAGATCAGCTTTTGGTATGGCGCACGTAGCGTACGGGAAATGTTCTACGTCGAAGACTTTGACGGCTTGGCCAAAGAAAATGATAACTTTGTGTGGCACGTGGCATTGTCTGACCCCCAGCCAAACGACGACTGGAGCGGTGACACCGGATTTATCCACAATGTGCTGTTTGAAAATTACTTGAAAGATCACCCAGCACCCGAGGACTGCGAGTTTTACATGTGCGGGCCGCCCATCATGAACGCATCGGTTATCAAGATG
Source organism: Marinobacter sp. BSs20148 (assembly GCF_000283275.1). NCBI lineage: Bacteria > Pseudomonadati > Pseudomonadota > Gammaproteobacteria > Pseudomonadales > Marinobacteraceae > Marinobacter > Marinobacter sp. BSs20148. The sequence continues at coordinate 1,140,907 of NC_018268.1, forward strand.
CTGAAAGATCTGGGCGTAGAAGATGAAAACATTATGTTGGATGACTTCGGAGGCTAGTAAAATCCCGATGCTATTCAATGTGGTTAAACCCGCCCGGGCGGTCATGACCAGTGTGTTTTTTGCACTGGTTGTGGCGGCCTTGGCGGGTTGTTCGTTTAAGCCGGAACAACAGATCTGGGAAATCTCCGGGCCGATCTTCGGCACCCGTTACCACATCAGTGTGGTTATGGAAGACGACCAGATTCGGCTTCAGCAACTTGCCGGCGGCATTGAGCAGGTTCTGGACGGCGTAGATGCTGCTATGTCTACCTGGCGCGAGGATTCCGAATTGTCACGCTTTAACTTGCTGCCAGACCAGTCCGATTGGACCGCGTTGTCAGTACCCTTGTACACCGTGCTGCTGGAAGCAGAAACGGTGTCAGCGCTCACTGACGGCGCCTTTGATGTCACCATAGGCCCTGTGGTCAATCTATGGGGTTTTGGCCCGGATGCGCGGCCAGAAAAAGTTCCAGATGAAGCCACGTTGGCCAGAATATTGGACCGCACCGGTCATGAGAAAATCGAGCTGCGCGACCAGCCCCCGGGCATACGTACCAGTGAAACGCAGTATCTGGATTTGAGTGCCATTGCCAAAGGCTTTGGCGTTGACGAAGTCGGCCGCTATTTGGTATCCGAAGGCATTAGCAGTTATTTGGTGGAAATTGGCGGTGAAGTCCGTGTTGGAGGGCGCAAGCCCGATGGTTCAGCCTGGCGCTTGGCCATCGAAACACCCGGAGATGCCGCCGAGCAGGTGAATCGCATCGTCGCGTTGGGCGGAGTCTTAGCGGTGGATAGTGCCCGGAATTATCGTGCCCTCGCTACGTCCGGTGACTATCGTAACTATTACGAATTTAACGGACAGCGCTATTCCCATACACTGGATCCACAAACCGGTAAACCGATCACCCATAACCTGGCGTCGGTCACCGTAATTGCGGAAAACTGTATGCGCGCTGACGCTCTGGCCACCGGCTTTACGGTGATGGGGTTCGAGGATGCCATGGCGTTGGCGGTCCGTCAGAATATACCGGCTTATTTTATAGTGCGCGGTGAGGCGGGGTTTGAAGCCCACTACACACCGGCATTTTCATCGTTTATTACCCAGTAGCGGGAGAACAGCATGGGTACCTTTTTATTGGTGTTTTTTATTGTGATTCTGCTGATAGCGGGCATGTCGGTGGGCGTTATTTTTGGCCGCAAACCGATCAGCGGTACCTGTGGTGGTATTGGTGCGCTGGGCATCAGTTCTTCTTGCGAGTTATGCGGCGGCAACACCCAGAAATGTGAAGAAAACAGCGAGCGCGTTGGTGGCGAAGCAGACGGCAGTCTGGGCTACGATGCCACTCGCCAAAAAAACTGAGCGAAAACAGACAATAACGTACAATTTGCGACCCAGATAAGGAGTTACCGCGGGTATGCCAGAGCATCAATACGACGTAGTGGTTATCGGCGCCGGACCGTCCGGCGAAGGTGCCGCGATGAACGCAACGAAAAACGGCAAGCGCGTAGCCATTGTTGAAGACAAAAACACCGTAGGCGGCAACTGTACCCACTGGGGTACCATTCCTTCGAAAGCCCTGCGTCACTCGGTCAAGCAGATCATCACCTTTAACACCAATCAAATGTTCCGCGATATCGGCGAGCCGCGCTGGTTCTCGTTTCCGCGTGTTTTGCAGAATGCTCAAAAGGTGATTGGCACACAGGTTAAACAGCGCACCCAATTCTATTCCCGCAACCGCATTGATCTGGTCAACGGCAGCGCCTCGTTTGTGGGTAAAAACGAGCTGGAAGTACGCGGCAGCAAAGGCGTGGAAACCCTGCACTTCAAGCAGGCGATTATTGCTTCGGGCTCGCGCCCCTATTTGCCGCCAGATTTGAACTTCCGTCATCACCGCATTTACAATTCAGACACCATTCTGAGCCTGTCCCACACGCCGCGCACCTTAATTATTTATGGCGCAGGGGTGATTGGTTCGGAGTACGCCTCTATCTTCGCCGGGCTTGGCGTAAAAGTGGATTTAATCAATCCGGGCAGTCGCTTGCTGACTTTCCTGGACGACGATATTTCTGACGCCCTGAGTTATCACCTGCGCAACAACGGCGTTCTGGTGCGGCACAATGAAGAATACGAATCCGTAGACGGCGACGACCACGGCGTGGTGCTGTCTCTTAAATCCGGTAAGAAAATTCGGGCGGATGCGTTCCTGTGGTGTAACGGTCGCACCGGTAACACTGACAAACTGGCGTTGGAAAACATTGGTTTGCAGGCCAATGGCCGCGGCCAACTGTCGGTAGACGACCATTACCGCACCGAGGTAGAGAACATTTATGCCGTCGGAGATGTTATTGGCTGGCCCAGCCTGGCCAGTGCCGCCTATGACCAGGGCCGGTCTGCCTCCTCTGACATTGTCCAAGACGATTACTTCCGCTTTGTGTCAGACGTGCCAACCGGCATTTATACCATTCCAGAAATCAGTTCGGTGGGTAAAACCGAGCGCGAGCTGACCGAGGCAAAAGTGCCTTACGAACTGGGCCAAGCGTTCTTTAAGGACTTGGCGCGGGCGCAGATTACCGGGGAGCCGGTGGGCATGCTGAAAATTCTGTTCCACCGTGAAACCCGTGAAATTTTGGGTATTCACTGTTTTGGTGACCAAGCTGCAGAGATTGTCCACATCGGCCAGGCCATCATGAATCAGAAAGGTGACGCAAACTCGCTCAACTACTTCATCAATACCACGTTCAACTACCCGACCATGGCAGAAGCCTATCGGGTAGCCGCGCTGAACGGACTGAACCGGATTTTCTAGCGGCTTTAGTGAGTGCCTGTCGCCTGCTGATTGCCCGGCGCAGTGACCCCACTGTTGTCGGGCAGAGCCCGCTGGTGACGGGTGCGATTGTCAAAGTAGGTTATGGTGCTGGTCGGGTAGTCGGTAATAATACTGTCTACCCCCATTTTTTCCAGTTCCAGCATGTCGAAAATGCGGTTTACCGTCCACGCCGATACGTGCATACCCTTGCGGTGGGCATCGTCTACCAGCTCTTTGCTGAGCAACTTCCAGTTAATGCACAGGTATTCCACTTCCAGGCGGCTGGCAATGCTCATGGGCCGAGGAAATTTGCGTTCTGCCACCAGCCCCAACCGAATATTGCGATTACGCCGGCGAATTTCCTTCAAAAAGTGAATATCGGACGAGGTTACGGCCACTTTGTCATAAAGCCGCCGTGCCTGAATGATTTCCGTTAGCCGGTTGCTGAGCACATTCATGCGCGGAGATTTATCGCTTTTTACTTCCAGCTGCAAGTGTTCAAGGTCGTCAAACTGGTCCAGCAACTGATCCAGGCTGGGAATCCCCACCGGGCTCGGCCAGGAACTGACGTTGCGGCGCGCGTCCATACGGGTCAGCTCTGTCAGAGTGTATTCGCTAACGTGCCCTTTAAACGTCGTTGTACGATTTACCGTTAAATCGTGTATTAGCACTGGAATGCCGTCTTTTGACAGCACCAGATCCAGCTCAAAGTGGCGTATGCCCTGGCGGTGGGCATGGACAAAGCCCTCCAGAGTGTTTTCTGGGGCTTCGCCTTTGGCACCGCGGTGTCCGTATACAATCATTTGGCCATTGAATCCTTAACAGTCTGATAAATTGCCTGGCGTTTTTTCCAGGTGTCGTGGCACAGATGAATGTCTTCCAGGTACGCCGGAAGTTCGTTCATCAGCAGCGCCTGAGGACCGTCTACCAGAGCTTTCTCTGGCTTTGGATGGAAATCTACCAATACCATGTTGGCACCAGCTACAACGCCCTGTGCGGTGGCGTGCATCACTTCCAGAATGCCATCTGGCGCGCGGTCACGGCTGCCCACAGAGTGAGACGGATCAATACACACCGGCATGCGGGTCAGGCGTTTTACCGTGGGCACGTGGGCGAAATCCACCATGTTGCGGTGGGGCTGGCCCGCTTCGGTTTTCATACCACGTAGACAGAAAATGACGTTGGCATTGCCTTCCGACGCCAAGTATTCCGCCGCGTTCAAAGACTCGTTAAGAGTAATGCCGAAGCCACGCTTGAGCAGCGCCGGGTAAGTGCTCTGGCGACCAATGGCCTTCAGAAGCTCAAAGTTTTGGGTATTGCGAGTACCAATTTGCAGCATGACGCCGGTAGGGCGCCCCAGCTTTTCCAGGCAGGTATCGATTTCTTCAATGTGGCTTTCATGGGTAATCTCCATGGCCACCACCTTGATGCCGTGCTTGCCGGCTTTTTCAAACACCCAGGGCAAGCAGCCTTTGCCGTGGCCTTGAAACGAATAGGGGTTGGTGCGTGGCTTGTACGCACCCATGCGGGTACACACTTCGCCGTGCTGTTCCAGCGCCTGCATCATTTGCTCGACGTGTTCGGGCACATCCACCGCACACAGGCCGGCAAAAATGTTCAGGTTGGACTGGTTGAATTCAACGCCGTTATAGGTAAAGCCGTTTTGACGATTGTCGTCTTTATGGCGTCCCAGAATTCGGTAATCTTCGGAAATGCGGATAGCCCGTTCGACCGCCGGCAGCGCTTCAATGTCTTCCTTATTCAGGCCTTTGGTGTTGCCCAGTAAATACACTTCGGTTAACCGCTGTTTGGCACCCTGGATTTCGTGAACGCGTACCGAAACGCCTGGTAAATTTTCCAGAAAATTCAACGTGGTGCGATAAGCGTCGCTGTCCATCGGTGTGTCAGGGTAAAGAATGGCTAGCATGGGTGTGTCCTCAAGGTTTGTTGCGCAACTTCCGCGCGGTGCCGAGCCTATATGTATTTCCGGTGATTAAGTTGCAGCAGTTCTGCAATTCGGCGAAGTAAGGTGCTCTTCGTATTCGTCAGCACGCCCATCCTTAAAGGCCACCCGCCAGCACCGCGTGCTTGTCGTCTTGGCTCAGGTGGCTATCAGGGCCGGCTCGAATTCAGAACTCAGCCGATGGCTTCGGCCCGTTGGCGTATCCGCGCTTCCAGTTTCAGCTGGTCGGCCGCAAAGAGCCGAATGCCGTCTGCCAGCTTTTCGGTCGCCATGGCATCGTTGTTTGAATCCCAGCGGAACTGCTTTTCATCCATGTGGATGCGCTTGTCTTTCGAACGGGCATCTTTCGGGCTGAGCTTGCATTCAAGTACACCCGTTTCGTTTTGGAGCGCCTGCATCAGCGCTGGGCTTATGGTGAGCCGGTCACAGCCGGCCAACATTTCAATTTGCCCGATGTTGCGGAAACTGGCGCCCATCACCGCGGTGTTGAAATCGTTGGTTTTGTAGTAATTGTAGATACGCGCTACCGACAGCACGCCCGGGTCTTCACTGGCTGGAAAACTGTCGCGACCGCTGTCTGCCAGATGCCAGTCCATAATACGGCCAACGAACGGTGAAATCAGCGTGACTCCGGCCTGTGCACAGGCAACGGCCTGGGCAAACGAGAACAGCAGAGTAAGGTTGCAGCGAATGCCTTCTTTTTCCAGCTGCTCGGCGGCTTTGATGCCTTCCCAAGTGGCGGCAATCTTGATCAGCACGCGCTGGGTATCAATACCCTGTTGGTCATAAAGCTCGACCATCCGCCGTGCGCGCGATAGTGTGCCGATGGTGTCAAACGACAGTCGGGCGTCTACCTCGGTAGACACCACGCCGGGAATCAGTCGCAAAATTTCGCCGCCAGCCAATACCGCCAGAATATCGGTAGCCAAACCAAGCCGGCCCGAACTTGCACCAGCCTGCCGTTTTGCCGCGGCAATGGCCTTGTCGACCATCGGCTGGTAAGCGGCAGACTCAACGGCTTTGAGCAGAAGTGACGGGTTGGTGGTGGCATCTTGCGGGCGCCAGGCGGCAATGGCATCGAGATCGCCAGTGTCAGCCACGACAGTGGTCATGGTTTTCAGTTGCTCAAGCTTGTTGCTCATTCGCGCTGATGTCCTGCTACGTCGGTTACGTTGGTAATAAAAGAGTACGAAATACTACAATAACGGGCCACAGCAGGTCGAACAAGATGACCAAAGGTTATTCAGCTATTAAATGGCATTATGCTTCGGTAAATGCTGTGGCGGCGTCGATTTGTGGAACTTTGGCCAGAGCCTGGCGCAAAACATCGAGTCCAGCGCCTGGTTTGTGGGCGTTTTCGCTGATGTAACGGCGGAATTGGCGCCCACCCGGAATACCGTGGAACAATCCCAGCATGTGCCTGGAAATATGGCCCAGATAAACACCGCGCGCTAGCTCTTGTTCAATAAACGGGTACATAGCTTCCAGAGCTTCATGGCGGCTGACAGTCTTTTCTGGCTCTCCAAAAAACTCGCTGTCTACCTGGGTCAGAATCCACGGGTTATGGTACGCCTCGCGACCCAGCATAACGCCGTCGGAATGGGCCAGATGCTGGTGGCATTCATTCACGGTTTTTATGCCACCGTTGATGATGATTTCCAGCTGCGGATACCTGGCCTTCAAGCGATACACCCAATCGTATTTCAGCGGCGGCACATCGCGGTTTTCTTTTGGGCTTAACCCTTCCAGTACCGCGATACGGGCGTGAACGATAAAGGTTTTACAGCCCGCAGCTGCCACCGTCTCAATAAATCCGCACAGCTCGTCCCAGGATTCGCGGCCATTAATACCAATACGGTGTTTCACCGTGACCGGAATATCCGTAGCCGCCTGCATCGCCTTAAAGCCTTCAGCCACAATATCCGGATGGCCCATCAGGCAGGCGCCAATCATATTGTTCTGCACCTTGTCACTGGGACAGCCCACATTCAGATTCACCTCGCTAAACCCGAACTGCTGCGCCAGGTTCGCACAGTGCGCCAACTCGCCGGCATTGCTGCCACCTAACTGCAACGCCAGCGGATATTCTGCCGCGTTGTGGTGCAAAAACCGCTCGGTATCGCCGTGAATTAACGCGCCGGTGGTGACCATCTCGGTGTACAGCATTGCGTGCTTACTGAGCTGGCGCGCCATGTAACGATAATGCGGCGTCGTCCAATCCATCATTGGCGCAACGCAAAACCGCCGAGAGAGTTTCGGGCTGACTGGCTTAGGGGCTTGAACGAATTTTGCGGTGTTTTCTAAAGGCACTGTAATACTCACTTCCTGCTTGATGTTGCCTGCTTTTAAGCTATCAATTCTATCAGGAAAGTGGTTTGGTTGGCCTATTGGATTGGGCCTGGTGTCACTGTAGAAAAAATCGTCAATCTCACCCCAAGTTTGCGCGGTACTTGGCTGCGCCACGATCTTCTGAGGAGTTTCGTTACGTTATTCATCAGCATAAATTTTTTTTGGCCTCTTTGAGGATGAATTACTTCAAAAATAGTCGCCAAACAAGCACCTTGTTCAGGCACAAAGAAGAAGTTCAGATTTACGCCGCTCGCTGGCTCTGGTATTACAATAACTAACGATCCAATATGGATTCCGAAAGAATTACTTCTGAACAGGAACTGGCCACGGTGGCCGGATGTCTTTTTTTAATCTTACCCGCTAATAAAGGGGATAGCCGTTAGGCACCAGAAGAGGAGACTTTATCATGGCCAGTCTTAACCAATTGCGTCGTGATCACGCCAACATGGCTCGGTTGCTTCACGTACTCTTGCGCAGGCACAAGCACTTGGAGCAGGGCGAACGTCCAGACTTCCATCTGATACGTGAAGTTGTGGACTATATTCTAGAATACATGGACGGCTTCATTATGCCTTTGGAGCGTCTGTACAGCGAACACCTGCTGGCTAAAGAGCCCGAGGCCGAGGCGTTAAGCCATCGAATGGCCGATGATTACCAGGCCTTGCGTAAGCGCCTGAACCTGCTTTCCGAGACGCTCGACATGATCCTGATGGATCACGTGGTGCCTATGGAGCGCTTTACCGAGGACCTCAAAACCTATCTTGATGCCCATCACGCTTACTTACAGGTCGAGCGTGAACAGCTGTTTCCATTCCTTCGCAAGCATCTGACCAAGGCGGAGCAGAGTAACTTACTCAAAATGTTGCCAGACGGCACACAAGCTAATTTGTCGCGGCTTCGGGAGGATTATCCGGAGCTTTATGCGGAGTTCAAGGAAGCGCCTTCGCCATTCGCCTGAACACAGAAAAAGCCCGCGCCTGTTGGCGCTGGCGCTGATTGCATCACCAAGGCTCGATGGCAGTGAAAATGCCGGTTTTTGTCATATCGCGCCGCAACTCACGGGCTGACAGGGCGGCATTTGTGTAGTCAACGTAACCTGCATAAATAATTTACCGAATCCATCTGGCAGTGGTCGCTAATTGCGGGCTATGCCCACAATGTAATTCACCGGTTGACGGTCACACCAGCAGCGCCAGAATGGCTGAGCTGTGCCGGCTGGTCGTTGGGTTAACCGGTGTTGTCTGTCGACTTCGCGCAGTAACACCAGACCGGCATCAGAGGTGATGTGGCCTCTGGAGAAATCGTCTTCAATCTGGTGGCGGGAGAGTGGGGAGAAGGTCAGTTTTAAAGGTACCATTTTGGATGCGGCTGCTGGTGCTTGGTGCATTGTTTAGGTTCTTGAAACTATCGTACTTTTAGCCGCTTCTTTTTATCCCCTCATGAGAAATTCGGGCTAGGAATAACCGCGAGAGATCACGGGCCTGAGAGCGGCCCGTGATTATTTCCAGACCAATAACCTCCCATCTCTCGATCCCCGATTTTTTGTTTTTATCCAGGGCCCAACTTGACAGAACCACGGTTCACTCCTTTACTGGGGCCTGAAATGCCTATGTAGAGGTCAGGCTCTTACAACCTGTTTTTACATTGAAAAAACAACAACAATCAATGATTGTCAGTGTCTGAACCACCGATCAGCCGGGGGGCTTACCGTGACCGACCATACCCAGAAACCGGCCGCTATTCTGGAAACCCAAGGCCTCACCAAAGACTTCAAGGGCTTCACAGCCATCAAGGATGTCAATCTCAGTGTCCAGACTGGCTCGATCCATGCCCTGATAGGCCCCAATGGGGCGGGCAAGACCACGTTTTTCAATCTGCTGACCAAGTTTCTGACGCCGACATCCGGCAAGATTATCTATGACGGTCGGGATATCACCCACGCCAAGCCGGCAGGCATCGCTCAGCACGGTCTGGTTCGCTCGTTTCAGATTTCTGCCGTGTTTCCCCACCTGACAGCCAGGGAAAACGTTCGCATTGCTCTGCAACGGAAGCTGCAGGTGTCTTACCAGTTCTGGCGCCCGATGAAAATTCTGGACCAACTCAACGAGAAGGCTCAGGCGACGCTGGAGCAGGTCGGTCTGGGCAAGTTTGGGGACGTAAAAGCGGTTGAACTGCCTTATGGACAAAAAAGGGCACTGGAAATAGCCACGACCATTGCGTTGGAACCAAAGCTGATGTTGCTGGATGAGCCTACTCAAGGCATGAGTGCGGAAGATGTGAGCACGGTGACCGATCTGATCAAACGTGTGGTCGAGGGCAGGACTATCGTCATGGTTGAGCACAACCTTAATGTGGTGTCGACGCTCGCTGACCAGATCACCGTGCTGAACCGGGGCGAAATCCTTGCAGAAGGTAATTATGACGAGGTTTCCAAAAACCCCGAGGTGATGGAAGCTTATATGGGTACGACTGATGCAGCCTGACCAGAACCCGGAATTACTGCGGATTGAGAACCTGCACGCCTGGTACGGCGAGTCTCATATACTCCATGGCCTGAATCTGACACTGCGCGAGGGTGAGGTCATTACCTTGCTTGGCCGAAACGGTTCCGGGCGAACGACAACCCTGAAAGCCATACTCGGGCTGGTCAGTAAACGCACTGGCTCCATCAAAATTCACGGCACCGAAATCATCAATATGCCGACGCACCGGATTGCCCATGTGGGCAAACTGGGGTATTGCCCGGAAGAAAGGGGGATCTTTGCCTCTCTGAACGTCGATGAAAACCTCGAATTGCCCCCGGTAGTCGCCAAAGGCGGGCTGTCGGTGGATGAAATCTACACCATGTTTCCCAATCTGAAAGAACGCCGTAAAAGCCAGGGATCCAAGCTCTCCGGCGGCGAGCAGCAGATGCTGGCGATTGCCCGAATCCTACGCACCGGTGCCACTCTTCTGTTACTGGACGAGATTACCGAGGGACTTGCCCCGGTAATCCTGAAATCTCTGGGTAATGTCATTCGCAAACTGAGAGAAAGGGGCTTCACGATCATTCTGGTAGAACAGAATTTTCGCTTTGCCGCACCTTTGGCCGATCGGCACTACGTGATCGAGCACGGTCAGGTGGTAGAACAGATTGATGCGGCCGATCTTGAGGCCAAAAAAGAGCAGCTGAACAGACACCTGAGCGTCTGAGCCTGTGGGCCTGGACCGCCTTTGTGGGTCCGACCCGGAATCTAATAACAAAAGGAATCCCAATATGTTCAAGCACTTGAAACAAGGGCTGGTCGTTGCAGTCGCTGCGGCGTCCCTCACGTTACCTCTAACCGCAACCGGTGCTTTGTCTGACGACAAGGTCAAGATCGGGGTGCTCAGTGACATGTCAGGGGTCTACAAGTCCCTGGAAGGCCCCGGTGCCGTTATCGCGGCTGAAATGGCCATCGAAGACTTTGGTGGCTCAGTCATGGGCAAATCCATTGAGTTGATCTCGGCCGATCACCAGAACAAACCGGATATTGGCGCCAGCACCGCACGTGAATGGATTGACGCCAAAGAAGTGGACATGATCACGGCGCTGGATAACTCCTCGGTCGCGCTTTCAGTGCAGGGCCTCGCCAAGGACAAGAAAATTATCACCATGAATACTGGTGCTGGTTCCACCGCGCTGACTGAAGAGCAGTGCTCGCCCTATGGCATTCACTATGTTTACGATACCCATGCCTTGCCAGTAGGCACAGCCACTGCGATGGTTAAAAACGGCGGCAAAAAATGGTTCTTTATCACGGCAGACTATGCTTTTGGGCATTCACTGCGGGATAACACCGGTGCGGTAGTAGAAAGCATGGGAGGCTCGGTCGTTGGCAATGTTAACGCACCTCTCTCCACCAATGACTTCTCGTCCTATCTGCTACAGGCCCAATCCTCCGGCGCCGACGTAATCGGGCTGGCCAATGCCGGCCAGGATACGGTCAATGCTATCAAGCAGGCTAATCAGTTCCGTATCGTTCAGAGTGGTCAAAAACTGGCTGGCATGCTGGTGTTCCTGACGGATGTGCACAGCATGGGTCTCGACATAGCTCAGGGTCTGCAATTTACCACCGCCTTTGTCTGGAACAAGAATGAAGAAACCACAGCCTGGTCTAATCGATTCAATGAGCGCCATGGCGCCATGCCAACAATGGTGCAGGCAGGTGTCTATTCGGCCGTGACCAACTACCTGAATGCGGTCAAGGAAACCGGAACGGACGATACCGAGACGGTTCGCGCCAAATTGGGAGAAATGACCCTGAACGACATGTTTGTGAAAGGTGGCAAAATTGCTCCCAACGGTTCCATGCTCCACGACATGTACCTGGTGGAAGTGAAAAAGCCCTCGGAGTCGAAAAGCGAGTGGGACCTGCTGAAAGTGATCTCAAAGATTCCCGCGGATAAGGCCTACATCTCAATGGCTGACACCAAATGTTCGCTGGTTAATTAACCTACGGCTTGACAACCACTTAAAGGGAGATAGCCAACGTGTCGATACAGGTCATTCTGGCCCAGGCGTTGCTAGGGCTTAATGTCGGTGTGTTTTACGCCATGTTGAGCCTCGGGCTTGCGGTGATATTCGGACTGTTGAACATCATCAACTTCGCCCACGGCGCCATGTATATGCTCGGTGCCTTTCTCGCATTGATTGGCTACTCCTTTCTGGAGCAGTGGTTCGGTGTCAGTGTCCAGATTGGTTTCTGGGCATCACTGGTTCTGGTGCCGTTGCTGGTCGGCCTGCTGGGGGTGCTTATTGAGCGCTTCCTGCTCCGGCGCCTTTACCAACTGGATCACATATACGGGCTGCTGCTGACCTTTGGAATCACTCTGATTCTTCAGGGCCTTTTCTCCAACTACTTCAACGTCTCCGGCACCCCCTATCCGGGTCAGCCGGAGAGCCTTAGTGGTGTGATGAATCTTGGTTTTATGTATTTCCCGACATATCGCATGTTCGCCATCGTGTTCTCGCTCGTGGTGTGTTTTGCCACCTGGTTCTTCATTGAGCACACTAAATTAGGCTCGCGTCTGAGAGCCGGCGTCGAAAACCCGGACCTGACTCAGGCGTTTGGTCTTAACGTTCCGCTGATGATAACCCTGACCTTTGCTTTTGGTGCTGGTCTGGCGGGGCTCGCGGGAGTGCTGGCTGCTCCGATGTACTCAGTCAGCCCCTTGATGGGGGCCGACCTGATCATCGTGGTATTTGCTGTTGTGGTGATCGGCGGCATGGGCTCCATCATGGGAGCTATTCTCTCTGGCCTTGCACTTGGCCTTATCGAAGGCCTGACCAAGGTGTTCTATCCACCCGCCGCCAGCACCGTCATTTTCTTCCTGATGGTGCTAGTGCTGTTATTCCGTCCGGCGGGACTGTTCGGTAAGGAGAAGTGAGCCGCTCATGACCAATCGTATCCTGTTTATTCTGATGCTTGTTGCTGGCCTGACCGCTCCGTTCTTCGCCTATCCGGTGTTTGTCATGGATCTGCTGTGCTTCGCGCTGTTTGCGTGCGCCTTCAACCTGTTACTGGGTTATGCCGGGCTCTTGTCGTTCGGCCACGCTGCGTTTTTCGGCGGAGCGGCCTATATCACGGGGTATGTCACCAAGGAGTGGGGCTTTTCGCCGCTACTCGGTATATTGGCAGGAACCGGGTTTACCCTGGTTCTTGGCAGCATTTTTGGCTTCCTGGCGATTCGCCGACAAGGCATCTATTTCGCCATGGTCACTCTGGCGCTGGCACAGATCATCTATTTTCTGGCGCTGCAGATGCCATTTACTGGCGGCGAGAACGGCTTGCAGGGCATCCCTCGGGGCGAGCTATTCGGATTCATTGATCTGAACAACTCCCTTGCCATGTACTATTTTGTGTTCGCCATTTTCCTGATCGGATTCGGCATCATTTACCGCACCATTTATTCGCCGTTTGGCGTCGTACTCGAAGCAATCCGGGAGAACGAATCCCGCGCTTTGTCGCTGGGGTATGACGTAGACCGCTTCAAGCTGCTGGCCTTTACTATCTCCGCTACGGTTGCTGGGCTGGCCGGAGCTACCAAAGCCATTGTTTTCCAGTTTGCTGCACTCACCAACGCCCACTGGCAAACCTCCGGCGAGGTCATTCTGATGACCCTCGTGGGTGGGCTGGGCACCGTATTTGGCCCGGTCGTTGGCGCCATCACCGTCGGTGCCCTCAGTCATGAACTCTCATCCTTTGGCTCATGGGTGCAGGTGATTCTGGGTACTATCTTTGTGGTTTGCGTGATGGTGTTCCGCCGTGGCGTCGTCGGCGAAATCCAGCGACTGGCCACCCGTAAAAAGGATTAGACACCATGCGTATTATTTCTGCACAGGAGGTGGCCGGCGCGCTGGCATGGCCGGCACTGATCGAACGTCTTGCCAATACGTTTCGCCATGGCGTGGAAGCTCCACCACGACACCATCACGCCATGCATCGGCCGGACGGCGAGGCCACCATGCTGCTGATGCCCGCCTGGGAACAGGCGGGGTATATTGGTATGAAAATGGTCAACGTATTCCCGCAAAATGCCAACGCGGGCCTGCCGGCCATCTCCGGTTTATATATTCTGTGTGAAGGCCAGCACGGCACTCCTCTGGCCTGCATCGATGGCAGTGCGCTAACCAGCCGGCGCACCGCTGCAGCTTCAGCCCTGGCGGCCCGCGAGCTGGCACGGCAAGACGCCTCATCGCTGTTGGTGGTTGGCACCGGCAAGCTGGCACCCATGCTGATCGAAGCACACGCCACGGTGCGCCCTATTCGCAAGGTGCGGATCTGGGGCCGTAATCCGGACAAGGCTGCAGCGCTGGCTGAACGTTTTCGCGACCGCTTTGACTGTGAGTCGGTGAATGACCTGGAAACCGCCGTCCCCCAGGCAGACATCATCAGCTGTGCAACCCTGTCGACCGAACCACTGGTCCGGGGGGAATGGCTGCAGCCCGGTAGCCATCTGGACCTGGTGGGCGCGTTCCGGCCAACCATGCGGGAAACCGACAGCCAGTGCCTGGTCCGTAGCGAAGTATTTGTGGATACCTACGCCGGCGCCATGGGCGAGGCCGGAGATATTCTGCAGGCCATCAACGAGGGTGCGTTCAGTAAAACCAGCCTGCGCGCCGAGCTGGCGGAACTGATCAGAGGCGACAAGCCCGGCCGCACGAATGACGAGGCCATAACGCTGTTCAAATCCGTGGGCGCCTCGCTGGAAGACCTTGCCGCCGCCATCGAGGTATGGGAAACCCTGGAAAATAACTAGCAGAGTCAGCCCGCCTCGCCCCGGAGCCCTCCTTCAATCGCTTCACGGACTAGCCAGCGGCGCAGTATCTGAATACCGCGCACCCGCCTGCGGCTGGCTCTCCATGCAAAGTAGAACTTGTCCCCGGCTACCAGCGAGTGGCAAGGCAAGCGCACGGCGAAGGAGCTGAACACCGAGAGCCGAAGCCGGGATTCCTCGTGCCCCAGCAGCTGCTCGCTGGCACGCTCAATCTGCAGCAGCGCAGTGTTCATCGCATCCGGATATTGGCGGCCTTCAGGTGGAAGTGTCTGTCCATGACTATATTTAACAATGAAGCTTTTTTTGCGAGCTCTGGGCAACGTAACTGGCATGAAGTCGGCCCCTTGGCGGATGAGTACACCGCTCGTATGCAGAAATGGCTCAGGGAAGCGAAAAACAGCGTTATTTCGACTTTTCAGAAGGGTTTTGGCTATTCCCCCTCGGCAGAAAACTGAGTCGCGCCCAATGTACGATTCGAGAACATGTCTATGAAACCGGCGGCAACCTTGGCATCTTAGAAGACTCTGCAGCTTATTACGGGAAGTTGAAACGTGTCAGATACGCTGGATTACTATGAGAATAACGCTGAAGCGTTCATCGACACCACATTCAATGTCAGCATGGACGAGGTTTATCAAGAGTTCCTGCCCGCTATTCCGGAGGCCGGTCATATTCTTGATGCTGGCTGTGGGTCTGGGCGAGATGCGCTCTACTTTAGTAAGCTGGGCTTCCAAGTATCGGCATTTGACGGTTCTGCAGCCATAGCCGCGCTTGCGAGTCAAAAAACCGGTCTTGGGGTCGAACATCGGCTCTTTTCGCAGATTGTAGAAAACCATTCTTATGACGGCATTTGGGCGTGCGCGAGTCTGTTGCATCTCTCAGTGGCCGAAATACCCGATGCTCTTTTACGCCTTTGGCAGGCGTTGAAGTACGGCGGCACGCTTTACCTGAGTTTCAAAGTTGGCGTTGGTGAACGGCAAGATGGCGGGCGTCATTTCACGGATGCCGATGAGTCTTTGGCTGAACAATGGCTTGACGGCCTTTTGGGCTTAGACTCATGCCGTATGTGGCGTACACAGGATCAGCGGCCAGATCGTAAAGATCAGTGGTTGAATATTCTATTGAGCAAAGAGCCGGCGCCACATGACCGGCTCACCGTCGGTGGAAAACAGCACCATTTTCTTCCTAAGCTGTGTCGCGGAATCAAAGCGGCTGATCAGGTGGACATGGCGGTGGCGTTCGTAAAAACCACCGGCTTGAACTTGTTGTTTCCTGATTTGATCACCGCCCTTCAGCGAACGTCAACGAAGGTTCGCGTTCGCATACTGACCAGTGACTATCTCGACATTACCGATCCTGATGCTTTGCGGAAGCTAATTCTTTTGCAGGAACAGGGAGCTCAGGTTGGCGTGTATCAAAGCCGCGGAAGTAGCTTTCATATGAAGGCTTATCTGTTTGCCGGCCAAAAGGCGTCCACATTTTGGGGGCGTGCATTTATTGGTTCCAGCAACATTAGCCGACAAGCGCTCCAAGACGGGTTGGAGTGGAACTATCAGATCGATTTCCCCCCTGATCGTGGTTACTTTGAAGCCGCTAGCCGCTTTGAGGAACTGTTCCAACACCCGAATGTAGTGCCTCTTACCGACGGCTGGATTGACGATTACGCCAAGCGGCGGAGACCACCACCACAACCAGTCGCTCCAGGCAGTAACGAACAGGAAAAACCACCGTTAGCGAATCCTGTTCAAAGGGCGGCCCTGGAAGCGTTAGCGCAGACCCGGGAAGAAGGTTACTGCCGGGGCCTAGTGGTACTGGCTACTGGCCTAGGTAAAACCTGGCTTTCGGCATTTGACGCGGTACAGATGGGTGCGCGTCGTGTGCTATTTGTTGCCCACAGGGAGGAAATTCTCTATCAAGCTGCGGAGACCTATCTGCGCATAAAACCGAACAGCCGCGTCGGTTTCTATATGGGCAAGCAACGAGACAGGTCCGTTGATATTTTGTGTGCTTCTGTTCAAACCTTGGGTAGAGAGGCGCACCTTGAGCGTTTTAATCCAAGTCACTTCGATTACATTGTTGTGGATGAGTTCCACCACGCTTCGGCACCAACCTATCGCCGGCTTCTGAGTTACTTCGCATCCCAGTTTTTGCTGGGCCTGACTGCGACACCTGACCGTACCGACCGTGCAGATATCCTGTCGCTGTGTGATGACAACCTGGTTTATGAATACCCGCTGTTTGATGGTGTCAGAGGCCTTCATCTGGTGCCGTTTCACTACCACGGAATTTACGACAATACCGTTGATTATAAAGAAATTCCCTGGCGAAACGGTAAGTTCGACCCTAATCTTTTGGCGCATAAATTGGCCACGCTTGGTCGGGCGCGCCATGCTCTGCGAGTTTGGCGGCAATATCGTCAAAGCCGAACACTAGCGTTTTGCGTGTCACGGCCGCACGCGGACTTCATGGCTGCACAATTTACTAAGCAGGGGATTACTGCTGCATCCGTTCACGGTGAGTCCGAGATGTCCCGTGGTGAGGCATTGGAACTTCTTGATGAGGGTCGCCTCGAGATCGTCTTTTCGGTTGACCTGTTTAATGAAGGAGTCGATCTGCCAGCCATTGATACTGTGCTTTTATTGCGCCCAACCGAATCGAAAGTGTTGTTTTTACAGCAAATTGGGCGTGGTCTGCGGCATTGCAAGGAAACTGGAAAACAAAAGTTGGTGATTCTTGATTTTGTTGGAAATCATCATAGTTTCTTGCATAAGCCCCAGGCATTGATGGGGGAAGCGATGAATCATCGACAGCTGGCGGATTTTGGCCGTCGCGCTGAAGAAAACCGGCTGGAACTGCCCGATGGCTGCTTTGTTAACTACGACTTGGAAGTGATCGACTTTCTTAAAGGCCTAGATCAGAAAGGTGCAGAAAAAGATTATCAGGCGCTGAAAGATACATTGGGTCGAAGGCCAACCCTGACTGAGTATTACCACTTTGGCGCCAATTTAACGCAGACTCGCAAACAGCACGGTAGCTGGTTCGGTTTGTTGAAAGATATGGAAGATCTGTCAGAAACGGAATCCGCTTTACACACGGCTCACGGCCGTTTTCTGGTTGAGCTCGAAACCACGGCCATGAACAAGTCGTTCAAGATGGTCTTGATTGAAGCCTTCCAACAACGGGGTGGGTGGCGCCATGCGCCGACGCTATCGGAACTGGCATCGGAGTCTTGGGTGATTCTTAAACGCCGCCCCAAGCTGTTTGCCGAAGTGGCAGAGGCTGTCAGGTATGTTGATGGCAGTTCATTAGACTGGCAACGTTATTGGAAGAGGAACCCAGTCGAACATTGGACCAATAAAAAGCCGCCATTTTTCACGGTTGATGAAGACCGGTTGATCCCAGGTTTTTCTGTTTCTGATGAGAGTCTTAGTAGCTTTGAAGAGATGGTGCAGGAACTAATTGATTACCGGTTGGCCTCCTACGAAAATCGCATCGATTCCAGAACTACATCTCCCGCTTTCGCCAACAATGTTACGCCTATGGCCCCAGAGGGCACGCAGTTGCCGTATTTTCCCTCGCTGAAGATTGCCTGTGGCCACTTTCGGAATAGTCGGGCGGACGTAGAAGAATATCTGACATTGGGGCCAAACTACGGCCGGCTTGATGCCAATCGACATTTCTTAGCCCGCGCTTCCGGTAACTCAATGAATGGTGGTAAACAACCTGCTCGAAACGGTGATTTTCTGTTGCTAGAGCAAATCAGTCCCGACAAGGCCGGTTCCAATAACAATATGACTCTCGCAATAGAGCGTGTCGATGAAGTTGGCGATACTCAGTACCTGCTAAGAAACGTCAGGAAGTCAGCGTCGGGGAAGTACGTTTTGAAAGCGGCGAATCCCGATTACGAAGATATTATTGTTACTGCGGAACTGATTGAGCAGTTTCGAACTTTTGCCCGGCTGGAGGCGGTTATTGATCCTCTTGAAATGGCCGTCGGTCACGAATTTCTGAGAGAGGAAATCCCCGAGCTTTTTGGCGCAGTCTTCAATATTGGAAACTGGCAAAGTGGGCATGTTTTTTTAAAGGAGTCTGATGCTCATGTTCTTTTGGTTACCCTCAATAAACAGGGAAAAGCAGAGCAGCACCGGTATGTAGACCACTGGATCGATAAGGCGAAATTTCATTGGCAGAGCCAGCGCTCAACCACTCCAGAGAGCAAGCGCGGCCGAGAACTGATTAACCATGAAAAATTGGGTTTGTCTGTTCATCTGTTTGTGCGCGAGAACAAGTTGAGCAACGGCAAGGCGGCCCCATTTATGTATTACGGACCGGTTGATTACCAAAGTCATGAAGGTAGTGAGCCTATGAGTGTCGTGTTTCAATTGAAGGGCCGGTCGTAATTTAAAAAGTGCAGCACCCATTTCAGGAAATTCGGATTTATAAAACGTTTAATGGCCGGGAGCTTATCTGGTGATACAGGTTTCTAATGGTCGATTACGTCGAAGCGGATTGTTTAAACAGGAAACAAAATGCCTTACCAATTTGAAGATCTAAAAAACAGCTGCCATGCCAAATGGCACGCCTATATCAAACACAGTTTTGTGCAGCAGCTAGGCGATGCATCGCTTGCACCAGAGGCTTTTCAGCATTATTTGAAGCAGGATTATCTTTTTCTGATTCAGTTCGCCCGTGCTTATGGCCTGGCGGTGTACAAAAGCCCGACGTTGTCTGACCTTAAACAGGCCAAAGAAGGGTTGAAAGCGATTGTGGATATCGAGCTGGATTTGCACATTCGTTATTGCGAGGAGTGGGGCATTTCAGAGCAGGAGCTTGCTAACCTTCCTGAAGCTCGAGCGACTCTGGCCTACACACGTTATGTGCTTGATACCGGCAACCGCGGTGATCTGTTGGACCTGCACGTGGCGCTTTCGCCCTGCATGGTGGGTTACGGCGAAATAGCCACCTGGTTGAACAGCCGGGCGGAAACGCTTCGGGGCGACAGCAATCCGTATAATGCCTGGATCGCCATGTACGAAAGCGCCGAGTTCCAGGACGCCATGCAATCCGAAATACGTTGGTTGAACGAGAGGTTGGCCGATGTCTCCTCCGCCAGGTTTGATCAACTTAGCCGAATATTCAGTGACGCTACCCGCCTTGAGATTGATTTTTGGCAGATGGGGCTGACGCAGAGCGATTGATTCAAGGGTTCATAAATCCGTCGTTTTTCAACCACCGTTCAATTGCCCTGCGGCTCGCTGCCGATGAATCGGCATAGAATAGTGAGTCAAGGCGATAGAGTCAGTCGCCAGGGTAATGGTTGGTGATTCTTCTGCTGCTTTACAGATTGGGCAGTTGGTTGCCCTCTGGCACGCGTACTTCAAATCCGGATTGCACGCTGACTGTTTCACCAGCCGGTACAGTGCGGTTCCACGCCAATACGCCTTTTTTGTCGTCCACGTTGCGTTCCACTGGCTCGCTGATTTGCAGCGGCTTTACGGTAAGGATGTCGATTTGCGATACGGGCATGCGGTCAAAAATCCGCAGGTTTACGGCGTCACCGTGATGGTTGGTGATTTCAAAGCGGTTTTGTCGGCGTTGTACCTGTTCGCTTTTCCAGATGCCTTCTTCGCCGGTGCGTTCCGTTTCGTTGACGACGGCAACTCGTATGGCTTCATCCACGCCGAAGCCCAGGCGCAGTTCTTCGCCGTTGGTCATTTCAGACAGGTAGGTACTGCCTACACTCTGGCCATCGCGGAACAGCTGCACGGGGCCGGCGGGTATGGGGGCCTCGGCGATGAATATCCCCGTGGCGTGCACATAGCCTGTTGGGTCATACGCCGGTGCTGTCCATACTGCCATTTCCACCGCTACTGTGTGCTCGGCTACAATGAGGCGCTGGCCGTTGCCGCCGCTTGGAACGCTGACAGGCTGCGCCAGGCGGTAGCTCTGGCTAAAGGTGCTTTGGCGCTCTACGCTGGCGCCGAAGTCTGCCTCAACCTCGGCTGTGGCGCTGCTGTCGAGCATGGGGGCGGCGGATTTCATCTGGCGCACCAGAAAATCAGGCTGTGCCGGGCTAACCACCCAGGAATCGAGGGGCGGCATGTTGGTTCCGCGCCGAGCATTGGCGGTTGAGAGTTGCAACTCGACGTTGCGCCAGTCATCACCGGTGGTCTGCTGTACAACGGCCAAATGCTGCAACGTTAATTCACCGCTTTTTGGGTCGTTGGCTTTCTGGCCCGCTACCTGGGAGCTCAGTTGGGCATTGTATTCGCTGCGCCAGCGCGCTTCGTTGCTTTGGAATTCCAGTGTGATGGTCAAATCTCCACCGGCAGGGGCGCGGTAGTGAATCTGTGCTTTTTTGCTGGCCCGGGCGTTTTGTTGTGCTTGTGACAGTTCCCGTTCCAGGCGGTCTTTCAGGGCTATGTCGTCACGCATTTGGGTGCGTATGCCGCGAATTTCTGCCAGTGCTGCCATTGTTGTCTGCTTTAAGGCGGCAGCCATATCACTCAATTCGGTGGCCGACAGTTCGTGTGGGTTCTCGGCGGCTTTGGTCATCAGGGTGACTTGCTGGTTCCAGGCTTGAATTGCGTCTTCTTGCGCCTGAAGTTTTTCTAGCACTTGGGTTAGCTCGTTACGCAGCCGCTGGGTTTGTTCGGATACGTACCCGGTCTGTTCAACGCGGCCAATCTCAATCTGCTGGATTTGCGCACCGGCAACTCCGCCCAGTGATACACGCACACTTTGGTCTTGCAGGCTGACGGGCAAGCGGTTAATGGTGATAACGCCATCTCCCTGTTTCACCGTTTGGGTTTCTTGCCAGGTTAGGTCGCCATGGGAGGGGTAGAGGGTAGCTTGGGTGATGTCAGCAGCGACTGAAATTGGCACTGCTGCTAGAGCCAGAACAAGCAGGTTCTTTTTGATCATTTGGGTGCCTCGAATGAATGGCTGGATGAGTTGGGTGCGCGCCACGCTCAAAATGAAGCTACTGATACTAGAGTCTTTTGAGAGCCAATACCGTTACTATAGCTCATACCCATTATGTTTCTTAAACACGCTTGCCTGGCCGGTCAATGGTTCCAGCGGAAATCTCCGTGGTTCCGGTGATTAGCGGGCTCTGTACCATTGGAGAACCCGGATGACCTTGAAAGTCGGCATTCTTGCCGCCGGTATTACGCCGGACAATTTGCTACCCGAATTCGGCTCTTACGCTGACATGTTTAAAGATCTATTCAAGCGGGCCGGCTATGAATTTGACTATGCGACGTTTGACGTACGTGACGATGACTTTCCCGGCTCAGCCAGTGATTGTGATGCTTGGATCATAACTGGCTCGAAGGCTAATGTTTATCAGGATTTGCCTTGGATGCGACGCCTGAAGTTGCTGATTCTGGACATTTACAAAGTCGATCGACCCATGCTGGGGATCTGTTTTGGCCACCAGATTATCGCTGAGGCTTTTGGTGGCTCTGTGGACAAGTATTCTGAAGGTTGGGGCGCGGGCTTACACCATTACGAGTTGCTTCCCGGGGTAAACGCCGTGAAGCCGAATAGCAATGAATTCACCCTCAGTGCGATGCATCAGGATCAAGTGGTGGTGAAGCCCGATCAAGCCAATGTTCTGGCGTTTTCTGCTTTTTGTCCCTTCGCGGCTCTGCAATATGACAACCGCATTTTAACCTTTCAGGCACACCCCGAATTCGATGTAACGTTTGAAACACGGCTTGTTCGTCATCTTCGAGGCCAGTCTTTGCCAGAAAGTAACGCTGACCAGGCGTTGGAGGAGTTGTGCGCGCCGGCTGCAACGACAGACTCCCTGGCGATAGCAGGCTGGATGGCTCGCTTCGTGTTGCGAAACCAAGAAAATTTCTAGCGGCATCTGGCTGGCACAGCATCCAGAGATTGATTCCATTTTTGCCTGCGTTTGCGATTTAAACGGCACGATGCGTGGCAAGCGTGTGCCAGTTGATCAGTTGTCCAAGGTAACAGACGGCGGGCTACGGATGCCGTTGTCGATTGTCGGCATGGATATCTGGGGCGAGGATGTCGAAAACAGTGAGCTGGTTTTCGAGACGGGCGATTCTGATGGCTTGTGCGATTTTACCGGCCGCCCATTGATGCCGGTCACCTGGACCAGTCGCCCGACGGCGCGATGTCGCTGGACGAACTGCAACACTTCGATGAATTTCTGAACGACGTTTACGATGCCTGCGAATTGCAGGGCATTCCTGCCGATGCTGCGATCTCGGAAAACGGGGCGGGCCAGTTCGAGATCAACATGCGCCACGTTGCGGACCCTCTGCGCGCCGCCTGCCGCCCGGCGCTCACGCGCCGACCAGTGTCTCTTGGGGCTATGAGAACCGAACCGCGGCCATCCGTATTCCCGGCGGAACCCATCACCGGGAACGCGTATTCGATGAACCTCGACAATTTGCCGCTGGACTGGGCAACCGCCATCGACGCCTTTCGCAAGGGTGCCGATGTGCCGACCATCTTCTCCAAACGGCTGCAATCCATGCTGGTCGAATGCAAGATGCAGGAATTGCGTAAATTTGCCCGCTACGTGACCAAGTTTGAATATGACAGCTACCTGGAGATCGTGTGATGAACCCCCAGAATGACTCCTATGCCGGTAACGGCAGCCTCGCCGTTACCGGGTCGCACACCTTCGGGCGCATCCCCCGCGTTTTGTATTCGGTAATTGATCAAAAACCTGAAGGTTTTTACAGTTTAACGAAGTGACCTCTGCAATACGCGGCGGCACATATCGGGTGTTACGTCGCCGTTTTCACCCAGTTTGTTCATGCCATTTTTCTTCAGGCCGTCGATGAGCTCGTCAATGTGTTCTTCGCCCAGCTGGTAATCAACCAAGTGGGTTTTTACGCCCATGGACTCGAAGAACGCCTGGGTTTTGTCGATAGCGGCGTCGGCTTTTTGTTCTGCGCTGCCCTCAGTCATGTTCCAGACCCGTTCGGCGTATTGCACCAGTTTGGCCTGCTTCGCAGCTTTGCGTTCGCGCAGCATAGATGGCAACACAATGGCCAGGGTTTGAGCATGGTCCAGGTTATGCAGGGCGGTGAGTTCATGGCCCAGCATGTGGGTAGCCCAGTCTTGCGGCAC
This sequence comes from Marinobacter sp. BSs20148, assembly GCF_000283275.1. NCBI lineage: Bacteria > Pseudomonadati > Pseudomonadota > Gammaproteobacteria > Pseudomonadales > Marinobacteraceae > Marinobacter > Marinobacter sp. BSs20148. The sequence continues at coordinate 1,164,481 of NC_018268.1, forward strand.
ACCGCTGCCAATTAACCCATTCAGGGCCATGGTGGCGGTCCACATCAGGCTGGCGCGCACCTGGTAGTTTTCGGGTTCGGCCAGGCACTGGGGACCAATTTCGATCAGCGTTTGCAGCAAGCCTTCGGAAAAACGATCCTGCACCGGCGCCTGGGCGGGATAGGTCAAATATTGCTCCATCACGTGTACAAAGGCATCAACCACGCCGTTGGCGACCTGCCGCGGCGGCAGGGTGAAGGTTTTTGTCGGGTCAAGAATCGAAAACTTCGGGAACACGTGCTGGCTGTGAAATGGCAGCTTTATTCTTAGAGACTTGCGGGTAACCACCGCGCCCTGGTTCATTTCGGAGCCGGTGGCTGGCAGGGTTAGCACCGCGCCAAACGGCAAGGCTTTCGCTATGTTGTTGCCGCCCTGCAGCAAGATGTCCCACTCGTCGCCTTCAAACAACGCAGCCGCCGCGACAAATTTTGTGCCATCGATAACCGACCCGCCACCTACCGCAAGCAGAAAATCAATCTTTTCATCGCGCACTCGGGTAACTGCACGCATCAGTGTTTCAAAGCTGGGGTTGGGTTCAATGCCTGAAAATTCGTGAATGTCGCGCTTGCCAAGGGCTGCGGTGACTTCGCCCAGGGTTCCGGTGCTGCGTGCGCTTTCGCCGCCAAAAAGAACCATCACGCGAGCGTTGCTTGGGACCAGTGAGTCTAGCTGGGCAATTTTGCCCTCACCGAAAACAATGCGGGTGGGGTTGTGAAAATCAAAACTGTTCATGGATAATCTCCTTTGTGGGAGCCAGTATACGACCGGTCTACTTGGAGACACCAACACTTTTGCTGTTTTTTTGCGATGTTTTGTGAGGCTTCAGCGCACGATTTGTGGTTTTCAAGCATCCACGTAGGGACATAAAGACGGTGCTGGCTAAGCTGGACCTTGCAAAGTATTTCAGCTTTTGTAACCTGCTCACGGGTTTAATGTTCACTAGGGCCCTATACTGTTGTTTGATTCAAAAACCACGGAAGAATCAACGACCACATTTTTCCGAATGAAGTGGTGGATGCAAAAGGTTATGCCGGCTGTTTTGGTGTTTACGCCCAATCGACCGTTTCACGATGCATCACCGGGCCGGTAGTACGGCCCTGAGGAACTGGCTTTGAACGATTATCAATTTAGCAGTACGGTTGTGGTTGTGAGTCTCGACAAACTGGTTGCCAAGTTAGACGATGCTATTCGGGCGCTGGAACAAAGCGAATCTCTGGCGAAGTTTGGCAAATTGCCCAGGGTATTTGGTACCGCCCGCCGGGTGCTGCTTCAGCCGGGTGGCTGTGAAGCCGTCGAGGCGCGTATTCAGCGCATTGAACAGGCAGGCGTTTTTGAGGGTACGGATTGGGCCGAACCGGGTCTCTTGGTGCCGGCTTTGACCACCTACTCGCTGCAAAGTACAAATGCCGATACGGTTGTGATTGAGGCGTTCAGCGAATTACGGTTGCTGGCGGTGGTGCGCGAATCCTATCTGCACCCGGCGGTGTCTGCCGATCAGGCCAGGCATTATCTGATTCAGGTGTTGTCGATTAACCTGGGTCTTCTGTTTGGGATGACCGGCGAAGCCGAACGCGAACAGGGCGAATTGTCGTTAATCAGCGAAGCCGTGGTGCAATATGTGGCCCAGAATATCGGCTACGAGCATGTGATTGAAAATCTGATTGAGGAAATCTGGCGCATCTTGCAGCAGCGGCCCATTCGTGTATCGGGTGTTCGTAAGATGATCACCCAGATTGCCATTTGTCGCGCAGACCCAAATGTGGATTTGGGCGCAGCCGGCGGTGGTGCTGAACGTTTGATTAGTAGCCTGTATGGCCCCACGCGGGCGTGCAGTGAAGATCCGGGAACGGTGGTTTACGAACAGCGCCTGCAGGCGATGGACGCGCAAAATCTGCAAAATGAAGCCACCGGCTTTGCCCGCTCGATGCACGATACAGGCCTTGTGTCGCCGTATCACGCCAGCTTTGTGCGCTTTATTATGGGTGAAGGTCAGGATGCGCTGCTGAGCGCGGCTTTGGGGCTTTCCAGCACTGGCCGAGACTGTTTGTTGTGTTACCGGGAATTGGTGCACACGCTGATTAACGAAGGCATTTTTGCTGAGACCGCCCAAGGCCTTTACGGCTTGGCGTTGCTACTGGAGCGTGGAATTCTTTACCAGCCGCCGGTTGCGCCTGCGCTCTGGCGCCAGGCCAAGCTATCGCTAAGCCCCGAAGCCCGCGAACGCCTGCAGCTGGCCTATGGCTATCAGCCCCAGGCCAATGCCTGGTTGATTCAGGGTGTGTTGAACATGCTGGGCCAGCCCTTGGGCGTGGGCCAGGGTAACAACCCGACTTGCCAGTCGGCGCGGGCATTGTCTATGTGGGCCTATAACGACCCGGACTATCTATTGCAGATGGTGACCTGGGCCGCGCGGGACAACGAAATTGTTATGCACTTTGAAGGTGTTCCGGTGTCGTCGGCGCGCAGTGCCGCCGGGCTTGCCGCCGAGGTGACGTTTGATCTGGACCCGGTGTCGCTGGTGGTTGTGCCCCATCTGGACCGTATTTATGTGGAGATGGGGCGCTTGTGCATTGGCCGCGAGGGTGACCCTCATCGCTGGGTGAATCCTGAGTTCCACGGCTGGTCTGCCGGCCGTGGCTTTGCCATTAACGTAGATGTAGCCACCGGAAATCTGGATAACCTGGACGGGTTTTTACGGCACTTTTACGCCAGTTATCACCCCTATTACAACGGCAATCAGCCGTTGATTCACCCTCAGCCAGCAGGCATAGCGGTAACCGACAGAGCCGGGCGCTTTATTGGCTGGCACGCGATAACGATTCTGCGGGTAGCGCTAGACCCGGAAGGGCAAATGCGGGCGTACTTCTACAACCCGAATAACGACAGCGGGCAAGACTGGGGCGACGGTGTGCTAGTGAGTACATCCGGCTGTGGTGAGCGTTTTGGAGAGGGTTCATTACTGTTCGAAGCGTTTGCATCACGGCTGTATATTTTTCACTTCGATCCCCTGGAACGGGGCGAACTGGCAGATGTAGACCAGGAAGAACTTCAGCGGGTCGTCGAGCGGATTTACCGAAGTTGGGGAGCGAGCCGTTTACCGGCAGCATTGCAGGCCGAACCACCGGTTTAATATCAGCCCCGCGCTGTCAGGCGCGGGGCTGCAGAAGCCCGCCTATGGCACCACTGCGTAAGCCACGATTTCCACCAGCATTTCTGCGCGGGCAAATCCGGATACAATAATGGCCGCGCGGTTGGGGAAAGGGTCGGCGACAAACGTAGCGTATTCGCGATTTACCGCGGCCAGGTCATCCCGGTCGGTCACATAAATAAGCACTTGGGTAAGGTTGGCAACGCTGGTGCCGGCGCTTTCCAGGGTGTGCTTCAAGTTAGCCAGGGTCTGCCTGATCTGCGGCTCTATACCGCCATCCACCACGTTGCCTTCGGCATCAATGGGGATTTGCGCGGTGAACAGAATGCCATTGCCCACGGTGGCCCACGCCAGGGGTGATTTGGAGGCTGGCAGGTTAGTGTTCACGGGATAGGGGTTCATTCAGGGATCCTGGATAGTGGATAATAGAGCGTTAATGGATTTAGTCGTTATCGCTGGTGCCGGCTCCGGCGCCTTGGCGTGAGTCGTCTGATGATTCCACCAGAATTCTTGTGGCCAGTTCTTTTAGCCGGTCCCACATTTCAGGTTCTACTTCGATGCCTTCGGCCAGAGCGTGTTCCTGCCAGTTGTTCATGCTGTGTTTGTCTTGATGCAGCAGGTTGTTCAGGGTTTGATCGGCCTTGAAATCGGGCATCAGGTTGACGTGGTTCACCATCACCAAGGTAATGCCGTCATTGGGTTCTGTGTCGTCTGGTATGTCGTCCAAGCTGTACATACAGATTTCCGGCGCTTCTTCGCCAGCTTTGAAGCTGACCAATATTTCCGTCAAAGGCTGGTGGGAGTCGCGCCAGAACGCGGTAACGCTCATGTTGCGCCGCGCCACCCGTGACAGGTAGCCCACAATCAGCATGCGGTTGTGGCAGTGACGTATTTTTGTCACTGACAACCCGCGCGCGCGGCATTTTACGTAACCCAGTTCGATGGCCAGGCTGGCGTTGTTCAAAGCCGTGCGGTTGTGGGCGTCTACCACGCACAGGTCGGCATCCTGGTAGATGATTTCTGGCGAATGTGACTGATCTTCTTCCAGAATGAACGCCAAGCTGCGCTTCAGGGATTGAATGCCGTTCAGGCCGTGGGCTTCCATCCACACCACCATGTCGGCGGCGTCGCTGGCATCGCCGTCGTCAAAACCGACGCCACTAAACGCCTTGCGCGACAAGCCCTGCAATTCGTTAAACGATACTTTCATGGGGCTTCTGCCTGCTTTCCGTGCTGTCTTTCTGGCTGTATGGGGAAGCTCCAGTCGTCAAGCTGGTCCAGCGACAGCGCAGGGTTCGTCAGTTCAACGCCGAGGGGCGCACCCTGGAACAAGGTGATGCGAACCCAACGGTCGGATTTTGGGTCAAACCGGCCTGCGCCAAAGAACGACAGTTTCGTGCGCAGCAGGTGCATGGGTTTCATATCGCGGTGCCATAAGTTAGCGCGAATTTCGCCGTAGGGCGTAGCTGCCATGGTCTGGATACGCCGCACAATTTCTTTCTGCTTCGGGTGTGCCATCAGAAACTCGACCACCATGGCGCCGGGATTGTTCTGTACAAACTCCGTCAGCAGGGTATAGCAGCGGCTGATACGCGGGCCTATGGCCAGTGCGGTTTCTTTTTCGGCGCCAGATTCCTCAGCACGAACGCCCAACCGAGGCTCTTCCTTTTCCGCCGAGCGGTACCAGAACCAGTAGTTGTCTTCTGCGCTTTCTTCGCTGTAGCTCAGCGCCCAGGCAAAGCTCTGCTCGATCAGCTCTTTCAACTTCCGCACTTTCATATCAGGCTGCAAATCCATGGTTTCATGGCAGCCCAGTTCATCGTCCAGGCTGTCTACCAGTTCTGGATACATCTCTATCAGCAGGGTGTTGATCAGTTCCTGCGCTTCAACCGAGCTGTGCTCGTCGGCCCAGTCGGTCAGTTCGCGATACAGCGCCGGGTGGGCAGGGGTGCGCTCCAGCCAATCGATCACTTTCTGCACCGACTGCACGATGTTCCGGTTGCGCTGGGTTTGGGCCTGGTCTTCGGTAACGGTTTGCTGCAAATAGCGGTGGGCGCGAAGCATCAGCGCAAGTAACTTGTTGCGGCATTTTTCGCTGGCAGGCTGCAGGCGCGCGCAAGCCAGGGCGCGTTCGCGGCCGTAGATCCATTGCTGAATTAGCTGCGGGTGATTGATCAAAAACGGCGCCATACCCAGGCCGGTGGAGTTGCCAATGCCCAGGTAACGTTGCAGTTCCGGGGCTAGCTCTGCGGCGGTGTCTGGTGCTTGCACCCTTGCCAGGTGGTTCAGCTGCTCAATGGAGAACTGGCGCAGCACATACACAGCCAGCATTTGCGCAGAAAATGGCCGGTTTAAATCCGTGTTGCGTTCCAGTCGGGCGAAATCGGCAATGCCAAATTTGCCGTTACCGTAGACCGCTGTGGTGCGGTAAAGATAACCGACCGCCGTCAGTGCGGCCGGGTCAGGCTGTTCGCCGACGGCCAGCGCGGCCACAAACTGGCTAAAGTTGCGCAGGCTCTTGTTGGCCCGCGACAGAACCAGAACCCTGGAAGACAGGCGTCCGGCTTCCTGCAATGGCACGTTGTCGGCCATGTTCTGCAGCAACTCCGCTTCCACATCGCCTTCAACTATTGCAAAGGTCGCGTCCCAGGCCTCGGCAATGACCCGGTCTGAGCGCTGATCTGCGCGTAGTTCGCGGCAGAAAATTACGCAGTGGTAAAGCCCCTGGGGCGTGGTGATGCGATAAATAGCAGTGCCGTGGCCTTGGTCGTTCAGGTCAAACACGGTGTTGCTGATCTGCCAGCGCTCCTTGATCATCTTGCGCACCAGCGAGCGAGCAAAGCTCAGGCGGCTGGCAAACATACTGCCCAGCCGGTCTAGCTGCATGACCTGATCGGCGGGACGCAGGTTATCGGTGGTTGAGAGGGTATCGGCCCGGCTCATGATCTTACCTTTGAGTGTTCTTCCAGTGTTACTGAGCCTTTCGCTGAGGTTGCGCCAGACAGTTGCGGAATCAGATTCTGTTCGCGGGCCATGGCGTAGGCGGCTTTTGGGCCCAGCCAAAGCGACGGCAGCAGAACCAGCGACACAGGAATAGCGGTTATCACAATAAACTGTTGCAGCACGCTGATTTGCCCGGCGCCCATGTACAACAACACGCCAGCCATACCGGCCATAGCCAGGCCCCAGAATGCGCGTACAAAGGTGTTGGGATCGTCATGACCGGAGCTGACTACGGCGATGGAGTAGCTCATGGAGTCGCCGGTGGTGGCCACGAATATGGTGGTCAGTACCAGAATGGCCAGGGCCATAAAGCTGCCGCCTGGCAGTGCCTGGGCGACGGTAAGCGTGGCTACGTCAAAGCGGAAGTTGTTGAGGGCGTCGGCCAGATCAATCACGCCGGTCATCTGGTAGTAGATGCCTGAACCGCCCAAAAGTGTGAACCAGATAGTGGTGGCAATAGGGGCCATAACCGCCACTGCCATGATCATTTCACGAATACTGCGGCCGCGGGATATGCGCGCCACGAAAATTGCCATCAATGGGGCGTAGCCGATAAACCAGGCAAAGAAAAATACCGTCCACCACTTCATCCACCAGGCCGGTGCGGTTTCTGAGGTCATGGTTGCCATCTCCATGAACGATGACACGTACTGGCCCATGCTCTGGAAGTAGGTGTTGGTCAGGAACAGGGTAGGGCCAAAAATAAAGATAATGGCGGCAACGGCCAGCGCCAGGAATACGTTCAGGCGGCTGAGAACCTGAATGCCGCGGTGAATGCCAGTGACAGCAGAGGTTACGTAGATAGCCGCCAGCACCGCCAAAATGGCCATTTGAGTGCCCAGGCCATCTGTAAGACCGAACAGTTCACTCAGGCCAAAGCTCATTTGGGTGGCCAGAAAGCCAATCGGGCCAACGGTGCCGGCAACCACTGCGATAACGCAGCAGGCATCGACGACGCTGCCCAGCCAGCCGCTCATGATCCTTTCGCCAAACACCGGGTAAAGCAATGTGCGCGGTTGCAGCGGCTTGTCATTTACATAGTGGGCATGGGCCAGAACAATGGCAGCCAGGGTACCCAACACGGCCCAGGCCAAAAAGCCCCAGTGCATAAAGGATTGTGCCATGGCGTTGGACACGGCGGCTGCCGTGCCTGGCTCGGAGGTAAACGCCGGCGGGGTCACCACAAAGTGATAGATGGGCTCGCCTGCGGCGAAGAACACGCCGCCACCGGCCAGCAGGGTACACATAATAATGGACAACCAGCGGAAGGTGCTCATTTCCGGGCGGTCGAGATTGCCGATTTTGGCACGGCCGGCAGGGCTGCAAGCAACGCCAATGGCAATAAAAAAGGTGGCCAGCAACAGTATCTGGAAGTAAGTGCCAAAGACTTTCGCGGTCCAGGCAAAGCCGGTGCCAATCAGATCTGCGACGCCTTTCAGGTCAAACAATGAGAACCCGACAAACAGCACAATAAAGCCCACACTGAGTGCCAGTAATACCGGGTCGCCGAGTTGGGCAATAGAGTAATCACCGCCTGCCTTGATTTTGTTATTTTTCATCACGCTTACCTTTTTTTGTTAAGACACCCTGGTTTAATGGTTGGTGTTGCGCCCGTCAGTTTTTTGTTCGCCGGTCTTCAAATTGCCGGCGCGGTGCCGTCTTCGAGTTGTTTAAGCCAATTCAGGCCCATGATTTTTTGTACGTCGGTCTCGTTGAACCCTTTTTTACGCAACCCCTCTATAATGGCAGGAAAATCGCGATTGTCCTGAAACCATGTTAGCGGTCTTGGCCAGCCGGCGTTGCCTTTGTTGCCTTCGCCAAAATCCATTTCCTTTGACCAGCGCCCGTTGCGCATCCAATCCAGCACCGATTGCGGCTGACCCTGGCACAAATCTGTACCCAGCCCTATGTGGTCAATACCCATCAGATTGGCGGTATCGGCCACCATGTTGCAGAAGCTTTCCAGGGTGCAGTCCGGCCCGTCTTTCAGATGGAACGGGTACACCGAGAAGCCCAGCAGTCCGCCGCTTTCGGCGATGGCTTTTAGAACCTTGTCTGATTTATTGCGCTTCGCCGCATGGAACGTCGACGGATTGGCGTGGGAAATGATGACCGGCCGGGTCGACAGCTCGATGGCCTCCAGCGTCGATTTTTCCGAGCTGTGGGACATATCTATTATCATGCCGGTACGGTTCATTTCCGCGATAGCTTGGCGGCCAAAGCGGGTGATGCCGTTGTCTTGTGCTTCGTAGCAACCCGTCGCCAACAGGCTTTGGTTGTTGTACGTTAGCTGCATGATCATCAGGCCCATACGGCGCATGACCGCGATCATGTCGATGTCGTCTTCAATGGGTGAGCAGTTCTGCGCACCGAAGAAAACGCCGATGCGGTTGCTTGCGCGGGCACGCTGGATGTCAGCCGGTTCGTACACCGGCATGATCAGGTCCGCGTGCTGCTCAAAACGCCGATTCCATTCGCCAAAGCGGGTCAGGGTTTCGCGGGTATTCTCGTGGTACACCAGCGTGGCGTGCACGGCGGTAACACCGCCGGCGCGCATTTGCTCGAATATCTCACGGGACCAGTTGGAGTGTTGCAGTCCGTCTATGGTCAGCATGACATGGCCCTCGTTATGCCCGCACGTAGCAGGTTTTTACCACTGTGTAGAACTCGCGCGCGTACTGCCCCTGTTCGCGGGGGCCAAAGCTGGAGTTTTTACGGCCTCCGAAGGGCACGTGGTAGTCGGTGCCTGCAGTAGCCAGGTTCACCATTACACAACCGGTTTCGGCACGGGCTTTGAAATCAGACGCCAGCTTCAGGGAGTTTGTAATAATGCCCCCGGTCAGGCCGTACTGGGTGTCGTTCAGAGTGGTAAGGGCGGCTTCATAATCCGCTACGCGGATAACGCAGGCGATAGGGCCGAATACTTCGTCGCGGTTAATGGCCATGTCGTTGGTGGTGTCGGTGAACAGCGCGGGCGCCATGTAATAGCCTTCGGTTGCCATTTCAACGCGGTTGCCACCAAAAACCAGGGTGGCGCCGTCGGCCTGGGCGCGTTCAATCCACGCCATGTTGGAGTCCAGCTGGCGTTTGTCGGCGATGGGCCCGATCTGAACGCCTTCGTGCAGGGCGTGGCCAACGGTGGCTTTTTCCAGGCGGGCAATCAGCTTGCTGACAAACTCGTCGTGTACGGCATCGGTCACAATAAGGCGTGACGAGGCGGTGCACTTCTGGCCGCTGCCAGAATAGGAGCCGTTAAAGGCGGCTTCTACGGCCAGGTCTACATCGGCATCGTCAACCACGATCAACGCATTTTTAGAGCCCATTTCGAGCTGGCATTTCACCAGGTTGGCAACGGTAGCAGACGCAATGCGACGACCTACTTCCAGGGAGCCGGTAAAGGTCAGGGCCTGAATCTGCGGGCTGTTGATCAGGGCTTCACCGGTTTCGCCGCCGGAACCCATCACCAGGTTAAATGTGCCTGCCGGAAATTCCTGGCGGCTGATGATTTCAGTCAGCGCCCAGGCGCTGGCGGGCACCAGGTTGGCGGGTTTAAAGACGACGGCGTTACCAAACGCCAGAGCCGGTGCAATTTTCCAAACCGCGGTGGCCATGGGGAAGTTCCACGGGCTGATAACGCCCACCACGCCCAACGGCTCGCGGCGAACATCAATTTCTACGCCTGGGCGCACGGAGTCTGCACGTTCGTCAATCTGGCGCAGCACTTCGGCGGCGTAGTAATGGAAAAACTGACCGGAGCGATACACTTCGCCTTTGCCTTCGGCCAGGGGTTTACCTTCTTCCCGCGATAGTAATTCACCCAGTTCCTGCTGACGCGCAATCAGCTCGTCGCCAATGGCCATCAGAGCCTTGTAGCGCTGTTCCAACCCGCTTTTGCTCCACTGCGCGAAGCCCTGTCGGGCGGCGCTAATGGCCTGTTGGGTCTGTTCGGCGCTGGCCTGGTCGTACTCGCCGATCACATCGGTCAGGTCAGACGGGCTGGTGTTGGTGATGCGCTTGGCGCCGGTGACCCATTGGCCATTAATGTAAAGTGGGTGGGACGTGCTCATGAAGTTCTCCTTTGGTCTTTGTACCTATACTACTGCGGGTGGCATAATAAGAATAATCAATAAATAAGATTTTTTGATAAGAAACCCTTATTAGTTCACTGGGGAAACCGGTATGCCGCCCGAGCTTAAAATCCAGCAGTTGCGCTATGTGATTACGGTGGTGGAAGAGGGTAGTTTTCACGCTGCGTCACGACGTTTGCACCGTACCCAGCCGGCGCTGTCGATGGCGGTGCGGGAGCTTGAGCAAAAGTTGGGGCAGAATTTGCTGGAGCGGGGCAGCAAGGTGCGTCTGACGCCGTTTGGTGAATATTGCCTACCAAGGTTTCGTGATCTGGTGAACCAGCACGACCGCATGACGCGGGACGTAGCCGCTCACGCCGATGGTCGCGAGGGACACATTCACATTGCCACGGTGCCGTCGGTGGCCAGCCGAATCATGCCGTCGTTTCTGGCGCGCTTTATTACCCGTTTTCCCGATGTGAATATCAGCCTGCACGACGAAAATGCCCATTACGTGTGCCAGATGGTGACTAACGGCGAGGTGGACCTGGGTATTACCAGTTTGTGGCAAAACAGTGAGGAGCTGCACTATCGCCATTTGTTCGAGGATAAAATTGGCGTGGTGTGTCGCCGTGACCACGCGCTGGCCCAGCACAAAACCCTGGACTGGCAGCACCTGCGCGGCGAAAAGCTGATTGGTAATGGTACCTCACGGTTATTGATGAACACGGCGGCGGCTGAGTTGGTGGAGAACAGCGCCTTCTATATATCGAATATGATTTCTCTGCTAGCGATGCTTGAAGCCGGAGCCGGCGTGACCACCCTGCCGCGGTTGGCGTTCCCCGAAAAGAGTGCCAGCTTGTGTTTTATCCCGCTGCACAATCCGGACGTAGTGCGCTGCATTGGTCTGGTGAAATCTGCCAACCGCACCCTGGCACCGGCGGCCCAAGCGATGGAGGCGTTTGTGCTGGAGCAGCTGTGGGCAGATGCGGTGTAGTGGGAAGGGGATAGATTTGAAATCCGTCCCTGGTTGTTCCCTCGATGTTTTACGGCAATGAAAGGCAGGCACAAAAAAAAGCCGCAATGGCGTTACCCGTTACGGCCTTTTTGCACGCCTGGTGTCTACTGCGTTTTGCAGGTTTTAATGCCGAGCAGTGAGTAGGCAGGGCAGTTACCGATCAGCGCGGTGGCCAAGGGTACAACACCAAGCCAGCCCCAAGGCGTTTGCGGGCCGACAAATACCAGTGCCAGTAGGACAACGCCGATGAGTGCACGGATGATTCGATCTGCAGATCCTATATTAACGCTCATCGTCTGATCTCCTTGTATTGAAGTAGTGCGACGATGTGAATTTTAGTCCTGCCGCCTTTGTAAGTCAGTGATAAAGTCACAGTGTAGGCTTGGGAAAGGTCTGCTGACCCGTAACGAATGCGAATTCTATGGGGTTGGCGGTGGAAGGTGCTGATCGCAAGCCGCTCTTGGTGCGTGGTGTGTTTATACCGGGGCACTCCGCAACCGGTAACAAAGCAGTCGGTAAAAAGACCGGTTAGAGGCTACCGTCGGATCAAAGCCCAGTCTTCACCAGGGTAATGGCGGCAGCCAGCGCACCTGTAAACAACAGGCAGCATACCGACAACGCCATATTCCAGCGCAAAGAGGCGACTTGGGCACTGTAACCGGTCAGGCGCTCCAGTAGCAGTGAATTGGCCGAGTACGGCGTACCCGCAGTGGTAAGGCCCCAGCCAGAGACCATGGCGATACCCAACCCAAGAACTGCGCTCACGGGCCAGATAGGCCCGAGCACGCCGCCAGTCAGGGTGCCGATAACAATCGGGTTAAATCCAATCATACCGCCCAGAAAAAACACCGACGGAATCACGAATGCGACCATTGGATAGGCCCAGCCCGGCAGGTTGAACCCTGCACCCAACCACTGAATAGCAAAGGTGCTGATCAGTACCCCGAGAAAGGCTGAGCCTCCAACTATCACCAGTTCATTGCTTATCGGCGCCATCGACGGCAGGGTAATTTTGCTGCCCTGTAAACGCCGATGCGCCAATCCGATCACTACCGCACCGAGGCAACTCAGCGTCACCGCCCGCGAGTAGCTGAGATCAAAGTAGCCACTGAAGGCGAATGTGGCCCCGCAAATCACCCCAATAACGGCGGCAAATCTCAGCCAGGGCGCCATACGGGCCAGCCTTGTGCTTTGCTCGGGTGCCTCGACAGGCTGGTATCCTGGTGATTCGGGTTCAAGAAACAGTGCCCCTATTAGCAGGTAACCCACGGCCAGTGGCAGACTTATCGCAATAATCTGCCAGCTGTGCAGGGCCGGTACCAAGGTCACGGTCAGCACAATGGAAATCGATAGCGGTGAGAAAATCGGCGATGCGCCAAAACCGCGCAGTGCACCGCGAGAAGCATTGCGAGTGATGGCAGAGTCGCCTTGCTGGTCTTTTTCACTCTGGATCATGGTGGCGACCACGCCGACCGAGCCAAAATTCAGCGGCATCGACAGAAAGGCGGTGCCGAAGGTCACGCTGTAGTAGCGGGCCAGCGGCGAGCCGGTAAACAGGCTCTTGGAAATTAGTCCCAGATCAGCGGATTTACCCAGCATGGAGGACAGCAGCATCACCGTTATGATGAGCGCCGTCAGACGGGTCATGCTGGTAGCGGCGCCGATCAGCGCATTCGGTTCAATTGCGATCGCAATGATCGTCATTATTGTGAGCAGGCCGAACAGCAATCGCGCTACCAATCGAAGGTCTCGCCAGCCCAGGATAATGGCGCTGAAGATCGCGATCGCACCCAAAACCCCGAGCCCTGGCAAAAATGACAGCACCCCGGCGCCCAGGGCCAGGTAGGTAAGCGCGGAACGCAGGCTCAGCAGAGATGCGGCGGTGTTCCGGCTCATGAGCTCAGGCGGGGCATGACATCTGTCCATCTCGTGACCAAGAGATCTCTTCCTATAACGGCGGTAACTCTCTACAACGGTGGTAACTCTCTACAATGGAGGTAATAACGTCGCCGCCGTCAGTGCCTGAACCTCAGCCAGGGTATTGTCGCCGTAGAGTTCCCGTACCCGTAAACCCTCGTCGGTGATATCGATAACCGCGAGATCGGTGTAAATGCGCTTGACCACGCCAGCTCCGGTCAGTGGGTACTCACACTGCTCCAGAATCTTGGGCTCGTTGGTCTTTGTGGTGTGGCGCATCAGCACGAACAACTGTTTTGCACCCACCGCCAGATCCATGGCACCGCCAACAGCCGGCGGAAACTTGTCGTCGTTGGTGGCCCAATTGGCCAGATCGCCGGTCTCCGAAACCTGAAACGCTCCCAGCACCGCAATATCCAGATGGCCGCCGCGCATCATCGCAAAGGATTCGGCGTTGTCGAAGTAGCAGCCGCCTTTAAGCAGCGTCACATACTGCTTGCCGGCATTGATCAGATCCGGATCAATTTTATCAGGCTCTGGAGCCGGCCCCACGCCGAGAATACCGTTTTCGCTTTGATAAATAACCTGCTTATCATCAGACACATAGTTGGCAACCGAGGTCGGCATGCCAATGCCAAGATTGACATAGGCGCCGTCTGGAATGTCCTGGGCCACTCGACTAGCCATCTCATCCGTACTAAGCCGCATCATGTTGCTGTACCTCTTGGAGCACTACGCGATCAACAAATATGCCCGGCGTTACCACGTGTTCCGGGTCAAGCTCACCGACCTCAACCACGGCGTTAACTTCCGCAATGGTGATTCGGGCGGCGGTCGCCATGATGGGATTGAAATTACGACCGGCAGTGTTGTAGATCAAATTGCCCCAGGCATCTCCCCGGTGCGCTTTGATCAGTGCCACATCGGCAGGCATGGCGGTTTCCAGTACATAGCCCTTGCCATTGATCACCTTGGTCTCTTTACCCTCGGCCAGCCGGGTGCCATAACCGGTGGGTGTATAAACCCCACCCAAACCAGCACCAGCGGCGCGGATGCGCTCCGCCAGGGTGCCCTGTGGCACCAGCTCCAGCTCAATTTTTCCCTCTTCGTAAAGGCGCTCAAACCAGATCGAGCCGGACGAGCGTGGGAACGAACACACCATCTTACGCACCAGACGGTCCCGCAATAACGACGCAATGCCTTCTTCAGCGGTGCCGGCATTGTTGGAAATAATGGTCAGTTCACGGGCACCGTGCAGGCGAAGCGCTTCGATCAGCTGCATCGGAATACCGGAATTACCGAAACCGCCGATCATCACAACACTGCCGTCTTCAATATCGGCAACCGCGGCTCGTAGGGATTCACAGATTTTGTTAATCACGATTGTTCACCATTGTATGGGTTGCGGTTAACCGGGTTTGAGCGACATAGGCCGCCGTACCCATTGGTGCCACGCGTAGATCAGGCCGGCCAGACTAAAGCCAATAGCATCCGTCACGATGTCGGGATAGATCAGCACGACACCGGAGATCATCACCAGTATTCGCAAGGGCCAGGCCAGAACGCCGACCCGGTAAAGATACCCCTCCATAGCGGAGGCCATCAGCCAGATCGCGGTTACGGCTGTCACCACAGAGACCAGAATGTCGCCCAGGGCGCCCTGAAGAATCAGCGACGGGTTAAGCACGAACAGGAACGGAAGGATGAACAGAATGCCCCCAAGCCGCATGGCATACAGCCCGGTCTTGCTGGCGTTAGCACCGGCAACGCCGGCAGCAGTAATCGCCGCCAGGGCGACCGGCGGCGTGATGTACGACATCATGCCCCAATACAGAATGAACAGATGGCTCGCCAGCGGATTCAGGCCGGCATTGACCAGCGCGGGCGCCAGCAGAATGGAGAGGAAGATGTAGCACGCACTGACGGTCATCCCCATGCCCAACACAAAACTGGTCACTGCACCGGCCGCCAACATCAGCGGGATGCTGCCATCGGCGTAGAGTAGCAACTCGCGGGAAAAGGCACCGGCCACCCCGGTGTAGGACAGGCCACCCACCACCAGGCCGATGCCTGCCAGAATAGCCACCAGGTTTGAAACACTGGTGGTCAGATCCAGGATAAACGCCAGCGCGCGCTTGAGATTGAGCCGGTGCCGGCGTTTGAACATTGAGATGCCTAACAGCACCACTGTGGCGTAGTAAGGTGCATAGGCCTCCAGCCGCATGAACAGCAACATGTAGATCAGCATGGCCAGGCTGAACAGGTAGGGCCAACCGTCTTTCAGGGTCTCTTTCATGCTCGGTATGTCCGCTTCCGGCATGCCCTTGAGACCTCGCTTGGCGGCGTAGATATCAACCTGGAAAATCAGTGCGAGATAGAAAAGCAGCGCCGGCAGGAAAGCGGCAATGATGATCTCCGAGTATGGCACCCCCAGAAACGACGCCATGATAAAAGCCACTGCTCCCATAATCGGCGGCATCAGCGTGCCACCGGTAGAGGCGCAAGCCTCGATCGCGGCCGCGTAATGGGCGGGGTAGCCGGTCTTCTTCATGGTGGGAATGGTAATTGGGCCAGTGGTCAGGATGTTGGAGATCACGCTCCCTGACAGGCTGCCAAGAATACCACTGGATAACACGGACACTTTGGCCGGGCCACCGCGACTGCGGCCCATGAGTGCCGTGGAAAAGCGCATGAAAAACTCGCCCCCGCCGGTAACCGTCAACGCAGCACCAAACACCACAAAACCGATGACGAGTTGCGCCACCACCTGCATTGGAATACCGATAATGCTCTCGACACCCATAACGTGCGCACGGATGGTTTCGGCCAGGCCATATTCATTGCCCCACAGAAAACCGGGCATGGAGCCGGCGTAAAGTGGGTAGGTGCCGAATAGTAACGCCACCGCAAGCAGCGGCCAGCCACCGCAACGACGAACACCTTCCAGCACCAGTACCAGCAATACCGCAGAAGCAGCAGTCGCCTCGATTGGCGCCATATAATCCCAGCCCAGCTGGATCATGATCAAGCCGTGGTAGCCCAGATAACCACAGGCGCCCAGAGCCGCCAGCGCCAGTGGCCAGTCGTACCAGGGGACCCGATGACGAGCTCCCGACCAAGCCGGAAAACAAAGGAAGGCAGCCGCAAGAAAAACACCGATCAGATAATAGAGGTAGGCGTTGCCCAGCGGTTGAAAACCGAGAATTTTCAGGTTAAACGTTTGGTTAATCGCCATCAGCAAACCCAGCGTACCCAGACCCATAGCGCACCAGTAGGCGAAGCCTTGGAGACGGCTAGAAGGAGATTCAGGCGCATTGGAAGGTTCGGCGGTGACGTCCGATGAGGCTTTCATATAGAGAATACTCTGGGAAAAGGGGCCAAACCGGAAGGCTGCGGAGCGCTCCCGGTTGGCGCTTGCTCAGTTAAAAATCACAAGGAACTCAAAGTTTCCAGACGATGCTTTTCCCAGATAGTCGCGAACTCTTCGTCGCTTTTGCCTTCCGCTTCGGCCAAGGCCTTCGGCCAGGCATCCCGCAGTGCGTTCAAGCGCTCGGCACGCCGATCGTTCCAGGCCTGGTGCTCCTCGGTCCAGATACCTTTTTCTTTCAGGTAACGGATGGCGCCGGCGTGGAAAGGCACATCGATAGCCGGGGTGCCGGCTTCAGACAGGCGCCAGCGGGGCATAACCGCAGTGGCGTCCTTATACATGTCGTAGGTTTCATCCAGTGCCTTGATGAAGGTATAAACAAGCTCAGGGTCAGTGTCCGCACGAACGGTCAGCACCGGGTAACGGTAAGCCAGAATATCCACCGGGTTCTCTTCGCTGAGGCCTGCACCAACCGTCTCGGTGTAGGGCTGGAAGAACGGTGCCACTGCTTTCAGACGCGCCCAGCCTTCCGTGTCTTCAGCCGGCACTTCCAGCCAGCGAATGCCACGGGGCGATTCGGCCAGTTCGTAGACATGACTTGGCGTGGTGGTGGTGCAGGAAGCATCAGCTTCATTGCGGGCCAGTGCGCTCATGGTGTTGCCGTAAGTGGGAAACATGATGGCTTCCACGTCGTCCCGGGTCAGACCGGCAAAGGCCAGGAATGCATCGCACTTAACGTTGATCGACGGGTTGCCTGCAACGTAGGCAAAGCGCTTACCTTTCAAGTCTTTCAAGGTTTTAATATTGGCATCGGCGGCGGTGAAAATACCGAACGACGACGGTCGACCAGCAACAGCACGAAGATCCTGAGGGCCCCAACGGCGGGTGGAGAAGTCGTGGATACCTTCAGCCGCGAAAAACGTTTCGGTGGCCAGGAAGCTGAAGTCGGCACGTTCGCTGATCAATGGCTGCAGGCGACCAATGGCAGAACCTGATGGTTGAATGCGTATACGGGTGCCGTATTTCTTACCAAACGCATCGGCGATGGCGGAGGCTTCGGCATAACCTGCCGATCCAACGTCATATGACGACCAGGTCATGGTGTCAGGCAGCGCGGTTTCGGCGCTGACCGCGGTCGCGCCGAGGGTCATCATGGTGGTGAGAACAGTCGCGGCGGTTGCTGTTAGCAACGGGCGGCGCAGAGCAAAGGAATGAATCATTGAGGGTTCCCTACATTATTGTTTTATGGCCGTGAACTCTTTCTGCCAGCCCGACATTGGATGCAATGCCACAGCAAAAAACCGCGGGACAGACAGTACAAACCTGAAAGTAGACCGTAGTGCTGACCCTAGTCAATAATTTTCTTAAACTGATGAATTATTTTATTGTATATTGAGAAAATAATTTATTATAAATAAGTAAATTTGCGCATAATTATTCAAATAATTCTATTTTTTTATTAAAAAACAATAAGTTATATTTTATTTTAAGAAAGTTTTTTGTGAAACCAAGAACTACAAAGCAAATCTATAGTTTGCAGAGCGAAATACAGGGCTTACTCAAGCGAATGGTGGAAATGGCTTCCAACACAGCTTCCAGTAAATGCCCGGTGATCCACCGTTTGCGAGATCCACTGGCGAATCTCATCTCGAATGACGTCGATAACGAGTTGCCGGCGCCCGGCGTGCATCCGAGACACCACGGACGCAACACTGATAGCGACACGATGCTCGCTATCCGGCACTTTGAAAGCCACCCCAAGCGCTGCGACTTCCGGCACGATACGCCCGTTGTTAAATGCAAAGCCCAATCGGCGGCACTCGCTCAGGCCGTACCCCACCTCGGCCGGGGTAATGCCAGAGTAGCGTTCATAGCGCTCCTGGTTCTTTATCACCATCTGGTTACCTTCCTTCAGAGGCAAAGCGGCCAGCAGTGCCATTGCGCCTGCACCTATGCCCAGAGGCCTTCGTGCCCCCGCCACTAGGGTATTGGCGCTGATGGGATACGTGCCTTCGGCGAGGTCAATGCACACGGAATCGCGATTGGCGAGTATGGATAGGTAGGTGGATTCTTCGGTACGCCGCGCAATGCTGGCCAGCATCGGTCGCAGGTGGTGACGTAACTTTAAATCCGGTGCCACCGCTTGTGCTGACTCGGCAATTTGCAGCAGCTCAAAGCCGACATGATAGGTCTTGGCGTAAGGATCAAAGTTGAGTAACCCTTCATGAGCCAGCGCCGTCAGCAGACGATGCGCTGTGGCCGTGTTCATTCCCACTTCCCTGGCAATGCGGGACAAGGTGCCTCCGGTCGGGAAGATTTTCGCAACCGTGCGCAAAAGCAGGGAGGCTTTCGCCAGCGTTGTGCTGGACCTGAACGGCCGAACTTCAGTCTGATTGTTTTTGGTGGTCATGGTTAATTTGGCTAGTAGAGTTATTTGTTTTACTGGGCGGATATTCGCCCGTAACTCATATTTACCATATGTTGATAAGATTATCTCAGTTAATAAGACAGCATCGGAATGACTGGGAAATCTGACATAAACAGGTCAAAAAAAACCAAAGTAGGGGCAAGAAAAGAAGACAAAATGGTTAAAAACGACGGCATCAAAGCTTGCGTGCTTTTCGCAAACAGCGCCTGGACGCCTCCAGAGAGCCGTCTTTTTAGGGGGTCCGAGTTGCCCGGGAGGTGAAGCATTCCTTGGTCGATGCGGGCTATCATGAAGATGAGGGTCTTCAGGCCCTGAAAGAGAAGGGCCGCGTCCAGCAACACAAATCAATGCTCAGAACGCTCCTGCCGCGTTGTCTTTTAGGCCAGCGCTGCGGTGAGCACCCAAAACCCAGGAAGGATTTATGTCGCAACACAGTATTCTGCACACCTTGGCGCCCCAGCTACGGCAGCAGTTTGCAGAGCAGACCCAGGTGATGACATTTCCGTCCGGCCAGGTTCTGTTCAATCCCGGC
Source organism: Marinobacter sp. BSs20148 (assembly GCF_000283275.1). Taxonomy (NCBI): domain Bacteria; kingdom Pseudomonadati; phylum Pseudomonadota; class Gammaproteobacteria; order Pseudomonadales; family Marinobacteraceae; genus Marinobacter; species Marinobacter sp. BSs20148. Next base: position 1,184,000 of record NC_018268.1, read on the forward strand.
GAGCGCTGCCAAGGCTTGCCACTGGTGCTCAGCGGGGTTGTTAAAGTGCAGATGACCGGTTTTGGCTACCGCGCAGAAGCCAATGTGGAAGACGAAGCCGAAGTAATCATGGTACCGCGGCCGTTATTCGACCGGTTGATGGACCAGTCTGACGGTTTTCGCCAAGGTATTATGGAATCTTATGGCTGCCGCTTGGATGACTTGATGCTATTAGTGGAGGAGGTGGCTTTTCGCCGTATGGATGAGCGCCTGAACGAATGGCTGCAGGCGCGGGCCGAGCGCAGCCCGCTGTTGATTACCCATCAGGATCTGGCTATTGAGCTGGGCACCGCGCGGGAGGTGGTTAGCCGTTTGTTGAAAGAGCTGGAGCGTAAAAATCAGGTGCGTCTGGCGCGGGGCCGCATCGACATACTGTGATGGACAAATGAGGGAAGGCCTACGTATGAACGCTGGGCGCAAACACAAACCCCGTCCGCGGGTGATTATTCTGCTATTGATTGTGTTGCTGGCGTTGCTGGCAGGTGCTTTTTGGGTGAAGCACAGCTGGGAAGCCATGCTGGCGCAGAACAACATTGAGCAGGTTCAGTGGCAGGGTACCCGGCTGGGTTTGTACGGCGTGTCGGTCGCCGAGCTGACGGTTATTCAGTCAGGCCCTGAACGCCGCCTTACAATAGACGCTCGCGATATCACTCTGGGCTGGCGCTGGGGAGACGGCAGTCGGTGGCAGTGGAAAAACGGGTTGCCGCAGTTGAGTACTTTCAACGCGCAGCAAATGGAACTCGAGATTGTTGCGACCGAGCCTGCGCCAGCAGTTGATGCCCTTTCTGCCACACCCGCTTTCTCCGTATTCGAACACATGCCGCCGCAACTACCTCTCCAACTACCCTCGTGGCTGCCCTCACGCGTCCGTGTCCAGCAATTTCAGGCCATTCTTCCTTGTGCCAGCGGCAGCTGCTTGCTGCAAGGGGCCTTGGATATTCAGCAAAGCGCGCAAGAAACAGGCAATGGTTTCCCTATAAATGCGAGTTTGTCGCTGGAGCACCGAGGGCATCGGGTCGATTTTGTTGCAGAATTTGCTGCTATCAAAGAACTCTCCTCGATTAAAGGGCCTGTTTCAGTCAAAGAAAATGCTTTGATTGGAGGAAGTGCCTTGATGGGCAAGGATAGTGCTGCACCCGGTGAGCAGGGACTGCAGATGTCAGCAACCGTTGATATTGACCGTACGCGGAATCTGACTCTGGAAACACGCTACCGCCCGCTTTTGTCGGGCACAGAAATACACTGGCAAGGGTCGCTCGCAGTGCCGGAGCTGCCCAACGCAGAGTGGCTGATTGCCTGGGTGCAGAACTGGACCCCGTTGCCCCGAGAGGCGAGTTTTGCCCAGCCAGAGCAGGGCTCGGTAAACGTCCGTTGGGATTTGCAGGGGCCACGCCAGAGCTTTTTCGCGAAGGCGACAGGCACGGTCAATGCCGAAGCCCGGGTGCCACAGCCCTGGCCGGTGCCGGGCTTGGGCAGTGTAAAGGGTAATTTGGCTCTGGCGTTGGCGCTTAGCCAGGGCAACTGGCAACCACAAACCCTAAGCGCAGAGCTGGTACTAACGCAGCCAGCGCAGTGGGCCGCGACATTGCCCGCGCAGTTGCGCCCGCAACAGCTAGAACTGTCTGTGCGCCCGGCCTCTGCTTTATCTGGAACGGCATCTGCGCTGCCTGGCGTAAATGAAACGGGTGTAAACAAAAATGCAACGAATGCGCCCCTTCCGCTGCAGGTCGCTCTACGCAGCCGCGGCGCGGCTGATATTAACGTTGATGCCCACTTGGCGATTTCTACTTCGGCGCCCTGGCAGGTGCAGCTGGCCCAAACCCGGCTTACAGCAAACCGGGCTCGGTTGGATATTGGCCAGTGGCGTATTGATAAGCCCAAACTGGATTTGCTGATGAGCGGTGAACTGACATCGACAGGGGCAAATCTGACCTTCGCACCATCATCTCGTGTTTCCGCCACTCAGGTTAAATCGCTGGGCGGCGATAATGCCGAGGCGCTTGAGCTACAAAATCCGCAATTGGCACTGGCTGGCAACAACCTGACGGCAGGCTTCAACACCGCCCCGGCGACGTTGAAGAGCCTGTCATTTGGCGGGCCTTTGGACATAAGCGTTGAGCAAATAAAACATCCTCAGTTGCTGACGCAAGGCTGGAAATTTAACGGCAAGACGAAAACTGATATCAATGACCTTCAATGGTCGGGAATAGCTAAAGCTAACAGCGGTACCTCCGCCAATATCGACCTTAAAGTTCCTTATGGCAGCGCGGCCTCGCAAGCCATTGACGTGAGCGCGCAAACGCGTGTGAGCGGTAAACGGGAAATTGACGGCTTGGGGCGGGTGCTTGTGGCCTGGCCGGAACTGCTGGACGCCAGCGGCGGCACTATAAGTGGCAACGTGAACGCACAGCGGCTGCCCGGCCAACCGTTGGTTGTCGATGGCAAACTGGTGTTTCTGGACGTTGGCGGTACCTGGGATCGCACCGCATGGCGCAACATGAATGGCACCGTTGAAGTCACGTTGAAGTCTGACCAGTTTCAGGTGTCGACATCGCAGTTGACCTTGGACGAAATCAATCCCGGCGTTTCACTCGGGCCCATCGTGCTGGCCGGGGATTACCTTGCGCCAGCACAGCAGCCAATGGCGGGGCAGCTTACCTTAACCCAGGCCAATGCCGGCGCCTTGGGTGGGCAGTTGAACATCGCGTCGGGCCGTTGGGATTTGGCCTCAGCTCCGGTCACCGTGCCGCTGGAATTGGATCGTTTAGATCTGGCGCAGTTGCTACGGGTGTACCCGGCAGAGGGCCTGGCTGGCAGCGGAATGCTCAGCGGCTCCATTCCGCTGCTGATAGACCCGGCCACGGGTGTACGGGTGAAACGTGGCCGCCTGGGTGCGTTGGAACCGGGTGGCGAGCTGCAATTGAGTGCCGAACGGCTGCGCGCCCTAGGGCGAAAAAACGAAACCATGGAGTTAGTATCGAAAGCTTTGGAAAACTTTCGTTATTCCGCTCTCAGCAGCGATATTGATTACGACGAAAACGGCACCTTGATGCTGGGCCTGCATTTGCGAGGCAACAGCCCGGAGGTGGGTGATGGCCGTGCTGTGGTGTTGAATATTACGATCGAAGAAAATATCCCCGCCTTGCTGACCAGCTTGCAGCTAAGCGGCCGGGTGACAGATGCGGTGGCCGAGCGGGTAGAAAAGCTGCTTGAAAAGCGCGAGCGCGAAGGCGCGGAAGACCTGATAAAGTAAGTGGCAATACAGGAGCATATTATTATGACGTACGCTGGTTTGAATGCTTTTCGCCCGTCAACGGCGATGCTTGCGGGCTTGTTGCTGGCCACCGTGATATCTGGTTGCACACCCACGGTGCGGGTGCAGGCACCCCAAGAGCCGATTACAGTCAACCTGAACGTAAAAATTCAGCACGAAATTTACGTGAAGGTCGATAAGGATGTGGACGAGCTGTTCAGTGAAAAAGGCCTGTTCTAGGTTCGCAATCCTGTTACAAACACCGGACGATAGCGGGTGTAGGTACCAAACAATCGAGAGTGTGCGTACCCGAGAATAAAGTGTGTACGCATCTGATAATCAAGGAGTTGAACATGACTATTTACCAGCGCATCGCTGCCTTGCTGTTAACGATGAGCCTGAGTATTCCAGCGTTTGCCATGAGCCTCGATGAAGCCAAAAATGCTCTGGATTCTGCAAAAAGCCAGGGTTTGTTGGGTGAAACGCCGTCGGGTTATCTAGCTCCGGTGACGTCTGATGCCCGCGCCCGCGATATTGCAGAGGCCATCAATGATGCCCGTCGCGAAGCGTACACAGGCATTGCCCAGAAGAACGGCATTGCAGTGTCTAAAGTGGAAGCTGTGGCTGGCCAGAAAGCGGTTGAGAAAACTCCGGCCGGGCAATACATTGAAATGGACGGCCGCTGGGTAAAAAAATAAACCGGTTAAAGTTTGAGCGCTTGGTGCCGATACCCGTTGCAACAGATCTTGCTGTTTGTGAATTGCAGCCTGAACGTTTGAACGAGGTTTTTTGCCATGGTTTCGCCTTTATACGGTCCGCTTTCGCCGTCATCATCACAGCCATCACTTCAGTCGCGGTCTCAATCGCCGTCTCAATCAAGCGCCACCAACGAAGCACAGGCGCAACGCCGTGGCTCCCCGTTCTCTGGCCAGGTAAATAACGGCCAGGCCGGTGATGGAGCGAAAGCCACAGAATCTGCCAGCAAGTCCCAGCGCCAGGTTATTCGCACGCCTGAAGATGCCATCAACGTGCTGCGTTCGCGCTTGCAGCAGCAGATGGAGCAAAGCCTGGGCAAGCTTGAAGGCCCAGGCGCCGCCGCAGCGCGCAATCTTGGCAGTGGTTTTCAGCCGCCGTCCGCCGCGGACGTGGCGGGCACTGTCCTGAGCTTTATTCAGCTGCGGCTGGAACAGGAAGCAGCGGCCGGAGCCGACCCTGAACGCCTGGCTAATCTAATGGAGCAAGCCCGCTCTGGTATTGAAAAAGGCTACGGCGAAGCCCGTGAGCAAATTGAAGCCTTGGGGTTGATGAATCCTAAGTTGGCCAGCGAGATTGATGACGGCTTCAACCGCATTCAGAACGGCTTGGACAAACTTGCCGAGCGCTTTTTGGGCCAGCCGGCACCTGCTGGCGGTGCCGAAGCGGTTAGCCGCAGCGGTATGCAGGTTGAATCCGCCTCCCGCGGCGCCTTCCGTTTTGAAGTGACCACTGCCGATGGCGACAAAGTGTCCATTCTGATGGAAGAGAGCCGTTACTCAGCGGTTCAAAGCCGTTCAACAAGCAGCGCGAGTGGTGAGTCGAATTCACTGACTGCAGTCAATGCTTCTGCCGGGCGCTACTCGTTCAGTGTGGAAGGTGATTTAGACAGTGGCGAACGCGAAGCCATTGCCGGCTTACTGGAACAGGCGCAGGGCGTTGCCGGGCAGTTTTTTCGCGGCGATGTTCAGGGTGCGTTTGAATCCGCACGGGGCTTGAATCTGGGCGGTGAAGAACTGGCCAGTTTCAGCCTGAATCTGTCTTCCAGCCGCACAGTATCAACCACGGCCTATGAGTCCACCTCTGGCCAGCCGTCACTTGCCAGCCAGCTGAGGCCGTTGGCCGGGTTGGCTCAGGATGTTCGCGAGCTTGGGCGTGGTGGTATCGACAAGGGCCTTGATACCACCACGCTGAATGATCTGGTGCAGAGAATGCTGGACGACCAGCAAGATGCGATTAACGAAAGCGCGGCCAGCAATCGCCCGATGATGGACGAATTCATTGGCGCCATCCTCAACGGTTTGCAGCCCGGTTAATCTTAGCTCAACCCAGCTCAGCTCATCCCGCCAGGTGCTGAGCCAGAAACACCAGCGTGCGGCCGCGGGCCAACGCCGCCGCACGCTGGTTGTAAGCCGGTCGCCCCCAGCAGTTGAAGCCGTGATCCACTTCCTCGTAGTTGTGAATGCTGGCGTGTTTCTGGCCGTTAAAAGCCCTGCGCACCTGATCGACGGCGCTGGTCGGTATTAATCCGTCCAGCCCGGCGTAATGGAACAATATGGGTTGGCTTATCTGCCCGGCCACGTTCAGATGGTTTTGAATCCCGCCACCGTAATAGCTGACAGCGGCGTCTGGCTTGCCGCTGGCGGCGGCCCGATAGGCCAACTGCCCGCCCATGCAAAAACCAAGCACGCCCACTTTGCCAGACACTTGCGGCAATCCCCGTAGATGTTCAATGGCGGTCACAACGTCTTCTGCCGCCTGGCTGAAGTCGGTGCCTTTCATCAGCTCAAACGCTTCGGCGGTGCCCGCTTCGGTATAGCCCAGATTGGTTCTGGTTTGTTGGCGCCAGAACACATCCGGTGCCAGCACCACAAAGCCGTCCAGCGCATACTGCTCGGCCACGGCACGAATGTGATCGTTTACGCCCCATATTTCCTGAATTAGCACCAGGCCAGGGCCTGTCCCAGCTGGTGGCAATGCCAGGTAGCCGGAAAACGTGTTTTTATCGGCGGGTGAAATCGTAATCCATTTTTCTGATGTCATTTCGATGCCTTTCAATAGCTGCCGGTTAACATTAGGCGCCTGTAAACAGATGCCGGTGAAATATGGCGAAATGTGGCGTTCGAGTGAATTATTCTGCGAATACGTTGGTCACCATGGCTAGCTTTGGAGTGTTCGTCCATCATTGCAGCTATTAGTCTTCTGATGGAACAGGATCTCGCTATGCGTTATCTATGGTTTGTGGTTGCGCTTTTCCTGTGTTCAGCCGCCCCCTTGTCAGCCCAAGGCCAGCAACCCCCTTGCCCTGATTCAGGTTGTGAAGACACAGCGCAAGCTTCGCCAGCCCAGAAAAAGCTGGCAGGCAAACCGGTTGTGGATGAGTACGCCCAGGCCCATGGCCGCGCTGAAATACGTTTTCCATTGCTGACCCAACCCGATTTGAGCGCAGACCTGCGGCCCTATATTCAGGTAGAAGATGCCCAAAGTGGCTTTTCTGTGCCTTTTGGCGTGCTCACTTGCGAAAAGCTGCTGCTCACCGGGCTTGAAACAGTGACGGCCTACACGATCAGGTTCCGCAAAGGGCTGCCATTAAGTACGGGCTCGCTGGCACCGGCGTGGTGTTAGTACCTGCCGGCCGTGCGCCGTCTTTGCAGGTGCAGTGGGTAGGCCTCCAGCGGGTCCAGGTTAAGGTGCAGGCTCTTTTACCAGCGGTGGCCCGTCGCTTGCTAGAATCGGAGCAGCTTAGCGAAAAAGGGTATTTCGACAATAACGAAAGCAAGCTGTTGCATCAGCAAGTGATTACGCTGCAACCGAATGTTTATGGCGAAGCCAGCCAGAATGTCGATATCGCGCGCAATTGCTGTTGGGTGAGACTCAATTGGCCAGCAGCCATTTTCAAGTGGAAGATTTCGTACCGGAAACCATGGAAGTGAACATTACCGGGTTACCGGCGTTTGCGGCTATTGATCAGGCGCTGGCCTTTTCAACCGAAAGCCTGTTTCTGTTTGGCGCGCCGGGTGCCGTTAGGCCCATTTCTGAACAGCTACGAGCCAATCCTACACGCCAGCCCTTCGACGCATTCGACGGCTTTGAATGTGGTGGGCTAGACGACAATTATCAGCAGCAAGCTCTGCGGGACTCGCAAACCCTGCAAATATCGGAGGCCGGCCTGGCGGATTTCGAATTCATCGCCAGTGCGTTTGAGTACATCGCCAACAGCGAACTGCCCCAACGCGTAACGGTTGGAGTAGAGCTGGAAGAAGTCCCTGGCCGGGTGACCCGCCAAAAAGAATCGGTGTTTGTCGCCACCCAATCCAGCTGAATAGTGTTAAAGCCGGCCGCCGCCCAAAGCGGATATGGCAGCAGCCCCGAGTTTTTGCTGACCAGTGTGAATGCTCGCAGCGGTCAGGTTCATTCGGATGCCTTGCGCTGGCGGCTGATTGAGGAAGAGTGGGACTATTACTGGACTCGCAGCGTTGAAGACTGGGATTACCGCATTGAGTATTACGAGCAGGGCGTTCGCGCCAGCGGCATGGTTGGAGTGAACTCAGCCAGTAATCTTGGCCAAGCGACACTGACCTTGCTGGCTTTGAGTCACGGCTGTTACAAGTTGGAGCTGTTGCCGGAAATCGGTTAACCCGCCCAGACTCGCCAGCGGCAACATTGCCGTGAGCACAGGGCAACCGTTACTCGTTAAAGCCGAAGATTTTGGTTTGGCCGGTGGTATAGAGGCTCTGCGTGAAATAGCGGGTCTATCCTCTGTAACCACTGCCGTGCCGGTAACGGAAAATTTGGTGTTTCGGGTTAATAAATAGCATCAATTTTCATGGATTAGCGGGCGAAAGAAAATCAAAGGAGATCAGCAATCGATGCTCGTCGAGATTCATAGAAGGCGAACGATGAACCATACCCGCGCCTTCGTTACCTTCCCACAGTTCGCCTTTTAATAAAGCGACATCTCCCGGTAACAGCGTTTCGATATGGTTTCCCGAAGGGTACAGGCCGCTTTCTTCGTCGCTGAGCCCGCCGTTGCCGGCGCCAAGCTTGCTGCGATTGGCACTTTGGTGGGGCAGCCAGTCAGTGCCTGTGCCCAGATAGGTGGTAATCAGACGGCAAGGTATTCGATCAACATGGAACCTTGGGCACATGGCACGGGTAGGCGTCGCAATGCGAAGGCCAATCATGTTGAGCTCAAATAGGCAGCCAAACATATCAACCAAAAAGCCGATATCTTTTTGCAGGTGAGGATAGGCCGCCAGATGGGGCAGGGCTTCTTCAACATTAGGCGTATTTGCCACGGATATTATGGTTCGATGACTGCTGATGCCTTTTTTCTGGCTCAGGGCCTGAACTTCCGCAATCAACTTGGCCCCCACGGAACGCCGCCAAACAGCCATGTTGACATCTTCTCGATAGATTTCAGCAAGGACATCAGGCAAGTCCCCAAAAACAGCTTGACGTGTTCGCGATAGATTTGGTGATGCCTTTACCGTCATACCTCGGCCTCCCAGATTGGAAACGGATCGGCCAGGTGTTGCCACTGAGTCGGCCCGGCTAGCAATTCATCGTCGGTCAGCAAGCAGTCGTCGAGCGCTTGGTTAAACTGCGACTGATCGAGATTTTGGCCTATAAACACCAATTCTTGTCGCATATCGCCGAATGGGTCTTGCCAGTTCTTCTGAATCTCGTTGAGGGAGTCTTCATCTTCCGGCCATTGGTCTTTTGGCACCGCCTTCCAGAACATACCGGCAAAACCATGGCGAGCCATGCCGCCTGCCTGGCTCCAGTGTCCAGCGAAGTCGGGCCGACTAGCGAGCCAAAAGTAGCCTTTGGAGCGAATCAGTTTGCCTTCGATACTGTTACTGTGCAGAAAGTCGTAAAACTTTTGGGGATGGAAGGGTCGGCGTGCAGTGTAAGTAAAGCTGCCGATGCCGTATTCTTCGGTTTCCGGCACGTGCTCGCCACGCATTTCCTTTAGCCATCCGGGGGCCTGCTGCGCGCGCTCAAAACTGAATTTACCTGTGCCCAACACTTGGTCGACATCTATCTGTCCTTTCTGGATAGGCACAATTTCCGCTTCGGTATTCAGCGCCTTTAGTATGGCGATCAAGCGTTTCAGTGTGCCTTCGTCAACCAGATCGGTTTTGCTTATCAGGATAACGTCGGCAAATTCCACTTGATCCACCAGTAAATCGGCAACGCTGCGCTCATCCTCTTCGCCTAGGTGTTCAGCGGTTTCCTGCAAGTCTTTGGCTTCGTCATAATCCGCCAGGAAATTCAGGGCATCCACGACTGTCACCATAGTGTCCAGCCGAGCGATATCAGACAAACTATTGCCGTTTTCATCTGCAAAGGTGAAGGTCTCCGCCACAGGCAAAGGTTCGGAGATGCCGGTAGATTCAATCAATAAATAATCAAATCGGCCTTCATCAGCCAGCTTGCGTACCTCCAGTAACAAGTCCTCACGTAAGGTACAACAGATGCAGCCGTTGCTCATTTCAACGAGCTTTTCCTCGCTACGGTTTAACTGCACCTCGTTTTTCACGGCACTGGCGTCAATGTTGATTTCGCTCATGTCGTTGACAATCACTGCCACTCGAAGGCCCTCCCGATTGTTCAGCAGGTGGTTTAAAACCGTCGTTTTGCCAGCACCAAGAAAGCCCGATAAAACAGTGACGGGCAGTTTTTTACCAGTATTTCTCATAAATCTCCGCTGCTTCTGATAAGAATTAAGAATGTTATAACATATCATAAGCTAGAGGCGAGAATACGACAACGGTTGTATTGACAATACTTTTGACGGGGCACGAAGCTTCGCCTACCGAGTCGGTAGGCGAATTCGGACGTCTACGTTCATTTATAAAAGTGCGTTATGTGGGCGTGGCCCGGGTGAGGTGATTGTCCTGAACATCGCTTTATAGCAAGACTGAAAGACCGCCCGGGATCGAATGCTGTATCAGTGTTATCGGTAAGCAGGCGCCGTTTCAACGGCTTCTGCCAGCATCTCGGCAGTAATGGGTGACAGCGTCCAGCCCAAGTGGCCATGGCCAGTATTGTAGAACACCGTCGGCAGGCGACCTGGGCCGACTCGCGGCATCATGGTGGGAAGCATGGGGCGCAGTCCTGCCCAGGGCACAACCCGCCGGGTACAGACCCCGGGGAAGCATTGCTCAACCCAGCGGGTGAGCGGGCGAATGCGGTCATCCCGAATGTTGCGATTGTAGCCGTTGAATTCTGCTGTGCCCGCAATGCGGAAACGATCATCGCCCAACCGGCTGGTGACCAGCTTGGTGGCATCGTCCAGCAGGCTAACGGTCGGCGCCGCTTGTCGGGAAGCTTCGTCGTCCAGCTCAACCGTGATGGAATAGCCTTTCACCGGATAAATGTTAACGCGGTCGCCCAGTTTCGCAGCCAGTTCCCTGCTGCCAACGCCTGCACAAACTACGACACCATCGAAGGTGTTACGAATTTGTTGTTCGCCGTCAAAAGATGTTACCCAGGCATGGGATTGATCCGCACTTAGTTCGGTAACCGTGTGGCCGTAACACGTTTTGACGCCGCGGCGCTGAATAGCATCTGCCAGGCCGCTGGTAAACTTGTGAATATCACCGGTGGAATCGCTTTCGGTAAAAAAGCCACCGTAGAAGGTGCCAGCCAGGGTGGGCTCGATTGCCTTCATTTCATCGGGCGTGACTGCTCGGCGCTCCAGACCTCCTGCTGCCAGTAATTTCGAGACGTTTGCCGCGTGATCGAAGCCGGCTTTGTCGCGATAGATGTGCAGGATGCCCTGTTCCTTCAGGTCGAAATCGATGCCTTCTTCTTTTGCCCATGAAAACAGATGCTCACGGGCAGCGATCGCCATGCGGGCAGTTTCGGTGGTGTTTTTCTCGTACTGGGGAATGGCCGCCATGAACTCGGCAAACCAGCTCAATTTGTGCCAGGAGGGCTTGGGATTAACCAGCAGCGGTGCATCGCTGTGGAACATCCATTTCATGCCTTTGATCACGGTCTGCCAGTTGTTCCAAACCTCTGCATTGGACGCCGACAATTGACCGCCATTTGCGAAAGACGTTTCCATAGCCGCATAACGATGTTTTTCGAAAACAGTGACGTCAAAGCCGCGCTTGGCCAGAGAGTAAGCGGTGGTGATACCGGTGATGCCACCGCCAATAACTGCAATATGCTTCATAACAATCTCCAGAGAGCGCCCAGGGTTAGCTACCTACCCAAAATGGTAGAAGCACCCCTTCCGTCTTTGGACCTGAGAGATTCACGAACCGGTGCAGTGAAACCGGCCGCTTGCTCCTTCGGTGTGCCGAGTGACGCAGTCATCGGCAGCTCTTCGGAAAGTTATCGTGTTAGCGGTCCCTTTTGCCTGAGAGTTTCCGGGGCAGTTGCTCCTTCGGCGCTGGCCACACAGCTGTGTGGCGCAGTCTCTCCCGCTAACACCTTTTGTCTGCAGTTTACGTCAGCTGGATGCGCAACAAAAAAGAGCAGGCTCGTTTTCCGCATTGGTTGAAGCAAGCGCTGATGTTGCTTCAGGAATTCATTTATTACAAGCCCAATTTGTGTCTGACAGCCGGCAGCGTCAACGAGCTTGGGCGGTTGGTGAAGTCGTTCATTACAAATGGTATACGAAACGGTGATGGGAAGAGCTATCTTAATACACAAAAAAGCTCGGACCTTTCGGTGCCGAGCTAAGTTGTTGGAAATATGGTCGGGACGGTAGGATTTGAACCTACGACCCCTTGCACCCCATGCAAGTGCGCTACCAAGCTGCGCTACGCCCCGATTTGCTAATTTCTGCCTGTTCAAAACGATGTTTTGGTGGCACCGGCCATTGAGACTTAAAGAGGAATCTCAGTGGCTTAGCGGGAGCGAATATTACATGAGCAGATTCCAAAAAGAAACACCAGCCGGCAAAATTATGCGAGTTTTGGTGTGAATTAACGCAATTTGGTTTCCCGCAGTTTGGACACGAATTCGGGTGGAACGAAGCTATCCGGATTGGATGCTCCCCAGTACTTGTCGAATACGGTCAGGCCGGTGTCACCTTGCAGCAGCGCGCCAGGCTCGATAAACGGAAACAGGTCCAGGTAGGAGCTAACCTCGGTTTTCGATACCCGACGAATGATGTGTTCCGGGCCTAGCTCGGAGGTGTGGTTCAGCCCACCCGCTTGCAGCAGATTTTGCAGGGCCTCTAACGTGTTTTTATGGAAGTTGTAAACCCGTTCGCTTTTCAGGGGGACATCGATTTTTTCACCGCGTCTTGGGTCTTGAGTAGCAACGCCGCTAGGACAGCGGCCAGTGTGGCAGTTCATGGCTTGAATACAGCCCAGCGAGAACATATAGCCGCGCGCTGAGTTACACCAGTCGGCGCCAAGTGCCAGTGTGCGGGCGATGTTAAACGCCGAGGTGATTTTTCCAGCGGCGCCGATTGCGATGTCTTCACGCAGATTGCAACCTACCAGGGTGTTGTGCACCAGTAGCAGGGCATCGGTCATTGGCATGCCCAGGCGGTTGATAAACTCAAGCGGTGCCGCGCCAGTGCCACCTTCGCCGCCATCCACGACGATAAAGTCAGGCCGTCTTCCGGTTTTCAGCATGGCTTTTACAATGGCAAACCACTCCCACGCGTGACCCAAGGCGAGCTTGAAGCCCACCGGCTTACCTCCAGACAGCTCACGCAACTGATCAATAAACTCCAGCATTTCGATGGGCGTCGAAAACTCTGAATGCGCTGCAGGTGATACGCAGTCTTTACCTACTTCAACGCCACGGGCTTCAGCAATCTCCGGTGTTACTTTTGCACCGGGCAAGATACCGCCGTGCCCTGGTTTGGCGCCTTGAGATAGTTTGAGTTCAATCATTTTTACTTGATCGAGTTGGGCATTTTCAGCAAAGCGTTCGGCATTAAAGCTGCCGTCTTTGTTGCGGCAGCCGAAGTATCCGGAACCGACCTCCCAAACCAGGTCGCCCCCTGGCTGGCGGTGATAGCGGCTGATAGAGCCTTCGCCGGTGTCGTGGTAGAAGTGGCCTTTTCTGGCACCGGTGTTCAAGCTGAGGATGGCGTTCGCCGACAGTGAACCAAAACTCATGGCCGAAATGTTGAATACGCTGGTGCTATAGGGCTTTGCGCAGTTTTTGCCGACGGTAATTCGAAAATCACAGGTGTTTAGCTGGGTAGGAACTATTGAATGGCTCATCCACTCAAAGCCTTCCTCATACATATTCAGCTGAGAGCCGAACGGACGCTTGTCGAGAATGTTTTTTGCACGCTGGTACACAATGGTGCGCTGCTCGCGGGAAAACGGTCGTTCGTCGGTGTCGGATTGGATGAAGTACTGACGAATTTCCGGGCCAATAGCCTCAAACAGGTAACGGAAATTGGCCATAATGGGGTAGTTGCGGCTAATCGTATGGCGACGCTGTAACAGATCGTAGGTGCCAAGGGCTGCAAGCAGGCCAAATGCCAGAGGAATCAGATAGGCGTCACCAGTCCACGCGCTGGCAATCAGCGATATCAGGAATCCGACAAGGCTTAGCGCATACGCGGTATAGCGCAAAGGGAAGGTTTTACATCTGTTCATAGGCTCCTCGCCACGGTTTTGATGTTTTGAGCTCAAAGTATTATTATTAACGTCTCGTTATGTTTTAAGGCTGTTTATTGCCTTTACCGGTCGAAATCCTGACTCGGATAGCCTGAATGTAATGCTAATGACTGAAAGAGGTGCCAATTGTGGGCAAAATTGTAAAAGACGAATATCAAACAGATTATGTAGCCGGGCAGGATAATATCCAGCCGTTCGGGCTAGATCTTCACGCACCCGTGTTTCCGATAACCGCCATTATAGTGGTGTTGTTCATTGTCGGTACCCTAATGTTTCCTGCTCTCGCCATAGAGCTGCTCGACGGTGCCAAACTTCAGATTATCAACACATTTGACTGGTTCTTTATGCTCAGCGCAAACGTGTTTGTTGTTGTCTGTTTAGCACTGATTTTTATGCCCGTGGGCAAAATCAGACTGGGGGGAATGGATGCCAAACCGGACTTCTCTACCTTGTCCTGGTTTTCGATGCTGTTCGCGGCGGGTATGGGTATTGGCTTAATGTTTTGGGCGGTGGCAGAGCCGGTAGCCTATTATACCGGCTGGTACGGCACGCCGTTTAATGTAGAGCCCAACACGCCTGAAGCTTTGGGCTTGGCCATGGGCGGCACTATGTTCCATTGGGGCCTGCATCCTTGGGCGATCTACGCCATTGTGGCCTTGTCATTGGCGTTTTTCTCGTTCAATAAGAATATGCCGCTGACCATTCGTTCCGCCTTTTTCCCGCTGCTGCGTGACAAGGTGTGGGGCTGGCCCGGGCACATCATTGATAGTCTGGCGGTGATTGCGACTATTTTCGGGCTGGCAACGTCTTTGGGTTTTGGTGCCCAGCAGGCCGCTGCCGGTTTGAATTATCTGTTTGGTGTGGGTTCAGGCATCAATGTACAGATGGCGATTATTGTTGGTGTCACCGCATTGGCGCTGTTATCTGTGCTGCGCGGGTTAGACGGCGGCGTTAAGGTGCTGAGTAATATCAACATGGCCCTTGCGGGTATCTTACTGTTCTTTATTATCTTTGCCGGTCCGACCATGTCGATTCTGGAAACCCTCTGGATAACCACCACCAGCTATGCGACCAACGTGGTTGCCTTTAGTAATCCGTTTGGCCGCGACGATGAAGTTTGGATGCAAGGCTGGACGATATTCTATTGGGCCTGGTGGATCTCCTGGTCTCCGTTTGTAGGCATGTTTATTGCGCGGGTTTCTCGCGGTCGCACCGTGCGTGAATTCATCATCGCAGTGCTGCTAATTCCCACGGTGATTACCGCCGTATGGATGAGCGCGTTCGGCGGTGCTGCGCTGGAGCAGATTCAGCAAGGCGTGGGCGTTCTGTCTAGTGAGGGCTTGACCGACGTCAGCCTGGCGACTTTCCAGATGTTCGCCAATCTTCCGCTGACTGGTATTATTTCCTTTATTGGCATTGTGCTGGTATTGGTGTTCTTTATCACGTCGTCGGATTCCGGCTCGTTGGTTATCGACAGCATTACCGCCGGTGGCAAAACCGATGCGCCCACGGCTCAGCGTGTGTTCTGGGTGGTAATGGAAGGTGCTATAGCCGCTGTGCTGATATTCGGTGGTGGTGATGATGCGCTAGGCGCTATTCAGGCTGCTTCGATCAGTGCCGGCCTGCCGTTTACGCTGATTCTGTTGGTCATGACCTGGGGCTTGCTGAAAGGTTTGACCCTCGAGCGCAAGCTGCTGATTCAGAGCGGGGAAATGACGTAATTCGCTGAGAGATTGGCGGATTAAATCATAAAAAGCCGGAAAGCGTGTATGCGCTTTCCGGCTTTTTTTTTGGCTGTACAGATGCGCGCTGGGCCTGCCAACGCATGCCGATGTGCTCTAGCGCTTGTGAAATTCTTCCATTGCAAAGCGAGCGCGGTCACCGGGGGTGAAGTGGGGGCGTTTCAGATTTTCAATGGCACGCAAGCGCGGCAGTAGGCCGCAGCCGTTGGCCATTTGAATGGCCAGCCCGGGGCGCGCGTTTAACTCCAGCAGCAGCGGGCCTTCGTCCACATCCACCACCAGGTCTACGCCCATATAGCCTAGCCCGGTCGCCTCATAGCAGCGGGAGGCCATTTCCAGCATTTCATCCCAGGCGACAATATGGATATTGCCCAAAGATAAGCCGGTGTCCGGGTGCAGAAGAATGGGGCGGTTGAACTGAACCGCGTTCAGACTTTTTCCTGTGCCGATGTCTAGGCCCACGCCTACAGCGCCTTGATGCAGGTTGGCCTTGCCGTCTGACGCTTTGGTGGCAAGCCGCAGCATGGCCATTACCGGGTAGCCCTGAAACACGATAATGCGGATATCTGGAACGCCCTGAAACGAATAGCGAGCCAGATCCGGTGTGGACTGCACCAGGTTTTCGACAATGGCCACGTCAGAGGCGCCCGCCAGCGAATACAGCCCCGCCAGAATGTTGGTCAGGTGCCGTTCTAGTACATCCACGCCAATACGGGCGCCGGAGGCTTTGACGAATTCGTCGCCATCGCGCCCGGTGACAACGGTGATGCCTTTGCCGCCAGATCCTTTGGCCGGCTTTATGGCAAAGCCAGCCAAATCCGCGGACATTTCACGGAAGTGGGAAATTTCGTGTTGTTGGCGAACCACCTGCAGAAGCCGCGGTGTTTTTACACCGTATTCGGCCACCACCAGCTTGGTTTTCAGTTTGTTGTCGACCAGCGGGTAGGCCGAACGATCATTGTAGCGGGCAATATAGTCCACATTGCGCCGGTTCATGTTCAACATGCCCAGGCGGTTCAGCGTAAACGGTGATATCCAGCCCATATTAGTCGTACACCTTCATCGGTGTGAAACGGCGCAGTTCGCTGAGTTTGTAGCCGGTGTAATTACCCATCAGCAGAATCAGGCCCAGAATAACCAGGTGTAATTCGGGGAAGTTGAAGGTCAAGTGTCCAGCCAGCGGTGCGCTCATCAGCAGGTAAGCGCAAATGGCGACAAACAGACTTCCTGTGCCTTGCCTTATGACTTCCCGTGCGCCTTCCTCCTCCCACAAAATCGACATCCGCTCAATGGTCCAGGCGATAATAACCATGGGGAAGAAGGTCACCGTCATGCCGGTATTAAAGCCCATCTGATAACCGACAACGCTCAAACCGGCGGTAATGAATATCACCAGGATGATCAACGCCGAGATCCGTGAAACCAGCAGCAGGTTCAGGCTGGAAAGGTAGCTGCGCATTAACAAGCCAATGGCGACCACCGACAAAAATGCCACCAGCCCGGGTATCAAAGTGGTCTGCACAAACGCTACCGCAATCAGTACTGGCATGAAGGTGCCGGAAGTGCGAATACCGATCAACATGCGCATGAAGGCCACCACCAGTGCCCCCAAAGGCAATAACAGCAGCATGCGGAACATGCCCTGTTCTTCAATCGGTAGTTCGTAAAAACTCAGAAAGCCGAGGCCGGTCTCTTCAGATTGCATGGCTGCCAGCTGAATGGCGGGAATGGTCTGGCGCAGCATAGAGAAGCTGATCTCGGAGTTAGCGCCGCCCACCACGTCCAACAGCGACGCGGATCCCTGGCGCCACAACAACAGGTCTTCCGGCACGCCCTGTTCAGCGGTGCGGGGGTCAAAGGTCAGCCATTCTTCGCCGGTGTAAATTTGCAGGAACGCCAGCAGCGGCTGGCGCCGGCGAGCGTCTTCCAGCTTCAGGCCATCGGCGGCGCGAGCGGGTATGCCAGAGAAATTCAGCATATCGACCAGTAGGTCGAGATAATTTTCGCCGGCCGTTAAAAGGATGGTGTTCTGGGCACCGGTATCTGGTTGCATCAGCCGGATCAGTTCGCGGGTCATGCTTTGTGGGTTACTGGAGCGTTGCTTGGCTTGCTCCAGTATTTCCCGAACAGCGGTGGCTTCGGGTTCTGCCCAAAACACGGTGCGCGCTACGGGTTTTACTTTGGCGGGCACGCTGCGAACGTCTGGGTCTGGTATCAACTGGACTTTGTAATACAGCGTTTGTGGACCGGTAACATCGCGCTTGGTCCACTCGGCGCGGCGCATGCCAGCTTGCTCCAGAATAGAAAAACCGTAGCCAGGGGAAGCTGCTAGTTCGCTCAAGGTATGGAAACCCGGGGGCTGATCGGGCACGTTCAGTGCAGCCGTCACAGAGCCGCCTGTGGCGTCAAAATCCACCCGCGCTTCTACCATCCATACCGGCCGTTGTTCGCCGGTCAGCCAAGGAATTCCCAGTTCAATGTGGCGCCATACGGCGAGGGAAATGCCAGTGGCAATAATCAGAAAAATCGCGATGTAAAAGGGTGTGCGCGATCGGGTGCTCATAGCGTGTCTCTGATAGCATCGGGGTAGCCGCTGTTGCCGTTGATCATGGTGTCGGGCAGTTCGGTTGCAAACTCTTTGCCAACATCAATCAGCATCACATCGCGCAGCACGTTGCGGCCAATCAGCACCTGATGGGTAAGATGCGAACGGTCGGTCAGGGTGAATTCGGCCACTTGCGTATGGTTGCCTATAACAAATTGCAATTCCACCACTACCCGGCGTTCAGGGTCGTCGACGTTTGATTGAAGAATTTTTACCCGTCGCGAGACTTCTTTTTCCAGGGTCAGCAGCCCTTCACTGCCGGGTACGGGCACATCGAAACGGACCCAGTTGCTGCCGTCACGCTCGAACTTCACAATATTTCGCGCATCAATAGAAGAGGTTTCGGCGCCGCTGTCGACCCGGGCGTCGTAAACAGTTTCTGCGGCGGTCAGAAAGAGCTTTTCAACTTCGCCGACAATGAGCTTGCCTTTGAGCTGACTGGCCACGGCCTTGGCTGCGGTGGCCGCAGGGCAAACCTGCTGTTTCGGCACGGGGGGGCATTCTGGTGCTTTAACTTGGGCACTTATGGCTTGCAGAATGGTTTCGGTGGACGCAGTTTGATCGTTGATTGCTTGCTCGAAGCGTACCTTTGCGTTGTTTTCCATGGTGACCAGCGTCGCCCGCTGGCTTTGCACCGAGGTGTTCACGGTTTCCAGATTGGATTTGGGTACCATAAAGTACTGATCTGCCGAACAGCCGGCGAGGCCCGTTAGTATAACTAACAGTGGCAGCGCCAAGTGGACATTACCACTAGGCTTTGACCCTATGAAACCCTTGAAACCCATGAACTACCCCCGAGGAAAATGACAAAAAAAGTGCCCGAACTGACAGGTCAGCGGCACGAAACGACTGTGTGATGGTGTTTGGGGCCAGTATACAGCAACTCTCGGTAGCGATTTGTTTACAGATGATTAAGGCGACGTGTATCCCGTCAGCAACAATGGCAAATGAATAGGTTAAGCTTGTCAGTGAACTGTTCTAATGGTTATACCGCAGGAGTAAATGCCCGTGCTTGAAACCTTCAGCCAATGGGTGGCTGACCAACCCGTGCTTGTGCTCTCGCTGATGGCGGCGATTTCTATTCTGGTATTGATATTAGCCGGATTGCTGCAGCGTGCAGGGCAAAATAACCGTCGCTTGCTGGCCGAGTACAACGATCTGAAACTGGCACTAAGAGAGCAGCAGATAATGCTAGCCCATGAGCGCCAGTCGGCGGCAGAGAAGCTGGCGCTTCTGGAGCACAATCGCGATGCGCTAAAACATGAATTCGAGAATTTGGCGAACCGTATATTCGATCAGAAAAGCGAGCGCTTCAGTCAGCAGAGCAAGAGCAGTATGGATACGCTGCTAAAACCGTTTCGTGATCAACTCAGCGATTTTCGACAGCGTGTTGAAACGGTACACACCAACGAAACCCGCGACCGCCAGGCTCTGCGCAGCGAAATAAAATCGTTGCAGGAACTCAATCGGCAGATTACTGAAGAAGCCTCTAATCTGACCCGAGCGTTAAAAGGCGATAAAAAAATACAGGGTAACTGGGGCGAGTTGATTCTGGAGCGGGTGTTGGAAAGGTCCGGGTTGCGCAAAGGTATTGAATACGAAACCCAGGGCAGCTACCGCGACAGCGATAACCAGCTGCTGCGGCCAGACGTGGTGGTGCACCTACCGGATAACCGCAACCTGGTAGTAGATTCCAAGGTGTCGCTGGTGGCGTACCAACAGTGGGTCATCAGCGACGAAGGCAGCGCCCGTGATGCGGCGCTAAAGCAGCATATGGACGCCGTACGCAATCACATTCGTAGCCTGAGCGATAAAGATTACAGCCAGCTCAACGGTTTGCGTTCACCGGATTTTGTGCTGCTGTTCATGCCTATTGAACCGGCTTTTGTGGCAGCTTTCCAGCACGACGACAGTCTGTTTTCAGAAGCCTTTGAGCGTAAGATTATTGTGGTGACGCCCACCACCTTGCTGGCCACCCTGCGCACCATCGAAAACATCTGGCGATACGAGCGCCAGAGCCAGAACGCCCGATTGATTGCGGAACGAGCCAGCGCAGTTTACGATAAATTGCGGGTATTTGTAGAAGCTATGGAGCGCCTTGGTGGCCAGTTGCACACCGCTCAGGGCAGCTACGACAGTGCGATGAATACCCTGACCCGCGGCCGCGGTAACCTGATTTCGCAAGCCAACCGCTTTGTGGAATTGGGAGTACGGGTGAAAAAAGAACTGCCCAAGGCCGTCACCGAACAGGCCGAAGTCGACCCTGAAGCTGGCTCTGATTCTGCCTTTGACTCGGAGTCTGCCCTTGACAGTCACAAGGGCGTCTCTGATACGTCAGGGAACACTGAGCCGGGCGCCGGCGAATCCATTGAGGAAAACAGTTATGGCAGCAACACCATTTAAATTTTTTGGTTGCCGGGCGTTGCTCGTGTGTGCCGTGTTGTACGCGGGCAGTGCTATGGCGCTGCCCGTGGAACACGAAATTCGCCGCTTGATGCTGGCAACCGAGCAAGCACTGGCGGCTGAGAACTGGGACGACGCCAGCGAATACCTGGGGCGTTTACAACAGCTAGACGGCGAGCGTCCGGTGGATTTTTATTTTTACCGCGGCCGAGTGATGCAAAAGTCGGATCTGTTAAACGAGGCTCAAGCCTCGCTTGAGGTGTATGTCACTCGTGCAGGCAAAGAGGGCCAGTACTACGAACAAGCGCTGGAGCGCATTACTGAGATAGAAAAAAGGCGCAAAGACCGTGCCTTGGCAGCGGTGACCAAAAATCCGGCAACACCGTTGCAGCCGCGAATAGCCATCATTGAAGCCGCTGGAGGGCAAAGTGCGGCTGATCTGAAAAAACTGTATTTGGCAGACAGCGAGGAGCAGGCGTTATTGATGCATCTGAACAGTGTGTTGCAGTTGTCAGGTTGGCGTGAAGACAGAGCTATTGTGCAGTTAGACCAACCAGCAGACATCCGCTACCAGGTTGAAAAGCGCAACAGCAGCCTGCTGATTCAGCAGACTACCCGTCAGCAAGGCACCATGCTGCGCAAAAGCCAACAGATTGACGTTTACGGCATTAGCCCGTTGGTCAAATGGGATTGCGAACCAAGCCTGGCCACTTGCTGGGTGTATGACCCCAGAGATGGTTCGCGGTTGTTTCAGTTAGGCGTTAACCAAGGCCAGGCAGAAGACATTGCTCGCACGCTGGGGCGTCTCATTCGCAACCTGCAGGCCGCTGGTAAGCAGGTGGCCTTGCCACCTGTGTCCAGTTAAGTGCTGTTTTAGCAGACTCAGCTAAAGCGTGAGAAGTCTGGTTTACGCTTTTCGACAAAAGCACGAAAGGATTCGGCTGCCTCCGGCGATTTCAGGCGTTCACCGAACAGCGCGCCTTCTACCCGCATAGTTTCTTCCAGAGCTTCCTTGTTCGGCCGTTTTAGCAGTTCTTTGGTCGCGCGAATAGCCGCTGGTGCTTGTGCAGCCAGTTTCTGACAGGCCTCCCAAGCTGCGACTTCCGTGTCATCAGGTTCGCACACGCGATTGATGATGCCCAGGCGTAAAGCCTCTTCTGCACTAAAACGACCACCTAGCATCAGCAGTTCAGCAGCCCGCACACGGCCAATCCACATCGGCAGTAAAAGGCTGGAGCCACCTTCGGGACACAGGCCAAGGCTGGCAAATGGCATTTGGAAAGCGGCGTTGGTGCCTGCCATGACCATATCGCAGTGCAGCAGCATAGTGGTGCCAATGCCTATTGCCGGCCCGTTAACCGCCACAACCACCGGTTTGGTAGCGTTAACCAGCACAAACAGGAAACGGCCTACCGGAGTCTCGCGGAAATCACCAGGTAAGCCTTTGGTGAAATCGTTAAGATCGTTACCGGCGGTGAAGCACTCATTACTGCCGGTAAACAGAATGCAGCGAATGTCCTTGTCGGCTTCGGCCTGATCGATTGCGTCGGCCATGCTGGTGTACATAGCTTGGGTAAGGGCGTTCTTGCGCTCCGGGCGATTTAGGCGAACGATTAAAACTTGGTCCTTTTTCTCGGTCAGAATACGGTCTGTCACGGTGTCTCCCAATACTTCTTTGTTAGTTTGCAATGCATCTTAACCGCTTTTCATCGCATTCTTCACCAATTTTAACGCTTTTGAGTCATCAGCAAGCACAGCGAATTGGCCTGCAGTCGCATCCCGCGCACGGATGAATTTCTGGTAAACTTTGCCCTCTGATTTGCCAATATATTCTTAAAACGACCGTTGATGAGGCGACTATGACCACCCTGATCCGCCAGGAAGACCTGATTGAAAGTGTAGCCGACGCGCTGCAGTTTATTTCCTACTATCACCCAAAGGATTTTATTCAGGCAGTGTACGAGGCTTATAAAAAAGAAGAATCTCAAGCGGCTAAAGACGCTATGGCGCAGATTCTGATTAACTCGCGGATGTGTGCCGAAGGCCACCGCCCGATCTGCCAGGATACCGGTATTGTGACGGTGTTCGTGAATGTTGGCATGAACGTGAAGTGGGATTTTGAAACCTCGCTGGACGATGTCATCAACGAAGGCGTGCGTCGCGCTTACACCCATCCGGACAACATGCTGCGGGCGTCGATATTGGCAGATCCGGACGGCAAGCGTGAGAACACAAAAGACAACACGCCTGCCATCATTCATTACAAAATTGTGCCGGGCCATACCGTAGACATTCACGTGGCGGCCAAGGGCGGTGGTTCTGAGGCCAAGTCTAAGTTTGCCATGCTGAACCCGTCAGATTCGGTGGTGGACTGGGTGCTGAAGATGATCCCGCAAATGGGCGCAGGTTGGTGCCCGCCTGGCATGTTGGGTATCGGTATTGGCGGCACCGCTGAAAAAGCCATGGCAATCGCCAAAGAAGCGCTGTTGGAGCCTATTGATATTCAAGAACTTAAAGCCCGCGGTGCATCAAATCGCGCTGAAGAGCTTCGCCTGGAGCTGTTCGAAAAAGTAAACGAACTGGGCATTGGTGCCCAAGGCCTGGGCGGCCTGACCACAGTGCTGGATGTGAAAGTGAAAGATTTCCCCACTCACGCGGCTAACAAGCCGGTGGCGATTATTCCCAACTGCGCAGCCACCCGCCATGCGCACTTTGTGCTGGATGGCAGTGGCCCGTCACTGCAAACTCCGCCGAGCCTGGATGACTGGCCGGAAATTACCTGGGAAGTGGGCGAGAACGTGCGTCGGGTGAACCTGAACACGGTTACTCCGGAAGACGTAAAGGACTGGCAGCCGGGTGAAACTGTGTTGCTGTCGGGTAAGATGCTGACCGGCCGTGACGCTGCCCACAAAAAAATGGTGGACATGATCAACAACGGTGAAGAGCTGCCGGTGGACATGAAAGGGCGTTTTATTTACTACGTCGGCCCGGTGGACCCGGTGCGCGAAGAAGTGGTCGGCCCCGCAGGCCCCACCACTGCAACCCGCATGGACAAGTTCACCCACACCATGCTGGAAAAAACCGGTCTGACCGGCATGATTGGCAAGGCCGAACGTGGCCAGGCGGGCATTGACGCCATTCGCGAATTCGGTGCGGTTTACCTGATGGCGGTAGGCGGAGCAGCGTATCTGGTGTCAAAAGCCATCAAACACGCTGAAGTGGTGGCCTTCCCGGAACTGGGTATGGAAGCCATTTACGAGTTCGACGTGGAAGACATGCCGGTGACGGTTGCGGTGGATTCCCGCGGATCTTCCGTGCACCAAACAGGACCGGCTGAGTGGCATAAGAAAATCATCGCTGCCAAAGCTGTTTAAATCTAATCGGGGACAGATTTGAAATCTGTCCCCTTCACCAAGCGCTCAGCTGGAACAGCTGATGCCCATGCCCTTGCCCCAGTCTGGGGGCAGGGCAGCGTAGCGTTCTTCGTACTGGGTTTGTTCGTCAAACGGTTTTTTTAGCACCGTCAGCAGCTGCTCCAGCGGCTGGTAATCCCCGTTTTGCGCCTCCAGAATCACCTGCTGGGCCAAATAATTACGCAAAATGTATTTCGGGTTTACCCGGCCCATGGCGTATTCCCGGGCATCGTGAGCCTGAGTTTCCTGCTCCAGCCTTTGTTCGTAACGGCCAAGCCAGGCATCCGCAATGGCGCGGTCGGTAAACAAGTCGCGCACTGGCCCGTGGCCGCGGCCATACAGCGTCGACAGGCCGCGGAAGAAGCGGGTGAAGTCAACCTTCTGTTCGTGCAGCATGCTAAAAGTGTCCATAATCAGATGCATGTCGCTGTCATCGTCCTGCTGCAGGCCGAGCTTGTTCCGCATGTTCTGCAAAAAACGCGTGTTGTAGGCGCTTTCATAGTGTTTCAAGCCTTCGTGTACGGTGTCTTCACCCATTACCGGCAGTAATGCTCGCGCCAAGTAATGGCAGTTTTCGAAACCCATCTGTGGCTGGCGGTTGTAGGCGTAGCGACCGCGCTCGTCGGTGTGATTGCAGATGTAGCCGGCGTCAAAATCGTCCATAAAGGCGTAGGGGCCGTAATCGAAGGTGTCGCCAATAATCGACATGTTATCGCTGTTCATAACACCGTGGCAGAAGCCCACGGTTTGCCAGTCGGCGATCAGCCGCGCGGTGCGGCCGACCACGGCTTCGAACCAGCGCTGATGGCGCTGGAGTTCAGGAAGTGTGATCAGCTCCGGGAAATACAGCGATATTACGTGCTCCAGAAGCGTTTTGACGGTGTCGGGGCCCTGGTGATGAGCGGCGAATTCGAAGTGGCCAAAGCGGATGTGGCTGTGGGCTACTCGCATAAGCGCGGCGGCGGTTTCAATGGATTCGCGGCGTATCGGGTCTTTGGCTTTAACCATAAACAGGGCGCGGGTGGTGGGAATGCCCAGCCCGTGCATGGCTTCGCTGCACAGGTACTCGCGAATGGTAGATCGCAGCACCGCGCGGCCATCTCCAGAACGAGAGTAGGGCGTCATGCCTGCGCCTTTCAGATGCCAGTCCCAGCGCTGGCCGTTTGGCGCGACGGTTTCCCACAGCAACAGCCCGCGGCCGTCGCCCAGGTCCGGGTTGTACATGCCGAACTGGTGGCCGGTGTACTTCATGGCGACCGGTTCCATGCCTTCCAGCAGCTCTGCGCCACCACCGATTTTTTCCCACTGGGCAGGGTTGTCACTGTGAAAACCCAGTTCTCGCGCCAAGTCGTGGTTAAAACACACCATCTTTGCGTCTTTAAGCGGGCTGGGCTGCACACGGGTGAAGAAGCTCTCCGGGAGTTCCAGGTAACGATGCTCTACGCGAAAACCGTTGCTGCTCATAAAACCTCTACTCCCGTATGGCATAAACTCTGCTGAATTTTTTAGTAACCCATTTATCAACGACAGAAATCTTAACGCGTCTGCCAGTGCGCTTAAACCCTTCATCTTGACCACTCACCCTGGCCTGACCCTTCCGCTGTCGGACTTATTCTGGATGGCGTCGCTATTCCACAGCTTGGCAAACAAATTTACCAATGGGCCGGCGACCAGCCGATCAGCGCCCCCAGCACTTCGAAAAACAGTGGATGAGGCACTCGACAATGAGTGCAATAGTTTGCGAGACGCCGTGCAGTTTCTGTTCGCAGCATTGCCCAACCTGGCCGGCGGCAATGCCGCCACTGAACCCGCATTTCCGATGGATCAAGGATGAACCGGCTTCTTGCCGCTTACTACAGTCCGTTCACCTGCTGCCTATTCGCTACGGCAGGGTAGAAGTCGCACCTGTCGATGCCGGTCCAGACTACCCCTTCGTGCTGATCTCCCGCCCGGTTGGTTATCGCCTTCTGAAAAGTGGTCATATTTATGTATTGGATGCCGGTGGAGATACAAATAGGGAGAAGCTCCACGAGTATCTGCATAAAGATGGTGAACTGACCGGACAAAACGGCGGCAAGCTGGAGTACCCGACCTCACACACGCTGTACGTCGCTTTTTCTGAGATTGCGTGGACGGCGCAGAGAAAATCACAAGTACTGGACGATTCCAAACCGCCTGGTGGAGTCGGAGGTGAAAAAGATCAAGCGCATGAGCAAAAAGACGCTTCCCAAAGCAATGTCTGAGTGGTCTGAACCACAGCCTGAAGAGCAGTGGGCAAAGCCCAGTGACGAGCTGAAACGTCAAAGCAGGCGGGTGCTGCAACTGCAACAGGCCAACCCTCAAAGGCCCATTATCGAAATCTTTGCTCAAATGAGCGAAGAAACTTAAATCAATGTTCAGGGAGAACATGATGACTGAAGCAATGGATGCGACCTGCCTTCCCCGCCTTTCCTGTTATGCATCAACCTCTTTGTTGCGCTGACTGCTTTAGCTTGGGCGATATTCAATATGGCCGCTTACCTGGTACACAGCCCGTATGGCATGAATTCTGCAAGACCAAACTGTCTATTTGCCGCATTATCAACGGCAGGAATCTGAACGGGCCTGTCATTATACTTAAGTCATCCGTGGATTCGCTGATCGAGCGGGAGCGGCTCATCGGAACACACGAAAATGGCCCGTTTTTAACGGGCGCGCACTGAATGAGGGCGTCGCCCTCACTTTTAGGCTTAACGCCCAAGGAGTCTGCCGTGACCAGGCCGCGACTGATTATATTTTCTGATCTTGATGGAACCCTGCTCAACTATGACCGCCATTGCTGGCAGCAGGCACTGCCAGCGTTGAAGCGTGTCGCAGCGGCGGGTATCCCACTGATACTGAACTCCAGCAAAACCGCTGCGGAAATCCGTGAAATACGTCAGCAACTGGAAAACACCGACCCTTTCGTCGTTGAAAACGGTGCGGTCGTCGTTATTCCTGCGGATACTTTCGGAAACCACAGTGAGAAAATCGTCCGTTTTGGGGCATCCAGAGCAGAGGTTTTAAAGGTACTGGCCGGGCAAAGGACCGGTGGCGCACATTTTCGGAGTTTTTCGGATATGTCGGATGACGAGCTCGCGCAATTAACGGGGCTGGACCCTGCTTCAGCCGCACGGGCCAGGGAGCGCGAAGGAACCGAGCCGCTGCTGTGGGAAGGCAGCGAAGACGAACGGTTACGTTTTGATGCAGCCTTACGTGCTGAAAACCTGCGCCTGGTAAAAGGCGGTCGGTTCTATCATGCCATGGGCATTTTTGATAAAGCCGATGGGGCCCGTTTTTTGCTGGATAAATACAGAGAGCAATACCAGAAGCAGTATGGTGACCAGCCAATAACGGCCATTGCCTTGGGCGACAGCCCCAACGATCAGCAAATGCTGGAGGCCGCAGACATCCCGGTTGTCATTCGCGGGGTAAATAGCGACGAGGTGCAGTTGCCTTCCGAAAAGCATGCGATGCGCTCCCTCAAGCCCGGCCCTGAGGGTTGGAACGAGTGCGTACTCAATCTGCTGTTTGAGTACGGATACTAGCACTGCAAAGGAGGTTTGCCATGGGTGACTTTTATCAGAACGGCATTATCACCACGCTGCATAATCTTGTTCGCCGGCCGGTAGAAGATCTGGAAGCCGAGCTGATGACTTTTCGCAAGTCCCGACCCATGTCGCTGGTGTTGCCGTCGCTGTATTCCGAATTGGAAGGGCCGGCGTTAAAGAACATTGTGCACGAACTCACCAAGGTTCCCTACCTGGACCAGATCGTTATCGGCCTGGATCGGGCCAATGAAAAACAGTACCGCCACGCTCTTGAGTACTTTTCTGACCTGCCACAGAATTTTAAAGTGTTGTGGAACGATGGCCCGCGCCTTCGTGCTATTGATCTGAAGCTTAGTGAACAGGGTTTGGCGCCGACGGAAATGGGTAAGGGCCGCAATGTCTGGTATTGCTTCGGTTATGTGTTGGCTTCCGGAGTGAGTGAGTCGGTCGCGCTGCACGATTGTGACATTCTGACGTATTCGCGGGATCTGGTGGCGCGCCTGATTTACCCGGTGGCCAACCCTGGCTTTAATTATATGTTCTGCAAAGGCTATTACGCACGAGTCGCAGACGGCAAGATGAACGGGCGAGTGAGCCGTTTGCTGGTGACCCCGCTGATCCGTGCACTGAAGAAAGTGTGTGGCCCGAATGAATTTCTGGATTATCTGGACAGTTACCGTTACCCACTGGCTGGGGAATTTTCATTCCGTACCGATGTGATCAACGACCTTCGAATTCCAAGCGACTGGGGGCTGGAGATTGGCGTGCTATCGGAAATGAAGCGGAATTACGCCACCAACCGGTTGTGTCAGGTGGATATTGCGGATGTGTACGATCATAAGCATCAGGAACTCTCACCGGAAGACGCCAGTGCCGGCTTGTCCAAAATGAGCATCGACATCGCCAAGGCGCTGTTCCGCAAGTTAGCCACCAACGGCGAAATTTTTTCCAGTGAGAAATTCCGCACCATCAAAGCAAGCTATTTCCGCATTGCGCTGGATTTTGTGGAGACCTACCAGAACGACGCGATCATCAACGGCTTG
Source organism: Marinobacter sp. BSs20148 (assembly GCF_000283275.1). NCBI lineage: Bacteria > Pseudomonadati > Pseudomonadota > Gammaproteobacteria > Pseudomonadales > Marinobacteraceae > Marinobacter > Marinobacter sp. BSs20148. The sequence goes on from NC_018268.1 coordinate 1,212,431, forward strand.
ACGTTTGACCGCCACAAGGAAGAGAAAGCTGTTGAGCTGTTTGCTCAAAACGTGATGCACGCTGGCGCCTATTTTTTGGATAATCCTATGGATACCCCGTTTATTCCGAGCTGGAACCGGGTCACCAGTGCCATTCCCGACATCAAAGAGCAGCTGCTCGAGGCCGTGGATCTGGACAATGAGGAGTATCGGGCATGAGCCAGGTGTTGAAATCCAAGCTGGTTAGCATGCTTGAGGCTGTTTATCCGGCGCTGGATTGTGACTTTCTTGCTGAGCGGCTACTGAAAACGATGGGGTTGCGTCCAGGCCAGCCTCCGCCGCCGGCGCACCAGAGCCACTGGAGTGAATCGGATGTGGTGCTTATTACCTATGCAGATACCGTGCAGCAGGGAGAGGAGAAACCGTTAGCGACCTTGCACCAGTTCCTGAATCGACACTTTGCTGACAGCGTGTCCGCCGTCCATATCCTGCCCTTCTTTCCTTACAGCTCCGATGACGGTTTCTCGGTAATGGATTACCTTGCGGTCAACGAGTCCCACGGTGGGTGGGAGGACATTGAGGCCATCGCACAAGACTTCAAACTGATGGCAGACCTGGTGGTCAACCATATGTCAGCCCGCAGTCGTTGGTTTGAAAATTTCCGTAAGCGAATAGACCCTGGTAAAGACTATTTTTTTGAGGGAAACCCCGGCGACGATTTGAGCGCCGTGGTCAGGCCGCGCACATCACCGGTACTCACGCCGGTTCAGACAGACGATGGTGAGCGTTATGTGTGGTGCACTTTTAGCGAGGATCAGGTCGACCTTAACTTTGCCAACCCGCAGGTTCTGATTGAGTTTGCGACCATTATCCGTTATTACCTTGAACGCGGCGTTGTTATCTTTCGGCTGGACGCCGTCGCTTTCCTGTGGAAAGAGCCCGGTACGTCCTGCATTCACCTGCAACAGACCCACGAACTGATCAGGATTTTGCGTCTGCTGATGGAGCACCATAGCCCGGATGCGGTGGTGATTACGGAAACCAATGTGCCCAATCGCGAGAATCTCACCTATTTCGGCAACGCCAACGAAGCCCATGCAATCTATAATTTTTCTTTACCGCCGCTACTGATCAATACGCTGGTAACAGGTGACTGCAAACATCTGAAAACCTGGCTGATGAGCATGCCGCCGGCGCAGATGGGCACCACCTACCTCAATTTCATTGCGTCTCACGACGGGATTGGCATGCGCCCCACAGACGGCTTGCTGACCGAGGAGGAAAGGCAACGGTTTATCAATACCATGAGCTCGTTCGGCGGGAAGGTGTCTTACCGGCGCACGCCCGACGGCCGGGATCAGCCCTACGAAGTGAACATTGCCCTGTATGATGCGTTAAAGGGCACCGCCGGGAACGGTGCAGACCATTGGCAGCTACAGAGATTTATGTGTGCGCACACGGTGATGCTCGCTTTGGAGGGGATACCCGCTTTTTACATACACAGTTTGCTGGCAACGGAAAACGATACCGCGCGGGTTGAGCATACCAGCCGTTTGCGTTCCATCAATCGCAGCCAGTGGCAGCTTGGCGATCTGGAACGGGAGCTGGATAACCCGCTGAGCCACCACAGCAAAGTCTGTCACGAACTGAAACGCCTGATTGCGATCCGCCGTGGGCAAGCGGCGTTTCATCCCAATGCGACCCAGTTTACCTTGCACCTTGGGCTAAAGCTGTTCGGCTTCTGGCGCCAAAGTATGCGGCGGGATCAGTCTATTTTCTGCATTCACAATATCAGTGACGAGATACAGCAGGTGGCGCTTAGTGATATCAACCTGATTGGCACAGATTATTGGTTTGACTTGATCTCGGGTATGCCCATAGAGAACCTGTCGGGCAGTATCACACTGAAGCCCTATCAGAGTGTCTGGTTGTCTAATCGCGAGTAGGGCAGAATGCCTTCATGCCCAAAACGCTTGCCCTTCGACAACCCAGAATACTCCTGCTTTCGGCTTATGACGCAGGCAGCCATCGTCGCTGGCGAGAGCAGTTGGTGCTTAGCCAGCCGGAATTTGAATGGCATGTGCTTGCCCTGTCGCCGAGATTTTTCCGCTGGCGGATTCGAGGTAACGCGCTGACCTGGCTGAGCGAGCCGCTGTTGAAGGAGCATTGGGACCTGCTGTTAGTGACGTCCATGGTTGATTTGGCGTCAGTTCGGGGTTTTCATCCGAACCTGGCCCATACGCCAGCGTTGCTTTATATGCATGAAAATCAGTTTGCCTATCCGGCATCCGATGGCCAGCACAATAGCATTGATCCTCAAATGGTGAACTTATACAGCGCTATTGCTGCCGATACCGTGCTGTTCAACAGCGACTGGAACCGGCGCAGCTTTCTTGAGGGTGTTGAGCAACTCTTCCGGCGATTGCCCGATGGTATCCCGGAGGGAACGCTTGAACTCATTTCCGCGAAATCCCGGGTTCTGCCGGTACCCATCGACGACCCTGTGTTCCTCAGTGAAGCGGAACGCCAGAGCCTTGAGGCGGGCGAGCGTTTATGGCGCAATGACCTTGAGCCCGAGCCTGGTGCATTACCCCTAAGAATTGTGTGGGCGGCGCGCTGGGAATACGACAAGGGTCCTGACCGGCTGCTCGCGATTCTGCAGGAGCTTGAGCGCAGAGCGTTGAGTTTTCAGGTCTGTGTCCTTGGTGAAAGTTTCCGCAAAGTCCCTGAAGCCATGACGACTATTCAACAGCAGTTTGCTCACCGACTCGTGCAGTTTGGGTACGCATCGAGCCGCAGCGAGTATTACGAGTGGCTGGGGAGTGCGGACGTGATTCTTTCAACCGCGTTACATGAGTTTCAGGGGCTGGCGGTGCTTGAGGCGGTGGCCGTTGGCTGTGTGCCCATTGTGCCGGCAAGGGAAGTCTACCCGGAGTTGTTTGCACCGGAATACTTGTATCCGGACTGTGGCGACGACATTCCGGCCGAGGCGGCTCATGCAGCGACGTTGATTGAAAAGCAGGCTGTGGATGGCCATGGTGACCGATTAACAGTGCCAGGTGTGCAGCGTTTCAGCCTCGGTGCATTGAAGCCGAAATATGAGGCGTTACTGTTGGAAGCACTCTTTTGAAGCCGTGAATATTGCGCTCTTGCCAGAGAATGTCGCCATTCACGGCCAGGTTTCCGGCACAACAAACACCCGGTCTGTTTCCATCCAGTTTCCCGTTTGGTGATCTCGCCGCATTATGGCGAACAGCTGCGGAACCACTTTGCTCTCAACACGTTCCAGTGCTTCCAGAACATGTTCGATATCCGGCTGTTCGCTTTGACACCAGTTGCCAATCCAGTGAGGTTTGTTGAGTACAACCCAGTGTGACGTGTTCAAGGCTCTTGCGTCATGGGCGTACATCCAGCGCCCGCGCAAATGGTCCGCCGGAACATAATCCGGGGTTACCACGAGCTGGTCGTCTGGATAGAAAAGATACCCTGGCATAAATATTCGCGGAGTCAGCGGGCCTGTTATATGGGATTCTGCGAGCAGGGCAAGAGTTTCCGGTAGCAGTGTGCGGCGGCTCTGTTGTTCCAGCAGGCTGGTTGTTTTCACGTCCAGCCGGTCGCGAGCGTTGGGGCCGTACCAGAGTGTTGAGCCCGTGAGTTCTGACACGCCGAGATAGAACTTGATAGCGATCTCGTGGTGTTCAATGCGGTCGTTTGTCCGGTTGTCGACCACGAAATCCAGTTCGCCAATGGTGCGCCCGCGTGATTGGATCTGCTGGTTTTTTAGCAGAATTGGCCAGCCGAGCAAGTCTTCGAGCAAAACCTGATACAGCCGCTCGAAATAGAAGCCTAATCTGCGCTGTGGCGGTTCAAACAGTATGGGTGGTGCTGTTTTTGTGTCCTGATCCCAGGCTTTAAGAATATCGGTATAGCTCGAGGGCAGATACTGTGCCGGTGTAAAGGTGACTGGCGAGCGCATCAGCTGCGGGGTTTGGCACAGCCATGCGAGATGCCTGATGGCCGGCGTTCGGTAACGGTTGATTAAAGGAAAGACGTGGTTTGCATCCATCCGCCCAGAATACCGTAAACTGTTCGGTAATAAAGGTGCGAGTGTTCTGCGGGGCGGCCGCCGAACCGAGAGGACTTGCTGCGTTAAGCGATAAAAAAGAACGGGAGAAAGTATGCAATACCTTCACACCATGATCCGGGTGAGCAATCTGGATGACACCCTGCATTTTTTCTGTGACTTGCTGGGAATGAAAGAAGTCAGTCGAAAAGACAGCGAAAAAGGCCGTTTTACCCTGGTATTTCTCGCTTCGCGAGACGACGAAGCGCGAGTCAAAGCCGATCGCGCACCGTCGTTGGAACTGACCTATAATTGGGACCCGGAAGAGTACAGCGGCGGCCGAAACTTCGGTCATCTGGCCTATCGGGTCGACGACATTTATCAGTTGTGCGAGCACCTGCAAGCCGGCGGCGTTACCATTAATCGCCCGCCCCGTGACGGCTATATGGCATTCGTGCGCTCGCCCGACGGTATTTCTATTGAGCTGCTGCAGAAGGGTGAGGCGCTTGCACCCCGTGAACCTTGGGTCAGTATGGAAAACAGCGGTAGCTGGTAAGGGGCACAATAATCAGCGCGGAAAAGGAATCCTGCGCTTGGCATACAAGGAGAGTAAGAATGGAAGATTGGCAAGGATGCCTGGCACCGCAATGCCAGAATGCGCTGGCGAATGCTCGCGCGCTGGTCTTAAAGCGCGGCGGAGCGGCGATTACCGTTGAAGATTTTTTGCTGGCTTTGCTCGACAGTTGCCACAACCTCAGTCACTTTTTGACAACCTGCAGTATCGACCTTGACGAGTTGACGCGCACGGTGCAATGCGAACAGCCGGTTGTTACCGGGGTGTCTGCGGAAGGTTTACTGTCTAGCCAGCTTGTGCATTGGTTTGCCAGAGCGCGTGAGTTGAACGACGCGCCCTGGTTAGACTGGCCTGTGCTGCTGCAAACCCTCGCCCACAAAACAGAACGCTTGCAGGAAAAAGCGTACGTTGCGGTGTTGGAACGGGTGTCGGCCTGGCCACCCAGCGTCGACGAGCTGACAATGAAGGCAGCGTCTAACTCTGCCGGTGTGCCCATGGTGGTGGCACAGGTGGATTGGATTGAGCTCGCCCATACCGTAGCGGTAGAAATCAGCACAAACCCTGAAACGTTGTTGTGGGTGAAAGGCCCTCGGGGCGGTGGTAAAACCTGCTGGCTGGAAAGTGTATTGCCATTGCTGGGTATCGACTACAAGCGACTGAATTTGCGCTGCGAGTCAGACGTGCTGACGCTTGCCGAAGGCGCCCGGCACAGGCTGCGCTCGCTTCAACACTGCGGAGGGTGGCCCCTGTTGGTGATGGACGGCCTGGCGCCCCAGGATCTTTTGCAGCTGGTGGGCCGGCCTGGCAGTGTCGTGGGCGACGTGCTGGCCGCTTGGGGCGGGCCCATGTTGCTGCTGGCTGATGAGCGCATAAAAGCCAAGGCGCAGCATATTGATCAACTACAGCTGTGCCTGGGTCGCTCGCTGACCAGCATGATACTGCCGCCCTCTGGCGCTGGCCAGCTCTACGCTATTGTGGTGGCTCATCAGCCGGCGATAGAGCGCCAGTGGAATATAGAGCTGGAGCCTGCGGCGATTGATTTCGCTGTTGCGCAGCGCCACCGGTTTGAATGCTGTCCGGGCGAGCTGCTGGTGTGGTTTAAGCGCGCGGCTGCGAGCCTGAATCTGTTTGCCTTGCGTGGTAGCAGCGAATCTGTCGCTTTAGCAGCAAAAATTCAAACTCTGGAGTGTCAGCGCCTGGTGGCCCATGCGCGCCACAGCAGTATTGAAGAGCCGGACCTGACGCTGGAAAAGCTGGTTTGGCAACAACAGGTCGCAGCAAGCGACTGGCATCAGCGTCATGCGCGCGGAAGCTTGCGAAAGCTGGGCGTTGCTGATTTGCAGGCCGAGCTGAAATGTCGGCTTGCAGCGAATTCAGCGGGCGTTCACACTGTTCACCATTAGGCGCAAGGACGCAGGTGTTGAACCCTTGTCATCAGTTTTAAAATTGTTGGGAGATTGTTTGGGTGCAGGATTTGGAAATTTATATACGCGACCTTGAAGCCGGGGCAGTATCGCGCTGGTTGTCTGACCAATTAGGCCAGGTGTCGCTGGATGACGAGGTCATAACCGGTTTTGTGAAAGGTTACGCCCGTTACGATGGTCATACGCTGTCGTTGTCGCTTTACCCGGGTGCTGGCGGCAAACGCTTTACGTGTCTGGTGATTGAGGGGCCATCGCTGCCCTGGAACAGCGATTTGGATTGCGCTCGCAGTGCTTGGCGTGCGATCGGTGGTGAGCTACGTTGCAGCCCGGGTAATTGGGCCGAAGGCGACGACGCCACTGAAGAAAGATGGTGGCGAATTGATGAGCGTGGTGAGCTTCCGGCCATATGGAATTAGTAGAAAAGCGGAATTAGTAGAAGAGCGAATTAGTAAAAGAATAGAAAAAAGGGATGGGGCTTTTGGCCCCATCCCTTTTTTGTTTTAACAGCGAAGGAAAACGTGGTGTAGATTACTCACTGAGAATTGACACGTTATCGGCCTGCAGGCCTTTGTCGGCGTCAATTACGCTAAAGCGCACCAGCTGACCCTGGCGCAAAACGCGGCGACCACTGCCACGAATAGCGCGGAAGTGAACAAAGATTTCATCACCGCTGTCGCGAACAATAAAGCCGAAGCCTTTTTTCACGTTGAACCATTTAACGGTGCCGTCTTCGTCGCCCTCAGGGGTGTTGTCGTCGAAGTCGTCATCGTCATCGTGGTGCATGTTACCGCTTTTTTGAGCCGGTACATGGGCACGACGAGGCGTTGCGGGTGCGCGGGGTTGAGCGGCTTTAGCGGGCGCAGCGACCGGTCGTTTGGTGCTGACCACAACGGTGATAAAGCCAGCGATGGCAAATATCACCACGGCAATCACGTAAGCGGCAATGCCCTGGGCGCTGCCCAGAACGAAGGGGGTGCTGTTGGCCACGGCACTGGTTTCAGACTGGGACAGAATCTGGAACAGCTCCGGGGAAAAGGAAACCAGCAAAAAGCCGAGAATAAAGGGAGCGGGAATCGCGATCAATAAGGCAGCAACGATCGCTTTGGCTGGATTACGCATGTGAATTGAAAATCTCCTGAATGATAACGCTAACGATAAATAACCGGATATGGGGTAAAATGACACTTCCGGCTGCATGAAGGCGGCATCTTAACAGATAACGGCAGGAACTCACTAAAACCATGACGGATAAACGACTGGAACATCGGCTTGACGAGCTGGAAATGCGGATTGCGTTTCAGGATGACGTAATAAACACGCTGAGCGAGCAGATGGCGACTCAAGAGCTAGAGCTGCGTCAGCTGTGGGAAGCCAAACAGTTACTGCACAGGCAGTTGAAAGAAGTGTCTGGATCTAACCTTCGCAGTGAAGAAGAAGAAACCCCGCCGCCCCATTACTGAAGCGGCAGAGCGTTAACGCTTTACATGGCCACTGAATGCGCCAGGCAAGGTACTTTTCAGGCCAATAACTCCACTAGAATTTCTTCGTAAATTTGCGACAAGGTGTTCAGGTCGTCTGCGCTGACGCATTCATTTACTTTATGAATGGTCGCGTTTATGGGGCCCAGTTCCACCACCTGAGCACCCGTAGGCGCGATAAAGCGGCCGTCGGACGTGCCGCCAGACGTAGACAGCTCGGTTTCACGGCCGCAGACTCTGGCAATGGCCGCTGTTGACGCCGACACCAGCGCGCCTTTGTCGGTCAAAAACGGTCGGCCACTCAAATGCCACTGCAAATCGTAATTCAGCGAGTGTCTACCCAATACTGCCACAACCCGCTCCTCCAGGCTTTCGGCGGTGCTTTCCGTACAATAGCGGAAGTTGAAGTGCACCAGGCATTCGCCGGGAATCATATTGCTGCCGGTGCCTGCCTCTACCTTGGTAATCTGGAACGTGGTGGGCGGAAAGTAATCGTTGCCGTTGTCCCAGAATTCCTGCGCCAGATCGTGCAGCGCCGGAGCCACTTTATGTATTGGGTTTTCGGCCAGGTGCGGGTAAGCCACGTGGCCTTGCACGCCGTGAACCGTCAAGTAGCCGTGCAATGAGCCGCGGCGGCCATTTTTGATCGTATCGCCCACATTAACCGTGCTGGACGGCTCGCCGATCAGGCACCAGTCGATCTTTTCGTTGCGGGCTTCCAGGGTTTCAATTACTTTTACCGTGCCATCACCAGCGGGACCTTCTTCGTCGCTGGTAATCAGCAAGGCAATGGAGCCGCGGTGGTTCGGGTGCTTGCCTACAAAGCGTTCGCAGGCGGTAACAAAGGCCGCCAGGCTGCCTTTCATGTCAGCGGCACCACGGCCGTGCAGCATGCCGTCTTTTATAACCGCTTCAAACGGTGGTATTGCCCAGTTTTTCTCCGGGCCCGTAGGCACGACGTCGGTGTGCCCGGCGAAAGCCAGGACAGGTTCTTCCGAACCTTTTCGAGCCCATAGATTGTCGGTGGTGCCAAAGCGCAGGTTTTCCTCGGCAAAGCCCAGGGGTGCAAGGCGCGACATCATCAGCGGCTGACAGCCGGCGTCGTCGGGTGTCACCGACGGCCGGCGAATCAGATCCATTGCCAGCTTTAGGGTCGGTGACAGGGCCTCATTGGGTATAGCAGTCATAAAGGCCCCGATCAGTTGTTGGCGTGCAGCTCGTGGTTCAGCTCAATGGCCGACTTGTTGGTTTTACATTCCACTGCACCGTTTTCACTGTTGCGACGGAACAGCAGCTCTGACTTGTTGGCTAGATCGCGGGCTTTGATGACTTCCACCAATTTGCCTGCGTCGTCTAGCAGCGCCACTTTGGTGCCGGAGGTCAGGTACAAGCCGGCTTCTACGGTGCAGCGGTCGCCCAGGGGAATACCAATACCGGCGTTGGCGCCAATCAGGCAGTTTTCGCCCACTGAAATAATGATGTTGCCGCCGCCAGACAATGTGCCCATGGTGGAACAGCCGCCGCCTAGGTCAGAGCCTTTGCCTACCATTACACCGGCTGAAATACGGCCTTCGATCATGCTGGTGCCTTCGGTACCGGCGTTGAAGTTGATAAAGCCTTCATGCATGACGGTGGTGCCCTCGCCCACATAGGCGCCCAGGCGAACTCGTGCGGTGTCGGCAATACGCACGCCCTGGGGCACTACGTAGTCAGTCATCTGCGGGAACTTATCTACCGATTTTACTTCCAGAGTGCGGCCTTCAAGGCGCGCTTGCAGCTGGCGTCCAGGAAGTTCGGCCAGATCAATGGCGCCTTCGTTGGTCCACGCCAGATTTGGCAGCAGGCCAAATATGCCGTCTAGTTTCAGGCTGTGGGGCTTTGTCAGGCGGTGAGATATCAGCTGCAGCTTAAGGTAAACCTCGGGCGTGCTGCTGGCGGTATCGTCGGTTTCCAGTAAGGTGACGACGACCGGGCGTTCGCTGCTGGCGGCTTTTTCGGCTAACGAGGCCTGTTCGGTCTGGCCAATTTGACGCAGGCTGCTTGCCAGCTGGCTAAGTTGCCTGGTGTTGGCGCTGATGGCCTGATTGCCACCCTGAAAGTCTAGAGCGCTGCGCACTGCGTCTAGCAGCGTTTCATCGGGGGTTATCAAGGGCTGTTGATAAAAAACTTCCAGCCATTCGCCTTGATTGTTCTGTGTGCCAATACCAATACCGAATGCAAAGCTCATCGGGTGTGTGTTCCTGTTTTGTCAGTGAATTATGTTTTGTAATGTCAGTGATTAAAGCGCGCTGCCCAGTCGTCGGCATTAAAGCCGACCGTCACCGCACCTTGAAACTCCACCACGGGCCGTTTGATGATAGAAGGGTTTTCCAAGATGACGTGATGGGCGGAAACCGCATCGATGCCCTCACGAATGCCCTCTGGTAATTTGCGCCAGGTAGTGCCGCGGCGGTTTAGCAGGGCCTCCCAGCCGGCCGAATGCTCCCAGGTGGCAAGCAGCTCGCTGCTCAATCCGTCTTTTTTGAAATCATGAAACTGGTATTCAATGCGGCGCTCGTCTAGCCATTTTCGGGCCTTTTTTACCGTGTCACAGTTGCGAATGCCGTACAGTTTTATCACGAATTTGCTCTTACAAAAGCCACAATTCGTTCCGCAGCTTCGACGCACTCCTGCAAAGGCGCCACTAACGCCATGCGTATGCGGTTTTCACCCGGGTTGTAGCCATCCACAGTGCGCGACAGGTAACGTCCTGGAAGCACGTGTACATTTTGTTGCGCCGAAAGCTCAAGGGCAAACACTTCGTCATTCATTCCCGCCGGAGTTTGCGGCCATAAATAGAACCCGGCGTCTGGAAAATCGACGTCCATCACCTGGCGTAAAATAGGTACTACGGCTTCAAACTTGGCGCGATAAGCGCGGCGGTTTTCTTTTACGTGCTCTTCGTCGCCCCAGGCGGCAATGCTGGCCAATTGGTTGTGGATGGGCATGGCGCAGCCGTGGTAGGTGCGGTATTTCAAGAAGCCTTCAAGAATGCGCGCATCACCGGCAACAAAACCAGAGCGAAGGCCTGGCAGATTGCTTCGTTTAGACAGGCTATGAAACACCACGCAGCGGGAAAAATCGTTGCGGCCAATGGCTGCGCACGTTTGCAGCAAGCCTTCAGGAGGGTTGGCTTCATCCGGGTAAAGTTCGGTGTAGCACTCATCGGAGGCCACAATAAAGTCGTGCTTATCAGCCAATTCAAGCACCCGGACCAGGGTGGCGCGTGGAATGACTGACCCGCTGGGGTTGCCCGGCGAGCATAAAAACAGAACCTGGCACTGCTGCCAGACCTGCGGGTCAATGGCATCAAAATCCGGAATGAAGCTATTGCTGCCGTCGCAGGCCAAGTAAACCGGTGTGGCACCGGCCAGGAAAGCTGCGCCTTCATAGACCTGATAAAACGGATTTGGGCTGACCACTGTGGCTGGCTTGCTACGGTCGACTACCGCCTGCACCAGTGAGAAAATGCCTTCGCGGGTGCCGTTCACTGGCACTATATGGTGGGCTGCGGTTAGCGAGCCTGGTGCCAACGCAAAGCGTTTTGTGGCCCATTGGCTGATGGCTTCGCGCAGCTCGTCGGTGCCTTTTGTGGTGGGGTAGTTACCAAGTCGGGCTAGATTGTCTGCTACTACCTGCTTTATAAACTCCGGTGCAGGGTGCTTGGGCTCACCAATACCCAGGGAGATGGAATCCAAGTGCGCGGGCCCGGTCACGCCTGCTTTCAACTTTGCCAGTTTTTCAAACGGGTAGGGGTGAAGTCGGTCTAAATCGGGGCTCATCGAATGTTATCCAAAGTTTTACACAAGTCGTCCTGCAAGGCCTGGCAGGCAGCGGGGTCGCACAGCGCGTTACCGTTCTCGTCGGTCACAAAGAATACGTCTTCCACTCGTTCGCCTAGCGTAGCAATTTTTGCGGTGGTCAGGCGTACCTTGTGCTCCAACAGAACCTGCCCTATCCGGGCCAGCAGGCCGGGGCGGTCGGGGGTGATTACTTCCAACACAGTGCGCAGATTAAAGCTGTCATTAGACAGCAGTACCTCAGTGGGAAAAGCAAAGTGCTTCAACTGCCTTGGCGTGCGTCGGTGGATAATGTCCGGGTAGTCCTCGGGGTCGTCCAGTTCTTCAATCAGCCGACTTCTTACCCGTTCTTTGCGATCCGGGTCTATCCCCAGGGGTTGGCCGTGGTCGTCCAGCACCACGTAGGAGCTGATGGACCAAGGCCCGTCACTGGAGCTAATACGGGCATCCACAATGTTCAGATTTAATTGCTCCAACACCGCAGTCGTGGCGGCAAACGAAGCGGTGCGGTTTTTCATATAAATGATGATCTGTGAATAACCGTCAGTCGGACCACCGCGGGTATCACGAATAAGCACCAGTGGGTCTGCATCATCGCCATGGCGGATAATGGCCGCGGTTTGCCAGGCGATGTCGATGGTGGAGTCCTGAAGAAAATAATCTTCGTCTACCGTGTTCCATAGATTATCAATCTGGGCGTCGCTGAAATGCTGGGCGCGCAGAATCTCACGGGCCTCGGATTGTGTAGCGTTGACCCACTCCTGACGATCTATGCGGGTATCAGTGCCGCGGCGCAGAGCCCTTTCTGTTTCTACATAAAGCTGCCTTAGCAGCGAGGCGCGCCACGTGTTCCAAAGTTTGGGGTTGGTGGCGCTAATGTCGCACACGGTCAGAATGTACAGGTAATCCAGGTGCGCCTGGCTGAGCACAGCGCGGGCAAACTCGTGAATGATGTCCGGGTCAGAAATGTCTTTGCGTTGGGCTGTCATCGACATCAGCAGATGATTTTCCACCAGCCAAGAGGCCAGTTGGGTGTCGCGATCGCTTAGATGGTGGCGCTTGCAGAAGGCTTCGGCGTCAATAGCGCCCAGCTCTGAATGATCGCCACCGCGACCTTTGGCTACATCGTGATAGAGCCCGGCAATAAACAGAGTTTCCAGTTTTGGCAGACGATGAATCAGCCTTGAGGCTAGCGGGTAGTCTTCACTGTTGGTGGAGTTGTGTAGGCGCACCATGTTACGGATAACGCCCATTGTATGCGCGTCCACCGTGTAAATATGGAACAGGTCGTGTTGCATCTGCCCGATAATGCGGCCAAATTCCGGCAAATATCGGCCCAGCACGCTGTATTTCTTCATGGTAACCAGAGTTTGATCGAGCTTGTCTGGCGTACGCAGCAGTTCCATAAACAACGATGTGACCGCCAAATTCGCGCGAAAGGCGTCGTCAATCAGGTGGCGGTGGGCCCGCAGTGAACGAATAGTGGTAGCGCGTATGCCGCGAATAGCCGGGTTCTGCGCCATCAGCACAAACAACTCCATAATCGCGAAGGGCGCGTAGGCGAATACTTGGTTGTTGATGGCTTCAATATAGTGATTGCGAATCTGGAAACGCTTGTTAATGGGCTGGATGACATCTTCCTGCCCACTGCCCAAAATGGCCTCATCATAATGCTGCAGAATCACGTCGGTCAGCTCGGCCAGAGCCAACACTGCGCGGTAGTAAGATTGCATCATCAGTTCAACGCCCAGGCGCTCGCCTTTATCCTGGAAACCCAGCATATTGGCCAGGCCGCGCTGATAGTCAAATAGCAGGCGGTTTTCATTGCGTTTGGCCAGCAGTTGCAGCCCGTATCGAAGCCGCCAAAGCAGGGTCTCACCCTTGCGCAGAACCTGGTGCTCGTCTTCGGTCAGCACGCTGAACTGGGTTAGGTCAGCCGTGCTGTGCAAGCCGAAGTGGCGTTTGGTTATCCAGCCGATGGTCTGGATGTCGCGCAACGCGCCGGGGGCGCCTTTTATATTAGGTTCCAGATTGTATTCGGTGTTGCTGTACTTGGTGTGGCGCTCTTCCTGCTCTGCACGCTTGGCAATGAAATACTCGCGGTCGGTGCTTATTTCATCTGAGAAAGCCAACTCTGACAGTTCCCTTCGTAAATCGTCTGGCCCGGCGATGGTGCGGGTTTCCAGCAGGTTGGTCAGAATGGTGATGTCGCCGCGAGCGGCATCGGTACTTTCGTCAATGCTGCGTACGCTGTGGCCAATGTCCAGCTTCAAGTCCCACAACAGGGTAATGAACGCGCCAAGGTCATCACGCCATTCGGGGGCGGTGCCCGTGCGGGTCAGAATCAGCAAGTCAATGTCGGAGTAGGGGTGCAGCTCGCCGCGGCCGTAACCGCCCACGGCAATTAACGCCACGTTGTTGGAACGCGCTAGCGGATAGCGATTCCAGATATGGAGCAATACGGTATCGACCGTGTCAGAGCGTGCTTTTACCAGTGCTCGAATATCCGCGCCCTGTTCAAAAGCGGCCGCGTCTGCCTGCTGTCGCTCCTGCAACAGCGTGCGGGCGGCGGAAACCGGTGAAGCGTCATGGCTAATGTGGTGTTCCAGCTCGCCCGCTGCCATTTAAAACGACTCTTCTTTGCGTTTGGTCAACACTTCATGACCGTCTGCAGTCACCAGAATGGTGTGTTCCCACTGGGCTGAAAGTTTGCGGTCTTTGGTGACCGCGGTCCATTCGTCTGGCAGCAGTTTGGTGTGGTACTTGCCTTGATTGATCATCGGTTCGATGGTGAAAATCATTCCTTCCTTTAGTTCCAGGCCTGTGCCGGCTTTGCCGTAATGCATTACCTGGGGCTCTTCATGAAACACCTGGCCAATGCCGTGGCCACAATAGTCACGAACCACAGAGAACCGGTGCTTTTCAGCGTGCTGTTGGATCACGTGGCCGATATCGCCAAGGCGGGCTCCGGGCTTGACCAGTTCGATACCTTTATACATGCACTCCTGGGTAATCTGGATCAAGCGCTCGGTGCCGGGCTTGGGTGTGCCAACCGCCCACATTTTACTGGTGTCGCCGTGGTAGCCATCTTTTATAACGGTGACATCAATATTGATGATGTCGCCGTCTTTCAGCACTTTTTGCTCGGTGGGAATGCCGTGGCAAACCACGTGGTTCACCGATGTGCAGATGGATTTCGGGAAGCCCTTGTAGTTCAGCGGCGCCGGAATAGCTTGCTGCACGTTCACAATGTAGTCGTGGCACAGCTGGTTTAGATGTTCGGTGGTCACGCCGGGTTTGACGTGCTCGTGGATCATCTCCAGAACTTCCGCGGCCAGCTTTCCGGCTACGCGCATTTTTGCTATGTCTTCCGGGGTCTTAATGGTGACCTGCATCAGCTTTCCTATTAAAAGAAATGAATCAAGCTGCTATTTTAAGGCTCATAGGCACAAGGTACAACTTCAGAGAACAAGCAGCTTCAGCACAAAACTAATGGCATTGCGCGCCATAAATATGGTATAAACGCGCCCGCTGGAAACGAATCCAGCAAATTCACACACGAGTCGACACGTTGCTCCAGGGTGCCTGCGGTTGTTGAAAACCGCACATAGGTTGGTGCAATCGGATTCGTGGAGGTCTAACCCGAAGTCACAAGGTAACTATAATGGCTCAAGTACATATGCGTGACCTGCTTAAAGCAGGTGCTCACTTTGGACACCAGACTCGCTACTGGAATCCAAAAATGTCGAAGTACATCTTCGGCGCCCGTAACAAGATTCACATCATCAACCTGGAACAGACCGTTCCGGCTATGAACGATGCTCTTAAATTCGTTGCGCAGCTGACCGAGAACAAGAACAAGATTCTGTTCGTAGGTACCAAGCGCGCCGCTGCGAAGATCATTAAAGAGGAAGCAGAGCGTTCAGGTCAACCTTTTGTGAACCACCGCTGGTTGGGCGGCATGCTGACCAACTACAAAACCATTCGTCAGTCGATTCACCGCTACCGCGAACTGCAAGCGCAGAGCAAAGACGGTACTTTTGACAAGCTGACCAAGAAAGAAGCGCTTGAGCGCAGCCGCGAAATGGACAAGCTTGAGCGTTCCATTGGTGGTATCAAGGATATGGGCGGCCTGCCCGATGCCCTGTTCGTGATAGACGTTGACCACGAGCGTATCGCTATCAAGGAAGCCAACAAGTTGGGTATTCCTGTTATTGGTGTGGTTGACACCAACAGCAACCCTGACGGTGTTGATTACGTAATTCCGGGTAACGATGACGCCATCCGTGCTATTCAGATTTACGTGAAAGCGGTTGCCGACACCTGTCTGGAGTCGGTCAACGTTGGCGCAGACGAGTTTGTTGAAATTAACGAAGAAGCTCCAAGCGCAGCACCTGCTGCAGAATAAGGCTTGAGCGCCTACTGCAGAATAGAGCTCGAGAGCAACGCTTGATTTGCTCTGAGATTCAAAGCGTGCCCGGACAGGTTTCGGGCAGGTTTTCCTACCGAATTCGGAAATTTTAAGAGGACCCAACATGGCTGCTATTACCGCTGCAATGGTCAAAGAGCTGCGTGAGCGCACCGGCCTTGGCATGATGGAATGCAAAAAAGCTCTGGTTGAATCGGAAGGCAGTGTAGACGCCGCGATTGAAGAGCTGCGCAAATCATCTGGCCTGAAGGCTGCTAAAAAAGCCGGCCGTACCGCCGCTGAAGGTGTTTCGCTGATCAAGATTTCAGACGACCACACCGTGGGCCTGATTTTGGAAGTGAACTCCGAAACCGACTTTGTTGCCCGTGATGATAATTTCATCAATTTTGCCAACGAAGTGCTAGAAGTTGCGTTCAAAAAGAACGAAACCGACGTTGCTGTGTTGATGGCGGGCGATCTGGAATCCAAGCGCGAAGCGCTGGTCCAGAAAATCGGCGAAAACATCAGTGTACGTCGCATTGTGCGCATTGAAGGCGCGGTTGTGGGCGGCTACGTTCACAGCACCAACAAGATTGCGGCCGTGGTTGCTTTGACCGCAGGTGACGCAGAGCTGGCCCGCGATATCGCCATGCACGTTGCTGCGGTAAACCCGCGCATCGCCAAGCCTGAAGACATGCCGGTTGAAGAGCTGGAGGAAGAAAAGGCGATCATCAAGGCGCAGCCGGATATGGCAGGCAAGCCGGCTGAAATCGTTGAAAAAATGATGGGCGGTCGCATCAAGAAATACTTGGCTGAAAACAGCCTGATTGAGCAGCCATTCGTTAAAAACCCGGAGCAAACCGTGGGTCAGCTGGTGACAGCGACCGGTGGCGAGCTGATTGGTTTCCTTCGAGTAGAAGTAGGCGAAGGCATTGAGCGGGAAGAAGTCGACTTTGCTGCCGAGGTTGCTGCCGCATCCGGTATCAACAAAGACTGATTTCAGCTTCGGAAGCTGCCTGATTGATCGGTAGCTTCGTTCAAGTCTGCCACGTTAGCCGGTTTTCCGGCTCTCGTGGCGGGCTTGTATCTGAGATGTCCCTTTTTTTGCCGAGGGTTATGTCAAATACAAGCCTGCTGCATCGCGCCGCCGCTTTGCGCCGCAGCCAATAGACCAGAAGGGGATCCGCATGTCGACAACGTTCAAAACTCAGCCCAGATACAAGCGTATCCTGTTAAAACTCAGCGGTGAGGCCCTGATGGGTGATCTTGGTTTCGGTATTGATCCCAAGGTTCTGGACCGCATGGCGCTGGAAATTGGTGCGCTGATTGGTATTGGTGTGCAGGTTGGCCTGGTGATTGGTGGCGGCAATCTGTTCCGTGGCGAAGCCTTGAGCGCTGCTGGTATGGACCGCGTTAGCGGCGACCATATGGGCATGCTGGCCACCGTAATGAACGGCCTGGCCATGCGTGACGCCCTGGAGCGTTCCAACATCCGCACCCGTGTTATGTCTGCCATCCCCATGAGTGGTATTGTGGAGCATTACGATCGCCGCCGCGCTGTGCGCGATCTGAAAGATGGAGACGTGGTTATTTTCTGTGCAGGTACCGGCAACCCCTTCTTTACTACCGATTCTGCGGCCTGCTTGCGCGGTATCGAAATCGAAGCCGACGCGGTACTGAAGGGCACCAAGGTAGACGGCGTGTATTCAGCCGACCCCTACCTGGACAGCACGGCGGTAAAATACGATTCTCTGACTTATGATGAAGTATTGGATAAAAAATTGGGCGTGATGGACTTAACGGCCATCTGTCTGGCGCGCGACCACGGCATGCCGCTGCGGGTATTCGATATGAATAGCCCCGGCGTTCTGACCCGCATCGTGACAGGCGAAAAAGTAGGTACTCTTATTGAATAACCGATTGAATAGTCGATTGACTGACCGATCGGATAGTTGATTGAATAACCCGGCAGGGTCCGGTTTTACGAACAAATCGAGGGTTGGCAAGTGATTAACGAGATCAAAACGGAAGCTGAAACCAAAATGACCAAGAGCATTGAAGCTCTGGCGTCAGCGTTTAACAAAATCCGAACCGGCCGCGCGCATCCTTCCATTCTGGACAGCGTGATGGTGAACTATTACGGCCAGGAAACGCCGTTGAGGCAGGTAGCCTCGGTAAATGTGGAAGACAACCGTACATTGACGGTGTCACCTTGGGAAAAGAACATGGTTCCGCAGATTGAAAAGGCCATCATGACCTCTGATTTGGGTCTTAACCCGTCAACCAGCGGTGATCTTATTCGGTTGCCTATGCCGATGCTGACCGAGGAAACCCGTAAAAATATGGTCAAGCAGGCCCGTGCTGACGCAGAACACGGCCGGGTTTCAGTGCGCAACGCCCGTCGCGATGCTAACAGCACGTTAAAAGAGCTGCTGAAAGACAAAGACATCAGCGAAGACGACGAGCGCCGCGGCGAGGAAGAAGTGCAAAAACTGACTGACCGCTTTATTGCGGAAGTGGAAAAGTTCTTGAAAGCCAAAGAAGAGGATTTGATGGCGGTTTGATGCCGGCATCTTGAGGATACAACACTCACGGTTGCCATAAGGCGCGGTGGCCGTACAGGGGATCTTATGACCGCAACTGTTTCCGCAGCAATTCCGGAATCGGGACCAAACCGGCCCAAACATGTTGCCGTTATCATGGACGGTAACAATCGTTGGGCCAAGGCCCGACGTCTTAAGGGTGTGGCCGGTCACAAGGCGGGCGTTGACGCAGTCCGCGCCGTGGTGGAAACCTGTGCCCGCGAGGGTGTTGAGGTCGTTACTCTGTTTGCGTTTTCCAGTGAAAACTGGCGCCGCCCGCAAGACGAAGTCTCTGCATTGATGAAACTGTTTGTGTTTGCGTTGGAGCGCGAAGTGCGCAAACTGCATCGCAACAATATTTGCTTGCGTTTTATTGGTGAACGCTCGGCATTCAGCCCGCTGTTACAGAATTTGATGGCGAAAGCCGAAACACTCACCGCTGACAATACAGCGATGACTCTAGTCATCGCCGCCAATTACGGTGGCCAATGGGACATCACGGAAGCCACCCGTAAAATTGCCAGAAAAGTCGCAAGCGGTCAGTTGCAGCCATCGGATATAACCGAAGACCTGATTCAAAGCCACTTGAGCCTGGGTGATTTGCCTACGCCAGACTTGATGATTCGTACCGCCGGCGAACAGCGCATAAGCAATTTTATGTTGTGGCACCTGGCGTATACCGAGTTCTATTTCTCGCCGGTTTTTTGGCCGGACTTCAAGCAACCGCAGATGCAGGAAGCGCTGGCCGTTTACGCCGCAAGGCAAAGACGTTTTGGCCAGACGGATGACCAGGTTGCGGCCCGATCGTCGCTCGGATAACACAACAAGAGCAGGTTCACTGTGCTTAAAACCCGAATAATAACTGCGCTGATTCTGGCGCCCATTGCTATTGGTGGCGTTTTCTTTCTGCCACCTGTGGGTTTTGCGATTTTTACCGCCGCGCTGATTGCCCTGGGTGCCTGGGAGTGGGCCAATATGTCGGGGCTGATAGAGCAGCCTGCACGCGTTGGCTACAGCGCCGCTGTATTGCTGTTATTGGCGGCTCTATACACAATGACTGCACAGGGTGTGCTCTGGTTAGCGTTGCTTTGGTGGTTGGTCGGTTTTGGTTTTGTGGCTTCTTATCCCAAAAATTCTGCGCGTTGGGGCTCTGTTCCTGCACGGGCGGCCATGGGCCTGTTAGTGTTGGTGCCGGCCTGGGTTGGCCTGAATTATTTGCGCAACGGCGAGTTCAAATTTGCGTTGACCGATAACAACCTATTGTTGATTCTGTATGTGTTTACGCTGGTGTGGGTGGCAGACATTGGAGCGTATTTTTCTGGCCGAAAATTTGGCAATGCCAAGCTAGCGCCTCGGGTCAGTCCGGGTAAATCCTGGGCCGGAGTCTGGGGCGGTTTGGCAGCGGTTGCGGTTTTTGCACTGGTGGTTAGTCAAACACTTGGCGCCGGGGCTGGGCAATCGGTTGCTCTGATTATTGTTTCCGTTGTGACCGCCGCTGTGTCGGTGCTGGGTGACTTGTTCGAGAGCATGCTTAAGCGCTTTCGCGGCATTAAAGACAGCAGTCGGTTGCTTCCCGGACACGGCGGTATTATGGATCGCATAGACAGTCTGACTGCGGCTATACCCATATTTACCCTGCTTGTTATTCAATTTGGTTGGCTTAATGTTGGGCACGTCTCTTGATGCAACGCCGTCATCTATCAGTACTGGGGGCTACCGGCTCTATCGGTTTAAGTACGTTGGATGTAGTGCGTCGTCACCCACAGCGTTTTTCAGTGTACGCTCTGACAGCTTGCTCAAGCGTTGAAGTAATGGCTACTTTGTGCCGTGAGTTTGAACCAGCCATTGCGGTAATGGCTGATGGGCCGGCGGCTGAAAAATTACGCGAGGCCTTGTCTGATTTACCGCATATAAGAGTGCTGACTGGTGAAGCCGGTCTGAGTGAGGCGGCGACTAGCCCGGAAGTTGACACGGTGATGGCGGCCATTGTGGGTGCGGCTGGTTTGCCGTCAACTCTTGCCGCGGTGCGCGCTGGTAAGCGAGTTTTACTGGCCAATAAAGAAGCGCTAGTGATGTCTGGGCGCTTGTTCATGGACGCTGTGGAGGAATCGGGCGCGGAATTGCTGCCCATTGATTCCGAGCACAACGCCATATTTCAGTGCATACCGGCCGGCCGTATTCGCCAGCCCGATGCCGCGGGCATTACCCGTATTTTGCTGACCGCCTCAGGCGGGCCTTTCCGTAAAATGCAAGCGGCGGACATGGCATTGGTAACGCCTGATCAGGCATGCGCCCACCCCAACTGGTCCATGGGTCGAAAAATATCTGTTGATTCTGCCACCCTTATGAATAAAGGGCTGGAGCTGATCGAAGCCTGTTGGCTGTTCAATATCTCGCCGGAAAAAATTGAAGTGCACGTTCATCCGGAGAGTATTATCCACTCTATGGTTGAATACGCCGACGGCTCGGTGCTGGCGCAGTTGGGCAGTCCGGACATGCGTACGCCGATTGCTAACGGCTTGGCCTGGCCAGAGCGTATCGATGCTGGCGTAGCACCGCTAGACCTGTTTGCTATTGGCCGACTTCACTTTGAGCGCCCTGATACCGAGCGTTTTCCGTGTTTGCGCCTGGCCGCAGAAGCCTTTAAAACAGGAGGTACCGCACCGGCAGTGCTCAATGCCGCCAACGAGGTCGCGGTGGAAGCTTTTTTACAGGGCAGGGTTCGCTTTACTGACATCCCCGTTATCATAGGCCAAACCTTATCCGCCGTTGCTGCCGTTCCGGCCGACAGCTTTGACATAATTTTCAGTAAAGATTCTGAAGCGCGGCAGTTCGCCTACGCCTGTGTGACAAAGCTGGCGTGCGAAAAGTAGAGTCGGATTTTTACGATAGCCATCATTCCAAGGGGCGCTATGCAAATCATTGAGACCATTCTTTCGCTGGTGCTAACGCTGGGTATTCTGGTGACCATCCATGAATACGGGCATTTCTGGGTAGCCCGCCGTTTTGGCGTAAAGGTTCTGCGTTTTTCGGTGGGCTTTGGGAAACCTTTGTGGTCTTGGTATGACCGCCATGGCACTGAGTTTGCCGTGGCTGCGATTCCGTTGGGTGGCTACGTAAAAATGCTGGACGCCCGCGAAGGTCCGGTGTCGCCGGAGCTGGTCGATCAGGCTTTTACCTCGAAGTCGCCGTATCAGCGGATTGCCATAGCGGCTGCTGGCCCCGCAGCCAACTTTATATTTGCCATCGCCGCTTACTGGCTGCTGGCGGTGGTCGGTGTGACCACGGTTGCGCCTATTGTTGGTTCGGTAACACCGGGCTCGGTGGCTGAGCGGGTAGGCCTTGCACCAGGTATGGAGTTGACGGAAGTTGACGGTCACGGTGTTAGCTCTTGGCGCAGCGTTAACATGCGCCTGCTGGAGCGTGCCGGCGAACATGGTACAGTGAGCTTCGCGATAACCGGCGGCCAGGGCCAAGGCTTATTACAAGGCGAATTGGGTGGGTGGAGTCTAAGCACCGACACTCCAGACCCACTTGGCGAATTTGGTATCGTGCCCAACCGCCCGGCTATACCGCCGTTGCTGGGGGTGATCTCTGCAGGCGGCCGTGCCAGCGCTGCCGGCCTTCAGTCGGGTGATCGCATAATCGCGGTAGATGGCGATCCAGTCGAAGACTGGTTTGGCCTGGTTGAGCATATTCGCAAATCGCCAGAGCAGAGCCTGGTGCTGCGTTTTGAGCGCGAAGGCGCCGAACGCATACTGAACATTGTTCCCGCGGCCAAAACCGCAGACGATGGTGAAACCATTGGCTTGATCGGGGCCGGTGTTCAGGTACCGGAATGGCCGGAAAGCAGTCTTCGCGAAATTAGCTATGGTCCGCTGGCGGCGTTTCCGATTGCGGTTGAAGAAACCTGGGCAGACACTCGCTTGACGCTGGTCGCTATCAAGAAAATGCTGACCGGATTGTTGTCGCCAAGCAACCTGAGCGGGCCAATTACCATTGCCCTTGTTGCCGAAGCCAGCGTGAGTTCCGGATTTGAAGATTTTGTGCGGTTTTTGGCCTATTTGAGTGTCAGCCTTGGCGTGCTGAATCTGCTGCCTGTGCCGGTGCTTGATGGTGGTCATATTTTGTACTACACGATCGAGGCGATCCGCCGTAAACCGGTGTCTGAGCAGGTGCAGGCCATTGGATTACGAATTGGTATGGCTTTGATACTGACTTTAATGGTGTTTGCTCTTTACAACGACCTTATGCGGTTGTGAGAATTGCGGCCCCTTAGCGCATTAACCAGGCGAAATATTTGAATGAGACTTACTCTTCTAGGTTTAGCCGTTGGCCTGACAGTGGCCACACTCGGCATGAAACCCGCGCTTGCGGACACATTCACAATATCGGACATTGAAGTTGAAGGCCTTCAGCGCGTATCTGCGGGCACGGTTTTTGGTTCCTTCCCGATCAATATTGGCGAACAGGTTGACGGCGCCGAGCTGGCAGAGGCCATAAAGTCGCTGTTCCGTACAGGCTTGTTTACGGACATCCAGGCCAGCCGTGATTCCGGTGCGCTGATTTTGACCGTGCGCGAGCGTCCGTCGATCAGCGCCATCAAAATTGACGGCAACAAGAATATCGAAACGGATATTCTTAAAGACGCGCTTTCGGGGGCAGGCCTCGAAGAAGGCCAGGTTTTCCGCCGTGCAACACTTGAACGGCTAGAGCTGGAGATTCTGCGTTCGTACATTGGCCAAGGTCGGTATAATGCCCGCGTTAAAGCCATGGCCAATGAGTTACCCAGCAACCGCGTTGATATCAGTCTTGATATCAACGAGGGCAGTGTTGCCGCGATTCATCATATTAACTTGGTTGGTAACCTGGAATATAGCGATGACGAGCTAAAAGACCTGCTTGAGCTGCAAAGCACCGGCTGGTGGAACTCTATTACTAACTCTGATAAGTACGCCCGAGAGCGTTTGAGTGGCGACTTGGAAACCCTTCGGTCGTTTTACCTAGACCGTGGTTTTCTGGATTTCAGCGTAGAATCCAGCCAAGTGTCCATATCGCCAGACAAGCAAAAAGTGTTCATCGTTATCGCACTGAACGAAGGTCGCCAGTACACGCTGTCTGACATTCGCTTACGCGGCAATCTTATTGTACCGGAGCAAGAATTGCGTGATCTGATCCCGGTAAAAGTGGGTGATGTGTTTTCGCGTGCCCAGATGACTGCTATTTCCGACAGTTTGTCATTCCGTCTGGGTCGGGAAGGCTACGCGTTTGCTGATGTGAACGCGGTACCTGAAACGTCCGAAGACGGTACCGCAGCGGTGACCTTCTTTGTCGAGCCGGGCAAACGCGCTTACGTGCGCCGGGTGAACTTCTCGGGCAACGTGTCCACTCGCGACAATGTGTTGCGCCAGGAAATGACCCAGATGGAAGGTGGCATTGCGTCCACTGACCGTATCGAATACTCCAAGGTTCAACTTGAGCGCCTGGGCTTTTTCAAAGGCGTGAATGTGGACACCGTGCCGGTGCCGGGCACAGATGATTTGGTAGACGTAAACTACAGCGTTGAAGAGCAGCCCACCGGTAGCCTGTCTGCCTCTGTTGGTTTCTCTCAGGATTCCGGCATTATCCTTGGCGCCAGCGTTTCTGAAAATAACTTTTTCGGAACCGGTAAGCGGGTGTCGTTTGGGGTAAATCTTAGCGACTCTGTCAAGAGTGCCAATGTGTCTTACCTCGATCCGTATTATACCGTTGACGGTGTTAGTCGCGGTTTCAGTGTGTTTGCCCGTGAAACGAACTACGAAGAAGAAGATATCTCATCCTACCTGTTGGATGAGTACGGAGCGCGCGTTACTTTCGGCTATCCCATTGATAGCATCACGCGTTTGAATTTCGGCGCCGGTTACACCCTGTCAAAAGTGAAAGAGGGTATCTTCAGCGCTCAGGAAGTGAGAGATTTTATTGCCGAAGAGGGTGATGCCTTCAATAACTTTTTCTTGTTCGGCAGTTGGCGACAGAGCACCTTGAACCGCGGCATTCTTCCTTCGGACGGCTATAGCCAATCGCTATCGCTAGACGTTGCGGTGCCGGGTAGTGATCTGACCTTCTATAAGGTTGGGCACAAAACCGACTTCTACTTCCCGTTGACCGACTCCCAGCGCTGGGTTCTGCGTACCCGCACCGAAATTGGCTACGGTGATGGTTATGGTGAGCGTACCGTGATGCCGTTCTATGAGCATTACTATTCCGGCGGTTTTGGATCGGTTCGTGGCTTTCGAGCCAATTCTCTGGGTCGCCGCGCGCAAAATAGCAACCCGCTGGACCTTTCCGATCCCGATCCTTTCGGTGGTAACCTGCTCACAGAAGCGGGTGTGGAGCTGATACTGCCAACGCCTTTTGCCGGCGATACTCGCTCAATGCGCACCTCGATATTTCTTGATGGTGGCCAGGTATTCGACACAGATCGTGATTTTAGCCCGAACCTCGGGGAAGTACGTTTCTCCGCAGGTATCGGCTTCCAATGGATTACCGCGGTCGGTCCTCTGGCGTTCAGCCTGGCTAAACCGTTGAACGACGAACCCGGTGACGATACCCAAGTATTCCAGTTCTCGTTGGGTCAGACGTTCTAGCGTGTTTTCAAACGAGATTTATCATAAAAATGAAACAAGGAGAAAATCGATGTCCCGCATAACCTTGATTGTGGCTGCTGCCGTAATGGCGCTGTCGTTTCCTGCCATCGCCGAAACCCGTATTGGTGTGGTGGACCTGCGCCAGGCCTTGTTTGCGTCGAACAGCGCAAAAACCTTCAGCGAAAAATTGCAGCAGGATTTCGCCGGTGACGAAGTAGAAGTCCGTGAAGCGCAGGAAAAAGCGCGGGCGATGCAGGACCGTCTGCAAAAAGACGGTGCCATGATGAACGACAGTGAGCGGGAGAAACTGGCTGGCGAGTTCCAGCAGACTGTGCAACAGTTCAATGCCATGAAGCAACGCCTGGACACCACCGTGTCACAGCGCAAGCAAGCGTTCCTTGAAGCGGCCCGCCCGCAGGTGGATGTGGCGGTAAAAGAACTGCTGGACGAAAACGACCTGGATTTGATTTTACCGAGCGAAGCCGTGGTTTACGTGAAGCCTGATTTGAATCTGACAGAGCAGCTTCTGGAGAAATTGAACCGTTAAGTCGGGTTGCTATGAACCCTTACTTTAACGGCGTAGTGCCAGGAGACCTGCGATGACAGCACCGTCTTATCTACTGGGTGATATAGCTCGCGAGCTGGGCGCAGACCTTAGGGGCGACCCGCAGCAGCGAGTCACCGGGCTGGCCACCTTGCAGTGCGCAGGCCCCGAGCAAATCAGCTTTTTGGCGAATCCGTCGTACGGCAAACATGTTGCCACCAGTCAGGCTGGTGCCATTATTATTTCGCTCGAATCTGCTGCGCTGGCCACCTGCAGCGCGCTAGTGATGGATAATCCCTATCTGGGCTATGCCCAGTTGAGCCACTGGTTTGACACCACGCCGAAAGCCCCTGCCGGGGTTCATCCCAGCGCGGTGATTGACCCCTCTGCACGTATCGGAGCCGGGGTCAGTGTTGGCGCCCAAGTGGTTATTGAGGCTGATGTAGACATTGGCGATGGCGTGGTTGTTGGCCACGGATGCGTGATTGGTGCCCGCACCCGTATTGGGTGCGACAGTCTTCTGCGACCCCGGGTTACTTTGGCCCACGACGTGGTCATAGGGCAGCGTTGCCATATTCTAAGCGGCGCGGTTATTGGCTCGGACGGCTTTGGTTTTGCCAACGAGCGGGGTGTTTGGCACCGCATTGCACAGATTGGCCGGGTAGTTCTTGGTAATGACGTAGAAGTGGGCGCTAATACCACCATTGACCGCGGCGCGTTGGACGATACGGTGATTGGTGACGGCGTAAAACTTGATAACCTTATTCAGATCGCCCATAACGTCCACATAGGCGATCATAGTGCGATGGCCGCTAAAGTGGGTATTTCTGGAAGTACCCGCATTGGCCGCCACTGCATGTTCGGCGGTGCAGCTGGTGTGGCCGGGCACCTGACCATCAGCGACGGTGTGCAACTCACGGGTATGACACTGGTAACCGGCGACATCAGCGAACCTGGGGTTTATTCGTCTGGAACCAGCGCAGAAACCAACCGGCAATGGCGCAAAAACGCAGTGCGTTTCCGTCAGCTGGACGCCATGGCCAGACGGCTAAAAGAGTTGGAAAAGAAATCAGAGGGCCGAGGCCGATCAACATGATGTACATTAATGAAATTCTTGAATACTTGCCGCACCGCTACCCGTTTTTGCTGGTGGACCGGGTAACCGACATTGAAAGCGGCAAGTCCATCAAGGGCTATAAAAATGTCTCGTTTAACGAGCAGTTTTTTGAAGGCCACTTTCCCGACAACCCGATTATGCCGGGTGTGTTGATTATAGAAGCAATGGCCCAGTTGTCCGGTATTCTGGGTTTTGTCACTGTCGGTCGCAAACCGGCTGACGGCTTGGTGCAATATCTGGCGGGCGCCCGCAAGGTGCGTTTCAAGCGCCCGGTGCTGCCAGGCGATCAGCTATGCATGGAGTCTGAAGTTGTTTCGACCAAGCGCGGCATCTGGAAATTCGAGTGCCGTGCCCTGGTTAATAACGAAGTGGTCTGCGTGGCAGAAATCCTGACTGCAGAGCGAGAAGTTTGATGGCGACACGTGAATGGACCGGAGTACATCCCCAGGCGATTGTTGATGCCTCGGCCAAGCTTGCAGATAACGTGACCGTTGGGCCCTGGAGTTACATAGGCCCGGGTGTCGAGATCGGGGAAGGCACCGAAATCATGTCCCACGTGGTCATCAAAGGACCGACCGTTATCGGTCGCAATAATCGAATCTTCCAGTTTTCCAGCGTTGGCGAAGAATGCCAGGATAAAAAGTACGCTGGAGAACCTACCCGCCTGGTGATTGGCGACAACAACATCATTCGTGAAAACTGCACCGTTCATCGCGGCACCGTGCAAGATCAGGGCGAAACCCGCATCGGCAACGGCAACCTGCTGATGGCGTATGTGCATGTGGCCCACGACTGCGTGCTGGGTGACAACGTCATACTGGCCAATTGCACCACCCTTGCCGGCCACGTAACCGTGGATGACTACGCCATACTGGGCGGCGGTACCATGGTGCATCAATTCTGCCACATTGGCGCCCACAGCATGGCGGCTGGCGGCAGTATCGTGCTGAAAGACATACCGGCATACGTTATGGCCAGCGGCCAATCTGCGCAGCCCCACGGCATGAATGTGGAAGGCCTGAAACGCCGCGGTTTTGGTAAAGAGATTCTGGTCAGTCTGCGTAGAGCCTATAAGGTAATTTATCGCCAGGGGCTAACCACCGAGCAAGCCATCAAAACGCTGGCAACCGACTTTGCTGACCTGCCAGAAATTACACCGTTAATTGAATCGCTGCGTCGGGCCGATCGCGGCATCATTCGCTGACCGGGTAGGCTGACAGTGCGAAACCCTGAGTCCTGCATCACCTTTGGCATCATTGCCGGTGAAGCCTCTGGTGATATCCTCGGTGCAGGACTGATTCGGTCCTTGCGCAAACGCTATCCCAACGCCCGCTTTGCCGGTATCGGCGGCGAAGAAATGATGGCCGAAGGCTTCCAGTCCTTGGTGCCCATGGAGCGTTTGAGCGTTATGGGGCTGGTCGAAGTGCTGGGTCGTATTGGCGAACTGGTACGCATTCGCCGCCGCTTGCTGGATTTTTTTCTGACCACCCCCCCTGCGGTGGTGATCGGTATCGATTCCCCAGATTTCACTTTGGCAGTAGAGCGCCGCTGCCGCGAGGCCGGCATACCTGCGGTTCATTATGTCAGCCCATCGGTGTGGGCCTGGCGTAAAAAGCGCATCTTCAAAATTGCCAAATCCGTTGACTTAATGCTGACCCTGTTTCCGTTCGAAACCGATATTTATCGCCAGCACAACATACCGGTAGTGTTTGTCGGCCACCCTCTGGCGGACCGCATTCCAATGCGACCGGACACCCCTCAGGCGCGGGCAGACTTGGGGCTGGAACTCGACAGGCCCGTTCTGGCCATATTGCCAGGGAGCCGTGGGGGAGAAGTAGAGCGCCTGGGCACGCTCTTTCTTGAAGCTGCGCGCTGGTTGCAGCAGCGCGTCCCCGATCTGCAACTGGTGATCCCTTGCGCTAACCGTGAGCGCGAAAAGCAGATTCGTGGCATCACCGAAGCTCTGGAGCTGAGCTTGCCAGTGACCATTGTGAAAGGCCGTTCCCGGGAAGTCATGGCGGCTTCTGATGCGGTATTGCTGGCATCCGGTACTGCTACCCTGGAAGCCATGCTGCTAAAAAAGCCGATGGTGGTGGGTTACCGGCTGAGTGACTTAAGCTACAAGATACTGTCGCGTATGGTGCAGATACCCCACATCGCCTTACCGAACTTACTCGCTCGCCAGGAGCTGGTGCCAGAACTCCTGCAAGGCGCCGCTACGCCGGAAGCGCTGGGAGCCGCCGTACTCAGCCAGCTTGAAGACACCTCAAAGCGCGAGCAGTTGATTGAATCCTTTACCGAGCTGCATCTGACCCTGCGGCAGAACGCTGATGAGCAAGCGGCCACGGCCATTGAGGCTCTGCTGGCTGGCGGCCATAACGACAAGGCGCGATTGCTTGAAACTTGAAACTGCAGGGGCTTATGATTGTGGCCATTAAAACCCCCTTTCCGCCGTTTGTGTGTGATTACCAGGGCGAACTTCTGGCTGGCGTTGACGAAGTAGGGCGCGGCCCGCTGATCGGCGCGGTCGTCACCGCCGCCGTGATACTGGATCCGGCTCGGCCCATAACAGGCCTGGCCGATTCGAAAAAGCTTAGTGAGAAGAAGCGCAACCAACTGTTCGGCGAAATCATCGAAAAAGCCACCGCCTGGAGCCTTGGACGCTGTGAAGCCGAAGAGATTGATCGCCTGAACATCTTCCAGGCCACCATGGTGGCCATGACCCGCGCAGTTGAGGGACTGAACCCGCAACCCGAGTACGTGTTGGTAGATGGTAATCGCTGCCCTGATTGGCGCTGGCCCGCGGCGGCTGTGGTGAAAGGCGATATGCGAATAGCCGCCATCAGCGCTGCGTCCATTCTGGCGAAAGTAACCCGGGATCGCGAATTACAGGCGTTAGACCAGCTTTACCCGGGATACGGCCTGGCCCAACACAAAGGTTACCCAACCCCGGCTCACATGGAAGCGCTGGCGCGCCTGGGCGCCACGCCCCAGCATCGCCGCTCGTTTCGCCCGGTTAGAGAAGCCCTGAACACCGTCGGCGACTTTAATTCCGACGCACAAGACGATTTGTTTGTATAAGGCGTTGACAACCCATCAGTCGGGTATTATTATACGCGCACATTGATTGAGGTGAGTTTGAAAAGCGCTTCACCAATACCAGTTTGATGCGGGATGGAGCAGTCTGGTAGCTCGTCGGGCTCATAACCCGAAGGTCGTAGGTTCGAATCCTGCTCCCGCTACCATATATAGTAGAAAAAATCCAGATCAGTGATTCACTGATCTGGATTTTTTTTGTTTCTGGGGGTCAGAAAATTGGTATGACGCATGCAAACCAGCACCCTAAATTCCTTCCGCTTTTTTATTCCAGCCTACGTTTTGTAGTAGTCGATAGTGTAGTGGTTCAATGATTCCGGGTAGCCAGAATCTCAACAATTGAAAAACGGCGATTCGGGAAGAAACGACGTGGGAGCGAATCCTGCGGCCGATGCAGTTCAGACTCCATACTTCGCAGATTTTGCAAACCAACGGTTCACGAGTGTATCAGTAGCCGACAATGCGGTTTGCAGCTGATGAGTGCGGTCACATGGTCTCATACGCACGCAATGTGGTTTGGGCAGTGCGGATAAAATAATTCAACCTGATCGAAAAACCGTGATGATTGAGTTCGTCTGCTCGAAAAGTGCAAGTCGATACACCTACATGCTCTCGGAGATTCCAAGCGGGCAATTTCCAAATTTGCAAGAAGCGGCAGCGATAATCCTGTGGCTGTGTCCAACAGAGAACAGTTTCACCACCGCTGGAGTGTTCGACCTGTCCGGCGGACGCGCCATTTATTAGTCTTTCACGCGTCCGATGTGCTTGCCAACGGCTATCATTAGCCGCCTCCACTGATCCGTTGCGCCAATTCCAGGATTTCGTCCCGGCGATTCAATCTGTTAATGAAACGCTCGGGAATTTTATCGATACCGACGCTTGCGCCGACAAGCGCTCCGGTGAGCATCGCCCGTGTCATGTTCTGACCACCGCCGTTAATTGCGTGCAGTACGGCGCTCTCGAAATCCTGCTCAAAACGCGCAGCGAGGTAGTAGGCTGCCGGCAGCTGGTGATAGATCGCGCAAGGCATTCCGTAAACGATCGATACTTTCGAAGCGGGTTCGATCGTTACGCCTGAATCGTGTGCTGCGCATGCCATGTAACCCGGGCTCAGAAGCGCGTCGGGCGATGCAAATACACCGTCGAGAGACGCTTCAATATCGCCTGGCTGTGGAGGTTGCAGGTCGTCACGCACGATCGTGTGAAACGGCAGGTCGCCGGCTTTGACCTGCCGCATCAGAGTGCTGGAGATGTCGGCGTCGAGTCGGCGACCCTGCAGTAGCTGCGCAAGGACGGCACAGAACGCGACGGTCATCGATTGCACAATATCGTCGGACTGCGTCAGTGCCGTGTTTGACACGACGGCTTTGGCCATTCGTCGAGGCTGGCGCGCATAGCGAATAGCGAGCGGTAGCACGCGCTCGAGCGCTTCGGTGTTGTCGGCCCGCCCGGCGACGTCGCCCCAGGATCGGCCATCGCGGACTCGGGCGTTCCAGGCGTCACGAATCGACTGACTTGTGTAACCACCCGGTCCTGAGACGGGTGTGCCGTCGAGATTGGGGAACAGCTCCTCATCAAGTCGTCTGCAGAAATCTGCTTCGTCGTAGCCGTCACAGTCGATGAGCGAGTGGGCCATCAGCAGCATCAGGATGCCTTGCTGTGACGAGTCGCCGGCTTTTGACCCTGCGTGATAGCGTTCTGGCTGCGGATCGGTGTAATCGTCGATCCATTCGCCGTAGTCACGGACCTGTTCTTCGAGATTGTAATACCAGTGTGGGCCGAGACCAAGTGCATCGCCGACGAGTGCGCCAACGAAGGCGCCGGCTGCTCGCTGTTCGAACGAGAGGTCATTGGGGGGGGTAGGGTGCATGAGGGTCTACTCTTTCTTCAGCTTGTCTCGGAATATTACGCCTGGCGTAGGGTAGCCGGCAAGAAACGGACTTCATTGTACGCAAGGCACGTCCGAACCGTTGATTGTTATAGAGCTTCCGATGAATCAATGTATCGTATGCAAGCATCCGATCCTGCTATTCGCAAGCTGTTGAAGTCTGCGTTTATTTATCACGCTACCGTACAATAAAATCCGCTTCTTGAATGCTCAGCAACTACTCCAATTAGCGACCAATATTCAGCGCCAAATACCGATCAAAGTCATGAACAGCGGTAATCCTCCCATTTTTTGAATGCACCACTCCGGTTTTCAGGGGTGATTACCATTTCCCCAGCAAACCACATAATAGAATACTCATTCATTACTGAGGCTGGATAGTCCGGCCCCGGATGATTGGGCTTCAGAATATATGTGGACGACGTGCCCGCTTCTGGCTCATAGATTTCGTCCTCTCCCAGATCGATCAACATCTTGTGTTGAGCTCCGGCCAGTGACATCCGCTTTGGAGAGTCTTTCTGTAGAGAGGATCTGGGAAGGTTCCTGATTCGTTGGCTCAGCTGTTCGTTGGTCAGCCTTCTGCTCCCAGTTGGGAGGTCTAACGAACATTCGTATTCGAGTAAATTCAGAGCGCCGGCAGACTCGTTAGCGTATGAAAATTTCCAGATGTTTTCTTGCTCAGACAGGACGCCTACCGTTGCTCCGTTGTGATAAACCACCAGACTTCTCATGTTTTACGGCCCGATGAGATTGGGCTTGAATCCTTAGCTTTTTTTTCGCGAGGTGGGAGTTGCTTCATTTCCGTTGCTTTCAGTTGTTCGTATTTCGGCAACGCTATGTCGAATGTCATGTGGATTCTTAATTCGTCGAGCGAGCGTATAAAACGACCGAATTCGATTCCAAAAAAATAATTCGGCGTCTCCTTGTGTCTGCATCCATCGATCATGTGAGGCTTGCACACGATCTAGCATGAAGGCCCAGCCCATAAATGGCAGTAAACGAACCATATTCCGGGTGTCGTCTACGCTATCGATGGTGGTGTTCCCTTAATGCCAACCCGTGAATCACCTTTAAAGTCCCATACAGTTGGCGTAGTAGGTTGTGGTTGCAGGCCAATCCGAGAAAATCCCGATGACACCGACATCCTGAGCCAGCACATCAATTACCGTAAAGGTGTCGCCATCATTGTTAATAGCATCGGTGATGCTCTGATGATACCAGCCACCGCCGTTATTGAGCGGCCCGCTGCGTTCCACTGTCCAGGCAATCAGGTCAAGGCCTGCAGCTTTGGCGTTGATGGCGTATTCCGACGGTATGATCTTTTGTTTGTCGTCCAGGGTCAGCATTTTCCAGAGCGCGGGTGCCAGAATGGGAACCCCTTGCTGGACCAGATTTTCCATGTACACCATGGAAACGTTGTTCGGCTCATTCGGCTTCTGATCCAAAAATACGGCCTGGCGACCAAACTCCGGCATTTGATTGACCCAGAAGATAACGTCATCCAGTAGGAAGGACTGTGGCCATACATCTTCTGGGCTGACCCCGGCCTCGATGTATTCATTGATCATTTGGCGGGCATAGTCTTGTTGCGAATAGCCCCCGCTATAAGGCATATCTACCACCGGTGTTTTCAACTCCGGAGTGAACTTGACGCCGAGCTCCTTGAACAGTTCGATACTTTCACGATGACTCAACAGGGTGCCCCGAGTTGAATACAGGTCTGTACGCCAATCGGCGGTACCGCCAAGGTACGCTTCGGGTGTGGTGGCTTCAGGGTCAAAGGCATCCATTTTCCCTCTGAGTGATTTGAATTCAGCCAGTGTAATGTCGCTGGTGCGACATTCAGCCCGGGCCGGTGTGTCGGTGGCCGGATCGGCGGGCACAAAGGGCTGGGTGCATTTGGCGTTCAACTCCGGCACGGCCACGATGTTGGTGGTGGTGTGCAAATCATTTTGGGCATGACGACAGACCAATTCCCGGTCTTTGGTAAAGGCAACGTCACACTCGACAATTCCGGCCCCCATTCTGGCGGCTGCAACATAGGATTCGCGGGTATGTTCGGGAAATTGCAGGGGCGCGCCGCGGTGGGCAATGGAGAAATCCGACGATGCCAATAGCTTCGACTCGCACGCCTGCAGTGTGTTTTTTAGTTCGCCGGCATCCATATCGTTGATTAGAAAATAAGGTCGGGGGCCAAGCTGAACCAGCGTTTGGACGCTTTCGACGGGTGTCGCTTGATTGTTATTAGCCTCGATGCCGATGGTGGTGCAGCCGGATAACACCGCTAGCGAGCCAACGATCAGGGGCAAGGTAAACGCGAGCTTCATGACCAGGTCCTTTTGTTGTTTCGTTGTATAGCATCGAAGTCTTACCGTATTTGGAGTCAGTGTAGTGGCCATCAACTTGGGTCACAAGGTGAAGTGGTTCAAGACCCTGGAGGCTAAAAAAGCCGGGCACAGTGCCATGGCAGTTAGCCGGATCTGGAGCGCTTTTGGTTCAAAGCCCCAGACGCCACCGCGGTCATGAGTTTCTGGTCTTTTGTGTGACAGGGCGATCTTTATTGTTACGAGACACCAGCACCCAAGACGTGCTAATTTCTCCGTCGTTGCATCTACTTACCTGTTAATGGCAAGTAGAAGCCGGAGATTTAACACCTCCTTTATCGTCAATCATAATTATAAGTCCAATAGGGCGAAGGAAATGTTCATGCGAATTCTAAAATATGCAGTTGCCGTATCCATGCTGGCTGTTGCGCTCCCCTTGAGCGCGCAACAACTCTCGATCGCTACCGGTGGCACCGGCGGCGTTTACTACCCTATCGGCGGTGGCTTCGCCGAAATGATCAATAATCATATCGAAGGAGCCAAGGCGACTGCTGAAGTAACCGGCGCCTCGGTTGAAAATATGGGTCTGATCATGCGTGGCGATGCGGATCTTGCGCTTGCACTCGCAGACACGGTCTATCAAGCGTACACCGGCACTGATAATTTTGAAGATCGCCAGATCAAGAATATTCGCGCGTTGGCGTCGGTTTATCCCAATGCCGTGCAGCTGGTGACTCTGGCGGAATCGGATATTAAGTCTATTGTGGATTTGAAAGGTAAGAGGGTGTCAGTGGGCGCACCGGGCAGCGGTACAGAGCTCAACGTGCGGGCATTATTGGAAGCGAATGGCATCAGCTACGGCGATTTCGAGCCGCAGCGTCTGAATTTCAATGAAACGGCTGATGCGATCCGTGATGGCGATATCGACGCCGGTTTCTGGAGTGTAGGCCCGCCGACCAGTTCAATTCTTAACCTTGCCGCAACGCGCGATATCCGCCTGATTAGCCTCTCTGATGAAGAAGTCGCCAATGCACAGAATGAAGTAGCGGTTTTTGCGCCGTATGAGCTGGCAGCAGGCATGTATGACGGTATGGAAGAAGCGGTTCAGACCATTGGCATTCCGAACGTGCTCGTTGTGAATGCGGATATGGACGAAGAGTTAGCCTATAAGCTGACGCGACTGCTGTTTGAAAACACGGATGAGCTGATTGCCGTTCACCCCGCGGCGAACGACACCACCGTGAAGTTCACTATGGACTCCACTCCGGTGCCTCTGCACCCGGGTGCACTTCGTTACTTCGAAGAAGTTGGCGCTGTGATTCCGGATCGTCTGCGCCCTTAACTGCGAAGGGTTAACTAGCTATGCAAAGGCAATGCGGCACTGTTCTGTCACGCTTTGCGTTCGCCAAGCGTTTGCAGACTGCTCTGCTGTTGATTTGTTTGCCGCTCGCCGGAGCCGGGGCGTCTCCCGCTCCGGCGACTTCGTCTGACCGCCTTCAAGTTGTTACTGAGCAAGGCGAAATGCTGGTCGATATCGCTGTTCTACCGGGAATGCGCTGGTGCATTGAATGGAACCACTCGGTGAAAAAATTTGCCGTGCTGGACTGTTATCGAAACGTTGCCGGTGTGATGCAGTTAGAACGAAGTCACCAGCCCGATTTTGCGGCGGGTTTAGGCCATACGGTAGGGCGGGGTGAGCAAGTCTCTGACGGAGAAGGCGGCTACTGGATCAATGAAATTGACGAACCAGTGGTCAATAATCGATACGTTTTGCGCGTGGGCGCTAATGCGGTAAATCACCGCGTGGTATGGCTGGTAGGCGATCACCGTCGAGAAGTGAGTCTGAGCGACCAGGCCTCGGGACAGCGCGTTACTGTTCAACTTATCAAACCCCCACCGCCCAGCGTGAATTATAAGTAAGCCAGACAACGTCTGATGAGGACTTCATGAACGAATCCAAGCAACCGCCGACCATAATGCCGAGGGGAAAGGTGATTCAACCCCGCGCGGTGTTGTGGGCCATCACCATTGTAGCGGTGGGTCTTTCCCTGTTCCAACTCTATGCCGCGGGGCTTCAGCCCTTAGGGCTTTTTTATCAGCGCAGCATTCACTTGGCGCTCATCATGGTGCTGGCGTTTTTAATGTTTCCAGCCTTCGGCCCAAACCGCAAACGCGGGGTAACGGGATGGGGCCTGGACGTAATATTTTTAGCCGGTGCAGTACTGACGGGCGGGTATTTAGTACTCAATTTGGACGAGATTTTCAGTCGTGCGGGTTTTTGGAATAGCACCGATATTCTGGTCGGCTGTATCGCCACAGTGACCGTATTAGAAGCCAGTCGCCGTGCAGTGGGTTTCGGTATGACCGTGATTGGCCTTTTGGCCATTATGTACGCGTTTGCCGGCCCGCGAGGCGAGCTGCCGTGGTTGGGCCAATGGATGCCGGGTATTCTGGAACATCGGGGCTATAACATTGATCGTGTTGCCGGCCAGCTCTATCTTGGGCAAGAGGGCATCTTTGGTTTGCCGCTGGGCGTTGCGGCGACCTATATCTTTATTTTTGTACTGTTTGGAGCTTTCCTGGAATGCACCGGCGCCGGTAAATTCTTTATTGATATGGCCTATGCAGCCACCGGTCGCCAGCGCGGCGGGCCCGCCAAGGCAGCGGTACTAGCCTCGGCTGGCATGGGGTCTATTTCCGGTAGCGCCATTGCCAACGTGGTCACCACGGGCGCCTTTACCATTCCGTTAATGAAGAAACTGGGTTATTCGGCCAAACAGGCGGGCGGTATCGAAGCCGCAGCCTCTACTGGCGGGCAAATTATGCCGCCGTTGATGGGCGCAGGTGCCTTTTTGATTGCTGAGTACACCAATACGCCGTACTTGGAAATCGTTAAAGTCAGTATTCTGCCCGCGATTATGTATTTCGCCACGGTTTATCTGTTTGTACACATCATTGCCCTTAAGCAGGGTATGCAAGGGCTGCCCAAAGAAGAATTGCCGCAAATGCGTCAGGTAATGAAAGATGGTTGGCACTTCCTGCTTCCGTTAGCCATGCTGGTTTGGCTGCTGGCGATGAGTATGTCGCCGATGCGGGTGGGTTTCTACGCGGTGGTGACGATAGTGGCGGTAGCCGTGTTGCGCTACTCGGTGTGGTTTTTTGTCCTGGCGCCTCGGCAGGGGCAACCGGTGACGGTTACCGCCGTCAAAGACATTTTGCGTGCCGGCCTGGCCAAGCTTATAGAAGGCTTGGAGCTAGGTGCGCGCAATGCTGTGGCGGTGTCTATGGCGTGCGCGGTCGCTGGGATTATTGTCGGGGTGGTGGGTTTGACCGGCTTAGGTCTGAAATTCTCCGCCATGATGCTGGCCTTCTCTGGCGGCAACCTTGTCTTAGCCTTGGTGATGGTGTTGTTGGCCAGCCTGGTTCTTGGTATGGGACTACCTGTTACCGCCAGCTATATTGTATTGATTGTGCTAGTTGGGCCTGCATTGACGGCTGAGTTCGGTGTGCCACTGTTGGTCGCACACTTGGTGGTGTTCTGGTACTCCCAAGACTCTAACGTAACGCCGCCAATAGCCTTGGCAGGATTTGCCGGGGCAGCCATTGCGGGCAGTAAACCGATGGAAACGAGCTTCCAGGCGTGGAAGTTTGCCAAAGGGCTCTACCTGATTCCGCTGTTTATGGTCTTTAATCCAGAAATCATTATGGGCGGTCCCGTGCTTTTGGTGGCTTGGAATGCAGTCATTGCCATTCTGGCATTAGGGGCCTTTGCGGCAGCGTTGGAAGGGTATTTGTTTACCAAAATGTCGTGGCTGCCTCGTCTGGCTATTACTGCGGCAATTTTTGGTGTGTTTTACCCCAGTCTGATGACTGAAATTGCCGGTGTGGTGGTGATGATCTTTGTCATTTCTGCTAACTGGCTGGCGAGCAAGCGCGAAGCAACCGCAACAGCCGTAAGTGTTTAATCGCTACTAGGCGATGACTGTGTAAGACAGATTTGTTACTTGAAAAGCCCAGGCCCGCAATTTACCGGTCTGGGCTTTTGTGTTTTTTGCTGGGAACTTCTTTTCGGTTGCGAGCGAAGCGTTCTCTGTACTGGCTCGGTGTCAGCCCGGTTTTTTTCTGGAACATTCGGCGAAACGCACTTATATCTTCATAGCCAACTTGCCAAGCTATCCGCTCGATGGTTGTTGCGGTGTTTTCCAGTTTTTCCCGGGCTTTATGAACCCGTTGTTGTTGCAGGTATTCCGCCGGTCGTAGCTGTGTGGCTTTTATAAAACGACGGATGAACGTTCGCTCCGTAAGCGCGGCCATCGCCGCCATCGACGTAATATTTAATGGCTGGTCATAGGCCCGGTGAATATGGTGCTGCACGTGAAGGATGGCCCGGTCGTTGTGGTCCAGCACAGGTATAAAGCTGCGGTAGTAGCTTTGCTGGCGTACGCCGGTATCAACCAGTAAAAATCTGCCCAATGCCTGCACCACTGTTGGTGGCACATAGCGCCCGATCAGGTGCAGTCCAAGGTCCATCCAGGACATTACCCCGCCGGCGGTAACCAGGTCTGGATCTGTTATAAGCAATGCATCGGTGTCCAGTTCGATGGTTGGATATGCACAGCGGAAAGCGCTTTCCAACTGCCAGTGCGTGGTGGCGCGACGCCCCTCCAGCAGGCCTGCTTGCGCCAGAAAAAAAGCACCCGCGCAGGCCGAGCTGATGACTACACCCTGTCTGTGCCAAGTAGCTAATTGGGCGCCGATGATGGGTTGCGGATCAAGATAAGCTTGGCCGTCGAGTATTGGCGGAACAATTACCAGGGCTGGGGGCACGGCCCCGGGATCCATCGAAATAACCTGGTCCTCATCCAACTGCCAACGGCTGACGCTGAAGGTAATGTCAGGGGTGCTTTGAAGTTCACCAAGAATGCGATTGGCACTTTGAAACAGGTCTATCAGCCCGTAAACGGCTGAAAGTGCGGTGCCAGGCACAACCAGGATGGCGACATTGACGGTTTGCAACATGTCAGTTTTTGCCTTTTTATTGTCAGTAATGCCACCCGTGCAGGCTAACAGAGCACGTTAGTATAAGCAGTACCAATCTAACTGGAGAGACACATGACCAAGACCGCCCTGATTATCGTCGATATGCAGAATGACTACTTTCCTGATGGCAAATGGACGCTGAACGGCGTTGAGGCTGCTGCCGAAAACGTTGCAAAGGTGCTCGCTGATTTTCGCGAACGTCAGCAACCCGTGATTCACGTTCGCCATGAATTTGCCTCCAGCGACGCTCCGTTTTTTGTGCCGGGCACTGACGGCGCTAACATTCGCGCCAGCCTGGCACCGGCAGACGGTGAGTTCCAGGTTCTGAAGCACGAAGTAAACAGCTTCAAAGGCACCGAGCTGCAAGCTCTGCTGCAGCGCGAGCAGATCACCCATTTAGTGATTGCGGGTGCGATGAGCCACATTTGCATCGACGCCATCACCCGTGCTGCCGGCGACATGGGCTACGCCAACGTTGTTTTGCACGACGCATGTGCAACGCTAGACGCCGAGTTCAATGGCGTTAAAGTGCCGGCGGAGCATGTGCACGCAGCGTTTATGGCCGGCTTGGCATTTGCTTACGCTGAGGTTATTGCCACAGATGCTTTTTTGACACGGGCATAATGTAAGCTGTATCCGTGGCCCATCAAAAGGCGGTGACGTTTCTTCATAGCGTAGATGCTTTCCCGGGCCGCTAAGAATTGCCAGCGTCGGTGGCCAGTATGTAGGCCTGGCGCTGGTTTTTTTTATTCTGCAGGCGCTTGTCAACGCACTGTTCTTCGTCGTTGAGTATCACCACGCATTCCAGGCATTGAATGCATTCGTCGTAATCAATTCTTCCGTC
This sequence comes from Marinobacter sp. BSs20148, assembly GCF_000283275.1. NCBI lineage: Bacteria > Pseudomonadati > Pseudomonadota > Gammaproteobacteria > Pseudomonadales > Marinobacteraceae > Marinobacter > Marinobacter sp. BSs20148. The sequence goes on from NC_018268.1 coordinate 1,252,257, forward strand.
TTTGCGAATGGCGTTAATGCCGCAGGCGTTCTTGCAATGCTGGCAAGGGGTGCCGCACAACTCGACCCGGTCCAGCCAGCTGAAGAGCCTTAGCCGGCCGATGATCGCCAAGCCGGCGCCCAGTGGGCATAGGTAGCGGCAATAGAATTTGTTGATAAACATCCCGATAACCAGCAACCCGACGGCGTAAACTACAAACGGCCAGTGACGTACAAAAAGCAGGGTAATGCTGGTTTTGAAGGGTTCCACTTCGACCAGCTTCTCAGCTATCGCAAGAGAGTAAAACGCCGTGCCCAGCAAGCCAATCAGAATAGGGTATTTGATCAGAATCAGGCGCCGATGCCACCGCTCTGGCACTTTGATCTGACGCAGGCGAAGCTTTTCGCCCAGCCAGGCGGCCATCTCCTGAAGTGCACCAAACGGGCATAACCACCCACAGAACAGGCCGCGGCCCCAAATGAACAGACTGATAAAGGTGTACACCCATAAAATGAAAATAATAGGGTCGAGTAAAAACACATTGAGAGAAAAACCATCCCAGATCGCCAGAAAAAGCGTGTAAATATTAACCACCGACAGCTGGCCCTGAGCGAAAAAGCCAATGTAAAACAGGGTAAAAAACAGAAATCCCCAGCGAAACCGGCGTACTTGTTCTGGGTGGCGGCTTAATGTTTTTTGGCGAGCGAAAAAAACAGTCAATACCGTGAGCGCTGTTAATAAAATGGTGATTTGCCACCAGCGCTGCTTCCACAGGCCGATCCATATAGGCTCGCGTTCATCCATAAAGGACGGAGCAGGTTCTACCGTTTCAAACAAATCCGTGTTGAAGCGAACAGGCACATCCATAATGATGCTGTCTCGCACCAAGTGGTTACGGGCAAGTTCGATGTGAACATTCAACGTGGCATCGGCACCGGGACTAAATCCAGCGCTTCCGCCCATGCGGAAGAAGTTGTGGACTGCCAGGTCGGGCATGCCGGCGGCCTGGAGCTCCAGGCCCTGACCGGATAGGTTCAAGTCGCGCATTTCCACGGACAGCCCATTCTGACTCAGATTAAGCCGCTCTGGATTGCTGCCGGGTATAAAGCTTTCGGATACGTGGGGAAAGGCTCCGCCGGACAGCACCAGCATTACTTGCGCGCCCGGGTCTATGTAAGCCATTAGCTTTTGATAGCCTTGGTCTCCCAACAGGTTTCGGCCTACCATAGGGGCGTTGATATAGCCGAAGAACAGTTCGGTGAAGGGGCTGTCGTCAGTCCCTTCAAAACCCTGAGGATAGTCCGCAAGTGGGCGGCCGAACTCAGATTCAATGGCATCACGGCTTAGCTTCCAATGGCCAATGTAGCCTCGCTCGAGTAGCTGTTGCCAGCTGAGCCTTTCAAAGAAATCTGGTTTTGCCCGTGTTTGAGCGGTTTGCACAAACCCCGCGAGTTTGCCGCGGGCTACTTTCAAAGCCGATGACAGCAAGGTGTCATTAATAATAAGAACGGAGACTGTGGCTTTGCTGACACCGTCAAAATACACCGTATGGCCGTCACTGGTTCGCTTTGGGCGGCCGGTATTGGATGTGTTTATAATGATTTGTTCCCGCAGTGACTGCCCTTTGTATTGATTAACAAAGTCGAACAGCGGTTCTTCTCCCAAGCCATGCAAGAACACCGGTTCGTGATGATTCAGTACTTTTACGCCAGTAAAGCGGCCACGGTTGTCCATGCCGACCAGCATGCTGATGGGCTGGCCTGCGAAGCCCTGAAGCCTGCTTAAATCGATCGACTCATAGGCATAGCCTAGTAGCTCTTGCAGCTGATAAACGGGATAAACGGGGAAGTCTGCCAACTTCTCTTCAATAACCGTTGCCGACGGAAACAGTTCCATTATCAGCGATTTTTTGTTTTCGGAGAGTTCTGCCTGAGCTGTGGAAAAGCAGCTAAAGAAGCAAATAATAAGGAGCGTGATGCGCCCGACCATGGGTTACCCCTGTTATTTTTCTAATAATAGGTCCTATGCTATTGGATTTGGGTTTTGGTTCAATGCGACCTCAGAGTCAGCCGTCTGCTACTTTACGACTAGTTCTCTTAGAAAAGAGCTGCTGACTCATCGAGCCGAGTCGCTTTTGGTTAATGCTGTCTCCAGCACCGCAGACCCTGTCCGGATACAGCGCCGCGAAACGGGTAGAGAATCCGAAGGCCGTGGGTGCAAATGTCGGCTCAATAGATTGCGTGCGTTTCCATTAGCCAGCTTGTATTGTTACTAAGAATCAGACTTACTATAGATTGTAATCCAGACATTGGTTAGGCAATTAACGGTGAAATGATGACCAATCGCCCCGAACAAAAAGTCAGTTTGACAGGCCTTGTTTTCGCATTGCTTGGATTGACATTTGTTGTCTGGACATTAGTATCCGCTGCTCCTCCGGAACAGGGTAAACCGGTTGCAACCGACGTTGCTTTGGGCGACTGGCAGGGCACGGCGGAATCAACCGAGGGGGCCTCTTCTCTTGGGGATGCGATACCGCAGCCTTCTACTATTGGCTTTCCGTCTCTGGCACTCACTTCCCATGCCCTGCACTTTTTGGCTTTTGAAAGGCCGCCTTCACGACTTCTTAGTTACCCCGGCCAGTCACAGGCCCCCCCTTCACTGCTTTAGACATTTGCGAACAGCTGGATTTTACTTGCCTGTATCTGGGTAAGTTGTGTCTGACGGAATGATCTTTAGTAATGAGGAATTACCATGAGCAATCAACTGCATGTTATGGCTGAACAACCGGTCAGTGCCCGTTTTCGGCTTGCGTCCCGGACGCAAAATACTCTTACCCACGACGATCTTGCAACCGAACTGCTGAAAGACTTCAACAGGCAAAGTCCGCTAACCGTCCGCTCATCAGAGGATATCCATGCGATCGGGAAAAAGCTGGAGCTTTCTGGAGAAACCTTGTGTGTGGTTATTAATCGCAAGGACGATGTGATCGGAATGCTGCACATGAAAGACCTGATCGGTTCCTTACCCATGAGCCTTGCCAGTCAGCGTGGAAGCTCCATTGCTGACCTGGTGGCACAGGATGTTATGCGGCCGGTTTGGAGCCTGCCAACGATTGGTTTCAAAAAACTGCAAAACCTGACCGTTGATGACTTGCTGTCCACTTTCAGGGAGTTGCATTCGGACTATCTTCTGGTCATAGAAACGGTTGCCGGTGAAGAGGATAAAGTTGTCCGCGGGCTTTTGTCTGCTGACGAGCTCAGCCGGCGACTTGGTGTTCCGGTGAACACCACCCCTCGTCCTGAGTCATTCTCTGACATCGTTCATGCTGTTCGGAAAACCTTGGGGTAAAACGCTTATGGCGGTGCGCCTGATGCGCCGGCCATCCTAAAAAAGGCAGGCCAGTTGTTTACTGGTCTGCCTTTTTTATTTTGTGGGTGGCAGTGAACATTACGACAAACTTGTTTAACCGTTCTTTGCCAGCTCACGCCCCTGACGCCCATTGCGAAAAATAGGAAATTTCGCAGGGTCGAGAGTCTTTAATTCTGATGGCACTCGCTATTTTGTCGCCAGAAGACGAATGGCACTGGCCGCAGCAGAGGTTCGGTTTTCAACGCCGAGTTTGCGAAAAATCTGCTCCAGATGCTTGTTCACGGTGCGCGGGCTCATGTCTAGAATCTGTGCTATTTCCCGGTTGGTTTTGCCATTGGCAATCCACAGCAATACGTCGGATTCGCGCAGCGTCAACTGGAATCGCTCCCTCAAAGCCGCGGTCGCGCTGGACCTGTTCTGTGGCGTTTTCAGCCGCAGCAGGTATTCCCGCCCGTCCACCAGAGCCAAGTATTCCACCGAGTGTTGGGTGTCTAAAGCGTTCAGCTGCATTTGATGTCCCGGGTCTGGGTTGTGGCTAAGCCACTCCGCGAGTTTGGCACGAATGGGCTGAAAGTCCGGATGATAGGTGTCCGGCAGGCAGCGGCACACCTGTGGCGTGCTCCATAGAAGATTTCCGTCCCGGTCTACCGCAAACAGGTTCTGGCCGGCGGTGTCCAGAGCACTGCGTGCGCTTCTCGCCATCCGTGCATTGGCCAGGTGCACGTCCATGCGCGCTAGTAATTCTGCGGTGTTGATGGGTTTTGTGACGTAATCCACTCCTCCGGAGTTAAGGCCCATGACCACGTGTTCGGTGTCACTCAAACCGGTCATAAAAATGATGGGTACATCGATGAAAGCTGGGTTTTCCTTGAGCCGCCGGCAGGTTTCGAAGCCGTCCATGTTGGGCATCAGGGCATCCATAAGGACCACGTCCGGGGTGATATTCCGGCTGATGTTCAGGGCCTGGCTGCCTTCGAGGGCGACGAGCACGGTCATGCCCGCTTCTTCGAGGGCATCGTTGATCATGCGGATAGAGTCGACTGCGTCGTCAACAACCATTACGACCGTTTTCCGGTCATCATGAAGTTTCATGTTCGGCTACCTTGAGGAGTTCAAGAATTTTTTCAAACTGAAAGTCGTTGGTGAGCGTGGTTAGCTCTCGGATGAAAGGCTGCTCTGCCTCACCGCCGTGTTTCAACCCATGAAGAACTTCCAGCAAGCCTTTGCGGTGGCCTATTCGTGCCAGATTGGCCAGTTCCTGTCGGTGCGCTTTATCGGGCAGCGCCAAGGTGCCTGTCTCTGGTGAGGGGATTTCGGCCAGTGGTTCGGCACTTTTTTCAAACCGCCAGTCCAGCGCCAGCATCTGGGCAATGATGTCCAGCAGCAGATCCAGACGTACCGGCTTGATGATATAGCCGTCGTTCAGTTGTGGAGAGTCTGCACGATCGCAACCTTCGCTGGCGTCAGCAGATACCATAACCACCGGCATGCTGTGCTGGTCTGCTCGCAACTGTTGCAACACCTCCCAGCCGCTATAACCGGGCATAGAAACATCCAGAAGTATCAGGTCTGGCCGCTCTGTTTTAACGGTTTCCAGTACGTGCAAAGCGTTGCCAATATCGCGGACTTCAAACCCCAGGGGAGACAGCATGGCGCGAATAACCTGGCGGTGAGAGGCGTCGTCGTCTACCAGCAATACCTTGCGCCGGGTACCGTGATAGCCGTAAATCCTGCGGGCAGGGGCCATGATGGAGTGGGGGCTGGCGCTGTGCAGGCTTGACAGCATCAGGCTCACCTTGAACACACTGCCCTGGCCGGGTTCACTTTCAACGGCGATATCGCCGCCCATCATTTCTGTCAGCAGGCGAGTGATGGTCAGGCCAAGGCCGGTTCCGGTGCGGCTTTGGCCGGGTGTACGGATACGTTCGAAGGGCCGGAAGATGCGTTCGATGTTATCCGGGGCAATGCCTTCCCCGGTGTCCCTTACGGTAAATTCGGCCACCTGGCTGCGGTAACGCAGAGTCAGGGAAACGCTTCCGCGGTCGGTGTACTTGATGGCGTTAGACAGTAAATTGATCAGGATTTGGCGTAGGCGCTTTTCGTCGGTTGTCACTCTTTCGGGAAGGGGGAGCGGGCAGTGGTAGGTAAACACCAGGTCTTTCTCTTCGGCTTGCAAACGGAACATGGTTACTAGTTGTTCCATCAGCAGGTCGATGCGAACCTGGTCCCTGTGCAGATCAAGCCGGCCGGCTTCGATTTTGGAAATGTCTAGCAGTCCTTCAATCAGGTCAGCGAGGTATTCACTGCTGCGGCGGATCACCCCCAAAGCTTCCTTGCGATGGGCTGGCACCGATTCGTCGTTTTCCAGAAGTTGGGCGTAGCCCAGAATGGCATTGAGCGGCGACCGGAGTTCGTGGCTGATCCCGGTCAGATAGCGACTTTTTGCCCCATTAGCGGCTTCTGCTTGCTCCTTGGCTTGTTGCAACGCTTGGTCGGTGCGTTCGTGGGCAACAATTTCTTCCATTAACAGTCGGGTTTGCCGCTCCGATTCCTCCTCCGCCACAACTCGGCTGCCATGGGCCAGCACAAACAGCCAGCAGATGACCCCGGTGACAATCAAAAGGATAAAAAACACTTTCCAAAGGGTGGCAGATAACAGCAAGGCCTCTGTTGCTGATGCGACGGGTGTTTTGTAGTGGATCAGCGACAACAGTAGGCCTGATAATCCGTTGATCAGGCATAGGAGCGTCAGGAAATGGCCAAGGCGAGAGTGCAGGCGGCTTACTATGGCTGGGGGCAATAGCTTGCCAAAAAACCGCTGAAGCTGATCTCTATAACCGGCACCCGGCTTGCAGGCGTCGCCGCAGCGGGCATCCAGGGAGCAGCACAGTGAACAGATGATACCGGCGTACGCAGGGCAAGTGGTGATGTCTTCCGGCTCAAACTTGTGCTCACAAATGGTGCATTGCACCAGCTCGCGATCTGTTGCGAGAAATTCTGGCGGGCGGGCAATGTAGAAGCGCCCTGCGGTCTTCCAGGCAATCAGGGGAGCGACGATTAGCGCCACGGCGATGGCGATGAAATGGGACAGTGCCTGGGCGGTTTGGCCCATAGCGCCGGTATGGCAGATAATACCGACCACGGAAGCGGCCAGCATGGCGCCAACACCGACCGGGTTGATGTCGTAAAGGTGGGCCCGTTTGAATTCAATGTGTTTAGGACTGAGCCCGAGTGGTTTGTTGATCACCAGATCTGCGACCAGGGCGCCGATCCAGGCGACGGCGATAATGCCGTAAAACCCGAGGGTTTCTTCCAGGGCGCGGTATACGCCCAATTCCATCACCAGAAGTGCAATGCCGACGTTGAAAAACAGCCACACCACGCGGCCCGGGTGGCTGTGGGTAAGGCGAGAGAAAAAATTTGACCAGGCTATGGAACCGGCATAAGCGTTGGTGACGTTGATTTTGAGCTGGCACAAAATCACAAAGATACCCGCCATGGCCAGGGCAAGTTCCGGCGAATGAGTAATGTAATTGAACGCGACCAGATACATCTGCGTTGGGTCAGCGGCTTCGCTTGCCGAAATACCGTTATTCAGTGCCAGCACGGCCAGAAAAGATCCAGCCAGAATTTTCAGTGCGCCGATAACAATCCAGCCTGGCCCGCCGGCCATAACGGCGATCCACCAGTGCCGCTTCTCTTTTTGGCTCTGCGGCTCGGGAATGAAGCGCAGAAAATCCACCTGTTCGCCAATTTGAGCGATCAGCGAAAACACCACCGCAGCGGCGGCACCGAACGCCACCACATTCAGCCCTTGCCCGGCCGTGCTGCCCAGCCCTTCAAATTCAGTCCAGTCGCCCACTGCGGAGGCGTCGGCATAAATGATGAATACGAAGGGCAGCAGTTGCAGCAACACCCATACCGGTTGAGTCCAGACCTGAAATCGGCTGATGGTGGTAATACCGTGTATGACTAGCGGAATGATCACCACAGCGCAAATCAGATAGCCAAAAACCAGAGGGATATCGAACAGCATTTCCAGGGCCATCGCCATTATGGCTGCTTCGATGGCGAAGAAAATGAATGTAAAACTGGCATAAATCAGCGATGTAATGGTTGAACCGATATAGCCAAAACCGGCCCCCCGGGTGAGCAGATCTATATCCACGCCATAGCGGGCGGCGTAGTAGCTGATGGGGATGGCGGTCAGCAAAATCACCAGGCTGACCGCCAGGATGGCCGCCACCGCATTGTCAAAGCCGTAATACAGGGTGATGGATCCGCCAATAGCTTCCAGAGCGAGAAACGAAATTGCACCCAGGGCGGTGTTGCTGACTCTCGCCGCAGACCAGCGCCGTGCGCTCTTGGCGGTAAAACGCAGGGCGTAATCCTCAAGCGTTTGATTGGCGACCCATTGGTTGTAACGGCGCCTAACCCGGAAAATGTTTTGTCGTGCGGCCATCTTTGTGTTGCCCGTATTACCCGGGAAGCGCCCGGTTTTGGTGCGGTTTCGAGTGTCTTTCGGCGGAGCCGAGCACTATTAACAAGTGCTTAACAAGTGCTTAACAAGTTTCGTGCCATTGACAGAGGAAGCAGTAGACAAGGCGCGGTTATTTTTGTACCGCGTAGGTTTAGCCTGCCCACGCGCTAACAGGAATGCGTCAAATGACGTAGTCCGCTGGGGTGATTACCGAATGGGCGCCGCAGGGCAGACCGAGCAAAGTGTTTGGCGTGGGCGCTGTGCTTTCGCAAAGAAGCGCAGTACCGGCTTTCAAATACTGCGAGGAATGACCATGGGTACGATAGATATAATCGCCAGCGAGCGGTCGTTTGAAAAAAAGCTGAGTTTCCGCAAAGGCCTGATGGCACTGGCGGCGTCCGTCATGTTGGCGTCTTCTGTGCAGGCGGCGACGCCGAGCACAGCTGAGGTCAACACCACAGGGCTGGCGGTGACTGACGACACCGTTACTGTCGGTATATTGCACTCTATTACCGGCACCATGTCGATCAGCGAGATCGGGTCGGTGCAGGCAGAAAAACTGGCTATCAACCAGATTAACGCCTCTGGCGGTGTGCTTGGCCGCCAAATTGACTTTGTGCAGGAAGACGGCGCCAGCGACTGGCCAACGTTTGCTGAGAAATCCCGCAAGTTGCTCCGCCAAGACAACGTTGCCGCTATTTTTGGTGCCTGGACCTCCGCTTCCCGTAAGGCCATTTTGCCGGTCATCGAGCAGTACAACGGCATGTTGTATTACCCCACCTTTTACGAAGGCCTGGAACAATCACCCAACGTGGTTTACACCGGCCAGGAAGCAACCCAGCAGATTCTTGCGAGTCTTGATTGGATTGCCAAGGAGAAAGGCGCAAAAACTTTTTACCTGCTTGGCTCTGACTACATTTGGCCACGTACCTCCAACAAGATTGCTCGCAAGCACATCGACAAGCTGGGCCTGAAGGTTGTGGGTGAAGAGTACTACCCACTGGGCCACACCCAGTTCAATACGGTGATCAACAAGATCAAGCTGCGTAAGCCTGACGTTATCTTTGCTTCCGTCGTCGGCGGCTCCAACGTGGCCTTCTACAAGCAGATGAAAGCGGCGGGTGTTGATTTCACCGACGAGAAACCATTACTGCTGACCATCTCCGTAACCGAGGACGAAATCCGCGGTATCGGTGGTGAGAACGTAGAGGGCATTTATGCCTCGATGAAGTACTTCCAAAGCTTGGACAACCCGAACAACACGGCGTTTGTGGCGGCGTTCAAGGAAGCTTACGGCGATGACATGGTCATTGGTGACGTCACCCAGGCGGCCTATCTTGGCCCATGGTTGTGGAAGGCAGCGGTCGAGAAGGCCGGTTCTTTTGATATCGACCGGATTCGTGAGGTCTTTGCGGGCATCGAGTTTGATAAGGCACCAGAAGGTTACGTTCGCATCCACGAAAACCATCACCTGTGGTCCAAGACCCGAATTGGCCAGGCTCAGATTGATGGCCAGTACAAGGTTATGTTCGAGACCGAAGAGCTGATGGAGCCCGATCCTTTCCCTAAAGGTTATCAGTAAAGCTGGATAGTCGGCGCCTTCGGGCGCCGACGTTCATTGCTTTCGAAACGCGAAGCACGTTGGTTTGAACGGGAGATAGGGTCATGTTTGACGGCTACACCAGCAGTGAATTGATGTCGATATTTGCCATGCAGGGTTTTGCCGGGCTCTCCCTGTTTTCAGTGTTTGTTCTGATGGCCTTGGGCCTGGCCATCATCTTCGGTCAAATGGGCGTGATCAACATGGCCCACGGGGAGTTCATGATCCTTGGCGCTTATACCACCTACCTGACATCGGGTTTTTTCCAGTCTTACTTACCGGGTCTGTTTGGCGGGTATTTCTTTATCGCCATGATTCTGGCCTTCCTGGTCTGTGCCGCACTAGGAGCGATGGTTGAGTGGCTCATTATACGGCGCCTCTATCACCGACCGCTCGACACGTTGCTGGCAACCTGGGGCCTGAGCCTAATTATGCAACAGGCCTATCGCTCCATCTTCGGCGCCCGGGAAGTGGGTGTCGATCTGCCCGAATGGATGATGGGTGCTATTCAGGTGACCGATATGGTGGAACTGCCAATTAACGGCCTGTTCGTGATGATAATCGCGCTGTTGATTGCCGTAGCGTTGTACCTGCTGATGTATCGCTCCGGCTACGGCAAGAAAGTGCGGGCGGTGGTTCAGAACCGCCCCATGGCAGAAGCGGTCGGCATCAACAGTGCCGGCGTCGACCGCGCCACTTTTGCACTTGGCTGTGGTATCGCCGGTATCGCCGGTGCTGCGTTCACCATGATCGGCTCAACCGGGCCCTCGTCCGGCCAGGCCTACATCGTGGATACCTTTCTGGTGGTGGTGTTTGGCGGTGCGCAAAGTCTGGTGGGCACGATTGTTTCCGCCTTTGGCATCTCCCAGGCCCAGTCCACCATGGAGTTTTTCCTAAGTGGCTCTATGGCCAAGGTACTCACCCTGCTGGTGGTCGTCGGGATTTTGATGATACGCCCGGAAGGACTCATGGCCCTCAAGGTCCGTCGCTAGGAGATTGTGATGAAGAGTTCAGCTTTAGTGAAATGGTTTGTATCCCGTGAGGGACTCTATTATTTGATACTGGCGGCGATGCTGGTTGTGGTACTGCCGCTGTTCCTCGACCCGTTTCGCCTGAATATGGTGGGCAAGTACCTGACCTACGCCTTCGTCGCCATTGGCCTGGTGATGTGCTGGGGTAAGGCCGGTATTCTCAGCCTGGGCCAAGGTGTGTTTTTTGGTCTGGGCGGCTATTGCATGGCCATGTTTCTGAAGCTGGAAGCCTCCACTCCGGAGGCCACCGCAATTCAGTCCACGCCAGGTATTCCAGACTTCATGGACTGGAACCAGATCACCGAACTGCCCTGGTTCTGGGTTCCGTTCAACAGCTTCTCGTTCACTTTGTTGGCGGTGATTGGTGTGCCCATGTTGTTGGCGTTCATCATCGGTCTGGCGATGTTTACCCGGCGAGTGGGAGGTGTGTACTTCGCCATCATTACTCAGGCCATCGCTGCCATTCTGACTATTCTGATTATCGGGCAGCAGGGTTACACCGGCGGCGTGAATGGCATTACCGATTTGCAGACCCTGAATGGTTGGGACATACGCACCGATGAAGCGCGAATTACCCTGTACTTTGTCTGCGTTGGTATGTTGTTCCTGTGCCTGTTCGTGGCGCGTTTTGTGGAGAACCGCAAACTGGGGCGCATTCTGGTGGCCATGAACGCGCAGGAAAATCGGGTGCGTTTCTCCGGCTATGACGTGGCCGCTTTCAAGATCTTCGTGTTCTGCCTGGCAGCGGCCTTTGCCGGTATTGGCGGCGCTATGTTCACTCTGCTTGTGGGTTTCATGTCGCCGTCATTTATTGGCATTGTTGCTTCCATCGAAATGGTCATCTTCTGTGCCCTTGGGGGCCGGTTATCTATTCTTGGCGCGGTTTACGGCGCGTTGCTGGTGAATGCGGCGAAAAGTGGTTTCTCCGAATCCTTCCCCGAACTCTGGCCTTTTGCCATGGGTGCTTTGTTCATTGGTGTGGTGCTGGCCTTTCCGAACGGCCTCGCAGGGCTTTACCGGAGCTACGTTATGCCTCTGGAGGACCGCCTGTTCAAGCGAAAAAAGGCACAGGCCAACTCCGTGGCAAAACCTGCAGTTGCAGAGCCGGAGGCTAAAAAAGCCGTCGATTACGATGCGAAAGCCGACACCTACAGCCCGGAGAAATCATGATGAGTGCAGCCAAAAAAAATAGCTCGGATTTCTTGCTGTCGGTGGAGGGGCTGACTGTGTCATTCGACGGCTTCAAGGCGGTGGATGATCTGTCATTCTACCTTGATCCCAAGGAAATCCGGGTCATCATCGGCCCTAATGGCGCTGGCAAAACCACCGTTCTGGACCTGATTTGCGGCAAGACCAAGGCCACCTCCGGCTCCATCAAGTTTGCCGGCAAGGAGCTGACCAAACTTAAGGAGCACCAAATCGTCCACTCGGGCGTGGGCCGTAAATTTCAGACGCCGTCGGTGTTTGAGGATCTGACCGTGTTCGAAAATCTGGAGGTGTCCTATCCCAAGGGGCACAGCGTAATAGGTGCTTTGGCGTTCAAGCGAGACGCTAAGGTTATTGAGGCGGTGGAGGAGGTTGCTGCAACCATTTTCCTGACGGATGCCCTGAACGAATCGGCGGCCTCGCTCAGTCACGGCCAGAAGCAGTGGCTGGAGATCGGCATGTTGCTGATCCAGAAGCCGGCCTTACTGATGCTGGATGAGCCGGTGGCCGGCATGTCTGTGGCAGAGCGAAAGAAAACGGCGGAATTGCTCAGGGTGATCACCAAGGACCACACGGTTCTGGTGGTTGAGCATGACATGCAATTTGTTGGCGATATTGCCGACCGGGTCACGGTGATGCACCAGGGCAAGGTTCTCTCCGAAGGTTCCATTGAACACGTGAAGTCGGATCCGAAAGTCATCGAAGTCTATCTGGGGCACTGATCATGCTAAGCATAAAACATCATTCGGTGGCCTATGGCCAAAGCACCATCATCGATGACTTGAATCTGGAGGTGGCTGAAAACGAGATTGTGGCCGTGGTCGGCCGCAATGGCATGGGTAAGACGACGCTGATGAAATCTCTGGTGGGCATGACGCCAACCAAAGGCGGTGAAATCAGCCTCAACGGCAAAAATATCTCCAATCTGAAGAGCTTTCAGCGGGTTCGTGCAGGTATCGGTTTTGTGCCACAGGGGCGGATGATTTTCCCCACCCTGACGGTGCGCGAGAATATTGAGACGGCGCTGGCTGCCGTGGGCGAGAAGAAGGTGCCGGAGGATCTGTACGAGATGTTTCCGGTGCTGAAGGAAATGCAGAACCGCCGCGGCGGCAATTTGTCCGGGGGCCAGCAGCAGCAGCTGGCCATTGCCCGGGCACTGGCCACCCGGCCCAAGGTGTTGCTGCTCGACGAACCCACCGAAGGCATTCAGCCCAATATCATCAAAGAAATCGCTCAGACCCTGAAGCGGATTCGCGATGAGCGCGGGCTTTCGATTGTTGTGTCGGAGCAGGTGCTCAGTTTTGTGATGGATGCAGCGGACCGGATTTTAGTGATTGAGAAGGGCTCCATCGTTCACGAAGAGAGCCGGGTCGGCGCAGATCAAAACAAGATTGCCAGTTATTTGGCTGTTTAGTTGGGTGGAAACCACCCGCCTCAACGGCCCGGACGTTTGTACAAATTCGAGGAGAGTAACCGATGAGACACGGCGATATTTCCAGCAGTAACGATACCGTCGGCGTGGCGGTGGTGAATTACAAGATGCCGCGGCTGCATAACAAGGCCGAGGTGTTGGACAACGCCCGCAAGATTGCGGACATGATCAAAGGAATGAAAATCGGTTTGCCGGGCATGGATCTGGTGGTGTTCCCGGAATACAGCACCATGGGCATCATGTATGACAACGAACAGATGATGGAAACCGCCGCCACCATTCCAGGCGACGAAACGGCCATCTTCTCTGCCGCCTGCCGCGAGGCCAATACCTGGGGTATTTTCTCGCTGACGGGCGAGCGCCACGAGGATCACCCGAACAAGGCGCCTTACAACACGCTGATTCTCATTAACAGCGAAGGTGAAATCGTCCAGAAGTACCGCAAGTGCGTTCCCTGGTGCCCTATCGAGGGCTGGTATCCCGGTGATACCACCTACGTCAGTGAAGGCCCCAAGGGCATGAAGATCAGTCTGATTATCTGCGACGACGGTAACTACCCGGAAATCTGGCGGGATTGCGCCATGAAGGGCGCCGAGCTGATCGTGCGCTGCCAGGGCTACATGTACCCAGCTAAAGAGCAGCAGGTGATGATGTCCAAGAGCATGGCCTGGGCCAACAACTGCTATGTGGCGGTGGCCAACGCTTCCGGCTTTGACGGCGTTTATTCCTATTTCGGCCACTCGGCGATTATCGGTTTTGACGGTCGTACGCTGGGTGAGTGTGGGGAGGAAGATATGGGCATTCAATACGCCCAGCTCTCGGTAAGCCAGATCCGCGATGCCCGCAAGAACGACCAGTCCCAGAACCACCTGTTCAAGCTACTGCACCGGGGCTACACCGGCGTTCATGCTTCCGGCGATGGTGATAAGGGCGTGGCCGAGTGCCCGTTCGAGTTCTACCGCACCTGGGTGATGGATGCCCAGAAAGCGCAGGAAAACGTGGAGGCCATGACCCGTAAAACCGTAGGTGTGGCCGAGTGCCCGGTGGGCAACCTGCCAGTCGATGGCAAGGAAAAATCCGCAGGGGCTTAAAGCCGGGAGTTGCCGATGCCGTTTATCAATGAGCGGCTGGAAGCTAACCGGGAATCCATTGAAAAGAACCGGGCCGTCTCAGGCCCGGTTCGTGTTTCCCGGTTCCGCTTTGAGCCAGATACTGTCATGTCCCGCCTACGGGAAAATATCGTTGGCCAGGAAGACGCACTGAAAGCTATGGAATCCATGCTGGTGAGGGTGAAAGCCGACATCGGCGAGGAAAATCGGCCTTTGGCGGTGCACCTGTTCCTTGGTCCCACCGGGGTGGGCAAAACTGAAACTGTGCGCTTGATCGCCGCAGCCATTCACGGCAACCCGGATGGCCTTTGCCGCATCGACATGAACACCTTGGCCCAGGAGCATTACGCCGCCGCGCTTACTGGCGCACCGCCAGGCTACGTGGGCAGCAAGGAAGGCCACAGCCTGTTTGACCTTAACAAGGTGCAGGGCTCGTTCAGCAAGCCCGGTATTGTGCTGTTCGATGAAATCGAGAAAGCCAGCAAGGAAGTGGTGCGCACCCTGCTGAACATACTGGACACCGGCCGGCTGATGTTCCCCTCCGGCAATCGCGAGATCGACTTCTGCAACACCCTGATTTTTATGACCAGCAACGCCGGAGCACTGGATGCCGAGGTGCACGAACAGCGCTACCAAAGGGGCTGGCGAAGCTGGCTAGGGTTATCACCCGGCAACGTTAAGGGTATGCGCGATACCGCTCTGCGCCGACATTTCGACCCGGAATTCCTCAACCGAATTGACCAGATTCTCACCTTCAACCGCCTCACCGACAATTGGCTAGAGGCACTGCTAAATATCGAGTTGGCAGGCCTGAATCGCCGGTTGTCAAAAAAACAGGCCAACCTGTCTCTTTCGCCTAAGCTCAGAGAGGAGCTGTGCCGCGGTTACGATGCGCGCTATGGCGCCCGGGAAATGCTGCGGGCTTTTCGTCAGCGCCTGGAACCCGTCGTAGCACGGGCGCTGCTGGCGTATCCGCACTGCTACCGGTTTGAAGCTAGCATGAGAAACAGAGAAGTGGTCGTACACCAATACGTCGAATGACGTAGGCACCGGGGGCATTTCGCGAATACTCCCCCGCTGCCAGATTTCGGATAGTAAAGCCGTTAATTAAACGTGTAAGCCAATAATTCCAAGGAGTCTTCGCTATGGCTGAAACTATTATCAAGATCGATCTGTCCAAGTCGGCCTACGAGAACGACAAAATTCACAATCGCTGGCACCCGGATATTCCGCTGGTGGCCACCGTTAAACCCGGTGATGACTTTATCGTCGAGTGCTACGACTGGACCGGTGGCCAGATCAAAAACGATGACAGCGCCGACGATGTGCGCGATGTGGATCTGACCCAGGTGCACTTTCTGTCTGGTCCGATTGGTGTGGAGGGTGCGCAGCCCGGCGATCTGCTGGAAGTCGATATCCTTGATATCGGCACCTTCAAGGAGAGCCAGTGGGGCTTTAACGGATTTTTCTCCAAGCAGAACGGTGGTGGTTTTCTGACCGAGCACTTCCCGGAAGCGCAGAAAAGTATCTGGGATTTTAACGGCATGTTCACCAAATCCCGCCACATTCCCAATGTGGAATTTGCCGGATTGATTCACCCGGGCCTGATTGGTTGTCTGCCGTCGAAAGAGCTGCTGGACACCTGGAACAAGCGTGAGGCCGGGCTGGTGGCTACCGATCCGGAGCGTGTACCTGCGCTGGCCACGTTGCCGCACGGTGACACCGCTCACATGGGCCAGTTAAAAGGCGATGCTGCCAAAGCCGCCGGTGCCGAGGGCGCCCGCACCGTGCCGCCCCGTGAGCACGGTGGTAATTGCGACATTAAAGATCTTTCCCGTGGTTCTAAAGTGTACTTCCCGGTGTATGTGGACGGTGCCGGTTTGTCAGTGGGCGACCTTCACTTCAGTCAGGGCGACGGTGAAATCACCTTCTGTGGCGCTATTGAAATGGCCGGCTGGATTCACCTGCGGGTTAACCTGATCAAAGACGGCATCAAGAAGTACGGCATCAAGAACCCTGTGTTCAAGCCCAGCCCGATCAAGCCTCGTTATGACGATTACGTGATTTTTGAGGGCATCTCCGTTGACGAAGACGGCGGCCAGCATTATCTGGACGTGCAGGTGGCCTATCGTCAGGCCTGCCTGAATGCCATCGAATACATGACCAAGTTCGGCTATACCAAGGCTCAAGCCTACGCAATTCTGGGTTGTGCGCCGGTGGAAGGCCACATCAGCGGTGTGGTGGATATCCCGAATGCCTGTGCCACGCTCTGGCTGCCAACCGGCATCTTTGACTTCGATATCAACCCGTGTGCCGAAGGGCCGAAGAAAATGGTCACTGGTGGAATGGATTTACCGCTGTCGAAAGACAAGGAGTAAGCACCATGCCTGTGTATGACTATAAATGTCGGGAGCACGGTTTGTTTAACACATTGGCGACCATGGCAGACGCCGCTAAGCCGGCGGAGTGCCCTAGCTGCAACGTGCTATCGCCGAGGGTGATTGTGTTAGCTCCGCACATTGCAAACATGGACACCACAAAGCGGGCGGCGATGGAACGGAATGAGCGTTCCCGCCATGAGCCTGTGTTTTCAACCGCCGACCGCCGGGATAACGACAAAGAACACAGCCGAAGTTGCGGCTGTGGCTTACCCAAACCCGGGAAGTCCCTGCTGTTTTACACCGCTGACGGGAAGAAAATGTTCCCCTCCATGCGGCCGTGGATGATCAGCCACTAATCAACAGCTGTTGATTCGGTTTAGCAAGTTGCCCCTTCGGGGGCTTCTTTTGTTATGGCGTTTGTACGCAGTGGTCGAAATGCTCTTATCCCAAAGTGCAGATTTCTAAGCCCTCCCAAATACGCATGAAACCGACTCCCCCGGCGAATACCTCGGTTATCTGCGTTCACCGATTATGGAGTTTAAGCGAAAGAGTTCGCTTACGGCGCCGCTAAAACAGCGCCTGGTTCTGAATGTCCAAACATATCCGGGGAAATTATGAATAATAATAAAATTAGACGGTCAAGCTTGTTTATTGCGATGGTGGCTGCAATGGGCGTCAGTGCAGCGGCGAATGCGGCGGTGGAGTTGTATAACGAAGACGGCACTTCTTTTTCTGTTGATGGTTATTTCAACGCGTTTTACGTAAATCGTGACAACAACGTAAACAATACCCGCGATTCCCGCGTGAAAATGGGTTTTTTGCCAAACACCATAGGCTTTAATTTCAGCAAAGAAATGGGCGATCTCACTCTGGGTGGTCGTTCGTCATTCTGGACATCGATCAATGACAGTCTAGACGACGGTTTAGCAACGGATACCGCGATTGATGTTCGTCAGTTCTACGCCACCGTTGACGGCGATTTTGGGCAGGTGCTATTGGGTAAAGATTTTGGTCTGTACGCCCGTTCTAACATTTTCCTTGATGAAATTCTGATGGGCTTCGGTTCTCCAGGTACGGCGGGAGGTGTGTCGTTCGGCAATATTCGCGCCGGCTACCCGTACCCGACACCGTCAGCCCAGATAACGTATCGCGCGCCGGAAATGTCCGGTTTTAACCTTGCTGTTGGTATTCTGGATCCGGCGGACACGGTTACCGGTACCAACGATGAAAACGCGGCACCACGCTTTGAATCTGAAGTCACTTATACCACTTCTTTGAGTAACGTAGCGCTTACCGGCTGGGTTAATGGCCGTTATCAATCTGCGGAAAATGGCAGCACCACCGTTGAAAGCACCGGCGTTGGTTACGGCCTTAAAGCATCGCTTGCCGGGTTGACTCTGGCGGCGTCTGGCTTTACTTCAAAAGGTGATAATCCGGTATTGATTGGCAACTCTGCGGTGACTGAAGACGATGCTGACGGATTTTTAGTGCAGGGTTCCTACGCTTTTGGCGCCAACCGACTGGTGTTGTCGTACGGCGAGACGGACGCCGAAATTCTGGACTTTGAAACCGAGAGCACTACCTTCGGCTTCTTCCACGATGTGAACAGCAATTTCAAGTTGGTGGCGGAATACAATATGTTCGAGCAGAAGAATCGGACGACCGGTGTAACCAGTACCGATGCGGACACCATCGCCCTTGGTGCGATTGTGATGTTCTGATCGTGCTGGACCACAAGGGGTAGAGTCGTGGCTTTGCCGCCTTGTGTATGCTGCTGGCTAGAACTAAAGTGCTGGTTTTCTAGTGGGTGTACCGACCTTGCTGTTTGGCATTGATAAAGGAGTTTTATAATCAATGGCTTACGACCATTTTGGTGCGCCCGTAAAAAGCACTGAAGTTGCATTGGCGAACAGGCTGCAGTCCGTAGAATGTGGGAGAAGATCTTTTTCTGCGGAATTACGCCCTATGCAGCCAGTAACGACTCAGCCCGCCGTTCGTGTAGCCAGTACGTGCCTTCGCGAGCCGGTTTTGGCAGCGAACAGTCTGGCCAATCAACTCAGCCACTCGCACTTGGGCTATGTTCTGTTTTTCTGTTCTGCAGAGTACGACCTGGAGCGGCTTGGGCCGGCTTTGCAGCAGGTGTTTCCGAGTGTGCGCCTGTCGGGTTGCACCTCGGCCGGTGAAATTACCGCCCGTGGTTATGATCGGGGGTGCATCACAGCCATTGGCTTTGACAGTCGATTTTTCGCGATCGACTGCGCGCTGATTCGCGAAATGGATCGGTTTTCGCTCCTTGACGCGCAAAATGTTATTGATGGCCTGCTAACGAACTGCCGCAACGCCCGCCTGGCGCCCATCAAAGGCAATACGTTTGCCATCACCTTGTTAGACGGACTTTCAAGCCGTGAAGAGTTGGTGCTTGCGACGCTGAATGCGGCGCTTGGCAGCATTCCTCAATTTGGCGGATCCGCCGGCGATGACGAGCGTCTCTCCAACACCCATGTATTTCATGACGGTCTCTTTCACGCTGGCGCAGCCACAGTGATGTTGGTGAATACGCCTTTAGACTTTCGGGTATTTTCCAGCCATCACATGACAGAAGGGAAGGAAAAGCTGGTTGTCACGCGTGCCTGCTCTGACAGTAGAACGGTGTATGAGCTAAACGCCGAGCCTGCCGCAGATGCCTACGCCCGAGCGGTTGGGGTATCGACTGACGAATTAGACCGCACGGTATTCGCACTGCGCCCACTGGGTGTGAAAGTCGGAGGTCACTATTTTGTGCGCTCCATTCAATGCGTTAACCCTGATAAAAGCCTGACGTTTTATTGCGCCGTCGAGACCGGAATTGTAATGACGTCTATGGAGCCGCAGTCGCTGTTAGACAGCGTGCGTGAACAGCTTGAAATTTCCGAGAACATTGTTGGAACACCATTAATCACCATCGGTTGCGATTGTTTTTTACGCCGCCTTGAAGCCGAAATCACCGGTAAATCAGAAGAAGTATCGGTGTTTTTAAGGCAGCACAAGGTGGTCGGCTTTAATAGCTATGGCGAGCAGTTTAACGGTATGCACATTAACCAGACATTTACGGGGGTGGTTATTGGTCAGCCTGACACCGGTTCCTTGTAACGATCAGGTACACCCGAGCGCGGCGCTGATTCGCCGTATTGATCTGCTGGAAGCTGAAAATGGGCGTCTGCGCAAAATTCGTGATGCGCTGATTGTCAGGGTGGAATCTGGCACGGCCCAAAAACCTGAACCTTACGCTGCGTTTGAGCATTCTGTGGTGCTTGCGGAACAAGTGCGTGAACGCACCGAAGCGTTGAATGATGCCATGGACGAACTCCGTGGCAGCAACAAGGCGCTGAACCGGGCCCGCGAGGAAGCGGAAACAAGCCGCCAGCGTCTTAGCGATGCCATTGAAAGCATCGCTGATGGTTTCGTGTTGTTTGACCATCGCCATCTGCTGGTGCAGAGCAATAGCCGCTTTCGCAGTTACTGGCGGCACGCTGGTGTTGCCATGCCGACCCCGGGTACGAGTATCGAAACCGTTCGAAGCCTGGCGTTCGCGTCGGGTTTAATTGTCGAGGAACACCGTGAGCCCGATTCAGACGGCGTGGTGTTTCTGCTTTCAAATGATCGATGGGTGCAAATGACTGAAAGACCCACCCGAGAGGGCGGTTTGGTGGTGCTCTATTCCGATATCACCGATGTAAAAAACAGTGAAATGGCACGCCGAATCAAAGCGCTTGAAGAGAGCGAACGTTGGATTCGTGTCGTCACTGACCATGTGCCGGCCCTGATCGCCTATGTCGGCGCCGACTTGAGCATTCAGTTCTGTAACCAAGTTTATGAAACCTGGTATGGCCGTGACGGCGAGTCGCCTCTGGGCAAACGCCTTGATCACGTCCATTCCGAAGAGCTGTATCAGCGGCTGCTGCCGCAGATGTTGGAAGTGTTAGCTGGTCATAATGTTAACTTTGAATTTGAAGAAGCCAGCGAAGAGGGTCAGGTGCGTCATATGCTGCGTTCCTACGTGCCGAACTTTGACGAGCAAAATGACGTTGTCGGCTTTTTTGTGCTCATTCGCGATATTACCGAACGTCGTAAAACGGCACTTGCCCTAGAGCAGGCCTATGATGATCTTGAACGCCGCATCAAGGAGCGCACGTCGGCTCTGACCGAGGCGAAGCAGGAAGCGGAACAGGCTAACCTGTCAAAAACCAAATTTTTGGCCGCTGTCAGCCATGATTTACTGCAACCCCTGAATGCCGCCAGGCTGTTCACCAGTGCCTTACTAGAGCAATCGTTTGGCCCGAGAGCCGAGAGCCTGGTGCGCTCGGTCAGTACCTCTTTGGATGACGTGGAAAGTCTGCTGGGTACTTTGGTGGACATTTCCAAGCTGGACGCTGGCGTTATCAAGCCAGACGTAACCGCGTTTGATCTGCGTGATTTGTTGAATAATATCGCCCGTGAATGCCAGCAAATGGCCATTGCCGAAGGCCTGGTTCTCGACTTTGTGCCGTCTTCGGCCGTTGTCGAGTCCGACTCCCAGCTTCTGGCTCGCATTCTGCGAAATTTTCTGACCAACGCTATTCGCTACACCAGTAGTGGCCGAATTTTGCTTGGCTGCAGGCGCCAAGCGGGGCACGTGCTGGTGCAAGTTTGGGACACTGGGCCAGGCATTCCGCACGATAAACTCCGCGAAATTTTCCAGGAGTTCAAACGAATTCGCCCGGAGGGATCACGCCCCGACAAAGGTCTGGGCCTGGGCCTTGCCATTGTGGATAAAATTGCGCGGATGTTGGATCACGACATTACGGTGTCGTCGGTGGAAGGCAAAGGCTCGGTGTTCAGTGTGCGGGTGCCTTTGGGGCAATTGCAGCCTAGGTGTACAACCACGGAAGTGCTGCACGTGGCAGCCCGACATGGCATGGAGGGCGCCAGGATTTGGGTCATCGATAACGATCGCGCTATCTGCGACGGCATGAAAACTCTGTTGGAAGGTTGGGATTGCCGGGTAACCTGCGCCATTTCACTGGCAGATCTCGAGCGCCAGCTTGATCCGGTGACCAGCCCGGTAGACCTGATACTGGCGGACTATCACCTTGATAACAACGAAACCGGAGTGGATGTTGTCGCCAGCGTTAATAGTCGCCGGCATTACCCCGCGCCGGTGGTGATGATTACTGCCAACTACACCAACGAACTGAAGCAGCAAATCCGTGACTTGGGTTATGTGCTGATGAACAAGCCAGTCAAGCCACTGAAACTCAGGAACACGTTAAACCATTTGATTGGCGGGCCAGTGTGAATGAAGCACTAAAATTACCATAAAAACGGAGCGGTGCGCGCTCTGTAAGGCGGCTGGTTAGCGCTTCAAATATTGACTGAAGTCGACATCGCTGGCGGACAAAATAGCCTGCACCCGGTTATGTACGCTGAGTTTGCGCAATATTGCAGAAACATGAGCTTTAACGGTGGTTTCGGCAATATTGAGATTGTAGGCAATCTGCTTGTTGGATTCACCCTTGGACATTCGCTCCAGCACCAGTAATTGGCGCCGGGTCAGGGAATTGAGCAGCTCGGGGGAAACCGGGTTGTCATCGTTACGCCGGCGCCGCCCTGTACTTTCTTTGCCGGTGCGGATGATGTCAGAGGGTAAATACACGTTGCCGTTGAGTATTTGTTGAATGGCTTCCGTCATCTTGACCCGGGGCGAAGATTTGGTGATAAAGCCCACGGCGCCGTAGGTAATAGCCTGCAGCACCACCTGCTTTTCTTCCTCGGCTGACACAATCACCACCGGAATGGTGGGCGCTTCATTACGCAGTGTAATCAGCCCGTTCAGACCGTGCATGCCGGGCATATTCAGGTCCAGCAGAATCAAGTCGAGATCGTCGTTTTCCTTGGCGATTATCAGCGCACTGTCTAGATCGTCGGTTTCGAGGATCTCGCTGCCTTCAAAACCTGACGCGATAACACTGCTAATCGCTTCGCGGAACAATGGATGGTCATCGGCAATCAGGATCTTGTAGGCTGGCTCCATGAACGTCTCTACCTGTCTTCTTTCGCTATCGAGAATTGCTGTGGGTTCATCATAGCCGGTTTGAAGCGAATGTGTGGCATGCAGCTTGGCAAGCATAGCGATCTCTGGGCAACGAGTTTCCTGCGGCCAAGGTGGCCTGCGGACCTCTGGTTGTTATTGTAATGACCCCATTACACGTTATATCGGTGTTGAGCTGAATGCGACCATCGCACCAAAAAACAGGCACCAAAGTACAATTTTACGCGTCGCTCTGGTTCGAATGGGGTCTTTGTTTCAGGAAAATTGCCTGTTGCCCTGGCGCAGCTCAATATTCAGGCTGGCTTAGCGCCCAGTATTTTGGTTCGCTGCGGCTGAAAGCCAGCCGTGGCCAAAATAACCAGTACCACGGTAACGCCCGCACTTACTCCCCACGCTAAAGGGCTCCACTGCAAATACAGCGAGAAACGGATGGTTTCCACTGCATGGGTAAACGGGTTGAACTGGCACACCCAATACAGCCAGGGGCTGGCTTCCTTCATGCGCCATAGTGGATAGAGCGCGGAGGACATGAAAAACATCGGGAAAATGACAAAGTTCATCACCCCGGCAAAATTTTCCAGCTGCTTGATCCAGGTGGCAATCAGCAGGCCCAGCGCGCCCAGCATTAAGCTCGTCAAAACCAGTGCCGGCAGCACGGCAAGGTAACCCCACAACGGCGGTTCCACATCCACCAACAAGGCAACAAATAGAAAAATATAGACCTGAATCACTGACACCACGCTCATGGCCAGCAGTTTTGTGATCAGCAGGAAGGGCCGCGGCAGGGGGCTCATCAATAGCACCCGCATGCTGCCCAGCTCGCGGTCGTACACCATTGATAACGCGCCCTGCATGCTGTTGAACAGGATGATCATGCCGCACAGGCCCGGTGCAATGTAGGTTTCGTAGGTGATATAGGTTTGATAGGGCGGAATAATGGAAATGCCAAGGACGGCGCGAAAACCGGCGGCAAACACCACCAGCCACAGCAGTGGGCGCACTAACGCGCTGGCAAACCGGGTGCGTTGTTGCCAAAAGCGCAGCCATTCACGGGTTTGAATGCCGGCAAAGCAATGCCAGTAGGCTGCGGGTTTCATGAGCCAACTCCGGTGAGCAATTCAAAGGTTTCAGCCAGGGTAGTGGTGCCTGACCGGCTGCACAATTCTTGCCCGGGGCCATCGGCTAGCAGCCTTCCCTGGTGTAAAATCAACACCCGGTCTTGTGCTGCAACCTCTTCAATCAGGTGGGTGGCCCAGAGTACCGTCAAGTTATCGTCTGCGCACAGTTGGCGAACGTGGTCGTTCAGTGCCTTGCGGCTAGCGATGTCCAGCCCCGCAGTGGGTTCATCTAAAAGCAGCAGTGTCGGTTGATGCAGCAAAGCACGGGCAATTTCTACCCGTCGCCTATGGCCCCCGTTCAGCGTCCTTACGGGATCGTTGGCCCTGTCCAGCAAACCGAAGCGCTCCAGTTCGTGGTCGCCCCGCAGCCGCGCCTGTTTGCGTGAAAGCCCATGCAACGCGCTGTGATACATCAAGTTCTGGCGCACGGTTAAATCGAGATCCAGCGCGTTTTGCTGAAACACCACGCCGATCTGGCGCATGGCCTCGGCGGGGTGTTTTTTCAGAGACTGTCCAGCGAACAGGATGCCACCCTGCTGCAACGCCAAGAGCCGGGTCAACAAGCCAAAAAGGGTCGACTTGCCAGCCCCATTGGGGCCTAGCAGGGCGTGGAAACATCCGCTGTCGAGCGCAAAGCTGATGTCGGTCAGTACCGGTTTGCTGCCGTAGCAAAAACCAATATTCCGTGCTGCCAGTGTCATGAGTTTGGGTCGATAACCACACCCCAGGGGTAGCGGCCTACTTTGATGGATTTAATGACTTTCATATCCTCCAGATCAATAACCGACACATCGCCAGACACACCGTTGGTGGTGTAAAGCTGGGTTTCGTCTTTGTTTAAATCCAGCTGCCACACTCGGCTGCCCACCAGCAGGTAGTCCAGCACTTCGTAAGTTTTGGCATCTACCACAGCCACGTGATTAGAGGGACCTAGGGCGACAAAAGCGTACTTGCCATTAGAGGTTAGCTCAATCCCCACGGGTTGCACCCGGTCTTGATTTACGCCGGGCACTTTGAACGACATTTCATGAATTTGCTCGAGTTTGTCCACATCAATAATGTGCACGGTGCCGCCGATTTCGGCGGAGGCCCAGGCGACCTTACTGTCTTTGCTGAATTCCACGTGGCGCGGGCGCTGGCCAACCACAATGTTCTTCTCGATTTTAAACGTTTCGGTGTTGATCCAGTGCAGCATGCTGGTGGTTTCTGAGGTGTTTACCGCCCATTTTCCGTCCGGGCTTACGGCCATGCCTTCGGGTTCAATGCCTACCTCTATCTGGGCCAGAACCACTTTGGTGTTTACGTCCACCACGGTCACAATGGCGTCGTCTTCGTTGGCGATATACAGATGCTTGTTGTTAGGGTGCAGCGCGAACTGCTCCGGATCTTCACCCGAGGGCAGGGTGTCGATGATTTTGCGGGTCGCAAGGTCCAGCACCTGAACGGTATCGTCGTCGCTGGCACAGATGTACAGTTTGGTGAAGTCTTTGGACAATAAAATGCCCCGCGGCCGCGCGCCAACGTTGATGGTTTCAATAACTTCCATTGTTTCTGTGTCAATAACAGACAGTGTGTTGTCCTTTTCATTGGACACATAGGCCACGCTTGCCATCGCAGGCACGGACAATCCGATCAGGGCGGCAAAAGCGGTTTTTCTGAGCAGCAATTTCATCGAGGAGCTCCTTGTTATTCTGAATGGCGAGCGCTCAGGCGATCAGCCGTTAATACGACACGTGCTTTCTGGCTCATCAAAACCGAGGGTATCCATTTCCGTAAGCGGATGAATAAAGCCTTCAAACGGTGCGGTTGCCACCAGCCCCCGTGGGTGCACCAGCGGAATAGGCTGGCGCAGCTGACCATTCCACAGGCGATAAGTCAGTTTCCGGCCCTTAAAAGCCGCCAATTGAAAACGCTCACTGAAGATAAGCTGGCGAACGCTGCGGGCATCGGCGCTACCAATCTGTGTGACAGCGGTGCCTATAGAGCGCACGGCGGCCCAAGCGGCATAATCTGCACTGTTCATATCGCGGCCCGCCAAATCATTGAAACGGCTCTGCAATTGCGCTGCGCCCCAGCTTTCTACTACCCGGTGCCAGGCTACGGGTGACATGCCCTGAGTGCCTACCACCGGCCGTGGCAGCCATGTGTTAAACGGCACGTACTCGCCAAAATCACCGCGCACGTCGGCCACCACCACCGCATCGTAATCTTTGGCTTGAGTGAATAATGGCAATTCCTTGGAGGCCGTGCGGCGCAAATCGGCATCAAAGGTCCAAGGCCTGTCTTCAATGATTTTCACTCCAAAGCGCTTGGCTGAGCGGCGGAAGGCATCGGCCCAGGCCACATCGGCTTCGGTCGGGCCTGTGATTAGAAACACCTTGTTCCAGCGCCGTAGCTGCAGCCACTGGCTAAGGGCATCCGTGAGCATGGCGTAACTGGGGATGCTGTGCAGCAGGTTGTTGTGGCACTCGCGGGTGCGCAGTGCGTCGTCTGCAGCCCCTGCGTTGAATACCAGTGTGTCGGCCGTGGCTTTGTCCATAATGGCGGCCAGTGTGCTGGCAGGTACGTTGACCACAAACAATTGCACACCTTCTTGCTGGAGATTTTCAAACGCAAGAATGGCGGCCTGTTCCGAATCAGCCACGTAAGGGGTCAGTTCATAGCGATGGCCGATGAATTTTCCGGTGGTGCTGTTGTCAGCCATAGCCAGTTCGGCGCCCTGCAGGCCTGCATCCGCTGGCTCGGGAAGCACGTTTGACAGCACCGGGCCTGAGTCTGGCGTCCACTGCACGTAGCCGACGTTTACCTCAACCGTGTCTGCCGCAACGGAAGGTAATTGAGCCAATGTGATAAACAGAAACGTGGCGATCATGGATACAGATCGAAACATGGGGCTCTCCGGCTTTTTTCTTGTGTGATCAGCTTAGTGAAGGGGAAAAGTCCCGGGAATATTCAGAAAGTAGGAAACTGGCAGTACTAAAGGACTGTTCCGCTCTTAGGCAGCCTGCTTAGCATGGTGATAACGCTTGCGTTGGCTCCCTCGCGCTTTGGCCTTAGTGCAGAGTGTACTACTACTAAGGAACTAAGCCGAAACCTCCAAAGTGGCATTCGGATTTGCTGACGAGTTTTTTACACTCATTACACTAACTGGTGTCACACAAATCCAATAGCCAGAGCACGGGGAATCAACAGAGGTAACAACCATGGCAATCTCTTTTTCACTCAAAACATTGGCAACGGCGGCCTTGTTAGGCACAGCGGGTTTGGTTATCGCGCACGGCAATGTCACCCCGCAAGCGGTAGATACCGGCGATCTCCCGACGTTGGGCGCTGACATTTTGGTTGAAAATCCGTTCCGCGAGGGCGGTTCCCACGGTGGCGCAAGCGCCTTGGCCGTTCAGATTGGCGAAAGCGCCTACGCCGGCAATTGTGCTGCTTGCCACGGTATCCGGGCGATGTCTGGGGGCCTGACGCCAGATTTGCGCGAACTCGAAGAATGGGACGACGAGTACTATATGAGCCGGGTCCAGAATGGCACCGATCGGGGCATGCCGTCGTGGAAAAAAACGTTGGATCAGAATGCGATCTGGGCCATCAGAACGTATGTTGAATCTTTACCAAAGCCTGAGTAAAGGGTGCCAGCCAAAGACATTTTCTGTTTGTTACCGGGCTGGGCACCGCGCCGGCCTTTCGCTGTTGGAGAGAAAGCAATGAAAGCGCTGTTACGATGTCTGGTAATGATGCTGGTGTTTCAAACGGGTATAGCTCAGGAAGTCGATGACGGCGACATGCTGCTGAACCGGCCTGCTGAGCGTAATTTCGACATTATTATTGAGTCTGGTTATCTGAAAGTGGGGCTATATCAGAATTTTCCACCCTATTCTTACCTGGTGAACAGCGAACCCCAGGGTATTGATGTGGAGCTGGGCAAACGCATTGCTGCCGCTATGGGCGTGGAATTCAGGGTGCACTGGATTGTGCCGGACGAAAACTTGGGGGATGACCTGCGCAACAACGTCTGGAAGGGGCACTATTTGGCCAAGCGACGCCTGGCAGACGTAATGATGAGGGTGCCTTACGACAAACAATACGCCTACATGCAGGATTCTACGGGCGAGTACATGAACGAGCAGGTTGTGCTGTTTGGTCCCTATCAGCAGGAAACCTGGCAAATCGCCTACAACCCGCAAAAGATGGATTCGGTGGAAACCATCGCCATGTTTCAGTACCACCCGATTGGCGTTGAAATCGACACCTTACCGGCCTTCTACTTGACCTCCGGACTGAACGGCCGTCTGCGCGACCAGGTGCGCCACTACACCAACGTTGATGAGGCATTCAACGCCATGCGTAATGGCGACGTTAGCGCCGTTATGGGCATGCGCGCTGAAATTGATCATGAGTTGTCGAAAGCCGAAAACAGTGGGTTCAGGCAGGCGGGTAATGCTTTTCCCGGTATTGGTAAGCAAGTTTGGGATGTGGGGATGGCCATTAAGAGCTCACACCGACAGCTGGGCTATGCGCTTGAGGAGATTGTTGGCAACATTGTTAAGTCGGGGGAGATGGAAGGGCTGTTTGCTGACGTTAACCTGCGCTACAGCGTGCCCGAGTATTATCAGGCGTTCCTAAGCGAAGAGGCGATTGCGCAGGCTGAGGGTAAACCCTAGCGCCCGTTGCGTATGGCTTACTATCGCAATTTTGGTTTAGACCCACGCCTCTGACGTGGGTTTTTTGTGGGTAGTACGACCAAGTGATGAGGAAACCACGCCCGGGGACTGATTGTTGATTGCACCGGCAAAGCAAAGAATCTGTGCAGAGGCGGGAAACTTTCCTGGCTTACCGAAAACCGACAACAAGAGACTCGGAGAGAGCAACCATGAAATCGAATAGATTCGGCATCCGCATTGCCGTCAGTACCCTGGCTTTAGCCGTTTCCTGCGGGGCCCAGGCGGTAACCGACGAAGACATTCTTAATGACGCCAACACGCCTGAAGACATCGTCAGCTATGGCATGGGTACTCAAGGGCAACGATTCAGCACCATTGAAGATCTGAACACGGAAAACATCCGCTATTTGCAGCCCGCGTGGGCGTTTTCTTTTGGCAGCGAAAAAATGCGCGGCCAGGAATCCCAGCCGATGATTAAAGACGGCGTGATGTACGTAACCGCATCTTATTCAAGAGTTTACGCCATTGACGCAAGAACTGGCGAAGAAATATGGCAATACGATGCTCGCTTGCCGGATGGCATTATGCCTTGCTGCGACGTGGTCAACCGCGGCGTTGCCTTGTACGGCGACAAAGTCTATT
The DNA here is from genome assembly GCF_000283275.1 of Marinobacter sp. BSs20148. NCBI lineage: Bacteria > Pseudomonadati > Pseudomonadota > Gammaproteobacteria > Pseudomonadales > Marinobacteraceae > Marinobacter > Marinobacter sp. BSs20148. Next base: position 1,281,338 of record NC_018268.1, read on the forward strand.
TCGGCACCCTGGATGCCAAACTGGTGGCCCTGAACAAAGACACCGGCAAACCCGTGTGGATTAAAAAAGTAGCAGATTACCAGGCAGGCTATGCCATTACTGCAGCCCCTCTGGTGGTGAAAGGAAAGCTGATTACCGGGGTGTCTGGTGGTGAGTTTGGCATAGTGGGTAAAGTGGAAGCCTACGATCCGGAAACCGGTGATTTGGTTTGGACCAGGCCCACGGTAGAAGGCCATATGGGCTACGTTTATAAAGATGGTAAGGCTATTGAAAACGGTATCTCTGGCGGTGAAGCGGGTAAAACCTGGCCTGGAGACATGTGGAAGAACGGCGGCGCGGCCACCTGGCTGGGCGGCACTTACGACCCCGACACCGATTCGTTATTTTTCGGTACTGGCAACCCGGCGCCTTGGAACTCGCATTTGCGCCCTGGCGACAACCTGTTCTCGGCTTCTCGCCTTGCCATTGATCCAGACGACGGCAGTATCAAATGGCACTTCCAGACCACGCCCCACGACGGCTGGGATTATGACGGTGTTAACGAGCTGATTTCGTTCAACTACGAAGAAAATGGTAAAACGGTGATGGCCGCGGCTACCGCTGACCGCAACGGCTTTTTCTATGTTTTGAACCGTGAAAATGGCGATTTCATTCGCGGTTTCCCATTTGTAGACAAAATTACCTGGGCAACCGGGCTTGATCCAAAAACCGGTCGGCCGATTTTTGCCGAAGGTGGACGCCCGGGTGATCCGTCGTCAGCCGAGGGTATGAAAGGTGAAACAGTGTTGGCGCAGCCATCGTTCCTTGGTGGTAAAAACTGGATGCCTATGGCTTTTAGCCAAGACACAGGCCTGTTCTACGTTCCTTCCAATGAGTGGTCTATGGACATTTGGAACGAGCCCGTATCCTACAAAAGAGGCGGAGCGTATCTGGGCGCAGGTTTCACCATCAAACCAACAAATGATGATTACATTGGCGTTTTGCGGGCTATGGATCCAAAAACCGGTGAGGAAGTGTGGCGTTATGAAAACCCGGCACCTTTGTGGGGTGGGGTAATGGCCACCGCTGGCAACCTGGTGTTCACTGGCACTCCGGAAGGCTTCCTGAAAGCATTTGATGCCAAAACCGGCGAAGAACTCTATAAATTCAATACCGGCTCAGGCGTGGTAGGCACCCCGGTGACCTGGACCATGGACGGCGAGCAGTTCGTTTCGGTAGCCTCAGGCTGGGGCGGCGCAGTTCCGCTTTGGGGTGGTGAAGTTGCCAAAGTAGTCAAAGACTTCAACCAGGGCGGTATGGTCTGGACCTTCAAGTTGCCGAAGGATCGTGTTGCCAGTCAGTAAATAGCAGTGGAATGTGTGATAAAAGGTCGCCACAGGGCGACCTTTTTTGTAACGGGTGAGTTAAGTCAGGCAGCGTGATAGCGGGCAGTTTCCGTTACCGAATGGCTGATGTCGTTGAACAGTTTGCGATCGGTCTGGCCGATGGGCAGGTCATACGTGAAGGAACGTCAGTAGGCCCAGAAGTATGGCCGAAGCCCGTCCGGGGCGGCGGTTAATCAATCGCATTCAAGTATCTCCTCTGGTGAGAGGGTTCTCGGGGTTGTACATCAACATGCCGACGCTGGCACCGCCGGTTTCGTCAATCAGGCGCAGTACATGGCCGCGGCGCATAATGAAGGACCAGTGGGATCCGCCGGGAATTAGATCGTCGTAGAGAGGGGTTGCTGTTTCGAGCATGGCCATTTCCTCCTGGCTTGGTTGGAAAAAAACGAGAGGCGTCAGTCACTGAACGATTCTCCCGGGCTTTTGTCCCGCCGCGTAGCCTTGGAAAAAGCCGTCAACTCTCGGACCAGTCACTTGTGTTGTCAACGGCAGATCGGAACCCTAGTTGACCATTTGTCAGATTGTCGCGCTTTAATAGTGGTTTCAGTCACCGACTTCTCGCTGCGTATCTTAACGAGGCACAGTTTGTGCAAAGTTTTAAGTCTCTGTTTTTTATAATTTCTTTTGAATTTTCCGAACAAAGTCTTGCACTGCGCCTGGCGCGCGCCAGGGTGACGCGTTAACGTTCGACAGCCGGGGCGGACCGAGCTTCCAGATGCTGATGAAAACGTGCCAGAAACTGCTTGGCCTTGTCGGATTTGGGGGCAGCGAAGAACTCTTCCGGTGGACCCGCCTCGGCAATATGGCCATCACTCATAAAAATCACCTGACTTGCCACCTGGCGGGCAAATTCCATTTCATGGGTCACGATCACCATGGTGGCGCCTTCGTCGGCAAGATCCCGGATCACGCCCAGGACTTCTCCTACCAGCATCGGGTCGAGGGCACTGGTTGGCTCGTCAAACAGCAGTAATTCGGGCTTCATGGCCAGCGCCCGGGCGATACCGACCCGCTGTTTCTGACCACCAGACAGGCTAGAAGGAAACATCTCTGCCTTGTCCGTCAGCCCGACTTTTTCCAGCAGTGCTATCGCCTCTTCGCGAACTTCCTGCCGGTCGCGGTGTTGCACGTGCAGGGGGCTCGCTATGATGTTGTCAATAACGCTCAGGTGAGGCCAGAGAGCAAAATGCTGAAACACCATGGCCACCCGGGAGCGCATCCTAGCGAGGTCCCCGTCCCGCATTTTGGCACCGGATTTGTGCACGCCAAACCGTTGTCCATTAAGAATAACACGACCGGAATCTGGAGTTTCCAGCCAGTTTATGCACCGTAACAGTGTCGATTTCCCACAGCCTGAGGGGCCGATAAGGCAAAGCACCTGTCCGCGGTCAACATTTAGTGAGATGTCTTTGAGAACCTCATTGTCGGCAAAAGATTTGGAGATGCCCTGTAACTGCAGTACACGGCTCGCACTGGTGGTAGTTGAGGTTTGCTCGGCGTTTTCTGGAGGAGTCATGTGCGTCGCACCTCGGCGTAGCGGGTAAAAAGAGAAGTAACCAGTTCAATCACCAGGCTGATCAGCCAATAAAGCAGCACTGCCGACAGGAAACTGGCGAAAGGAATGAAGTTGGTAGATTGGATTGAGTTCATCGCAGCCGTCAGCTCCGTAACTGCGATGATGCCGAGGAAGGCGCTGTCTTTAACAATCTGTACCCATTGATTGCCAACCATCGGGATCGCGCGCATCAGCATCAGCGGCATGATAACGCGGCGAAACAGTTTGAATCCGTGGAAGCCGTAGGCACGCCCAGCTTCAATGGTTTCCTTGGGAATATCCTGCCAGGCGCCTCTCAGGAAAATAGCCATGTAAGCGGCGTTGTAAAGGATCAGGGCGGCAATGCCGGTGGTCCAGTTAGACAACTGAATACCTGCAGATGGAAGCCCAAAGTAGATCATGTAAACGAACAGAAGAAATGGCATGCACCGCATGCTTTCGCAGTAAATCGAGACACTCAAACTGATGGCTTTGCGTTTGGACATCAGCATGGGCGTCAGGAAGATTCCAAGCAGCATAGATACGCTTCCTGAAATCACGATCAGCATCAGGGTATTGCCAAATGCTTCCAGGATTTTCGGGTACTGCTGCCACACCAGAATAAAATCGTTGTAGCTCATTGGGTTGGCTCCAGTCTATCGCCACTGAGCTCAAGCCGACGCTGAAGCCTGACCAGAGCAAAGATAATCACCACGTAAAGCACCAGCCCCACCATCAGTGGCGGCAGGGGGTCATAGGTTCGGGCCCCCACTCGTTGTGCGGCTCGGGTGATCTCGACCATGCCAATGACCGCAATGGCCGGGCTCGACTTGATCAGCATGGTGGTTTCGTTGATCAGGCCGGGAAGACTGGAGCGCCATACCTGTGGCAATACGATGCGCCAGACCCGCGTAAATCTGGGCATTCCAAAGGCGAGCGCAGCGTCGTATTGCTGGCGGTCAAACGCCAGCAGAGACGATCGCCAAATTTCGCTACTGAAGGCAGACGCAGTGACAGCCATTGTGATCATCGCGGCGGCCAGAGGGCTTAGTGATACCCCTATTTGAGGCGAGCCAAAGTAAATCAACATCACTAATGTTACGGCCGGGCATGACCGAATAATGCTGACGTAGAGATAGGCGACTTGCCGGCTTACTGGCATCTGTGCCCAGCGCAGCAGCGCCAGACACAGACCCAGAGGTAGTCCAATAAGGACTCCAGCCATAGATACGCCGATGGTGGTGAAGGAGCCTTGGAAGATGCTCCAATAATCGTAGGCATTCATACTAGGCGTTATTAGTTCACGTCTACAGGCATGTTTTTGTGGCTGGCGCGCAGCCATTTCTGTTGAAGCTGATACATGTCACCGCTTTCGCGGATTTTCGTAAGGGCGCCGTTCATGATCTCCAGAATCGCGGTGTTACCTTTTTTAACAGACCAGGCGATGTAGCGAGGTTCACTCACCGGCTCACCTGCTATAAACATGTCACTGCGTTCGGCGACCAGTGAAAGGATTGCAAGGTCGCTGTTAACCACAGCATCAAGCCTGCCAATTCCCAGGTCCTGGTAGGCCTCCGGGTAACTGGCATATTCAACGATTTCCTTGGCGCCTTCGCCATATTCAGCCTTCAATTTTTCATTAAAAACTTTGAACTCTGCCAGGAAGGCACTACCGGTCTGGGCACCCACGATTTTGCCAACCAAGTCTTTTGCGCTTTTGATGGGGCTGTCGCTCCGTGTGCCGTAAATGGTGGTTGACGCAGCCGTCGGGGTCGTGAAATCGAAGTTGGGCTTACGAGCTTCGGTTACCAGTACCGCTGATAGAGCAATATCAAACTTACCACTGGTAATGCCGGGCAGAACACCGGACCAGGGTAGGGTGGTCTGGCGCAACTCAAGACCGGTCTCTTTCTCGACCAGCTCCTTCAATTCGTTGTGATAACCGGTTGATTTGCCGTTTTCGATAAATTCAAACGGGCGGTAATCATCCTCGGTAGCGACCTTGATGTAACCCCGCTGTTCAATTTCCTCGACGGTAAGAGCATGGCTAGTGGATGCCATGCAGAAAGTGGCAGAGATTATCACGGCGAGGCCTGTCAGAGATTTTGCAAGATTCCCAGAGCGGAAAAGAGTTCGAATTGAGTGATACATGGACACGTTCCTCTTGAGGTTAAATCCGTGGCAAAACGAAGTGGCCGTAAAGTGGTAGCGGCCGGAGCAAGTACTTTTAGCAAGAAGCGCTAAGCAAGGTGTGTGCCATTTAATGAAAGTGTTATTAAACAGCGTTTTAAATTTTTCTTGGATAAATACTTTCGCCGACCCATTCATTCTCGCACCAAAAAAAAGCAGCTGGAGTTAAATGCGCTTCACTCCGGGGCGGTTTGGGGCAGCACGAATCAGGATGATTAGAGCGCCGCGACGCAGTCATCACTGCGCGGATCGGCGCCGCCTTCAATGATGCCGTCCGGTTTCCAAACCAAAGCGCCAGCATGGCCCATGGTGTCGCTGAAGGCCTCATTAAGAAGTTCAATGTCATGTCTTGCCAATTTCAACTGGTCGAGCAGTGCCGGATCAAAACGGTTTTCAAATTTTAAGGTTGTGGTGATGTCGCCCCAGGTTTGTCCCAACAGCCAGCGGGGGGCGGTTATTGCCTTCTGTAATGGCTGATTAAACAGGGCGTAGCGGGTGAATACCATGGCCTGAGTCTGGGGCTGTCCCTCGCCACCCATGGTGCAGTAACTCATCACTCGGCCATCGTCAAACTGAGCCAGCGCAGGATTGAGCGTATGTACGGGCTTGCGGCCAGGGGCCAGCGCTTTGATAGATGATGGGTCGAGGGAGAAGCTGATGCCGGTGTCCTTAAGCACGACACCGGAGCCAAACTCCCAGAAAGTGCTTTGAATAAAACTGACAGTGCGACCTTCAGAATCGATACAACCCATCCAGGCAGTATCCCCCGGCATGGCCGGATCTGTCCAAGGCAGCGCATTGCGGGGATCCGCTTTTGCAGACAGCTCCGCTAGTTTGCTTGGAGTTAGGTAATTCGCAGGCAGCCCCGGCAGATGGTCTGGATCGGTCACCATACGATTTCGGACGCGAAAAGCCTGTTTGGTGGCCTCAACCAGACCATGAATATAATCGAATCCTTCCGCTTCCGTGACCCCTAAACGATCGAAAATGCCCAGTATCATCAATGAAGCCAGACCCGGAGTAGGCGGCGGCAAATTAAAAATCCGCGCTCCACGAAGTCTGGTGTCTAACGGGGCAACCTGTGTTGCGTGATAGACGGTAAAATCCTTGGCCGTCAGTGGGCTACCGAGTCGAGACAGTTCATCGCCTATGGCTTTGCCCAGCTCGCCTCGGTAAAAGTCATTTAGTCCAGCCTTGGCCAGCTGCTCAAAGGTCGCTGCCAAAGCGGGTTGTTTCATCAAAGACTCCAACGCCAGCGCCTGGCCGCCAGGTGCGAAGTTGTCTATAAATCCCGGCGCATCGGTCATCTGGGGGGATTTTTCAGCGGCGAGTTCAGCCAAGCTTTCGGTCACAACCATACCGCACCGGGCTTGCTCAATAGCGGGGGCCAGCAGTCGAGATAAGGGCAGTGCTTTGTCCCAGCCACTGGCAATCCGCAGCGCCTGTTGCCAGCCTGCCGGCGCTGGTCAAGGCCGCGAGCGGACCGCGATCTGGAATCTGCGCGTGCCCGCGGTAGAACTCGGTGCTGGCGGCCATAGCAGCGCGGCCACAGGCATCGATGGCAACGGGTTTCTTACCCGGTTCGTGAACTAGCGAGAAACCGTCGCCTCCGATTGAGTTCATATGCGGATACAAAGTCGCGATTGACGCGGCGGCCGCCACCATGGCTTCGACGGCGTTGCCGCCGTCTTTCAAAACATCCCGGCCGGCTTGCGCTGCCTGATGATGAGGGGCGACGAACATGCCGCGGGTTGAATAGACTGTTTTTAGCATAGTGGGTGTCTCTGGCTGGTCACTTTGTAATAACCATCGCAAAAATAATGCCATGCGTTCGCGGATGGATGTGACTGGCGAGCACTTGCGCACACTGATTCGCATTGCTGGTTTCTCGCACTACTCTTAGTCAGACGGAGGGTCCGCCGCATCGGCGCTTAGCCCGCAACTACTACCAAGGGATGAGTTTTTCGCCCCTATCGCATTATTCACCGATAAAGGTTTAGTATCTACATTGGGTGGGTGAATACGAAAGCCCACGTTGGTGAGCAACAAACACAAAAAGAGGTCGAAACCATGATCTATGCACAACCAGGAAAGGAAGGTTCGGTCGTTTCTTTCAAAGCGCGTTATGGAAACTACATTGGCGGCGAGTGGGTTGCTCCGGTCAAGGGGCAGTATTTCGATAATATCACGCCGATTACCGGTGATGTGATTTGTGAGATTCCCCGTTCCACAGCCGAAGACATCGAGCTGGCACTGGATGCTGCGCACAAGGCGGCGCCGGCCTGGGGCCGAACGTCAGTCCAGGAGCGTTCCCGCATTTTGCTGAAAATAGCGGACCGCATAGAAGAAAACCTGGAGTTGCTGGCGGTTGCAGAAACCTGGGACAACGGCAAAGCCGTTCGTGAAACCCTGAACGCTGACATTCCACTGGCCGCTGACCACTTCCGCTATTTTGCCGGCTGTATCCGTGCCCAGGAAGGCCATATGGGTGAAATCGACCATAATACCGTGGCTTATCACTTCCATGAGCCGCTGGGTGTGGTTGGACAAATCATTCCTTGGAACTTTCCTATTCTAATGGCGGCCTGGAAGCTGGGTCCTTGCCTGGCGGCCGGTAACTGCACCGTATTAAAGCCGGCCGAGCAGACGCCTGCGAGCATACTGGTGCTGATGGAGCTTATTGGCGATCTATTGCCGCCGGGCGTGCTTAACGTGGTTAATGGTTACGGTATTGAAGCTGGCCAGGCGCTGGCAACCAGCAAGCGTATTGCTAAAATTGCCTTTACCGGCTCTACACCGGTGGGTTCTCACATTCTGAAGTGCGCTGCTGAGAGCCTTATTCCTTCCACCGTGGAACTGGGTGGAAAATCACCAAACATTTACTTCGCAGATGTGATGAAAGCCGAGCCGGAATTCATCGACAAGTGCGTGGAAGGTCTGGTTCTGGCGTTCTTCAACCAGGGGGAAGTGTGTACCTGTCCGTCCCGCGCCCTGGTGCAGGAAGACATGTATGACGAGTTTATGGAAAAAGTGGTTGCCCGCACCAACGCAATCAAGCGTGGTAATCCGCTGGATACCGATGTTCAAGTAGGTGCTCAGGCCAGTAAAGAACAGTTCGACAAGATTCTGTCGTACCTTGAGATTGGCAAGCAAGAAGGCGCTGAAGTACTTACCGGCGGCGGTCGCGAGCACCTGGAAGGCGAGTTTGCTAACGGCTTCTACATTCAGCCCACGTTGTTTAAGGGGGATAACAAGATGCGGGTGTTTCAGGAAGAGATCTTCGGCCCGGTTGTGGGGGTAACGACCTTCAAAACCGAGGAAGAAGCGCTGGCCATCGCCAACGATACCGAGTTTGGCTTGGGCGCAGGTGTCTGGTCCCGTGATACCAACGTGGCTTACCGCATGGGTCGCAATATTCAGGCCGGTCGGGTTTGGATAAACTGCTACCACGCGTATCCTGCCCACGCTGCCTTTGGTGGATATAAGAAGTCCGGTATTGGACGTGAAACCCATAAATTGGCGTTGGATCATTACCAGCAAACCAAGTGCATGTTGACCAGCTACGACATAAACCCGTTGGGCTTTTTCTAAACATAGGTTTGCGCGCTGAATGTGCGAATTCCCCCCGGCGTTCGCCGGGGCTTTTCCTTTTGAAAGGCCGTTATGTGCCGTTCTTTTTTGGCCCCCCGCGGGCCTTTTTTGGCTTTTGCCGCAGTGCATTCTTGGACGGCTGTGTTTTCAGGGCATCGCAATTGCAACTTAAGACGCGCCAAAAACAGTGCGAAAGTACCATATTGGTCATTTGCTGCTACCTTTAGGATGGGTTTTAGGGAAGAGGTGAAAACGCCGGTATTCCCTTGATGCGCAAACAATCACTATAAAAGAGGTATGTATTATGTGGACAAAGCCAGCTTATGAAGATCTGCGTATTGGTTTCGAAGTCACCATGTACTTCGCCAACCGCTGAAGTCTGAAGTAGCCAGCGCCCCGGCGCTGGCTGTTTTACTTCCGGAGCTTCTGCTTATGTATATTCAGGTTCTTGGTTCAGCGGCAGGCGGCGGTTTCCCTCAGTGGAACTGCAATTGTGCGAATTGTGACGGTTTGCGAAAAGGCACTGTTAACGCCCACGCACGCACCCAATCATCCATAGCGGTTAGTGAAGACGGCGAACGCTGGATTCTCTTTAACGCCTCCCCCGATATTCGTGCCCAACTGGCGTCGTTTCCTGCCATACAACCGGCGCGTGCGCTGCGCGATACCGGTATTGCAGCCGTTCTGCTGATTGACAGCCAGGTGGACCACACAACCGGCCTGCTGACCCTGCGCGAAGGCCTACCGCTGGACATCTGGTGTACCGCACAGGTGCACGAAGACCTTAGCTCTGGTTTTCCTCTGTTTCCTATGCTGGAACATTGGAACGGTGGGTTGCGCTGGCAAGAAATTGCCCTTGGTGACGGCGCGGCCGTAGGCTTTGTTATTCCCTGTGCGCCGAATCTGAAACTGACCGCTATTCCGCTGCTGAGCAACGCGCCACCGTATTCGCCTCGCCGCGACCAGCCGCACCCCGGTGACAATATTGGCGTGTTTATTGAGGATACTCGCACCGGCGCTACCGTGCTTTACGCACCGGGGCTGGGCAAGCCTGACGAGCATATACTTCAATGGATGCGTCAGGCCGATGTATTGATGGTTGATGGCACCGTATGGCATGACGACGAAATGATTCGCCAGCAAGTTGGCACGAAAACCGGTCAGGACATGGGCCACTTGGCCCAGAGTGGCCCTGGTGGCATGATGGAAGTGCTGGACACTATGATGGCCAGGCGCAAGATTCTGATACACATCAACAACACCAATCCGATTCTGAACGAGGACTCCGCCGAGCGAGCGCAGCTGGCGCAGCACGGAATCGAGGTGGCCTGGGACGGAATGCACATAGATCTGTCGGGGACGCCATGAATGCCATTGTGAACACCACCCTGAATCGCGCGGATTTTGAACAGGCGTTACGCAATAAGGGCCGGCTCTATCATATTCATCACCCGTATCATCAGGCCATGTATGGCGGCCAGTGCAGCCCTGAGCAAATCCGGGGCTGGGTGGCCAATCGCTATTATTATCAGGTAATGATACCGCGCAAAGACGCGGCCATTATGGCCAATTGCCCCGACGCTAGCGTGCGCAAACAATGGTTGCTGCGCATTCTTGACCACGATGGTCACGACGGTGATGTGGGCGGCATTGAAGCCTGGCTGTGCCTGGCGGAAGCCGTGGGGCTGACTCGGGAAGAAGTGATTGACCAGCGCCACGTGCTACCCGGCGTGCGTTTTGCGGTGGACGCCTACTTGAACTTTGCGCGCCGCGCGACTTGGCAAGAAGCGGCCTGCTCCTCGCTGACCGAGCTGTTTGCGCCAGAAATTCACCAGTCTCGTCTGGACAGCTGGCCACAACATTATCCGTGGATTGATGAGGCCGGCTATAGTTATTTCCGTAAGCGCCTTTCAGAAGCCCGCCGCGATGTGGAACATGGCCTGGAGATTACGCTGGAGCATTTCACCAGCGCTGCCGAGCAGGCTCGCGCCCTCGAGATTTTACAGTTCAAGCTGGACATTCTGTGGAGCTTGCTGGACGCCCTGACCATGGCCTACAGCCACAAAACGCCGCCGTTCCATACGGTTACGGATCAGCAAGCCTGGCACAGGGGGCTGTGATGGTAGACTCAACAGTCGTTGGGGTAGCAGCTGGAAGCGTACCCCGTTTCCGCCGTGGCTTCCGGTTTCAGTGGGAACCGGTACAGAACGGCTATGTGTTGCTCTACCCCGAGGGCATGGTGAAGCTTAACGAAAGCGCCGGCGCTATTCTGCGCGAAGTGGACGGCCAGCGCTCCGTGCAGGACATTATCAGTGCGCTGGAACAGGCCTTTCCCGAGGCCGGGTCGTTGGCGGACGATGTTAACGAGTTTCTGCAACACGCCCGCGAACAACATTGGATCGAACTTTCATGAATATGCCTTCATCCACGCTGACCGGCCAGAAAGCGGCCACGATTGGGCCACCGTTATGGTTGCTGGCGGAGCTGACTTACCGCTGCCCGTTGCAGTGCCCGTACTGTTCAAACCCATTGGATTTTGCCCAGACCGAGCGTGAACTCAGCACGGAAGACTGGGTAAAGGTGCTGCGCCAGGGGCGGGAGATGGGCGCGGCCCAGCTTGGGTTTTCCGGCGGCGAGCCGCTGGTGCGTCAAGATCTTCAAGAGCTGATTGCTGAAGCCCGGCACCTGGGTTATTACAGCAATCTGATTACGTCCGGCCTGGGCCTGACTAACGCCAAAGTAGAGGCGTTCGCCAGCGCCGGGCTGGATCATATTCAGGTCAGTTTTCAGGCCTCAGACCCAGAGTTGAACAACGCTTTGGCCGGTTCTCGCAGGGCGTTTGAACAAAAACTGGCAATGGCGCGGGCGGTGAAAGAAGCCGGCTATCCCATGGTTCTGAATTTTGTGATTCACCGCCACAACATTCATCAGATGAACGACATTATGGCGCTGTGTGAGCGCCTGGGGGCGGATTTCGTAGAGCTGGCTACCTGCCAGTATTACGGTTGGGCGTTCAAAAATCGCGAAGGGCTCATGCCGTCACGGGCGCAGTTGGAGAAGGCCGAGCGTGAAGTGAATCAATATCGTGCTCGCCTGCGGGACGACGGTTCGGCCATGAAGCTGATTTTTGTCACCCCTGACTATTATGAGGAGCGCCCGAAAGCCTGCATGAACGGCTGGGGCAGTCTATTTTTGACCGTGGCACCGGACGGTGCGGCGCTGCCTTGCCACAGCGCGCGTTTGTTGCCCATCGATTTTCCCAACGTGCGCGATAACGACTTGAAACACATCTGGTACGACAGCCCGGGCTTCAATCATTATCGCGGTGACGGCTGGATGCCGGAACCGTGTCAGTCTTGTGATGAAAAAGAAAAAGATTTTGGTGGCTGCCGCTGCCAAGCTTTCTTGCTAACCGGTAACGCCGATAATGCCGACCCGGTGTGCAGCAAATCGGCCTACCACGACCGCATTCTTGCGGCACGCCAGGCCGCCGACCATGCCACCGCAGGCATTGAGGAACTGACCTATCGCAACGCCGGCAACTCCCGCATGTTCTTCCGCAGTTAGTCAGCCGTCAGTTAAAGGCTTACTGAGCGCCACCGAGGCTTGTGCTGGCTATACCCAGCGCAGCGGTTTGGTGGCTTCAGGCGCTGGCGTATTCTGGCTACAAAACGAACCCGAAACCGGCGCCAGCCAGATATGGCACCTGAACGACCAAGGGCTAGTGTCGGCGTTGGGTATGAATCTGCGCAATCTTCGCAGTCGGGTAAATGGCTACGGGGGTGGGGTTCTGGCTGCCGCACCGGATGGCGTGTTTGCCGTTAGCAATGATCAACGCATTCACTTTATTCCCTTGGGTGCAGAGCAAAGTCAGGCGCTGACGACCGATACCGCCGCCTATGGCGGATTGCGGGCTGATCCATTGCGGCAACGGGTGCTGGCGGTACGCGAAACCGGGCAGGGCGTGGCGAATGGGCGCCAGCAACTGGTGGCGGTGTCTCGCGATGGCACGCTAACGGTGTTGCACCAGGGCGAAGATTTTTACAGTGCGCCCGCGTTGTCGGCAGACGGCCGACACATTGCCTGGGTGAGCTGGCAACTGCCTGATATGCCCTGGCTGCAAACCCGTGTGTGGACGGCGAACATAACGGTTGATGGCACACTGGAGAATCCTCGGGCGCATAGCGCTCCCCAACCCGCGTCTATTCAGCAGCCGGTGTTTGCGGGGCAAGACCTTTGGGTGATGTCCGACCATGAGGGCTGGTGGCAACCCTGGCAACTCGACACCCAGAATCCCGTGAACCTCTGGACAAAAGCCGCGGTGCCCGAATGTGACCACGCCAATGCACCCTGGCAACTGGGTGAAGTTCACCACTGCCCGCTACCGGGCGGAGGTTGGGCTCGCACTCATTATGACCTTGGCCGCGGCGAGCTATGGTTGTCGGGCTTTGGCCATTTAAACTCTGCACGGATTGCGCCGGCGTTCAGCGATTTTCGCAGCTTGTGCACTCGTGGCGACTTTCTCTATGCCATTGCGCGTTCTCCGGACCGCTTGGATGCGGTGCTTAGAATAGACCCGCAAAGCGCTGAGACGAGTGTCGTGGCTGGTGGCGAATCAGCGTTGCCCGGGCACGGCCTGGCGCAGCCAGTGTCGTTTCGAGTTGCGGCGCTTGCACAGGAAACGACCCCGCCCCAAGGCTTTTTATATTCGCCTCTGACACCATGTAACGCGCCACCGGCACTGATTTTGGTGGCCCACGGTGGGCCAACCTCTGCGGCCTATCCGGTCTTCAACCCTTTGATTCAGTTCTGGTGCCAGCGAGGCTTTGCCGTGGCGGAAGTAAACTATCGTGGCAGCAGCGGGTATGGCAGGGCGTTCCGGCTTTCACTGGCGGAGCGTTGGGGCGACATTGATGTGGAAGACATGGCGCGAGCTGCAGATGCCCTAGTGACTGCAGGCTACGCCGATGGTAACCAAGTGTTTATTCAGGGCCGCAGTTCTGGCGGTTATACCGCGTTAATGGCTTTAAGCCTGAGTCAGCGCTACAGCGCTGGCGCGAGCCAGTTCGGCGTGACCGATCCTATGCAACTGCGGCGTATGACCCACCGCTTCGAATCCGGTTATCTGGACTGGTTGTTGGGATGTCCCGAACGACATCCGCAACGCTGGCAAGACCGCACGCCGCGGTTACGCGCGGCGACAATGGCAGCGCCGGTGATTTTTTTTCAGGGCGGGCAAGACAAAGTGGTCGTTCCCGAACAGACCCGCACGATGGTCGCGGCCATGGAGCAAGCCGGGCAGAAGCCAGAGCTTCACTGGTTCCAGGACGAGGGCCACGGGTTTGTACAACAGGCGAATCAGGCGATCATGCTAGAGGCACTTTATAGCTTTTATCAACGGCATGGTCGAAACACCGATGAATGCATAGAAAGCTTGAGTTAAACTCTCGGGTATTACGTACAAAAATAAACTTAACGTCGAGTGCTTGTTCATGGGTCACGACATTTCCGCTTTAAGAAAATTTGTCTCGCCAGAGATCGTATTCGGAGCCGGATCAAGGAAGTCTGTCGCTAACTTTGCCAGTAATTTTGGCGCAAAACATGTATTTCTGGTTTCCGATCCCGGCGTCGCGGCTGCCGGCTGGGTGGGCGAAATCGTTAACTTGCTGACCGATGCCGGCATACGTACCACGGTTTACACGGGTGTTTCGGCGAATCCTCGCGTCGATGAGGTTATGGCCGGTGCCGAGCTCTACAAATCCTTCGAGTGCGATGTGATTGTGGCCATTGGCGGCGGAAGCCCCATGGACTGTGCCAAGGGCATCGGTATTGTGGTCAGTGATGGCCGCAATATTCTGGATTTTGAAGGGGTGGACACCATCGTAAATCCGCCGCCGCCGATGATACTGATTCCGACCACGGCCGGAACCTCGGCTGATGTGTCACAGTTTGCGATCATTTCTGACCCTGCTCGTCGCTTTAAATTTTCCATCATCAGCAAAGCAATTGTGCCAGATGTTTCGCTGATCGATCCCGAAGTGACCGAAACCATGAGCAGCTATCTTACTGCCTGCACCGGCGTTGACGCTTTGGTGCATGCTATAGAAGCTTATGTATCTACTGGCAGCGGGCCGTTGACCGATTCTAACGCGCTGGAAGCGATCCGGCTGATTAACCGCAATTTGGAGCCCTTGGTGGCTAATACCGCCGATGCGTATTTGCGCGAGCAGATCATGTTGGCGTCTATGCAGGCCGGTCTGGCATTTTCCAACGCCATCTTGGGTGCCGTTCACGCTATGTCCCACAGCTTGGGGGGGTTTCTGGATTTGCCTCATGGATTATGCAACGCCGTCTTGCTGGAACACGTGGTGGCTTACAATTTCCACTCTGCGGAAGAGCGCTTTCGTCGTATTGCAGAAGCGATGAATATCGACACTCGTGGCATGAGCCAGGCCGAAATTCAGAAACGCTTGATGAGTCGCATTATTCAGCTCAAGCGCACCGTGGGGCTAGAGGCCAAGTTGTCAGAGTTGGGGGTCAGGGTGTCTGATATTCCATCTCTTTCTGGTTTTGCAT
The DNA here is from genome assembly GCF_000283275.1 of Marinobacter sp. BSs20148. Classification (NCBI taxonomy): domain Bacteria; kingdom Pseudomonadati; phylum Pseudomonadota; class Gammaproteobacteria; order Pseudomonadales; family Marinobacteraceae; genus Marinobacter; species Marinobacter sp. BSs20148. Next base: position 1,296,614 of record NC_018268.1, read on the forward strand.
TGCAGGACCCGTGTATTTTGACCAATCCTCGCAAGTCGTCACTCAGAGATGTTCAGGTTGTGTATGAAGAAGCCCTTTGATGACGACCGTGGCTATGAGGTGGGTGATTTGTTGGGGCTGGGTCGCCAGTCCGTGCGCAAGAACTACTACCTTGCGCTGCAAGACCGGCTTAAGGAGTTAGAGCAAGAGCGTAATCGCTATAAGTGGCTATTTGAAAAGGCACTTCACGGTATTTTTCAGGGTGATTTACGCGGTGGTTTTCTGGCCTGCAACCCGGCCATGGCCAAAATCTGCGGTTACGTCAGTGCTGAAGACCTGCAAGCCCGGGTTATTCGCTTGCGTGAACAGCTTTTTTGCAGCGCCAATGAGTTCGATGCATTGCGTCAGGAACTGCTCGATAGGGGCAGTCTGAGCGCCCGCGAAATTCGCCTCCGTCGCGCCGATGCGACGCCTGTCAATGTCGCCATCACCCTGCTCAGGCGGCCAGATCTGGGGCCAGAAGTGGTTGAGGCGTTTGTGGCGGATATAACCGAGCGAGTGCAAGCGCAGCAGAAGATGGTGCAGGTCAACGCAGACTTGGAGCGCCGGGTAGAAGAGCGCACCCAGGCGCTGCAGAACGCCAACGTTGGGCTGCATTTCCAGATTGCAGAACGAGAAAAAGTCGAGCGCGAACTGGTTATTACAGCGCAAGCCGCGCGCGATGCGAATCGCAGCAAAGACAAATATCTGGCAGCGGCCAGCCACGATTTGCTGCAACCCCTGAATGCTGCGCGCCTGACCATATCGGCGCTGCAGGAAAGCGCGCTGCCGGCGGAAGAGGCGAGGATGGTGCACCAGGTACATCGCGCGCTTGAAGGCGCCGAAGACTTGCTGGCGGATTTGCTGGATATCTCAAAACTGGACCAGCAGGCCATGGTGCCGGATTTGCTACTGACCGATGTTGCCGCTCTGGCCGAAAGCCTGGGTGAAGAATTCGAAGCAGTGGCGATTAATGCCGGCGTGCGGTTCCACGTTCGCACTATCCCGGCGCTGATAAAAACCGATCAGCGCATGCTTACTCGCATTCTTCGTAATTTACTGAGCAACGCCTTTCGCTACACCCTCAGCGGCCGTGTTCTTCTGGCACTGAGAGCCCGCCGCGACAGCCTGCGTATTGAAGTGTGGGACACCGGTGTGGGTATTGACGAAAGTAAACTGAAGGATATTTTTACCGAATTTCATCAATTGTTGCCACAAGGAACCGGCGGACGCCAAGGTGCCGGGTTGGGGCTGGCGATTGTTGAACGAATGGTGTCGGTATTGGGCTACCAGATAGACGTGATTTCGCGGCCAGGCAGAGGTTCGCGGTTTGCGTTGGTGCTGCCCGTGGACATGCAATCAGCCCGTCGGGCCACGTTGCCGGCCGCTGAAGTTGTGCCCAGCTTTGTTCACGGCTTCGCTGGTATTTTGGTCATGGTGATTGATAATGAGCCGGCCATACTTGCCAGTATGAAGCTGTTGCTGGAGCGCTGGGGCTGTTTGGTCATCGCCAGTCCTGACGAACATCAGGCTTTGGAGTATTTGCGGCAGACAAATAACGTACCCGCGGCGCTGCTCGCCGATTACCACCTGGATGATGAAAAAACGGGTTGGCAGGCCATTTCAGCGATACGGAAACTACTGGGATCGCCTGTGCCAGCGGCCTTGATTACCGCAGACCGGGGCGATGAACTGCGCACGCTGATGCGGACACAGGGGTTACCGATTTTAAACAAGCCGGTAAAACCCAACCGTTTGCGGGCATTGCTGACGAGTTTGTTGTCTGTGCAGTAACGCAGTGTCCCCGATCGTTTGCACCACCGGCTTTATGTGACGAACGAGCCGCTGCTATTAAGCCAGGGTGGTTCTGTGCATAAGACCAAATTAGTCATTGAAAGTAACTTTGGTCGAATACGACCTTCGCTGGTTTTTAGTTTTCAGATTTGACCCATCTGCGATTACACTTCAGAATACTGTATATATAAACAGTAATCGGTGAAAATCATGATGACCTCCACCGCGACATCGTTCGTCACGATCAGACGCCAGTTTGATTTTCGCAGTATTGAAGTCGGTCGCTGGGTTACGCCAGAAGAGCGTGATTTTGCGGCAGTGCGCTTCTACCAGGCGTTGTGTGATTTGATGACAATCCTCAAGAGTCCAGAGCTGCTGATTTCGTTAAGGAGCACGCTTAGCCTCCAGTACGGCATTGGTGGGCGCCCCGGTGTGGCTGCACACTATATTCCGGCGACACGGCAACTGGCGCTGGCTAAAAATGCCGGCGCAGGTAGCTTGGCCCATGAGTGGTTTCATGCTTTCGACCATTATATGGGCAATAAAGCCTTCCACGACTCGGTCAAGAACGGCTTTGCATCTGGTGCATGGCTTGACAGCAAGAAACAGAAACAACATCCATTAAACAAACGTCTGGAGCACTGCTTTCGCACCATTTTACTGAATGAGAGCGGCACTCAACCCAGTGATCAGTTTCAGTGCTCGCAACAAGCAGACAAGAAATTGAAGGTGCTGTATTACGCTCGACCGGAGGAGCTCTGCGCACGGGCTTTTGAAGCCTTTGTTGAAGACAGCAGGCCCAGCAATAGGTTTCTGGTAAGTGGCACTGTTTACTCGGATGAGGCGAAGGCGGGGCTGTACCCGAGGGGCCAGCACAGAGAGGCGATCAACGAAGCGTTTGAAAACTACTTCCAGGCGTTGGGTAAAGCGTTATATCGGGAACAGACCCAAGCTCAATGAGAGCGATAATCGCTCTGGTTGCGCCTGCATCAGCTTTCGGAAGAAAGGCGTTTTGAGTTATCGATAGCACGTTCAAGAAGGGGTTCAAGGATGCGCAAGCTGGTTGTCCACCAAGGCGTGTGGCCACCGGATAGCGTATCTAACCACGCCATTTGCACCTCTAGCCCTGTGTCCCAAAGCGCAGCGAGTTTTTCGGTGACCATGCGGCGGTTTTCCAAAATAACTTTTGGATTTGAGGGAGCGTGCGTCACCAGCATGCCAACACGCAAATTTATGGTTGATAGCGCGACAGGCCCGGCATACATTAGTATGCAGCTCAATTTCCAAACATCGGATCTAGCGTCGGGTGTCATTGGAATTATTGCGGACAGGCGATCAATCGCGAACATTTTGCATTCCAGGAGTGGGTTTTTGGGAATGCAACTGACGAGAGTGCAGACCTTTTTATCGAAATGGATACGACAAACGGATGCTTACCCGGCTGTCCAGATGACTATTGTAACACCATTCTCAACCTGCCGAATGATCTGCAATTCAGAAGCTGGCGTAGATTCTAATTAACTCAATGCGAGAGCAACGTCCATGCACATGACACTTGGCGAACTGAAATCCCGCAAGCACGAACCCATCAGCCTGGTTGAAATTGTGTCCATGGAGGGTCGGTATTACATGGTTCGCTTTTATATTGGGGGTTCGGGTTATATTTTGGCTAATGATCAGGATAAAGCGGTGTTGTTTGCAGGTGCTTGCGCTGCACGTGAAGCCATGCGAGGTTTTATTGTGGCGGATTGCGACCTGATTCCGCCAACTGGAACGGACGAAATGATCGGTATGCCAGACTCCAGCTCTGAGCCGATGCGGGTTCAGTTTTAGCGAATTGCCAAGCTGCTTTCGTTATTTTTCTGGTTTTTGGGCGCAATTTGGTTACAGCCAACAATTATGGCGATTTTGCCGTATCTTTTGAGGACTGCCTAACATCATACATCCATCACTTTTGTTACAATTTCACAAAATGGCGGCAAAGTGGTGCTAAAAGTGAATAATCGGATCAGCAGTGTATTTTATCGAGGCCTGGTTTTTGGCGGAATGTTGATTTTGTTGTCGGGCTGTGGCGGTGATGGAGATGAGTCGGATGCTGCTGGTGTAGCGACGCCAAGTGCGGTGGTGGCTACGGCAAATACGACAGCACTTAGTTCGACGCTTAGCACAGTAAGTTCTACCGCAAATCAGGCGACTTTGAGTTGGAGGGCGCCTGTAACACGAGTAAATGGTGATACCTTAAGTGGTCAAGACTTGGCCAGCTACGAAATTCGTTACGGCACCAGTGCCGATAACCTCAATCGCTCTGCAATCTTTGACGGCGCGGCCGGTCTGATTGACATGTCTTACACCATTGAAAATCTGTCTGCTGGTACCTGGTATTTCACTATCCAAGCGAGAGATGACAATGGGCTGCTAAGCTCACCTTCAGCCGTTGTTAGCAAAACTATTTCGGTCTAACAGGTCACGTTTCATACATTGATGCCTATTCAACCGTCAATCGATATATATCTCCCTTGCCGGACCCCAGCGGCTTGCCAATGGCCCGTCAGAAACTGCTTTTAGCCGCACAAAATACCGCTTTCCGGGAATCAGGCGCAAGCCTGCCGAAGTTCCCGGTATATCTGCTTCCTTGATAATCGGGTAAAAATCCGGGTCTGCAGAAAGCTGCAAACGATACTTGGTGGCTGTTTCCACTGATTCCCAGAATATTCGCACCTGTTGATCCAAGTAGTTTACCGAGATAATTTTCACCGGTGGCAAACTGCCGTCAATGATCAGGCTGTGGACGTTGCTGGTGGCAGTGGAGTCGCCGCCGGCTTCGGTTTTAACCCGCCAGTAATACTGGCCGGGAGACAGTTGTTGCGATAGCTGCGCTTCGCTTTGTTGTGCCCACTCGCTGGTTGCTACCAGATTTTCGAACTGCGGCGTGGCTGAAATCTGAATTTGGGCGATTTCGTTGTCGCCATTTAGGCCCCAGCTAAATTCGGGCTGATTGGTGGTGGTCTTGTCGTCGACAGGCTCTAACAATTTGGCGGCGCGGGCTTGAAGGTCAACGTTGAATGGCACAACCGCAGGTAAACCGGCTATGCCCTGGTAGTCTAATGCTGCGAGCTGAATTTCATAGCGCCCGTTGTTCAGCCGGCTTATGTCAAAACGGTCACCAGCCAGTGTGCGACTGTCTACCCATCGCCCGCTGCCGGTATCAAAAATATCCAGCTTGTGAGTTTTCGCAAGGCTTTGCCATTGTAGTTCTGCGGGCAGCTTACGCAGAATGGCCGGCAGGTCGGCAACGATGGGTGGCGGTGCAAGTTTGTACAGGCGAACATCGCCTCCGGGCTGTGCGGTTACGTGGGCGCCATAACCCGCGGGCACGTCTACGGAGTGCCCCTGTTGGCCAAAATAAACTTCGCCATTAATAACCTGCAAGCTCGTGCCCCCATCGTTTGCCTGAATCGCAAACTGAGTGCCATCCACCGCGGCTGTTGCCGAGGGAGTCTCAATTTCGAAACGGCTGCCACCGCTGACCACTTCCTTTACGTTGGTAAAAACCTCGCCACGATTCAGCCGCAAGCGGGTATCCATCATGCCCGGCTTGCCAAACTGGGTCATGCGGTTAAACGCCAGTCTAGAATGTGGTGACAGGCGAATTTCAGAGCCTTCGGCCAGGGTGACAGTGGTGTTACCGGAACCAGACAGTAACTCGTCACCCGCGCGGATCAGTGTGTTTACGGTCAGTGGCCGGCGCTGGCCGTTGCTGGTTAGTAGTTGCACCAGGCCAGATACAGAGGTTGCGCGGGCGGGCTGGGACTGGCGTTTGAGCCAGTCCATAGGGATGCGCACCTGCTCGCCTGTCACCGGCAGCAGGGCATTGTTCAGGCTGTTGTGTTTTAGCAATTGCTGGGCGTTGTGGGGTGGGGCCAGTAACTGCGTGGCGAGCTGCTGAACGCTGTCGTCTTTTTGCAGGGTGTAAACCCATTCAGCGAGTGCCGTACCCGAGCTGTTTGCGGGCACACCCGAGCCCATCGCAAGTGGCAAGTGGGCTTGTACAGCTGTATTGGAAAGGAGCGCGACTAAGAGCAGTGGTAAAATACGCACTATTAGAATACTGCTACGCAGCGTCTTTTCAGTCATGGGCCGCCATCACTTGCGCGTGCACCACACCTTTGTCTGGCTTTTGGTTTTTACGACTCTGCGCTTGCTGGCTGCGACGCGACAGGCCGGACATGCCCGAAATCTGACAGTTCAGCACCAGTAAATCGTTATTGTTGTGCAGTACAACACTCAGAAAATGCTGACCTGTTTCAAAAGCATCGCAACTCTGACGGCGTCTGCAAATAATGCCCTGTTCATGCTGAGATTGCTCCGGCCCATCCTCAAGCAACGCAATGCGCATCTAGCTCTCCTGCAACAAGTAAATGGCTGTTCAGCGAGCGGCCTTCCGGCGTTATTTGTTCTAGCGCTCGTGAACTCTAAATCAGTGTCGCAAAATCCGGCATCGGGCTCCGTTTTATTATATAGCCGGTTTTGCTGGCAGGTCAGGTTTTCCGTTTACATCGTTTACTGTTTGACGGCAGGCGGGGAAAGAACTGCAGCCCCAAAACCAACCTTTTTTACTTTTACGCCTGACCAGGGGCGAAAAACAGAATGGGCAGGGAACTGGTTTTTGGCTGCTACCATCTTCTGGACTGTGGTCTTCCAACGGGCGGGTGCCTTTGCAACCCGGGTAGCGGCCGCAGGCGTAAAAAGCGCCGAATTTGCCCTTGCGCTCAACCATGCCGGCGCGGCACTTGGGGCAGTGCGGGGCATCGGGGCTGGTCGTTACCTCGGCCGCGTCAGGAACTAGGGGTGCCGGGCAACCAACAAATCCCTGAATTTCTTGTTTCAGGGAATCCAGAAACTGTTGCGGCTGCGCTTCGCCGCGATGAATAGCTTCCAATGTGGCTTCCCAAACGGCGGTGCGGTCGGGTTTGCTGACAGAGTCTGGCAGCGCGTTTATTAAGGTTTTACCCTTATCGCTGGCGCGGATGTGGCGGCCATCACGAAATAGGTAGTCGCGTTTGAACAGGGTTTCCAGAATAGCGGCGCGGGTAGCTTCGGTGCCCAGTCCATCCGTTTCGCGCAGCGTTTTTCGCAGTTCCGGGTCGTCAACAAAGCGCGCGATGTTAGTCATTGCTGCTAGCAGCGTCGCGTCAGTAAAGTGTTTGGCGGGCTGGGTTTTTTGCTGCAACACCTGAGTGCCGTCACACAGTACCGGATCGCCAGTGCCCAGCCGAGGCAGTGCGGGTTTTTCAGATTTGGCTTTGGCGTCGCGCAATTTCAGTTCAAGCGCTTTCCATCCGAGCTGTAAAACAGCGGTTTCTGAGGTGCGGAACAGGTGGTCGCCTAACGTTACTCCCAATTTGCCCTCCCGATGGATGGCATCTGCTGCAAATTGCATCAAGTAATAGCGACTGATCAAATTGTAGATCTGGGCTTCTTTTCCAGATAGCGTAGCACCCGCGCTACTCCGGCTAGTGGGAATAATGGCGTGGTGGGCGTCTACTTTTTTGTCATTCCAAGCTGCGGTTTTTCGTTGTAAATCGGCTGTGTTGCAGGCTTCGGCAAGGTCGGTATCGACCTTGCCGACAGCGCTTATAACCTGCTGACGTTGATTGTAATGTTCCAGCGGTAGGTAACGGCTGTCAGACCGCGGGTAGGTAATGAGTTGGTGGCGCTCGTACAGACTCTGCGCGGTATCCAGCACGTCTTTAGCGGCCATGCGGAACAATCGACCGGCTTCGATTTGCAACGCCGAAAGCGACAGGGGCAGTGGTGGCGGCTCTGAGCGGTCGCGAAAGCGGGATTCGCAGATTTTGCCTGGTCTCCCCTCAACCGCGGCGGCGATCTGTTCCGCCGCGCTGCGATCCAGCAAGCGGTTTTCGCTGTCCAGCAGGTGTTGGTAATCTTCACCTGGCACCCAGCGCGCGCTAAAAGTGCGGGTGTCAGAGTCTTCTTCCATGCCGTGAAAATGGGCTTCCAGCGGGAAAAAGTCTTGGGGCTGAAACTGTTCAATGTGCTGATCGCGCTTAACCACCAGGCCCAGCACCGGGGTTTGCACCCGGCCAACAGAGTAAACGCCCTGCTGGCCTTTTGTTTGATAGAGCAGAGTATAAAAACGGGTCAGGTTCAAGCCGTAGAGCCAGTCTGCGCGCTGGCGTGCCAGGGCCGAAGCCGACAGCCGAAGGAAGTCACGGTTATCGCGGGTCTGTTTGAGCGCTTTGGCTACCGCAGCCGGGGTTAAATCGTTAATCAGCAGGCGCCTTACGGGCGCATCCGTGCCCACGTAGCGAATCACCTCGTCTACCAGCAGCTGGCCTTCCCGGTCCGGGTCACCAGCGTGGGTGATTTCGCTGGCTTTGCGAATCAGCGATTTCAGTACGTTAAGCTGGGCGGCAACGCCGGTTTTCGGAGTGAGCTGCCATTTTTCCGGGAACATCGGCAGCTGGTCGGCGCGCCAGTTCTTCCAGGCCGGGTTATAGCTGGCGGGTTCGGCGGGCTCCAGCAAATGGCCGATACACCAGCTGACCGTAACCGCACTGCTGCCATTGCCGCAGCGAATCCAGCCCTGACCTTTTTGTTGGGGTTGGGGCAGGGCCGCGGCGATGGCGCGGCCAAGGCTGGGTTTTTCGGCGATATAAAGGTGCATGGTGTTCCCGTTTGGCTTGAAACTGACGTGGGGTGCGAATTTAAGATTGAATTTAAGAGTGGCCCGCTACCCGTGTTCGCTGCGAATGTGGCGGTTCCCCGCAACGCTGTCAAGGTTGTCGGGTTTAGCGGTTGATATATAGTAGACTGTTGATATACAAGCAACGAAGAGTGAGTGAGTGATGGACGTGCAGAAAACAATCGAGGCCAAGTTGCGCCAGGCTTTTGATGCCCAGGTGATGATTATCGAGAACGAAAGCCACAAGCACAACGTGCCGCCCAATTCGGAAACCCATTTCAAGGTGACCCTGGTATCACCGGCATTTTTGGGGCAATCAAAGGTGAAGCGCCACCAGGCGATCTATCAAGTGCTGGCTGCAGAGTTGGCTGCTGGTGTGCACGCGCTGGCTATGCACCCTTTCACGCCTGAGGAATGGGCTGCGCAAAATCAGTCCACACCCGATTCCCCAAACTGCTTGGGCGGCTCAAAAAACGACCCCGGGGCAAGCTTCAACAAGAGGGCTGATTCATGAGTCAGTTTTTTCAGATTCATCCGGATAATCCGCAAAAGCGCCTTATTAATCAGGCGGTGGATATTCTTCGCAAAGGCGGCGTTATTGCGTACCCGACCGACTCGGGCTATGCGTTAGGCTGCCATTTGGGTGACAAATCTGCTTCTGATCGTATAAAACGCATTCGCAAACTGGACGACAAGCACAACTTCACCTTGGTTTGCAGGGATTTGTCAGACATTGGTACTTACGCCAAGGTCGACAACACCACCTACCGTATGCTGAAAACCTACACGCCCGGTGCTTACACCTTTATTCTGGATGCCACCAGCGAGGTGCCACGGCGTTTGTTGCATCCCAAGCGCCGTACCATTGGCGTCCGTGTTCCTGACAACGCGGTTGTGCACGCACTTTTGGGGGAGTTTGGCGAACCCATCATGAGCAGCACGCTGATACTGCCCGGCGAAACCGAGCCAATGACCGATCCGGAAGACATTCGCGATGCGCTCGAACACGAGTTGGATTTGATTATTGACGGTGGTTTCTGCGGTATGGAAGCCACCACGGTGGTTAATTTCACCAGTGGCAGCCCGGAAGTGACACGGGTAGGCAAGGGCGACCCGTCGCCGTTTAAGTAAATTTATTCCAAATCAGGCCCGAGCGTTGAAGCTCAACGCGTAATCCCGGGCTGTGTAGGCAGAGGTCAATGACACGGCTTCGGCGTTGCGGCGTAGCGAGTCGTAGCGGTGCACTAGATCTTGCAGGCCGTTGAACTGCTGGTTCTCGCTGACCAGTGTGTTCAGTAGCGAGTTGTTCACGCCGTAGGCTTTTCCCAACTTCAGAGCATTGTCCATAAAGTGCAGCGTAGGTTCGTTCACACTCATGCGCCGGAATGCATCCTGAAACGCGGTGTTTACGTTCAGGTCCCCGGCAATGCGTGCAAACGCCGGATTCTGGCCTTTGCCCTCTACCGCGATGTTTCCCTGCCTGTCATTTTTGATGTGAATCGCCGTTGCCGGGGGCATGTTGTACTCGGCAAGTTTGTGCCGCAGCGTTTCTCTTATAAAGGCAAGATCTTGCCCGACGCTTTTCTTGTAATCTGTAATCGCTAGCTTGCTTACCTTGCGAGTCGAGTCGTCCTCTTTGCTTTCAGAAGGTGTGAACCGGTCTGCCCCGGGCTGCGCGGTTAGCTCTGCATTGCCTTGAGCACGACTGCCAGTGCTAACTGACGGAGCAGGTGGACGTTTTTCCAGCGCCGTGTGTAATTCGCTGCCGGCACGAAGCAGGGTAGACAGTAGTGACATGGCGGTGCCCTCCGGCAGCAGTGTTGAGTTTGGCGCACAATGTTTGTAGCCACTGTGATTAATCAAGCAAATAGCGGGCCAGTTCGCGTTTGACGTGATCGTACGCTAAATTGACTTGGGCCCAATGAGCCCCAAGGGCTTTGCGGTAAACTTAGTGGTCGTTTAGCCGTTACCTTAAGCAAGCAGCGGCGGTTGAAGTTCCTGATTCGTGCTCCCGTCTTTGCGGCTTGAATTCTCGTTGTCGTCAAAGCCATCAATAAGCCAGGTTAACTATGAAAAAACACTTTTCCATTCGCTTTATGCTCCTTTTAGCACTTGCGACGGCGTTTTCACTGGTGCTCGCGTTCACCGTATTTTTTAGCGCACAGTCCCAGCGTGAACACGTGGAGGAATTCAGCCACAAATATGTAGACGGCTTGGCGAAATCTTACTTTGATGCGCTCAACACCATGATGGTGACGGGCACCATGCACAATCGTGAAATTCTGCGTGAGAAGGTGATGGCGCCGGAAGACGTGCTGAACGTGCGAGTAGTTCGCAGCGATCACCTGAACGAGGTTTTTGGCAGCGGTAACGTTGCAGAACAAATGCGCGGCCCACTTGACGAGAAAGCGTTGGCAGGTGAGCGTATAAAGCACTACTCAAGCAATGAAAGCGGCCGGGTTTACACCCTGATTGAGCCGGTGATTGCGATGGCAGATTACCAGGGTGTGAATTGCTTGGGGTGCCATCAGGCTCGGGAAGGGGATGTGTTGGGTGCCATCCGTGTCGAATATTCCGTGGCTGAAACCGATGCACGGTTGCAGGCGCAGTTGCTGACCAGTGCTGGCAGTCAGGCGGTTCTGTTATTGGGGGTATTTGCAATTACCGCATGGGTGTTGGGGCACTTGGTGTTTTCGCGCTTGCGCCGTTTGCGTGACCGCATGGATGAAATATCCCGTAACTCGGATCTGACCCTTGAGCTGGATGTGGTGCGCAACGATGAAATTGGCTTGGTGTCCAATGCGTTCAACCGCATGATTAGTAAAATGCGAGACAGCATGAACCAGGTTATGGTCAGTGCCGAGCATGTTGAGCAAGCCGCGCGTGATATTGCTAGCAAGGCCGGCGCCAGCGAACGGGAGGTGTTAAGCCAGCGCGACAACACCGACCAAGTGGCCAGTGCGACTACGGAAATGGCAGCATCAGCGCTGCAGGTGCGGGAAAGCGCCATTACCACCACGCGAAAATCGGTGGCTACGGCCGAAGCAGCCGGGCTGGGTGAGGAGCTTGCGCAAAGTGCGGTTGGCGGCATTGAAGCACTAAATGTTGAGGTGCAAAACGGTGCTCAGCGGATTGAAGCTTTGAATCAGCGCACCGCGAAAATGACGACGATGCTGGAGACCATTTCCAATATTGCTGATCAAACCAATCTGTTGGCATTGAACGCGGCTATTGAGGCAGCGCGAGCTGGCGAAGCCGGCCGCGGATTCTCTGTGGTTGCCGATGAAGTGCGGGCTCTTGCATCGCGGACCCAGGTGTCTACGGCTGAGATTCGCGACACGATAAACGGCCTGAAAGAAGAAGTTGCGGGTTGTTTTTCGACCATGCGCGGTGCGTCAGACCGTGCCAGCCAGCAGGTAGATTCCATTTTGAAAGTACAGGCCGAGCTGAAAATCATCGCCGAAGCTACCCGCGAAATTACCAGCCTGAACCAAGGAATGGAAAGCGCCGCTAACGAACAAAGCAATGTGTCTGATCTCATCAATCAGAACGTGATTGAAATCAGTCGGTCCGCCGAGCAAACGACATTGGAAGCCCAGCAGACCGCGCAAATAGCGGCTGAATTGCTGGTAATGGCCGAAAACCTGCGCCAGACAATTGATCAGTTCAAGCTTGTACCATAGGTCTATGGCCATTGAGCCTTGGTTAGAGATGGTTTAGCCGATCAGCAAACGGTTTAGGATATAGCCGCCAACTGTCAGGAAGGCAAACAGACAGCCGGCCAGTATCAGTGGGCGCAGTCCCGCACGTCGTATTGCAGATACCTGTGTGCTCAAGCCCAGTGCGGTCATCGCCATGGATAGCAGGAACAGGTCGACATGGCGAATGGCGTTGGTGGCCATAGCGGGCATGGCAATCACAGAGTTAACCGCAGCCGCCGCCAGGAACAGAACCGCAAACCAGGGAATGACCAACTTCTGCCGTTCCTCTTTGCCAACGCCGGCGTTTGCACGGCGACTTGGCAGGCGCACGTTGGCCAGAATAAGCAGGAACGGCGCCAACATCATTACCCGCACCATTTTTTCAATGATGGCGCTGTTGGCCGCTTCAGTACTGATTGCCTGGCCCGCAGCGACGACCTGCGCAACCTCATGAATGGTAGAACCCACGTAAATACCATACTGGTGCTCTGTCATACCCAGTAGCGGATACATCAATGGGTAAAGAAACATGCTGATGGTGCCAAAAATTACCACCGTTGCGACTGCGACAGATACCTGATCGCTTCTGCCTTTAACCACGGGCTCGGTCGCCAAAATCGCCGCCGCACCACAAATAGAGGCGCCTGCGCCGATTAAAATGGTCGTTTCTTTTTCCATCTTCATCCAGCGCCGGCCAATCAGCTGCGCCATCGCAAAGGTAGAGGCAATCATTGTAGCGTCCAATAACACGCCGTTAACGCCAACCGCGCTGATTTGCTGAAAAGTGATGCCAAAACCGTAAAGAATAATGCCTAGCCTCAGCAACAAGCCCTTTGCCAAAAATATGCCATTGGCCAGAATAAAGGGTTGATTGCGCAGAACCGTATTGCCCGCCACAATACCGATAACGATCGCCAGCGTAAGCGGGCCCATGCCCATCCGCTGAAACCAAGATTGTTGGGCTAGAAAAAACGCGGCGCCAGCCAATGTAGCTACTAGCGCAAGACCCGGCACAATCTGCTTTTTTGGGGATTCTGCTGTTGTGCCTTTTGTGTCTGCTGCCGCTGTTTGTTGCTCTGCAGTATTCACCTGCGTTCTCCGAATAACATTGAGATAGCGCTAGCTTACGCCCACGTTATGACGTGATCGAATATGCTTTTATTAAACGCTTATAAGCTGAGGTTATAGTGTTAAATCTGCATCTAATGAGGATTTTTTATACGGTGGTGCAGGAAGGCAGTTTTTCCGGCGCGGCTACTGTTTTGCATATTAGCCAGCCTGCGGTATCTCAGGGCGTGCGTGAGCTGGAAAGCCAGCTGGGGCTGACGCTGGTCGATCGTATGCAGTCGCGCAAAAGCCAACATAGTCAAAAAGTTCAGCTGACCGCCGGTGGTAGCGCGGTATTTGATCATGCTCGCGGTATTTTTGCGTTGGAAAAAGCCGCCGTGGATGACATAGAAGCCCGGGTAGGTGCGCATATAGGCAACCTGACACTGGGCGCTAGCACCACCGTGGCTGGTTATTGGCTGCCGGCGGCGATTGCCGAATTTGCGCGCCGGTATCCGAACATCAATATGAAGGTGCGCGTGGCAAACACCCGGGTAATCAGCGAATGGCTGTTGGATTGTCAGTTGGACCTGGCGATCGTTGAAGGGGATGTGGAAGACCCGCGAATTGAAAGTCGCCATTGGCGTGATGAAGGCTTATTGCTGGTGGCCGGCACGGAGTGGGCACAAGGCGAAGGTTCTTTGGAGCGAATGAACAGTGGCTGCTGGGTCCAACGGGAAGAGGGGTCTGGAACGCGCTCTGTTTGCGACCGCTTACTAGCAAGCCTGGGAATTATACCGAAAACTACCTTGCAGATAGCGTCAAACGAGGGCATTGCTCGCTGCGTTACTAACGGCATGGGTTTTGCGCTTTTGCCCAGGGTGGTCATCAACGAATTGCTGGAGTTAGAACGGTTACAGGAAGTGGCGCTACCCGGAGCTGAACAGTTGAGCCGGTCACTGTGTGAATTACGATTCCGTGACCGTCCTTTGTCGCCATCAGCCCAAGCGTTTGCTGATATCTTGCACAACAAAGCCTAGGCGATAAGTGGGGGCGCTGATTACTAAGGCGCGGGGCAAACTTATTTCTCGCGCTGGACCGAAATGATCTTCAGGTGCAGGTCTTTGCGACCGCGCACTGGCCATTTGATGGATTCGCCCACGCTCAAACCTAGCAGCGCCGAGCCAGCCGGGGCCAGAATGGATATTTTACCTTCGCCGTCGCCCATTTCGTGGGGGTAGACTAGGGTTAATTGGTGCTCTTTTTTGCTGTCTTCGTCTTGAAAACGCACAGCTGTATTCATGGTAACCACTGTGTCGGGTATATCTGCCAGCGGCAATAGAGTTGAACGGCTGAGCTCTTCATCCAGCGCCGCAGCGGTTTCTGAATGGCCCTGTTTTTCAATCATGCTAGACAGGCGGTTAAAATCTTCTTCAGCAACCAGAATCGCTGGCAATTCAGACATCGTAATCTCCAGAGAATAAAAAGTATAAAGCAACGCAAAGATCGAACGCCGAACCTGGCGTTAAAAGAGCGGGTTCGGCGAACAGTAAGAAAAGTGAAAGAGTAACTTTACACATTAGCCTGGCGGAAAATGCAAAAGTATAAATAGTTCAACTCGAGAAGGAAATCGCTCCCAGCAGGACCTTTTGCGCGGGAATACAGTGAAATTTTGGCCTGTAAAAGCTTCCAATCAATCTATAACCTTTTGCCAACTTCCACAAGCCTTGCATTGTTGAATCTATGACTGGTTCTGCGGGGAAAATCGGCAGTTTATCGTTCGACGCCAAAGCACAGCGGAATAATTCAGGTGTCTACATTATGATCGAACTCATTATTCTAGCTCTGGCGCTCAGCATGGACGCGGTCGCCGTTGCTGGGAGGCGTTGTGCTCATTTTGATGGGCTTTAAAGTGCTTCTGGTTTAGTGGTTGTGCGCCACACCAGCAGCTGATTGTTGGCGGGCATGGTGCGGTCTTGCGCCAGAACCATACCGTGGCTTTGTGCCAGTTCGATCAGGCTCTCAATATTGCGAATGCCCATGTGCGCCGCGTGGCTTCGAAGGTGCTGGTCAAAACTCTGATTGCTGGCGCTGGTAAAGTCGCCGTTGTATTTGAACGGGCCGTAAAGACAGAATTGCCCGCGCTCTTCGTTCTCCGATACGGCTGAATCCGCCAGGCCTCTGCCCACGCCCGCAAACATCGCTTCTACTTCGTGCCAGGCCATGATGTGGGCGGTGTTAGCTGAAAATACACCGCTAAACTCCATCACCGGCCAATGCTCCTGGCTCACATTCAACGCAATGGGGTCGCCAATATTGGGCAGCCCGGCATCGATCAGCCAGGGCTGGCAAAGTTGGTAATGATTGGGGTGATCACTGGTTTGCCAATAAAGATGGGGTAGGTGAGTGGCGAAGTGCACTGCGTGTTGCCCTGTCCCAGTACCAATTTCCAAGACGGTGGCGGGCGTAGTGAAAACTCGTCGCAGTGCGTCGAGTATTGGCCCCTTGTTGTTTTCGCAAGCTTGCGAAAATGGCTTCTCCGGATGCATGGCGTGTCCTTGTGAGCGTTGGGAATAAAACGATTTGACCAATGTGTAAAGATACATCGCTGGGCGAAGGGCGTAAAAGCACTATGCGCACGTTACAACAATGCCACTTATCTTTTTCACCGCAATGGCACTTAACTAAAGGAACCCGATTTTATGACCTCACCCCAGCTTTCGCTTATGCAAGAGCGCGCTCGCGCCGCACTTCAGAATTTATTTGTAGCCGACTCCTTAGCTATGCCTGTGCACTGGTATTACCGGGTGGGCGATATTTTCGCCGCGTTTCCAAACGGTGTTGGCGCTTTTGATGCGCCGCCAGAATGGCACCCGTCGTCTATTATGTCTTTGCATTCTACCGCTCAGGGTGGCCGCAAAACAGCGGCCAAGGCGGCGCCAGATGTGGTTGGCGACGTCATACTGAAAGGCCGCCGCCAACACTGGGATCGCGCGAACGTGCACTATCATGTGGGTATGGCCGCGGGCGATAACACCCTTAACGCCCACTGTGCAAGGTTACTGATGCGCACCCTGGCAGAGGCTGAACAGTGCCGTGGCGACGCAGAAGGTGCGAAAAGTGGCTCAGAGAATGCCGGTAAAACGCAGGGCAGTGCATACAGCGTGGACGATTTTGCCGCTCGCTACATCGATTTCATGACAGCCGATGCACCACAACACCCGGACACTTACGCCGAGTCTTACCATCGTGGCTTTTTTCACAACTACGCTCAGGGCCTGCCACCGCGCAAATGTGGAGCGGTAACTCATGATACAGCCTCTGTCGGCGGCCTGGTCACCACTGCGCCGTTGGCGCTGCAAAGCCTGTTAAACGGCTCTTCACTAGAACAAGTGCAAGCGCAATGTCGAGAGCATTTGTTTTTAACCCACCCCGGCGACGAGTTGGCGTTGATCTGTGATGCATACGTAAGTTTGATAGCGCAGCTGTTGCTTAGGCCCGACGGTGAGCATCCCACCAGTGAGCAACTGCTGCAATCTGTTCCGGCTCGCACGCGCAAAGCACTATTGTGCGCGATTGAAAAGCAGGCCCCGGATTCCGACGTAGTGGGCCGCATGCTATCCCCCGCGTGCTATATTTCCGACTCCTGGCCGGCGTTGTTGTACTTCTTATGCCGCTACCGCGATCAACCACAGCAAGCATTGCTGGCCAATACCCATGTCGGTGGCGACAATGTTCATCGTGGGGCTGTGTTGGGTGTTCTGTTGGGTTTGTTGCGCGGCCAAAGCGAGCAAGTGTGGTTTTCGCAATTGGTAGGTGCAAAAGCAATTGATCGGGAAATTTTGCAAATAGTGGCCGCGACGTAATCTGGTCGCGTTTACTAAACCATAATCTTTAAGGCCTTGCATGCAACAGCGACTGATTCACCGACGCCTGACATTTTTTCTCCAGATTATTCTGGTCGCCGAAATACTGGCCGCCATCTGGCAGCAACAGTGGCTTGCGATGGTGCTTACTATTGGCATTTTGCTGATTACTCTGGCGCCACTGCTCATTGGTCGTTTTTTTCGTGTTTTTATACCGCCTGAATTTGTGCTTCTTGCCATTCTGTTCGTGTTTGCGTCGCTGTTTTTAGGGGAGGTGCGCGGTTACTACACTCGTTATTGGTGGTGGGATATTGCACTGCATACCAGCTCTGGCTTCCTATTGGGCATTGTCGGTTTTTTGCTTGTGCACGTAATGAACGAAGTCGAAGATATTAATTTGCACATGCGCCCCGGTTTTGTCGCGTTTTTTGCTTTTCTGTTTGCCGTGGCCATTGGCGCCTTGTGGGAAATCTTTGAATTTGCCATGGACACTGTATTTGGTATGAACATGCAAAAACCCATGCTGGGCGATCCCTCGGGCCTGACCGACACCATGTGGGACCTGATCGTAGATACTCTGGGTGCGCTGGTTATCTCGATTTTGGGCTATCGCTATGTTAGAACCGGTAAAAACGAATCGTTTCTGGAGCGTTGGATACAGGATTTTGTAAAAGGGAACCCGAGTATGTTCAATCGGGATGAGTAGCATCGGTGTGATTGCTACTATTGTTATTTTGGCGGACGTCACTATCTTGGGTGGTTAGAGATACACAACAGGAGCCACTAACGCGCAGGAAACCTAACGCTCTCTTGCCTGAGCGCTGCCGTTAGCAGATTGGCAGCTCAGTGCCAGTACAAGTAGGGGGCCTGGTTCCATTTCGAGGCTGTGAATGGTGGCGTGTTGTACGACGATACCGGGAAGAGCCATTTTTGAGGTTTGACTTTTCGTTATCAGCAGAGCCTGAGATCATTTTTGTTGTGCACTAATTTACGCTGGGTCTGTCTGCAAGTTCGTGTGCCAAAGCCGGCACGTGAGCTTTGAGGCGGCAGAGGGTTCCATCGGGTGAAGGAGCCCTCTGCCGAGTGCGAGGAGTGCTAGACGATATTTCTAGGTGCAAACGAGAAGCTTCGGAACTCTTTCTTGTACGTGGACTCGCCGATTTTGCGCACCTTGGCAACACCCATTTTGAAGTTATAGTTACCGCTGATATTGTCGACGACACGAACGGTCAGCGAGTTACTGGGCTGGCGCATATCGAGCATGTTGGCGTAAAGTACTCCTTTTTTGACAGCAGGAGTAACAATCGCCACCGCTGTTACTGCAGCCGTGTCCAGCTTAATATGCCCTCGCTCCATCAGCGTACTGAATTGAAAGTGGCTCTCGTCTATGCCGAGGATCGTATCCTTGAACACCGGGACTCGATCGGAATACATCATAACCCGGTCGCCTGCCTCGATACCCCGCTCGGCCGCATCATCAGGATGAATTTCCACCCAGTTTTCCGGCCAACGCTGGGCGGTGTATGCTCGCCGCTCGACGTCATCGAAACCGGATTGCCAAATTTCATTGATTCGACCGTTGCTGAACCAGAGCTCATCGTTTTTTGGTTGTAGCCACTTGTGAAGATCACTGAAGAGGCCCCAAGGGTGCTTCTGAAGGTTGATCTTTCCCGTTTGCGTGTTAAACCCGGTCATTTTTTTACCAAGCACGTTGGCGCCGACAGCGCCGTTTGTCAGTCCCATCACTTCCAGCCGCTTGGCGTCCGTTGCCAAAGCCACATCATGCAGACGCTTGGTGCCAACCAGCTTGCCGGTATCGTAGTTGTAGAAAACCGGTCCCTGGATACCATCGGTACCGAATTCACGCATTTTTTCGTGGAGTGTTTTGCCTTCCTTATGAGCAGCAACTTTCACCATGAAGAAATCTTTTCGGCTACCTCGGCTGAAGCGGGCCGCTTCCTCGGCCACTTCATTGCTGTTTTCCCAGTCAAATCCATCAAACCCCATACGTTGGGCCAACTGACTGATGATCCACCAGTCTGGACGTGCTTCGCCGGGCGCATCATTGAATTTCTGGTAGAGTCTCAGCCGTCGCTCTCCATTAGCCCGGATAAAGTTTTCCTCACCCCACCCAGCGGCTGGGAAGACAATATCAGCGAACTTGGCACCAATTGGGTCACGCAGATAAATATCCTGGTTGATGACCACCATGCCACCGGAATCGCAGCGTGCCTTAAGCGTTTCAATGATCCCCTTTTCATCGTAGCTATGAACCTGATTCGGATTTGCGCTGACTAGCTCCCAAAATTTGCGCTGAAGCCCCTGCGAACCCGCCATCGACTGAATCCAAGTAGTGCCGATAACATGCGCGAATCGCGTGTGGCCTGAATAGGTCCAACGATCCGTGTCAAGCGCGCGGCGCCGACGCCCAGGAAGCTTTTCGGGAGATTTGTTGCGTGGCAACTTGCCGCCCGAAACACCGCCACGTTGATGGCCACCCAGGCGACCGATAACTTGGCCTTCTCGTCCACCCGTGCCAATGATGGTTGCAAGTGACGCTACGGCGTTGGTATTGGCCGTGTTGTTCGACCAGTAAAAGCCTTTTTCAATAGCAATGGACGCTTTCGGTCGCTTGCCATCCTTTGGCTTTGCAAGCATCTCGGCGGCCTGATAAATTTTTTCTACGTCAATGCCTGCGTAACGGGCTGCGTAATCTGGGTCGTACTCGTCCTGTTCTTTGTTCCAGGTTTTGTAGTCCTCGAACCCATCGGTTTGAAACAGTCCCCAAGTGGTGCGCCACTGCCAAGGGGTGTTGCGTGTGCCTTGACCAAAACCGGAGCTGGATTCCCATTTGCTGTTGACCCACTTTTGGATCCATTCGCTGTCCTCCCAGCCATTTTCCATAATGACCCGTGCAATGGCCCCCAGTACCAGCGTATCGGTGCCAGGATAAACATCCAGAATCAGGGCGCCTTGCGTTTTCAGCCAGGCTATTCCGGCGGTTTCCCTAGGGTTGAGTATTATCGTCTTCATACCCCGGCGCACGGCAGGCATGATGTACTGGGTAAAAAGAATGGTTTTTGTTTCGTACGGATCTGTCCCTGCAATCATCAGGACGTCCGCTGCACCCCAGTCATCATAGCTGGGCCCGAAATTGTCAAAACCTGCGTCCCTGAAACCAGGGGTGGAGGTGACGTCAGAAGGCGTGTCATGAAACGCGAAATTGGGCGTATTAACATGCCGAAACGCGTATTTAGTGATGGCATAGGTGTTTTCAATGTACTGATATGAGTATGTTTTGATCCCATAGGCATCAGCACCGTGTTTATCCAGCACGTGCCGGCCAACGGCAGCCGCGACATTAAGCGCCATGTCCCAACTGACCGGCTGCAAGGTGCCGCCAATGCGCATCAGAGGGCTTGTCAAACGATCCCTTGTCCCGGTTGAGGGGTTATAGACCTTCTGAGCAATGAGGCCACCCCGCATACTGGAGTCACCGTTTTTGTTAACCGCGTTGGTGTCTTTGTCGGGCACAATAACAATGTTGTGGGGTTTGTCGTTGTGCATCACCACATTATGCTGAGCGGGGGCCACCCAGGACTGCAGCGGAGCACTCGGAAACGCGATACCAAACGCGTTCTCTTCAGCTTTCATTCCACCGTTAGCCTTTTCCAATGGCCAGCGGTATACCTTAAAACCACAAGCTACAACGCAGTAGTCGCAGGCGGTTGTCAGCACATCCGCATCGGTTGGTGGCAGCGGAGCTTGATCTTCGGGAATGTAGAAATTTGTAGTCATCGTGATTCCTACCCTGCGGAAAGGTTGTCAGTACGGCCAAATAGAAGCCCCATGATGCCAACGGCATAAATCTCATCGCCATTCAGCTCTAAAAGGACCTGGGGAAGACTCTCGTAGGCCTGACCAGACACAATAATGCCGTGCCGACGAACATCGAAAAGCGACAGATGGAACGGACATTGGCCCAAGGTACGGTGATGAGGGCCAGTTGCTTTGTAAGTGCCGTTGAGTGGCCCCCCCTGGTGGGTGCACATATAACTGAAACCAACGACATCACGCTCCGAACCTATACCACCGCCGCACTGAACCCCTGTTTTGACCAGCATCGACTGAGTATTTCTGCCGTCATCGGGGTAATTGAAATCGACCGGTTGGTTTTCCTTCAGCTCACTTAAGCGAGCGACAAGCTTACGCGGGTAACCTGTTACCCTGGCCGGAACCGATTTGGCTTCAGCGGTTCCAGGGAACAGAGATACGCTGATCGTGCTGGCTGCAACCGCTGCGGTGCTGCCGTAGACCAGAAGTTGACGACGGGACAGCATGCATTTGCCATGGGCACGCGCCTCTGTATGGGTGTTCTCCTTGGACACGCTCATTTTGAAGCCTCCAACAGTTCTTGTTCAGTGAATAAAGGAGCGTAATCGGGAAGTTCCGGTCTTTCCATTGTCAGTCGCTCGCCGCTGAATGCTCCGAGAAACGCAACTAGATCGGCTTTTTCCTGAGGTTCGAGCCCAAGCGGCTTGATCAGTGGGCTCTTGGTTTGAGAGAAATCAGTGGTTCGCCCGTCCTCGGTAACACCACCCCGGTCATAGAAATCCACGACCGCTTCCAGAGTTGGAATGGTTCCGTTGTGCATGTAGGGCGCTGTGTATTTTGTATAACGCAGGCTTGGAGTTCGGAATACTCCCTTCATGGAGGGAATCTTTCCCCGGAAGTAGGCGCCAGGATCCGCTTTGAGCTCACGGTACAGCGTTTCAGATACACCTTTGCCATACAGTTCGAAGCGGAAGGTTATCTGGGCAAGGGCATCATTCTCCCAACGCGGCTGGGGAGGAACACCGGTGTTGTAGTACTTTTCGTCAGACGCCAGTGCACCATTGTGGCATTGAAGACAACCCGCTTTGCCTTCAAACAAGGCTTCACCACGAACCTGTTGCTCGGTCAGCGCTGTCTCGTCGCCAAGCAGGTAGCGGTCCAGCGGGGTATCACGTTGCACAAGGATTCGTTCGAAAGCGGCGATTGCATTCCAGGCATTGCCAAGGCGTGGCCATTCGTCACCAAATACAGCGCGGAATCGCTCCCGATACTCAGGAATGATGGCCAGACGGGCTTCCATCATGTCTTCCTCACCATTTCCGGCAACAGCGCCTCTAGCTGCGCTTCGAGCCTGGGCTTCAAGAGATTTTGACGATCCGGCCCAAAATAGTTTTCCGTAGTATGCTGAGTTGACGATGGTTTGACTGTTTCGCCAGTGCACAGTGCCTGGATAACCCATACTGATGTCGGTAGGGAAATCCCAGCCGGTTGAGGGAAGGTGACACGCGACACAGGCGGTTGACGTATCGCCACCAAGACGTCCGTCGAAGAAAAGCAACTTTCCGAGCTCGACTTTTTCGGCTGTCATCCGATTGTCTGCCGGCACCGGAACAGGGCCAAGAGCCGCCAAAGGAGGAACAGTACCTGGCTCAGCTCCCGGTGGGTCGTAATCCATAGGCAACTGTTGTGTTGCATGCTCCAGCATTTTAACAAGTGCGCCGGTGCTTACGGAGGTCTGTGAATTTGCCTGAGCTGCTGTTTCAGCCTGCTTGGCGTTCAACTCCACACAGGTCACGGGCCCGGCAATTAACAACATGGTGGTCGCGAGGAATGAGATCCTGATCTGCCGTCGCGCTTGTCCGCCGTTGCCGGCCAACATGGTTATTGGTATCGCTTTAATGTTCACGAGGCCTCCTTAATTGGACGTTTTGCGCCAATTGGTCATTGGTTGGTAGCTGAAGTTCTTGTTTTCCAGAACGAAATCGGTGTTGTCCAGAGAGTCACCGGAAAGCGATTTCAGAAAAGTCACAAGATCGTTCTGCTCCTTAGCAGACAGTCCCAAAGGCTTCAGCAAGTCACTCTTCCGCGTATCCGCTTCGCCCCCAATGTTATAAAACGCAATAACCTCCGGTAGGGTTTTGATCATCCCGTTATGCATGTAGGGCGCTGTGTAGGTAAGTTCCCGGAGGGTCGGGGTCATGAACTTTCCTTTGTCACTACCGTCCACTTTGTGGGATTGAACATGCGCGCCCAGATCCCGTTTGATGTTCATCAGGTTTTCATTCCCCATGAACTTGTTATAAGCGAGAAAGGCTTGGTAGCTGCCTGGATCCAGAAAGACATCGAGATTCTCTGGTACACCTGTATTGTGGGCTTTGCCGTCGGAGAACAGCGGACCGGTATGACATTGCGCACAACCGGCTTTGCCCTTGAAAAGCTCAAAACCACTTTTTGCCGAAGACGAGAGCGCCCCGTTATCGAAACTGCTGTTTCGGGATATCAGTGTCTTCAAAAATTCCGGTATGGCTTTGCGAACCAGTCCATTGGATGGCTCGGCCCCGTAGGCCTCCTTAAACATGCTTACATACACGGGATCCTGTTTGAGGCGCTCCTGCATCAACCTCATATCCATATTCATCAGATAGCTTTCGGTGATCATTTCTCGGGTGACGTCGTTCAGGTTGGTTCCCAGGCGGCCATCGTGCATCCAGGTTGTCTTCAGCGCAGTGTTGATCAACGTGGGTGAATTGCGGAAATGCCCATTCCCGCGATAACCCGGAGATAATGAGTCCGGATGAGAAAAGCCGTGCTCAGGTTGGTGACAGGTAGCACAAGAAGTAGATGCGTCACCTGAGAGTCTTGCGTCATAAAACAACCGCTTACCCAAATCGGCTATTACCGAATTCACCTCCGGAGTTTGTAGCGGCGTCCCAGGGGACATTGGTTCGGCGGAAAGTGAAGCGGTGCCCACCGAGAGCACCAGGCTCACTACCCCAGATAATAGCCGCATTAGTATTTTCGAGACTGGTATCAAATCCATGAATTTCTCCTTTGTTAGGTTCGCCCTCGATCCAGTAAATGCGAATTCCATACCACTTAAATAAAAATTTGAATAATCCATTGTGAACAATGCATTGAGCATCATCTCGGGATTTTCAGAGGCAGAGTCCTCGCCTCTGGTCGCACGTTTTGTTTAATCCGGATCAAACGAGTTGAATGATTCGTTCAACTTACGCCCACTTGCCGCGTACGCCTCCCACAGGCAAAACGCTATCAATGCACCAATACCCTGAGTTTCCGAAAATTTCGTACAGCTGGTACGAATAATGCTGCTTATCTCCGATATTGTTTCACTTCACTCGTAAAGGTCTCGGGAATGCGCGCTATGAACGTATCCAGTCTTCCTCGCAAAGCGTTAATACCAGAACTGTTAAATCTTTTGAAAGAAGGCCTCCCCGAGGAACGCGTCGATTGCGCCAGATTGCTGGGGCGTTGGAAGCACCATGACGCAAAAGAAGCCCTGCAAGAGTATCTGGGCGACCCGGAAGAAGAGGTGTGTGTTGCCGCCGCCGAGGCCATGGGATCCTTCGCAGATCCGTCAGTGATTGAACTGTTGGGGCAAATGGCCCGTGAACATCCAGACGGCGAAGCCAGAATTGCCGCCGTTCGGGCAGTGGCCCGCATAGACGCTCCTGAAGCGCATGCAGAATTGCTGACGCTGATTAACCTGGCAGAAGCAAACGAGGGAATGGAGGAGGGCTGGAATGATGCTTGGGATGTTCAGCGGGAGGCCATTTCTCTTGTTGACGGATCGCTGGCACAGAAAGCAGTCCCGACCTTGATGGATTTGTTAATAGAGCAAGAAGCGGATGACCTGGAGCCAGAGATACTTGAAGCGCTCGCACGATCTGGTTCCGCGGCAGAGAATGCCTTTTGGCAGTTGCTTTTGCATCCGTTGCCGCGATTACGACGTCGCACTGCCCGAGCGATAAAAAAGTGGCAGAGCAAGTCTGCCCCCGTGATTCTTTTTCGACTTCTACAAGACCAGCACCCCCAAGTCCGGATCGAGGCGTTGTCAAGTCTGGCGTTTAGGACCGAGACCGCCTATTTCCGTGACATTCTTCTTTGCCTGGAAGATCGGGATACAGGGGTTCGAAGCGCAGCGATTAGTGCTATACAGACCATCACTGACAAGCTCGGCAAACATGCGCTTGATGAGATTGGCTCAGACAGATTGAAGAAATTATTCACAGACGATGACCCTCGAATTCGTTGCCTCGGTTGGCACTTGCTCGCCAGACAGGACGAAGCCATTGAGGAAGATATGGTGCTGTGGCTTGAGCAGCATGTGGAAGATCTTCATTCCGACGAAATAGTGACCGCGTTGGATGCGATTCCACAGCTCGCTGTAAGCAGTCAATGGCACCGGCGGGTTTTCGAAATGTTATGGCTCAGATGGGGTCGAGAAAGTGCTGAGCTGGCGACAGCCATGGCAAGGCAGTGGCAATGCTTACCCCTGGAAGAAACGGACGGCGATAAGTTCCTGGAGCTACTGACAGCGGAACAGGCCTGCGTGCGCCTCGCCGCCATTAACAGCTTGGTACAGTGCACAACCGGTCAGCAAAAAGCTTTGGCTGTTCATTGGCTTGGAGACATCTTGCATGGAGAGCCGGACTTTCTTTCCCAGCCTTCAAATTCGAAAACGGAGCAGGCGGATAATGACCGTTTGATTCCGCTCCGGGACGAGGATGCTACCAGCGCAGACGACGAGTCTTCGTTGATTCAGCACATTATGGATCGGGAGTATCCAGAGCACGATGACGGGTATTCCGAACCGCTCATGCACGCAAGTGAGGCTCCAAGATCAACTCTTGACGCAGTCGCCAGAGCCAATATAGACGAAAACCTTGCAACAGCAATTCAGGAAAACGATCAGGACCGCGAGCTGGAAAACATGCTGACCGACTTGCCGGGAGAAATGTCCGCGTTTTCACAGGTGGTTCGCGAGCACGTCGAAGCTGGAGACAGATTGTGCCTCACAGGCCGTAAAAAAGCGGATTTTCCAGATGCGTCCAACGCCGTCTTGGTCGTCCGAGCTTTGGGTGGATCTGACTCTGATTTTGCTGTGAGATGGCTGCGGGAGCACTTGCTGACGTCCGATATCGGTGTGCAAGCTGAAGCAGTCAGTAGCTTAGGGCGAATCGCACGGCGGCGCCCCGACCTTGGTGAATTAAGTAGCTGCCTGGGGCCCCTTGCGACACTCCTCACGGCTGCGCCCCCTGCGGTTCGGGCAGCCTCTGCCCATACCCTTGGTGCTCTTGGCCATCCGACTGCCTTGCCGTTGCTGTTCGCGGCTCTTGAGGACGCACATGCTCCAGTCAGAGTGGCGGCTATATCCGCTGTCGCTTCGTCCTTGTTCACGCAGCAAGCCGAGTTCGAACAACGGCATGATGTTGTTCTGGAGAGTCTGGAATCTCAACAGGTGTTCGATAGATTGCACCAGGCCCTTAAGGACCCCGAACCGGAAGTTCGTGCAGCCGCCCTGCGAATCCTGGCCGAAAAACGTGGAGAATCGATCCGCCAGCTTCTGATCGACACTGCGTTAAATGACCCTGATCTAACCGAGTCGGCCAGTCGATTGTTGGCGCGCATGGAGCCGGAAACAACGGTTGAGAAACTGGCTCCCATCGTCAAGGAGCCAAATCGGGTAAGGCGCTCTGTTGCTTTACGTTTGTTGCTTGAAATAACGCAACGTGAATCCCATCCGGAGGCAATATAATGACTTGATTTGCGTCAAGTGCGCTTGCTGACTAAACTGGAGTTAGGTTCGCTAAACCATCGGACATCGGTGATGTTTCACAAATCCAAAAGCGGCAACATTTGTCAACCGAAGCCGCTTTGCTTAGAAACGCTAAAATTCTTCATACCGAGTCTCTTGTTGCTCACTATAGCGCTGGGCATACACTATGCCGTTATAGTCCACGAACAGAATCTGCTGATCGCCCAAGAAGAGTCTCTAAAAGTTGAGCAGACCAGAAAGAAATTGGAACAGAAGATTCTGCGTATGCAAGCCGACACTCTTCGTTTCGCTGAGCTTGTCGGCCATCAAACGGAGAAAATGGTCACAAATAGAGATGCCATAGCGCGTCAATTCAGCCATATAATGGCGTTTAAGCCACAATATATGCAAGTGCGCTTTCTATCATCCGACGGTGCTGAAAAAGTCCGCCTTGAGCGGACAATAAATGGCGTCAGCCGCCAATTGAATCATCTTTTGCAAGATAAATCTCATCGTCGCTATTTTCAAGAAGGCATTGTTTTACAGCCAGGTACGGTGTATCTCTCTCCACTTGACCTCAACGTTGAGTGGCACAGCCCTCAACCTGAAAAGTTAACGATGCGAATGGCCACCCCTGTGTCGGCAGACAACGGGGAAACGGTTGGTTTGCTTGTGATCAACTATGACGGCGTTGCGCTTCTTAAAGAGCTGCTGAGCGTTTTCGAGGATACCCAAAAACCCAGCACGCCGTTCGGTACTTTCCGCCTCGTAATCAACAGCGTTACCGTTGAGTTCACCAGGTTAGACGACCAAAAAATTCAGTTCACGCTATTGGAGTCGGAAGAAGATTCTTCGGAGACAAAACTTTCTTCAAAAAGGCTGAACGGCCCTGATGGAGGGCAGTTGTGGCAACCGGAAGAACGCCTCACCACATACTCAAGTTTATCGCCGTTGGACGGCATTGCAAATTCTTCATGGTGGGTTAGCCACACAATCGTGACAGGGAGAATTCAAAAAACGAGCACCGTGTTTTTTGGCAACCTTCCTCTTTACATCGCTTTACTCATCATTCTAGGCGTTGTGTCATGCTTGCAGGCCGGCCACCGACTTGCCGTACGCCAGGTGCAGGACGAACACCTGCACCAACTAACCCACATAGTTGAGCTGAGCCCAAGCGCCATCATGCTCACAGATTCTGACGCTCGAATCTTCTATACAAACGCTGCGTTCACCCAGCTAACAGGCTACCAAAGTAGTGAAGTCAAGGGTTACACACCAGGTTTCTTGCAATCCAGTACAGCAAACCTGGAACAATACGGGAAACTCTGGGACACGCTGAAACAAGGAAAACCCTGGCACGGCGAGTTCCACAATCGAAGAAAGGATGGAAGCTTGTTTTGGGAAGCTGCCCTGATCTTTCCCATTCGTCACCCTTGGAGCCGTGAAACGTGTTATGTCGCCATCAAGCAGGATATCTCTAATGAAAAGGCGTTGCAGGAAAAGCTAAAACAGGAAACCCTGGTCCGTTTCCACCAGGAACAACTTGTCAAAATAGGCCGAATGGCCAACATGATTGCCCATGACCTGCGAAACCCGCTGACATCCATCAAAATAAGCCTGCAAATGGCTCAGCGTAGGGCTCAGAATTCTGTGGATCAACCTTCCAGACACGATACGCTTTGGGGGTTAGCACTAAATCAGGTTGAATATATGGAGCGCATTCTGGATGACATCCTGAATTATTCCAGTCAGGGCCAGTTGCACGTGCAAAATCTTGATACGAACATGCTGCTCAGCCGCATTATAGATGAAATGCAAGAGACACTTCGCAAAGCAGGGGTAACGGTAAACTGGAGCCTGGCGCCTCAGTTACCTACCATGGTCGCGGATCCGGCAAGATTACGCCAAGTCTTCCAAAACCTGCTAAATAACGCGTTGCAAGCGACCGAAAGTACGCGAGGCGAACGATTTATTGGCATTGAAACCCGGTTTGGTCTGAAAAACGAAAGTCCTTACCTCATGGTGACGATCACTAACAACGGCAAACAAATGGATTGCCACACCAAAAATCATGCCTTCGAGCCTTTCTTTACAACCCGTGCAAAAGGCACCGGGTTGGGGCTGGCTATTGTTAAAAAACAGGTAGATCGACACGGTGGGCAGGTCACTATAGACAGCCTTAATGGCATCGTACAAGTGTGTGTGGTTCTGCCGTTATGCCCCACTTCTGAAATTCTTACAGAAAGCAGCGATAGGAGCGGGAACGCCCTTATGTATGCGGTAAACGAGGAGCTGTGAGATCATGGCGCGCATTCTAATTATCGATGACGACGCATCAATACGACAAACTTTACGAGCGTTTCTGTTAGAAGAAAGCCACGAGGCCCAGGCCTGCGCCTCAGTCGAGGAGGCCCTGGGCTTCGGCAACTCCGAGGACCCGGAATTAATACTTCTTGATGTCCGTCTGGAGGGAATGAGCGGGCTGGACGGCTTGTTGGTTCTTAAGGCCCAGTACCCGGACTGCCGTATCTTAATAATGACCGCTCACCACGATATGGAATCTACCATTCAAGCCATGCAGCGGGGAGCGGACGACTATCTTCACAAACCCCTTGATCTGGATGAGCTTGAGACCGCAATAAACCATTCTCTGGCAATGCTCGAATCGAACTCAATGAACGGGGGTCTTGATGTGCCGCTACAATATACTCCCGGGATGATTGGCAGTAGTCCCAAGATGCGAGAGATTTACAAGACCATCGGGCTAATTTCTTCGACACTGGCCACGGTACTAATAACCGGAGAAAGTGGCACGGGTAAAGAGCTGATTGCCAGAGCGATACATGACGCCGGCGAGAGATCTTCAGGCCCTTTCGTGGCCGTTAACTGTGCTGCTTTGTCGGAAAATCTGATTGAATCGGAAATGTTTGGCCACACCAAGGGCGCTTTTACCGGTGCCGTTGAAAACCACCCTGGCAAGTTTACGTTGGCACAGGGAGGTACCTTGTTTTTGGATGAGATCGGGGAGTTGCCGCTTTCGCTACAAGCGAAACTATTACGTGTTTTGCAGGAAAAAGAATATTCTCCGCTAGGCTCAAAAAATGTGCTGAAAGCGGATTGTCGTATTATAGCCGCTACCAATATCGATCTCCCCAGTGCCATCAAAGCAAAGCAATTCCGGGAAGATCTTTTTTACAGGCTTCAAATAATTTCAATTTGGGTTCCATCGTTGCGGGAGCGGCCTGAAGAAATTCCAGAGCTTGTAAAATGCTTGGCCGCAAAGGCCAACTATTACCTGAAGAGTAAGGTCAGGCGGATAACGCCTGAGGCGCTTCAGTGTCTGCAAAACTATGCCTGGCCCGGTAACGTTCGTGAACTGGAACACCAGATTTTTAGAAGTATCACTCTTTCGCAAAGCCCGAATCTGGATGTATATAGTCTGTCGGATGAACTCCAACAGATGTCCGATGTCTTTACAGAATCGGTCGAAGACCTAAGCCTGGAACAACTCTCATTGGCAGACGTTGAAAGAGCTCACGTTTGCCAGGTACTTGACACTACCCAAGGTCATCGCGGAAAAGCATGCGACATTCTTGGTGTTTCAAGGCCTCGACTGCAACGAATGATAGAGCGTTTCAATCTCGGAAGTACCTGAAAACTTCTATTGTTGCGTCAGTCAATGACCACCACCATCGTTATTGGTGCCCACTGGTATAAAGTTCGAGCCGCTGCGAAATGCGGGCAGAATGCATTATTGTTTGGCGTGACGTTGTGGTGCGTTCAGGAGAATTGGGGAGGGCGAGTGAGTTCCAGTTCGACCCTTTGCCATGACAGGTGAAAGTAGAGGAAAGCAGTTATAATGCAGTCCGTCGATCTTGATGTTATTGATCATGCTTTTAACTGGAGTAAGTCCGGGAACACTATTTGGCTGTGCACCGTATTGGCGACCTATGGCTCATCACCTCGTGCTCCCGGAGCTTTGCTGGTGGCCCGCCAAGATGGCCGGCATGTCGGGTCGCTTTCTGGCGGCTGTGTCGAGGAAGACTTTCTAGATCAGCTGCAATTTGGGAAGTTTTCCTCTGCCAACGAGGTCATTCGTTACGGTGATAATGACGCAGAAAAAGAGCGTTTAAAGCTTCCTTTCGGTGGCGTACTTGAGGTTCTGGTTAAGCGTTTTCCGGCTTTCGAAGAGCACCAGAAACAGTTGCATCAATTGCAGCAATCGTTGCTTGGGCAGCAGCGTTGTATACGAATAGTCAACCTGGAAACGGCAGAAGTCAGCCTTCTGCCAGACACGGGCGAAGGCCCCCGAATAGAAAGATTGGGGGCTATTGTGCGAGTCAGAATCGGCCCGGTGCGCCGACTGGTGATTGCGGGTATTTCGACGGTGTCAGTAGCGTGTGCGGATTTTACCAAGACATTGGGTTTTGACGTTGTTGTTTGTGGCCCCAGGGAAGACGTGTTGTCTACTTTTGATGTTCCGGGTGTGAACGTCCAACCGGTATTAGCGTCTTTATACCTTGCACGGCAAGGTTGTCATGCTGAAACAGCAATCGTGGCTTTATTCCACGATCCGCGTATTGACGATTTAGCGATGATTGACGCGGTAAAAACGCCCGCTTTTTATATTGGGGCGATGGGGTTTGAGAAAACCTTTGCAACCCGGGCCGAGCGATTGCGCCGCTCGGGAGGGCTTAGCGAGCAGGAGGTATCCCGCATTCATATGCCGATATGACTGAATATTGGCAGTAAAACACCCGCCGAGATCGCGCTGGCCGACATTGTCCGAATTTATTATGACCGAGATAGATAACATGGAAATGCCTAAAGAGGCAGCCAATGGAGATGTGATTGCCATTGTGCTGGCCGCAGGCCGTTCACAACGTTTTGGTTCTGATAAACGCCTGACACCTTTCGCGGACGGCGAGACTTTGTTGAGCCAAACCCTGTCTGCCGTGCTTCCTGATTTTCCGCATACTTATCTAGTAATAAAAGCAGAAGATGACCCGCACGTATTGTTATCGCAGGCGTACTTAAACCAGGTGCACATCCTAAGAGCTCCTCAAGCCAATTGTGGCTTGGGTAATAGCCTTGCGGATGCCTTTCAAATGCTTCAAAACGCTCATGGCCTTGCGGCAGCCATTTTTCTCGGCGATATGCCTTGGTTATCACCCGCAACATGTCAGAGATTAATCGCTTTGGCGACAGCAGAAAACATTGTCCGTCCACGGTATAAAAGCCAGGTAGGGCACCCGGTTATCTTTGGTCGCAATTTTTGGTCAGAGTTGCGAAAGGTCAAAGGAGAGGACGGGGCGCGAGAGTTTTTTAAACATCATATCCAACACTGCATCTGGGTGGACGTGGATGATGCTGGAGTGACCCTGGACATTGATTATCCCGGTGACCTTCAAAAAAGAGGCTTGTAGTGAGTGCCTTGGGAATGCTGAATCAAGCGACGCTCAAAAAAGTGCGTCCAGTTACTGTTGCGACCCGACAAGATTTTGGAGCACTCTGAATGACTAGGCAGCCCAGTTTGATGTGCCGCCTAGTGTTGTATTTGGCAAGGGCGAACGCACAATGGCTGGGAAGTTCCTGTTCTTGTAAACTGATGGCTAATACAAGAGCGGTTGGCAGTAGCTGTGGCGCAGTCTGGAAAAGTTAACCCCAAGCACCCATTTCTGGATTAGATTATGGATGAAGTAATTAACCGTTTGCGGCAGTTTCGTGATGAAAGAGATTGGAAGCAATTTCATAATCCAAAAGACCTCGCTCTGGCTCTGAGCATCGAATCCAGCGAACTTTTGGAGGCGTTTTTGTGGAAGTCTGCAGATGAGGCAGATATCGAAAAGGTGAAAGAAGAACTGGCCGATGTTTTTGCGTTTGCATTTTTAATGGCGGACGCGTGCGATCTTGACGTAAAACAGATTGTTATGGCAAAGATCGAAAAAAATGAGGAAAAGTACCCGGTCGAAAAGGCTCGAGGCACAGCCAAAAAGTACACGGAGTTATGACGGAGTCGACCCTTGTAGAGGTTCATCGTTATCCTTTTTCAAAAGCTGCATTGGCGGATATTCAACATAACGTCTGTGCAGGGAGCAACTGGCCTCTTGTTTATATATTAAGCGATGGCAAAAACAAGCAGGCTTATGTCGGCGAGACAACCGACACGCTGACCCGTTTGAACACACACCTTAAGCATTATGAAAAGCGGTTTTTGACTAGCGTACACCTCATCAGTAGTGATCGATTCAACAAATCAGCGACGCTCGATATTGAATCCGGTCTTATCAAGTACATGGCGGCGGACGGGGTGTACTGTCTTCTAAATGGTAATCTTGGTCTGGTAGACCACAACTACTACCAGAGAGATGAGCTTTACAACCGGGTATTCCGTTCTGCATGGGACAAGCTCAGGGCAGAAGGCGTTGTATCGCATTCACTTGAGTCCATTGACAACTCCGATGTTTTCAAATACTCGCCTTACAAATCTCTTTCCCGAGAGCAGCGGCAAAGCCTGCTTGGACTCCTTTATGCGTTGCTAGATGAAAAGACCAAAAACCTTCTGGTTGAGGGTGGTGCAGGAACAGGCAAGTCAGTTCTGGCTATATTTCTTTTTAAATTGCTGAATTCGAAGGATGCCGAGCTGAATCTCCGTTCGTTCTCCGACGAAGAAGAGGAGTTGGAAGGGCTGGTTAAGAAACTTCGGGAGAGGTATCCAAAGCCCAAGATGGCGCTGGTCGTCCCAATGACTTCTTTTCGCAATACTCTGAAGAAAGCCTTTCGGAGCGTGGCGGGTTTAAAAGCCAGTATGGTGGTTAGTCCCTCGGAGTTGGTCAAACACAAGTACGATATTGTGCTGGTCGATGAATCTCATCGCCTGAGAAAGCGCACCAATCTGGGCGCGTACTTTGGGGTTTTTGATGAAGCTTGCGAGGCTTTAGGACTCGATAAGCACAACTGCAGCGAATTGGATTGGGTCTGCCAACAGTCCGATAAGGCCATCTTCTTTTACGATGAAAATCAGTCGATTAAGCCATCTGATGCGAACGCTGCAGACTTCGTACGCCTGAGAGCGGCAAGCTCTACTCAAGCGCAGACCTTGTCTTCCCAGTTTCGGGTCCGCGCGGGTCAGCCCTTCGTTAAATTCGTAGACGATCTTTTGAATGTCCGCCTGCCAAAAGGCAAACAGTTCCGCAGTGGCAATTACGAATTCAAGCTCTATGATTCGATTGAAGAAATGGTTCGGGCTGTTGGTGAAAAGAACGACCAATTTGGGTTATGCAGGCTTATCGCTGGTTATGCCTGGCCTTGGGTTTCCAAAAAAAATCCATCCGAATACGACATCGAAATCGATGGTGTTCACTTGCGCTGGAATCGAACAAATTCTGACTGGATCAATACATCCGGTGCCGATTCGGAAGTCGGCTGTATTCACACGACTCAGGGTTACGACCTTAACTACACGGGCATTATTTTTGGTAATGAAATCCGTTATGACAAAGTCAGCGACACGATCATTATCGACAAAGCCAACTACTGTGACAAAAACGGCAAGCATGGCGTTCAAGATTCTCAGGCGTTGAAACAATATGTCCTGAACATTTATAAGACCATCATGCTGCGAGGTATCCGGGGAACCTTTGTGTATGCCTGTGACGAGTCGCTGAGGAACTACTTGAAACAGCACATTCCTGTCCACTCTCCGTCGGTTCAAACCGCCGAAGCTCCGGCGCCGGTAGCCGAGCTTTTACCTTATATTAATGCTGTGCCACTTTACGACCTTGAGGTTGCAGCAGGTGACTTCGGGGCGCTTCATAATCGGCTTGATGATGAAAAAGAATGGGTTGCCGTACCTGATCACGTCAGAGTGAACAAAAATCTTTTCGCCTGTCGTGTGATTGGTGACTCGATGAACCGCATTATTCCGAACGGCGCGACCTGCCTTTTCACCAAAGCGCCGGGTGGTACCCGTGATGGCAAAATTGTGCTTGTAGAGTGCACAGACGAGGCGGATGCCGAAACTGGATCACGATACACGGTAAAAGACTACGAGAGTTCCAAAATCCAAAATGAGGATGGCTGGCAACACAAGGTGATCCGTTTGAACCCGCGCTCCTACAACGACATGTTTAAACCTCTTGAACTCACTGAGGCGCAGGCGTTGAGTTACCAGGTGATCGGCGAGTTCATGCAGACACTGGATTAGGCCTGTCGGTGAGATAGTTTTAGGTCGCCACGCTTAACGGAGCATTACATGCGCATTCCCCAGGCTTTCTAGCGGTTGTGGCCGGCCCAGATGGTAGCCTTGGGCATAATCTACGCCCAGCTGGCGCAATATCTCAAGGGTGGCGCCATCCTCTACAAACTCGGCAACGGTCTTCAAACCCATGATGTGCCCGATGGTATTGATGGAGTCTACCATCGCCCGGTCGATCGGGCTCTGCGCCAGCTCACGGATAAAAATGCCGTCAATTTTGAGGTAATCTACCGACAGATGCTTCAAATACCCGAAGGATGACAGGCCACTGCCAAAATCATCCAGGGCAAACTTGCAACCTAGAGCTCTAAGCTCGCCGATAAAATCCTGGGCCTTTTTTAGGTCCGCCATGGCGGTTGTTTCGGTGATCTCGAAACAGACCCGATGGGCCGGCACCTGGCGTTTAGTCAACTGCTCACGAATGGTTTTCAGGCACTCGGGGTGGCCGATGGATGCCCCGGACAGGTTGATCGAGCAATGCAGGTCAAGATGATTGCCACGCAACTGGCCGCCCATCCAGGCTAAGGTGTTACGGATGACCCAAAGGTCTATCTGCGGCATCAGGTTAAACCGCTCCGCGGAAGGCAGAAACGCGCCGGGCGGCACCATGTGCCCCCGCGCATCCTTAAGCCGCAATAGAATTTCATAGTGGGCCGGGCTAATATCCGCCTGGTCCAACGCCATGATAGGCTGGCAAAACAGACGGAAATGGTCTTCATTGAGGGCTTGTCGAATGCGGTTAACCCATTGCACTTGATCGGTCTGTAGTTTGACTTCGCTGCTGTCGGGCAGGTGCAGGTGCACCCGGTTACGCCCCAGGTTTTTCGCCAGATAACAGGCGGTATCCGCTTTGCTCAGCATGATACCCAGATCACCGCAGGGTTGGGTTAGGTGCACTATGCCGATACTGACACCCACGGCGAACACTTGACCACCCCAAGAAAAATGAAATCCACAAACCGCTTCGCGCAGTTGTTCTGCAATTTCTTGGCCCTGGTTTAAAGGGCAGTGACTGAGCAATACACCGAACTCGTCGCCGCCCAAGCGTGCCAGGATGTCACTCTGGCGTAGCAGGGGTTTGAGGGTGTTGGCCAGTTGTTTCAATAATTCATCACCGGCCTGGTGTCCGCAGGTGTCGTTGACGATCTTGAACTGGTCTAAGTCCAGATAACACAGTAGATGCTCACTGGCATGGTGCTCGACATCCTGAATCAGGCTCTGCAGAGAACGTTCAAACTCGCGCCGGTTGATCAGCCCAGTGAGGGGGTCATGTATCGCCTGAAAACTCAGTTGCTGCTGCAACAGTTTACTGTGGGTGACATCCTGCATCACCACAACCCACCCCACCGGTTCGCCTGCATGGTTGTGCAAGGGGGCCGGAGTCAGTTCAATATCAGAAAGCTTGCCCCCTTTTTTAATCAACTGCAGGCATTGCTTTTTCTGTTGTTGAAACAGGGGCAATACCGCCATGTTGTCCCCTTGGATACTCTT
This sequence comes from Marinobacter sp. BSs20148, assembly GCF_000283275.1. NCBI lineage: Bacteria > Pseudomonadati > Pseudomonadota > Gammaproteobacteria > Pseudomonadales > Marinobacteraceae > Marinobacter > Marinobacter sp. BSs20148. Next base: position 1,333,107 of record NC_018268.1, read on the forward strand.
TAAACACAATATTTGCTCGGCCGGTTTACCAAACGCCTGCTGGGAGGGCCAGCCAGTTAGCGCGGCGGCAATGGGATTCAAATAAACCGTGTGCATTTGTGCATCAAAGGTAATGACGCCCTCAGTAATCGCTTCAAGGGTTACCTGAGCCAGCTCCGAGTGGCGGTGCAACTGCTCCTCAATGCGCTTGCGCTCACTGATATCCCGGATAACTGCGCTGTATTGTACGCCCGTTTCGGTGGGGCTGGCGGCCGTGGTGACTTCGATGTAAAAGGGCTGATCATCGGCCCCCCGTGCGATGAGTTCATGGGGACCGACATTTTCGCTGGCAGCCAGGCGCGGCAAAACCTGTTCCGGGCTGGCATGGGTGTAAAGGGCGCTGTTGTTTCTGTGCAACAATAATGCCGTGGATTGGCCTATCAGTTGCGCCCGAGAGCGCGCAAACAGGTGCTCCGCGCCAGGATTAACACTGGAAATAATCCCTTTGCTGTTGAAGGTGATCACCCCATCGCGGATATCGCGCACAATCAGGCGGGTGCGGGTGATCATCTGGTTCAGCCTGGCCATCACCCGATTGTATTGGGCTGCGATCAGCCCGACTTCGGTGAAAGGCTCAGCGTGAACCTTATGTTGCAGGTCGCCGCTTTTCTCCTGCCCAGCCATAGCCTGTAGCAGGTCTACCAACTCGGTTCGGGCCCCATGTTCAGATACGTTAAGCCCGTCTCGTTCTCCTTCTGCACTGACCCTGAGAGGCATCAGTTGTTTGAGCAGCCACAGAAACACAAGGGCCAGAGAAAAGCTGAACAAGCCAATGGCCACAATGCCAAAGAGCTGTGCCTGGAGCTGTCCGCTGAAGGATAAGCCGGTTTGCAGCTGTTCCGCTCGGCCAAAAAACGCCACTGCCAACGTTCCCCAGATACCTGCCACCAGATGTACCGGGACGGCGCCAACAGGGTCATCCAGTTCAAATTTGAGTAACAATTGTTCCGCTGCCAGCATGCAAAGACAGCCCAGGGCGCCAATGACCATGGCCGCCAAGGTTGAAACGCTGTGCACACCAGCAGTGATGGCCACCAGCCCGGCCAGGGTGCCGTTGATCGTCATGGTCGTCACCCGGTGGCGGCCAGACAAGCAATAGCTGATCAACAAAGCGACCATGCCGCCTGCCGCCGCGGCCATCAGGGTATTGACCATGATACCGGGTACCCGGGCATCAAACGCCAGCACACTCCCACCGTTAAAGCCTAGCCAGCCGATAATAAAGAACATCAGGCCCAGCATAGCCATGGGCAGGTTACTGCCGGAAATCTCTCGGACCTGGCCGTCTTTGAAACGTCCTTGGCGCGGGCCGATGACGATCACCGCCGCCAAGGCCACCCAGCCACCGACACCATGCACGACACTGCTGCCGGCAAAATCCACAAAGCCTTTTTTCTGGAGCCAGCCATTACTGCCATTGAATATGCCGCTCCAGCTCCAGTGTCCCACTACCGGGTAGATGACGCCGGCAATCAGAATGGTGATCAGAACATAGGTAATAAAGCGGCTGCGTTCAGCAATGGCGCCGGACACGATGGTAGCGGCGGTTGCGCAGAAGGTCATCTGGAAAAAGAAAAAGCCCGCATCCCAGAAACCCAGCTGACTGAAATCGGTTGCGACCCAGCGCCAGTCCAGAGCCCAGGCACTGTGCTCCCCGAACATCAGGTTAAAGCCGACGAACCAGTAAACCGCCATCACCACCAGCAGATCAAAGGCGTTTTTCAGCGCTACGTTAATGGCATTTTTGCTGCGGGTCAGGCCCGACTCCAAGCACAGAAAGCCTGCTTGCATGGTAAGTACGAGAATGCCGGCTAAAATTAGCCAGAGCAAATCGATGGCTTCTTTTTCGCTCATAGCACGTGACTCATACTGCGCTCCTTGAGTTTGCTTCAAGGTAATAAGCAATATTTGAGCCTGAACGACAGAAGTCTATTGAACACAGGTTTTGGTTCACTGAAACAGACAAGGGTTCAAGAAACTTGCCTTCTTTTGAGGCGGTGATGGCGAGGGAGCCCTGTTATGGCGCAAGCGGCCGAGCACTGATCTTTTTCGCTATGAGGCGGGAGGGGAGTGCCGGAACTGTAGTGGTCAACTCATCCCGGGCGCTCGGTGAAGTGTTCATTTAGCCACAACCGGTGACCTCTTACCTAAAGGAATCGCGCCAAACTGACGGCGCTACGGGAGCCCCCGCCCACCATGGTCGTCCAAAGGCTCATGCTGGCTGTCGGTTTCCCGGTACGCCTTTGGGCTGCGTCATCTCTGTGTGCCACCTCATCCAGGCGGCAGGTTTCAAACAGATCCAGTATCGCCCGCTCGGCCTCGCGATGAACGCAAGGGCTGAGCGACTGGATCTGGGCCTGGTAGTGCAGGTCAACAAAGGTTTCGACGGCTTCGATGGTGGCAAAGACGGCGTTTTTGCCTATTAAAGAAGGCAGAAACCCAGTCAGAAATCCTGCCAATCGCCATAGCGGCAGCATCAGGCTGCGGCGGTAACAAACACTGAGGTCATCGAACATACCCAAGTGCTGCTGCTCGGTTTGCAGATGTTCCCTCGCGAACTCCAGCAGCGCTCCGTTCGGCCGTGCGGCCAGGATGCCACGATATATCCACACCGCACCGGTTTCGCCTGCGTGACTGCACCTCAGCTCTTGCTGGAACTGCCGGCTTACGCCCGTTCTCGCAAGATTATCCTTATGCTTCTGATCAATCAGTAATGGGGTCATATGTCCGCAGTCTTGTTGAGGCCTAAGATATTACGAACCAAGCTTGCCGGGCGATGACTCGAGTTTGATTAATGCGCTTATATTTGGACGATGGACGATGGACGATGGACGATGTGCGGTGATCAGCGGCGCTGCTGCCCCGGGTCCAGAGTAAACATTCAAAACCACTAACCGGGTACGATGATGTGCCCCGTAAGCGGTGGATGCTTGAGGATTTCAGTGAATGCCAATGCGTTTGAACTCTTTAAAAAGTGCTTTAAAATGGGGAGTTTTGGTTCTTGATGGGTCATAGTGGACTATCAAATTGTAGTGGTTCAATGATTCCGGACACCAAAGTAGGTGGTAATATCGCCGCCATAAGCGAGGTGTCTGATGACCAGGAAACGACGATCTTTTACGCCGGAGTTCAAGCAGGAAGCCGCCTGTCTGGTGCTTGACCAAGGGTGCTCTATTGCCGAAGCCAGCCGCTCTTTGGATGTCGGTGAAAACGCCTTGAGGCAATGGGTAATGCAGCTCTCTGAGGAGCGTGGCGGCATTACCCCCAAATCCAAAGCTCTGACCCTGGAGCAGCAGCGAATTCAGGAATTGGAAGCCTGTTGTGAGCGGCTGGAAAGGGAGAAGTCGATACTAAAAAAGGCTACGGTGAGTTCAACCGGTCAACGCAAATATGTTTTGAAGCTTTTCAGCAGGTATAAGGTAGTTGAGTGTCTTCCTCGGCCGCTCATTCAGCTTCCTCGAAAATGCATCTAACTCCTCCTGAGAATAACCCGATATATCAGTCTTTTTTGGGAAGTACTGGCGCAATAGTCGATTGGTATTTTCGTTGCTACCGCGTTGCCAGGGGCTTTGCGGGTCACAGAAATAAACCTGCATGTCCGTCGCAAGTGTAAATGCCTTGTGGTTACCCAGCTCTCCCCCTCGATCCCAAGTCAGGCTTTTTTTCAGTTCCTCCCGGAGACGACCAACCTCTCGACAAAGTGCCGAAACAACGCTCGTCGTATCTTTGCCTGCAACGTGAAGCAGCATGGTAAACCTAGACTGTCGCTCTACAAGCGTTGCAATATGAGAGTTCTTAGATCCGGAGATCAGATCTCCATCCCAATGGCCTGGAATGGCCCTGTCTTCAATCCCTTTTGGCCGGGCACGGATAGATACTGCATCTGAGATACTGGTGCGAGTCCCTTCTTCTTCAGAGCTGCTGTGCCGTGACCTGCGCATACTGCATCCAAGCACGCTGGTCCGCTAAGTTCGCTCGGTACTCACTTCTCCCGCCGTTATGATGTATTTCTCGGCTGACAGTTGATGTAGATCGTCGGATCTGGTCTGCAACCTGGCTCAAACTCAGGCCAGCTGATAGGCCCCGTGAGATTTCCTCTCGCTCGCCAGTATTGAACACCCTGGCGGATCTCGAACGCCCAGGTGGAGCAATGCCACCATGGATCGCAAGCATTCCAGTGATCGACCCTGCATGCTTTCCCAGGGCCCTCCCAATTTCACTGAGTGACTGACCTTTTTTCGGTGAGTTCAACCGGTCAAGAAAACGCATTGGAAGTATGCGTTCATTACCCAGCATAAGAAGGCCTGGCCAGTCGACATGATGAGTCGGCTCTTGGGTGCCAGTCGCAATGCCTATTACCGGTATTGCCAGCGTCAACGCCGCCGGCCGTCGGATGCGGAGCACGAGGCGATGATTGAGGCTGTGAAGGAGCTCGCTCAAAGTAGCGACAAGAGTAATGGACCCAGGCGGATGAATCACGCCCTGAACGCTCTGGGCTATTCCGTAGGCCGGCAAAAGGCGCGACCGCTGAGAGCTTTTTTTTGCGAGCTTGAAAAAGGAACGTGTGCAGTGGCGAAGCTACCAGACCCGCACGGAATCACAGCGGGACATTCTGGATTACGTTGTGATGTTTTATATCAGCCCGATGGGTTACGAAGCAGCGGTTGTTGAACTGAGGAAAGCAGCTTAACTGGGCTGTAAAAAAAGTGCTCGACCACTCCACTGCTGTCTTGGAGAGTGTTGCATCCGCTTTAGGCAATCAAGTTCCAAAAGGGGTGTAGAACGCTCTTTGACCGATGACTGTAGTGCGGTGAAGTCTGCGTATATCCCCACTGGCGTACCCTCCTGTAGCCTGATGCACAATGCAGCGGTTGTCCCATAGAACCAGGTCGCCCTTGCGGTAGTGGTGCCGGTAATGGTGTCTGCGTTTCCCATCGGTAATGTAGCTGAAAAGCTCGTTCAGCAGCGGTTGCGCCTCAGCGTCGTCCATGTCTTCGATGCCAAGGGTGAAGCGCGGTGATATGTATAGAGCCTGGCGACCAGTCTCATCATGGGTACGCACCAGAGGCTGGCGAACCATAGGCCGCTCCCTGGCCTGCATGGCATAGAACTCCTTAGCCCCCGGCCGGTTTTCCGAGATCTTCACGCGCGGGTTGAGTGCTTTGGACGCATGATGGATGCCGTAGCGCCCGTTAATCTTTTGGCGGATCGCGCGGGGCAATGCTTCGTAGATACCGTACATGTCACAGAAGTCTGTAGCGCCGCCTTCGGAAGGGGTGCGGATGGACATTAGTACTGTCGCTTTAACGGGCTCCTCATGGTGGGAGGAGTCTGAATGCCAAAAGTCTCCTGCGTCAACAACGCCAACGGCAGTGCCGTCGGAACGGATTTCGTTGGAGAGAACAAGTACCTTGTCGTGATCTGGATGGGCATGCTTGGAGTTCTCTTGCCACTCCAATTCGCCATAGCGCTCAGTGAAATCGACCTGCTCCAGGGGAGTGAGATCCTGGTCTCGAATAACCAGCATTTGGTGGTCAAGAAAGGCCTGGTAGATACGTTCGGTGATTTCAAGGGAAGGGTCTTTGAGGTCGGCGCTAATAATCTCGGCGCCGAAATTATTCGCGAAGGAATTGATCTTCATATCTGTGATACCTCTAAAGATCAGCCTGTGCTATGCGGGCACAGGCTGTAGCAGCTTATTAATTTGAGATTGCTTTCTTTATGATGTCGATTACGTCTTCAGGGTAATTGTAAGCTTCTGTAACGATTTCCTGAATCTCCTCGCCACTGACGAAGTCGATGTCGAGCCCCTGCTTTTGGGCATCAGCCAGGAAGTCGGAATCTTTTGTGGTGTCCAGTATTGCCTTGCGCAGAATGGCAACCCTCTCGTTCGGAACGCCGGCTGGAGCTACAAATGGGCGGCCCATGGCCTGGCGAGCAAACATGAGTCGCAACACTTCGCGCTCTTTCTGGGTTTCCGCAAAGTCGGTTACCAGTGGCAGGTTGGGCAGGTCCGGGTGCTTGCGCAGGGACATCTGGAAGAGGTTTCTCAGTGTTCCCTGCTCGATTGCTGTCTGGCGCTGCTCTTTTGAGCTGCTATAAGACCAGCTACAAATACCCTGCACTTCGTCGCGTTCTAGGGCTAGTTGAATGTCATTGCTGCCCGGGTAGCCCGCTATCACCTCGAATTGGAAACCGAGTACCTCGTTGAGAACCCGTGGGAATACATTGGAGTCTCCGCCGGAGCCAGTTGCACCGACCACCAGCTTGGTATCGCGCAAATCTTGCCACTTCTGCACTTTGGCATTGGTTGAGGCAACGCATAGGCTGGTTTCATTATTCAGGCTGCCGAGCCAGCTCGTTTTGGTGGGGTCGAAGCGCGCCTTGTCATTGCCGAACAGCGGTTCGAATGCCAGACCTCGGGAAACGGTGCCGAAAACAGTCCCGTCTTTAGGAAGGGTATTGGCCAGCTGATTCATCAATACTAGACTGCCGGCGCCGGGAACGTTCTTGGTGATTACATCGGGGTTGCCGGGAATATGCTTTCCGACATGTCGAGCCAGAGTTCTGGCGTAAGAGTCGTATCCGCCACCCGCGGAATAGCCTATGAGCAATTGGACTGTTTTGCCTTCGTAGAAATTGTCTTCGGCGTGCGCAAGGGGCATCGCCCCCAGTGTGATCCATGCTGCAAGAGTTATTAGTTTTGTGGCGAGCATTTTCGTTCTATCCCCTAAGTTAAGTCGGAACAATGGTTTTTTTTATTCACTTACGCACTAATTAGTTATTCCTATCGAGCACCCTAGCACAAATGAAATTTTGAATATTTATGATAACGAAACTGTTCTATATCGAAACGGACAACGGACGCAGTGCCTGTTAGCTATTTAATATATCGACAATTGAATATGTTATGGCATTTATCTCATTTGACACGACGGTTTCATAAGTAAATAGTTATATTAAAGAATTAAAACCAATGAGTATCCGGAGGTCCTTCGGCTAGTCAAAAACTGCCCCACCCATCTCGGTGCTGTGACATTCAAGGCAATACCGGTGACGTGCAAAACAATCAGCTGGATGTCAGGATCGGGCCTGTTTCCTGTTCTGATTAGCTCATCCCTTAACTTGTTCAAGGAATTTTCTATCATGGCTTACGAAACATTAGCGCCTCAAAGAACTGCCGTACTGTTTTTCGATATGCTCAATGGGCACGTCAAGAAAGACGATCCCAACACCCAAGCACGCTATCAACCGGTGATCGCAGCGGCTTCCGAGTTGTTGCATGGCGCGCGCGCGCACAACGTCATGGTGGCTTATGCCCATGCCAACCACCGGGCCGACAATGCCACCAGCGCGCACCTGATTCGAGATACTGACAATCGCATGAATCCCATTCCCCGAGGCCAGCCCCCGATTTTTAAACCGGTGGTATCTGGAGGCACTTGGGAATCGGCTGTCATTGACGAGTTGGCGGAGCGTGAAGAAGATTATCTGATTCCCAAATACCGCTGGAGTGCCTTCTTTCAAACGTATCTCGATCTGGCCTTGAGATCTCGTAAGATCGACACTCTGATCATCGCAGGCGGTTCAACGGACGTCGGCGTGGCCAGCACCGCTTTCGCCGGGCGGGATCTGGATTACAACCTTGTTTTTGCGAGGGATGCCTGCAGTTCACCAGAGAAAGACAACCATGATCAGCTTATGGATCGCATCTTCCCGCGCATGGGCCGGGTGCGCACGGCTACGGAGATTGTTGCTATGCTGACAGCGGGCGGCAGTACCTAAAGACGTTTGGTGACAGATGGGACGCGGTGACCGGGGCCTTATAACACTTGTGCTGGTAGCGGGCTGGCTTGCCTCGGCCCAAGTTGGCAAGGTGGCCCCCGCTTTACCGGCGCTGATAAACGAATTTGGCCTGACAATGGTGCAGGCAGGTTGGATTGCATCGGCGATTACCTCGGTAGCGGCCATTTGTGGCGTTCTCAGCGGTCTGGCGGTTTCTGTCGTGGGCGCCGCAGTCGGCATGCTGGTGGGCCTTGGTATGCTCAGCCTGGGATCCCTGATGGGAATGAACGCAGATACGGCAGATCTGTTGTTGGCCAGCCGTCTGTTGGAGGGCCTAGGGTTTGTGATTGTGGTGGTTACGGGGCCGTCGCTTTTGACCACGATATTAGCTGACAATCCCATTCGAAGGCAGCGCTTCCTAGTAATTTGGGGAGCTTATATGCCGGTGGGCGTTGCTCTGATGATAGGGGCAGCGCCTTTGGTGCTAAGCCTCGGTGGTTGGCGAGCGCTCTGGTTCTTGAATGCGTTCTTGGCCTGCGTGGTTTTTTTGGTAGCGTTTTGCTGGCGAAAAAAATTGGTCAGTGCGAACGCCAGGGGTGCCATCAGTGTCACGGCGCTTGCTGGGAATCTTCGGTTGCCGGGTCCGTGGCTAATGGGATTATGTTTTGGGTGTTATACCGCTGCTTGGTTCATGCTCGTGACATGGTTGCCGAGTTTTGCAGTGAGTGAGATGGGGTTCTCCCTATACGCCGCTGCATGGTTGACGGCCATAGCGGTGGTGTTCAACATTGCCGGTAATCTGAGTGCGCAATTTTTTTCGCGCATTGGCGTTCCTCGTTGGATGGTGCTGGCCGGGGTTCAACTAGTTATCGGTGGTTTCGGCTGGCTGGTATTTTCTTCCGGATTCTCGGCCTGGGTGCGATCCACCGCGGCCATGCTTGCGTGTGGGATGGCTGGCGCCCTGCCTGCAACCGTGTTTGCCGGCATTCCTTTTCATGCTCGTAAGCCGGATCAGGTTGCCGTGAGTAACGGTATCATTATGCAGTGCGCAAGCCTGGGTTCATTTGCCGGGCCGCCTGCTATTGCAATAGTGGTGACAAATCTGGGTGGCTGGGACGCCGGGCGATGGCTTATACCGCTTTTTGCAGCTATCGGCTTTTGCGCAGCCCTAATCTTGCGAGGCGTGGAGCAACGAATCGCCTGGAGAGATGATTTGCAGCTATGATGGTCCACTAAGATTGCAAGCGCTGGTTAGTTGGCATAAGCCAGCCGACTATTTGCGAATATCAAAATAACAATTGGACGACGGCGATGATTTACAACCGAATCAAATTCAGACACTTGCAGTGTTTTCTTGAAGTGGCGCGTCAACGTAGTGTGGGGAGGGCGGCAGATTCCCTGTCATTGTCCCAGCCCGCGGTTTCCAAAAAGCTGAAGGAGCTGGAGGAAATGCTGGGCGTGCGTCTGATGGAGAGGAACAAGAATGGTGTCACGATGACTGGATTTGGAGAAGTGTTCCTCAAATACGCTGGAGCTAGTGTCAACGCCTTGCGAGAGGGAGCTGACAGTATTTCCCAGGCTCGGATGAAAAGTAAGACGAGCCTGACTATTGGAATACTGCCGACTGTGGCAGCCAGTATTTTGCCTATGGCCGTGGAACGCTTCCGTAAGCTTGGAATGGATGTCACTCTAAAGCTTATCTCAGCGCCCAATAATTTTCTTCTTGGTCAGTTACGGGTAGGCGATCTGGACCTCGTGGTTGGCCGACTTGCTGAACCGGCTCACATGTCAGGGCTTTCGTTTCAGCACCTGTACTCCGAAAGTCTCGTTTTTGCGGTTCGCAAAGGCCACCCGTTGCTGAAAAAAGAGCGACTGAGTTTCATGGACATACGGGACTACACTGTCCTGTTCCCGGTAGAGGGGTCAATTATCGCCAAGGTGGCTAAATCGGTATTAGTGGCAGAAGGAGTAGGCGAGTTGCCGGATGTTATCGAGGTAATATCCGGGGCATTCGGAAAAGAGTATGTTCGCCAGACCGATGCCATATGGATCATTTCCCATGGCGTTGCTGCACCCCAGATTGGCCTTGGCGTTCTTGAGGCGCTGCCGCTGGATACCGAAGATACGCTCGGCCCTGTGGGCCTGACCACCCGTGCCGACACTATCCCTTCGCCAACGATGCAGTTGTTCATGCATGCGGTCAGGGATGAAGCTGAGGCACAGAAACCGGGCTTCGGGCGCTGAAGCCGGGTGCTGATAGTCAGAGGGTCAGGCGATTAGATTTCGAGTCGTCTCGGCGAAGAGATTGTCCAGCTTCACCGGTTTGCGCAGGATCTTCTGGCGGGTTGCGTGGCCGATCAGTTCTTCGAGCACCTTGCGGTTGGGTTCGATGCCGTAAGGTAAAGGGTCTCCGATAATCTCCATGACTTGCACGTGCAGGCGATCAATGGCCGTGGGGTTTTCGATCTGTCCTGCTTTGAGTTGCTCGAGGTACAGCCGCTTAGACTCTGCGAAAGCGTTGAACACCGCTACCGCGACATCTGGGTTCTCCTCGAGCACGTCGTTCCGGACAACCACCAAGTGGTTAATGGGATAGTGTCCGGATTCACGCAGGGCTTCCAGTCCGGTTTCAGTGGCATTGGGAATCAATGGTGCTACATTCGGGTGATCCGAGCTCGCTCCGATCGCTGCAGGTATCTCGCCGCTGGCGAGCATATCTTCCATCTTTCGGTCCGCTTCCAAGGGCACTACGTTGCCCGGTGCTTGCCAGCTTTGCACATGCTCGTCACCGGAAAGTACCCAGGTAATCTTGTCGAGATTAACGCCGTATTGATCTTGCAGGATTGCCCTTGCCCAGACACCGGTGGTCACGGTATAGCCTCGGTTCACGCCCACCCGTTTGCCCTCTAGATCTTTTGGTGTCTTTATGCCGGCCTTGAGGTTATGAAGAATTGCTCCGTGGTGAAAATCGCGCACCAGGAAAATGGGTAGCGCGGTAAATTCAACGCCATGCTCGCGTGCAGTCAAATACGTGGTCACCGCCATCTCGCTGACGTCGAACTCCAGACCGCGAACCATCCGCCGAAATGCCTGGGGCAAAACAGGGACTTCTTCAAAATCGAACGTGAACCCATTCGGTTTCACGCGGCCATCCTTGAGTGCCGTGTTATTGCCTTGAGTGCGCGTGACGGTTTTCAAAGTACGCGGGTTCGTGCTCATCGCTGTTCTCCCCAATTATTGTTTCGTTAAATAAAGGCTGCAGGTTATTGCTCGCTAGTTTACACTGCCTATCGGTATAAATGGAACGCCGTTCCGGTTGAAATTGATGGGATTGATATTGCCTGCTGGTGTTGTTTGGACCGCTGGTTTAACTGCTGAACGGGTTAGCAGACTTAACAGCAATCACAGAACAAGTCGTTTTCGTCGACCAGGGTTGGTAGCAGCCAGCTAATGGGCAGATCATCCTCTGTGACGTCCACTACAGGCTTGAATAGTTTGATGCGGTAGCGAATTTCGGCATCGCTCCAGAACGCAATGATAGTCTCTAGTGGCGGGCAGCCGGGGACCTGACAGTTGATTTCAGCGACCATCACAGTGGCTTTTGTCGGGAGCTTGAACCTTGCTTTTGTCCAGTCGATCACGCGCTCTATTGCCTGCAGCTCGTTCGTTGATTTACGGAATGACTGGAACATGATGACGACTTCTCCGCTTTGACCCTGTAATTCTGAAGGGCAGGACTGACTTAAAACTAAAAACAGTTTTACCACAATGTTCCTTCATGCGGAACATTGTTTTGCAAAAAGAATTAACGCTTGTTATGCTACTGAAATCTTTCGCCTGGAGAACCACAATGACAAATACAGTAAGAGCTGCAGTCCGTACGGCCGCGAACAAGACTGAGATTCGTGAATATCCGATGCCAGACGTGCCTGACGACGCTGCATTAATGAAGGTCGAGGTGGCTGGCATCTGTGGCACGGATGTCAAGCTCTATAACACGCCACCATCGGGTGACGCAGTGATCATGGGCCATGAGAATATTGGCTATATTACCAATGCGGGCAGCCAATTTATGGAGCGAAAGGGCGTCAAGAATGGCGACTTGGTGTTCGTCGAGCACTATGTGCCCTGTTTCCAGTGTGAGTGGTGCCATGCGGGCGAGTATCGCCTCTGCCCAGCGACTGATTGGCGCAGTAATCCTGATGCCATCCGATACGGTTATACGTCGGCTGAGCGTGCACCGTATTTATGGGGCGGGTTCGCCGAGTATATGTACCTGCCCTGGAATGCCGTCATTCACAAGGTGCCGGAGGGTGTTTCTGCCGAACTGGCTGGTATCGTCACGCCGATGGCCAACGGCATTCAGTGGGCCCTGTTCGACTGTGAAGTCGGTTATAACTCCCGCGTTCTTATCCAGGGTCCGGGTCAACAGGGACTTTCTCAAGTCGTTGCCTGTAAGCAAGCTGGTGCTTCCTTGATTATCATCACGGGGACATCCCGTGACAAGGCTCGCCTGGAAACTGCGCTAAAGCTCGGTGCTGACTATATCATTGTGGTTGATGAGGAAGATCCTTTGGCTCGTATCAAGGAAATCACCAATGACCAAGGCGTGGACGTAGCTCTGGATTGCACTGCTGGTGCCGGCACTATCCCTGTAATGTTGGGTATCGAGGCTCTCAAACGCAAGGGTGGCACGCTACTGATCCAAGGCGAGATGGCGGATTTCCCCAACTTCCCCTTAGGTAAGGTGGCAACTAAGTACATCACGATCAAAGCTGCGCGCGGCCACAGCTACCGCTCCTGCGAGCTTGCATTGGAGCAGTTGGCATCTAATCGTTTCCCACTGCATTTGCTGACTACTCACCGCTTTGGGTTGGAAGATACCGATCGGGCCATCAATGCGGTAGCTGGCAAAGGGGAAGAAGGCGTCGTTCATGTCTCGCTGATGCCCTGGAAGTGAACAAAGGAGCTGGAGTGGCGATGACTGGCGAGCGTATCCCTGTGACTCTGCTCACCGGGTATCTGGGGGCGGGCAAGACGACGTTGTTGAATCGAATTCTCACCGGAGACCACGGACGGCGTTACGCGGTTATCGTCAATGAATTTGGTGAAGTCGGTATTGATATCGACCTGCTACTTCCCGCGGAAGAAGAATTGTTTGAGATGAACAACGGGTGTGTCTGCTGCACGGTAAGGGGGGATCTGATCCGTACCCTGCATTCCTTACTGGATCGACCGACACAATTCGATGCGATCATCATTGAGACCACCGGCCTGGCCGACCCCGGACCGGTGGCGCAGACATTTTTCGTTGATTCTATCCTTCAGGAACGGTTGGTGCTGGATAGCATTACTACGGTGGTCGATGCCAAGCACATTCGCTTAGCCCTGGCAGACAGCACCGAGGCTGAGGAACAGATCGCTTTTGCGGACCAGATCATCCTTAACAAAATCAGTCTGGTGACGGAGTCTGAGTTGTTTGCCATTGAGAAGAAGTTGCACGCCATCAATCCGTTCACACCGATTTACCGGGCCGACAGGGCTGCAGTGTCATTGGAGAATATTCTGGGCAAGGGCAGCTTTGATCTTGAGCGCATCACTCGGCTCGAATCCGGGTTCCTGTCACCTGCTCACGGGGAACCCGGACATGTGAACGACGAGCATTGTGAGCAACACGATCACAGCCATGACAGTTCAGTGACCAGCCTGGTGATTGAGAGTGATCAACCGATGGATGCTCAGCGCCTGTCCGACTGGCTCAATGAGTATCTTGCAGAGCATGGAGGGGACATCTTGCGGGCCAAGGGGATTATCAATGCGGCTGGCGAGCACCGGCGTCTGGTGTTCCAGGGTGTGCACATGATGGTAGAAGGTGATTTTCAACAGCCCTGGGGTCCAGAGGAGAGAAGGCAAAGTCAAATGGTGTTTATTGGGCGGAACCTCAATCGCGCTGAGCTGAATGCGGGTATGGCCGCCTGCGCCGCCCGCCCATAGGTTAGGCCCACGAGCCTGAAATTATTCGATTCAGTTTGCGAAGTCACGGGAGATAACACTATGGAAAATGTTGTAATTCAGAACATTGATCGGGCGGGAGAAGCGCCTGCGTTCGAAGAGTACGGTGTGGCCACCGTTCATGAGGCACAGGGTCGTAAGGGGCTGCTCGCCCCGAATCTGAAACCTATTTATTCTGGAGCGCGTATTGCCGGTCCCGCGGTGACGGTCTCTGTTGCTCCATGCGACAACTGGATGATTCACGTTGCGGCAGAGCAATGCCAACCTGGCGACATTATGGTCGTCGCGCCCACCTCCTATTCTGACGCCGGTTACTTTGGCGATCTGTTGGCGACATTGCTGCAAGCGCGTGGGGTCAAAGGTCTGATTCTGGATGCGGGCTGTCGCGACATTGCAGATCTTAAGAAAATGGGCTTTCCGGTCTGGTCCAAGTGCGTTTCAGCGCAGGGCACCGTGAAGGAAACTCTAGGTAGTGTGAATGTTCCTGTGGTCTGTGGAGGTCAGTTGATCAATCCGGGCGATGTCATCGTCGCCGACGATGACGGTGTTGTCGTGGTTGCTCGTGCTGAAGCCGCGGAGGTGCTTGCCAGCTCCGCAGCCCGGGAGGAGAGGGAGGCCGAAATACGTCGGCGCTACGCTGCAGGCGAATTGGGGTTGGACATGAACAACATGCGCCCGAGGCTCAAGGAAAAAGGTCTGGTATATCTGGACTGTGCCCCCAAAGACTGATTTTGAATCCTCAGATTGCGATAAAGGACAAGCCGAATGATTATCGATTGCCATGGGCATTACACCACCGCGCCCCAGCAGCTTCAGGATTACCGTGACGTTCAGATAGCACATTTCAAGGACCCTGCAAGCCCGCCTCCTAACCTGGCTCATATCTCGGATGACGAGGTGCGAGAGTCCATCGAAAACAATCAGCTTAGAGCCCTGCGCGAACGTGGCGCCGATATGACGATTTTTTCGCCTAAGGCCTCGGCAATGGCTCATCATGTCGGTGATGAGAAAATCTCCAAAGTCTGGACCCGGATGAACAATGACCTTATTCACAGGGTCATAAATCTTTTCCCTGACAATTTTATCGGTGTTTGTCAATTGCCGCAGTCCGTTAACGTTCCGATCAAGAACTCGATCGAGGAGCTGGAGCGTTGCATCCTAGAACTGGGTTTTGTCGGTTGTAACCTTAATCCTGACCCTTCGGGAGGTAACTGGAGTGGGCCGCCACTCACCGATAAGAGCTGGTACCCGTTCTTTGAGAAGTTGGTGGAGCTGGATGTGCCGGCCATGATCCACGTGTCCGGATCCTGTAACCCAAACTTTCACGCCACCGGCGCTCACTACCTGAATGCAGACACCACTGCGTTTATGCAATTCCTTGAGGGTGATCTGTTTCGAGATTTTCCTGACTTGCGCCTTATCATTCCCCACGGCGGGGGTGCTGTGCCCTATCACTGGGGCCGCTATCGTGGGCTCGCGGACATGCTCAAGCGACCACCATTGACCGAGCACCTCATGCGTAACGTCTATTTCGATACCTGCGTCTATCATTTGCCGGGGATCGAGTTGCTGTTCAAAGTCATCGATGTGGATAACATTCTTTTCGCTTCAGAAATGTTCGGTGCGGTGAAGGGCAAGGACCCCGAGACGGGGCAATACTTTGACGATACCAAGCGCTACATCGACGCGTTGGACTTGTCCGATGCGGACCGCAAAAAAGTTTTCGAAGGCAACGTTCGGCGGATATATCCACGCCTCGATACGGCACTCAAAGCCAAAGGTATGTAGTAGCCAAACACGACTCCAAAGGAATTCAAATGAGCAATAAAGTGACGATTCCCCGACTCCAGCAAATGAAAAAGTCCGGGGATAAAATTGTAGGTATTGTGGCCTGGGACTACCAGATGGCCAACATCGTCGACCGGGTCGGCGTTGATATCATTTCAGTGGGCGACACTGTCGGCATTAATCTCTGGGGGCAGCCCAACCCACTGGAAGTAACCATGGATCAGATGGTGACCGTGGCTCAAGCTGTGCGCCGAGGCACCAAGCGGGCACTGGTTAGTGTGGACTTTCCGTTTGGCCCTCTCCAGGAGGGCGTCGATGCGGCTGTGCGTGCGGCTATTCGCCTGGTTAAGGAGGCCGGTGTCGATATGATCAAGCTGGACGGCGCGGCGGATTTTCCGGAAGCCGTTACTGCCTTGACCCGCGCCGGTATTCCGGTTTGGGCTCAGTTCGGGATTACTCCGCAGACAGCGCTGCAATATGGAATAGAGTACTCCACGATGTCCCAGGCGGGCGCGCAGGTTCCGGATGGCATGCTGGAACGACTGGTGGCAGAGGCGAAGATGCTGGAGAAAGCGGGTGCCGTCTTACTTGACTTCACCAACTCCGGACCGGTGGTTGGCCCCGCTGCTACTGCCGCTGTGGATATCCCCGTGATTGGCGGATTTGGCGGGGGTCCCTGGCTCGACGGTCGGGTACGCATGGGCCATGCGGCCATCGGATACTCAGCCAAGCACCTTGATGAAGAAATCGAGACTTATGCCAACGTGGCCAAGATAACCTATGACGCCATCACAGCCTTCAGTAACGATGTCCGTTCCGCACGCCAGATCAAGGGCGCGCCGCCAGTCGAGAAATGAGAGGTTTATATGCCTTCAGTTGTTATTGATGGAATTAAGACAGAGTACGACGTTATTGGTAGCGGGTTGCCACTGTTAATGTTCGCTCCCGGTGGTTTCGATGCCTCCATGGACAAATGGTCGAATTTGGGGGTCTATGCCAAGATCAAACTTCTTGATCATTTGCCCGAGAAATACAGCTGCATCATCTTCGATCGTCGAGAAACCGGCCGGTCCGGAGGGCGAGTCGAGCGGATTACATGGGCCGACTACGTGGCGCAGGGCAAAGGGCTGCTCGATCACCTCGGCCACAAGACCGCGCACTTGATGGGCGGTTGCATGGGATGTTGCCCGGTGGTGGCTTTCGCGACAAAGCACCCGGAGATGGTGCTGAGCATGGTGCATTACTGGCCAGTGGGTGGGGCCAGTTTCCGTATGAATGCGAGCCGTCGGTTTTCGATTCACCTAGCCTATGTAGAGGAGCATGGACTGAGCGGAGTGGTCAAGCTCGCCAAAAGTACTACCGAAGGATTTGGTAAAGATCCCCGTTTGGGACCTTGGGGACCCGTTATTCGTAGTGACGATCAGTTTACCGAGCGCTATGTGCAAATGGACCTGACGAGCTACAAGCTTGTGGTTGCAGGCCTGGCGCGAACCCTGATTGACCGGGACACAGCGCCTGGAGCCGAGCCCGAAGATCTCATGAGGCTTAATATCCCAACCCTGATTATCCCCGGTCGGGATGCAGCCCACTCAATGTCGGCTGCGCGTTATTTGGAGGAGTGTTGTTCCGGTGCCGAGTACTGGGATGTTCTTCCCGCCGAGCAGACTGAAGAGACGGCTCCGGCCCGCATTCTTCAGTTTCTCGACAAAGTCTCAGGATAGCTGCATTCGCCCAGGGCCCGCCGCCTGCCTTAACCGGGACGATTGACAGAACGGACAGGGGTGGTTTGGATTACGTTGCTTCCGCCAATGCCTGCCATGAAGCTGCGTTGGCGCTACCGCTGACGTCTGCCTTGCCTCAATGCCGTCTTCCGGCCAGATATTTGCATTTCCGCACGCGACATTGCCCGTCTGAACCATGCATTCCTTTTTCAGTATAGGAAAACCACAAATCGTCAATTTACATAACGCACGGTGTATTCGATATTGAATTATAGAAATTATGGACCTGGGTGAGCAAGACGCCATCGGCGTAGACGCAACCGGGAATTTGCAGTGCTCTGATTGAGAATTAACAGATGTATTGCGCTGATAAATTAGCTGACCAAAAAAATCTTGTTCTTACATATGGAACGATGTACCGTACATTTAAACGTGCTTAGTGAGCTGTATCCATGGCACGTACAAAAAGCATAGAGACCAAGGAGCAAGTAATGAGCGAAACAGACACTGAACAAAAACAAGAAGTCTCCTGGGAGAGATGGACAAAGAAAAGAACCTTTGTTCGCGCACTCGAAGGTACCTACGGCGAATTGATGTCGGAGCTTTTCAACCAGCCAAGAATCTATCCCACTCAGGATCTCAAATGGAAAGGTGGGCCGCAGAATTTCGGCAAAAAGGTAATCAACCCTCAGGCGACCAGGATTGCCCAGTCTATCGAAACCCACATAGACGCGTTTGCGCCCGGTGGATACGGACAGCGGCACGGTCACATGAACAGCGCCGTGTTTTTTGTCCTCAAGGGTAAAGGCCATGATGTACACGACGGCCGTCGCATCGACTGGGAAGCAGGTGATGCATTGATCGTAGAAAACGGCTGCGTACACCAGCACTTCTCCGATGACACAGAAAACGAGTCAATCTGCCTGATCATGAAAGCAAAACCGCTCTTCTTGTTTATGCATCTGATTTTCCAGGAAGTGGTTGAGTTTCCGCCGAAAGAGCCCGCGCCCGGCCAGGAAAATTACACGCCACCGGCTTCGCTTTAGGCCAGGATTAATTCGTCGAATTTATGAGGATAAGTGTAATGAGTACAGATACCCCTTTTGTTTCCGACATCGAACGGCAGCGAGCCCGCTCAGGTATCAGCGCCGACTTCTACGCTAAGGCCTTGGAGGCTTCCAAGGAGTTTCGTCGTGAGTACCCAGAGCGCAAAAACGTTGTCAAACACAGTGAAATGCCGATGGAGCGTTCCGCGGACGGCCTGATCAAGCACATTATTAACGAAGGCATGAATACCAAAGAATGTGCGATTGATATCTACATGCAGTTCATTGCTGCCAACAAGGCGACCGGCACCAGCCGCCACCTGACAGAAGAAGTGGCTTTCGTGATCGAAGGCAAGGGTTACGACCTGCACTACGACGTCAAATTCCGTTGCGAAGAGGCCTTCGTATGGGAGTGGGATACCGAACCGAAGAAATTTGAATGGGGCCCGGGCGATTTTATCTACATTCCCCCTTACTGCGCCCATAAGCGCTTCAACACAGATCCTGAAAACGAAGCCAGGGTCGTTGTGATCAACAGTCGAATGATGAGGGCGATCGGCTTTGACTGGTTCGACCAGCTTGAGCCAGCAGAAGGTTTCGAGGATTTGTGGGTGCCGCCGGCAGACTGATGCACGCGGAGTGAAGCTGGATGGTTTATAGGTTTAAAACACCTTAAATCGGCTTGACGTTGTATGTTCTGGTCTCGCTGATTCTGGATTTTCTGGTAGAGGTAACGTAATCACGGACGATGATAGGCCGAGCCAGGGTAAGGTTTTGCTCGGGCGCATTGCAGGTGTCGTAGGTTGGTTGTTCGCGGCTGGCTGCATGATTTGATAAGTCGACTGGATGGGTTTGAGTCCAAATCAAAAACAAAACTGTGAAGAGATCGCATCTTATGAAAATAATAAAACTATCTGCAATTGCGGCCGCGGTTGCCCTTGCATCGGTTTCTGTCGGGGTTAATGCCAAGACAACGCTGATCAAGAAAGACGACCTTGAAGTCTACACAAGCATGGCAGTCGAAGTTGAAAAAATGGTCTTCCGCGATCGTCCGAGGGACGGTGGATCAACGATCGACCAGTGGGATAACGAAGTTGAGTTCGGGCTGGGCGCAAAGATTGGCGAGAACTGGGAGGCCTACTTCGAAATGGAAATGGACAACCTGCAGGACAACGCCGAGAGCAACACAGGCAGCGGCGGCGATATCGAGTTTACCTCCGCGTACGTCAGTTACAAGGCGAGTCCGTTTGGTGCCAAAGCTGGTGTTTTCCGTGATGATATGGCCGGTGGAACTCGCATCTGGTTTCGTGAACACATGTCTGGCGCAAAGCTGCAATATGATATTTCGGACAACGTTGGCGTGGAATTCGTCAGTGGTATTCTGAGTGAAGAAGGCAACGCCTTTGCTGATGACCGTCAGGTAAGCTGGTTCACAACCACCGTTGGCGGTGCTTACGGCACTTTAGGTTTGGCTCAGGACGGTAATGAGGGCGGTGAAACAATAACCAATGATCCAGATCAGGATGACATCGACGAGGCCTTTGGTGATCTGTACAACGTAGCCCTGGGCTGGGGCGGCAAACTCGGCGGTATCAGTGCTGAATTTGAAGTAAACCAGAACTTCGGCGAAGCAGAGACCGGAGAAGACTTCAAAGGCTACGCTGCCTACGGACAGATCTCTACCAAGATCGGCGATCACAAACCTCGCCTGTTGGTTGCCTACGGCTCTGGCGATGACGACGCCACTGACAACGAAGTGGGAGAGTTCCGTGCCGCTCGCGCTGATACCGCCTTTACCAAGTTGATGATTGATGAAGGCTTCGTTCGTCGCGCAGTACCGTCTGGATCGGGTGATATTGCCCAGGATGACATTGGCAACATTACGCTGCTGCAGGTCGGCAACACCTTCCAGGTTAATAATATCTGGCGCACTGACGTTTCCGCAACCTACCTAGCACTGTCTGAAGACAACGATGCCGGCGACAACTATCTCGGTACTGAGATCAACTTTCTGAACCGCTGGAGCCTGCCCATTGAAGGGGCCGATGTACGACTCTATTTGGATCTGGGCTATGTGTTCTCAGGTGATGCGTTTGGCCCTGACAACGTATGGCTGATTGAGCCGGGAGTACGGGTCTGGTTCTAACTGAAGTCTTGCTGATAGATCTGGTTGCTTGGCTGACGAAAATCAGCTTCTGAGCGGCCTTCGAAACCGCCCCGTCATTCGGGGCGGTTTCAAAATCGGAGTTTCTTAATGATTGACAACGCCTTGGGAGATACGGGCGGTTATCAACGGGTAACGGAAAGCCCCCTCAATAACATAAAAAGGTCAGGGCAATGTTTGAAGCAGCGTTTGGCGCGCTAGAAATGGTCTTGGATCCGACCCGATTGATGATTCTCGGGGTCGCGGTCCTTCTCGGTTTGGGCATCGGGGTTATTCCCGGACTTGGCGGCATTGTCGGGCTGGCAATTCTAATTCCATTCACTTACACCATGGATCCCCTGGCGGCATTTGCCTTCTTGATAGGGATGGGCGCGGTTACCACCACCTCGGATACCATTCCGGCGGTCCTGTTCGGCGTGCCGGGCACCAGCGGCTCGGCGGCGACCGTGGTAGATGGGTTCCCCATGGCCAAAAACGGCGAAGCTGGTCGGGCGTTTGGCGCGGCGTACATGGCGTCTCTTATAGGTGGTGTTTTCGGGGCTGTGCTGTTGGCCCTGAGTATCCCGGTCATTCGGCCGCTGATGCTGCACTTCGGTTCGCCGGAGCTGTTCATGCTGACCATTCTTGGTCTGACGATGGTCGCGGCCCTGAGTGGACAAGCACCGATGCGTGGTATTGCTGCGGGTGCCATTGGTCTTGTTATTGCCATGATAGGGCTGGGCAGCCAAGGCGGCTCCTTGCGATGGACCTTTGATCAACTTTATCTCTGGGATGGGCTGCCATTGGTGCCCCTGACCCTTGGGTTGTTTGCGCTGCCTGAAATGATTGACATGGCCATTGCGCGTACCAAAATCGCCCGGAATGAAGAGACTACAAAGTCTAGCCACAGTGGCCAGATGCAAGGTATTCGCGATGTGTTCGAGAACTGGTGGCTGACGCTCCGTTGCAGCGCGCTTGGGGCAGGCCTGGGTGCAGTCCCTGGTCTTGGCTCTGCGGTAGTGGACTGGCTGGCCTATGGCCACGCCAAACGAAGTGAAAAGAATACCGAGCGTTTTGGTTTTGGCGATGTGCGCGGAGTCATCGGGCCGGAGTCCGCCAATAACGCAAAAACCGGAGGCGCCCTGGTGCCCACACTGGCGTTTGGTGTGCCGGGTAGTGCCTCCATGGCTTTGCTGCTTGGCGCGTTCCTGATGCATGGGCTGGTCCCTGGCCCGGAAATGCTCACGACCCATCTGGATATCACCTACGGCATCATCTGGAGTTTGGCATTGGCGAACATACTGGGTGCCGGCCTTTGCCTGATCTTTGCTGACCAGTTCGCCAAGGTGGCCCTGGTGCGCTTCGGTATTCTTGTCCCTGTTATCAGCGTTATCGTGTTTTTGGGAGCCTATCAGGGCTCCGCCAGCTGGGGCGATATCGTCGTGCTGCTGGGCGTTGGTGCGGTCGGCTGGGTGATGAAACAACTGGACTGGCCTCGTCCTCCCCTGTTGCTCGGCTTCGTGCTCGGTGAAATTTTTGAGCGTTATCTGTGGATTTCGGTCACTTCATCCATGGCCACGTCTGAAACAGGGTCGGGCCTTGCCTGGATTACCCGTCCGCTGGTTATCATTCTGATTGCACTGACGGTGTGGGGGCTTTATCGGGGCGCACGTCCCTGGTTAATGAAAACCTTCAAGCAACGTGGAAACAGTGAAGGCAGTATCACTTGGTGCGCGCCGCGCGTGACACCGAATTCAATGTTCTGTGCTCTGCTTCTCGCTTTTCTTGGGGTGCTTTGGGCGAAAGCTGGCGATTTCTCGTTCAACGACAGAGTGGTGCCTTTGTCCGCCCTAGGTGTGGCGATCGGGTGCACAGCGCTTTCTTTTTTGGCGTCCACGTTCACTACACAGATCGGTGGCACGGCAACTATTGCGGACTCGCTGGGGGAGCAGTGGGCGAGTCGCCTTGCCATGGTTGTCGGTTGGCTGTTGGGTTTTACCCTGTTGATTTGGCTGATCGGCTTCCTGCCGGCAATCTTCTTATTCATCTTCGCTTTCACGGCCTTTGAAGGTAAGGAAAGTATACGCATGGCGACGCTCACGGCGTTGGGAACCCTTCTGTTCTCTTATCTGGTTTTCCATCTTGGTATTAACGTGAACTGGCCGTCGTCCCTGCTTGGCGACCTGTTCCCCGCGCTGCGGGAGTTAACCAGGTTCCTGTAGCCTGACCTGCCAACGGAATGGCAGAAAGCCGCTCCGTTGTTGATGCGAAAACCGTGGTGACAGCATAAACAGTTATTGAAAAAGTATGAGAACAGGATTGTGAACATTGAAGACCATTATCACAGTAAGAAAGATCGTATTTTCGTCCGGGCAATCGAGGGTCACTATAGTCTGAGTGATGAGCTGGCGAAGTTGCGGGCCCAGCCGAGGGTCAGGAAGGGGCGTGAGATTTCGTTTGTTGATGGGCCCCAATGTTTCAGCAAGCACTATGTGGAGCCCAAGGACGGGATTACTCAGACCTTCCATTTACACCTGGAAGAGTATGGTCCGGGTGCGGTGTCGCAGAAGCACGGTCATGTGAATGAGGCGGCCTTCTACATTCTTGACGGCACGGGCTACGAGATTCACGACGGTGTGCGTTACGACTGGGAGGCGGGTGATGTGGCGATTGTCCATAACAACTGTGTGCATCAGCATTTCAATGCGAACAAGGATCTGCCAGCACGTGCGCTGGTGATCAAGACCAAGCCGATGTACATGTTCATGAACATGCTGTTCCAGAAGCAGGTTATGCCCCGCCAGACTGAACCGACACCCGAGGGTGAGGGTTTCCAGGCGCGCGAAGAAGGCGATAAGTAACCGTTAACTGTCAGGAGAGGATGTCATGGCGTGGGATGAAGCAAAAAAATGGGCTCAGGGTGAGCTGTCGCAGCCGTTGTATCAGCACCTGCTGGATGATGCGATTGAGAAGCCGGATCGGGACAGCCACCGCAAGAAGATTGTCAAACCGTCGGATATGCCGTGGGAGATGTCGAAGCAGGGTTTGCTGAAGCACCTGATCAACGAAGAAATGAACACGCGCATGGAGACGGTGGATGTCTATATGCAGATTATTCCTCCGGGCAGCTGTTCGGGTAAGCACCGCCACTTGGCGGAAGAGTGCCTGTATGTGTTGGAGGGAGAAGGCTACGACCTGCATACCGACTGTGATGTAGAGATAACGGACACCTATCACTGGCGTGCTCAGGACGAACAGAAGCGCTTCGAATGGGAAGCGGGGGATGTGATCTACATTCCGCCTAACACCATCCATCAGCACTTCAATGCCAATCCGGATAAGCCGGTGAGGCTGATTTCGGCGATTAACCGGATCTACAAGTACTGTGGTCTGAACGATCTTGAGCAGATTGAAGATGCGCCGGAATACGCCCCCGAGGTGGAGTTGAACGCACAGACCGTGAAGAAGTACATGGGAGAATAGCACTAGCTGTTTCATAGCGACTCAGGCCTGAAGGAACTTCAGCCAAAGCCAACAACAACAAGAAGAAGGCAAAAATCATGCAAACAGTACGTGCTACAAATCCACTGCGGGTTCTGGCCTGTACGGCGGCACTTGCAGCCTTGACCGTCAGCGGAGTAGCGCTGGCACAGGATAGCTCCGGTTTCCCGCAGCGAGACATCGAGCTGGTTGTCGGATACAACGCTGGCGGCGGCTATAGCAGCTGGGCACAGGCGCTGGAAGACAAGCTGGGCAACAACGTCAATGTGCTGGTGCGGCATATGCCTGGTGCCGGCGGCGTGGTCGCCACTAACTACGTATACCGTGCCAAACCAGACGGTTACACCATTGGTATTTTTAATTTGGGTGGCTTGGCGGCAACCCAAACCGCCAGTGACGTCGCGTATGACCTTACGCAAATGGCCTGGTTGGGGCGATTGTCACTCGATCCGACGATCATGGTCGTCGGCACCGACTCTGAGTTTAGTAAGCCCGCTGACTTCCGGGGCCGGGACAAGACGGTCGTCTCCACCAAGGGATTGACCGCCAACGCTACGATTACTGGTGCAGTGACGTTTGACCGGATGGATGTGGGCTGGAAGGCTCTGAATCACTCAGGTACCAGCGAAGCGATTCTTTCGATCATTCGTGGTGATTCCGATGTGTCCTGGGGCTCCTACGACAGCCTTAAACAGTATATTGAGAATGGCGATCTGAGAATGTTGATGTATTACGATGCCAGCCGGAACCCTGAATACCCTGACGTACCAACGCCTTCCGAGATTGGCCTGCCAGCTGAGATCAATGAAGCTTTTAACACCAACCGTGTTCTTGGAGCACCTCCGGGATCGCCTGAGAATGTCATCAAAACGTTGGAAAAAGCCATCGAGCAAGCGGTTAAAGATCCTGAATTCCTCGATCGAATCGCGAAAATGGAAGTGTCCGTGCAGTACCTGGACGGCAATGCGACCGCAAAAGTAGTGAATAGCGCAGTCAAGGGCTTTTCCGATTACAAGGATACGATCTCTGATTTGCTGAGCAACAAATAACAGACAAACCGGGGGAGGGCGCTCCGACTGGCGAGCCCTCCCCCGGGATCCCAGGATTACCTTCTTACGTCCAACCTGTTGTCGTAGGTATGGGGCGTACGTCGCTAGCAGATTAATGGCTAGATACCCATTATCAGGAGTGTTTCTTTGGGACTTCTAAGTGAGTTTGTCACGCTACTGTCGCAACCGTATCTGATGCTGCTGATGCTCGGCGCGGTCGTACTCGGCCTTCTGATCGGCATACTGCCCGGGCTGGGTGGCAGCGTCGCCCTGGCCCTTCTGATTCCGCTGACATTCAGCATGGGGCCGGACGCGGCCATTGTCCTGCTGATATCCGCATACGGCACGGTAACCTACGGTGGTGCGATAACGTCGATTCTTCTCAATACGCCAGGTGAAGCGACTGCGGCGGCAACCACTTTTGACGGTTATCCCCTGGCCCAGCAGGGCAAAGCGGGCAAGGCCATTACCGTTGCTGTTCTGGCCTCTGCCATCGGTGGTATTTTCGGCTTCCTGGTGCTTTATTTCATGCTGCCCGTGGCGCGCAGCCTGGTACTTGCATTCACCTATCCAGACTTTTTCATGTTGGCGATATTTGGCCTGACGGTTATCGCGGTGGTCACCCAAGGTAACGCGTTCCGTGGGATTATTTCGGCCCTGCTGGGATTCATGCTGGCATTCATCGGTACGGATCCGTTGATGGGTTCATCGCGATTCACTTTCGGTTCTTACCATCTTTGGGATGGACTGGGGCTGGTACCCGTCATTATCGGTCTGTTCGCTATCACCGAAGCGTTTCAGCTCTACTTTCAGAAAACGTCGATTGCCGGCGATTTTAACCACGAGATAAAAACTGACTTTCGTGAGGGGCTAAAGGACTTCGTCCATCATCGATGGTTGTTCGTCAGGTCCTCTCTGACCGGTATTTTCCTCGGCATGATCCCGGGTGTTGGTGGCGCCGTCGCCAGCTTTATGGCCTATGGATCGGCGGTACAAACATCAAAGACGCCCGAGCGTTTCGGTAAGGGTGCCATTGAAGGGGTGCTGGCTCCAGAAGCTGCGAATGACGCCAAGGAGGGTGGTGCCATGCTGCCAACCCTAGCATTTGGCATTCCGGGCAGCGCGGCCATGGCGGTACTGATTGGCGGTCTGATTATGCATGGTCTGACGCCTGGGCCGGAGATGCTCACGACTAACCTCAACATGACCTATTTTATTATCGCTGTGGCCATCGTGAGCAAAGTTATTGCCTTGCCAATTTCGCTGCTGGTAGGCCCGCGGATGGCTGTCGTCACCAAGATCCCTGGCACGCTTATGGCGCCTGGCATCGTGGCTATATCCTTCGTCGGTGCCTACGCGGTCGAGGGTTCCTTCTGGGATGTCATTATTGCGTTCCTGTTCGGGCTGATCGGTATTTTCATGAAGCGCTTTGGTTATTCACGCATTGCACTGATTATCGCATTAGTGCTGGGAGGATTGGTGGAAGCCTCTTACCACCAGACCATGGCTGCTTTTGGGTGGGAAGCTTTCTTCACCCGATCTATCTCGCTCACTCTTTTGGGTTTGACTGTCCTGTCACTGCTGTGGCCATGGCTGCGGAAAACCAGGATGTTTAAGCGTGTGTTGGGAGGTGGTCATGGTGCGGATTAATGAAAGGACCGTTTTTTCGTTCCTGATCTGTGCATTTTCTGTTGTGCTGCTGATTCAAACTCTCGAAATGAGAGCTGATGCCGCCTTGGTACCCCGAGTGATTGGGGTGCCACTCTTTATCTTTTCGGGTTTTCAGTTTCTTTGTGACCTGTTTCCGACTGTCGCCAGACGTTTTTCGTTTGCTGGCCTGGAGAAGACGGGAATGGACAACTCCAAAAGTGAGGAAGAGTTCGGGCTAAAGGGTAATTATCTTTTTATTGGCTGGATGGTGCTGTTTTTTCTGCTTATATATTTCGTGGGTGTTATCGCCAGCATTGTTATCGCATTTTTCCTCTATCTCAGATTTCTCGCCAAGCAAAGCTGGACGCTATCGATACTGTACCCGTTGCTCTTTGCGCTCAGCGTTTACCTGATATTCGTTCAGGGCATGGGTGTTTATTACTTCACCAGTCCCGTGAGTTGAAGGCTAGGCTGCTTGCCCGACAGAGTCGGTAAATTTAATTACTGCAACATACACAGGTATCGCAGATGACTAACGGTAACACCGAGCGCTATGGCTCAGATCTCATGGCAGAGCTCATCGCCAATCTTGATGTGCCTTTCATTGCCCTTAACCCCGGCGCATCGTTTCGGGGTCTTCATGATTCCCTGATCAATCACCCTCATCGGGAGATGCCGGAATTGATTACGTGTACCCATGAGGAAATTTCTGTTGATATCGCACATGGTTATGCCAAAGCGACAGGTAAGGTGATGGCGGCTGCCATTCACAACGTGGTAGGTCTGCAGCATGCGACTATGGCGATCTACGATGCCTGGTGTGACCGCGTACCGGTGCTTTTGTTTGGTGGTACCGGCCCTATGCCGGTTGAAAAACGTCGTCCGGGCTCGGACTGGCTGCACACTGCATTGGTGCAGGGCAATCTTGTCCGGGATTTCGTAAAATGGGACGACCAGCCGGCATCGGTACAAAGTTTAAGTGACTCTATCTATCGTGCCCATCGTCTTGCGGTTACTGAGCCGGCAGGGCCGGTCTATGTCTGCTTCGACGCCATGCTGCAGGAAGCCCCGATCGAACAGGAAGAACTTGATAGTTGTCCGGCTTTGGTGAATCCGCCGTCGCCCGATGCGTATTCGCCGGGAACCCCGCCGGGACCGTCCCCTGCGGTAACCGCGCGACTGGTGGAAGCCCTCGAAAGTGCGCAGTGGCCGGTCATTATTGCAGATTACACCGCTCGTTCCGATATCGCGTTTCATGCGCTGGCACAACTGGCAGAGCAATGGGCTATACCAGTGATCGACCAGGGCAGTCGATTCAACATGGCGACGGATCATCCAATGAACCTCAGTGGCGCCAATTTCGACGTCCTTGAGAAAGCTGATGTCGTGCTTGCTCTGGATATGAAGGATCTTTATGGCTCGCTTTCACGAATTGAGAGAACAATCAGAACGACAGAGCCCGTGCTTAAACCGACTGCGCGAGTTTTCTCTGTCAGTCTGATGGATTACACCACTCGCGCCTGGTCTGCTGATTTCCAACGCCTTTATCCGACGGAAATGAATGTTCTTGCGGACACCCAGATTCTGCTTCCAGTTCTGCTTGATGCGTTATCAAAGCGGCAGCGTCCGGCCTCGGTTGAGGCCCGCCGGGAGGAAGTGACTGGGTGGCATAACCGCCTGAGGGTGGAATGGAAAGAAACGGCCATCAAAAAGCGCAGCGAGACGCCAATTGCGACGGCGGTCATGGCGGATGAGCTGTGGATGCTGTTGCAGGACGAAGAGTTTGTTCTGGCCAATGGCAACCTGCGGGGCTGGGTTCAGAAAATCTTTACCATGAGTTCGCCGCGTCAGTACCTCGGTTCATCGGGAGGTGGCGGACTGGGTTATGGCATTGGCGCGACCATTGGCGCCTGTCTTGCCCATCGTGAGACGGATCGGATCGTCGTTGATATCCAGTCTGATGGCGATCTGCTGTTTACGCCTGGAGGGCTCTGGACTCTGGCACATCATAAGTTGCCAGCCCTGATCGTGATGTTCAACAACCGCTCCTATTACAACTCCGAGGAACACCAGATCAATATCGCCCGACACCGCGGACGGGATGTTGGGCGCGCGGCTATTGGAACAACGATCGTCGACCCGGCGGTGGATTTCGCGGCCATGGCGGAATCTATGGGCGTGGCCGGCATCGGCCCGATAGAGAGGGTTGAAGATATTGCGCCCGCGCTTAAAAAGGCCCTGGCGATTGTTAAGAGCGAACGTCGTTCAGTTTTGGTTGACGTGGTGACACAGGTTAAATGATTCGGGGAGAGTGAGATTATGAATGATAAGTTGAAGGAATTTGCAAAGACCGTAATGAAAGATGCGGAACGGGAAACCGAGGGTTGGCAGATGACCATTAATGGGCAATTTGCTACGAGCCTTTCGGGTAAGCGCTATACAACGGTCAATCCGTCGACCGACAAGCCTTTGGCGGAGGTCCCGTTTGCTGGGGCGGAAGACGTGGCGCTGGCAGTTGACACCGCCAAGGCGGCGTTTCCGGCCTGGAGGAAGCTGCACGTTGACGAGCGGGGGAAAATGCTCAAAGCATTGTCTCGGGCTGTTCGGGAAAGGGCGGAAGTGTTTGGTATGTTAGATGCGCTCGACTGCGGTAACCCTTATCAGGCAATGGTGGATGATGCCAACAAAGGCGCTGGCTTGCTTGAACACTTCGCCAACCTGGGCATGGAGCTTAAGGGTCAGACGATTTCAACACCAGGAGGCGGGCTCAATTACACCCGCCTCGAGCCATTTGGTGTTGTCGCCCGGATTCTTCCCTTCAATCACCCGGTATCATTCGCTGTCGGCAAGATTGCTTCGGCATTGATTGCCGGCAATACGGTGGTGCTCAAAATTGCTGACCAGACACCGCTCAGCGCGTTGTTGTTCGGGAAGTTGATTCAGCAGCATTTGCCGCCGGGTGTGGTCAATGTTATCACCGGAGATGGAGCCACCACTGGCGCTTCATTGGTGACGCATCCTGAGGTTCGCCGAATTGCCTTTACCGGCTCAGTAGCCACTGGCGAAAGAATTACCCAACAGGCGGGAATTGCTGTCTTGAGCCTGGAGCTGGGTGGTAAGAACCCTCTCATCATCTACCCCGATGTTGATGTCAGCAAGGTCGCCGACGCCGCCGTGGCGGGAATGAACTTTACACGCTGCCAGGGCCAGTCCTGTGGTTCCAATTCCCGGGTCTTTGTCCATCGCGACCTCCACGACGAGTTTGTGCGGGAAGTTGTCGAGCGGGTGAGAAAGATCCGGATAGGCCATGCCGATGCCGATGGTACCGAAATGGGACCAGTTGTAACCCGGGAGCACTACAACCGGGTAATGAAGTACATCGAATCTGGTAAGTCCGAGGGCGCTAAGTTGGTAACGGGTGGCGGCCACGCTGAGGGCGCGGAACTTGCGGCAGGCTACTTTATCGAGCCGACTGTCTTTGATCAGGTGACCCATCGCATGACCATTGCCCAGGAAGAGATTTTCGGTCCGGTCATGAGCATTCTTGAGTGGGAAGACGAACAAGCGATGATGGCGGAAGTCAACGGTGTTGAGTACGGCCTCTGCGCAAACGTCTGGACCAATGACATCTCGACGGCCCTGCGTATTGCCGACGAAATCGAGGCTGGCTATGTCTGGATCAATGGCCACGGGGGTAAGCGATTCAAGGGTGCTCCCTTCGGCGGATACAAGAGCAGCGGCATTGGTCGGGAGCATTCCACCGACGAGATACTGAGCTTTACCCAGGTAAAGAATATAAACGTTCGCTATTAAACGTGTCTGAGCTGGAATAGCGTTGAGTAGCTGCAGTCACAGCGGGCCATCCTGGCCCGTTAGTAATTATTGATCAGTTGGAGAAACTCATGCTCGGTGGTGTATTCGCGTTGCTGGCTGCGGCCAGCTTTGGATTCAACAATGCGGCAATACGTCGTGGAGTGTTGAGTGGCTCCGTGTTCCAGGCACTGGCGATCACCGTACCCATGGGGGTGCCTCTTTTTCTGCTGGCAGGTATCGCCTCCGGGCATATTGACAAGCTCTGGGAGTTTCCCGCCGAAGCTTATTTCTGGTTGGCCGCAGCGGGTGTTATGCACTTCGTCTGGGGACGCTATTGCAACTACCGCTCTACCAAGGCCATTGGCGGCAACTTGTCAGGTCCATGGAAGCAGTCTCAGCTGATTGTGGCGCTGATCCTGGCCATAGTTCTTCTCGGTGAGACTCTGAGTCCGCTCAAAATCCTGGGGATTGTTTTAATCGTGTGCGGTGTGTTAGCCACAAGCCGCGCCAAACACAAGAAAAAGCCCAAGATAAATGCCAGCGCCGACGACAGTTCAGAGGTTTCGGAAAAACCGAAGCGGGAAAAACTGCCGGACTTCGAACCAAATTATGCCGAGGGCTACACCTTCGCACTGCTATCCGCGACCGGTTATGGCATCAGTCCGGTGCTGGTCCGCATGGGTCTGGAAAATCAAGGGCCGGGCTTTAGTATCGCAGGCGGACTGATTTCTTACACGGCTGCCGCGATAGTTGTGGGGGTCATCATATTGGTAGGCCGGCAATGGGGGCATATCCGTTCACTGAAACCGGTAGCGGCAAAATGGTTCTCACTCGCCGGGGCATTGGTCGGTCTCTCTCAGGGACTGCGCTACACTGCACTGGCCATCGCGCCTGTGACTGTGGTGGCGCCCATCCAATCGACGTCGGCAGTATTCCGGGTTCTGTTCGGCTGGTTGATCAACCGGGAACATGAGGTTTTTGGGCTCTGGGTATATTTGGGGGTTTTGTTGTCCATGGCGGGCGTAGTGGCGCTGACCTTAAGCACGGAAATCATTGTCGCCTATATTGAGTTACCCCAGGTGCTGCTGGATATAGCCGGGTGGCAGTGGCCATGATCTGCAACCGGTGGGGCTGGTATTGGGTTTACTCACCTAGGAGTATTAATGTCTGATGCGCTGACGGGCCAGTTACTGGCCCTGCTTTCGGCATTTTCTTTTGCCTGTAGCAATGTGTTTATTTCCAAGGGAGCGACTGGCGGTGGTGATCGGGGCGTCATGTTTTCGGTGCTCGTTACCATGGTGTTTTCGGGGTTGCTGTGGCTGACCCTTGAGGGTGGAAACTTCGGAGCTGAAGAGTCAGAGGTGTGGTGGGCCGGGGTTGGCTGGTTTGCGCTGGCGGGTATTCTGGCCATGGTGTTCGGCCGCACTTTTCTGTTTGCGTCCATCCGCAAACTGGGGGTTACCAGGGCCAGTGCCGTTAAACGGCTCAACCCTTTCTTCTCTGTACTGTTGGCATTTACGTTGCTGGGGGAGCCCGCTACCGGGCTGGACGTCCTTGGGATCATTGGCATT
Source organism: Marinobacter sp. BSs20148 (assembly GCF_000283275.1). Lineage (NCBI taxonomy): Bacteria > Pseudomonadati > Pseudomonadota > Gammaproteobacteria > Pseudomonadales > Marinobacteraceae > Marinobacter > Marinobacter sp. BSs20148. The sequence goes on from NC_018268.1 coordinate 1,365,225, forward strand.
GCGCTGGCGTTTGGCGTCCTCATACGCTGCTCCTTCAAGCGTAATCTTAGCGCTACCGAAGCACACTCAACGCCTCCATCATTGGGAAGTTACGGCTGGGGTGTTGGCTCCGCACTGTCTTATGCCTTAGCTTACATCACTCGCAAGTATGGCCTTCTGCTGGTCGGTGCGCCAGCATTCGGAACCATGGTCAGCGCTGTCTCCGGATTTGCCTTCTTCGCCATTGCGGCCATTTTTGTCGCTCGGTATCGCAACAACTTCCGCAATATGTTTCGCAATCTCAACGTCTGGCTGGTGCTGGCAGCCATCACTGTGTCCTTGGGACAGATCCTTTTATTTTCCGCACTATTTTACGAAAAAGTGTCCACGGTCGTGATGATTGCCTCGCTGGAGATTTTTATTTCGTCGTTTTTATCCGTCGTGGTGTTCCGGACAGAGGTTCGTCCGGATATGGAAACCTATATCGCAGCAATCATTGCAACCGCTGGGGTCATTGCGATTGCCTGGAATTGAGGCCGCTGGATCGGTCTTTGCCCATGCAAGATACATATATTGTTTTCGGTATAAGGCTTAAGGCTTAAGGCTTAAGGCTTAAGGGTAAAGGAATAGGAATAGGAATAGGAATAGGAATAGGCGTTGCGGGAGTTCCTGTGTGATACTAGCATCAGTTTATGTGGAACGATGTTCCGATTAACGGAGGCGACGCCAGCCACGCTTGGCTTCCGACACCAATAAACAAACATTCAAAAATAGGCTTGGCGGGTATGGTCCCGGGGCTGGAATCGTGTGGAGAGGGGATGTATGTCCAAGCTTAGGTTGTCGCTCGGGTGCTGGGATTACGACCGGACACGTGCATTGATGGATGGAACGGTTCAGCCTGATGGCATCGACCTGAACTACCTGAACATGCCTGTTGAAGAGACGTTTTTCAGAATGCTGCGCCACCGTGAATTTGATGTGGCTGAAATGTCTTTGTCTTCTTATGTGGTCTCACTGTTTTCGGAAGATCGTCCGTTCATCGCGATCCCGGTCTTCCCGTCACGCTTTTTCCGTCACTCGTCTATATACATCAACGTCGACTCCGGGATCCGGGAGCCGGGTGATCTGGTCGGCAAACGGATTGGCACGCCGGAGTACCAAATGACCGCGCCCGTCTGGATTCGGGGTATTCTGTCAGATGAGTATAAGGTGCCGGTCGATAGCGTGCTGTACATGACGGGCGGCGAAGAAGAGCCAAACCGCCCGGAGAAGCTCAAGCTCGATCTGCCTGCCAATATCAGGGTTGAGCGGATTGGGCCCGACAAGACGCTGGCCCAGATGCTGTTGGATGGGGAAATAGATGCACTGCACACCGCCCGGGCGCCGTCCTCTTTCTATGACGGTAGCGGCCGGGTTGTGCGGCTGTTTGAAAACTACCCCGCCGTCGAACTGGAGTATTACCGTCGTACGGGCATATTTCCAATCATGCATTGCGTTGTGATCCGGCGCGAGGTCTATGAGCAGAACCGCTGGGTGGCGCAGTCTTTGTTCAAGGCCTTCAAAGAGGCCCAGCAGAAAACTTACCAAGACATGCACGAGACCGCGGCTCACAAGACCATGCTGCCCTGGCTGTCGGCCCACGTGGAAGAAGCCCGGCGGGAAATGGGCAATGATTTTTGGTCCTACGGCTTCACACAGAACCGGGAAACGATTGCAAATTTCTTGCGCTATCACCACGAGCAGGGGCTCTCCAAACGCTTGTTGACGCCTGAAGATCTATTTGCGCCAGAAGCGCTGGAAGCCTTTGTGATCTAACTGTGTGATACCGAAAACAACTGCAAATCTGAACACGGAGCAGGGTATGACAATCAAACGGATACACAGTGGCAAGCGGATCAGCCGCGTTGTTGTTCATAATGGCATTGCCTATTTGGCGGGGTTACAAGCGCTGAAGAACCGGGGCGGTACTGTTGCAGAGCAAACCCAGGACGTGCTCGCAATGATCGACCGGCTGCTCGCGGAGGCGGGCACAGATAAACGGCACTTGCTGACAGCCACGATCTGGCTTGCGGATATCCGAACTGCTGAAGATATGAATCTGGTTTGGGATGAATGGGTGCCCGAAGGCTGTTCGCCTGCTCGCGCCACTGTTGAAGGCAAGCCGGCGTCAGCTGAGCACAATGTGAAAATTGCGGTGACTGCCGCTTTAAGCGATTAGAGCACTGGCTGGAGATTTTCCTGCGCGCTTTTACCTTGTTGGATCCATGATCAGCATCCCACTTTATATGTCTGCCGTTCTGAAGTTTTCAGGGCAACGAAGTCTGGTGACTAGGTGTCATTCTATTGCCTTGGTTTATGGTGGATGCGTTCAGGCGCTTTGGCGCCGTCGAGGGTGTCGTTGAAAATCAGGGATTTGATGGTGACGGGCATGGTATTGGAAGGTCTCCTTATCCTGCCGATATCGATGTAATCAAAGTCCGAAAGGGCAACCCCGTCGATTACCAGTATGTCATTCGTGATGTTTAGATCTTCCCGCAGAATGGTGCCCAGGTTGAGTGCAATATCCGCGTCAAGCACAATATATAATGGCTTGCCGCCGGCAATATGCGCTTCGGCACCGTAAAGAATCCCTTCCGCGAGAGCTCTCATCCGTTTGTACTCAGGGGTGCCATCCCAGTGGAAGGCGAGTACCAGGTCATTGCTCGTTGCATCTATCTCGAAAGCTTCGATGTGCTGGCGCAGCTTTGCTCCCAATTCCTGGGCGCTGAACGAATCTGAGAACTCGAACTCGGGTCTCAGGACGGGGATGTTCCGCTTGGGAAGTAACGCGTCGTAGTCAGTGGCGTAGCAAGTATTGCCGCTGAGCTGTGTGGAGTATTCGGATGCCCCCAGGGCCGTCGAGCGGATACCCTGGCTGTCTGGTAGCAAGTTCCAGGGCAGGTAGCCGGAGTCGACCCGTTGACGCAACGCATCGCCCAAGCGCCCACCTAGATCGCCGAAGTCTCGTTCTTCGCGATGATAAATGAATTCCGCAACACCACCGGAAAAAACTACACTCTTCGACCGGCGCAGGAGATCGTCAGGAATGGGGTCCGTCAGGTAAAGTTCGGCGGCCTCATCCGGTATCGGGGACTTGGTAAGAACGTCCACGAGAGTATTTGCCATGGTCTGGGCGACCTTGTCGAGTTGTTCGGGTTTCACCTGATCTCCGACATTCCAGGTGTAGCCTGCCCGTGCGGCATGGGTTCGACCTGCCGGATCAATGCGTGCCAGCGTCAGGTCGGGGTCGGTAGCCAATAGACGGCCACCAATGTGGACTGCGGCCGTCGCCAGGACTTTACCATTCTCAAGGACGCTGAGTTTGGTCGTGCCGCCGCCGATGTCGATGTTCAGGACACATTCATTGCGGTCAAAGGATGCTCTGGCGGCGCCGGAACCGAATGCGGCAAGGCGAGCTTCCATGTGGTGGCCCGCGGTCGCGCAGACCAGGTCACCGCATTTTTCCGAAAGAATCCGGGCGATACGGGGCGCGTTTTCCCGTCGCAGGGCCTCGCCAGTTAAGATGACAACACCGGTATCGATATCTTCCGGACGGACCTTCGCTGAGTTGTAGGCGTTGTCGACGATTTCACCCAGTGCCCGGTCGTCGATCAGGGTTTCACTCTTGTAAGGTGTAAGACTAACCGGCGATTCATAAAAGGTTTCCCGGTTAATGATGATGTAGCGGCTGGAAAGGTCTACAGCCTGACGCTGTAACTGGATCCGGGAAAACAGGATCTGGGTACCCGCAGAGCCGATATCGATACCTACGCTCCAGAGCGTCACATTATCCCTTTGCCATAAGGGATTTTCTTCAATGGGGCCTCCATCTTCTGGACAGTGATGGTCATGGTCATGGCTGTGAGCATCACTGTGGTCCGAGTGAGAATGGGTGCCGTGAGCATTTTTCTCATGATCATTATGCATTAACTGAGCTCTCCTCTACCGTCAAATACCTGTTGCGTACCGTTATAATCAGTCTAGCATCGGAACGATTATTATGGAACGATGTTCCTTCATATGGAAAATAATAATTTTCATCTTCTCTCTCCAAGCCTAGTCAAATCAGGGCCTGCGGGTTTTTTGGATCAGAATGATGAGCTAAACAGAGCGTCAAATGACTTGACGTTAAATGATTCTCTATGGGATATTCCGTATGGAGGATCGGCGTTCCGAATAAAATGACGTTCGTTGCGCCTTACGATGCACATTGTCATTTCTACGTTGCGCGGTGCGCTCTGATGACAAGCAGCAATCACTACCAGGCTTAGATGAGGTCAACATAATGGCGAGGAAAGACGCAATCGTTTCGGACGAAATTGCCAAGAAGTTTGCAACGGAGAAAGAGACTCCTTATACACGCTGGATTGCAAATGAGGGGCTGGAGATCATTGAAGGTATTTACGTCCCTGATCTGAACACAGTTGAACTGAAGCCGTGGGCGAGTCGCGGTGGCAAAGGTGTCTTTATCAATCACGATGCCTCCAGGACAACAAACGACTGCTACGTTTGCGAAATTCCTGCGGGCAGCGAACTGTCGCCCCAGCGTCAGCTGTTTGAAGAGATGATCATGATTCTGGATGGCCGGGGCTCTACCACCGTTTGGAACGATGCGGGTCAGAAGGTAACATTTGAGTGGGAGACGGGCTCACTGTTTGCCGTTCCGTTGAATACCTGGTTCCAGCATTTCAACGGCTCAGGTCAGAAACCAGCGCGCTTCGTGTCGGTTACCAACATGCCGCCGATTATGAACCTCTACGAAGAGAGCCAATTCATCTTTAATACTGAGTATGACTTTAAGAGCCGCTTTTCGGGTGAGTCTGACTATTTCGCGCCGAAGGACGAGCTCAACGGCTTTCGTCTTGAGACGAACTTTGTTGCTGACGCGGTCAATTTGCCGCTAGTAGAAGCTAAGGAGCGTGGTGCCGGTGGTGGTCACATTCGCTTCAATCTGGCTAAGAGTTCGATGAATGCGCACATTTCCCAGTTCCCCGTGGGCACCTATAAAAAAGCCCATGCTCATGGCCCGGGTGCGCACGTGATCGTTCTGGCAGGTGAGGGTTACTCACTGATGTGGTCGGAGGGCGAAGAGCCCAAGCGCTATGACTGGAAGCCCGGCACCCTTATTACGCCGCCGAACATGTGGTTTCACCAGCACTTTAATACCGGCGAGACGCCTGCTCGCTACCTGGCGTTCAAATACGAAGGCGTTGCTTTCCGTAATGCGCAGGGCGTGCCGAAGGCGTGGATCAGCCGTCGCATAGGGGGGCATCAAATCGATTACGCAGACGAAAGCAACACGGTGCGGACTCTGTTCGCAGACGCTCTCGCCGAGAAAGGACTGACGTCGCAGATGGATGCGGCTTACGAGGCAGAGAAGGAAAGCCTGCCTCCACTATGAGAAGTTATATGATCCCGTTCCGGCCTCGTCTGGAGCGGGTCATCTGGCCTTCCTGCCCAACTGATCTAGCGTGCAGAAACGCTTTTGAAAACTGCTTACGTTAAAGCCTTTCATCGAACGGACCGCTTCGGCTATGCGTTGATTGGCCCCGGGCCGTTAGCCTAGGGTTCAACAGCGGATCCCTTAGGGCTTAGCGCTGAACTTGGTGCGGGGTACCCGATAGCTAATGTACATCGCGGTACCCTCTTCTTTGAAGTTGAGCGTCAAGGCATGCCCGCCAATTACCACCTTTTCCAGCCCCGTTCCTGCATATCCGATTCGTTATTCGTTCCCTTTTTTTCCGGAAAATATATCAAATCTGCTATATAAAAAACCTGAAACGCTATTGGTTCTCAAACCAATTTAGTGATGAATTGGATGTGTTGATAGTACATAAATCATATATGCACAATAACAATCAGATATATATGGAGAACTGTAATGCTCAAATTCATTGCCAGTACAATGACTGCTCTTAGTTTCGTGACACTTACCTGCGCCACTACTGTCCAAGCCGAGGATGATGAATATTCATTCTACCAAGGAAAAACCATTTCTTTTCTCGTTGGCTACACGGCTGGTGGCGGTTACGACACCTACACCCGGACACTCGCCCGCCACATCGGAAAACATATTCCCGGCAGTCCCCAGGTCGTGGTCAAGAATGTGCCCGGTGCTGGTAGTCTGGTGCTAGCCAACCAGGTTGCCAACACCTTGCCTGCCGATGGCACGGCCATTGCCAGCATTGGCAGGGGCATGGCCTTTGAGCCTTTGCTCGGCAATGAACAAGCCCTTTATAAACCAGGGGAGATGAACTGGCTGGGCAGCCTCAACAATGAAACCAGTCTTTGTGTCGCTTGGCACGAATCCGGCGTCAGGAATTGGCAGGATCTAAAGGCGAAGTCGCTGACCGTGGGTGCGACTGGGGCCGGCTCAGATCCCAATCTGTTTCCGCGAGTTTTGAGCGATATGTTCGGCTTGAAGTTCGACATCATCGCTGGTTACCCCGGCGGAAACGATATCATGCTGGCTATGGAACGCGGTGAGGTCATGGGTCGCTGTGGCTGGTCCTGGAGTAGCGCGAAGTCTACTCGGGCGGACTGGATCGCGCAATTGAACGAGGGCATGGAGCAAGGCAAAATCAATATCCTGTTCCAGATGTCACTGAAGAAGCACACCGACCTGCCTGATGTTCCGCTGGTGACCGAGCTCGCTGAAACCGAGAAGCAGCGTCAGGTTTTAAGTCTTCTGTTTGCAAGACAGGTTATGGGCCGCCCGCTGGTCGCGCCTCCGGGGGTGCCAGAGGCGCGGGTTGCCATGCTGCGAAAGGCCATTGCTGCAACGGTCGAAGATCCTGAGTTTTTGCAGGATGCCAGAAATCAGAATCTGGGCCTCAATTTTGTCTCGGGCGAAGAGATCCAGGGCATCGTACGGGAAGCCTACGAGTACCCAGCTGATGTGATCGCAGTAATCAAAAATGCAGCCATGTGATCGGCGGAAGTCAGCGCTGTCCAAAGGTCAGCGCCGGCGATGCTACGGACGTTTGCGATATGTTAACCAGCATCAGATTGCCGCAGGCCAGAATCATGCTGCAAGCTCGCGCGACCTTTTATGGGCCTGAGGGCCTATGCCTTTACAGGATCCCGTTCCTGAATCTCCGAGTCGTCATTCGTTTACTTATCGATGGTTATTCAAATTTAACCTTCCGGTTGGATGTGCCAAATTTCTTTATTTTCCGGGGAGCATATTAAATTCGCTATATAAGAAACCTGAAAAGCCATTGGATCCCAAGCTAATTTAGTGGTGAATTGAATGTCCAAACATCACCAAAATCTATATATGCACAATAACAAATCACATATATACGGAGAATCATCATGTTGAAGTGCGTTGCTAGCGCAGTGACCGCTGTGAGTTTGATGACGCTTACCTGCGTCACGACTGCCCAAACCCAGGATAATCAAGACTCCTTTTACGAAGGCAAAACCATCTCTTTTCTCAGTGGTCACTCGGCCGGAGGTGGTTATGATACCTACGTCAGGACACTCGCTCGCCACATCGGCGAACACATTCCGGGCAATCCCCAAGTAGTGGTTAAGAACGTGCCCGGTGCCGGTAGCCTAGTGCTTACCAATCAGATTGCCAACACGCTGGATGCCGATGGCACTGTCATTGCCAGCGTTGCCCGGGGCATGGCCTTTGAGCCCTTATTCGGCAATGAACAGGCCCGTTATAAACCAGGGGAGATGAACTGGCTGGGCAGCCTCAATAACGAAACCAGTCTCTGTGTCGCCTGGCATGAGTCCGGCGTCAAGAATTGGCAGGATTTGAAAACCAAGTCGTTGTCGGTGGGGTCGACCGGGGCGGGTGCGGACACAAACCTTTTTCCGCGGGTTTTTAGCGAGATGTTCGGCCTCAAGTTCGACATTATCGCCGGTTACCCCGGTGGTAACGATGTCATGCTGGCCATGGAACGCGGTGAGGTCATGGGGCGCTGTGGCTGGTCCTGGAGCAGTGCAAAGTCTACCCGTGAGGACTGGATCGCTGAATTGAACGAGGGTATGGATCAGGGCAAAGTCAATATCCTGTTCCAGATGTCACTGAAAAAGCACACCGACCTGCCTGATGTTCCGCTGGTGACTGAGCTTGCTGAAACCGAGAAGCAGCGTCAGGTTTTGAACCTTTTGTTTGCAAGGCAGGTTATGGGCCGTCCGCTGGTAGTGCCTCCCGGTGTTCCCGAGGCGCGGGTTGCCATGCTGCGAAAGGCGGTTGCTGAAACGGTCGAGGATCCTGACTTTTTGCAGGACGCCAGGAATCAGAGCCTTGGCATCAATTTTGTTTCAGGTGAAGAGATCCAGAGCATTGTACAGGAAGCCTACGAGTATCCGGCTGATGTGATCGCCGTGATCAAGAATGCCATGTGACCGGAGATCAGCCTTGGCTGAAGGTCCGGCTGACGACGCTACAGAGGCTTGCGATATGTTAAACAGCATCAGATCGCCGCAGACCAGAGGCCACGAAAAGTCAGATCTTGACTCGGGAACCGGTGGTCTGGAACGTGCACTGAAGACGCATCTTCGGGAGCACGATCTGCAAAAACCCCAGCTTTTCCGGTTGAGGGCACAATTGCCTGAAAAAGGCCGTGGGTCAGCTCTGTTAGCGGCTACGGAACGCATGTGGGTAAACCTGAAGACTTACGCCGAGGGTGGGGAAAATACTCTCCACGCCCATACCAATGAAGACCATACCTTTATCGTGCTTCAAGGCCGCGCAATCTTTCATGGGCCGGAGGGCGAAAGTGCCACTTTTGGCCGAAACGAAGGCATTCTTTTGCCCCGGGGCTGCACCTATTACTTTCACGCTGAGTCGGGAGAAGCTCTTGTTCTCCTGAGAGTGGGCTGTGTCGTCGATGCCGGCCACAGTCCCTGGGGGCGTATTGGAGGGGATGGCGAGCCATTGCCCGGATCTAGCAAAGAGAATAAGTCAGTTCCGACCGTATTCAGTGACAATTACTATCACTAAAAATAAAAACTGCATGAGCGTCCAACGGGGCGCCTGTGTGGCGGCTCGATTCCAGTTACACAGCTGATAAAAACAAAGGTGCACGGTATGCAAGCAAGATGTTTTGTTCGAGTGCTCCGCCCATACAAGGTGGACCATAGCTTTTCCCGGGAGGGCTTCCTATGTCTATGTTAGATGCAGCTTGGGCTGGACTTGTGGGCATCTTACATTGGAAGGCTTTCCTGCTGATGATTGTGGGCATCGTCATCAGTTCCACCCTGGTGGCTATGCCGGGCGTAGGCAGCAAGACTGCCATCGCGCTTCTGCTTCCGTTTGCATTCGTTCTGGAAAAGTTTGAAGCAGTCGCTCTGATCGTCAGCATCTGGGCGGTCAGCAACACCGCCAACTCTATTACTGCCATCATGTTTTCGGTCCCCGGAGGTGGCGGGTCGCAGGCGACGATTATGGACGGCTACCCCATGGCGCAGCGGGGTGAGGCTGCCCGTGCGTTGGCTGCGGCGTTTACGGCATCGGCGCTGGGCGGAGTCTTCGGCGCTCTTGTGCTTCTTGCGGCCATTCCCGTGATGCGGCCCCTGGTACTTCTGCTGGGCGCCCCCGAATTTTTCATTTTGGTCATGATGGGCGTAGCGATGGTGGGGTCTCTGAGCGGCAATGCGCCGCTCAAGGGTATCGCGGTAGGCGCGTTGGGCCTGGCGATTTCGATGATGGGCATTCACTCGTTGACTGGTGTACCCCGCTATACCTTTGACTCCATCTATCTGTACGACGGAATCGGTCTTGTGCCTCTGACCATAGGCTTGTTCGCTATCCCGGAGTTAATCTTTTTGGCGACTCGTGCCCAGAGCATTTCCAATGTGTCGTTGGGTAACCTCAGTGAGGGACGCAGGCAGGGGATCAAGGATGCGTTCGAAAACTGGTGGCTGATCATACGCAGCAGCGTAGTGGGGGTGTGGGTTGGCATTATCCCGGGGCTGGGATCTTCTGTCGCTGACTGGTTCGCATACGGGCATGCCATGCAGACCTGCAAAGGTGCCCGGGAGACCTTCGGCAAGGGAGACGTGCGTGGCGTCATTGCAGTCGATGCAGCCACCAATGCCAAAGAGGGTGGTGCATTGATTCCGACGCTTGCATTTGGTATCCCCGGCAGCAGTACCCTGGCATTGATCTTTGGCGGCCTGCTTATTGTGGGGATTAAGCCGGGTCGGGAGATTCTGACCACCCAGCTCGATGTTACATTTTCAATTATCTGGCTGCTGATCATTGCTTCAGTGATCACCACCGTGTTTTGCCTGTTGTTCACCCGCCAATTGGCCATGGCCACCATGTTACGGCCGAGCATTCTTGTGCCTGTCATTCTCGCGATGGCTGTGCTGGGCAGCTTTGCCAACTCGAACCGCATCGATGACGTTGTCGTCATGATGGGTTTCGGTATTGTGGGTTATGTTCTGCGAGCCGGGGGCTGGCCGCGGCCTCCCCTGCTGTTGGGTGTGGTGCTCGGGCCTCTGGCCGAGAATTTCCTGTGGACCTCCTTACAGGTCTACGGTATCGGTTTCCTGGTGAGACCCGGCGTGCTGATTCTCATAACGATATTGGTCATTATCGTGGCATACCCCTACCTGATGCGCCGGCGGACTGCCTCCAAGCCCCGTCATGCTCCGAAGGAGGACGTATGATCAGCCGCGCTTTCAAACCTTCGCTTGTAACTTTGGGCCTGTTGTTTGTGTTTGGTTACGTTGTCCTCGAAGCGGTTGGTCAACCCATTCAGGCAAAATTGTTTCCGATGACGGTAGGCATTATTGGGTTTGTGCTGGTGGCTATCCAGTTCGGACGTGAACTCTGGACAGCCTGGAGGGCATGCGAAGGCAGCCTGGCCGAAAATACCGACCCACAAGAAGGCGCCACCGATTTTGCGATAACGGATATTGAGAAAACCAGTATCGGTCGACTGCGGGCGGCTGAGCAGTTTGGCTGGCTAGCTGGATTGCTGGGCGGACTATTTCTGCTCGGATTCTATATTTCAGTGCCGTTAATGGTTTGCCTCTATCTGTTGCGGCACCGGGAAAGACCCAGGTTGATTATTATCATGACAGTTGGTGTCGCATTGGTGGTGTGGGGAGTCTTCAATCAGTTGCTGAATTTGCCTTTTCCCCAGGGGCTAATCCTGGAATGGCTAGACCTGTAACTTTAGCGGAACAAGATTTGTGGTACGCCGCTGTGACAATTTTCTGATAGCAATTAAGAGAAGGAGCTCCAATGAACAGCTTTACTAACAACAAAAGCAAAATAACGACAGAGAAAGGGGACAGAACCATGAAGAAACTCGTGAGCACATTACTTGGAAGTTTTTTTGCAACGGCCACCCTGGTTACGGGGCTGGTGTTATCACCAGCTGCGCTTTCCCAAGACGACAGTGCGGTCGCCGATTTTTATAAAGGCAAAACCGTATCGGTCGTGATCCGGTCGACCGCTGGAGGCGGCTACGACTATTACGGCCGGCTGGTTGCGCGCCACATTGGGCAATACATTCCGGGTAACCCGAATGTGATTGCAGTCAATCGCCCGGGCGCCGGCGGTCTGGTGGCTACCAACTACATGTTTAACAGGGCCCCCAAAGATGGCACCGAATTCCTGATTCCGGCGCGTGAGTTAGCCGTTTCCGAAAGACTCGGATCCGAGGGGATACGCTATAAGACCCTGGAAATGCCGCCGATTGGCAGTGTTTCAAAATCCACTAGGGTGTGGCTAGCGGGTCCTGATGTGCCAGTGAACAACCTTGAAGATCTGAAGAATTTTCGTAAAGACCATGGGCGAGATTTCAGCTTTGCAGTCAGTGGCAAAGGCGCAGGCTCCTACCAGATGGCTCTTATGCTGCAGGAATCCGGTTATCCGGTAAAAATAATAACCGGATACGAAGGTACCTCGGATCAGGCCCTTGCGATCCTCCGCGGCGAAGCGGACGGGACGATCAATACTTATGGCAGTGCCATCGACACCATTAACGACGAGGGCTTCAAGGTTATTGCCAAGCTGGGTGACCACCCCGACATTGCTGATGTGGCGAACGTTAAAGAAGGGCTTGATGGCAAATGGAAGCAGGTTGCGGACGTCTTGGAGGGCCAAATGTTAGTTGGTCGGCCTTTCTTCACCGCGCCTGGTGTGCCGGCAGATCGCGTTGCGGCATTGCAGGAGGCCTTCCGCAAGGTTGTTGAGGATCCTCAAGCCGCTGAGGAGGCAAAGCGCGCCGAACGTCCTTGGGGTGACTATGCCAGCCCTGCGGAGATGACAGCTGCGTACCAGAAACTGTTTGCTGCTCCGGACGAGGTGATTGAGCTGCTTGGCACCGACGACTGAGCTGATGGTTGGGTCACGCCGTTAACCGGCGTGACCCAACCGGGGGGTTCAGGGCCGGTTGCCGGCAAAGCGTGTAAAAAAGAGGAAGCACAATGTCTCAAGATTTAACGAGCGATTCGCCTGCACCGGCGAAATGGCAAGAGCCGGGTAAGGGGAAACGGGCCGGCTTCGGCTCTTTTGATCAGCCCAAAACAGATTATGACAAGTTTATGGATGCAGAGGGTGTGCCTGTTTTTCGAGGCATTGGCATTCGGTCGGTCAAGGAGCTGCCGCTGGCGGATTGGCCACGACTTGGTGGCCGTGGCAGCTATATCCAGCTGAGCGGTTCAGAAGGAAAATGGGGCTTTTATATTGCTGAGGTACCTGCGGCCGGTGCCCTGAATGTTGAGAAACATCTCTACGAAAAAGTCGTATTTGTCGTCGAAGGGCGAGGTACGACGGAAGTGTGGCTGGAGGAGGGCGGCAAGACGCACACCTTCGAATGGCAGAAGGGCTCGTTGTTTTCTATCCCCGTGAATGCCTGGCACCGAATAGTCAATGCGACCTCCAAACCGGCGCTGATATGCGCAGGAACCACAGCGCCAAACCTCATCAACCTGGTTGGTGATACGGATTTCGTTTTCAACTGTTCCTACAAGTTCACAGACCGTTTCTCCGAATCAGACGACTTTTACGTGCCGAACGAAGAGGTGGAGCCGGACCCCATTCGGGGACTGGCAATGCAGCGCACCAACTACATTCCGGACATTATCAACGCCGACCTGCCTTACGATAACCGCCGCTCACCGGGTTACCGCCGGGTGGAGCCCCAGATGACGGGGAACAAGTTCTACATCAAGATCGGCGAGCATGAAACCGGGCGTTACGCCAAGGCCCATGCCCACACCTCTGCAACGGTGCTGATGTGCATAGGCGGCCACGGGTACACCTACACCTGGCCCGAGCGGCTTGGAGTGAATCCATGGGCGGACGGAAACGGCCACCTGGTTGAGCGGGTTGATTATGAGGCATTCGGGATTGTCAGTGCGGCGCCCGGCGGCGCCCGTTGGTATCACCAGCATTTCAATGCGTCAAAAGAGCCGTTCCGTCTGATCATGTGGAATGGGCCCAACCACCCAAGTCTGGTGACAGGCCTGCCTCCTGGAGCGAAACAAATCGATCATACCGGCATGGACATAACCGAGGGTGGTACGTCCATACCCTATTGGATGGAAGACCCGTTCCTGCGGGACGAGTTCGAGCGCCGACTGGCAGAAGATGGCGGGAAAAGCCGTATGGAGCCCAGTCTTTACGAGAAGCCCAAGGATTAATGATGGTGAAGTTGTCGATGTTATTCGTGCCGCCAGAGCTCTGACCGAAAAAAGGAAATCAGATTATGTCGACCGTGAAAAACCATTGGAAGCCAGGTCCCCGACTTCGGAAACCAGCGAAACTGATGGAGCCCATAACTGATCCAGCAGGCTGGTACCCGGAGGAGCTTAACTCGGACGAATGGATCTACCGCCTGTCCGAGGAAGAGATTGCTGAGATTTTAGATGCGGTCAGGGTCGTGGAAGCCCAGGGCGTCGAGCTGAAAGATATCACCGCTGAGCATTTTCCGCTGCCAAGCCTTGGCGAGCGGCTTGTGGATATTCGCAATGAGGTGATGGAGGGACGGGGCTTTGCCCTGATACGAGGTCTGCCTGTTCAGGATCGCAGTCGTTTTCAGAATGCAGTCGCTTTCCTGGGCATAGGGGCTCATGTCGGCACGGCGATGTGTCAGAACAAAGACGGGCACTTGCTGGGCCACGTGAAGAACCTCGGGGGGGACTATGCCAAGGTTCGCGGCTATATGACTCAATCGGCCATGGATTTTCACTGTGACAGCGCAGATATCCTCTCACTCTGTTGCCTGAACCCCGCCAAATCCGGTGGGGAACATCGCATCTGCAGTTCCGTGACCCTGTACAACAAGATGCTGAAGAAGCGTCCGGATCTGGTCAAAGAGCTGACGGCCCGTTTCTATCAGGTTCGCAAGGGCGACATTCCTCCGGGCGAAACTGAACCCTGGGAGCGTATTCCCATCTTTAGCGTTACCGATGGCTATTTTGCCGCCCGTGGTATCAGTGCACACATGGCCAAGGCGCAGAAGGTTCCCGGCGTTCCAAAGTATACTGAAGTTCAGGAGAGTGCGATCCGGATGTACAAGGAGACCGCGCCGAAAATCGCGATCGACATCGATTTTGAGCAGGGCGACATTTCCTACGTGTCGAACCATGTGATGCTGCACTCGCGGACCGACTTCGACGATTTTGATGAGCCCGAGCGTAAGCGTCACCTTTTGCGTCTCTGGCTGTCGACCGGTATGCGGCCGGTTCATCCGGATATCGCACGCATGCTCCGGGGCGTGCCGGTTGAGGGCGAGGAGGATCCGACACCACTGGATGTCTTCTGAATTGAGCTTATGTTCTTTGCTTTCGCGCGGCAACCGAGTCGCGTTAACAGCCGAATCAGGCTGCAAGCCCGCGAGCTTTAGCTGGTCGGAACTAAAATAAAAACCCTTTTGGGAGATTAAAAATGCGACTACATGCTTTATCCGGTCTTGTCCTATCCGCCGCTGTGAGCCTGAGCTCTTTCGCCGCTGTTGCTCAGGAGCAGTCACCAGCCGAGTTTTATGATGGAAGAACGCTAGAGCTCATGGTGGGCTACTCTGCCGGGGGTGGGTATGACACCTATGCACGCACCGTGGCGCGGCATATAGGCAAGCATATCCCGGGAAACCCAAACGTGATCGTCAAGAACGTCCCGGGAGCCGGTTCTCTGGTGCTGATGAACCAACTGGCAAATACCCTGCCCAGGGATGGATCGGTCATTGGTTCCATTAACTCAGGTATGCCGTTCGAGCCTCTGTTTGGCAATGAACAGGCGAAGTTCAACATTGAGGACATGAACTGGCTGGGGAATGTCCTGGTTGCTACTACCATTGGCGTGGTGCGCAAGGATACCGGTATTAATAGCTGGAAGGACATGAGGACCCAGAGTGTGACCATGGGGGCGACCGGCTCAGGCTCTAACACCAACATGGTTCCGAGGATCATGGCCAAGATCTTTGACCTGAAGATCAATGTGATTGCTGGCTATCCCGGCGCCAATGATATCGTTCTGGCGATGGAGCGGGGCGAAGTCGATGGTCTGGGCAGCCGATTCATGAGCTCGCTCAAATCCAGCACTCCCGAGTGGCTGGAAGAGGATAGCGACGTCAGGATCCTTTACCAGATTGCACGGAAGAAGCACCATGATTTACCTAATGTGCCGCTGGTAAGCGAGATGGCAGAGACAGATGCCCAGCGTCAGGCAGCAAACCTGCTGGGAGCCCGCCTTGTCATGGGTCGTCCATACGTTGCTCCTCCGGGTGTGCCGGCGGACCGTCTGGCAGCCCTGCGCAAGGCTCTGGAAGATACCACCAATGATCCGGAATTTCTGGCGGATGCGCAAAAACAGAGTCTGGCAATCGAATTCGCTAACGCTGATGAGATGATCGAGTTTTACCGGGAGGTCTACCAGGCTCCGGCCGAGGTGGTGAAGTTCGTCGAGGATGCCATTCAATAACTGCGACGCGCAATAACCACGAAAGGCGGCACGAGGGCAGAGCCTTCGCGCCGCTCCGGCTGGCCTCGATGGTTTCCGGATGCTTTACCGGAAACGATGATGGCGATGAGGGCAAGTTGATGAAAAAAAATACAAAAACGTCCGAAACCAAGGGCCAGGAGCAGGCCGACCCGAAGTCTGGGAGCGTTCTTGAACGTGCTCTCGAAGAACACCTTAAAGAGCATGATCTGGGGCGCCCACAGATGTTCAAGTTACGCGCAAGGTTGCCTAGCCAGGGACGTGGTTCTGCATTGCTGGCAGCAACGGATCGCATGTGGGTGAATCTGAAAACTTACGCGGAAGGGGGCGAGAACACGCTTCACGGTCACCCGAACGAGGATCATGTTTTTATCGTGCTGCAGGGAAAGGCGGTCTTCTATGGCCCCGAAGGGGAGAGTGTCACCTTTTACAGAAACGAGGGCATCATGTTGCCTAGGGGCTGCACCTACTATTTTCATGCTGACGAAAGTGAGCCGCTGGTGTTGCTGCGGGTAGGCTGTGTTTTCGATGCGGAAAAGACGCCCTGGGGTAGGGTTAACCGGCACGGCGAACCGCTTCTGGCAGTCAGTAAGGAAAACAAGGCGGTTGAGACGGTTTTCAGTGACAAGTATTACGAGTGACGCCACAGGGAGTTCATGGGGAATGCGCCGAAGAAGTACCTCCACATTGCTCACTGCATTCCTCGACGTTCTGAAAAG
This sequence comes from Marinobacter sp. BSs20148, assembly GCF_000283275.1. Taxonomy (NCBI): domain Bacteria; kingdom Pseudomonadati; phylum Pseudomonadota; class Gammaproteobacteria; order Pseudomonadales; family Marinobacteraceae; genus Marinobacter; species Marinobacter sp. BSs20148. Next base: position 1,381,881 of record NC_018268.1, read on the forward strand.
GCCAGTCTATGTCACATCTAGAGCAATGTTATAATATAGCCGACCTTCGTGAAGTGGCCCAGCGGCGACTTCCGAAGGGTGTTTTCGAATACCTGGACCGTGGCTCCGAGGATGAGGTGGCCCTGGCCCATAACCGCAGGGCCTATGACCGGCTGAAGCTCAGGACGCGGGTTCTGGTGGATCTGGGGAACCTGAACACCGAGGTCGACCTTTTGGGCGGGCCCTCCGCCTTGCCTTTGGCTATCGCGCCGACAGGCATCGCCGGGCTTTGCTCTTACGAGGGTGAGCTTGCACTGGCCAAGGCTGCAGCGCAGGCCGGTGTTCCGTTCACTCTGGCCACCGGTTCCATCACCTCTATGGAAAAGATCGCCGCCGAAGCCGGTGGGCGACTCTGGTTCCAGCTCTATATGTGGAAGGAGGAGGAACTGTCCTATCAGCTCGTACAGCGTGCGATAGACGCCGGTTTCGAGGCGCTGGTGGTGACCGTGGATTTCGCCCTAGGTAACAACCGTGAATACAACCAGCGCAACGGGTTCAGCATTCCCTTCAGGATTTCCCCGCGGTCGGTCATGGATATGTGCAGGCACCCGAGATGGCTTGTAACCGTGCTAGGCCGCTATCTGACCACGACGGGCATGCCCCGCAACGAGAACTATCCGGCCAAGTACCAGCACCGCATAACCTCCGGTACCGACCAGGCCACGCCCATGCGTCACAGCTCTATGACCTGGAAGGACATCGCCCGGCTACGCGATTTCTGGCCCGGAAAATTGATCGTGAAGGGCATTCTCAGAGCGGAGGACGCTTTATTGGCAGTAGAAAGCGGCGCGGACGCTGTTGTGGTGTCGAATCATGGAGGACGCAACCTGGATAGCAGTATCGCCTCGATCGATGCATTGCCTGAGATTGTATCAGCGGTAGGCCATCGGGCCACGGTCATTCTCGACAGTGGCATCCGCCGGGGCAGTGATATCGCCAAGGCGCTCGCCCTGGGCGCAGACAGCGTACTAATTGGCAGGGCGACACTTTATGGAGTGTCGGCGGGCGGGCAGGCCGGCGCAGAGCGTGCACTGGCAATTTTGCGATCCGAGCTGCGGAAAACCATGGGCTATGTCGGCTGCAAGACTGTCAGTGATCTTTGCCCCGAACTCTTTGAGGGTTCGATCGCTACGCCAGTCAATGGCGGGGTTTTTATGGCCACAGACAGAGATGAGAGAGCAGAGAACGGAAAGTGAGAAGTGGCGAAGATGTTGAACCAACAAAACAACAATTCGAATAGGAAAAGCGTCATGAAAAACCTTACTAAACATCTGATTTCAGCAGCGTTGGGTTCTGCCCTTTTGATGGGGCTCTTGTTTTTACATCTGCTGCGTCGGCAGAAGAGCAGAGTAAAAATTTCTACGAGGGAAAAACCGTTACTGTAGTCATTCGTTCGGCCGCCGGCGGTGGCTAGGATTTTACGGTCGCCTGATCGCACGTCATATAGGTAAGTACCTGCCTGGCGAGCCTAATGTTATTGCTGTCAATCGACCCGGCGCCGACTTTCGGTTCGATGTGAGTGGAAAAGGCGCCGGATCCTATCAACTGGTAATGATGCTGAAAGAGGCCGGTTACCCGGTAAAGGTCATTACTGGCTATGAAGGTACCTCGGAGCAGAACTTGGCCATACTCCGCGGAGAAGCCGAGGGCAACATCGACGTATACACCGATGCGACGGACGCCATCGAGGATGAAGGGTTCAAGGTGATCACAAAGCTGGGCGACCACCCAGATTTCGCAAATGTCAAAAGCTTTCGTCAAGCTGTCGATGGAAAAAGTCAGCAAGTCGCAGAGGTTCTCGATGGCCTTCTGAGACTCGGCAGACCGTTTTTTACAGCTCCGGGGGTTCCTCCAGAGCAATTGGCGTCACTACGTGAAGCGTTCCGCAACGTCGTTGAAGACCCGGCGGCGCAGGATGAGGCCCAGCGTGCGGGGTGCCCCTGGGGTGGATACACAGGACCTGAAGAGATGACTGCGATTTACTGGAACGTTTTCGAAGTGCCTATTGAAGTCATTGAAATGCCGAGTAAATAAGTGGGGAAGAGCAGGACCTGTGTTATTCAACAGGTCCTGAATCTGACATCAAATTGGAGCCTGGCTCTCAGTCGGGAAAAGCAAAGATTTGACCGTGACCGGGATAACCTCGGTGAACCCCATAGGCTCACCTATGTCGATATAGTCCAGGTCACCGACCTCGATCCCGTCTATGGCGATGAGCCGGTTGGCAATCTTCAGCTCTTCCTTAAGAATGCCCCCGAGAGATTTGGCAACGTCCTGGTCCAGCAGGATATAGAGTGGGCTATCCGGCACGGGTGCCGTAAGCCCGGCTATGGCATCTGCCAGCTTGCGCAGGTTCCTGTAATCGAGCTGACCCTCAATAGACAAGGAAAGTGCAATGCCCTCCCCGAAACTACTCAAGTCAAACTTGGTGAGCCCTGCCTCCAGCGCCTCCGAAATGGGCTCTTTTAGGTCGATCGGTATGCGGACGACTTTGAGCGCATACGCTGGCAGCAACTCTGGATCATTGATGTAGCTTGTGTTGCCGCTAGCCTGGAGGGTGTACTCGCCAGCCCCAATAACCGTGGCCCGAATACACTCAGCAGGCTGGTGTAGCATGCCCTCTGGCAGTGTCTTCAGATAGCTCCCCAGTTCCGCGCCCAGAATTAGCCCAAGATCTCCGTAGGACACGGTGTCGCGGCCGTAGATGTGTTCTGAAACCCCGCCCGAAAATACGATATGATCGATGCCGTCGAGGCCCTCTCGTGGAGCTAGGGCAGGGGTGATCATCAGGCTCTGGGCCAACTCAGAGCAAGCGCCTCCCTGAATGACCTCTATCAGCAACTTAACCATCAGGCGGCCAAGCTGAAGCTTCTGCTCCTCGGTGATCAGGGCTCCGACACTAATACTGTGACCGCAGTGGGCCAGCAGTCGAGCACCGGCTTCTTCGACCCGGGTCACGGTATCTCCATCATCGAAAGCGACAAGGCGGGCACCGATACTTATGGAAGCTGTCTCTGCCACAACACCATGACGAATCAGAGACAACTTGGTGGTGCCGCCGCCCATGTCCACATTGAGAACCGTCGCCTGGGCCTGACTGGACAGATCAACGGCGCCGCAGCCGTAGGCTGCCAGCAAAGCTTCATGGTGGGGGCCGGCCGAGGCGCAGATAAACTTGCCCGAATCTCTAGCGAAGTACTCGACTATGGGCTGGGCATTTTCCTTCTTGAGCGCCTCGCCTGTGATCACCACGGCGCCTGTGTCGATATCGTCACTTTCCAGTCCGGCTTCTTTGTAGGCTTCGTGCACAAACGCCTTGATCTGTTCGATGTCGATGCGAGTCTCAGACAGATAGGGGGTCAGTAAGATCCCTGACCGATACAGTACCTCTCTCTCGGTGACTTTGAAGCGCCCGGAGTATGAGGAGCCTTCCCGCCGCAAAGTCAGACGGGAAAAAATCAGATGAGAGGTGGACGATCCGATGTCGATGCCTACGCTGGTAAGCGTGAACATTTCCACACCCTCGATGTCCTCCCCGAACTCGAAATCTGATGGATGTTCGTGATCAAAGTCAGCATCGTGCATGACAGCACCTTTAAGTTAAGCGCTCACGCGCTTGCTTTGGCGAATTTCGCCCAATCGAAATCCCGGTCTGTGTACGCTTCCGGAGGCATCACGGTGGAGGTGTTGTTTTTAGCGAGCTCTTCTTCGAACTTCTCTCTGATCCAGGGGTCCTCGTCCATGTATTCGATCTGGTCTTTCGCCCGGTCTTTCAGTTTATCGGCATGACCATGAAACTGCACGGGAGGGTGCAGGGCAAGATAGCGAGCAGGCTCGGTACCGGTATTGAAGTGTTGGTGAAACCACCGGTCCGGTGGAACGAACATGCTGCACTCGTGCCATGGCACGACGATCTTTTCTTTGCCTTCTTCCCACAGGATGGAATAGCCCTCGCCTTTGGGGATGACGATAGCCCGGCCCGGACCATGACGGTGTGCCTTCTTGTACATGCCAGCGCCGAACTGGGACATGTGTGCAGACAGTTCGGTGTGGGGAAACTGCATGAACACACTCTTCCCGCCAGCTCCGCGTCGAATATTCGCTTCGAGCTTGTCCCATACGCGCATGTCAGGAAAGAAGTTGCCATACCAGTAGGCACGTTTGCTATCGACGGTGCCATCGGCATTCTCTTTGGGCTTTACAATCTTGGCCTCGGAGTAGAAGTCGGTCTGGATGGCAGGAGCGGCTATAGTCATTGGGTTATCAAAGAAGAACTCGGCATCGGGGACGGCAGACATGGCCATCGGCAGGTAGTTGTATAACAGAACCCTTACCGGCTTGTCGCCATGGGCATTACTCAATTGATAGTCATGATGCCTCGGAAGCAGGAACATACTATGGGGCTGCCATTCGAAGGTCTTTTTGCTTGTTCCTTCTTGCCACAAGGTCGTCATGCCCCTGCCATCAAGCGGGTAACAGATTTCATCGAAGCCAAACCGGATTGGGCTCAGGCTTTCACCGGGCGGGATTTCCACGACGCGAGTCGAGCTGACGCCCTCCTGGCCGGTCAGCTGAACAAAGGCGGCATTGCACTTGCGCTTTTGCCACCAGCCCAGCTCAATAGTGCGTAGGTCCTCAATGTAGTAGCCTTTGTGAACAGGGATGCCCTGATCGTCCATCCACAAGTCGTAAGAAAATACCTTGCTCCACATCTGCTGTTCGCGACGCTTCTTTTCCATCACTCTTCTCACTCCGCTGGTTGTTATTAAAAGGGGAGGCTTTTTATAGGCAATTCGATTAACACCATGACATAGGTAGCCATTCAAAATGTTGCGCGGCTCCTAATATTGGCTGTGGGCCCTAGTCTGTAGCAAATGACTTTTTGGCTAAATGATATAAGGCTTTACGGATGTATTTTTGAACGCGATGGGAGTCGGAAGGGTAGGCAATAGACTAAATGATAGAGGTTGAAACTGGCAGGTGAATGCGCAAAAGAATGTGTCCCTTGTCGGAACCTGAGCATTCACCGTCCAGTCATGCATCAATTGATTAATTAAGCATCAGCAGTATTAGCCTTCTTGCTGTTGCCTTCATATCTGTTGAACAGAAAGCCAATGCCTGCTGTAATTTTGCTGAACAAGCCACACAAGTCAGCAAAAACAGGATTGGACGGGACAATTTCAAGAGACCGACCGTTGCTGATTGCCCGAATCATACCGCTGTCTTCGCTGGCATTGATCTTAGCCGCCATAGTAGTTGCTTGCTCGGAGGTTTCGTAGTTAATGGTTACAATTTTAGCGATTGCCATTTGTTTCTCACACTGCCGTAAAGTGGGTTATTTGGTTGATCTTCAGTCTTTAAGTGTTACGCATGGTAGCACGGTGTTCCAAAAAATGTAAGTTGGGTGGATCAAGTGGGCCATTGGTAATAACCGAAATAGCTAAAAATTATTGTAGTATTTGATTAAAATCAATAATTTAGAAAATACTAATGCGGAGTGTTGTACGAAGGAGGAGACCAATCGGTTTACAAAGACAAAAAGTGTTACCAATATTCTCGCTTAGCGGCGAAGGTTACGTGGCTCCGGGACAGTGAAAATCAGAATCGCCAATGCGATTCCCTGCAAGAGCATACACACGATGAAAAGTGAGTAGTAATCGGAGAACACCAAGATGGCGCCACCAAGGACTGGACCAATCGCGCCTATAAGACTAACCGCGGTGCCTATGGCGGCGAGTCTCAAAGGTACGTTTTCGGTGGAACCGAATTCCAGAATGAGGTTTTGTCCAGACTGGACGAAGCCGCCCCGGCTGAAACCCATGAGGGCGAAGAACATCATCATTCCGTTTAGGTTGGTAACAAAAAGTAATTGCAGGTGAGACAGTATCCAGAGGAGTAGCGTGGATACCATGACAATACGGTGTCCTTTTCGATCAGCGAGGACGCCCCAAAAAATATTGACAAAACTGGGTGTGATCATCCAGATCAGGGTCAGAAGCCCGAGGTTGCTGCCACTGAGTTCCATCTGCGTTCCAGCGAACAGGATATAGAAAGGCATAGCCATGCGGCCAAATGCTGCAAGCGCACGAGCGCAAAAAAATTTAGCAAACGCAGGGTCATCCCGAAGTAGGCTCGGGACTAAACGCAATACATCCTGGGTAGAGGCCCGATCGCGAACCCGTATGGCATGGGGCTCGTAGGTAAACGCTATGACGGCCATGCCGGTGATGCCAATTACAAAGGCCAATAGGAAAATGGAGGCGTAGCCGTTTCCTAGGAACTCGATTTCGATTAAATAGGCACCTGCGAAGTAAGACACCATAGCGGATGTTAGTCCGGCAAGAAGGCTTCTGGCGCCGGCTATGACTCCGCGTCTGTTGACGGGAATTACCTTGGCCCTGAGTGAGTTGAGGGAAACTTGGGCCATGCCCTGGAAAAAGCCCATGAGGGCTAACATCGCAATAACAGCGTAAAGGGCGTGAATACTGCTCAATAGAAAGCCGGCCATGGCCATGCCCAGAATCTGCAGGCGCATGAGTACGCCAAGAATTAAGGTCGTGCCGAGAATGCGTGGGCGATGGCCTATCAGAGAGGCGCCAATAAGCGGGGATAAGATGTTGCCGGTAGCTTCCAGTGAGCGTGCGAGGCCGACAACAAATTCTGAACCAGAGAGTTCAAACAGGTAAGCGGGCACGAAGGTGGGCGCCTGCAACAGCCGGACACCCGTCTGTCCAAACATTCCGTTGAGGATCTGAACAACTGCATTGCGTTTAAGATGCCGTTTTACTTCGCACTGGTAGCTTTTTTCACGACTTTCATGCTGATTCTGCGGCATTGCATTCCATTGTCAGATGAGATGTTCGGCAAGGCCGGAGGCCCTATTTTTGCTCCTCCCCGGTTTTCCCCAGTGCCGCCGATGGCGGGAAGATCAGTGATTTGATCACGACCGGCACGGCTCCGGATGATTCCATTAAAGCACCGATGTCGATAAAGTCGAATTCCTTCAGTTTAATACCGTCTATTGATACGATCGGTTTGTCCAGTAGTAGGGTTTCCGAACAATGCAATCCAATGAGACCCCCGATGTCGCCGTCGCTGACCAGTATCAATGGCAGGTCTTTATCAAGAATCTGTGCAAGGCCCTTGATCACGCCGCGGCAGAAGGCATCAAGGCGACCGAACGTGGCTGAGTTCTGCCAACGGAAGCATATCGCAACCGGCTGATCGCCTTTTTGCAGGTCAAGACGACGAAGAGAGAGTCGGATAGCCTCGGCAATCGAGTCGATATCGAGATCGTCGCTTTCGAGGAGCAGATCTGGTGTTATAACAGGCACGTTGCGAACGGGAAGAGTGTTGTGGGGTTCTACAAAAATCGTGCTGCCGCTTACCTGAATTGTATACTGAGAGGCGCCAACAACCGTCGCTCTCAGGCCTTCGGTGGGCTGCACCAGCTTCGGTCCCCAGTTCTTTACCCTCCGGGCCACTGCTTCAGCGAGCATTGGGCCCAGGTCGCCATATCCTGTGTTCTCTTTAGCATAGATATACTCAGAGACGCCGCCGGAGAAAGACAGGGCGTCCGGTACCAGCGGATTCTTCAAGGGGTCCAGTCGCAGCAACCCGACGGTATTTTTATCCATAGGCTGACCTCCCATGGCCTGAAACAAACGCTTAGCCATCAGATCAACGATCCGCGAAATCTGCTCATCGGAAAGTCGGTCTCCAGGTTTTAGCAACAAGCCTGCCTCGTCGGCGAATCGCCGGCCCGCCTCCTCCATATAGGTAATTCGCTGTTCAGCATCGAAGCAGATAATTCGGGCCCCCACATCAATGGCTGTCAGGTCGGTGACTTCACCATCACTGCAAATGGCGATCTTGGAGGTTCCTCCTCCAATGTCCACATTCATGGTGCAGAGGTTTTCGCGCTTGGACAGTGCTGCCGCACCAGACCCAAAAGCGACCAACGTGGTTTCCAGACTATCACCAGCGCTTACCGCAACAAACTTCCCTGCCTGGCTGGCAAAAAGCTCACCAATGGCTCGGGCGTTGCTGCGGCGCACTGCAACCCCGGTGAGGATAAGCGCGCCGGTATCGATGTCTGTGGGGGCAAGTCCTGCAAGTTCATATTGTCGGTCAATGAAGGTGCCGAGCTGGTCTGCATTGATGTCCATATTATCGGTGTAGGGAGTGAGGAGCACTTCCGACTCATGGAAGACGGACCGCTCGGTAACAATGTACCGATTTCCAACCTGTTCCATCACAATACGGGAGAACACGAGATGAGACGTTGACGAACCGATATCAACCCCGACACTGGTCAGCCGGATCTCATCTTCCTGTTCAAGGCTTCGACCTACACTGGAGAATATTCTGCGCGCTGGTGCGTCGGACATGCTTTACCTCTTCGTGTTAACTAATGATGCAATAGAAAAAAAGCATCGCGGGAGGCGCGATGCTTGACTTTACGCCCCTGTATCGGTTGGCGGTTCGTAAAGCTCATCCCACATTTGATTTTCAACGCCTTCTTTCTTCAACGTTTCTGCATATTCTTTACGCAAGAAAGGGTCCTCCATCCAATAGGGTATAGCTGTGCCACCCTCATGAAGGTCTATTGCCGTATAGTCGGTGTGTTTCTCGCCTGGAGGCCCCGGGTCCCGGCCAGGGTTATGAGGCCCGAACCAAGCAGTCAGTCGGAAGGGTTCCTTGGAAACACTGAAGTGCTGGTGATACCAGCGTGCGCCGCCTGGCGCCGCAGTAACCATGCCACCCGGCTCATAATCGAGCCTGCGTACCTGATCACCGTAGCCGTCTTTCCAGGGAGTAGGGCCGAGGTGTTCTGGCCAAGTGTAGGTGTAACCCTTACCTTTCAGACAGATCAATATGGCCGCTGAAGTATGGGCGTGGGCCTTGGAATAGCGGCCGTTCTCATGCTGGCCGATCCAATAGTAGAACGTATTCTGGGTCATGAATGGTTCTATGCGCCGATAGCCTGGAGAGCGTCGGTTATCGAGTGGCAGTTCGCAGTTGATCGCGTCGGGAAGAAAGTTGGTGCGGCGCATGGCAAGTCCGCGCACCGGGTCCGCTTCTATCTCGTCGTTCTCTTTATAGAAATCGTCAGCACTGCTGAACCTGTCATGGAAAACATAGGGGTTGTCAAAGACTGCATCTATGTTCTGTAAAGCATTGATGACGACAGGTGCTGTGGTGCCAGCTTGCAGTAGCGCGCTGTCGTTAGTGGCGTTGACTATCCGGTGCCAGGCATTCATCGGAATAGAGAAAACTGACCCTTTCTGCCATTCGAACACATGCTTTTTGTTTTCACCTTCCAGCCATACCTCGGTGGAGCCTCGACCTTCGACGACCAGGTAAATCTTCTCAAACATGTGTTTTTCGGGGTTCAGTGCACCTGCAGGAGGTACTTCGACGACATAGCACCCCCACTTACCTTCTGTTCCATAGAGTTGGATGTAGCTGCCCTTCCCACCAGTCCGCTTCCATGGTGCAAGTGGTAAATCCCGGACGTCACGGATACCGAGGTCGCGAAACACCGGAATGCCTTCTTCTTCCATGAACTTATCGTAGGCGGTTGCAAGTTTCGTGAATTTGCCGAAACCTGCTTTCTTTCCCCCTGACGGTTCGTTCCATTGTTGATTACTCGACATAATAGCTCCTAAGTGTAAGGTCATTATCTGGCGCAGACCGGCAACTAAAGGAATTGCCAATTCGTATGGCCGGTCTCGAAAATACGCCGGGAACGGAGAGTTCCACTCAAAAGATCCGGGCGCAATAAATGTCTCCCCAAGAACGCTCAGGGTGACGTAATACTTGTGTGGATAAACTGCCATCGACGACTCAAATAGAGCTTCTGTCTAGTGCCTCTGGTGCGGCGTTTCGGGTCTGCCCAGCATGTTCACCTGGCAGCTGTGCTCAGTGGGTCAATGTACCGACGTGTTTGCACAACTAACTGGTTTATAATCAGATTCGGCGCATAAATGTTTTATTTGTATATGGGTATTTATCCATTTCGCCACTGCAATAGCAAATGACCTTTTGGGTGCTTTTTATGCCAAAAAACATATGTGAAATATCGGGATAAAGCACGATTCTTTGTGGTCAATGATATTATTTGGCAAACCTGGTTCTAGGCGATACCCCACCAGGCAAAACCAGCGACGGCTGCACCGATTACCACGATAGCCGGTTCTGGGCTGCGCCAAGCAACCAGAATGGCGACTGCTGCCGTAATGATCATTTCAATGGGCGCTAGATCCATGGGCTCGGCCAGACTCCATGCGGCAGCGGATATCATGCCTGCAATCACAAATCCGGCAGGAAGGCTGATCTGTTTGATGATTGGCTGAAGCTTCTTAAACCAGTAAGACACGGCCCCCGCACCAATCAAAGTAGGGAGGATTATGCCGATAATCGCGGCGAGTGCGCCGGGCAGGCCATACATGTAATAGCCGACACCGGACAGAAAGCCCGCTTTCGGTCCGGGGCTGAGATAGCCCAGCGCCAGGGCCCAGGCAAACAACGAGGGTTCCAGCAAGCCCGAATTGACCCAGCGGTCCTGTATGACGGCGAGTGGCCCGTTGCCACCGCCCACAGAAAACAGACAGCTTAAAAAAATGACGATCACGATTTCCCAAAAGCCAACCGGACTTTCGGTCATTTGCTTACTTCCTTCCCGCGGCGAATAAGACAGATTCCAATAAGCAGTCCCGCCAGTGCTGCGAAGATAAGCGGCACGCCTGCAATGGCCGCACTGGCCACTGAAACCCCCAGCACAATGCCGATGATGCGTTCCCTGGAGGGGACCCTGGAATTTCGGATCTGGTGAAGGGCGTTACCAAAGAGCAGGCCGATGACACCAATCCCGACAGCGCGATTTAGCGTCGGCATGGGGCCACCCAACTGTTCAGGATTGAGGAAAATAGCTCCAGTCAGAACGAAAAGCGCTGGGGGCGCAAATATTGAGAGAAGCGCTACGATGCTGCCGGGCCACTTGCGTAATCGGAAACCGACCATGCCGCCAAAGGCCAGGAATTTTGGTGCGGGAATGAGGGTTGCGGCGACCATTAGAGCCTTCTGCTCCTCGACAGTCAGCCAGCCTTTGTTGTGGACCAGTTCTTTTTCCAGCTTTTGGGTTCCGGCCCACATGCCGCCAAATGACGTTGCCCCAATCCGAAAAAGCACCACGGCAAGTTCTATCAGGGATACCTGTCCGTAGTTCGCGGGTTCAAGCTTCTCGGTGATCGTACTTTTGGTCGGCTCACAGGTCATTGGTTACGATATTTTTTCTGGACGTCCGGGTCAGAGTCGGCTCAATTAAATTCATCTTGGGCCTGGGTTTGTCCGGCCCGAGTAACGCGAGATTGTCTTCGTGCTGCGTCAAATGCTCATCATGCTCGTGGTTCGGCTTGTCGTCGGCTGGGTGGACATGTAAATGGGTATGTGCATGAACGTGGGGATGACTGTGCAGCACAGAGTCAACCAGTTTGCCGTTTTTCAAGATCACGGCGCGCGTTGCCAGGCGCTCGACGAAGGCAGCATCGTGAGAGATGAAAACCATGGCCTGGGGAAGGCGAAGCAAGTGGTCCATCAGCAGTTGTTCTGTCTCCTCGTCCAACCCTGTTGTCGGCTCGTCGAGTAACAGCACGTCGGGCTCCATGGCCAATACGGTTGCCAGTGCTACAAGGCGTTTTTCGCCCCCGGACAGCTTGTGGGTGATTCGCTCGGCGAAATCGCTTATGCCCAACTCATTGAGTGTACGTCGGGCAACGGCCAGAGCCTCTTGCGCGGATCGGCCGAGGTTTAGCGGGCCAAAGGCAACATCTTCGATGACCGTGGGACAAAACAATTGGTTGTCAGAATCCTGAAACAGGAGTCCGACCCGGGCACGAACTTCACGAAAATCGCGCTCGCAACCACGGGACTTTCCGAAAGCCACAATTCGCCCCGACGCTGGCCTATTCAGACCAACCATAAGCTCGAGTAATGTCGTTTTACCCGCCCCGTTTGCCCCGAGGATGGCAACCCTCTCACCGGGATGTAGATCAAAATTGACGTTGGTCAGCACTGCTCGGTCCGAGTAAGTGAAACTGAGTTGTTCAAGCGACAGCAGTGGTTGAGTCATAACAGGAAATCCAGAGTTAAGAGGGCTCCGAGGGCGGCCAGGGCAAACACTAGCAGCAGACTGTCTCGCCATTGCCAGTGCTGCTCGCTGAGCAAATGAAAACGGCCGTCAAAGCCGCGGCACTTCATGGCGGCCATGACCCTCTGGGACCGTTCAAGACTGCGCACCAGCAGCATGCCAAGAAGGTTGCCGAAGCTGCGCCAGGTATGGAAATTACTTCGAGGAGAAAAAGCCCGAGCTTGCATGGCGCGACGAAGGCTTTGATACTCACCATGCAGGACGCTGATGTAGCGTACGGTGAGAAGGAAAAGATGAACCAGTTTTGTCGGAATCCTCATGCGCGCCAGCGCGTGACCAAGCACCACAGGTTCGAGGGTCCCCACTAACGCCAGAAGCATCAGAACCACGGAGTTGGCTTTGAGAATAATGGTAACTGCCAACGTGAGCCCTTCCTGACTGGCTGATAATGCCCCCAATTCAAACAGCGTGGTGCCAGGGGTAGTGAAGGGTAATAGCACAAGCACAACCAGCATAAAGGTTTCCATTGCTGCCATACGCTTGAGCAGAATCAACGGGCGAAGCCCCACTGCCATGGCAGTGCTTGCGGCGATTGCCAGAGCGACTGTCAGGAGTGGTAGCCGAGCCAGGCTGACGACTGCAATGGAAAACAGTACTGCAGTGATCACCCGGGTTCTCGAGTCCCGCTGGGTCAGCCAGCTTTGGCTGCTGTTGCACAGCTGCAGATTAAGACTGCTCATGAGCCACTCCTGTGGCGCTGCTGCAACCAAATGGCCAGCCCGCACAGACCGATGATGTAACCGATTCCGCCAACAATATCGCGCAGACGGACCCGGTCTTCGTAGGCAATGAGTTGTTCACGTAGAGGTCGAATCTGCCGTGCAACGGACTGCTCCACCAGGATGGCCAGCGCGTCATTGGAGGGCTCTGCTGAGGTGCTCTCAGCGAAAGAAGACGGCGCGTTAAAAGTATCTGTGTCGGCTTGCTGGGTGTTCTTGCCTGTCAGTTCAAAGGCTGGCACTGTCCACCTCGCGACATGGCCATCTCCGGTGTTGGCGACGACGACGTGATCTTCCGGGCTCTTGGCCTCATAGCTGAACTCCCCGGCGCTGTTTGGTACGAGCGTCGCCAGTAGCAGGCCGTTCGCGCCCATCACCTCGACACTTGCACCTGACGCCGGGCTGCCGCCGACAAAATAGGTGGTGCCGTCAATTCGGTTGCCCTCAGTAAAGGCGAACACTTTAAGCAGGTGCGCCTGACTGCTCGGGCTGACCAGACTCAGCACGATCGTCAACAGGATGCTAAATCGAGCCATGGGCCGGCCCCCGTGCAAAAAGCAGTTCTGGCGAAACCCGCTTCAAGAATGAGACGGTCGCTCCTGTGACCATCGCTTCGACGAGGGCAAGCGGCACAAAAGTCGCAAAAAGAACCTTGGCTGCGGGAACGAATGCATTACTGCTGAAAGCCAACGCAGTGCATACCAGTAACCCGGTCATGACAACCGCCAGTGCTCCGCTGAGAGCGCCTATAACAAATGCTCCGCGTTGACTTGCACGCTGCAAAGGGCCGCGGAAAAACAGGGCGCATAGTATGGCCGGCAGCGCGATGTTCATGACGTTCACACCAAGTACAAGCACTCCGCCATAACCAAAAAAGATGGTTTGCAACAACAGCGCCACCAGAATGGCAGGAACTGCCGCCCAGCCCAGTACCAGCCCCATAAGCCCATTCAGTATAAGGTGTACGCTGCTGACACCGACGGGCACACTGATCAAGGACGCGACAAAAAAAGTCGAGGCCATGACGGCAGCCTGGGGAATCTGGTCAGGCTGGAGGCGCCGTAACGCAATAGCGACAGCTGTCACTGTGACAACTGCACCGCAAATCAATATCGGCGTGGCGAGAACACCGTCAGGTATGTGTGCCATTTGAGGCTCCCTAGTTCATATCTCTGGTGCGAACCCAGATCAGCGCTCCAGTTTCCACCGGCACCATCTGGCCCTCAGGGTTTTCCATGGTTGAATCCCCCTCCAGCAAGGCTGCAAAACCCCACCAACCACCCCGTGGCATGGCGTAACTGAACACGCCGTTGGCGCCTGCTTTGATGACCTGGGTAGCAAACGGATCTGCGGGCACGGCTACGGACCCATCGTTCCGCCACTCCACTTCCACTTCAGCAAAGGGCACCGGCTGGTCGTCTTTTTTGACAATGCCGGTGAACAGATTGCCTGTCCAAAGACCATAGGGTCTTGCGAGCGGCGTGATCTCTACCGGAAAGCCCACCTCGGCCTGCCAGTTTTCTGTGCCGCCAAACGCACTAACAACGGTCTTGGTATAATGAATGATCATCACGCCCTCGGCGGGCTCCCAGTAAGGCGCCGGCTCAAGATAGAAAACCAGGTCGCCTGGGCGTTTGGTCGTGTAGTTGGCTTGAAAAGTCCGTTGTTCATTACTGGTATTGGGCATGAGTTGTGCCATCAGGTCTTCTTTACCCTGCAAGGTAAGCACGCCGAACTGCCTGGGGGGACCCATTTTCATTATCGGACCGCCACTCATTGGGTGGGTCAACCTCAGCTCAAGGCCGAGCTCACGTCCTGTGTCTTGAGTGACAATCTCTGTACTGGGAATCAACTCCTGGAAGTGAGCCTGGGCAAATCCGGGAGTACCGAGGACTGCAATAATTCCAAATGTGAGTCTGAGGGCTTTGGTTAATTTCAAGAGCTTCTCTCCAAGTCAGTAACGACTGTTTGCACCCGTGAACACCAGGCGATTGGATCGGATACCGGAACTGTCCGAGGCTGCGGGCAGTTCCTGAGGTCAGTGCCGTTAAGCCCCTTGGCTCCTGATGCTGGTTGGCGAAGAGCAGGGGGCGGGCAATCAGAGTGACTATTAGTAGAACTCGTCGAAATGAATCTGTTCAGGCGGAACCTGTAGGTTGAAAAGTAGCTTTTGCACGGCCTGAGCCATGGGGGGCGGTCCGGCGAAGTAGATTTCCCTGTCGCGAATACTGTCGCCGAAAATTTCGCGAGCGACGTCGTGAACGAAGCCTACATATCCCTGCCAGTCGGCATCGTCCGGGCCCGGGTTGGAGATGGCCTCGTGAAAATGGATGCGCTCTCCGAAGCCGGGTAACTCTGCCAGTATCTCTTGCCCACAGATATCCCGGCTTGCTCTGCCGCCAAACACGAAGTCAATCTGGCGACCTTGCAGTTTTTCGCTGACTGCTGCTGCTCGAGTAATAGAAACCATGGGGGAAAGCCCCGATCCTCCTGCCAGGCAGAGAATGTCTCGGGGCGAGTCTTCGCGCAGATAGGCAACGCCGAAGGGGCCGTCGACCTCAAGCGTATCGCCAATATCAACGCGATCGAATAAACAGGTGGTGGCGATGCCTTGAGGCACACGCTTTATCTGAAAGTGCCACTCTGAGCCATCCTCAGTGATGTTACTCATGGAGTAGGCCCGGCCTCCCTGAATGTCAGGAAGGCCGATGAGCGCATATTGACCGGGCAGAAAACGATTGGGATGTTCCAGTTCAAAGACGAATTCTGTGATGTCGTGGGTGATGGCATTCTTTTCTTTAAGCGTGGTCTGAGTTTTCGCCGGAGTAATCTTCGGCGTAAAAGACTCGTCAAACCTGAGCTTGATGCGGCAGTCGTTTTTGGGCTGTGCCTGGCAGCCCAAATAGCGGTTACGCTTCAGATCGGATTCGGTCCATGCGGGAGCATCCTGGCGAGCGTGCTCGACTTCACCATCAAGTAACTGGAAACGGCAATTTCCACAGGAGCCAACGTTGCAGGCATAGGGAAACCCTATGCCTGCACGTAACGCTGCTCTCAATATGGTATCTTCAGAACCACATTCGAACGACTGCCTATCTTTACCTTCGACTGTTATCTGTACCATTGTGTAACATTCCTATTATTGTCTTTGTTGTCATATAATTATGTATAAAGAGCCGTCTGCTCGGCGGTGTAACCCAGACGCATTGAGACTGCTTGTGCCGTCTCAACTATCTTGCGGGCGAGCATTTCCATTCTTTCATTGTCGCCTCGCTGATATGGTACGGTTATACCGATCGCAGCATTTACGCTGCCGTTGGCGCTGTACACCGGTGCAGCGACACAGACTGCACCCATTTTCGCGTTCTCTTCCTCAGTGGCGAAGCCATTGGCGCGAATCTGTTCTATTTCTTTGTAGAGCTCTTTTCTCCAAGCCGCTGACGGACGGAGTTTGGAGCCGTCGTTAAGTAACTCCCTGATCTTTTCTTCGCTCTGAAAGGCTGTCATTGCCATACCCAGGACACTGTCGATGGCCAGCGTGGACATACCGAGCCTGGGTCGCAGGCGCACAGCCTCTGGGCTCTCAAAATCATAGATGTACGTGATCGTGTTTCCTTTCAGAACGGCCAATTCGACATTTTCCCGCACCTCGTCACGCAGATCTGTCAGCAGTTCTTTGGCGACACTGGTCACTGACAGGCGCTGGCGCACTAAAGCTCCCATCGAGAACAGCCCCAATCCTAGACTATAACGCTCTGTTACCGGATCCTGCTCCAACAGCCCCTCAGAGACCAGGGTAGAGGCTAGGCGATGAACAGTGCTCTTCGAAACTTTCAGGCTACGCGAGAGCGTGCTTATGCCGAGTTCCGCATTCTCCTCGCTGAACGCCTTCAGTAAACGAATGGCGGCTGCAACCGAGGACAGGCGCGATCCATCTTTCTTTTCGCTTCCCGCACCGATGGCTGTTGTTGGTTTTTTCTCTTCGATTTTTGCTTTCTGGGGGGTTTTCATAGTTTTTTCCTGTTTGCCGATTTTTCTTCAAGGGTGCGTGCGTCGGTCTCCCTAGCCTGCACCGCTATTGTAACGACATATGAACAGAAGATCGTTCAAGGTTTCCCCCCTCAATCAACAAGAATCAGAGCACTGCCATGACGTCATCGTTTTCGACGACGACCTCATAGGTTTTTAGGGGCACCATGCAAGGTGGTGCTACCACTTCGCCCGTACGAATATCGAAGGCACCGTTATGAAAGTCGCACTCGATGACGCAGCCATCAAGATAACCTTCGGATAGCGAGCCTGGCCCGTGGGTACAGCGGTCGTCCGTCACGTAAAACTCCCCTTCGACGTTGTACACAGCCAGTTCCAAATCATCGATCTCTACCAGCAGAACACTTCCGGGGCCCACATCGCCAATGCTGCACAGTCGAGTTGGCGTTGGATTATCACTCATATGATCACTCCAATTAGTTGACGGCTCTATTTTTGCCATGTAGATTTAGAAAAAGCAAGAACAGTGTTCCATATAAAGGGATAAACTGGAAAATTAACTTGGCTGCTGCTGCGATTGGTGCTTGGTATGACCGGTTTTAGGTCAGTTAACTTTGATTTATTGGACGATCAAAAACTGAAACGTCGGAGAATAAAAAAATGTTGCGCAAAGAAGTCAATGATCTGCTCACCCAGACGGGCCCCGAGACTGCAATGGGAGATATGTTTCGCCGCTACTGGGTTCCGGCTTTGCTTGCTTCAGAGCTTCCTGAAGATGACAGCGCTCCGGTTCGCGTGAAGCTGTTTTCCGAGCGGCTGATTGCCTTCCGCGATTCGGGTGGAAGATACGGTCTGATGGACGAGTTTTGTGCGCACCGGGGCGTGTCGCTCTGGTTTGGTCGTAACGAAGAAGGCGGCTTGCGTTGCCCTTATCACGGCTGGAAATACGACACTACGGGACAGTGCATCGAGGTTCCATCGGAGCCTGCGGACAGTGGTTTTTGTGAAAAGATCAAACTGCAGGCCTATCCACTTGTCAAGATCGGCGACATTCTCTGGACTTACATGGGGCCGAAGGACGAGCAGCCACCGTACCCGGAATTCGAGTTCGCCACTGTTCCTGCGAATCAGACGTTTACCTCGAAGCGTTTCCAGGAGTGTAACTGGATGCAGGCGATGGAAGGTGGTATCGATTCCAGTCATGTTTCTTTCCTTCACAGCGGCAACCTGAACACGGATCCCTTGTTCAAAGGCGCTCGTGGCAACCAGTACAACATTGCGGACAAGATGCCGTTCTTCGAAGTGGTCAAGCATGAGGGTGGCCTTTACGTAGGTGCCCGCCGCAATGCTGAAGAAGGTAAATATTACTGGCGCATTACGCCCTGGGTCATGCCTTGTTTTACCATGGTGCCGCCTCGTGGCGACCACCCGACTCATGGTCACTTCTGGATTCCCATCGATGATGAAAACTGCTGGGCCTGGAGTTTTGACTACCATCCCACGCGGGCGCTGTCAGAGGTTGAGCTTGAAGCGCTGGAGGCGGGCAAGGGCGTTCATTGTGAATACGTACCTGGCACGTTTATTCCCAAGGCTAACAAGACCAACGACTATGAGATGGATCGACAGGCTCAGAGAGAAGGTCGTACCTACAGTGGTGTCGAAGGGATCGCCATTCAGGATTCCTCGCTGCAGGAAAGCATGGGGCCAATTGTCGATCGTACCAAAGAAAATCTGGTATCGACCGACAACGGTGTGATTATGGCTCGCCAGATGCTGCGAAAAGCCGTAATGGCACTGCGGGACAAGGGCACTATTCCTCCCGGTGTCGATCCTTCTCATCATCGCATCCGTTCGGTGTCGGTGGTATTGCCGCCGGAGCAGGCATTTGAAGACGTCTGCCGTGAAGATCTCAGGTCTGCTAAAGGTAAGCCACACTCTTCGGTCTAGCCTCGGTCGATGCCCGAGGGCGAAGACCGAAAAGGATGACAGTTTTTATGATTAGCCAATCTTCCAGAGCAACGACGGCTGCCGAAAGCCGATTCCGCATCAATAACCCCAACTCCAAAGGGCGTTCGTCTCTGGTGTTGGGGTTAGGGAAATCCAGCATGCCTACGCTGTCAGCGCTGTCCTGCATGGAATGGAATGGTGCGCGCTTTAGCTGTGTGGTGAAGGGAGATGAGGTCTATGGATCTGCGGCAGAGTTGGCAATAGGGCCTGAAGACCTGATGTTGCAGTCGCCAAATGGGGACATCAGCCGATTGTCGGATGAGTTGGCAAATACTGACGTGGTCATCATGTTCGCGCGCAGTGGAGAGTCCGCGCAAGCGGCCGCCACCGTGGGTGGGGCTGCCTTCAGTCGGAATCTGATGACAGCCGGCTTCGTGCTGGATGAACATAATGACCGACAAGGCGTTGAGGAAACCCTGTCAGCATTGCGGCCGTTCGTCATCTCACTTGTGGTCGGGCCGGACGAGGAGTCTTTCATCGAGACTCTGAGTGCGATTCGGGCCTGATCACCTGGCCTTTAGCCAGATAGGGAGTGCATAGTTTTGAGCGATTCTTCAGCGACTGTATCCGAGTTCAGCAAGCAGCTTATCCAGGGCATTGGGATCCTGGAGCGTCTTGGGGTTATTGATTTTAACGGCCACTTCAGTGTGCGTCTGCCTGACGGGCGCATTCTGATCAACAGTGGTGATTCCGTCCGCAGTGCGCTGACGCTAGACGATTTTGTCACGGTGGGTGCGGACGGCGAGATGGATCCCGAGCAGCCGCGGCCACCTGCTGAACTTCCCTTGCACCTTTCGATCTACCAGGTGCGTCCGGATGTGAAGGCCGTGGTTCATGGGCACCCAAAATGGTCAACCTTGCTGACAAGCGCCGGTGAGAAGTATCAGGTGGCATTGGCCCAGGGTGCGCTTCTGGGCAACGTACCGATCTATCCTTCCCCCCAATCAGTCAACAATAAAGAAATTGGTGACAAAGTTGCGGAAACCCTCGGCGGGGGCAAGGCTGCGTTGCTCAAGGCGCACGGCTCGATTCTGGTAGCCCAGGATGTTCTGGAGGCGACCGTGATGGCCATTTACCTTGAGTTGAATGCGGAGCGGCAGGTGCTCGCGGCGCCTCTGGGCGGCAGTTACATCTTCTCCCCGGAGGAAGTAGAGGGTAGCCGTAAAGGGCTGTCTAAGCGGGGCCTGTTTGAGAAATGCTGGAATTATTACATCGCAAAATTTGAGCTGGGCTGAGTTCCGGCCCGACCACCACAACAATGAGGTAACAGTCATGTGCGGCGAATTTGAGGAAGAAGATTATATTGACGATCACCTGTTTGAGCGTCTTGTGCAGATGTCGGGCAAACACGGCGTCGTGCCCACTGAAGTTAGCGAGAGCGGTCGATCCGATTTGTCGACTCAGGTAGCGCGGAGCCAGTATATGACAGATCTCTTTCAGGCTGGCCTGACTCGGGCGCTCAATGATGCCAATAATCTTTCTCCAGGGCAGCGAATGGATGGCGTTGCCGGACAGGCGATTGCATTTGCGCGCCTTGCGGGGTTCCTGGCGGGTCAGCTTCCACCGGGCGCCGATGTCCTGCGTCCTGTGATTGATGCGTTGATGGAAGGTCATCGGGAACCCTCAGATTGGGCCGATTCTCACGAACATCACCATCATCATGCCCACGAACATTGAATTTCCAGAAGGCATTTGCCGTGACCTCCGAAACTAAACGCCAGTGGCTAATGGCGCTAGTGAGAGACGGGTTTGGCAAAAGCTTTTGGTGGTTTTTTGCTTTTGCGTTAGGGATGGGGGTGGTTTGCTATCAACTCCTCGGACCACAAGCTTTTCACGAGGCTGTACGTGCAGACCTTGGGCTACTTGCGGACATGCTGCCACGAGTGATTGCAGCATTAACTGTTGCTGGCATGGTCTGGGTGCTCTTGCCTCGGGACCGCATGTCCAGGCTGATAGGAAAGGAAAGCGGTTTCTGGGGTTTGGTCATTGCCACTGCCGCCGGGATCATCACGCCCGGTGGCCCTGCTTCAGCTTATCCTTTGCTTGCGGTTATTGGCGGTGCGGGCGCTGATCGCGGTGCCTTGGTGGCCTACATCACCAGTTGGGCGATTCTCGGTATACAGCGAATTCTGATATGGGATGTGCCTCTGATGGGGGTCGAGTTTTCTCTGACGCGCTTTTTGATAAGTCTGCCCTTGCCGATCCTGGCTGGATTGATTGCGCGGCGGCTACCGCTGTCTCTGTCGCTGATGGAGGAGGTCCGGCCCGACCCAGTGGGTAGCATTTCTAGGCCGCCTGCTAATACGGAGACTCATCAGAAATGATATCGGTGGGCATGTTAATTATCTTTGGAGCGCCGGTGGTATTGGGCGGTTACGCCTTGTCGCGGCAGGATGGGAGCTTTCGGCAGGGCCTGGTCAGGGCCGTCGAGCAGTTCGTGAAGCTGGTTCCGCGCATGTTCTGTGCGCTGGTTGCGGCGGGCTTTGTTGCAAAGCTGATTCCCTCCGAGTTCATTAGCCGTTTTCTGGGGGATGAAGCGGGTGTTACCGCGATTGTTATCGGCAGCGTAGCCGGCCTTCTGATTCCTTCCGGTCCTGTGGTCGCTTTCTCAATTGCCGCAACGTTTGCCAAAGCCGGCGCCGCAAATGCAGCGCTCGTTGCCTTTATCACCGCCTGGACACTGTTCGCGGTGCACCGCGTGGTGATCTTTGAAATTCCGCTCCTTGGATTTTCATTCCTTCGGCTGCGGTTGCTGTCAGTGATTTTGCTGCCATTTTTAGCGGGATTGATGACTATTGGCGTCAAACAGGCCTTGGCATGGGTTGCCGTTTCCTGATTCGGTCCGCTTCATAAGGGCCTTCAATGAGAGAGTTCGGGGTTCCGGACCTCTTGAACATACCGAGGAGAAGGAAATGAGAGTAAGCATCATAGGTATTGGCGACATGGGCCGGGATATTGCCCGCCACGTCAAGAATAAAGGCCATGACGTCACTGGTTACGACATCAGCGAACAAAGACGCTCTGATGCGGCCGCTAATGGACTTAAGGTGGTGGACAGTTTGGCCGAAGCGGTGGGGAACGCGGAAGTCCACCTGGTTATTGTTGCTACCGACGCGCAGTCCGAGACCGTTACCCGCGAAATTCTGCAATCCGGACCCGCAGGCAGCACGGTAGTGATTCTTGCCACTAACGGCCCTAAGACGATGCAGGCACTGGCCGTCGAATGTGAGGCCAAAGGCCTGGGCTTTGTTGACGCCCCGGTCGTGTTCGGGCGTCAGGGCGCGGAGGAGGGCCAACTGGGCAGTCTCTGCGGCGGCACGAAGGCGCAGGTTGAGAAGATAACGCCAGTGCTCGAAGCCTATAGCAAAGCTGTTCACCATGTCGGATCTGTTGGTTCCGGACAGGTGGCGAAGGCCTGCAACAATATGCTGCATTGGGCAGCCTGCGTTGCCAACTTTGAAGTACTGTTGCTAGCTAAACGTTATGGCATCGACGCTCAGCAAATGCGCGAAACCCTCATCGAATGCCCTGGCACCAACGGCACCCTGGTGCGATGGGATGATACCCGGTTCACCTGGCACGAGAAAGACTTGGACCTGGCTTTGACCCTGGCCCAAGAAGGTGGGTTGCCGCTACCCTTGTTTGGTCAGGTAGATCAGCTTGTCAAGCACCTCGACGCCGAGAAAGTGAAAAATCTTCTTTATGGTCCGGAGGCTGAGTATTTGGGGCAGCATGTAAAACCGCTTACGAAAGAGGAAGGCGGGCTCAATTAAAACTAAAATCAGGAGTCATTATGAGTGCTGAAAACGGATCCAAATACAAAAAATATCAGTCTGACGTGATTGTAGACCTGCTACACGAGTACGAATTTCCTTACATCGCGATGAACCCCGGCGCCAGCTTCCGCGGACTGCACGACTCAATCATCAATTACGGTGGCAATAAGCCGGAAATGCTGCTCTGCCAGCATGAGGAAATTGCCGTGCAGATCGCCCATGGTTATGCCCGGGCCACCGGCAAACCGATGGGTGTTATTCTGCATAATTTGGTGGGCCTGCTGCATGCTCAAATGGCCATCTACTATGCCAATCTTGACCGCGCGCCTATCTTTATCATGGGTGCAACAGGACCGATGGACGAAGGCAAACGTCGTCCTCATATCGACTGGAGCCATACCGCCCTGGTCCAGGGCGAGGCGGTGCGCAATTACACCAAGTGGGATTACCAACCGACGGCTATCGAGGGTGTGCCGGAAAGCTTCATGCGCGCCTACTCAACCATGGTGACCGAGCCAAAGGGCCCGATTTACATGTGTTACGACGCGTGGCTTCAGGAAAAACCGCTGGACGAGAATTTGAAACTTGGTATGCCGCCGGCAGGTATGTCGAAGTCGCCCGCCCGCATGGGAGCCGATCCGGTCATCCTCGAGCAGATGGTGGACAAGCTGCTCGCCGCCCAGAACCCCATCATCATGGCGGAATATACCGGACGCCACGAGGACGGTTTCGACAATCTCGTGGCCTTGGCGGAAACCTTGGGCGTGCCGGTCTGGGACATCAATGATTCACTGTGCTTCCCCAACCGACATCCTCTCTGCGCCTCCATGGACCAGGAAGTCATGCGCAAAGCAGACCTGATACTTGGCATTGACGTTCGCGATTGGGAAAAACCGACCGCGCACCTCGACAGCACAAATCGAATTGTGACTTCGTTGGTGTCAGAAAAGTGCGAGTGGATGGAGGTCGGGTTTGGCGAGATTGGCATGTCGTCTTGGGCGATGGATTACGGCCGCTATCAGCCGAAAGTCCTGAGCGCCTTGGGAGACCCCGCACTGGTGATGCCGGAAATGACACGCATCGGTCAACAGCGCCTTGATGCCGATGGCAACCTCGCAAAACGAATTCAGGACCGTAAGGAAGCTTTGGGCCAGCGCCATGATGAAGTCTGGGCGCAATGGCAGGAAGATGCTCGCGCAGATTGGGATAGCGAGCCACTGGCACTAGCCCGTTTTGCGAGTGAGGTTTGGGAGGTCATCCAGCATGAAGACTGGGTTTGTGCGACCGGTACATTGCATAACTGGACCCGCAAGATTTGGGACTACGATAAGCCTTATCGACACGCGGGGAGGTCGTTGGGCACTGCGACCCAGATCGGCATGTCTATTGGCGTGGGTCTGGCCTACAAAAATACCGACAAGGTTGTGGTTGCGCTGCAGCCTGACGGTGATCTAATGTTTGACGCAGGGGCGCTCTGGACCGCTGCTAAGCATGAGATTCCGCTGCTGATTCTTATGTTCAACAATCGGGCCTACTTCAACGACTGGGAGCACCAGATTCGCATGGCGAAACTGCGTGGTACCGATGAGGCCAAGGCTCACATAGGTATGGACCTGTTTGGACCGGATCCGGACTTTGCCACTATCGCTCAGGGCATGGGTTGCTATGGAGAAGGGCCCATTACAAAGCCTGCTGACGTAGGGCCAGCGATCCGCCGTGCCCTTGCGGAAGTCAAGAAGGGCCGTCCGGCGCTGGTGGATATAATAACCCTTCATCGGTAGCCACTATGCATACAGCAAGCCACCCGGTTTGCCGTCTGGACTGTTCAATCATGCCGGCTCGCCGGCGAAAATGTATCTTGCTGAGGAACACAGTTGTGGTTGTATCCAATAGCCAGCTTACTACAGGCCGACCCTGTTTTTTGACACCGGTCGGCAAACTCTTCGGTTATCTCGCCCATCCAAGCGACTCAGAGAGGCATCCGGCGGTACTCGTTATTCATGAAAATACCGGTCTCAACGCCCACATCGAGGATCTGGTCCGACGCTTTTCCGAAGCAGGCTTTGTCGCCTTCGCTCTGGACGCTCTTGCGCTCCAGGGCGGTACGCCAGCCGATGAGGACCAGGCTCGTTCAATGATTAATAGCCTTGATGAGGGTGACAACCGCGACAACTATCTGGCAAGCCTTGATTACCTTCGCACTTTACCAGGGACCAACGGCAAGGTGGCCAGTGTTGGCTTTTGCTGGGGTGGAAAAGTCTCCGGCGAACTCGCGGTCGCCGATCCAGACCTTGATGCGGCGGTGATCTATTACGGCAAATCACCTGATTCGACCCGGGTCCCGGACATTACCGCACCACTGCTGCTGCATTACGGAGAGCAGGACGAAAGAATTAATTCGACAGTGCCTGAATTTCAGAAAGCGCTAGAGCAGCACGGTAAGCGTTTCTCTCTTCACATGTACAAGGGCGCTAGCCACGCGTTCAATAACGATAGCCGAAAGGATCGTTACGACTCTATTGCCGCGACTGAATCGTGGAAACGCACGATCTCTTTTCTGGAGGAGGAGCTAATTTTCGGAAGCTGAGTAGCGTGGTCTGTAGGCGATCCATAACTTTTACAGTATGTGAAAAGAACAAACTGTAAATTTACAATATGCTTCTGGTGATCAAGACTGATTCTAAATTCGACTAGAAGCATGACGCCTAATGGAAATTAATTCGCTAGCAGTCAGAAGAGGTTATCTCAATTATCGCCTTGATGGTCCTGATCACCTGCCGCTTATCGTATTTTCGAATTCGCTGGGCACGGATGCACGTATCTGGTCGGCCGTCACGTCTTTGCTCAGTAATCAGTACCGGTTTTTGCTTTATGACAAGCGTGGTCACGGGCTCTCCACCTGTCAGGGCGGAGACCGGCTGGAAGAGCATGTCGACGATCTGATTCAGTTGCTGGATGGACTTGGTCTGCAGCAGGTGTATCTCTGTGGCCTCTCGGTGGGGGGTATGATTGCGCAAGGTGTTGCTAGTAAGCGATCCGACCTGGTTAAGGCGCTAATTCTGTGTGCTACAGGGCATCGCATTGGTACTCCAACAATATGGAACGAGCGGGTTGAGGCGATTCGTAGTGGCGGAATGGAGGCGGTGTCTGAATCGGTGCTCGAACGTTGGTTCACGCCCGAGTTCCGTCAGCAACATCAGCCCCAATGCGCTCTGTGGAAAAGTATGCTCATCCGTACGCCGCTGCAGGGCTATATCAGTACTTGCGCCGCGATTCGTGATGCTGACTACACCAAGATTTGTCGTACTCTGACTGTTCCGACACTTTGTGTGGTCGGCGACAGCGACGAAGCAACGCCACCAGAATTAGTGAAGGCGTTAGCGGATCTGATCCCGGACACGCGTTTTGAAATTATTGCCGGCGCAGGGCATATGCCAGGTATTGAGCAGCCGGCGGCTTTAGCTCTTCTGATCGACAAGTTTATCTCCAATCATGGCAAGGATAAATGTCGTTTTGAGCGCGGAATGCATGTTCGACGGTCGGTGCTAGGCGCCGTTCATGTTGACCGTGCCGAGGCGAACAAAACACCTTTCGATGAACCTTTTCAGACGTTCATTACCGAATCAGCCTGGGGCTCCGTCTGGAGTAGGCCTGGACTGAGCAAGCGAGATCGTAGCTTGTTGACCATTGCCATGATGGCTGTGCTGGGACACGACGATGAACTGGCCATGCACATACGCGCCACCGAAAATACAGGCGCGAGCATGGTTGAGGTGAGAGAGACTCTACTGCAAGTCGCCATCTATGGAGGCGCACCGGCTTCGAACAATGCCATGCGCATTGCTAAAAAGGCTTATGCAGAAATGGCTCAGTTCAGTCAATAGTTAACAGAGAAGACACGGCATGAGCAAAATGAGCAGACGCTCTTGGGCGTCAAATCCGTCTTACATAGACGAAAGGTACAAATCGACGATCTTACGTGGACCTTTGAAATCCCTGGTGGCAATCGACCCGGAACTGGCCGAGTTGACAGGCCCCGCCTTCGGGGCTGAAGTCATTGGTCCCTTGGACCATGATCTGACTCGCAATGGTCAGGTCAATGGTGAGCCCATTGGCGAGCGCATCGTCGTTACTGGTCGCGTTCTGGATGTTCATGGCAATGCAATACCCCGCACCCTTGTTGAGGTCTGGCAGGCGAATGCGGCGGGACGCTATGTCCATAAAAAAGACCAACACAACGCCCCGCTGGATCCCAATTTTCTGGGCGCGGGCCGCTGTCTCACTGATGCTGAAGGCCGCTACCGGTTCTACACGATCAGGCCGGGGGCCTACCCTTGGGGGAATCACTATAATGCTTGGCGCCCCAATCACATTCATTTTTCGTTGTTTGGCCCGACAATTGCGACCAGGCTGGTTACTCAGATGTACTTCCCTGGAGATCCTTTACTGGCTTTCGATCCGATTTTCGAAAGTGTCCCCGAGGCGGCCAGAAGCCGTTTGGTTAGTGATTTCTCTCTGGATGTGACCGAGGAGGGATTTGCTCTTGGTTATGTGTTTGATATCGTGTTGCGGGGCTTCGCGTCCACGCCGATGGAGGTAGACTGAATGAGGATTAAACAGACCCCATCCCAGACTATCGGGCCGTTTTTTCATTATGGCCTGAATCCTTTAGAAGCCAACTACCCCCACACACAGATCACAGGAAGCTGTCTGGTATCTCCCAAAATCGAGGGAGAGCGTATTCGCCTCACAGGCAGGGTGTTTGACGGCAAAGGTGTGGCGGTGGAAGACGCGCTTGTCGAAATCTGGCAGGCGAACGCCGCCGGGCGTTACCGGCACCCTGGCGATACGCGGGTTGACCGCGCGCTAGATTATGACTTTAGTGGCTTTGGCCGCTGCGGCACGGGGATGCATGAAGGCTGTCACTTTAGTCTTTACACTATAAAGCCCGGTTCTGGCCAAGTGGGGCATGCTCCATTCATTTCCGTCACGTTATTCATGAGGGGCCTGTTAAATCACGTCTATACTCGTGTGTACTTTGATGACGAAGTCGCAGCGAACGCGGCCGACCCGGTCTTTAGCAGCGTTGATGAAAAGCGTCAGTCGACGATCCTGGCCAAGCGTCGTGATTCGCGCGAAGGGGTGGAGTATGTTTTTGATATCCACATGCAGGGTGATCAGGAAACCGTGTTCTTTGATCTTTGAGCAAATGCCTGGGTGGAGTTTTTTCTCAGGAATTCAGAATCGAAAAACATGATTAGCCTGCCCGTAAGAGAGTGACTATGAGCCAATTCGGCCTCGGCGATTCGGGCCTTTACAGCAGACTGTTATCGGACCAAGAGTGTGGGCATCACCTATCGGACCAGGCTCAGATCAAAGCGATGCTGAAGGTCGAGGGGCAGCTTGCGCTGGCGCAAGCCGAGGCTGGGCTAATTCCGCGCGAAGCCGCAATTGCCATAAATCAGGCGGCTCTTGGTCTCGAGCCTGAGCCGCTTAGTCTTGCGACGGGCACTGCATCAGCGGGGGTTCCCGTACCTGCACTGGTCAAGACTCTTAAGGACGGACTGGCGCCGGACATTGCGCGCTGGGTTCACTTTGGTGCAACCAGTCAGGACATCGTTGATACCGCTCTTGTTCTCAACTGCCGGGCGCTCATTGGGGTGTACGAATCACGTCTGCTCAGTGTTATAGGGATGCTCGCGCAGCTGGCCGAGCAACAACGCGGCTCGCTGATTGCGGGTAGGACCCGAACCCAGCAGGCCGTGCCCATGAGTTTCGGTTTGAAAATCGTAACCTGGATTGATCCTCTGCTTCGGCAGCATCAGCGTCTTGCGGAGCTTAGGCCACGCCTGCTCAAAATTCAGCTAGGTGGGGCAGTAGGCAGTTTGGTGGCGATGGGGTCAAACGCAAACGCAGTGGCGCGTGACCTAGCAGATCGCCTGGATTTGAGATATGCGCCAAGCTGGCATACTCAGAGGGACAGTCTGATGGAATTTTCCGGGTGGCTGGCAATGACGACCGGCAGTCTCGGAAAAATTGCTGAAGACTGGCTTCGCATGGCCCAGACGGAAGTTGGCGAGCTACGGTTCAGCAATGGCGGCGGCTCATCCACCATGCCCCAGAAGTGTAATCCAGTTAATGCTGAGATCATGATGGCTATGGCCCGGCAAAATGCCGGTCTGGCTGGCCAGATGCAGCAATGCATGCTGCACGAGCACGAGCGCAGCGGCGCTGCCTGGACCTTGGAGTGGCTGGTGCTGCCGCAAATGCTCATGAACACTGGGGTCGGGTTGCGTCATTGCCTGGAGGGGCTGCAGCATCTGGAAATTTCGCCTGACCGAATCGATGCCAATCTTAACAGCAGCAATGGCTTGATTTATGCCGAAGCAGCGACGTTTGCGCTGGCCGCTTTCATGTCCCGGGACGACGCATCCAGGCATGTGGGGTCGGCGTGCCAGAGCGTGGCTGGGTCTGAACGCCACCTCTTTGATGTCCTCAAGGAGCTGACCGGGCGGGAACTGGATCTTCCACAGATCAGGCAGGATTTACTTTGTGGTGGTGCCTCTGAGCACTGGATTGACGAGTCCCTCAAGAATGCTCGAACGTTGACTGGTAGCGACTCGTCTACTAACTAATGCAATGATCGGGCAAGTGTTTGTCCTCTTTATCCAGCGCCACGCTGCTAATACATGCCGTTTCGTTATCCAAAAATTTCATTAAGTCATTATTTATCCGCCTCTGACTCCTGTACAAATACGGTTCATTCTCTTCCAAACACAATAACGAAAAAAGGAGGTTAATTAGATGCGACCGTTTGGTTTACTGTTTCTGTTGGCGTTATCTGTCGGCGCCTATACCGCGCTTTCTTCTGCCCCCGTCACGGCTAGTGAGCAGGACGAAGCTGACTTCTATGACGGTCGCACCGTTCAGCTCATGATCGGCTATTCTGCGGGCGGTGGGTACGACGCCTACGGTCGCACTCTAGCGCGGCACCTTGGAAAGCATATCCCGGGTAATCCCGATGTTGTCGTAAAGAATGTGCCAGGGGCAGGCTCGCTGGTGCTTATGAATCAAATCGCTAACACATTGCCTAACGATGGAACAGTCATCGGTGCCGTTAACTCCGGGATGCCATTCGAACCACTTTTTGGCAATGAGCAGGCCCAGTTTGACGTCAACGAGGTGAGCTGGCTTGGCAACCTCAGCCTGGTTACATCGGTAGGCCTATTTCGCAAAGAGTCCGGCATCAATAAGTGGCAAGACCTGAAGGCTCAGGCAGCGACGGTAGGGGCGACCGGTGCCGGATCCAACACCAACACCATCCCCCGGGTACTGGCGAAACTGTTTGATCTGAAACTGACGGTGATTGCTGGCTATCCCGGCAGCAATGATGTCGGTCTTGCCATGGAACGTGGCGAAGTGGACGGAATGGGAAGTGCGTTTCTGAGTACGATCAAAGCCAAGAATCCGGAATGGCTTGAGCCGGACAGCGATGTGAACATCGTCTTCCAGCTTGGACGCGAGCGGCACCCGGATCTGTTGGATGTTCCGTTGGTTAGCGAGATGGCGAAGACGGATAGGGAGCAACAGGCCGTTGACCTGCTTGGCGCGCGGCTGATCATGGGTCGTCCTTATGTAGCGCCTCCTGGCATGGCTCCCGAGCGTTTGGCTACCTTGCGAAAAGCGATTGAGCAGACGACAAAAGATCCCGCGTTTCTTTCTGACGCCGGCAATCAGGGCTTGAGTATCGACTTCGTGGATGGCGAGGAAATGCAGACGTTCTTTAAAGAAGTTTATGGCTACCCGAAGGAGATCGTAGAGCTTTTAAACGGGGCGATGCAGTAACTGGTCTCGAGCTGGCTGAGAAATTCTTAATATAGGGTCAGATTCTTCGTTTTTTCAGGAGATACGGTTGTGGATAAGCAGGACTGGTCAGCGAAGAAAGTGTGGATGGAGGTCGTGCCAGAAGAGGAGCAGGACCTCTATCGCCAGTCTGGATTTGGTGAGCGTCAGCCCTTTGGGATCTGTCCTGCATTGATCGTCATCGATGTCACTCTGGCCTTTACCGGTTCTAAAAGCCAGTCTGTAGCAGACGCAATCCGAGAGTACCCCACCGCCTGCGGTGAGGTAGCTTGGGATTCACTTCCGCGGATTGCGCGTTTGCTGAAACTGTTTCGTGACCGAAGCTGGCCCATTGTGTTTACCCGCAATGACAGCATTGATCAGGCCTTTGCGGGGAGCGCGACCAAGCGTGTGAGGTCCAAACCATCACCGCCCAGTGGTCAGGAATTCCCGGCGGAAATCGCCCCGTTAGAGAATGAATGGGTGCTAGAGAAGGCTAAAGCCAGTTGTTTTTTTGCCACCCCATTGAGCTCTTACCTTCAGGTACAGAAAGTCGACACACTGGTCGTCTGCGGCGTCTCGACGTCCGGGTGCGTGCGGGCTTCCGTGGTGGATGCATGCTCCCACGGATACACAACGTATCTGGTCGACGATTGCTGCTTTGACCGCTCTCACTTTGCCCATTGCGCTAACTTATTCGACATCAGCGCCAAGTACGCGTCTGTTGTTTCCTTGGCAGAACTCGAAGCGCTCTGCTTGTCTCATAGCCCCGGATAACGGCTATAGCATATAAAGTAATCAAAAGTGATTTGTGCTCGATGTGTTTTACCTGCGCAGTGTCACTGGCTGATAACAAAAACACAGATGCTACGAAAAAGGATAATAATCATGCGAGCAGCGATAAATTTCCTAGTGCTTGTCCTGACCATGCCCCTTTGGTCGGCCAGCGCTTTCGGACAAACCAAAAACACTGACAATTTCTATGCTGGAAAAACTATTGACCTGCTGATCGGACACTCTCCGGGCGGGGGCTATGATACATATGCCCGAACACTTGCCCGTCATATTGGCAAACATATTCCCGGTCAACCGGAAGTGGTGCCCAAAAATGTCACCGGAGCCGGCAGCCTTGTCCTGATGAATCAGGTCGCCAACACTCTTCCCAACGATGGTACCGTCTTCGCTACTGTCAATCAGGGAATGGCGTTTGAGCCGCTGTTTGGCAACGATCAGGCAAAGTACCAAGCAGCTGATATCGTCTGGCTCGGCAGTCTGGCCAAGGGCACCAGTCTCTGTGTTTCGCATAAAGACGCAGAAGTTCAGACCTGGCAGGATCTCAAATCCAAGACGCTGACTGTGGGTGCATCCGGCGCCGGGGCTAGCACCAACGTCTATCCGCGGGTTATGGCGGAACTTTTTGACTTCAAATTCAATATTGTTACGGGATATCCAGGTGGCAATGACATCCTGCTGGCTATGGAGCGCGGTGAGGTTGAAGGGCGCTGTAGCTGGCTGCTTAGTAGCGCAAGAACACAGAAGCCTGGCTGGATTGAGGATGGTGAAGTTAATGTGCTATTTCAGATGGCGCTGGAAAAACACCCAGACCTGCCGGATGTCCCATTCGTCATGGATTTTGCAGAAACCGATAAACAGAAAAAAGTTTTGAGACTGTTCCTCGCCCGGCAGTTGATTGCCCGGCCCTACGTCATGCCTCCCGGAGTTCCGCAAGAACGGGTGGCAATCATGCGCAAAGCGATGGCCGAAACGGCGATAGATCCAGAATTTCTTGAGGATGCAGCGAATCAGAGCCTGAGCATTGACTTCGTGACCGGCGAAGAAACCCAGGCAATTATTTCGGAAACCTATGCGTACCCGGATGAGGTGATTGCTGTGGTGAAAAACGCCATGTAAACCAAAATCCTTGGCAGATATAGACCCAGTGGCCTATATCATCAGGTTGTTCGGGTAGAGCCAGCGTAAGCGCCAATAAATCAGCACCTACATTTCCGCTCGCCGATTGCACACTGACTTCCTCACCCATTCCATGAGGAATCAGCATGACTCCAACCGAACGAGCGCGTACCTGGCAATAGTATATTACTGACTGGTAAGTCTCCGGCGTGTCCGGCAGCGCTTACTGTAAGCAACAGACGCTGGACTACCATTAATTTGTTTACTGAGGCCAGAAGCTGGCCCCGACTGAAGACTCTCCAAAAAAGGCGCGCGCGGCCACTGGTTTCACTTAGGTCGTTTCTGCTCCTGGCGCTGGCATCGGCGGAGCCGATGGCCTGAACGTGTCAGTGCCCGGGGGTGTCTCGATCACCGGTTTGCACGCCTGCAACATCGAGTTGCTGGGCGCTGTTTTGAGGCAGCTGTGATGCCCCACCGATCTTTACGCCCGTCCTTGTCGTTGCCAGAGATTTATCTGTATTGGGCGCCCGTTGATTTCCGCAAGCAGGCCTAGGGCCTGGCGGTCTTGGTTGAACAGGAGCTGGGCATAATCCGTTTACCGGAGCGCTCTTCGCTTTCACCAACAAGCACCGGAACAAGATCAAATACCTGATGTGGGAAGACAACGGTTTTGTACTCTATTACAAGGCGTTAGCTGAGGAGAATTCCAAGTGGCCTAAGGCCTCAGATGAGCTAATGCCACTCACGGGCGAGCAGATCAACTGGTTGGTGGACGGTTACGATATTGCCTTGTTAAAAGGGCACAAAACCCTGCATTATGAGGCCGTTAATTAGTTCTTTTTTGGTGCTTCAAAGTGTTGTTTTTCTGTAATTTGTTCATGAAATTACAGCCTTAAGCCCTTTCAAAACCACCGAATATAAGCGGTCTATTGGCCGCTGAATTGCTGTCGGTGGTCGAGTTTCTTCAGCAGGAACTGGTCGCTAAAAACGCTGCAGTTCAACAACGCGATCAGTACATCCAAATCCTCGAAGAACTGTTGCGCTTAAAACGGATTCAACAATTCAGCGCCAGCAGTGAGAAGTCCGCACACCAGGTTCATCTGTTTGACGAAGCGGAGTTGGAAACCGAAATTAATGTCTTGCGCGATCAGTTGCCAGACAACGTCAAAGAGACAGAGGCACCACCGGCCTACCATAAACTTCGCCAGCGTGGCTTCTCGGATACACTGCTGCGCGAGCGCATCGAACTGACCTTCTGCGACGAAGAAAAAGTTGGCGCCAGTAAGACCTTCTTCACCAAAGTCAAAGAAGAGCTGCAGTTCATCCCGGCTCAGCTTAAAGTTTTGGAGTACTGGCAGGAAAAAGCCGTGTTTGAACACACCGGTGAAGAGCGCTTAGTTGCTGCGGCTTGCCCCGTTCACCCGCTAGGCAAATGCACGGCCACCACGTTATTACTGGCTTACGTCATCACCTCGAAATACGCCGATGGCCTGCCGCTGTATCGCCTGGAACACATGCTCAAGCGTCTGGGCCACGAGATCAGCCGTACCAGCATGGCGCACAGGGTGATCCGTCTGGGTGACGTGTTCAAACCGCTGATCCATCTGATGCGCGAAGTGTAAAACAGCGGCGATTACCTGCAGGCCGATGAAACCTGGATACAAATCCTGAAAGAAGACGGCAAAACAGCGCAATCTGATAAGTGGATGTGGGTCACCCGCGGTGGCCCACCAGATCAATCGTCGGTGTTGTTCGACTACGATCCGTCTCGTGCCGGCAGCGTCCCTGTTCGTCTGCTCGACGACTTTAAGGGCGTCCTGCAAACCTATGGTTATTCGGGTTACGGCAAGGTGTGTCGAGATAACGACATCACCCGAATTGGTTGTTGGGATCACGCTCGGCGTAAGTTCGTGGAGGCCACCAAGGGGGCCAAGCCTCAGGGTAAAGGCAAACCCACGAAAGTCACCAAAGCCGATGTGGCCCTTAGCCACATCAACAAACTCTACGCCATCGAACGCAAGATCAAAGAATTGAGTGTAAGCGAGCGTTACCGCATCCGTCAGGAACTGAGCGTGCCCGGACTGAAGGCACTGAAGACTTGGCTGGAAGCCAATGCCGGCAAGGTCGCAAAGGGTACCCTGACGCGCAAAGCCATGGACTGCACACTCAACCAGTGGCCCACTCTAATCGGCTACTGCGAGCGCGGTGATCTGCAGATCAGTAACGTGCTGGCTGAAAACGCCATCCGTTCGTTCGCTCTGGGTCGCAAAGCCTGGCTGTTCGCCGATACCTCACGGGGCGCCCGTGCCAGCGCAACCTGCTATTCCTTGGTCGAAACGGCTAAGGCCAACGGCCTGGAACCCTCCGCTTATATCCAGTATTTACTGGAGCGCAATGCTGAAGCAGACACGTTGGAAAAGCTGGAAGCCTTGCCATCGTGGAATGTCGACTTGGAGCGGGCTTCAAAAAAAGTGCCGCAAATCGACTGAAAGCAAGTGGGTCGATGTAGCGGCGCTTACCGATATGCCTCATTGACTAGACTGGGGAGGTTGACAATTTGTCTCCAGACGAGCTGTACTTTTTCGTCGCACACTGATAAATTGGAACATCGTTATTCATGAAGGAACGCCGAGAGTGGCTTCACGAAAAATTAAACCAGAAACTGCACGTCAGATTTGACGATTGCAGGGCTTGGGATGGTGATAGCCTTTAGATCTGAATAGCACTGGCTTTAACAACTAGAAAAATCCAGACAGGATAACCATAACATGCGTAAAATTCTGGCGCCTTTGGCAGCAAGTATCGTCCTATTTTCGACCTCCTCAATTGCTGTTGGCGAGGAATCGGCTGTGGCCAGCTTTTACAAGGACAAAACAGTCCAGATTCTGGTGGGCTACTCAGCCGGAGGGGGATACGATACTTATGCCCGCACTTTAGCGCGATATATCGGCGAAAAAATCCCGGGAAATCCGAATGTCATTGTCAAGAATGTTCCCGGGGCAGGCAGCCTGGTTCTGATGAATCAGATCGCCAATACCCTGCCCAGAGACGGCACTGTCTTTGGCACCGTAGCCCGCGGTGCCGCATTCGAACCGCTGTTCGGTAATGAACAAGCATTGTTTAAACCTCAGGAGCTGAACTGGCTTGGAAGCCTGAACGACGAAATGGGCATGTGCGCTGCCTGGCATACAGCCGATGTTAAGACGTTAGAAGACCTACGCGAGCACGAACTACTTGTGGGCGGCACGGGAGCTGGCGCTGACACCGATACATTTCCGCGTGTGCTCGCTGAAGTTCTAGATTTCAAATTCAACCTAGCCAGCGGATACCCAGGCAGTAGTGAAATAAACCTCGCTATGGAGCGTGGAGAGATAGAAGGGCATTGTAGTGGTGGCTGGACTGGGGTGAAAACCAGCTGGGCTCCGTGGATAGAGGAGGGTAAGCTCAATCCTTTGTTCATACTATCCCGGAGCAAACACCCCGAACTACCGGAAGTCCCACTAATAATGGATCTGGCCGAAAACGATTATCAAAAACAGGTTCTTCAACTCATGTTAGCTCGCCAAGTGATGGGCCGCCCTTACGTTGCGCCTCCCGGCATCCCTGCTGACCGTCTCGTTGCTCTGCAGAAGGCATTCGAAGCTACCGCCAGCGATCCGGAGTTTTTGGCTGAAGCTGAGCGAAAGCAGTTGGAAATCTCTTTCGTCAGCGCGGCGGACATAACTGAAGTGGTAAGGGAAAGCTATCGGGCTTCGCCAGAGGTCGTGCAAGTTATCAAAGACGCGAAACATGTCAATCGATAAGCACTTAGCGATCAAAGCCCGATAACTGTTTCCAAGAGAATAAGCCAATGAACAGAGCCATAGATCCCAATAGAACTGCGTTGCTATTTTTCGATATGCTTAACGGACACATCAAACAGGATAATCCCGAGACTTGGGGGAGAGTGGCTCCGGTAGTTCATAATGCGATACGGTTGTTGCAAGCCGCCCGCAACGAAAACGTCATGATCGCGTATGCGTATGCCAATCACCGTGATGATAACGGTACAACCGCGCAGACGATAAGGGATACGGACAACTGGATGCGACCGCTATCATTTGATCACAGGGAAACAAGGATCTTCGGAGCCGGAAGTTGGGAAGCCAAGGTGATTGATGAACTTGAACCGCAGCCACAGGATTACATGATTCCGAAATTTCGCTGGAATGCCTTTCACCAGACTTATCTCGATTTGGCCCTTCGTGTAAAGAAAATCGACACGATCATTATAAGTGGTGGTTCTACAGATGTTGGCGTTGCAAGCACAGCGTATTGCGCAAGAGACCTCGACTATAATCTGATTTTCGCCAGTGACGCGTCGACATCTCACCAGATGGAAAGTCACCACTATTTTATGCGCAACGTGTTCCCGCGTATGGGGCGAGTTCGCACCGTTGGCGAAATAGAGGATATGCTGAAATAGAATGTATGTGGTGTACGGAGCAATTTTGCAGGGAGGTGAGATATTCCCTATGCTTTTTCTCCGCCATGCGCGAAGTGAGGTGGTTGAATGGATGTGACCAGCCCAGTTAAGGAATAATACCCTGAAACTGGAGAACCTACATGACCACAAGAAAGCTGTACTCAAAGGAGTTTAAGCTGGAGGCAATCAGCCTTGTGCTGGAGTAGGAATATTCAAAAGCCAATGCGACGCACAGCCTGGAGATCAACCCAAACATGCTGGGGCGTTGGATAAAAGAGCATGAATCGGTCGATGGGCAGGCTTTCAGAGTGAACGGCAAACTGACCGCTGAACAGTTGGAAATTCGCCTGTTGCGAGAAGAAAATCGCCGCCTGAAAATGGAGATAAACATCTTAAAAAAAGCGACGGTGAGTTCAACCGGTCAAGAAAACGTACTGGAAGTATGCGTTCATTACCCAGCATAAGAAGGCCTGGCCAGTCGACATGATGAGTCGGCTCTTGGGTGCCAGTCGCAATGCCTATTACCGGTATTGCCAGCGTCAACGCCGCCGGCCGTCGGATGCGGAGCACGAGGCGATGATTGAGGCTGTGAAGGAGCTCGCTCAAAGTAGCGACAAGAGTATTGGACCCAGGCGGATGAATCACGCCCTGAACGCTCTGGGTTATCCCGTAGGCCGGCAAAAGGCGTGGTCGCTGATACGCGAAGCAGACGTTAAAGCTCGGTACCGGAAGAAGTTTAAGATAGCCACAGACAGCGACCACAAACAGCCGGTGTTCGACAACGTACTGGCACGAGAATTTACCGCCGCTGAGCCAGATCAGGCGCACGTCACTGACATCACTTACATCTGGACCCGGGAGGCTTGGCTTAATCTGGCGGTGTTCATCGACTTATTCAGGACGGGTAGTAGGCTGAAGCATGGGGTCACGGATGAACGCTAAGCTGGTGACAGACGCCCTGAACATGGCCGTCGCCGCAGGCCTCGTCTGGCTCGTGGGCGCCGCACCACTGATGGCGATTCCCGCACTGGGGGGGTAATGCTGTTTCGGGGGCAAATTTGAGCCAGCGGGTACCAAGTGGATAGCCAACGATCATGACTGTGGTCATCGCCATCAGATCAAGCAGGACTATTTTGGGACCCAGCACAAACACTTGTTGTAAGGTCAAGGAGAGCCAAAAAAGCACAATTCCGATGCGTAATAGTCACCGGGTCGAACACTTCAGACCCACTTCGACAGATTGAGCATTTCGCGCAATTAGAAGGTTACCGACGATGACTTCCAGCACCAGCGCGGGGTCTAAACCCAGTCCGTTCCTCATCACGTCATTGCTTTTAAATCAAAATTGAGTAACGTTATTCTAAATTACAACTGTTATGTGTAAATCAAATAAAACAAGAATACTTAATCGAGTTTACAGGTTAGCCTTTTCAACTCCTTCCAACTCCTTCCAGCTCCTCCCAACTCCTCCCAACTCCTCCCAACTGCCCCGACGTTCTTATCCGAAAAGCCGATCTATGGAAGTTTGAAAAAGGCGGCCTGATGGTCGATGTGCAGCCAGCCAAACTATTCAACGTCAGTATCGGAAGTGCCAATGAACTTGCCATCGAATCAGCAAATGCAGGTACCGGCGTTATCGGCTTGTTCGCACAAAACCTGGACTGAATTATTTTAAATACTCTGCGGAATCGCTTCTACGTGCGAGAAACTAAATCTGTCCATACAATGAAGTTAGAGAGAAACGTTTAGGCCAATACCTTGGACAAAGCGGCGGCCGATCGATAAACAGGTCTGGTCAGATAAAACCAGAATCACCGAAATGCTCCCGGTACACGTAGTTGCCGGGAGCATTAGGTCAGGCTGATTAATTCTTCGACGATTTGACTATTTCAACAATGTGTTCGGGCGTTTGTTCTATTTTGGCGAAGAAAGCGAGCATTTCTTCCCCGGAACCAAAATTAACCGGCAAACTCTGGCGTTTAGCATCAGCCAGAAATTCCGGATCCTGTGCAGTCTGTTTCATGGCTGTGCGAAGGGTATTGAGCCTTTCAGTGTCCATGCCCGGAGGCGCAACGAATGGGCGTGCGAACATCAGACTGGCAGCCAGGAGATCAACAGCTTGACGCTGGTCTTCTGTTTCAGCCATGTCTCGAACGAGGTCAACATCGGGCAACAACTCATGCTTTTTCATCGCTAATTGATAAATGTGATTCACCTTGCGGTCCTCGGCTAACCATTCCGGGGTGCGCGTCATTATTGTGCTCATGAACTGGCCGCCTATCCCGTCCACTTCACCTCTTTCCATGGCAAGTACAATGTCTGTAGATCCCGGGTAGCCAGCGATGACCTTAAGATTGAGATCGAACAGGCCGGTCAGGACCCTGGGCATAAAGTTGGTACTGGAACCGGCGCCAGAGCCGCCCATGGTCATACTTTTCTCGCGTAGATCCAGCAGGTGTTCAATGCCACTATCCGTATTTGCAACTCCCAACACAGTGTCGTCGGCAAGACTGCCTATCCAGTTGACATCCTGCACCTTAAACTTGGCCTGCTTATTACCGAATAATGGTTCGAAAGGAATCCCGGAATTGACCAGGGCGAATACTGAGCCGTCCGCAGGGAGAGAGTTGGCAATTTGGTTCATCAGTACCAGCGAACCGGCGCCAGGAACATTTTTTACAACCACATTGGGGTTCCCCGGTATATGCTTGGGCAAGTGCCGGGCCAGAGTACGGGCGTAGGTGTCATAACCACCTCCAGCGGAGAAGCCCACCATTAGTTCAACCGTTTGCCCCTCATAAAACGACCTCTCACGGGCTTCGTCCGCGATAGCTCCTTGAGAGAGCAAGCAGCTGATTGCTACACCGACGAGTATTGGTATTTTGATTTTCATTACGTTGGCCTTCTTGTTGTTTTTTTAAAATGGAACAGCGTTCTATAATATAGAGACTTTGAACTAAAAGGCAACGTATAAAACAACGCCTAACGTGGTTAAAAGGCCTTACGGAACCGCTTTTACGTACGAGAAACTAAATGTTTTCCTTAGTTTTCCTTAGGCGAATTGTTCGGTATCGACATCCGATTGCGCCGCTTGACTGTAGCGTGGGCCGTGAACTTTTTCGTCGTTAATGGCTTGATGTAAAAGCTGCCACTCCGAATCTGAAAGACTCACCGACTGGGCGTTTAAGTTAGCTTTTAAATGGGTCTCGGACGACGTGCCAGGAATGGCAATAATATGCTTAGCTCGCTGTAACACCCAAGCTAAAGCGACTTCCGCCATTGAAACATTGTGGTTATTAGCAATCTGTTTTAATGGCTCAAGCAGTAATAGATTTTTGGCATAATTTTCTTCAGAGAATCGCGGCATTCTGCGGCGAATGTCTTCTGGACCAAGGCTGGTAACATCAGTCAACGCACCGGTTAAATAACCTCGACCGAGCGGACTAAAGGCAACAACAGCAGCACCTAATTCTGCACAAGCATCAATAACAGCTATGTCCGCATTGCGTGTCCACAATGAGTATTCTGTCTGTACCGCACTCACAGGATGCACGGCGTGAGCCCTACGCAAAGTTGATGCCGACACTTCCGACAACCCGATCGCGCCTATTTTGCCAGCAGCGACCAGATCGGCCATCGCGCCGACGCTGTCTTCCAACGGAACTTTTTTATCATAACGGTGCAAGTAATATAGGTCGATAAAGTCTGTTTTTAACCGTTTAAGAGCTTCT
The DNA here is from genome assembly GCF_000283275.1 of Marinobacter sp. BSs20148. Classification (NCBI taxonomy): domain Bacteria; kingdom Pseudomonadati; phylum Pseudomonadota; class Gammaproteobacteria; order Pseudomonadales; family Marinobacteraceae; genus Marinobacter; species Marinobacter sp. BSs20148. The sequence goes on from NC_018268.1 coordinate 1,422,572, forward strand.
TCGCAGGTTTGACGAATGCGTTCTGGACGACCATCAAGCGAACGTTTGCCATTTTCGTCTGGCACCAACACACATTTGCTGGCCAAAAAATATTCGTTTCGGCGATGGGCAACAGCATTGCCAATCAATTGTTCATTGACACCCAGGCCATAAAACGCGGCGGTATCAAAATGGTTGTAGCCGAGATCGAGGGCCAGATTCAAAATTTTGCTTGCCTGCTCAGGTGAAGATGGCTCTCCATAGGCATGCGACAGGTTCATGCAACCTAAGCCAATTGGTCGTGTTTGGTTTAACTTCATATATCCTCCTTGTTTCGCTAAAGTTTATCGGATCCATTCCCTCTCTCCGCCATATCTTTTTGGAGCGCCTTGTGCCGCAAGGCGCTCCAAAGAAATCAGGTGTTCAGAGTGTCCTCCACAAAAAGTTCTTCCAGCGGGTAGATAGAATCGATCATTCCCTGATCCCTGGAGTACTGGAGAAATCGCTCAAGATTTGCTCGATTCCGTTGAAATCCGTTCTCCCAGGGATCTCGGCCAAACAGGGCTTTTTCCTGTTCGTAGTAATGACGCCCCCAGGCCAGTCGGGACCAGCCTGGATCCTCGTAATACCCCTCGGCCAGTGATTTGGCCTGATTGAACAAATCGTAAAGCGCACGGCCCAGCCAGGGTTCCCGCGTCACCAACTCCTGCCGGATGGCAACTACGTGCATAATTGGAAAGTCGCCGACGCGGCGGAAATAGTCGAGCTCTGCGGCGCGGCAGTCGTCAATCAACCGCCGAGCGGGTAGTTTACCGGAAACAACCGAGTGTGGCGGGTGGGGTAGGAAGAAGGCGTCGATTTCATGATTCGCCAGTTTTTGTGCCACGTCTTCCCGACTGCCGCCGATATAGTCCACTTGGACTCCGGGTTTAAGGTCAAACTTGACTTTTTCCGGCGTGGTGAGCAGCCAATGAATCTGTTCCCAGGGCGTGTCGTACTGGAATTTCAGATCCCCTTTTGCGAGCAGCGACAGAGTCGTCTGGAAGGACGAAATAGCGACTTTTTTGCCAATCAGGTCCTTAGGATGGTGCAAGCCGGAATTTGGATGCACCCATATCTGGCTCAGACTGAACAGACGGCGCGGAAACACAGGAATGCCGATGATGGGCATGCCCCGAGCTCGGGCCATCAGAAAGGTGGATAAAGAAAACTCGGCCACGTCAAAATCACTGTCATGCAGCATACGTTCATGCCGACCCTTGCCATCACGTAGCGTGACAGACTGTCCGGTCTGATAGACCGTAAGGTTCAGTCCTTCCGGCAATTTCAGTGTAGAGTCGAAAAACGGAACGTGGCGATCATAACGTTCCAGAGCCAGGGTCAGATTGAGTGGTGCAGCCATGTTTATGTCCTTTCTGCAATCCTATATTGGTCAAACCAAAATGCCCGGAACTGGGGCAAGGAAATTTGCATTCTGGTCCCGTTTTTAAATGCGCCCCTGAAAAATAGAACAGCGTTCTATATAAGTCCAATGGCAATTTCAATGCTGAAAAACGAGTGGATGATGACGCGGATACCCATCTGAAAAACCACGAATAATCAATCTGTTCATGCGCGTTTCCAATTCGTGTTACGCCCTCTGCCAATTAAAATCAGGTTTAGGTGAGTTGTCGAATCTTATGTCTCAGGGTAAGCGCAGTTGATTAACCACCCACTTCCGCTGGCTGGGACTCCTCTAGCGGCACCTGTCCATACAATGCCTCGATCTCATCTGTATGATGGCTGACAAACCTGGCCAAGGATGTGAAACGTTGCACCGTATCGCAGGACAGGGCCCTGGAGAAGTTATTGGTCTTGCAGCACCACGGCCTCTCTCGGATCGAGGCTTGTTCGTTTCGCAAGGGCCAATTGGAAATACAAGGGCATTCGCTTCTGTTATAAAGAACGGTCTGCCTTGCTTTTACGGTCAGGTAATCGACGGTACCGGCTAAGGTTCTCGTGGCTTTAACAAACAGGGGAGGCATCAAATGGCCGGCCAGAATGAGTTTGAAAATCACTGCTGGCAGGACCTATACCCGCCAGAAATATATGAATTATACTCGCCCTACCGTCGGGAGACAGGTATCAAAGGTCGATGCGGACTGCTACTGGTTGACCTCTATAATCTCTGCTACGAGGGTGGAGATCTTCCTATTCGTGAGCTGCATAAGGAATATCCCAGTTCTTGCGGGGAATACGCCTGGCGAGCACTGGAACCGACGCGCCGGATCCTTGAAGCGATGCGTTCGAGAGGCCTGCCAGTTTTATTTTCGACAAAAGATGTCCGTAATTCCTTCCATCAAGCTAAAGCCAGTGCCACCTTCCGTCGACAGAGGCAAACTTCGGAAAGTGCTTACGATATTCACCCAGACCTGGCGCCGAAAGAAGGTGAACTAGTCATTGCTAAAGAGCGTGCAAGTTGCTTCTATGGCACGCCGCTTGTCACCTACTTGCAGCGACTTCGCCTGGAAACATTGATCATTGTCGGAGAGAGCACTAGTGGCTGCGTTCGGGCCACTACGACAGACAGCTATTCATTCGGTTTTCACACAATATTGGTTGAAGAAGCTGTCTTTGACCGAAACCCTATTTCGCATCAGGCAAGCCTGTTTGACCTGCATCATAAATACGCGGACGTTATGGCACTTGATGATTTACTGGGCCAACTTTAATTATAGGCATGGAGTGCTACTACCCCGGGGGAAGTGCAGACGCCCAACTCATTTCAAGATACCACGGTCTGGGTAAACCACTCGAGTGGTAGTTCCCTTCCGAGCTCCGCGCGTCGGGCTTTATCGAGGATTAACGCCCCGGCTGCGGCAAACTGTAGCCCCAGTCCGACATTGTTCATGAAACACGTGATCTCCCGGTCGCTAGTTCGACCGGGTTCTTTTCCGGACGTCAGTTGGCCAATCTCGGGTTGATCCAGCCAATCGATGCCATTGGCGGCTTTCCGCTGTGCCCATAGCGAGTCATCAGGAAGATTTTCTTCCCCCATCATCTGCATGTCGGGCTCCCAGAGTCGGGTGTGCACGGCAACCCGATCCGCACGTCGGTAGCATTCCACTGGTATCTCGAAGCGTTTGAGGCTCGACAGGTGCATGCCTGGTTCCAGCCAGTCGGCATTGATGACAGGCTGCATGGAATTGGTGGCACACATGACAATATCGGCACCCGCCACAGCTTCTTCCGCGCTCGCTGCGGGTGTCACAGGTATCCCGAGTCTTTTCGACCACTCCAGGGCAAAGGCCCTGCGCTTCGCCTCGGTTGGGCTATAGACGCTGATTTTCTCGATTGGTCGCACTGCACAGGCGGCCATGGCCTGGGTTCCTGCCTGGAAACCTGAACCGATAAGCCCGACACGGCGGGAGTCCTGACGGGACATCATCTTGATTCCCAGACCGTTGGTTGCACCTACCCGAAAGCGTTGGATGATTCCGTCAGGTAACACGGCCAGCAACTCACCGTTCTCTACGCTGAAAAGTAACACCAGACCTAGCCAACGATTTCCGGGAAGAGCCGGGAGCTTTTCTTTGCGATGCTGGCGGGCGCCCTGGCTGGGCCACTGGATAATATCGGAGCTGATCCTCAGCGCGTAAACTCCTCGTCGTGGGTAACCTCCCTCCATCGACTTGAAGACATAGTTGGCATCAATGTCTGGTCTCGGGATGCCGGTATCCGATCGGTTCCGGTTGATTGCCTGATTATTGGCGAGGTCACTGTAGGCTTGCTCCAGCTCGTTGATCATTTCCGGCATACTCAACAGGCTTTCGACTTCATCGTTCGTCAGTAGCAGTGTCATAAGGTTTAATTCTCTATACATGTCCGGATGCGCACGCGTCAGTTCCGGATGTCCTGAAGAAACAGGCTGGTGGGAATTTCATATCCCATGCCCGCCGCTTTCGCCAATTCGTAGACTTTGCCGGCGACGGCATAGAACTGAGCCCCTTGCAGGTTGCCCCGTTCGGACCAAGTGATCTGCTCGTCCGAGGTCCGCCCCTGGGTTTTACCACTGAGAATGTCCGCGAGGGTGATTCTCTTGTCCGGTAACCAGACACCGCGGCCGCGGGTTCCCCATCGACCATTACCGAACTTCGGAAGGTCGGGGCGAGCTTCCCAGGCGATGTATTCCGCATCGGTCTCGAACTCGGGATGGCCGGTGGGCGCTGGCGCATCGCCGAAACGCAGGTAGACATCGACCCTCTCCATGGTGGCGGTATCAGGCCGGCCTTCGCTACCCACCACAATGACGTGGGCACCTTTGTCGATCAGGTTGCCGTCGAGCACGGATACAGCAGAGTCGGTCAGGGATGCGATGATGTGCGCGCCCTTGTAGATTTGGTCCGGGCTGTCACATACCTGTACTTCGATACCATGCTTTGCGGCCATCTCCTGGCCGAACGCCTCGCGGTTTTCCCGAGTGGGACTGTAGACCTGCAGTTTCCTGATCCGCCGCACTGCCATGAAAGCGTCCATATGGGATCGCGCCATGCCGCCCGAACCGAGCATTCCGACTACATCAGCATCTTCCCGGGCCATGTACTTGACGCCGATGCCGCCGTCACCGGCTACCCTCATATGCTGCAGGACACCATCGTTGATAAACGCTAAGGGTTCTCCATTCTCTATGGAAGTCAGAAAAATAAGCCCACAGAACAGCCCCGGCCGTACACAGTATTTTTCGGAAGTGGTTGCACCGTTATAGGTTGTTTCGTAAAGGATGTCGGACTTCATCCGGGTGGCAAAGTAGCCCTTGGTGGAGCCGCCTTCCATGGATCCGAACTGGTAGTTTTTGTGCGGGTCGCTCGTGGGAATCCGAATGTCTATTCGAGGCCTGCAGGTCGCTTCCCCAAGCACCAGGTTTTTGTAGGATTCTTCCAGAGCTTCGATGGTTGTGTCGACGGTAAGAAGCTTGGCGACGTCGTCGTTATTAATAATGAGTGTCATGTTTTTTCTCCAGTCGGGACTCTAGTCCCGGATGTCTTGTAGAAACCAGTCAGTAGGAATTTCTCTACCCAGTCCTTGAGCGATTGCCTGGGAATAGACCCAGCCGCCGACCGACGAGAATTGCAGGCCCTGGTTGCCGACGTTTCGGTAAAAAGTCACCTGGTCGGGACTGGTTCTGCCGCTGGCCTTGCCTGAGATAAGATCGGCGAAATCGGGCTTGTCACCACCCTTGCCCCGGTCCTTGAACTCGGGGCTATCGCCCCCGAAACCGGGCTCGGGATTCTTCGCCGGGATGAGTTTCATCTGCTCTGTTGTGCCGCCGATGAACGCCGCTGGGCTGAAGCCTCGTTCCGCCTGGAAGCGTTCACTCTGTCGCATCTGCAGACCAGCCGTGCCTTGCCGAACGACGACATCGAATTTTTCCATGGCCTTGTCACTGATTTCGCGTCGGCTGAGGTTGGTGACGTGCATGCCGGGCTCGATCCAGTCCGCCTCGTATACCGGCTTCATGCTGGTGGTGCAGCTGGAGAGAATATCGACGCCACGGACCGCTTCCCGTGCCGAATCCACCGCCACTACGTCGATACCCAGTTTGCGGGACATCTCTGCGGCGTAGGCTTGCCGATTGTTCGGATTGGGGCTGTAGACCTTGCACTGCTGAATATTCCGGACTGCGACAAAGGCTTCGAGGAAGGTGCGGGCCATGCCACCGGACCCAAGCATGCCGACAACGTGGGAGTCTTCCCGAGCGAGATACTTGGCGCCAATTCCTGCACCGCCACCGACTCGCATGTGCTGCAGCGCACCATCATTGATAAATGCCAAAGGCTCTGCATTACGAGTGCTCATAAGCAATATGAGGCCGCAATAAGTGCCAGGTTCCCGACAGTATTTTTCCTCCGTCCAGTTGCCATCTGGCGTTGTCGGCCAGGTAATTACATCCGATTTCATACGGATGGCGAAGTAGCCGTCGTTCGCCCCTTCCATCGAGCCCCAGCGGAAATAGCTGTCTTCCTGGTCAGTTGGCATATACATGTCGATGCGCGGTCGATGGATAGCACCACCGTCGGGGATCTTCCTGAATGCTGCCTCCTGTACACGGATACAGTCTTCCATGGTCAGTAATTTGAATACATCGTCATTATTGATGATGAGCATGGGTCACCTGTTGACGTAAAGTGAGACGGGTGTTGATTGGATGCTTCTTGGCCATGCCATATAGAATACCGTTCTGGCAACTGCTTTCCGCGTGCAGCGACAGAGCGGCAGCCGCAGGTACCGGTGTTCGCCTGAGGCCATTACTGCAACGGCTGGCATGCTTTTTGTTGTCAATAACTTAAATCGCTTGATGTTATAATGCGAATACATAATTTTGATATACCTATAAAGAAACCGGATACTGTGTCTGGCAATTGGGCGAGGTTGGATACAGAGAACAGGAATTGTTTGCCATAACAAAAATGAGGGCGTTATGAACCTGCACCTACTGCGCACTTTCGCCAGCGTCGCCGAGTATAGAAGCTTTTCCCGCGCCGGCGAGGCTATCCATATCAGCCAGCCCGCAGTGTCCAGGGCAGTCCGGGAACTTGAGGAACAGCTCGAGATTTCACTGCTCGAGCGTCGGGGCGGCCAGGTCAATCTGACGCAGGCTGGCGCCGAACTCTATGAACATGCCCGCTCGATTTTCGCGTTGGAAAAGTCAGCTATGGCGGATCTTAGGGGGCGTCAGGGGCTCGCGCGCGGCAGTCTGACGGTTGGAGCGAGTAGAACCATCGGCACTTATTTCCTGCCGCCAGTCATTGCCGAATTCCTGCGCCGGTATCCCGCTATCGACGTCCGCATAATCAGTGAGAATACAGAACTGATCCAGCGTCGGTTGCTGGCTTACGAGCTTGACGTGGCGTTTATCGAAGGCTCGTTGGATGACCACCGGGTCGAGCAGACGTTCTGGCATGAAGATGAATTGGTTATCCTGGCTCATGCCCATCACTCCCTTCTCAGGGTCAACGCGCTCAAGCCGTCCGATATGGATTCAGAGCGTTGGGTTGTGCGTGAAGAAGGCTCGGGTACCCGGACTGTGACCCTCGCACTGTTGAAAAAGGCCGGTGTTAATGTGGGGCGTATGATCGAGGTGGGTGGCAATGGTGCGCTGGTGCAAAGCGTTGCTGCCGGGTTGGGGCTTGCCATGGTCTCCTCTGCCGCCGCTCGTGAGCACCTGAGCGTTGGCAAGGTGAATGTGCTTGAATTCCCGGTCTGCTTCAAACGGCCCATGCACAGGGTTCGCCTCCGGAATAAACCAGCAAGTCCTGCGGCACAGGCGTTGATGGATGTGGCAGACGACGTTGCTAAAACGTTTCTGTCGAGCTAGAGCCAACGATTTTCACAAGGCAAAATTTCCTCTTCCTCTCGCTAGAGTCTTGTTCTGTCATATGGAACGGTGTACCTTTATTGTTGATTTTCCCAGCTGCACTCATTTTGTCGCCTGGAAAGTCACGGGGTGTTCTGTATTCAATGACAGTGGATGGCGCTGCAGGTTTTATGACCGGTAGTGCTGCAGAGATTATCAGATTGGAGGTTAAGAATGTCTTATCAGACTGTGCCACTCTCGCCGGCGCTCGGGGCGGAGGTCAAAGGCATTGATCCTACCCAGATTGATGATGTCGGCGCGGAAGCGCTTTACCAGCTATGGCTCGAATATCACGTACTGGTTATCCGGAACTGCTCCCTCACGGAGAATGATCTTGTCCGGTTTGCCGGGCACTTCGGCCCGATTGAGAAGGCGCGGAAGATGAGCGCCCTGGCAACGCGCCCGGAAATAATGGTCATTTCCAACATTCGTGACGGCGAAGCGGCGCTCGGCGCCCTGCCAGACGGCGAGTTGTTCTGGCATTTTGATCGGATTCACCAGAAAGTCCCCAACAAGGCGGGGGTGCTCCACTCCATTGAATTACCCTCCAAGGGCGGCGAAACCCGGTTTTCGAACATGTGCGAGGCATACGAAGCGTTGCCTGAGGAAACCAAAGGCAAACTTGAGGGTTTGACTGCGCTCCATACCTACCAGTACGGGCAAACCACCTCCACTAACAAGCAACTGTCCGAGGACACTCCTTCAGCCGTTCATCCAGTGTTTCGCACGATACCAGAGACCGGCAAGAAAGCGCTCTACGTTTGCAGGTTAATGACAGACCGGATAATGGAACTGTCTGAGGCAGAGAGTAAAAGCTTGCTTGACGAACTGTATGACCACTGTGAACGATCGGAATTCATCTACGAACACCAGTGGAAAGTGGGCGATACGCTGATCTGGGATAACCGCTGTGTTCTTCACGCCAGAAATGATTTTAACGAAAATGAGCGCCGACTCCTTAAACGGGTGACTGTCGGTGATACCGCTGCCCCCTTTGAATAAGGATCACCAGCGGATTGTGATTTCCCCTAGACACCCTGAAGGAGCAACAATATGAGTTCGACATTGAAAGGTCGTGTGGCCATTGTGACCGGCGCTGGTCATGGAATTGGTAAGGCTTATGCCAGGCGCCTGGCTGAAGAGGGTGCCAGTGTCGTTATCGCCGAGATAGATGCTGAGGCAGCCGAGCTGGTTGCCAAAGAACTCAATGCCGAGGGCTTTCGCGCGTTGGCTGTGCACACCGATGTAACCATTCCGCAAAGCACCATGGAAATGGCAAGGCTTGCTGTGGAAACGTTTGGCCGAATCGACATACTTGTGAACAATGCCGCAATTTTCATCTCGGTTCCCATGTCCCGGGCGCCTTTTGATGAAATTGATCCTGGAGAATGGGATCGGATGATGGCAGTGAACGTCAAGGGAGCTTGGCTCTCGTCCTGTGCCGTAGCACCCTATATGCGTAAACAGGCTTACGGGAAGATCATCAATATAAGTTCGGGCACGGCTCTGAAAGGCTCGGATAACCGTATTCACTATGTTGCCTCAAAGGCGGCTATATTGGGGTTCACCAAAACGTTAGCCAACGAGCTTGGAAAAGCGGGTGTCTGTGTTAACTGCATCGCACCGGGCAGTACTTTGAGTGAGGAAAACCCGGACGAGGCTATTATTAAAAGACGCACCGCTGCGAGTTCAGCGCGCGCCATTCCCCGGCTGCAGACCCCTGAAGATATGCTGGGTGCCGTCGTCTTCTTTGCCTCAGCTGACAGCGACTTCATTACTGGCCAGACCCTTGTGGTCGATGGTGGTTCCTGCATGCACTGAGATTTCGTGTCATTTCACCGCTATTTGCGCCCTTCCCCGATGATTACTGGACGTTCCCACGGCTGATGTCATCGGGGAGGGGCGTTCAGTCACCTAGCCGTGTGGCGATCAGCTCGATTTCCAGATGTTTTTCGGGGCTTGCAAGACCATCGACATCGAACAGGCTAAGTACAGTTGCTTCGGGGTCGTACCGGGTTGCCAACATGGAAAGTACTGGCTCCCAGTCGATACTTCGCCCGCGCTCCCGGAACAGTTTAAGCGCGCAGACGTCGGACCACTGCAGATTCTCTGCCTGAAGCGCCGAGTCCAGCCACCCCAGGTTCTTCCTGCACTGCTCTTCGACGCTTGCACCCGGTTCGGCCATGCCGGAGGTAAACAGGCAGTTTTCGCGTGCAAGGTAATGCAGGTATCGGCGTGGCCAATTTCACCACCACCCGTAATCAAGGCCACGTGACCGGCCAGTTTCTGTGACATAGGGGCCACCTTTCTTTCAACACCCTCTAAATTAGATAGAGTGTTCAAGTTTAGAGAACGTTCCTCTTAAAGGAACGGTATTCCATAAAATAATATTAGATAGATTCCGTTGAATGTCAAGGCGCAGATTTCCGTTCGACGCAGGGACTAGTCATTCGCGTCGCATCTATATTTCGGTGTTAGCGCGAGTAAACTGAATTGCTTCAGTATGGGGAAATCTCTTGTTGGAAATGTGAGTTATTGCAGGGTGAGATTCACCGGGGTGACAGGGCGTCCTGAAATGGAGGGTTAAGTAGTAGAGATTCTTTCAGGGTATTGATGATGCATCGAATCAGGGCTTGAGCAGTAATAACCTTCCAGCTGCGATCCAGGAACAGCTGTCTTGTTATTATTACCCGTTCCAGTCTGCAGCAAGAATGATAGTACCCATCAGCGAAAGTAGCACTGCGAAGATAATCGTTGGGCTAAAGACCTCATGTTTGCGGTTGATGACGTAACCTGCGCATACGCGCGCCACCATTGAAAACTGGTGAATGGGCGCAACGACGGTTACTGGTGCCAGGCTCAGCGCAGTGAAGTAAAGAGTCTGTGCAACATAGACCAGAACGCCCGCCAGTGTGTACCAGGGCAGCGACCTTCTGTCGGTTTGGCGGATGTGCCGGATTTGCCCCGGCACAATACAAGCGATCAGGGCAAAGGTGATCGTTGCGGAAGAGTAAGCAATGAGACCACCCAGAATACCCAGACCCGTTTCCTCTAGCCCGGACCGAATTAGCACTGGGCTGATTCCATAGCCGAGGGCGGCGAGCAGGGCAGATCCATAGCCCAGCAGAATTTCAGGTTTGAAATGTATTTCTCCCTGACCTGCTGCTGATTCTGTGTTTGTGGCTGCCGATTCAGCTTTGAGCCTGTTTTGTCGTTTTATGCTGTACGCGATGATTAACGGTGATATGAACACCAAAGTCATGCCAAGGAGCTTCAGTTTGGTCAGACTTTCTCCAAGTACGAGGACCGCAAACAGCACTGCAATCCACATCTGTGACTGTTGGATCGGGCCAGCGCCTACTGAGCCGAGGGCTGCGGTTGCTCGATAGTTCCAATAGCGCCCCCAGACATACTGGAGAATGCCGGCACTGGCCAGGAGAAAAGTTCCTTGAAGAGAGAGCTCTCCGAACTGGAACAGTTGGCCGGATAGCCAGGCTGCCAGTAACGCCAGGGGCACGCCTATGGGCACAGTAATAGCCATGGCCTGGGAAGCAGTGCCTGTCAGCACGCCACGCCTTAGGCAGGCACTATTCGCGCCCTGTAAGCAGGCGCTCAGAAATGCGAGAAATGCTCCAGTCACCGGGATGTCACTCTGTTAGTTGAGAGTAGCCTTGGGAGGACCTGCAAAGATCAAGCTGGATTTAATGTCCCTGGTAGGGGGAAACACGGAGTATAGCAATAAACAGAACGCCGTTCCTTATTCGGCTACGCGCTCCTGACTCGATGATTTGATCGGCGGTTTTACACCAGACAAAAGGCTTGGGGTCGCCTGATTTAAGTGGTGTTTTGGGTCTTTTACTACTTCATGATCACACTTTTGATAATCAGGTCTCCTCATCCGCTTCGTAGGCTTTGAGGCCACCCTGAATACTGACTATCCGGGTGTAACCAAGTTGCTGCAAGTTATCTGCTGCCAGTGCCCCGAGGTTGCCGCCGCCACAGTAGCAGACAATGGGCGCCTGTTTGTCGGGTGCCACTTCGCCGATTCGCATTTCCAGGGAGTAACTACTGATATTTATTGCTCCGTTGATGTGACCCAACTCGAATTTATCTTTCTCACGCACATCTAACAACAGCGCCCCCTCGACAATCTGCTCACGAGCCTCGGCGGGTGAAACTTCGGTGATGCGCTGTTTGGCTTCCTTGGCTCGCTGAAAAAAGTCCTCAGTATGCTTGGTCATTGGAAATTACCTCAAAGTGTGAGCAGCTAGTGCCGCCTTGAATTAGTCGCATTGGAATGGTGTGCCGCAACCCGCTATGGATTTTCGATTCTGGAATTGTAGCTGTCAAAACCATGGATCATCGACGAGTTAACTCACCATGGCAATCGATTAAGCTCGGGAACCCTCTACCCCATGCTTTAACCCCATATTCACTCAGCAGTCCCCGGGTCTGATTGGCTTTGGCGGTACGTTGTCCCACTAGCGCTTCGCGAAAACGGTGCGCGGCCCGGGTGTCGGGCGCAATATGACGCTGTTGAGATCATAGCGCTCGGCGTATGCACGGATCAGTTGCTCCGTACTCAGCTAGTTGAAACTCAATCAGCTCATATTCCCATTCGGTTATGTTTTCCAGTCAAAACACCATTTGATTTCCGGAAATATAGAGTCTAGTGTTCCATATGGCGGATCGGCGATCCATATTGGGGAAGGGCTTAACGCAAGCCAGGTGCCATCATAAAAAATTGACGAGCAGGTGCAAATCTTAAGCCACGGTGCAATTTTGCATTCTGATGGGCTTGTATGGAGCGCAAGGTCGGTTCCAGCTTTATCCAGCAGTGGCCGAGTATTTTCATCGGTCAAAGATGCCATCAATTAAAATAACAAAGGTTGAAAAATGTTAGAGGCTGCGCTCGAAGGGTTACTTGGGATTCTGCACTGGAAAGCATTCCTGATGATGATGATTGGTATCGTCGTCAGCAGTACCCTGGTTGCGATGCCTGGTATCGGCAGCAAAACAGCAATCGCCATGATGTTGCCCTTCGCTTTTGTTCTTAATCAATACGAAGCCGTGGCGCTCATTGTCAGTATCTGGGCGGTAAGCAACACAGCTAACTCAATTACATCAATCCTTTTTTCCGTTCCCGGGGGTGCTGGGTCGCAAGCGACCATTATGGATGGCTATCCGATGGCTCAGAATGGTGAGGCAGCCAGGGCGCTTGGAGCGGCCTTTACCGCGTCCGCGATTGGTGGCGTAATCGGCGCCTTCGTTCTTCTGCTTGCGATACCGATTATCCGGCCCTTGGTTCTCATTTTCGGGCCACCTGAGTTTTTCATGCTCGTCATGCTGGGTGTCGCAATGGTAGGGGCGCTGAGTGGCAAAAATATTGTAAAGGGAGTGGCGGCCGGTGCGATTGGCTTCGCTATTTCCATGATTGGGATACAAGGTCAGACGGGGTTTCCCCGATTCACTTTTGATCAGATTTATCTTTTCGATGGGATAGGGTTGATTCCTATGACCATCGGATTGTTTGCCATACCTGAGCTCATTTTCCTTGCATCGCAGAAGTCGACGGTATCGAAAGTCCCATTGTATAACTTGAAGGAAGGAAGAGCGCAAGGCGTCCGCGATTGCTGGGACAACAAGTGGTTGATCGTCAGGAGCAGTTTTATCGGTGTCTGGGTCGGAGTCATTCCGGGATTGGGCTCGGCAGTCGCGGACTGGTTCGCTTACGGGTCAGCACTGCAAACGTGTAAAGGCGCTCGCGAGACCTTTGGCAAGGGAGACGTCCGGGGCGTGATCGCGGTAGACGCTGCGACCAATGCAAAAGAGGGTGGTTCGCTGATACCCACACTCGCGTTCGGCATACCTGGCAGCAGTACACTGGCATTAATTTTCGGTGGCCTGGTGATGGTAGGGATCACACCAGGTAGAGAAATTCTTACAACACGACTTGATATCACCTTTTCAATTATCTGGTTGTTGATTATTGCGTCAGTTCTCACGTCGGTTGTCTGTCTGTTATTCACGCGCCAGTTGGCCATGGCAACAAGGGTGCGATCCTCTATATTGGTCCCCATCATACTTGGGATGGCAGCAGTCGGCAGTTTTGCCAATTCGAACTTAACCGAAGATTTGGTTGTGATGGCTGTTTTTGGAGTGATCGGTTATTTCATGCGGGCCAGCGACTGGCCGCGGCCTCCTCTTTTGCTTGGGATGGTGCTTGGACCACTGGCAGAAAACTTTCTTTGGACCTCCTATCAGATTTTTGGATTCGAATTTCTCTTACGTCCCGGAGTGATCACTCTTGGGACTGTAATGACCCTTATTATCGCTTATCCGATCTATCAAAAGAAAAAAGCGGAAAAAATCCAGCGCATTATCAAATCCAATGGTAAGAGTTCATAAAGAGGCCTTGGCAATGTTTATAAAAATAATAAAGAACCATGCGTTAACTGCGATTTTTTGCGGTCTTTTTTTTTATTTGATTTATGAAAGTATCGGTTTTTCGATACAGGCAAGACTGTTTCCTTTAATTATCGGTATCGTCGGTGCCGTATTGACTGGTATTCAGCTGGTTCGCGAATTACGCAGCACTCTATTTGCCTCGTCCGAGCCTGAAATTATCAAGGACGATCCAGGCCCGGGAGGGGACAGTGACTTTGCGATAACGGAGTCCGAACTTACGTTGGAAGGTCGCCTTCGGGCACTGGAGCAATTCGGATGGGTTGCCGGGCTTTTGCTCAGTATCTGGCTTTTTGGATTTTACGTTGGGGTTCCCCTGTTGGTGGGGCTCTATATGTTGCGAGAAAAAGAAAAATTGAAGGTAGTGATTCCAGCTGTGGCAGGTGTTGCTTTGGTTGTCTGGGGTGTTTTTCACAAGCTGATATCTCTGCCTTTTCCCGAGGGCATAGTTTTTAATGCACTGGGTTTTTGAAGATCGTTTTGGTGAGAAGTCTGATGTGTGCCTGAAGACGATTTTAAAAGACGGGTTATTTGAAAAGTTTACCTTGAGTCAAATGGCAAAAGAGGAGGTAAAAGCTCATTTGGCAACTAAGCCATTGAGAAAGAGAAGCACCACAAAACATGGGGTCGCCTGATAATGTTCAAGATGTAAGCGCATCCCGCCACGAAATAGACATCGCATATCTCAGGATGATTCGGTCTATTTATCCAAATATTTGGAGGCAATTATGACAATAAAAAAGCGAAATATTATCTCAGTTCTTTCTGCATGTGTTTTGGGTTTCGGTGTCGCCAGCACTGCCCCGTCCGTCAGTGCGCAGGAAAATTTTTACGAAGGAAAAACGATTAAGGTCGTTATCAGGTCCACACCGGGGGGAGGGTATGACGATTATGGCCGACTCGTTGCCCGGCATATTGGCAAACACATTCCCGGTAACCCGGATACGGTCGCGGTGAATATGCCGGCTGCCGGCGGCCTGGTGTCGACAAACTATATGTACAACCGAGCGGCACAAGACGGGACAGAAATTCTAATACCGTCCCGTGAGTTTGTATTTGCCCAGAGAGCAGGCGTGCCGGGTGTTCGGTATGACGCAAATAAGTTCAATCTGCTGGGAAGCATCGAATCTGAAGGACGGGTGTATTTGGCAGGCCCGGATGTCCCAGTGGCAAACCTGGCAGACCTTGAAGCTCTTGGGGAAACCTTCCTCTTTGCTACCAGTGGAGTCGGGGCAGGGGATTATCTTTTCATGCAATTGTTGGAGGAGGGTGGCTACGACGTCAGGGGAATCACCGGTTTTACGGGCAGCAGTGAGGCCAACCTTGCTGTGCTGCGCGGGGATACACATGGCACCAACCGTACTTTCGGAAGCGCTGTAGATGTCATCGAGAACGAAGGATTCAAAGTTTTCGCAAAAATAGGAAAGATTCCTCCCGAGTACAACGATACGGACGATCTTTTTGATTTTCTAAAGGGAGACGTTCTTCAGTTGGCGAAGGTTATGGCGGTTCCATTATCTGTCGGCCGCCCATTTATCACCGGGCCAGATGTTCCTGCAGATCGTGTGAAGATTCTTCAGGATGCCTTTAAGGCAATGGTCGAAGACCCTGAGCTGCTTGCCGACGCTAAACGTGCTGGTCGAGGCATTAGCTATACCAGTCCGGAAGAAATGCGGGACTTGTACGATGCCACCTTGAATGCATCTGACAAAGTCATGGACCTTGTTGGAACGAATTAATCACCTGAAATCGAGCAGCGGAAATGAAGGCTTATGGGGTTTCCGCTGCTTGCATACCCAACGCTTATTAGGCCCATAGCAAGAGCGTGGTCAGTGCAATTTTGGCACCGACCAATTTACCACGAGGAGTCGAGGACGATGGACGAAAAATCCAAGTACAGCACGAATATTGAAGATCATTACCACAGTAAAAAAGACAGAATCTTCGTACGTGGCATTCAGGGGGAGTACAACCTGAATGAAGAACTCAAGCGACTGCGCGCGCAGCCACGAGTGCGTCGAGGTAAGGACCTTAAGTTTGTTGATGGACCGCAGGCGTTTACGAAGCATTACGTGGAGCCCAAGGACAACATCACTCAGACATTCCACCTGCACCTTGAGGAATACGCCCCAGGGGCGGAGTCACAGAAACACGGACATGTGAATGAGGCCGCATTCTATATTCTCGACGGCACGGGTTATGAAATTCACGACAACATCCGTTACGACTGGGAAGCGGGTGATATTGCGATAGTGCACGCCAACTGTGTGCACCAGCATTTCAATGCAGACCCTTACAAGCCGGCACGTGCACTGGTCATCAAGACTAAGCCGATGTATGTGTTTATGAACATGCTGTTTCAGAAAACGGTCATCCCTCGACCAACTGAGCCGACCGAACATGGCAAGGGCTTTGTGCCGCGTGAAGAAGGCGACAAGTAAAAGCACACCTTTAATTTAAACAGTGATGGAGAGTGTAGTTATGGCATGGGGTGAATTCAAAGCTTGGTCTCAGGGCATGTTGTCGCAGCCCTTGTATCAGCATTTGCTGGACGATGCGACAGAGAAGCCGGCGCGTGATCAGGAGCGGAAAAAAACGGTTAAACCGCACGAAATGCCGTGGGAAATGTCTCGTCAGGGATTACTCAAGCACCTGATCAACGAGGAAATGAACACGCGAATGGACACGGTGGATGTCTACATGCAGATTATCCCGCCGGGCAGCCGGTCGGGTAAGCATCGCCATCTTGCTGAAGAGTGTCTTTATGTTCTGGAGGGTGAAGGATACGACCTGCATCAGGACTGTGATGTAGAGATTACGGATGAGTATTTCTGGAAGCCTCAGGAAGAGGTGCAGAAGTTTGAGTGGGAGGCTGGCGATATCATCTACATTCCGCCGAATACCATTCATCAGCATTTCAATGCGAATCCGGACAAGCCGGTGCGGCTGATTTCCGCCATCAACCGCATCTACAAACACTGCGGTCTGAACGATCTGGAGCAGATCGAAGATGCGCCAGAGTATGACCCGTCAGTCGAACTGAACGCAGAGGTCATCGCACGCTATTTGAAGAAATAAGGTGATGCCTTAACAGGAAGTGAGCGGCGGGCCTGGCAACGAGTGTTCAACCTTCGTCCAGGCCTCGCGCCGCAGGCTATCAATTTGCTGGTACTGAATTGGTCGAAACCGATTTGCCCAATTCTGTATCCGAACGACCTGACATATCAGCGACTGCTTGCCCCGTTACATCTGGAACAGCACTGGTCGTTGGAATGCCTAATCCATCTTCTTGACGGTGAAACAATGGGACAATACCGCGTAACGGTTGACACTGGAGGGACTTTTTCAGATTTTGTTTATGTTAATGAGGACACTGACGAAGTTACGATCGCCAAGATTCCCTCAACCCCGGACGATCCTTCGAAGGCTATTCGTGCCGGCGTCCAGTTGCTAATTGATAAGGGCGTGCCACCGTCCGACATACGCTATTTTTGTCATGGCACCACGGTTGGCACCAACGCTCTGCTGGAAGGGAAGGGCGTGCGTACTGCGCTTCTGGTGACCGAAGGCTTCCGGGGCATTTACGAGGTACAGGAGCAGTCACGGCCGCATGGTTCGGTCATATTCGACATCATGTATGACCGGCCCGCCCTCCTGGTGCCCGCCAATCTTACTTGCGAAGTGCCCGAGAGAGTGTCTTTCAAGGGCGAGGTCTTAAAAGAGCTGGATGAAGAAACCCTTCGCCAGACACTTCGCAAGCTGGCGTTAAAAGATGTGCAGTCAATTGCCGTCTGTCTGCTTTTCTCTTTTTTGCATCCCCAGCACGAACAGCGTGTACGCGACATTATCGGCGAAGAACTACCGGGCGTCAGCGTATCTCTTTCGAGTGAAGTGATACCGCAAATCCGGGAGTACTATCGTCTCTCAACCACGGTTATAAACGCCTACCTGCAGCCGATCCTCGCCCGCTACATCGCCAATCTGGACGATCGCCTTGCACAGGCCGGCGTTGAAACAAAGCAGAAGTACATCATGCAGTCGAATGGCGGCATGGCGACCTTTTCTGCAACGGCGAAAAAAGCCGTCGCCACAGTGCTCTCCGGCCCTGCCGGTGGTATAACCGCTGCTGTTCACGCATGCAGAACGACCGGTGCCCAAAACCTCGTCACCTTCGATATGGGCGGGACCTCATGTGATGTTGCTCTCATCAAGGATGGTGAGCCGTCGATCGCCACTCGCGGCAAGATTGACGGCCGTGATATTGCGTTGCCGATGATCGGTATTAACACAGTCAGCGCGGGCGGCGGAACTCTCGCACGGGTTGATCGCTTCGGAATTCTGGAAGTCGGGCCTGAGAGTGCCGGTGCCGTACCTGGCCCCGCCTGCTACTCAAGGGGTGGTGAACAGCCGACCATCACCGACTGCAATCTCGTACTTGGCTATCTGGGCGAGGACAACTTCCTTGGCGGCGGCATGCCGCTCGATAAAGCTGCGGCCATGCGGGCCGTCGAAACCGTTGCCAAACCTTTGGGCATGGACGTTATGGATGCGGCGGAGGGCATAGTTCGCATAATCAATGTCAAAATGCAGGAAGCTGTTAAGGCAATCTCCACCATGCGTGGCCACAACCTTCAGGAGTTTATGTTGCTTGGTTTTGGCGGCGCCGGGCCTCTGCACGCAGGCCGTATTGCGGCTGATCTTGGCATGGCCGGCATCATCGTACCGCTGTATCCGGGTGTCTATTCCGCGATGGGGTTGGTGATGTCCGATGTGAAACATGACTACATTCGCTCGCGCCTGAGCAATATTGCGGAAGTCCGCGAGAATGAGGTTGAAGATCAGTTTGAAAGCCTTGTTCAGGATGCCCACTCCGAACTCCAGGCCGAAGGCTTCGATACGACTCAGATAAGCATTGAACGCTCTCTGGACATGCGCTACGCCGGGCAAGGGTATGAAATCACAGTACCCATCCCGGACCAATTGTCCGAAGGCGGGCTGGCCCAAGTCAGGGCAGAGTTTGATGAGGCGCACCGCCAGACCTTCGGTCACACAGCACCCGACCAACCCGTGGAAATCGTATCATACAGGTTGCGCAGCGTCGGGCGCGTGCCACCGGTCAACCTGCCAAGTTTCGAGCCTCAGGGACTGTCTCTGGAAGATGCTATCCGTGAACATCGACCCATGCGGTTTGACAAGCACACCCTTGAGTGTCCCGTCTACCAGCGTGAAAAGCTGGATGTCGGGGTCAGCTTTACCGGGCCCGCGGTCGTTGATCAGCTTGACTGCACGACGGTCGTTTTCCCGGGGCAGACTGCTCGAGTGGACAGCCACAAGAACCTTGTTATCACTATAGAAGGGGGCTGAAATGTCATCCTTGCAGAATGAATCGAATCCTGATGCGGTCGAACTCGAGATTATCCGTGCCAGTCTCAGCGGTATTGTTCAGGAGATGCAAAACTCGCTGTTCCGTACGGGATTTTCGACCATTATCCGTGAGTCTCAGGATGCGTCTTGCGCGATTATCGGGCCGGATGGCGCAGTCATTGCGCAGCATGTTGTCCTGCCGTTACACATTGGCGCTTTCCCGGCTTGCTGCGAAGCCGTTCTTCGCAGCTATGACGATATTGAAGAAGGGGATGCCTTTCTTATCAATCATCCTTATGAAGGTGGCAGCCCACACGCGCCTGATATGGCTCTGATTACACCAGTCTTTTTTAACGGTGAGCTCATTGCATTTTGTGGGTCCATCGCACACAAAAGTGATCTCGGAGGGCCGGTTCCAGGCTCATGTTCCGGTCAGGCTAGGGAGACTTTCAACGAGGGGCTGCATCTGCCGGCCGTCCGTTATCAGCGCGGCTCGCGTCGAGATAACGAGATAGAGCGTATCATCGCTGCCAACAGCCGCACACCCGAACTGGTACTCGGTGATATCCGCGGCCAGCTTGGCTGCAGTCGTCTTGGTGAAAAGCGACTCATCGAGCTTATTGGCAAGTTTGGCCGGGATCGCACAGTGGCGAGTTTTGTGCGCCTGCTTGAGCTCAGCGAAGTCAAGATGCGTGCTGCGATTGCCGAATGGCGTGACGGCCGTTATGAGGCCGAGCGCTTTATCGATGACGATGGGGTCGAGCTCGAAAAACCGGTGCGCATCCACGTCGTGATAGAGAAGGCGGGTGACCGTCTGAAATTTGACTTCAGCGGCTCTGCTGATCAGGCCAAAGGCCCAGCAAACATCCGCCCGCCACTGGTGCGCGCGGCGATCGGTTACGTGCTGATTTCGCTCGTTGATCCGAACATGTTTATTAACAGTGGCCTGCTGCGCGCGTTCGAGATGGATGTGCGTGAAGGCAGTGTTCTGAATCCACGGTTTCCGGCACCGGTGAACACCTACAATCCAACAGTCCACGCCTTGGTTGAAGCGCTTTACGGGGCTTTGACCGATATTGCTCCAGGCATGGCCCGGGCAGACGGCTGTGGGAGCCGCTCGATCATACTCGGTGGCCGGAATGCCAACACTGGCAAGGGCTATGTGCAGTACGAAATACTGGGCGGTGGCGCTGGCGCCAGGGCGCGCAAAGATGGGGCGTCGGGCACGTCAGTAAACCAGTCAAATGCCAAGATCGCGTCCATTGAAATTGTCGAGAGTGAGTTCCCGACTCGCATCTTGCGTTTTGAACTTATACGGGATTCAGGCGGTGCAGGAAAGTTCCGTGGCGGGCTCGGCATCCGGCGTGAATATCTCAATCTGGAGGATGCCAGATTCTCTATCCGCTCGACAAAGCACGTCATCGCTCCTAATGGAGCAGCGAATGGCGGTCCAGGTCGCACGGGCGACATTATAATTAATCCGGACACCGACAACGCAGAACGCCTGCCTACACGTTACGCCGACTATCCCTTGAACGCAGGAAGTTGCTTTCGACTGGATACGCCGGGTGGGGGTGGTATGGGCAACGCTTACGAACGAGATGTCGATCTCGTTCTACGTGACGTAAAGGAAGGCTATGTCTCGATAGAAGGCGCAAACCGCGACTACGGTGTTGTAGTTCAAGAGCAAAACGGTGCACTGGCAATTGACGAGCGCGCGACCAAACGCCTGCGCTCAGCGGAGTCGGCGGGCGCGTGAATAAAAAACTCAATGCGGAGTACAACGAATGAAGCTTTCAGGAAAGGTCGCTATTGTCACAGGTGCCGGGCGTAATATCGGTGAGGAAGTGTCGCGTATGCTGGCGGCTGAGGGCGCAAGTGTTGCTGTCGTGGATCTGGACGAAGCTCGAGCTGAAAAGGTGGCGGCCGATATTGTCGCGGCCGGTGGCAAGGCGCAGGCATTCATTTGTGATGTTGCCAATGAGGATGATATCAGAGCGACTGTCAACGGCGTGGCGGATGCCCTGGGAGGCGTCGATATTCTGGTGAACAATGTTGCGATGTCCGATAACAAACACATCTTCGATATCACCACTGAAGAATGGAACCGAACAATCGCAATTACCCTGACAGCTCCCTTTCTGTTCGGTAAGCATGCGGCAAAGGCAATGGCTGAAGGCGGAAATGGCGGCAGGATCATCAACGTCAGCTCCACCTCTGGTTATTACGGTCGGGACCGCGCTATTGCGTATACCGCAGCAAAGGGCGGGGTAGTCAACCTGACTCGCTCTATGGCAATTCAGCTCGCGCCGCATAATATCCGCGTAAACAGTGTTGTCCCTAACAAGATTGGCTCGCCGGTCGGTAAAGACAATTTTGACCCTACCCGTCCAGTCTCGAATCTTCGTGGCCGGCCGGGCGTTCCAGCCGATCTCGCCAAGGCGATCCTGTTTCTGGCATCGGACGAGTCTGACTTTATCTCTGGCACTGATCTGTTCGTCGACGGTGGGGTTTCGGCAATGATGCCCGGAAGCAAGTAAGTCTGGCGCCAGGCCAGGGTCTATTGCGGCAGGTGCGTCTGTCAAAAATGCCGGGCATGTCGCCGAACGTTGGGAAAGGCCGCTTAGGGGGTAAAACATGCCATCAAAAAGCTGGAGGGGATCAATCGGGGTCGTTAAACCCACTGCCCGGGGCGCTCTGGAGGACTTCATTCGTCTCCTTCCCGAGGATATTGAGGTAGTGCCTGTTTACCTTGGCCTTAAGTTGGGTACTGAAAAAGAGTTTATGGACGCGATGGACTCCATAAAAGAGAAAGTTGCCGAATTGGCTGAGTTGGATGTAGATATCATTCATCCGGAAGGTGCCCCTCCGTTCATGATAAGAGGGTATCAGGGTGAGGCCGATATCATTAATGAGTTGGAAAAAAAGCACGGTAAGCCGATCTTCACCTCCGGTACGAGTCAGGTAGAAGCGCTGCGGGCTCTTGGTGTCACCAAAATGGTTGGCATCACCTACTTTTCGGGAGATATCAATAAGAAGTACGCAAGCTACTTCACTGAGGCCGGATTTGAGGTGCTTGCGATGGAGGGGATTCCCGTTCCTTTCAGCGACGTGACGCTCCTTGCGCCTCAGGAAATCTACGCTTTTATAAAGAAAGAATTCTTGAAACACCCAAGTGCTGACGGAGTTTATCTTCTAGGCACTGCGTGGCCCACTCTCGAGATTGTTCAACGGTTGGAACAAGACCTGCAGGTACCCGTAGTACATCCAGTGCCCGCAAGGGTATGGGCAACCCAGAAGCGACTGCATGTCAGTCAGCCCGTCAAGGGCTATGGGCGTTTGCTTGAGGAGATGCCCTGAGGGCGGTTCAGTTTCCAGCGCACTTTCTGGTTAATATTGCATTGATGGGATACTTGTTTGTTTGATTCTTATTTAAGTAATAACAAGGAATATTGTTCTCGATAATACCTGGAGGCGTTATGGCAAATTAACTAATCATAAAAACTGAGTAAATCTTTAAAGATTAAAAATACTATATCTCTAGCAAAAAAAATAAATCAAAAAGGAGATTACATGATGAAAACTTATGGAAGTTCGTTCTGCAAAGCACTCGCTGTCTTTGCAGTATTAGTGCTCTCTTCCACCAGCACCAGCACCAGCGCAAATGAAAAGGACGTTGCAGACTTCTACAACGGGAAAACAATACAGATTCTCGTCGGATATTCCGCAGGTGGCGGATACGATGCCTATGCACGCACATTAGCTCGCCATTTTTCCAAGCATATGGCTGGTAACCCCAGTGTGATTGCTAAAAACGTACCGGGTGCGGGTTCCCTCGTATTGATGAATCAAATTGCTAATACTCTTCCCCAGGATGGCACCGTATTCGGAGCCGTTAATTCCGGGATGGCTTATGAACCGCTTTTTGGCAATGATAAGGCCCAGTTTGACGTAAATGAGGTTAACTGGATTGGCAACTTGAATGTTGAGGTCGCGCTGGGAATGGCCCGAAAAGATTCCGGGATCGAAAAGCTTGAAGACCTGAAGACCAAGCGGATGACCATGGGGTCAACCGGTGCTGGTGCGAACAGCAACGTTATTCCTCGAGTTCTCGCCAGTCTGTTTGATCTCAACATCAACGTTATTGCCGGTTATCCGGGTGCCAACGATGTGCGCTTGGCAATGGAGCGTGGCGAAGTCCAGGGCATCGGGACGCTTCTTCTGAGCTCCACCAAGGCTACCGCTCCGGAATGGTTGGAAGAAGGTAGTGACTACAATGTTATTTATCAGGTAGCGGATCAAAGACATCCCGAGCTGCCCGATGTAACGCTGGTCAGTGACTTGGCCAAGACCGAAAGGGAACGGCAAACCATTAATCTCCTTATTGCTCGCCTGAAGATGGGGCGTCCTTACGTTGCACCTCCAGGAATCCCGCAAGAACGAGTGACGGCGTTGCGCAACGCAATGGCTGAAACGGTTAAGGATTCTGAGTTTCTGGCGGATCTCAAAAATCAGAATCTGCCTGTAACGTTTGTACCGGGAGACGAGATGCAAGGCTATTTTCGCGAGGTGTATCAGTATCCACAGGACGTCGTGGATGTGGTCAAAGATGCTATGAAGTAACAACTGATGTGCGACATGGCTTAGTGACCCTGTGTGCCAACCTAAGTATGAACCACCTGATTTTGAGTTAACATAGAAATCAGGGTGCTTTAGGAGGCCGTTATGCCAAAGCCAATGATACAAATTCCACTCAATCCCAAGCTGGAAAAGCGGGGGCGTCGCTCATCGGTAATCCCCTCTAAAAATGGGGGGATTACCTTTGGTTTTGGCACTATCGCAGTAGGGCATTTAAAATAATACGCCGTTCGACATAGCAGAATAATAGAAAGGTTTTGATTTAGCAGAAAGAGAGTCTGGTTTGGGCCTTGGACGCTAGCACCAAATGCTAGAACAGGTTGTCAGCTGCCAGTGCTGCGATTCCAGCTAATAGAGGAAGTGGAAGGCAGGCAAGCAGGCGCCGACGTACGAACCTGGACCCCAGCATGGGTAATTCGAAAGCGATAATGCGATGGAACGCCAGCAGCAACCATGCAGTGAGCAGAGCGATCATTTGAGGTATTCCCATGCCGGCTTTAAACAGTGCTAGAAGAAGGGGGAACGCAATCATCGGGCCGCCAGGCAAGAAACCGCCCAGTATCGAGGCCAGGAGAATTCCCTGCAGCCCAGAAGAATCGCCTAATAACGCTACTACATACGCTTTTGGAATCAACTCAGCCAGGAAGCTGCCAGCGAGAATGGCAGCGGGTATTCGGAACAGCAACGGCAGCGTATCAGCAACACCCTTGGAGACCACCTCTTTGTGAGACACCTGGTGTTTCCGGTGCGCGATCAAAGCCAGACAGGAAAGGATAGTAATGAGCGTGAAGTAGGCGCTAAGCATTACGATTCCTGCGCCGGACCAGAAGTCTTGCAAGCATCCAGGCGATGACTGGAAGTGGCAATGAAACCAAAAGGCGTGTCAAAACAAAGTCCACACCAAGGAACGGAAGTTCCCAGATAAGCACCCGGTTCAGGCCGAGCACACTCCAGGCAGTGAGATAGGCAACACAGATTTCAAACGACGCCCCGGTGCGATAAAAGCCCACGACGAGTGGGAAGGCTGCAAACGGCCCCCCCGGGGTGACGATACCACCCAGAATTGCCACCGCCAGGCCACGAAGACCACTCTCAGAACCAAGCCAGCGCTCCACCACGGCGGTCGGAAGAAGTTGCCGCACGTAGCCGCTGATAACCATCGCGATCAGCATGATCGGCGCAATCATGACAACAAGCGTTACGCCGCTGATTGCTGCGAGTTCGAACACCTCCTCTCCTTTCATCCACCAAAGGGCAGCACCTGAAGCTAAAGCAAGTGCAATAAAAAAGAGAGTGCTGGGATCGAACAGTTCCCGCTTAACGTAGGCGAATAGTGACATTAGATTCAATTAAGACCTCATGAAGACGACATGGAAGTCTATTGCTCTGGCAAAAGGGAATCATAAGGGTTTTCTGGCGGAGGCGGAATCACTGCTATCAAGAAGAGATTCCGCTCGGTCTCCGGATACTTAGTCGTAATAGGGAATGACGAGAACCGGGAACTTGCCGTGATGCATCACTTTGTTGGTTGTGGAACCTATAACCTGCCCAATGGCACCATGAGTCCGGCTGCTCATTACGATCAAGTCCGCATGTTCCAATTCCGCTGTGCGGAGAATGGTTTGCGAGGCATATCCTTCCAGAACCTGTATTTGAATGTCAACCGGGCTGTCTGATTCTGGGTATTCGTCAGTCAGAAATTTTCTGACGTTTTCTTTCATTCTGGACTCGGCCTTGGCCGTTGCTTTTGTCAGTATTTCCTGAATATCCACGCTACTATTTATCTCGAAATCTTTCATCGTGTCGCGTAGTTCTTTAACGTGATTGACAACATGGGCATAAATCATCTTGGCCCCATATTGTTGGGCAATAGAGCAGGCAAGTCTCATCGACGGCCAGGTGCCGCCCTTTAAGTCAGAAACGTAGAGAATGGTCTTTATTGTTGAAAGCATCTTTGTCAACCTCAAAAGTTGCGATTGAATCTCACTGCGATTATTCGTAGCGCACCGAAATCTGCCATGACAGGGCAACTATTAATGGACACTGATAGCGGCCCTCTATACGGAACATTATCCCATATAGAAGAATAGTTCAACTATGAATTATAAAATGTCCCGCTTTGTTGAAGGCTGGAGAATAAGTGTCAGCATTTGCTTGACGATACTTTCATTAAGGGGCAAAGTGAAACGGTGTTCCTTATAACGTAACACTCGATGCGCTCATACCGTAACAACAATTACAATCGGAGATTAGTGAGACTATGAAACTTTTAATATCTGCCGTTATTGGCTTGGGAGTATTGTCTGTAAGCCTTGCTGTCAGCAGTGCATCGGCACAACCCAATTTCCCGCAGCGGGATGTCGAGTTCTTGGTGGGCTATAACCCGGGTGGTGGTTACAGCACCTGGGCGCAAGCAGTAGCTCCTTTCATTGAAAAACACCTTCCCAACAATGTAAACGTTCGAGTCCGACACATGCCGGGGGCCGGCAGTGTCATAGCAACCAATTACATTTATCGTCAGCAGCCCGATGGCTACACAATCGGAATCGTGAATCTGGGCGGTCTTGCTGCAGCTCAAGCGGCGGAGGAAGTCGCGTATGATCTGACTGAAATGACATGGCTTGGGAGACTTTCCCTTGACCCGACCATCATGTCGGTCAGGGCGGATTCGGATATTGAAACGATCGAAGACTTTATGAAACTGGATAGTATTAAAGTGTCTACCCAGGGAATGACAGCCAACTCGACCATAACTGCGGCTGTTACCCTGGATCAGATGGGCAAAGAATGGACAGCAATTAATCATAACGGTACCAGTGAGGCGGTTTTGTCAGTTGTGCGTGGCGACGCAGATGTGATCTGGGGCTCAATGGATAGTCAGATGTCATTTGTTCGAAGCGGGGAAACTCGGGTCTTGATGTATTATGACGGCCAAAGAAACCCAGAGCTGCCAGGTGCACCGCTGCCGTCTGAGGTTGGATTGTCGGTTGAACTCAACCAAGGCTTCAACAGCCACCGGGTGATTGGCGCTCCACCGGGAATGTCAGCGGAGATCCGTGCAATCCTGGGAAAAGCCATTCGCATGGCAGTCCAGGACCCGGAGTTTCAAGTGCAGCTTGACCGCATGGAATATTCTTCGCAGTACGTAGACGGGGACGCGACAGCAGAAATCGTGCGGGCCTCTGTGGTCGGTTTCAGGGATTATTCTGACGTCATTTCGAGTTTACTTGAGGAATGATCTATAGCGCCTGTGAACGGCGGCGGCTTTCGGCCTGCCCCGTTGCAGGCCACCAAGGGGGCCAAGCCTCAGGGTAAAGGCAAACCCACGAAAGTCACCAAAGCCGATGTGGCCCTTAGCCACATCAACAAACTCTACGCCATCGAATGCAAGATCAAAGAATTGAGTGTAAGCGAGCGTTACCGCATCCGTCAGGAACTGAGCGTGCCCGGACTGAAGACTTGGCTGGAAGCCAATGCCGGCAAGGTCGCAAAGGGTACCCTGACGCGCAAAGCCATGGACTGCACACTCAACCAGTGGCCCACTCTAATCGGCTACTGCGAGCGCGGTGATCTGCAGATCAGTAACGTGCTGGCTGAAAACGCCATCCGTCCGTTCGCTCTGGGTCGCAAAGCCTGGCTGTTCGCCGATACCTCACGGGGCGCCCGTGCCAGCGCAACCTGCTATTCCTTGGTCGAGACGGCTCTATGCCGCACCCCCATTCGGAAGCCTGTATTCCCCGGACTTGCCGTCAGCCTATTCGGCATAGTTTGATCTCTCTCTCGTCATTCGATGAGGAGTAGAGGACATGACTGCCAATGCATACTTTAAGTTACCAAAGGTACTTCGACGATTGTACGAAGGTCCGTTGGGGGATTACGTTGATCTGTATGCCGCACAACTGCTGAGATAGGATCATTGCTATCAGAGTGGACGCGCTGTATCCGAATTGTGGGTGATTTCAGTCAGTGGTTGGCCCGCAAGCATTTCAATATTAATGACGTGGACGAGAGTCTCGTGGTGCACTACCTTCGTTACCGGACGCAATATCAACGGCCGTTTTGCAGCGACCGGCCTGCACCTTGCCAACTTCTCGGACTGCTTCGACAGATCAATGTTATCGCGCCACAAACAATCATCCCGCCAAAGCCACTTGAGCAAATCGAACAGGACTTCGAGCATTACCTGTTAAGAGAGCGCGGACTTTCTCAAACAACGGTGATTCGACATCGGCCCCCCCCCCACCGCTTCGGAAGTTTCTTCAGGAATGCTGTAGCAAGGGAGCGGCAAGGTTTCCGAGACTTTCCTCGGAAGACATTATCCGTTCTATAGCCGACCACGCTCATGACCATTTCCCCCGAACAGCAAGATCCATGTGCTGGACGCTGCGCGCATTTACTCGTTATTTGGTGTACAGGGGGCATATCGTTGACGATCTCGCCGCCGCTGTTCCAAGTGTGCGGAGCTGGCGATTCGGACCACTGACTATCTTCCACCTCCTAAGATCCAGCTTGTGCTCGATGGTTGTGACCGGACAACTGCGATTGGGAAACGAGACTATTCAGTGCTACTTTTGATGGCACGCCTCGGATTGAGGGCCAACGAGGTTGCCACACTGGAGCTGGAAGACATCGACTGGCACTCGGGCCTCCTGACTGTAAGGGCAAGGGCCGTCAACTCGTAGTTATGCCCTTCTTGTCCGAGGTCGGCATTGCGCTGGCCGATTACCTGCAACACGGGCGATGGACTACCGACAGTCGCCGGATATTCATCCGTTCACTCGCTCCACACCGTGGATTCACATCATCGAGCAGTATCTCGATGATCGCTGTCTCTGCGCGGGAACGGGCCGGAGTAGATGTGCCTCGTAAAGGTACCCAAATTTTTCGCTACAGCCTTGCAACTCAGCTGTTAGGTGCAGGCGCGTCTTTACGCCAAGGTGGACATCAACGCTCTTCGTAAACTCCGGCTGCCGTGGCCGGGAGGTGTTCAATGAGCACCTTGCGGACAGCGCTGCGAGACTATCTCTCGCTACAGCGGGGCCTAGGATACAAGTATGTTCATCAGGAACGCACCCTGACGAGCTTCACCCTGTTTATGGAACGGCGCAAGACTACTTTCATTACGACTAAGTTGGCGCTTGAAAGGGCAACACAATCGCCCGGGAGACACGCCAGTTGGGCCCTACCTCTGCTCAGATACGGAAATACAAACACTGCTGACAGCTGCATTGGCGCTGCCCCCCGAGCAAGCGCTTCGACGGTGGACATACCACTGTTTGTTTGGGCTCTTGGCGGTCACGGGCCTACGAATTGGCGAGTCACTGGCGCTGAGGCGTGATGATGTCGACATTGAAGAGGGTATCCTCACGATTCGGGGGGCCAAATTCGGAAAATCACGCTTGGTGACAATACATCCGAGTACCCGACAGGTTCTATTGGATTATGCGCCTCGACGGGATGTGCACCTCGCCACTCCCCACAGCTCGTATTTTCTCGTTGCGGAGCGTTGTGGTTAGTTGCTACCGCATTATGTCTATTGGGTTTTCTGGGCTCTGTCGCGCCAGACCGGACTCCGGGCTGCGACCGCTCACGCAGGTCCGAGGCTGCACGGCTTTCGTCATCGATTTGCGGTGGCCACGTTGCTCGACGGGTACCGGGCCGGGAAGGATGTGGACAACCTGGTGCCTGTGCTGTCGACGTATCTCGGTCATACGTGCGTTCGTGACACCTATTGGTATCTGTCAGCTTGCCCCAAGCTCATGGAACACGCCACGCGCCGACTTGAGAAACACTGGGAGGCATTGCCATGAACACTCCCACTCTGCCGGCTCTGCTGGAACGCTTCTTTACCGATCGGCTTATGCGTCAGCCACACGTCAGTGCGAACACCATAGCGTCCTATCGCGACACCTTCCGGCTGCTGCTGGTGTTTACCCAAAAACAATTGGGCAAGCCGCCGTCATCTCTCAACTGGGACGATATCGATGCAGCGTTTGTCAGTGCATTTCTCGAGGATCTGGAAGTCAATCGTTCGATTAGCGCCCGGGCCCGAAACCTGAGGCTGACTGCCATTCGATCTTTCTTCCGTTTTGTGTCCTAAGAAGAACCCGAACACAGTGCACAAATCCAGCGAGTACTGGCAGTGCCCGGTAAGCGTCAGGACAGTAGGATAGTGTATTTTCTGGCGAGACCAGAAATTGAGGCGCTACTGGCGGCACCGGATCAATCAACGTGGATCGGTCGTCGGGATCACATGTTACTGCTGCTTGCTGTACAGACAGGTTTGCGACTCTCCGAACTCACAGGTCTTGACCGCGCTTCGGTTGTGCTGGGCAGCGGTGCCCACGTTCATTGTCTGGGTAACGGCCGGAATGAGCGTTGCACACCTTTTACACGCACTGTCTCGAGGGCAGTTCAGGAATGGTTAAAGGAACCGGCCAAGTGTGACAGCACGGCATTGTTCTCGACAAGACAAGGCCGGCGACGGAGCGCCGACGCGGTCCAGTACCTTGTTGCAAAATATGCGGATATCACGCGGCAGCATTGCCCTTCACTAAAACAGAAGCGGATCACCCCGCATGTTCTGAGGCACAGCGCGGCAATGGAGCTGCTTCAAGCGGGGGTAGACTGTTCAGTTATAGCATTGTGGCTGGGGCATGAGTCGGTTGAGACCACCCAGGTTTACCTTCATGCTCATATGGCTCTGAAGGAAGCTGCGCTGGCAAAAATAGATCCATTAGGGCATGCCGGAGTAAAGTGCTATCAGCCCGGAGATGAACTGCTGGCGTTCCTGAATAACTTGTAGCTGATCGCAAACTATGCCGAATCGGCACCGTTAGTGAATGACCCAAAATGGTGTGGTGTCGGCTTATTTACGCAAACGACAAAGCTAGTTCTGCATATTTCTGGGTTCGACATAAACGGCTAAGGCCAACGGCCTGGAACCCTCCGCTTATATCTAGTATGTACTGGAGTGCATTGCTGAAACAGACACGTTGGAAAAGCTGGAAGCCTTGCTACCGAGGAATGTCGACTTGGAGCGGGCTTAAAAAAAATGCCGCAGATCGACTGAAAGCAAGTGGGTCGATTTAGCGGCGCTTACCATCGATTTAGTGTCTTTGACAAACTCCTGTCCGCTCAGCCGCTTTGCTGAAAGGTATCCAGATACATCCTGGACGCCTTCCTTGCATGCCTAGCCCCTATGCCACAATCTGTTCGGGCGTAAACCGTTGGCGCGGCACCTGGCTTAAATCTGTGCTTAAAAAACGTA
Source organism: Marinobacter sp. BSs20148 (assembly GCF_000283275.1). Taxonomy (NCBI): domain Bacteria; kingdom Pseudomonadati; phylum Pseudomonadota; class Gammaproteobacteria; order Pseudomonadales; family Marinobacteraceae; genus Marinobacter; species Marinobacter sp. BSs20148. The sequence goes on from NC_018268.1 coordinate 1,453,681, forward strand.
GCACAAGAGCGGGCTCTGGCGTGGGGACCCGTGTCGAGTGAATTTCGCCGGGCAAGTACGCCACGGCATCACCGCCTTTTAGCCGATCAATACGATCTAACCGCACGGTATTGCTGGCGGCATTGTGGATATAAACCAGAATTTCCACTTCACCTTCGTATACCCCATAGACAACCCAATACGGCCCGTGGTCATGGGGCGTATTGGTGCGAAACCCGGCGTGATAGTGATTCATCTGAATGAATCCGTGGTCCGAATCTGTGTAGAGTGAGAAGCCGGACGATTTTTCGGCTTTCAGGGTACGCACCCAAGCGGTGTCGGGTGTTGTGGAATGAAGCCACTCGCTCATGAGCTGGCGCACGCGATTCGCTGTGTCCGGGTCTGTGGCGCTGTCTGGCTGCCACAGGTCATGTACAGCCGCGATGTAGTGTTGTTGGGCAGGGTCTTTTGCCTGTTTATTCATCTTATTGACTTCCAGGAAGATTGAATCTGTTATCCCAAAATATGCTTCTGTCAGTACATAGCTGATTAATGCATTGCCGAGCCGCCATCGACTACCAGTGTCTGCCCGGTAATGAAATCGCTGGCAGGGGAACTTAGAAACAACACAGCACCCAACATATCCTCGGGTTTCTGCACTCGTTTCAAGGCTCGCGTCTTGGCGGCAGCCTCGCGCATTTTAACAATGGACTCATCGGGATTTTCTTCACTCAGCGTGTTTCCCGGGGCAATACAGTTAACGCATACATTGTATTTCCCCAGTTCGTTGGCCAAGGTCTTTGTGAAACCCAGAATGCCAGCTTTAGAGGCAACGTAGTGGATCCGGCCATTGGAGCCCTTCAGGGCAGTTCCTGAGCTGATCGTAATAATCTTGCCATATCGATTTTTGCGCATCTCAGAGGCTACGGCCTTGCACACTAGCCAGGTCCCTTTCAGGTTTACTGACATCATCTTGTCCCACTCAGATACCGATAGTTCATCAAAGGGTGCCCGCGACATGGGAACAGTGGCAAACATGGCGGCGTTATTGACCACAATATGAACGGTGCCAAATTCATTAATCGTCGCTTCTACCATGTTGTTTACATCGGCTTCGCTGGTTACGTCAGTGCGCACGGCTAGCGATTTGTATCCCTCATCCTGTAATTCTTTTGCCACCGCTTCGCCGGCAGCGCCGTCCAACTCTGCAACCACCACCGCGGCACCATGCTCTGCCAAGTGACGGCAATAAAACCTACCAATACCATGTCCGCCGCCGGTTACAATGACCACCTTACCTTCAAGCTCATTGCTCATTGCTTGACTCTCCACATTAAATATAAAATGTTGCCCTTTATCCGGTTCAACAGTCCCTCCATCAGTACAATCGTTCCCCTTTAATCGTGACGCGGCGCAACTTTCTCAGTTCTCTCGCATCAAATTCTTCGCGGGCATGCAACGTGCAGCGATTGTCCCACATCAGCACATCTCCGGGCTGCCACTTGTGGCGATAGATGTACTTTTCCTGTTCTTGGTGCGCAAAAAGCTTTTGCAGCAGAGCTGTGCTTTCCGCTTCACCCATGTTTACAACCTGGCGGGTCATCACCCGATTGACATAGAGTGCTTTACGACCGGTTACCGGATGACGATAGACCATGGGCTGCGGGTAGGAGAGCTCAGTTTCTGATCGGTAGTCTGAGATTGAGCGAGTGGAAGCGTAATCACTCTTGCCGGGGTCATAGCTGTTGATTGCCATCCGCTGCTCAATGAAGCTTTTGGTCTCTTCACCAAGGTCTTCGTATGCCGTGTACATGTTGGCAAACAGGGTATCCCCACCGCTCTTTGGTATGTTGATGGCATACAGGATGCTGGCCATCGAAGGTCGTTCGAGATAACACATGTCCATGTGAAAATACATTTCACCATCGGGCAGTGCGCCCTGGTAATGGCCATCCTTTTTTTCGTTTGTGACGTACATGATTGCCGGATTTTTCGTGATCTCGAACTTCTTCAGCGTATGAGCCAGCTCTCCGAACTTTTCGCCAAAAACGATTTGCTGTTCTTCGGTCAGGGACTGGCCACGGAAAAGCACAATACAGCGCTCATACCAGTGCGTCTTAATGGTATCTAGCTCAGCATCAGAGATGCCTTTAGCGAGGTCGACGCCATGGATAACGGCACCCATGGCCTCAGAAAGAATGGCAATATGCAGATTGACCGTCTCAGTCTCTATGTTCATGGTTTTCTCCTATATTCAAAGCCTGAGTGGTGCCTCACCTGACAGAGGATTACCGCAAATTCCAAGACTCAACAGCGATCCATCACCAAAGAATTCCAGGAAACAGGGAATACTCGAGAAGTCGGCGAAAAATCAGATAGACAAAAGCGACGGAGCCCACTGCAATAGCAGTGCTAAGAAGATAACTGAAGCGACCGTGAAACCTCAGGAAAAGGAATACATACAGGACGACTGTGACCATGAAGCCCAGCAGATAAATCATTAGCAACAATAGACTCAGCCAGCCGAACCCCCAGAGTTGTTTCCGGAGTTCTTCTAGATCGACTACCGTTTCGGCTTTTCCAAATACCGATTTGAATACATGTATACCGAGTTCCAGTGCCGCCAGTCCGATAAAGATCACGCCCAGAAAGCGTGGAAACATGCCGCTGCTCCGTTCCCACTCCAGGGCGATCAACCAGCCACCAACGGCTAACCCCAGCAAAAGCAGCGCCGGTATGATGCCTGCGCTGAATGGCAATCTAATTGTTTTCATTTAGCGAGCATTCCTCGAATCTTGTGCACTGTCGGAAAGGCCAGTGCCAGCACAACTAAGCAGAAAATAATCAGCGAAGTGGTATCCCGGAAAAACCCTGTCCAGTCTCCACGGAAAATGGTTATAGACTGCAGGAAGCTACGTTCCATCATGCTTCCCAGCACCAACGCAATAACCAGCGTAATGCGTGGAAATTCAAACTTGATCATCATGTAACCGATAAACCCGAATATCACTGCGACGACCACGTCACCCATGTGGGCATTCAGCGCATAGGCACCAACCAGGGAAATCGCCAACACGGCTGGAATAATAATTGCGGAGTTCAGAAAGGAAATCATTACCAGCAGCTTTGCAGATGCCAGCACGACTAAGCTAGCCATTAAAGTTGCCAAAGCCAGCGCGATGATGAGGACCATAATGCTCCACTCACGTTCGATCAGGAGCATGGGTCCCGGGGTCATGCCATGCATTATCAGCACACCGAGGAACAGCGCCATTTCAGCGCTGCCGGGGATGCCGAACGCCAAGGTTGGGATCAACGATCCCCCATCCTTGGCATTATTGGCAGCCTCAGGAGCGATCACACCACGCACATCGCCGCTGCCGAAATGATTGTTTTTGCGGGTGAACTGCGACGCAAAAGAATAGGCAAGAAAGGAGGCAACCGTGCCACCTACGCCTGGCACCATGCCCACTATGGAACCAATAATAGAACCGCTGAAAACTGTAGGCATATTGGAAAATACCGACTTTATACCAAGCGATGTACCTGCCAGTTTGATCTTGGTGGGATCAGTATCCTTAGCTATCGCGCCCCCTTCGACGTACAGCTTTATCATCTCGGCAATGGCGAACAGACCAATCAGGGTGGGCACCAACGAAATGCCATCCCAAAGGAAATTGGAATCAAAGGTATAACGTTGTGTGCCGCCAAAGTCATCATAACCGACAAAGCCAATCATCAACCCAATGCAGGCAGCCAGCAACCCGCGGAGAAGGTTGCCGCTGGCAACGGTCAATGACGTCAGGCCCAGCACCGCAAGCATGAAAAACGCTGGCGGTCCGAACATCAGGACAATGCTTTTGGTAATGGGCAATACGACGATCAGGATTGCGACCCCGATCAGACCGCCAATGGAAGATGCGGCCATCGCCGCGCCAATGGCGATGCCGGCTTTGCCCTGGCGGGTCATCGGGTAACCATCGAAACAGGTGGCAGCGTTGGGCGCCGTCCCGGGCGCATTGAGTAGAATGGCGGCCACCGAGCCGCCAATGGCACTTGAACCAAGAATTCCCCCCATCAGGGTAATCGCCTGTTCCGGCTGCATACCGAAAGTCAGTGGCAACAGCAGGGCGACCGCAGTAGTGCCACCCAATCCGGGGATAACGCCAAATAGAACACCGATCAGAACACCGAGCATCAGGTAGACGATGGTCATCCAGTCTGCCAAAAAGAAATTAACGGCTAAATTGAGAGATTCCAGCATGCTAATTGTTGCCTTCTATCTTTCTCAATTGGGGTTCCCGAGGCTGTCACGGAACCGGTTGAACAGACCAAAGCTGGAATTAACCTCTGCGCCCGCTGCGTCACCGTCAAGCACGTTGATCTGCATGCCCATGGACTCGGCGGCCTTCAGGAAGGCCGGATTGCTGGTGGCAGCCATGAAGGCATCGCGCAGGATTTGCAGACGGTCCTGCGGAATGCCCGGAGGTCCGGCAATGGATCGTTGAAGGTTGATAGGCGTGAGTTCTGGATAACCGGCCTCTTCGAAAGTGGGTACTGTGTCCCAGACACGCGCCGTACCGGATACTGCCAGCGGCGTCAAATCACCAGAATCGACATAGCTCAGAGCCGTCGAAATGACAGAGACGGTAATATCGCCGTCACCGCGTATCGCACCGACTATGGCAGCGGTCGTACCACTGTAACCCCCTACATAAATAGGGTTTACAGATTCCAGCCCTAACACAGAAAACATGATCTGATTGGCGGCTAAGCCAGTCGAACCGAATCCATGCGATGTAACAACAATATCATCCTGAACTAATAGGTCATCGAGTGTTTTGATGTCTGACGAACCGCGTGACAGCAGCACGTAGTCCTGATTTTCCAGGCGCCCTATCCAGCTCAGCGTAGTCAAGTCATATTCCACTGACTCACCGAGCATCTCTGGCAATACGAATCCGGGCAGATTGAAAATACCGACGGTATAGCCATCAGGTGCTGACCGAGCAACCTGGGTCGCACCCCGCCGACCACCGGCGCCTGCGACGTTTTGAATAACGATAGTGGTATTGGGCCCCAGCGACTCTTCCATGTAGGGGGCAAGCGCCCTTGCCGCCGTATCGAAACCACCGCCTGGTCCATAAGGAACCACGAAGTTAATGGTTCCATCAGGGAAGTCCTGTGCCACTGCACCGACACTCAGGGCTGCCGAAATGACGGCAGTCGAAAGGATTGATTTGAGTTTCATAACTGTATCTACCTCTATTTTTGTTGATTATTATTTTCGTAAAGATCCTGTGGAGTCGCACCCCGGATTCTTGAGGATCACATTTCTTTCAGCCGGCACTCGCTAGGTGTTACGCAATGCTGTGCGCTATACTTATTTTTGTTGGAATGATATTCCGTTATACGGAACGAGATAAGATTAGTCAACACTCAGCGAATCGGTTAAGTGCTGCTGTAAATAAAAAGATCAATTTGGTGCAATTGACTCAGTAGCAAAATTGATAACGCAGAGGATGAGACTAAAAGTCGTCATGGTCAGCAGCATGAATGGTCCGGAGAGTAACTTCCGGCTATAAACTCATGGGGAAACCCACAAAGTCATACATACAGCAGGAGCGATTGCCGTGATTATACTCGACCACCTCCGAGCTCTGGCTCGCTATAACAAGGCGATGAACGAAAAGGTCTACGCTTTAGCCCGGCAACTGCCGGAGGCAACGGTGGAAGCAGACAAAGGGTCTTTTTTTGGCTCCATCATAGCCACACTCAACCATATGGTTGTGACCGACATCTGCTGGCTCAAACGCTTCAGGGCGCATCCGGCCGGCATGAAGGCTTTGGAATCGCTCGGTGAAATCCCCTGGCCTGATTGGTACAACACAAGGATGGCAGCTACGTTTAAAGGCCTTTATGGACAGAGACAGCATTTGGACGAAATTATCATAAACTGGGCTGACCAGTTGCAGGAAGCTGATATGGAACACTCCCTGCAATACCAAAATATGCAGGGAAAGGAATTCCGCAAACCCTTTGGACATCTCGCGTTACACCTCTTCAATCATCAGATCCACCATCGTGGACAAGTAACCACTTTGCTTTCACAGGAAGGACTGCATGTGGAAGGGACCGGTGTACTTCCCTTTGTGCCAGCCGGTCATATCTGATCTGCTTTTTTCTCATTAACGATGTAATGGAAAAGCTTGTAATATCAAACTCAGTTCTCTACAGAGGAGCAACATAATAGTGTCGCGAGAGCTTTTTTGAATTTATCCAAAGTTGCCTGGAGCTTGTAGCCTGAAAAAGGAACCGATCCAAAAACGCACCTACAAAACCCGTAGCTCATTGATGCAGCGTGATATAGAGCCCTTAAGCCCGGTTCCTCTCTCCGAGTCGGAGCGGAACTTCCGTGTCGTTTGCATTGCGCTTACCTGCGCGTTGGTCGTGCATTCGATGCTGTTGGTTGCAGTTCCGGTATACGCTCTGAAACTGGGCGCGTCACCCCTAATGCTAGGCGTTGTTTTCAGTGCGCCCTACCTTTTGCCGCTGCTGTTGGCGATACCTCTGGGGGGAATGGTGACCCGCTATGGTGGTCGCAGTCTCATGATCGCTGGTGCCGTAATGATGATGGCAGGTTTACTGCTCATCGTTGCTTTTCGTGGCTATGGGGGTTTGCTGGCGGGCCAGCTGTTAATAGGTTTGGGGCAGTTGCAGATGGTTTTGGCCGGCCAATCGGTGATTTCGAGCCTTGGAACGGGGCCAGTGCTGGAACGCTACTTCGGCTGGTATACTACGTGGCTCTCAGGCGGACAAGTGGTTGGCCCTCTCATTGCCGGTGCCTTGATTGATTTCGGTGAAACCACGCGGCCAGCGTTTTTCAGCATGGCGGGCGTGGCGCTGATTTGTGTCTTTTTCGCCTCCAGACTGACTGGAAAGGCCCGGCGAGGCATGCGTGTGGACCTCAGGAAAACTGGCTTCCGTGCTCAGTCACGCCTGCTGAAAAGCAGTTCGGGTGCGCAGATCTCTGTGGCGGTAACAATTACCTCAATATTTGCCTTGAGTGTTCACGGCAGTTACCTGCCAGCGTACCTCGAAGATTTGGACGTGGCTGCATCGACCATAGGGGTTCTGGTCAGTCTAAGAGCTGTCGCTTCGATGTTGATCCGACCTTTTATTGCTCGGGTGATTGCGGCCGTGGGTGGCCGGCAGATAGCCATGCTTGTGTCACTGGCGGCTTTGTCGACGGGGCTGGTGCTCCTGGGATTCAGCGAGCACGTACTGATGATTGGCCTCTTTTCGGTATTTGTGGGAGTTGGGTGCGGGGTTTTACAGCCCCTGTCTATTGTCATTTTGGCCGAGAGTGTCACGGACGAGCAGCGTTCAGGTGCCTTGGGTATGAGGATGATGGCTAATCGGGGTATCAACTTTCTGGCGCCGCTGCTGTTTGGGATAATGCTTGAGCTGGCGGGTTTTGGGGCTTCTTTTTTCACGGCTGGAGTGCTGGTCGCGATAGCCGGGTATCTGTTGTTCCGGTTTTTGCAGCGCCTGGAAAGCAGTTAGTACCTGCTACAGGACGGCTTTGTGACCGTGCGCATCTGGCAAGCCAATATCGGCAAAACCATCATCGCACGAGTCCCCATGAGCGGAGGGGAAGTTCAGGAAACTGGTGACTTCGAACTAGATGGGGTTGCCTTTCCTGCGGCAGAAGTACCGTTGGAGTTCATGTACCCGGCAGATGGCGGAGAGGGCGCTATTTTCCCCACAGGAAATCTCGTAGACGAGTTGGACATACCAGAATTTGGCCCAATCCGGGCGACTCTGATCAACGCAGGCATTCCAACAATTTTTGTGAATGCAGAAGATATCGGCTATACCGGCACTGAGTTGCAGGACACCATAAATAACGATCCAAGAGCCCTGGCGATGTTTGAGTCCATTCGCAGCCATGGTGCGGTGCGAATGGGGTTGGTAGAAAGTGTGGCGGATGCTGAAAACCGGCAGCACACTCCTAAAATCGCATATGTTGCCAAGCCCTCGGACTATATGGCAGCGAGCGGTAAGCAAGTGTGTGCTAATAATGTGGACATACTCGTTCGTGGACTATCTATGGGAAAGCTCCATCATGCGATGCCTGGAACGTTCGCAGTCGCCCCATTGGGGCCGCCGCTATCCCGGGAACGTTAGTGAACTTGGCAACAGGCGGTGGCAACCGCACTTCGGTGCACTTTGGTCATCTGTCTGGCACGCTGCGCGTCGGTGCCGAGGCCCGCGAGATCAATGGCTACTGGGTAGTGGAGAAGGCTATCATGAGTCGCAGCGCTCGGGTGCTGATGGAAGGTTGGGTGAGAGTGCCACGGGAGTCTTATTAAGAAGTACGGGCGTCGAATCTGCCTATTATTCGACGTAACAGGGGCCCCAGGGCTTCCAGCCCTAGTCGGCCAAGATCAGCAGCTTCACTCTTGTTGTACTGGATGTAGAGCATCACTGCCCTTACGCGATCTTCATACGAATACATGAACTACCTCCGATGTAGTCCAAGATTTAGTCCGCACCTCCTAGTGGGTCAGTATTACTGTGGCGGTGACACAGTTTCGCTGGTTATGGGTTAATCGCACCAATAGATCCGCGATCTCGGCATTTTCACTGCTGAGCTTAGCCCGGTAACGATAGCAGGACTCACTGACACTAAAGGCCTCGCAGGCTTGGCGAATGCTACAACGAGAAGTGATAACGGCTTTTTGCGCCATCTCGCGGCGGAGAGATGGCTTTACCACTTTCCCTCAAGAGCTTCTATGCAGCGTCAACTATCTTGTCCGCACTGGCCAAATTAATTGGCGCGCTATAAGCTTCCTTGCGCAACTCAGCTTTGAGCCGTTCTTCGGCATACATCTTCTTCAGCCGCTGGTTCTCATCTTCAAGCTCTTTCATGCGTTTAATCATGGAGGTATCCATGCCGCCGAATTTGGCTCGCCACTTATAAAAACTGGCACTGCTCATGCTGTGCTCGCGGCATAACTCCGGAACGGGCACTCCGCTCTCGGCTTGCTTCAAGATCGCCATGATCTGGCTGTCAGAAAACGTGATGTCTTCATGCAGAATCTCCCTGCGTTTAGCTTACGGAAAATTTTACTTCTGATCACCTTGGTTTCTAGGGGGGATTACCAAACTAGCGGACCCTTCGATATTTAAGTAAGTGTGTCGAATAATGACACGAATTTTTGCGAGTGCTGAGCCCTGAGTTGAGTGCAGTGGGAATGCTTTTATTAATGACTTGGAGCGATATTGGTTTTGGGTCAGGGTAAAATCGAAATTTTGGCGTCTTTTGAAAGTCCATTCCCGACGGTAGCGGGTGCGTGATGTTCGAGAATGGACAATCTGATTGTTCAGTGAATGGTCGTTGCTGGGTCGAGCAGGATATGAGCGCCGGTTTGAAGATCGAGTGTCGTATGCAGCCTGTGCGGCTCTTCTGAGTTTCGATACATATCCAGAGTAATCCAATCGTCCCCACGGCGCATCTGAACATTGAAGTGCATTTCTTCACTGCCAAATTCGCGGGTGAGGGCGCAGGCGAGCTTTTGTACTTGAGTCATGAAATCCATCATTTGCTCCTGGGCCTTAGAGCCACACGTTAGTTTTTATCGCGCCGAGCTGATCAATCAGCCGTGAGCGTGGAGGAGTTACGTGTGCGCTGGAGTCTTCGCCAATGGTGCTGTCACCATAGTCATGAAGGCTGTCATTTTGATTTATATACTAGAATGGTGCCCTCGGCAGGACTCGAACCTGCTACCTTCCCCTTAGGAGGGGGACGCTCTATCCAGATGAGCTACGAAGGCATAATGCCAAGAAGGGCGGTATGATAACGGGCTGAGGCGCGTGGCTCAAGGCTTTGCGCGGGTTGTTTATTATTGGAAGCGGTGTAACCAATACTGTGATGACGGATTTGAAAACGAATGTAAGGCTGAGTGTCGTTGTGCCGGTGTGGAATGAGGTCGTTGTGATTGGTGCTTTGTTGCAGTCGCTTCAGCCGCTGCGGGCGGCAGGCCACGAGGTGATTGTGGCGGATGGCGGCAGCACCGATGGCACGCAAGACTTGGCCCGGCTTTTATGTGATCAGCTGGTGAGTGCGGAGTTAAGGCGGTCGGCACAGATGAATGCCGGTGCGGCGGTTGCCCATGGTGACGTGCTTTTGTTTCTGCACGCCGATACGCAGTTGCCTGCGGATGCCGTGCAGCAATTGCAGGCATTTGTGCCAACGCTGAACGTGTGGGGTCGATTTGACGTTCGCTTAAGTGGCTCGCGGCCGTTGTTTCGTGTGATTTCCTGGTTTATGAATAAGCGTTCGCGGTTGACCGGTATTTGTACCGGCGATCAGGCGATGTTTGTACGCCGCGATACCTTTGACGTCTTGGGGGGCTTTGCACCTCAACCGTTAATGGAAGATGTTGAGTTGTCGCGGCGTTTGCGTGATGTGTCGCGCCCTTTCTGTATAGCAAGCCCGGTAACGACAGACAGCCGGCGCTGGCAACAACGAGGCGCCTGGGCAACGATTGTGCTGATGTGGCAGCTGCGCTGGCGCTATTGGCGCGGTGAGTCTGCCGAGTCTTTGGCCCAAGCCTACCCATCGGATGTTCGTAATGCCCAACAATGAAAACAACTCTGACCAAACGCTGGTCATGCAGTTTGCCAAATGGCCTGAGGCCGGCAAGGTAAAAACGCGTTTAATACCCGCACTTGGCGAGCAGGGGGCTCTGGCGGCGCATTGCGAGTTAACTCAGGCGGTGCTGGATAATTTGCTGGCGACGGCTTTACCGCTGCAGTTTTGGTGGGACTGTCATCGTACGCCCCCTGCAGAAGCCGCTGACGTGATGAAAAAGTTGCAAGGGCAAGGTGTACAGCAGCGTTTTCAGAGCGATGGAAACCTGGGTGATCGCATGGCCGCGGCTTTGTGTGGTGCTCTACGTAGCCACAAATACGCCATCATTGTAGGCAGTGATTGCCCGTCGGTGGATGCAGCTCATGTTTTGCTGGCTGCTGAGAAGCTGATTCACGTTGATGTGGTGTTAGGGCCATCGGAAGACGGCGGCTATGTGTTGATTGGCGCACGCAAGGTGGTGTCTGGCATGTTGGATGGCATTCACTGGGGTAGCGAGCATGTTCTGCGGCAAACCCGTGAGAAACTGGAAAGTGCGGGGCTAAGCGTTGGATTGTTGCCCATGCGCTGGGATGTGGATGAGGCTGAAGACTGGCAGCGGTTTCAGCGAGCAACATCGCGCTGAAACCGCTGCCAGTCTTAGACAAAGAGTTTTTAGCGCGCCGCGACCGGTGGCTGGGCTCTGAGTTTCTGCATTTGCTCGTCTGCGTTGCCGCGACTGGCTGGCGCGGTCTTGTCTGCTTCTGAGTCTACACCTGCGCTTTGGCCGTTCGAGGTGACCAATAACGCTCGCTCACGTTGTTCCAGAGCGGTTCGAAAGGTGCTTTGCAATTGCGCCAGACTGACATTTTCAATCGCTGCTGCTAATTGTTCGCGGGAGTCAAAATTGCTATTGCCGCGGTCAATTTCACTCCAGAAGCGCCCGGAGATATCGCCTAGTTGGCGTTCTTGTTCCAGTATGCCGCTGATGACTGCCTGCTTTTCCTGTTCCAACTCTTTGCTTCCAAGGCCTGCCAGGGTGCTGGCGAAGCTTTCCATAAACTCGTCCACAGCGGCATTAATGGCCTGCGGACGGGTGTCTGGAGATTGCACGATTAATGCGAGCGCCGGAGTTTCCAGCATTTCGAATGACGTTGCGTAAACGATGTAGCCCAGTTGGCGCTGGGTGCGAATGTTCTCGTAGAACGGGCTACGGATAATTTGAGTGAGAAGGCGATACTGCGCGCGCTCTGCCAAGCTGGTATTCGGGCCTTGCAGGTACAGGGCATAGCCGGTATCCGGGTGGCTTATGTTCATATTCACGCGGGTTTCGCCTGCGGGAATCTGGCGTATGCGGCTGCGCTCTACGTTCGTGTACTGGCTGTCGGCCATGATCAGAGCCCGTGCCTGTTGGGCCATGTTCAGCGCAGACGCGGCGCTGAGGTTGCCGTGAACCAGCATGACAGGGTCCAGGCCGGTCATTAGCTGTTGCTGAAAGGCTTGAAGGTCATTCAAGGTGACTTCTTGAGCGGCTTTTAGCTTGTCTTCGTTCTGCCAGGCGCCCTCAAGAAGTGCCGTTTGAATGTAGTCAGCAATCTGTTCGCTAGGGCGATTACGGGATTGATTCACTAGGCTGTCCACTAGGTTTTGGCGCGCGATGTCAAAGCGTTGTTGGGTCAGTTCCGGGTTAGCTACCTGTTGCAGAATCTGGCGTAGCAGCGTGCTTGTTTGGTCGCTGTAGCCACCCACCCTCAGTGTTAATCCACGTAGATGGGGGTAAATGCTGAAGTCCAGCCCGGCCAAGCGCGCGGAATAGGCCCAAGCGTTCAGGTTGGTATTCAGGGCGTCTGTCAGCAGTCGCAGCAGCACCGCGTTGCGGGCGGACTCCTGTGCCAAGGGTGTGCGCAGGCTCAGGTATACGTTGGCTTTGGGGGTGCCGAAACGGGTGTCGCGTGCGTACCACAGTTCAATTTCGCCACCATTATTAAGACCATCATTGGCACCAGCACTCAGCAGCTGTTCAGGCTGGTTCATGGTGTTGCCACTGAGCATGGCAAGGTTTTCCGGTATGAAGGGGTTAGCTTTCGGCAGCGCAAGCTGGCTGGCCAGGGCGGCGTTGGCGGGTTGGTTCAATTGTTGAGCACTCAAGGGCTCCTGCTGCCACTGGGTGTTATACCACTGCGTAGCGCGAGCCTCGCCCAGATCGGGTTCGGGTTGCAGCACAAAGAGCAGCAGGTTATCTGGGGTGAGTTGCTCAAGAATCTCGCGGTACTGGCCGGGCGCATAGCTTTCTAGCAACCAGGGCGCGCGCAAAATGTCGGCTGCCGGATAATGTTGCAGTTGCCCGGCCAGGCGCATAACTTGATGTACGGGATCGCTTTTTTCGTTAAAACGAAAATCAATGTCGGCCAGCTTGCGCATTTCTTCAAAACGTTGCTCGCTGATGCCGTTGTCGCGCACTTTATCGATGTAAGCGAACACCAGTGGAAAAATGGTGTCTTGCTGCTCCAGGCCTTGTTTGGTGAGGGCCATGGAGATTTCCAGTGTGGCACCATCGCCGGTGTCCATTCCCAAGCCCGCCGACAGGCTTTCGGCCAGTCCCGCGCGTTTCAGCACGTCAAACAGGCTGCCTGGGCCCTCATGGCCCAACAGGTTGGTCACATAGCGGGCTGGTTTGGTGCGATATTGATCCTGCTGTGAGGCAATAGGGAATACCAGGGACATGTTGCGGATGTCTTTCAGCGACGCCACGGTCACTTTTGTGGGTAGTTGCTCACGATCAACCAAAGGTGCGCTGTGGCGCTTCTGCGTCAGCTTGCGGTCTTCAATAGCGTCGAAGCGGCCGCGCACCAGTTGTTCCAGACGATCCAGCGATTGCGGTCCGTAAACCGCAAGGTTCATCAAGTTGGCAGAGTAATGTTGCTGCCAAAATTCGACCAGGTCTTCACGCAACGGCCGTTGTTCGCTGTTTTCCAGTGTGGTCAGATTACCCACAGCAAACTGGTGAAAGGCGTGCTCGGCAGGCGTAACCGCTTTGCGAACTGAAAAAAAGCGGCGGCCGTCTTCTTTGAGTTTGGAGCTGTATTCGGAGTGCACCGCGTTGCGTTCGCGATCGACCAGTTCGGCGGTGAACAGGGGCGCGGAGAATTGCTGGGCGAAACGGTCCAGAGCCGGCTCTAGAAATTCGGCCTGTACATCAAAGAAATAGTTAGTGTCCTGGAACGCAGTAAAGGCGTTGTGGCTGCCGCCGTGACTGGCGATGAACTGTTGGTACTCGCCGGGTTCAGGGTATTTCTCGGTGCCCAGAAACAGCATGTGTTCCAGGAAGTGAGACAGGCCCTCGCGATCTGCGGGGTCGTCACCGCTGCCAACGGCTACATTTAAGGATGCGGCGGCTTTGTCTGCACTTTTGTCTGACACCAGTAACACTCGCAGGCCGTTATCCAATTGTAAATAACGATACAGGTTGGCGTCGTTGGGGCTTTTTGTCAGTTCCTGCGCGGCAAGGCTAAATGAACTGGCGACTAACAGGCATAAGAAAGTCAGGGCTGCTGGCCAGAATCGGTTTCGGCGTGTTGGCCGCGTCAGGGCAGGCATCATTTCAGTGCATCCTTGTTTTGCCGTGGGTCTGTGGTTGTTGATCTAACGTTTTTCGCGCCAGGTCGACGGTTTTTTCTGCGCTGAGCTCGCCAGAGGCAATGCGTTCCAGTACTGTTGCCATCACCGCAACATTTTGGCGCTGGCTTTTAAATTCGGCTTGAAAAGCGATGTCTATGGCTTCGTAAACTGCCTGAATTTTTTGCTCCCGGTCGCCAGCATTGGCGGCGGTGTCGTTGATGGCTTTCAAGCAGGCGCGCGCGATCTCAATGTAGCGTTCGGCGTTGGGGTTTTTCTGGGACATGACGTTATTCCAAACAACAGATACGATGGATAACAGACGCGGGTGTGCGTCGAAGGTTCCTAATTATCGCATTGTTGGCTATAAGTTGCTAAAGCCTCAATGCTTTAGGTCTTTATACGCAAACACTGCTATAACTTGTTTTTACAATAACGTAACAATTAGGGCGGATACTGCATGAATTACTTTGTAACAGGCGGCACCGGATTTATTGGTCGGTTTTTGATAGCCAAGTTGCTGGCGCGCGGTGCTATCGTTCATGTACTTGTACGAGAGCAGTCGGTGCAAAAGCTGGCGGATTTGCGGGAGAAGCTGGGCGCTGATGAAAAACAGATCAAGGCGGTGGTCGGTGATTTGACGGCCCCAAGCCTTGGCCTTGATAAAAAAACATTGAAGCAGCTAAGTGGAAAGATTGATCACTTTTTTCACTTGGCGGCCATTTACGATATGTCTGCCAGTGAAGAGTCACAGCAAGCCGCCAACATTGATGGCACTCGTGCTGCTGTGGCCGCAGCCGAAGCGCTCGAGGCCGGGATTTTTCATCACGTGTCGTCCATCGCGGTAGCAGGTCTATTTAAAGGCACCTTCCGTGAAGACATGTTTGCCGAGGCCGGTAAGCTGGACCACCCTTACTTTCGCACTAAACACGAGTCTGAGCGGGTGGTGCGCGACGATTGCAAAGTGCCGTTCCGTATTTATCGTCCCGGTCTGGTGATTGGTGACTCCGCTACCGGTGATATGGACAAGGTAGACGGGCCTTATTACTTCTTCAAGATGATTCAGAAGATCCGCGGCGCGCTGCCTCAGTGGGTGCCCACCATAGGCATTGAAGGGGGCCGCCTGAATATTGTACCGGTGAATTTTGTGGCAGATGCGTTGGACCATATCGCCCACCTGCCAAACGAAGACGGCAAGTGTTTCCACCTCGTGGATTCTGACCCGTACAAGGTTGGTGAAATACTCAATATATTCTGTGAGGCGGGCCACGCACCCAAGATGGGTATGCGTATTGATTCGCGCATGTTCGGATTTGTGCCGCCGTTTATTCGCCAGAGCTTGAAAAATTTGCCGCCGGTTAAGCGAATGGGTCGCGCTCTGCTGGATGATCTGGGTATTCCTGCATCGGTGTTGTCTTTTATCAATTACCCCACCCGCTTTGATGCGCGTGAAACCGAGCGCGTGTTGCAGGGCACCGGTATAGAAGTGCCCCGCTTGCCAGACTATGCACCGGTGATATGGGATTACTGGGAACGCAATCTGGACCCCGATCTGTTCAAAGACCGCACTCTGCGCGGCACGGTGGAAGGTAAAGTGTGCGTGGTAACCGGCGCCACCTCCGGTATTGGCCTGGCGACAGCGGAAAAGCTGGCGGACGCGGGTGCGATTTTGGTGATTGGAGCGCGTACCCAGGAAACCCTGGACCAAGTGAGCGCGCAATTAAACGCGCGAGGCGCCGATGTGCACGCTTATCAGTGTGACTTTGCGGATATGGACGCTTGTGACCGGTTTATTCAAACCGTTAGCGAAAACCACGGTGCGGTGGATGTGCTGATAAACAATGCCGGCCGCTCCATACGCCGCTCATTGGATAAGTCTTTTGACCGTTTTCACGATTTTGAACGCACCATGCAGCTGAACTATTTTGGTTCGTTGCGTTTGATCATGGGCTTTGCGCCGGCCATGTTAGAACGTCGCCGTGGCCATATCATCAATATTTCGTCTATTGGTGTGTTGACCAACTCGCCGCGCTTTTCGGCCTATGTTGCTTCTAAATCGGCCCTGGATTCGTTCAGCCGTTGCGCCGCTGCGGAGTGGTCAGACCGGCGCGTTTGTTTTACCACCATTAATATGCCGTTGGTGAAAACGCCCATGATAGCGCCCACTAAAATCTACGATTCGGTGCCCACACTGAGTCCGGAAGAGGCAGCGGACATGGTGGTGAATGCGATTGTTTACCGGCCCAAGCGCATTGCGACGCGGATGGGCGTGTTTGCACAGGTACTAAACGCGGTGGCACCCAAGGCCAGTGAAATTCTAATGAATACTGGCTACAAGATGTTCCCGGATTCGATGCCTAAAAAAGGCAAAGAAGTGAGTGCTGAAAAGGGTGCATCCACCGATCAGGTGGCATTTGCAGCCATTATGCGGGGTATTCACTGGTAGCAAACACTGTAGGGTGAATTCACTGGTAATAAAAAAGGCGGTGCATTGGCACCGCCTTTTTTTGTCATTCTGTAATAACACTATTCGAAAGGCGGGGGTGGGAAACCCCCAAGTTCCTGCCAGCGATTAACAATACTGCAGAACAGGTCAGCGGTTTTTTCTGCGTCATAGGCCGCCGAGTGTGCTTCTTTACTATCAAACGGGATGCGCGCCAGTTTACAAGCCTGAGCCAGCACCGTGTGGCCATAAGCCAGGCCCGCCAGAGTGGCGGTATCAAACGTCGAAAACGGATGAAATGGATTGCGTTTGATGTCTGCGCGCATGCTGGCGGCAAACACGAAGTTGTGATCGAACGTGGCGTTGTGCCCCACAAGAACCGCACGTTTGCAGTCAAAGGCCTTCATCGCTTGGCGTATCGGACTGAATATCTCACTCAGGCCTTCGCGTTCTGGCACAGCTTCACGCTCTGGGTCCCACGGATCTATGCCAGTAAAGTCCAGCGATGATTGCTCGAAGTTAGCGCCTTCAAACGGGTCTATCTGCTGCAGGTAAGTTTCACCACGGTGCAGAAAGCCGTTTTCGTCCATGGTGACCATCACCGCTGCTATTTCCAGCAAAGCGTCTTTGGCGGGGTTGAATCCGGCCGTTTCAACATCGACGACGACAGGAAGAAATCCGCGAAAGCGACGGGACATGGGGTGCATTTGGCTGTTTTCTTCGATCACTCAAACTCCAACGATAGCGCTATGTGAAAAGGTAATGTAATAAAGGATTACGCCAGGCGCCAGTAAATGGTTTCACCGGCGGCCAATGGCACTATGCTGCCACCGGCAAGCGGCAGTTCATCAGGCATGGTCCAGGGCTCGCGTACTAGGGTTATGGTGTCTGTATTACGCGGCAGGCCATAAAAATCGGCACCGTTGAAGCTGGCGAACGCTTCAAATTTATCCAGCACGCCCAACTCCTCAAATACTTGTGCGTACAGGCTAATAGCACCAAACGCCGAATAGCACCCGGCGCAACCGCAAGCCGCTTCTTTGCGGTCTTTGGCGTGGGGTGCGGAATCAGTACCCAGAAAAAATCGTTTGTCGCCGCTGGCCACCGTTTCTCGCAGCGCCTGTTGATGCCGATTGCGCTTAAGAATGGGTAGGCAATACAAGTGAGGCCTTACACCGCCAACCAGCATGTGGTTACGATTGTACATCAGATGCTGGGGGGTGATGGTGGCTGCCAGATTGTCACCTTGGTGCTGACGCACGAAATCGGCGGAATCTGCGGTGGTGATGTGCTCTAAAACCACTTTCAAGGTGGGAAACGCCGCCAGTGTAGGCGTTAGAACCCGCTCCAGAAATACTCTTTCACGATCAAAAATGTCGATGTCGGCATCGGTCACTTCGCCGTGTACCAGCAGCAGCATGCCGCAATCGGCCATGGCCTCAAGAGCTGGAAAGATATTGGCTACATCGGTTACGCCTGAATCCGAGTTTGTGGTAGCTCCGGCCGGATATAGTTTGGCGGCCACTATGCCCTGCGCCTTGGCGTGTCGCACGCACTCTGGCGTGGTGGTTTCGGTCAGGTACAAGGTCATCAACGGTTCGAAATGGCTGTTACCAGCCGCGCTGCGAATACGCTCGGCATAGGCCAACGCCTGGTCGGCAGTGGTCACCGGCGGCACCAGATTGGGCATTATAATGGCGCGACCGAATACCGCAGCGGTCTTCGGTACCACGTCATTCAATATAGCGCCGTCACGAACGTGCAGGTGCCAGTCGTCGGGGCGGGTAATCGTCAGCGTCTGGGTCATGATTGCGAGCCACTCATTAAAAAACCGATGTAGTGTACAGTGCGCGAAAGATAGGCTGTGGCGCCGAAAAATTGACAATAGTATAACAGAAGGTTGCGCGGTTTGTTCTACTTGAGGGACCTTGATGGCAATGGCCGCGTCATAAAAATGGGTGGCGACCTAAAGATGCAAAGCGACTGG
This sequence comes from Marinobacter sp. BSs20148, assembly GCF_000283275.1. Classification (NCBI taxonomy): domain Bacteria; kingdom Pseudomonadati; phylum Pseudomonadota; class Gammaproteobacteria; order Pseudomonadales; family Marinobacteraceae; genus Marinobacter; species Marinobacter sp. BSs20148. Next base: position 1,472,341 of record NC_018268.1, read on the forward strand.
CCGATACCTTAGGAAACCGAGCGTTGAACGGTCACCCAGTGTGGCCATGAAACCCCCAAAGGTAGTAATCAATGGCGTTGCGAATGAAATTTTTGACCCGTTGTTTGCCGGTAGCCTTGATGGTTTGCCCTTTACTGAGCGCGCCTGCGCTGGCAACCAGTTTTGGCGCGGGCATCGAAAACAGCCAGTGGTATTTGTCGGAGTCGGTCTTTGAATGTGCCCTGGTACACGAGGTGCCCGGCTATGGTCGCGCAACCTTCCGCCACCGCGCGGGTGAAAGCCTGCTTTTTTCGCTGGAAGCCGACACGCCGCTGATGCGCCCCGGCAGGGGGATGCTGGTGGCTGAGGCGCCAAGCTGGAGGCCTGGCGTTGCGCCGCGGCCGCTGGGTTTGGTGACGGTTCCGGAAGGTAGCAGTGCGGTCGTGCTAAGCGCTATCCAGAGTATGCAGGTTGCATATGGTTTGCTGGATGGCCTTTCGCCGACACTCACCCGGCAGTCCTGGTTCGATGCTCAACTGGTGCGGGTGCACGTGTCGAACATCAACTTTGCTTCGCCATTTCAAGGCTATCGTGCCTGTGCGGGTAATCTGTTGCCGGCCAATCTGGATCAGTTGCAAGGTTCACAGATTTTGTTTTCTTCGGCCAGTGTGGCATTGAGCGACGCTGACAGGCGCAGCCTGGATAAGGTTGTGGCCTATGCACTGGCCGATTCAACGGTGACGACGGTATTGGTGGACGGACATACCGACAGAACGGGAAGCCGGATTGATAACCGGAAGTTGGCGCAAGATCGCGCCGAGGCGGTGGCGGGTTATCTGAAAAGCCAGGGTGTCGCAGAAAGCAAAATTACGGTGCGCGCTCACGGTGACCAATTTTCTGCGTCAGGAAACCCGGCGCAAAACCGGCGTGTTGTTATTCGCATGGAGCGAGAGGGCGATAGCACGCAGTGGCAGCAGGCCAGCGTTACCACTGAGCCTGACGCGGGTTAATGGCGCCGGCGCGGATTCACCTTACCGCGTGCAGCACTTCCAGATGGGTGGCCACGCTTTCCGCAAGAGCCTTCAGGTGATACCCACCTTCGAGTGTTGAAACAATCCGGTCATTGGCGTGGTCTTTGGCAACGCTCGCCAGCATTTCGGTTATCCAGCGAAAATCCTCTGTTTCCAGATTGAATTCGCCCATCGGGTCCAGCTTGTGCGCGTCAAAGCCTGCGGAAATCAATACCAGTTGTGGCTTGAAGTTCTGCAGACGTTTCAGCCAGCCAGTTTCCACGGCGTGGCGATAATCCAGTGCTGAGCAATCCGCCGGCAGCGGAATATTAATGATGTTTTCAGCCTGGCGGTGCACATGAGTGTGCGGGTAAAACGGGTGCTGGAAACTTGAACACATAAGAATGCGTTCATCACCGCCGACAATGTCTACGGTGCCGTTGCCTTGGTGAACGTCAAAATCAATAATCGCGACCCGTTCAAGGCGGTGAAAGCTCAGTGCGCGCATGGCCGCCAGGGCCACGTTGTTGTAAAAACAGAAACCCATGGATTTGCTGCGTTCGGCGTGGTGGCCAGGCGGGCGGGCGCACACGAACGCATTGGTGACCTGGCTGCTCATCACCATATCAACCGCCTGAATGTTGGCGCCGGCCGCCAGGCGCGCAGCGCGCAGGGTATCGGGCGTCATTGCGGTGTCTGGGTCGGTGAACACGCGGCCACGGGTTGGCTGCATCATGTCGAGCTGCTTTAGATAGCTTTCGGGGTGAACAGTCAGCAGTTGATCGCGGGTAATTTCATCCGGGCGAACGTAGTCAAGATCCTGGGCGAGTGCGGTGTCTGCCAGGTAACTCTGAATGGCGGCAATGCGCTCAGGGCGTTCTGGGTGCTCTGGGCCCATATTGTGTTTGTTGCCGTCGTCGTGGGAAAAAAAGGCCGTTGTCATAATACGTTGGCTGCCCCTCTGGGTTATTGTATTTTTTTGATGATATCAGGAAAAAATCGGTTGCGGTCTTTCTTTGGTCTTAGCTTAATTGTAGTCAAAATTACGCCAATAGACGTTTTGCACCCATTTATCAGCGCCTAAGATACACTGATCAGGATGACTCTGATCCATAAGGAACCTGCGCTTGAGCACTCGATACCTGGAAAGCCTTTTTAATCCCGAGTCTATTGTGGTTGTGGGTGCTTCTGAGCGTGCTGACAACTTGGGCGGTATGGTTTTACGCAACCTGTTGGGTGGCGATTACCCTGGCAAACTGCTTGTTCTGAACCCGAGCGATTACGAGAACGTGCACGGCGTGGCCTGCGCAAAAAGTGTTGCCGATATGCCGTTTGTGCCGGAATTGGCGATTATTTGTACGCCGCCGAAAACCGTACCGAAAATGATCCGGCGCTTGGGCAAGGCCGGTGCACGTACCGCCATTGTGATGACCGGTGGTATGTCGCGCAGCCACAGCAAAACCGGCCGGCCGTTGATGTATTCGGTCCGCGACGCCGCTCGTGAAAGCGGAATCCGAGTGCTAGGGCCCAACACCATTGGGCTAATGGTGCCGGCACGCAAGTTGAACGCCACCTTCGCCCACATGGGCGCCGTTCCGGGTCGGGTGGCTTTTGTTGGTCAGTCGGGCACCATTGCCAGTGCGGTGCTGGATTGGGCTTTTGCCCGCGGTGTCGGTTTCTCATATTTTTTGACACTGGGCGATGGCATGGACATCGACCATGACGATCTTATCGATTACCTGGCCCAAGATACCCGCACCCGCGCCATTTTACTGCACCTTGAGAGCGTGCCTAACCCGCGCCGTTTTATGTCATCGGTGCGGATAGCGTCGCGCACAAAACCGGTTATTGCCTTGAAGTCTGGTCGGGTGCCGGAATCGGAGTGGTTCGTTCACGAACTGCCGGCTGGCATCAAACACAGCGATCCTATCTACGATGCCATGCTCAAACGCGCCGGTGTGCTGCGGGTAGATGGCCTGGGGCAGATGTTTGATGCTCTGGAAACGCTGACTCGCATGAAGCCTCTGCGCCGTGAATCATTGGTTATGATGGCCAACGGTGTTGGGCCGGGCGTGCTGGCAGTAGACCGTTTGGCGTATCTGGGTGGTGAACTCGCGACCTTATCTGAATCGGCCATTAAGGCTTTGGCAGAGCTGCTGCCACCGTATTGGACGCGCCGTAACCCTATTGATCTGGGTTACAACGTCTCGCCGGAGCTTTACGCAAAAGTACTGAAGATTCTGTCGAAAGAACCAGAGCTTGCGAACGTGTTGGTGATGTACGCGCCAAGCCTGGCCGGCGATAGCCGCGAGATTGCCAACTCGGTGATCCAGGCCATAAAGGGCACACGGCTTAACGTATTTACCTGCTGGCTGGGCCAGAGCACGGTGATGGAATCCCGTGAGGAATTCTATCGCGCCGGCGTGCCGTCGTTCTTCAATCCGGAAAAAGCGGTGATGGCGTTCATGCAGCATGTGCGTCATCAGCGAGTGCAGCGGCTGCTGACAGAAACCCCGGAATCGTTTACCGATCATTTGTCAGACCACAGCAAAACCCGCCGGGTGATTGTGAATGCGTTGCGTGCCGGGCGTCATTATTTGACTAATGAAGAAGCGCGCGGAGTGCTGAGTGATTATAACATTCGCGCCATAGACACTCTATTTTGCGATGATGTAGATGAGGTGCTGGGGGCATTCTCGGTAGAGCGTCGGCCGATGGATATTACCTTGGTGCACGAGCAGGCCTGCCATCCGTTTCAGTCCTACAGTCCCAATCAGAAACGCTACAACTGCACCATGCCCAAACTTAACAGCGAGGCAGCCATTATTGATGGCTGTCAGAGTTTGTTGGAGGACTACGGCGAGCATTTTCCGGAAAGCGGTTTTTTGGGTTTTGCGGTGCAGTTCTCCTATCAGCATGTGGGCGGGATTGAGTTCAGCGTCGGCATCACCCGTGATGCGCTGTTCGGCCCCTTGGTAGTGTGCGGTGCTGCTGGCGCCCAGATCAACGTCATGACCGACCGACAGATTGCATTTCCGCCGTTGAATATGGTGCTGGCGCGCGAGCTTTTACGGCGCACTTATATGTACAAGCTCCTAAAAGAGCACAGTCTGGAACCGGAACATGATATTCGCGCTGTGTCGGAAACCCTGGTGACTCTGTCGCAAATTGTGATCGACATTCCAGAGATTCAAGGGCTGGAAATTTCGCCGCTGTTGTTTAACGACGAAGGCGCGGTGGCCGTTAATGTGGCAATCAACCTGTCTGACGAGCCGGGCAAACGGATCATTCAGCCTTACCCGCGGGAGCTTGAGGAGTGGATAGTGCTGCCAAGATCCGGCCGTCGTGTGATTATTCGGCCGGTGCTTGCAGAAGACGAGCCTGCCCATCGGGCGTTTCACGAACTGCAGTCACCGGAGTCTATTCGCTATCGGTTCTTTCAGTATCGCAAGCATTTTTCCCGCGAAGACGTGGCGCAGATGGTGCAGATCGATTACGACCGCGAGATGGTGTTCATTGCCAATGCGGCCCGCGAAGACGGCGAAGGCGAAGAAACCCTGGGTACCGTGCGCACCTGGACCGACGCAGATAACTTGCGTTGCGAGTTTGCGGTGATGGTACACGACAAAATGAAGGGCGAAGGTTTGGGCAAGACGCTGATGGGGAAAATGATTGACTACTGCCGTGCCCGTGGTACCGCGGAAATGGTGGGGGATGTACTGCCAGACAACCGGCCCATGCTGAACCTGGCCGAGTATCTGGGCTTTCACATCAAGTTCAATCAGAATGAGGAAGTGATGGACCTGAGCCTGGTATTGAACGAACCTGAAAAAGACTGGCAGAAGGAGCGATTAAACAAGGGCGGCCATTGATCTTTCAATCACGCCGCCCGTTTTGGATTACTCGCTGACCGGGGCAGGGCGGTCTTCGCCATCTATTAAAGCCGAGCGGTCTTCGCCGCCTAGAGCTTCGAGCAGCCCTGGAATCAGCTTTGCGAGTTCCAGAGTCATCAAGCTGAAACTGGCGTCGAATTTTGCCAGGGCGTCGTCAGCGTCAACGTTGTCCAGCTGTTCTTGCAGAGTTTCACCGAACTTGAGGCGACGAATGCCCAGCTCTTCGTCGAGCACGAACGACACGTTGTCGTCCCAGGTAATGGCCAGTTTGGTGACTTGCATGCCAGCCTGAAGATGGTTTTGAATTTCATCCGCCTGCAAGTTCAAGCCTTTACAACGTACAACGCCGCCGTCTTCCGCTGGGTCTTTCAGCTCGCATTCATCGCCCAGCTCAACTTGCGCCGGTAAATCAATGGATTCGTCCAGCCAGCCAGTAAAGGTGAAGGCGGGCGCCTGTTCTACGGCGGGCGGCCGCACGGGCAACGACCCGATGCTTTTGCGCAGCGCCGAAGCGATTTCTTCGGCCTGTTTGGCCGACCCCGCATCCACCACCATTACGCCATCTTTCGGTGCCAGATAGGCGAAACTGCGGCGGTTTTTGGAAAACGCTTGGGGCAGCATTTCCAGCATGACCTGCTCTTTTAGCTCGTCTTTTTCCTTGCGGCGTACTTTTCGGCCCTGATCAGTCTCAATGACTTCGGCGCGCTCTTCCACCAGTTCCTTAACCACCGAGCTGGGCAAGATCTTGTCTTCCCGGCGCAGTGTAATCAGGTGATAGCCATTGGCACTGTGCACCAGTGTTTCACCATGTTTGCCCAGTGGTGCTACCCAGCCCTGGCGTGTGGTTTCTTGAGGCCCGCATGGTTTGAACGTGTCTGCCTGGAGCTTTTCTTCCAGTTCATCGGCGGTGATATCGAAGGGCTTGGTAAAACGAAAAACACGGGCATTGCGAAACCACATACTGGAAGCATCCTTGAGTCAAAATCAGATTGTGCAGGGGTAGAAAAAGCAGATGTTGAATTGTAAAAGGTTCAACTGCAATAGATAGCACCGCTATATCTGGATGATTTCAACCAGCACGGTTTTGATGACAAAGCCCAGTACGCCCGCTCCCATGATAGTAAACATCATAAAGGTGCCGAATCTTCCTGCTTTGGATTTTTTGGCCAGATCCCAGACAATAAGGCCCATCCAGACGATAAGCCCGGTCAATAGAACAGCCATGGCAATTTTTGAGAATACCGCTTCGTTCATAAACAGTCCCCTTGAAAGTTTAAAATCAGAAATAATTACATTTGCTCCGGCTTAAAGTGCTCCGAGCAAAGAGTATTTGGGTTATATAGCCGCCAAGCCGCAGAATCAGGCCTTGGTTTGCTCCTCGCGCAGGAAGATCCAGTTGTTGGCATCAGACTGCTCGGGGCTGAAGTAGTAGCCGTCAAGGTCAAACTTTTTCAGATCGTCGGCTTTGTTGATGCCATTTTTTATGGCGTAGCGGCACATCAGTCCGCGGGCCTTTTTGGCATAAAAACTGATGATTTTATATTGGCCATTTTTTTGATCTTTAAAGTTAGGGGTGATCAGCCTTCCTTCAAGGTCTTTCTTGTGTACCGCTTTGAAATATTCATTAGACGCCAGATTCACCAGTACGCCGTCGTCGTCATTTAGCAGACGATTGACCTCTTGAGTGATGGTGTCGCCCCAGAACGCATACAGGTCTTTACCGTACTGGTTTTCAAATTTTGTACCCATTTCCAAGCGGTAGGGCTGCATCAGATCGAGCGGTTTGAGCACCCCGTAAAGCCCGGACAACATGCGCAGGTGTTTTTGAGCGAACTGGAACTCGCTGTCACTGAAGCTTTCCGCATCCAGACCGGTGTAGACATCACCCTTGAACGCAAGAATTGCCTGGCGGGCATTGCTGGGCGTGAACGGCGTGCTCCAATCACTGAAACGCTCGGCGTTCAGCTGTCCCAGCTTGTCGCTAATGCTCATCAAGTTGCTGACCTGGTGCGGCTCCAGTTCTTTGAGCTGGTCAATCAGCTCCCGTGCTGGCTCCAGGAAGTTGGGCTGGGTATGGTGTTCGGTTGCCAGCGGGCTTTTGTAATCCAGAGTTTTCGCAGGGGAAATCACCATCAGCATGTCAGGCAAACCTCATTGTAAAAAGCTAAGAAGCTGGTCTTGGGTAAATGGCCAGCTCAGTTCATTGCCGGTGTCGCTGCGGCGTAAAACCGGTATGCGAGTGCCGTAGCGGGCGACCAACTGCTCTGATTGGGCAATATCCACCACGTTCACGGGTATTGGCTGTGGCGTGGGGGTGTTGACCAATAGCGCCTCTGCAAGTTCACACAAATGGCACTGGGCGGTGGTATAGAACGACAGGTCCATTATTTTGGCTGAGCGTCTAGCTGCTGTCCGTTAACCCCTGCGCTGTCGCATCCCATCAGGTACAGGTAAATGGGCATCAATTCTTCCGGTGCCCGGTTTTGCTGGGGGTTTTCCGCCGGATACGCGTGGGCTCGCATGTTGGTGCGGGTAGCACCCGGGTTCAGGGTGTTAACGCGAATGTTATTTCGCTCGTCATCGAGCTCGTCGGCCAGTAGCTGACTTAACCCTTCCACCGCAAATTTTGATACTGCATAGGCACCCCAGTAGGCCCGCGCGGATCGCCCTACGCTAGACGAGGTAAAGATCATTGATGCATCACCGGACTTACGCAGCAACGGTATCATTGCACGGCTCAGCAGGAACGGCGACATGCTGTTGACCTGCATCACCTTGGCCCATTTTTCCGGGTTGTACAGTTCCACCGGGCTTCGATCGCCCAAAATCGCGGCGTTGTGCAGCAGACCATCGAGTTTGCCGAAATTGTCTTCCAGGGTCATCGCCAGTTCTTCGTAGTCTTTCATGGCGGCGCCATCAAAGTTCATGGGAACTATGGCGGGCTTGGGATAACCGGCGTTCTCAATTTCGTCGTACACAGATTCCAGTTTAGACACGGTGCGGCCGACCAGTATCACCGTTGCGCCGTGGGCGGCGTAAGCGATAGCCGCTGCGCGGCCAATACCACTGCCTGCGCCGGTGACCATAATAACGCGATCTTTTAATAAGTCGGCGGGGGCCTGGTAATTCTGCATGACCTGTCTCCGTTTAGGGCAAAAGTGCACGACAAAACCCGATGGGTTACTTGCCCGCTGGTATCGGTATGTAACGGACGCTATTGTAACAGCTTTGCGAGTTCGCTGACGCTATCAACGGTATAGTGAGAACCCCATAGATCCGCTTCTTCAGGCTTCTCGAGATAACCGTATCGCACGGCGATGGTGGTCATGCCAGCGTTAATACCGGCGTCTATGTCGCGCTTGTGGTCGCCCACGTAAATAGCTGTTTGAGGCTCTACATTCACTTCTTTGCAAGCCAGAAACATGGGTTCCGGGTGAGGCTTGCGCTGGCTCACGTGGTCTGGGCAAATTAAGGTGCCACAGCGTTCCGCCAGACCCAGGGCGGCAACCACGGGCGCAGCGAAACGCACCGGTTTGTTGGTCACTATGCCCCAGGGAATAGCCCGCTGCTCCAAATTGCGCAGCAAGCTGTCCATACCTTCGAACAGGCAGGTGTCTATGGTCATGCCTTGTTCGTAAAGGTCGAGAAATTCGGTGTGTTTCTGTTGGTAGCCGTGATCGTCCGGCTCTAGCCCAAATCCTACACGAACCATCCCACGAGCGCCGTTCGATACCATGCAGCGAATATACGGCACCGGCAACTCGTCAAGGCCGTAGGCAGTGCGCATGCGGTTTAGAACACGGACAAAGTCCGGCGCGGTATCAATCAAGGTGCCGTCCAGATCAAACAGCACTGCTGAGGGAGTCAGTTCAGGCTTCACGGGTATCCTTTGCATGCATCATATAATTGACATCAACATTGCGGCCAAGCTTGTACACCTTGGTCAACAGGTTATAAGTCATTCCGGTCAGCTCACGAATATCCAGGCCGACATTGCGTAGGTGGTCTGACATTTCTGACGGACGAATGAACTTTTTCCATTCGTGGGTGCCTTTGGGCAGCAGGCTCAACACGTATTCAGCCCCGATAATGGCAAATAGAAACGATTTCGGGTTGCGGTTGATGGTAGATACAAACAGATGGCCACCGGGTTTTAGCAGGCTGGCGCAAGCGCGAATGACCGAGCCCGGATCGGGCACGTGCTCAAGCATTTCGAGACAGGTAACAACGTCGTATTGGCCGGCGTGCTGTGGGTCGCGGGCCAGTTCTTCCACGGTAATTTTTTGATAGTCGACTTGAACACCACTTTCCAGCCCGTGCAGGCGCGCCACGCTTAGCGGTGCTTCGCCCATATCGATACCGGTCACGTGGGCGCCACGGCGGGCCATGCCTTCGGATAGCAAGCCGCCGCCGCAGCCAATGTCGATGACTTTTTTACCGGGCAGAGACACGCGTTCGTCGATGTAGTTCAGGCGCAACGGGTTAATGTCATGCAGGGGTTTAAATTCGCTGGTGGGATCCCACCAGCGGCTGGCCAGTGCTTCAAATTTGGCGATTTCGTTACGATCCACATTACGGTTCAAGTTTGAATCTGAAGGGTGATCTGAATTGGGAGTAGTCATGTTTGCCTGCCTGGTGATGCGATTTGGATACGGTTACACAAAGCTCGTCGTGTGGCTATTTTAGCCGGCTTTATAACGACCAATGCGTTCAGCCCAGTCTGCCACGCGCAGCATAAGGTCGGGCACATCAATGCGTGTTAGTTCGCCATTTTGTACCTGCGGCACTCCGTTGATCCAGCTGTGGCTGACAGCGCGACCGTGCAGGCTGTAAACCAGGTGCGAAGCAGGGTTGTATACTGGCTGCAAAAACGGGTCACTAAGATCAACGGCAATGATATCGGCGCACTTGCCGGCCTCCAGTGAGCCCAGATCTTGTTCCCGGCCCAGAGCTTTTGCACCCTGCAAGGTGGCCATGCGCAGTGCCTGGTGAGCTGAAAGCGCGGCAGGGTCACCGGCCAGATGTTTGGCCATCATCGCGGCGCTACGCAGCTCGCTGAACAAGTCTAGGTCGTTATTGCTGGCAGCGCCGTCAGTGCCTATGGCGACATTAACGCCAGCTTTGCCCAGGCGTTGGACAGGACATTGGCCGCTGGCCAGTTTCATATTGGATTCCGGGCAGTGGACAACGTGGGCGCCGCTGTGCAACAGGTGTTCGATGTCGCTGTCATCAACTTGGGTCATGTGTACGCACTGGGTGTCTGGCCCCAGCACGCCCAGCTTCGCCATTCGGCTGACTGGGCGCTGACCTGAGTCCCGTTCGGCGTTCTGCACTTCTAGCGCGGTTTCGTGTAGATGGATCTGTAGTTTTACGCCGGTCTTTTTCTGCAAAGCGACGGCGCCAGCTAGCGTGTCATCGCTAGCGGTATAGGGCGCATGGGGACCTATGGCGGGCATAATGAATTCATCGCCCTGCCAGGCATTGATCAACTGCTCGCCCTTGCGCAGGTATTCTTCCGGACCACTGCCCCAACAGGTGGGAAAGTCTAACAGCGGAAAGCAGATTTGTGCCCTCATGCCGGCATCAGCGGCGCATTGGGCGGCAATCTCAGGGAAAAAATACATATCCGAAAAGGTGGTAGTTCCGGTGCGCAGCATTTCCGCCATGGCCAACTGGGTGCCATCGGCAATAAACTGCTCGCACACAAATTTGCCTTCCAATGGCCAGATGTGGTCGTTCAGCCAAGTCATTAGAGGTAGGTCGTCAGCGACGCCGCGGAAGAGCGACATGGCGGCATGGCCGTGCAAATTGATGAGCCCTGGCATCAGCACATGATGCGGCAGATCCAGAGTTTCGCGGGTGCGGTAATGAGTGTCGGCCTCGGCCTGGGGCAATACGGCAACAATATAACCGCCTTGTACAATCACCGCGTGGTGATGCCAAACCTGATCCGCAGGTTCGATGGGAATCACCCAGCGGGCGTTGATACGGGTATCAGCCGCGATAATAGTCTCTGCCGTCATGAATCAGCCTTTCGGGCGGGGCGCAGTTAACGGCGCACCGGCAATAGGTATCACCGCTGTGGCGGCCGCGGTGTTGAATTCCACCGCAGCCGCCACGGCGCATACGTTCGGTTAGAACCCGATTAGAGCTCGGTTGACGCCTGTGCAGTTTGTGCTTTGGCCGTCAGCGGCGAGCCCATCGCCGGCAGCGCGGCCGTGCGGCGGTCCAGCTCAAGCATGTCCGCCATAATTTGGCCGCCTTCGCGGATAACAAAATCCGTTTCTTCATCATTGGAGTTCAGGTCAGCAGCTTGCAAGTCCTGCCAATCGTCCAGCTCTTCCATGGAGTCGAATGGCGTTTCGCCGATCAGTTCACGGCGGGCGTTGGCAATGGTCAGCCGGGTGCGTTCGATTTGCTTATGCTGTTGCTGGCGTTCGTCCATATTCAGGCTGACCGAGTTCTGCTGGCGTTGCTGTTTCAGAAAGTCGATTTCCTGTTGTAATAAACTAAACTCTGGGCTGGCGTCAAAGCGCTTGTCGTGGCGCAGGCGCAGTTCGTCAATTATGTTGCTAAAGTCAAAATATTGGGTGTGGTCAACCGCGTCAATTTGATCCCAGGGCAGGGCATGGTCCAGCGCATCTTCTCCAATAAGAGTATTGTCAATTCGCGACGGAATTTCGATGTCGGGCATAACGCCTTTATGCTGGGTTGAGCCGCCGGAAACCCGGTAGAATTTGGACTGAGTGATTTTCAGCTGGCCGTGATTCAACGGCCGCACTGCTTGTACAGTGCCTTTGCCGAAGGTTTGAGAACCTACGACTAGGCCGCGGCCATAATCCTGAATGGCGCCGGCAAAAATTTCAGACGCAGATGCGCTCATTCGGTTTACCAGCACCACCATTGGCCCTTTGAAGGCAACATCCGGGTCTTCATCGTTTAAAATCTGCACGTCGTTATTAGCGTTGCGAATTTGCACGGTTGGGCCGCTGTCTATAAACAGTCCCACCAGATCGTTGGCTTCGTGCAGGGCTCCACCGCCGTTGTTGCGTAGATCGATGACCAATCCTTCAACACCTTCAGCCTGAAGCTCCTCCAGCAGTCTGCGCACATCGCGGGTGGTGCTTTTGTAGTTGCGATCGCCGGCCTGCATGGCTTGGAAGTCGGCGTAAAAGGTAGGAATGGTGATGGCGCCGACCTTATAGCTTTGACCGTTGCGATCGAGCTCTATCACTTTTTTGCTGGCGCTCTGTTCTTCTAGCTTGACCTGATCGCGCTTGATAGCGATGGCTTTGGTAATGGTTTCATCGGCCGCGCCAGACGGAATGACTTCCAGTGTGACCACGGAATCACGCGGTCCGCGGATTAGATCGACCACTTCATCCAGACGCCAACCGATCACGTTGACTGGCGTTTCGCCTTCTTGGGTGACCGATACAATCCGGTCTGCGGGTTGCAACTGACCTTGCTGAAATGCTGGGCCACCGGGAACCAATCGCACCACTTTGGTGTATTCGTTGTCTCCTTGCAGTACAGCGCCTATACCTTCCAGCGAAAGGCTCATATTAATATTGAAGTTCTCGGAGGTGCGCGGTGAAAAATACGACGTGTGTGGGTCCCACATGCCGGCAAAGGCGTTCATGTAGGCCTGAAACGCATCTTCGCTGCGGGCTTGGTAAGCGCGCTTGAGCTGGGCTTCGTAACGCTGCCGCAAAGTGTCTGTTAGGGTGTCGTCGTCGCTACCGTTCAGGCGTTGAGCCAGCACGGCATTTTTGATGCGTTTGGTCCAAAGTTCGTCTAGCCGGACACTGTTAGCGACCCAGTCGCTGTCAGAACGGTCTAGCAATATGCTGTCGTTGCCGCCAAAGTCTAAGTTGCCAACGCCTTGGTCCAGCAAGTTCAGAGCAAAATGCAGACGCTCGATGATTCGTTTTTGCACCAGATTGTAAATGTCGAATCCCGGCTGCAACTTACCGGTGCGCAGGGCCGAACCCAAGTGATCTCGAATATCGACGAAACCGTCCAGATCGTCTTGGGTCAAATAGACCTTCTGGCCGTCCAGATATTTCAGATACGTGTCGAAGATGTCGCCAGACAAAGCATCGCTAACCCGCAAGTCGCGAAAATGAGTGAACTGAAGTTGCCTTGCAATCAGTATGTTGGCTCGCGCTTGATCGATGGTGGGCGCAACCGGCTGATAGCTTTGGAGCGACTCGCTGCTGGCGACGGCCCCGAAAGACACGGAAAGCGAAATCGCGAGCGCCAACGCTTTTACGTGCTTGCTGCGGGCTACGCGCTGTGAGCAAAGTCTTTCCAAAATGGACATAGAACCTACCTAACCGAGTTAAATGCTGGTGGTCGCGGTTAAAGTGTTCAACCAGCGACCTGTTTAATGATTGTAGGCAAGCGTTACACGCCTGGCTATAGATGTACCGTTGCGCCAAGTGACAATCTATTCATTACTATTACGGCGAAAAGGTGTATGCGGATGATAGTGTCTGCTTGCGCAGAAACCTTAAACCAAGCTTTCAAGCGCAGTCACCATGCGTTGTTCCAGCTCTTTGGAGGCGGCGGCGGAGGCCGGAGCCAGGCACCATAATGCTACCAGCTTTTCGGCATCTGTGAATGGGCTGGCCGATTGTTCGGCGGCGCCAATACTCTGTGCCAGTCGCTGCACCTGAATCTCCAAGCGCTTACGCTGGTCTGCTGCGGGTGACGGCTGGTCGGCGAGTATTTCGGTACGGATAGTCAGTTCCTGAAAATCGATGGGCTGATCGAGCTGATTAAACTTTGTCCATTCAAAGGGAACGTCGGTTCTATCGATAGGAGCCTGGCCGCGAGCCTGAATGCATCCGGTCCATTGTTGCAGGCGAGCAACCAGTTCTTGCCGCTGTTTGGCAGTGTGCAAGCGCTGGCGCACATCGCTGTAGCGGTCGCGAGTGCTGGTAGACAGCGTTTGTGGATTGTAGGTGGCCAGTTCGGTCCAGATGGCGTTGAGTTCATCGCTGTTTGTGCTTGCACTCAGGGCCTGGTCGGCGCGTTCCAAAATGTTGGTTACTTGCTCATCGGCTGCCACAACGGCTTGCTTTTGGAGGCTATTTTCTTGTTCACGACGGGCAAAAATGGCGTCGCAAGCTTGGCGGAATGCCTGCCAGAGTTTGCGGTCTTCGCGATGACGGGTAATCCCGATAGCCTGCCAATGGCCTTGTAGCTCCTTGGCTTGCACCATGGCGTCGGTCAGCGGTTCGGCGCTGATCAGCTCTTCGGCGCTGGTAACGATGGCCTGCTTTAGAGCTTCATTGCGCTGCCGTTCATCGTTCAGTTTAGCATCCAGCTGTTTCAGTAACTCGTCGAACTTTTTTTGTAACGGACGATTGTCGCGGAATTCTACCGGCCATGCGGCCTTCCATTCCTGGCGTGCGGTTTGATGGATACGCTCGGCCACTTTCCAGTCAATATTAGACCAGTCGGCCTGAGCCACAAATTCCTGCAGTTGTTGGCAGATCAGTTGGCGTGTGGCCAGGTTGGCATGCTTTAGATCGGATTTTGCGGCGAAGTAAGCTTTGCATGGTTCGTAGGCGGCATCGGACGCCTGCCTGAAGCGGGCCCACAGCAACCGGTCAGAAGAGCCGCCCAAGTTTTTCCATTCTTCTTGCAGCTCTTTGATGTGAGCCGCCTTGGCTTCTGGATCAATAGGCTGCTCTGCCAGGTGTTCCATTTGTTCGCACAGTGCGATCTGCTTGGGTGTGGTGGCAAAGCCCTGCCAGTCGCTGAGTTCGTTACACTGGCCTTGTAGCAATTGCATGCGCGCAAAAAATGGTTTCTGGTGTCGGGAATCGAGTTTTTTGGTAATTTGCTGGACATTTTTTAGTAGCTGCTTGGCGGGCTTCAGCTGTTTGTTCTCGAGTGCGCTATCAAGCTCCGTAAGGAGCCTGTCCAGATCTGCTGAAAGGCTGTTCTGGCGTGCCAAGTCTGGCTGTTCGACCGGTTCTGCTTTCTTGCGCTGTTTAGCCAGCGTCTGTAACACAATAACGGGCTCGGGCTGCGGAAACGTTGTTGGCCAGTCCAGTATGACGAGCAGGGCTTTGGCCTGTTCTGCTGTCTCAACGCCAAGCTCTGCGTCATCTTCGGTTCCGTCACCTGGAACTGCGTTGGTCGCCAGCTTGGCGATTTGTTCTTGCACCTGCGTAAGTCGCTCGTGTGCTTCTACATAGGCGCGCAGAGCGGCGCTGGCGGTGTTGTAGCGGCTTTGTTCGGGTGCGCTAACGTCGGTATTTTCACTGGCTTCAAGCCAGCGGTTGAGCTGGGTTTTCAGCAGTGCGTCCAGAGCTGTCAGCGTGGGCGGCTCGCGGGTGTCGTCGGTTTTTAATTGGATCAGCGTTTCGTCCAGTAGCGTCAAGGTTTGCTTGCGCTGGTCGAGTTTTTCATCCTGTTGCTGTTTTTGTAGCTGCTGTTGCTGCACCTGGCGAATGCGTTCACGGCACTGATGGGTAGCGCTCAGAAATTCTGTGATCTGCTCGTTACTCGCGTCAGTCTCTACGCTTTTCCACTGTTTGATCAGCGTGTCCAGACGTGGCTCGTACAGGGTGTTGTCTTCACTGCGGGCTTGGTCCTGCGCTTGTTGAATCAGCTGCTGTCGCTTTTCCTCCAGTTCATTCTGTGCGGCTTGGACGTCGCGCAGCTGTTGAAGCGTTTGGCGGACTATCTGGAAAACCCCTTTGTCCCGGCCTTTCGCCTGGCGGATAACGTCGTGTAGCAAGTCTTCGTCGCGCAGGTCGCTGGCGGCACGACTGCGAACTTCAGCGGTTAACCCGCCAATGGCCAACTCCGCCAGTTTTGTTTGCGCTGGCATACCTTGTACGGCTTCGAGCTGCTTCGCAATCCGGGCGTCGCGATCCTCTTTTGCAGATTTGGCAGCCTCCGCCTGCTGAAGCTGTTTGTTGACCGCCGCTGCGGGTGTTTTCAGCTTTGTTGTACGGGATTTGAACAATCTGCGAAGAAGTGCGGCCATGGGTGTTTTCCTTAAAGTATCTTTCTGGTTGATACCAGTCTGCGGTGTCGGGCAAAGTGTGCCGCTACCGTTCTTCAGCACCCGTTGAGGTTGGCGCTGGACGCTTGGATTTCTAAGTACGAAGCTACCGGGCGTATAGAACGCGAGCGCTAGTCTAGCGTTTTGTGAAGCGATGCGGAAATAGATGTCATGGCAAAATCTGAAAATGATCAGGATGACGATTATAAAGCCCGCTCTGTGGCGCTGCGCCTACTGGCCCGGCGTGAACACAGTCGGCTTGAACTTACTCGTAAGTTGTTGCAGCGCCAGTTGTCAAAAGCGGTTATTGAGACGGTGCTGGATGACTACCAAGAGCAGGATTGGCTGAGCGATGAACGCTTTGCCGAAGCCTATGCGCGGCAGCGTATTGAGGCGGGTTACGGGATGCTGCGCATAACGGGTGAATTGAGCCAACGTGGCGTATCTGAAAATGCTGACACTCTGCAGGCAATGAGCTCGCAAGATTGGTGCGACCAGGCCGTACGACTGCGCCGTAAGCGCTTCGGGTTATTAGATTTGCGCGGGCAGTTGGAAGAACGTTTGCGCCAGATGCGTTTCCTCCAACGCCGTGGATTTACCCATGAACAAATTAATGCTGCGCTGGATGCGGTAGAGCCGGCATAAATGCAAAAGGCACTGGGCACAGAAAGATCACAGCGTAGGTGGTACGTCAGTCAATTGCTCTGGTAAAGCGGCTTGAATTTCTGGCGCGGCCATCAGTGCCTCGCCATTGTTGCCAGGCGGTGTTGAGGAGTCATCGGCTAAAAGGGTATCTGGTGTTGCAGCGGGTTCGGTCATGCGCACCAGCACATCGTAGTAGCGGCGGATGTTCTGTACATAGATCACTGGCTCGTGGCCGCGGGCATAACCAAACTTTGTTTGGCTGTACCATTCTTTTTGCGTCAGCAGTGGCAGAAATTCTTTTACATCCAGCCAGCGGTCCGGATTCCTTCCTGCCTGTTCGGTCAGTATGCGTGCGTCCTCCAAGTGGCCAAACCCAACGTTATAAGAAGCCAGAGCAAACCAAGTGCGGTCGGGCTCCTCAATACGGTCGGGAATCTGGTCATGCACAATATTTAAATACTTGGCTCCGCCGCGAATGCTCTGCTCAGCGCTGAGGCGATCTTTGACGCCCACGTATTTTGCCGTTGAGCGAGTAAGCATCATCAGTCCGCGAACGCCAGTGGGCGAGGTTGCCCTAGGTCGCCAGTGGGATTCTTGATAACCAATAGCCGCTAGAAGCCTCCAGTCCATGGCAAATTGGTCGGCGTAAGTGCGAAACAAGCTTTCATATTTCGGCAGGCGTTTCTCGGTGTGGCGCACAAATGTTAACGCGCCAACGTAGTTCAGCCGGTCCAGATGACCGTAAAAACGCTCGGTGATCTGCTCCATGGTGCCGTCTTCGGCAAGCATCCCAAAGAATTGCCCTGCAGCATCAATCAATGACCGATCCTGCTTTGCAGGAAACAACCAGGCCAGTTCACGAGGCGGACCCAGCGGTATCGCTTCTTTTACATCGGGGAAAAACACGTGGTTCAGCGCCAGTTCGTTGGATGATACCACCGCGTAAGGCAACTCACCGGTCTCGACCCGTGCCAGTAAACCGGCGGCATCCAGGCCCGGGTGAACCTGCCAGGACAACTGAGGGACATCAATTCGCGCCTCTTCTAGTTGTGGTTCGTGATTGCTGTCGACCACTATGTGCAATGGTTTTTCTGCTAAATCGGCAAGAGCTTGGGGCTTGGGAGAGTCGCGGTGATACACCACCACTGACTCTACTTCTATACCAGTCGCCAGTGCCCGCATCTGACCTTGGAACTGTTTTTGCCCTGATAGCCCCGCTAACCCTATGTGGGCGAAGTCTTGGGCTAGCACAGATAAAATTTCGGTGTTGTCTTCGGCAACGCGAATCCTAAGCTCTACGCCTAGGTGTTCTGCGAATAGCTGCACCAGTTCGTAGTCATAGCCGGTGGGACCGTCGCGACCTTTGTAGTAAATTGAGGGGGCAACCCGGGTAATGACATGCAGTACACCTTCGGCTTTGATCTGTTGCAGGGTTGTTGGCCGTGAGCAGGCGCTCAAAACCAAGGTAAACGTCAGCATTGCTACCATGGCTGAGCCCCTGCGGACTCGCTCAGGCAACGATAACCCCCGCCGGGAAGTTAGCTGCAACTGGGTGTTTGCCGGCAAATTCGTTATCTCCGTAGGGTTTCAAGCGGATGAGCGGCCAATTTATGATTGTCTGTCTTGGTGCCGATAGGTTTTTGCAATCATCTACGTTGTGCGTGGTCCGGTCAATTAAAGAGCGATCAGCGGCATCCTTGATGGCGTTGTTTAGTAAGGTGCTGGATCGCTGTATCCCAGAGGCGCTTTCGAGTATGATGCGCGTTCAAAATGTCTCCCAAACCCCCGCTACGCGCGATACAGGTTGCTACCATGCTTGAACTTCGCGGCGCACCAGCGCTATCACCTTTTCGTTTCAATAAATTGCAAGCCTGCCTGAAAGGCAGCGTCCCCGAAATTGACCATGTGTACGCCGAGTTCATGCATTTTGCCGACTTGGATGGCGACTTGTCTGACGTGGAACAGGCGATTCTTGATCGCCTGTTGAGTTACGGCCCAAGTGTTTCCGTAGAGCAGCCCGAAGGCGTGTTGTTTCTTGTTGTTCCCCGCCCTGGCACCCTTTCGCCATGGTCATCCAAGGCAACCGACATTGTGCGCAACTGTGGCTTGCGTCACATTCTGCGTATTGAGCGGGGTATAGCTTACTATGTTCGTTCAGCGAAGAAGTTAAGCCTCGAACAGCGGGGAAAAATTGCGGCGCTTTTGCACGACCGCATGACAGAAAAAGTATTTCACGAGATGGGCGGCGCCGAGTTGCTGTTCAGCCACGACGAACCTCGTGAGTTGGGTCGCGTGGGTATTCTTGCCGGCGGCCGCAAAGCACTGGTGGACGCCAATCGTCGCTTGGGTATGGCACTGGCGGACGACGAGATTGATTATCTGGTGGCTGCGTTCTCTGATCTGAAGCGTGACCCCACAGACGTTGAACTGATGATGTTCGCCCAAGCCAATTCCGAGCACTGTCGTCACAAGATTTTCAATGCGTCTTGGGACATTGACGGCAAAAAACAGCAGAAATCCCTGTTCGAGATGATTCGCAATACCTACGAAATGAACAGTGAAGGCGTGTTGTCTGCTTACAAAGATAACGCCTCTGTTATTGCCGGGAGCCGTGGGGGCCGCTTCTTCCCAGATTCGAATACCGGTGTCTACGGCTACAATCAGGAAGATATACACATCCTGATGAAGGTGGAAACCCACAACCACCCAACAGCGATTGCGCCATTTTCCGGAGCTGCCACTGGCGCCGGTGGAGAAATCCGTGATGAAGGCGCAACCGGTCGTGGCTCCAAGCCAAAAGCGGGCTTGAGTGGGTTTACCGTTTCTAACCTGAATTTGCCGGGTGACATCCAGCCTTGGGAAATTGGTTATGGCAAGCCAGACCGTATTGCCTCTGCGCTGGACATCATGATTGAAGGTCCGATCGGTGGTGCGGCTTTTAATAACGAATTCGGCAGGCCAAACCTCACGGGCTATTTCCGTACCTTTGAAGCCAAGGTGTCAGGCCCTGCAGGCGAAGAAGTGCGCGGCTACCACAAGCCGATCATGATTGCCGGCGGCCTGGGTAACATTCGAGCCGAGCATGTAGAGAAGGGCCACATTCCGGTAGGCGCCAAGCTTATTGTTCTGGGTGGTCCGTCTATGCTCATTGGCTTGGGCGGCGGAGCGGCATCCTCTATGGATTCCGGTTCCAGTAACGAAAATCTGGATTTTGCCTCGGTACAGCGTGGCAATCCGGAAATGGAGCGCCGTTGTCAAGAGGTGATTGATCGCTGCTGGCAGATGGGTGACACCAACCCGGTCTGCTTTATTCACGACGTTGGCGCAGGTGGCTTGTCAAACGCCATGCCGGAGCTGGTGAAAGACGGTGGTCGCGGCGGTAAGTTTGAATTGCGTGAAATCCCCAGCGACGAGCCGGGTATGTCACCGTTGGAAATCTGGTGTAACGAGTCTCAGGAACGATACGTTATGGCCGTGGCGCCAGAAAATCTGGAGTTGTTTGATGCGCTCTGTCGTCGTGAACGTTGCCCTTATGCGGTGATTGGCGAAGCCGCTGAAGAACACCATCTGGAGTTGGCGGATTCGTACTTCAATGATAAGCCGGTCGATCTGCCAATGGATGTGCTGTTTGGCAAGGCACCGCGTATGCATCGCAGCATCACCCGTTCGTCATTTACCAAACGCTTATTCGATTCCACCCGGGTGGACTTGCACGAAGCGATTCGTCGCGTGTTGCGTTTGCCGTCGGTGGGTTCCAAGAGTTTCCTGATCACCATTGGCGACCGCACCATTACCGGGCTTGTAGCGCGGGATCAGATGGTGGGCCCGTGGCAGGTTCCAGTTGCAGACGTAGCGGTAACCGCCAGTTCCTTTGACGTGCGCAGTGGCGAAGCTATGGCCATGGGTGAACGCACGCCGGTTGCCGCGGTCAACGCGCCGGCATCTGGCCGAATGGCGGTGGGTGAGACTCTGACCAATCTGGCTGCGGCGCCTATCGCCAAGCTGTCAGATGTGCGCTTGTCAGCAAACTGGATGGCAGCGGCTGGTCACCCTGGGGAAGATGAGAATCTTTATGAAACCGTGCGGGCGGTGGGTATGGAGCTTTGCCCAGAGTTGGGTATTACCATACCCGTTGGCAAAGATTCGATGTCCATGAAAACCGTGTGGGAAGAAAGTAGTGGTGAGCAGAAAAGCGTTACGGCGCCACTTTCGCTGGTGGTCAGCGGCTTTGCGCCGGTTACCGATGTGGGGCTGACACTAACGCCGGAGCTTCAGCTGGACGTTGGCGATACCGATCTTATCCTGATAGACCTCGCTGCAGGCCAGAACCGCCTTGGCGGCTCTGCGTTGGCCCAAGTATATGGCCAAGTTGGCGCAATAGCGCCGGACCTGGACGATCCGGAAGATATGAAAGCGTTTTTTGCGGTGATTCAGGGCCTGAACGCTGACCGAAAACTGCTCGCCTATCACGATCGCTCGGATGGCGGCCTTTTTGTCACTCTGGTTGAAATGTGCTTTGCCAGTCGTGCTGGTATCGACATCAAGCTAGATGGAGTGGCGGAGGATGCCTCGCAGTTCGCCCGCGAACTGTTCAACGAAGAATTGGGTGCGGTGATTCAGGTGCGCCGCGACGATACCGAATTCGTGCTGCAGCAGTTCTCCGCAGCTGGATTAGGCAACCATACAATCGTTATTGGTGAGCCGACTTCGGAGGCTCGTGTACAGATGAGCTTTAACGGCGAGTTTGTAGTGGATGAGCCGGTGCTCGATTTGCAGCGCCTTTGGAGCGAAACCAGCTTCCGTGTTCAATCGTTGCGCGACAACGAAGACTGCGCGCGGGAGGAGTTTGACAACCTTCTGGATGCCAAAGACCCGGGTTTGCAGGTAGTAACCACGTTTGATATCAATGAAGACATCAGTGCACCTTTTATCAACATTGGCGCGCGACCCAAAGTAGCCGTGTTGCGAGAGCAGGGCGTAAACGGCCACGTTGAAATGGCGGCGGCGTTTGATCGTGCCGGTTTCACCGCTGTTGACGTACACATGAGCGATTTGTTGTCTGGTCGAATGTCACTGGAAGGCTTCAACAGCCTAGTGGCTTGTGGCGGCTTTTCGTTTGGTGACGTTTTGGGCGCCGGCGGAGGCTGGGCCAAATCCATACTGTTCAACGATCGTGTGCGTGACCAGTTTGCGGCTTTCTTCAACCGTCAGGACACCCTGGCTCTGGGCGTGTGTAACGGCTGTCAGATGCTGTCCAGTCTGCATGAACTGATCCCTGGTAGTGAAGGCTGGCCGCGCTTTGTTCGCAATCAGTCAGAGCAGTTCGAGGCGCGCCTGGCTATGGTGGAGGTGTTGCCTTCACCGTCGGCCTTCTTCGAGGGAATGGCAGGTTCGCGTATGCCCATTGCCGTCGCACACGGCGAGGGCCAGATCGAGTTGAGCAGCGACATCTCGTTGGCGTCGCTGGCAGAAAGCGAACAAATCGCTTTGCGCTACGTCGACAATTACGGCGCCGCTACTACACGCTATCCGTTTAATCCTAACGGTTCTGAGGCTGGCGTGAACGGTTTCACAACTCGTGACGGCCGGGTAACGATCATGATGCCGCACCCGGAGCGCGTATTCCGCGCAGTACAGCATTCCTGGCAACCAAAAGGTTGGGACGAAGACGCCCCGTGGCTACGGATGTTCCGTAATGCGCGGCGCTGGTTTGGCTAAGTTGTTGGTGCAAAAGCCGGGCTTTTGTCAGCTCTGTTAAAGGAGCTGGCGGATGCCCGGTTTTTTTGCCTGCAATTTGTGTTGTTTGGGGATATCAAGAGAAAAAACTGCATAATTTTCAAAAAAAACTCTTGACTGGTAAATTTTATGCACATTTTCGGGCATTCACTGTATGTTCTGTAAACAACCCCATGATTTATCATGATAATTTCAGTAGTTAAATTCAAGTAGTTGATAAATAACGATTATTTTTAGTCGGCGATTTTGTCACCAATCTGTCTTAAAGGCAGTAATGGCGGGGTTTTTGGGGCGCTACTTAAAAACTTTCCCCAGAGTTATCCACAGATTCTGTGGGTAACTTTTTTGAATTTTCAGGTGTTTAGAATTTGACCGTCTATGAGGGATTCTATGTATAAGATTTGCTACTTTGTGCCAGAAAGCCATCTTGACGAAACCAAACATGCATTATTCGGCGCTGGAGCGGGGCGTATTGGCGATTACGATCAATGTGCCTGGCAAATATTAGGGCGAGGGCAGTTTCGACCACTGGACGGAAGCCAGCCGTTTATCGGTCAAGCGGGTGTGCTGGAAACCGTTGCAGAGTACAAGGTGGAGTTGGTGTGTGGTGAAGGCTGCGTGAGAAATGCCATTGCTGCATTAAAGGCGGCGCATCCTTACGAGGAGCCCGCCTACGAAGTGCTTGCTTTGACACAGTTTTGATCAGGCCTTTCCGGATTTCGCCATAGGGTGACGAATACTGTCAACGTGAACCCCGAACGTCTGCTTTTTCATATCATTTATTAGAAGCTCAAGGGTTTTACGCACAGTCGGAAACGACAGTTCGTCCCAAGGGATGTCTGACAGCTCAAACAATTGTGTTTCCAGTGATTCCTCACCTGCTCCATATTTACCCTCAATCAGCGTGGCGCGGTAAAATATGTGTACCTGATCGATGTGTGGAACGTCGAGTATGACGTAAAGGCCCTCAATGTTAACTTCCGCGAGAGCCTCCTCACGGGTTTCGCGAACAGCCGCTTCTACGGTTGTTTCTTGGTTTTCCATAAAGCCTGCAGGCAGAGTCCAATAGCCGTAGCGAGGCTCTATGGCGCGGCGACACAGCAGAATACGGTTGTCCCATACCGGCACCGTGCCTGCGATAATGCGAGGGTTCTGATAATGAATGGTGTTGCAGTGGGTGCACACGTAGCGGTGACGATTGTCGCCCTCGGGGATCCGCTGCTCTACCTGTTCACCACAGTCACTGCAGTATTTCATAGCTTTCCCCGTATACTGAGAGTAGATATCGTAAAGGCCGTTAGTTTAACCATCTGAGCCACCTTAGCGCCATGGCGCCTGTGATAGAAGCATGCCAGGAGATACTTTGAAGCACTTGTTACATTCCCGGTTAGCAGGCTACCGGCCTAACGAACTGGCGCTGGACTATCCTGAAGCTGGTATTTTGGTGCCTATTACCGACAACAGCGGTAATCCGGAGATGTTGTTCACTTTGCGATCTGCCCATCTCAAAACCCATCGTGGCCAAGTAGCGTACCCGGGTGGAAAGCGCGACCCCGGAGACGAAAACCTGATGATGACGGCTCTTCGAGAGACCCATGAGGAAATCGGCTTGCCGCCAGACCAGGTGCAGATTGTGTCGTCGCTAAGCCAAGTTGCATCTCACGCCCGTATTCTTGTAACACCATACGTAGGCGTGGTACCCGAAGACCATCCTCTACGCCCTAATCCCGCAGAAATCGAAAGTGTGTTCCGTGTCCCCATAGCCTGGTTGCTGGAAGACCGGCGTGAGCGTACCGATGCGTTACCATTTATGGGTGGCACCATTCATGTGCCCTGCTACCGCTGGGAGAAATACCAGATATGGGGTTTGTCAGCCGTAGTGCTGGTCGATTTTATGAACGCTGTGTACGATGCCGGTATTGATCTGGAACGACCGCCCTCGCGTTAATATGGTGGTGTTAGTCGGTGTAGAAACCAACAGAGACGGCATACTTCAAGAGGAAATTATGTTTTACAAATTGAACGACAGAGTTCCGGTGCTAGAAGGGAGTGGCCATTTTGTTGCCGATAATGCCTCGGTGATCGGCAGTGTTCGCTTGTTAGACAAAGCCAGTGTGTGGTTTAACGTGGTGATTCGCGGAGATAACGAGCTGATTACGCTTGGCGAGCAGAGCAATGTGCAGGATGGTGCCGTATTGCATACCGACCCAGGATTACCGTTAAACATTGGCCGTGGCGTGACTGTGGGACACAAAGCCATGCTTCACGGCTGTGACGTGGGCGATTATTCGTTGATTGGCATCAACGCAGTTGTGCTGAACGGTGCCAAAATTGGCAAACACTGCTTGATAGGAGCGAATACGCTTGTCCCGGAACATATGGTCATACCCGACGGCTCTCTGGTTATAGGTTCGCCGGCACGGGTAAAGCGCCAATTAAGTCCGGAGCAGCAAAAGATGTTGGAAATGGCCGCACTCAGTTACGTCAAGAATGCTGCGTACTATCTGGACAATCTGCAACCCTGTGAGCCCGAGCGATGAGCGTTGCTAATAAAGTCAGGTCGCCTTGTGTCAGTATTTGCGCGCTTAATGAAGAGGGCGTGTGTATTGGCTGCCATCGTTCTGGCGATGAAATTATGAGTTGGATGCAAATGAACAACGACGAGCGGCGCGAGGTATTGCGTTTGGTTGCTGAACGCGAGAAAAAAGCTTTAATCTGAACCCGGCTGCTGGCCGTTCAATATCATCCGATGGAATCGTTATGGAACAAAAAATAGCTGACGTCACTTTGGGAACGCCGTTAACAGACACCGCGTTTAAAGTTCTGTTTTGCGGTGCCGGTGAGTTGGGCAAGGAAGTTGTCATAGAGCTGCAGCGTTTTGGTGTGGAAGTTATCGCCGTTGATCGTTATGCAAACGCACCCGCGATGCAGGTTGCCCACCGCAGTCACGTTATCGATATGTTGGATGCTCAGGCATTACGGCGGATTGTCGAGCTTGAAAAGCCGAACCTGATTGTGCCGGAAATCGAAGCCATCGCTACCGCAGAGTTAGTTAAGCTCGAAAATGAAGGTTTTACGGTGATTCCGTCGGCAAGGGCTGTGCATCTAACCATGAATAGGGAAGGCATTCGTCGGTTGGCAGCTGAAGAGCTGGAATTGCCGACGTCGCCCTTTCGGTTCGCAGGTACAAAAGAAGAGTATTTGGCGGCGGTGGAAGAGGTTGGGTTGCCATTAGTGGTGAAGCCGGTAATGAGCTCGTCTGGTAAAGGGCAGTCAACCGTAACCCGCGCCGAGCAGATCGAGGCTGCGTGGGATTATGCTCAAAGCGGCGGTCGTGCTGGTAAAGGAAGGGTGATTGTTGAAGGTTTTGTGGACTTCGAGTATGAGATCACTCTGTTGACGGTGAAGTACCGCGATGGCATATCGTTTTGCGATCCTATTGGCCATCGTCAAGAGGATGGCGATTATCGCGAATCCTGGCAGCCTCAGCCGATGTCGGGTCTCGCGTTTGAGAGAGCAGCTCGCATTGCTCGTACGGTGGTTGAAAGCCTGGGTGGTTTGGGGGTTTATGGCGTAGAGCTCTTCGTTAAGGGCGACGACGTTTGGTTTTCGGAAGTGTCGCCGCGGCCTCACGATACGGGTTTGGTAACGTTGATCAGTCAGGACCTTTCTGAATTTGCTTTGCATGCCCGGGCAATTCTCGGGTTGCCAGTTCCCTCTATACGTCAATACGGCCCTGCGGCATCGGCGGTCGTGCTGCCGGTAGGTGACTCGAAGCGTATCCGATACAGTGGTATGCAACTGGCACTGGCTGAGCCTGATACACAGTTACGTCTGTTTGGTAAGCCGGAGCTGACCGGCCGACGTCGTATGGGCGTTGCACTGGCGCTGGCTGGCTCTATTGATGCTGCACGGGAAAAAGCGAGAAACGCCGCAAGTGCTATTAAAGTGTCTCTGAACTAGTTAAAGTACCTAGACAGTTGGAGGTAGCCATTTATGGATGCCTGGCAGGTGGTTCAAGGCCAGTTTGAAGTTTTTTGATAAAGTTCAGATTGGCTGTTGACGTGTACCGAGAAGTCTGTAGAATGCGCATCTCGCTTGAGGGACAGCCGGTTACAGAGGGGCAGGAATTAAGCGAGAACTGTTTGGTAAGACGTTGAAAAGTTTAGGAAATCTGATTTAAACTTTGAACGCGAAAACGGTTGACACGGTTCGGATACGCTGTAGAATGCGCCTCTCGAATCAAGCATTACCAGCCGGTTGATTCGGCGGTTTTGGAAGGAAGATCTTCCGGAGCGGCTCGAAATAAACGGTTGACAGGACAGCGAAACGATGTATAATTTGCCTCCTGATTGAGCCACGGCTCAAACGCTCTTTAAAAAATTAACCAAGTAATTCGTGTGGGCGCTGACTGGAGTATTTCGGTAAGAAATACCAAGTCAACGACTCGTCAAGAATTGAGTTTTTGTACTTGAGCAGATTTAAGATCTTCGGATCTTGTATGATTTAAACTGAAGAGTTTGATCATGGCTCAGATTGAACGCTGGCGGCAGGCTTAACACATGCAAGTCGGGCGGAAACGATGGTAGCTTGCTACCAGGCGTCGAGCGGCGGACGGGTGAGTAATGCTTAGGAATCTGCCTAGTAGTGGGGGATAGCCCGGGGAAACTCGGATTAATACCGCATACGCCCTACGGGGGAAAGCAGGGGATCTTCGGACCTTGCGCTATTAGATGAGCCTAAGTCGGATTAGCTTGTTGGTGGGGTAATGGCCTACCAAGGCGACGATCCGTAGCTGGTCTGAGAGGATGATCAGCCACATCGGGACTGAGACACGGCCCGAACTCCTACGGGAGGCAGCAGTGGGGAATATTGGACAATGGGCGCAAGCCTGATCCAGCCATGCCGCGTGTGTGAAGAAGGCTTTCGGGTTGTAAAGCACTTTCAGCGAGGAGGAAGGCCTTAAGATTAATACTCTTGAGGATTGACGTCACTCGCAGAAGAAGCACCGGCTAACTCCGTGCCAGCAGCCGCGGTAATACGGAGGGTGCAAGCGTTAATCGGAATTACTGGGCGTAAAGCGCGCGTAGGTGGTTATGTAAGCGAGATGTGAAAGCCCCGGGCTCAACCTGGGAACGGCACTTCGAACTGCATGGCTAGAGTGTGGTAGAGGGTAGTGGAATTTCCTGTGTAGCGGTGAAATGCGTAGATATAGGAAGGAACACCAGTGGCGAAGGCGGCTACCTGGACCAACACTGACACTGAGGTGCGAAAGCGTGGGGAGCAAACAGGATTAGATACCCTGGTAGTCCACGCCGTAAACGATGTCAACTAGCCGTTGGGGATCTTGAATCCTTAGTGGCGCAGCTAACGCACTAAGTTGACCGCCTGGGGAGTACGGCCGCAAGGTTAAAACTCAAATGAATTGACGGGGGCCCGCACAAGCGGTGGAGCATGTGGTTTAATTCGACGCAACGCGAAGAACCTTACCTGGCCTTGACATGCAGAGAACTTTCCAGAGATGGATCGGTGCCTTCGGGAACTCTGACACAGGTGCTGCATGGCCGTCGTCAGCTCGTGTCGTGAGATGTTGGGTTAAGTCCCGTAACGAGCGCAACCCCTATCCCTAGTTGCTAGCAGGTAATGCTGAGAACTCTAGGGAGACTGCCGGTGACAAACCGGAGGAAGGTGGGGATGACGTCAGGTCATCATGGCCCTTACGGCCAGGGCTACACACGTGCTACAATGGCGCGCACAGAGGGCTGCAAACCCGCGAGGGGGAGCCAATCTCACAAAACGCGTCGTAGTCCGGATCGGAGTCTGCAACTCGACTCCGTGAAGTCGGAATCGCTAGTAATCGTGAATCAGAATGTCACGGTGAATACGTTCCCGGGCCTTGTACACACCGCCCGTCACACCATGGGAGTGGATTGCACCAGAAGTAGTTAGTCTAACCTTCGGGAGGACGATTACCACGGTGTGGTTCATGACTGGGGTGAAGTCGTAACAAGGTAGCCCTAGGGGAACCTGGGGCTGGATCACCTCCTTAAACGATGCCGAACGCTTCGGTCAGAGTCCACACGAATTACTTGGTTGATTAATTAAAGAGAGCAAAGGGTCTTTCAGGCCCAGCGGTCTTGTTGAAAAACAAGCGAAACCGGGTCTGTAGCTCAGTTGGTTAGAGCGCACCCCTGATAAGGGTGAGGTCGGTGGTTCAACTCCACCCAGACCCACCAGACTTGCATAGCTTTTGGGGCTATAGCTCAGCTGGGAGAGCGCCTGCCTTGCACGCAGGAGGTCAGCAGTTCGATCCTGCTTAGCTCCACCATTATACAAATGGTCTGAATAACCTGAAAACCCTGAGAACCCTGAGAACCCTGAATGTCCTGACTTCGGTCAGTGTACAGAAAAAAGTATTTCAGTTTAGCGTCCGCTAAGTCTGAAGTTCTTCTTTCTGATCACTGGGTCAGATTTGCTCTTTAACAAATTGGATGAGATAGAACACGAATACTTTTCTCTACGGTCTTTGAGGAAAGTGTTCAAGTGATAACGATTTTTTCAAGCGTTATCCGGTGTTGTCGTTGAAGTGGTTGTTTATAACTTCGAGTGACGGTCTCTAATGTTCCCTGGAACACTCCTGTTCGACTTCGGTTGAGCGGCGGTGGGCTTGTGTCATTGGTGATCAGTTGTCTTGGGGTTATATAGTCAAGCAACTAAGCGCATACGGTGGATGCCTAGGCAGTCAGAGGCGATGAAAGACGTGGAAGCCTGCGATAAGGTTCGGGGAGCTGGCAAACGAGCTGTGATCCGGACATTTCTGAATGGGGAAACCCACCCAGTTTAGGCTGGGTATCTTACACTGAATACATAGGTGTAAGAGGCGAACCGGGAGAACTGAAACATCTAAGTACCCCGAGGAAAAGAAATCAACCGAGATTCCCTAAGTAGCGGCGAGCGAACGGGGACTAGCCCTTAAGCTAGACAACTGGTAGGAGAAGGCTCTGGAAAGTGCCGCCATAGTGGGTGATAGCCCTGTATCCGAAACCTGAGTCTAGTGAAATCGAGTAGGACGGGGCACGAGAAACCTTGTCTGAATATGGGGGGACCATCCTCCAAGGCTAAATACTCCTGACTGACCGATAGTGAACCAGTACCGTGAGGGAAAGGCGAAAAGAACCCCTGTGAGGGGAGTGAAATAGATCCTGAAACCGTATGCGTACAAGCAGTCGGAGCAGACTTGTTCTGTGACGGCGTACCTTTTGTATAATGGGTCAGCGACTTATGTTCAGTGGCGAGGTTAACCGTTTAGGGGAGCCGTAGGGAAACCGAGTCTGAATAGGGCGATTTAGTCGCTGGGCATAGACCCGAAACCGGGCGATCTATCCATGAGCAGGTTGAAGGTTGAGTAACATCAACTGGAGGACCGAACCCACTGTCGTTGAAAAGCCAGGGGATGACTTGTGGATCGGAGTGAAAGGCTAATCAAGCCCGGAGATAGCTGGTTCTCCCCGAAAGCTATTTAGGTAGCGCCTCGGACGAATACCACAGGGGGTAGAGCACTGTTTCGGCTAGGGGGTCATCCCGACTTACCAACCCGATGCAAACTCCGAATACCTGTGAGTACTATCCGGGAGACACACGGCGGGTGCTAACGTCCGTCGTGAAGAGGGAAACAACCCAGACCGCCAGCTAAGGTCCCAAAATTCCAGTTAAGTGGGAAACGATGTGGGAAGGCTCAGACAGCTAGGAGGTTGGCTTAGAAGCAGCCATCCTTTAAAGAAAGCGTAATAGCTCACTAGTCGAGTCGGCCTGCGCGGAAGATGTAACGGGGCTCAAACTGGATACCGAAGCTGCGGCTGCATACTTTGTATGCGGGGTAGGGGAGCGTTCTGTAAGCCTGCGAAGGTGAGTTGAGAAGCTTGCTGGAGGTATCAGAAGTGCGAATGCTGACATGAGTAACGACAATGCGAGTGAAAAACTCGCACGCCGGAAGACCAAGGGTTCCTGCGCAACGCTAATCGGCGCAGGGTGAGTCGGCCCCTAAGGTGAGACCGAAAGGTGTAATCGATGGGAGACGGGTTAATATTCCCGTACCTTGAATCACTGCGATGGAGAGACGGAGAAGGCTAGGTAAGCCGGGCGACGGTCGTCCCGGTTTAAGCGTGTAGGGAGGGGACTTAGGCAAATCCGGGTCCTCAATTCTGAGACGTGATGACGACTGCCCATGTGGCGGGAAGTTATTGATGCCATGCTTCCAGGAAAATCTTCTAAGCTTCAGGTGATTTGAGACCGTACCCCAAACCGACACAGGTGGTCAGGTAGAGAATACCAAGGCGCTTGAGAGAACTCGGGTAAAGGAACTAGGCAAAATGGTGCCGTAACTTCGGGAGAAGGCACGCTGGTGGTATGTGACACCCCTTGCGGGTTGAGCAGAAGCCAGTCGAAGATACCAGGCCCCTGCGACTGTTTATTAAAAACACAGCACTGTGCAAACACGAAAGTGGACGTATACGGTGTGACGCCTGCCCGGTGCCGGAAGGTTAATTGATGGGGTTAGCATTCGTGCGAAGCTCTTGATCGAAGCCCCGGTAAACGGCGGCCGTAACTATAACGGTCCTAAGGTAGCGAAATTCCTTGTCGGGTAAGTTCCGACCTGCACGAATGGCGTAACGATGGGGGCGCTGTCTCTACCCGAGACTCAGTGAAATTGAAATCGCCGTGAAGATGCGGTGTATCCGCGGCTAGACGGAAAGACCCCGTGAACCTTTACTATAGCTTCACAGTGAACTTTGAACATGTTTGTGTAGGATAGCTGGGAGGCATTGAAGCGTGAACGCTAGTTTGCGTGGAGCCAACCTTGAAATACCAGCCTGGCATGTTTGAGGTTCTAACTCTGTCCCCTTATCGGGGATGAGGACACTGTGTGGTGGGTAGTTTGACTGGGGCGGTCTCCTCCTAAAGCGTAACGGAGGAGCACAAAGGTGGGCTAAGTACGGTCGGACATCGTACGGTTAGTGTAATGGCACAAGCCCGCTTGACTGCGAGACAGACACGTCGAGCAGGTACGAAAGTAGGTCATAGTGATCCGGTGGTTCTGTATGGAAGGGCCATCGCTCAACGGATAAAAGGTACTCCGGGGATAACAGGCTGATACCGCCCAAGAGTTCACATCGACGGCGGTGTTTGGCACCTCGATGTCGGCTCATCACATCCTGGGGCTGAAGCCGGTCCCAAGGGTATGGCTGTTCGCCATTTAAAGTGGTACGCGAGCTGGGTTTAGAACGTCGTGAGACAGTTCGGTCCCTATCTGCCGTGGACGTTGGAGATTTGAGGAAAGCTGCTCCTAGTACGAGAGGACCGGAGTGGACGAACCTCTGGTGTTCGGGTTGTCACGCCAGTGGCATTGCCCGGTAGCTATGTTCGGATAGGATAACCGCTGAAAGCATCTAAGCGGGAAGCCCCTTCCAAGATGAGATCTCCCTGGGCCCTAGAGGCCCCTGAAGAGCCGTTCAAGACCAGGACGTTGATAGGTTGGGTGTGTAAGCGCTGCGAGGCGTTGAGCTAACCAATACTAATTGCTCGTGCGGCTTGACTATATAACACCCAAGACAATTGCGGATATCGCAGCGAAAAAATCATTATCACGGCCCTTAAAGCCAACGTTCTATCTCATCCCCCA
Source organism: Marinobacter sp. BSs20148 (assembly GCF_000283275.1). Classification (NCBI taxonomy): domain Bacteria; kingdom Pseudomonadati; phylum Pseudomonadota; class Gammaproteobacteria; order Pseudomonadales; family Marinobacteraceae; genus Marinobacter; species Marinobacter sp. BSs20148. The sequence continues at coordinate 1,504,312 of NC_018268.1, forward strand.
GTGATCAACCGTTTTGTCTGACGACCATAGCGGCCTGGTACCACCTGATCCCATCTCGAACTCAGAAGTGAAACAGGCCTGCGCCGATGGTAGTGTGGTTCGCCCATGTGAGAGTAGGTCATCGTCAGACTCTTATTGCTAATTGCCCCGATAGCTCATGCCGTCGGGGCTTTTTTTTGCCTGAAATACAGCGGGCGAAGGTCTAATCCGTTCTCGATTGTTTGGTTATGGCAACCAGATTTCGAATACACCGCCACCAAACTGCCCGCCATTCAACAGCTTGATAAAACCTTTGCGGCCACCTGCGTTGTGAAGAGCGGCTATGGCATTGGCGAAGTAGAGCCCCAAGTGTGTATTACCCCCACCAAAGTCGATGCTGTGGTCCATTTCCTGGCGCAGCATAGATTCTGTAAAGCCCGGGCCATCGTCGTGTACGCTAATCACCAGATAGTCCTCGCAATAGACTGCATTCAGGCACATCTCATGTTTAGCGTAGCGAACTGCGTTACTTACACTGTTGTCCAGTACACTAGCGATTAATTGATGATCAAAATATCCACTGATGTCTTGGGCATTGTTTTGGCAGCTAATATCTTGGCCATCGATTATTGAGACATAGCGAGCAATGGTATCGTCCAACAGGTCACGTACAAAATGTTCTTCGGTGTGCGCGCTCAGCATGTTTTGCTGCAGGCGATAAGACCCAAGAAGGCGCACCAGGTCGTTGTGAATACGCTCGGCTTGGTATTGTAAGATATTGAGGTTTACGCTAAATGAACCACTGGCTTGCTGTTCATCGCGCAGGTCTTCTAATGACGACAACAATACCCCGAGTGAATTTTTCATATCATGGATCGATGCGGCAAGAATTAGCGAAAAATCTGCGCTTGGCCTTGTCATGGTAATAGCGCCTCCACGCGTTCCTTTAGGGCGCTATAGCGCTCGAATTGACTGTGGTTCTCCTGCAAACTCGACAGACGCTCCAGTGCCGACCGGCATAGAACGGCCATCTCGGGCTCCTGCTCTAGAGATTTATGACGTTTCAGAATGACCTGTATCAGATTCAGGTTCAGGGCAATTTGGTCAGGTACAATTTTCAGAGCAGCTGAAAAACCTCCAATAGCTTCGTCAATTCGATTGTTTTGAAAATCGTCTATTGCTTCGTGATTCAAACTACGAGCCTGTAGTTTTTGACGGAATCCCACGGGCTCATCCAGAAGGCTTTCCACTTTACGCTGAATATCGGCGTCTGAACGATACCGGTGTGCCAACTGCGCCAGGCGATTTTTGGCTTCTTCTTTGCTGTTGAGTAAAAACAGGGCTTTTGCGTATTCTATTTCGGTGTCTGCCGAAATAGTGGGCGGCACCGGCGTCAGTTCTTGCCGTACCTTGTCTAAGAGTGCTTGAGAATCTGCCAGACATCCTTCGGCCGCAAGCAGCCGGCATTGCAGAATGCGGCTGCGAACAGACAGGTTCGCGTCGTTGGTAAAGCGTTTTTCCATGGCTGCCAGCGTTGTATTGGCTTCCTTGATCTGTGCGGCAGTAACTTGCGGGCTAGAACTCTTGTCCAAATTGCTATCGGCGGATTCGCTAAGATCAGCGAGTGCGCTGGACAAGGCAAGGTAGTGGTCGGGGCTTTCATGAATAGAATGTTGGCTCAGACTCACTGTTCGTCGCCAGGCTTTTACCGCTGATTCCATGTCTGCGTTCATCTCCGCCTGCAGAGCCAGTTTTTTCTGCCGCAGCAGAGCATTGGGTGAATGCTGGACGGCAGCTTCCAGTATTTGCTGAGATTGTACCGGGTTGCCCATGGTAGCAAGGCCCTCGGCAAGAAGATCATAGGCCTCCATGCAATCTGGGTTGCTATTTACCAAGCGTTGAAGGTCAAGCACCGAATCCTCACCTTTACCCTTAGCTAACAATACACGGCACCGGCCTAGAAGAGCCCAAGGTATATCGCGTGAGATTAGCGTGTCGTTATATATTGACTCGGCTTGATCCAGTTCGCCGAGCCGGAAATAAAGGTCACCCAAGGTTTTCAATAGCCACGTGTTGTAGCGTGGCTGTGTTTTCTGCGCTTGCAGGCACAAGGCCACGGCTTTTTCATAATTATGTCGGTCAAGCTCGCGGTTTATGGGTAGCAACGCTTCCCGCTGTTGCAAAAGACTGCTCAGCCGAGTGTGCAGGACCGCGCGATTAATTGGCTTGGCGAGGTACGCATCTGGCTGGCAATCCCTTGCTGCTAACACCATGTGGCGCGATGTTTCCGCGGTAATCATCATAAATACGGCGGTGTGAGACAGCAGCTTGCGAAACCGCAATTCTTCCAGAATCTGCTGGCCATTACGGCCATCACCAAAGTTGTAATCGCAAAGCAATATATCAACCTTGTTATAAGAGCAGTAATCGATGGCCTGCTTGGCGTCAGACGCCAGTTCGATTTTTTCAGCACCGCAACTGCTGAGCATGGTGCGCATCGACAGACGGAAGCTATCGACGTCATCCACGACCAGATAGTTCAGTTTACCGAAGGCAGCGGGACGAAGAGTGGTTCCCATTTGCGGACCTATTTTAAAAGTGTATTCACCATAGCGCGCAGAGCAGCCGGTTTTACGGGTTTATAAAGCACATGATAGCCGCGGTCGGTAGCGTCATCTCTTACCTCTTGTGCCATATAGCCGGTAATCAGGATGCCGGGAAGGCGTTTGTCCAGAGCTACGCGCAGCGTGTCCATGGCGTCTAGACCGTTTTTGTCGTCGTCTAGCTGATAGTCGGCAAGCAGAATGTCGGGAATGCCCGTGCCCAGTTTTGTCATGGCGTCGTCCAGGCTTTCCGCAGCTGTTATCTGGCATTGCCAGTTACTCAACAGCGCGACCATCCCCTGAAGAATAGCGGCATCGTTATCAATACATAGCAGATGGCGGCCCTTCAGACTGGATACTCGCCGAGCCGGACCGTGTGCCTGTACCGGCAGGGGTGTTAGCTCCTCGGCGGCCATTCTGGGCACCGTAATACTGAATACACTGCCACGACTCTGCCGCGACTGAACCGTCACCGGATGATTGAGCATACCGCTGATGCGGTCGACGATGGCAAGGCCAAGGCCCAGACCTTTTTTGTCACGCCCATGCTGGAAACGGCGGAACTCTTCAAAAATCTGGGTCAGCTGATCGTCCGGAATGCCTGGCCCTGTGTCCCAGACTTCAATGCGCAGGTAACCATCTAGGCGACGACAGCCCAGCAGGATGCGGCCCTCGGGTGTATAGCGTATAGCATTGGACAGAAAATTCTGGATCACCCGGCGCAAAAGCTTTGCATCTGAGCGGATCCAGGCGGAACTGGGTACCACATCCAGTTCAAGATCTTGATCTTTGGCGATGGCAGAAAAATCGTTTGCCAGCCGGCGGATGATATCGCTGACCGGAAACACGCTGATGTCCGGCTCCAGAGCACCGGCATCCAGTTTGGAGATATCCAGCAAAGTACTGATAATTTCTTCGGCCGCACCCAGTGAGCTGTCGATGTGTTCGACCAATTGCTGGCACTCGACACTTTGGGATTTACCTTGTAGGGCAGAGGTAAACAGGCGTGCGGCATTTAAAGGTTGAAGCAGGTCGTGACTAGCTGACGCGAGAAATCGTGTTTTACCGTGATTGGCTTGCTCGGCCACAGACTTGGCCGTGAGCATCTGCTCGTTGATCACCTGCAGTTCCTGGGTTCGCTCTTTGACCCGTTGTTCCAGATAGATATTGGTTTCTTTCAGCGCCTGTTCAGTGCGGCGCATGGGTGTTATATCCTGAAATGTCGTGACATAGCCGCCGCCGGGAATCGGCGCGCCTTCAATACGGATAAACGTGCCATCGGGCCGCTGGAGCTCATAGGAAACACGCTGGCCTTGGGTCATGCTGTCAATGCGTTCGACAACGATTTCATCAATTTTGCGGGCCGACAGGTTTGCGTTAGTCAGGGTGTAGCGAAGCAGGTCAGCCGCCGGTCGTCCCAAGCGTACAAAACTCTTGGGGTAATTGAACAGTTCAATGTATAGGTGATTCCACACCACCAGCTCCTGCTGATGATTCACCACCGACACGCCAAGGCTGAGGTTTTCAATGGCCGAATGCAGTAGCTCCCGGCTAAACGTCATCGCCTGTGAGGCCTCATCCACAATGCTGACGACGTCTTCAATCTGCATGTCGCGACCGGTCAGGGTCGATTCCAAAACCACACGCGCGGTTGAACCGCCGATAATCGATGCCAACTGGCGCTCTATATACTTCATCAAATGTGTTGTTGCCGGCCGCTGTGGGTAAAGGCGGATGGCATTGCGGCGCTCGTAATTGCGAAACACCGTTTCTGCGCGCTCGTCGCCCATGAAGCGATCAGCCAGAGCCTGCAGGTCGGAGGTCAGAATTTCACCCTGCCAGGTTTGCTGGTGCGGGGTTTCGCCGCGGCCGAGTGCGTCTTGAAAATAAGTGGCAATCTGTATTTTTTCACGTACTCGTTGGCGGGTCAGTAAAGACAGCACAATATAAATCGCCGTATTGGCCCCCAGACTCCAGATTATACCGTGGCTAATTTGGTCCAAATCGGTACCAAACAACGCCGTGGGTCGGGTCCAGCTCATGCCCCAGAGACCTTGCTGAACAAGTGTGTCGTTGATCCAGCCGGTAGATGCCAGTGCAGGCAGAAGCAGCGTGTAGAGCCATAGTATAAAGCCTATAAACAGACCCCATACCGCTCCGTTGTGGTTACCACCGCGCCAGACGATTCCGCCTACCAACGCAGGTCCAAGTTGCGCCGCAGCAGCGAACGACAGTAACCCGAAGGCCGTTAAACTGGTGTCTTCGCCTGCCATCCGATAAAAGCCATACGCTGTTAGTAAAACAGCGCAAATTGCGATGCGACGGATGCTAAGTAGCAGGTAGCTCAGGTCCGCCTTGCGATTCATTCTGGGGCGAAAGAATTTCAACAAAGCTGGCATGATGATTTCGTTGCTGACCATGGTGGCGACCGCAACTGAGCACACAATCACCATCGCCGCCGCTGCGGAGCCGCCCCCCAGAAACGCCAGTACTGCAAGCCAGGTATTGCCGGCCAGAATGGGCAACTGAAGCGTCATAATGTCAGGGTTGTAGTTGGCGCCATCCGGCACTAGCAAGCTGGCAGCTGCAATCGGCAGTACAAAAGCGCTAGCGATGATCAGATAAATAGGCATAGCCCAGCGCGCAGTCTCGAAATCGCGAGGATCGCTGTTTTCAACCACCATAACGTGGAACTGCCGCGGCAGGCATACAATGGCTACCCCGGCGACCAGGGTTTGGGTAATAAACGCGGTCAGATTCAGGTTTTGGGTTGTCAGCACTCCGATGAGATCGGCCGCGGCCACCCGCTGTGTGAGATCGCCAAAACCATTGAAAAAACCAAACAGCACAAACAACCCAACCGCTGAAAATGCCACCAGTTTGATCACAGATTCAAACGCAACGGCTTGAATCATGCCGCGGTGATGTTCTGTTGATTCCAGATGGCGGGTGCCAAATAAAATGGTAAACAGAGCCAGAGCCAACGTGATGTACCAGGCTGAATCGCTCCAGGCGGCGTTACTGAGTTCCTGAACGCTGCCCTGGGGGCTGGACAGCACCGCAAAGCCCATGGCGATGGCTTTTAACTGCAAGGCGATGTAAGGCACGCTGCCGATTAGCGCAAAGACGGCTATCATCGCTGCTAACAACTGGGATTTTCCGTAGCGGGAAGCGATAAAGTCGGCTATGGAGGTGCTGCTGTTGCGCTTGCTGATATGAATGATGCGGCGCAACAGCGGTGCGGCGAACACGAATACCAGTAACGGCCCAAGATAGATGGGCAAAAATCCAAGACCTTCCTGGGTGGCGCGACCAACGGCTCCATAAAAGGTCCAGGAGGAAAAATACACGGCCAGAGACAGCGCGTAGATGTGAGTTCTAGCCAGGCGATGCCGGTATAGCCCCGGGTGGCGATCGCCTGCCCAAGCCACAAAAAATAGCAGTGAAATGTAGGTGATGGAAATCAGAACCAGCAGCCAGGCGCTTATCATAACGTTCGCTATTCCAAGGCAATGGGGCGCTTGCAGGCCGACATAGGCGCCAGCGTGACGCGTCCTCTATTCATCAGCGGCATACGGTAATCAGTAAGCGGTCGCCCGGTGTCAGTATCTTCATGTTATCAAGGCTGGGGCGGCCATCTGAGGCCAGTGGCAACAGCTCACGATCGTTGCAATTGAGTAGATGTACTCGGTGAGAAACGGAATCAGTCAGTTTTTGCTCGAAGCGGTACAGGGTGAAAAGAACAATATTGTCGTCATTAGCGTTGCGCTGCACGCTGTTGATATCCACCGTCGAGAACGCAGTGACATACGGAAAGGCAAAGCTCCATGGACGCCAGAGCACGGCTTGGCTTTCAGTATTGACCACGACCGCTTCCGAAGGCAGCTGCGCCTTTTTAAAGTCGTACCAGGTGTACTCGCCCTGAATCAGATAGGCCATCATGCCAGCACCGGCAAAGGCCGGAATAATCCACTTTGGCAGGCGTTGGCGGGTTAGTGAGCGAAGCGCTAATGCGATCCCTGCAGCACCCAGGCCGCAGACAACGGTCGCAACAAGTGTCCAGAACATATGGTTTTCCTTAAAAAAAGAAACGGGCTCCTTTTTCAAGGAAGCCCGTTTGGTTTCAATTGCCCAATGTTACCACTGATTTAGCAAAAGCTTGTGTTAGTGGCCTTGAGCTTCGCCCGCACCGCGTGGGTAACGAACACTTTCTACCAGTTCCTGGATCTCGATGGGTGGCTCTTCAGTTGCGTAGGACAAACCGAAGGCTACCGCAAAGTTGACGACGGCACCAATCGCACCGATCGACAGTGGGGAGATCCCGAATACCCAGTTTGCCGGGATATCGGCTAGGTTGTTGGTGCCCGGGATGAACAACCATCCCTTGTACACAAAGATGTACGTCAGGGTGAAGGCCAGACCGGCCAGCATACCGGCAATCGCGCCTTTGTTGTTCACTCGCTTGGAGAAGATCCCCATCATCAGAGCCGGAAAGAGTGACGCAGCAGCGATACCGAAGGCCAGTGCCACGACCTGAGCGGCGAACCCGGGAGGGTTGGCTCCCAGGTAGGTGGCCACCACTATGGCAACCGCCATGGATATCCTCGCGGCCAGCAACTCTCCTTTCTCCGTAATGCCGGGGTTGATTGAGCCCTTTATCAGGTCGTGACTGACTGCTGAGGAAATCGCCAGCAACAGTCCCGCCGCCGTTGACAGTGCCGCTGCCAGACCACCTGCTGCAATCAATCCGATAACCCAGCCAGGCAGGTTGGCAATCTCCGGGTTGGCCAGTACTAGAATGTCCCGGTTCACCTCCAATTCGTTGCCATTCCAGCCACGAGACTGAGCGGTTTCTTCAAACGCCGGAGTGTCGTTATAAAGCTGAATCCGGCCGTCTTGGTTCTTGTCTTCATAAGTAATCAGACCGGTCACTTCCCATGCTTTGACCCATTGCGGACGGTTATCGTACTCGATAGGAGCAGCCGCTGTTCCATCAGGGTAGATGGTGGTCATCAGGTTCAGTCGGGCCATGGAGGCTACGGCCGGTGCAGTCAGGTAGAGCAGGGCAATGAACACCAGTGCCCAGCCAGCAGACCAGCGCGCATCGGCAACCTTCGGAACTGTAAAGAAGCGGATGATAACGTGTGGCAGACCGGCTGTACCGATCATCAGTGTCAGGGTAAACAGAACCATGTTCAGCTTGTTGTCCACGTCCGCTGTGTACTCGTTGAAGCCAAGGTCGGTGATGACCTGATTCAGCTTGGTGAGAATCGGCAGCCCCGAGTCAATGTGGGTGGAGAACAGGCCCAGCGCCGGTATAGGGTTACCGGTCAGTTCCAGCGAGATAAATACCGCGGGGATGGTGTAGGCCATAATCAGAACGCAGTACTGAGCCACCTGAGTGTAGGTGATGCCCTTCATGCCGCCCAAAACAGAGTAGCTGAAAATAACCACCGCTGCGATCATCAGACCGGTTGTAGCATCGACTTCGAGGAAGCGGGAAAAGGCCACGCCAGCACCGGCCATCTGGCCGATAACATAGGTCAGAGAGGCCACGATCAGGCAGATAACGGCGACCAAGCGCGCTTTATTGCTGTAGAAGCGATCACCGATGAACTCGGGCACGGTGAACTTGCCAAACTTCCTCAGGTAAGGAGCGAGCAGCATGGCAAGCAGCACATAGCCGCCGGTCCAGCCCATCAGGAAGGTGGAGTTGGCGTAACCACCCGCGGCAATCAGGCCCGCCATGGATATGAAAGACGCCGCCGACATCCAGTCTGCACCGATCGCCATACCATTGGTGATCGGGTGAATGCCGCCACCGGCAACGTAGAAGTCACTTGTGCTACCGGCTCTCGCCCAGATAGCAATGACGATGTAGAGGAGGAAGGAACCCCCTACGAAGATAATGTTAATCGCAAATTGGCTCATTGTTATTATTCCTCGCCTACGCCGAATTTTTCGTCAATCTTGTTCATGCGCCAGGCATAGAAAAAGATCAAAACAATAAAGGTGAGAATGGATCCTTGTTGGGCAAACCAGAAGCCAAGATCGGTTCCGCCAACCGCGATGCCAGATAGCATGGGGCGAAGCAGAATGCCAAAACCGTATGAAACCAAAGCCCATATAATAAGGCTTCCGTAAATCAGGCGGAGGTTCGCCTTCCAGTACTGCTCAGCGTTTTCGCTATGACCTGACATAGAGTACTCCTGTTATTATTGTGGAGCTGGCGGTATTACCGTATGGACTTTGCTGCAATGCGAGCCTCTGTGATATTGGCAAAAGGTCTAAAGTTCTGGAGTTTTACGGGTTTACGGTTGAAATTTGAGGGTTGGCGCAGACGCTTCAGCTCGATATGCGCCGTGGCTTTGCAAATGGCGCGGCTAAAGCCGTTGCATATTTCTCAGGTGGCGCTGGTAACGCAGTTTGTAGCTGAGTTGGGCCAGGGTGTGAGTGCCCTGTTGTGCGGCTTTATTGAGAGCAATTAACGTGAGTTCGGCGGTGACCATAGCGTCAGCTGCCGCGTGATGGCGTGTACTGGCCTGCAAGCCGAAGGTGTCAGCCCAGTTGTCCAAGCCCTTGCCCTGCTTATTGGCGCTTGGAAAAAAGGTAGGCATTAGCTCTGCAACATCGAGCCAGATGTGATTTTCGCCGTAGCCGAGTTCCGCGCGCAGGGTTTTCTCAAGAAACTTCTGATCAAACGCCGAGTGATAGGCCAGAATAGGGTCGCCATTCATCCAGTCCAAAAGGTGCAACAGAGCGTCTTCGGTTTCGTGGCCGTCGGTCAGTGCTTCGGGGCCAATGCCGTGAATCAGTACGGTTTTACGGATATCCAGCTCTGGCCGGCGCAGTATCAGGTCAAACTGGTCGTCTAGCGGTATGGAATTGTTATTAATGGCTACGGCGCCTATGGCGATCACCTGATCTTTGGCTGGGTTCAGCCCCGTGGTTTCCAGATCGAGCACGATTAACCGCGAGGTCATCAATAGCTGTTTGCCAATCGTTTTGGGGTTCGGCAGGTTGGCGGTGTCTATACCGCCACGCTTTTTGCGTTCCAGCCACTGTTTCAGAAAGTCGATCATGTTCAGGCCCCGGGGCTAGAGCTGGTAGGCCAGTTCCAGCTTCTGTTGCAGGCGCTGGGCCTGGCGGAAAGATTCGCGGAGTATTCGGCGGTCCAGCGGGTTCAAGTCATCTGGATCAATGTAATTGGTTAGCGGTTCTTTGTTTTCGAGCATTTCATTGTGTGCCCGCATACGGATGGCCTGTATCAGGCTGTAGGCTTCTTTCCAGGCGTTGGCATCTTTTGCGTCGAACACACCTTTGCGAGCCAGTTCATCCATCCGCTCCAGGGTATTCGCAGCTCCTACACCGTTAGCCAAGGCGAACACCCGTACGGTTTCAACGAAGGGTGCCAGGCCCTGACGTTTGAGATCTAACGCGTGTTTTTTACCATCGCTGACATAGCGAAAACTGCGGAACATGGTCAGTGGCGGCTTACGGGTAAAGGCGTTGCCCGCTAGCATTTTCTGGAATAGCGGATTGTTGCCGATACGCTTCAGAACTGTTTGGAATAGCTCGTGCAACGGTTCGCTGGGGCCAAAAACCGCGCGCATGTCGAGGAATATAGACGAATATACCAAGTTCTGCGGTGTCGAAGCATCGATAAAGTGCACGAACCAGTGGTCCCATTCGGCGCCGCTCAAGCACAGTTTCGGATTGCTGGCCATAATATTGCCCTTACACAGAGTGAACCCACATTCCGCCAGCTCGTCGTTCACGATGCGCGCGAACGGCAGCAGTTTCTCCCGTACTTGATCTTCCGTCATACCTTCCGGCGTGGTGAACAATATGCCGTTGTCCTGATCGGTCAACAGAGTCTGCTCCTGGCGACCCTCGCTGCCGAACGTCAGCTAGGTGAACGGTATGCCGGGATCGTTTTTGGCGATGTTCAGTTCTAATACACGGCGCACGGTGACGTCGTTCAGGGTCGTAATGATTTTTACGATCTGGCCGGAATCGGCGCCGTGGGCCAACATCGAATCAACCAAGTGCGAAACATCCGCGCGCAGGCTAACCAATGTGCGCAGGTGAGTTGCGGTGCCGATGGTGCGGGCTAGGTTGACCAGGTCTACCCGCTGCAGTGCAAACAAATCCCGTTCTGATACAACGCCAATCAATCTGTTCTCGTCGTCCACCACACAAATGTGGGCAAAGTGATGCTCCGCCATCAGCATGGCGGCTGCAAAGGCATTTTCTTTTGCCAGCAATGAGCAGGGGTTCGGTGTCATAACGTGCCGAATCGGGGCGCTCAGGGGGGCCTTTTCTTCGGCAATCAGTGTGCGCAAGTCGCGCAATGTGAAAATGCCCACCGGATGTCGGTTGTCGTCGGTGATCACAATACTGCCTACGTTGCTTTCGTGCATACGCGCTACAGCTTTGTGCACGGGCAAGTCGGGTGTGCACACAATGGGATTACGTAGGGCGAAGCGTTCCAGTGGGGAATCTAACGTAAAATTCGAACCAATCGATGCCATGGCGCCGGATTGTATGCGTTGATTCACCTGATCGAGAAGGCTGCTAACGCCGCGCAGGCAAAAGTCGCGGAACGTATCGCTTTGAGTAAACAGGGTGACAAAATCTTCATGTTCAATGTTCAGACAAAATGTGTCGCCCACCGATCGGTGCAGCGTGCGGGTAGGCCGCTCACCCACAAGTGCTGCCAGTGGAAAACAGTCCCCCAGGCCAATCTCGAAAGTGGTTTCGGTGCGATCGTCCCTACTATTCAGTCTCTCGCCACGAATCCGACCCTGCTTTACAACGTAAAATTGGTTAGCAACGCCATCGTCCGCAGACAAAACCACCTCGTCATTAGCGTAAAAACGTAGCGTAGAATGCTCTGCAAAGTGCGCTAGATGATCTTCTTCCATATTGGAAAAAGGTGGATGATTTTGTAGAAAAGCCATAATGGCCCGGGTATTTTGCGGGCGATTCTGGTCTTGAGAGGCTGCTGCCATAGTCGGTTTCACTTTGTCGACGACGGGTGAATTTAGTTACATTCTAGTGCAGGCGCCGCCGGATTACTTTATGGCATCGCAGGCCAGTGGTAAAGTTCACCGCATTAGGAACCATTGATAATATTGTCATGACTACCAAAGAAGATCGACTGCGTTTTCTCGCTGAAATGGGCGATGTGAAACGTATAAAACGGCCAAACAAAGCCGATGTTGTGGTGCCTCGCGAGTTGACCCCGGGCCACCTGGAACGTCAGCGGGCGGCCATCGCGTTGCCGCTGAAAGACACCAATCCGCTCACGGCAGACATGGTTGAGCCTTTGACCGCTCAGGATATTCTGAGCTGGAAACGCCCCGGCGTTCAGAACGGCGTGTTTCGCAAACTGCGTATGGGTTATTACCCCAGCGAAGCCAAGCTGGACTTGCACGGAATGACCGTAGACGAAGCCCGGCGCCAGGTGTTTGGCTTTGTTAATGACTGCATGCGCTATGATCTGCGCACGGCAACGATTATGCACGGTAAAGGCGAACGCAACCGCGACGGTATCGCTTGGCTTAAAAGTTACCTTGCCAAGTGGTTACCGGAATTGGAGCCGGTGCTGGCGTTTCATACAACGCAAAAGCACCACGGCAGCACCGGCGCCATTTACATTATGATTCGCAAGAGTGATCGCGAAAAACAGAATAACAGGGAAGCCCACGACCGGCGTGATTAAGCGTCGCCGATGGCAATCTCAACTATAAATCGGAGAAGTGTATGGCCTATTTGCTAACAAAAAAGACCGCTTTGATCATCGTTTCTTTGATCGTCTTGGCGGGCTGCAAAGATCGCGTAATCTGGGAAGATAACGGCGCTATAGAAAAAACCACCGAAAATCGGGAAATCTGGGACACCAACGGCAAAGTGGGCAATGACGATCGCCCGATTTGGGTTAATAAAGACGGCGAAAAAGTCATAAAGTAATGAAAATACCCCGGGCCTTTGGAGTAGTGGGCAAAAGCTCGGCCAGGGCTTCTCTAGCGGTGCTCGCAGCCATCTTTCTAACTGCCTGCAGTCCGTTTGATGCAGCGCGACCCATGATGGACGAATACGTTGAGCGCCTGGGCCGTGTGTTGGAGACCGACCCTCAGTTCAGCGAGCTGGCTCCAGCTCCTATTTTGCCGCGCCGCCGTGAACGGGTTCTGGACATGCCCGAGCTGGAACTCGGAATGTTAGACTTTCTGTCGCTCTACGGCTGCGATCTGCAGTTTGTGGTCGGTGAGAAAAATTCCATCATGGGCAAGGTTATGCAGCCGCTGAACCGTTTGCGGTACGAACTGCGTTTCATCGCCAGCGCTGGAAAATGCCTGCAAAGCAGTATTGATGATGGGGATGAAAAGCTGCAGGACACGTTGCAGCAAGCCATAAGTAGTAAACGTGAGAACCTGCCTATTGCGCTTTGGAACGCAACCTGGGGTGTCGAAGAAGTAGAGAACCTGTTTACCACTAGTAAGGGATTTTATCCGGTGATTGCCAAGAATCCGCTGTCGGACCTTGCCCGTGAAGCCGCCCAGTTAGAACGCGCGGCGCGGAGTCTTCTTAGTGGCGAATTGGAGCAGAATCTGGATTTTGCCGGGGCCGTGCAACAACGTTGGCAGGCCGAGTATCACGCCGGCCAATTGATCAATAGTGCCCTGTTGGTGGCGGCGAGACTTAATGATGGCACAGCGGTGATTAAACGCCGGTTGGCGCAGCGCCCCCTGTGCTTGAATGGCAATCCCAACAATCAGTCCACCATCGTGCAGGGTATGTTTATCAGTATTTACATTGGCAAGGTGCAGCCGTATCTGGCGGACCTGCGCCGTGCCCGCATCGAGCTGTTGGAGCCGTTGGCGCAGCTAGCGCAGATTCAAACCGCCGTGATGCCGCAGAGTTTTCAGCACTGGCAGGCGCTCGCCTTGCCAGCTGACGCCGGTGTTGCGAGTGCTAATGCTGGGAATGCTGGTGTCGAGAGTGCAAACGTGTGGGATAATCTGGATAAGGCCGTGGCCGACCACACCCGCGGCTGGCAGAAACTTTTGGAACAGTGCGGCTTGCGCCCGGGTGCGTAGTGCGTGTTGATTAACGAGCAGTACTTAACAAACAGTAATTAGCAGAATGCGCTTAACAAACAGCGCCTAACGCTGGCTTTCAGGCGTTACCCGCAAAATTTCTTCAACGCTGGTCAGCCCGGCGGCCACCTTTTGCGCGCCACTCAGGCGCAGTGACTTCATGCCGCTTTTGTAAGCGTCGGCGCGCAGCTGCTCCAGTTCACAGCCATCGGTGATTTGTCGCACCATGGTGGTGGACAACTCCAGTATCTCATAGACGCCTGAGCGGCCAATGTAGCCGGTCTGACGGCACTCCAGGCACCCTGTCGGCTGCTAGAATTTTTTTGGCAGAGGCGCACGCCAGGGCTGGGTCAGGGTTTTCCAGGCATGTTCATCGGGCTCGCAGACCATTTTGCAGTGCGGGCAGAGGTTCCGGGTCAGGCGTTGAGCCATAATGCCAAGCACCGTCGCCCGAATCGGGTATGGGGGGATTCCCAGCTCCATCAGTCGGGTGATGGTGCTAGGGGCATCGTTGGTGTGTAGGGTGCTAAGGACTAGATGGCCCATCAGAGCGGCCTGTACCGCCATTTCTGCGGTTGCCATATCGCGAATTTCGCCAATCATGATGATGTCAGGGTCTTGCCGCAGCCGTGGCCGAACGCCTGCGGCTAAGGTCAGGTCGATGTTGGTCTGTAGTTGCATTTGGTTAAACGCCGGCTCCACCATTTCAATGGGGTCTTCAATAGTGCATACGTTCAGCTCTGGTGTGGCAAGTTGTTTGAGTGTGGAATACAGGGTGGTGATTTTACCTGAGCCAGTAGGGGCGGTGACCAACACAATACCGTGGGGTCGGCCGGAAATGCCGTTCCAGCGTTCACGGTCTTCACGGCTGAAACCCAGCTGTTCGTAGGATTTCAGCAGTACGTCCGGGTCAAAAATCCGCAGCACCATTTCTTCGCCAAAGGCGGTGGGCAGTGTGGCCAGGCGCAGCTCTACTTCTTGATTGTCCGGCTTGCGGATTTTTATGCGCCCGTCCTGGGGTCGGCGTTTTTCGGCCACGTTCAGCCTGCCCAGTATCTTCAGGCGACCAGTTCCAGTGGGTGGCGCGTTGCTGTATCGCCTCCGGCGCTGCCAAGGTTGGCCGACAACACACGTTCGCCTTCGGTTTGCAGAATGTCGCCGCTGCTGACCAAAACTGTGCAAATACCCCGCAGGGTTAAGGTCGCACTTGCCGGCGCCTGCGGTACCTTGGTTTGCGGGCGTTTGTCACGGGGAGGCCCTGAAGCCATAAGCTGCGCGTCCGTTGCAGTCATCGGAAGGGAGAGCGGTGTGCTACAAGCAACACTCAGGCCGTCTCGGGCCGGTTTACCTTAAGATGAATCATTGCCACAGTAAACAGCAAGAAGGTTAGCACGGTTGTAATAACCGGCCCGATAGCGCCCTCACTGAGCCAGGCTGACACCACGCCTTGGGTGAAATAGAAAATGATAACAAAGGACAGCCAGATATAAGCGCGACTGTTGCCGCGATACACCGGCACAATAAAACCTACCAGAGGTAACAGTTTTACTGCCAGTACCATAGTGATGGAGACGCCTTCCTCTGGCCCCGGGAAAAAAGTGGTCACCACCAGAGCAATTATAGTGGCCAGATAGAGCGCCAGAGCAATACGTGCTGTTATGAGTGCTTTCGGGTTACGCAACATGTCAGAAATCCGTAATTGTTTAAGATGATTCCGCGACAGCGGATTAGTCGGCCAGTTTCAACGCCAGACGAGCCAGGCGTTCGCCAAATGCTTGACAAAGGATCTGTTCGTGTTCGCTCAGTGGCAGCTGTTCGCCGGTACCGGCGAAATGGCTAGGGCCATAGGGTGTGCCGCCGGTCGTGGTAGCACCCAGCGCTGGCTCGCTGTAGGGCAGGCCGCACAGCACCATGCCATGGTGGAGCAATGGCAGCATCATCGACAGTAATGTGGTCTCTTGGCCGCCATGAAGGCTGCCGGTTGACGTAAAGGCACCGGCGGGCTTGCCAACCAAGGCACCGGCGATCCACAAATCGCCGGTAGTATCCAGAAAGTGCTTCAGCGGCGCGGCCATATTACCAAAGCGGGTAGGGCTGCCAATGGCCAAACCAGAGCAGGCAGCCAAATCGTCCTTACTAACATAGGGTGCGCCTTCATCGGGCACCGGCGGTAATGCGCTATTGGTTTCCGGTGCCACCGGCGGCACGCTGCGAATTCGCGCCTGCATACCGGTCACCCGGGCAACACCTCGAGCAATACGATTGGCCATGTCGGCGGTTTGGCCGGTGCGGCTGTAATACAAAATCAGCACGTAGGGAGCCGGTACGGTCATGGCAAAAGTCCTCAAAATGTTAGCTTGGTAAAATTTATTTACAGAATAGCCAGTACGTTTTCCGGAGGCCGGCCGATGACCGCTTTGCCATTTGCCTGCACAATAGGGCGTTCAATCAGGCGCGGGTTTGCCACCATTGCCGCAATCAGCTGCTGCCGGCTAAGGTCGGCGTTGTCTAGCGCCAGCTGTTTGTATTCTGGTTCTTTACGGCGCATCAATTGCCGTGGTTCCAGCGCAAGCTGTTGCAAAATAATGTCCAACTCTGGCGCTGTCGGCGGCGTATCCAGATAACGTATGATGTCAGGCTTGATGCCTCGGCCCGTTAGTAGCTCCAAAGCCTGGCGGGATTTTGAACAGCGGGGATTGTGGAAAATCCGGGTGGGTTCTGTCATCTTCTCGCCTGATTATGGGTGCGTAGTTGAGGGTTCGTAATAATAGATGCGTGGCGTGCGAATGTGAATTCGTAGGCGTGGAGTTTAACAGGAGGACTTTGCTTGCAATACCCCGTGACCGGTTTTGCCCTTAATACCAGCCGCCTGGCGGCTATTGGATGTTTGTTTGCCACGATGGTTGCGCTGGCGGGCTGTAGCAAGATTGAGCTGGATCGCAATGAAGGCGCGCCACTTGTGTGGAGCGATCTGCGTGGGCAATGGGTATTGGTGAATTACTGGGCCGAGTGGTGTAAGCCCTGCCTGAAGGAATTCCCGAACTGAATGCCTTGAGCCAGAACCCGGCTATCACTGTGTTAGGCGTTAACTTTGATGGTATCAGCGGCGCCGAACTGCGCCAGCTGGGCGTGCGCATGGCCATTGGCTTTGATCTGCTGAATCAGGACCCGGGCCCGCAGTTTGGCTGGCAAACGCCGATTGCGTTGCCGGCTACGCTGGTTATAAACCCACAGGGTGAGTTACAACAGGTGCTGTTTGGCGAGCAGACCCAGGCCAGTATTCGCGCTGCCATCGGCCTTTAAATGGCCGCTGATAGCGGCCAGCTTTATCTGTGTTATCCGTATTTCTGCTTTAATCAGGATTATCTGCAATGACTGCCCAAACCTTTGTACATCTTCGCATTCACTCTGAACATTCCTTGGTGGATGGCCTGGTACGGGTAAAGCCGTTGATCAAACGTGTGGTGGAGCTGGGTATGCCTGCCGTTGGGCTCACCGAACAGTCCAATATGTTCTCGCTGGTGCGATTTTACAAAGCCGCGCTTGGCGCTGGGGTGAAGCCCATTATTGGCGCCGATTTGTGGTTCGAAAACCTGGACGAGCCAGAGAGTCCGTTTCGCATAACCCTGCTGGCCAGCAATAACGACGGTTACCTGAACCTAACCGAAATTGTTTCGCTGGGTTACACCGAAGGTCAGCGTTTTGGCAAGCCCATTATTAAGCGCGAATGGCTGGAAGCCCGAAGCCAGGGCTTGATTATGCTCTCGGGTGGCAAAATGGGCGATGTCGCCAAGGCCATGCTGGCAGACAAACCCAAACTTGCTCGCGACCGGGCTCGCTATTGGCGTGACCTTTACCCCGGCAGTTTTTATCTGGAACTTCAGCGTACTGGCCGTGCAGGTGATGAAGATTGCCTGCACCTGAATGTGGCGCTGGCGGCTGAATTAGGCTTGCCGGTGGTGGCCACCAACGATGTCCACTTTATTTATGCGGAAGACTTCGAAGCCCACGAAGCGCGGGTATGCATTGGCGAAAGTCGCACTCTGGACGATCCGCGCCGCGACCGCCGCTTTAGTGACCAACAGCACCTGCGCAGCGCTGAAGAAATGATCGAGCTGTTTGCCGACATTCCCGAAGCCGTGGAAAACACTTTGGCCATCGCTCGCCGCTGCTCGGTCACCGTGCGCATGGGCGAATACTTTTTGCCCAACTATCCTGTGCCTGAAGGCATGACCATGGACGATTACTTTCGCCGTGTGTCGGAAGAAGGGTTGGAAGATCGTCTGGCCAAAACCCTGCCCAAAGACGATCCGGATTATGACAGAAAGCGCCAGGCCTATTACGACCGGCTGAAATTTGAACTGGATATCATCATCCAGATGGGTTTTCCCGGCTACTTTCTGATCGTGATGGACTTTATCAAGTGGGCAAAGAACAACGGCGTGCCGGTAGGACCGGGCCGTGGTTCCGGTGCCGGTTCTCTGGTGGCTTACGCTCAGTTGATTACAGACCTGGACCCGCTGCAATACGATCTGCTGTTTGAGCGCTTTTTGAACCCCGAACGGGTCTCCATGCCCGACTTCGATGTCGACTTCTGTATGGAAGGCCGTGATCGGGTAATCGCCTATGTGGCCGAAAAATACGGTCGCGAAGCGGTATCGCAGATAATTACGTTCGGTACTATGGCCGCCAAAGCCGTGGTGCGTGACGTAGCGAGGGTACAGGGCAAGTCTTACGGGCTGGCGGACAAACTGTCCAAAATGATCCCGTTTGAAGTGGGTATGACCCTGGCCAAGGCCGTAGAGCAGGAACCGTCACTCAAAGAGTTTCTGGCGCAGGATGAAGAAGCCCAGGAAATCTGGGAAATGGCGATCAAGCTTGAAGGCGTGTGCCGTAACGCTGGCAAGCACGCCGGCGGTGTGGTGATAGCACCAACCAAGATCACCGACTTTTCGCCGCTGTATTGCGACGACGACGGCGGCAGCCTGGTAACCCAGTTCGACAAAAACGATGTGGAAGATGCCGGCCTGGTGAAGTTCGACTTTCTCGGCCTGCGCACCCTGACCATCATCGATTGGGCGCTGAAGATGATCAATCCGCGGCGGGAAAAGCGCGGGTTAAAGCCGTTGGACATTAGCGAAATTCCGCTGGACGACCCGGCGTCGTTCGTGATGCTGAAAAAAGCCGAAACCACCGCCGTGTTCCAGCTGGAATCCCGCGGTATGAAAGACCTGATCCGGCGCCTGCAACCGGATTCCCTGGAAGACATGATCGCCCTGGTGGCGCTGTTCCGCCCAGGCCCGCTGCAATCGGGCATGGTAGACGACTTTATTGACCGAAAGCATGGCAAGCAGCCGATGTCTTTCCCACACCCGGATTTTCAGTATGAAGGCCTGAAGCCGGTATTGGAGCCCACTTACGGGGTTATCCTGTACCAGGAACAGGTTATGCAGATCGCCCAGGTGATGGGGGGTTACAGTCTGGGTAACGCGGACATGCTGCGCCGCGCAATGGGTAAGAAAAAACCCGAAGAAATGGCCAAGCAGAAGCAGTTTTTTCTGGATGGCTGTGCTGGCAATAATATTGATAAGGCCTTGGCGGAAAACATCTTCGACCTGGTGGAAAAGTTTGCCGGTTACGGCTTCAACAAATCCCACTCCGCCGCCTATGCACTGGTGTCTTACCAAACCCTTTGGCTAAAGTCTCACTACACCGCCGAGTTTATGGCTGCCGTGCTTACCGCTGATATGCAGAACACCGACAAGGTGGTTACGCTGGTGGAAGAGTGCCGTAGCTTGAAACTGGATTTGGTTTTGCCGGATGTAAGTACCTCGGAATACGCCTTCACCGCTAATGATGATGGCCAGGTGGTGTATGGCCTCGGTGCAATCAAAGGCCTTGGCGAAGGCCCCATTGACAGCATTGTTACGGCGCGCAAAGAAAATGGGCCGTTCACCGACTTGTTCGACTTTTGCCGCCGGGTTGATCTGAAAAAGGTCAACAAACGTGCGCTGGAAGCGATGATCCGCGCTGGCGCTATGGACAAGTTAGGCGCCGGCCGCGCTCAACTGATGGCCAGTATCGAAAAAGCCATACTGCAAGCGGGCCAGCAGTCGCGTAATGAAGCCGCCGGTATGGTGGACATGTTTGGCGATATGTTGGAAACCGCTATGGACGTAGATGCCTACAGCGATGTCGCCGATATTCGTGAGTGGCCGGAAAAGAAACGTCTTAAGGGTGAAAAAGACACGCTTGGTCTATACCTGACAGGCCATCCATTTGATGAATATGAGCGCGAGGTTCGGCGCTTCGTGCGCTCATCCATCGCCGACCTGAAACCCAATAAATCGCCACAACGGGTAGCCGGGCTGGTGGTGGCGCAGCGCACCATGAAAACGCGCACCGGTTCTACCATGTGTTTTGTTACCCTGGATGATCGCAGTGGGCGCATCGAAGCGACGCTTTTTTCCGAGGCGTTTTTTGAAAACCGCGAGCTGTTGCAGTCAGATCAGGTGATTGTAGTGGAAGGTCAGGTCAGCCACGATGACTACTCCGGGCAGATAAAGATGCGGGTCAATTCGGTGATGGACGTAGCCAGCGCCCGCCAGCAATTCAGCCGCGGTTTGCAGCTGAAACTGAATCAAAGCCAGCTAGACAATGGCCTGCTGGATTCACTGGAACAATTGCTGGCGCCGCATCGCTGCGAAGGCAGCCCGGTGTGGATTGAGTACACCAGTCCGGCCGCCAGCACTCGTATTGAGTTGGGTTCATCCTGGCGGGTAGAGCCCAACGACAGCCTGTTGCTGGAGTTGAAATACCTGGTGGGCGACCGTAGCGTGGAACTGGTCTATGATTGAACTCACTATTTATTTTTTGCTGCGCTCGCCGAGGCGGGTGTGGCAACGGAAAGATTACCATTTTGTCAGTTAGGCGCAGTCAGACCAATGTCCGCTTTAGGCTCGGCGACTGCGCTGTTATCTTTGACACAAATTCTGGCCTGGTAGCTGCGGCTGCCACGAATTCAAATAACGGAACATCATGAACCCTAATTATCTCGATTTCGAACAGCCTATTGCCGATCTGGAAGCCAAAATCGAAGAGCTTCGGATGGTGGGCAACGACACTGACATCAACATCACCGATGAAATTGCCCGGCTCAAGAAAAAGAGCGTGAGCCTGACGGAAAGTATTTTCTCTAACCTTGAGCCGTGGGATGTTACGCGTTTGGCACGGCATCCGCGCAGGCCTTACACGCTCGATTACATCGAGATGGTGTTTGACGATTTTGATGAGTTGCACGGTGACCGGCGTTACGCCGACGACTATTCGATGGTGGGTGGCACAGCGCGTATTAATGATAGGCCGGTCATGGTTCTTGGCCACCAGAAAGGCCGTGAAGTGCGCGAGAAAGTGAAGCGTAACTTTGGCATGCCGCGTCCGGAAGGTTACCGTAAAGCCTTGCGGCTGATGGAAATGGCCGAGCGTTTCAAAATGCCGATTCTGACCTTTATTGACACCCCTGGCGCTTATCCTGGTATCGGTGCGGAGGAACGCGGGCAGAGTGAAGCCATTGCGTTCAACCTGGCGGTTATGTCGCGCTTAAAAACGCCAATAATCTCCACCATCATCGGCGAGGGCGGTTCAGGCGGTGCACTGGCTATTGGTGTGTGCGATCAGCTGAACATGCTGCAGTATTCCACCTACGCGGTTATTTCCCCGGAAGGTTGTGCGTCCATTTTGTGGAAAAGCGCAGACTACGCATCGGAAGCCGCTGCAGCCATGGGCGTAACGGCAGATCGCCTGAAAGATCTGGGCCTGGCGGATAACGTGATCAAAGAACCCCTGGGTGGCGCTCACCGTAAGCCTCAAGATATGGCCAATTCGCTTAAGGCAACGCTAACGGAAGGTCTAGCCGAGTTGACTCGCTTGCCTCTGGACGAACTGGTTGCAAGGCGCTATGAGCGCCTGACCCACTATGACAGCGGACGCTAGCCGTAGCGCCATAGTCTGGCCATCGCCGCTGCGTGATCTGGCCAGGCAGCTTCCCCAGCATGACCGTCTGTGTATTGCTTTTAGTGGCGGTCTGGATTCTTCTCTACTGTTGCATCTGTTCGCGGCGATTACGCCGGCCTCCACTGCCTTATCTGCGCTTCACATCAATCACCAGTTACAGCCTAACGCTGCAGAGGTAGACGCTTTTTGCCGCGATGTCTGCGCGCGCTTGAGCGTGCCCCTGCGCGTCGTATCCGTGACGGTGCCAGTCAAGGCAGAAGGTGTCGGGGGCCTAGAGCAGGCTGCGCGCGCAGCCCGCTACGGTGTATTTGAACAATATTTGCGTGCCGATGAGCTGTTATTGCTGGCCCACCACGGTGACGATCAATTGGAAACCGTGTTGTTTCGTCTTTTTCGCGGCAGTGGCGTGGCCGGTCTGGCCGGCATGCCATTTACTCGTGCCTTGGGTGCCGGTGCTCTGGCGCGACCGTTGCTTGAGTTTTCCCGTGCTCAGCTGGAAGCGTGGACCGAGGACGCCGGGCTGCCGTGGATAGAAGACCCCAGCAACAGCGACCAACGTTTTGATCGCAATTACCTGCGCAACAGCGTGATCCCGCCGCTAAAGGCCCGCTGGCCATCGTTCATACGGCGTGTAGAGGCATCAGCCCGCGGCTGTGCCGACAGCCATTCGCTAAACCAGAAGTTGGCGCAGCTGCAGTGGCATGCCTGCGATGGGGTCTATCAGCATAGCCAGCCACATTCGCTGGACCAGCGTGCGTTTGCTGAACTGTCGCCCCCGGAGCAGGGCAACCTGCTGCGCTGGTGGTGCCAGTCTTGCGGCTTACCTGCGCCTGTGTCCGCAGATTGGCAGCGGACTCTGGCAGGATTAATGGATGCCGCTGCAGATCGTGAGCCGGAACTGTTGGGGCAGGGCTATAGCGTACGACGCTTTCAGCACAGACTGTATCTTGTGGCAGCGCAAAGCCCCTTGCCCGAGGGCTCGCAGTCGGTATTACCGCAGCAGACGCTGCGCTGGGGCGAGTGGACATTGGCGTTGGCCTGGCAAAGTAATGACCACAATCAAGGCAACGATCAGCAAATTGGGCCGCCGCCCATACGGGTATCTACCAGGCAGGGTGGTGAACGCATCCGCTTTTACCCTGATGGTCCGGCAAAAGTCGTGAAAAAGTGGCTTCAGGAACAGGCCGTGCCACCTTGGGAAAGAGCTCGTTTGCCCTTGGTTTTTGCGGGCTGCGGCGCTGCCGAGGAGTTAATTGCGGTGGGCTCTTTATGGTGTTCGGAAAAATACAATGGAAGCGCTCCTTCAAGTGGCTGGCGGCTGACTGTGGGGCGGGATTGTGATTGAGCAGGTTGTGGCTTTCTGGTAGTCTGATCTCCCATCTTGAGATGATAATCTCCCTCCTCCACAAAACCTGACAATCATGGAATCTGCATGACGCGTTATATTTTCGTCACCGGCGGTGTTGTGTCCTCACTTGGGAAAGGAATCGCATCGGCCTCTCTGGCTGCGATTCTTGAGGCACGCAGCCTGAAGGTAACCATCATCAAGCTGGACCCTTACATTAACGTAGACCCGGGAACAATGAGCCCGTTCCAACACGGTGAAGTGTTTGTCACCGACGACGGCGCCGAAACCGATCTTGACCTGGGCCACTACGAGCGCTTTATTCGCACCCCGATGACCCGCCGGAACAACTTTACTGCCGGTCGCGTTTACGAAGAAGTAATTCGTAAAGAACGCCGTGGCGATTACCTCGGTGGCACCGTGCAGGTTATTCCCCACATTACCGATGAAATCAAACGCCGTGTCATTGAAGGCGCCGCGGGCGTAGACGTGGCTCTGGTTGAAGTAGGCGGCACCGTAGGCGACATCGAATCCTTGCCATTTTTGGAAGCTTGTCGGCAACTGAAAGTGGAAGTAGGTTCCAGCCGTGCTCTGTTTATGCACCTTACCCTGGTGCCCTACATTGCCACTGCTGGCGAAATAAAAACCAAACCGACCCAACACTCGGTGAAGGAAATGCGCTCTATTGGCCTGCAGCCAGACATTCTGCTGTGCCGCTCCGATCACGAAGTGGATGCCAGTTCGCGACGCAAAATCGCTCTGTTCACCAACGTTGAAGAGCGTGCGGTTATTCCTATGCGCGATGCCAAGTCGATTTATGTCATCCCGCGTATGTTGCACGACCATGGCCTGGATCAGCTAGTGATCGAGCGTTTCAATCTGGATGCTCGCGAAGCCGACCTAAGCGAATGGGATAACGTGGTTGAATCCCTGATGAATCCGCTGCACGAAGTGACCATTGCCATGGTTGGCAAATACATGGAGCTTCTGGAAGCCTACAAGTCGCTAATTGAGTCTCTGTTACACGCCGGAATCAAAACCCGCACCAAGGTTAATATTAACTACATCGACTCGGAAGATATTGAGCGCGACGGCACCGGTGTTCTGGAAAATGTTAATGCTATTTTGGTGCCGGGCGGTTTTGGCGAACGCGGTGTAGAAGGCAAAATCCGTACTGTACAGTACGCCCGCGAGAACAAGGTGCCTTACTTGGGTATCTGTTTAGGTATGCAGGTAGCGGTGATTGAATACGCCCGCAACATGGCTGGTCTGAAAGACGCTCACAGCACCGAATTCCGTCCCCACAGCCCCGAACCGGTCGTTGGCTTGATCACCGAATGGCTGGATGCCAGCGGTGAACGTGAAGAGCGTACCGGTGACTCCGACCTTGGCGGTACCATGCGCCTAGGGGGCCAGGATTGCGTGCTGGCCGAGGGTTCCAATATTGCTAACTGTTACGGACGCAAAACCATTCGCGAGCGTCACCGTCATCGTTACGAAGTGAACAACCACTTTCTGCCGCGCCTGGAAGAAGCCGGCCTGAAAGTGTCTGGTCGTTCTACCGATGGCAAACTGGTAGAAGTGGTAGAGGTGGAAGACCACCCCTGGTTTGTAGCGTGTCAGTTCCACCCGGAATTCACTTCTACACCCCGCGACGGCCATCCGTTGTTCAAGGGTTTTGTGGAAGCTGCCCTGGGACATCGCAAGGAGCATTGATTCATGGCACAAAGTACCGTTACCGTTGCTGATATCGATATTGCTAATCACAAGCCGTTCGTGCTGTTTGCTGGTATGAACGTGCTGGAGTCTCGTGAGTTGGCGTTCGAGGTTGCTGAAACCTACGTAAAGGTGTGTCGTAAACTGGGCATACCCTACGTGTTCAAAGCCTCTTTCGATAAGGCCAACCGCTCTTCGGTAAGCTCGTTCCGCGGGCCGGGGTTAGACAAAGGCCTGCAGATACTGGCGGATATCAAAGCCAGGTTCGGTGTGCCGATTATTTCCGATGTGCACGTGGCCGCCCAGGCCGCGCCTGCAGCGGAGGTGTGTGACATTATTCAGCTACCCGCGTTCTTGAGCCGCCAGACCGATCTGGTGGTGGCTATGGCAAAAACCGGCGCGGTCATCAATGTCAAGAAAGCCCAGTTTCTGGCACCGCAAGAAATGAGGCACATCATCGCCAAGTTCGATGAAGCCGGAAGCGACCGAATAATTCTGTGCGAGCGCGGCAGCAGCTTTGGTTACAACAACCTGGTGGTGGACATGCTGGGCTTTGGCATCATGAAGTCCATGAACGTGCCAGTGATGTTTGACGTAACCCATTCGCTACAAATGCCAGGTGGACGCGCTGATTCCGCCGGTGGCCGTCGTGCACAAGTGACTGAACTGGCGCTGGCGGGTATGTCTCAGGGCCTGGCCGGTCTTTTCCTGGAAGCCCATCCAAATCCGGACGAAGCGATGTGCGACGGCCCCTGTGCGCTGCGGCTGAGTCAGTTAGAGCCATTCCTCGAAAGGGTGAAAGCTGTTGACGACTTGGTAAAAAGTTTCAAACCCATCGACACCGCCTAATTGGCGGTGTTTCAGTCTGTGTACGAACAACGTGAGAGAGCGGGAAGCGTTTTTTGCAAAGCCGCTTCCCGCTCTCTTCTACACCCAATTCTGACGACAAACTCGGAGACCATGAAGAATGACCACAATTGCCAATATTAAAGCCCGAGAAATTCTGGATTCCCGCGGTAACCCAACCGTTGAAGCAGACGTTATTCTTAAAGATGGCACTCTTGGTCGTGCTTGTGCGCCTTCTGGCGCCTCCACAGGTTCCCGCGAAGCATTGGAACTGCGTGACGGCGATGCATCTCGTTACCTAGGTAAAGGCGTGCTCAAGGCCGTTGCTGCTATCAACGGCAAAATCCGCGATGCGCTGATGGGCAAAGATGCTGCCGACCAGCGTGGTCTTGATAACACCATGCTGGCATTGGACGGTACCGAGAACAAAGCCAATCTGGGCGCCAATGCCATTCTTGCGGTGTCACTGGCTGCTGCCAAAGCCGCCGCGGCTTCATTGGGCAAACCGCTGTACGAGCACATTGCCGATATCAACGGAACCGCCGGAAAGTACAGCATGCCGGTGCCAATGATGAACATTCTTAATGGCGGCGAGCACGCTGACAATAACGTCGACATACAGGAATTCATGGTGCAGCCCGTGGCCGCCAAGAGTTTCGCCGATGCTCTGCGCATTGGCGCCGAGATTTTCCACAGCCTGAAAAAAGTGCTGCAGGCCCAGGGCCTGAACACCGCAGTGGGTGACGAGGGTGGGTTTGCCCCCAACCTGCCGTCTAACGAAGCTGCACTGGCAATGATTCAGGAAGCGGTAGAAATAGCCGGTTACAAGCTGGGCACCGACATTACTCTGGCCCTGGACTGCGCTGCCTCTGAATTCTACAAAAACGGCCAGTATTTGCTGGCTGGCGAAGGCAAGAGCTTTGACTCTGCCGGCTTTGCCGATTACCTGGCAGGCTTGGCTGAGCGCTACCCGATAGTGTCGATTGAAGACGGCATGGACGAAAGCGACTGGGACGGCTGGAAAATACTGACCGACAAAATTGGCGACAAGATACAGCTGGTAGGCGATGACTTGTTTGTCACCAACACTAAAATTCTTAAGCGCGGTATCGACACCGGTGTAGCCAACTCTATTCTGATCAAGCTCAATCAGATTGGCAGTTTGAGCGAAACGCTGGACGCCATCAAGATGGCCCAGGACGCAGGATTTACTGCGGTGATCTCGCACCGTTCGGGTGAAACCGAAGACACCACCATCGCGGATCTGGCAGTTGCCACCTGCGCTGGCCAGATCAAGACTGGCTCTTTGTGCCGTTCTGACCGTGTAGCCAAGTACAATCAGCTGCTGCGCATTGAAGAAGCGCTGGATGGAAAGGCGGCCTACAACGGTTTGCGTGAGATCAAAGGTCAGGGCTAGATCGTTCAGGTCGGTTCTTTTGTTGGTTGTGGAAATACAAAAGCCATAGTGCCAGGCTGAAAATCCAGAAATTATGGCTTTTTTAACAGTTAGTTAGCGGCATTTGTTATTCCGCTTTATAAAGGTCTATACTATTGTTGTTGAGTGTTTTATAAGCATTGGACGCCAACCGTACAATCAACGCTCACTGGCAACCCGGAAACTGTTATGGCTGAGCCGTCTCCAAGCGCTTTTTTTTCGCCCATCAAACTTATCTGGGCCTTTATTATTGTGCTGGTTTTGCTACTGCAGGTACGCTTGTGGATCGGTGAGGGTAGTTTTGCCCAAGTTTGGGCGCTGGAACAGGCCATTGCAGAGCAGCAAGAGGACAATGACACGCTGGCGACACGCAACGAACGGTTGTACGCGGAAGTACGTAACCTGCGCAATGAACAGGGTGCGGTGGAAGAACGAGCGCGTATCGATCTGGGATTGATTCGTAATGATGAAACCTTCTTTTTGGTGGTCGACCAATAACCTCAGCTTTCTGCTCCTCAACCACGGCGCCATGGCCCATGCCTGAAGCTTCTCTTTGGCTGATTGTTCCTGCTGCAGGCGTTGGTCAGCGCATGGCGGCTGATTGCCCAAAACAGTATCTGCGCGTTGATAGTGAATACATATTGGATATAACCCTGCGGCGTTTGCTGGCTGCGTTGCCGGCGGCAGGGTGTATAGTGCCGTTAAGCTCCACTGATATTTGGTGGCCCAGCACGAACGCAAGCTCTGACGGCCGAATTGCAACGTGCGCCGGCGGTAACGAGCGTGCCAATTCGGTGCTGAATGCGCTGCAGGCATTGGCGCCAAAGGCCAAAAATGAAGACTGGGTGTTGGTACATGACGCGGCTCGCCCCTGCGTGGCGTCTGACGATCTTAAACGGCTGTTAAAAAAAGTGGGCGCTCACAGTGTGGGTGGCCTGCTAGCTTCACCGGTTACTGACACCCTCAAGATGGCAAGCCCCCAAGCGCCGAATACGGTTACATCAACCATTGACCGCCGCCATCTGTGGCGCGCGCTAACTCCGCAAGTGTTCCGCTACGGTCTGTTGCGTGACGCCTTACAAAGGGCGTTAAATCACGGTATTGCAATAACTGACGAGGCCTCGGCGATGGAACAGGCTGGCCATAGGCCGCTGTTGGTGGAAGGGCGGTCGGATAATATCAAAATCACCGTGCCTGCGGATTTGGCGTTGGCCGGCTTCATTCTTGGCCAGTTGTAATGTGGTCATCTGAACGGAATTAGTATGCGAATTGGTCAGGGCTTTGATGTTCACGCTTTTTGTGAAGGCGACAGGATTATTTTGGGGGGTATCAGTATTCCCTATAGTCGGGGTTTGAAGGCTCATTCTGATGGCGACGTGCTGCTGCACGCGTTGGCGGATGCGCTGCTTGGCGCTCTTGCGCTGGGTGATATTGGCCACCTGTTCCCGGACACCAGCGCCGACTGGGCCGGTGCGGACAGTCGTGATCTGCTGCGTCGCGTCATGCAGCGGGTTCAGGAACTGAATTACAGCGTGGTGAATGTGGATGTCACCATCATCGCCCAGGCGCCCAAAATGGCACCTCACATCAACGCCATGCGCGTGAATATTGCACAAGACCTGAGCATTACCGCCAGTCAGGTCAGTGTGAAAGCCACCACCAGCGAACGGCTGGGTTTTACCGGCCGCGGCGAGGGTATTGCCTGCCAGGCGATTTGCCTGCTGCAAGCGCAAAACTTATGAATGATACTCAAAACGCCACTCCAGTCCCGGTGCAGGGCCATAACTGGCGCCTGCAATGGCCATCATCTACCGGCAAGTGCGCGGCCAGTGCCGATGTTAAACACTGTGCAAACGACTTCCAGGTTAGTGAAGTTCTGGACAAGGCCAGCATTCAGGGCGAAAACGGCAGCGGAAACGCCGGCGAGCACTTATGCTTGCGGTTGCAAAAAACCGGCGACAATACCGAATATGTCGCCCGTGAGCTGGCAGCGATGGCCGATTTACGCCCCTTTGACGTGAGTTTTTGCGGCCTCAAAGATCGCCATGCCGTGACATGGCAGTGGTTCAGCCTTTATCGCCCTGGCCAGAATGACAGCGATGCAGATTTTATCGCCAGCGTCAGCGAACACTGGCCAGTAACAGACAGTTGTCGCAGTGCGAGCAAATTGCGCCGCGGTGATCACAGCGGTAATGGCTTTCGTATTATTTTGCGCAATGTGGCTGGCGAGCAAGGCGCTATCGATCAGGCACTAGAGCGTTTGACACGGTCCGGCGCGCCCAATTATTTTGGTCCCCAGCGCTTTGGCCATAACGGCGCCAATCTGGACAACGCGTTGTTGTTGAATCCGCGCTCGTTGAATCGTCCCGCTAAGGGTCGTGGCAAAGGCCGGGGTCGTGGCGGCCGTAGCAGTCAAGATTCGAAAAATGTATTGTATTTTTCCGCTGCCCGCTCGTGGCTGTTTAATGAAGTGCTGGCCGCGCGCGTCAACAATGGTAGCTGGTGCCAGTCCATGGCTGGCGAGCCGGATGAGCAGAGGGTCACAGGCCCGCTGTGGGGCGATGGTGGTACCCGCGCGACCGGCGAACAGGAACAGCTTGAGCGCTCGGCGGTGGCAGCCAACCCGCAGTTAGCCGCGCTCTTTGGCAGCACGCGCATGCAGCCGGAGCGCAGACCCCTGCAACTGGTGCCGCAAAACCTGAATTGGGAATGGCAAGACAGCACCACACTGGCAATCGAATTTACGTTGGGCGCTGGCCAGTATGCAACAACGCTGCTGGCAGACGTTTTTGCGTTGCAGGATCTTGCCCTGAGTCGGCTTAACGAATAACAAATCTATGGAGCACAAGGTGCGAATACTGTTATCCAATGATGACGGCGTACACTCGCCGGGGCTAATTGCCCTTTACGAAGGTTTGCAAGGCCTAGGTGAGCTGCATGTTGTGGCTCCTGATCGAGACCACAGCGGCGCCAGTAATTCGCTGACCCTGAAGCGCCCGTTGACGGTGGAAGAGCATCCAAATGGCTTTTACTCAGTAGATGGCACGCCAACGGACTGTGTCCATCTTGCGGTCAACGGTTTGTTCGACCAACCCTTTGACCGGGTCGTGTCGGGCATCAACACCCACGCCAATCTGGGCGATGACATCATTTATTCTGGTACCGTTGCGGCGGCCACCGAAGGCCGTCATTTGGGACTCCCGGCGATTGCGGTTTCGCTCGTTAATAACGGTCGGTTTCATTACGACACCGCCGCAAGGGTGATTGCTACGTTGCTGAAATACCATAAGCCCATGGACCTTGGGCCGCGTTCCATTCTGAATGTAAACGTACCGGATTTGCCTTGGAGCGAACTGTCCGGATTCCGCGTAACGCGTCTGGGCTCCCGTGAACGGGCCGAGGGTGCGGTACCCATGACCTGCCCCCGCGGCAAAAAGCGCTATTGGATAGGTGCTGCTGGTAACGGCGGTGATGCAGGTCCCGGCACTGATTTTCACGCCATCTCTCAAGGCTACGTGTCTATTACGCCGGTGCATATCGACATGACTCGGCACCAAGTGCTGTCCAGCCTACGTGACTGGGTTGGAGCGCTGGAAGACAGCTCAGGAAAGACACAATGAGCGCGCACATGCAAGGAATAGGCATGACGTCCAGGCGCACCCGCCTGCGCTTGATCCAGCGCCTGAAAGACAAAGGCATCTCGTCACCACAGGTGTTAGACGCCATAGCCGAGGTTCCACGCCATATTTTTCTCGATGAAGCTTTGGCGCACAGAGCCTATGAAGATACCGCTTTGCCGATTGGCCACAACCAGACCTTGTCGCAACCTTATATTGTTGCCCGTATGACAGAATTGTTATACGGCCACCAACCGAAGAAAGTGTTGGAATTGGGTACCGGCTCTGGCTATCAGACTGCGGTGCTGTGCAATTTGTTTGCCGAGGTGTTCAGCGTTGAACGCATAAAACCACTTCAGGACCGAGCAAGGGAGCGCTTACGCGATCTAAAGTGTCGCAACGCTGTGCTGCGCCACGCTGATGGTGGTATGGGCTGGCCCGAACGTGGCCCGTACGACGGCATTATTGTAACCGCCGCACCCACCGAGGTACCCACCGAGCTGCTGCAACAGCTTGCAGACAATGGTGTTCTGATCTCCCCGGTGGGGGCTGAACGACAGATACTGGTTCAAATTGTGCGCCGTGGCGATCGTTTTGAACGCACGGAATTGGAGGCGGTCAAGTTTGTACCTTTGTTGAGCGGAGTGGTGCGCTGATGAGCCAAACGTCGCCCACTTTGCGGACTAATGAGAAGACCGGAGCGTTGCGTTCCCAGGGTTTGCCGTCGGTTTTTCTGCGGGGGCTGGCCATGGGCGCGGCCGACATAGTGCCTGGCGTTTCTGGTGGCACCATTGCGTTTATTACCGGCATTTATTTTCGCCTGCTGGCAGCGGTAAATGCAGTGCCTAAAGCACTTTTGACTGACTTGATTCGGGGCCGTGTCGCCGTTTTCTGGCAGGTCTGCGATGGTAGTTTTTTGTTGACCTTGCTCGGTGGCATTGTGTTCAGCATTGCCACTTTGGCATCAGCGATCAGCTACCTACTGACCACCTATCCGATCTTGCTGTGGAGTTTTTTCTTCGGACTGATTTTGGCCTCCGTGTGGCACGTCGGGCGTGAAGTTCGCCAATATCATTGGCGCCTGGTGCTGCCATTATTGGCGGGTATTGCCTTTGCGTGGTGGATAACCAGCTTGCCGGCCATGGCCGCTGAGCCCTCGGCGCCCATGTTTCTGTTTGCTGGCGCCATCGCCATTTGTGCGATGATTCTACCGGGCATTTCCGGCAGTTTTATTCTGGTTATTATGGGTATGTATGTGCCAGTGCTCAGCGCCATAAAGGGCTTTGACGTTGGGTTGTTGTTGCTGTTTGTTGGCGGCTGTGTCACCGGTCTTTTTTCTATTGTTCGCGTTATTACCTGGGCCTTTGACCGTTTTCACGACGCTGTTCTGGCACTGTTGATCGGATTTATGCTGGGTGCGTTGAACAAGGTCTGGCCCTGGAAAGAAACTCTGAGCTGGCGGATTAACAGCGCCGGAGAACAGGTGCCCGTGCACGAAGTCAGCATTAGCCCTGCGTTTTATGCCGATCTTAAAGGTCTGGATCCACTTGTTTTCCAAGCCTTACTGATGGCCGTGGCGGGCATTCTGCTGGTGCTGGTGGTGGAGTGGTTGGGGCTGCGTTTTGCCGGGCGTAAACGCTCCTAAATGTTACGAAATGTAAAAGACACTGTTCCCTTGGGTAACATGAGTGCCCGTAAAGCCTGTTGTGCCAGTTAGAAAAATCACCGCAACAATAGTGGCTTACAGCGAATATCCCGAAACTACTTAGACACCGGCGCGGGCTTGCATTATTGTTAAGCCGACTATTTCATAACCGCATCGGTACCTATGTCGTGATTTCCCAGCTTCGCGTTTTTTTCAACTATCCAGTCGCAGCTCTGTTGTGGCTGACGTTAATGCTGGGCGGTTGCAATACGGCGGCGCTTTATCAGGACGACATTTATAACCCCCCGGTGTATTGGGGCCAGCACATGGTCAAGTCCGGGGAAACGCTGTACGGCATTGCCTGGCGCTATGGTCGCGATTATCGGGAGTTGGGTAACGCAAATGGTTTGCGAGCACCTTGGACTATTCTACCGGGCCAGATGTTGCGTCTTGACAAGCGTGGCCGAGCGCCCACTACAGCGGTTGCAGGAGCTGGGGGCAAGCGCAGCGCAGCGGCAGTAACGAGCAGTAGCGCCCGAGACCCCAAGCCGACCGGACAACCTGTGATTAGCCGAAAGCCTGATACAAGCGCGCCTTTGGCGTCGCAGACCCAGACCGTTGCCGATATAAAATGGCGGTGGCCTCACTCTGGCACTGTAATTGCTAACTTTTCAGCATCCGGGAAAGTCAACAAAGGGATTGATATTGCCGGAGAATCCGGCGACTCTGTACGGGCTGCTGCTGGCGGAAGTGTGGTCTACGCAGGCAGTGGTTTGTTGGGTTATGGCAACCTTGTAATCGTTAATCACAGCGAGCAGTATCTCAGCGCTTACGGACACAACCGCAAAATACTGGTTAAAGAAGGGACGAACGTTCAGGCTGGTCAGATAATTGCCGAATTGGGCAGCAGTGGCGCAGGGAGGCCAATGTTGCATTTTGAAATACGAAAAAATGGCAACCCAGTTAATCCAGCATATTATTTACCAGCGCGGTAGACTAGGGAATAATAGGTAAAAAAACGTACACGCACACAAAATAATAATGAAACAACAGCGGCCAAGGTGGCCATGAATTGATGTCCTGAATACGACCACGAATAGAACGGCACGCCCGACCTAATAAACAAAACACGGGCGCTGTCCAGGATCATTTAGAGGCGGGGCAAACAGAATGTCACAATATCAGGAAGACTTGATTGTCGATCGCGTCGAGCAGTCCGAAGACGCTGAAAAGAAGAAACCAAAATCCGGAGATACAGCCTCACCGCGCAAGGTTACCAACAAAACAACCGCGAAACCTGCTGGTCGTCCGGCGAGCAGTCGTTATTACAGCAGCAGCAAGCAGCTGGATGCCACACAGCTTTACCTCAACGAAATAGGCTTTTCGCCGCTGCTTACCCCTGAAGAGGAAGTATACTTTGCACGCCTGGCCCGAAAAGGCGAGGAATCAGGCCGTAAACGCATGATCGAAAGCAACTTGCGGCTGGTTGTAAAAATCGCCCGGCGCTATGTGAATCGCGGTTTGACTCTGTTGGATCTGATTGAAGAAGGTAACCTTGGTTTGATTCGCGCGGTTGAGAAGTTTGATCCAGAGCGTGGGTTTCGCTTCTCTACCTATGCCACCTGGTGGATTCGCCAAACCATCGAACGCGGTATCATGAACCAGACCCGCACTATTCGCTTGCCCATTCACGTGGTGAAAGAACTCAACCTTTATCTGCGGGCGGCCC
Source organism: Marinobacter sp. BSs20148 (assembly GCF_000283275.1). NCBI lineage: Bacteria > Pseudomonadati > Pseudomonadota > Gammaproteobacteria > Pseudomonadales > Marinobacteraceae > Marinobacter > Marinobacter sp. BSs20148. The sequence goes on from NC_018268.1 coordinate 1,538,342, forward strand.
GCGAGCTGACCCAGCAACTAGACCACGAACCCACAGCTGAAGAAATTGCTCGTAAGGTCGACAAACCGGTCAAAGATGTTAAACGTATGCTCGGGTTGAACGAGCGCGTTGCTTCCATGGACACGCCGATTGGCGCCGGTGGTGAAAAATCCCTTCTGGATACGGTAGCCGACGAAGGCGCAGCAGATCCCGCCGATGTACTGCAGGACAACAACATTTCGGTTTGCCTGCAACAGTGGATTGACCAACTTAGCGAAAAACAGCAGGAAGTGCTGGCGCGCCGTTTTGGTTTGCGTGGCTATCCTATTAGTACGCTCGAAGAAGTTGGGCAAGAAATCGGACTGACCCGAGAACGAGTGCGCCAGATCCAAGTGGAAGCTCTGCGTAGGCTGCGCGAGATATTGGAAAAAGAAGGGCTAACTGGAAATCTTTTATTTCAGTAGCCGTCAGGGTTGCCAGCGCCGCTCAGGTGTTGGTAGCCGGGCCTGATCGAGCATCATGGATCATATATAGTCGCGTTTGTCCTTGAACTCGCACAAATCTTCAATGAGACAAGCACCGCACCGAGGTTTTCGGGCGATGCAGGTGTAGCGCCCGTGCAGAATAAGCCAGTGATGGGCATCCAGCAAAAACTCCTGCGGTACCAGGCGTATCAGACGCTTTTCCACGTCCAGCACGTTCTTACCCGGAGCAATACCCGTACGGTTAGATACTCGGAATATGTGAGTATCTACGGCCATGGCGATTTGACCGAAGGCGGTGTTCAGCACCACATTGGCGGTTTTGCGGCCAACACCGGGCAATGCTTCCAGTTCTTCCCGGGTTCGCGGTACTTGGCTTTCGTGCCGGTCGATCAGCGCGCGACATGTTTTTATCACGTTTTCGGCTTTGCTGTTAAATAGACCAATGGTTTTTATGTATTTCTTAAGGCCATCCACGCCCAGGGCAAAAATGGCCTCAGGGGTGTTCGCAATCGGATACAGTTTGTTGGTGGCTTTGTTCACGCCCACATCGGTGGCCTGCGCCGACAGAATGACCGCAATCAGCAATTCAAAATCGGAGCTGTAGCTCAGTTCGGTGACCGGCTTGGGATTTTCTTCCCGCAAACGGCGAAAAATTTCTGTGCGTTTCTGTTTGTTCATAACCGTCGTTCGATGAAGTGGGTGTTGTGCTAGGTGAGGTTACACCTGCAATCTATCGTTTGTTTTTTGTCATTATTTTTATTACGAAAGGCTGCCGGTAACTCGCACCCGTTTAGTGCCAGCGCTAACCGTTTCAACTTGCGCGGCTTTGCGTTTTTCTTCAATTCGGCTGTCAATCACGTTTTTCAGTGCGATCAGCAGGCCCAGGCCCATAAACGCTCCGGGTGGTAGCATCATAAACAGCATGTTGGGGTAATTCGCAAACGGGCGCAGTGTCCACTCGGCGGCCACGGGCCCCAGCAGAAGGTGCATGTCCGCGAACAGCGTGCCTTGGCCGATCAGTTCGCGCATGGCGCCCAGCATTACCAGCACCAGCAAGAAGCCCAACCCCATCATGGCACCGTCGAGCAGCGCGAGCCCCGGAGGGTTGCGTGATGCAAAGGCGTCGGCGCGGCCCAGAATGGCGCAGTTAGTCACAATCAATGGGATGAAAATGCCCAGAATCTGATACAGCTCGTAAGTGTATGCCTGCATTAGCAGTTCGGCGCAGGTTACAAACGAGGCGATGATCATCACAAACGCCGGCAGGCGAACAGATTCGTTTACAAAGTTCCTTATCAGCGATACCGCCAGATTTGAACCCATCAATACCAGCAGTGTGGCCAGCCCCAGCCCCAGTGCGTTCACCACTGTGCTGGTGACTGCCAGCAAAGGGCACAGCCCCAAAACCTGAACTAGCGCGGGGTTATTGCTCCAAAGGCCGTCGCGAATAATCTCGCGTGATGTTTTTGTTGCCATGGCAATCAGTGCTCCGGCTCGGGAAAATGACTGGCAACGGCATTGCGTTGCTTGCGGTTGCCACGCTCGACGGGCAAGCCCAGGCTTTGGCGAATTTCGGCTTGGTGTTCGCGCACATACACCAGGGTTTTGTGAATCGCCTTGACCACTGCCCGGGGGGTAATGGTGGCACCAGTGAACTGGTCAAATTCGCCGCCGTTTTTCTTTACATTCCACTGCTTGGCCGACGTATTGGCCAGCGAGTGGCCGTTAAACTGGTAAACCCAATCCGATTTTCGGGTGTCTATGCGATCCCCCAGCCCTGGTGTTTCATGGTGGCTGGTCACCCGTACACCCAATAACTCGCCAGACGGAGTAATGCCCACCAACAGGTTGATGTCGCCGGAATAGCCGTCTGTGGCCGTGACCGGAATAATAAAGCCAACCAAGTCGCTCTGCTGTCGGGCTACCCAGGCGCTTGGCGTTTCACCACTGTTAAGAACAGCAGCGTCTGGCAAGCTGATGGTGTCATTCAGCATGTCATTACTATGGGCACTTTCGGGAATGATTTCGAACAGCGCAGCGGCTTCGGCCCGTGCTGCCTGCTCGGCAATACGCTCCTTGGTGACTGCCTGGGTCAGGGCTATGGTGCCACCGGTTATCACCGCGAAAAGGCCAAGGCCGATGGCGCTGCGGCTTATGGATTGAGCCATGGTTGCCATAAAGTCAGCCCTGCTTCCGGGTGGGTAAACCGCGTCGGGCCTTGTGATGACCGTAGGTGCGTGGCGGTGTGTAGTAGTCAATAAACGGCACCGCAAAGTTCATTAGCAATACGCTGAACGCTACGGCGTCTGGATAGTTGCCCCAGCTGCGTATCAGGTAAACCAAAGCGCCAATGCCCACCGCATAAATCAGCTTGCCTTGGCGGCTGGTGGCTGCCGACACCGGATCGGTGGCGATGAAGAATGCCCCCAGCATGGTGCCACCGGCCAGCAGATGCAGCGAAAGCGGTGCATACTGGTCGGCGTTGGTGCCAAACAGCAGGCTCATGGCTACCAGCCCACCCAAAAAACCGACGGGTATGTGCCAGCTGATAATACGCAGCGCCAACAACACCAGGCCGCCTGCCAGGAAAGCTGCGTTCACCCACTCCCAGCCGCGAGCGACAAAGTTGCCAAAGGTGGGGTGAACCGTAATTTCCGCGGCGGTGTGGCTGCCTACCTTGTGTTTGTATTCGTCCAGCGGGGTGGCCATTGTCCAGCCGTCAACGGCGGTTTGCTGGCCAGAAGCAATGGCGCTGAGGGTTTCGCCAAACCCGGGTGCGTCCTGTCCTAGGCCGACCGGTGCGGCCCAATTGGTGGTCATCGCCAGCGGAAATGAAATCAGCACCAGAGCGTAACCCACCATAGCCGGATTGAACGGATTGGAACCCAGGCCGCCGTAAAGCTGTTTGGCCACCACAATGGCGCTGAAAACCGCCACCGCAGACACCCACCAGGGCGCAAATTGCGGCAGCGATAGGCCCAGCAACAGGCCGGTTACAGCCGCCGTGTTGTCTTTCAGGAAAAACCCGACGGGCTTGCTCCGCCATTTTAGAATGGCGGCCTCAGTAGCCAGTGCCAGCGCAATGCACCAGACCACGTTAATCAGATTGCCCCAGCCAAAAAATACCGTTTGCGCCAGCAACCCCGGCACCGCGGCGATCATTACCCACAACATTATCCGCGACGTAGGGCGAGCCCGGTGGGCGTGTGGGGAAGACTGTTGCACAAGCGCCATGATGTTACAGCCTGTTTTTTAATAGTTTAATCGTTTGACCGGCTTAGCGCCGGTTCGGCGTTGCCGTTGGCGGGCACGGCCTGCTGTTGGGCATCATCAATCGCCCGCTGTGCGCGCCTGACCCGCTCGATATTCTTATCAACGGCGCGTTCGAGCTTGTCGACGTTGGGCGCTTGGCCGCTGCGAGCGTCTTCTAGCATGCTCTGCATTTTTTTCCAGTTTGATTTGGACCTGGGTCAGCTGCTGTTCCAGTTCTTCCATGCTTGGAGCCGTCTCGGCCACGGCAATTTTTTCTGCATGTTCGGGTGTGAATGTTTCAGACGGTGCTGCTTTTTTAGACAGTTGTGTTGCAGGCTCGGTGCGCTCAGCGCTAGCCGCCGCGGCTTTGGCTTTTTTACGGGCCAGAGCTTGCTCTACCAGGGCAGATTTGCCTGAACGCTCGTTGGTTACCGCGCCGTCTTGAACCGTCGCTTGGGCGTCGGCGGTTTTTTGTTCCTGAGCTTTGACGGCGGCCAACGCGCGGTCTTTGCGGCGCTGATCTTTTTCCTGCTGTTCACGGTCAAGGCGCTGCTGGCGGGCTTCAAAGCGAACGCGGGCACGGTCAGACTTTTGCTGTTCGGCGCGTTGCAGGCGAATTTCGCCTTTGGCAAAGCGGTAATACTGCACCAGAGGAATGGAACTCGGACACACATACGAGCAGGCGCCGCATTCGATGCAGTCAAACAGATTCAGATGTTCGGCTTTTTCAAACTCTGTGGCTTTGGCGTGCCAGAACAACTGTTGGGGTAAAAGCTCCATCGGGCAGGCTTCGGCGCACAGGCCGCAGCGAATGCACGGTTGTTCTGGCGCCGGCGCGGGCAGTTCACTGGCGCTGGCGGCAATCACGCAGTTGCTGGTTTTTATCAGCGGGGTATCCGTGTTCTGCAGCGTATAGCCCATCATCGGGCCGCCGAGCACCAGGCGCGACATGTGCTGTTTACTAACACCGGCGCAGGTCAGTAAATGGCTGGCGGGGGTACCAACCAAGACTTCAAAGTTGCCGGGTTCGGCCAAGGCTTCACCGGTGGCCGTCATCACGCGAGAAATCAGTGGTTTGCCTTGCAAGATAGCATCGGCGACCGCTACCGCGGTACCAATGTTCTGGCACATCACGCCAATATCCGCCGGTATGCCGCCGCTGGGCACCTCTTGGCCGGTCAGAATCTGGATCAGCTGTTTTTCACCACCGGACGGATAGATGGTGGGAATGACTGCAATTTCGGTTTTGCTGCCCTCTGCAGCCTGCCGCAAAGCGGCAATGGCTTCGGGTTTGTTTTCTTCGATGCCAATCACCACCCGCGAGGGGCGCAGGAGCCAGGCCATTATGCGCAGACCGGCCATCACCTGGTCTGCCTTCTCGCGCATGGTCATGTCGTCGGCGGTAATGTAGGGCTCGCACTCGGCGCCGTTGAGAATCAAGGTGTCGACTTTGCGGTCTACAGACGGTCGTAGTTTGATGTTGGTTGGAAAACCGGCGCCGCCCAGGCCCACAATGCCGGCCTGACGAATCAGCGCCAGTACTTTGTCGCGCTCCAGCTTGCGATATTCCGGCTGGGGTACCAACTCGCACCAGCGCTCCTCGCCGTCCGGAATCAGCACCACGCAGGTGTCGCTCATACCCGACGGGTGCGGCACAGGTTCGAGGGAAATACGCTGAACGATGCCTGACGTGGGTGCGTGTACCGGCACACCCATGCCGTTGCCTACCTGAGCGATGACTTCGCCTTTCAACACCTTTTGTCCAGGCTCGACAATACAGCGTGCAGGCTCGCCAATGTGCTGTTGCAACGGCAGTATCAATCTCGCGGGCAAGCCAGCGGGACGGATTGGCCGACTGCTGGATTGGCTTTTGTTTTCTGGAGGGTGTATGCCGCCGCCAAAGTTCCACAGCTGGGTCATGACAGGCTCGCTTCGTGGGTTTCGGCCTGGCTGTCGGTGGCAATTACGCGGGCATCGGTAGCGCTGGGCACTTCATTGGGTGCCTTGTCCAGTGCGACAGGCGGCGCCCAGGTCCAGCTGTGAATATCCGGTTCAATAACGATCATGTCGATACAGTCAACCGGGCAGGGCTCCACGCACAAATCACAGCCGGTACATTCGCTTTCTATCACCGTGTGCATGTGTTTGGCAGCGCCTAGAATGGCGTCTACGGGGCAGGCCTGGATGCACTTGGTGCAGCCAATGCATTCGTCTTCGCGAATCACGGCTACCCGCTTGGCTTGGGCAGCGCCGTGTTCGGCGTCCAGAGGTTGGGGCTCTACGTCCAGCAGGTCGGCCAGGGCGTTGATGGTGGCTTCGCCGCCCGGCGGGCACTTGTTGATGGCTTCGCCGTTATTGATGGCTTCAGCATAAGGTCGGCAGCCGGGGAAGCCACACTGGCCGCACTGGGTTTGCGGCAAAAGTGCGTCTATCTGATCGACCAGCGGGTTGCCTTCTATCTTGAAACGCTCGGCGGCAAAGCCCAGCAGGGCTCCAAACACGGCGGCCAGGCCTAATAAAACGGCAACTGCGATGATGATATTTGTCCACATAAACCAAGGACTCCGTTACACGCTGACCAGGCCGGTAAAACCTAAAAACGCCAGAGCCATGAGCCCTGCGGTCACCATACCGATGGCTGCGCCGCGAAAGGCAACAGGCACATCGGATACCGCGATGCGCTCGCGCATGGCGGCAAAAAAAATCAGTACCAGGGAAAACCCAAGTGCGGCACCAAACCCATAAAGCACCGATTCGACAAAATTGTTGTTGCGGTTCAGGTTCAGCAGGGCCACACCCAATACCGCACAGTTAGTGGTAATCAGTGGCAGAAAAATGCCCAGCACCCGGTACAGCAGAGGGCTGGTTTTGCGTACCACCATTTCGGTGAACTGCACCACCACCGCTATCACCAAAATGAAGGTGATGGTTTTCAAAAACACCAGATTCAAAGGCTCTAATAAATAGGTGTACGCCAGATAGCTGCACACCGACGACAATGTCAGCACAAAGGTGGTCGCCAGAGACATGCCCATGGCGGTTTCCAGTTTGCTGGACACCCCCATAAACGGGCACAGGCCCAAAAATTGAACCAGCACGAAATTGTTGACCAGTATGGTACTGACCAGTATGAGCAGGTACTCGGTCATGGTTGTTTCGGGCCTCGCTGGCTACTTTCTATTGACGACTTACATTATCCGCATGCCGGGCGTAGCGCCGGAGTCTGGCGACAGAATAAAGATGTCTTTGCCGCCGGGGCCGGCTGCCAGCACCATACCTTCGGACAGGCCAAATTTCATTTTGCGGGCTTTCAGGTTGGCAACCATTACGGTTAAACGGCCTTCCAGCTCTTCGGGCGCGTAGGCTGACTTAATACCAGCAAACACGTTGCGTTCGCCATGCCCCACGTCAAGTGTCAGGCGTAACAGCTTGTCGGCGCCCTTTACATGCTCTGCTTTGATGATTTTGACCACCCGCAGGTCCACCTTGGCGAAGTCGTCAAACTCGATTTCCGGGCTGATGGGCTCCAGTGGTGTTTTCGGCGCGGCTTCTGCTGGCGTTTCAGTCGCCGGCAGCTGTTCCTTTGAGGCATCGAGCATTTTTTCGATCTGCGCCATGTCCACCCGGCTCATCAGCGGTTGAAACTTGTTAATGCCGTGATCTTGCAACAGCTCGGCGCGGTTGTTCCAGTCCAGCTTGGCGTTCAGGAAAGATTCCGAGGCGTCGGCGGTTTTTGGCAGTACCGGCGCAAGGTAAGTCATCAACAGGCGAAACATGTTCAGCGCGTTGGTGCAGATGGCCTGAAGTTTTTCGTCTTCACCATCCTGCTTGGCCACTACCCAGGGTTGTTCGTCGTTGACGTACTGATTGGCGATATCCGCCAACTCCATGATTCGTCGCATGGCGCGGCCAAACTCGCGGTTTTCGTAGTAGCCGGCCAGTTCTTCGCCGGCGTTGATGAATTCGTTGAGCTTGTCGATCTCGGTGACTTCACCCAGCTTGCCGTCAAAGCGCTTGCTGATAAAGCCGGCGCTGCGACTGGCTATGTTAACCACCTTGCCCACCAGATCCGAGTTTACCCGGGCGGCAAAATCGTCCAGGTTCAAATCCATGTCATCAACGCCGCCGGTGAGTTTGGCCGCAAAGTAATAACGCAAGTATTCCGGATTCAGGAAGTCCAGATAGGTGCGGGCCATGATAAAGGTGCCGCGGGATTTGGACATTTTTTTGCCATTAACGGTCACAAAGCCGTGCGCCCAAACCGCGGTGGGCGTGCGGAAACCGGTGTCGTGCAGAATAGCCGGCCAGAACAGGGCGTGAAAATTGATGATGTCCTTGCCGATGAAGTGGTAAACCTCGGCGCTGGAGTCGGCTTTCCAGAAGTGTTCGAAATCGATGCCTTCGCGGACACACAGGTTTTTGAAGCTGGCTAGATAGCCGATGGGTGCGTCCAGCCATACATAAAAATATTTGCCCGGCGCGTCGGGCACTTCAAAGCCGAAGTAGGGCGCGTCACGGCTGATGTCCCAGTCGTGCAGGCCAGCGTCCAGCCATTCAGCCAGCTTGTTGGCTACCTGCGGCTGCAGGGTGCCGCTGCGAGTCCATTTGGCCAGGAAGTCGGCAAAATCCGGCAGTTTGAAGAAAAAGTGCTCGGATTCTTTTTCGATGGGCGTGGCTCCGGACACCGCCGAACGAGGATTGATCAGCTCGGTGGGTGAGTAGGTGGCACCACAGACTTCGCAGTTATCGCCGTATTGATCGTCGGTTTTACACTTGGGGCAAGTGCCCTTGATAAACCGATCGGCCAGAAACATGTTTTTTTCAGGGTCGAACGATTGGGTAATCGTGCGAGTCGCAATGTGCTCGTTCTGCTGCAGTTGACGGTAGATAAACTCTGAAAACTGACGGTTCTCTTCAGAATGGGTGGTGTAGTAATTGTCAAAGCGGATCAGGAAGTCGCCAAAGTCTTGCTGATGTTCCTGGCGAATGCGGTCAATCAACTGCTCGGGGGTAATACCTTCCCGCTCGGCGCGGAGCATAATGGCGGTGCCGTGAGCATCGTCGGCGCAAACGTAATAACAAGTATGGCCGCGCAGTTTCTGGTAACGCGTCCATATATCGGTCTGGATGTATTCCAGCAAATGGCCCAGGTGGATGGGGCCGTTGGCATAGGGCAGGGCGCTGGTGACCAGAATGTCCCGTTTTTGCTTCGCACTCGCTTGCGTCATGGTTGAGCTTGAACCTTTGCTGGAATTGAATGTGGGCCACGAATCGACAAAACACCCCCGCGCGGATTTGCGCACGGAACGCGGGTATCCTGTATGGCCAGAATTGGGCACAAATGATACCTTCCACGCAGAATTTTTTCATCCGAAACCCCGTTTAAGTGCCGCATTACCGGCCTGAAATCTTTCTGAACTCTTTCTGTGCTGTCCCTAAACTCTCCCGGAGTGATGTTATGACCACGATTCCCCACCAGGCTCTGGAAGCAGCCATTCGCGAATACCGCGATCCGTACCTTGAAAAAGACCTGTACGAGCTGGATGCGATAAAAAAGCTGGACGTGGACAAGCGCGGCAAAGTGACCTTGATGGTGGAGTTGCCCTATCCGTCCAAAGGCATTGCCGGGGCTTTGAAGCAGCTGGTGGGGAATGCCTTGGAATCGGTTGAAGGTGTGGAAAGCTCGGACATTTACGTGGCCCAAAAAATTCACGCTTACAGAGCTCAGAAAGAACTACCATCAATTCCCGGGGTTAAAAACATTATTGCTGTGGCTTCTGGTAAAGGCGGCGTGGGCAAGTCCACCACTGCGGTGAATCTGGCTCTGGCGCTGCAGCACGAAGGCGCCCGGGTGGGCGTACTGGATGCCGATATTTACGGCCCCAGCGTAGGTATGATGCTAGGCGTGCCGGATGGCCAAAAGCCAAGAGTGCAGGAGCAAAAGTACTTTATTCCAATTGAAGCCCACGGTTTGAAAACGAATTCTATGGCGTATCTGGCTAACGACAAAACCCCGATGATCTGGCGTGGCCCAGTGGTCACAGGTGTTCTTATGCAGCTGCTGCAGCATACTCTTTGGGGCGAGTTGGACTATCTAATCGTGGATATGCCGCCGGGCACCGGTGATATCCAGCTGACGCTGGCGCAAAAAGTGCCGGTAACCGGCGCGGTGATTGTTACTACGCCGCAGAATATTGCTGTGATGGACGCCCAGCGCGGTATTGAAATGTTCCGTAAAATGGAAATACCGGTGTTGGGTGTGGTGGAAAATATGAGCGTGCACATCTGCAGTAACTGCGGCCACCAAGAAGCGTTGTTTGGCGCCGATGGCGGAGCGCGTATTGCCGATGACTACGACACCGTACTGTTGGGCCAGTTGCCACTGCACAAAACCGTGCGCGAGCAAACCGATGGTGGCAAGCCCACGGTGGCCGCAGAGCCGGATTCGGAAGTGGCGCGGCGCTATCTGGACATTGCCCGCCGAGTGGGGGCGGAGTTGTCAAAGCGTGAACGCCACTTAAGCGGCGCTATTTCCAGCGTGTCGGTCACTGACCATTGGAATTCGCACTAAAACCGGCCAACAGTTAAACTGTCGCCCTTTATAACTCCGGGATATGAGAAACCAGCATGAGCATTAAACCCGACAAGTGGATTCGCCGCATGGCGCAGCAACACAAGATGATCGAGCCCTTCGAGCCCGGCCAGGTGCGTGAATCGGAAAAGGGCCGGGTAATTTCCTACGGTACCTCCAGTTATGGCTACGACGTGCGGTGCAGCACCGAGTTCAAAATCTTCACCAATGTGCATTCCGCCACGGTAGACCCGAAGAATTTTGACGAAAACAGCTTTGTTAACATCACCAGCGACGTTTGTATTATCCCGCCCAACTCGTTTGCGCTGGCGCGTACTGTGGAATATTTTCGCATTCCCCGCAATGTGCTGACCATCTGCCTGGGCAAGTCCACCTATGCCCGTTGCGGCATTATTGTCAACGTCACTCCGCTTGAGCCAGAGTGGGAAGGCCAGGTGACCTTGGAGTTTTCCAACACCACCAACTTGCCGGCAAAAATTTACGCCAACGAAGGCGTGGCGCAGATGCTGTTTTTCGAGGCTGACGAAGTCTGTGAGACCAGCTATAAAGACCGGGGCGGCAAGTACTTGGGCCAAACTGGCGTAACGCTGCCGCGCACATGAACGCCAATCAGTTTTTGAAAGCAGTACAGCAGCTACAGGGCTGGCGTGAATGCGCGTTTGTGCTATCGCTGGCCGAGCGGGCGTTTCCCAATTACGCCCTGTTTGCAGATGCCATGGAACTGAAAACCGGCGCTAAAATGCGCCAGATTCTGGATGCGGGTTGGAATCTGTTAAAGCCAGACGCCATCGAGGCTGCCATTCCCCAGTGGCTGCGCAAGCTAGAAGCGCTGTCGCCGGACGTTGAGGAATACGACGCCTACGGCGTGTACCCTGCATATGACTTCTGCCAGTTGCTGGAGCAGGCGCTGTTGAACAGGTTGAACCCTGGCAAGCATAGGGCGACAGAAGCTTCACAGCTTGCCACGGCAACAGTGATGAGTTTTGTTGAGGTTTCGGAGGCCGAAGAACTAAGCGAAGACGAACTGGTGCGCCTGCTGGACCAGCATCCCTTGATGAAAGAGGACAAGTTGTTTCAGCGCGACCTGGTGCTGGAATTAAAGCGCCAGCGCGTTCCGCGACAAGAATTTATCGATTCCCTGCGTCAGCAGGCTGAAAACGATGGTGTTAGTAATCTGGGCATTTCGCTGTCCGATTGACACTGACTGAATAACACGGCTCGACCAACGCTGTTCAATTAACGGACTGGATTTGATGAAACTCTCTGCCTTCGGCCAGAAATTTACGGCGGATGCCGGTATTACCTCGTTGATGGACGATTTGGGTAATGCCATGGCCTCGGGCGATGACCTGATCATGATGGGCGGCGGCAACCCCGGCCATATTCCTGAAATACAGCAGCGGGTTCGGGAGATTCTTGTTCAGCTCAGCCAGAGTGACGCCGATATGCGTCGCCTGGTGGGCGCTTACGATCCCCCTCAGGGCGAAAAGCAGTTTATTGCCGCGCTGGCGGAATTGTTGCGACGTGAGTACGGCTGGGACCTGACGAGCGAGAACATTGCGCTCACCAACGGCAGTCAGGCAGCATTTTTTATGCTGTTCAACATGTTCGGTGGTGACTACGGCAATGGCGTGCACAAACACATTCTGTTGCCGCTGGCACCAGAGTACATCGGTTATGCCGACGCAGGCATAGACGCGGATCTGTTTCATGCGGTGCAGCCTGATATTTCCTTCACTGGTGCCCACGAGTTCAAATACCGAATCGACTTTGACGCGGTAGAGGTGACCGGCGAAACCGGCGCGATTTGTGTGTCCAGACCAACCAATCCCACCGGCAACGTGATCACCGACGATGAGCTGGCGCAATTGGAAACCTTGGCGCGGCGCCAAAATATCCCGTTGATTGTGGATGGCGCCTACGGCACACCGTTTCCCAGCCTGTTGTTTACCGACGCCAAACCGACCTGGAACGAGCAGATCATTCTGTGCTTGAGCCTGTCCAAGCTAGGGTTGCCTGCGGCCCGCACCGGTATCGTGATTGCTGCTGCGCCGACCATCAAGGCGCTGGCGAGCATTAATGCGATTATGAATCTGGCCACCGGAAGCTTTGGTGCCATGCTGGCGGAGCCGCTGGTGCGCTCGGGGGAAATCTTGACCCTAAGCCGTGACCTGGTATGCCCGTTCTACAAGGCCAAAATGCAGCGCGCCGTGGCAGCGTTCACTCGCGCCATGGCAGACGCGCCTTGCCACTGGTATATCCACAAACCCGAGGGCGCGATGTTCCTGTGGCTGTGGTTTCCGGATTTACCGATTACCAGCCTGGAACTTTATCAGCGCTTGAAGCTTCGCGGTGTACTGGTGGTGTCTGGCCATTACTTTTTCCCGGGGCTGCCCGAGGATGGCTGGAATCACCGTGACGAGTGCCTGCGGGTGACCTATTCGCAGGACGACGAGCAGGTTGCCGAAGGGCTGAGGATTATTGCTGAAGAAGTTAAAGCCGTTTGGATTGAGGCTGAAACGGCGGACTGATGCCCGCAGTCCAGGCGCAGATTAGAGCTTTTTTATGCTTTTCAGGAGGAGCTCGTAGCGGCTGCCATCAGGCTCGGTTTGTAGCAATTGCACCAGCATGTGGTCGAATTTCGGGGCGAACCACATCAGTGTCTCCCGTTTGGCGCCTTCGCCACGCAGTTTTTCCACTGTTAGAGCGTTCATCTCGCCTTGGAGTGTTTCAATCACCCCCTCGTTAATGACTGCAAATTGTTCCTTGGCCACCCGGCCGTGGCGCACATAAAGGTACTCCATTTCCCGTTTACCGGCCTTAATGTCTTGGTGCAACTGCAGTTGGTAGCCCAGTGGGTCCAGCAGGCCGGGGCTGAGGGCGACTTCGAATGCTTTATCTTTATAGCGGCCGGTCGCAAGATTTTGCTTCCAGTCAAAATCGATGGTTTCTTCGCGGTCTCGAATCAGCAAACCTGAAAGCTTATAGCGATAGCGCAAAGGAATGACTTGGCCGTCCTGCCACTTCAGAACCACCGATTCTTCAATATCGGCTATAAACGATTTTACCGAGGTGCGATAAAGCCAAACGCCGTTATTCTGGTCACGAAGAATGCGTCTGGCGCTACCGCTCAAGGTAATGCCCTGCTCGATAGAGGCAGAAAAAGAGGCTTCGAAAGGCGCTAATCTGGGCGTGTCCGAAGGCTCGCCACCCACTTCAGCCAGCACAGGTGTCATAAAGACAATCAGGCACAACCGTAAGGCCACGCTGACCAGCAGGGGTAAGCCCGGGAAAACGGATCTAACCAGGGCTTTTTTCTGCAAGACAGCCTCCTCAAGCACAGCGTTCGGGCGATTAGTTTGCCGGCAACACCAATGGTTGGTGAAGCGCTTGGCCATCAAACAAAACCTGTTCAGCCCCCAGTTGCACGCGGCCTTCACAGCACCAACGCACCACAATCGGATAAAGTACATGCTCTTGGGCCTGCACCTTCTGCGCCAGGGTTTCGGCGCTATCGTCCGGGCCCACTGCAATCTGGGCCTGGGCAATAATCGGCCCGCCATCCAGTTCCTCGGTGACAAAGTGCACAGATACTCCGTGCGTCTTATCACCGGCGTTCAATGCGCGCTGGTGGGTGTTCAGGCCAGTGTATTTTGGCAGCAGCGAGGGGTGAATGTTCAGTAGTTGGCCGCGGAGCGCGCGGACAAAACCCTCGGTCAGGATGCGCATGAAACCGGCTAGCACAATCAAGTCTGGGTTATGGCGGCGGATTTCCTGCATCAGAGCGCCGTCGAATTCATCGCGACTGCCATAGCGACCGTGTTCAATCACAAAGGTCGGAATGTTTGCATGGGCAGCCTTCGCCAGTGCTGGGGCCTTGGCCTGATTACTGCCAACCGCCACGATGTCGGCGGGGTAGTCGCGCTCACGGCTGGCTTCAATCAGCGCCTGCAGGTTGCTGCCCTCGCCTGACACTAGAATCAGAATCTTGGGGCGCGGTGACGGATCCGCTTTCATATGGCCAGCAGTCCCGGCTGGTAGCGTACAACGCTGTCGGCCTGGCGATCCGCGCCGGCTTCAATAGTACCAAGATGCCAGGCTGTTTCGCCCATGGCATTGAGTGTGTCCAGCGTCAGCGACAGTTGGTCCTGTGGGACGCATAGCACCATGCCAATGCCGCAGTTAAACGTACGGTACATTTCTTCAGTGGCCACGCCGCCGGTGTCTTTTAGCCACTGAAATACAGGCGGTAGCTGCCAACTGGCGGTATCAATTGCGGCCACGGTGCCCTTGGGCAATACGCGGGGTATGTTCTCGGGCAGGCCGCCACCGGTAATGTGTGACAGAGCACGTACGTCTATGTCGCGAATCAGCTTTAGCAGGTTTTTAACATAGATGCGTGTCGGGGCCATCAGGGCGTCGGCCAAGGTGGTATCGCCTATCGGCTGATTCAGATCGGCGTTGCTGACTTCCAAAATTTTGCGGATCAGCGAATAACCGTTGGAGTGGGGGCCGGAAGAGCCCATGGCCAGCAGGGCATCACCCGGGCGCACGCGGCTGCCGTCAATAATATCAGCGCGCTCGGCTATGCCAACGCAGAATCCGGCAAGATCGTAGTCGTCACCTTCGTACATGCCCGGCATCTCGGCAGTTTCACCACCCACCAGCGCGCATCCAGCCAGCTCACAGCCTTCGCCTATGCCATCAACCACGCTGGCAGCAACGTCTACATTCAGTTTGCCGGTGGCGTAGTAGTCCAAAAAGAACAGGGGCTCGGCGCCACCCACAATCAGGTCGTTCACGCACATGGCGACCAGGTCGATGCCGATGGTGTCGTGTTTTTGTAACTGCATGGCCAGGCGCAATTTGGTGCCTACGCCGTCGGTGCCGGACACCAGAACCGGCTCTTTATAGCCAGCAGGAATGGCAACCATGGCACCAAACCCACCCAGGCCGCCCAGCACTTCCGGGCGACGGGTGCGTGCTGCTGTCGCTTTAATGCGGTTGACGAGTTCATTGCCGGCGTCAATATCAACGCCTGCGTCGCGGTAAGTCAAAGAGGGCTTATGTTCGCTCATGGAGGTGTAAACCGTTGGCCAGTGGGTCAAGGGGCGGATTTTAGCAGGTGCAGTGAAGGGTACCAACCGTAATTGCCACGATTCCGCCTCAAGGCTGCTGGGGCGCAGCGCTACTCAGGCCGGGGGGCTTGGTGTATCCTGTCCGTTATCCATGCAATTGCCGGGTTTTTACATGCGTGCATTTCAAAAGAGAGACAGGCCTGAATTTCAAAGATCAATCGAATTCAAGTCATTGTCCGAGTCTTGCTGCAGTCTCGTAGTCAGCACCCTGGCCCGTGTCAGGCAGTCTGCTGTGCGCTGGACATTGGCGGCGATGTTGCTGTTGGCGGCTCAGGCTCAGGCAGTAACGGTCAACAATCTGTATTCTGCCAACGTGGCTCTGCAAGGCTCCGGGCCAGAGGCGTTATCGGCGTCTTATGGCGCAGGGTTGCGTGAGGTGCTGGTGCGTGTTGCCGGCAGCCGTGGAGTATTAGAGCGCGAAGGTGTCGATGGTGTGCTTGGCACGGCCGAGTCTATGCTGACGTCTTACCAGATTTTAAATGCAGGTGCTGAAAGCCGGGTAGAGATGAGCTTTGGCGCGGTAGCAGTCACCCAGGCGCTGGCCTCAATTCAGGCGCCGGTGTGGGGTGCCAACCGGCCACTGACATTGGCCTGGGTTGCGCTTGAAGAAAATGGTCGGAGAGCATTGATTACCGATATCGGCCCTCTTGACGGTGCCAGCGCCGATTTCCGCTCCGGTCTTGAAAACGCATCGCGGGCTCGCGGCTTGCCGCTAGTGTTACCAGTTGCGGGGGCGACAGGTAATCGCGAGTTGCTGTCGGATATCTGGGGCCAGTTTGTTAGCCGGGTACGCAGCGCTTCCAATGATGTTGGTCGTGATGTCATGGCGCTGGTGCGGGTTAGTCGCAGCGGTGATCAGTGGCGCGCGGGTTGGGTGATGGACGGCTTCAGTTCTGATAGCCCTGGCGAGCAGGCGGTGAACGCAGAGTCGCCGGCGGCTCTCGCGCAGGCCCTCATCGATCGCTGGACTGAACTTTATGTTAGCCGTTACGGGGCAAGCGGAGGCGAGGCGGGTAAACAACCTACGGTGGATTTAGTACTGCAGGGCGTGACTAAATTGGCTGACTACGCCAAAATAACCCATGCGTTGGCGCTGATCAATGCTGTTGAAAATGTGGTACCCGTTGAAGTGAAGGGCAGTGAGCTGACCATGCGCCTGACATTTTCTGGTGAGTTGGATCAACTGCGTGACCATATCACGCTGGATTCCCGCTTGGTGTCTCAGCCAGCAGCGGCCGGACCGTCAGAGGAACAGGCTTTGCAGGCGCTGTATCCGGTTCTGATTTACCGTTGGCAGCCTTCACCGGTCCCGGCGGTGGTGCGTTAAGGTCGATGTGAGGAGGGCGCTTTGAGCTTGCATCATTGGCGCTGGATTCCGAATGCCCTGACCTTTCTGCGTATTGCGTTGATTGTTCCGTTTGCTATGGAGTTGCACGCAGACAGTTATCCCATGGCATTGATAATTTTTACGTTGGCAGCGGTAACTGATGGCGTGGATGGGTATCTGGCCCGCCGCTTTGACTGGCGCTCCCGCTTTGGCGCCATCGTCGATCCGCTAGCGGACAAAGCTTTGCTTATTACCGCCTATCTGATGTTGGCGCTGGGCGGGGTCTTTCCTTTGTGGCTGTTTTTGCTGGTGCTGGGGCGCGATCTGTTAATTGTTTGTGGCGCACTGATATTTCATTATGGAATCGGCAGATTCGAAATGGCTCCGAGCCTACTGGGCAAACTCAACACTTCGATTCAGATTTTTGCAGTACTGGTGGCCATGCTATTGCAGGTCATCACCATGGTGCCGCCATGGATAAATTCGGCGCTCGTCTGGGTGGTTGCTGTACTGACAGTGCTTAGCGGCGCGCACTATTTGCTCGCTTGGAGCTTACGGGCATGGAGGGCCAGGTTGTCGTGACAAGTTCACAGCTCATTCTGGGTGTTAAATTGCGTGACGATGCCCGCTTCGACAACTTCCACGGCGAGCGCAATGCGGCCGTGGCTGAGCGTTTGAAACAGGCTTGTCAGCCTCCGGTAACGGTGCCAGTGGTGGTGTTGTGTGGCGATTCTGATACCGGCAAAAGCCACCTGCTACAGGCCCTGTGCCACTACGCTGAAAGCCAGTCGTTATCAGCGGTTTGCATCAGCATTACCGAGCTGGGGCCGTTTGGGCCAGATGCGCTGACCGGGCTCGAGCAATTTAACCTGGTGTGCCTGGACGATCTGGACAGCGTCTTTGGTCAGACTGGCTGGGAAGAAGCCGTTTTTCATCTTTACAACCGCATGCTGGATGCCGGCCATCAGCTCGTTGTGAGTTTGTCGGACGTGCCCGCGTCTTTACCGTTCATTCTGCCCGATTTGTCTTCCCGTCTTAGTCACGGTTTGACTCTGCAGCTGGGTATTTACCGCGATTCAGATCGCAAACGTATTCTGATGGCCCGCGTAGAGCAGCGAGGCCTGGTGATGGCTGTCGACGTTGCCGGATTTATTCTGCGCCGGGCACCGCGAGGCCTAGGGGAGCTGCTGGCCATTCTGGACTCGCTCGACGAAAATTCACTGCAAGCCCAGCGCCGGCTGACCATTCCGTTTGTGAAAACCGTAATGAACTGGTAACTGCGGTCGCTATGAGCGAACGCTAATACACAAGTAAGGAGACGAGCGATGAGACGGGTGGTATTCAATCAGAAAGGCGGTGTCGGCAAGTCCAGTATTACCTGCAATCTGGCCGCGATCAGTGCGGCTCGCGGCAAGCGCACTTTAGTGGTTGATCTTGACCCGCAGGGCAATTCAACCCATTACCTGATGGGTCGGCCTGCCGCCGAGCTCGATAATAACGCGGCCGATTTGCTGGAGCAGACCTTGTCGTTCACGGTGTTCAACCGGCGCCCGGAAGAATCGTTTGTGCACGCAACGCCTTTTAAAAACCTTTGGGTGCTGCCTTCCAGCCCGGAGTTGGAGTTTTTGGAACGCAAGCTTGAAGCCAAGCACAAAATCTACAAACTGCGCGAAGCCCTGAAAAAGCTGGATCAACATTTCGACGACATTTACATCGATACTGCGCCGGCGCTGAATTTTTACACCCGCTCGGCGTTGATTGGAGCCCAGCGCTGCCTGATCCCTTTTGATTGCGATGACTTCGCGCGCCAAGCGCTTTACAGCATCATTCACGAAATTAAAGAGCTGCAGGAGGACCACAACCCAGAGCTGAGTATTGAAGGTATTGTTGCCAATCAGTTCCAGGCCCGCGCCAGTCTGCCGGCCAAACTGTTGGCTGAACTGGAGCAGGAAGGTTTGCCGGTACTGTCGGTGCGCTTGTCTAGTTCGGTGAAAATGAAAGAGTCTCACCAGTGTCACCAACCACTGATTCATATGGCACCGCGACACCCGCTAACCCAGCAGTTTGAAGACCTTTACCGACTTCTTCACGGCGAACCACTGGCTGCCGAAGCGGCGCCAACGGCGCAAGAATGAGAGACGGACACGATACCCTTGGCCATACTTACCAAGTTGCCGACCGTCTGCTGGCTATTGAAATTCAGCTGCGTCAGATGAATTGTTGGCAAAGCGAGCCTTTGGCCGCTGAAAAGTACCTCAGCCGCGAGCCGTTTTGCCTGGATACCATGAGCTTTGAGCAGTGGTTGCAGTTTGTGCTTTTAGCGCGATTGAAACAGCTGGTTGAAGATGATCAGCCGTTACCCATGGTCAGCGGCGTGGCGCCTATGGCTGAAGAGCACTATCGCAGCGGTTCCGGCCCCGGGCAGGCGTTGATTCGCGAATTGGCAGCCTTGGACGAACTGCTGGGTGCAAAGCCCGGCTGAGCGCTATCGCCAGGTCACGAAATGTGATGGCCGCTCAGGCGTCCAGGCGCATGGACAGGTCTACGGCCCGCAGGTTTTTTGTCAGCGTACCTAAAGAGACAAAGTCTACACCGGTTTCGGCGATGGCCACCAAGGTGCTGTCGTCAATGCCGCCAGAGGCTTCAAGGCGCGCTTTGCCTGCAGCTTGTGCCACTGCTGCGCGCATATCCGCCAAGGAAAACTCGTCAAGCATGATGATGTCGGCGCCAGCATCCAGCGCCTGCTGCAGTTCGTTCAGATTCTCGGTTTCCACTTCTACCGGTTTGCCCGGCGCCAGTTCCCGAGCTGCACGCACAGCGGCCGCAATAGAACCGCAGGCCGCAATGTGGTTTTCTTTGATCAGAAAAGCGTCCCACAACCCCAAACGATGATTACTGCAGCCGCCACAGGTGATCGCGTATTTTTGCGCCAGGCGTAAGCCAGGCAGGGTTTTGCGGGTATCCAGCAGCTGTGTACGAGTGTGGCTGATCAGCGCCGCGTAATGGGCGGCGTTGGTAGCTACCGCAGAAAGGGTTTGAAGCCAGTTTAAGGCTGCACGCTCGGCGGTCAGCAGGCTGCGGGCCAGGCCATTCATGCGGAACAGTAGCTGACCGGGTTCGACGCGTTGGCCGTCTGCCACCTGCCAGTCCAGAACAATGTCGCAATCAACTTGGCGAAATACTTCATCTACCCATTCGCGGCCGGCAATAACGGCGTGTTCGCGGGTAATCACGCGGCCGCTAGCGCGGGTGTCGGCGGCGATGAGTTGTGCAGTAATGTCACCGTCGCCAATGTCTTCGCGCAGACTGTGGGCGACCGTTTCAATTCTGGACTGGCGCAGAAGTTCGACACTGATCATGGTGTGGTGTCCGTAACGGCAGAGAAGTTAGGTGCACGTGGCACAAATAGGCAGAAACGGAGTTTATCGCGCCCGCCGGCATTCGCCAACCGTCGCGCACACGTCGCCGAGTGTTATCCAGCTCAAGACTCTACAAATCCTGACAAATCCTGACAAATCCTGACACATGCTGACGCATCAATGCTTTATGATACTAATGCAAGTATATTTCGACAGGCAAAGGAAAAGCAGTTCGGCATAAGCAGGAGGTAGACATAGTGCGGGACAAAAAAGTTGTCAACATCACTGGACAGGGTTCGACGTCCCGCTTTTTTTTGCCGACTGCGTTAATTCGGCTTCGGGATGCGTCTGCCCAGAGTATCCGTATTGTGCTGAATCAATTTTTTGATCGCGCTGATGATGCCCTGTTCGAACTCGCCGATCGCGCCGGCACTGACCAGGAACAAACCCGCTATTTTGACGCCATGCGTGAGCTTCGTCTGCGTCGTAAGTCGATGACAGTCGCGGTGTTACATCACGTCGGTCAGGCCTTCAACGATATTGGTAAGTTCCGCCCGCAGAGCACCGTTCCGAGCTTCGACAGTGTCGACGAAGGTTCCCTTAGCCTGCTGGATCACGCCGAACTTGAACAGCAGGTGGCCATCGATAATATGGTCACAAAACTGCGTTACCAATACAGCGAAGCGTTGCGTCACCTGAGCTTGCGCGTGCGCCATTTATTACCCGGTGTGACTCTGGAAGACGACCAGATGCCATTGTGCCCGGAAGTTCTGTGCGGTGGACTGGCCGCGGCCAGCAAAAATCTTGACGTTGACATAAAAGCACGGCTGATAGTGCTGAAATTGTTTGACCAACTGCTGGTGACTAGCCTCGGCGAGGTGTATCACGGCGCTAATGTGACCCTGATCAAAGAAGGTGTTCTGCCTGACAGCAAAGCTGTCAGGCCGGTGCAAACAGCTCGCAGCCGCCAGGGCGTTCCTGTGCCGTCGCCATCAGCCGTGTATCGAGAGGCAGATGGATACGGTGTGGGGCAGCCTCAGGCAGAGGTCTCTGCCGCTACTTTTTCGCAATTGAGCGCGCTTCTGCGGCAGGCTCAGCCTGCTTATGGTGACGGTCAGGCTCCTGCCAGTGGTGGCCAGTGGCTGCAAACCGATGCGCTGCTGGCGCGGCTGAGCCAGGTTCAGACAGCATTTGGTAACGATCCCGGTGCGCCGCTGGTGCCCCTGAACCAGCAGCTGCAAACGGTGTTACAGAATTCGTCTGGCCAGTCACTGCGGCCCGGCCAGGTGGACAACGACGTCATTAATCTGGTGGCTATGTTGTTCGAGTTTATTCTGGACGACCGCCATTTGCATTCTGTGATGAAAAGCCTGTTGGGGCGGCTGCAGATACCGATACTGAAAGTGGCGCTAACAGATAAGAATTTCTTCAACCGCGGTGGCCACCCTGCACGCAAGTTGCTTAACGAAATGGCACTGGCCGCCACTGGTTGGACGGAAAAACGCCCCGGCCAGCGCGACCCCTTACTGGATAAAATCAGCGCGGTGGTCAACCGAATACTGGCGGAGTTTTCCACAGACGTCTCGCTGTTCAACGAGTTGTTGGACGATTTCAACCAGTTCTCTGATCTGGACCAACGCCGTAGTGACTTGGTAGAGCAACGCCTGCGTGATGCAGAAGAAGGCCGAGCACGCCATGAGCAGGCAACCGCAGACGCCAAAGAGCTGCTGCACAAAGCAATGGATGGCCGGTTGTTACCCGAGCCGGTGCAAGACATGCTGAATGGTCCCTGGAGCCACTACCTGCATTGGCTGGCGCTCCATGAAAGCACCGACAGCAAAGCCTGGCAACGAGCTAAGACGCTAACCGAGCAGTTGATCTGGACTATTGACCCGGTACCCCTGACGGCAACGACCCATGAGTTGTTGCAGCAAGCCATACCGCAAGTGATTGAGCAGTTGCGTGGGGCTCTGGAAGGTGTGGCCTGGGATGGTTTGTCGGTAGAAATGGTGATTCGTGATCTGGAACTGGTGCATCTGGACGTGTTTCAGCGCCTGGTGATTACGCCCAGTGAAGCCGCCGACAATGATCATGCTCAGATTGATGACAGCCAGGAATCGCCGGCTGTCAGAGTGGATGCTGTGCCTTCAGTCACGACAGACACGACAGACACTTTAGCAGGCGCCAGTCACCTGGCGCCTGCCTTGCCAGTTGCCGCAGATGACCCCAAAGAAGCGGTGGTTGTCCGGGTGCCAGAGCCGGAGGTTTCGGAGCCCACAAGAGCTCAACCGGTCGTTGCCGAGGAATGGCTGGCCAAAGCCGATGGTTTGCGAGTTGGTTGCTGGCTCGAGCTGCATCGCGATGGCAGTCAGATTCGTTGTAAGCTTGCGGCGTTTATTCGGGCGGTCGATAAGTACATATTTGTAAATCGCAGTGGTGCCAAGGTCGCCGAATACCGTCGCAACGAGCTGGCGGGAATGATGGCCCAAGGCCATATTCAAATTCTGGATGATGGTTTGATTTTTGACCGGGCTCTGGAGTCGATTATTGACAGCCTGCGCACCAGTCGCCGCTTTTGAAGGTTGCATCGTGCCGTGGCACACGGTGACGCTTTATGATTCAATCGAAGTCATCCCACTTCGTTGAATCAGGATTCGCCTTGCCTCAAACTCCCCACTCTGTGCTTACTCCTGTCTTTCAGAAGGCAGCTTCCCTGCGTGCAAATGGTAGAATAGATGCAGCGCTCTGGCGACCGTCTCCTAATTTTGGTGCGCGGCCCGCGACCAGCGAGGTAAGCCTGATTGTTGTGCACTGCATCAGCTTGCCGCCGGGCCAGTTCGGGGGCCCTGAAATTGAAGATTTCTTCTGCAACCGGCTAGACATCAAGGCCCACCCGTATTTT
The DNA here is from genome assembly GCF_000283275.1 of Marinobacter sp. BSs20148. NCBI lineage: Bacteria > Pseudomonadati > Pseudomonadota > Gammaproteobacteria > Pseudomonadales > Marinobacteraceae > Marinobacter > Marinobacter sp. BSs20148. The sequence continues at coordinate 1,561,376 of NC_018268.1, forward strand.
CAGACCATCGCCACAATGACTGTTTCAGCCCACCTGCTGATACGCCGTGATGGCACGCTTATGCAGTTTGTCAGCCTGCTGGATCGTGCCTGGCACGCTGGCCGTTCACGTTTTTGCGGCCAGGACGAGTGCAACGATTTTTCCATCGGCATTGAGCTTGAGGGCAGTGACGATGTGCCTTATACCGAGGATCAATACCAGGCATTGTCCGCTGTTTGTCAGCAAATTATGGCGGCCTGGCCAGAAATTGGCGTTGACGAGATTACTGGCCACAGCGACATTGCGCCGGGGCGAAAAACCGATCCCGGGCCGGCGTTTGACTGGTCGCGGCTGCATCAAAGCCTGGCAAAATCGACAAAGGACAGATTATGACGCTGCTTATATTTGTGCTGGCCTACCTGCTGCGGCGACGGCTGGATAGTCGCGATCAGCTTGATGGCCATCAGCTATGGCGCAGCTGGTTTGAAGGCTTGAGGCAACGCCTGCCGCAAAGCCTTCCCGAAAGAACGAGTGCTTTGGCGCCGTTATTGGCGGTGGCTATTCCGACCGCCGTGGTTTGGCTGGCGCAGAGTTACTGGCAACACCACCACTGGCTCTTGTTGGGTTGGACACTGGAATTGCTATTGCTTCTGCTGTTGCTGGGTATGCCTGGCTGGCGTCAGCTTCTGGCAAATTACGCCCGGGCATGGCGCCGGGGTGACATGCAGGCAGCCTGGCGCTATATCCAGCATCTGCTACCGGCGCATCAGCGCGGCGCAGCAATATCGCCTGAAACCATGCAGCTGGCAATCTCTGAGGCGTTAATAGCGCAAGTATTCTGGCGTTATTTCATGGTGCTGTTCTGGTATGCGGCAGGCGGAATTTCTGCCGCGGTGCTGGCGAGCGGCCTCGTTGCATTGGGGCAGAGCTGGCCGCAATCTGGCAAATGTGGCCAGTGTGAGCGTTGGCGCGAATGGGGCGGTTGGTTGCCGGCGCAGTTGCTCGCGCTGACCTTTGGCCTGGCCGGTGACTTGGCCGGCTGGCTGCGGCAACGTCGCCAAGGCCGGGGTCACTGGCAATTGCCAGTAGCAAGGCTGCTGATGGCCACTGCCGATGGCGCTTTGACCGGTTACGCGCTGGACCCGGGCCGATTTGCCTCATTACACCAGCAAGACTGGCAGAGCTATGGTGAACGTAGCTTGACCGCCATTCGCGATCTGCTTAACCGCAGTATGCTGGTATGGCTGTGCCTACTGGCATTGATGGTGATCGCCGGCGTGGCCTAGCCGAGTGCGGCGCATACTGTTACATTTTCTAACAAAAAAAAGCTAAGGTTTTTAGGGTTTTGGGCGACACTCAATTTGAATAATAAAAATGCAGAATTTAATAAAGCGGCGAAACATGTGAAAAAATTGATTGCTCCAGCCATTGCGTTGATGAATCGGCTACCGATGATTTTTAAATTCAGCCTCATTAGCTTCCTCTTTTTGCTGCCTATTGCGGGGCTGTCCTGGCTGGTCATTACTCAGCTTAACCATTCCTTGGCAATTACGACCAACAGCAAGGCTGGCTTGACACAGCTAGAGCAAGCCGATGAACTCTTACGCCGCGCTATTGACTATCGCGATTATCAATCGGTAGCGGCATTCAGCGACGATAAGGAGCTGCATGCCCGTGTAGACCAAGCGTCTGCGGCTGTTGATGCTGTAATTGCTCGCTTGAACAGTGCCGCTCCCGAGTTTGATCGCGGTGGAGTATGGGCCGCCCAAGCCAACCAATTGCGCGAGGCCTGGAATACTCTGCGTACCACGCAGGTGATTAATAACCGGTTTGATGCTCAGTTCACCTATAACCAGGAGTTTGTGCAGAAAGCGTCAACCCTGTTACCCGCTACCGTTGAGCTGTCGGGCCTGGCGCAAACCGATTCGCGGGAAAATCTGGTGTTGTTGAAGTTATTGGGCGACTCTTTGCCCGAGGCGCGCAGTGCGATCGGCCAGGCTCGATCCTATGGCATTTACGCATTGCTGGAAGGGCAATTAAGTTATGATCTGGGCGATCAGCTGAACCGGATTTACGATCACTTGACTAATCAGGCTTCTTTGCTCAGTCCTGCGTTGACGGTGGCGCAGGAGGCGTCGCCTTTGCTGGCAGGCCACGCTGCCGGTGTAAAGAAAGTCAGCGCCAGCCTGCTGCAAACCCAAGCTTTTGTGGACGCCAACTTACTGACGCCAGTGCGCCTTGAGATGGGCTGGAAAACCTATGACAGTGCTGTGAGCGGGTATTTGCTGGACCATCAGCGCCTCGGCGCTGTGGCATTTAATGGTTTGTTGCAAAATCTGGGCGATCGTCTTCACTTCGAAACCACTCAACGCACGTTGATTATCGTTTCGCTGCTGTGCGTGCTAATTCTAGTGGTGTATCTGTACATTGGATTTTTCATATCAGTACGCACTGCCATCAACCGTTTTGCCGATTCTGCGCGGCAAGTGGCATCGGGTGATATGACAGCTCGCATCGAACTTAGCAATCGTGATGAACTGGGTGAACTGACCGGCGAATTTAACAGCATGACTGACCGTATTGCCAGCCTGATCCGCTCGGTGGGTAACACCACCGCAGAGGTAGATCAGCAGGCGAGCCGGGTAAATGCGACGGCGGTAGCGACCAGCGATGCGGTGAGTCGGCAGATGCACGAAAGTGAGCAGATTCAAGAGGCTATGAGTCAAATGACGGGCGCGGTCAATGAAGTGACCGAGAGCGCCCATCGGGTAGCTGATAGCGCCGGAGCTGCCGAAAAAGATACCGAGACCGGGCGCCAGACTGTAGCCGACTCGGTGACGACGATTCACCAGTTGGCGACGGAAATTTCCAGCGCTGTAGACGCGATTCACCGGGTCAGTTCTGACAGCAGCGACATCAGTAAGGTGCTGGTGGAAATCAAGGCAATCGCCGGACAAACCAACCTGCTGGCGCTGAATGCGGCCATTGAAGCGGCTCGGGCCGGAGATCAAGGCCGTGGTTTTGCGGTCGTAGCTGACGAGGTGCGGTCCTTGTCTCAGCGCACTCACAAATCCACTGAAGAAATCGAAAAGATGATCTCGCGTCTGCAGAGTGGCGTTAAAGGGGCGGTCACCGCGATGACAAACAGCCATCAGGTGACTGAAGCGACCGTGCAGAAGTCTGCGCTGGTGACCGATGCGCTGAACCGCATTGCTGCCGGCATTTCGACCATTGTCGATATGAGTCAACAGATCGCCCAGGCAGCAGAGGAACAATCGGCGGTCAGCCGCGACGTTAATACCAGCGTGGCACAAATTGGCGAACTGGGCTTGGCGACGGCGCAGAACGCCCGGAGCACATTGGACTCGTCCCAGGAAATGTCACGGCTAACGGCGTCGTTGCAGCAACTGGTAGAGACGTTTCGGGTCTAGAAGCGGCTCAGGCCACATTTGCCTCAGTGAACCTGGCCTTGCTGCGCACCATGCCCAAGGCGTGGGTAATGTTGTCGCTGGGCGCAGTCTCACCAAACCAAGCCAGCTTGTCGTAAAGACGTACGACATTACCCACAATAATCAACGCGGGCGCCGGCAGTTGCGCCTGCTCCTGTTTGGCGGCGATATCGGCCAAAGTGCCAATCAGCACTTTCTGATCGACTGCGGTACCGCGGGACACAATGGCAATCGGTGTATCTGGCGCGCGGCCATGAGCCATCAGGCCGGCACTGATTTGCGGCAGTGTGTGCAGCCCCATATAGAACACGACCGTTTGATTGGGCTGTATCAGTTCTTTGTAATCGAGGACTTGTTGTCGGTTTTTTAACTGGCCGGTCACAAACTTGACTGACTGGGCATAGCCACGGTGGGTCAGTGGAATGCCGGCGTAGGTCGAACACGCGCTGGCGGCGGTAATGCCCGGTACCACCTGGAACGGTATGCCATGGGCTTTGAGCTCTTCCAGTTCTTCACCGCCGCGTCCGAAAATAAACGGATCACCGCCTTTAAGCCGCACCACCCGCCGCCCCAGTTTGGCGTGTTTTACCAGCAGAGCATTAATGTCGTCTTGCGGCACCGTGTGATGATCTCGACGCTTGCCGACGTAAATCAGGTCGGCGTCGCGCCGGCACAAATCCAGCACCCCTGGCGATACCAGATTGTCGTAAAACACCACGTCAGCTTGCTGCATCAGACGCAGCGCCTTAAACGTCAGCAGCTCCGGATCACCCGGGCCAGCACCGACCAGATACACCTCGCCTGTTTTATGGCCAGCGTCGCCCCGGTTGATGGCCGACACCAGCATGGATTCGGCTTCGTTATGGCGACCGGAAAACACCTTTTCGGCAATTTGTCCTTCCAGCACGTTTTCCCAGAATTGACGACGGTCATTGAGCGAATTGAAACGCGCTTTAACCCGATCGCGAAAGCGCCCGACCAAACCACCCAGGCTGCTGTAGCCCTTGGGGATCAGGGTTTCCAGGCGAGCCCTTAATAGCCGCGCCAGCACCGGTGACTGCCCGCCGGAGGTAATACCAATCACAATGGGCGAGCGGTCGACGATGGCTGGAAATATGAAGCTGCACAGCTTGGGCGTATCCACCACATTGATGGGGATATTTCGCGCTACCGCCTCGGCGTGAACCTGACGGTGTAACTCGGCGTCGTCGGTGGCGGCGACCACCAAGGTTTTCCCCTCCAGCAGGTCGCTGTGATAATCCCCCAAAATGATCTCGTCTCGGTCATCGGTCAGTAGAGCCCGAAGTTCTTCATCGACGGCGTGGGAAATCACAGTCAGGCCAACACCTGCGCGTTTGAGCAGGCGAGCCTTGCGCAGGGCGATATCACCACCGCCCACCAGTAACACCTGGCGATCGTTCAAATTGAAAAACAGTGGTAAAAAATCCATGGCAGCCTCCCGGAGTGGGCAGTATCAGAGCTTAGTGTGTAACCCGCACTCGCGGGTTTCCAGAGCTTTGGTGGGATCGAAATAATCGTGTTCGTCGGGCAACTGGTGTGCGGCCAGGTAGGCATCCAGGTCGGCGCTGGTCAGGTTAAATAAAGGTGCTACTTTCACAATGCCGCTTTTGCTGGTGGAGACGATGTCCAGCGATTGGCGAAAGTCGGTTTGGTCTTTGCGGATGGCGTTAAACCACACATCCGGCTGAATTTCTGCCAGGGCCCTAGCGAAGGGTTCCAGCTTCACTTGGCGGGTAAATTCCTCATGCAGCGGCTGGTCAATCTCTGGTATGCCCTGCATCAGCACGTTGCGCCGGGCAGCCGTTTGCTGCGGTATAAACGTGTGCACATCCAGCTTCAGCTGGGCTATCAGTTTTTCTGCAAAACGATAAGTGGCAGAGGTGTTGTAACCCGAATCGATCCATATCACCTGAATGTCCGGCCGGGCTTGAACCGCCATGTGCAGGATCACGGCTTCGTAAGGGCCGAAGTTGGTCGTGACGACCGGATTGTGCGCCTGCGTTAAGGCCCACGTTATGATTTCTTGGGGCCGGTTGTTGGCAAGCTGTTGGTTGGCCGCAGCCACATCAAGCGTCATGGTGTCGATGTCCTTTGACTAAAAAATTAGCGCTGTAAGCAGCGACGAATAAAATGTTTGAATGCGATCAAACCCGTGTTTAGCGACGAAAAATCGGCCGCGGATCCGCCGTCGTACCCTGATAATTCACGCTAATCTCGGAAAATGCCTGAAGATGATCGGTTTGGAAACGCTCGTCATTGATGGCAAAGGCGTTAAATCCGGAGCTTTGCATTAGCGCCAGGCGATCGCGGGTAACATGGCCCAGAGCTCGAATTTGCCGATTAAAACCGCTACGCACCAACTGGCGGGCGATGCTGAATCCGCGGCCATCGCGAAACGTCGGGAACTCGATGGCAATCAGGTCGAGTTGGCTGTGGTCGGCGTATAACGCCGCCAGGTCATCATCACCATTCACGATCACGCCCAGCGGGCTGTTGCGCTGTTGCAGTGCTTCCCGGTGTTGCCGATACCAAATGAGGGGTACAGCAATAGGCCCATTTTCGGGTATTGGTGATCCCTCGTCGAGAGCCACCTGATCAAGTAACTGCCAGGGGTCTTCGGTCACAATGCGCTGGTCAATGAGCAGTGGCATACACACGTTCCTTAAAAGGTTTGATGCCCACACGTAGCACTACCTGCGCAAACGATTCGTTTTCGCGGCGCTGGTCAACGTACACGGCCAGAATTTTTTCCACGGTGAGAGCAACGTCGCTCGCCGGTACCGACCTTCCTAGAATTTTGCCCAGGCGTGCGTCTTCTTTAGACGACCCGCCGAGTGAAATCTGATACCAGTCTTCGCCCTTTTTATCCACGCCCAGAATGCCGATGTCGGCGACGTGGTGATGGGCGCAGGCGTTGATGCAACCAGACATGTTTAGTCGGATTTCGCCTAGATCGTACAGATGATCCATATCGTCAAAATGCTCATTGATCTGGTCCGAAATGTTCAACGTGCGGGCGTTGGCCAGCGAGCAAAAATCAAACCCCGGGCACACAATCATGTCGGTCAGCGTGCCAATGTTGGAACGCGCCAGATTGTTCGTCGCCAGCGCCTGCCATACTGCGTAAAGGTCGCCCTCGCGCACATCGGTCAGCACCAAATTCTGGTGGTGGGTGGCGCGAGTTTCGCCAAAGCTGTAACGATCAGCCAGGTCTGCAACCGCATCCATCTGGCTATCGGTGATGTCGCCAGGGGCTTCCAGATACGGTTTCAGCGAAACAATGGCAATGCGGTAACCTTCAACCCGGTGAGCCAGAGTGTTGTGGCGGTACCAGGCGTTAAACTCGATGTCGGTTGCCAGTGAATCATTTAATGACGCATGGGCGTCGGCACTGGCGGCGTTGACATCGTAATCAGGTAGGGTGAAAAATGATTTGGCTCGGGCAATTTCGGCATCGGTAAGTGTCAACTCGCCATCGCGGATGTGGGCCCATTCCTCCTCGACCAGGCGGCGGAATTCGTCAGGGCCCAGAGCCTCCACCAGAATCTTGATGCGCGCCTTGTACTTGTTGTCGCGGCGGCCTTTGAGGTTGTACACCCGCAAGATGGCGTCCAGATATGACAATAGATGCTGTTTGGGCAGGAACTTGCGAATGCTCTTGCCTATGATGGGCGTGCGGCCCAGCCCCCCGCCGACCAGTACTTCAAAGCCTATTTCGCCATCGGCGTTTTGCACCATTTGCAGGCCAATATCGTGCACCTGAGAGGCTGCGCGGTCTTCTGTTGCGCCGGTGACGGCAATTTTGAATTTCCGCGGCAGGTAAGCAAATTCTGGATGCAGGGTTGACCACTGGCGGATAATTTCGCAGTAAGGGCGCGGATCTTCAAGTTCGTTTTCCGCTACACCGGCGTAGGGGTCGGTGGTGGTGTTACGAATGCAATTGCCCGAGGTTTGAATGGCGTGCATCTGCACCTGCGCCAGTTCCGCCAGAATATCTGGTACCGCAGCTAACTCTGGCCAGTTGAACTGAATGTTCGTGCGAGTGGTGAAGTGGCCATAGCCGCGGTCGTAAGTGCGCGCAACGTGGGCCAACTTGCGCATCTGGGTTGATGATAACAGTCCATACGGGACAGCCACACGCAGCATGGGAGCCTGGCGCTGAATGTAAAGGCCGTTCATCAGCCGCAGCGCAGAAAACTCATCCTCCGGCAGTTCGCCGTTCAGAAACCTGCGGGTTTGGTCGCGAAATTGCTCCACCCGTTCGTCGACCAGTGTCTGGTCAATCTGATTGTACTGATACATGACTGTTTCACCGCCTTGTGTAAATTTCTGTCATTATCATACGCAATGCTCTTTATTCTTTATAATGATATTTATTGATTTTGATATTCATATATCGAATATTAAGAGTCACCTCGGTGAGACTTTCATTATTCTAAAAAAGAATAAATAAACGCTTATTTATTCTTTTAAAATCTTATTTTCCTTTGTAATACTGCGTGGCACATTCGGCCGGTGGTATCCGCTGGCCTTCTAAACCGTTGATTTACGCAGGCCGCCGTTAATGACTTCTTTGCCAGAACGCCGTCTTACCCACCTGAAGCAGCTGGAAGCTGAAAGCATCCAGATTATTCGTGAAGTCGCTGCGGAGTTTGACAATCCGGTGATGCTGTACTCAGTGGGAAAAGACTCGGCGGTCATGCTTCACCTTGCCCGCAAAGCGTTTTTCCCGGGCACTCCGCCGTTTCCACTGTTGCACGTAGACACCACCTGGAAATTTCGTGAAATGATCGAATTTCGCGATCGCATGGCGGCGCAGTCGGGCATGGAGCTGCTGGTGCACATCAACCAGGAGGGCGTAGACATGGGGGTCGGGCCTTTTTCCCACGGCTCGGCCACGCATACCGACATAATGAAAACCCAGAGCCTGAAACAGGCGTTGAACAAGTATGGGTTTGACGCCGCTTTCGGCGGTGCCCGCCGTGATGAGGAAAAATCCCGCGCCAAAGAACGAGTGTTCTCATTCCGCGACAAGCATCATCGCTGGGACCCGAAAAATCAGCGGCCGGAGTTGTGGAATCTGTTCAATACCCGCATCAACAAGGGCGAAAGTATTCGCGTATTTCCGCTGTCTAACTGGACTGAACTGGATATCTGGCAATACATCTTTCTGGAAAGTATTCCGATTGTGCCTTTGTACTTCGCAGCTCTGCGGCCGGTGGTTACCCGCGATGGCATGATGATCATGGTGGACGACGAGCGCCTGCCTCTGAACCCGGGCGAAGAGCCGGAACTGCGTAAGGTCAGGTTCCGCACTTTGGGCTGTTACCCGTTAACCGGAGCGGTGGATTCCGAGGCCGATACGTTGCAGGACATTATTCAGGAAATGCTTTTAACACGAACCTCCGAGCGCCAGGGGCGGGCGATAGATCGCGATGGAGCGGGCTCTATGGAAAAGAAAAAAATGGAAGGATACTTTTGATGGAAGGGTACGTCTGATGGCGACCTGTAAACCCATTGTCGCACCGCTGAATTCAATCTTTGACTTGCGCCCTTTTGATGTGCGCCTATTGGGAGTGCCGCTATGAGCCACCAGTCTGATCTGATTGCCGATGATATCGACGCCTACCTGCACCAGCACGAAAACAAGGAACTGCTGCGCTTTCTGACGTGCGGCAGCGTAGACGACGGCAAATCTACCCTTATTGGACGGCTGCTGCACGACTCCAAAATGATTTATGAAGACCAACTGGAGGCAATCCACAACGACAACGCACGGATGGGTAATGCTGGTGACGAGCTGGATCTGGCGTTGCTGGTGGACGGCTTGCAGGCCGAGCGCGAGCAGGGCATCACCATTGATGTGGCCTATCGTTATTTCTCGACCGCGCGGCGTAAATTCATCATCGCCGACACCCCGGGGCACGAACAGTACACTCGTAATATGGCCACCGGCGCCTCCACCTGCGACCTGGCCATTATTTTGATCGACGCCCGCTACGGCGTGCAGGTACAAACCCGCCGCCACAGTTTCATTGTGTCGCTGCTGGGGCTGAAGCATACGGTAGTGGCCATCAACAAAATGGATCTGGTGGATTACAGCGAGGAACGCTACGAGCAGATCAAGGCTGATTATTCGGCGTTTGCCAGTCAGCTGGACTTGCCAGACATCCAGTTTGTGCCTTTGTCGGCGTTAAAAGGCGACAACGTGGTTAATCGCTCAGAGTTCATGCCTTGGTATCGGGGGCAAGCGTTGATGGAAACTCTGGAAAGTGTGGAGATTGTCCGCGACCAGAATTTCGACGCGCTGCGTTTTCCGGTGCAATACGTGAACCGCCCCAACCGGGACTTCCGCGGCTACTGCGGCACCCTGACCGCTGGTGTGGTTCGCCCGGGTGATGACGTAACGGTGTTGCCGTCCGGTAAATCATCAAGGGTGAAATCCATCGTGACCTACGACGGCGAGCTGAGCGAAGCTTTCCCGCCTATGTCGGTGACGCTAACGCTGGAAGATCAGATTGATATTTCCCGTGGCGACATTCTGGTGCACAGCAAACAAATACCGCAGACGACGGATCGTTTTGATGCCACGTTGGTGTGGATGGCCGAGCAGCCGCTGGTGCAGGGAAAAACGTACGACATAAAACTGTTGACCGGCCGCGTGGCTGGAGCCGTGACCGCCGTTCGCCATCGAGTGGATGTGAACTCGTTACACAAGACCGAGGCCAATACTCTGGCGCTGAACGAAATCGGTCTTTGCGAACTAACGCTGGAACAGCCTGTGTTGGCGGACAACTACAAAGAATTCCGCAGCACCGGGTCGTTTATTGTGGTGGATCGCTTAACCCACACCACCGTGGCAGCGGGTATGATTTTGCCCGGCTCGCAGCAACAAGGCTACGCGCTGCACCACAGCGCACAGGTGACCACAGCGCAAAAAGCCCGACGCTTTGGTCAGCAAGCCGCGGTAATATACATAAAAGGCGAGGCGAACGCCGCCCGTACGCTGGTTCATTCCTTGGAAAAAGTGCTGTTTGACGACGGCCGTGCCGTGGCTACGCTGCAGCACGACAATCTGCAATACAGTGAAGGCTTCAAAGCACCGCTGGCTCTGGCACTTAAAGCCAACGGTCTGCTGGTGCTGACGGATACCGACACCGGCCACAGCGATTTGACTCTAATCCTGGCGGATTTGCCAGATCAGGGTGGGCAAGTGGCCGCTGCATTGGAGCAGCTGCGCGAGCACAAAATCCTGTAAAGGCGTTGCTGTTTCTAGGGTGCTATTTGTGCGGGGGCAGTTCATCGCTGCTGGCTTTCTTCTGCTCCCACAGAATTTCCTCCGCGCCCTCACGCCTTGCCAGCACCCGTGAGGCGACAAACAAAAGGTCAGACAAGCGATTCAGGTACTGTCGCGCCAGCGGGTTGATAGAGTCCTCATGGCTGAGTGCCACTACAACACGCTCGGCACGGCGGCACACGGCGCGGGCCATGTGGCACTGAGCTGCGGCCGGGCTGCCACCGGGCAAAATAAAGTTCTTCAACGGTGGCAGTGGTTCGTTCCACTCATCCAACAAGCCTTCCAACCAGCTGATGTGCTGCTCGCTGATGACAATGCTACCCGGAATCGCAAATTCACCACCCAGGTCAAACAGGTGATGCTGAATGCGGCGCATGGGTTCAAACAGCGCATCATCGCTGTCCAGCATCTCAACCAGTAAGCCCATGTGACAGTTCAGTTCATCCGCCGTACCCATGGCCTCAACGCGCTGGGCGCTCTTGGCAATGCGGTTACCATCGGCCAGACCGGTAGAACCATCGTCTCCGGTACGGGTGTAGATTTTTGACAGGCGGTTGCCCATGGAATTCTCCTAATTGGTTAAAATGCTAGCCTGATTGGTTGAAAGGCTAAAGAGCTTGTACTCGCTGAACCAGCATTTGGTTTACCGGTGTGGCAATCCCGTGGCGCTGCCCGCACTGCACAAGGTAACCATTGATAAAATCGATCTCGGTTTTACGCCCGGCGTTTACATCCGCACGCATCGACGACGTGTTATTGGTCGTACTTTTGGCGACCGCCTCAATCCGCTTCCGCAGCGCTTGTGGGGCAGTACGTTCACCGGTATTGGCCTGCAGTAAAGCAGCGATTTCGGTGCATAGCCCGTCAATCGTCTGCCGATAAAGCGGCGCGTCCACTATGGCACCATTCGGGCAGTCCAGCAGTGCGGTAAACGCATTAATTCCGGCGTTGACAACCAGCTTTTGCCACAGCCGCTGCACAATACTGTTTTCGGTATGCACCTGTAATCCAGATTGTGCCAGCTGCTGAACCACCGATTCAGTATAGTCAGAAGCAGAGTCTGTAAGAGGGCCCACCCAGGTATCCCCGGCGCCGGCATGCACAAACACATCCGGCTCTGGTCGATTCGCCCCCTCTGTGGTGCTAGCCGCTAAAATCGGCCGGCCCGGCCAGCGCTCGGTCACTGCCTGCTGACTGCCCAAACCGTTTTGAAAAAGAACAACGGGTGTGTCTTTAGCAATATACGGCAGCCAGCTCTCCAGAGCCGAAAGCGTATCTCCAGCTTTCGTAGTCACCAATAGCAAACTGATATCAGCAGCCGAACAAAGCCACGGTAGGTTAACAAGTGTACGAGCAACACCGATGTCCGGCGAAGCAGAGCTTACAAGGACGTATTCACAGCGTGTTTCGGGGGTGCCCTCCAGACGGCTGAAGCTCCCCCGATGACCGGTGCCGTCTTCAGGTGCAATGTTAGAGCGCTCAGCGGTCTGGCCAAGACTATCCAGTCGCGGCAAAAACCCACAACGAGAAGATGGCAAAAGGGCGGCCCATAGCCGCCCCATTGAACCCGCTCCAAGAATGGCGATCTGCCCGCCATCCCCGAAACGCTTAACGCCTGCAGTCATGCTTACATGGCCTCAATGTCAGCATGCTGCTGCCGCAAACGCGCCAGATTGCGCTGAAACTCGGTCAGCTTCTCCTGCTCCTTGGCAACAACCTCCGCCGGTGCCTTAGCGGTAAACTTCTCATTGCCCAGCTTGCCTTCCAGCCGGCCAATTTCCTTACCCAGACGCTCCAGCTCTTTATCAAGTCGCTTAAGCTCTGCATTCTTGTCAATCAGACCGGCCATGGGCACCAGCACTTCCATATCGCCTACCAGTTGCGTGGCGCTCATCGGTGCCTTGTCGCCCTCAAACCACTCCAGACTTTCCAGCTTCGCCAACGAGCTCAAAAACTGGCGGTTCTCATTCATCCGGCGCCGGCCTTCTGCGCTGTCACCACGGAACAGCAGCGGAATCTTCTTCGCCGGAGAAATATTCATCTCACCGCGAATATTACGCACCGCCACAATCACGCCCTTCAACCATTCAATGTCCGCAACCGCCTGATTGTCTTGGCGGCTGTTATCGGCCTGTGGGAACGGCTGAAGCATAATGCTGTCACCGGATTTGCCGGCCAGCGGCGCGATGCGCTGCCAGATTTCCTCGGTGATGAATGGCATGATCGGGTGTGCCAGGCGCAAAACGGTTTCCAGTACGCGCACCAGTGTACGGCGGGTGCCACGCTTGGCTTCAGCACTGGCGCTGTCGTCACTCAGTGAAGGCTTGGACAGCTCTAGATACCAATCGCAGTATTCGTTCCAGATAAACTCGTACAGCGCCTGTGAGGCCAGATCAAAGCGGTACTGGTCCAAATGGCGGGACACATCCTGCTCGCACTGCTGCAAAGCGCTGATAATCCAGCGGTCGGCCAGCGACAGCTCTACTGGCTCGCCGTTCACGCCGCAGTCTTCACCCTCGGTGTTCATCAAAACGTAACGGGCGGCGTTCCACAGTTTGTTGCAGAAATTGCGGTAGCCTTCCAGGCGCTTCATGTCCCAGTTGATGTCACGGCCGGTGGTGGCCATGGCCGCCAGGGTGAAACGCAGGGCGTCTGTGCCGTGGGCCGAGATACCTTCGGGGAATTCTTTTTCGGTCTGTTTGGCAATTTTCTTGGCCAGCTTCGGCTGCATCAGGTTGCCGGTGCGCTTTTCCAGCAGCGGCGCCAAGTCGATGCCGTCGATCATGTCCAGCGGGTCAATCACGTTGCCCTTGGATTTGGACATTTTTTCGCCGTTTTCGTCGCGGATCAGACCGGTAACGTAAACGGTTTTGAACGGAACCTGGGGTGTGCCATCTTCATTTTTCATGAAGTGTGTCGTCATCATGATCATCCGCGCAACCCAGAAGAAAATGATGTCAAAGCCTGTCACCAGAACGTCTGTTGGATGAAAGGTCTTTAGCCGCTCGGTGATCTCCGGCCAGCCCAGAGTGCCAAATGTCCAAAGAGCAGAGCTGAACCAGGTGTCCAGAACGTCATCGTCCTGTTTTAGCGAAAAATCGGCCGCCAGACCGTGCTTCTGGCGCACCTCGTCTTCACTGCGGCCCACGTAGATATTGCCCTCGGCGTCGTACCAGGCCGGAATCCGGTGGCCCCACCACAGTTGGCGGGAAATGCACCAATCTTGAATGTCGCGCATCCAGGAGAAGTACATGTTCTCGTATTGCTTGGGCACAAACTGGATGCGGCCTTGTTCAACGGCTTCAATGGCTGGCTTGGCCAGAGTTTTGGCATCGGCAAACCATTGATCTGTCAGCATCGGCTCGATGATCAGGCCGGAACGGTCCCCACGGGGCACGCTCAATACGTGGTCTTCCACCAGCTGAACCAGGCCAGCAGCATCCATATCGGCCACAATCTGCTTGCGCGCGTCTTCCCGGGTCAGCCCGGTGTAGGCGGCGGGCAGGGAAGCGTCCAGATCGGTATTTTCAGTGCCGTCGCTGTTGAATACTTCGGCTTGCTGGCGGATTTTGGCGTCTTGGGTCAGCACGTTCATCATTGGCAAATTATTGCGTTTGCCTACGGCGTAGTCGTTAAAATCGTGAGCCGGGGTAATCTTCACGCAGCCAGAGCCCTTTTCCGGGTCAGCGTGGTGGTCGGCAATCACTGGAATACGGCGATTCACCAGCGGTAGCATCACGAACGTACCAATCAGATGCTGATAGCGCTCGTCGTCGGGGTGAACGGCTACGGCAGTGTCGCCCAGCATGGTTTCCGGGCGGGTAGTGGCAACAACCAGGTAATCTTTACCGTCTTGCGTGGTGGCACCGTCAGCCAGCGGATAGCGCAGGTGCCAGAAAAAACCTTTCTCTTCTTTGTTTTCCACTTCCAGATCGGAAATCGCGGTGTGAAGCTTCGGATCCCAGTTCACCAGGCGCTTGCCACGATAGACCAGGCCGTCTTCGTACAGGCGGATAAACACTTCCTGCACGGCCTTGTAGAAACCGTCGTCCATCGTAAAGCGCTCGGTGTCCCAATCCACCGAGTTACCCAGCCTGCGCATCTGGTCGGTAATGGTGCCGCCAGATTCTTCCTTCCATTCCCAGATACGCTTAATGAACTCTTCACGGCCCAGATCGTGGCGGGTTTTGCCTTCTTCCCCAGCCAATTTGCGTTCAACGACCATCTGCGTGGCTATGCCTGCGTGGTCACTGCCTACCTGCCACAGGGTGTTGTGGCCTTGCATGCGCTTGTAGCGGGTGAGGGTATCCATAATGGTGTGCTGGAAGGCGTGCCCCATGTGCAGGCTGCCGGTCACATTCGGTGGCGGAATAGCGATGCTGTAAGACTCGCCCTCGCCGCTGGGGCGGAAGTAGCCTTTAGATTCCCAGTTGTCGTACCACTGGCGCTCGATGTTTTCTGGCTGGTAGGTTTTTTCCATGGGTTTTTGCTGGTGACCGTATTGGTGAATTCGAGGAGAGATTTTAGACGCATGATTATACATGGTCGCCCGCGGTCGGGCCATGAAGTGGGATCTTCAGCTTTGGTTTAAACAACTGATTAAATTATCGCTACCGTTGATCATGCACCCGCGCCTCGATCCCCAAAGCCCGTAACTGTTTAAAGTGCGCGCGGGCCTGATGCAAAACCACCGGATCATTCTGAGCTATCAATGCCAAGCGCTTAAATTGATCGGCGTGAGCCGGTAATTCAGTGCAAAGGATGATCACGGTATCCCAGTCTTCGGCGGCGGGCGGGTGCAGCAGAATGCCAACGGGGTCTTTGCAGGGCGTGTTGGCTTCGGAAATCACGCTGTGGGGAATGAATGCATCTGGGCTGAAGTTCCACAGAAGGTCGTCCAGTTCTTGAGCGTGTTCGAGGGAGTCGCACACAATGCCCACGCGATCCCCTTGCTGCCAGGCTTTGTTGACCAGTTTGGCGGCGTGTAGATTGCGTGCGGCGGGGGTGTCCTGGCGCAGGATATGGAACCAGTAACGCTGGTTTTTAGCTTCCTGCCCAGCCTCCGGTGTGGGAGCACCGGCAGCAGAGCTGCCGGTTTCCGTAGTATGCACAGCAGGTGGCTTAGTTGCCGGCATGGGACATCAGGTATTCGACCAGCATAGGCACCGGGCGGCCTGAAGAGCCTTTGGCTTTGCCGGAATGCCACGCAGTACCGGCGATGTCCAGGTGGGCCCAACGGTAATCTTTGGCGTAACGGGCCAGGAAGCAAGCCGCGGTGATGGTTCCAGCGGCACGTCCGCCGATGTTTGCCATATCCGCAAAGTTGCTGTCGAGCAAGCTCTGGTACTCTTCCCAAAGCGGCAGGCGCCAGGCTTTGTCGTTGGCCCGGTCGCCGGCGGCCAGCAGTTCGTTGGCCAAGTCATCGTTGTTGGCCAGTAAACCAGTGGCGTGGTGGCCCAGGGCGACGATGCAGGCGCCGGTGAGGGTGGCCAGATCAATAACCGCCGCCGGGTCAAACCTCTTCACGTAGGTCAGGGCGTCGCACAGTACCAGACGGCCTTCGGCGTCGGTGTTGAGGATTTCAACGGTCTGGCCAGACATAGTGGTGACAATGTCGCCGGGGCGGCTGGCGCTGCCGTCAGGCATGTTTTCAGCGGCTGCGATGACGGCCACAATGTTAATTTTTGGTTTGATTTCAGCGATGACGTGCATGGCGCCGAACACCGCGGCCGAACCGCCCATGTCGTATTTCATCTCGTCCATGCCTTCGCCGGGCTTCAGGCTGATGCCGCCGCTGTCGAAGGTGATGCCTTTACCCACTAACACGTGGGGCTTGTCTTTGGCATCGCCGCCACGGTATTCCATTATAATGAAGCGCGGCGGCTGGCTGCTGCCTTTGCCCACGGCCAGAATGGTGTTCATGCCCAGGTCGGCCATCTGTTTTTCGTCAAGAATTTCGGTCTTGATGCAGTCGTGGTCTTTGGCAAGTTTTTCGGCCTGTTCGGCCAGCCAGATCGGGTGGCAGATGTTGGGCGGGGTATTACCCAAGTCGCGGGTAAAGTTCATGCCGCGGCCGGTGGCCAGACCAAGGTTAAAGGCGTCTTTTTCAGCTTTGTCGCTGACAGAGGCGGTTACGGTGACTTTATTCAGCTTACGCGCAGCAGGCTGCTCGCTCTTATACTGGTTAAACGTGTACAGGTGCTCTTCCAGACTGCGGCCGATCAGGCTCAGGCGAGCTCCTTCAGAGGTCGTTGCGCTGTCGCCGGTTAGCTGGGTGTCAGCCAAGGCCACAATGGCATGTTTTGATGGGCCGTCTTTGAGAACGTTTACCGCAGCAATTAAAGCCTTGCGATAGTTGGCTGGTGTGCGGCTTTCGTCATCACCGGTGCCGACGATACACAGGCGCTGCCAATGGCTGTCGGTCAGCGGAACAGTCTGTACCGATGCGTTTTTGCCACTGATGTCGCCGGCGCTTTGCAGCTTGCCAATCAGGCCATCCAGAGCTTTGTCTGCCGCGCTGGTGCTGGCGGGCCATTCGCCTTTCTGCGGTAACGCCAGTACAAGGCAGTCAGCGCTGATGGTGTCCAGGGCTTTGCTGCTTAAGGTAAAATTCATGGCAACTCCTGTTAGTGATTCTGGTAGTAATTCTATTATACGAATTGGATGTAGGTATTAACATTGGGGCAATGCGATGAATTATCAAGCATTGGCACGGACTTGTGGCTGACCTGCTGGGCGCTGCGTGGCCCTGTCAATCGTCTGCAAGGTTACTTAGAATAGCCGCTGCTGGCGTTTTCCTTCATCGATGGGCGCCGTTACCGGCTCGGCCAGAGAGACCGCTTTGACTATTATTTTTCGCTATCTTATTCGTCAGATCATGATCAGCATGATTGCTGTGTCCACCATTCTGTTGATGGTGTTCATGAGCGGGCGCTTTTTAAAGTATCTGGGTAATGCCGCAGAAGGTGAGATTTCTGCGGGCGTGCTGTTTTCAGTGATGGCCTACCGTTTTCCCGGTTTCCTCGAGCTGATTTTGCCTTTGGGTCTGTTTATCGGCATTTTGCTGGCTTATGGCCGAATGTATTTGGAAAGCGAGATGACCGTGTTGCTCGCTTGCGGCGTCAGTGAGGGCGATATTTTGCGCCAAACCCTGATTGGCAGTTTGCCGGTGATGCTGGTGGTCGCTGCCATGAGCCTGTATGTATCGCCCTGGGGCATGAAACAGGTCGAGGAGATATTCAACGAACAGCGCAAAGCCACCGAATTCGAGCTATTGGCACCAGGGCGTTTTCAGGACTTTACCTCTGGTGGGAGAGTGACTTACACCGAAGGGCTAAGCGACGACAAGCGCGAGCTGCAGGGTGTATTTATTGCCGAGTTCGGCAAAAATGGCGAAGGTTTAACCATTATCACGGCTGAAACGGGCACCCAATTAATAGATGCCCAGACAGGCAGTCGTTTTCTGATTTTGAAAGACGGCGGGCGCTACTCGGGGAACGCTGGCCAGCTGGATTACAACACCACCGAATTTGAAGCTTACGGTCTAAAAATTGTCAGCGGCAAGAGTGGTACAAAAGAGCTGGAAGAAGGCCTGAGCACTGGGCAATTGTTGAAGTCTGACGACCCGCAACAGCGAGCGCTGCTGCATTGGCGTTTTTCGTTGCCCTTTATTGTGCCAGTGGTGACCTTGCTGGCGGTTCGGTTGAGCCGGGTAAATCCGCGTCAGGGTCGGTTCTTCCACCTGTTGCCTGCGATGTTGGTGTATATCACCTATCTCGGTTTATTGATTGTGGCTCGTGATGCACTGGCCGATGGCGCAGTGCCAGAGTGGATTGGCATGTTCTGGGTGCACGGATTGTTTCTGGCTCTGGGGCTTTGGCTGCAGTTCGGCCCGGCCTGGTTGCGCAAGCGCCGCTTGCAGCGTGCAGAGCTCGCGGGGCCTGCCCATGCATAAGATTGACCGCTATGTGATGAAAACCGTTGGCGGCGCTATGTTTTTGGTGATGGTGGTGGTGCTGTCGTTGGATTTAATTTTTGCGTTTATTGCCGAGTTGGACGGCACAGCCAATAACTACCAGACCCTCGATGCTCTGTGGTATGTGTTTCTGACGCTGCCGCGGCGGATTTACGATTATTTGCCGTTGGGCGCGTTTATGGGCTGCCTGGTGGGATTGGGTTCGATGGCCAGCTCCTCCGAGCTGACGGTTATCCGCGCCGCCGGCGTTTCCATAAAGCGTATTGTCTGGTCTGCCATGAAACCAGCGCTGTTTGTGGTGCTATTGGGTGTGGGGATTGGCGAATACCTAGCGCCGCCGGCGGAGCGCATTGCGCAAAGCGAAAAGGCCGTTGCGCTGGGTGCAGGAAGCAACGTAGCCGCGGCGTCAGGTCTGTGGCATCGCGAAGGTAATGTATTTATTCACATGAATGCCGTGCAGCCCAGTGGTGTGCTTTTTGGCATTTCCCTGTTCCGCTTTAACGAGCAGCGCCAGTTGTTAGCCGCCAGTTTTGCCGAGCGGGCGATTTACCAAGGTGATCACTGGATTCTTGAAAACGTACAAACCACCAAGTTGGCAGAGCAGGGCACCACCCGGGTGACTCATAACCAACTGCGTTGGGAGTCTGGTTTGTCGCCCAGCGTACTGAGTGTATTGATTGTAAAGCCAGAGAACCTGGCGATGACAGGCCTGCTGACCTACGCCCGCTATCTGGACGAGCAGGGTTTGAGCGCGTCGCGCTACTGGTTAGCGTTTTGGAAGAAGACGTTAATGCCACTGGGAACCGCGGTGATGGTGTTAGTGGCAATTTCGTTTATCTTTGGCCCGCTGCGCTCGGTCACCATGGGCTTTCGGGTGTTTACCGGCCTGTTGGTAGGCCTGTCGTTTAAGTACATGCAAGACTTGCTGGGGCCGATGAGCGTGGTCTACGGTTTCGATCCCATTCTGGCGGTACTGGTGCCTATAGCGGTGAACGCTGGTATTGGTATTTTGTTAATGCGCCGGGCAGGTTAATGTTTGTAGGGGGGCAGATTGGAAATTTGTCTCCGGTTTTAGGTGTGAAGTCTGTCTTCGGTTTGCAGTCACAGCTTTTTCTTTTCGACTTCAACGACAACGCTGTCTGACACTCGGTCGGTCAGCGACACTCCGTTAATAGGTAAAAACAGAGCGATTATGGCCGGAATGGAAAATAACAGGCTGACAGCACCCAGATAGTAGCCTGCCAGTAATGCCAGAAACACAGCAGCGGCTGCCGTCACATAACGGCGTAGAGCCTGACTCCAACTCACCGATACGCCGTCCAGATTCTGAATGCGCACCCGCCACACCTGCATTCCAAGTGTTTGGCCCACCCGGGTCCAAAAGTAGCCAAAAAACAGGTACAGCACCAGAAACAGGGTAAACGTTAGGCCTGGGCCGCCTTTAACCTGCCCAGCTTCCGCCATTTGTTCGTATTTTTCCCAACCGGTCAGCTGGCCGGCAATTATGGTGTATATCCAGGTGGCAACCAGCAGCACAGCAATGCTGATAAGTGCATCGTAAGTAATGGCCAGGCCACGTTTTAGTCCGGTTGCTGGCGGCAAAAGCACGTCTGCATTGTGAAAGCGTTTGGGCATGCGGTCTCCGGTGATGTTTCACGTTTTTCAGGATGTCGGCGTGTGCTAGAGTAGCCGATTTATACAATCATGTAAGTATCCGAATTCAATCGCGGACCTGGCGCAATTTTCGTCGGGTTTATGGAAAGGTATCAAAGGGCTATGAAAACGGCAGAGTTGCGACAGGCGTTTCTTGAATACTTCAAACAGCAGGGCCATGCCATTGTTCCCAGTAGTTCACTGGTGCCGGCAGATGATCCCACTTTGTTGTTTACGAATGCGGGCATGAACCAGTTCAAGGACCTGTTCCTGGGCCGTGAACAGCGTGACTACACTCGCGCCACCAGCTCGCAGAAATGTGTGCGCGCCGGCGGCAAGCACAACGATCTGGAAAACGTCGGTTACACGGCTCGCCACCATACGTTTTTTGAAATGCTGGGCAACTTCAGTTTTGGCGATTATTTTAAGCGCGAAGCCATCAATTTCGCCTGGAATTTTTTGACCTCTGAACAGTGGCTGAACCTGCCAAAAGCGAAGCTGTGGATCACGGTATACGCCGACGACGACGAAGCCTTTGCTATCTGGAACGAGGAAATTGGCGTGCCTGCCGAGCGCATTGTCCGTATTGGCGACAACGCTGGCGGCCGCTACTCTTCAGATAATTTCTGGCAGATGGGCGATACAGGGCCCTGCGGCCCTTGCTCCGAGATCTTTTTTGACCACGGCCCCGATGTAGCCGGCGGCCCTCCGGGAAGCCCGAACGAAGACGGCGACCGCTACATAGAAATCTGGAACGTGGTGTTCATGCAGTATAACCGCACCGCTGACGGCGAGATGCTTAACCTGCCCAAACCGTCGGTAGACACTGGCATGGGTCTGGAGCGAGTGACCGCGGTATTGCAGGGTGTGCACAGTAACTATGAAATTGACCTGTTTCAGGATCTGCTGAAAGCCGCTTCTGACGTGCTCGGCGGCGTTGCCACCACCGAAGCTTCGTTGCGTGTTGTGGCAGACCATATCCGCTCCTGCTGCTTTTTGATTAGTGATGGCGTTATGCCGTCAAACGAAGGCCGTGGCTTTGTATTGCGCCGGATCATCCGCCGTGCCGCCCGTCACGGTAACAAGCTTGGTGCTAACGGCCCCTTCTTTTACAAGTTGGTAGGTGCGTTGGTTGAGTTGATGGGCGAAGCCTTCCCGCAGCTGGTCAGCAGCCACAAACAGATCGAAAAAGTACTGTTGCAAGAGGAAGAGCAGTTTGTAAAAACCCTGGATAACGGCCTGCGCCTTTTAGAACAGGACATTGCCGAGCTTCAAGGTGATGTAATTCCCGGCGAAACCGTGTTCGCTCTATACGACACTTACGGCTTCCCGATAGACCTGACCAACGACATCGCCCGTGAACGTGGTTTGACTCTGGATTACCAAGGCTACGAAAAGGCGATGGAAGCCCAACGCGAACGTGCAAGGGCGGCTAGCAAATTTGGTGTTGATTATAACGCGGAAAGCCTAAAGCTTGAGGGCGTGACCGAATTTAGCGGTTACCAGAATATTGATGGCCACGAGCGCATTCGCTCAGTAATTGTCGGCAGTGAACATAAAAACGCCGAAGCCGGCGACGAAGCCATCATTGTGCTGGAGCGCACGCCATTTTACGCGGAGTCTGGTGGCCAGGTCGGTGACACCGGGCTGTTGACCTGGAGTGGCGGCCGCTTTCAAGTAACCGACACCCGCAAAGAGGGCAATAATCACCTTCATATCGGCACGGTGGTTGAAGGTGAACTGTTCCCGGGCTTGGAAGTGGATGCGCGCATTGATCATGAGCGCCGTGAACGCACCAAGCGTAATCACTCCGCCACCCACCTGTTACATGCGGCTTTGCGCAAGGTTCTGGGCGAGCACGTTAGCCAGAAAGGCTCGCTGGTAGACCCGGACAAACTGCGTTTTGACTTCTCGCATCTCGAGGCCATCAGTGCCGCAGATCTGCAGGAAATCGAACGCCAGGTTAATCAGCAGATCCTGCAAAACACCTCGGTAGTCACAGAAGTGACCGACATGGAACAGGCCCTGGCCAAGGGTGCGCTGGCGCTGTTTGATGAAAAGTACGGCGACTCCGTCAGGGTTCTGAGCATGGGCTCGGATGGCTACTCGGTTGAGTTGTGCGGTGGTACCCATGTTAATCGCACCGGTGATATTGGTCTATTGCGTATTACCTCTGAAAGCGGTGTCGCTTCCGGCGTTCGCCGCATTGAAGCGGTCACCGGTTTTGGCGCTCTAGAATGGGTAGACAGCGTGGAACGCACCTTGCGCGAAGCGGCCAGGCTGGTGAAAGGCTCTCGTGAGTCGCTGGTCGAGAAAGTGCAGCAGACACTGGACCGCAACCGTCAGTTGGAGAAAGAAATCGACGGTTTGAAGGCTCAGTTGGCCAGCTTGGCCGGCAGCGATTTAGCGTCGTCTGCGGTCGACGTGGCGGGCTTAAAGGTGGTTGCTGCTGAAATGCCAGGCGCTGATCGCCAGGCGTTGATGGAAACGGCCGACCAGCTGAAAAACAAGTTGGGTGAGGGCGTCGTGGTTTTGGCCAGCGTTGAAGATGGCAAAGTCACACTGGTATCTGGCGTGACCAAATCAGCGACCGGCAGAGTCAAGGCCGGCGACATTATGAAGTACCTGTGTGCGCAGCTGGATGGTAAGGGCGGCGGTCGTCCGGACATGGCCCAGGGCGGGGGTAACGATGCCTCCAAGCTTACCGAGGTTCTGGCGGGTGTTGCAGACTGGGTTGAAAAAAATAGTCAGTAATGCATGTTTTAGCTGCGGGTGAGGGTTTATACTCTCGCCCAAATGATTTGACGGGCGGATCAACCTCGGCCCTGAGTCCCGGTCTAGACAGTGGAAATACTATGGCCTTGTATATACAAAAATTTGGTGGCACTTCGGTAGGTACTACCGAGCGTATCGAGGCGATTGCAGAGAAAGTTTTTGGTTTTCGTAAGGCCGGACACGACATCGTCGTCGTGGTGTCAGCCATGAGCGGTGAAACTAATCGCTTGATTGGCCTGGCCAGCAACATTACTGATGAGCCCGGTCAGCGTGAAATGGACGTGCTTCTGTCTACCGGCGAACAGGTAACCATTGCACTGTTGTCGATGGCCTTACAGAAGCTGGGTTGCGAGGCTCGTTCTTACACAGGCTCACAGGTGCGTATCCTAACCGACCGTGCCCATACAAAAGCTCGTATTCAGCACATTGATGAACAGCATGTGCGTGAAGATCTGAATGCCGGCCGCGTGGTAGTGGTGGCAGGTTTTCAGGGAGTAGACGATCTGGGTGATATTACCACCCTTGGTCGCGGTGGTTCAGACACGACCGCGGTGGCCTTGGCAGCGGCGTTGAAAGCCGATGAATGCCAGATTTATACCGATGTCGACGGGGTTTATACCACCGACCCGCGAGTGGTGGATTCTGCTCGCAGGCTGAATCACATTACCTTTGAAGAAATGTTGGAAATGGCCAGTCTGGGATCCAAAGTGCTGCAAATTCGCGCTGTGGAATTCGCGGGTAAATACAACGTTCCGTTGCGGGTGCTGTCCAGCTTTCAGGAAGGCGAGGGCACCCTGATTACCATGGAGGATGATAGCACTATGGAACAACCAGTCGTTTCGGGCATTGCATTCAATCGTGACGAAGCCAAGCTGACCATATCCGGTGTGCCGGATACGCCTGGCAGTGCACTGCGTATTCTGAAGCCGATTAGTGATGCGAATATTGAAGTGGACATGATTGTCCAGAACGTGGGTGAAGACGAAAGAACCGCCTTTACGTTTACGGTTCTGCGTCACGACTTCAAACGCGCAGGCGATGTGCTTCGCTCGGTAGCAGCCGAGCTAGGCGCACGTGAGGTCATCGGAAACGAAAAGATCGCCAAAGTCAGCATTGTCGGTGTTGGTATGCGTTCTCACGCGGGTGTTGCCACCAAGATGTTCGAGGCACTGTCTAACGAAGGTATTAACATTCAGATGATCTCTACGTCGGAAATTAAAATTTCCGTGGTGATTGATGAAAAGTACCTTGAACTTGCGGTACGGGCGCTTCATTCGGCTTTTGAGCTGGATAAGCCCCTGGTAGAAGTAGAAGCTTGACGCAATGGGTTTATGCCCGCTGCATCATCGCTTGATAGGACGTTCATTCGCTGAACCGGCTAACGCACATACCCGTATAAGGGAATGTGCGGTTTCGGGAGGACGCCTAACTCCGTTATAAATGTGCGCGTACGAAGCACCTATTTAAGAACGGGTCGCTTTTTCAGAGGGAGTAGGGATATGTTGATTTTAACGCGCCGCGTAGGCGAGACCTTGATGGTCGGTGACGAGATAACCGTCACTGTGCTTGGGGTAAAGGGAAACCAAGTACGGATTGGTGTGAATGCACCGAAAGAAGTCGCTGTTCACCGCGAAGAGATCTACCAGCGCATTCAGGCGGAGAAAAGCTCCGATGAGGCTGAGCCGGGCAATCACTAGTCGGTCAAAAAAAGCCGCTCGCGAATTTCCGGAGCGGCTTTTTGTTTTAAAGAACATCTAATGTAAAAAAAATTGTTCAACCCTATGAAAACATAAAAAACGTGGTAGTATACGCCCCGTCCTCAAGGAGAGGTGGGTGAGTGGCTGAAACCAGTTCCCTGCTAAGGAACCGTACGCGCAAGTGTACCGAGGGTTCGAATCCCTCCCTCTCCGCCATTTCCTGTTAGAGGAAAGAGGAAAGAGGACAGGTTGATATTGCAGTCAACCAAAGAAATGAAAGTGATCAATGTGCGGCTGTAGCTCAGCTGGATAGAGTACTCGGCTACGAACCGAGCGGTCGGAGGTTCGAATCCTCCCAGCCGCACCACTTTTTAAGTTAAGATGTGTGAACACCCAAGTTTTAGCGGCTGTAGCTCAGCTGGATAGAGTACCTGGCTACGAACCAGGCGGTCGGAGGTTCGAATCCTCCCAGCCGCACCAAATTACGACCAGAACGCCCCGATGTGCGAAACGCAGATCGGGGCGTTTTGCATTGGGTCTTCGCATCTCACCGTAGGTGTCATTACTTACCCTTATTTCTTCCTTATTTCTTTCAAATGTGTCTTTTTTCACCCATTTAAGATCCAAAAAAAACCTATATTTAACATAGCTATATGTTTTATATGATTAATATTTATATGGCCCAGTCATTGCATAATCCGATGTCACGCGGGGCCGTGCGGGCTTCGTTGAATACTAAAACAACACAATGAATCGGAGAGCCTTCTTTATGAAAACCCAAGTCGTTATGGCAGTGGCATTCGCCTCCACGCTGGCCGTTGCAAATCCGGTCGTCGCCCAAGATAGGGCAGGCTGGCCTGACAACTTCACAGTAGGCACCGCCAGTCAGGGTGGTACCTACTTCGCGTACGGTGCTGGATGGGCCAACTTTGTCGCAGAAAACCTGGGCGTGTCAGGCGGCGCTGAAATCACCGGCGGCCCGATGCAGAATATGGCTCTGGTACACACCGGCGATCTAAAGTTTGGTCTGACCACCATGGGCCCTGCACGGGAGTCCATGGAGGGCAACAGCCCAATAGCGCCTGGCATGAAAATGGACAACGTGTGCGCCATGTTTCCCATGTACGAAACGCCGTTTTCCGTAACGGCCCTGACCAGCTCGGGCATTACCTCTATTTCTGACATTCCGGATGGCGCAACCATCGGATTTGGCCCGGCCGGCTCCACCTCAGACACCTACTTTCCGCGCATGATGGAAACGTTGGGTGTGAACTTCGAACGCCGCAATGGCAGCTGGTCAGACCTGGGTACCCAGTTGCAGGACGGCCTGATTGATGTCGTCGCCTTTGCCGCCGGTATCCCGATTCCTGCGGTCAGTCAGCTGGAAGTGCAGACCGATGTGAACATCATTGGCATGACCGACGCTGAAGCAAAAAAAGTAGTTGATAACTTCCCTGTATCCGAATTTATCATTCCGGCCAATACCTACCAGTCGCTGGAAAAGGAATCTCGCGTAGTGTCTATGTGGAACTTCGCCATGGCCAATTGCGACGTTCCGGAGAGCCTGGTGTATGAAATTACCAAGCTGACCATGGAAAACAACGAGAGAATGGTGTCGATCCATAAGGCAGCTCAATTCTCCATTCCTGAAAATTACACCAAGAACAAAGTATTGCCGTGGCACAAAGGCGCGGCGCGTTGGTTCAATGAAAACGGTTACACCATCGAGCAAAGCAACATCAAGTAACGCTACCACCGGAGGCGCCTGCGCCTCCGGTTAATTTGCCGGCTGCTTGCCGGCTCCGATTTGCCCGCTGGCAGGATATCCCATGACCCTCGAACAAAAACCCAAAGACTTCTCTGACATAGAGGAGAGCACAGATCATGTGCTTGCTCATGATGTGGACGAAGAGCCCATAGAAAATAATCGCCGCCTGTTTGAAGGTAACCTGCTGAAGTTTGTAACGCTGTTGGCCATTGGTTACTCGTCGTTTCATCTTTATGCCCTGAATATTGCGCCTTTGGAAACCTGGTCTTTCCGGATTGTGCACATCGCTGGCGCCCTGATACTAGGCTTCATACTCTTCGCCGGTGCCCGTTTTGTGTCCGCTGAAGAGGGCGGCGCCCGCCATCGCTGGACCACTTGGGTAAGCGCTGTTGCGATGCTGCCAGCGCTCTATGTGTGCTACCAGGTATTCACGTTTTCGCAAATGGTGCAAGACGGCGCCCTGCGCATTCCCGTTAACCTGGAAACCTGGCATTTCGGTTGGCCGCTGCTCGCTGTAACGGGCGTGACGATTTTTATGAGCTGGTTTCACCAACGTGAACGCTCGCGTTTCAGTCTGCCGGACTTGGTACTTGTGGTGTGTTCAATTGCGGTAGCTGCTTACTTTCTGGTGGCTTATAACACCTCTATGCGGATGGCGACGGGTACATCGTTTGCACCAATTGGTATCTCCTTTGCTGCAGTTGCCGGTGTTGCGCTGATAATGGAGCTGACTCGTCGTATGGCTGGCCTGGCCTTGGTTATTATCGGCTTGGTGTTCCTGGTTTATGTGTTTGCCGGGCCGTATCTGCCGGGCTTTCTGGGCTACCCGGGTTTGTCGGTACAGCGCTTTTTTAGCCAGGTTTATACCGACGCCGGTATTCTTGGGCCCACCACCGCTGTGTCATCTACCTACATTATTCTATTCATCATTTTCGCGGCGTTTTTACAGGCTTCGAAAGTGGGTGATTACTTCGTAAACTTTGCTTTTTCCATCGCTGGCCGCTCCCGCGGGGGGCCCGCCAAGGTGTCCATTTTTGCCTCTGGCCTGATGGGCATGATCAACGGCACCAGTGCCGGCAATGTTGTGTCAACCGGTTCTTTAACCATACCGTTGATGAAAAAAGTCGGCTACAGCAAAAAGTCTGCGGGTGCGGTTGAGGCAGCTGCGTCTACCGGCGGCCAGATCATGCCACCGATCATGGGCGCAGGCGCCTTTATCATGGCGGAAATTACCGGTATTCCATACACCGAAATTGCGATTGCGGCGATTATTCCGGCGATTTTGTATTTCGCCTCGGTGTACTTCATGGTGGATTTTGAAGCCGCCAAAACCGGTATGCGTGGCATGCGCGAAGATGAATTGCCAAAATTGCGCAAACTGATCAAGCAGTGCTATTTGTTCGTGCCGATTATTATTCTGATCGTGGCGTTGTTTATGGGCTATTCGGTGATTCGTGCCGGTACCCTGGCCACCGTTTCCGCTGCGGTGGTGAGTTGGTTTTCGCCCAACAAAATGGGCATAGGCCTTATTCTGAAGGCATTGGAAATGGCGTCTTACATGGCCATCCAGATTATCGTGGTATGTGCCGCAGCTGGCGTGATTGTGGGCGTTATCTCGCTGACTGGCGTGGGCGCGCGATTCTCGGTGTTACTGCTGGACGTGGCCGCGACCAGCCAATTACTGGCACTGATCTTTGCCATGTTAATTTCCATTTTGCTGGGCATGGGGATGCCCACCACGGCCGCGTATGCGGTGGCCGCGTCGGTGGTAGCTCCGGGGCTGGTACAGCTGGGTATCGAACCTCTAACGGCGCACTTCTTCGTGTTCTACTTTGCCGTCGTTTCCGCGATTACTCCGCCGGTGGCTCTGGCATCTTACGCTGCAGCCGGTATTTCCGGGGCCAACGCCATGGAAACCTCGGTGGCATCGTTCCGAATTGGTATTGCTGCCTTCATTGTTCCGTTTATGTTCTTCTATAATGGGGCTTTGCTGATGAACGCCGAATGGTTTGAAATTGTCCGTTCGCTGATCACCGCGCTGTTTGGGGTTTATATCCTGTCAGGCGGTGTGCTGGGCTGGTTTGCCGAGGTTTCAGCGCCGTGGGTCGTACGCATAGTGCTGATTACAGCGGCTTTGCTGATGATTGAGGGCGGCTGGCTAACGGATCTGACGGGTATCGGTATGGCGGTCGCAGCTTATATCATTCAGCGCCAGCGTCGTGAACGCTCGGCAATAGCCTGAGTTTCGGCGCAAAGCCGGTGCAGAATAACCCATAAGTGGTGTTGTATTGTGCCGGCTTGGCGCTCTCCTTGAGGGTTTTAACGGTGCTTTTAATGGTGTTTTAGAGGCCAGTGTATGTTCTTCCGTTTTGGCGCTGTGGTGGTGTTTTTGGTGGTGCTTGCAGCGGCCTGGATTCTTGGCGGTTGGGTAGGCTACCGCCAGGTAGAGCAGGAAAGCCTGGTGGAATCTTTCCGTTATCGCCAGTTAGTGGCCAATGAGCTCAATCGTTACCTGCCCATTCCCGAATTGATGGCCGAGCATCCGCTGCTGGCGACGGCGTTGAGCGCCCCAGACAATATGGATGTTATTCTGCAGGCCAATGAGGAAATGCAACGCATGGCCACCATTGTAGGCGGCTCAGATGTGTATCTGATGGATATGTCTGGGTTGACTATCGCGGCCAATAATTATAAGCAAGCCGGCAGCTTTGTCGGTCGCAACTTCAGTTTCCGGCCGTATTTTTTCGAAGCGATCGAAATAGGCGGTTCTGCTATTTATTTCGCTTTGGGCTCCACCTCAGGGGTGCGCGGCCTGTATTTTTCCCATCCGGTTCGTGACGAACAGGGGCAGGTGCTGGGAGTCGTGGCGGTAAAAGTGCTGGTGGATGAACTGGAATCTCAGTGGGTACGGCCGTCCTTAAGGCGCGAAGCAGAAATGCTGGTGCTGGACACTGCAGGAGTCAGTTTTCTGTCCAGCCAGCCCCGTTGGTTGTTCCGTGACTTTACTGGCAGCGATAGTCCTGCACCCGGCGAGGCCTCGCGCCGACGCTATCCAGAGCGGGACCTGGAACCGGTTCAACTCGATTATCTGGATAAACCTTGGGGCTTGTCAGGTCAGTCTGGCACCGTTCGCGTTCGTGAAAATGGCGGTGGCCATGAATACCTCAGTGTTCGCACGCCGCTGCCACGAATGGACTGGACGCTACAGATAATGGTGAGTACCCAGTCGGTTATCTGGATACGCCTGGGTTTTGTGCTTGCAGGCATGGCGCTTTACTTTGGGGTGTTGCTGACCTGGCTGTACATGCGTGAACGCTATCGCCGCGAAGCCGAACTGGCCCTGCGAGGCCAGCAGTTGGAGTTGAACGTGGCTGAGCGCACCGCGGACCTTGAGCGTTCTAACCAGATGTTGGTTGAAGAGATACAGCAGCGAGAGCAAGCCCAGACTGACCTGCGGGAAACCCAGCAAGAGCTGATACAGGCCGCAAAGCTAGCGGTATTGGGGCAGATGTCGGCTGGCTTGAACCATGAAATGAGCCAGCCGCTGACCGCGATTCAGACCTACGCCCGCAATAGCCGGCGCTTTCTGCAAAAAGGTGCCGGCGATATGGTAGACGCCAACTTGGCAGAGATCGTGCTGCTGTGTGACAAAATGGCAGAACTGACTCGCCAGTTCAAAGTGTTCGCGCGCAAATCCGAAGGGCCACCCAGTATTGTCGATTTACGCCCGGCGGTGGACGCTTCTTTGAAAATCATCGCGGCGCAGAAAAGCAGCGGCAATATTGACATTCAGTGGCAGCGGCCGGTGCAGCCAGTGTGGTGCCATGGTGACCAAATCCGCATTGAGCAGGTGCTGGTGAATCTTCTGGCCAACGCAGTGCATGCGGTAGAGGGGTGCGCGCAGCCGGCTATCACCATAGACGTGGTGGGGCATAAGGGTTATTGGCTGTGCCGGGTGCGCGACAATGGCGGGGGCCTGCCAGCTAATACCGAACAGCTCTTTGAACCGTTTTACACCACTAAACCGGTTAAGCAGGGCCTTGGGCTGGGGCTATCCATCTCGCGCCAGATTGTTGATGCGCTGGGCGGCCGCTTAAGCGGCCGCAATCGCAGCGATGGCTGTGGCAATGGCGCGGAATTTGAATTCACACTGAAAAAGCGGGACACCCCGGTATGAGTCAAACTGACGTAATCTTCGTGGATGATGAGCCGGATATACGTAAAGCCATTGCCCAGGCCCTGACTCTGGATGATTTGGCGGTGAGCTGCTTTGACAATGCCACCGATGCACTGGCGCAAATTGATCGCGATTATAGCGGCGTTGTTTTGTGCGATTACAATATGCCGAAAATGGATGGCCTGCAGCTGCTCAGCCGCTTGCAGCAGCTTGACGACACCATACCCGTCATCATTCTCACCGGGCAGGGCGATATCAGCACTGCGGTGAGTGCGATGCAGAAAGGTGCCTATGACTTCATCGAAAAGCCGTTCAATCAGGAAGAGCTGGTGGAACTGCTGCGCCACGCTTTGGAAAAGCGTCAGTTGGCGTTGGAAAACCGGCGCCTGAAGGCCCAGTTAAAGCAGCTGGCAAAACCCGGCCCGCGAATTCTGGGTGGTTCGGCCACTATGCAAAAAGTGATGGCCACAATTGATCCGATTCTGGACATTTCTGCGAACATTTTGCTGTATGGCGAAACCGGTTCGGGAAAAGACGCACTGGCGCGCTACATTCACGAAAACAGCCGGCGCAGCAGCCATAATTTTGTCGCGATTAACTGCGGTGCGGTGCCGGAAAATCTGATTGAAAGTGAGCTGTTCGGTCACGAAGCGGGGGCCTTTACCGGTGCGGAAAAACGCCGTATTGGTAAAATAGAGCACGCCCACCAGGGCACGCTGTTTCTGGATGAAGTGGAAAGCATGCCGATGCCGCTGCAGATTAAATTGCTGCGGGTGCTTGAAGAACAGAAGGTTGAGCGTTTGGGTAGCAACCAGGTGCAGCAGGTGGACGTACGCATTATTGCCGCCACCAAATCCAATCTGAAAACCCTCAGCGACCAGGGTGTGTTTCGTGCCGACTTATACTACCGCCTGAATGTGGTGAAAGTGGATATCCCGCCATTGCGCGAGCGCAAGGAAGACATTCCAACGCTGTTTCACCACTTTGTGCTGATTGCAGCGGCCCGCTATGACCGCGAAAGTATCCCGCTGAACGCGGGCCAGGCAACTAAACTGACGCACCACGACTGGCCCGGCAACGTGCGTGAGCTGCGAAACCTGGCCGAACGCTATGTTTTGCTGGGCCCGGCGGCTCTGGACGAGACCGACACGGCTCAAGATACCAACGTGAATGGCCGCCGCACACTGGCAGAACTAATGGACGGCTTTGAACGCCTGGCATTAATTAGTGCTTTGAATGCCTGCCATGGCAGCATCAAAGACACCATGGTTGAACTCGGCATTGCACGCAAAACCCTGTACGACAAGATGAAAAAACACGGTCTGGACAAGGCCGAATTCAAAGAGTGAAGATTTTCATCTTGCTGCTCTACAGGCTTTTACAGCGAGGCCGCCGAGCGCGCGGCCTGATCGTATAGGCCGGAAATTCCGCGCAAAAAACTAGCCACTTCGCCTAGATCGCTGTTGGCAAATCCCAGCGTTCGCAGTGAATCCACCAGACAGTTTTCACGGATTTCGGCGTAGCGTTTGCACACATCGTCACCTTTTTCAGTCACTGAATAATAGGTTTCTTTACCGCGCCTTTCGGACGTCACTACGCCGTGTTTAAGCAGTTTTTTCAGGGAGTAGGTGACGGTGTGGCTGTCTTCCACATTGAGCACCAAGCAGATGTCGGCGGATTTTTTTGCGCGATCGCGGTGGTTCACGCTGTGCAGCACCAGCACGTCTAGTTGGCTTAAGTCATGCAGCCCGGCTGCATTCATACAGCGCACCATCCAGCGATTAAAGGCATTGCCGGCCACAATAAGGCCAAACTCCAACTCTGAAAGCTCCACTGCACGGCCAGAGGCCAGGTGGGCAGAGGACACAATAGGCCCAACATTGCGCCGTGCTTTTGCGCTCTCGCCAGAACCGTTCGCCGAATTTTTTGTTTTCATAACGTGATGTCACCGTTGTTAACAATCATGATTAGTCAGTGCTGTGTTGTCTTACCTGCCCATTTGGCTGGGCAGATACGTGACGATGGCAGGGAACAGCGTTATGAGTACCACTGCGCTCAGAATCAGCAGGAAATAGGGCAAAGCGGCCCAGGCAATGCGCAAAATATTGTCCCCGGTCAGGCCCTGAATCACGAACAGATTGAAGCCAACCGGCGGCGTAATCTGGCTCATTTCCACCACAATCACCAGATAGATACCAAACCAGAGCGGGTCAATGCCAGCGGCTTCCACCATCGGCAGAATCACAGAGGTCGTCAGTACCACTACGGAAATACCATCCAGAAAGCAGCCCAGCAAAATGAAGAACAGGGTCAACGCTATCAGCAGCATATTGGGTGAAAGGTCCAGGGTGTTGATCCAGGAAGCCAGTTCACGAGGGATACCGGTAAAGGCCATTGAGGTGGTCAGAAAATGCGCACCCATCAGTATGAAGGCAATCATGGACGACGTTTTTACCGTACCCATCAGCGCGCTGGTAAAGGTATCACGGTTCATGGAGCCGCCTTTCCACGACAACAGGTGAGCCAGTGCTACGCCAACGGCAGCGGATTCGGTGGGCGAGGCCAGGCCGCCATAGATAGAGCCGATCACACCAACTATCAGCAGCATCACCGGAATCAGCGGGCGGCTACGACGAAGTTTGGCGCGAAAAGACAGGTGCTCGGCTTCGCCCGTCGGGATGCCATCCGGGTTCAGCAGCGACCAGATCATGACATAGCCGCCAAACAGCAGCATCAGCATGATGCCGGGCAGAATACCGGCCACAAACAAACGAGCAATGGACTGTTCGGTAGCCACGCCGTAAACAATCAGGATGATCGAGGGTGGAATTAATAGCCCCAAGGTAGCAGAACCGGCCAGAGTGCCCAGTATCTGGTTTTTGTTATAGCCGCGACGGGTAAGCTCCGGTATCGACATTTTGCCGATGGTGGCCGCTGTAGCGGCGGACGAGCCCGATATCGCCGCGAAAATGCCACAACCCAGAATGTTGGTGTGCAGTAATTTTCCCGGGACTTTGCCCACCCACGGCGCAATGCCGCTGAACATTTCTTCGGACAGGCGCGAGCGGAATAGCACCTCACCCATCCAGATAAACATCGGTAACGCGGCCAGTTCCCAAGACACGCTGGCGCTGTAGAAAGCGGTCGACAGGCTGTCACCCACGGGAACGTTGCTGAAAAAATACAGCGATATACAACCGATGGCCGTTAACGAAAACGCCACCCACAAACCCGCACCTAGCAATGCCAGCAGCAACACCAGAAGCAGTAGGCTCATCCAAATCATTTCCACGGGCTTACTCCTGGGGTGCTTCGTCGTGAAGTTGGGCTATGCGGCCGCTGAGCAGCGACACAAGGGCGTCTAACAGGGCTATTAATAGCCATAAAAGGCCCATGACCATGGCCGCCTGTGGAATCCACAGCGGCACCGGCACCATGCCAATGGACAGATCGCCGAAATCGTAGCTGTCCCACGTCAGCCAAGCGCTGTGCCAGGCTGCAAAGGCAGTAATGGCTGCAGCGGATAGCAGAGCCAGAACGTCCATGACGCGGTGGGCAGATTGAGGCAGACGTTGTAACAGCAGAGTCACGCGAATGTGTCCGCCCTGCCAGAAGGTGTAGGCCAGGCCAAAAAATGTGGCGCCCAGCAGCATAAACGACGCCAGCTCAGCCAGCCCCGGCACGTTCAGTCCCAGCGGGCTGAAACCCAGCCAGGCCAGTAATTCGTCAAGTACCCGGCTGAGTACCTGTACCACAATCATAACCATGATCAGTGTCAGGTTAATTGCGGAAAGGGCGCCCCCCAACCGATAGAATGCGTCCAGAGCCCTGCGCATGGTGATGTTCCTGTGTTTTGCCCACACGTGCACATTTGCTGCAGGGCCGGCATGAATAAATGCGTAATGGCACGAAAGCTTCGTGCCATTACGGGGGTGTTACTACCGCTGGCGGTAAGCGTCTAGCAGTGCTTGGCCGTCGCTACCGGCGCGCTCAAGCCATTCTTCGGTCATGGTTTCGCCGATTTTTTGCAGGTGTTCTATCAGCTGCGCAGAGGGCTCTGACACAACGATGCCGTTATCTCGCATGATCTTGATTTTGGTATCGGTTTCTTCTTTGCTGGCGTCCCAACCGCGCTTTTCAGCGACGGCTGCGGCGTCTTCCAGCGCTTTTTGGGTCGCTTCAGGCAGGCTGCGGAAAGCCTTGGCGTTTACCACAACCATGTTCTTTGGCAGCCATAGCTGGGCGTGGTTAAAGTGGCTGAGGTAATCCCAGGCGCGGGTGTTGGCCCCGGTCGACGGCGACGTAATCATGGCGTCAACACGGCCGGTGCCGAAGGCGGTGGGAATGTCTGGCACTTCTACTTGAGTAGGAATTGCACCCAGCAAGTCGGCCAGCTGCTCGCTGGACTTGTTGTAGGCACGCATTTTTACACCTTTCAATTTTTCGCCGTTTTCAATTGCGAACTGGGTATAGATGCCCTGTGGTGGCCACGGCACCGCAAACAGCAGTTTCAAACGCTGACTTTCCAAGCGCTGCGCCAGTACGTCTTTAGAGGCCAGCCATAACTTCCAGGCCTGATCGTAATCACTGGCGAGATACGGCACCGAGTCGACTTCAAACAGCGGGTCTTCGTTGGCCAGGCGCGACATGATCAACTCGCCAATAGGCACCAGCCCGCGGCGGACTGAGTTCTTGATTTCAGGGTGTTTGATCAGCGAGCCACTGCTGTGCACCGTGATGTTCAGTTCGCCGTTGGTGGCGTCGCGCACCTCATCAGCAAACTGGCGGATGTTCGCGGTGTGGAAGTTGGAATCGCCATAGGGCGTGGGCATGTCCCATTCGGTGGCTTGTACTCCGCTTACCATAAAGCTGAGCGTGGCGGCTGCCACGGTGGCACTAACGCGTTTTAGGCTGAAGCCTTTTTTAACGGGTAAGTGAACGGTTTTTGTGGCGTTTTGCATAGGTGTTGCCTCCCGGAGCTGACGCTGGAGCCGTCAGCCGATGTTGTTGTTTCCAGTGAGTCGTAAAGCGCGGCGATAAAGCCGTCTTAATGTGCCTCGTGAGCTAAAATTAGCTATGGGCTGGCGATGTGTCAAACTATTTATAAAAATAATATACGTAAATTCACTTTGTAATGCTGATAATTTATCTATAAATTGGTTGTATAGAGGGTGGGTAACGGATGAATTTGTTCCCGTGCTTGTCGCCACTCATGACAGCGATCACTCGCTACAGCCACAACTTATAACAGCCATAAGCCCGGAGGCTCACATGCTATTGAATTGCGATATCGGTGAAAGCTACGGCGCCTGGGCCATGGGTCTGGATGATCAGGTCATGCCGTTTATTGACCAGGCCAACATCGCCTGCGGGTTTCACGCTGGCGACCCGCGAGTTATGTTCAATACCGTGCGCTTGGCGTTGCAACACGGGGTCACACTGGGGGCGCATCCGGCGTATCCGGATCTTCAGGGGTTTGGTCGCCGGCCTATGGCGTGTGCAGCAGATGAAATTCACGCCATGGTGTTGTATCAGGTGGGCGCTCTGGCCCAGATCGCCGCGGCCCAGGGTGGCCAGTTGATCTATGTAAAGCCCCACGGCGCGCTGTATAACGACATGATGCGCGACGAGGTCATACTGCGCGCAATCCTCGAGGCGCTGGCGCAATCGCCGCAAACCTTGGCGTTGATGGCCATGACCACAGCGGACAACCAGCGCCTGAAACAGCTATGCGCGGAACACGGCGTAACGTTGTTGCTGGAAGCTTTCGCCGATCGCGCCTATGACAGCGCCGGATATTTGGTTTCGCGCAGCCAGACGGGTGCCGTGCACCACGACTCCAGCATAATTGTGCAGCAGGCACTGGCCTTTGCCCGTGGTCAGAGCATTCAGTCGATAGAAGGCAAAGCCTTGCATCTGGAAGCAGACACGCTGTGTGTGCACGGTGACAACCCTGAGTCTGTGGTCGCGGTGCGGGCGATTCGTGACGCGTTCAGGAAGCTGGTGTGATGCAGTGGCGCTATGACATCAGCGGTATAGATACCGTTACCCTGCATTTTGGCCAGCGTATCGATGCGGCTCTGGTGGCCCCGATTCACTGTGCTGCAATCGCTTTAAAATCAAGCCTCGGCCCGCGATTACTGGACGCGGTGCCGTCTTACACGACGCTGCTGTTGCGTTATGATGTGTTGCAGGACGACTTGGCCAGTTTGATGGGGCAGGTAAGTGAGGTGCTGAACCAGCTGCCCGATGCCATCGGGGAAGTTGATGCTGAATCAGAGATTATTGAAATTCCGGTGTTTTATCACCCCAGCGTCGGGCCGGATCTGAAGCGCTTGGCGCAGCGCGCCGGTTTCAGTGTAGAAGAGTTTATTCGCCGCCACAGCGAGCGCCTTTATCAGGTATTCGCCATTGGCTTTGCCCCGGGTTTTGCCTACCTGGGCGAGGTGGTCGAAGAGTTGAGTGTGCCTCGGCTTGCCAACCCGCGGGCAAAAGTGCCGGCGGGTACTCTGGGTATTGCCGACACCCAAACCGCGCTTTATCCCATAGTGTCGCCTGGCGGTTGGAATCTGATTGGCCGTACTCCTTTGGTCCTGTTTGATCAGTCCCGGGCACAGCCCAGCCTGCTGGAAGCCGGCCAGACAGTGCGCTTCCGCCCAATAGCACAAGACGAATACCTTGAGCTTGGAGGTCGCCTTGACGATTTGCCCTGGGGCGTGGAGCCGGGTTTGGACATACAGCAAGGCGCGCCTGCTAAAAAGCAGGGGGAAAAGTTATGACGCACTCCAAGCTCGGTTTGTTGATTGAAAAACCCGGTTTTCTGAGCCTGATTCAGGACGCCGGGCGTCGTGGAGTGATGCACTTGGGGCTGGCCACGGGCGGCGCTATGGATCGCCATGCCTGGGCTTGGGCAAACTACCTGTTGGGTAATTGTTTCGGGGCGGCGGCGTTAGAAATCACCTTTGGTCAAGTTGAGTTTGTGAGTCAGTTGAACGCCAGTATTGCCATTACCGGAGCAGAGGTGACGGTCACGGTGAACGGAGCCTCGCAGCCGTTGTGGGCCACGCTGTCGCTGAAAGCCGGGGACAGGGTGACATTGGGTGCGCCCCGTGCCGGACTGCGTAGCTATTTGGCCGTTGCCGGTGGTTTTAGCGTTGCCGCAGGTTTGGGTAACAGCTGCGCCACCCTGTACAGGGAAAAAACCGGAGGACTGCATCGCGATGGGCAACCGTTAAAAGCCGGCGACCTGCTGCCTTGTGAGCCTCAGTCCCAAAATCCGCCACTGCAGCGTCAAGTGCCCGTTGACTGGATACCCGATTACCGCGAGGCACTCATTCTGGATGTAATTATGGGGGCACAGATAGAGCGCTTTCCCTCCCGTTCTCTGGAGAGCTTTTTCACCCAGCCTTATACCTTGAGCCCGCAGAGCGATCGTATGGGCGCAAGATTAAACGGCCCGGCGTTAGAGGTGTTTGGCGAGCGCCTGATTTCTGAAGGCATCAGCCTGGGTGCGGTCCAAGTGCCGGCCAATGGTTTACCAATCATACTTCTGAACGATCGCCAGACTATCGGCGGCTACCCGAAGCTGGGGGCCGTAACGCCCCGCAGCCTGGATGCGCTGGCCCAGCGCCAGCCGGGCAGTCAGCTTCAGTTCCGCCCAGTGGCCCTGTATGAGGCCCAAAGGCGTGAAAAAGCCTTTCTGAATTTTTTTAACAAGACCCTTTAGTTCATTGTTAAATATAAAAATTCACTGGCTCTTTTAAGGTTCTTTGTTACCACATGAGATCGTCCGGGATCTCATAGCCGGCGTAAGGATCATCGTCGCCGAGGTCGTCTTTCGTGCGCTCGTGCAATACCACAACGGCCTGTGCGTCCCGTTCCTGGATTTTGCGTGCTACGCCCTCGGCGACAATCTCGTATTCGCCACTGACGCAGATAATCGCCAGTCGGCCGCGTGCCAGCTGGTCGACCATTAGGTCGTCCACATACATTTTCTTGATTTTCTTGTCGTGAACAAATTGGTAAGAGGATTCGCCGTGGCTGCGATTCAGTCGGTTGGTTCCCACTAATTGGCGGATTTGGGCCTGTATGGCCTTTTTTTGGGCCTCGGCCTGGTGCTGTTGATTCAACTGACGGTCGCGCTCGGTTTTTTCTTCCCGTGCTTGTTGTACTCGCTGTTCGGCTTCATTTACCTGCACTGCGCCTTTGGGCTGCTGTTTGCGCTGTTTGTGCTTTTCATTACGAATCGCTTTGGCCTTTTTTTTGTCGGCCAGGCCGGCTTTCAGTAACTGGTCCTGCAGGGACGCCATGGGGTAACTCCGTTAATTGGTAAGATAATCTGCTATTATTGAACTAACTTCAGTATACGCCCTCGCGTTTACCTTCTTAACCAGCAACTGCTGATTCCGGGATTTTCTTGTATGCCATCCTTTAAAGACCTTGAACTGTCTGCCGCCATGCAGGCCAATCTTACGCGCCTGGGTTTTACCGAACCCACCGACATTCAGACGCGGGCCTTGCCCCATTGCCTGGCGGGTCAAGACGTTATCGCCTTGGCGCATACCGGCAGCGGCAAAACCGCAGCCTTCGGCATTGGTCTGATTGAACATGTCAAACCCAAGCAGTTCTCGGTACAAAGCTTGGTACTGTGCCCCACTCGGGAGTTGGCTGATCAGGTCGCCAAGGCTTTGCGGGAATTGGCCCGTGCCCGCGACAATATAAAAATACTCACCCTGTGCGGTGGTGTGTCGATTGGCCCTCAGATCGGCTCGCTTGCCCACGGTGCTCATATCGTTGTGGGTACCCCAGGGCGGATAGCGGATCACCTGCAAAAAGGCACACTGAAACTGGATCGGGTGCACACCGTGGTGCTGGACGAAGCCGACCGCATGTTGGATATGGGGTTTCAGGAAGCAGTGGAAAACATTCTTTCACACGCGCCGGCACAGCGCCAGACTCTCCTGTTCTCAGCCACTTGGCCCGAATCGATTCGTAAACTCAGCGCTGGTTTTCAGCGCGAGCCGGTGGATGTGCGGGCGCAAACCGAGAAAATGAACAGTGATATTGCCGAGGTGTTCTATGAGATTTCTGGCACCCAGCGTACTCGCGCCATCGTGGCCCTGCTGTCGCAGCATCAACCCACATCCTGCCTAGTGTTCTGCGCTATGAAACATCAGTGTGACGAGCTGGCGGCCGAGCTCTCACAGCAGGGCTTTTCGGCGCTGGCGTTGCACGGCGACCTGGAACAGCGCGACCGCGACAGCGTTCTGGTACGCTTTGCCAATCAAAGTTGCCAGGTATTGGTGGCCACCGACGTGGCGGCCCGAGGGCTGGACATAAAATCATTGCCACTGGTTGTTAACGCCGAGCCGGCGGGCGATCCGGAGATACACACGCACCGCATCGGTCGCACCGGCCGCGCTGGAGAGCAGGGGCTGGCAGTCACTCTGTGCAGCCCATCCCAGGGCCATAAAATCAATCGCCTGGAAAGTGAGCGCGGTGCAACGGTTATCTGGGGTGATAGTGGCCCATTGCTGGCCACTGTACCAAAACCGATGAAGCCGCTGATGAAAACACTGTGCATAGCGTCCGGTCGCAAAGAAAAACTGCGCCCAGGTGATGTGATGGGTGCTCTGACCGGCGATGGCGGCTTACCTGGTAGCGCTGTTGGTAAAATAAATGTGTTTGAATTTCAGTGTTTTGTAGCCGTGGAAAGCCGCCATGCCGGACGTGCGTTGGAACAGTTGGAGCGCGGCAAGGTAAAAGGTCGCAATTTGCGGGCACGCTTAGTCTAGATTGGCATAAATGTGGGATGTTCGGCGGGGAGATGGGTGGAGAAACACCCAAAAATATTCGGAAAGTCCGTATAGCCATTTGCATTCTGGTTGCCGATCACTCATTAAACCGTTAAATTACGCAGGATTTTGTATCCCGGTTTCCTTGAATAAAGCGCTGAACCTATGGCTTATCGGTAAGGATTCCTTGGGGAAAGTCACTAACCAAGACAGGTAGCTATTCGTTATGAATGAGCTGATGACCCAAGCTGTTGATTTGATGATTGCGGGTATGGGTTTTGTATTTGCGTTTCTGATCGTGCTGGTACTCGCAACGATAATTATGTCTAAGCTGCTGAATCGGTTTACTGCGCCTGAGCCGGCAACTCCGGCCAAAACGTCCCGCGCCAAATCCAAGGCGCAATCGTCGGTTGATCCTGACACCGCAGAGGCGATCAAACAGGCGGTTGCCCAATTCCGGTTGCGTCACAAAAAGTGACCCGGAAAGAGATTTAAAACCTTTAAACAGAAGGCTGACACGATGACAGACATTAAAAAACCGCTGGGGATTACGGACGTTGTACTGCGTGATGCCCACCAGTCCTTGCTGGCCACCCGCATGCGGCTTGACGACATGCTGCCAATCGCCGAGAAACTCGACAAAGTCGGCTTCTGGTCACTGGAATCTTGGGGTGGAGCCACGTTTGATTCCTGTATACGGTACCTGGGCGAAGACCCTTGGGAGCGTATTCGTGAATTGAAGAAAGTCATGCCCAATACGCCCCAACAGATGTTGTTGCGTGGCCAGAACCTTCTGGGCTACCGCCACTATGCGGATGACGTGGTAGAGCGGTTTGTTGATCGTGCCGCTGAAAATGGCGTGGACGTATTCCGCATTTTTGATGCGATGAACGATCCCCGCAACTTGCTCACGGCCATTAAGGCCGTGCGTAAAACCGGCAAGCATGCCCAAGGCACCATTGCCTACACTACCAGCCCGGTGCACACCATCGAGATGTGGGTTGAGCTGGCGAAGGAGGTCGCGGATATGGGCGCGGATTCCATCGCGATAAAGGATATGGCAGGTATTCTCAAGCCCTATGTCGCCTTTGATCTGGTTAGTCGTTTGAAGAAAGAACTGGATATCCCGATTCACATGCAGTGCCATGCGACCACCGGCATGTCGACGGCCACAGCTATTAAGGCAGCGGAAGCTGGTATTGATAATGTGGACACGGCTATCTCCTCGATGAGTATGACTTACGGCCATTCGCCAACTGAAGCAGTGGTCGCTATTTTAGAAGGTACGGAGCGTGACACCGGTTT
Source organism: Marinobacter sp. BSs20148 (assembly GCF_000283275.1). Taxonomy (NCBI): domain Bacteria; kingdom Pseudomonadati; phylum Pseudomonadota; class Gammaproteobacteria; order Pseudomonadales; family Marinobacteraceae; genus Marinobacter; species Marinobacter sp. BSs20148. The sequence goes on from NC_018268.1 coordinate 1,603,266, forward strand.
GGATCTGGTGTTGCTGGAAGAAATTGCCAGTTATTTCCGCGAAGTCCGTAAGAAGTACGCCAGGTTTGAAGGCAGCCTTCGGGGCACCGATTCCCGCATTCTAATTGCTCAGGTGCCGGGTGGCATGCTGACCAATATGGAAGGCCAGCTCAAAGAGCAGAACGCCGCTCATAGATTTGATGAAGTACTGGCTGAAATTCCCAAAGTGCGTGAAGACTTGGGCTTTATTCCGCTGGTAACGCCGACCTCGCAAATTGTCGGCACACAGGCGGTACTGAACATACTGACCGGTGAGCGTTATAAATCTATTTCCAAAGAAACGGCGGCCATCCTCAAAGGCGAGTATGGCGCCGCGCCTGCGCCGTTCAATAAAGAGCTTCAGGAGCGGGTTCTGGATGGCAAGGAAGTCGTTACATGCCGCCCAGCCGATCTGATTGATTCGGAGATGGACAAACTGACCGACGAGCTGAAAAAACTGGCGGAAGAGAAAAACTTCAAGCTGGCTGATAACGTCATCGACGATGTGCTGACCTACGCCCTGTTCCCGCAGATTGGCCTGAAGTTCCTTGAAAACCGCAACAATCCGGATGCGTTCGAGCCGATTCCGTCGGCGGACGACGTAGCCCCGGCGAAAAAACTGTCTGGTCCCGAAACGTACACCGTTGAAGTAAACAGTAAAAAATACGTGGTAGCGGTGTCTGAGGGTGGCGAAATTAGCCAGATTCAGGCAGAAGGCGGGGCTGCTTCGGCACCTGCTGCCGCTGCATCGGCGCCGGTTGGTGATGGCGATCCGGTTAACGCGCCCCTGGGCGGTAACATCTTCAAGGTTCTGGTTTCTCCCGGCGATGTCGTGGAAGAAGGCGATGTGTTGATCATTCTGGAAGCCATGAAAATGGAAACCGAGATCCGCGCACCGAAAGCCGGTACCGTCGGTGAAGTCTTCATCAAGGTCGGTGATGCCGTCGCTGTTGATGATGAAATGCTGACAATCGCATAAGGGCCAGCATTCCATGGATAAATTAATGACGTTATGGACAGGCAGTGGCCTGTTCAACATCGAAATCGGGCAAGCGATCATGATTGTGGTTTGCCTGGGTCTTCTGTACCTTGCGATCCGTAAGGGCTTCGAGCCACTGCTGCTGGTGCCGATTGGTTTTGGCGGCATTCTAGCGAACATTCCAGAGGCAGGGTTGGCCCTGTCGGCGGCGGAAAATGCCATACATGTGGCAAAACCGGAAGTGCTAGCCGCGTTGGCTAGCGCTCTGGATGTGGCCTACCAGGCAGGTCAGGCGATAACGCCAGACGTACTGGGTGTGTTTAAATCGGCTTACCACACCGGTAGCTCGGCAGAAGTGGCTATGGCCAATAACCTGGCCTCTGACTTCGGTTATGGCAACGGCATGTTGCACAACTTCTACCTGGTGATTATCGGCAGTACCGTTGGGCCTTTGCTGATTTTCATGGGCGTGGGTGCAATGACCGATTTTGGTCCGTTGCTGGCCAACCCGAAAACTCTATTGCTGGGTGCGGCAGCGCAGTTCGGTATTTTTGGTACAGTTTTGGGTGCGGCACTGCTCGACTGGATGGGCATTCTAGACTTCACCATTCTGGAAGCGGCGGCGATTGGTATCATCGGCGGTGCCGATGGCCCAACGTCTATCTACGTGTCTAGCGTACTGGCTCCGCACCTGTTGGGTGCGATTGCGGTTTCGGCCTACGCTTATATGGCACTGGTTCCGCTGATTCAGCCGCCCATTATGAAGGCGCTGACCACGAAAAAAGAACGTGCGATCAAGATGTCCCAGCTGCGCCCGGTGAGCAAGCGCGAGAAAATCGTGTTTCCGCTGGTTGTGTTGATTGCTGTGGTTCTGTTCTTGCCGGATGCAGCTCCGCTGCTGGGTATGTTTTGCTTTGGTAACCTGATGCGCGAATGTGGTGTTGTGGAGCGTTTGAGCGACACGGCACAGAACGCGTTGATCAACATTGTGACCATTTTTCTGGGCCTATCCGTTGGCTCCAAGCTGATGGCTGAAAAATTTCTGGATGGCCAGACTTTGGGTATTCTGGCACTGGGTATTGTTGCCTTCGGTGTGGGCACAGCAGCAGGCGTGCTGATGGCGAAGTTGATGAACAAGTTCACCAAGGATCCCATCAATCCATTGATTGGTTCCGCTGGCGTATCGGCGGTGCCGATGGCAGCGCGGGTATCCAACAAGGTGGGCCTGGAGGCCAACCCGCAAAACTTCCTGCTGATGCACGCCATGGGCCCGAATGTGGCCGGTGTTATCGGTTCGGCGGTTGCAGCTGGCGTGATGATCAAGTTGCTTAGCTGATCGTTCTGTTGCTGTTCCGAAAACCCCGCCCGGCCTCAGCCTGGCGGGGTTTTTCGTTTTTGGCGGTTAACTTGGAAGTACGAGTTGGCATTGACTCAAGTTACTGACTTTTACGTCCAGACGTTAACCGATTTAGAAATTGCGGGTTGCTAAAATCCTTCAATGCCCGTTCAATTTCCTCGGGCGTGTTCATCACAAAAGGTCCGTATTGCACCACGGGCTCTTCGATAGGGCAGCCGCTGAGTACTAACATGCCTGCGCCTGAGGCGCCGGCATGCAGTTGCAAAGTGTTGCCCTTGGTGTAAAAGCCCAGTTGCCGTGCGTCGATCAAATCTGTCGCACCTTGATAGACATACACCAGCGCAGAGTTATCGGCATTGAAAGACAATTCAACGGTTTCATTGCCAGCCAGGCGCACATCGACAAAAATAGGCTGGGTTGAACTCTCTGGCAGCGGGCCTTGCTGCAATTGTCGATTGATTGTTACGGAACCTGCGATAACGCGAGCCATCCCGCCGTTAGATAGCGACTGCTCGGAAACATCCGCGCTAGCAATTTCCTGATAAGCCGCAGGCTTCATTTTTTCAGCGCCGGGCAAATTCAGCCAAATTTGAAAGCCGTGCAACAGGCCGTGCTCCTGCTCAGGCATTTCCGAGTGAAGCACGCCTGCGCCCGCTGTCATCCATTGCACATCACCGGCGCTGATAACGCCCTCATTGCCCATGTGGTCGCGGTGGCGCATGCGCCCGGCTTTCATGTAAGTAATGGTTTCAAAACCGCGGTGGGGGTGTTCAGGAAAGCCGCCAATATAGTCGGCAGCATCGTCGGAGTTGATTTCATCAATCATCAAAAAAGGATTCAGTGCCTGATGCAGGCGCTGACCCGCAAGTCGATGAATTTTGACCCCGTCACCATCTTGGGCAGGGCGGGCTGTTATAACTTGAAGTAATTCTCTCATGAGTTTTCTCCAATCCCTTCCCGGCCATGGGCGGCGGTAAAATCTTGTGCTGGACCCACGGGGATAATTCCCGTGGGGTTAATCATCAAATGGCTCGCATAATAATGGGTCTTGATATGCTCAAAGCTGACGGTGTCAGACACCCCAGGTATCTGGTATAGCTCGCGCACATAACCACTGATGGCTGGATAATCGGCCAGTAACTGACGGTTGGTTTTAAAGTGACCAAAATACACGGCATCGAAACGAATCAAGGTAGTAAACAAACGCCAATCGGCTTCCGTCAACTGGCCGCCCCCCAGATAACGCTGCCGGGCCAACAAACCCTCGACCCAGTCCAACGAATCGAACAGGCTATGGTATGCCTTTTCATAGGCCTCTTGGGTGGTGGCGAAACCGGCGCGATAGACGCCGTTGTTGATGGTGTTGTAGACACGCTCATTCAGGGCATTGATCCGCTCGTGTAACGTATCAGGGTAGTAATCTATGGTGTTGCCCGTTAAAGCATTAAATGCCGTATTGAACATACGGATAATCTCTGAGGACTCGTTGCTGACAATGGTCTGTGTTTGCTTGTCCCACAAGACAGGCACTGTAACGCGGCCCTCATAGCTGGAATCCGCCTTTAAATACAATTGATACAGAAAGTCCAGACCGTAAAGAGGGTCCTTCATTTCCCAGCCATTTTTAAGCATCACCGGGTTGACCACGGTGACATCAATATAATCCTGCAATTGCTTTATTTGGCGAAAAATCAGTGCGCGATGTGCCCAAGGGCAGGCCAGTGACACATACAAATGGTAGCGGCCTTTCTCTGCTTTGAAGCCGGGCTCCCCGTTTGGGCCGGCGTTGCCATCGGGTGTCAGCCAACTTCTGAAGCGACTGTCCTGACGGCGAAACTCACCACCGCTGTTGCCGGTGTCGTACCACTGGTCAACCCATTGACCCTTTTGTAACAGACCCATTACGCGGCTCCCGTAGATTCATTGGCTGAATAGGTCGACATTAAAGCGTCAACTTGTTGTTTGCCCTGCGCAATTACTTGCTCTGGCGTTCTTTTGGACCCGCTGGCATCGATATGAAATACCTCACTAACACCAATGAATTTGCAAATATGCTCCAGATAGCGACTGGCGAAATCGATATCGCTACCGACAGGAGTGCCTCCAGAGGCGGTAATAATGAACGCCCGTTTTACACCGAGTAAGCCAACTGGCCCCTGTTCGGTGTACTTAAAGCTAACACCAGCACGACAAATGCTATCGATCCATTGCTTCAATGTGGCCGGAATTCCGAAGTTGTATATCGGCGCAGCCAGCACCAGGGTATCGGCGTTTTTCAACTCGTCAATCAATTGCTCTGACAAGATAAATTGAGCCTGTAAACTGGCCCGATCACTATTGGATGAACTGTGGAGGTCCACCAGATCCTCGGCATTAATCGGCGGCAGAGGGTGTTGCGCCAGGTCACGGCTAATGGTCGGTTCCCCTAATGCGTCTAAAAGGTATTGCCCAATAATGCGAGTATTTGAATTGCTGAATCGTACACTGCTATTAATATGTAATACGGTCATGTGATGGCTCCGGTCATGCTGATTAATGGGTGTATCGTTTACTGAGTCAGTTGCCTTTGCAGTAAACGATCCGCACTTAGGCTGCCAGCGCCTCTGAACACCAGGGCGACACTGATCGCCAGCAATGCCAGGCCAAATTCGTAACCGTTATTCGACATAAACAGCCCATTTTCCAGGTGAACAATGACGATCGCGACGAGCATTGTGAGCGCCAGTATTAAAGCGGCTGGACGAACCAGTAAACCTGTAACCAGCAACAAGCCCCCAAAGAATTCTGCACTACCGGCCATTGCTGCCATAAGCATGCCTGGTTCAAGTCCGATGGATGCCATCCAGCCAGCGGTGCCTTCCAAACCATAGCCGCCATACCAGCCAAATAATTTTTGCGCGCCGTGGGCGGTAAATATGACGCCTGCGCCGAGGCGAAGGGGGAGGGTGTCCAAACCAGTATTGGTGGCGGTTAACTTGCTAATGAGTGCTTTCATGTTATTTCTCCAAATTTTAAATTGCTGGTTTGTGTAGGTGATGGAACCATTGTAAGGGTTGTGAAATTTCTAATAAGAGCTAATATTTGTTTAGAAAGTTCTAAATAATAGAACAGTTATTTTGGAGGCATAATGGCAAAGAACCCAATTTCAATAGAGGTTCTGGAAACACTGGATGCCATAGATCGGCGTGGAAGTTTCGCGAAAGCGGCTGAAGAGCTGAACAAAGCGACGTCGGCGGTTTCCTATGCGGTACAGAAGCTGGAAGATCAGCTGGGTATTGCTCTATTCCAGCGTCAGGGGCGCCGTTCGGTGCTAACGTCAGCCGGGCGACTGATATTGGTCGAGGGCAGGGAAATACTTCAAGCTACCGCGCGACTGGCGAACAAGGCAAAAGAAGTGGCCACGGGCTGGGAGCCACGCATTAGCATCGCTGTAGAGTGTCATCAATCCTATCCGGCCTTTTTCAGCGTTTTGGGCGAATTTCTCAAGGCGCACTCCACGGTTGAAATCGATGTCTGTGAGTCGGTGCTGAATGGCGGGTGGGAAGCTCTTGAGCAAGGCTGGGTAGATTTGATTGTCGGGTCACCCGGGCCAGTCCCGTTGCAAAAAGGGTATCGAGCATTACCCTTGGCCCATGCCGACCTGGTGCCAGTCGTGGCCTATCACCATGAGCTGGCAAACATAGCGGCTAATGCTGAAGCTTTGCAGGGGCGCTTACCGGAAGTCCGGAGGGTTATTACGCATGATACGTCTGTCGTTGACATTACTCGAAGCGCAGGTTTAGGCAGCGACGGCAAACATTTCTACGTGCAAAACATAGATCAGAAAGTCGAGGCGATAGTGGCAGGAATAGGCGTAGGCCATCTACCGCGGCAGCGTATTGAAAACCAACTCAATAGTGGCGAGCTTGTAGAGCTTGCGTTATATGAGCACTCCACTTTCGGGAATTATCTGGCGTGGAAAGTCAGTCACAAGGGCCAGGGATTGCGATTGCTGACTCAACGATTGGCAGCCGTATTTGGTGAGGTGTGAGGACCAAGCGCATCCTTTATTGTTTGAGTTTTTAATGAAAATTCCTCGAACTCACCGGAAGAGCTTTTATCAGGTGGCTAAGGTCAGACAGTTTGCCGGCCATGATGTGCACAATATCGCCCTCCCGTTCCAGAACGCCTTTTACGTGCAGCAGCCTCGCGGTAAGTAGGGGCTTTCGCTGTTGGCGGGCGGTGGCCAGCCAGACCACCACGTTGATGTTGCCGGTTTCGTCTTCCAGGGTAACGAAAGTGACACCCGAGGCGGTGCCGGGGCGTTGGCGGCCGGTTACCAAGCCGGCTACCTGTACCGGGCGGCCAGGTTCTATGGTGTTGAGTTCGCTGGCGCTCAGGCAGAAACGCAGGTGGCCCTGTTCCCGCAGCAGTGCCAGGGGGTGGCGCTGAAGGGTCAGGCCTTGGCTGCTGTAATCTGCCACTATATTCTGGCCCTCATTGGGTGTTGGTAGATGTTCGCAGGCCGGTTCGGGTGCGCTATTGTCTTCGCCGATAAATAACTCAGCCGGTTGTTCGTGGCCCAGCAACTGCCAGTAGGCCTGGTGGCGGTTGCTGGTAAAACCGGGCATGGCGTTGGCACCGGCCAGCAGTTCCATATCGCGCTGGTTCAGACCGGTCAGCTGCCGTAGCTGGCTGGAAGACGTGTAGCCGGTTTCTGGCCTTTTGGCGGAAACGGACGTGCCAGCTTGCTGTGATAGACCGCGGATTTGGCTCAGTCCCAGGCGCAGCGATAGAGGATTATCGGTTTGGGTTTGCAGGGGTTGAGATCGTGGCGCTTGAGATTGGAGCGTGTGGTCCCACTGGCTGTGGTTCACATCCAGTGGTTGTATGTCCACGCCGTGGCGATGAGCGTCTTGCACCAGTTGAGACGCCGAATAAAAACCCATGGGCTGGCTGTTGAGCAAAGCGCAATAAAACGCGGCCGGGTAGTGGCGCTTTATCCAAGCGGATACATACACCAATAAGGCAAAGCTGGCGGCGTGGGATTCGGGGAAGCCGTAGCCGCCAAAACCGCAGATTTGCTGGTACAAGTGTTCGGCGAAATCGTCGGTGTGTCCACGTTCTTTCATGCCGCTCAGCAATTTATCGCGAAATGGAGTCAGGTCGCCGTGGGATTTCCACGCCGCCATGGCACGGCGCAACTGGTCGGCTTCGCCACCGCTGAAACCAGCGGCGACCATGGCCAGCCTGATCACCTGCTCCTGAAATATGGGTACACCCAGAGTACGTTCCAGCACGCGCTGTATGGCCTGGTTGGGGTAATTTACAGGTTCTAAACCATGCCTGCGCTTAAGGTAAGGGTGCACCATATCGCCTTGAATCGGCCCTGGGCGCACAATGGCTACCTGTACCACCAGATCGTAATAGGTGGCGGGTTTCAGCCGTGGCAGCATGTTGATCTGGGCTCGGGATTCCACCTGAAATACGCCCACGCTGTCGCCTGTTTGCAGCATGGCGTAAGTGTCCGGGTCTTCTTGGGGAATGTCTTGCATATGAAAAGGCCGCCCTAACTGGGCGCTGATCATCTCCAGGGCTTTGCGAATGGCGGTGAGTATGCCCAACGCCAGCACATCTACCTTCATTAACCCCAGGCTTTCCAGATCGTTTTTGTCCCACTGAATCACCGTGCGGTCGGCCATGGCGGCGTTTTCTATGGGCACCAATTCCGCCAGAGGGCCGGCGCTGATGACAAAACCGCCCACATGCTGGGATAGGTGGCGTGGAAAGCCCAACAGGGTATTTACCAAGGTAAAAAACTGGTCAGCGACGTTTGGATTGCGGGTCAAGTTTTTATCGAGTATCTGCTGGCGCCAAGGCGTGGCTTTGTCGCGCCAGTCGATGCCGTCTAGCAATTGTTCTACCAGCAGTGGGTCGAATCCCAAGACTTTGCCCACGTCGCGGATGGTGCTGCGCGGGCGGTAACGGATAACGGTGGCGGCTATGGCTGCGCGGTCGCGGCTGTAGCGCTGATAAATGTATTGAATCACTTCTTCGCGCCGCTGGTGTTCAAAGTCGACGTCGATATCCGGTGGCTCGTTGCGGTCTTTGGAAATAAAACGCTCAAACAGCAGGTCGACTTTTGCCGGGTCTACTTCGGTAATGCCCAGGCAATAACACACCGCAGAGTTAGCCGCTGAACCACGGCCCTGGCACAGAATGCCGCGGCCGCGGGCAAATGCGACTATGTCCTCAATGGTCAGGAAATAGTGCTCGTACTGCATCTCCGAAATCAGCCCCAGCTCTTTGTGAATCAGTGCCTGAACCTGCAGCGGCGTACCCCCCGGGTAGCGCCGGCGTTCGCCTTCGCGGGTCAGCTTCAGCAGATAACCGGCGGCGTTGGTGTCGCCGGGCACCAGATCGGGCGGGTATTCATAGCGCAGACTGCCGGGTTCAAACGTACATTGCTGGGCGATTACTTGAGTCTGCCGCAGCCAGGCGGCGGGGAACAGGCGCTGTAACACCGCAACGGGGCGCAGGTAACGCTCACCGTTTTGAAACAGACAATGGCCGGCGTTCTCAAGATTGGTATGGTTGCGCAGGGCGGTGAGTACATCCTGCAGGGGCTGACGCTTGCGGCAATGCATATGCACGTCGCCACTGGCCGTAATGGGGCAGCGTAGCTCTGTGGCCAGCCAGCGTATGCGGGCCAGCTGATGTTCTTCACCGGATTCCAGAGTGCGAGAGGCCGCTAGCCACAGCCGCCGGTCAAACAATCGCAGCAGCCACTCACCCGCCACTAGCGCTTGCTGGCTGTCGGCGCTGGCCAATGTTGGCGGTAACCACAAGCACAGGCAATCGTCCAGCGGGTGTACTTCCACGTCCCGGTAATACAGCTGGTACTGGCCCTTTTCTGCTCGCCGTCGGGCGCTGGTGATCAGCTGGCACAGTTGACCATAGCCTTTGCGGGTGCGTGCCAGCAATATAAAGTGCGGGGTGCAGGCCCCGGGTGGTGCGTCGCTCAATTCAAACCAGCTGCCGGTAATGAGTTTCACCGAGCTGTTTTTAAGCGCCGCCCAAGCGCGGGGAATGCCAGCCACCGAGCAGGCATCGGTAATGGCCAGGGCGCTATAACCCAGCCCTGCGGCTTGTTCTGCCAGCTCATGAGGATGCGAGGCGCCGGTCAGAAAACTGAAGTTGCTGAAGCAGTGCAGCTCGGCGTAGCTTTCAGGGTTCTCATGATTTTCATCACTTTTACAGCTTTCAGACTGCATCAGCCAAACCACCCGTGTATGTGCCAGCCCTGACTGGCATCCCGAAATACCCAAGCCAACTGGCCGCTGGGTAATTGGGCGATGTAATAATCTCGCTGTATCCTTTGGCCATCCCACCAGCCGCCACTGATGCGTTCCGGGCCGGAAAACCAGGCCTGCGGCTTAGTGTGTAACGGCTGAGGTTTATGCATTAACCACAGCGGGCGGCAAGGTAACGGATTCTCCGCGGCGCTGGCTTTGCGCCGTTTGCGTTGTACATCGGCACTGGCCCAGGCCTGCTCAGGGCGGTGATCAGCGTGTGGCGCCAGCTGTTGCAACGCTCCGTCGCCCAGCCGGGCCTGCAGGCGGCTGATCAGAGTGTGCCAGGCTTCGTTCATATCTTGGGTTTCGCCCAACAAATCCTGTCCGCTGGCGGCTTCACGCCCAATAAAGCGTTTTACTAGCAATACCAGTGACACCACCGGAGCTTGCAGAGGCTGTTGTTCAAAGCGTAAGCGAATCAAATTCAGAAAAGCCTCGGCCCGATGCTCCGGGCCGGACGTGCGTATGTGCAGGCGGGTGGGTTCTGTGTAGCGATAGCACAACAACACATTCAGACTGTCGGTTTCCTGCTGGCGCCAGCACAGGTCTTCTTCCAGCTCAATCAATATGCGTTGTAGTGGAAATAGCAGTCCCTGGGAATGTTCGATGTCTTCGGCAAAATCCGCTTGCTGGCGAAATCGGTGCGGAGGCTGCCAAGGCATTTGTGGGTCTGGTCTTGTACCTTGTATTTTTTGGCTATGAGCCAGGATTTTTGGGCCCAGCCGCCGCGCCAATTCGGTTGCGGGCAGGGCGAATAGGTTGCCCAGTGTGTTCAGGCCCAATCGCTGTAAGCGGGTGCAGGCCTGGGTATCAAATTCTGCCTCTGCAAGCGGCAACTGTTCCAGCAGGCGCATTATGTGGCCCTGGTCGACGCTGCATTCACCTTTGCCAGTGCGGGCAATCAGGCGTGCCGCCAGTGGTGTGTGGCCAAGGCCCAACCAGGCCGTCAGGCGGCGTTCGTTCAGGCCTTGCTCCACGGTTTCCCACACCGACGGTAAACCGCCGTACAGTTTTTGTAGGCTGCCGATTTCAGCCAGCAGGCCATCTGGCGGCACCAGGGTAACGTGTGCGGCACAGCGGTATAGCCATCGAGCCTGATCTTGCAGCACCCGGGCTTCTTGCTTTGGATCGGTACGAACCATGGCCAGACCCGCCACCAGGCTAAGGGCGGTTTTCAACCGCATACCCGGCTGCACGCCTTGGCTGCTGGCCTGAGTACAGGCTTGAAGCACCTTTTGGCCAGAGGCGTCAACAATCACTAACGCAGTGTCCTGCTTTCGGGACCGGCGGATATGGTCCAGCAATAATTGAGGAAAATGCAGGTGTAACCACAGCATAAAGGGTTACCGGGTCGACTTGAGCCAGGGGCCCTTAACCACGCGGCTGGTTTCGGCCGCAGCCAGGCCAGCTCGCTGCGGCAACGGCAGTTCGCAGTGCTGGCCCGGCCAGCTGCCGCGGCGTTTGAGTATTTGCACGTGCAGGCATTGATTAGCGTCTGGCTGCAACTCAAGGCGCAGAGCTGCCGGCGAATTTTGCGCGGCATGGCAGCGTTCGCGAAACAATACGCACACGTTGCTGCCGGCTTCAGCGGCCAGCTGCAAGCGCCGCACGTCGCGTAACGCCAGCTTGCCGGGCCAGGCCATAACCAGCCCTGTGACCGGTGAACGCAGGCAGTTTTCCAAGGTCCATAAAAAATCACCGCTGTCCTTTGTATGAATGACCACAACCTGGTCAAGGTCAACACCTTCACGCACCAGTGCCGGGGCATAGGGAATGTACGGCGGGTTTAGCCAGAATACGGTTTTTCCGCTATGGGTCAGGCGCTGCATCAGTGGCAGCAGTAAATGCAGCTCGCCAATACCGGGTGTGTCCAGCAGGCATTCACTGAGTGCTCCCCGCGGCCAGCCCAGCCCGCCCAGCTGGTTATCCAGCGCTTGGTAACCGGTGGATTCTGCCGGTTGACGGGTGTGCGCAGACTGATGACCCTGCCAGATACGTGCGCTTTGCTTCAGGGCGGATAGAAGTTCATTCATGGCTAAATCTCGAAGTACTGTTTAAATATACAGTATTCCGAACAGAGCCGGATTTCAACCGCCAGGATTAAGAATTCGAATGAACGGGTCACCGTTTACAGTGGTAGTCTTAGCGTAAAATGAAAACTTGAAAGGTAATTTTATGGCAGTGATTGCAGGTGTCGACCTCGCCTGGCAGGGCAATCGCAACCCTACGGCTATTGCGGTAGGGAACGTTGCCGATGGCGCTGTAGCCGTGACTGGCGTGTTTGAAAACCTTCACGGTTTTGACACCGTCGCCAGTGCTCTGGACTCTATCGACAGTCTTCACGGCGTGGCGGTAGACGGCCCACTCATCATTCGTAACCAGAGCGGGCAGCGGCCCTGTGAGCGTGGTGTCGCGGTGGCTTATGGTGCGCGGAAGGCATCCTGCCACGCTTGCAATCTGACGCTGTTTCCCGCTTCCAACGGCGTGTTGCTAGGAGACCATTTGCACGCAGCCGGCTTCGGCCATGTAGCTGCACCCGGTCAAAAGTGGCAGCTGGAGTGTTATCCCCACCCTGCATTGATCGAAATATTTCAGCTTCCTGAGCGGCTGTTTTATAAAAAAGGCCAGGTAGCGGATAAGCGCCAGGGCCAGGCCCGGCTTGCAAGTTTACTGCTTAGCCTGGCGCAGTCCGAAAGAATGATGTTGATCATAGGCCCGTTATTTTTACCCTATTTGGATCCGCAGCGTATTCAGTCTTTGCGTGGTGCAGCTCTGAAGCATAATGAAGACGTATTGGATGCGATTGTTTGCCTGTATATTGCGGCTTTGTACCAGGCTGGGAACAGTGAACGGGTATTCGGCTGCACGGAACAGGGCTATATCTACGTGCCCCAAGGCGCATGCTAAATAAAGAGGCTTTATGAACGAATTGACCGAAACCATAATTGAATGCCCCTACTGCGGTGAGTCTGCTGAGGTGCTGATTAACCCCGAAGACGCGCAGCAGTCATACATTGAAGACTGTCAGGTGTGCTGTAAGCCGATCACCTTTGTGGTAACAGAGGCAAACAACGGTGACTTGTCGGTGGCCGTGTACAGCGAGAACGACACTTATTGAGCCTTAAGGTGCATGATCAGTAATGCTAAACGGGGCACTAGCAATGATTGACGTTGGGTGCGTCCTCGCCGATAGTCGGTTTTGAAAATCATTCACGTTAACCGGTACCTGCTGATGATAGACGACGATACATTGACCGCATTGAAAACCGCTTTTACCTTTATGCCGCAGCCGGTAGAAGTAAACCGCTACGATTACGGTGACGATGCCGGGCGAGTGCTGGCGCAGGTGAATTTTGTGCGAGAAGTGCTGGCTCATCACGGTATAGACCCGGAAGAAGTGGCTGGTGATATTAATCCTGAATCGTCGCCGAACTCTTGCTACTAGGTTGGCGGGGGCTTAATCGACGCAAGCCTGGCGGCCGGTGATTTGTCACTGCCAATACCCTGATATAAGCGCCAAGTCGAATTAGTTGCGGATGTACTGGCAAATGGCTATTGGTTTTCGTATCCGATAGTTGTCCAATACATTCTTTGCTGGCGATACACACAGATTGCGCAATAACCGGGTGATAAAAACACGCATGTTTCATGAGCTGAGTTTGGGCGGAATGCTGTTCAGCCCTTTGGTTGTGCTGGGGCCATTGGCGTTTTTGATGACCATGGCCACTCGCTGGGTGCTGCATCGGCTGCATTGGCGGCGTTATATCTGGAAAGATGCCTGGTTCGATGTGGGCATTTTTGTATGTTATCTGGCGTTGACTATTTACTGGGTGGGAGACTGAAGCCGGCTTATGGGAAAATTATTGCGTGTTGGAGTTACCCTGCTGGTGGTGGTTGCGGCCATATTGGCTGGCAACTGGATATGGAATCACTATTTGCATTCGCCTTGGACCCGCGATGGCCGTATTCGCGCAGATGTCATTACCGTAGCGCCCGACGTGTCCGGCTGGGTAACCCGCCTTGAAGTGAGCAACAACCAGCCGGTTAACAAGGGTGACTTGCTGTTTGTGATTGACGAATCCCGCTATCAGGCAAAAATTGCCGAAGCCGGCGCTTATCTGGCGCAGAAGCGCAGCGCCTGGGAATTAGCCCAGCATCAGTATCAGCGCCACGAAGGCTTAAACGGCCGCCAGACTATTAGCGGTGAGAATCTGGAAACCTACCGCATTCAAACCGAATCTGCCAAAGCCAGTTACGAGTTGGCTCAGGCTCAGCTGGCAACGGCTCGTATTGACCTGCAACGCACCCGGGTAACGGCGCCTGAAACCGGCACCGTTAGCAATCTCATCCTGAACGAAGGCAACTACGTGAACCAGGGCCAGCCGGTGGTGTCTCTGGTGCAGAAAAGCTCGTTTTACGTGACCGGTTACTTTGAAGAAACCAAGCTGCAGAAAATTCACGTTGGCCAAAATGCTCGGGTAACACTGATGAGCGGCGGCGAAATGCAGGGCAAGGTCACCAGTATTGCCCAAGGCATTGCCGACACCAGCGTTAGTAGCAACAGCCAGTTGTTGCCACAAGTGCAGCAGGCGGTGAACTGGGTACGTTTGGCCCAGCGCATACCGGTGGATATCACTCTGGACTCACTGCCGCCAGAACTCAATCTTAGCGCCGGCATGACGGTTTCAATCTACCTCGAAACCGATCAGTAATATGCAGCTACACCCCTGGCTTGCACAGCTGCTGATGCCCGACAAGCACGCGGTGATTTTCGCCTTCAAAGGCCTTATCGCCATGGCCATGGCGCTGTTCACCTCCATGTATTTGGGGTTGGAACGACCTTACTGGGCCTTGGTCGCCGCTATTTTTCTACAGATCCGCCCGGAAAGCGGGATGGTAATCGAAAAAGCCCTGTGCCTGATTCTGGGATCGCTGCTGGGGGGTGCCGTCGGCATCCTGATACTGGCGCTGCTGATACCTTACCCGCTGCTGGCACTGGCCAGTCTGGTTTTGTGGGTGAGCCTGAACTCCGCGGCTGCGGCCATGGTGCACAGCAAAAACTTTATCTATGCCTTTGCCATGGCCGGCATGACCGCTGCTCTGGTGGTGATTCTGGTGATGGCCAATGCCGAAGCCGCCAGTAGCAAGGCCGTGTTTGATATTGCCCAGGCTCGTATCAGTGAAATCACAGTGGGCGCGGTGTGCGCCATGTTGGTCAGTAAGCTGCTGTGGCCAATGATGGTGAAAGACCAAATGCGCGACGACGCCCGCAAGGTTATTAACAGAACCTTGGAAAATCTGACCTTCGAGCTGGACCCGCAAAGCTCCCACGACCAGCGCCACCAAAGCGCTGAGCAGATTCTGGAAACCTTGGTTGCGCTGGCAGACGACTCCAGCGCCGTGGTGTATGAAAGCCCGGAGGGTCCTGGGCGCAGCCGGGCTGCCAATTTGCTCAGCAACAAGGTGCTGTCGCTGTTAGCGTTGACCCAGATTCTTGGCCGTTTCCATCGTAATCACGATGACCTGCTGTCGCCAGCGTTTCGCCAAATGCTGGATACTATGCGCACCCATTTTCGTCTGGTCGTTGCGACTGACAACTATGAAGAAGCCTACCGCCTGGCGCAGGCATTGCGACGACAGCTGCTGGAGCAGCGTTCTGCGTTTGTAGATGAGTCTGCCATTGTTACCCGCCTGGCAGGCACGGCCTTAGAGCTGGCATCAGACCTGGCAGTGGTGTTGCGGGCCTACAACGCTCTAGAGAATCCCGACAGCACGCTGTTGAAAGCTCCCAAGCTATCCACTCATCGGGACCCTCTGTTTGGCGCCATCAACGGTTTCCGTACCGGCATGGTGTTTCTGTTTGGTGCCACCGTCTGGGTGACCACTGCCAGCCCCTCGGCCATTTTGATGATGATTTTGCCGGTGGTGTTTTCGGTCACTTTCGCACGTTTTTCTCTAGCCTTTCTGAAGGTATTTCTTCGCCGCCTGCTATTGGGTGTGGTGGTCGCGGTACCGGCGGCGCTGGTGTTCGGGCTGGCACTGCTGTCACAAAGCAGTGGGGATTTTGAAATTCTGATACTGGTATTGGCTGGGCCTTATTACATTGGTCTTGTGGCGTTGGCCAGCCGCGAAACCTTGCCTTACGGCCTGGGTTTTTGCATTCCATTCGCGCTGATTATCCAGCCTGGTAACGATATGACATTTAACGCCGCAGACGCCGCCAACAACGCGCTCGGCCTGCTGGTAGGTATTGGTGCGCTCTATTGGATATTTCAGCTGATTGCGCCGCCCGATAGCCACTTGATGAAGCGGCGGCTATTGCTCGCAACAGCGCGAGATCTGGTGGATATAAACAACCATCCCGCGCCGGAACGCTGGTACAACGGCCGCATGGGCGAGCGCCTGCTGAGGCTGGCCAATTACGATCAGGAAAATAAACGCAGCGAACGCTTTATGACAGACCTGGGTTTTACGGGCCTTAACCTGGGGCACACGTCTATACGCCTGCGTAAACTCGTTCGTAAGCGGCGTGGGCCGCTGGTAGATGCCGAGCTGCTTAACTGGCAGCAGGTGCTGGCAGATACCTATCTAATGAGCTCCCGTGGCGAGTTCAATCCCGGGTTTCGCGAAGCCAGTGACCGTTTGTTGCAGGCTGTACATTCGGTGGACTTGCCAGATCAACAAACGGTTATTATTGAGGGTATGTTTGAGCGCATTGCGCTCACATTTGAACGCACGGCGCGCACTGTGGCTAGCCTGACCAAAACCTGACGGACGTGTTTATGGCGTAATCGCTGTTTTAATTTTTCTCAAGGCTTAAAAGCCTTGTGCCGATGACGTACTGCGCCTAGGGTCTGCGCCACCGTAAAGCGTGCCATCTTCGCCAATCATAATGCTCTGAATAGCGCCCATTGCCGAGTCAGTGACCACCGTGTGACCTTTGTTCTCCAACAGCTTCACTGTGTCTGCACTAATACCTTGCTCTATACGAATCTGATCTGGCAGCCATTGGTGATGAATACGCGGCACACTGACCGCGCTTTGTATGTTCATGCCGTGGTCTATGACGTTCATGATTACCTGCAGAGTCGTGGTTATGATGCGCGAGCCGCCAGGGCTGCCGGTTACCAGAAAGTTGCGACTGTCTTTGCGAACCACGGTAGGCGACATGGAACTGAGCATGCGTTTGCCGGGTTCGATCTTGTTGGCTGCGCCGCCGATTAAACCGTAAGCGTTGGGTACGCCTGGCTTGGCGCTGAAATCGTCCATTTCGTTATTCAATAAAAAACCGGCGCCGGCCACGGTAATGCCTGAACCGTAACTGAAGTTGATGGTGTAAGTATTTGATACCGCATTACCCCAACGATCTACTACTGAAAAATGCGTGGTTTCAGGACTTTCATAAGCCGCAGGTTGCCCCGGTTTTATCTCGCTGGCCGGGCGGGCTTCTTCTGCTCTAATCGTGCCGCGTAACTCTTCTGCATAGCCCTTGCTGATTAATCCCGCCACAGGCACATCCACAAAGTCGGTGTCGCCCAGATATTGTGTGCGGTCGGCGTAGGCCAGTTTCATGGCTTCGGCCATGTAGTGAATGGCGCTGGCGGAGTTGTGGCCGAATTCCGCGATGGGGAACCCTTCCATAATGTTCAGAATCTGCACGATGTGAACGCCGCCGGAGGAGGGCGGCGACATAGAATAAATGTCGTATCCGCGATAAGTGCCGTGTACCGGTGTGCGAACGACAGGCTTGTAGCCGGCCAGATCAGCCTCGGTAATCAGGCCGTCGTGCCGGGCCATTTCTTCAGCAATCAGACGTGCAGTTTCGCCTCTGTAAAAGCCGTCGGTGCCTTGGTCTGCGATGCGTTGCAAGGTTGCTGCCAGTTCCGGCTGGCGAAAGCGTTCGCCGGGCTGCCAGGCTGAACCGTCTTCTTTATAAAAGGTTTTCAGGGTGGCCGGCCAGAGGGTCATGCGCTCGCGGGCCTGCTCCAGCCCTTCGTTGAAGCGCCGCGGCACTATAAAGCCGTCACTGGCCAGCTTGATTGCCGGCGCCAAAGCCTGCTTGAGGCTGATGCTGCCATGGCGTTCCAGAGCCAGAGCCAGCCCGGCCACCGTGCCGGGCACGCCTGCGGCTTTGTGGGTAAAGCGACTGCGGTTTTGTACCACGTTGCCATCGTCGTCCAGGAACAGATCTTCGGTGGCTGCTGCCGGCGCGGTTTCGCGGTAGTCAATGGCTTCCGGCGCGGCGCCATCACCCGGCGCTATCAACATAAAACCGCCGCCGCCAATATTGCCGGAGCGGGGTTGGGTAACGGCCAGGGCGAAGCCGGCTGTAACCGCGGCATCCACTGCATTACCGCCGTCTTTTAATATCTGCAGCGCGACTTCGGTGGCCAGGGCGTGGCTGGTAGACACCATGCCCTGCGTAGCAGTGACCGGATTAAAGCGTTCGCCCTCTAGAATGGCATCGGCGTGGGCGCCGTAACTGACAGCCAGACTGGTGCTGATCACTATTAAACGGGTACTAACAGCCACCAACTTGGTGCTAATAGCAAAAGCACCCAGCACGGTGGCTTTTAATCGCCCTGAGCGGGAGTTTGAGTCTGTTTTTGAATCGGGTGCCTGTAGATGGCTGTGCATGCGTTAGCTCCTCGTTTCCAGCGTTCAGATACGCTATCATAACGCGTTATTTTCATTGGTGCGTAACGCCGTCAGCTTGATTTCAAGTTGTGGCTTTCCCCCCGACGTATCCGCTTTCCCGCGTTTGAGTTAAGGAAAGGCTTTCATGGAGCATACCTACCGTCTTGTGATTTCCTGCCCGGACGGGGTTGGAATTGTCGCTAAGGTGAGTAATTTTTTGTCCACCTACAACGGCTGGATAACCGAAGCAAGCCACCATTCCGATACCCACAGTGGTTGGTTTTTTATGCGTCACGAAATCAAGGCCAACTCGATTCCCTTTGGCCTGGAACAGTTTCGCGCAGCGTTTGCACCCATCGCCCGCGAGTTCAACATGAACTGGCGTATCACCGATTCGGCGCAGCCGAAAAAAGTGGTGTTGATGTGCAGCAAAGAATCCCACTGCGTGGCTGATCTGCTGCACCGCTGGCAGAGCAAAGAACTGAACGTCGAAATTGTCGCGGTAGTGTCCAACCACGACGATCTGCGCCGCATGGTGGAATGGCACGACATTCCTTACCACCACGTGCCGGCCAGTAAAGACAAACGCGAAGAAGCCTTTGCCCACATTGAAGACCTGTTCGAGCAGTACCAGGTCGATGTGGTGGTGCTGGCGCGCTACATGCAGGTTCTGCCGCCGGAACTGTGCGCCAAATACGCGGGCAAGGTGATCAATATTCACCACAGCTTTTTGCCTTCGTTCGCCGGCGCCCGCCCTTATCACCAGGCCTACAGCCGTGGTGTGAAGCTTATCGGGGCTACTTGTCACTATGTGACTCAGGACCTCGACGAAGGCCCGATCATCGAACAGTCGGTGATTCGCATCACCCACCGCGATACCACTGACGACATGGTGCGCCTGGGTAAAGATGTGGAAAAAAGTGTGTTGGCACGCGGTCTGCGTTCGCATATCGAAGACCGCGTGATCACTCACGAAAACAAGACCGTGGTATTTGATTAACAGTAGCCCTCAAGGCCCCGTGGAGGGTGCCTGTGTGGTATACTGCTCGGCTTGTCACAGAACTCATTAACGGGGTCAGAATCGGGCCCTGATACGATTTTCAGTTAACGCAAAGGAACCTTTCTCGATGGGTGAGTTAGCCAAAGAGATCCTGCCGGTAAATATTGAAGACGAGTTGAAGCAGTCCTACCTGGATTACGCTATGAGCGTGATTGTGGGCCGGGCACTTCCGGATGTGCGCGACGGCCTTAAGCCGGTACATCGTCGCGTACTGTTCGCCATGTCGGTGTTGAACAACGACTGGAACAAAGCCTATAAAAAGTCCGCCCGCGTGGTGGGTGACGTTATTGGTAAATACCACCCGCACGGTGACTCTGCGGTTTACGACACCATCGTACGTATGGCTCAGCCGTTTTCGCTGCGTTATCCGCTGGTAGACGGCCAAGGTAACTTTGGCTCCATCGACGGCGACAACGCCGCGGCCATGCGTTACACCGAAATCCGCATGAAGAAAATCGCCCATTCTCTGCTGGCCGATCTGGACAAAGAAACGGTCGATTTCGTGCCCAACTACGATGGCACAGAGCAGATTCCGGTGGTTATGCCTACCCGCGTGCCGAACCTGCTGGTCAACGGTTCGTCTGGTATCGCCGTGGGTATGGCCACTAATATTCCGCCCCACAACCTCACTGAGGTGGTGAAAGGCTGTTTGGCACTGATTGATGACCCAGACTTAAGCATTGATCAATTGATGGAGTTCATCCCCGGTCCGGATTTCCCCACCGAGGGCATCATTAACGGTCGTGCGGGCATTGTTGAGGCGTATCGCACCGGCCGTGGCCGCGTGTACATTCGCGCCCGTCACGAAGTAGAGCACGACGCCAAGACCAAGCGCGACGCGGTGATCATCACCGAGCTGCCGTATCAGCTGAACAAATCGCGGTTGATCGAGAAAATCGCCGAGCTGGTGAAAGAAAAGCGCCTGGAAGGCATCACTGAGCTGCGTGACGAGTCCAACAAGGAAGGCATTCGCGTTGTTATCGAATTGCGCCGCGGTGAAAACCCGGACGTGATCATTAACAACCTGTTCAAACAGACCCAGCTTGAAACCGTTTTCGGTATCAACATGGTGGCGCTGATTGACGGCGAACCGCGCATCCTCAATCTGAAGGAAATGCTGGACGCCTTCATACGTCACCGTCGCGAAGTGGTTACTCGTCGGACGATTTTTGAGCTACGTAAAGCCCGCGAACGTGGTCATATTCTTGAAGGTCTGGCGGTTGCGCTGGCCAACATTGACGAGATCATCGCACTGATTAAAGCCTCACCTTCGGCCGCCGAAGCCAAGGAAAAGCTGATTGCCCAAGGCTGGGGATCCGAAGACGTGATGGCCATGCTGGAGCACGCTGGTGAAGATGCCTGCCGTCCGGACGATTTGCCGGAAATTTACGGCTTACGCAATGGCAAATATCATTTGTCTCCGGAACAGGCCCAGGCGATTCTGGACCTGCGTCTGCACCGCTTGACTGGTCTCGAAACCGAAAAGCTGCAAAACGAATACCGCGAAATTCTGGAGCGTATTGCCGACTTGTTGGACATTCTGGGTAATCCGGAGCGCCTGATGCAGGTCATTCGCGACGAACTGCAAGCTATTGTGGAAGAGTTTGGCGACGAGCGTCGCACTGAAATCACCAGCTCCCGCCGCGATTTGACCGTGGCCGATCTGATTGATGAAGAAGAACTGGTCGTCACCATTTCCCACAGCGGCTATGCCAAGACTCAAGCGGTGGAAGATTATCAGGCCCAGCGCCGTGGCGGTCGTGGTAAAGCGGCGACCTCTATGAAAGACGAAGATTTCGTAGAAAAACTGCTGGTGGCCAACTCTCACGACACTATTTTGTGTTTCTCTAACCGTGGCAAGGTCTACTGGTTGAGGGTGTTTGAAATTCCGCGCGCCAGCCGTGCTTCACGCGGCCGCCCGATGGTGAACATTCTGCCGCTGGACGAGGGTGAACGTATCACCACCTTCCTGCCGGTTAGGGACTACCCGGAAGATCAGTTTGTATTGATGGCAACATCAGCCGGCGTGGTCAAAAAGACCCCGCTGCCGAACTTCTCCCGCCCACGCAGCAGTGGCCTGATTGCGCTGTCGCTGGACGAAGGTGACACCCTGATTGGCGCGGCGATCACCGACGGCAGCGCCGAAATCATGCTGTTCTCCACCGCCGGTAAAGCGGTGCGCTTTAAAGAAGAAGCGGTGCGCCCGATGAGTCGCACCGCACGGGGTGTACGCGGTATCCGTATGGCCGAAGGCCATCACGTGGTGTCATTGATCATTCCACAGGATAACGCCGTATTACTGATGGCGAGCGAACACGGCTACGGCAAACGCACCAACCTGGATGAATTCCCCACGTACGGTCGCGGCAGCCAAGGCGTTATCGCCATGCAGTGCTCTGATCGTAACGGCAACCTGGTGACCGCATTGCAACTGTTCGACGGCGACGAAATGATGCTGATCTCGGACAAGGGCACGCTGGTTCGTACCCGTACCGATGAAGTGTCTGTGCTCAGTCGCAACACCCAGGGTGTGCGCCTGATCAAGCTCAGTCAGGAAGACGAACGCCTGGTGGGTGTAGAGCGCATTGCTGAAACCGACGCTGAAGAGATCATCGGGGAAGACACCGAGGTTGAAGGTGTCACGGGTGAAGATGCATCAAGTGAGCAAAGAAATCTGCAAGCAGGCGGCGAAACGCTTGACGGTAACAGTGCCGATGCAGACGATAATGGCGACGCGGATGCCGGCGACGAATAAGTCGCCGCAGCCGGCACACTGAATCAGCAAGACGCGAGAGACCACAGCAACATGAGCAGGGCGTATAATTTTTGTGCAGGCCCGGCAACTTTGCCGGAACAAGTGCTGCGACAGGCACGGGACGAAATGCTCGACTGGCGCGGTACCGGCATGTCGGTGATGGAAATGAGCCATCGCAGCGACGAGTTTGTTGAAATCGCCGAAACTGCCGAGCAGGATGTGCGTGATTTGGCTGGAATATCAGACGATTACGCCGTTCTTTTCATGCAGGGCGGCGCCTCTAGCCAGTTTGCTACTGTGCCCCTGAATCTGCTTGGTAACTCAGCCTCCGCTGATTACGTGAACACCGGTATCTGGTCCGAAAAAGCCATCGCTGAAGCCCGCCGTTACGGCGACGTGAATGTGGTGGCCAGCTCTGCCGGGTGCGGTTTTACTACCGTGCCTGATCAGGCCGGCTGGAAAACCCGTGCTGATTCGGCTTATCTGCATTACACGCCCAATGAAACCATTGGTGGTCTGGAGTTTGATTTTGTTCCCGACAGCGGCAAGGTGCCTTTGGTTGCGGACATGTCATCCAGCATGCTGTCGTGCCCCGTAGACGTCTCGAAATTCGGTCTGATTTACGCCGGCGCGCAGAAAAATATCGGTCCTTCTGGCCTCGTGATTGTCATCGTTCGCAAAGATTTGCTGGGTAAAGCCCACGCGAAGATCCCGACCATGATGAACTATCAGGTGATGGACGATAACGCCTCGATGTTCAACACGCCGGCGACTTACTCTTGGTACCTTGCGGGGCTGGTTTTCAAGTGGCTGAAAGATCAGGGCGGCGTAAGCGCCATAGGCGAGCTCAACGCCCGCAAAGCGAAAAAGCTGTACCACTTTATTGATACCAACCCGTTGTACTCCAACCCCATTGATCCGCGCTTTCGCTCCCGGATGAACGTGCCCTTCATTCTTGCTGACGAGGCTCTGAACAGCGCTTTTTTAAAAGGTGCTGATGAGCGCCAGTTGCTGAACCTGAAAGGTCACCGGTCGGTAGGCGGCATGCGAGCCAGCATCTACAACGCTATGCCGGAAGCCGGCGTAGACGCACTGATCTCCTATATGGCGGAATTTGCCAAGGAGCGCGGTTAACCATGAGCGATGAGCAAGCTCGATTGGCGGAACTGCGCGACGAAATAGACAGTATTGATCAGCAGATTATGAAGCTGATCAGTGCCCGTGCCCGCTGCGCCCAAGAAGTTGCCCATGTAAAAATGGCCGCCAATCCGGGGCAAGATGTGGTTTTCTACCGCCCCGAACGCGAAGCCCAAGTACTGCGCCGTATTATGGAACAAAACCCGGGGCCGTTACCCGGCGAGGAAATGGCGCGCTTGTTCCGCGAAATTATGTCGGTGTGCCTGGCCCTTGAAAAACCCATGCACATTGCCTTTTTGGGGCCGTTGGGCACCTTTACCCAGGCCGCTGCTCTCAAGCACTTTGGCCACTCGGTGGTGAGCGTGCCCATGCCTGCCATTGATGCGGTGTTCCGCGAAGTGGAATCTGGAGCTGCGCACTACGGCGTAGTGCCCGTTGAGAATTCTACCGAAGGCATGATCAACCACACTCTGGATATGTTCATGTCTTCGCCGTTGAAAATCTGCGGCGAAGTGCAACTTCGCATTCACCACCACCTGATGGTGGCGCCGCAGAACGACGGCCAGGAAATCACCCGAATTTACTCGCACCAGCAGTCGTTCGCCCAGTGCCGCCAGTGGCTGGATACCCACCGCTACGGCATCGAACGCATCAGCGTCTCCAGCAACGCTGAGGCGGCGCGCCGTGCGGCAGCAGAACCAGGCGCCGCAGCTATTGCCGGCGATATGGCGGCAGAGCTCTACGGTTTGGTCAAGCTGGCAAACAGCATTGAAGACCGGCCCGACAACACCACCCGTTTTCTGATTATTGGCCGCGAAGCGGTTACCCCCAGCGGTCACGATAAGTCGTCAGTGCTGGTGTCTATGCGCAATAAGCCGGGCGCTTTGTATCAGTTGTTAGAACCGTTCCACAGCCACGGCATCAGCCTGACTCGCATTGAAACCCGGCCTTCGCAAACGGGCACCTGGGCCTATGTGTTCTACATCGATTTTGAAGGCCATATGGACGACGAGCCCGCTCGTAAAGTGTTGGCCGAAGTGGATGTAGAAGCGGTAGAACTCAAGCGTTTGGGGTCTTACCCTATTGGTGTGCTTTAACCTGCTTCAAGGACAAATCATGGCGATTGATTACCAGAGTCTTGCAGTATCCGGTGTTCAGGCGTTATCGCCGTATCAACCCGGTAAACCAATTGCAGAGTTGGCGCGCGAGCTGGGCCTGAATCCGGCCGACATCATAAAGCTGGCCAGCAACGAAAATCCACTGGGCCCCAGCCCGAAAGCCGTGCAGGCTGCGCAAAAAGCGATGGGCGAGTTGTGCTTGTATCCAGACGGTAACGGCTTTAATTTGAAGCAAGCCTTGGCTAAGCGTTTTACTGTAGAAACGTCACAACTGACTCTGGGCAACGGCTCTAACGACTTGCTGGAAGTGATCGCCCGTTGCTTTGCCAGTGCTGATGACGAAGTGATCTATTCCCAGTATGCCTTTGCCGTTTACCCGATTGTTACCCAAGCGATTGGCGCGCGGGGCGTGTGTGTTCCAGCGCAACACTGGGGACATGATCTGAATGCGATGGCTGAGGCGATTACCGATCGCACAAAACTGATTTTTGTGGCCAACCCCAACAACCCCACAGGCACGGTGCACGGCGCTAAAGCCCTGAAGGCGTTTATGGACAAAGTGCCCGCGCGGGTGCTGGTGGTGTTAGACGAAGCTTACTGCGAATACATGCAAGGCGAGGACGCCGCCGACGGCTTGGTGCTGTTGCCCGATTATCCCAATCTGATTGTGTGCCGCACTTTTTCCAAAGCCTGGGGCCTGGCGGCGCTGCGCATTGGTTACAGCATCAGCTCTGCGGCCATTGCCAACATTCTTAACCGGGTGCGCCAGCCGTTTAACGTGGGCAGCGTCTCTTTAGCCGCGGCTACGGCGGTGTTGGGCGACGAAGCTTATCTGAATGAAGCGCGCAGGGTGAACAGTGATGGCCTGGCTCAGCTTGGTGCTGCGTTTGAAGCCATGGGATTGTCGTATATTCCGTCTACGGCCAACTTTATTGCGGTAGATGTGGGTGAGCATGCCATGGATGTTTATCAGGCGCTTTTGGCGCACGGTGTGATTGTGCGCCCCGTGGCCGGTTACGGCATGCCGCGACACCTGCGGGTGTCGGTGGGTCTTGCGAAAGAAAACGCGCGCTTTATAGAGGCCCTTTCCCAGACGCTGGTTGCGTCCGGACAGGGCGCTTGACATGCCCGTAGTTCAGCCTCTGTTTCAGCGCGTTGCGATAATTGGTCTGGGGCTGATCGGTGGCTCGTTGGCTGCGGCTCTGCGCGAAAACAAGCTGGCGGAAGAAGTAGTGGGTTTTGACACCCGCGCCGACGAATTGGCCCTGGGCGTTGAGTTGGGCGTGATCGACAGCGCTGCAGAGTCTGCTGCGCAGGCGGTCAGCGGAGCTGATCTGGTGGTGTTGGCAGTGCCAGTAAAAGCCACCCAGTCGGTGTTGCGGGAAATACAACCGGCGCTGAACGGCGATGCCATTATTACCGATGTGGGCAGTACGAAAAGTGGATTTGTAAATGATGTGCGCGCGGTTTTAGGGCACTTGCCAGCAACGGTGATACCTGGCCACCCCATTGCCGGCTCGGAGAAAAGCGGCATTCGGGCGGCGAATTCGCAGCTGTTCGCCAAACACAAAGTCATTCTGACGCCTGCGGATGATGCTTGCCCGCAAGCCTTGGGCAAAGTAACCGCTATGTGGCGTGCCTGCGATGCTAACGTGCTGACCATGGCCGCGGAGCATCATGACGAGGTGCTGGCCGCCACCAGCCATTTGCCTCATCTTATTGCGTTTTCCCTGGTAGATACTCTCGCCGGCGACGACCAGAATATGGATATATTCCGTTACGCGGCCGGCGGATTTCGTGATTTTACTCGCATTGCTGCCAGCGATCCGGTTATGTGGCGTGATATCTTTCTGTCAAACCGCGACGCTGTTCTGCATACGATTGACCGGTTTACCCAAGATCTAGACCAACTGCGTTCGGCCATTGCCGACCAGGATGGGGACACTTTGTTACGGGTTTTTACTCGTGCCAGAGCTGCTCGCGAACACTTTTCAAAAATGCTCTCAGGACAGGCCTACGTGACTAACAATACAGAACATCAGGTGACCTTCCGGGCTCAGCCCGCTGGCCCAATTGTGGGAGATATTCGGGTGCCGGGCGACAAATCCATGTCGCACCGCTCTATCATGTTGGGTGCTTTGGCCGAGGGCATTACCGAAGTGAACGGCTTTCTGGAAGGCGAAGATAGCCTGGCCACGGTGCAGGCTTTTCGCGATATGGGTGTGACCATTGAAGGCCCCAGCAATGGCTTCGTGCGCATTCACGGTGTTGGCATGAACGGCTTGCAGGCGCCGCGCGGGCCCATTTATCTGGGCAACTCCGGCACAGGAATGCGGCTGTTTTCAGGTTTGCTGGCGGCTCAGGCGTTTGACTCCGAACTGGTGGGTGACGCCAGCCTTACCAAGCGGCCGATGAGCCGGGTGGCCGACCCGCTGCGCGCCATGGGTGCGGTGATTGATACGGCCGAAGGCGGGCGGCCACCGCTGAAAATTCGCGGCAGCCAGCTACTGACCGGAATTCACTACGACATGCCGGTGGCCAGTGCTCAGGTAAAATCTTGCCTGCTACTGGCCGGATTATACGCCGATGGCGTCACGTCAGTCACAGAGCCTGCGCCCACGCGTGACCATACCGAGCGCATGCTGGAAGGTTTTGGTTATCATGTGTATCGCAATGACGGGACCTCCAGCGTCAGCGGCGGCGGCAAGCTGGTTGCTTGCAATATTGACGTGCCGGCCGACATTTCGTCCGCGGCGTTTTTTCTGGTAGCCGGCAGTATCGCGCCAGGCTCTGACCTGACATTGCGCCACGTCGGTATGAACCCCACGCGTGTCGGGGTGATTAATATACTGCGGCTAATGGGTGCAAGCATTGACGTTAGTAACGAGCGCGCGATTGGCGGCGAGCCGGTGGCAGATGTTCGCGTGCGTTACGCCCCACTGAAAGGCATCGACATTCCTGAAAGGGAAGTGCCGCTGGCCATCGACGAGTTTCCGGTCCTGTTTATCGCTGCTACTTTCGCCGAAGGCCGCACCACACTGCGTGGCGCGGAAGAACTGCGGGTTAAAGAAAGTGACCGTATTCAGGCAATGGCGGACGGTTTGGCAGCGGTAGGCGTTAAAACCACGGTCATTCCCGACGGCATCATCATCGACGGAGGCCAGGCCATGACCGGCGGTATTGTTAACAGCCACGGCGACCATCGCATTGCCATGTCGTTTGCGGTGGCCTCACTGCGTGCACAAGGCGAGATTGTCATCAACGACTGTGCCAACGTTGCAACGTCGTTCCCCGGCTTTGTCGAACTGGCGCAGCAGGTGGGTATGAATATCCAAAGCCAGGGAGACGTCTGATGGGTGTGCAGCTAGCAGCGGTTATTACGGTCGATGGCCCGGGTGGTTCGGGTAAGGGGACTATTACCCAAATGCTGGCGCGCAAGTTGGGCTGGCATCTGTTGGACAGCGGCGCTCTTTATCGTTTGACCGCATTGGCGGCCGAGCGCCAGGGCGTGGCGCTAGACAACGAGCCTGCTTTGGTCGTGGTGGCTGCCGGCCTGGATGTCACCTTTGAACCCACAGCCCCTGGTGAACCCACAAAAGTACTGCTGGCCGGAGAAGATGTAAACGCGGCGATTCGCACCGAACAATGTGGCAATAACGCGTCTAAAGTGGCGGTGATGCAGTCCGTTCGAGATGCTCTGTTGCAGCGCCAGCGCGATTTTCGTAAGGCGCCAGGCCTGGTAGCCGACGGTCGCGATATGGGCACAGTGGTGTTCCCGGACGCACCGGTAAAAATCTTTTTGACGGCCAGTGCTGAAGAGCGGGCACAACGCCGTTTTAGCCAGTTGCTGCAAGCTGGCGTCGATGTTAGTATTGCGAACGTTTTAGAAGAGATTCGGGTACGTGATGAACGGGACATGAATCGTTCAGCTGCCCCGCTTAAGCCCGCGGATGATGCGCAAGTCATTGATTCCACAGGTTTAAGCATAGAAGAGGTGTTAGTCAGGTGTATGGCAGCAGCAGGCCAAGCCTGATGGCACCTTTTTGCCATTGGAAATCCGGGAACAGCACAATCTGCCAGCCCCAGGCTGATTCCGGACTTAATTAACAGACCGTGTTGCTGGCGGCACGAG
The DNA here is from genome assembly GCF_000283275.1 of Marinobacter sp. BSs20148. NCBI lineage: Bacteria > Pseudomonadati > Pseudomonadota > Gammaproteobacteria > Pseudomonadales > Marinobacteraceae > Marinobacter > Marinobacter sp. BSs20148. The sequence continues at coordinate 1,631,793 of NC_018268.1, forward strand.
ATACTTGCGTTGAACATATAGGACTCATAATGAGCGAGAGCTTTGCGGATCTTTTTGAAGAAAGCCTAAAAGAAATTGATATGCAGCCAGGTTCCATCGTCCAGGGAACCGTTGTTGATATCGATAGCGACTGGGTCACCGTTAACGCCGGACTGAAGTCCGAAGGCGTTATCCCCGCCTCCCAGTTCCTGAATGAAAAAGGCGAGATGGAAGTAGTCATAGGCGACGTTGTAGACGTAGCCCTTGAAGCAGTTGAAGATGGTTTCGGCGAAACCCGCCTATCCCGCGAAAAGGCCAAGCGTGCAGAAGCCTGGACAGTGCTTGAAAAGTCCTTCGCAGCGGAAGAAGTGGTTAAAGGTATTATTAACGGCAAGGTTAAGGGTGGTTTCACCGTTGATCTGGCTGGCATTCGTGCGTTCCTGCCGGGTTCCTTGGTAGACGTTCGTCCGGTTCGCGACACCGCGCACCTCGAGAACAAAGAACTGGAATTCAAGGTTATCAAGCTCGACCAGAAGCGTAATAACGTGGTTGTTTCACGTCGTGCCGTTCTGGAAGCTGAAAACAGCGCCGAGCGCGAAGCTCTGCTGGAAACCCTGACCGAAGGTCTGACAATTAAGGGTATCGTCAAGAACCTGACTGACTACGGCGCGTTCGTAGATCTGGGCGGTGTTGACGGCCTGCTGCACATTACCGATATGGCCTGGAAGCGCATCAAGCATCCGAGCGAAATCGTGAACGTTGGCGATGAAATCAACGTCAAGGTTCTGAAATTTGACCGTGAGCGCAACCGCGTATCACTGGGTCTGAAGCAACTGGGTGAAGATCCCTGGGTTGAAATCAAGGCTCGCTACCCAGAAGGTAGCAAGGTCACAGCACGCGTTACCAACCTGACCGATTACGGCTGTTTTGCTGAGCTGGAAGAAGGCGTTGAAGGTCTGGTTCACGTGTCTGAAATGGATTGGACCAACAAGAACATTCATCCTTCTAAAGTTGTCCAGGTTGGCGACGAAGTGGGTGTGATGATTCTGGATATCGATGAAGAACGTCGTCGTATTTCTTTGGGTATCAAGCAGTGTGTATCCAACCCATGGGAAGACTTCTCTGGCAACTTCAACAAGGGCGACAAGATCTCCGGTAAGATCAAGTCAATCACTGACTTTGGTATCTTCATCGGTTTGGATGGTGGCATCGACGGTCTGGTTCACTTGTCTGACATCAGCTGGAACGAGACTGGCGAAGAAGCCGTCCGTGAATACAAGAAGGGCGACGAAGTTGACACTGTTATCCTGTCTGTAGATCCCGAGCGCGAGCGTATCTCTCTGGGTATCAAACAGCTGGAAAGCGATCCGTTTGCGGAGTTCGTTCAGTTGAATGACAAAGGCTCTATCGTTAAAGGTATTGTTTCTGCCGTCGATGCCAAGGCAGCTACTATTACCCTGAGCGATGAAGTTGAAGCAATTCTGAAGGCTTCCGAAATCAGCCGTGATCGTGTTGAAGATGCACGCAACGCGTTGAAGGAAGGCGAAGAAGTTGAAGCTAAGATCATCAGCATTGATCGCAAAAACCGCATTATCAACCTGTCCGTCAAGTCGAAAGACGTTGAAGACGACAAGCAGGCTCTGGATACAGTGCGTACCAAGACTGCAGAAAGCGCCTCCGGTGCGACCACCATTGGTGATCTCATCAAGGAACAGATGCAGCAGCAGAACGCCAACAAGGATTAATTTCTGAGTTGTGTTAAAAAAACGGGCTCTAAGAGCCCGTTTTTTTTGTGTTTTTTTTCGATGTGGCTAAACTAGAGGCATGGTAAAGTAGTTTTATTCATCGAATAAAAACGCAAGAGGGCAATGCCTCATGACAAAGTCGGAACTGGTTGAGTTAATTGCTTCAAAGCAGACGCAGTTGTCGGTTAAAGACGTGGAACTGGCGGTAAAAACCATCATCGAGCACATGTCCCGATCTCTGGCAGATGGCCAGCGCATCGAAATTCGCGGTTTTGGCAGTTTTTCCCTCCATCATCGTGCCGCGCGAGTAGGGCGTAACCCGAAATCCGGTGAAGCAGTACAATTACCGGCAAAATTTGTGCCTCACTTCAAACCCGGCAAAGAACTGCGCGAACAGGTTAACGAGAGCCTGAAACAGGGTTTCTGATTTTGCGTTGGGTGCCGTTTCTCAGTCGGGCCTGAATGGCCTTCAGGAGTTCTATTGTTATGGCGGGATTACAGAAAATCCTGATCGTTCTGTTGGTATTAGTGCTGGTTCTGTTAGCACTGGTGTTCTCGTTGAACAATCAGATGGCCGTTCCGCTGAATTTTCTGGTTTTTGAAACCCGCCCCCATGGTGTAGCGATGTGGATAATCCTGGCCTTTGTGATTGGCGCTGTGGTGGGTGTTCTGATGGCCACACTGGCTACGGTAAAGGCCAGGGTGTCGCGGCGATCCCTGCAGAAAAAGCTTGAACGTACTGAACAAACACTGGAAAAAGAGCGGGCCCAGAACGACCGGACGGTTTAATGGATATGATTTTTCAGTGGCTGCTGGTTAGCACAGCAGTCGCGGTTGGTTGGGCTGTTGGCCGCTTCGGGGGTTCGCGCAACCGCAATGAGGTAATAGCAGATGAAGAAACGGTGCGTGACCGTTTACAATTTCTGTTCACCAACTACTCCGACCAAGCCGTTGATAATTTTGTTCAGTCACTGGCGGTCAACCGCGACACCGTCAGCCTGCATTTATCCATTGGCAGCCATTTCCGCAACAAAGGCGAAACAGACCGCGCTATTCTGATTCATCAGAATTTGCTCGATCGCCCTGAGCTTCCTGCCCGTTATTCTCCTCAAGTGACCCTCGAGCTGGCTCTGGACTACCTCAATGCCGGTTTGCTCGACCGTGCAGAGACGTTATTGCAGCAGCTGATGGGCGATCGTGAATACGGCCGTAGTGCCGCAATCCAGCTGATTGATCTGTACGAACGCGAGCGTGAGTGGGGTAAAGCTTCTAAGGTAGCTCACACGCTCACCCGCGGTGACGCAGACCCTGCGATGTTTAAAATTCTGGCTTATCTGACCTGCGAAAAATCTGAACAAGCATTGCGCAAAGATGACCGCTGGAGCGCTCAGCGCTTGGCCAAAGAAGCGTTGGAATTCGACCGCTCTTGCGTGCGTGGCACTCTGATACTAATGAAATTGCTGACTCGTCAGGGTAGCTTCCGCGAAGCCGGCACCATGGCACTCAAAGTGTTCGAGCAGAACCCTGACTTCGGCCCGGAAGCCATCGACCAGCTGATGAAGCTGGAACGCGAACATGGCGATGTTGGCAAGCTCGGTCGCAAGTTGCGCAAACTTTATGAAAGCTACCCCAGCACCAGCTTGTTGCTGGCGCTGGTAGAATCGGTAGAGCGCCGCTCCGGCCGCCCGGCAGCTATTGCTCTACTTCGTGGCGAATTGGAAGTCCGCCCTAGCGTACGCGGCCTATTGCAGCTGGTTGAAATGGCCGGATACGAAAAGGGCATGACCACCGATGAAGGCCGTTTGGTCAGCCGTATCGGCGAATTGATACTGCACAACCGCTCTGTCTACCGCTGCGTAAACTGCGGTTTTGACGGCCAGCAGTTGCACTGGCTGTGCCCAAGCTGCCGTCAATGGGAAACCGTTCGCCCGATTCAGGGCGTAGACGCAGAATAAACCAGCGATCCCCTATAGATTACATCCATTCATTTAACGTCAGGAACCCCAGCGTGCAAGGCTCCCAAGCATCCCCCATCATCGTTGCCCTCGATTTCCCCTCTGATCAGCCGGCACTGGCTTTGGCCGATCAGCTGAATCCAGAAAAATGCCGCCTGAAAGTGGGTAAAGAGTTGTTCACCAGCAGCGGCCCAGCTTTAGTTCGCGAGCTTCAACAGCGTGGCTTCGAGGTGTTTCTGGATTTAAAATTTCATGACATTCCCAACACTGCCGCGGGTGCGGTTGCCGCTGCGGCGGACTTAGGTGTGTGGATGGTGAACGTGCACGCCTCCGGTGGTGAAAAAATGATGACCGCCTGCCGCGAACGCCTGGAACGCTTCGGCACCGACAAGCCGCTGCTGATTGCGGTCACCGTACTGACCAGCATGACGGAACACGACCTCAGCGGCATTGGCATCAATGTTTCTGCCGAAGAGCATGTGTCGCGCCTGGCCACCCTGACCAAAAACTGCGGCCTGGACGGCGTAGTCTGCTCAGCGCAAGAAGCCTCCAAGCTAAAAGCAGAGCAGGGTACAGCCTTTCAGTTAATTACCCCTGGCATTCGCCCGGCCAGCGCCGACAAAGGCGACCAGCAACGCATCATGACCCCCGTGGCGGCCTTAAAAGCCGGCTCCGACTATCTGGTCATCGGCCGCCCCATCACCCAGGCTGCTGATCCTCTGGCTGCTTTGGAAGCGATCTATGCTGAGGTGGCGGGCTTGTAGTTCGCGGTTGTTTCTGGCGCTACCACGGCAAACACCAGAACAAAAAAACCCGCTAATCCAAAGAATTAGCGGGTTTTTAAATAGTGGCTCCCCGAGCTGGGCTCGAACCAGCGACAAACGGATTAACAGTCCGTTGCTCTACCAACTGAGCTATCAGGGAACATCGTCGTAAGACGAAGCGCGTATACTAGTCATGCCGCCTCGCCTCGTCAACCCCCTCAGGGGAATTTATCCCAGAGCTTTCTTCAGCCGTTCAATCGCGTTCGTCAGAATTTCCTGGCTGGTGGCAAAACTCAATCGCATGTGCCCTGGCATGCCAAATGCTGAGCCAGGAACAAGCGCTACGCCTGCTTCTTTCAACAGCTTTTCCGCGAACTCCACATCGTTGCTCACGCTGCTATCAGCATCAATCGCGCCCTGAAAGCTCGGGAATGCGTAAAAAGTACCGTCGCCCCTCAGGCACTCAACGCCGGGCAAGGTGTTCAGGGCTTCCACCAGGTAATCGTGACGCTTATGGAATGCCGTCACCATGGTCTGCACGCAGTCCTGACTACCATCGAGTGCCGCTTGCGCAGCTGCCTGTGAGATAGACGCCGGGTTAGACGTGCTTTGCGACTGAATCTTCTTCATTGCGCCAATAACTTTGGCCGGGCCTGCGGCATAACCGATGCGCCAGCCGGTCATGGCATACGCTTTAGACACGCCGTTCAAGACAAAGGTACGGTCGTACAATTCCGGGGTGGCGTTTAGAATGTTGCAAAAAGGCTTACCCGTCCACAGAATTGGCTCGTACATATCGTCGGTGGCAATCATTACGTGCGGGTACTTTTTCAGTACATCGCCCAACGCTTGCAATTCCTCGAGGGTATACGCCATGCCGCTGGGATTAGACGGGCTGTTGATGACGAACAGTCGGGTGCGATCGGTGATCGCGCCTTCCAGTTGCTGTGGGGTGATCTTGAAGCGGGTTTCCGCGGTGCTTTTCAGAATGACTGGCCTGCCTTCGGCTACCAGCACCATGTCCGGGTAAGACACCCAGTAAGGCGCAGGAATAATGGCTTCGTCGCCGGCGTTCAGAACGGCCAGGGCAAGGTTGAAAAAGCTTTGTTTGCCACCACTTGATACCAGTATCTGGTTCGCTTCGTAATTTAGACCATTGTCGCGTTTGAATTTGGCAATAATTGCCTTCTTCAACGCTGGAGTACCGTCGACCGCGGTGTACTTTGTCTGGCCGTTATGAATAGCCTCAATTGCAGCCGCCTTGATGTGATCTGGCGTATCGAAGTCTGGCTCACCAGCGCCAAGGCCAATAATGTCTTGGCCTGCAGCACGAAGTTCTGCTGCTATGTTAGTGACTGCTAGAGTGGGTGAGGGCTTGATTGACTGCACACGGCTAGAAAGTTGAAGGTCCAAACTTGCGCTCCTTAAAGCTGCATCTGAAAAGGGCTGTGATCGGCCGGAGTCAGCTGCGCTGGCTGAACCTCCTCCAGCCGTCGATCAGGGAGATATTAGCACGAAGCCGGCGTAACACTAAATTTCTATGTACTATCTATGTACTATCTACGCACTATATTTCGGTAAGGTAGTGCCAATTTCCACGGCTTACAGAGCCATCGAGGATTTTCTCAGGTTATGGTCAACAGCTTTGAAAACGTTGAACAACCCAATGTGGGTGAGGGCGCTTTTCAGGTGCACTCACCCTACCTTCCGGCCGGTGATCAGCCTAAAGCCATAGCCGCCCTGGTAGATGGTATCGAATCCGGGCTGGCCCACCAGACCCTGCTGGGGGTGACCGGTTCCGGTAAAACCTTCACCATTGCCAATGTCATCCAGCAGATTCAGCGGCCCACCATCGTGATGGCTCACAACAAGACTCTGGCAGCCCAGCTGTATGGCGAATTCCGCGAATTTTTCCCGAATAACGCGGTCGAGTATTTCGTGTCTTATTACGATTATTACCAGCCAGAAGCTTACGTGCCGTCATCCGACACGTTTATTGAAAAAGACGCCTCCATCAACGAACACATCGAGCAGATGCGGCTGTCGGCGACAAAAGCTCTGCTAGAACGCCCGGATGCAATCATTGTGGCGACGGTATCGGCCATTTACGGTCTGGGCGATCCGCAGTCGTATAAAAAGATGATGTTGCATCTGGATCGCGGTGATCAGATGGATCAACGCCTTATTTTGAAACGTTTGGCTGAATTGCAGTACACCCGTAACGATATCGAATTCCATCGGGCGAATTACCGTGTGCGCGGCGATGTGATCGACGTGTTCCCGGCAGAATCGGAAAAAGAAGCCATTCGCATCGAGCTGTTTGACGACGTGGTAGAAAATTTGAGCTTTTTCGATCCGCTGACCGGCGAGATGCTTCGCCGTGTGCCACGAGTGACGGTGTATCCAAAGTCGCACTATGTAACGCCGCGACAAAACGTGTTGGACGCCATCGAGCATATTCGGGTGGAGCTAGACCAGCGTCTGACGCAGTTGCGCGACAACAATCGCTTGGTCGAAGCCCAGCGCCTGGAAGAACGCACTCGTTATGACATGGAGATGATGCAGGAACTGGGTTACTGCAACGGCATCGAAAACTACTCCCGCTATCTGTCGGGCCGGCCCCCTGGTGAGCCGCCACCCACGTTATTTGACTACCTGCCGGCGAACGCTTTATTGGTGGTGGACGAGTCCCACGCCAGTATTCCGCAGATCGGCGCCATGTATAAAGGCGACCGCTCGCGCAAGGAAACTCTGGTGGAATACGGTTTTCGCTTGCCGTCGGCTCTGGACAACCGCCCCATGCGCTTTGAAGAGTGGGAGCGCATTGCGCCGCAGATGATTTTTGTGTCGGCCACCCCCGGTAACTACGAAGCCGAGCACCAGGGTCAAGTTGTTGAGCAAGTTGTTCGGCCGACTGGCCTGCTTGATCCAGAAATTGAAGTACGGCCAGCGTCAACACAGGTTGACGATCTGATATCACAAATTCACGCCAGGGTAGCGGTCAACGAGCGGGTGCTGGTAACCACACTCACCAAGCGTATGTCAGAAGATCTCACCGATTTTTTGATGGAGCATGATATCCGCGTGCGCTATTTGCACTCAGATATCGACACGGTCGAGCGTGTGGAGATAATCCGTGATTTACGCCGCGGCGAATTTGATGTGCTGGTGGGCATTAACCTGCTGCGTGAAGGACTGGATATGCCGGAGGTGTCGTTGGTGACCATTCTGGATGCAGATAAGGAAGGCTTCTTGCGTTCCGAGCGTTCGCTAATTCAGACCATTGGCCGCGCCGCTCGTAACATCAATGGCAAGGCGATTTTGTACGGCGACCGCATTACTGGCTCCATGCAGCGAGCGATTGATGAAACGGCGCGCCGGCGAGCTAAACAGGCTGAGCACAACGAAATAAACGGCATTACGCCCCAAGGCCTGACCAAAAAAATTGCCGACGTCATGGAGGGCGCCAGCAGTGGTGGCCGTGGCCGCAACAAATCGAAGCGCCCGGGTCAGCAGGCCGCAGAAGAAGCCGAACATTACCGTGCTCTGGTGGGCAATAAGTCGCCGCAGGCAGTGCTCAAGGAAATGTCGCGATTGGAGGACGAAATGTACAAGGCCGCGGCCGATCTGGATTTTGAGACGGCAGCGCGATTGCGTGATGATATTTCCGAATTAAAAGAAGCGTCGCTGCGTACCGGATAACCGCTGCAGCAGACGGATGTTTTCGTTAGCTGACGCTTTCGTTAAACAGCGCGTTTTGGCCCCACAATCACCGCGGCTTGCAACGGCTGATTGCTGCCATAACGGGAAATCTTGCTGAACACCCGGCGGTCGATGGGCAGGTATTGCTTGTCGGCCACGGTTTCCCCCTCATCTACATCAATCTCTGGATCGTGCAGATACACAAACTGGTCGTCCATGGCGCACACGGTTACCCAGTGAGGTACCCGGCTGCGGTTTAGCTGCCAGGTGCTGATCAGAATCAGTGGAATGCGCCCGTCCAGCAGCGCTTGCTCTAACCCCGTCAGGGTCAGCGGGTCGTGATGGAGTTCAATGCCGGTTTGGCTGAGGTCGTGCATAAAGCCTTCGTGTACCAGCTCCAGCACCCGTTTTTTATCGTCGTTACGCACCGTGTCTTTAAACAGTGCGCCTTCGTTGCTGATCCATGCGCTGGCCTCAAAGCCTCTTTGCCAAGCCGCTAGTGCCAAGCCGTGGGGGCCGCAGCCGCCGTGGCCAGAGAGCATGAAAATGGTGGTGGCTTCACGCCAGATTTTGAGTTCTTCCAGGGTCGTTAGTGACTGCTGTTGGTTCAACGCCGCCATCGCCATAATCAACGCCGCGGGGCCACAGGTAAATTCGGTGGTCTGTGGGTAATAGGGTACCGGCGGGAATTGTGCGTGTGGCTTGTAAAACAGAATTCGGCGTTCAAAGCGGAGGGCGTTACCGTGATCTTCGTAATAATCGCGATAGCTGCCAAATTGGCGGTAGCCCAAACGTTTATAAAGCGCAATGGCGCCGGGGTTGTCTTCTCTTACTTCCAGGCGCATTACAATGCGCCCTGCGTCCGCCGCCTCGGTCTCAGCCATTTGAACCAGCTTTTCACCGATACCTTTACCACGAGAGCCAGGGTTAACGGCAATGGAGTAAATGCGCGCTAAACGAGTTGCTGCGCTCATCAATACCAGGCAATAACCCAACAGGGTGTCGCCATCGCTGGCCAGTAGTAACCGGTCCCGCGGCATTTCCAGAAAACGGCGAAAGCTGCGGCGAGAAATCCGGTCTTCATTGAAACAGCGATGCTCCAAGGCCAAAAGGGCGTCAAGATCGTCACTGACGGCCTGGCGAAGCACAATTGAAGACATAAATCGGTGGCCTGAACAGACGTACAAAAGGGCATGCGCACACGCTTCCCGTATTGGAGTATTATGGGCTTGCGCGGCGCGGGCGCAAGCATTGTAGGTATGCGTAAAAGCATCGATCATATGATGATTGTAGCGCACTGAATTGCCGCGTATTGTTGCGAAAATTTACCGATGCCATCCGCTGGATGTCGTCTTTTGAAAGTAGCGCCCAAATATGTCTCGATTGTTGATTGTGGTAGATCGCGCCAAAGACTGGGCGCCGTATTACCCGAGTACAGACGTACTGACGTTTGATCAGTACCTGCAATTCGCTGCGCCGGCTTCGAGCCGGGTGCGAGTGATTAATCTGTGCCAGAGTGCCCGCTACCTCAGCCGTGGCTATTACTGTTCTCTGCTTGCAGAAGCCCGTGGCCACAACGTGGTGCCTTCGGTGATTACGCTGAACGACCTGAGCCGCAAAGGCCTGTTTTCGTTGCAGCTGGAACAACTGGACGCCAGCGTGATTCAATGGTTGGATGCGGCTATTGTGCCTACAGCGGAGAATTCTCATTCAGCGAAGGAAGTGCGCATACGCACGTATTTTGGCGAGTCGTCCCAGCCGGAATTAAAACCGGTCGCGCGTGCGCTGTTTGATCGCCTCCCGTGTCCGATTCTGGAAGTGGTGTTCAAGCGCCGTAAAACCTGGCAAATCGAATCCATGAAGCCGGCTGCGCCGGTAGATTTGCAGGAACAGGAGCAAGACGTGTTTGCCAGCTCGCTGGATCGTTTCAGCGGTATGGTGTGGCGCAAGCCCCGTGCCCGCCGAAACTATCGTTTTGATCTGGCCATTCTGGTGAACCCGGATGAGGAAATGCCTCCCAGTGACAAAGAAGCCCTCAAACGCTTCGAAAAAGCCGGTCGCAAGCTGGGCATTAACGTAGAGCAGATCACCCGTCGCGATTACATGCGTATTCCAGAGTACGACGGCCTGTTTATTCGCGAAACCACCGCTATTGACCATCACACCTACCGCTTTGCCCGCAAAGCCGAAGCGGAAGGGCTGGTCGTTATTGATGATCCGGTGTCGATTCTGCGTTGCACCAACAAGGTGTATTTGGCCGACCTGTTAAAAAACAACAAAGTGCCCACTCCAAAAACCCTGATTCTGTCGAAAGATCAGAAAGACGCGGTAGAGCAGGTGATCAATGAGTTGGGCTTCCCGGTGGTCATCAAAATACCCGACGGTGCCTTTTCTCGCGGCGTTAACAAGGCTGAAGATGAGAAATCTCTGCGCGAAGGCTTGAGGGAACTGTTCAAGCAGTCGGCGCTGGTACTGGCTCAGGAATATTTTTACACAGATTACGATTGGCGCATTGGCGTATTGGGTGGGCGTGCCATTTACGCCTGCAAATACCTGATGGTGAAGGGTCACTGGCAGATCTACCAACACACGGAATCCAGCAGCAACAGCGGCGGTTTTGAAACCATGCCCACCTACGAGGTGCCGCGCAATGTGATTCAGGCGGCGCTGAATGCCACCCGTCTGATTGGTAACGGCTTGTACGGTGTAGACATCAAGCAGTCTGGTAACCGGGTAGCGGTGATTGAGGTGAACGACAACCCCAGCATTGACGCCGGGGTGGAAGATCTGTTCCTGGGCGGTGAGCTTTACACCCTGATCATGCAGGAATTCCTGTCGCGGATGGAAGCCAACCGTCGCCGCTAAGCCGTTAAAGAGCGTTTACAGACTGCTGCTCAGTCGGCAGTCTGCCAAACCCTCAGGCTTCCAAACCAAGGGAACTCGCTTAGCTGTGTGCGTAACTTGGCGCTATCGAAATCGGCCTCGCTGCCGTCTAGAAATAGCTCCAGATGCACCTTGTTTTTCAGGTAGTGCAGGTGCATCCGATTGCCAGTAGGCGCTTCAGGCGTGATCTGATTTATGGCCTTTTGAATGATTTTGCGAGAGGGCATCAAGGCCGACGTTGGGTGGTAGCTTTCATCGTCTTCCGCATCAATATGGAAGTTGATGTCACGAATGTTGTCCAGCTCTTTGCGCATGGCGCCTACCACGCGCATACCTACTTGGTGCCCTTCCGACACGCTGACGTCCGGGCGTACCACTAAATGCACATCCAATAGGATATCGTCGCCCATGCGCCTGCTGCGCAGTTCGTGCACATCACGAACGCCGTCGATATCACTGGCAATGGCAAGCAATCGCTCGGTGTCTTCAACAGAAAGGCCTGTGTCGACGAGTTCTTTTATAGAACTCCAGCCAAAGCTCCAACCCACATGGATGATAATACCTGCCACAACAACCGCTGCCAGGGTATCCAGCCACAAATAGCCCAGCATGGCGCCAATGGTAGACAGCACCACAATACCTGATGAGAAAGCATCAGTACGGCTATGCCAGGCGTTGGCAATGATCAGATCTGAACGTATCTCCTCGCCCACCTTACGGGTGTAGCGAAAAATCCATTCTTTGCCCACCACCGACAGCAGCGCCACAACCAGCACCGGCCAGCCCGGCGTGAAGGTTAGGTCGTCTGTGAATAGCCGTTGCACGTTTTCCCAGGCCAGGGCGGCGCCAACTGCAATTAGCAGGCTACCCATTAACAAAGTGCCAAACGTCTCAATGCGTTGGTGGCCGTAGGGATGGTCTTCATCTGGTGCCTGCCGAGATATCCGCATCACACCCAATACCATCAGGTCAGAGGCCACGTCCGTGAACGAGTGAATGCCATCCACCACCAGCGCGTGAGAATGGAACAGGGTGCCTACCACCATCTTGAACAGCCCCAAGATCGCGTCCAGCACCATGCCAATCACGGTAACCCGGCTGGCGGCCTGTTTTTCCTTGTCCAGATTGGCGTATCTGTCAGCGGGTGCCGGTGTCGTGTGTTCCATAGCAAATGCTCCAGAGCGCGTTTAACAATGCAAATCAAGCCTTGCCGGTTAGCCGGAATAAACCAGCGAAGGGTAGCGAGGTGTTTCAGATGTGGCCAAAGTGTCGTCGTGTTACTACGTATATAGATCAGGTAAAGTGTTTTTTCTGCTGATTTTATGTACAAGAGTGTAAGCCGATTGGCAGCCAATATGGTTTGTTATTTTAAAAACTGGTCGATTGCTAAGTATATAGGTTTTTGAAAATAAAGGAAATTTTAACTGATCAAAAAGTGAGCAATTAGTAACCAAGCGCTGCTTGCAAGGCGTGGAACGCGTTAAACCGGCATTTTCAACAGAGTTATCCACAGATTCCGTGGACAAGCCTGAGTGGAGCCAACCAGACAATGAGTTACGACGAAACTCGAACCGCGCCCTAACCGCGCAGGATGCTGTGGAAAACTTCCGGTATACTCCCTACACAAATTTTAGCGTGTATCTTGACGCGTGTGTTTGAGATTATTTTTGAGCGTATCTGTAAGAGTATCCTTGAGGGTGTTTTGATGTACGGGATGATTCGCAACCTGCTGTTCAAATTGCCGCCAGAGCGGGCACACAATCTTAGCTTGAAAGGGCTGGATGTGGCCCACCGGCTGGGCGTGCTGAAGTATTTGGCGCCGGATGTACCTGCACACCCGGTAACGGTGATGGGTCTGGAGTTTCCCAATCCGGTGGGATTGGCGGCGGGGCTGGATAAAAATGCCGATCATATGGACGCTTTGGGCGATCTCGGCTTTGGTTTTATTGAAGTGGGGACGGTCACGCCCCTGGCTCAGCCCGGCAATCCCGAACCCCGTATGTTTCGCTTGTCCGAACATCAGGCCATTATTAACCGCATGGGTTTTAATAACCAAGGCTTGGAGCGTTTACTGGCCCAGTTAGACCGCCGAAAATTTCGCGGGGTACTGGGTGTCAATGTAGGTAAGAATAAAAATACCCCTGACCAAGACTCGGCGCTGGATTACCGCAAGTGCATCACCGCCGTGTATAGCCGCGCTGACTATATTGCGGTCAACGTTTCATCGCCGAATACACCAGGCCTGCGGGATCTGCAATTTGGTGATTCGCTGAAGCGGTTGTTGGCCGCTGTAAAAGATGAACAACTCAGTTGCCAAAAAGAGCATGGACGTTATGTGCCCATCGCGGTGAAAATTGCGCCGGATATGGACGACGCTGACATTCGGTTTGTCGCAACGGCGCTGTTGGAAAGCGGACTGGATGGGGTGATTGCGACCAACACAACGATTAATCGCGAAGCCGTGGCCGGCCACAAGCACTGTAACGAAGCCGGTGGCCTAAGCGGTGCGCCGGTACGCGAACCCTCATTACGCGTTATTCGCGGACTGCACGCCGAGTTGGGTGAACGACTGCCGATTATCGGTGTGGGCGGAATTACTGATGGTGCCAGCGCGGCGGACAAAATTCAGGCGGGTGCCAAATTGGTGCAAATCTATACCGGCTTTATATACAGGGGTCCTGGGCTGATTGGTGAAGCGGCAGCAGCGATTAAAGCGCTGGGTTGAGGAAATGCCCACATGTTATCCATAAAAAAGGGCCCGCTAAGCGAGCCCTTTATGGGGAACTACAGTCCCCGGCGGTTTACCGCGATTTTACGGGGCGGGTGGCCCCGTTCGGTTTTATCGACTACTCATCCAGTTTTCAGATTGCTCCGATTAGTGGGTTGCGTACAAACACCGAACTTAATTTAGTAATGTCGTTAATGATAAACTTCACCACTACGTCCATCACGCAGTGGTGACGGTGGCTAATCGATGGATGCCAGAGACACCGGTCAAACCATCCCATTGATCTGTGCGGCCTTCTCGCCACCCATTTAGCCATTCTTGACGAACTTCAGCTTGTTCAATGGGACAGCTGTCTTTCGATTTACCGGACACTCCTGCGAGATAACCCCGCTTGAATGCTCGAGCGACCATGTCTCTTTTCTGTCTTTTCATGCCGTTCCTCACTGATGGATTAACAGAAACAAGCGTGTACACATTCTGCAGAGGCAGTGACAAACAGAGTGGCGAAATGATTTTCGCTACAACCCACTATTGCCAGCTCACACCAGAGCAGTCAGGATCCTGTTACTGGGGGCAGTTGCCCCGAAACGACGCGTCAAGTACAAGGTATGCCGAACTGGCTGTTAAAGTACAACACTATTTCGATCTAATAAGTCTATTTTTTAGACGCTATACGCATAAAAATTAGCCCTAAAGTGGTTAATGAGCCCAATTCCAGAAACTTAGCCGTCCCGATAAAACCAGGAGTTCAACTTGTCCCTACCTCTCTTTTTTGTAACCTGCCCGAAAGGCGTTGAATATTTGCTGGCGGACGAGCTGGACGGCTTCGGTCTAAGCCTGGTTCGCCACGCGCCTGCTGGTGTTTGGGTGGAGGGCACGTTGGAAGGGGGGTACCGTACTTGCATGTGGTCACGCCTGGCGAACCGAGTCATCTTGCATGTGGCGGAAGTCGCCGCAACCAGCGATGACGAGTTGTATGACGGCGTGGTGCATCTGGATTGGCAGCAGCACATTGCGGTTAGCGGCAGCTTCAAAGTGAATTTTATTGGCGAGAACGAAGCTATTCGCAATACCCAGTATGGCGCACAACGGGTGAAAGACGGCATTGTCGATCGCTTCACGGCCAACGGAGGTCAGCGCCCGGCGGTAGAGGGCAAAACGCCCGATGTGATTGTGTCGGCGCGCTTGCACCGCGGCCTGTTAACGTTGGGTATTGATTTGAGCGGGCACAGCCTTCATCAGCGCGGCTATCGCGAAGAGCAGGGCCGGGCGCCGCTGAAGGAAAATCTGGCAGCTGCGCTGCTGATTCGGTCTGGCTGGCCCGAAACGGTCGCCGCCGGCGGTGATTTTATTGACCCAATGTGCGGCTCCGGCACGCTGTTGATTGAAGCTGCGCTGATGGCTCTGGACATTGCGCCGGGCCGCCGTCAGGACGGTTTTGGTTTCGAAAAATGGCTCGGCCACGATGCTGAGCTGTGGATGTCGCTACGCCAGGAAGTGGAACGCCGTGCCCATGCCGGCAAACAAGGTCGCATACCGCGCATTGCCGGCTTTGACGAAGATCGCCGGGTCTTGTCAACGGCACGCAACAACCTGCAGAGGGCAGGGCTGGATAGCATTATTGAGCTCACAGAAATACCGCTGCAAGAGCTTGAACTCAACGGTGACTGGGCCGAACAGGGCTTGGTAGTGACTAACCCTCCTTACGGTGAGCGCCTGAGTGAGCGCAAGTCACTGGCAGAAATTTATCAGGCCTTGGGCGCGGCGGTAAAACGGGTAACGCCAAACTGGCGCCTGGGAGTGTTTACCGGAGCGCCGGAGTTCGGCAAATCCATTGGCCTGCGCAGTTTCAAACAGTACAAGCTGTTCAACGGTAAGCTGCCGGCCCAGCTGCTGCTGTTCACGGTAGATGAGGCCAGCGCGCGTATTCCGAAAGATCCGGCAGCGCCGGGTGAAATTCTACCGCGCATTGCCAACGAAGAACGCGCCGCCATGCTGGCGAACCGCTTGAAAAAGAACGTTAAAAGCATTGGTCAGTGGGCCCGCAAACAGAACATCAGCTGTTACCGCCTGTATGACGCCGACATGCCGGAATACGCATTGGCGATTGATATCTACAATGACTGGGTGCACGTGCAGGAATACATGGCGCCCAAGACCATCGACGAGCGTGCTGCTCGTGAGCGTCTGTCAGAAGCCCTGGCGGTGATCCCCGAAGCGCTGGGCATTCCGCGTGACCGCTTGGTGTGCAAACAGCGCTTGCGTCAAACCGGCGCCAATCAGTATGAAAAGCAGGCGGCCAGTGGCGAGTTTTTCCAAATACAGGAACACGGTTGTACGTTAAAAGTGAATTTGAAAGACTACCTGGATACCGGTTTGTTTCTAGACCACCGCCCGCTGCGCCAGTGGATTCAGCAGAATGCCCGCGGCAAACGCTTTCTGAATCTGTTCTGTTACACCGGCGCGGCCACGGTACACGCGATTGCCGGCGGTGCCAGCCGCTCTCTGAGCCTGGATATGTCACACACCTACGTCAGCTGGGCTAAAGATAACCTGGAACTGAACCAGGCTGATCCGCAAAAGCATCAGGTGGACGCGGTAGATTGTCTGGCCTGGCTGGCAAGCAAGCCCAAGCCTGACCAGCGTTTTGATTTGATTTTTATGGACCCACCCACTTTCTCCAACTCGGCGAAAATGATTGGGGTTCTGGATATTCAGAAAGATCACGCCAAGCTGATTCGCCAGGCCATGCAGCGTTTGACCAATGATGGCTTGCTGGTATTTTCCAACAACTTCCGCCGTTTTAAGCTAGACGACGAAGTCAGCGCGGAGTTTGCGGTTGAGGAGATCAGCAAAAGCACCATCGACAAGGATTTTCAGCGCAACCCGCGTATTCACCGCTGCTGGAACATACGCCACCCGCTGCAAGCGCGAGATAAGAGCGCCTTCTACGTTGGCTAAGGCTGAGGGGGCAGGGCCAGACAAGGGATAGATTTGAAATCTGTCCCTTGAGGATCAAGATCAGGATAGGGGACGGATTTCAAATCCGTCCCCTAAGAATCTTCTCCCTCAGAATCGGTCTCTTCGACGAATCCGTCGTCGCCCAGTACGCCGTAGTGTTGGGCCAACATTAGCAGCGCATACACGCCGTTTTCCGGCAGTTGCGGTTCCAGACCTTCCTCGATCAGCAGGGCGCGGCGTTCGTCTTCCAGGGTTTCGCTGTCTACGCCGGTGATCAGGTCGGTGATTGGTGCGATTTCAAAAGGCGCATCTTGGCCGATCGCCGTAAAAATTCGGTCGATCAGAATTTCGTCCGGATCCAAACCGTCTACGTAAACCGTCTGGTCAGGCAAGTCCTGGTGCAGTTCGCGGGTCAGTTCTATCAGTGGCACGCCCTGTTCTTCAAGGTAGTTCAGGTCGATATCGCCGGTATCGCCGTCTTCTGGCAGCCAGTCGTCTTCTGGTGCAATAACCACGGTTTTCATGGTGCCATCCACCAGTGACCAAGCCATGGCAGTGGGGAATAGGGTGTCGTCATTCTGATAGTATTCAATATCGAGAAAACACGGTTTGGCCAAGGGCTGGGCTCCTGTAGGATTGAGGATCTGGGTCTGCATGGCACACTATTGCCACTATTATTATTGAATTAAGGACACCATGGAACATATTGATTTCAACAACGATCTGCTTTCGTTTCTGAACCAGTCACCAACGCCCTGGCACGCTGTCGCTACCATGAAAAAGCAGCTGGACAGCGCGGGTTTTCATCCGCTGGATGAAAAAGACGACTGGTCGTTGCAAGCCGGCACCGGTTATTACGTTATTCGCAACGGCTCGTCGATTGTGGCTTTTCGTACTGGTAATACGGACACAACCAAAGCCGGCGTGCGCATGGTTGGCGCTCACACTGACAGCCCGTGCCTGAAAGTAAAGCCCAATCCGGTACTCCGTCGCAAAGGCTTCTTGCAACTGGGCGTTGAAGTCTATGGCGGTGCCTTGCTGAACCCGTGGTTTGATCGCGATCTTTCTCTGGCCGGGCGAGTCACATACGGTGACAGCAACGGGCAAGTGCAGGATGCGCTGATCGACTTCCGCAAGCCGGTGGCGTTTATACCCAGCCTGGCCATTCATTTGGATCGCGAAGCAAACAGCAACCGCACGGTGAACCCTCAAACCGATTTGCCTCCGGTCCTGATGCAGGTGCCTGAAGATGACACCACCGATTTTGCCAGCCTGCTGATCACTCAGCTGAAAGCCGAGAACGGCGTTACCGCCGAGCGTATTCTGGGCTACGAACTGAGCTTTTACGACGTGCAGCAAGCGGGCTTTGTAGGTCTGCGCAATAACTTTATTGCTTCAGCGCGGCTGGATAATTTGTTGAGCTGTTACATCGGCTTGCAAGCATTGCTGGAAACAAGCGGTGAACAGCCGGCGTTACTTGTGTGCAACGATCACGAAGAAGTGGGCAGTATGTCGGCTGAAGGTGCCCAGGGGCCTTTTTTAAGCTCGGTGCTGGAGCGCTGGTGTGGCGCAGGAAAAAGCCGTGCGATTGCCCATTCAATGATGATTTCGGCGGACAACGCTCACGGCATTCATCCGAATTTTATGGACAAGCACGACGAGAATCACGGCCCTCAGCTAAACGCTGGCCCGGTAATCAAAGTAAATCACAATCAGCGTTATGCAACCAACAGCCGTTCGGCGGCTGTGTATCGTCACCTGAGTGACCAGTTGGGCCTGCCCCACCAGACCTTCGTGGTGCGCAGTGATATGGGCTGTGGCAGCACCATAGGGCCGCTGACAGCCGCGAATCTGGGTGTGACCACCCTGGACATTGGCGTGCCCCAGCTTGGTATGCATTCCATTCGCGAGATGATTGGTTCCGACGACGCCTATACGTTGTTCAAAGTATTGACCGGTTTTTATCAAAGCCCCCAGGTTTTTTGACGGCCAGAATGAAGAATGCCGCTGATTCTTTCGAATCAGCGGCATTCTAAAATAATTGGCTCCCCGAGCTGGGCTCGAACCAGCGACAAACGGATTAACAGTCCGTTGCTCTACCAACTGAGCTATCAGGGAACAGCATCAAGTCGGCGCGGATATTATTCGCTTTGAACGCCGGAGTCAACACCCTGAAATAAAAGGTTTGTTAGCGGTGGCTCAAAGCAAAGGCACCAGGTGGGGCCACACATTGTCCAACAGAATGCTTTGCGCCGGTTCTGTGGGGTGAATGCCATCGCTTTGCATTAAGCTGTCAACGTTGTAAATGTCGTCCAGGAAGAAGGGCACCAGTGCGGAGTTGAAGCGCTGTGCAAGATCTCCGAAAATAGCGGCGAAAGCCTGGGTGTAACGGTCGCCGTAATTGGGTGGTATTTGCATACCCACCAGTAGGGTTTGGGCGCCAGCCTGTTGGCTGTTCTTGAGCATCAAAGCCAGGTTTTTTTCGATCACCTGCGGTGGAAAACCGCGCAGGCCATCGTTGCCACCCAGCTCCACGATCACCAGTTGCGGCTGGTGCTTGTTCAGTAAACCCGGCAGCCGGCGGGCTCCGCCGTCGGCTGTTTCGCCGCTGATGCTGGCATTTACCACGCTCCAGTCGTTGTGGCCCTTGTCGGCCAGGCGTTGGCGCAGCAAATTTACCCAGGCGGTTTCTTCCGGTACGCCATAGGCCGCGCTCAGGCTGTCGCCCATTACCAGCAGGGTGTTGGCACTGATCAAACCTGGCGTCATAACCAGCACAAGCAGCAGTGCAAATGATCTGACCGCCGGTAAAACCGTATTCTTGAACACTGCGTAGTCTCCCAAATTTTTCGCCACAGGACAGGATTAACCAGAGCCGTGAATCAATCTAATGACCAGACGCTACCAAACCCCCACGTGATATTGCGGGTCAGCAAGCTGACACACAAGGTGGACCTTGAATCCAATACGCTAACGATCTTGCAAGGAGTCAACCTGGAAATCAATCAAGGCGACTCCGTCGCTATTGTCGGGCGCTCCGGCTCCGGAAAAACCACCTTGCTGGGCTTGCTGGCTGGGCTGGACACGCCGAGCGAAGGCAGTGTTGAACTGGATGGTGCAAACATCAGCGCTCTGGGCGAAGACGAACGCGCCGCGCTGCGAGCCCAACGAGTTGGCTTTGTGTTTCAGTCATTTCAATTATTGCCGGCTCTGACCGCTCTTGAAAACGTGATGTTGCCGCTGGAACTGGCCGGTCGCCAAAATGCCGAAGCGCGAGCGCGAGAGCTTTTGCAACGGGTAGGCTTGGGAGAGCGTCTGACTCATACCCCGCGGCAATTATCCGGTGGCGAGCAGCAGCGGGTGGCCATCGCCCGCGCCTTTGCTTGCGAACCTGCGATCCTATTCGCCGATGAACCCACCGGCAACCTTGATAACCGTACCGGCAAAGACGTATCGGATTTGCTGATGGCACTGAACCGCGAGCAGGGCACCACGTTGGTAATGGTTACTCATGACGAACAGCTGGCGGTCCGCTGTGGCCGACAGTTCCACATTGAGGGGGGCGTGCTGAGCGAACCGGAAACCCGCCAGGAGGCAGTAACCTGATGGCGGCCACCGGTAAATTGCAGTCGGTGCGCCGCGAATGGCGCGAGCGGGATGTTCGGGTGGTGTTGGCGGCACTGATCATTGCCGTGGCCACGGTGGCCACCATCGCGTTGTTTGCCAGCCAGTTGCAACGCACCCTGGTGTCATCGGCCAGCTCGTTTCTGGCCGCTGACCGCCAGCTGGAATCGGAAAACGGTCAACCGCTGCCGCCGGCCTGGCTCGTTGAGGCACAACAGCGTGGATTGGAAACGGCGGAAATGACCGAGTTCTCGACCATGGTGTTTGGCGGTGGCAACTTCCAATTGGTTTCGGTAAAAGCGGTCAGCGATGGTTATCCGCTGCGTGGCGAAGTCGAAATTCGCACGAGCTTTGATGAACCACGGCAAACCCTGAAATCTGGCCCAGCTCCCGGTGAGATTTGGATAAACCCGCGCTTGCTGCGCTTGCTGGAACTGAATGTGGGCGATGAGCTTGAGTTGGGCACTCGCACGTTGGTGATCGGCAGTCTGCTGGAGCGCGAGCCTGACGGTGGCTTTAACATGGCAGCGTTGGCGCCACGGGTGATGATGCATCAAGCTGATGTCGCATCGACCAGCGTTCTGCAAGAAGGCAGCCGGGTCAGCTTTGTGTATCTGTTCGCTGGCGGTGCGGCTGAGCTATCGGGTTTTGAACAGTGGCTAAGACCCCAGCTGCAACCCAGTCAGGAATGGCGCAGCGTGCGTGACGGTGAAACTCTGTCGGCATCACTGGAACGAGCCGAAAGCTTCCTGCTGCTGGGCGGCAGCCTGGCCGTACTGCTGGCCGCGGTGGCGGTGGCAGTGGCCAGTCGTCAATACGCCGTGTCGCAGCGCGATACGGTAGCGCTGCTGAAAACCCTGGGGGTCGGCAGCCCTCGCATCGGCCGTTTGTACTTGCGCCGACTGGCCGTTTGGGGCGTTGTCGGCATGGTCGGTGGTTTGCTGGTGGCCTTGCCGTTGTTCTGGGGCCTGAGTCAGATTTTAGGTGATGTTCTGGATCAGCCAGTTGACGTTTACCTCGACCCGAAGGCGCTAACGCCGGCGGTTTTGACGGCCCTTGTGTCGCTGTTCGCTTTTGCTTACCCGCCCATACGCCGCCTGCGCAAAGTGCCCGCGATGCGGGTGCTGCGCAGCCAGCCGGGGGAATCCCGGCGCGAGCTGGTACCCGACTTCATCATCGGTATCGTGGGTGTGTTTGGTTTGGTCTGGGCTTACGCCGGCGATGTGCAGCTGGTGTTGGCGTTATTAGTGGGCCTGGGCCTACTTCTGTCGACTTTGGTGTTGCTGGGCTGGATGATGGTATTGGGTTTGCGCACAGTGCGCGGCGGCGGCAACGCCTGGCGCCTGGCGTTATTGGGTCTTTACCGACACCGCCAGGCGAGCTTGTCACAAATTGCTGTATTCGCGATGACGCTGATGCTAGCCACCACCCTGATTTTGGTGCGCACCTCTTTGCTGGACGACTGGCGTGCGCAGCTGCCTGCAGGCGCGCCCAATCACTTTATGGTGAATATCAGCCCCCAGGCTGTGAACGATATCGACGAGTTCTGGAACAGCCGCGGTCAGCCTCTGGACGCTATGTATCCCATGGTGCGTGGCCGCCTGACGTTGCTCAACGGCGAACCGGTGAAAGAGGCGGTGAGTAAAGACGAGCGGGTGAATGCGTTGAACCGCGAGCTGAACCTGACCTGGATGGACACGCTGCCAGAAAACAACCGCATTGTTGATGGTGAATGGTTTGCCCCAGGCAAAACTGACGGCGTATCGGTGGAATCTGAGCTGGCTGAAAAGCTTGGTATTACGCCGGGTGACAGTCTGACCTTCACCATTGGTTCCGAGCAGATCACTGAAACCGTGACCAGTATCCGCAGCGTGCAGTGGGACAGTATGACACCCAACTTCTACGTGGCTTTTTCGCCAGACAGCAGTCTGCGCCAGTTGCCGGCAACCTGGATCACCAGTTTCTTTTTGCCGAAAACAGCGAAAAACGAACTGAACGCGTTTTCCCGCCAGTTCCCCACAGTGTCGGTGCTCGAAGTTGACAATATTATCGAGCGCATTCAGCTGATTGTGGTGCAAATTACCCAAGCCATCGAGGCTATCCTGGGGTTGATTCTGGCCGCTGCGCTGGTGGTGATGGCGGCGGTGGTCAGTGCCACTTTGCAGGATCGCCAGCGCGAAGGGGCGCTGCTGCGTACCTTGGGCGGTCGTCAGAGTTTGCTGGTGCGGGCAACCATGCTGGAATTCGCGTTGCTGGGAGGTTTTGCCGGCATTCTCGGGGTTGTTGCGGCTGAAGCCGCGGTCTTCGCACTTCAGATGAAAATGTTCGAAGGGGCTTTCCGCGTTCATTGGCAGATAGTGTTACCGATTCCGTTTATCAGTGCTGTGGTACTGGCGCTGTTCGGGCGCTGGCAGTTGCGCCCGGTGTTAACCGTGTCGCCGATGCTGCTGTTGCGGCGACTGGAGTAGTTTTTCAGCTTCGCAGTCTTTTGGCTGCGAAGCTGCTGCTTAATACAGCGCTCGGGCTTATCCGGCCCAGGCGTTTTCCAATACGGCACGCACGTCTTTCAAATCGGCTTCTTTCGGGTTGAACATGATAGCGCCGTCGTCCATCGCCATCTGGGCAATGGCTTCCAGCTGATCGTAAGTCACTTTGCCGCTTTCCTTCAGGGTGCGCGGTAACTTGCACTGCTGATACAGGGTGTTGCGCATCTTGCGAAGGGCGGCAATGCTGGCTTCTGCGCGGCGACTGGCCGGCGTGGCGGAATACACTTCCGGGCCGTCCAAATAGAGCAACAGCTCGCCCAAAGGCTGGCGAATGGTTTCCAGGTTGTATTCCAGCACGTAGGGCAGGTACAGGCTCATGCACAAGCCGTGGGGCAGGTGGCAGATAGCACCCGTGGCGTGGCCAAGCGCATGTACCAGGCCCACCATGGAATTGGAGAACGCGATGCCTGCCATAGTCGATGCCTGCGCCAATTCGAGGCGGCCATCGACGTCTTTGGGGTTGTCCATCACCTTGGGCAGAAACTGGCTGACCTTTTTGATGGCCGCTGTGGCATAAGCGTCGCTGAGCGGGTTTTTCGCCATGCAGGTGAAGGCTTCTACCGAGTGGGTCATGGCGTCCATGGCCGTGGCCGCAGTGATGTGCGGTGGCAGGGTAATGGTCATTCGCGGGTCAATGATCGCTGCGTTGGGCAGCAAAAATGAAGACGTAAAGGGCAGTTTTACGCCTTTTACCTCGTCGGTAATCACCGCTACAGACGTCACTTCCGAGCCAGTACCTGCAGTGGTAGGCACCACAAAAAACGGATTCAACGGCTTCTTGATCACACCAGCACCGCTGTACTTGGCCAGGTCATCACCGCCCTCAGACACCAGAATGTTCACCGCTTTACCGGTATCAATGGCCGAGCCACCGCCTACGGCGATGATCGAGTCGCACTTCTCTCTGCGGTAGAGCGCTGCAATGGTGCGCACCACGCTGATGGACGAATCGGGTGGCACGTCATCAAAAATGCTGACAATCTCTAAACCGCTGTCTTCGCAGGCGGCAATCACCGGGTCTAGCAGACCGGCTGCGCGCACGCCCTTGTCGGTCACAATCATCGGGCGTTTGGCCCCGATGCTGGTTAGTTCGTAGGGGATGTGTTCCAGAGCGGCTTTGCCGGCAATAACCTTCACCGGGCAGAAGAACTCGTAATATTGGCGGCTCATGATGCTCTCGCTGTTTTAATAAAATGGGTCGCAACTTTCAGATAAATTCGGGCGGCGCTGATGAGCTTTTCAGGCAACTGCAGATCGGGGGGATATTCTTTCACCGCCCGTTTGGCCAACAATTTTGGCAAAATAAAGGCCTCCAAGCGGTTCAGGATACGGGTCATACGCACCGCGTAACTGATGTCGCCATCCACCAACATGCGATCGTTGGCGAAGGCCACCGAGGTTTTTTCCTGAAATGAAAGCACCAAAAATGCGTGTTCCAAGTGTTTGAATTTTATTGCTAAGTCGATCGGCCGTGGCGCTTCTCCGCTGTGGTATTTAAAGCGCCCGTCGCCGACGTGCTCAATCAGCAGGCTGGCGCCCCTGGGCATCACCATCATCTGAAATAGAAAACCTGTGGGCAGTGGGTAAGCTTCATTGCACACCTCGTCGTCCACTTCGCTGACCGCCTGCAAGGCTCGGCCCATTACCTGAAACATAATGTTTACATATAGCCGCTTGGCTTTTGAGCCCAGTGGCTGAAGGTGCTTTGTTGCCATGGTTATTACCCACTGTGAATGTCACTGATCGTATTTTTAGAGTGATTACTCTATAAAGTCAATCGGCCTTACCGGGCTGTCGCTCAAAGCCGTGACAATGATCATTTTTTGCCATAAAAAAAGCCGCAGGCTTTTAGGCCTGCGGCTTTAAATACTGCGATTGACGGGTTATTGACTCAGGCGCGCCAACTTGGCTTGAGCTTCCTGGCCGATGTCGCCACCGGCCTGCGCAGCGGTGCGGTAGTTGGTAATGGCCTCGCCACGGTTGTTTTGTTTCACCGCAATGTCTCCCAGGCGCAGAAACGCGATGGACGTAGGCACCGACTGGTTGGCCTGGGTCAGAATGTCTTTGGCTTTGCCCAGGTTATTCTGTTCCAGCGCGTTCAGGCCCTTGTTGATACGGTACACGTACATTTCCGGGTAAAGCTCAACCGCTTTGTCAAAATCCTTAGCGGCTTTGTCCAGATTTTCCTGCTGCTGGTACAAACGCCCGCGCAGGTTGTAAAACATCGCTTCTCGCGGGGCGAGCTTGATCGCCTGGTTCACCTTGTCGATGGCCGCCGCGTATTCTTTCTTACCAGCCAATTCCACCGCCTTGTCGTGGGCGTCGTAAGCAGGCTGCAGCTTTCGCAGAAGGGCGGTTTTCTTCTGGTATACGTCTTCACCGCGATAGCCGCCGCCACCGATTTCGCTCACCAGCTTACGGTTCGCGGCCACTCGTTTGGCGGATGGCGGGTGAGTGGCAAACAGTCCGTCGATGAATCCGGCGCTGCGTCCCTTGGACATTTCCAGAAAAATCTGCTGCAGCTCTACAGCGGCCTGGGGGTCATAGCCGGCCGCTTTCATATAGCGGATACCGTAATAGTCGGACTCCAGTTCGTCGTCCTGGCTGTATTGCGCGAGCGCCAGTTGTGCGCCAACGGCTGCGCCGCCCATCACCATGCCCGCCCATTCGTTATGCGTCAGCGCCAGGCCCAGAGCACCCACTCCCAAACCTATAATCTGCGCCTGCTGCATACGCTGCACGCTGTGGCGGGCAGCGGCGTGCACAATCTCGTGGCCCAGCACCGAGGCCAGCTGGGCTTCATCGCTGAACGCTGTCAGCAGGCCGCGATTGATGGCAATCTTGCCGCCAGGCAGGGCCCAGGCGTTGGGCACGCTGCTGTTCAACACCACAAAATCGTAGGGTAGGTCAGGCCGGTCGCTCACCGCCGCCAGTTTCATGCCCACTTCGCGTACGTAAACGGTCAGCTCAGGGTCGAGATAAAACAGGCCTCCCTGGGTTTGCTGAGTCGGTTTGTATTGCTCGGCACCCATACTCAATTCCTGACTTTCCGGAATGATGGACAGCTGGCGTTCCCCGGTGACCGGGTTGACTGAACAGCCGGCCAACGTAAAAGCCAGCGTTAACGCGGTAAGTAGGGCTTTCAACATCTGGGATTTGATGCTTGGGTTCACTGCGAGCTCCTGCTAATTCTCAAGTTATGGGGGCTTTATAGCATAGGTGGCTTTCTGTCTGGCTAATCACAGACGTTAAATCCGCTGACACGTTAGCCTTGAAATGCTTCCGGGTGGCCCCATTTCTGCTCCCATGATCCACGGCGTAGCATAAATCGCCACTTATTTTATGTTCCACAGTAGTCAGGAGAGATACGCACCATGACGGTTGAATCGCAAAAAGAAACTCTGGGTTTTCAGACCGAAGTAAAGCAGTTGCTACAGCTGATGATTCACTCCTTGTATTCCAACAAGGAAATTTTCCTTCGTGAGCTGGTTTCTAACGCATCTGACGCAGAAGACAAGCTGCGCTTCGCCGCTCTGAAAGACGACGGCCTGTACGAAGGCGATTCCGAACTCAAAATTCGTTTGGCGTACGATGCCGAAGCCAATACCGTCACCTTGAGTGACAACGGCATTGGTATGGCCCGCGAAGACGTGGTCAGCAATCTGGGTACTATTGCCCGCTCCGGCACCGCGGACTTCTTAAAGCAGATGTCTGGTGATGAGAAAAAAGACAGCAAGCTGATCGGCCAGTTTGGTGTCGGCTTTTACTCGTCATTTATTGTAGCAGACCAGGTCGACGTATTTACCCGCCGCGCCGGTGCACCCGCATCTGAAGGCGTACATTGGGCGTCTAAAGGCGACGGTGAATTTACCATCGAAACCGTTGAACGCGCCCAGCGTGGCACCGAAATTGTGTTGCAGTTGAAGCCGGAAGCCAAAGAGTTTGCCGATGGCATGCGCCTGCGCAACCTGGTGAAGAAGTACTCTGACCACATTTCGTTTCCGGTGGTCATGGCGTCTGAATCCGAGGAAGAAGAGCAGAAGGGCAAAGACGAAACTGTCAACGATGCCACTGCGCTCTGGACACTGCCGCGCACAGAAATTAAAGACGGGGAATACAAAGAGTTTTATAAGCACATCTCCCACGATTTTGAAGATCCTTTGAGCTGGTCTCACAATAAAGTGGAAGGCAAGCTGGACTACACCAGTCTGCTATACCTTCCGGCTCGCGCGCCGTTTGATCTGTATAACCGCGAAACACCCCGTGGCTTGAAACTCTACGTTCAACGCGTGTTCATTATGGACGACGCCGAACAGTTCCTGCCGCTGTACCTGCGCTTCACCAAGGGTGTGATTGATTCCAGCGACCTGTCGCTGAACGTGTCCCGTGAAATTCTGCAGAACGATAGCATCGTCTCCAGCATTCGCACCGCGGTCACCAAGCGAGTTCTGGACATGCTGTCGAAGCTGTCTAAGAAAGAAGGCGATGTATACCAGAAATTCTGGAACGAATTTGGCGCGGTATTAAAAGAAGGCCCGGCGGAAGACTTCGGCAACCGCGAAAAAATTGCCGGTCTGCTGCGTTTTGCCTCTACCCACACCGGTGAAGAAGCCCAGAATGTATCTTTGGAGCACTACATCGGCCGCATGAAAGAAGGCCAGAAAAAGATTTACTACATCACTGCTGACAACTTCATGGCCGCCAAGAGCAGCCCGCACCTAGAAGTGTTCCGCAAGAAAGGTATTGAAGTGCTGATTCTATCTGACCGCATTGACGAGTGGATGATGGGTTACCTCAATGACTTCGACAGCAAGCAGTTTCAGGATGTGGCTCGCGGCGAGCTGGATCTGGGTGATGTAGAAACCGAAGAAGACAAAAAGCATCAGGAAGAAGCTACCAAAGAACATCAAGGCCTGCTCGAGCGCATAAAAAAGGCTTTGGAAGAACGGGTTCAAGAAGTGCGCGTAACCAACCGGCTGACCGATTCACCAGCCTGCCTGGTGGTGGCGGATTTCGACATGGGCGCCCAGATGAAGAAGATTATGGAAGCCGCTGGCCAGAGCGTGCCAGACAGCAAGCCGATCTTCGAAATCAACGTGGACCACCCGCTGGTGCAGCGCTTGGAGCGTGAGCAGAGTGAAGATCGCTTTGGCGAGCTGTCTGCAGTTCTGCTGGACCAGGCTACCCTGGCCAGTGGCGAACAGCTGAAAGACCCGGGCGCCTACGTAACACGCCTGAACCGTCTGCTGTTGGAGCTGGCTAACTAAGCCAGACCGGATACGAGCCATGCAACGCATTGTGGTGGACATTAGCATTGGCCCTGACGAGTGGATAAAGCTCTACCAGGGCCTTGCACAGGATGTGACCGCACGGGCCCGGGACGGACGCTCTGTCCGTTTCCCGGCTCGAATTCTTTCCCGTTTTTATCTCAACGATGGCATTCGTGGCAGTTTTTGCATTAGCTTCAACGACCAAGGCAAGTTTGAAACCATAGAACGCGTATAATCCCTTCTTTTCTATTTGCTGATTTTTTGGCATCCTCAGTGCTACTTTTGCTATCACTTTTTCACCGCTGTTTTGACCTGCTCTGGAGCGCTCATGCGAATTATTCTGGCCCCGA
This sequence comes from Marinobacter sp. BSs20148, assembly GCF_000283275.1. NCBI lineage: Bacteria > Pseudomonadati > Pseudomonadota > Gammaproteobacteria > Pseudomonadales > Marinobacteraceae > Marinobacter > Marinobacter sp. BSs20148. Next base: position 1,660,300 of record NC_018268.1, read on the forward strand.
TGGAAGGGCTAGTGGATGCACCTATCCGTGAAACTCTCACCAAAGTGGGCGGTATTGACCGGTGCGTAACCGAATTTATTCGCGTAACCCACGGCATGCTGCCGCCGCGAATTTTCTATAAATACGCGCCCGAACTTCATAACAACTCGCTGACCCGGGTGGGCGTGCCAGTGGCGGTTCAGCTGCTGGGTTCCGACCCGCATATGATGGCCCGCCACGGTGCCAAAGCCGCAGAACTGGGCGCCACCCAGGTGGACATCAACTTTGGCTGCCCGGCCAAAACCGTGAACAAGCACAAAGGCGGTTGTGTATTGATGCGTGAGCCCGAGCTAATGCACGAAATTGTTGCCGCCGTGCGCCAGGCGGTGCCTGCGACGGTTTTGGTGACAGCGAAAATGCGTCTGGGTTACGACGACCGCTCGATGGGTGTGGCCTGTGCGCAAGCATTGGAGGCAGCCGGTGCCGGCGAAATCGTGATTCACGCCCGCAGCAAAAAAGACGGTTATAAGCCGCCTGCCTACTGGGAAGAAATTGCCAAGGCGCGGGAAGCGGTAAAGGCCAAGGTAATCGCCAACGGTGATATTTTCACGGTGGCTGACTACTGGCGCTGTCGTGAAGTGTCTGGCTGTGACGACGTAATGATTGGCCGTGGCCTGGTGGCGCGGCCGGATTTGGCACGCCAAATTCGCGCCAGCCAGCGCGGTGAAAGCATCGAAATGATGACCTGGCTGGAAGCACTCGCTTTGGTGCAGGAATACGGGTGCGCGCTTCAGGGCTGGCTGGAGGACAAATACGTAACCGGGCGCATCAAACAATGGATGAATTATTTACGCCAGGGTTTTAGCGAAGCCGAGGCCCTTTGGCCTCAGGCACGAAAAATTCGTGAAGTAGCACCTATGTTCGAGTTCCTTAACCAGGCCACAGCCGTCAATCAACGCTTAATTGATTGCTGCCAACAGCAGGATGTCGCGAACAGTCTAAACTAGTGTGGTGATATCTGGCATTTAGGTCATAACCCACCAAGGACCGCCCAAGAAGCCGTGAAGAAGATTGGCCGCGCGAAAATAGGCGATAACGGCAAAATGCGGGGCAAAGCCATGGTGGTTGGAGCCTTCGGGGCCATTGGCTCTGTGCCCGCCCGGCTTCGCTTGCCTGTTGGAAACCATGGTGCTGGCGTTGGAAACACAGCATGACTCTAGCGGCTATTTCCGGGGTGAACGGCGTGTTCACCGAAGACGACTTTTCGCGGGTGCTAGTGCTGGTAGAACAAGCAGACCTGTCTACATAGTCATAGTTAAAAGCTAACAGAATCGGTAGTAAAAGAAAATTATATTAATAATAGCCTGTTGGCCTATAGTGATTAAAGCCACATCAGAGATGAAAAACATAATTGTCACGCAGTCTTTGAGTGAAGCCAACATCCCCCGATAACAGTGGAGAAAAAATATGGCTGACAACAACCCGACGGCTGGCAAATGTCCAGTCATGCACGGCGGCAATACCAGCGTCGGCAGCACCAACATGAAATGGTGGCCCAGCGCCTTGAACCTGGCCATCCTTAATCAGCACGACAGCAAAACCAAGCCGCTGGGTGCCGATTTCAATTACCGCGAAGAGGTGAAAAAACTCGACGTAGGCGCACTGAAAAAAGATCTGAATGACCTGATGACCGACAGTCAGGATTGGTGGCCTGCGGACTGGGGCCATTACGGCGGTCTGATGATTCGTTTGGCGTGGCACGCGGCCGGTTCCTATCGCGTTGCGGATGGCCGCGGCGGTGCCGGCACCGGCAACCAGCGTTTCGCTCCGCTAAACTCCTGGCCAGATAACGGCAACCTCGACAAAGCCCGTCGTCTGCTTTGGCCGGTCAAGCGCAAGTACGGCAACAAGCTGAGCTGGGCCGACCTGATTGTGCTGGCGGGTAACGTGGCTTATGAATCTATGGGCTTCAAAACCTTTGGCTTCGCCTTTGGCCGCGAGGACATCTGGCACCCGGAAGAAGACATCTACTGGGGTGCAGAAGACGAGTGGCTGGCTACCAGTGACAACGAAAAGAGCCGTTACAGTGGTGATCGCGATCTGGAAGACCCGTTGGCCGCGGTGATGATGGGCTTGATCTACGTGAACCCCCAAGGCGTTGACGGCAATCCGGACCCGCTTGCAACGGCCCGCGACGTGCGCGAAACGTTCAAGCGAATGGCCATGAACGACGAAGAAACGGTCGCGTTGACCGCAGGTGGTCACACCGTGGGTAAATGCCACGGTAATGGCGATCCGGCAAATCTGGGCGAAGCACCGGAAGGCGCTGAAGTAAACGAGCAGGGCCTCGGCTGGAATAAAAAGACAGGTACAGTGGGAAATCACACGGTCACCAGCGGTCTTGAAGGAGCCTGGACCAGCAACCCTACCCAATGGGACGACGGTTACTTTAAGTCGCTGATGAACCACGACTGGGAGCTGACCAAGAGCCCGGCCGACGCTTGGCAGTGGGAACCGGTGGACATGAAAGAAGAAGACAAGCCGGTGGATGCAGAGAACCCGTCTGTGCGTCGCAACCCGATCATGACTGACGCTGACATGGCCATGAAAATGGACCCGGAGTACCGCAAAATCTCCGAGAAGTTCGCCAAAGATCAAGCCTACTTTGAAGACGTGTTTGCTCGCGCCTGGTTCAAATTGACTCACCGCGACCTTGGTCCAAAAGTACGCTATGTCGGCCCGGAAGTACCTCAAGAAGATCTGATCTGGCAAGACCCGACGCCTGCCGGCAACACCGGTTATAACGTTGATGCCGTCAAAGCGACGATTGTTGCCAGTGGCCTGAACCCCACTGACATGATCAACACCGCTTGGGACAGCGCCCGTACCTACCGTGGTTCGGATATGCGCGGTGGCGCCAACGGTGCGCGAATTCGTCTTGCCCCCCAGAAAGACTGGGAAGGTAACGAATCTGAGCGCCTGGGCCGTGTATTAAGCGTGTTGGAAGCGATTGCCGCAGACGCCGGCGCCAGTGTGGCCGACGTGATTGTGCTGGCGGGCAATGTTGGCGTAGAGCAGGCAGCCAGAGCCGCGGGTGTCAGCGTAAACGTGCCATTCTCGGCCGGCCGTGGCGATGCTACTGACGAGATGACGGATGTGGAATCTTTCGAGCCGCTGGAGCCCATTCACGATGGTTTCCGCAACTGGGTGAAAAAAGATTACACGGCTACCCCGGAAAAACTGTTGCTGGACCGTGCTCAGCTGATGGGCCTGACTGCGCCGGAGATGACGGTGCTGTTAGGCGGGATGCGTGTGCTTGGCACCAACCACGGTGGCAGCAAGCACGGCGTATTCACCAACAGGGAAGGGCAACTGACCAACGATTTCTTTGTCAACCTGACCGACATGGGCAACAGCTGGAAGCCGACGGGCAAAAACTCCTACGAGATTCGCGATCGTAAAACTGACGCAGTGAAGTGGACCGCCACCCGAGTAGATTTGGTGTTCGGCTCTAACTCGATCTTGCGTTCTTACGCAGAATTGTATGCTCAGGACGACAACAAAGAGCGCTTTGCGCATGACTTTGTGACCGCCTGGACCAAGGTCATGAATGCCGACCGGTTTGATCTCGCGTAAGTGTAGAGGGTACTTAAAAAGGCGCTTCAGCGAGAGTTGAAGCGCCTTTTTTTATTAAAAATAACGCCTTCTAAACCAACGTGCTTCATGTAAACATGAACATATTATGAATTAATTGCAACGCCATCATCATTGTTAAATATTGGGAACAACTCAAAGGCACGATGTGTGAATACCGGGGCAAACTGACTGACGATGAGGTAGGTGAGATGGGTGGCCGCAAAGATCACTTCTCAGGCAAAGTTCAAGAAAATACGGCACAACACACTGGCATTGGTTTTTAAGGATTATTAATGCACACGACTTCGGATTTTATTGAAAAACTGGGCATTCGTTTCCCAATCATTCAGGCACCAATGGCCGGTGTATCTACGCCGGAGTTGGCTGCTGCGGTGTCGAACGCGGGTGGGCTCGGTTCACTGGGGATTGGCGCCAGCACAATTGACCAAGCTCGAAACATGATTGAACAGACGCGCCGGCTAACCAGACAGCCGTTCAATGTGAACGTCTTTTGCCACGCTGCCGCAAAGCGTGACTCTGGCAGAGAAAAAGCGTGGCTTGAGTATCTTGCTCCACTGTTCAGCGAAGCCGGGCTGGATACGCCCGATCAACTCGACGAAATTTATACATCATTCCTTGTCGACGACGAACAATTCGAGATGCTGCTTGAGCTGCGCCCGACTGTCGTCAGTTTTCATTTCGGCATACCTTCTGCTGACTGTATTGCCTGTTTGCGTGAGGCCGGCATTTACACTATGGCAACGGCGACCAATCTTTACGAGGCAACACTGATCGAGCAAGCGGGAATAGATGCCATTGTCGCCCAGGGCACGGAAGCTGGCGGGCACCGGGGCATGTTCAACCCGGAGATAACGGATGAGTGTTTGAGTACAATGGTGCTTGTGAGGCTACTTGCGGCAAAAACGACACGCCCCATCATAGCGGCGGGCGGCATTATGGATGGCTATGCCATCAGCTCGATGTTGAGCCTTGGAGCAGTAGCTGCGCAGATGGGAACGGCGTTTGTTTTGTGCCCCGAATCTGCGGCCAATACCGCCTATCGTGAAAACCTGAAAGGCCAACGTGCAACGCAGACACGATTGACGGATGTCCTATCCGGCCGGCCGGCACGAGGAATGGTTAATCGATTGGTTACCTTTGGCGAAGCAGAAAACAGCCCGCTTCCCGCGGATTACCCGCTGGCTTATGACGCGGTTAAACGACTTAGTGGGGCAGCATCCAAACTGGGAAACAACGAATTTGCCGCGCAATGGGCGGGGCAGGGAGCACCGTTGGCGCGAGAGCTACCGGCGTCGACGTTGATGAGAGTGCTGATGGCTGAAACTCGTCGCCAAGAGTAGGCCTGTCTCGATTTTGATCGGGCTCTTAAGCCCGAGCTTAATGGAAACTCAATAAGCCGCAACACCTCAATTTTGTTCAATATACGATGTTGCCGAGCGTGTCAGAATCTACTCCTGAATTGACCGGAGAGTGTATGACTATGTCTTTGATTCTACCCATGTGCGCGTTTGCCTTGGCGGCATCTATTTCACCTGGGCCGGTAAATCTTGTGTGCCTGAGCAGTGGTACCCGCTACCCGGTTGCCACCGGCTTAACGTTTGTCACCGGTGCCACGCTGGGTTTTATCGTGCTCTTCATCGCGGTAGGGCTGGGTCTTTATTCACTGCTGACGATGGTGCCGGGGCTACAAAGTCTGTTGCGCTGGGCGGGTGTCGTATTTTTGCTTTATCTAAGCATCAAGTTAGCCTTAGACAGCGGTCAGTTGCCAGAGGCTGGCAGCAAAAAAGCACCGGGCTTCGCCGCGGGCGCCTTGATGCAGTGGCTGAACCCCAAAGCTTGGCTTGCTTCCGCTTCTGGGATTGGGGCATTTACCAACGCAAACGACCTGAGTCAGATTTTGCTATTTGCCGCCCTTTACCTGCCAATTTGTTGGTTGTCACTGGCTAGCTGGGTTTACGCCGGCGCATTCCTGCGCCGATATGTTCAAAAGCCTGTCATCTTGATGACCATCAACCGCACACTGGCGTTATTACTTGCTGTCAGCTGCGTGTATCTTCTCGTTAGCTGAACCGAGACGGTACTGGTTTGGCGTTGCGGCCACTCTTCGCTTAAAGGCACGCTGAAAGTGAGGCTGATCAGAAAAGCCTGCATTCAGGGCTGCCTCGGCAATGGGCGTGCCTTTTTTTAGCTGACTCTGGCCAAGTTGCACGCGTCGATTCACTAAATAGGCATGGGGCGTGAAACCGAATGCCTGTTTAAAGGAGCGGATCAAATGGCCCTCGCTAAAACCTGAAAAGGCGCATAGGGTCTCCAGCGAAACATCTTCTGTCGCATGCTGATCCATATAGCGAGACAGCTGTGTTAAAACATCTGCGGTAGCCGGCTGCTGATTGATTGGCTGAGTGGCCAGCTCGTGCATGAGACCTGACAGAAACGCCTCTAATTCTCTCTGTTTGTCCGTAACAGCAGACTGAGTATCCAAAAGGCAATCTGCGAGATAGCAGTAACGATCGAACCAGCGGTTATCGGATAGCACAGCCGTGTGCAGATCCAGCCAGACTGGGGTAGGGAGTAAACCCGCTTGGAATCGCAGATTTGTTAACCACTGAGTATCGACATACATCATCAGATACGACCATGGATGGTTATCTATAGGATTACACGCGTGCGCCCATTCTGGGTTCATTACAACCAAGTCTCCGGCACTGACCGCAAAGCTGTCGTCGCGATAACGAAACGTACTTTTGCCGTTAGTAATTGCGCCAAGAGACCAATGCGGGTGGCTGTGGAGGGCATAACAGACATGGCGACCATCGGCGACCTTACGCAGTTCTACGAAAGGCATGCGCTTGTCACGCCAGAAAACGGGAGAGAACGGCGGCGTAGTCATTGCTGGTCATCCTGATTAAGTCACAGATAACTTACTTCACGCTTACGCTTTTTAAAAGAAAAACGGGGCCGATCTATTTTCCTGAGAAAACAATCGGCCCCGGTTTTTAAGGCTACTCATTGAACACTGACGGTTAGGCCTTCTGGACCCAAGTCTGACACCAGCCGTTAACTTCTACGCTGTTTGCTGGGAACAAAGAGCAGCCATTATTAGCTTCCAGGAAGAACATGCAGTTTGCGCAGTGTTCACCTGCCGTATAAGCCGGGTGGCCGGCAGCCTCTTCAGCCACTTTAACGTAGTTCAACCCCTTGGCTTGGGGAGTCGTTGGGTCGAGCGGTGGAAGGCTTTGGGCGAAAGCGCGCTGAGACAGAATGCCCATACCAAGAGGGAGGGCAGCCATACCGAGCAAACTGTGACGCATAAATTTACGACGACTTTGATTAGCCATAATAGTTCCTTATTTGTGTATAACTTAAGTATATTAAGTGGTTAGTAATAGTTGCGGGTAATTATACGTTTCGAACGTAGAATAGATCGAAATGAACCAATGTTCAATATGCACAACGTGAAGGCGTTAATCATCTTGCCGAAAATGAAAGGTATTGATAATTAAAACGTTTACCAAATAACAATCGTTATCGAAAACATAGGAATGATTATCATTAACTTCTTTGGTTTCGCTTGTGTATCTTTAACCGCGCGCTAATAGTCAGGGTGATTACAGTAAAAGGTACTAAGAAATAAATCGCCACTGCACCAAACTCGGGTAAAGTAACATGCTGAGTTACAACTAGGATTATATACATCGTATACATTACCTAGTACCCAAGGAATAGACTGTCTTGCAGCCGACTGAGTCTGCTGCTCGTAAAGAATATGGACAAATAGAAAAAAGCAACCGCTACGTTATAAGTGGTGTCGCCATCACCGGCGCTTTCCCAAAAGTTCTACTTGTACCTTATTTTAGTAAACGCAGAAGAGCATATACCTCTTAACATAAAGTGTGTTCGTTATGGGGCACTAATAAGATATAGATCGGCTATTTATACTACCTGAGCATAATAAAAAGCGCCTCAAACCAGGCATGTCTCTTTGCTGTCAGCCTGCTTTTTTAAGTAGATCCAAATTTTTTTCGGTGATAACTATTTTAAACTGTGCGTTTGGCTCATTAAAAAGGCAGCCGCTGCTGTAATGCGACAAGGCATAGCCCCAAAGGCCAAACTCCAAGTACTCGGCAAGGAATACCCGCCCGGACCCTCGCTGGTCGCGGTCTTCAAGTTGTTAATTGTCGAGCTTCGGGCCGTCGGTTTCGGTGCGCTTGCCTTGAGAAGGTTGGGGGCGAGGGTTGTCAGCAGGCATACGATTCTCTTCTTCTATTTATTTTATGCCCAAAAGTATAGGAGGGAATTCTGCAAATGGGTTGGTAAATAGACGTCTGGTACGGTCTTAAGGCAGAGAAATATGGGGTTGCCGATCGTGTTTGTCGGGCCGTTCGTGTAAATTCAGGTACGAATTACATCAAAAGGAAATGTTATGGGTTTGGCTCTTGCGTTGCATGCGTTATCCGCCGTTATTTGGGTTGGCGGTATGTTTTTTGCCTATATGGCGATGCGCCCGGCTGTGGGTGAGGTGATCGCAGCGGAACAACGTGGTGAACTTTGGTGTCAAACGCTCACCCGGTTTTTCCGCTGGGTTTGGTTGGCGATTGTACTTTTGCTCATCACCGGTTATTGGATGATTTTCAAAGGATTTGGTGGCATGGCTGGGGCAGGGTGGCACATTCATGCCATGCAGACGCTTGGCTTAATCATGATGTTGTTGTTTTTTCACCTCTACTTTGCCCCGTTCCGCCGTTTGAAACTGGCCGTTGCTGCTAACGACCCCCAGGAAGGCGGGCGTCAAGTCGGTAAAATTCGCCGGCTCGTTGGCATTAACTTGATTATCGGGCTGGTCGTCGTGGCTGTTGGTTCTGCCGGGCGCTATCTGTAAACACAGACAAAAAAGGCTGAAAACAGTGACATTGTGATGGACACCACACATCTAATTCTGGGGCTGATTTTTAGCTCCATTGGCGTCGGCTATTTCATTTACGGCCGCAAGCAATCGAATATCGTAACGCGATATTGTGGTGTCGCGTTGGTTCTATACCCCTATCTGGTGACGAACACGCTTGCGCTGGTGGCGGTGGGTGTGGGGTTGATGCTGGTTCCAAGATTTTTTGAGATTTGATCGAGGCTAACATATTGGTAAAATTTAATGCGCAGTTGAGTTGGAAAACACATTAATAATAACCACCCCGGCCACAATAAGCCCCATCCCGAACGCGCTTGCCATGTCTAACTTCTGACCAAGCGCCAACCAGCCGATCAGTGATATCAGAACGATTCCCGAACCAGACCAGATGGCATAGGCTATGCCGACTGGAATCGTTTTCAGGGTCAGCGACAGAAAATAGAAAGCGACGCCGTATCCGATAACCACCATCATACTGGGAAGTACTTTGGTAAAGCCTTCGCTCGACTTCAGGCTTGAAGTCGCAATCACTTCCGCAATAATAGCGATGCTTAGAAATAGCCAGTTTTTCATTTAAATACTCTTTTCGAATACATTGGATTAGAAAACCACGTGCAGGAGGCTGAAAAAACCAATTCTTGTTTCAATTACCAGCGTTTGCTCAAAATAGCGGTCATCGCGTTTTACGTTATACTCATATTATCCATGCGGTATTTTATTCCATTAAAAAATGAATTTATCATGATTTCTTTATCTCTGAGTCCAAGTAACAGCCCTTTGCGAATGCTCTTACAGGAGACGACACCCAAAGCGTTACAGCCTATTACCAGGGCCTTAAGCCAATGGTTTTTGCCATTACCCAGCAAGCGCTGGGGTGATCATAATAATTGCGGTGAAAACCTTGGGGTTGCCGGCCAGTAAATGCAAAACGCCGTCAATCATAACCGTTGACGGCGTTTTGCATTGGGCTTCAGCCTTGGCTCTTAGCTTTTTTTTTCAAACGCTTCTTTCAGCCCAGCAAACGGATTGTGCGTAGCCGCCTCCCGCTTTTTTTCACCGCCGCCGCCGTAGCGCACGAAATCCTCGAATTTACTGTGTTCGTTGTCGTGGCAGTAAACGCACAATAATTCCCAGTTACTGCCATCGGGGGGATTGTTGTCGTGGTCATGGTCACGATGATGCACCGTCAGTTCTCGCAAATTGGCGCGGGTAAACTCACGGGTGCAGCGTCCGCATATCCACGGGTACATTTTTAACGATTTTTCGCGATAGCCGCCTTCGCGCTTCGCGATGTACTCACGCTGTTCAGCGAGAATCTTATCCAGTTTGCTTGTATCGCCAACGTTCTGACTCATCAGTGCTTCCCTCGGAAAGTAAAACTGCCCCGGTGTTCAGTTCCGGTTCTTTATGTCATTCAAACTCTGGTAGCACGCGCTGCATGCAGCTTCTTATAGCTTTCAATAAGCCGCAGGTGTTTGTCCAGGCCTGCCAACTGCATGTTGGTTGGGGTAAGGCCGTAAAAGCGCACCTCGCCATTCACCGACCCCATCACCGCGTCCATAGTCTTTTCACCGTACAGTCGCTTGAGATTAAACAGGTAATCACTCAGCTCAAGTTCGTCATCGATAACAATTTCCAGTACCGCACTCACCGCCCGATAAAACAACCCGCGTTCCACGGTATTGTCATTGAACTGGATAAAGGTTTCGACTCGGTCAAGGGCGTCTTCGTACTGTTCCAGAGCCAGGTTGATAAGAAGCTTTAACTCCAGAATGGTGAGCTGGCCCCAGACCGTGTTCTCGTCGAATTCAATACCGATCAAGGTGATGATGTCTGTGTAATCGTCTATCTGGCTTTCTTCCAGGCGCTCTACCAGGGCATTCAGCTGCTTGTCATTCAACGAGTGGAGGTTGAGAATGTCTTCGCGATAATCCAGAGCCCGATTGGTGTTGTCCCAGATCAGATCCTCTATCTGGTAAACCTCGGAATAGTCAGGCACCAGCATGCGGCAGACCGGGGCGCCCAAGTCGTCATAAACCGCTGTATACACTTCTTTGCCCAGATCTTTGAGGATGTTGAGCAGGCAGGCGACTTCTTCTTCGTTGGTGCCCGAGAAATCCCACTCGCTAAATTCGAAATCCGCCTTGGCGCTGAAGAAGCGCCAAGAGATCACACCGCTGGAATCAATGAAGTGTTCTACATAATTGTTGGGCTCGGTGATTGCAAGGCTGTTGAACGTCGGGGGCGGAAAATCGTTCAGGCCTTCAAAGCTGCGGCCTTGCATCAACTCAGTGAGACTGCGTTCCAGCGCCACTTCCAGAGTCGGATGCGCGCCGAAAGAGGCAAAAACGCCGGAGGTTTTCGGGTTCATCAACGCGACACAGGCCACCGGAAACTGGCCCCCAAGCGAGGCGTCTTTGACCAACACAGGATATCCCTGTGCTTCCAACGCCCGAATGCCTTCCAAAATGTTGGGGTATTTTTCCAATACGTGCAGGGGAACGTCTGGCAGCGTAAGTTCTTCCTGAATGATCTGCTTTTTGACCGCCCGCTCAAAAATTTCTGACAGGCACTGAACTTGCGCCTCAAACAACGTGTTACCCGCACTCATGCCGTTGCTCAGGAACAGGTTTTCAATCAGATTGCTGGGGAAGTACACCGTCTCGCCGTCTGAATGCCGTACAAAGGGCAAAGCGCAGATTCCGCGCTCTGCATTGCCAGAGTTGGTGTCGATCAGGTTAGAACCAGCCAGTTCATCCTCCGGGTTGTAGATCTCCAGGCAGTGGCTATCCAGAATGCCCTGGGGCAGTTCGTCGTTGGGCCCTGGCTTAAACCAGCGTTCATTGGGGTAATGAACAAACTCGCTGTTGGCAATTTCTTCACCAAAAAACTGATCGTTATAGAAGAAGTTGCAGTTTAGGCGCTCAATAAACTCGCCGAGCGCCGAGCACAGGGCGCTTTCCTTTGTCGAACCTTTACCATTGGTGAAGCACATGGGCGAGGCCGCGTCGCGAATGTGCAGTGACCAAACGTGAGGCACGATATTGCGCCAGGATGCGATCTCGATCTTCATGCCCAAATTCGCCAGAATGGCGGTCATGTTGGCAATGGTCTGCTCCACCGGCAGGTCTTTACCCAAAATATAGGTGCTGGCGTCGCCTTCTGGCTTGGCCATCAGCAGGGCCTGGGCGTCTTCATCCAGGCTGTCTACGATTTCAATCTGGAATTCAGGGCCGGTTTGGACCACCTTCTTGACCGTACACCGGTCGATGGAACGCACAATGCCTTGTCTGTCTTTATCAGAAATGTCTTCTGGCAGCTCGACTTGAATTTTAAAAATCTGGTTATAGCGGTTCTCGGGATCAACAATGTTGTTTTGCGACAGGCGGATATTGTCGGTTGGAATGTTCCGCGCTATGCAATAAACCCGGACAAAATAGGCCGCACACAACGCCGATGACGCCAAAAAATAGTCAAAAGGACCGGGCGCTGAACCGTCACCTTTGTAGCGTATAGGTTGGTCGGAAATCACCGAGAAGTCGTCAAACTTGGCTTCAATTCGGAGGTTGTCGAGAAAATTGACGTTGATTTCCATTACGAAGGTACCAATTTGTAGAATTTGGCGCTTTGTGGCCTTAGATTGCCGCTATTATCCAGTTTTTGAAGCCGAACGTCTTTCAATTCGGTGAAATTTAACCATAGCTAATAGAGGATGGGAGGACACAAGATCATAGGGTGGACTAAAAAATGGCGCATGACCGTATGAGTGTGACGATAAAAGGGCCTGACGGAAAACCCCGTTGCCGTTGGTGCGGCACCGCAGCGGAACTGCGTGTTTATCACGACACCGAATGGGGCTTTCCGGTGGGTGATGACTTTCGCTTGTTTGAGAAGTTGAGTCTTGAAGGCTTTCAGTCCGGATTGAGTTGGCGCACCATTTTGGCGAAGCGCGAGAATTTCCGTGCGGCCTTCCATCATTTTGATTTCAACAAAATCGCAAGCTTCGATGAGTGCAGTGTCGAACGTTTAATGATGGATGAGGGCATTATCCGGCATCGAGGCAAGATTGAGGCGGTGATCAACAATGCGCGACTGGCTAAAAATCTCGTCGAGCAGGGGAGTTCCCTGGCAGCCTTCGTATGGCGCTATGAACCCGATGCAAAGCCGCCCGCGGATCTACAAACAGTATCAACTTCCGCGGAATCCATTGCCTTGTCGAAGGCGCTTAAGAAGCTGGGGTGGCGATTCATCGGGCCAACGACGGCTTACGCCTTTATGCAGTCGATGGGGTTGATCAACGACCACGCCGCGGAGTGCGTCATTCGGGCCAGCGTAGAGCAAGCGCGTAAATGTTTTACCCTTCGCCACACTCAATAATGCTTACCGAGTCCGGTAGGCCTTTTCGTTGCTGATTAGGCATGACGTTGGTGTACAGGCTATCAACATACTTGAACGAGGCGACTTTACAGTATGAACTCAGAGTCCATTTGGTGTGATCGGCCACCAACAGACGCCCCCGGGTATTGCTTATAATGGCCCGGCTGACTTCGGCTTCGCGGATATCGTGATCCATCAGGCCATGTTGAAGATCCATGCTTCCAGTACTGATGATGCCAAAGTCGGTGATGAAAGAGCTAAAGAAATGGGTGACTTCCGGCCCAACAACGTCTTGGTCTTTGTGCCGGTACTGCCCGCCCGACACAATCACGTCGATATTGGGATTCACTGAAAGCGCAGCGGCCACGCGGAGGTTGTTGGTTAAAATTTTGAGTGACTGGTGATGAATCAGAGCGTGTGCCACACATTCAATGGTGCTGCCTACTCCAAGGCTGACGGTGGCCCCTTCCGGAATATCCGCTGCGACACGCTCGGCCATGCGCTGTTTGGCCCGTAAATTACGCACCTGTAGTTCGTCAATGAGATTAGGGGCAGCGCTGGCGGGTAAACTGACGCCACCGTAACGACGGCGCAACAAGCCTTGTTCGCAAAGCTTGTTGATGTCGCGACGAATGGTCTGAGTGGTAACGCCAAAGCGCTTTGCAATGTCGTCAACTTCGACATGCTCCTGCTCGTGCACCCATTCAATTATGCTGTGTTGCCGCTCTTTGGCGCCCATCAGTTTACAGTCACGGTCAGTTGATTCATGTTGTGGCTATGTGCGGCGAGTGTCGGCCTGGCCTAGCCCAGACGCAGTGCGTTGCTGCAGCCAGGCATCTGCCATTTCAGCAAACCCCAGCCCGGAAGGCTGGCTGGCGATCGCGGCTGGCTGGTGGGTCATGACTGGCAGGTGCTTGCGAATGTTTGCCACACCGATACTCAGCGGGAAGTTGCCGAACATACATTCGTCATTGGGCGCATCTCCAATAAACACAGAGCGCTGCCGCAATGCCTGCGGATTCAGGCCCAGTAAATCACGGCCTACCCGTATCGCCATGGTGGATTTGTCGAAGTCTCCCTGCCAGATGTTGATATGAATCGAGCTTTCCCGAACATTAAATCCCTGTGCTTTAAGCGCGTCGTGAATCTGTGCCACCTGTTGCACATTTAAAGACTCTTGCTGGTTATAATCCACCGCCACATCCACAGTGCGAAAGGCCTGGTCGCCGGCCAGTTTCGGTTTAAAGTCTAGCTTCAACGAGGCAACAGCCGCCAATATGCGAGCCTGGTCTTCACGGTGTGATGATTCATTATCCCAGTAGTGCCAGCGAACGGTCATGGGTGCGGTGCGTTCTGCGTAAAATGCACCGCCTTCACCAATCACGGCTGTTACCGGCCAGGTTCGAATGATCTGGTCACACCAGCCGGCGCAGCCACCGGTGACCGGAATTACGCGGATGCCTGCCGCCGCCAGGCGACAAATCGCGAGATAGGTTTCGGGCAGCAGCTGGCCGGCGGTGGTCAGTGTATCGTCTACATCGGTGAACAGAATATCTGCATTACCAAACTCAAAATTATTCAGCATAGTGTCTGTTTTCTCGTTCAAATTACTTTTTTGCGCAGGACACTGGTAATCGCTTCGCCCAGAATAACCAGAACAATGATGGCCAACAGGATTGTTGCAACTGTCTGCCAGGCGAACAGGTCGATCGACCCCTGCAGCAACACCCCGATACCGCCGGCGCCCACCAGGCCCAAAACGGTAGATTCACGGATATTGATGTCCCAGCGCAAAATAATGATGGCAAAAAATGCCGGCATTACCTGAGGCACAATCGCGTAAAGCACCACCTTCATTTTACTGGCGCCCGTTGCCTGCATGGCTTCTACCGGGTTGCGATCAATCTCTTCAATGGCTTCGCCCATCAACTTGCCAATGAATCCGATGGACCGGAACATAACCGCCAGGATGCCGGCCAGCACGCCCGGGCCAAAAATGGCCACAAACAGCAGTGCCCATATAATGGTGTTTACTGAACGGCTGGATACCAGAATAAACCGGCCAAGCCACAGCGTTGCCTTGTTCGGCGTTGTATTCTGCGCCGCAATATAGGACACCGGTAAGGCGATGAATATCGTCAGCATGGTCGACAGCGTGGCAATATGAACGGTTTCCAACATGGCATTGAAAATCGCATCCCACCGACTGAACTCCGGCGGCCACATGCGTGACCCCAGGCTTTGTATCTGATTAGGAGCGTCCCATACCCAGGGCCAGAAAATGTCGATGTCTTTTATCGCCCAGACAACGGCCACCAAAGTCGCCAGGTAGATCCCGTAGCGGATCAACTGCTCTTTCCGGTCATAACGCGACCAGACGTGGTCTTTCAGTTTTGCAGCGTGATCTACCATACTTTTTTCCTCACCCACCCGCTGAACCCTTCACTGATCAAAATGATCCCGATGATCATCAGCAGAATGGCAAATGCGAAATCGTAATCGTAACGTCCGAAGGCGTTCATCAGCGTGCCACCAATACCGCCTGCACCTACAATACCGACCACTGCTGAAGCGCGAAGGTTGCTGTCCAGCTGGTACATAGACAGGCCTATCTGGCGTGGCATAATCTGTGGAAAAACCCCAAAGACCAGTATTTTAAAATAACCGGCACCCACCGAGCGCATAGCTTCAACCTGACCCCAGTCGATCTCTTCGATTTCCTCAGCCAATAACTTGGCCACAAAGCCGATGGAATACAGGGTTAGGGTGAGAATGCCTGCCAGCGGGCCAAAACCGACCGCGGCGACAAAAAGAATGGCCACGATAACCGGATGAAAGCTGCGGGATATAACAATCAGCGCGCGCCCCAACAGATAAATAGGCAAGGGCGCCACATTTTTAGCGGCCATCACCGCGATGGGCAGCGACAGACCAACACCCATCAGGGTCGCTAGAAAGGCAATCTGGAAACTTTCCTTGAACCCGGTCCACAACAAACTTCCGCGCTCGAAACTGGGCGGAAAAGCGCCACCGAAAATTCGAGCGGCACGGGGCAACCCCTCTGAAACCCGCTCCCAATTGAACGGCAAGGTTGAAAATGCCCAGTACAGGTAGGTCAGGGCTATGGCGATCAAACCATAGCGAACCCAGGGGTTTGCTATGAACGGTGGCTTTTTCCAGACCCTGCCTGACGGGGTGTCGGCTCCGGTTTTGACGCGTGTCATGCCGAAGCCTCCTGATCCTGAGATGCCTTCTTTCCTGACTCCTCACCATCTTCTTCCGGTGATTCGATACCACCGTATATGGCGTCTAGCGCATCCTGGTTGAAATCTTTGGGCTCACCGTCAAAAATCATCTGGCCGTGGCGCATACCCACAATGCGGTCTGTATACATCCGCGCCTGGGTCACGTTGTGAATGTTGATCAACACCGGCAGTGACATTTCACTCGCCAGGCTTTGCAACAAACTCATGATTTGCTGGGACGTTTTTGGGTCTAACGAGGCGGTTGGCTCGTCGGCCAGCAAAATCTCCGGCTCCTGCATCAGCGCACGTACCACTGCAACACGCTGCCGTTCGCCACCCGATAGCTGGTCTGCGCGTTTGTCGGCGTATTGGGCAATACCCACACGCTCCATCAAGCTGAAGGCACGATCGATGTCAGTTTGCGGAAAGCGGCGGGTTAACGCCTGGAAAAAAGACACGTAACCCAAACGCCCGGACAGCACGTTTTCCATAACCGTTAAACGATCAATCAGGTTAAAACCTTGAAAGACCATACCGATGCGTCGGCGGGAATGACGCAATGCACTTCCGCGAAGATTGACCAACTCGTGGCCGTTTAGCTTGATCGAACCCGATGTCGGTTCGACCAACCGGTTGATGCAGCGCAACAGGGTACTTTTCCCGGCACCTGAAGCGCCAACAATGGAAACAACACTGCTGCCATCGACCGTCAAATCAAGACCTTTGAGCACGGGGTCGTTCTGCCCGTATCGCTTGACGAGGTTGGTAATCTCTAACATGTGATTAACTCCGGATAGAGCCTCTGACGGATTAGCCAGAGGCTCCGGTTTTCTTATTGAAGATTATCGGGGGTGTACTGAACGCCATTGGACGCCTGAATGGTGCGAATGACGCGCCAGTTGTCCTTATAGGTGATTGGAATGAACGTTTCGACGCCTTCAAACTCGTCACCCAGCTCGGTGCCGGCGAATTTAAAGGTGTAGAAGGCCTCGCGAACTTTTTCAACCAGGTCCGGGTGTAAGTTGTGAGCATAGTTATAAGACGTTGTCGGGAAGCGATCTGATTCCCACACCAAGCGCACATCGTCTACGTCATACAGCCCACGAGCGGCCATACGTTCTACCACTTCTGAGGCAACTGGAGCAGCATCGTAGTCGCGAGCGACCACACCAAGCATGGATTGATCGTGGCTGCCCGAAAAAGAAATTTCGTAGTCTTCACCCGGTACTATCCCAAGCTCCGGAAACAGTGCTCTGGGTGCCTGGTTGCCGGAATTAGAGGTGGGTGATGTGTGTGCAACCCGCTTGCCTTTGAGGTCTTTCATTTCAAAAATGTCAGAACTGCTGTGGGTGAAAACCTGCAAGGTATAGCCAAATTGACCCGTGTCTGAACCCATCAGCGCAAAGGGAACTGCACCGGCAAGGTTAACGGCGAAAGGTGTTGGGCCCGTGGAAAAGCCGGCAATGTGCAGGCGCCCACTGCGCATGGCTTCTACTTGGGCAGAATTGGATTGCACGGCGAAGAAACGAACTTCTTTACCGGTCACTTTTGCCAGGTGATCAATGAACGGCTGCCAGATATCCGAATAAATGGCCGGATCTTCAACGGGCGTGTAGGCAAAAATCAAGGTATCGGGATTAACCCACTCTGACTTATCCGCTGGCAAGTCGGCTACCATGTCGCCGTCTGCATCGCAGTACATGGCGTCGAGTGCGCCTCGTTCACAGTCCGCCAGAGCCGGGCTGCTGAAAGCAAACAGTAAAGCCGAGGCCGCCAGGGTGACGGACGGCAAGGTGCCGGAAAACAACTTTTTCTGCATATTCATCGAGATGCTCCACTGGAAACGGTCCCTGCATGAGAGCCTCATGCCTTGAATTGAACATCCTGAAAGGACCCGTTCCGCTAGATTGTTGTTATAAGATGTTCAATTGAACTCTCATAGTAGCAGTAAGGCACCATTAGGCAAGGTACGCATGTCTGCAATGAGCGTGTTCGGCGGAGAAACCCCCGCGAAAGGTGTTCAATTGAATGTTAAGGTGCCTTTTTGAGCGCGTGAGCATTGGGCAATGTGGTCCGCCAAGCCTGTGAATTGCGTATTCTTTACCTTAAGCTTGCACTAATACATTGGCAGAACAAGGCGGTTTGCAAAAGCGTATGTCTGACAGAGAGCTCCGTAAAAAATCCGATAAACAGTCGATCGACCAGTTTATCCACCAAATCCGTAAGTTGCCCAAGCAAGATGGAGGGCCGAGTGGTGAGCAGGGTCGGCTGATTTTTGCTCTGGATGCTACCGCCAGCAGAGAGGCTACCTGGGATCAGGCTTGCCACTTGCAGAGCGAGCTTTTTCTGGCGACCCGGGATTTGGGAGGCCTGGCCATTCAGCTTTGTTACTACCGCGGTTATGGGGAATTTAAGGCCACGAGGTTTGTTAACCAGACCAGCCAACTACTTAAGCTGATGAACGGCGTGTCCTGCCTGGGCGGCCGTACTCAGATTCACCGGGTTTTGGCGCACGCCAGAGAAGAAACCCGGGCAAAGGCCGTAAAAGCCGTGGTGTTTATCGGAGATTGTTGTGAGGAGCCGGTAGATGAGCTTTGCCACATCGCCGGAGAGCTGGGCATGCTGCGCACCCCGGTGTTCATGTTCCTTGAGGGTGCGGATGCACACGCCAAGGCAGTGTTTCAGCAAGTGGCCAAATTATCGGGTGGCGCCTATGCACCCTTTAACAGCAACAGCCCGCAAATGCTGAAGGATCTTATGGCCGCTGTGGCGGTCTATGCTTCCGGGGGAGCCAAAGCGCTGCAAGACTATTCCAGCCGCAGCTCGCCAGAAGTTAAGCGCTTGACTCAACAAATCCGTTAGCGCCTGTTTCAATTAATTGGTGGGTCAATAGGCCCGAGGTATCCGAGTGCTATTAGTGCTTTTGATTGCTGTAATGACCATTGTTGCCTGGGCCTGGCTGCGTAACCAGCCGCCCGGCCAGCAGAAACCGGCCATCATCAAGCTGGTGTTGATTGCGGGTGTTGTGATGGTGGTTCTGATGGCCATCACCGGCCGCCTGCCCATCTTGTTTGCAGGGTTGGCTTTCCTGTTCCCTCTGTTACGGCGGGTTCTGCCTTCGCTATTGATGGGGCGTCTGTCGGGCTTGATGGGAAGCGGCCAGGCAAAGGCACAGCCGGGCAACCAATCCCACGTTTCCAGCGATATCTTCAAGATGACCTTGGACCACGACTCCGGAGATATGACCGGTGAAATATTGAAAGGCGCCATGGCCGGGCGCGTGCTGGCGGATTTGGCCGAGAGTGAGTTCATCGGGTTGCTGCAGTACTGCCGGGACCAAGATGAGGACTCTGCCCGGCTTTTAGAAACTTATTTGGACCGCCGCTTCGGAGACTCCTGGCGCACTGACGATCCGGCTGGCGATGACAGTGCCCAAAACGGTGAACAGGACAGTGAACGCGAGAGGTCGAACAGCGGCGGCAGTCTGACCGACAGCGAGGCCCTGGACATTTTGGGATTGGCGGCCGGTGCCAGCCGGGACGAGATTGTCCAGGCTCACCGCAGGATGATGCAGAAAATGCATCCGGACCGTGGCGGAAGCAACTACCTGGCTGCTCGTGTAAATGAAGCCAAAGAGCGGCTTTTGAGTTAGGGAGCCTTAGGGGAACTTCTGAACCGGCTCATCTCTATGTCGACCAGAGTTTGTTCACATTGTGCATTGACTCTTTCACAGCGGCGGTGCCGGCATTCCTGCGCCGTTTGCAACAGGGTTGGGTGCGATGGGGGTTAGTCTTACCAGCCGAGGTGAGGGTACGACTGCCTGAGTAAACGGCATAAGTACGGTTTAACAGAAGCCGCTGGCGACCTGATTCGTTGCCAGCGGTTTTTTATTGAGCAGCGTCTTCACCGCCAAGCCTTTACCAAAGCGCCTAGCCCCTTGGCCTTTCAGAAACTCAGCAGGTCTACGAATTGGCCAGTTGGCCAGTTGGCACGTTAGGCATCAGGTGTTGTCGTTAAAAGAATAAAATAACAGATAGAGTATGTTGTCAATATGTATAACTTTGGAAAGAATGAATCTGATTCATCATCTCTGTTAATTTTTTTAAAGAACAAAATAGGAGAAACAATTCCAAATGGCAGTGCCAGTAGAATCAGAATGTTTCAGCTTTGATGCCCGAATGACCGGAGATTCCTGTTGCTACCGGATTGAGCAACAGACGACCCACCCTGTAAAAAATAACTAAAACAGATGGATGTATATGAAGGAAGACTACTTAAAAAAACATTTTCACCAAAGAGTTTCCTTGCCTCGGTGAATTCCGAAAACATTTCTGAGCATAAAAAGAATGCAGTGCTAATGAAATAAATGAGGTGAATACAGTTGGATATAACATAATAACGTCTAATCGCTGAGGTTCGCCACTAAGGCCAGAGGCCGAGGCGGAACTGGTTTGAAATTACCGCGGTTTAGGCCCAGTCGGCGGGCACGGTGTCCTGAGCATCTCACTGCCATGGCCCTTTTACGTAACGCAGAATGGTATGGTATCTGTCGGCCAAAAAACAATCGACGAACTTTTTTAACGCGCTTTATCAATGGGTTTACCCAAAACCGTCCACTTTTAACTGGAGAATACTATGACGATTAATTACCTCGGGTCCGGTGCTCGGATGAGCCAAATCACTGTCCATTCGGGAACCGTTTATACTGCCGGGCAGGTTGCCAGCGATGCCACCGCTGATGCCGCTGGCCAGACACAGCAAATACTGGAAGGACTGGATCGCCTGCTGGCAGAAGCAGGCACTGATAAGTCCCATTTGCTATCCGCCTCTATCTGGGTGGCCGATATGGCTGACTTCGCTGGCATGAACAGCGCATGGGACAACTGGGTGACACCAGGCCGCACTCCCGTCAGAGTCTGTGTAGAGGCCCGTCTCGCCAAGCCTGAATGGAAAGTGGAAATCATGGTTATCGCGGCGCTACCGGAGTAATTCTATGCACGTTATCTCTGCAGAGGCAGTCGCGAGCTCACTGCCGTGGCTACCGCTGATCGACAGGATTGGACAGGCCTTCCGGGAAGGTGTCGAGGCGCCGCCTCGCCATCACCATACGATCCAGCGAGATGATGGCGAGGCAACCATGCTACTGATGCCCGCATGGGAACCGGACGGCTACATCGGGATGAAAATGGTGAACGTTTTTCCCCAGAATGCCGACAAGGGGTTGCCCGCTATTTCAGGGATTTACATGCTTTGTGACGGCGCCAATGGTCAACCGTTGGCCTGTTTCGATGGCAGCGAGCTGACTCGCCGGCGCACGGCTGCCGCCTCGGCACTGGCCAGCCGCGCGCTTTCTCGCGAAGCTTCCGAAACCCTATTGGTGATTGGCACGGGTAAACTGGCACCGATGCTGATCGAGGCCCATGCCAGCGTGCGCCACATCCGCAAGGTGATGGTGTGGGGCCGCAATCCTGACAAGGCGCAGGCCCTGGCAAACGAATACGCCCATTACAAAGGCGGAATGGTTCCCTTTGATAGCGTGTCAGCGATCACGGATCTACCGGCCAGTGCAGCCACTGCAGACATCATCAGCTGTGCCACTTTGTCAGATCAGCCCATCGTGCTGGGCACGTGGCTTTCACCCGGTTGCCACCTTGATCTGGTGGGTGCCTTCCGGCGCACGATGCGAGAAACTGACAGCCACTGTATTGCCCGCGGCGAAGTCTATGTGGACACCTACGGAGGGGCCGAAGGTGAAGCTGGAGATCTCCATTTCGCCGCTGAGGAAGGCGTCTTCCGTTTCAATGATATTGCAGCCGATTTGGCGGAAGTTCTGCAAGGTCGTCATCCGGGCCGCTCCAGTGGCGACGCCATCACCGTTTTTAAATCGGTCGGTGCATCGCTGGAAGATCTGGCCGCCGCCATTGAGGTCTGGCAACGTCTTAAATAGTTTGACCTCTGGCGACAGGCTAATGGGCATTGATTAGCCCTATCGAGGACGTCGCCGAGCACACCACGCAGCCCTTTTTCTTCTCGCATCCAGAGCAAGCGTTGTAAGCGGGGATTATTAGGGTGATGAACTGACATCTCGCAGAACCTCCACCCGCGCCAGAAATTCGCCTATATTCTCGAACGCCTCTTCTGCCTCCGGTAACAGTGGCGTAAACATGTGCCACACATGAACCATGTCAGGCCAGGTTTTTATTTCCACTGGCGAGCCGGCCTGTTGCGCCTTTGCAACATACCGTTGGGCGTTTTCGTGCAGTAGCTCCGATTCGCTGACGTGGATCAGCGTTGGCGGCAGACTGTGGAGTTTTCCCCGCAGGGGTGATGCCATTGGGCTGGTGGGCAATATGCGAATGCCAAAAACCGTTCCCCACCACAGCAGCGGTGAGGGTATGCGCGCCAGCTTCTCGACGGCGGGTCCCAGCATTGCGTCGGTTTTCAGGTTGGCTCGCTTGCTGAGTGACGTGAGCATGAGTTCGGTGGAGGGTGACAGGGCAATCGCCGCATTTGGTGATGGCAGATTCTGGTCTCGTATCCAGGCGATCAGACCCAGGGTGTGACTGCCGCCGGCGGAATCCCCGGCGATCACGACGAAATCGGCCGCCGCCTTCTCGTCCGGGCCGTTATCGAGTATCCAGCGGTAAGCCTGCTGGCAGTCGACAATGCCATCCAGATAGAGGTTTTCCGGCATTAACCGGTAATCAACGGCGAATACGCAGGCGTGGGCCAACCTAGACAAACGATCAGTGATTGCGCGATGGCTTTTGGGGCTGCCGGCAATCCAGGAACCGCCGTGAATGTAGAGAATCCGGCGGTTGGGATCTGATCCGGGTGCAATCACCCACTCCCCATTGGGCTCGCTTTCTTTAGCAGGGCGGATATCTGAGACCAGATCCAACTCGTCGTTCATACTATCCATGTAGCGCCGCAGGGCTTCTATCCGAGCCCGGCCACGCAGGCCTTCAGACGCAGCGTGCATTCCCCGCACTTTTTCAAGCACTTGCTGCCGGGCATTGCTTTGCGGCTGATGGGTGGTCTTTCCGCTATCAGTCCCGGCATCGTGTTTTTGGCGCACAATAAACACCACTGCAGTCGCCAGTGCGACCATCACCAGACCAAACCACATCATTACCAACCAGGCGACTCCGAAAATCATCTGTAACCCCCCCCCCGTGTTTTAAGGCAGCTTATTTTTGAGCTGCCATGTTAGTTTACTCATGGTTCTTACGCTTATCTGTCTGGCTTTGATCGCTCTAGCCTTGATCCTTCTAATTTTATTACTCTAGCATGGCTCGATCCAGCGTCTATAATTCTGGTTTCAGAGTGTAAAAGTCCACGAAATGCATCACTAAAAAATAATCAGGGTGGGGGTATTTCGAGAAAATACGTTGACCCATGAAACCGTCAAACAGCGCCCGGGCGAATGATTTATGGCCTATTTTAACAAACACTACCACAGCCCGGGTACAGCACCTGGAACCCTGGTGGCCATTCAGAAACCGGTAACGCCGGTCACCATAAAGCTGATCGATTACACGGAGTCCTCGGTTGAGGAGCTCCAACTTGCCTCTGCACGCGATTGTCGGCCATTTCTGGATCGGCAGAGCAAAACCTGGATTCAAGTAAACGGGCACATCGATCCAGATACCCTTCGAGATTTTGGCGAATTGTTTGACCTCCATGACCTGGCGCTGGAGGACATTATCAACAGTGGCCAACGCCCCAAAATCGAACTTTATGACGACCAGATTTTCATCATCGCGACATTGCCTGTTTACGATGGCCAGAATTTAGAGATGGTTCAGGTTAGCCTGTTTGTTGGAAAGAACTATTTGATCTGCTTTTGCCCGCTGGCGAACGACCCTTTTGAGCCGGTACGCAAGCGCATGCGGCAACCCAACAACCGCCGCTTCGCTGACCGCGGGATTGATTATCTGCTGTACGCGCTGATGGATTTTATTATTGATGCCGGTTTTCCGGTACTGGAACAATTCGGCGGCCAGCTTGAAGCCCTTGAGGAGGAGTTGCTGGAACGCCCGAGTCAGAAAACGCTGGCGTCATTGCATGAGCTTAAGCGCGAACTGCTGACCTTACGCCGGGTGCTCTGGCCCCAGCGGGAACTGATCACGACGCTCATGCGGGGTGAGGACGAGCTGATTCTGGCAAACACCCTGGTGTATTTTCGGGACTGTTACGACCACAGCATTCAGATTATCGAATTATTGGAAAGCTTTCGCGATATGGCGACCAGTATGCTGGATATCTACCTGTCCAGTATCAGCCAGCGCACCAATGAGACGATGCGGGTGTTGACGATTATCGCAACCATCTTCATTCCGCTGACGTTTGTGGTGGGTGTTTACGGCATGAATTTTGACCATCCGGGCAGCCCCTGGTCTATGCCGGAACTGGGCTGGTACTACGGCTACCCGATGGTCTGGGGCGCCATGATTTTAATCGTTCTGGGGTTGCTCTGGTTCTTCAAACGTCGGCACTGGATATAACCGACTGGGTCGGTTCTAACTTACTATAACTGCTTCCCACAGAGCCCTTAACGTAGCCCGCGTCGGTGACCGTTCTGTTGTTCTGCGATCGCAGCCAGCAGGTTGGATACAGCGTCTTCCACGTTGCCATTGTTCTCGATCACAAGGCAGTCTGAAGGGAGTTGTTGTTCCAGTTCCCGGGCACGGCGAATACGCGCGTCGATCTGCTCAGCGCATTCCCGGCCGCGCATTACCAGGCGCTGTTGCAGCCGGTCGGGGTCGACACGGATCAGCACTGGAACAAGTGTGTCGCCATAATGCGACCGAGCCTCATCAAGATAGCCGCGGGATCCATTCACCAGTACCTGGCCACCGTGAGCAAGCCACTGGTCGATCTCGCGGCCGATTCCGTAGCGGAAACCATTGGCTGACCAGTGCATGGCAAAGGCATCTATGGCTACCCGTTGCTCGAACTCGGTGTCTGAAAGCCAGACATGGCGCTCTGTGCCGCCATCCGCCTTTCGGGTTATATAGCGGTGGGCCACAAGTGGCCTCATGTCATCGGTAGAGTCTCTCCGACAGCCTCGTAGCAGCGTATCCTTGCCCGCGCCTGACGCCCCCATAATGTAAAACAGGCGTCCTAACCCGGCCGCGAGCGGCTGTCTATTGTTTGATTCAGGCACCTTTCGCTCCTCAGTAGCGTCTCAATACACCCGTTTTCCGCCTCGCCAGACGTTTTGAATCACCGGCAACTGATTTCTGGGTTCCACTAGCACCAGGTCTGCCCGTTTGCCGCGTTCGATCACGCCGCGGTCATGGAGGTTGGCGCAGCGCGCAGGGGTGCAAGTGACGGTGGCGATGGCCCGAGCCATGTCATAGTCGTTGTCTTCCATGCTGGCCAGGCGAAATGCCGCGTGCAGCATGCTGGCGGGATAATAGTCCGACGACAGTATATCGAGCACCCCGGCGGAGGCTAGCTCGGCTGCTGCAATGTTGCCTGAGTGAGAGCCTCCCCGCACAATATTGGGCGCACCCATCAATACCCGCAACCCTTGGTCATGGGAGGCTTTAGCCGCTTCCCAGGTGGTGGGAAATTCCGCAATACGCATACCCAATGCTGCCGACTCTGCAACATGGTCGAGGGTCGCGTCATCATGGCTGGCCAGCGGGATGCCTCTGGCCTGGCAAATGGCGACGACGGCTTGGCGGTTTCGGTCGCTGTGCAGCAGAGCGGATTCCTTGCGTTTGTGCGTGAAGGCGTCCATTTCAGCATTGTTGAGGTTGTGCTTGCCCTGGTAATACTGCCGGTACTTGTCCTCCCGGACGAATTGACGCTGTCCTGGTGTGTGGTCCATGACCGAGACAAGCTGGAGCAGGGGATGATCAACCAGCTCTTCGAACAGTTGCAGAGTTTCGCCAAAACTGACTTCGCAGCGCAGGTGCAGCATGTGATCGGCCCGCAACATGCCCGCATCACGTGTCTCTGACAGAGCGTCGATGAGGGTCCTGAGGTGGCTCAGGCGATTGCTGCCATCAACAATATCAC
Organism: Marinobacter sp. BSs20148; assembly: GCF_000283275.1. Lineage (NCBI taxonomy): Bacteria > Pseudomonadati > Pseudomonadota > Gammaproteobacteria > Pseudomonadales > Marinobacteraceae > Marinobacter > Marinobacter sp. BSs20148. The sequence goes on from NC_018268.1 coordinate 1,686,493, forward strand.
CGATGGACAACGCGTCGAATACCGTGGTTATGCCAGACGATACGATATGGGCGTCGTGGGTGAGCACGGCCGGATGGCTTGGCCAGATAACACCCGGCCGTGGCGAAAAGTGCTTTTCAAGGTTGTCTGTATGCAGCTCCACCAGTCCCGGAATCAGATAGGCTCCCTGGCAATCCTGGGCTTTGGCTGCTCGGGTATTGCCCCGATCTATAGCGTTGATCAAACCATTCCGGACTTTGAGTGTGCCGGTAAATACCTCGGTTTCAGTCACAATACGGGCGTTGGTGAGCAGTAACTCACTGTTTTCAAGCTGCGGTCGTTCCAGTGTCAGGTCCATGGCGCTCATGCTGCTTCCTCTTTCGCGAGGCTGGTCAGGGGTATTCGGCGGTCGGCTAGCTGGTCGCGTAACCCGGCGTCGTGGAAAATACCGACAATAGCCGCGCCGCGCTCCCGGGCCTGCTGGATAAGCGACACCACAACAGCGCAGTTGTCTGCGTCCAGAGAAGCCGTGGGTTCGTCCAGCAAAAGGATCGGGTAATCAACCACAAAGCCCCGGGCGATATTGACTCGCTGCTGCTCGCCGCCGGAAAAGGTCGAGGGAGCCAGGTGCCAGAGCGTCTTGGGTATGTTCAGCTGGCGTAGCAATTCGGAGGCTTTTTTGCGACAGCTCTCCCGGTCTACGCCCAGGGCCCTTAGCGGTTCCATCACCACTTCGAGGGTAGATACCCGGGGAATAACCCGCAGGAACTGGCTAACATAGCCCAAGGTTTGGCGCCGGATGTTCAGAATCTGCTTGGGTGTTGCTGTAACCAGGTCGGTAAGCTCGCCTTGGTGCCGAACATGAAGTTGACCGGACTGGGGCTTATAGTTGGCGTAAAGCGAACGCAAAAGGGTACTTTTTCCGGATCCCGAGCGCCCGTCCAGCACGACGCATTCGCCAGCGTTCACGTCAAAGGACACATCTGTGAGGACAGAGTAGGAAACACCACCCTGATTGTGCAGGGTGAATCGTTTGTTCAGGTCGGTAACCTGGATCATGACCGTCATTGCAGTTCTCCAGTTCGATCACAGTGCGGTGTCACGGGGTCAACACCGAAGACACAAGCAATTGACTGTATGGGTGTTGTGGGTCATCCAGTATCTGGTCGGTAAGGCCCTGCTCAACTACTTTGCCGCCACGCATCACCATAAGCCTGTGGGATAACAGTCGGGCTACAGCAAGGTCGTGTGTTACCAGCACAACAGACAGGCCCAGGTCTACTACCAGGTTACGCAGCATATCCAGCAGGCGAGCCTGAACCGAGACATCCAGCCCGCCTGTGGGCTCATCCATGAAAACCAGTCGCGGCTGGGTGACCAGATTGCGGGCAATCTGAAGGCGCTGCTGCATGCCTCCGGAGAAGGTGCGCGGCAGGTCATCAATACGGGCGGTATCGATTTCCACTTCTCGCAGCCAGGCTTCCCCTGTTGAACGCAGGGTGCCGTAATGACGTTCACCGATGGCCATCAAGCGCTCACCAATATTGGCGCCAGCGCTCACGCCCATCCTCAGGCCATCCCGTGGATGCTGGTGGACAATTCCCCAGTCAGTGCGCAGCAAAAGCCGGCGCTGGCTTTCGGTAATGTCGTAGATGTCGAGTTTGTCGCCCTGTTTGCCGGTGTACTCAATCTGTCCGGAGTCTGGCGTCAGCATTCCAGACAGGCATTGCAGCAGCGTGGTTTTGCCGGAGCCGGACTCGCCCACTATTCCCAGCACTTCGCCGGGCCAGAGTTCAAAGTCGACGCCATCCACACCTTTGCCAGGGGCGTAAAGTTTGCGCAGATCGTTCACCTTCAGCAGAGGCTCGGCCAAGCCCTCTTCTGCCATGGCCATTGCCGCGTTAGTCATACAGCCTCCTGACGGGCGCCGGTCTCGAAGCGCTGGTTGCAATAGTCGGTGTCAGAACAGATGAAAATACGCCCGCCCTCATCGTCGGTCACAACTTCATCGAGGAAGGAATGGTCCGACCCGCAAAACTCGCAGGTCTGGTCCCAGTGCTGGATCTCGAAGGGGTGATCCTCGAAATCGAGACTTTCAACCCGGGTGAACGGCGGGATAGCGTAGATTCGTTTCTCCCGGCCAGCGCCGAACAGTTGCAGCGCCGGGTTGCCGTGCATCTTTGGGTTGTCGAATTTCGGTATGGGCGAGGGGTCCATCACATAGTGGCCGTTGACCTTGACCGGATAGGCATAGGTGGTGGCGATGTGCCCGAAGCGGGCAATGTCCTCATACAGCTTGACGTGCATCACACCGTATTCCTGCAGTGCATGCATTTTCCGGGTCTCGGTTTCCCGCGGTTCGATGAACCGCAGCGGCTCGGGAATCGGTACCTGATAGACCAGTATCTGGCCGTGGCTGAGCGGCGTCTCCGGTATCCGGTGACGGGTCTGAATAACGCTCGCTTCACGGGTGGATTCTGTGGTGGCAACGCCGGCGGTGCGGGCAAAAAAACGCCTGATGCTGACCGCATTGGTGGTGTCGTCTGCGCCCTGGTCGATGACTTTGAGAACGTCATCCTGACCGATAATAGTGGCCGTAACCTGCATGCCACCGGTGCCCCATCCATAGGGCAGCGGCATTTCGCGTCCGCCGAAGGGTACCTGATAGCCGGGCACCGCCACGGCTTTCAGCAGGCATCGGCGAATCATCCGTTTGGTCTGCTCGTCCAGGTAAGCGAAGTTATAGCCGTTGCTGTCACTCTCGGTGTCAGAATTGTGGTTAGAAGCTGCGCTGGTCATGCCTGTTTCACCTCACGGTGTTGTTCGTTGTCCATGCTCGGCTCATCTTGGTTGCCGGGTTTGGATGTGGTGTTCATTTTTGGGTTCTGGTGGCCTGATTTGCGTTGTTCAAACTCTTTCCGGAGTCGTCGCAGCAGTACCAGCTCAGACTGAAAATCAACGTAGTGCGGTAGCTTCAGATGAGACACGAAACCCGAGGAGTCGAGGTTGTCGCAGTGGGCGAGAACAAACTCCTCGTCTTGCGCCGGCGAGACCACGTCCTCACCCAACTCCCGCGCCCGCAGCGCGCGATCCACCAGCGCCATCGCCAGTGCCTTGCGCTCGGAATTGCCAAACGCCAGACCGTAGCCACGGGTGAAACGTGGTGCCTCGGTGGCGGTGCCGATAAACTGGTTGATCATGTCGCATTCGCTAACCTGAATGTCACCGACAATAACGGGAAAGCCAAGTTCTTCCGGCGCGATTTCCACCGCCACTTCGCCCTGGCGGATTTCCCCTGCAAACGGGTGATTACGACCGTAACCGCGCTGGGTAGAGTAGGCGAGTGCCAGCAGGAATCCTTCGTCGCCGCGTGCCAGGGCTTGAAGGCGCAGGTCGCGGCTAGCGGGGTAGTCCAGTGGTTGGCGGGTAAGATCTGCCGGCGCCGAATCGTCGGGTTGAAGGTCACCGCTATTGGCCAGTGGGCTTTCAATCAGTCCCTCGCTGTTGAGGAAATCCAGTACCCGAGGGCAGTCTTCTACCATTTCGTCAGAGGGCTGCGTAGAAGGAAGCGTAGAGGGTGATGAAGAGGGTGACGAAGAGCCCCGCTCACCATTGGCCAGCAACGTAAAATCCAGCAATCGATGGGTGTAATCGTAGGTGGGGCCTAACACTTGGCCTCCAGGCAGATCCTTGTAGGCAGCGGAAATCCTGCGCTGGATAGCCATGGTGTTGGTTTCCATCGGCAGAGACGCGAGGAAACGCGGCAGGGTCGTGCGATAGGCCCGCAGAAGAAAAATAGCCTCAATAGCATCGCCGCTGGCCTGCTTGAGCGCCAGTGCTGCAAGTTCCGGGTCGTAAAGAGAACCTTCGGCCATGACCCGGTCTACGGCGAGTCCCATCTGTTGGCGAATCTGGGCAACGCTCAGTTCCGGTATCGAGGTGTCACCGCGGCGGGTTTCGTCGAGCCAGCTGTGGGCCTGATCGATGGCTTTTTCGCCGCCTTTGACAGCTACGTACATGCTATATCTCCACTCGAGTGGTGCGTGGCAGACCCATCAGGGCCGTTCCGGCGGTGAACAGAAGGTCAACGCCACAAGGAAATTGACGGCAATTATCGGCCAGCATGCCAGGCCAGCGCGGGTCCAGGCCGGCGATGCCGACCGTGCGTACGCCATCAATCCCCGGGCCACGCAGAGCCCAAGTGCTGGCGGCATCCAGGCTTTCCACCTGCACGATCACGGTGGTGGAGCGATCTGGGTATTCATGGCTGCCTTGGGCGAAATAGGTCAGATCGCCGTCGAAATCTGGCGATATCAGGGCAAACTCTGCCTGGCCCGGTTCGTCCACAAGGCGACAACCACAATGAAAGCGCAGCGCGCTCACCAGGGCGTCGGTTCTTAAGGCCGGCGCAATCCACAAGGGTGTTTCCGCGTCCAAAAGTGTCAGGCAAAGCTGGTATGACGCAATGTGCACGCCTTCAGGCACTGGGATCTCTGGCACATTTTGCACGGTTCCGGGCTCAGAGAGCGCGGTGAGCGCGCGACGAAACACCTGTTGTGACTGATGCACCGGATCGTCGAATCCGGCACAAAGCCCGGCCAGTGAGAATGCCGGTGAGAGCGGCGGCGAGAATGTCGTGGACAGCGCCGGCATGGCGAATGGGTGAATCTCGTTTGTCGCGGTCATCGACTAGCTACCCCTTACCATGGTCATGAAGTTAACTTTGGTTGTGGCGGCTTTACGGGAGACCTTTTCACGACGAGCCAGCCACTGCTCGTGCAGTGGCTGTATCAATGCAGGGCCGTGTTTGCCGCTGTTTTCGCACATCAGGCCGTCGAACAGTGCCGCCAGTTCAGCGTGGCGCCGGCTGCGGCCACTGACATAGCCAAAGCCTTGTGTACTGCCATCCAGTTCCACCACACACCGGGTAAGCGTTATTTCGCCGAGATTGAAGGGCGAGCCTGTGCCTCCGGTGCGGCCACGCACCATGGCCATGCCAATTTCCGGTTTACGGAGGTGGCGGAAAGTCGGTTGGAGTGGCAGGTTTTGCCAGTAAGTCTCCAAGTCACTCAGGTCGGCTCTTGCCAATACCGACATCCAATATTGACGATCGGCGATCTCCGACGTGGAATCCTTAGTTTGTGAAAAGCTCTGCGAAAAGGCCTGCGCGTGGGTCATGGGCCGTTTTCTCCTATAAGTTGGCCAGTTATCTAGATAAAGCGTTTGCGGACCCACTGAGACGTAATATCCAGTGAGGTCACGACGAGAATAATGATGATCATCACCACGCAGGTTTGAGCAAACTGGAAGCCTCGCATGCTTTCCCAGAGAATCACGCCGATGCCCCCGGCACCCACCATGCCCACGACCGTGGCGGAGCGGACATTGGATTCGAATCGATACAGTGAATAGGAAATCCACAACGGCAAAACCTGCGGGATAACGCCATAAATAATTTCCTGCAGACCACTGGCTCCGGTGGCTCGCACACCTTCTACCGGCCCTGGGTCAATGGCCTCTACGGCTTCGGAAAACAGTTTTGCCAGCACCCCGGTGGTGTGGATGAACAACGCCATGACCCCGGCGAACGGTCCTAGCCCTACAGCGACCACAAACAGCATGGCAAAGACCATCTCGTTGATGGCGCGGAACGAATCCATCAAGCGGCGAACCGGCTGGCAAACCCACCAGGGCACAAGATTTTCCGAGGACATGATTCCGAAAGGGATGGCCAGAATAACGGCCAATACGGTGCCCCAGATCGCAATCTGTACGGTGGTGACCATTTCGCTGAAATAGAGCGGCCAATGGTGAAAATCGGGCGGGAAAAAATCGGCTGCGAACACAGCCATGTTGTTACCGTCGGCAATCAGAGCCGCCGGGTTCATCTCGGCGCCCTCCCAGGCCCAGATTAGGACAGCGCCGGTGATGCCCCAGCCCAGCAAGGCCGCCCAGCTCCGTGAAAGCAGGTTGCTTTGGCCTTCGGGAAGATGTGAGTGTGTTGATGCGCTATGCATGAGAGCTGCCTGTCGCTTTTACGTCTGGAGTTACCGGGGTTGTCTCCGGCGCGAAAAGGGCTGGCGTTATAATCCAGCCCCGGGGTTTATCAGTTAGACTCTTCGCGGGCCGCGTCCAGTGCTGCAAGCCGACGATCCAGGCCGGCCAGTTGGGCTGCGATGTCAGCCAGCTTTTCGGTCTTTTCCTGTGCTGAATAACGGCTGTCGTTCTCGATGGCCGCTTTTTGCTTGAACATTTCGAGCTGACGAATGGGAATCAACTGATCATTGCTGGAAGCACGGAAGGGTGCCCATTGGAGATCAGCCAGGATTTTCAATTCTTTTTCGTCGCCGGTAGTGCCGTAGCCCATCAGGAAGTCGTAGACTTTCTGTTTGGTTTCCGCAGACAGATTTTTGCGCCAGACCAGTGGGTCAGACGGAATCAGCGGTGATTTCCAGATTACTTTGAGGTCGTCTGCTTTTTCCGGGAAAGTGAGTTGCAACCGTGCCATGCTCTCGGTATTGAAGGTGGCCACGTCTACCTGTTTGTTAGCCACAGCCATGGCGTTGGTTTCATGGCCGGCATTTAGCGTGCGTTTGAAGGCTTTTTTGGGATCGATGCCGTTTTTGGCAAAAATGTAGTAGCTGGGCACCAGAAAACCGGAGGTAGAGTTGGGATCGCCATTACCAAACGTAAGGTCTTTAGCATTGGCGAGCACATCCTCGACCGTATTCAGGTTGACACTGTCCTTGTGAACGATCATCAGGCTCCAGTAGCCAGGTGAGCCGTCCGCTGCCACGGTCTGAACCACAACTTCACCGCCGGCACGGTCGACAGCTTCCATCGCGGACTTGTTGCCGTACCAGGCGATGTCAACCTTGTCGAAGCGCATACCCTGGATGATGCCGGCATAATCCGGGGCGAAGAAACCTTTCACTTCCATGTCCAGCTTTGCCGACATGTCCTCAAGGAAAGGTTCCCAAACGTTTTTTAGATTGCTGGAAGATTCGGTCGAAATGATGCCGAAGTTAAGAGTCTTCTGTTCTTCTGCCTGCAAGCCGGCTGCGCCTACTGTGACTGCGGCCGCCAGGGTCATGCGGCCTATCCATTGTTTTAACATAAGTGTTTCCTGTGGTTTTGAGTGTGAGTGAACATACGGGGCAGTTTTCCGGTCAGCCGGTGGCTGCCAGGGCAAACGCTTTGGCGGGTGTGGGGGTTTTTCTGTTCTTGACAGGTTCGCCATCAATGTCGAAAGAGGTGGTGCCGTAAATACTGGCCAGCACCGCGGGAGTCAGATTCGCAGATGGGCCGTCATACACTATTTCGCCAGCCTTCAGTGCTACCGCTCGGTGGCAGAATTCGCGCGCATATTCGACTTGATGCAGTGTGACCACAACGGTGCGACCGTCTTGATCATTAATATCGGCAAGAATTTCCATGACACGGCGGGCCGATTCAGGATCCAGCGAAGCGATGGGCTCGTCGGCAAGAATCACTTCGGCTTTCTGAGTGAGTGTGCGGGCGATGGCAACCCGTTGCTGCTGGCCACCTGACAGAAAGGATGCGCGCTGGGTCGCCCAGAGATCCATTCCGACGCGGTTCAAGCATTTTAGGGCCAAGGCTTTTTCTTCGGTGTTGAATAAACCGAGGCATCCACGCCAACCGGGTACGCGGCCTAGAGTGCCGGTGAGCACATTGGTTATTACCTTCATTCGGCCGACAAGGTTGAACTGCTGAAAGATATAGCCTATTCGCGCTCGCGTTTTTCGGATGTCCGGTGACAGCCGACCTTGGCATTGCACGAGTTGTCCCAGTACGCGAATTTCGCCGCTGTCTACATCGCTGCAGCTCAGCCCGGCGAGGTGGCGAAGGAGGGTGGATTTGCCAGAACCGGAGGGGCCGATAAGGGCTACCATCTCGCCGGATTCAATAGAAAGATTGATGTTCTTGAGGGCTTTATCCGCGCGTTTGTTGTTGCCAAACGTCTTTGATAAACCTTTAACCTGAATGTCGGGACCCATAGATCGCCTACCCTGTCGCGTTTTTAACGTGTACAGGTAGTTTCTCTGGCAGCTGTGACGATTCGATGTCGTTTAGATGACAGTTTATTGAAGGTTTTAAGACGGGAGTGTGAAATCTACCCAATCCCCGTCCCGGGCAACGTTTATACGATTCGGCAAGGCCGGGTTCGTACTCTGGCGCCAGTTATCCAGCTCGTGGCCAATGTGGATGAGCCATGCCCGAGCCGGATCTACGGCTTGAATGCAATCCAGAGCCAATGTCCAGTCGTTATGGCCTTTCGGCTGACCAGACGGCGGGAATGTGCAGTCTATTGCCAGTCCATCAGGCTTCATTGTTTGTAAAAAATGTTGGGTGTCATCGGGTAGGCCACGAGTATCGGTCAGATAGGCAAACGTGGGGCCACCGGTAACTTCGAAGACGTAGCCGAAGGTCGGCTTCGAGTGGATCAATGGCACAGGTGTGACCTTTAACCCTCCGATTTCAAATGCAGAGAATGCTTTTTGAGGGTTGAAATCCAATATGCCAGGATGGCGGAACAGATCGGCGCAGCCGTCAGGGTCAGGCGGAATAAAGACGGGGATACTCGGCCCCTTGCCCCAGCGCAGGTGAAACAGCCCCTGAACATGATCAGGGTGAAAATGCGTCAGCACAATGGCATCCAGATCGCCGGGAGCGAAGCGTTTGTGCAGGTCCATCAGACCGCCATCAATCAAAATTCGTGTGGTTCCTGATTCGATCAGGGCAGAGCAGGGCTTGCGCGCAAAGACCGCGTTTGTTTTGGCGACGGAACAGGCCGCGCAACAACAACCGTAAAGTGGCACACCACCGGCAGCGCCCGTTCCTAGAAAGGTTATCCGCATCGGGCGCTCCCAGAAGGGGTTGGGTCCAGACCGGCCTTAGGGTTTGCCAGACACTGGAATGAGCGTTAAGGATAACCCTTCAAAGTTAAACAGATGTGACAGCCAGAAATCGGCGTTTTTTTACTGTTGCTCAACACCCTTCACAGAGGCCACTTCGGTGCTCAATGGCGCTCGACGGAACTCCTTAAGCATGAAAGGGCGGACGCTTGCCATGCTAGGGCCTTCCTGATTCAAGTCTGGTTTTGCTCCCATTTGAAAGCCAGGCAACCCACCGCCGCTGCTTCCGGTCGCCAGGAATGGCGCAAGCAATTCCGGATTGCCGCTGATCACGTGAACAATAACGTCCCGGCTAGCGCCTTCGCCGGTCACCAGCGGTGCCGGCTGGTGGTCGCCTAGCAGCACCAGCAGGGTATTCTTATCCACATGGCGCGTTGCATAGCCTGTCGCCACGTTCAGCGCGTAATCGATAGCAAGGGCGTAGTGTTCACGAACTCGCTCAGGCTCCAGCCACAGACTGGCAGGTGCTTCGCCGGCGCCTTCCCACTGATTGAATGCTGTGCCGTTGCCAATACTGTCCCAATCTTCCAGCACCGGTAAAATAGGCACCCAGGGAGCATGGCTGCTGATCAGAGCCACTTCTGCAAAAATCGGCCCAACGGTTTGTTCACGAACGCTGCGCTGAAACCAGGACCAAGTGTACTGATCCGGCATGGTCACCCAGTTAAACGGAGGCCCTTGGTAATCCATGGTGGTGGATTGGTAAATACGGTTGTAGCCAAATGCCTGGCCTTCTGGCCAGTCTTGGGTAATAGCCGGCATCACTGCGACTGTATCGTGGCCGGTTAACGCCATATCGTCTATCAGTGTGGGGTAATCGCTGGCTAGCAAAATCTCGTAGTCCAGCTGGGTATCAATCCATTGGCCGCTTAGCATCGTGGCGTGTGCCAGCCAGGATTGCCCGCCTTGCACCGGTGAACCCAAGCGACCAGACACCATGTGCAGGCCCGCTGCGTTAACGGCGGCTTCCATTTTGTCGAGGCGGGAGCCGATAAGGTCCTTAAAGCGGTCGTCTGTAAGGCTGGAGATGCCGTAGGATTCGATAAATCCAAAAATCACATCGGTGTTGGCCAGGCCGGGCAGAGCCAAAGGCTCTCCGGCCGCCGGATCATTCGCCAAACTCTGACTGAACTCTGCCGTTGACCGACGGGTGTCGATAGCGAGCAGTATCTGGTTAGTTGTCAGCTGCGCGGCGCTCAAGCTCACCACCGACTGGGGCGCAAATGACACCGCCACCAGCAACACCCCGGTGGCAAAAGCCGCTTTACCAAAACCGGAGTGCAGGCCCCCGGCAAAGCGGCTTAGCAGTTTGCTTACCCACAATGCCAAGCCGCAAAACGCCAGCAGTAAAGCCAGCAGTATCAGCAATGAAAGGCCAGTGCCGAGGTTACTTCGCATCAGGTCAACTACCGAACCGACGACTCCCAGCTCCAGATAAAGGTTGAGTCCCCGCCCGAGACTTTGGCGAACCAGCAGGTCGCTCAGCGTAAATAGCGCCATCACGGCGTATAGCGTACCTACCACGCCGGCCAGCACTCGGGTAAATATAGAAGGCGACAATAGACTAAATACAGCACAAACTATCAGCGCTTCGGCGGCAACCCAGGGAATCCATGGGTAATGCGGTAACAGTAACGCCAACAACAGAGCATTAAACAGCAACACCGTGAGCGCAAAACGCTTCAAAAGGGGACTTCCTTTAAGAGAGGACTCCCGCCGATGGGATACCCTATTTTGATACCTGAAAAACAGATACGCATGGGGCGGGGTTTTCGGATTGCTAGGCGTGTAAAATGTTGTTCAAGTATTTAGCAGCATGGCTGGTAGCCATTAGACGTCTGTACGATACTGTAAAATGAGACCCACAATTTCGTGATCGCTTTTTGTCGATGCCAGAGAATCATTCAGAGATGTTCTCTGGGGCAAGTGAATGTTGAATTTAGAACGTAAAATACTTTCTACTTCGCCATCAATGGCTGGGTCAAAGTCTTTTCCAACATAAACACGGATGCGCTGATAAATAAATTCTTTATTGGCCATTAAAGTCATTTCTGTTATTTAGCATTAAAGTGTTTTCCAATGTTTTGTCGGGTAACCTGAGCAGGTGGTTTTCGAACAATGACAAGTGCGATTCCTCCGAGAATGGCGGCGGATGCCAGCACTAATCGCAAGGTTATGGATTCGCCCAGAAAAACAACGCCGCCTACGGCTGCAATCACCGGAACACTGAGCTGTATGACAGCTGCGTTCGTGGCTTTTAGCATGGGCAATACCATGTACCATACAACATATCCTAGCCCGGACGTGAGCGCACCTGAGATAATTGCGTACCAGATGCCCGCAACATCCAGAGAAAGCCGGCTCAGCATGAAAAAGCTTAAAACGACGGCAAAGGCAACGGCGCGCGTGAAGTTCCCGGCGCTTGTGTGAACGGGGTCGCCGGCACTTCTCCCGCGCAGAGAATAAACACCCCAGCAAATCCCGGCTCCTAGCATCAACAGGGAACTGGCCACTGGCGGTGTGGTTGACAAACCAGGCAGAAACAACAGCAATAGCCCACCGAAAGCGAGCGCAAGGCCGGCTAATTGCAGCTTGAGCAGGCGCTCTCCCGCCCAAAAACCGTAAACAATCATAGTGACTTGAACCGCGCCGAACAGCAGCAGTGCGCCCGTGGCCGTGGGCAAACTCACATAGGCAAATGAAAAACCCGCCGCGTAGGCGAACAAGGCTGCAGCAGACCACCAGCTTCCACTGCCGCCGCTGGGCCGGTTGCTGATCCGCACAACCAGCAAAAGTACAATCGCACCCGAAATCAAACGGATCGCCGTAAAGCTAGCAGCATCAATATCCGTGTGTTTCAGGGCCACTCGGGCCAGCACCGAATTACTCGCGAAGGCAATCATGGCAAGAGTTGTCAGAATGATTATTCGCATAAGAAACGCTCTATCTGACGGCTCGTTGCCACCACGCCAGCCTGCCCATTACTCCCTTAAGGAGCATGTGTTTGTTGTCGAAAGTGCGGAACGCGCCAACGGGTCTGTGCTCCGGCGAGCGCCGCAAATGGGTTTAACGGGCTTGTTATATTTGCTTGTGGCTGCCATCACACAGTGGCTGTGATGCTGTTGATTTGCAGCCGCAAAAAAAGACTTTTTTCGTTTCTGATGCCGCGTATTTCACGGGCCTAAAACCTGAGCCACTGTGAGAACCATCGCAAAAAGGCTGTTTTGCACTTTTACCACAAGCGCACCAAAAGTAACTTTTTCCAGATTCTACTTCCACTGCGTAGGGCGTATCAGATGCTCGAATGGCTTCTGTCATTTTTATTCTCTCTCAATGATTGAATGAACATACCGCACTGAGTCTACACCAATACTTGCCGCGTATTCGCAATGTAGTGATGGATCTGGCGCTCAACTTTGGCGCCAATCATGACGTCGGGGCGTCGACCGTTAGGGCAGGGCATACTGGGTGTTGTGCCAAATAACCGGCAGATTAAAGGGCGCTCCCCGTAAACCGTGCAACCATCGGGGCCCAGGTGCACACAGCTAAGGTCACTCAGTGCGGCTTCATGTTCGGCGTCAGTTTTTACGGGCAGGCGCGACATTTCTTCCGAAGACGTCGTTACCGGCCCGCAACAATCGTGACAACCCGCCACACACTCGAACGAAGGAATCTGCTCGCGCAGACGCGCGATAATATTTCGATTTTTGTACATATATAGCCGCCATTTACCAAAACATAAACTGTATTTCAAAAACCAACTCTACCGATATAACGCGCAGATTTTATTGCCCGAGGGGTCTCTTAAATAGGCAATGTATAAGTTGGCTCCGCCGCGAAGCCCGGGTGGGTTCTCGCATGACGTGCCACCATTGGCAATGCCGGCAGAGTGCCAGGCATCAACGGTTGCGGAATTTTCTGCAGAAAAGCCGATGGTGATGCCGTTACCATGATAAGCGGGTTCGCCATCAATTGGCTTTCCAATCGCAAAAGTGCCGCTGTTTGTTCTATAAAAACAGCGCCCTTTGTCATCCACCAGACCAGGCTCGTGCCCTAGAGAGCCAAGAATAGCATCGTAAAAGATCTTTGATTCTTGAACATCGTTTGCACCAACCATAATGTGACTGAACATGCCTGCTCTCCGTATGAAATATAAATACGCCTAAGACATCAATGCCGTATCTCACTTTGACGCATGGGCATTGAGTCAACCGTCAAAAATATCAGATTGTAAGTTCGCACGGTCTACCTGCGGCTTTGTGTCGTCATTGCTCTGCGCGGACATACTGAAAAAAAGAAAAACCAATAAGCAAAAGCCCGTGCCCCATACAAAAATTACTTTTAAATAGACGGCTATTTTTTTCTTAGCCGTCGGGTTAGGCTTTTTGGAGAAGCCGAAGTAATCCGCACCGAACAGGCCAACCCCGCAACTCTCACAATAGTTTTTCGAATACGAAATCCTTAGTGCTGAAGGCTCAAATAATTCCCGACAACTATAGCAGCTAGGCATAGTGATTACTGATTCCTTGAAGTCATAACGTCGCCAGTATGTGCTTATGCTCATTACGAATCCCGAACTTGCGTCAGGGCTTTTTGGTGGAATAATCGGTGTCTGCGAAAACCTCTGAAAGAATCGCTTGCTCTATATAACTGCGTTGCCCGGGTTTGGCTGGCAGCCTGACGGTGAGGTGAATCTCGCTGGCTACCGGAACCTGAATGGTCACCCTTGGGTCTACAGAAGGCACTTCCAGGCCCCGCGAAACGCCAACCTTAGTCATATACTTGCGCACAGATTCCAGATAGGGCTTGCAATGGCGATTGGCTGCCGCCAGCAGTGCTTTCTGGGCGGCATGCCAGTCATCCTCGCGCTTGAAAGGCACGGTAAAAACATGAAAATCCCAGTGGTCAGTAAAACTCTCGTTGATAACCGGCTCAGACAAAAACAATGCATTGGGTATCACAATCATCCGCCCGGTGCGCTGGTGGGACGTTTTGCCAGGGCCTACTTCAAGCACCGTCGTTGCCAGCAGGGTCTGATCGATGACATCGCCCCGGAAATCCTTTACCTGAATACGATCGCCCAGATTGAACGAGCCGGCACCACTTTTTAATATTGCGCCAGAAACACAAAGAATCAATTCTTTGGTGGCGACTACAAAAGCGACAGCGATAGCGACGATGGACAGGGCCAAAGATCGAATCTGGTCGCCCCAGATTAGCGCCAGACCCAGTAATCCCAATAACAGGAAACCGTTGCGAAAGTTCATCAGTAACCGGCCCCGCAACTCCGACGACGTGACGTGCCGACGAATAAAGCGGGCGGTCAGCGTCCGCAGAATAACGATGGCCAGCAACAGCAACCCAGTGCTGATTAGCAGTCGCCACATCGCGTCTGGCAACGAAAAATTCTGAGGCATCAGCGCCATAGTTTCGAACATATTCCATTCTCATGACAGGTAATTCGAGGGAGTATTGTCGGGGGAAAGCGAAGGCGTAACAAGCCGACATTCAGCTCATTCTCTCACGGTTGCCCGCGGAACAGGCCCTCACTATCGCGTCCCACCTGGGCGAAGCAGCGGCTCCGAACAACGCGGCTACTCGTGCAATGCTTTCCGGTATGAAAGAAACCATCGACCTCCATTCCCTTGTCAATTCGGCAGGCAGGCACGGTTCGGCGCCGACACAAATTAAAATACAACCACGCGAAACACGGTGCTCTTGAGTTGGTTAACAGATCCGTACTAACGCGGCCGGGCAAAAACCTGGGTCCAGAAAGGGGAGTATTGCGAGCCTGGCGCCTCAATTCTCACCGCGCCCATTTCGGTGAATTTGGCACTCATCAGATTGGCGCAGTGTCCCGGGCTCGAGAGCCACGCATCAACCACCTCCTCGACAGAGTTCTGGCCTGCTGCAATGTTTTCGCCCACCGCTGACCAGCGGTAATCTCTGTTATTCACCCGCTCGCCGATCTCAGTGCCGTCAGGGCTGGTATGACTAAAGAATTCCAGCTCCGCCATGCTCTTCGAGTGAGCTCGCGCGGCATCCTCAAGTTTGCAGTTCCAGGCCAGCGGATCGACGGCGTTAAAGTCGTGGTTGCCGCATTGCCGGGGCTGACTGCGAGCTTCATTGACGCGATTCAGCAAAGACTGATCTGCTTCGTCCATCTGGCAGTTACCGGCCATAAGGAAACCGGAAAATCCGAGAACAAACAGCAAGGTAAGAGTGCACAATGAACGGGTAAATAATAAAGTTATCACTTAGTGAGAACCGGGCATGATTACCGTAGCCTGTTTAGCCATCTGACCCTCTTCGCTTTTAGCAAAATTGATCCCTGCGCAGCTGAGTATCAAATTTGTACGTACGCTACGCTGAATACGAATAATTCTATCAGAGGATCGACGATATACTAATTTCACACCATTATTTTGTGATTTCGATAAGGCTTAGATAACGTCGGCAGTACCTTCTGAATAAAGAGTGGAGAGAAGTAATGCGCTGTCGTCTCAATTCTACCGGTAACTTTGGCAAGCAGCTCAAGCGGCTAATGCAGTCAATTAACGAAGATATTGCTCTAGCGCTTTTGCACGCATGCAGGGTTCCAGAAACGGGTGTCCATGAGGCTCGAAAAAGCTGTAAAGAAGCGCGTGCTCTACTACGGCTGATTGGACCCCAGATTGGCAAAGCCGAGTACAGCCGCCAGCAAGAACACTACAAAGCGATTTCCGGGAAGCTTTCCGGCAGCCGAGACGCAGCGGTTCGTGTGAAAACCTGGCAGCAGCTGGTAAAAGAAAAAGCCGCGTTGCAGGAACAACGATACGACGCCATTGACTGTTTCCTTTCTGGACAGCAAAAACTCAATCCACTTGAGGCTAAAGGTCGTGAATTTTTCATCGAGCTGGCTTTAGAAGTAGAAGCTCAGAGCGCCGCACCGGAAGAATGGGATCTTCCAAAGTCACTGTCGACACTTATGCCCAACCTCAAACTTATATACCAAAAAGCCCGTGACGCCGAGAGAAAGGCAAATAGCTCTGACGAAATCGAAGCTTTTCACCAATTTCGAAAACGATCAAAAGACCTGTTCTACTGTTTACGTGTATTGCGCCCGATGTTTGGCAAAGGCTTAAAGTCAAAGGTAAATAAGCTTGAAGTAATGACAGAACTTCAAGGCTTGGCCAATGACCAAGCCGTATTGCTCGAATACTTGGCAGATCATCGCCACGAGATTGACTTGGATGATGAACAATGGAACTTAGCCGAGGCATGTATCGTTGCGAAGCTTCAGGCGCTTCAAAAGCAGACCCACAAACGGGCGAAAAGCCTTATTTCAGCCTCAGCAGCTTCCTTTATCAAGTCGTTATAGTTTTCAGCACATGGAACGGCTCACTCAGAAGTGGGAAACGCTTGCGATCTGGCACCATGGGCCTAGGATAAAGGTGATCAGAGAAGGTATCTCATTGCGTGGAGGAAAGGGGTATGAAGTGGGTCATTTTGATCATTATTGGCGCTGTTGTGGCCTTTTGGCTTTTTCGGGGCCGCGGTAGCAACAGCATTGAAGATCCTGAGGTGAAAATATTTGAGGGAAAGGATTACTACCTCACATCCGATGACACCTCATCTGATGACAAGCCATCCTCTGGTGACAGTAACCCGCGTCACTGAGTTACTGCTGGAGTGCACCTCCAATGAAGATGAGTTTGGATTCCTTTTGCACATCCAAAAAAGCTAGGCGGGCACTGAAACAGATACGCAAACAGGTTGTCAGGTGGGTGTCAGTTTCCTAGCGCTTCAATTGCGCGCTGACCGACTTCTGTGTGGTGCGGCAACTTACCAAAGGGCGCGCTGATGTCTCCCGGCCCCTGTTTAAATACCAGTACCGGGGTGCTGGTGTGGGTGCCGGTGTCGTTGTAATGCGCGGCCCAGCCAACTGACCGGTTGCCAATTGCGTGGCGGAAGCGGCGGAATCCACCACCAGATTGTTGTTGGCGTGAGTCATGGAGAGGCCCATGCTGCCCTAGCTGTCGTCTAAATGTTTGCCCAGCATCGCGTGATACAGTTCCCGATCGCCGATGGCGCCGGTGATTTGACCGTTCTCTTCCACCAGCAGGCTATGACCGGTGAAGTATCGAATCTCCACGGCATCCCGCAAGGGGGTGTCTGGCGCGATGCGGGTGGGCTGCTGGGCCAGGCTTTCGATAGCCTGACCTTCCTGCCACAGCTGGGTCTGGAAGGTTTGGCCACCGCTGGTGACCACCGCTTTTTCCGCTACATCCGGTGTGTGCAGCCAGATACCGTAGCGTTTATTGATGCAACGATTACCGCTGGCGTCTTCCTGTATCTCTCCGATAGGCAACGCCAGGGAACGTGCGGCCAGAACATTGAGCGGATTGGTGCTGGCAACAAAGCTTTTGACGTAATCGTTCGCGGGTTCCAGCACAATTGCTTCCGGCTTGCCATGTTGAACGATTTGACCGTCCTTCATAATCGCAATGTGCGAGCCCAGCTTTAGTGCTTCATCCAAATCATGACTGACGAACACAATCGTTTTCTGCAGTTCTTCCTGCAAGGTCAGCAGTTCGTCTTGCAACTGGTTACGAATCAGCGGGTCAAGGGCGGAAAATGGCTCGTCCATCAGCAGAATTTCCGATTCCGTTGCCAATGCCCGGGCTAGTCCCACCCGCTGCAGCATACCGCCGGACAGCTCAGCCGGTCTGGACTTGGCCCAACTGGAGAGGCCAACCAACTCCAATTGACGTGCGACCTTCTTGCGGCGCTCGGCCTTGCCCAGACCTTGCAGCTCCAGACCAAAAGCGACGTTGTCTTCCACCGTCAGCCAGGGCATCAGGGCGAAGTTCTGAAACACCATGGAGATGCGACGGGTGCGGATGTCCCGCTGAACTTTATCGCTGGCCTGGGTGAAATCCACCATCTCACCGTCGTGCCGAATGCGAATGGCACCACTGGTGACATCGTTCAAGCCGTTAACACAGCGCAGCAGGCTGGATTTTCCGGAACCGGACAGCCCCATCAGAACGCAAATCTCACCTTTCTTGACACTCAGGCTGGCATTTTGGACACCGACCACTAATCCGGTCTGGTCACGGATTTCAGCCCGGTCCATGCCCTGTTCAATCAACGGCAGCGCGCGTTTGGGGTTTTTGCCGAAGACGACGTTCACATTCTCAAATTCGATCATGATGACGTCTCCTTAGCATCACTTTGGCGGAAGAACCGGTCCATCCAGATGGCCAACAGCACAATCGCTAGACCGGCTTCAAAACCCTTGCCTATATCAACCGTATTCAAAGCTCGAACCACCGGTACACCCAAACCATCGGCGCCTACCAAAGCGGCAATAACAACCATTGAGAGCGATAACATGATGCATTGGGTAATACCGGCACCAATGGAACTCATGGCAGCGGGTAGCTCAACCTTGAACAACAGTTGCCGATTGGTGCAGCCGAAGGCCTTGCCCGCTTCGACCAATTCTTTCGGCACCTGAGAGATGCCCAGGTGCGTTAGCCGTACCGGGGCGGCGATGGCAAAGATCACGGTTGAGATCACGCCAGGTACCACTCCCAGGCCGAACAAGGTCAGCGTCGGGATCAGGTAAACAAAAGGTGGGATGGTCTGCATCAGATCCAGCATCGGCTGCAGGAATTTGTACAGCCAACGGCTATGAGCCGCATAAATGCCCAAAGGAATGCCGATCACCACACACAACAGGGTGGCGTACAACACCAGCGACAGCGTCGCCATGGTGTCTTCCCAGTAACCAATATTCCAAATCAGCAAAAAGCTGAAGGCGGTAAAAGCGGCCAATCCCCAACGGCGATGACGAAGATACGCCGCCACCGTCAGAAGCAATATCAGAGCGCTAGGCGGTACCCACAACAGGGCCCCGGTCAGGCCGTGGATCATGCTACTCAGAGTATCGGAAACAGCGTCAAAAAAGCCGCTGAAATTGACGACCAAAAAATCAACAATGCCTTCAACGAATTCGCCGAAAGGCAGTTGGTGCTCAGTTATCCAGCTCATGGCGTTCAGTCTTGTTGGGTGCAGGCCTTGGCCGACACCGGAAATGGGAGGTGTTCGTTATAGAATCGGGCGCTCTGAACCTGTCAGTTCAGAGCGCCACCAAAGTGCTCTCTATAATATTCTCTGAAGTATTCTCTACAAAATTCTCATCAGTGCTTTCTTCAGTACTACTTCAGGGATGCCTTAACGGCAGGCAGCGCTGCATCGCCGTTCAAGGTCGTGACACCTTTGAGCCAGGCATCCAATACGGCCGGGTTGTTGGCGAGCCAAGTGTGAGCAGCATCCCGTGGTTCTTCGCCGTCGTTCAGAATAGCGCCCATCACTTCGTTTTCCATAGACAGTGAAAACGTCATGTTAGTCAGTAGCTTGCCCACGTTCGGGCATTCGTTCAGGTAATTCTTACGCACGTTGGTGTGAACGGTTGCGCCGCCGTAGTTGGGGCCAAAGAAGTCGTCACCACCGTCCAGGTAGGCCATGTCATGATTGGCGTTCATGGGGTGCGGTTCCCACCCCAGGAATACCACCCATTCATTACGACGAACTGAACGGCCAACTTGGGATAGCATGCCAGCTTCGCTGGACTCCACGAGCCGGAACTCACCAAGACCAAACGCATCCTGGCCGATCATGTCTTGAATCAGACGGTTGCCATCGTTGCCGGGCTCAATGCCATAAATCCGGTCGTCAAATTGGTCGGCGTGCTTGGCAATGTCGGCAAATTGGGTCACACCGGCATCGTAAACGTACTGCGGTACCGCCAAGGTGTATTTGGCGCCTTCCAGGTTAGTGACGACGGTTTCAACATCACCGCTTTCCAGGTAAGGACGCACGTCTGCTTCCATGGTGGGCATCCAGTTGCCCAGAAACACGTCAATGTCTTTGTTCTGGAGCGCCCGGTAAGCCACGGGCACTGACAACACTTTTGCTTTTGGCTCGTAGCCCATGCCTTCCAGTACTTCGGAGGCCAGCGCGGTGGTGGCTGTGATGTCGGTCCAGCCAACATCGGCAAAACGGACGGTTTGACATTCGGTATTTGGAGCCGCTACTGCAGCGCCACTAATAGCAAGGCCAGCAAAGGCCAAAGCAAGCTTTTTCATTTGTCGTTCTCTTTTTATGGATTGTCGGTCACAGCGTTAGCGCTGTGCATTTTTCCAATCAGGGTGCCCGCACAGGGTGGGTCTAGGCCACGGGTGTAATCCGCGCATTGAAAGGCAGTAGACGCTGTGCGTAGCTCTTCGCCGCCGAAGCGGATCGAAGGTCAAAAGCGCTCGATTTGAACGAATACCCAAAAAGTTGAACAAGCGTTCAATGAATATAGGTTAATGGTATGAAGCCTAAATATCAAATGCGGGGAAAAAGCCCGAACAATAGGGACTCAGCTTTAAAAGCAGTCAAAAGCGGCAGGACAGTAAAAAAATTATTTAGAAGACATAGAAAAGATGCCTCTAAAAATCGCTTCAACGCGAGAAAAAGAGACATCAGCACTCGTTTTTAAAACCCCTTGACGTAAAATTTCTAGTGCAAAAAGTATCGTTTAATCATTTTCCGTTTTGCCGGTTTATGGAAGTTGATTTTTGTAATGTCGCCGTCCACATGTTTGACCAATCTCGGGTTCATCACCGCAAACCACAGTGGCGGGATGTAGGCGAGAACGAACATGCCGAGGTAACCGTTCGGCAGCGTCGGCAGATTGTCGAAGTGGCGTAACGACTGATAGCGACGTGTTGGATTTGCGTGGTGATCCGAGTGACGCTGCAAATGGAACGTCGCCCAGTTTGAAAAAATATGATTACTGTTCCAGCTGTGGTGAGGCTGAGTTGGCTCGTAACGACCGTTTTCACGTTTTTTCCGCAGCAGACCGTAATGCTCAATGTAATTTGCCGAGGTGAGTTGGAACATTCCCCAAACGGCGATGGCGAGAATAAAGGGCAGAACCGCAACGCCGAACAAGGTGACGGCAGTTCCCCACGCGAACGCAGTGATTAACGCCGGTTGCAAGATCTCATTGTATAGCGACCAAACCGGCTTGTCGGCCTTGTTTAATCGCGTTTTTTCAATGTCCCACGCGCGCAAGAACGCCCCAGGAATTTCGCGCAACGCAAACCCCCAAAGTGTTTCGCCCATGCGTGACGACGCCGGATCGTCCGGTGTTGCAACGTCGCGATGGTGGCCTTTGTTGTGCTCGACAAAAAAGTGACCATAGGCGCAGGGCGCAAGAACGATCTTTGCCAGCCAGCGTTCCATTCGGGCTTTTTTATGGCCCAATTCATGGCCCAGGTTAATGGCTGTGCCCTGCAGCGTGCCGATAACAAGCACGGTGGCGATCATGCCGTGCAGAGGGGTATCTTGGGTACCAATAAACCAAACTCCGAGCGCCCATATTGCCCAAAGCACAGGAACCAGTAAGTAGGTGACATAGCGGTAGTAGCGATCTTGTTCAAGCTGCGCCACAACCTCTTCTGGTGGGTTGTTGGTGTCTTCGCCGAGCACCATGTCCAGAACCGGAATCACCACAAAGTAAAACGCCAGCGGAGCCCACAGCCAGAGCCCATTGCCGGTGACGAAGAACAGGCCGGGGCCGACAAGGGCCAGCATCGGTACGAGAACAGACACGGCCCATAAATAGCGCTTACGATCGCGGTAGATCTGGCCTGATGGAGTGACAAAGACACCCGCTTGGTTCATGTTATCGTCCTTATAGGGATGGGGTTACGTCGCCATATTGGGCTTTTTCGCCGGCGTCGATCACCGCTATAAGTGGCAATTAGTCGTCAAATAGTGCCATCATAATGACTATATATGGTTGTAATGCAGGAGACGTATGGCGCTATTGGCAACGGAAAGACTTCGCCCCGCGATACACCCGACCTATGCGCGGTTGGTGTGCGCGCATTTACGTCAAGAGGGCTTTGATAACGAGACAATTCTGCAGGGTACGCGGTTGCAGTGGGAGCAATTACTGGGCGGGAATCGATACCTCAGTCTTGAGCAGCTTGCGCGTTTATTGCGGCGCGCCACAGCGCTAACCCGAACGCCCTGGCTGGGCCTGGACATCGGCGGCATTACCTCGGTTTCTGCCCATGGTGCGCTTGGTTACGCCATTGTGTCGGCGCCGAATCTTCGTGTGGTGTTACACACTCTGGCGCGCTTCACCCGCTTGCGTTTTCAGTTGGTGAACGTCGTTATTTCTGAAACGGACGAACATTTTACCGTGAGCATGGAGGAACTGTCGGAGCTTGGCGATGTGCGCGAATTTATCTACAGCGCGCTGTTGGTCACCTATCTGCAATTGGTCGACACCGTGACCTCTCAGCGCTTGCGCAATATTCAGATTGAATTGCCAATATCGCGCCCGCAATGGGCAGACGTTTACCAACAGCGTTGCGGTTGCCCGGTGATGTTCGATGCACCGGCGTTTCGTTTGCAAATGCCGGTGAGCGTACTTGATACGCCTTGCCTCACCGCCGATGCCGGCACCTTTCGCACCGCATTGCGTGATTGCGAAAATCAGCTGCGCCAGCTTGATAACGGTGGCGCGTTGAGTCAGCAGGTGAGTAATTGTTTGCTCAATAGCTCGGATGGTTATCCAAGCCTTGACGAAGTGGCGTCCAGATTAGCCATGTCGCGACGTACATTGATCCGTAGATTAAAAATCGAAGGCACCAGCTACCAAGAGCTGCTTGACGGAGTGCGGCAAGAATTGGCTGCCTGGTATCTGTTGGAAACCACTGTTGCGGTTGAGCAGATCGCGGAACGACTGGGTTATCAAGACACCTCTAACTTTAGCCGCACCTTTCGGCGCTGGTTTGGTATGACCCCGCACGCTATGCGTAGCGGGGACATCTAGCGCTGCCCGATCAGGGGGTTTGGAGTACCGCTTTACTCGAACGCAGGAGTTGGATAATCGAGGCGGCCGAGCCAATCAACATCACAGTAATCAGGCTCGCAGCAAAAAGTTTAGGTTCGCCATCGGCATAAGCTTGCCAGCTCATAGTCGAACGCCAGCTAAACGTTGCGCAGAGCAGCAGCGTAGTCAATCCGGCAGCGATCAATGCCGGCCAACGACCGCCCTTCAGCAACCAGAATCCCCACACTGCACTCAGTATTCCAAAGGTAGCACCCGACATTAAAGCCGTTTTGGCTGCAGCCGGATTGGACGCAAATCCAACCAAACCACATACGATCAAAAAAAGTCCGTACCCGATATACCAGCGGCCAATGCTTGTTCTGCTCATGTTTATCCGCTACCGATTAGTGTTGCAAGAAATTGAAGGCCGTCTCGATCGCCAGTCAGCCCGGGGTCAGAGAGAGGCCTTACATGTCCCGACTGATGAACGCACGCTCCGATCAGGCGAGTGCCATTTCGACAACGTGCGCGGCCAATAGTTTCGTATCGATCTTCAATTTTTAGCTCAACGCTAAACGCTACGGCCGTGTGGACGTGGTTTGGCCTGCTAATAGCTTTTCAAGAAGCTCATCTATTTCTTTTTTAAATTCTTTATCGTCAATCCTGTCAGCGCTGATTTTCGCATTTTCAAGACTTTTGATGGCTACGTCAGTCTGGCCTAATTCGATTTGCAGGGTCGCCATGGAAAATGCGATGGACGACATATGGTCCTTCAAATCCATAGCGACGGCTTTCCCCAGAGCTTTTTCATAGCCAGGCAAAGCGTCTTCTATCTCTTCTTCAAAGTCAGCCAGTGTTTCCCATTGCTCTGGATGATCTTTATCGGTGTTTTCGTTATCTGTGCAAACCGCCTTCAACTCTGCATAGAGCGAATTGAAGGCCTCTCTATCGTCTTTATCGGCAGCCTTCATTAGCTTTTCAGCTAACTCATAGACGGACTTGTGTATTTTGGTATTAATCATTACGAACCACCTGCTGCCGGTGCTTATTGCCATCAATATCTAGCTGAATTGCTTACTTCTTCAGTGCTTTTACAAAGCGCAGGTAAGGCAATTTGATGTCGATCTCGCCGAATTTCTCTTTTGCCTGCTCATCGTTCAGAGCCAGCCCTACAATCACGTCCTGACCTGGAACCCAGTTAGCAGGCGTTGCGATACCGGCACCGTCTGTGATCTGGACAGCGTCCAGGGCGCGCAAAATTTCCGCAAAGTTGCGACCTACCGTCATGGGGTACGACATGGTCAGACGAATCTTTTTGTCTGGACCAATAATGAACACCGTCCGCACGGTAGCGCTGTTGGCAGGCGTGCGATTCTCGGGCAGATAGGCACCGGCCGGCAGCATGTCGTAAAGTTTGGATACCAGCAAAGACGTGTCATCAATAATCGGGAAGTCGGCAGCGGCACCGGAAAACGCTTCGATATCGCGCTTCCATTTCAAGTGCTCTTCAACGTTGTCTACCGATACGCCCATCACCTTGGTATTGCGGTTGGCGAATTCAGGTACCAGCTGAGCAACAGCACCAAATTCGGTGGTGCATACCGGTGTGAAATCTTTTGGGTGTGAAAACAGGATGGCATAGCCGTCACCAATCCACTCGTGAAACGTGATTTTGCCGTCTGTGGAATCCACAGTGAAATCTGGAGCTACATCGTCGATACGAATAGACATAATTGCTTTCCTTTGTTGTTGTGACGAAGCAGCAGCGACTAAAACGTCGCTCTGCCTGCTTTGGTTAAGCTGCGTCGAAATCCAGCGGATGAATACCGCGTGGGTTGATCGTACTGCGGGCCATCCAAAGATGATACACAGTTTGCATCGCCACGCGGTTTTCTAGGTGTGCTGTTCAAGCCGCACATCGTCGTACCAGTCCTCCATCGAGTCGTACATCTCGCCTTTGAGGATGTAGTAGGGCGCTTTCTGGTAGATCTTGATGTCGTGAAACGGGTCGGTGAAAATCTTGGCCATCCACACCAGACCTGATTGCACGCCCATCAGTTTGAAAAGATGTACGGTTCGGAACACCACGGCACCCAGACCGACAAACAACCATATCAGTGCGGTGTTGCTGATGAATTCAACCAGATTGGTTGCCGGGGAGAGCAGACCGAGCAGATCGGGGTTCAGCAGCAGTGCCACCGGGGTCAGCGCCCAGATCGATAGCAGCACCACCTTGCGGTTGAGGTTGTAGCCTACTTTTACACGTTCCTTGAAATCGTGGCTGGCCTTGTTCACCTCATCGTAAGTCTTCGGCTCAAAGAAGAAATGACCCGTTTGGCGCAGTGTCATCGCCAGTAGCCAACCAACAAGCGCCGCTGCCGCCGGATGAAAAAACACCAGGCCATAGCTGATCAGAAAACAGCTGGCGCTGAGTAGATGCAAAAACTGGTTGATCCGGTTGTGATGATAGTAACGGTGATCGTCCCACCGTTGTTTTTGTAATTCCTCACGAAATGTCATGGCAGCGTCCTTATACATCAAGTGTTGTAGTGGGTTCTTCGGATTGATTGAAATCGTGCAAAGGCCGGGCTTGGAGTGGGTGGCCTGACAACAGCGCTTCACCCATCCTGACCAGCTGGCCTTCGACGATTCCGGGGCAGAGTTGGTATTGCTCTGAGGCAAAAACAAGGATGGTAGAGCCGTGCTGGAAATAGCCCATTTCCTGGCCTTTGCGCAGCGTCGCATTGCACGGAATCACGTTGGCACCCCGGTATTTCAGATTCAGCGGCTCGGCCAGAAAATGAAATTTCATGCTGGCCACCAGAATGGCGGCAACCGGCACCAGCGTCAGGCTGTAATCTGGATGGCCAAACTCCAGTTCCAGAACCGCCCGCTCGTTTTTGCAAAACAGTTTTTCGACTTTTTTCAGGGCGATGGGGTTCACGTTCCAGGTGTCCCCGGACACGTAGTTCACACGGCGAACCTGGCAGTCTACCGGCGCATGAAACCGGTGATACATGCTGGATTTAAGCCGCAGGGTGACAAATTGGCCGTTGTGGTAGCGCGCTGCCAGCCTGGTATCCGGGATTAGTTGTTCCAGGGTGTAAGGAAATCCCTTGGCCTGGAACAGCCGGTTGTCCTGAATACGGCCGCAAGCGCCAACGATGGCGTCGCACGGGCTGCTGACAGTGCCCAGCCGGTTGTCTAGCGGGCGCAGGCCAGGCTTGAGCTGCCGTGTGAAGCACTCTTGCAGGCTTTTAAAACGCGGGTTTTTAGCATCCTGTAACCGCAGGTCGTCACAGAAGCACTGCCAGATGGCAATGGATAGCCGGGTCAGGGCGGGGCTTTCAATACGGCTGAACCAGCCCATAAACAAGGTGAGCCAGCGCCGGGGCAGGCGGTTGGTCAGCAGAAAATTCAGTTGTTCGCCGGTGGTTAAACCAGGCGTTGCCTTTTTAACCGACCTCACTAGGCTACCGTCACTTCAGCGTGAACCTGTTCCGGGTAGTCCAGGCCCAAATCCTCAAGAAACTTCCGCATGATGGGTTCCGCCTGGAACCGAGCTGCGCGTTTGCGAGCATTCTCGGCCATCACATTGCGGTCGGTCGAGGCGCTGAAGAAATCCACAATGGCTTCGGCCATCGTGCTTACATCCTCCATCAGGTAACCGCTAACCCCGTGCTCAAGGATGTCTTTCGGGCCCTTGCAGTTGTAGGCCACCGCGGGCATGCCGTGGGTAAAGGCTTCAAGCAGCACGTTGCCGAAGGTGTCAAAACGCGAGGGAAATACAAACAGATCCAGCCCCAGATACAGTGACGCCAGTTGCTCCCGGGTTTGCCAGCCTAAAAATACGGCGTCCGGCAGTGCTCGCTGAAGATCTTCGCTGGCAGGGCCTGAACCGGCCACAACGATTTGCAGGTTGGGCAATGACAGGCGCGCTTCCTGAACGATTTCGGGCAAATCGAAAATGCCTTTTTCGCGGCTTAGCCGGCAGGCGATAAACAGCACCGGGGTTTTTTCGTTGGCGCCGGGAATCAGCTCCGACTTGCGGGCAGGTTGCACCTGAAGGTCCCGCGGGGCGGTGTGGTGGGCGGTCAGGAATACCCGATCCTCTGGCAGCTGCATTTCATGACCGGTCAGCCAGTCTCTGTGTTCACGGTTGAGCACGAACACACCGTCAAACCGACTGTAGAGCGCCCGCATCAGGCGGCGAACCCGGTCTCTTTCGTACTGATTCAGATGGGTGGTGTGAGCGATAAAATCAATCCAGTCTGTGTGCATGAAGAAGTAGCAGGGCACGTTGAACATCTGTTGCAGAAACAGCGCAACCAGGGCCATGGGGCCTTCGGTGGAGCAGACAATCCGGTCGTAGCCGCCTTGGTAGAATATTCGGGCAATTTCCATCACATCCGGCACCCGCAGGGTTTGATCGCCGAAGGGGAGCAGGTCAATGTCCGCAATAGGCCGAACCACACTAAGGTGGGGCTCGGACACGGCGTCGGAATGGCAGATCAGAAAATCAAGCGGCAGATTGGTACGTTTGATCTCTTTCAGCTTCCCGCTCAGCGAGGTGGAGACCCCGTTTTTATCCAGCAGCGTGTCGGTCAAACACAATGCCCGCCGGGAGTGCTCGTTTTTGCCCAGTTGCCGGGCAAACTGGTTGAGCAGGTCGCGGTTCTGATACAGCACGCGGGTTGAGGCAAGAGTAGACCCGGCCAGTATGGTGCTGATCAACACCGGGAACGAGAGGCTGTCCAGAATTTCGGCCAGGTTAATATTGCTCATGTTGTCCTGGCGCTTGCTGTCGCCCAGAAACAGGGCCGTGAGCTGGCTGGGTATTTCCAGTTTGCGGGTTAGCTCCTCGGTGGAAAAATCTTTCAGGCTGAGGCCGTTGTGCTTGTCCACCGCTTTGCGAATGCGTTTGGCGATCAGATGGTTCAGGTGGTTGAACAGCTCGCCGATGATCTGGTTGACGGTGTCCACAAACGCTTCGGGATGGTTGCGCTTGCTGTCGGCGATTTTATCCAGCTGGGTAATGCAGAACGCGTAGTCTTTTGACGCCTGCCATTTCAGAAACCGCTTGGGCTTCTTGCCCTGAAGTGCATCGTGTATGAGGGCGAAAAACACAGCGGTTTTCTTGTGCTTTTGCATTTCCAGAAACAGGTTGGCGACTATAAAGCAGCCCATCTTGTCCCAGGTAGACCCGCGATGAAGAAGAATTCGAAGCAGGCCCGGGTCTTTCAGTTTGGTGGCCGCCTGGGCGAAGTAATCCAGCAGGGCAATGTTGAGTTTCTGGTTCTCGCCAACGTTGCCGAAAGGCGCTATCTGGCCGTTGCGCAGCGCTTCCAGGGCCAGATCGGATGCGGGTTGGGTTTTCAGGCGTTTTTGCAAATCGGGCAAGTAAAGCTGTGAGCCGCAAAGGCCGGCAAAAATACCGGTGTGGTCGTCAGAGCCGCCCGTCATCACTTTGGGCTTATCGGGGTTAACCCCAAATTCTGCTGGGTCCAGTTTGTGCTTGCTGGCATAGGCTCGAATGCGTTCTGGCGTCAGGCTTTGCACCCAGTTCAGAGTGAGTACGCTTTGCCACAGGTCCCGCTGGCCGTTCAGCACCTCAAAGCGCCAGAACATCACCGCCAGTTTTTCGAACAGGCACAAATCAATTCGCTCGTTGCGGCTGTAGAAGTAGAGCGGGTGGGGCAGAATCACCGGGATGTCATAACAGGCGGCGTAGCGCAGAAAATCGTAGATATTTTGGCGCTTCTCGTTGAGGAGCACTTCCTGTTCGCGGGTGAAGCCGTAAGTGAGCACGTGAATAAACAGATCGTACTCGGGGAAGAAACAGGTGAACTCGCAGCCCACCAGCACATCCACGCCTTTGTCCTGAAGCGCCCAGCAAGAGCGCGCGTTGTTGTGGTTGGTGACGGTTACCACGGAACTGCCGTTCTGCCCCAGAACCTCCACCAGTTTCTTGGTTTTAATCCAGGTTTCAGGCAGGCGCAGTATTCGGCCCCAGAGTTCATCGGGCACGTCGCTGTTATGGTCGTGGCAGTGAAAGTCGATCTGCAGGCAGTTTTCGGGGTCGAAACGCCCGGCCTGCTGACTGAGAAAATGGTCAAATTCTGCTCTAAGCCCATTACGGAACTGTGGTTCGCCGTTGCTTTGCGCTTGCATCGTCATACTCAACCCACCTTTCTGGAGTATTGGTCCTGGTTCGTCATCGGGCCGGAACCGGGCCTTTCACCCGATCTTTGGCCGACTTTTCACGAGATGTTGCCAGCGGGCCAGACAGCCTGCCGGCAAGAAACGGGAATCGGGCTGTCAGCACGTCAACCAGAAACTGTCGCTTGATCGCTTTATTGGTCAGCTCCGGGCTTTGCCACCACCAGCCATCTGACTGCATTTGATGGGCGGCGCTGACAAACCGTTCAATCACTTGGTTGAAGTCGTCATCGGTAAAGCGGTAAGTCATGATCAGCCGCCCGGTACCGGTCCAGCTCAGCTCAAGGCCGGCCTGTCGCAGGTAGAATTGAAACATCCAGTTGTAACGGCCAGGCAGGGTGTAAAGCACCGATAAAATTGAATGGATGTTGGTGATTTGCAGAGGCAACCCCTCGCTTTCAAGGCGCTGATTGAATTGGGCCACCCGGGTGTTCCACAGGCTTTCAGAATCCAGGTATTGCTGCTGGATATCGGACTGCCCGATACGGTTCAGGAACACATTCATCGCACCCATCACATAGGGGTGGGAGTTGAACGTGCCGCGGGCAAAGGAGACATTGACCGGCTGGTTGTCTTTGAAGCGCTGCATCAGCTTCTGAGTTCCCGCCAGCACGCCGACAGGGAGACCGCCGCCCAGGGTTTTGCCGTACGTCACCAGGTCCGCCTGTACGCCGTAAAACTCCTGGGCGCCGCGATAGGCCAGTCGGAAGCCGGTAAAAACCTCGTCAAAAATCAGCACAATGCCGCGTTCAGTGCACACATTCCGAATTCGGGTGAGCCATTCGCTATAGCGCTGTTTGTCGAAGCCGTTGCTGCGGTCGCTGGCGATGAGCGCGGTGTCAGAGGGTGCGTCACCGTTGGGGTGGAAAGCCTGCAGCGGGTTTATCAGCACACAGGCGATGTCGCTGCGGGTGCGCAGTACGTGCAGGGTCTTTTCGCTCAGGTCTGCCAGAGTGTAAACATCCCGGGCTTTGCGGGTGTTGCCTATGCCCGGCTGAACGCCGTCCCACCAGCCGTGGTAGGCGCCGCAGAAACGCACAAGATGGGTCTTGCCAGTGTGGTAGCGCGCCAGCCGCACCGCCTGCATGACGGCTTCAGTGCCGGACATGTGAAACGACACCTCGTCCAGCCCGGACACCTGGCGGATGATATTCACGTTTTCAGCAATCAGTGGGTGATACGAGCCCAGCACCGGCCCGAGGGCTTTGGTTTGCGCGATGCCCTCATCCATGCACTGTTTGTAGAAGTCGTAGCCGAAGACGTTGACGCCGTAAGAACCCGACAGGTCATAGCGCCAGTTGCCGTCTAGATCCCGAACCTGGGAGCCACGGGTTTCATCGGCCATGGAGCCAAGCAGGAAGCAGTCTGGAAGTTGCCGGTTGTAGGGAAAGGGCACCCGGTAGCGGCTGGTAAAACGCACATCCGAAACGCTGTTCTGAATAGCGCGGCAGTGCGCCAGGGTTTCGGCGCACTGTTGCTCGGCATTGGCCTGAAGCCCCCGCATGGCCTTTCGGCGCTGTTGCTGCACCACTGGCGGCGCACCGTCACTGGCGAAAAAGTCGTGCTCGCTGTAGCTGAAAAATGGAATCAGACGAGCAATGCGCCGAGACAGGTTACTGTGCCCCTGGAGCGAGGGATGTTTCGCCCGTGAAAGTTGAAACCTGGCCGCAAGCCTGTAAATAAGGTAAGGACTGGCCATGGCCGCGACGGCGTAAAAAACAAAGGTAGACGTCATACACTCTATTCCTGCTGGATTACGCTAAAACTAGCAGGCGAAGGTGAACGCTTTATGTCAGTTTTCCGACAGTTAGATGACAGGGCTGAATATCGCGGAGATAGTCTGGATCAGAAATGAATGTGGTAGTTGATGACCTCCATCGAATATCGTTCAGCAGGTCGGCATGGTTTGCAGGGCAAGTTTACGCCGGATATAACGCCCGAGAGTATCAATGCCAATGTTGAGCAGCGCCGTTATCAGAATCAGCACCATGGCACGATCAAAGCGGATGTTCTGAATAGCGCTGTCTACATAGAAGCCAAGGGTGTAAATGCCAAGAATCCCCAGTATGGCTGTCTCCCGCATGATGATTTCCCAGCGATAGAACAGAAACGCGAGAAATGAGCGATATACGCGGGGTACCAGCTCCCAGCTATAACGGTTGAAGCCCTTTGCCGCGTCTGGGCGGAGTTTGATGGCATTGGTTTGCCGGCCAATCAGGTGCCCAATAATCCCGCCGTTGTGCAGCGCTAACGCAACCACCGCAGGCAGCATTGAAGGCCCCCAGAGTTGCAGCAGAATGTACGCCAGAATGTACTCAGGCGTAGATCGCACGATCACCAGAACCACATGCCCGGCAGTGCGCCGTATCGGCCCGCCAAAGTGGTTTGATATCAAGGGAAATGCCAGTAACGAGAGAATCCCTGTCGCTACAAGCGCGATCTGAGTGAGCACAAGGGTGTTCCAGATGCCTGGCATCGCCTCGTTGATCATCAAATCACTTAGCCAAGGCGTTAGCCCCGTTAAACCTTCTCCGTTGCGCAATGGCGCGGGTACGATGTCTTCGGTGAAAAAGCGCTGCACATTGCCCCAGACAATGGGCAATCCTTCACCCAGAAAAAAGGGAGCGCCAAGAACGTAGACCGGCAGAAGCTTTGGCCTTACCCAGAGTGGCATGGTGGCAATTAACACATAGAACAGAATCAGCATCGCGCCAGCGTCGGAATAAAGCCCTTGGGAGAACGATGCTTCAAGGTAAAAGCCAAGCGTGGGCAGGCCAACGAAGCCAAGAATGGCACTGGAGCGAAGGCCGCATTCCAGTCTGTAGGCGGTGTAGGTGCGCATTTTTGCCCAGCAATCGGGAATGCGGGCATAAAGGAACGCCGAAATATTGCCAGTGCCGGGCGGCAGCACGCGGCCGGATTCCGGGTTGGCCTCTTCCAGGATTTCTGAATAGACCTTGGCGAAAATCCCCGCGTAGGGAATGGCGATGGCTAACACGCCCGTGAGTGGGTGAAAACCAAAGAACTGCAGAAAAATCAACGCCCAGAAAAGCTCGTGAATGGCGCGGATGAAGGCGCAAAAAATCCGCACCGGCAGGGATCGGTAAGCCAATGCCATCAGGAAGCCTGCGGCACTGCCAAGCGCAACCCCGACAAAGGCAAAGGCGACTGTTCTCAACAGTGCGGTCATCAACCCTTCAGTGCTGAAAAAGTTGGGCGTTGCGATGCCAAACAGGAAATTACCGAGATCCCGCCAGGGGTTGGAGGAGGTCACCGCGATGTCTGCAAACAGCAACCCAACCAACGCGATGGCAAGGAAAATCAGGCTGACACGCACCGTTGGAGAAGAGGGCATAGAACGGGCCGCGTTACCTAGTAAAGAGATACAATGTCTGCCGCTGCAAGGTGTTCGCTGGGTTGGTCCAAGGCGACCTGGCCATCCTGAATGCCAACGATTCGAGTACAGTAATTCAGTGCCAGGTCCACATCGTGCAGCGCAATAACACTGGTGGTGAAGCGATCACGCAGTTGCATCATGACCGAGCTCGCCATGGGGCCATCGAGTGCAGAAACCGGCTCGTCGGCCAACAGCACGGCTGCGTTACGGTACAGCGATCGCGCGATAGCAACACGCTGGCGCTGCCCACCGGACAGAGAGGCTGCGGGTGCCCATAGCTTTTCGGTGATACCCAGTGACTGCAATAAGGACAGCACGTCAGCTTTGTCTTTGGCGAACGGGCGGGCAAGCGTGAGGGTGTTGTACCACGTGGGGTGTTTATCGAGCTGGCCCATAAAGACGTTATGAAACACCGAAAGGGCGTTTACCAGGCCAAGATCCTGAGGAATCAGAGACGAATCCCGGTTAATCCGTTCGTAAATCAGGCGAATCAAGGTGGATTTTCCCGCACCACTTTTACCCACCAGCGCGATTTTATCGCCCGGATTAACCGTTAGCGACAACGGGCCTATAACCCGCTTGCCGCTGAATGATGCGGTAAGGTCCGTAAGGTCAAAACCTGTCATTAATCGAGAATCCCGATTTCTTGAGCTGTTTTACGAATCGGCTCATAGTCGGCGTTGGAAGCAGGAATAAACCCTGAGCGCGGGAAGCTTGCCAGCAGTTCCGGGTTATCAAGGTTCAGCAGCGCCTCGGTAACGCGCTGCTTGAAGCCATCACCAAAACGCTCGTCCACATCGCCACGAATCGTCCACTGATAATCCGGGTAGTGGGGCGTTTTCCAGATCACCTGAACGGCATCGGTGTCTATGTTTCCATCACTCAGTTCTTTCTCCCAAACCTGAAAGTTCAGCGCGCCTAAATCGTAAGTGCCGGCTTCAACCAGGCGAAGGGTGCGCGTATGGTTGCCGCTGAAGCCAACGCGCGAAAAAAAGTCATCAGGCTTTGCACCAAAGGTATCGCGCACATAGAACTCAGGCATGAGCCGGCCAGATGTCGAGCCTTTGGAACCGAAGGTAAAGGTTTTACCTTGCAACGGATCTTTGAGCGCTGAAAGCTCCGCGGCGGGTTCTATACCCGTGTTGGTATTGGCAATAAAATAAGTTTCGAAGGCTTCGTCTTCAACCCCTTGGGCAATGGCTTCAGAGCCCGGAACCAACCTGCGTGCGTGCACACCGGAAAGACCGCCAAACCACGCCAGCTGAACCTGATTGTTACGGAACGCTGAAACGGCAGCCGCGTAGGACTTCACGGGAACATACCGTACATCAACATTCAGTCGCTCAGAGAGGTAGTCCGCGACACCGCGAAAACGCTCAACAAGTTTGGTTTCGTCTTCATCCGGAATTGCCGTGAATACCAAGGTCTCAGCCGATGCAGCAGCAGCGGTGAAACAGAAAAAACAGGAAAGCATCAACTTCCGTATTACATGCTTAGCCATGTGAAATCCTTGATCGTCTAACGAATTGATAAATCAGAAAGGCCGTGCGGGCGCACAAGTGGGCTGCAGGATACTCTGATTCCGATCAATCTTGAACTCTACCAACGCAAAGACGGGATGATGTGGTCTTCTCGTTTTCTTGTGCTGCTCTATTGAAGGAACTATAAACATAATAACGTTGCACGCCGATAGACGGCGGGCTGAGTTCTACGTTTATGCCGAGCTCAGCTCAGCTTTAGACCACTTGCCATCAGTCAACCGCTAGCGGCAGAAGCAAGGAAGGGGGCGAGGTTATGTCAAAAGAATATTTGGTCGCATTATTTCCACGCAGGCGTCGTGTGCTGATCAATGGTCAGTTTATGGGGAACACCAACACCAAACTTGAGCTCGAAAGCGGTGTGTATGAGGTGACCCTTGGCCCCCCACTCAATTTCTCTCCTGAAAAATTCGAAATTGATTTGCGCAACACATCGTCCCTTATGCCGTTGATGATCGAGTTCACGGAGGCCAAATGATGAGTCGGCATGCCATACGACTGGCCATCGCCATCTTGGCTTTTATCCTACTCCCGGGCTGCGCTCACTATCTCGTCAACGATCGAAGCCAAAACTTTGATGCAGAGTCAGGCTATCGATTTGATGCCCTTAATCGCAGCGAACTTAATAGCGATTCCCTTTTTGTCTGCCTCATGTTCTCCGGCGGCGGTACGCGTGCGGCTGCTTTATCCTATGGCATTATGGAATCTCTGAGCGATACGGTTATTCGTGTCGATGGCCAGGATAAGCGCCTTTTGGATGAAGTGGACTGTATCTCTTCGGTATCGGGTGGTTCTTTCACGGCCGCTTATTACGGGTTGTTTCGGGAACGGCTGTTTGAAGACTTCGAGAGCCGTTTTCTGGAGCGCGATGTTCAGGGCGCATTGGCCGGCCGGCTGTTTAATCCTGTGAACTGGGCGCGACTGGCGTCGCCGTATTTCAGCAGGATAGACATGGCCGCAGAGTTGTACGATAGAGACCTCTTCGATTCGGCGACATTTGAACAACTGCAACGTAACGGGCGACCCTTTGTTATTCTCAACGCCACCAATTTGGGAGTTGACCGGCGCTTTGACTTTACCCAAGAGTATTTCGACGCCCTTGGTTCGCGGCTGGATTCATACCCGGTCTCTAGCGCTGTGGCGGCCTCTTCCGCTTTCCCCTTTCTTTTGACCCCCATCAGCCTGAAAAATTATCCGTTGGCCGAAGGCTACAACGCCCCCTGGTGGT
Source organism: Marinobacter sp. BSs20148 (assembly GCF_000283275.1). NCBI lineage: Bacteria > Pseudomonadati > Pseudomonadota > Gammaproteobacteria > Pseudomonadales > Marinobacteraceae > Marinobacter > Marinobacter sp. BSs20148. Next base: position 1,721,675 of record NC_018268.1, read on the forward strand.
ACAAGGGCGCAATCAGGCCCGCTAGCTGGACCAGTGAACGTTACAATGCTGCGAAAAACCTGAGCGTTTATCTGGATAAGGAGAATCGCTATATCCACCTGATGGATGGCGGTTTATCGGATAACATCGGCGCAAGATCTGTTTTGAATGCCTTTGATCGCGGCTTTATCCGAACTCGCATTAACGAGGGCGCCATCAGGCAGCTGGTGTTGATCGTGGTTAACGCGCGCACCCAAAGTGAAGATCAGCTCAGCCGCAGCGAGAAACCGCCGGGATTCTTCACCGTGGCAGCGAAAGCCGGCACGGTGGCTATGGATAATTACAGTTATGACAGCGTGACCAAACTACGCGAGGCCCTTTATACCCGCGTGCAGACCCAAATGAACGACCAGGCCTGCGCGGCGTTGCTGTCTACACAGTGTCCTAATGCCCCCAAACCTATTGCGTTTGCAGCCGATATCGATCCGTATGTGATCGAGATTAATTTCGAGCAGGCCAGTCAAATCCCCGGCGAGAAACCTCGCTATTATCTGGATATGCCGACCTCTTTCACACTGAGCAAGGAGCAGGTCAAAAAGCTTGTCGCCATCGGGCCGAAGCTGCTGAAGGCAGCGCCTCAATACCAATGCATGATCAAAGTGCTGGCGGCCGAAGCGGAGAGCAAGCCTCGCCCGGAGGAATGCCCGGTGGGCGCGGGAATTTACACTAATGACTGAGGCGAACCCAAAATACTTCACATTTGAGGATCGGATTGCTACCTCCGGAATCCGCTTGCTGGCCCGATTTTCAGGTTGCTTCATCCAATTTTCAGGGAAGACACACCCTCCAGTCGGCCCCTATATATTCTGCTTGAACTCCACACAAAAGGATGGATACTCGATCGAGTAATCTTTTGCCACTGCTTGGCCTGACTTACATGAAAGTGTCTCTACCGCCAGTCAGTGTGCAGTTTAAAAGCCGCACAAAGGAGCAAGCCGATATGTTTGACCCGACAACGTTAAAAGATAAGGTGGTATTTATTGCTGGCGGAACCAGCGGCATCAATCTGGGTATAGCCAAAGGCATGGCGGCCGTTGGTGCGAAGGTGGCCGTACTTGGCCGAAACGCAGATAAAGCCGCAGCGGCAGCTCAAGAGATTTCTGAAAGTGTTAAAAGCAGCAATGGACACAGTGCGATTGCGCTAACGGCTGACGTTAGAGACCCCGAACAGGTGGCGAGCGCTTTACAGGCCTGTGTTGCGCAACTTGGCAAGATTGACTGTTTGATTTCCGGTGCGGCCGGTAACTTCCCGGCACCTGCCTTGGGGATCTCGCCGAAAGGCTTTAAGACCGTTATCGATATTGACCTTATTGGCACATATAACGTATTCCATTTAGGCTTTCAGCACCTTAACAAAGGTGCCTCCTTAATCGCGATCAGTGCTCCACAAGCCGTGTCTGCAATGCCTTTCCAGGTTCATGTTTGCGCAGCCAAAGCGGGCATCAATATGATGATTAAATGCCTGGCAGTGGAATGGGGTGCGTCTGGCATTACGGTCAACGGCATTTCACCAGGGCCAATCAGCGGCACCGAAGGCGCCGAGCGTTTAGCGCCCACCCCCGAAACGAAAGCAATAATGGCCAAGAAAATTGCCAGTAAACGATTTGGTGAAGCCAAAGAAATAGCCGACGCCGCGATTTTTCTTGCCAGTGATATGGGCCACTATATGAACGGGACGATTATGACGGTAGACGGTGGCACCGAACTGGGCGATGCCAGCATGGATTGCCTTAGCGTTCCATCTCGCTAGCGCAACGTTGTGCGACGCTTCGTAATTGGCGGGGCAAAATGCGAGACCAGGCCCCGAAGTTCTGGTCAGTCAGCTAACGCTGACGGCCTTGAGTCCGCCTTGCCAGGCTCAAGGCCGACAGCCGTTAGCGTTTGCCGAGTTTGCCCAGTTCACGTCCCAGCAGGCTAACCATCTTATGAGCGGTGCCGGTTACCGCTTGCTCAACCGTGAGTGCCAAGTTACTCACCGACACCGGGTCACGACCCGCAAGCCGAGCCTCTAGCAAACATCGCTTGTCAGTCATGCCCGACTTCGAGGCGCTGTTCTCGTCGCTAAGGTGTACTTCCAGCCTGGTGATTTGACCCGCGAAGCGCGCGAGAACGTGGTCAAGAATTTTTTTGACACTCTGAGTCATAGCCTCGTTTCCGGAAATATTCTTGTCTGTATTTATTTGGATATGCATATAGATTTTCTCCAGTAATGTTGGGTGTTTCAGGCATGACGCGAGTCACAAAAAGCGGCGACTATAGAATGGGACCAAAGGGGCCTTGGAAAGTTCGCCTAGCGGCCACCGGCGTGCTGGCTGAAAGACTTGGGTAAGGTGGTGAAGAGCGGGACGGGATCGCACGACAATGCTTGAAACGAGGCATACCGACGGTTCCCTGTCTGTTTGCTCAATACTCCAAAACTGGCCTGGTTTGGGGTTTACTTCGGCTATAGTCAATGTGTCCCCAACACAAACATCAAAAAATTGGCGACTCAAGTCAGTTAACCAAAGGCACCGCTTCTATGATATTTACTGCAGGCGTTAAACGCACCAGTCTACTTGCAGCAGCATTGATGCTCTCGCTCGCCGCAACAACACCTGCAAACGCAGCCTGCTCAGACTCAGCCGCACTGGGCGTTGACTGGGAAGGGTGCGAACTGAAGAGCGCTTATCTGATCGGCGAGAACCTGACCGGTGCGAACCTGAAAAACGCGAAACTGAGTTACGTGAACCTGACCGGTGCGAATTTGACCAGCGTGAACCTGACCAGCGCAGAACTGGGTGGAGCGAATCTGCTCGACGTAGACCTGACAAATGCGAACCTGACCAGTGCGAACCTGAGAGCGGCGAATCTGAGCAATGCGGACCTGACCAACGCGAACCTGACCAACACGCAGCTGGGCGGGGCGTTCCTGACACAAGTGAACTTGAGCGGTGCGAACCTGACTGACGCGAACCTGAACCGCACGACCATGCAAAAGTCGAGCTTGAGAGACGCGGAGCTGAGAGGCGCGAACCTGAGATTCGCCGACTTGGAAGGTGCGAACCTGATTTCTGCGGACATGAGTTACGCGGACATGACCAGCGTGAACCTGATCAAAGCAAACCTGCACAACGCGAACCTGAGCAACGCGTACCTGAGCGGCGCGAAAATGCAATACGTGGGCATGGGCAGCGCAAACCTGGTTCGCGCAGACATGAGAGACGTTAATCTGAACTTGGCTAGCCTGTCCCACTCGGACATGGACAGCGTGAACCTGACCAACTCTAAACTGAGAGGCACGAACCTGACCGAAGTGAACCTGCAAAACGCGATCCTGAGCGGCGCGGACCTGAGTGGCGCGAACCTGAGCGGCGCATATCTGTTTGGCGCTGACCTGACCGGCGCGAACCTGACCGGCGTGGACTTGAGAGGCGCAGACCTGGCGACCGCGAACCTGAACGGTACGAACCTGGGCGGTGCACTCTGGGTTAACGGTATGCAATGCGCCAAGGTGTCCATCGGTGGATGTAAGTAGTCTTGATTTGGCTCAGGGCAGGGCGGAAAGAACGATAGCCTCGTTCCGCAAGGAAGTCATATCAGAGTAGCGTTTTAAGGGATTTGTTGAGGGTCGGCGTGGACTGGTCGATATGTCGCTCAGCCGATCCGGCCCTAAATTCGCCTCTTTGCCGTGTTAAGAAGGGAAAACCACAACGTCATCTCCCTCTTGCCATGGCGGAAACTTGGTCATGGCTTGCAGAAAGAATGAGTGCTCCAGCCAGTGTTGTAACCACAGATGCAGGTTCGGGTAAGGTAGGCGGTAAAAAACATCGCGATCCACATGGGCGAATTGGCGAACAAAAGGCACGATACCAATATCGGCAATGGTCGGGTTATCCCCCAGTAGGTAAACGTTTTTAGTCAGCAAATCCTCTAAAACCTGTAAAAAAGCCTCGCTCCGTTGCCGATACTCTGACTGGGTCATTTCCAGATATCGGTCGGCGTATTTATAGCGATCCAACCAATGTTTAAAGTCGTTGTCGTTTTGCTCAATCAGAGCATTAGCCTGATCCAAAACCGTTGTATTTAAAAGCCCTTGTGGATCTTGCTGCCGAAGCGCCCACACCATTATTTCCCGGCTCTCTTCAACCACGGTGCCATCCAAAAGCTGTAAAACAGGCACCGTGCCTTTCGGGCTAATCGCCAGCATCTGGTCCGGTTTGTTTCTCAACATTATCTCCCGCAGCTCCACCTGCAAATCAGCAAACAAGAGGCCGAGACGGGCGCGCATGGCATAGGGACAGCGACGAAAAGAGTACAGGCGGTGAAGTGAGGACGTCATGGGTCTTTTTTCGCAGTTGAATCGAAATCAGCGGACTTGGCTTTTTTAATCAACGCAACCAAGTCTGGCGCGATTGGCATTTTCCTAAACGGACGGATATTAATTGCCCTTACGTCTAGAGCTTGGTTTAAAAAGTTTAAACCAAGCGATTAAGCCCGCTATAGACCCGAGTCCCAGAAAAATGAAAAATTCTTCGACGTTAAAGTCGCCAACTTCATACATTAGCCCCAGGAAAACGAGAAGAAATGTCCCAATGGTGCCGAAAACCCTTAAAATCATATGTTAATCCTTTAATTTTTGATCGCCTCCGCTCTCTGCCTGAGCATGTGCCTGATTACTGGTGCGCCAGCGCGTAGTCGATAGCCGCACACACTGCGGCAGCCTGTGCAGCATTGCATTGCTCGGGCGTTGTACGGGGGCTGTCGGGATAGACCTCAGTGGTGGTCTTGTATGGGGCGCTGGTGATACTGGCGCACAGGCCCAGCTGCTTGAGCGGATACTGGATAACACCCCGAGCGACCACCGGTGAGCCGATGAGCTCGCCGCTGTCATCGGCCGGAGCAATATGAGTGACTTGCTCCACCGCCTTGATCACCGCCTGTTGAAACTCAGGCTGCGGGTTCTCGCTGTCATCAACCAGATAGAAGCCATCGGGAATCCCAGCCGGCTCGAACGGCTTGCCGTCGCGGGCCGCCAGCGCGGGACGAAACTCGGTTTCGTCGGTATCGGTGGTTTCGTGCAGGTCGATATGCATCAGTACCTTATCGCGAACGGGCGCCACCAGTCGCATCAGCGCCGCCGACTCCTCAGCCGGACTGCCATGGCGGAACGAGCGGTTCGGGTCGACCGCGTTCGGGTTCCAACGATGAATGCGCTCGTAAGCCCAAGGGCTAACACAGGGCACAACCAGCAAGTTGACGCGGCCCGCGTAACCCGCCGCATGCTGATCGACAAACTGCAGCGCACCTTGTACACCGCTGGTTTCATAGCCGTGTACTCCGCCCGTTATCAGCACGACGGGCAGATCGTCACGCCAGTCGCGACTCCGGATCGCCATCAGCGGATAGCTTTCGGAGCTATAGTCCAGACGGCCATACTGTTCCACGTCGAAGCGCGGGCGCAGGCGCTCGGTCACACTCAACACCTCAGACTTGTAGCTGCGTTGCCGGGGCTGTCGTGACAACCACTCGGCGCGTTCCACGTCGCCCCAAGGAGCGCCGGGCGTACCGATTGGATAAGGTGCGGTAGCTGTGCTCATATCGTTCTTCTCCAGTGATGGCCAATGCTGGCGTAAACCCTTCAAGACTGCTGTGGTGGTGCAATTAGTTGTACCACTCCAGTTTAGGGGTTGCGACGAAGGAGCAACGACTAAACCGTCGCTCTGCCTGCACTGGTTAAGCTGCTTCGAAGTCCAAGGGATGAATACCATCCAGATTGACCGTGCTACGGGCTACCCATAGATCATACATATCTTGCATAGCCAACCAGCTCTCAGGAGTGCGCCCGAGAACCTTAGATAGCCGCAAAGACATCTCCGGGCTGATACCACTATCCCCTATGAGCAAGCGAGACAACGTAGAAGGGGAAACGCCCAAACTGGAAGCAAGCTGACGGGAACTGATGCCGAAAGGCTCCAGATACACCTCCCGAATGAACTCACCAGGATGTGGCGGGTTATGCACAGTCATTAGTGGTAATCCTCATAATCAAGAATGTAGGCGTTGCTGTCCTGAAATTCGAACGTCATACACCAATTTCCGTTAACCCAAATCGACCACCGCCCTTGGTCTGTTCCCTTCAATGAGTGAAGCCGAAAACCAGGGATGTTTATGTCTTCTACCGAAATGGCGGTATTCAGAGCAGCGCGCTGCATACGCAGCTTCTTGGCGTGATCAGACTGTATGCCAGACGAGTAGAACCGTTTCAGTCCTTTGTGACGGAATGATCTAATCATGAGGGAGTTCTAGCGTGTAGCGCACCACGCAACAAGAAAGCATAACGCATTAATCAGCCGCTGCGTCAGCAGTCGCCTGCATTTAATTGTTATGTTCTGGGGAGACCAAAGACTCAATCATCTGATCATAGGCACGTTGGCGTATCTGAACGGCCAGCATCACCGAGCTAAAGATCACGAGCAAAAATCCCGCTACTGAAAAGGCCCCCTCACTCATTCCCATTACAGCTAATGACACGAGCAGTAAGCCGCCAAAAACGAAAATAGAAAAATGCGTGAACCAACAATCTATATAGCGAAATACCTTATTCCGACCTACGTTGGTGTACTGAAACGTACCATTTTTAAAGGAGACAATCCCTGGAGTTTTCTTAAGCGCGTATATTATTTTTGAACAACCATCATGTTTGACTAATTCGGCCACATCACTGTAGTTCATCCTAAGGCCATGTATAAGCCTGAAAAGCTCGGTGGTGGAGTGTTTGCTCTCCCTATTGATCGCTTCTTCAAACTTCTCGAGGAGCTCGGCCTTCATCTTCCTAGCTTGGCCCATGTTGTAAAAAATGAGAGCCATAGTTCCTAACGAAGAAATGGCGCCAAAGACAAGTTTTGTTGCAATATCAAAGTCCATTTTCTAAATCTCAGTGAAAATAACGTTTGAGCTCAGCCGCCGGTTTGAAGCGGCAGCGGAAAACCGGTCGGCTGCAGCCCTTGGTTATATTTCATGGGGTCGCCGTCGCAAGGTCAGCAATGAGATTCATTTCATAGATCCATACATCGATTGCAAACACCCCGTTGCTATTGCAGTTCGACCAGACAACATCTGTGGCAAAGTCCAATCTTGAAAAACTATACGAAGTCGAAAGGCCGTTAAGATTTTTAATTGTTTCTACGTTTTTGTGAGCACAAGCGTTACGCGCCAATTGCATACTTTTCAGTGATGAGAAACTACCGAAACTAGAAAAAAGCGTATTTTTATTTGCCAAAGGGACACCTTGGATAATTTTTATAAATACATCCAGATCCCCCCACGTCGGCTCTTTCCTCATCTCAAAGTTCAAATGACCATTAGGAGTAACATTCCTGTTCCTAATTTTCTGGCTAGCTATATACCCTAAACGGCGCCATGAATGGTCTTCGTTGATTGCTGGCACCGAGCTTCCGTCTCGAGCTTTACAACCTCGGCATGATGAAAGGTACAAAAGTCGACAAAAACAACACCAAGACTGCCAGACATCAGACAAAAGAACCTCAGTGAGATATCGAAACTCCCAACTACTGTAATTCCCTTGAATGATCTCAGCTACTCTCTTATTGTAAGACCTGCACCTTGAATCAAAATCACTATACAACTTTTCTAAAGACACAGCTCAACTCACTAACACTTGACATAAAGTTTTAAATCTTTGAGTACGCTGAGGTGTTTTAGTTGTGCTAGAAATACACGCCTTAACATAATCTTTATAGGGGCCATTCTCATCCTGTTCTTCATGAGCGGAGGAAAGAGCCTCTAATTTAGGAATCACTTTTTCGAAATTGATAGATAGATTTTTGTTCGGTTTTACGCCAGTTAATTCTTCGCCACCAGGTATTCCATACTTACAATGAGCGTAAGCAGAGAACAAGGAGTGAATAACATAGGATTTCATCATAAACGAACCGTGAAGCGGCTTAATATCTTCAGAAAGAAACTCGAAAAAACTCGAAATTACTTTAGAATATCTTCCAGATAACTCGAATTTCTCATCATGGTTCCTATATATATCCTCAATTGTCTTGGCTGATTTCTGAATTATGCCCCTCTCCAAAACTACAGTTAAGTCTGCAATGAACTCAGAGTCTTGCATTCTCGCAAGTTGTTTTGGTGTAAATATCTCAAGCTCATCTAAAATAGGAGAGTATTTATCTGCTTGCTCGACAACGAACCACTTAAACGCGCCTTGATAGGTGGCATGACGCTTTTCAGCAGCGGTGAGGGGTGCAGTATATGCATTGATTCGACGAAACATTTCCAAAAGTTCGGGACGAGTTGCTGACAATATAATGGAAGTTTCTATCTGATAGGATATAAATTTATTTTGAACATCTTCATCAAGATCGCTATAGCGCATTCCTGAATATTTTTTGGATGCTGAGGTCAACCTAAACCTATCGTGCATAAAATCTATTATTGTGGTAAGTCGCTGTTGACCATCTACAATTTCTTTAATCGGTCTTTTGGCCTTCTCATTAAATACCTGATACAAATATATCTTGGGGAATGGATATCCTTCTAATATTGTATCTATAAAGTAAGTGCGTGCTGAATCTGGCCACAGCCCAGCGCCCCTCTGATAATTTTTATTAATTACCACTTCTTTTCTTTCAAGCTGACCAACAAGGTCTATCAAACTAATTTGACCAACATTAAGATTCATACATTCACTCTAATCCATCGATTATTTTGTTTTTTAATTATAAGCATTAAGAGAGCTGACAGCCAGCTAGGATCTCCGGTCCTGAAATATAGCGCGAAGCACAGCGGCGGCCATCGGCCGCGAACTGCTGCGCCTTGTTAAAAATCCTGACCAAGCTTAGCCCAATTCTGAGTGAAATAGGTTTGAATCCCTTTACCAGGCTTGTACCGGGGATAGAGCTTTTGAAACTCGCCATGCGCAGAGCTATAGGAACTATCGTCGATAACGGTAAGTGTTCGAGCAAGGAACAGCAAGGCTAGAGATGGCGCACGAGATTCACCTTGGTTGCAGTGAATAACCAGCTTTTTTCCATCATCCCAGTGCTTCTTTGCAAAATTCAGAAAGCTGGAGAATAGTGCAGGCATAAACAGCGGCAGCGGCGGATCAATAATGTTGAGGTACAGATCTGAACCTTGCTCCAAGACCAAATAGTTTGGATGCGAATTCGAAAGCTTGCCGGTGTACCCAACAGCTCGCTGGTGACACGGGCTTTTGCAAGCATGAACGACTGCTACGTCATTGGAGCCCATCAAACAGGACGTAGCATCGGTTACGAATACTCTCTCATATACTTGCTGCATGCAGACTCCTTGGTATTTTTAACGCCTTGGCTTTGCGTCGCATCGGAGCGCCAGCGTAGGTGCGTCCGGCAACAGCCATTTGTTAGAGCATGGTCCTATTTCCATGAATAGCGAATAGGGTTGGCTGTGCCGAAGCGGTATTCATCGGGTATTCGCCGTCCAACATACATGCTCCATGTTTCGGATGGTGCTTCATGACCGATGAATCCCAATCTTCCAGGTCGATCAGGGCGGCCCGGGAAATTATCGCTTGTAGCTTCCATCCATTTTTCAGAAATATAGGCGCCCCGAATAACTCCCTTTTCAGATGCGAGAACAACTTCTGTTTCTTTGCCCGTTTTTGACTGAGCTTCCAGGCGAATCGTGTCGCTTCATAGAGCGGGCGCTCGGATGCACTCCTGTTTACACTGATCAACAGCGCCCGATGCTCAAAAATCGCCAGCTCCGCGAGGTACTCCCGAACAATCTCATCCGCATGCATTGCACCACGATCACCGCTTTCTTCCCCACCCATAACATTTGTGAGCCCTGGATACGCATCAATAAGTGCAGCTTCTACCTCTTTCGCCATGGATGGCTCCATTCCGTGCCGATGCACAACGTGGGCAACCTCAAAACTAGCAAGACGGATTTCTCTGATTCTTCTCAACTTATCGCCAATTTCGTCTGACTCTTTCCCCAGCTCGTCACGAATGTGAGAATAAAGACGGTTTCCAACACCCCGACCGACGTAAAAAGTCTCACTATTGCGAGGATCGATGAGCCGGTAAACGTAGTTCCTCAGCTTATCAATTACTTCGGACGGAAATTTATCCAAAAGGACTCCTCGAGTCTTCAATATGCAGCAGCTCTAACGCTTGCAGCATGTGCGCCCTTGGAATGGAGCCGAAGGCGCAATGGAAAGGGCGTCGCTGTACCTGCACTTGTTAGGATATCTCCCGATACCTATTTCTCCAATTGGCGCCTCAGAGCTAAAAGATCTTTGATATAAGACTCGAAAGCACCATCGGAGTGAAGTACAAAACACTTTGGATCGCGTGTACTTTCTTCCGCGGTTCGCAAAAAATGTCCATCAGAAAATCTCATGTACCCGCTAAAATTGTTGTCTCGTACTCCATGTACAGCTTCGATAAGATCTGCTGACAGATAATTTCCATATATTCTTAAAACAGCATCTAACCTGCTCATTCCATATGTAATATTCGACGAAAAAATATCCCCCCACGGGCCACGGTCGGGAAGAGTCGTAATATTTTTGGGGTGCTCTAAGAAGCATGTGCGCTGCATCTGAGATAAGCTATAAGGCTCTAGTAAGTCTTTGGCAGAAATGTCTTCTTTGTAATTGCCCCCTTGAATATCCATATACAATGTTTCAATTGGATCAAAAAGTGCATTTAGCGCGCCATTTACTTCGTAAACTACGATAGCATTGATTTTATTCTTGTCAGCCCTTTTAGTATGCAGATCGAACAATGAGAAAGTTGTACTTGCAACTATCACAACGAGAGTGACCCATCCAGTTTTTGTAGGCTTATGGGCATTCTCATCCCATGTGTTACCGACTAATGCAATCAAGGCGGCCATTAGCGCAAATATTATTGGGAAGTATTCCATCAAACACCTTGCGTTATCTATCGAGCGCTGGCTGCAATCCTAACGCTCGCAACAGCGGAAAATTGGGAGCGCAGCGAGTAATTTTTCCGACTGCTTGCGCTTGTTATACGTTACCTGCATCTACTTCGCTATGTCCAAACTCGGCCAGAAGCGGATTTTGAAATCATTGTTGCTCTGATACCTCGATATTTTTAATTGTAAGATTAATTTCGCTATGAGTTCAATGCAATGTAGATAGGATCTTGGAACATAGAAGTGAAATCCTTTTCCTCGTCAGCATCAGAGAGTAGCCGAACCACTTTTAGATTTTTTATAGCCCTCGAACACGCAACATAGAATAACTTCTGATTTTTCCATTTTTTTGTAGCGTCAAAACCGTCTGAATATATACTTCTAAAGTTATATTCGTTGTGCCAAAAATACTCATCAAGAACAACTAAAACATTTTCGATGCCGGAACCTTTAGTTTTATGCATTGTTATGTATTGGGTAAATTCATTAGAATAGTTGTAATAATTCAAAACCTCTTGAAATGGTATTTTCTTAGAGAACAGATCATGAAAGAATATTTCTTTTTTGACTTTTTTATCCAGTTCATCAAATTCGTACTGATTTAAGCTCGGAAGATCATCGCGAATTCGAGCTAAGGTATTCTTTCCATCTTGATACAAACCTTTAAACTTGATGTAGTCAGGATCTTTCAAAACACCATCTAAAAAAGAAGATCTTCTTTCCAAGTAACCAAGATATTTTTCAGATGCCTTGAGAAGCTTTATTTCTATCGCCTTCTGAATGGCTTCGTGAAGACTTAAATCAGATGAAAGAATCGTGTCAAACATGTATTTAACTCTCGCCTTATCGCCAATAGATCTGATTTCGAATTTTTGCTTTTTAAGCTGAGAGATTACCAGATTATAATTAGGCGAAAGATCAGAGAATTCACTCGGCGAGAAAGCAATGCAAAGTTCACATAACTCTATCAATTGTAGCGATGACAAGTTATTTTCAATTGCTTCCTTGTTATCAGTGAATCGTGCATTGAAGATTTCATATAAATTTTCAAATCCAGCATCTGAAGCGATGGATTTATTCGTTAGTTTCAGCAACCTATAACTATTATCCCCATTTAATGCCCTAGATACTAGCTCATCAACAGCCTTGATGTGAGCTGCTTTGTATTCTTGATTTTCTTCTGGCGAAAGCCTCCCCTTTGGCTTTTCTGGAGCAAAAGAATAATATATTTCAACGGTGCCTTGTCTTTTATCCAATGCTTCGTAAGTACCATCTTCAAGCCTCTTTAAGGCAACCTTCTGTTCTAAGGAGTCATCTCGAAGTGAGTTAATAAAATCTACTACTTGTTGTGAACAACGGTAATTATCTTCTTTATCAATTTTTTCGAGAACTTTGCCCTTAACGTAGTGCCCAACATTTCCAATGCCATCACTGTATATTGATTGCATAGAATCACCAAAAAAACCAATCAAGATCCGTTTCTGAAAGGGCAATTTATTCAAGAATATATCAACGATTTTTTCGTTAGTATCTTGGTACTCATCAATGAAAATACAATCAAATTTATCCTGTAATATCTTGGCGATAGTGGGATATTTTGAAAAAACAATAGATGAGATGTCGAGCAGCCCATCATGACCAAAGGTGAGATCCTGAAAACTATTAAAGCGTGTATCGTTATACCGAACACCATCACATTCTTTGTCATCAATCTTCTTTTTAATTTCAGAGTTAAGCGCTGTTATCATGCCATTTAACTGAGAGTTGTAGCCTTCAGGATCTTTGTCATAATCTCTCTTGCCTGTCACTTTTTCAGCTCTTTCTCCCTTAACCGAATAGAGGGAGGAGGCATACTTTTCGTATATTTTTTTGTACTTTTTGTGCTCCCCAGCCTTCATTTCCTTTTCATCGTCTTCGTAATCGCCTAGAGATCCGCGTTCTATTGAATCAAGTTTAAACAAATCATAAATGCAAGCGTGAAGATTTTTCTTGTAATATTTTATAGTGTCGTTCAAGAAAGAGTGAATTGTACTAATTGTGTATCCTTCACCAACCCGCGACTTAATCTCATCAACAGCCAAATTTGTGTGAGTGATACATGCGATTTTCTTACTTGGGTATGTTGTTGATAGGTATTCAAGAGTTCTTTTTAAAAACTCCGTCTTACCACTTCCTGCACCGCCCTGAAGAACAAAATTTTTGTTGTTAGATATGCAGTCTTTAATTTTACCAAAAGGATCTACTTTGCTATCCATTTCAAACCTTCCTCAATATAAGCGGGCATATTCCAAACCACACCTTCTGATAGGGATTGAAAGAGCAAAGATGCCGCAAAATCTGACTTTTTATCTAAGACTTCTTTTGTTAGCTCATAAATATTTGATTCACTATTAAATTTACTTGTATTCTTTAGCCCCCATATTTTGTCTTCGGATTCTTTTATAGAATCTTTCAATTTAGTCAAGTTTACATGGATAAATGCATCTTCAAAGCTTCGCCCATGATAACCATTCTCCTCTGTCTGATAAGAGACCCTAATGTCAGGAAAAGCACATGTTAAATTTGATTCTTTTAATTTTTTAAACCATTTAGGCCAGTCTTTGTCTGAATACTCTGATGGAGAATCCAAATAATGTCTCAGTGAATAATTGCTCGTATATTCACCGTCATTAACTGAGCAGGCCGAATACGACGATCCCAACTTCCTGGTAGTATCTATGTCCGTTATGATGAGTGTTTTGACCCCAAGAAAATTAAGAAATTTTCCGAATGCTTTTGCATTCGCACCGACCTCTAAAATTGAAATATTCTGAGATATAAGTGGCAAGCATTCAGCATTCTCCAAAATCAATTTTTTATCAAGTTGTTGGATGAATAGTGGCAGCAACATTTTTTCAGTAGTGCCTTCGATAAAAATAACTTTGTTTGCAAAAAACAGTTCCGCAGATTGTATGTTTAAATATTGCTCAAGGAATCTAAATTGCTTTGGTTCAGAAGCGTATTCTTTTTCCAGATCAGAATAAAAATTCTTAATTTCAACAACGCCGTCTACAGCTTTTAAATATCTTATATCCTTGAAATTTGAATGGGATACGATATGCGGAGAATGCGAGGTGATTAATGTTTGTAAGCATTTAACATCAGAAAGGATCGATTTTATGTTTTTAGCAAAAACATATTGCATTTGCGGATGTGTATGCGCTTCAGGTTCTTCAATAAATAGCAAATTTAAACTTGAACCACTTTTCTCAAACTTGTCCTTCCTTCGTTCTACCTCAAGCAAAAGATGCAGTATGTTCATATACCCCAATCCGTTTAAATGCTCAGGAAGAACATCATCCACACCGCCATATGTCACAACTGATGAATTATCAAATAGAGCTTTTGATTGAATATCTGACCTAACATTTAGGTTTTCTATCTCAAGAAAATCTTTAGCATTCTTTAGGAAATTCTCAAAAATTGGTTTATATTTAGCTTCTAGCTTCTCATCCATATCCGAGAGTAAAGTATTGATGGAAGAAACATTTTCATCAGGAGTCTCGGAGTCATGCTTACTATTAAAATATGAAGTAGTCAGTGCGGACAAAGGCGCTTTCTTTCGATCTTCTGAGCTAGCTACATTGCGGCGAGCATGAATAACTTCAAAACCAATCAAGCGGTTTACGTTTTTTAGATCCTTCTCAATTAGCTTGTGCCTGAATTTGAATATATATTCACTTCCCGTATAGTCATTGTCATTGTAGGCATATATTTTCGTAATCAGGTATTTTGATAAATTCTTTTGAATGAATTTTAATTTATCATCGGTTTTTACTTCCGATATTTTCTTCAAAATTGATTTTTTATCAATACAACATTCGAAGAGTATCTTTGCTACCTTTATCTCTGGATCAAGGTCTAATATGAAATCAGACAATGTGCTTAAATCGTCATCCTCATCATATTGAATATCCAAGAATAATCGGATAGACAATCTATCAATATCAGTATCATCCGTTAGGGCATTTATGTCTTTTCTTAATGAGATCGAAAAGTCTTCATAATGAAATTTTTTATTTTCGAAAAAGTGTTCGAGAAGAACCAGAATTGAGGTTTTTCCTGTATTGTTTTTACCAATGAGTAGGGAAAGATCTTCTTTTAAATTGAGGGTGGTATCTTTAAGAAGCCTGAAATTCTGAATTTTAATTCTACTGATATACATCTTTAAGCCATCCTATATTGCTCAAAATTAGCAACGTATCTTAATTAACTTATGTCGACTTTGGGTCGAAATCGGACTCACTACACCCACCGTATAACGCTGAAATAAGCGACGACCCGACAGGGGCGTCTGGTGGAGGCCGCAGGCCGGAACGAACTTGATTGACTGGTTACAAAGTAAGAGCACCCGTTTATCCCCGCAGCTCTGGTGAAAACCGATGCTCGATGACTTCATAGTGCTGCACTGAAAGGTCAGGCTCAAGCTCGTAAACCTCATCTTCCGGGTACAAACGCGCCTGTGAAATATCGTGGCCAGCAAATGTGTGGATTGATTCCAGTTTGTCCCAGTACGTGATGAGGGTAAGTTCAATTTTGCCAGTCAGGGAGCGGCGGAAAATCTGAGCACCGAGAAAGCCTGGTGTTGCGGACGAATCCTTGACGCCGGTTTCGTATAAATAGGCCGTGAACCCTTCATTATGGGCTTCAGGCACTCGGCATTTCCATTCCCTGGCGATCATTGGTACGCACTCTCCCTTGCTTTGTAACGCCTTGAATAAGCCGCCGTTTGGAGCGTCAGCGCAAAACGGTCGGCTTGATTCACTTGTTAAGCATTCTCGGTCTTGGTTTCAAATTCCTCAGAAAGCTTATCGAATGATTCACGAAGAGAGTCAATTATTGATCTATAAATAATCGTAAGATCTGACGAGTGCTCAATACCCAAGCGATCACATAAATAGTCTAGCTTTTGCTGAGAACTTTCGTCGGAGCTTAGATGAGAATATGCAACGCGAAAATCGTAGAGAATATAAAAAGGACTCATGATCGAAGCTGCATCGATAGCCGGACAAGACAACTCAATAAATTTCTGCAACCTCTTTATACTTCCCAAACTTTTCGGGTCGCCACCCAAACGCTCTACCAACCTACCCAATGCCTTGTTGTCAAAGGACTCAACATAGATCTTGTTGAGGGTGTCAGCGACGTGCCGACGCTCCTTTTCGGTATCTACAACGGGCGCGTTAAAAGAAATAGAAAGTTCAAGCACTTCATCATCAAGGTGGGCAATCTTTTCATCAAACTGGTTAAAGCAGTTCTCTAGAAACCTTGATCTACTTTTAAAAAGGGAATTTTCTCTCGATAATTCGGTAAAAATGCATTCGATTTGACCATCATAGAATTCAGAACCAATTGAGTGATCCGACTCTACATTTTCTGAGCGAAGATAATATTGCTCTGAATCAGGTAGCTGAGCAATATCACCGAGCCACATTACAACTTTACCATTTTTGTTGATGCCGAACGGGATCGAAAAATTTTCCCCGCGTCTAATTTCACCGTAGGTAGCTGATGCAAAGCTTAGACGGTAAACGGGAGACGCGTTGTACTTTATCAATACTTCACGATTAAAAAATACCGGCGTCAAGAATCCGATATTCCAATGCCTTTTTAGGCCTGGGATGTATTCATAATCATCAGAATCATAGATGAAAGACGCAACCCCATATCCGTAATCTTTATCTGTCTTTTTGCGCGAAACACTTACCCTATCACTCTTTTTCTCGAATGCTTGTTTGTGCAATTCGATAATGGAAAATCTGGATTTGTCTGGCAGATAATCTACTTCACATTTGGTGCAGCGCAATTTGGGAAGATCCTCAATACTAATTTCTACGCCACTAACTATTTCATGGAAATCTGCAAATTGTAGATCGAGATGACCTTGGCAATGACCACAGTATAGTCTTTGGGGCTGACCATCCTTGGGAAACACCTCTGAAATCTCCACTATTACTCCTTGGTACTTAACGCTTGCAGCATGCGCGCCCTTGGAATGGAGCCAAAGGCGCAATGGAAAGGGCGTCGCCGTGCCTGCACTGGTTATGCTTTATTCTGAGCATGACGCTCCGATTTGACTTATTTTTTCACCCACATCAACCTGTTTGATTTCTAGTACTTCTTTGGTAATTTCCCAAAACTGACACGCCAATACCAAAACGTCTTCTGGGGGAACCCTCCCATAGACTCTTAACTTAAAGTCCCCATTTTTATCGACAAGATTAGCAATTTCATCGTAATCAATAAAAATTAATACATCTTGCGTCCAGTAACAATTTGAAGAACTAACACAAGTAACGTCAGAGCTAACCTGACTGACTTTATAGCGCTTACCATCCAGATTCAGCGCGTAATCTGGATCCATAAAATCATTGGTTTTGATGCGTGAATAAATATGGGTATTGACTGTGCCATCCGAAATTAGGAATGCTCTGATGAAAGAAGGGTTTGGCCCAATATTCCTACGATCCACTCCCCAGCGGGTGGATGTGATTTTCCAAGACTTCTCGAACTCATCATATTTCGACTCTGGCTTTGAGTAAGGCAAAGAGGATGCGCAGCCGTTTAACAGTATGGCCGATAAAAATATGTACATTATTCTCAGCATTGCGATTAAATCCCCTCGAGCTCTCGAAAAAGCATAACGCCCAAAGCAGGCGCGGCGCTTTTGCCGTCGCCCTGCCTTTGCTTGTTATACCTTTTCACTAGTTGCACCCAAACATGCAAATTCACTTAGTGACAATAGTTTAAAATCATTGACTCTCGTTCGATGGAACGGTTGCCCTCCACCTAAAAAACCTGCAACTTCCGGGTAGCTTACTCCTAGCTTTTCTAGGATATTTTTGCTCGTCTGATTTGTCTTGAGCATGCCAGCCCATAAAATTTTGGCAGCTGATGGCCAATTCAAATTTACAGGAGTACAAAGTGCTCCATCTAGCTGAATGAAAGCAAGCTCCTCCTTTAAAGAATATTGATCAGCTTGGAATTCAAATTCAAAATGTAGCCGCTCATTGTCTGACTCAATATTACGCCAGCATATATATAACCCTCGTAGCTGGCAGTCATCTATAAAGAAACCATCCGGCCCAGTAAATGCGTCAATTATAGGTTTCAAGCAATTATCAATATCGACTTTTGCATCAGTTTCATATCGATTTTTGGCCGGAAGTAGCCAAGTTACATTAAGTATCAAATCACCTGTTAATAAGTATTTTTTCTCCTTGAGCTGCTCTCTTATTGCATTGATATACTCCTCCCGAACAGCCTTTTTAGATTGCACTGAAGCAGGTGATCCAAGTACCTCAAACTCCGCCTTACCAAACGGCGAAGGTACGGTTCCAGAATTTGCCAACGCTAATTCTTCTATTAATTCATCACTCATATATTGTTCGGTCTACTTTAGGTATAACAGCGTGTTGGGCAGCGCCCTTCATTATTGAATCATCTGACATCTTCGTTTTCGCCCATCACGATTACGCAGTTCCCAGGCAACTCATTCATAAAACTATCCTAAAAACAGAAATTACCACCCTAACATCGTCAAACTTTGTAATATCACCACGCAATAACGAAGCTGCCACGCGATTACTAAAAATACAAGCTGCTATCCAAAAAAAAGGCCCGAAGCAAAACCTCGGGCCTTTTTTTCACTTCACTGCGCTATCAACTTAACCACACTTACTATCACCACAATTCAAGCAAGTTGCACAGCCATCCATCACAATTACCGCTTTGGTGCTGCACTTGCCACAGGTGGTGGCGTTGGGTGGGAAGTCACCGGACGTGTCGTCGTTGGTGGCTTTACTCTGGTTGGCTTCAAAATCAGCCCGCTTTTCAGCCAGTATGCGTTTGGTGTTGTCGCTCATTTCTTCGCTTTCCATCAGGCCAACGGCCTTCAGGTGCTTTTCAATCACGGCACCAATTTCGGCGACCAGTGACGGCATGAACACGCCGCCTTTTTTGAAGTAGCCGCCGTTGGGGTCGTATACCGAACGCAGTTCTTCCACCAGGAAGGTCAGGTCGCCGCCTTTGCGGAATACTGCAGAGATGACGCGGGTGAGGGCGATAACCCACTGGAAGTGTTCCATCGACTTGGAGTTGATGAACACTTCGTAGGGCTGGCGGCTTTCGTGGTCGGTGTCTGCGTTCAGCAGAATGTCATTAATCGTAATGTACATTGCGTGCTCCGCCACCGGCGGTTTGATTTTGTAGGTGGTGCCCAACAAAAACTCTGGCCGCTCGATGTATTCGTTCATCTTAACGAGCGTGCTTTCTACAGCCGGCGCGGGCTGGCTGTTTTCGTCGGCTTTGGTTACCCGATAACCGACGATTTTGTTGCTAATTTTTACTGTCATGTCTGTGTTCCTATGTCGGTTTTCGGATCAATACTTTCCGTAAGTGCCTTCTTTCAAAGCGTCAAACAGGTTAGCGGCGGAGTGAATTTCGCCGTCGTAATCGACCTGTTCGTTACCCTTCAGTTTTACTTTGGTGCCATCGTCCAGGGTGAATTCGTAGACGGTGTTTTCCAAATCGGACTCTTTGACCAGTACGCCTTGGAATGCTTCTGCGTTGAAGCGGAAGGTGGTGCAACCTTTCAGGCCTTTGTCGAAGGCGTACATATAAATGTCTTTGAAGTTCTTGTAAGGGAAGTCTGTAGGCACGTTGGCGGTTTTGGAGATAGACGAATCTATCCACAACTGGGCTGCGGCCTGGATGTCTACGTGCTGGGCCGGGGTTACGTCATCTGAGGTGGTGAAGTAATCCGGCAGTTTTTTATCAGCGTCGTCTGAGAACGGCATGGCGCCCGGGTTGCTCAGGTGGCGGTAGGCCAGCAACTCGAAGGAGAACACGTCGACTTTCTCTTTGGTTTTACGGCCTTCGCGAATGATGTTGCGGGCGTAATGGTGCGAGAAGCTTGGCTCTATGCCGTTACTGGCGTTGTTGGCCAGTGACAAGCTGATCGTGCCGGTAGGCGCGATGGAGGTGTGGTGGGTAAAGCGGCCACCTTTTTCGGCCAGTTGTGCCACCAGCTCCGGTTCTACTTCAGCGATGCGCTGCATGTAGCGGCTGTATTTGGCGTGCAGCACGCGGCCTTTAAGCTTGTCGCCCAGGTTGTAACCGTCGGCTGTCAGCTGCGGGCATTTGCCCAGCAATTTCGGGGTAATTTCGAATTCGTCGTCCATGATCGGCGCCGCGCCTTTTTCTTTGCCCAGGGCCAGGGACTGGCGCCAGCCTTCTACGGCCATTTCACGTACGACGTCTTCGGTGAACACCACGGATTCTTCAGAACCGTAAGGCATACGCAGCATGGCAAGGGTAGAACCCAGGCCCAGAATGCCCATGCCGTGGCGGCGCTTGTACGTAATTTCGTGGCGTTGTTGCGCCAGCGGCAGGCCGTTGATTTCCACAACGTTGTCTAGCATGCGGGTGAAGATGCCAACGACTTTTTTGTACTTTTCATAGTTAAAGCTGGCTTTGTCTGTGAACGGGTAGTCCACGAACATGGTCAGGTTTACCGAGCCCAGCAGGCAGCTGCCGTAAGGGGGTAGGGGCTGTTCGCCGCATGGGTTGGTGGCACGAATGTCCTCGCAGAACCAGTTGTTGTTCATCTGGTTGACCTTGTCGATCAGGATGAAACCTGGCTCGGCGTAGTCGTAGGTGGAAGTCATGATGGTGTCCCAGATGAACTGGGCTTTCAGGGTGCGGTAAATGCGGCAGGCTACTTTGCCTTCGGCGTTCATCGCGTAGTCTTTTACGACCGGGAAGTCACGGTATACAAACTTGGCCGGGTCGGTCAGGTCCAGGTCTTCTTCTTCCACTTCTTTATCGGTCACCGGGAAGGACAGGTTCCAGTCGGCGTCGTCACGTACGGCGTTGATGAAGTCTTCGGTGATCAGCAGCGACAGGTTGAACTGGCGCAGGCGGCCATCTTCACGCTTGGCCTGAATGAAGTCGATGATGTCTGGGTGGTGAATGTCAAACGTAGCCATTTGAGCGCCGCGGCGGCCACCGGCTGAAGACACGGTGAAGCACATACGGTCGAAGATATCCATGAACGACAGCGGGCCGGATGTGGTGGCACCGGCGCCGGCGACGTAGGCACCGCGGGGGCGCAGGGTAGAGAATTCATAACCAATTCCACAGCCGGCTTTGAGCGTCAGGCCTGCTTCGTGGTTTTTCCCCAGAATGTCGTTCATAGAGTCGTTAATGTTGCCACTAACGGTGCAGTTAATCGTAGAGGTGGCAGGCTTGTGCGACTGTGCGCCGGCGTTGGAAATAATGCGGCCGGCAGGAATGGCGCCGTGTTTCAGGGCCCAGGCGAAGTCTTTGTAATGTTGGGCGCGCAGGTCTTTGTTTTCGACTTCTGACAAGGCACGGGCTACGCGCTCATAGGTGGCCAGAATGTCTTTGTCGACGGCGTCGCCGGTTTTGGTTTTCAGCTGGTACTTGCTGTTCCAGATGTCGAGTGATGCGTCTTGCATCGGAATGGTTGTGACTAATGCCTGTGCTTTAGCGTTCATTGCCGCCCTCGAACTGTGTGTGTCGGGAAAAAAGCGTCGCCGCGTACAGCGCGCCATGTCATTACTTTATCAGTGCTTTTGCCAGACGCTCGTGCTGAGCGCCGGGCTGGAAACGTGTGTCTACCTACGACTGTTTTTCTACAACAGATTGCTGCGTAGTCCTACATATAGGTCAGATCGAACGCCAGTATAACAGGATGTAGTGTTTTTAAAAGAAAAGCCCGGCTATGGCCCGGGCTAATATGAGGGTTAAAATCAATGGAGAAGCACTTGCAAAATCGCAATAAACTGAAAACCGAAGAGCTTCAATACGTTGGGGCGGCTGTGTGTTTTCAGATTAGCGCCGTGTAACGGGGAGGTTAGCTCAGTAGGAGGCTGTCGTCGTCCACGGTTAGGCCGCGCTGTTGTTCGAACAGGTTGAGCAGGTCTTTTACTTGCAGCCCTTCGCGCTCTTTGCCGGCAATGTCGAACACCACTTCGCCCTGGTGCAGCATCACGGTGCGGGTGCCTACTTCCAGCGCCTGCTTCATGCTGTGAGTGACCATTAGGGCGGTGAGTTTCTGTTCAGCGATAATATTCTGGGTCAGCTCCAGTACGAAAGACGCGGTTTTTGGGTCCAGCGCAGCGGTATGTTCGTCTAGCAGCAGAATGCTGGACGGTGTCAGGCTTGCCATCAACAGGCTAACGGCTTGGCGCTGGCCGCCAGAGAGAAGACCCATTTTATCGGTCAGGCGGTTTTCCAGGCCCAAACCCAGAGTGGCCAGGCTGGCGCGAAAGTGTTCCCGATACTGTCTTTTCACCGCGGTGCCCAGGCTGCGGTGTTTGCCGCGCTTGATGGCCAGGGCCAGGTTTTCTTCAATCGACAGGCCTTCACACGTGCCGGCCAGCGGGTCTTGGAATACCCGCGCTACGCGCCCGGTGCGTTTGTGGGTGGGCAGCTTGGTGACGTCGATGTTATCGACAAGAATTTTGCCACTGTCGACCAGTACTTCGCCGGCCAGGGCGTTCAAAAAAGTGGATTTTCCGGCGCCGTTACTGCCAATAACGGTGACAAATTCGCCTTGGTTGACGGTCAGGCTCATGCCACGCAGAGCCGGGTTTTCCAGGGGGGTGCCTTCGCCGAAGGTCAGCCGGAGGTCTGTTGCGGTAATCATGGTGCCTCCTCAGGCCTTTCTGCGTTTGAATTTGTTCATCAGTGACACGCGGGCACCGGGCAGAACAATGGCCAGGGTGACCAGAACGGCGGTAATCAGGTTCAGGTCTTGCGCTTTTAAGCCCAGTACATCGGCGTTCAGTGCGAAGGCGATGGCCAAGCGGTAAATGATGGCGCCGACCACGCAGGCCAGCAACGCACGAAATACGCTGGTGGGCGTTATAACCGCTTCACCGCCAATCAGCGATGCCAGGCCGATCACAATAACGCCTACGCCCATGGTGACGTCGGCTGCGCCCTGGCTTTGGGCAAACAGTGCGCCGGCCAGGCCCACCAGGCCGTTGGATACAGCCACACCCAGAATAATCATGCCACCAGTCGCGATGCCCTGGGCCCTGGCCATACGAGCGTTAGCACCGGTGGCGCGCATGGCCAGCCCGATTTCAGATTTCATGAAACGCCAAAGCAAAAACAGCGCGGCACCGATAACGAGGGTGAACAGCAACACCGATACCTGATGATACTCAAGCCCCAAGTTGTACCAGGGGGTCAGCACGGTGTCTTCCATTAACAGTGCCACGTTGGGGCGGCCCATAATGCGCAGATTTATGGAATAGAGCGCGATCATGGTCAGAATAGACGCCAGCAGGTTCAGAATTTTCAGCTTTACGTTAAGCAGGGCGGTTACCGTACCGGCGGCCATGCCGGCCAGTATCGCGGCTCCGGTTGCTAGCCAAGGGTTCCAGCCGGCAATAATCAGCATGGCGGCCACGGCAGCGCCAAGGGGGAAGCTGCCGTCTACGGTTAAGTCGGGGAAGTCCAGAACACGGAATGACAGGTAGATTCCGAAGGCAACCAGGCCGTATATCAAGCCGGTTTCTAATGCGCCGTAAAAGGCAATGTTACTGAGCATGGATAAGGTTCGCTGTTAAAGAAAACGGACAGGTCGGTGTGGTTGCCGCCTGCCCGTGTAAGTCAGGCTTTACTTGGCGTTGGAAACCACTTCTTTGGCTTCCGCAATAATGTCATCGGCAATGGTCATGCCCATGCGTGCGGCGGCTTCAGGATTAACAAAAAGGTCTAGGGTGTCCATGGTTTCTACCGGCATATCAGCGGTGCTAGCACCTTCCATAATGCGTACAACCATGGCGCCGGTCTGACGGCCGTGATTGTAGTAATTGAAGCCCAGTGCAGCAACTGCTCCGCGAGAAACCGTGGCGGTGTCGGCGGCAAATACCGGAATTTTTGAGCGTTCACCGACAGAAATCACGGCTTCTGCTGCGCTGATGACGGTGTTGTCGGTGGTCAGGTAGATGGCATCTGCTTTGCCCACCAGCGAACGGGATGCGCCCAGCACTTCTGAGGTTTTGGTAGCCGCGGCTTTTACCAGCACCATGTCGCGCGCTTTCATGCTTTCTTCAATCATGTCTACCAAGGCCACGGCGTTGGCTTCACCCGGGTTGTAAACCGTGCCAATGCGCTTGGCGTTTGGTACCAGGCGCTGTAGCAAATCCAGATGTTTCTCGATAGGCAGCATGTCCGATACGCCGGTGATGTTGGCGCCGGGTGCGTCCAGTGATATCACCAGCTTGGCGCCAACCGGATCGGTGACCGCGGAAAATACAACCGGAATGTCGCGGGCTGCGGCCGCAACGGTTTGCGCAGACGGCGTGGCGATGGCAACGATAACAGCCGGGCTTTCACCTATAAATTTACGCGCAATCTGGGCGGCAATGCCGGTGTTGCCCTGAGCGCTTTCGTGGATGATTCGAATGTTGTCGCCGTCTACATAGCCACGCTCTGCCAGTTCATCTTTTATGCCTTCATAGACCGAGTCCAGAGCGGGATGTTCTACAATCTGGGTAATAGCAACAACAGGGAGCTCTGCGGCCTGAACAAAACTGGCAGCGGCAAGCACGGATGCACCAATCAGGGTGCGCAACATTCTCTTGGCCATACAACCATCTCCGAGTCGGTTAACTGATTTTGCGTGGGTTATTTTTGCTGTGCATGAGTGAAGAGCGGAAGTTTACCACAGGATTTGCGCTTGCGGGGTAAGGAGCTCGGCGCGATTTTGCATCGGTCTGGCGGGCGTTACAAGGCCGGCAGGCGATTGCGGATATTGACAGCATTTAATGTTTGGCTGACATATTTCAAGACACCATACGTTGGTGTAATGTGTCAGCGTGATATACAGACCAATAAGCGCTCACCTCTAGGTTTAAAAGGCTGTTTTCCAATCGGACTGAATGAGCAGGGTATCAAATGAAAACAACGAATAAGCTACCTCTCGACTTGATTTACCATTGGGAGTCTACCATCGGGGACTCCTTATACCTGACCCAGCCGATAGGAAACGGCCAGGTTGACGAGTTCACCTGGCGCCGTGCAGCCGACGAGGCCAGGCGCATGGCTGCGTATCTGAAATCGCTGGACCTGCCCGCTGGCAGCAGTATCGGGCTGATTTCGAAAAATTGTGCTCACTGGGTGATGGCAGACTGGGCAATCTGGATGGCGGGCTATGTGTCTGTGCCTATTTACCCGACCCTGAACGCGACCACGGTTGCCTATATTCTTGAGCACTCGGAGTGCAAGGCCCTGTTCGTTGGCAAGCTGGACGATTGGGACATGATGAAACCCGGTGTGCCAGAGACCATGCACTGCATTTCGTTTCCTTCCAGCCCGCCCACAGACTTTGTGACTTGGAACGACATTATTCGCGACACGGCGCCACTGGAAGGCGAGGTGAAGCGCGAAGCCGCTGAATTGGCCACGTTGGTGTATACGTCTGGCAGCACCGGCCAGCCCAAAGGCGTTATGTTGAGCTTTGCTAACCTGGCATTTTCTGCTGAAGGTGCCACTCAAACTCTGGGGCTTTCACCCAACGAGCGTATGCTGTCTTATTTGCCGCTGGCACATGTGTTTGAACGCGCTTTTGTGGAGTTCGGCTCGCTGTATAACGGCTTTCAAGTGTTCTTTGCGGAATCGCTGGATACCTTCGTGGCCGATCTGCAACGTGCGCAGCCCACGCTGTTCTTGTCTGTGCCCAGGCTGTGGGTGAAGTTCCAGCACGGCGTACTGCAGAAACTGCCGCAGAAAAAGCTCAACGTGTTGTTGAAAATCCCAATCGTTAGCGGTGTCATCAAGAAAAAAATTCTCAACGGCCTGGGGCTTGGCAAGGTGAGATTGGCGGGCAGTGGGTCTGCACCGCTTTCTAATGATGTGCTGAGCTGGTATCGCAGCCTTGGGCTGGAATTGCTGGAAGGTTATGGCATGTCCGAGAACGTGGCCTATTCCCACATGAGCAAACAGGGCCGCTCGCGAATCGGTTATGTTGGCGAGGCTTTGCCCGGTGTGGAAGTGCGCATCAATGACAACGGTGAAGTTTTGATAAAAAGCCCGGCTACTATGATGGGCTACTTCAAGGATGAAGAACGCACCCGCGAAACCATGAGCGAAGACGGCTTTTTGAAAACCGGTGATAAAGGCGAACTGGACGAGATGGGGCGCCTGAAACTAACCGGCCGTACCAAAGAGATGTTCAAAACCAGTAAAGGCAAGTACATTGCGCCGGCGGCTTTGGAAAACCGACTGATGGCAAATCAAAGTATTGAGATGGTCTGTGTTTCCGGCGCCAATCAGACCAATCCGTTTGCATTGGTGCTGCTCAATGAAACTTTGCGGCCGCAGATGGCAGATCCAGTGGTGCGCAAAACCGTTGAGGCAGAGCTGAACGTCCTGCGCGATGAGGTGAATCGTGCGGTGGACCCGCATGAGAAACTGGCGTTTATTGCGGTGGTTACGGATGAGTGGTCAATCGAAAACAGTTTTCTAACGCCTACTCTTAAGCTCAAACGTAACGTGGTTGAAGCGGCTTACGAAGGCCAGGTTGAAGGCTGGTATGCCGAGCGTAAAGCGGTGGTTTGGCACTAAACACCCGTGATTCGGTGAAAAGCCCGGCAATGACCGGGCTTTTTTATAAAAAAACCAAAGTTTATTTGTGGGTATGCCGTTATAGAGGTGTCCCTGTTTTTTTCAGGACTATGTTGTCAGGAGCATGGCATGTCGCGCCTCGCGCAGTTTCAAAAGCGTATCAACCAGCAGATTCCATTAACCAAGGCCTTGGGCCTGAAATTGCTGGAATGGGACGGCACGGCATTGTTGTTGAGCGCTCCGCTTGCACCCAACAGTAATCACCAAGGCACGGGCTTTGGTGGCAGCCTCTACGGCGTTGGCGTATCGGCCGCCTGGAGTGTTGCTGAGTTGGCGCTGGCTGACCTTCAGTTGAAAGGCACGGTTGTGGTGCAAACGGGCACGATTGAATACAAGTCGCCGGTGGATGGGGATTTCTTTAGTGTGTGCCGTTTACCCGACGGCGAGATGCCAGACCACTTTCGGAAAAGTCTGGCTCGCCACGGGCGTGCGCGGTTGGAGTTAGCGGCTGAGATTTTTTGCGGCGTACCCACGATGCAACCGCAGCAAGAGCCGGCGGCTGTTTTTAGGGGGCGCTTTGTGGTCTCTAACGTGCGCTCGCGATCTCGTTAACGCGCTGAAAGCCTTTTAGCGTCGAAAGGGCGTCAGTTCATGGTTCGCGAGTTGGAAATGGAGCGGCTCATCAGAATAATGGGGATAATGCCGGCCACCACGATAATCAGCGCCGGCAATGCGCTGTGGAACAGCTTTTCGTCAGATGCAAACTGGTACACGTAAGTGGCCAAGGTTTCAAAGTTGAACGGCCGCAGTATCAGCGTGGCCGGCAACTCCTTCATACAGTCTACAAACACCACCAGCGCTGCGGTTATCAGGGTGCCCCGCAACATGGGCAGGTGAACTTTCACCAGAGTTTTGCCCGGTGTATGCCCCAAAGAGCGTGAAGCCATGTCCATACTTGGGGTGATTTTCTGCAGGGCGCTTTCCACGCTGCCGGCAGACACCGCCAAAAAGCGCACGGTGTAGGCGAATATCAGTGCAAACGCTGACCCGCTGAGCAGCAGCCCGCTGCTGAAACCAAAGTAATCGCGCATCAGACTGTCTAGCCAATTATCAAATCCTGCCAATGGCACAATCACCCCCACCGCTAGCACTGCGCCGGGCATGGCGTAGCCCAAGCTTGAAAGCCGCATAAGCACCTGCATGCCACGGGTGTTATGCAGCCGGCGGCTGTAGGCCAGAGTTACGCCAATAGCCAGCGTGGTGAGCGCTGCAGCGCTAGACAGGAAAAGGCTGTTCAGGGTGTTTTGAATAAAATCCGGGTTCCAGCTTTCGCTGAAATACTCGATGGCGTAGGTGGCCAGAGTGGCGCCTGGAATGGCAAAGCCCAACAAAACCGGAATGCCACACACTGCCACACAGACCATCTGGCGTGGAAAGGACATGGTAAAGCGGCGGATGGGCTCGCGGTTGTCTCGGGCGGCAAACTGCTGCTGGCGGCGGCGTGAATAACGTTCCAGGGTGACCAGTACCAGCACAAACACCAACATCACGCTGGCAATCTGGGCGGCGCCGCCAAGGTTGCCCAGGTTCATCCAGGTATCAAACAGGCCGGCCGTGAGGGTTTGCACAGCGAAGAAGTCGACGGTGCCGAAATCGTTGAGGGTTTCCATCATCACCAGTGACAAGCCAACGGCAATCGCCGGGCGAGCTATGGGCAGCACGATACGAAAAAACGTACTGATTGCGGAGTGGCCGAGGCTGCGGCTAACCTCGAACAGCGAGGGTGACTGCTCCAAAAACGCCGCGCGGGCCAGCAGGTACACATAAGGGTAGAGCACCAAACCGATCATCAGGGTGGCGCCTTCCAGGCTGCGGATTTCGGGAAACCAGTAATCCGCTGCACTGGTCCAGCCAAACACAGCGCGCAGGGCGCTTTGCACCGGCCCGGCATAGTCCAACAGGCTGGTGTACACATACGCAATAACGTAAGCCGGCACCGCGAAGGGCAGCAGCATGGCCCACTCAAAGTACTTGCGGCCGGGAAACTCGCACATGGTGACGGCCCAGGCGCTGGACAGGCCAATGCCCAAAGCAAGTATGCCTACGCCCAGCATCAGTTTAAGGGTCGTTAGCAGGTAGCGCGGCAGGGTGGTGCTCATCAGGTGCGGCCAGATGTTCTCGTCTGGAAAAAATGCCAGGTAGATAACGGCAAGCACAGGTAGAGCAACAATGGCGGTAATCAGTGCTGCGGCAATCAACCAGCGTTTAGATGTGCGCTTGATGTGCAGCGGTTGGGCCGGCGCAATGTTGGCGCCGGTGGTAGCTTCAGACATGTGAATCCTTCTGATTCAGCCCGACACAGAGGCTGAAAGGCAATGAACCATTGATGAAGACTGGTTCAAAATGATGATGAAAAGGATTCCGATTTTAGACAGCTGGGGGCTGGCCTGCAAGCAAGCCGGCGGCAGGAAGTGGCTGCCGCCGGCTGTTTTTCGATTAAACGGACTTATTCGCCGTCAAAATCTACACGGTCGACCAGTTTTACAGCGGCGTTGCGATTGTCAGCAATTTCCTGCAATGAAATGGAGTCTGGATTGATTTCGCCCCACTCGGCAACCATACCCACAGGCTTAACGTTCGGGTTAGCCGGGTACTCTGCGTTCGCTTCGGCGTAGATGCGCTGGGCTTCTGCAGAAGACAGGAACTCCATTAATTTAATGGCGTTGTCTTTGTTCGGTGCGCTTTTGGTCAGTGCAATGCTGCTGATATTGATATGGGTGCCGCGGCCGTCGGCGTTGGGGAATACCAGGCGCACAGTTTCGGCGGCTTCGCGTTCGTTTTCATCTTGCAGCATGTTGCCGTAGTAGTAGCTGTTACCAATGGCAACGTCACACACGCCGGCTGCAATGGCCTTAATCTGATCGCGATCACCGCCTTGGGGTTTGCGTGCCAGATTGTCTTTTACGCCTGCCAGCCACTTTTCGGTGTCTGCTTCACCGTGGTGAGCAATCATCGATGAGATCAGTGCGATGTTGTAAGGGTGTTTGCCGCTGCGGGTACAAATTCGATTGTCCCACTTGCTGTCTGCCAGGTCTTCGTAGGTGGTGATGGCGCCTTCTTCAACGCGGTCTTTGGAGGTGTAGATCAAACGGCCACGGGTTGTCAGTGCGAACCACTGGCCATCTGGGTGGCGCAGGTTTTCCGGGATGTTCTTGTTCAGAATCTCGTTGTCTGTGATGCCTTGCAGCAGATTACGTTCTACCAGTTCGTCGATGCGGGAAATGTCGACCGTCATCACCACGTCGGCGGGACTATTACGACCTTCGCGGTCCAGGCGCTCGGCCAGGCCTTGCTTGGCGAATACCACGTTGGATTCAATTCCGGTCTCTTTTTCAAACGCGTTCAGCAGAGGTTCCAGCAGGTAAGCCTGGCGGTAAGAGTAGATGTTCACTTCGCCGTCAGCAAACGCGGCCATGGGCATGGCGGTCAGGGCAATGGCAGCTGTGGCAGCAAGTTTCAATCGCATAATGGCAATCTCGGTTGGGGGAGTGTGGTTTGGTCAGGTTTACCGAATCAATGTTAACAACGCAAACCATTATCATTTGTATTACCCTGATAGTCAATACGGCCTGTCTATACTTTGAGAAATTTGGTGGTATTCTTCAAAGAAACAATATTCCTCAGACTTGGTGCAAATTTTATGACCCCAGATGACCGCCGCGAACACTTGCGTACATCCATGAGTGCGACTGTGAAAGTTGAGCACGAAACCCTGGGCAACTTTGTGTTTGGAACCCGCGACATATCTGACGGCGGCGTGTTTATTGCGATTGAAGACCAACAATTTGCACCTCAACTTGGGGACAAAGTGACCGTTCAAGTGCAGGGCTTGCCGATAGAGGCTCCGATTTTGTACATGATGGTGCGGCGTAAAACCCCTGAGGGTTACGGTTTACAGTTTGCCGAAAGCAACCCATAACGGTTAATATTCCCGCCCGATTAAGCCTGTCGTGCGCTTTAACAAGCGCTGCGGCATGCAGTCTATAAAAAGTGACGCAGTATCCAGTCACGCAGTTCCCGCATTCAGTCTCATGTTTTTCTGTCAGGAATGTCTATGGCTTACGCTCTGGAAATTCAGGGCCTGACCAAAACCTATGGCAATGGTTTTCAGGCTCTTAAAAGTATTGACCTCAAAGTGGCCGAAGGCGACTTTTTTGCGTTGTTGGGCCCCAACGGTGCTGGCAAATCTACCACCCTGGGGGTGGTGTCGTCGCTGGTGAATAAATCTGCCGGGCAGGTGCGAGTGTTTGGCCATGATTTGGATACCGAACTGTCGGCGGCCAAGCTTAACCTGGGCGTGGTGCCCCAGGAGTTCAATTTTAACCAGTTTGAAAAAGTGCTGGATATTGTGACCACTCAGGCTGGCTATTACGGTATTCCGCTGAAGCAGGCTTTGATCTCTGCCGAGAAATACCTGAAACAGCTTGGGCTATGGGACAAGCGGAAGGCTTCGGCGCGCACGCTGTCTGGCGGCATGAAGCGGCGCCTGATGATTGCCCGTGCGCTGGTGCACGAACCGCGGCTGTTGATTCTGGACGAACCCACCGCGGGCGTGGATATTGAACTGCGCCGTTCTATGTGGACGTTTCTGCAAGAAATGAACCGTAATGGCACCACCATTATTCTGACAACCCACTACCTGGAAGAAGCCGAAGCCCTGTGCCGTAACATCGCCATTATTGATCACGGCCAGATCCTGCGAAACACCAGCAAGCGCGAGTTACTGCAGCAACTGAGCGTGGAAACGTTTGTCCTGGATCTTGCCGGCGGCTACCAACATTTACCCGAGCTTGAGGGCTATGTTCACCGCTTTGATAAAGACGGTGCGTTGGAAGTGGATGTGCAAAAAGGCACCGGGTTGAATCAGGTTTTTGTGCAGCTGCAACAACAGGGCATCGAGGTAGAGAGCATGCGCACCAAAGCGAACCGCCTGGAAGAGCTTTTTGTACGTATGGTTGAAGCCAATGCCGACAATAGTGACAACGATCCAAAGGCGCAGTTATGACATCGCACGCTCTGTGGACTGCATTTTATACAATTCTGAGTCGTGAAATTCGCCGCTTCACCCGCATCTGGCCACAAACCCTGTTGCCACCGGCGGTCACCATGACCCTGTATTTTATTATTTTTGGCAATCTGATTGGTTCTCGCATCGGTAAAATGGACGGCTTCGACTACATGCAGTTCATTGTGCCGGGCCTGATTATGCTGGCGGTTATTACCAGTTCATACGGCAACGTGGTGTCGTCGTTCTTCTCGATGAAGTTTCAGCACAGTATTGAAGAGCTGCTGGTAGCGCCGGTGCCAAACTGGGTCATTCTGGCCGGCTACGTGTGTGGCGGTATGGCTCGCGGTCTGGGCATTGGAGTGATTGTGACGTTTGTATCGTTGGCGTTCACCCACTTGCAAATTCACAACTTGCTGATGGTTGTGGTTACGGTGATTCTGACCTCGGCGCTGTTTTCCCTGGGCGGTTTCATCAACGCCATGCTGGCGACAAAATTCGATGATATCTCCATTGTGCCCACCTTCATTCTGACACCGCTGACCTACCTGGGCGGCGTTTTTTATAGCATTAATCTGCTGCCGGACATTTGGCGCATGGTGTCTATGGCCAACCCGATTTTGTACATGGTGAATGGCTTTCGCTATGGCATTCTGGGTGTGTCCGACGTGAATCCGTTTGTGTCTCTGGGTATGATTCTGCTGTTTATTGTGGTGTTGGCGGCGGTTGCATTGAACTTGTTGCGCCGTGGCAAAGGCATTCGTAACTGATTCTGGAAAATTTATGGCACTTGATAATGCGCCGCTGGGTAAAATCAGCGAATACCCGGACACCTACGATCCCGGCCAACTGTTTCCGATTCCGCGGCTGCACAACCGCCAGCGTATCGGCCTGGAAGACGGTCGCTGGCCCTGGTTTGGCGGGGACTTATGGCAGGCTTGGGAGGTGTCTTGGCTGCGCTCTGGCGGAGTGCCGGTGGTGGCCTGGGCGGAAATCGAGTTTGCTGCAGAATCGCCGCAGCTGGTTGAGTCTAAATCGCTGAAGCTGTATCTGAATTCACTGAACCAGACCGTATACGCCAGTGCTGAGCGGGTTTGCGAGGTGATCGTTGCAGATTTGTCGTCAGCCTCTGGCGCCGCGGTTCGGGTGACCCTGCACAGCGTTGATGAAGGCGCTCTGGCCCAGGGACGGCCACATGAATATCAGCTGATTGATAACGAACCTTTGACGGATGTGGTTTACAGCTATGCGCCGGAGTCCCTGATAACCGGTACAAAGATCGTTAGCGAAAAGCTGTGTTCACACCTGTTGAAGAGCAATTGCCCGGTAACCGGGCAGCCAGATTGGGGTTCGGTATTAATTGACTATACCGGCCCGAAACTGGACCGGGTTGGCCTGTTGCGTTATATCGTAAGCTTTCGCCAGAAGCAGGATTTTCACGAGCACTGTGTAGAGACTCTATTCACGGATCTGATGCGCCATTGTAAGCCGCAAGCGTTGACGGTAACCGCCCGCTATACCCGCCGCGGCGGCCTGGATATTAATCCGTGGCGCAGCACTCGTGCTGATGCCAATTCCGGCCCCCGCCTGATACGGCAGTAGTTTTTTATGAGTCGCGTTTGCGCTGGTTAGTCCCGCTGATGGCGCAAACGGCTAGAGGCTTCGTCTAGCGCCTGCAGTATGGCAACCCGGTCGTTTTCGTTCACTTTTTTCGAATCCAAATACAGTGTAAAGCCGCTGTGTTCGTGTTCCAGAAAGCTGCGGTTGCGGCCCAGGTCGCAGCGGTAATCGATTACCTGATACACCGCAATAGGCCTGCTGAAGCCCTTAACCGTTACCTCGCCCTTATCGCGGCACATAATGCTGTCTTTAATCAGCGAAAAGGCTTCATGGGTGACCAGAATTTCACCGGGCTGTGCCAGATGCTCCATCCGGCTGGCGAGGTTCACTTCCTTGCCAATGATGGTGTAATCCATGCGATTTTCGGCGCCAAAGTTGCCAACGGTGGTATAGCCAGTGCTGATGCCCATACGAATCTGTAGCGGTGTCTTGATACCTTGGCTGCGCCATTTCTGGCGCAGTATTTTCATGTGTTTGCGCATGTCGATGGCCATAGACACGCAGGCCAGCGTATCTTCTCGTTGACCACGGCTGGTGGGGTCGCCGAAAAAGATCATGATGGAGTCGCCCACAAACTTGTCGATGGTGCCGCCGTGGTTGAGGGCAATTTGCGACATTTCATTGAGGTAGTGGTTCAACACATCGGTCAAGGCTTCCGGTTCCATTTCTTCCGATAGGTCGGTAAAGCCCTGAATATCTGAGAAAAAAACCGCCAGCTTTTTGCGCTGGGTTTCCAAGCGTGCATCCCGCTGGCCGGTAAAAATGGTTTTCCATACTTGCGGTGACATGTACTTCGACAATTTTTGCGACAGTGCGATGGACTGCTCGCGCTGGGCTTGAATCAATAAGGTTGCGTGGCGTAGGGCTTTGGCTTGCTGGTGGGAAAACAGAGCGGTTGCGCAAATGTAGACACCGGCTACGATCACCGCCAGCAAATCTGTAAGGGCAGGCAGGGTGATGGCATAGCCAGGGTTGAATAGAAAGAACACGACCAGCGCCGACGCAGAAAGTATCAGACTGCCCCAGGCCCACTGTTTTAAACCACCTACCACAAAGCAGGTGACCATCACCATTAAGGCAATGGTCGCGGCGGAAATGCTGATCAGCCCCAGGCTTCCGATAAACGCCCCGGAAATGGCAGAATCTATTAGCAACAATTGCTGTCGAATGGAGGATGAGTTGCGTCTGCGCGCATCCAGTGAAAACAGTTGGGCCAGATGGGGCCATACCATTGCAAATCCCGCCATACCAAAGAGCCACACTGAGTGGACCCCTTCGGCAATACCGGCGACCATAATGACGGCCATGGCGGCGTAACCCAGCGTACGGCCAAGATAGTCTGGCATGATAGGCACGGTCGTTGACGGTGTTCCTTCAGCAGAGTCAATGGCGTTAGCGGGAATTGTTCCGGTATCGCGAATGTTGGCAGATGATTTGATCATTTCAGAATCGAATCCTTCCTGTCAGCATGTCTTTGAACATAACCCAGTCGCCCATCAAGCTGTATAGGGGGTGGCGGAATGTAGCAGGGCGATTTTTCTCATAGCCAAAATGGCCTACCCAGGCGAAGCCATATCCAATCACTGGAAGCGCCAGCAGCCAAAGCAGGTTGCCAGACACAGCCACCCAGACTATGACGGCAAGCACCAGTGAGCTGCCAATAAAGTGCAATCGCCTACAGGTTCGGTTACGGTGCTCATTTAAGTAAAAGGGATAGAATTCAGCAAAGCTATGAAAGATTTTTGGTGTGCTCACAGTAGCCTCCATGTCGCTTTTAATTGTTGGTTTTACATGAGGGCACTCAGCCTGACAGTCATGTTTGATTGTTACCATTGAGTGCTATAACAAGGCTTTACTCTAACACTTGACAGGACTTTATGACCGCTATCAGCGATTTTATTCTTGCCCGAAGTTCCGAGCCGCGCCTGCAAGCACCGGCACCGGGGCCGGGCGTTCTGGCGCGGGCTTTTGCTTGCGCGGCGCGAGCGCCAGATCATGGTCTTTTACGGCCCTGGCGTTACTTGGTGGTGGAAGGAGAAGGCCTTGAGCGTTTGGGCGATTTGTTTGCAGACACCTACGGTCCGGAAGCCGATGAAAAAATCCTGTCAAAGCTTCGCAAAGCGCCGCTTCGGGCACCCATGGTGATTATTGCGATTGCGTCACCGGTTGAACACCCGAAAATTCCGGCCCGCGAGCAAGTTTTGTCCGCTGCCGCGAGCACCACCTTGCTTGAGTTGGCGCTTCAGGATGCGGGCTTTGGTGTTATGTGGCGAACCGGGTCTCCGGCTTATAATCCGGCGGTCACAGAGGCGTTGGGTTTGAGCGAGCAGGAATCGGTGATTGGCTTTATTTACACCGGCAGCGTTGTTTCTGCCAAGCCTGCGGTGCCGCGTCTTGAACCGACGGTGTTTGTGTCGCGCTGGCCGCAGTAGCCAGCGCTTATGTGCTCTTTAGGGTATTCTTTAGAACTACTTCTTAGCGCACTCGTCAACGTACCCTTCAGAGGTCGTTCAGTAGCTCCAGCGTGTAGGCCAGACGCTGGGGCGCTGACTCCATTTCCAAAATTTTCTGCATGAGCTCAGGCTCAAAGTGCACTACGCCAAACAGCGCCAGGCTGAACTGACCGTCGGTTTTTTTCTGCCATTCTTCTGATTCCGCCAGTTGTTTTACCGATTTCCGAATCGTCGGGTCGCCGTGGCCCAGAGCGACCAGTCGGTGCAGAATTTTATCCCGCAATTCGGCGCAATCGTGGGTTTCAGTGTCGCTTAGCGGTTGGTCGCTAAGCTCCGTGCATTCATAGATCTGGTAGGGCAACTGCTGGAGCTGCTTGTCGAGCCGGTAGCGCTGCAGTATGTGCACGTTCAGCAGCAGGCGACCGTCTTCCATGGTTTCCAGAAGCTCGCAGCGGCCTGCGCTAAATACGTCGTAGGGCCGATACGTGGCCTGATTAGAGCTTAGCGCCTGCTCCAGAGACTCTGCTTGCTTGCCCGGGCTCAACTGTTTTTCGGTGTGACAGATTGCCAGTAGGGTTTCGGTTTCCAGGCAGTGTTGAATCATCGCGCGGTAGCGCGGCTCAAACACGTGCAGCGGGAACACAGTGCCGGGGAAGGTGACGCACCCGGGAATAGGGAAGATGCAGATTTTGGCCACGGGTTTGCTCCAAGATGGTTGGCGGAAAATGGTCAGCTAAAAGTGGTCGACGAAAGTGGCGTCTACACACTTTACGCTGCCGTTGCGCTAACTGCTCACATCCGGGCGGCAAAAACGTTGTGAGTGGCGAGTGCCTTGAGGGCAGTTGCTTGCCGTTTTTTTGCAGTGGCTTGGGTGTGGCATTGTTCGAGCGGCTCAATACCGACATTATTGAGAGGTTTTTAGCCTTTTAAAGCCTGAAAACAACGCTGCAATCCTGTTAAGGCAAAAATTTACACAGTTTTCACCATTCTGGCATTGCACTTGCTTTTAACTCTTCATACACCTGAAACCGGCAATCTTTCGTTAACCGCCGGCACAGAATTACGGAGGCAGTATGGCAATCAATTTTGACAGTGCACTGGGTATTCACCAATACGCCCTTCAGGCACGCGTTCAGCGCGCAGAAATTCTGGCCAATAATCTCGCCAACGCCGACACCCCGGGCTTCAAGGCCCGTGATATCGACTTCCAGGCGATCATGAAGCGAGCGCAGAGCAGCGCCAGCGGCTTCGACATGAACACCACCAACAGTGGCCATATGAACGAAGGTGGCGGTGCGCCCGGCTCTGCAAGCGACAATGATTTGTTGTATCGCACACCGCATCAGCCTTCGGTAGACGGCAATACGGTAGACGCTCAGCAAGAACAGAGCCGCTTTATGCGCAACGCCATGGACTACCAGGCCAGCTTCCAGTTTCTTAGCAGCAAATTCAGCGGGATTAGCAAAGCGCTGACAGGCCAGTAAGCCGCAGGCAATACAGTGAACACAGGAGATTTTTATGTCATTGGGTAACATTTTCGACATCGCCGGTTCCGGTATGACTGCGCAATCGCTGCGACTAAACACCACAGCGTCTAACATTGCCAACGCCGAAACCGCCAGTTCCAGCACCGGTGAAACCTACCGCGCCCGTAAGCCAGTGTTTGCGGCGGTCCAGCAGTCGCTGTTAAACGGCAACCAGCCGGCGTTCGGCTCCGGGGCAGAAGGTGGTGCCGGAGTTCGGGTGGAAGGCATAGTCGAAAGCGATGCCGAACTGCAGATGCGCTATGAGCCCAACCACCCTGCTGCTAGTGAAGACGGCTATGTGTACTACCCCAATGTGAATGTGGCAGAAGAAATGGCCGATATGATGTCCTCTTCGCGCAGCTTCCAGATGAATGTAGACATCATGAACACTGCCAAGTCGATGATGCAGCGCATTTTAACCCTGGGCCAGAACTAACAGGCGGTAATCAATCATGAGTGCAGTAAACGCAAGCCAGGCAACAGATGTCCTAAGCCAATACCAGCTGAAACAGCAGTCGGCAAGCGGCAAAGGCGAGCTGGGAAAAAATGAATTCATGGAGCTGATGCTGGCCCAGTTGAAGAATCAGAACCCGCTGGATCCGCAAGATAACGGCGAATTTATTTCCCAGTTGGCGCAATTCAGTTCGCTGGAAGAAATGCAGAAGTTGTCTGGCAACGTGGACAGCGTGGTCGGTGAATTCCGCTCTACCCAGGCCCTGCAGGCCTCCGCCATGGTTGGTAAAACCGTGTTGGTGGCGTCGGATTTGGCGATGCTTGGTGCCAGCGGCGAGGTTAACGGAACCGTCGATGTGCCTGCCTCAACCGGTGGCGTACAGGTGTCGATATTGAACGGTTCGGGTGAGTTGGTGCGGCAGATGGAATTGGGCGGCAAGCCCGCAGGTTCTGCCAAGTTCACGTGGGACGGTAAAGACGGCAACGGCAGTGCTGTGCCGCAAGGATCTTATTATACAGTGGCTTCCGGGTCCTATCCCGGTGGTTCGCAGCAGCTGGGTACCATGATGAGCGCAAACGTCGACAGCGTGTCTTTGGGTAAAGGCGGCTCTATTTCTCTGAATCTTGCGGGCATGGGTTCGATTGACCTGTCGCAAGTTCAACAAATTAATTAATACCGGCGTCAGCAGGGGTGAATCATGGCATTTAACACAGGATTAAGCGGCCTCAGGGCGGCGGCGGTAGACTTGGACGTAACCGGCAATAACATTGCAAACGCCAGTACAGTGGGCTTCAAAGGCAGCCGCGTGCAGTTTGGAGACTTATACGCCAACGGCTTTCTAAGCTCTGGCAGCGCTCCGGTTGGCGACGGGGTTAGTGTGCAAAGCGTTAAACAGTCGTTTGGCCAGGGTAACATCAGCTTTACGGATAGCGGACTAGACCTTGCTATCGACGGCGACGGCTTTTTTGTATTGAACAATGGCGGCGAGTTGCGATATTCCCGCGCTGGCCAGTTCGGTACCGACAAAGACGGTTTTGTGGTGAACAATCAGAATATGCGGGTGCAAGGCTTTGTTGCAGACGCCGCCGGTAACTTATCGGGCATTCGTGACGATTTGCAAATAGCGAGCGGTAACCTGGCGCCGCAGCGCACCACCAACCTGCGTACCGACCTCAATCTGGATGCGCGGGAGCAAGTGCTCACGGCAACGCCGCCTAATCCTTTCGACCCGTTAGATCCGACGACTTACAATCACGTTACAGCAACCAACATCTTCGACAGCTTGGGAAATCCCCACGAGGTCACGCAGTTTTATACTAAACAAGCTTCAGCAGGGGGTTCGCAGAGCAATTGGTTGTTACACCTGCAGATAGATGGCGAAGCAGTGGGTGGTGCAGCTGGGTCTACAACGACACCGCCTAACTACGTGCCGTATGAATTGGTGTTTGACCAAAATGGAAATCTGGCCACTGCTAATAGCAATGCAAATGGCGTAATTTCAATCGATAACTGGGTGCCGAAAGATAGGGATTTAAACGCGAATGGAGCGGCATCTGGGGTCGGCGCCACGTTTGACCTGAATTTGGGTAGCGCCACTCAATATGGCAACAACTTCGGTGTCAATGATCAACGCCAAGATGGCTATACCACTGGCCGGCTGTCGGGGCTGGACGTTTCGCAGCAAGGCGTCATTTTTGCCCGTTACACCAATGGCCAGTCGAAATCCCTGGGGCAGGTAGCGTTGGCCAGCTTTTCGAATGCCAACGGCCTATCACCTTCCGGTGATACCAGCTGGGTGGAAACCTTCGAATCTGGCCAGGCGGTTATTGGCAGGCCCGACAGCGGCACGTTGGGGGCGATTCAGTCTAGCTCAGTTGAAGAGTCCAACGTAGACCTGTCTGCGGAACTGGTGAACCTGATTATTGCCCAGCGTAATTATCAGGCAAATGCCAAAACCATTGAAACCTCGGATGCGGTCACCCAGACCATCATCAATCTGAGGTAAGCAATCAAGCGCCCGCCAGGGTGCTTTTAGCAAAACCGGGCCAGATAAGGCCCGGTTTTGCTTAATCCTGAAATTTTCTTATTTCGTTGCCACTCAAACTGGCACGACTTCTGCTTAAATAATGGTAACAGTCAAATATCCGGCAGGAGCCTTCCCCATGGACAAAGCCCTTTATATCGGAATGTCCGGTGCCAAGCAGAACATGCTGGCCCAGCGCGCCCACGCTAACAACTTGGCTAACGTGACCACCACCGGTTTCAAAAAAGACTTCGCCCAGGCCCGCAGCATGCCGGTGTATGGCGGGCATTTCCCTACACGCGCCTACGCCATGACTGAGCGCCCGGGTACCGATTTGTCTTCGGGCGCACTGATGGAAACCGGGCGAAAACTGGATGTGGCGATTGAAGGCGACAGCTGGCTGGCGGTGCAAAACAACCTGGGTGAAGAAGTGTTCACTCGCAGTGGGTCTTTGCAGATAGATGTAAATGGCCTGCTGCGATTGGCTAACGGTGAAATGGTGCTGGGCAATGGTGGTCCGGTGGCTTTGCCGCCTTTTGATAACGTTGAGATTGGTGCCGATGGCACGGTGTCTATTGTTCCGGTGGGCGGGCCTCCCGATCAGTTGGTGGAGGTGGATCGGCTTAAGCTGGTAACACCGCCGACACAGGCACTGGAAAAAGGCCCCGATGGCTTCATACGTCGCAAGGCCGATCAGGCGCTTGGTGGCAGTGAACCGGCTGATGCCAACGCTCGGGTTTCCGGTGGCTTTCTGGAAAGCTCTAACGTAAACGCGGTGGCCGAAATGATTTCCAATCTGCAGCTTTCGCGGCAATACGAAATGCAGGTGAAAGTAATGAGCACCGCGAAGGAAAATTCTGAAGCAGCGGCACGGCTATTGCAGAACCTTTAATAGCACGGGTATCAAAACTTGAAACAACACGCCGGCGGGCGGGAAAGCGGCAAGATTTCGCCGCCATCAACAACCGCCTGACGGTAGGGAGCGATAAAAATGCATCCAGCATTATGGGTCAGTAAAACCGGGTTAAGCGCGCAGGACACTAACATGTCCACTATCTCTAACAACCTGGCGAACGTGAACACCACCGGTTTCAAACGCGACCGCGCGGTGTTTCAGGATCTGCTGTATCAGGTGAAACGCCAACCCGGTGGTTTGAACACGCAGAATACCGAACTGCCCTCCGGGTTGCAGTTGGGTACCGGTGTGCGGGTTGTGGGTACCGCCAAACAGTTTACCCAAGGCAACTTGCAGATAACCGAGCAGCCCCTGGATATGGCGGTTAACGGTCGCGGCTTCTTGCAGGTGCAATTGCCAGATGGCCAAACCGCCTATACCCGCGACGGTCAGTTTCAGCTGAATTCCGATGGTGATGTTGTAAACCCCGATGGCAACGCGTTG
Organism: Marinobacter sp. BSs20148; assembly: GCF_000283275.1. NCBI lineage: Bacteria > Pseudomonadati > Pseudomonadota > Gammaproteobacteria > Pseudomonadales > Marinobacteraceae > Marinobacter > Marinobacter sp. BSs20148. The sequence goes on from NC_018268.1 coordinate 1,762,834, forward strand.
CAGCCCAACATCAACATTCCAGCAAACGCCACGAACGTGACCATCGGTCGCGATGGCACTGTAACCGCTGTCACCGATGATCAGGCCGCTCCCATCAACCTTGGCCAGATAACCCTGGTGGACTTTATTAACCCGCAGGGTCTACAGGCGATTGGTAATAACCTGTTCAAGCAGACCAACGCCAGTGGCGACCCGGCCGAAGGTGAACCCGGCCTGGCCGGGCTGGGTTCACTGGAGCAGGGCTCTATTGAGTCTTCTAACGTGGAAGTTGTGGAAGAGCTGGTGAATATGATTACCACCCAGCGCGCCTATGAAATGAACTCGAAAGTCGTGTCGACTGTTGACCAGATGCTGCAGTTCATCACCAACAATATTGGTTAATGCCGGTGCTTTCCGGTCAGAGGTTTCGCTATGACAGCTAACGCCGTTTTTTTACAGTTCCGCCGCAGCGCCAGCGTTGCGTTGGTTCTGGTGCTGGCGGTGCTTCAGGGTTGCGCTGCGATGAGCCGGCCCCGTGCCATGCCAGATGACCCGGAATACGCTCCGGTGCGTGCTCAGGCGATGATGCAGCGCGATCTCGAAACCGGTTCTATTTACCAGATTAGCCGCAATTACAATTTTTACGGTGACACAGTGGCGCTCAACGTGGGCGATGTGCTTACGGTGACCTTGAACGAGTCTACCCGCGCCAGTAAAAACGCGGAAACCAGTATCTCGAAAGACAGTGACATCAGCCTGACCGAGCCCAACATATTTGGTAGAAACAAGCTGGGGCTGGCAACGGCTATCGAGCAACAGCGAGATTTTCAGGGTGCCGCAGAGGCGGATCAAAGCAACAGCCTGGCCGGCAGCATCACCGTAACGGTCACCGAAGTATTGCCTAATGGCGTGTTGCGCATTCGTGGCGAGAAGTGGCTGTCGCTGACCAATGGCGAAGAATACATTCGCCTGACAGGATTGGTGCGGCCTCAGGATATCAAGCCGGACAATACTCTGGCGTCTAATCGCATTGCCGATGCCCGCATTGCTTACGGTGGCACCGGTGATTTTGACCAAGCCAACCAGATGGGCTGGATGGGGCGTTTCTTCAACAGCGAATGGTGGCCTCTGTGAACCTTTCCAAAGTGATTCTGTGTAAAACGAATGTGCGCAAATGTTTGGCAATAGTATTAATGGCGCTAATGGTGGCTTCGCCGGTGATGGCTGACAGGCTTAAGGACTTGGCCCGCATCAAAGGCGTGCGTGACAACCAGCTGGTGGGTTATGGCTTGGTGGTTGGCTTGGCCGGCACCGGCGACAAAGCGCCATTTACCAACCAGACCTTCCGCAACATGATGAACCAGTTTGGCGTCACTTTGCCGGAAGGCGTTGATCCAAAACTGGCGAACGTCGCTGCGGTGACGGTGAACGCTACCATTCCACCGTTTGCCAAGCCCGGTCAGCAAATCGACATTACCGTGTCGTCTATCGGCAACGCCAAAAGCTTGCGCGGCGGTGTCCTGCTGATGACCACGCTGAAAGGCGCTGATGGCAACGTGTATGCGCTTGCACAAGGTAGCCTGACTGTCAGTGGCTTTGGCGCTGAAGGGCTGGACGGCTCGCGTATTACCGTTAACATTCCCAGCGCAGGGCGAATCCCCAACGGCGCTACTGTCGAGCGCGAAGTGGCTTCGCCATTCAACAATGGCGATACCGTCACGTTTAATCTGTTGCGCGCAGACTTCACTACCGCCCGTCGGGTTGTTGAAGCCATCAACGGCAACTTAGGCCCGGATATGGCTTACGCCCACGACGCCACCTCCGTTTCTGTGCGCGCCCCGCGGGATGCTTCTCAGCGAGTCAGCTTTCTGTCGATTCTGGAAAATATTGAAGTGAATCCGGCTGAAGCCGCTGCCAAGGTGGTGATCAACAGCCGCACCGGCACCATTGTGGTGGGCCAGAACGTGAAGGTCAGCGCGGCTGCGGTCACCCACGGCAATCTGACGGTGATGATTCAGGAAAACCCTAATGTGGTGCAGCCTAATCCGTTAGCGGCTGGCGACACCGAAGTAGTGCAAGACTCTCAGATCGCGGTGACCGAAGACCCGGCTCGCATGTTCAAGTTTGGTCCTGCGGTTACCTTGAACGAGATAGTTCAGGCGGTAAACCAGGTGGGTGCGGCTCCGGGCGACGTAATGGCGGTACTGGAAGCGTTAAAACAAGCCGGTGCACTGCGCGCCGAGCTGATTGTTATTTAGAGTAGCAGGGGCAGAACGATGCAGGACTACCGGATTCAACAGGCCAATGTCTACACCGACTTCGAAGGCCTGAACGCGCTGAAAACCCAGGCCCGTACCGACAAAGAGTCGGCACTGCGGGAAGTGGCGCGGCAATTTGAAAGCCTGTTTCTGGCGGAAATGCTCAAGTCTATGCGCAAAGCCGGTGACGTGATGGCGGAGGGCAACTACCTGAACACCAACGAGAGCCAGGCTTATCGGGATATGTTCGACAATCAGATAAGCCTGTCGATGTCTGGCAACCAGGGTACCGGTCTGGCGGACGCTTTGGTGCGCCAGCTTAGCCCGAAAGTACCCGGTATGAGATCTGACGGTAGCCCGCTGGCCGGCCAAAAAGCGACGTTGGCCGATTACGATCGCAGCGTGCCGCCTTTGTCACCACGGTTACCAGTGGAAGTTAAGAGTGTGCAACAGCTGGCTGAAGCCTTGCCGGTTATGGCTGATGTTTCCGAAGACGACGCGCCATTGCTCGCGCGCTTTGAATCTCCGGAACAGTTCGTACAAACCCTGCTGCCCATGGCGCAACGCATCGCCAAAGACAGCGGCATTAACCCACGGTTTATGGTGGCCCAAGCCGCGCTTGAAACCGGTTGGGGCAAAAACATGATTGAAGGTGAGGGCGACAGTCCCAGTTATAACCTGTTTGGCATAAAGGCCGATCAGCGTTGGCAGGGTGATTCGGTTGCTATTACCACCACGGAGTTCCGCGAAGGCGTGCCGATGAAAGAACAGGCGGAGTTCCGTGCTTACGCCGATTACGAAGCCAGTATGCGGGACTATGTAGATTTTCTGGAATCTAATCCACGTTATCGGGACGTGTTGGCCGTGGCGGACAAACCCGCCCAGTTTGCTGAAAAACTGCAGCAGGCCGGTTACGCCACCGATCCGAATTACGCTGAGAAAATTCGCAGCATCATGAACCGTGATTCTCTGATGACGGTTTCCATGGGCCGAGCTGAGGCCGGGGAGTAAACGCAATGGCAGGATTACTGGGCATTGGTTTAAGCGGCATACTCGGGCACCAGGCTGCGCTGAACACCACCGCTAATAACATCACCAACGCCAACACACCGGGTTATAGTCGCCAGGAGGTGCAGTTTGGCGCTCAGACACCGCAGCGTACCGGCGCCGGTAGTATTGGCACCGGCGTCAATGTGGAAAACATTCGCCGCCTAGCCAACGAATACCTGACGCAGCAAATCCGTGAGGATTCCAGCCTTGAGGGCGAGCAAAGAACTCTGAACAACGAGCTAAGCCGCCTGGATAACCTGCTGGGTGGCGAGTCTACGGGCCTCAGTACATCCTTGAATAACTTTTTTGCCAGTCTGCAGAACGCCGCTGAAGACCCTACCTCATTGCCCCAGCGCCAGCTTGTCATAAGTGAAGGCGAGCAAGTGGTAAAACGCTTTTCTGCGCTTAATGAAAAGTTCATTCAGCAGCGCGAATCGGTTAAAACCCAGATGCAGCAGGGCGCTAAAGACGCCAACGCGCTGATTGCCAGTATTGCCGATTTGAACTCGGCGATAGCCCAATCCCCTGGACTTGCTCAGGGCAGAATGCCCAACGATCTTTTAGACCAGCGTGATGAAAAACTGCGCCAGCTGTCAGAGCTGGTAAGCATAAAAATCAGCCCAACCGAAGGCGCTCAGGTGAATGTCACCCTGAACAACGGCCAGGGCCTGGTTACAGGCAACATCGCTGCACAGCTTGGCACCCGGCCCAGTGCCTCTGACCCCTTAATGCTGGAGTTTACGCTGGGCACCAGTGGCCGGGTTGTGAACGTCGACAGCCAGATTGACGGTGGAAAGCTGGGCGGCCTGCGTCACTTTCAGCAGCAGGTTTTAGCACCGGCGTTTGACGAGCTTGGCCGTATTGCCATCGCGCTGGCCGATACCATGAACAGCCAGCATCAGATTGGTATGGATTTAGAAGGCGAACTGGGGGGGCTGTTTTTTAAGGATTTTAATAGCGCAGCTTTGCAGACCAGCCGGGTGATTCCGAGCGCCAATAACCAGCCCGCGAGTAACGCCCAGTTGGCCGTCGAAATAACCGACAGCTCTGCGCTTGCCGCCGGAACTTGGAGTTTGAAATTTGGCGCTACCAGCAGTTACCAGCTGACTAATGATCGCACTGGCGAAGTGGTAAGCGGCAGTTTGCCCGCGGTTGGCGACGAAATCATTATGCCCGGATTCAGTATCCGTTATGACGGCGGCACGTTAACGGATGGCCACAGCTTCCAGATTCAGCCCACGCGCAATGGCGCCGCTGATATTGCGATGCAGGTTCGACGTGAAGAAGACCTGGCGTTTGCTAGCCCGATTCGGGCTGAAGGCGGTCAAGGTAACAAAGGCACTGGAGCCATTAGCCAGGGCACGATGCAGGCGGTAACGTATCCGGACGGCACATCCTTACCCGGGTTTACGTCCAGCACTGGATTGGCAAACGGGCCGTTGCAAGTGAGTTTTGTCGACGACGGCAGTGGTGGGCTTAACTATATAATTACCGACGGTGACACCGTTCCCAATACCGTCGTTAGCGCGACGCCATACACTGAGGGTCAGGGGCTATTCAGTGATAATCCGGCACTCATACCGAACTACCAGGGCTATCAGTTCAGCGTGACAGGTCAACCCAAAGCGGGTGATGTCTTTACCATTGAATCCAACGAAAATGGCGTATCTGACAACCGCAACGCCGAGGCTCTAGCGTCGTTTGGCATAAAAAACACGCTGAACAATGGCAGCCAGAGCTTTGCCGAAGGCTACGCCGGGTTGGTGGAAAATGTCGGTGTACAAACCCGCCAGAGTCAGCTGGATCTGGAGGCAGGAAAAACCTTGCTGGAGCAGTCGTTCAATCAGCGAGAAGCTGTTTCCGGGGTGAATCTGGATCAGGAAGCCGGCAAATTGATTCAGTACCAGGCCGCTTACAACGCGTCGGCTAAAGTGATTACCGTTGCACAGGACCTGTTCAACACATTGCTGCAAACCTTCCGCTAAAGCGGGCAAGGTTCAAAAAGGTAATGCGAGATGATTAGAATATCTTCACAACAAATCTTTTCCGGCGGTATCAACCGACTGCAGGATCTGAGCGCGCAGCTGAACAAAACCGACGAGCAGATTGCCACCGGTAAGCGCGTGAACCGACCGTCAGACGACCCGGTTGCGGCGGCGCGTATTCTGAAGCTGGATCAGGAAGTGAAACGCATCGAAACCTACGAGCGCAACGCGCAACTGGCCAACAACCGGCTGGGTCAGGAAGAAAGCGCCATTTCCAGTTCCCTGGACATTCTGCAGCGCGTGCGTGAGTTGACGGTGCAGGCCGGTAACGGCTCGCTGTCGGCCAACGATCGCTTGTCTATCAGCTCAGAAATGAAAGAGCGTCTGCAGCAGTTGGCACAAACGGCCAATACCCAAGACGCCTCTGGTGAGTATATTTTTAGTGGTTTTCAGGGCGGCTCACCGGCTTACGCCAAAGAAGCCGGTGAATGGACGTATCAGGGCGACGAAGGGCAACGGATGCTGGAGATTGATGACGGCGTCACTGTCGCCATCAGCGATAATGGTAAAGGCATTTTTGACCGTATTCCTGCGACGGCGAGTGGGGCGCTAAACGTCCCCATCCCTCTTCCTGTGCCGGCTCCTGATGGCCGCATTAACAGTATTAGTGTGATTAATCGTTCGGATTTACAGGCTGGCGGTTTGGCATCTCTGGAGCTGACTGTCTCAGCCCCAAATCAATTGCAGTATCTGGATAAGGATGGGGTTACCCAGTCTGTCGCCTTTGAACCCGGCGAGCCGGTCACGGTGAACGGCGTGCAATTCACCCTAACAGATGCGGTGTTAAACGATGTATTTACCATTGAAACCGGCGAAAAACAGTCAGTATTCAAAACCATAGAAAATCTGATTAGCGGCCTGGATAACTTGAGCAAAAGCGGTAGTGCAGGGTCAGACGCCTACAACGATCTGATTGCCGGCTCGCTAGCCAACATCGATAATGCTCAGGAAAGTTTTATTTTAAAGCAGACCGAACTGGGTGGGCGGATGAATTCGGTGGAATCCACCCAGGCGTTTCTGGAAGATTCCGCACTCTACAGCAAAGAGATTCGCTCCCAGCTGCAAGACATAGATTACGCGGAGGCTATTAGCACGTTGAGCTTTCAGAGCTTTGTATTGCAGGCGGCACAACAATCGTTTGCACGCGTTTCTCAGCTTTCGCTGTTTGACCGTTTGTAAATTATTGCCGGGGCAGGGCAATTGTTCTGCTTTTGTCATTGATTTCAGGCTCAACGTCAGTATACTTGCCCCTCTTCCGATGGCGGCGTGGTGGAATTGGTAGACACGACGGATTCAAAATCCGTTGCTAGTAATAGTGTGGCGGTTCGAGTCCGCCCGCCGCTACCATATACTTATAAGCCGCACCCTGCGGTTTCGTGCATAGTTCTTCCCATGAATGTCTCAGATTTTCGTTTTGACTTACCGGATGAGCTGATTGCCCGCTATCCGTTGAGTGAACGCTCTGCTTCCCGTCTATTTTGCCTTGATGGCCTGTCTGGCGATATAAATCATCGCCGCTTCACAGATCTACCCGATTTCCTGCAGCCTGGTGATTTGCTGGTGTTCAACAACACCAAGGTGATTCCTGCGCGCCTGTTCGGAAAAAAAGAAAGCGGCGGCGCGGTAGAAATTCTGGTGGAACGCATCACCGGCGATCAGCAGATGCTGGCGCACGTGCGCGCGTCAAAATCCCCCAAGCCTGGACAGCAGGTATTGTTGGAAGACGGAACTGCGTTGAACGTTATCGCCCGCGCCGATGCATTGTTCGAGTTGCAGGCGGACGGCCGCGAATCACTGCTGGATATTCTTGATCGTCTGGGCCATATGCCTCTGCCACCTTATATTGATCGCGCGGATGAGGCGTCTGACCGAGAGCGCTACCAAACTGTTTATGCCCGCGAGGCAGGCGCGGTTGCCGCGCCAACCGCTGGCCTTCATTTTGATGAAGCGCTGCTGCAGAAGCTCGCAGCGATGGGCGTAGACTCGACGTTTGTGACCCTTCATATCGGCGCCGGAACCTTTCAACCGGTGCGGGTAGACAAGCTGGAAGATCACGTAATGCATCATGAACTGGTGCATGTGCGTCAGGACACGGTAGATGCAGTGGCCCGTACCCGCGCCCGTGGCGGCCGAGTGATTGCCGTGGGCACCACCTCGGTGCGCTCGCTGGAATCGGCCAGTCGCCACGGCGACCTGCGCCCATTTACTGGCGATACTGACATATTTATTTACCCCGGTTACAACTTTCAGGCCGTAGATGCACTGATTACCAATTTCCATTTACCCGAATCTACGCTGATCATGCTGGTCAGTGCCTTTGCCGGTTACGAACACGTGATGGGCGCTTATAAAGAAGCCGTGCGCGAAGGTTATCGCTTTTTCAGCTATGGCGACGCCATGTTCATTACCGGGCAAGTGCCCAGCCGTGGCATGCTGCAGCATTCTGCAACGGAGCCGCAGGGCGGCCCCGAAACACAAGAACTTCGCGGAGAAACCCGGTGACTGACGCCTGTTTTATGAAATTTGAAAAACTGGGTGAAGACGGCCGTGCGCGCCTTGGTCGCCTGACCTTTCCCCGCGGTGTGGTGGAAACGCCGGCATTTATGCCCGTTGGCACGTATGGCACAGTGAAAGGCATGTTGCCCCGTGACATCAAGGAAATTGGTGCCCACATCATTTTGGGTAATACCTTTCACCTGATGCTGCGCCCTGGTACTGAAGTGATCAAAGCCCACGGCGACCTACACGATTTTACCCAGTGGCAAGGGCCGATTCTGACTGACTCTGGCGGATTTCAGGTGTTTAGCTTGGGCGAAACCAGTAAAATTACTGAGCAAGGCGTGATTTTCCGCTCGCCGGTGGATGGCTCGCCGGTGGAGTTGAACCCGGAAATTGCAATGCAGGTGCAGCGCGACTTGGGTTCTGACATCGTGATGATCTTTGACGAATGCACGCCTTATCCGGCTACCGAGAAAGAAGCCAAAGATTCGATGGAGTTGTCGTTGCGCTGGGCAGCCCGCAGTAAGAATGCCCATGAGGGGAATCCGGCAGCGTTGTTTGGCATTGTGCAGGGCGGGATGTACGAAGGCCTGCGCCAGCAGTCGCTGGACGGCCTGACCAACATCGGATTTGACGGCTACGCCATTGGTGGGCTGTCGGTGGGCGAGCCTAAAGAGGACATGATTCGCATTCTGGACGACTTGCCGCCAAAAATGCCGGCGGATAAGCCCCGTTACCTGATGGGCGTAGGCCGCCCTGAGGATATAGTAGAAGCAGTGCGTCGCGGTGTGGATATGTTTGACTGCGTAATGCCTACCCGCAACGCCCGTAACGGGTATCTCTTTACCGCTACCGGCACTGTTAAGATTCGCAACGCCAAAAACCGCCACGACACGGCGCCGCTGGATGACAGTTGTGATTGTTATACCTGTCAGAACTTTTCCAGAAGTTATCTGCATCATCTCGATAAGTGTGGAGAAATGCTCGCGTCGCAGCTGAACACCATTCACAATTTACGCTATTATCAGAACCTGATGAGCGGATTGCGTGGGGCCATTGAAGCAGGTACATTGTGCGACTTTGTAATCGAATTCTACGCCTTGCGCGGTGCAACGGCGCCCGAGCTTAGCGGCGCCTGAACCTACTATTCACACCTTTTCATTCAATTAACGGAGAAAATACATGAAATCGATCAAATTATTTGTTGCCGCACTGCTGGCACTGGCTCCCACGCTTGCAATGGCGCAGGACGCGGCCGGCGGTAGTATGGGTGTTATAGGGCAAGTTATCTTTTTCGCCGGCTTTATTCTGATTTTTTACTTCCTAATCTGGCGTCCGCAGTCTAAACGCGCCAAAGAGCACAAGTCATTGATGTCTGGCCTGAACAAAGGCGACGAAGTGGTTACTTCTGGCGGTATGGTTGGCAAGATCACCAAAGTATCTGATGACTTTATTGTTCTGGAAGTGGCCGACAATGTCTCAGTTCGTATCCAAAAAGTAGCGGTTTCCGGTGCTTTGCCAAAAGGCTCGTTGAAAGACATCTGAGCCTCGCCAACGGACGTTCAGCCGGGCTTTTTAGCCAGGCTGGTTCTATCTGGCTGAAACACCACGGTCGGCGCCAGCCCGGCTTATAGGAACCCCATGCTTAACAAGTATCCGCTCTGGAAAAACCTCATTATTCTGGTTGCCCTCGCAATCGGTTTTGTATATGCACTCCCCAACCTGTTCCCGGATGATTTTGCCGTTCAGGTTACCGGTGCCCGCAGCAGTACCGAAGTTGACGCACTCGTTCTGGAACGTGCAGTGCAGGCTCTGGAGTCCCAGGGTATTGAGGTAAAAAGTAGCAGTTTGCAGGATCGTGATGCGCTTATTCGGGTAACCAGCGGCGAAGATCAGCTTCAGGCCCGCCCTGCAGTTCAAGCGGTATTGGGAAACGACTATTTGGTCGCGCTGAATATGGCCGCTTCTACTCCGGGCTGGTTGAGCAGTCTGGGTGCCGGTCCAATGAAGTTGGGCCTGGATTTGCGCGGCGGCATCCACTTCCTGTTGGAAGTGGATATGGAAACTGCGGTAAGCCAGCGTCTGGAAGCTTTAGCCGGGCAGATTAAGCGTGAACTGCGTGAAGAACGCATTCGCTACCGTGGTGGTGAGCTAGAGGGGGACCTGAAAGACGGGCAGGAAATTATTCTCAGCTTTCGCGATGACGAATCCCGCGCCGAGGCCTTCACCCTGATTCGCCGTCAGTACCTTCAGTTTTTGATGGATGAGCGCACCCGTGGCGACGAGCGCCTTATTGCGTTGACCCTGTCCGAAGCCGAAGTACGATCCATCCAGGAATACGCCCTTGAGCAGAACCTGACCACCATCCGTAACCGTGTGAACGAACTGGGTGTGGCAGAACCGCTGGTTCAGCGTCAGGGCACCAGTCGCATCATCGTTGAATTGCCGGGTGTTCAAGATACCGCGCAAGCCAAACGCGTACTGGGTGCAACCGCAAATCTGGAATTCCGGATGGAAGCGCGACCAGACACGCCAGCCGGCAGCGTAGAAACCTTCGGTTTTCGCGATACGCCCCAACGCACTGCACGCCTGGAGCGTGAGCTCATTGCCACGGGTAATAACGTGGCCAACGCCCAGCAGCAATTCGATGAAAACGGCCAGCCACAAGTCAGCATTACTATGGATTCTGTAGGCGGCGATTTGATGAACCGCGCCACTCGCAACGCTGTTGGCCGGCGTATGGCGGTGCTGTTTATTGAGTTCCGCACCGAAACCGAAGACCGTATGGTTGACGGCGAAGTGGTCACCGAAGAAAAACGGGTAGTGGATAAAGGCATCATTAGCCTGGCTACGGTGCAGTCTGCATTGGGTGCGAGTTTCCGTATAACCGGTCTGGACTCGATTCCGGAAGCGTCGGAGCTGGCACTGCTGCTGCGCGCCGGTGCACTGGCCGCGCCCATGTACTTTGTACAGGAACGAACCATTGGCCCTAGCCTGGGTCAGAAAAATATCGACGCCGGTATGATGTCGGTATTGTTGGGCTTTGTGCTGGTGTTGATTTATATGGCGCTTTACTACCGCGGTTTCGGGCTTATTGCCAACGTATCGCTAACCTTGAACCTGATGCTACTTATCGCCTGCATGTCGATTCTGTCGGCCACGCTGACGCTGCCGGGTATCGCTGGTATCGTTTTAACGGTGGGTATGGCAGTAGACGCCAACGTCCTTATTTTTGAACGCATAAGGGAAGAGCTTAAAGCCGGCACCGCGCCGCAGCTGGCTATAAATGCCGGTTACTCGCGGGCTTTTGTCTCCATTTTTGATGCTAACATCACAACCTTACTGGTGGCGCTCATTTTGTTTGCCATGGGTTCCGGTCCGGTGAAGGGTTTTGCGATTACCTTAAGCCTGGGCATTATGACATCGATGTTCTCTGGCCTGGTGGTCAGCCGCAGTATCGTCAATGTGGTTTATGGTGGCCGCAGGGTCGAAAAACTTTCGATCGGAGGGAAGCAGGCTAATGCATGACGCTCAGGAAAAACCGTTTGATTTTATGGGTTTTCGGAAGATTGCTACGATACTCTCGATTACTCTATTGGTGCTCGCTATCGGCCTGTTGGCGATTCGCGGGCTGAACTTCGGTATGGATTTCACCGGCGGCACGTCGGTGGAATTTGAATACGAACAAGCGCCAGCGCTTGCTGGGATACGCACAGCGTTGAGTGATGCCGGCTATGACCAATTTGTAGTGCAGAATTTCGGTTCTGATAAAACGGTTTTGGTGCGGTTGTCTGAGTCTGCTAACGACATGCTGGCCCAAGAGATTACCAGCACCTTAACCGCCGGCGGAGCGGAGTTGAAGCTGATCAGTTCGGAGTTTATAGGCTCCCAGGTAGGCGAAGAACTGAAAGAGGACAGCGGTTTGGGCATGCTGATTGCCTTGCTGGTGGTACTGATTTACGTTGGCATGCGCTTTCAGTTCAAATTCGGTATTGCTGCCGTGCTGCCTCTGGCTCACGACGTTATCATTGTGCTGGGTATTTTTTCGCTGTTTCAATGGACCTTTGATCTTACAGTTCTGGCCGCCCTGTTAGCCATTATCGGCTACTCTCTGAACGACACTATTGTGGTGGCGGACCGTATCCGGGAAAACTTCCGCACCATGCGGGTAGGGGACTCATGGGAGGTGATCAACACCTCCATTCACCAGACCATCAGCCGTACCATTAATACCTCCGGTACCACTCTGGTGGTGCTGATTGCGCTTTACGTGTTCGGCGGTGAGGCGATTAATAAATTCGCCCTGGCGTTGATCTTCGGCGTAGTGGTGGGTACCTATTCCTCTATTTACGTATCGGCGAACTTGCTGATTGCGCTCGGCGTGTGCCGTGAAGATTTGATCCTGCCGGTGAAGGAAGGTGTGGTCGGCCAGGATGAAGACGAGCAGCCGCCGGAATGGTTGAACCGTATGTAGCTCTTTTGAAAGGGCCCTGTTGGGAAGCCCTGCTATTTTATTGGCAGCGGTTTCGTAATCACAAAAAAACCGCCAGTCTCTCGGGATTGGCGGTTTTTTTGTGCTTGCCTTGCTAGTTGCTAGTTGCTAGTTGCTAGTAGGGCAAGTGTGCTTTACCGGGGCAAGCGGCCTCGGAACGGATGCAGCTCCTTCAGCAATTCACGAAACAGCTTGGGGTTAGCCACAATCAGCTGCTTTGCGTTACTGACTGATGGGTTGCCAGAGAAGTCCCCGGTCAAGGCGCCCGACTCCATGGCCAAGGCAACGCCCAGGTCTAGGTCGGCGCCTTCAGGACGAAAGGCAATCACTGCGTCAAGATGGCCGGCCGACACCCGTGCGATGTCCAGCACCACACATCCGGATGTACGGAAAATGCGTGAGTTGGTCGCCAGAACGGTGGCTATTTCGCCCCAAAGCTGAGGGTTGTCGTCTTTGCGGGCCTGATCCAGAACGTTAGTAGCCAGAGCCGCGCTGGTTAGCTGGCGCACTTCTGATACTCGCACCCGGCGGCTGTTCAGTGCGGCACCGTGGCCGCGGCTGGCCGCGTATTCTTCGCCAGTGATTGGGTTAACAATCAGCAGACTCTCAATTCGGTTGTTTTTTTTCTGGGCCAGTGCTAAAACAAATTCCGGAATACCTCGCAGAAAATTGTCGCGACCCAGAACCGGAAAGATGTGCCAGCTTTTGTCATAGGTGCCGGCATCCGCTGCGTTCAGGGGAGCAATGTTGTGGTCTTTATAGGCTTTTTCGAGCTGCTCTACGAAATTATCGTAAATGGCCTTTTCGACGCGATCCAGCTGACGCTCACGCTCGCTGTTGTCTTTGTCGCTGGGTTCCTGGCGCTCGAAATGTGCTTTCAGGTAGTCCGATCCCTGGCGCGCAACGCGCAGGGCCATTTTAATCGCTGGTTGCATCTGAGTAATCATTATCCGGGTGTATGAAGGCCGCGTATCATAGCAGTCGATGCGCGCTTTGTCTGTTTTTAGACTCCGCACAAGCACGGATAATAGCCATTTGACCCGCAGGTTGCCCGCCGGCTTTCGTGATTTATCTGTTATTATTGCCGCCTAATTTTGCTGACAGGCCGTTACCATGCACAAACCGTCGCGCCCGCTGGGCTCACCAGACACCTACAATGACCGAATTCGTATTGTTCTGGTGGAAACCTCCCACTCTGGCAACATTGGTGCGGTAGCGCGAGCCATGAAAAATATGGGGTTGGGAAATTTGTGGATGGTAAACCCGCGATCGTTCCCTGATGAAACCTCGTACGCTCGAGCCGCCGGAGCATCAGATGTTCTGGACACTGCAACCGTGGTGGGTAGCCTTGATGAAGCACTGGCAGATTGCGTGTTGGTGATGGGCACCAGCGCCCGCGGGCGCAAGTTACCCTGGCCAGTGATGCCGCCAGATCAGGCCGCAACTGCGGCAGCCAGTCATTGCGGCCAAGGCACAGTGGCGCTGGTGTTCGGCCGAGAGAATCATGGGCTGAGCAACGATGAACTAGCAACGTTGCCACTATCATATTCATATTCCGTCCAATCCGGATTACAGCTCATTGAATCTGGCGATGGCGGTTCAGGTGATGTGTTATGAGCTGCGTATGAATTATCTGAAGGGCCTTGAAGCAGATACCAGGCGGCCCTATTTAGAACCGATTGCGCAGCCTGGTGACGCTGGGTGGGATGTTGCCCCTGCCAGCGTTGGCGATGTCGAAGGCTTTTTTGGCCATTTGCAGCAGGTACTGGAAGAAATCGATTTTCATCGTCGGGACAAACCACGCCAACTGATGGCGCGTCTGCGCAGGTTGTTCCAGCGGGCAAAATTGGACCAGATGGAAGTTAATATCCTAAGAGGTGTTTTGTCGGCTGTTCAAAAAACAGCAGGCGCCTCGGGTGTCGAGCAATCAACCTCCGATACCGGGCCGCACGCGCCGGAGCAGGATCAAGGCAAAAGTCATGTTTAGACGTCTAAGAGAAGATATCAGCAGTGTGTTCCACCGCGACCCCGCTGCGCGTAACACCTTTGAAGTTCTGACCAACTATCCTGGCCTGCACGCACTTTTGCTGCATCGGGTGGCACACTGGTTATGGGGGGTGGGCTTGAAGTGGCTGGCTCGTACCCTTTCTACGCTTACGCGTTGGTTTACGGGTATTGAGATTCATCCCGGTGCCACCATTGGTCGGCGCTTTTTTATCGACCACGGTATGGGTGTGGTTATTGGTGAAACCACGATTATTGGTGATGATGTTACGCTGTATCAAGGCGTTACCTTGGGCGGCACCAGTTGGAACAGGGGCAAGCGCCATCCCACCATTGGTGACGGGGTGGTTGTAGGCGCCGGAGCCAAAATATTAGGCCCCTTTGAAGTAGGCGCTGGTGCCAAAGTGGGTTCCAACTCCGTGGTCACAAAAGCGGTGCCAGCTGGCGCAACCGTTGTTGGTATACCGGGCCGCGTGATTGAAAAAGATAAAGACGAGCGAAGCTCGCGGCGGCGGGAAATGGAAGAACGCATGGGCTTTGACGCCTATGGCGTTACTGAAGAAATGCCAGACCCCTTAGCGCGGGCAATGCGTTCGCTGCTTGATCACATGCACGCGGTAGACGATCGCATGGAAATAATGTGCAAAGCCCTGCGCAAGGTAAGCGCCGATTATCCGAACGGAGACCTGCCGGTGTTGTCAGAGGATGATTTTGATTGCCTACGCGATACAGACAGCGACGCCTCGCGCAAAAAAACCCGCGAAGACGCAAAAGTGGTTGCAGCGGCGGCGGTCGAATCGAGCGCCAAAGCCGACAGTATAGTCAGCGCACACGAGAGCGCTAAAAAAAGTGCCGAAGAAAGTGCCGAAGAGGGCACCAAAAAAAACGCAAGCGAGCCCACCAAGGATAGCGGCTGAATACTTGACTGAATTAGTAGGTCAATTCATACTCGTGTTTGCGAATCGAGGTCAATTCCCATCGCGGGGCGGAGTTTATGAAGTTGACAACAAAAGGTCGGTATGCGGTAACCGCTATGCTAGACCTTGCACTGCACGGTGATCATGGGCCGGTTACACTTGCTGATATATCAGCCCGTCAGGAAATCTCCCTGTCGTACCTGGAACAGCTATTTTCGCGGCTGCGGCGCAGGCACTTGGTGGTCAGCATTCGCGGCCCGGGTGGTGGTTATCGCTTGAGTCGCGGCGCCGATGCCATTTTTATATCAGAGGTGGTAGAAGCGGTCAGCGAGTCTCTTGATACCACACGCTGTGGCAACAAGGGCGATTGTCAGAGTGGCGAGAAATGCCTGACTCATCACCTTTGGTCTGACCTCAGCGAGCAGATTCATCAGTTTCTGGATAATATTAGCTTGAACGACCTGATGAAAAAACGTGAAATCCGCCAGGTGGCGGACCGCCAAAATCTGCGCCAGAGCGCTGCGGGTTTTGAAACGATCAACACCCGGCAGCTAAGCGAACAGGCTCCGGTTTAAGTCTGGTTTTAGCACCATGAAAAAACCCGTTTACCTCGATTATGCGGCCACTACGCCCGCAGACTTTGCTGTAGCCGCAGAAATGATGCGCTACCTGACACTGGATGGCGCCTTTGGTAACCCTGCCTCGCGTACCCATGGTTATGGCTGGCAGGCCGAAGCGGCGGTAGAAACTGCACGCCGTCAGGTGGCAACGTTGATTAACGCCGACCCCCGCGAGATCGTGTGGACATCTGGCGCGACCGAGTCTGACAATCTGGCGATTCAAGGCGCAGTGGCCGGACACGATACTGCCCACATTATTACCTCCATGATCGAACATAAAGCCGTTCTGGATACCTGTAGCTGGCTGCAGGAGCAGGGCGTGAAGGTTACTTGGCTAAAGCCTGATGCCTGTGGCCGTATTCACGTCGGACAAGTGGTTGAGGCGCTGACGCCACAGACCGTGCTTGTGAGCCTGATGCTGGTGAACAACGAATTGGGCAGCATTAGTGACATTGCTGCCATCGGCGCCCAACTGCGTGGCCGCGGCGTGCTTTTTCATGTTGATGCAGCCCAGGCCCCCGGGAAAATACCGGTGGATGTAAAGGCCTTGAACGTCGACTTGCTGTCACTGTCGGCGCATAAGGTTTATGGCCCCAAAGGGATAGGTGCGCTTTACGTGCGACGCTCTCCGGACGTGCGTATTCAAGCGCAGATTCACGGTGGCGGTCATGAGCGCGGCATGCGCTCTGGCACCCTGCCGACGCATCAGATTGTGGGTATGGGTAAAGCGTTTGAGTTGGCAGCAGATAGCCTTTCTGCCGACAGTGCCAGGCTGGAACAGCTGCGTGGGCGTTTTTTTGGGGCGCTGGCAGAGCTTGCAGGGGTTTCTCTAAACGGGAGTCTCCATACCGGTCTCAACGGCCGTGAAACCAATGATGACGCCAAACTGCGAGTGCCCGGCATTATCAATTTGTCGTTCGCGGGCGTTGACGCAGAAACCCTGATGCTGGGCCTGCGTGAATTGGCAGTGTCTTCCGGTTCAGCCTGTTCATCGGCGACACTCGATCCGTCTTATGTCTTGCGGGGGATCGGGCTAGACGACAAACAGGCTCGCCGTGCGCTGCGGTTTTCATTTGGCCGGTACACCAGCGGCGAAGAAGTCGACTTTGCGGCGGCACAAATTATTGATGTTGTTGGCCGGCTACGGTCTGCGCGGTAGGCACCGGCCCCGTGACTGCGTATAATTGCAGGCTCGTTTTTTATCTAACCTCTAATGGAGAATCACTATGGCAAATGAACGCACGCTGTCGATCATCAAGCCTGATGCCGTTGCAAAAAATGTAATCGGCAAAATCATCAGCCGTTTTGAAAAAGCGGAACTGCATGTTGTTGCAGCAAAAATGATGCACCTGAGCCAGGATCAGGCTGAAGGCTTTTATGCCGAGCACAAAGAGCGTCCGTTCTTTAACGACCTAGTTGCGTTTATGACGTCTGGCCCGGTGGTTGTTCAGGCTTTGGAAGGCGAAGGCGCCATTTTGACAAACCGTGACCTGATGGGTGCGACTAACCCGAAAGAAGCGGAAGCTGGCACCATCCGCGCCGACTTTGCATCGTCTATTGATGCTAACGCGGTCCATGGCTCGGACTCGGCGGCTTCCGCAGAGCGCGAAATTGCTTATTTTTTCAATGATAACGAGATCTGCCCGCGCGGCTGATTTTGTTCACCGGGGGCAGCGTTGCTGCACCCGGAATGGTTATTTGATTGAGGTTATATAATGACAGCACCCGCTGAAAAAACAAATCTTCTGGGAATGCCTAAAGCCAAGCTTGAGGCTTATTTTGAGTCCCTGGGGGAAAAACGTTTTCGCGCTACTCAGGTGCTTCAGTGGATTCACCAGCGTGGTGTGGGTGACTTCGATGAAATGACCAATATGAGCAAGCCCCTGCGGGACAAGCTCAAGCTGATTGCCGAAGTACGTGGCCCGGAAGTGGTTTACGACGAATTGGCCAAAGACGGCACCCGTAAATGGGTGATGCGCATGGACAACGGCAACAACATAGAAACCGTGCTGATACCTGACGGTGAGCGTGGCACCCTGTGCGTGTCATCACAGATTGGTTGCAGTCTGGATTGCAGTTTTTGTTCAACGGGTAAGAGAGGCTTTAACCGTAACCTGACCTCTGCCGAGATTATTGGGCAGGTGTGGGCTGCGCGCAAAACGTTCATGCCATATGCTCCGGGCCCAGATCGTCCGATTACCAACGTGGTAATGATGGGTATGGGCGAGCCTTTGTTGAACTTCGACAACGTCGTAGACGCCATGAATCTGATGATGGAAGACTTGGCCTACGGCATTTCCAAACGCCGGGTAACCTTGAGTACGTCGGGTGTGGTTCCAGCGATCGACAAACTGGGTGAGGTTACCGATGTTTCATTGGCTATTTCTTTGCACGCCGCAAATGATGAACTCCGTAACCAGTTAGTTCCTATAAATAAAAAGTACCCAATAGCAGAGTTGCTAGCCGCTACCCGCCGCTACTTAAGCCGTCTGCCAGACAAGCGTAAGGCAACGATTGAATACACTTTGATGGCTGGTGTGAACGATCACGTCGATCAAGCGCGAGAACTGGCTGAGGTTCTGCGTGGCTTGCCATGTAAGATCAACTTGATACCATTCAATCCGTTCCCGGACAGTGGCTATGAACGCCCGAGCATGAATGCCACCCGACGGTTCCAGACGGTGTTGAACGAGGCAGGGTACATTGCGACCGTGCGTATGCCCCGTGGCGATGACATAGACGCTGCTTGTGGGCAGCTGGTGGGTAAGGTGGAAGACCGTACTCGCCGCAGCGCTCGATATATTGCGGTGCAGCAGGTTTCAGCGTAAATACCCGGCTGTGGATGCGGCGGGCCTTCTCCAATAGCAGCTTCAGGATGAGTTCACGGTGATGGTAAATCTGTTTGTCAGTGCCCGTTTTATGATGTCGCTGATGCTGGTGGCAGCGATGTTATCGGGCTGTGTGACGACCACCGACAGCCGCTTTGCCCGCGAAGCAGATCGCCAAAAAGCGTTGGCAGATTACGTTCAGTTAGCATCAGCGTACATCGGCCAAGGAAATTTTGAGCGAGCCCGTCATCATTTGGAACGGGCTCTGGAAATTGATTCGAAGAATTCGCCGGCGTTAGCCGCAAAAGGCCTTGTTTTCGCCAACGAGGGTGAACCCGAACTGGCTGAAAGCAATTTCAGGCGCGCGATCTCTGCCGATTCAAAAAATACCCGCGCCAACGTTTATTATGGCGCGTTTTTGTATGGCCAAGGCAGAATGGAAGAGGCCCGCGATCAGTTTGCCAAGGCCTCTGGAGACACCGGTTATCAGGATCGAGGTTCCGTTTTTTTCAACCTGGGAATGACTCAGGAGCAGCTGGGTGATTTTCCATCTGCGGTTAGCAGCTATCGCCGTGCGACCGAGTTGGCACGCAACGATCCCAAAACGTTGCTGGCGTTGTCCCGAGTGCTGCTAGAAACCGGTGATGTGAAATCAGCCGACTTCTATTACAGTCGGCTGCTAACTATAATGCAGCGCAGTGACCGCTTGCAGCACTCATCTGAAAGCCTGTTGGTGGGAGTTCGCATTGCCCGCCTGTTGGACAAACGTGACCAAGAGGCCAGTTTGGCGTTAATGTTGCGGAATAATTTCCCCGAATCAGCAGAACTCCGGCAATACAAGGTACTGATGTCTAATGGTCAATGAAGAGAATCAAGCTGCCCCTGGCAATCGGCCGGTGGGCCCGCAGTTAAAAAAAGCCCGCGAGGCAAAAGGGCTTAGTGTGGTTGAAGTGGCCGAAGCCCAGTATCTTCGCCCGGCCATTATCCAGGCCATCGAAAATGGCAAATATGAGCTGATTGATACAGAGCTTTTCCTGAAAGGCTACATACGTGCCTATGCTCGCCAAGTAGGTTTGGATGGTAACGCCCTGATTGCCGACCTTGACCGAGAGCTGGAGCCGATGCGCGAGAAGCAGGCACAGGCTAAAGCTGCAAATCCGTTGATTGATATAGAACGCCGGCGGTGCAAAAAACGCCGTGTAGCCAAAAACGCATTTTGGCTGGTCGCGCTGGCAGTATTGGGCTTTTTGATATTTGCGTTTATTTACAGTCCTTCGCAGTTGGCGAATTTGCAGGGCGCCGGCGCATTCACCGGTGACACAGCACAACAGAATGCTTTAGAAAGTGGTTTAAACGGTGCCGTAAGTAGCATCGACGATGACTCAACAACACAATCTACGCCAGATAATTTTCTGCCAAACAAAACGAGTGATGGCGATGTGTCGGCTTCGCCCGCGAACGCAGAGGGTGCGCTAGAACCGCTCATAGCGGCAGGCACAGGAACTTTTTCTGACGGCGAGGCTCCGGCTGACCGCTCGGGGTCTTCGCCAGCGCAGACAGTAGGAAATTTGGTTGCTATCGTCGACAATGATCTTTTGACGTTAGATGGAGAAGAGGCACCCCAAGTTGCCGATAACCGGGGCCGGTTGGAAATTGAATTTATTGATGATTGCTGGGTTCAGATTCGAGATTCTTACGGCAGAAGCCTGGCCAGCGGTCTGAAACGCCAGAGCGACCGCATTGATTTGCGCAGCGAAACCGACATTCGCCTGGTGATTGGTGCCGCTAATGCGATAGGGGTCATGCGCTTTGAAGGCGCCCCGGTCGATCTTGGCAGTAAAGGTATTATTGGTAATCGCGCCGAGTTTGTTTTGGCTTTGAATTAATAGCTCAACGTAAACGCCGATACTTTTGGTTTTCACAGATGGGTTCTCCCAAATGAAGCACGAATCTCCGATTAAAAGACGTAAATCTCGCCAGATTATGGTGGGCAACGTGCCAGTGGGTGGCGACGCGCCGATTGCCGTCCAGAGTATGACCAACACTGAAACCTGCGACGTGGAAGCGACGCTGGGGCAGATACAGGCCCTTCAAGACGCCGGTGCCGATATTGTCCGCGTGTCTGTGCCGTCAATGGAAGCGGCAGAAGCGTTTGGCCGTATTCGTGCCCGCGCGGGTGTTCCGCTGGTTGCCGATATTCATTTCGATTACAAGATCGCGTTACGGGTGGCAGAACTGGGCGTTGACTGTATACGCATCAACCCGGGTAACATTGGTCGGGAAGACCGCATCAGCGCGGTCATCAGTGCCTGCCGCGACCGCAATATTCCAATTCGGATCGGCGTTAACGCAGGCTCGCTAAGTAAAGACCTGCAGCGTAAGTACGGCGAGCCTAATGCAGACGCACTGGTGGAATCTGCCATGCGCAACGTCGATATTCTTGACCGCCACGACTTCCAGAATTTTAAGGTCAGCCTCAAAGCGTCCGAAGTGTTTATGACGGTAGAAGCCTATCGCAAGATTGCCACGCAGATTGACCAGCCTTTGCACTTAGGCATCACCGAAGCCGGCGGTTTCCGTTCCGGTACTGTGAAGTCGTCTATTGGGCTTGGTCTATTGTTGATGGATGGTATTGGCGACACTATCCGTGTATCGCTAGCAGCAGATCCGGTGCAGGAAATTAAGGTTGGCTACGACATACTCAAAAGTTTGCGCTTGCGCTCCCGCGGCATTAACTTTATTGCCTGCCCCAGTTGTTCGCGGCAGAATTTCGATGTTATCAAGACCATGAACGATCTGGAAGTGCGTTTGGAAGACGTGAAGGAGGCTCTGGATGTGGCCGTTATTGGTTGTATCGTGAACGGCCCAGGCGAAGCCAAAGAGGCCGATATTGGTTTGACCGGTGGCAGCCCGAAAAACCTGTTTTATATGAATGGTAAGCCTCAGCAGAAATTGGACAACGCAAATTTAACCGACGATCTTGAGCGTCTGATTCGCAAAGAAATCGCTCGCCGTCAAGAAGCCGAAAAAGCTATTTTTGCCCGTTCCTCTGAATGATATGCGACGAAGACGGTTACAGCGATCGATAACATTTATCGATGACAACAGCCACAACAGGTAGACAATGCATTGGCGCAGCGCCACTGCACAAACCACAGAGATGTTTAAGGGTTCAACTTGGCTAAGATTCAGGCAATTCGCGGGATGAACGATATCCTGCCCGAACAGACTCCAGTCTGGCAATATGTCGAAGCAACGGTGCGCAAGGTGTTGGGGCAATACGGGTACCAGGAAATCCGTATGCCGATTGTGGAACAGACCGACCTGTTCAAGCGCTCTATCGGTGAAGTGACCGACATTGTTGAAAAAGAAATGTACACCTTTGACGACCGTAACGGCGACAGCCTGACTCTGCGGCCTGAAGGTACTGCTGGTTGCGTGCGTGCGGCCGAACAGCACGGCCTGCTGTTCAACCAAACCCGGCGGATGTGGTACACCGGCCAGATGTTTCGTTACGAGCGCCCGCAGAAAGGGCGTTACCGCCAGTTTCACCAGGTGGGTGTTGAATGTTTTGGTATGGCTGGGCCAGACATAGACGCAGAACTTCTTATCCTGACAGCGCGCTTATGGAAAACGTTTGGTTTGGCTGACCATGCGCGTCTCGAAATCAACTCGATTGGCACCGCTGAAGCCCGCCGAAACTATCGTGAGGCGTTGGTTGCCTACCTGCAGCAATTCAAAGCCGAGCTCGATGAAGACAGTCAGCGCCGGCTTGAAAGCAACCCTTTACGGATTCTGGACAGCAAAAGCGTGGCTACCCGTAAGGTTCTGGAGCATGCACCAAAACTAGACGCCTGGCTT
The DNA here is from genome assembly GCF_000283275.1 of Marinobacter sp. BSs20148. Taxonomy (NCBI): domain Bacteria; kingdom Pseudomonadati; phylum Pseudomonadota; class Gammaproteobacteria; order Pseudomonadales; family Marinobacteraceae; genus Marinobacter; species Marinobacter sp. BSs20148. The sequence goes on from NC_018268.1 coordinate 1,785,387, forward strand.
GACGACGAATCTCGCGACCATTTTGAATGCTTGAAGCAGTTGTTGGATGCCGCCGGGATCGAGTACACGGTGAATCCGGCGCTGGTTCGCGGCCTGGACTACTACGGTAAGACGGTATTTGAGTGGATCACAGAGAGCCTGGGCGCCCAAGGCACAATTTGCGCCGGTGGCCGCTATGATGGGCTGGTAGAGCAGTTGGGCGGTAAACCCACGGTCGCCGTTGGTTTTGCCATGGGCGTGGAGCGTCTTATCCTGCTGTTAGAAACCCTTAATTTGATACCCGAGTCGGTCAACAATCAGGCCGATGTGTACGTTACCGCCATGGGCGATCAGGCGGTTTCGCCAGCGCTGCTTCTTGCTGAAGAACTGCGGGACCAGCTGCCGGGCTACATCATTATTAGCCACTGCGGTGCGGGCAGCTTTAAAAGCCAAATGAAAAAAGCCGATCGAAGCGGCGCCCGTTATGCACTCATTCTTGGTGATAACGAGCTTCAGAATCAGAGTGTCGGCCTTAAATCTTTGCGTACAGACGAGCCCCAGCAAGAATTCCCTCGGCAGCAGGTTGCCGAGGCTTTGGCGCAGGCGCTGTCGCACTAATTCTTTAAAAGCGCCGTTTCTAATTTATAACAGGAGTTATCATGGCCGAATTGCGTACAGATGAAGAACAGGTTGAAGCGATCAAGCAGTGGTGGAAAAACAACGGGAGTTCGCTGCTGATTGGTATTGGTGCGGCCCTGGCGATTGTGTTCGGCTGGCAGGCGTGGCAAAACCAGCAAGCCGAGCAGCGTACCGAGGCCGCCAGCCAGTTTGTCACTCTGATGAACGCCTTTGGCACCGAAGATGAAACCAGCGCCGACACCATCGCTTTCGTGGCTAAGACCCTGCGCGATGATCATGCCGACAGCGCTTACTCGGTTTACGCCAATTTAATGCTGGCTCGGATTCAGCTCATGCAGAACAATGACGCCGAAGGCGCTGTTGAATCCTTGCAGTGGGCACTGGATAAAGCGGTGGAAACTCAGCCTCTGGCTTTGGTTGTGCGCAGCCGGCTGGCGCAAGCCCAAATGGCTCTGGAAGATTATGATGCTGCGTTGGCCACCATTGACGGTGCCAAAGACAGTGACGCTTTTGGTGCCAAGTTTGCCGAATTGCGCGGTGATATTTTGCTAGCGAAAGGCGATCAGGCAGGGGCACGTGATGCCTACCTGGCGGCCCGCGAACAGGGCGAAGAAAATCGCAATGGCGTTCTGCAACTCAAACTGGCGGATCTGGGTGTCGGGGGTGATGCGTGACGTTAAGCGCATGTTTCCGGCAGCTGCGCGCCAGTGCTGTAGTGCTTATGGCAGCCACTCTTATGATTGGTTGCAGCGCCAACGATACGTTTGAACAGCCCGCCCAATTGCCTGATGTTGACCAGCAGGTTTCATTTGAGCGGGTTTGGAACGTTACGGTGGGTGACGGCCATGACGACGAATTTCTGTACCTGGCACCGCTGAACGCCGGCGACGTTGTGTACGCCGCGTCGGCTGACGGAGAGTTGCTCGCCCTAAACGCAGAAACCGGTAAACAGATCTGGGAAAATTCGGTGAAAGACCGGATTTTTGCCGGTGTTGGCGGCGATGCCAGTCAATTGTATCTGGTGAGCCGTGATGCCGATTTGCTGGCGCTGTCGCGGGAAGACGGCAGCGAGCTTTGGCGCGCGTCACTGCCGACTGAAGTTCTGTCGGCACCGCAGTCCAATGGCAGTCTGGTGGTTGTACAAACCACCGACGGCCGCGTGCTGGCATTCAATGCCGCTGACGGTGAAAAACGTTGGCAATATGACAGTGTTGTGCCGGCCTTGTCGGTTCGTGCCGCAGCAGCGCCGCTGGTAGGTGCTGACGTTATAATAAGCGGCTTTGCCAACGGCAAACTGCTGGCTCTGTCTACAGAATCTGGCCAGCCGTTGTGGCAGTACGAGGTAGGTGCGCCCCAGGGCCGTACCGAGCTTGAGCGCTTGGTCGATATTACCAGCCAGCCTCTGGTGCTGGAAAACACGATTCTGGCGGTGGGCTATCAGGGCAAGCTGGCACTGATTGATTTGCGCACCGGCAATGACATCTGGAGCAAGGCAGCCTCCAGCCTGTATTCGCCAATGGTCAGTAATGGCAACATTTTTCTGGCGTCTGCTAACGGCGATTTGGTTGCTATGCGTGGGTCCGATCGCCGTGGCCTGTGGACCCAAGATAAACTGGCCTGGCGCCAGCTGACCCAGCCAGTGCCCTTCGACGATTACCTGGTGGTGGGTGACTTTGATGGTTACCTGCACGTGGTGTCCCAGGAAAGTGGTGAGCTGGTAGGGCAGATGAAATTTGATGGTGACGGTATCCGCGTACCGGCCCAGCGCCTGAGTAATGGTAATCTGCTGATCTTCGGCAACGGCGGTAAACTCGCCGCTTATAGGTTGCAATCGAAAAACTGACGCGACACGCGGCCCGGCTTTCAAACCGGGCCGACTTCTTTTGTGAGTAGCGAATGACATTTTTTTTGAGTAGTGAAACACTATGAACCTAGTAATTGCCCTGGTGGGCCGCCCCAACGTGGGCAAGTCCACACTGTTTAACCAGATGACCCGTTCGCGGGATGCACTGGTCGCCGATTTTCCGGGACTGACCCGCGACCGTAAATACGGTGAAGGCAATTACGAAAATCAGCGCTTTATTGTCATTGATACCGGCGGCTTGATGGGCGACGAGCTCGGGCTTGACGCTGCGATGGCCAAGCAGTCTTTGCAGGCGGTTGAAGAAGCCGACATTGTTCTGTTTATTGTGGATGGCCGCGCTGGTGTAATGCCGGGTGATCAGGTACTTGCTGATCAGCTGCGCCGATCGGGTACGCAGGCTCACCTGGTGATTAACAAAACCGATGGCCAGGATCCAAACCTGGTAGCATCCGATTTTTATGCACTGGGTTTTCAATCCCAATTTCGCATTGCCGCATCCCACAATCGCGGCGTTCGATCTATGTTGGAAATTTTGTTGCCGACGCCGGAGGAAGATGCAGATGTAGACGGAGCGCATAATCACCCCGGCATTCGCATCGGTATCGTGGGCCGCCCCAACGTGGGCAAATCGACACTTGTAAACCGCATGCTCGGTGAAGAGCGCGTTGTAGTTTACGATCTGCCAGGTACCACCCGCGACAGCATTTATATTCCCTACGAGCGCTTGGGCCAGGAATATACCCTGATTGATACGGCTGGGGTGCGGCGGCGCAAAAATGTGCGAGAGGTGGTAGAGAAGTTCTCGATCATCAAAACCTTGCAGGCCATAGACGACGCCCACGTGGTGATTTTGGTGATTGATGCCCGCGAGGGGTTGGTCGACCAAGACATGCATCTTATGGGCTTCGTGCTGAGTGCCGGCCGTTCGTTGGTGATTGCTATCAATAAATGGGATGGCATGAACGGCGAAGATCGTGACAAAGTAAAGGAACAGATTCGCCGGCGTTTGGACTTTCTGGACTACGCCGACAAGCATTACATTTCGGCGTTGCACGGTTCTGGAGTGGGTGTGATGTACCAGTCGGTCAACGCCTGCTACGAATCGGCTATGGCAAAATGGCCAACTAATCGTCTGACTACGATTTTGGAAGATGCGATTGCCCAGCACCAGCCGCCCATGGTTCATGGTCGTCGTATTAAGCTGCGCTACGCTCACCAGGGTGGCTCCAATCCGCCGACGATTGTGGTACACGGCAATCAGACAGACTCTTTGCCCGGTGCTTACAAACGTTACCTGGAGAATAGCTTCCGCAAGGTGTTAGCGGTAACCGGCACCCCAATCCGCTTCGAGTTTCGCTCCAGTGAAAACCCGTTTGCCCATAAAGTGGACCGGATGACGCCGCGGCAAAAAGTTAAAAAAGACAACGATGAAAAGAAGGGCGGGGGTAAGCCCAAAAAAGCGCGTCAGAAGAGCTTGAAGCGATGATCGTTAGGATAGTATAAAGCGCTAGCAATAAAACCGGCCCGTTATGAACAATAACAGGCCGGTTTTTTTATGGGCGTTGACCCGGCGAGGTCAGGTTTTGCTGGCGTCTTCCACCTGCTTGGCCTGAACAGCGGTTATGGCGATGGTGAATACGATGTCCTCCACCAGTGCGCCCCGCGATAGGTCATTCACTGGTTTATTTAGGCCCTGCAGCATAGGCCCAATGCTGACCACATTGGCGCTTCGCTGCACTGCTTTGTACGTCGTGTTGCCGGTATTCAGGTCAGGGAACACAAACACGGTTGCGCGGCCGGCTACCTGGCTATTGGGTGCTTTGCTAAGGCCCACGCTTGCAATGGCGGCGGCGTCGTACTGCAGGGGGCCGTCAATCAGTAGGTCCGGGCGCCTTTCGCGCGCCAGCCGGGTAGCTTCGCGTACCTTATCGACATCCCGACCACTGCCAGACTCGCCGGTGCTGTAACTGATCATTGCCACGCGCGGCTCAATGCCGAATGCTTCGGCTGATTGGGCGCTCTGGATGGCAATGTCTGCCAGCTGTTCCGGGTTGGGATCCGGATTTATGGCGCAGTCTCCGTAAACCACAACCTGCTGCGGTAACAGCATGAAAAATACCGACGACACCACTTTGGCGTTGTTGTGGGTCTTGATCAGCTGTAGGGCAGGGCGCACGGTGTTGGCGGTGGTGTGGATAGCACCGGACACCAGACCGTCGGCTTCGTCCAACGCGACCATCATGGTGCCTAAAACCACATTGTCTTCGAGCATGCTTTCCGCCATTTCGGCTGAAGTGCCTTTGTGTTTTCGCAATTCCACCATAGGCGCCACGTAGCGCTTGCGCACCTCAGACGGCTCGATAATTTCCAGATCGGGTGGTAACTCCATGCCCAGAGAAGCCGCTACGGCGTGTATCTCGGCGGCACTGCCGATCAGCGCGCAGCGCGCAAGCTGGCGCTGATGGCAGATGATCGCTGCCTGCACTGTGCGCGGCTCGTGGCCTTCCGGTAAAACAATGCGCTTGTTGGCGGCACGGGCGCGCTCAGAAAGCTGGTGGCGAAAAGCCGGTGGCGACATACGGGTCTGGCGCAGCACCTTAAGGTGTTCCTGTAGCCAGTCGGTATCAATACGCGGCGCGATCAGGTTCATGGCAGTGTCGATCCGCTCCGGGTCGTCGATAGGGATAGACCTAGACAGGCCGGCCAGCATGTGAGCAGTTTCGTAGGTGTTGGTGGTGGTGCTAAGAACCGGCATGCCGGTTTCCATGGCCCGGCGACACAATTCGATGACCCTTTGGTCTGGTAGTAGACCGCCAGTAAGCAGAATCCCGGCCATGGGCACGCCATTTAGGGCCGCTACGGCGGCGGCCACAACGATATCTTCGCGGTCTCCAGGAGTCACCAAAAGGGTGCCAGACTTGAGGATTTCGGTCATATTGCTGATGGTGCGTGCGCAAACAGAAACACGGTGCACCCTGCGGGTCTGCATCTGACCCTCGTGCAGCACGTCTACCTTCAGTTCGCGCGCTATGTCTGAAACCCTTGGTGCTAACAGGCTCGGTTCCCAAGGTATTTCGGCTAACAACCGATACTGCCCGCTACTAAACACGTTGCATTTGTTGCGGTAATCTTCAGGCGGTATCGCGGTGAGGGTTGTCATACCGGGTATTTTACGTTCTTTTGGCGCACCGATTTTGTTAAGAATAACGCCCAAAACGTCGGCTTCATTCTGCCCCGAAAACAGTCGTGCAGAAAAACCAAGTTGTTCGTCTAGCTCGATGGGGTTACAGCCTTTGGGTGACGTTAGCAAAATGATTTCAGAACCCAGGTTCCGCGCGACCTCGGCGTTCAGGCGGGTAATGTAGGTGCCATCCTGATCGGGTTCCAGGCCCTCTATAATCACCACGTCGACCGTGCACGCTACTTTCTGGTACTCGCCCACCACACGCTCAAGCAACAAGTCAGATTTGTTGTGATTGAGCGCGTGCTGTGCTTCTTTCAGGGTAATCGGTGTCGGCGGTTTAAGATGGCTGTGGGAGCGCACAAACTCGACGGAAGAGTCTTTGCCTTTATTGTGGGTTGCATCGGCTTGGTGCACCACCTGGCAAAACGGCTTATAAAAACCAACGCTGACACCTACCCGCTCCAGTGCCCTCAGCAGGCCCAGGCACACAGACGTCAGGCCGGAATCTGAAGAGGTTGGTGCAATAAAAAGACTTTTTGCCATAGTTAAAAATTCCGCCGCTAGCGTTGTACAAATCGGTTAGTTGAGTTCAGCCAGGCGTGCTGCTTCGCCAGCGATGACCCTTTCTTCGTCGGTAGCAATCACCAGTATTGGGAATCGCGACTCTTTACAGTCAATTCGGCCACCACGATTGAGGCCATTATCATCATTATTGTGCTGATCAATGGCGAAGCCAAGCAGCCCCAGCTGATTGACGGTCTGCTGGCGTACACGGGCGCTGTTTTGGCCAATGCCACCGGTGAACACCAGGGCGTCAAGCCGGTTCAGCGATACCATCATGGCTGCGACATATTTGGCCAGGCGGAAGCAGAACACATCGATGGCCAGTTGCGCTGACGGATCACCTTGGTCCGCCAGGTCGCTCAGGGTGCGCATGTCGTTAGTTTGCCCTGACAGCCCCAGAAGACCGCTGCTGTGGTTGAGTTCGTTGTGCAGTTGCTCGGCGCTCACGCCTTTGCTCTGCAAGTAATCAAACAGTCCGGGATCTACGTCCCCACTTCGGGTACCCATTACCAGACCCTCCAGAGGTGTCAGGCCCATGCTGGTATCAACGCTTTTGCCATCGCGTATGGCGGTAATACTGCAGCCGTTGCCCAGATGCGCGGAAATAATGGAGGTCTCAGCGGTGGATTGCTCCAGGCGGAGAGCTGCCTGTTGCAGCATGTAAGCGTGGCTGGTGCCGTGGAAGCCGTAGCGGCGAACGCCCCAGTCACGGTAGTAGTTCTGTGGCAGCGCGTAATGGAATGCGTGTTCCGGCAGGGTCTGGTGGAAAGCTGTATCAAACACTGCCACCTGTGGCACCAACGGAAACAGCTCGCGGGTTGCCATAATGCCTTCAACGTTAACCGGGTTGTGCAGTGGAGCTAGCAAATTACAGGCCTCTATAGCGGCCAGCACCTCGTCGTCGATCAGTACCGCTTCGTGAAAAGTTTCACCACCATGAACAATCCTGTGGCCAATAGCCGCTGGTTGTTTCGGCATCAGGCCCTTTTTCTGCGCTGTATCCATCAGTACGGCCAGGGCTTCCTTGTGCGTGGTGTTGGGGGGCAGCCTGGTGGCGTCGCGTTGCTTTCCAATGCGAAAGCGGGCATTGGGAGTGTTCAGTCGTCCTGCCAGCATCGAGGCAATCTTTTGCCGATCTTTGTCAAAAAGCGCAATTTTTAGCGAGGAGCTACCGCAGTTCACCACTAATAATGTGTTTTCCATAATTCTGGATTTCCAGTTTTCAGATTTTTTAATGGCTTGTGTACGAATCCAACCACTGACTGAATTCAATAGCGGGTAGCGGTCGACTGTAAAAGTAGCCTTGGGCGCAATCGCAACCTGCCTTTTGCAGAAATTGGACCTGTTCTTCCTCTTCAACGCCTTCTGCAATCAGTCTGAGCCCCATGCTGTGTGCCATATTGATGATTGCACTGACAAGAACTGCGTCATCCGGGTCTTTCAGAACGTCTTGTACAAACGATTTATCAATTTTGAGTGTGTCAAACGGGAAGCTTTTCAAAAAACTGAGGGCGGAATAGCCGGTGCCAAAGTCGTCTACAGACAGGCGTACGCCGTGCTCGTCAAGCTCCTGTAAAATCTGGGCGGTTTCAATCGAGTTGTCCAGAATGAGGCGCTCGGTAATTTCCAGTTCCAGAAACTCGGCCGCTAGGCCGCTGGAAGACAATGCGTCCATCACAGAGGTAACAAAGCCTGCGGCGCGGAACTGTCGAGGTGAAACGTTCACCGAAATTCCAATATCGCGACCCAGTTGATTTTTCCAAGCCACGGCATTTTGGCAGGCCTGCTGAATGACCCATTCACCAATAGCCGTTATAAGCCCGGTCTCTTCGGCCAGCGGAATAAAGCGGTCAGGCATGACCTGGCCAATTTCCGGATTGTTCCAGCGCAGTAAGGCCTCTGCTGCCAGCAGGTTGCCATTAGAGGTGTTTACAATGGGTTGGTAAAATAACTCGAATTCTTCTTGTTGCAGAGCGCGCCGTAGGCGGGATTCAAGCTGAAGGCGTTCGTGGGATATTTCGCTCATCTCTGGCGAAAAGTGCACGTAGTCGCTTTTGCCTTTTCGTTTGGCTTGGTACATAGCCGCATCGGCGTGCTGCATCAGCTCGCCGCTGTTGTCAGAATCTGCTGGGAACGCCGCAATACCGATGCTGGTGGTGACGTATACCTCGTGACTGTTTAACTGATAGGGCATTGAAAAAGTTTTGAGTATGCGCTCGGCTACTTGAGACGACACCTCGGCGCTTTGCAGCCCCGGCAGAATCACCAAAAATTCATCGCCGCCCAGGCGGGCGACTGTGCTGCTGCCCCGCAGGCAGCTGGAAATGCGTCTGGCGGCTTCGATCAGCAGGGTGTCACCGGCATCGTGGCCGAGGGTATCGTTAACATGCTTGAAGTTGTCGAGGTCAAGAAACATCACTCCAACTTCGGTGCTTTCGCGCCGGGCTTGCGCCAGCGCGAGCTTTAGGCGGTCGAGTGCCAGCATACGATTTGGCAGTCCGGTCAGGATATCGTAATTGGCCTGGCGCAGCAGCTGGCGCTCATAGCGTTTCCGAATACTGATGTCTTCACCCAGAATGAGAAATCCGGTGGTATCTGCTTTTGCGTCCTTGATGGGCGTTACGATTAGCTGCTCCCAGAAGCGCTCGCCGTTGCGTCGGGCGCTGGTCACTTCGCCCTGCCAGACACCCACTCGCTGCACCTGCAGGCGAATGGACTTCCACAGTTTTTCGGCCTCCCGATTATCCGAGCTATCGCTGCCCAGTGACCCCGGGTGTTTGCCGATGATGGAGAGGGCACTGTGGCCTGTTAGTTGGCTGAATTTTTGATTAACAAATTCAATGTGCCATTGACGGTCGCAAATAATGACGGACGACGGGCTTTGCTCAATGGCCTGAGAAAATTTCTGGATTTCCAGAGCATCTTGCTCTTGGCGGGCGATGTCCTGATTCAGGCGCTCGCGCATTTGGTTAATCGCGTCGGTTACCTGGCCCAATTCGTCCTGACGTCGGCTGGGCGTATCAGGTCGATTCAGCGTTAGCGGGCGCTTCAGATTATGAATTGAAAATTCCCTGGCGTAATCCGCCATAGTGGTCAGATGTCGGGTAACAAAAAACCGGAAAATCCAGATAATAAGAATGGAAATAAACAGCGTTTGTAAAAATTGAGTGGCGAGAATAATGCCCACCCGCCTTTTCATGTCTTGATTTACCCGCGCAAGGTCAGCGGTAATGGTAAGTCGCCCTAGCTTGAACTCGTCGCCCTCAACATGAACCAGCTCAAAGCTGTGAACAATGGTGGCGACGCCGCGGGGGATTTCACCAATCACCAATTCAGAACTGGGCTCAATCGCAAGCCGTAAGTGGACAATGTCCGGGAGGCTGAGAATGCCTTCCAGCTGAATTTGCAAAAGCTTCTGATCGAGTGCCCACAGGCTTCGTGCCAGTCCTGAGCTGTCGCTGGATTCAACGGCCTGCATGCGTGCTGTGATTTGCGTAAGCTCTTTGCGGTAGTCTGAGTAAAGTTGAATGGCAGAAGAGATGAATGTAAATGCCAGGCTGAATATCAAGACCCAGGCCAGTAAACGCAAAGACAGCAGCGAGCGCTGACGAAGCAGGTTCAGGCGCCTAAAAAATGTTGTCATATCAAGGATAAGTTGCCTGCAAGTGGTCAGAATCTAGCGAAAGGTCTTAGTGGACTATAGCAGCCAAAGTTTCGCGTTGTCTTGCATTGGTCGGGGTTAAAAGGAAGAAAAATAAAAGTTGGAATATACGCAACGGCTTATTTTTTTAAGCCACTATAGGGCTTGATGTAGATCAACACGAGGATATGCGGCAAGTCGTAACCTGAGTTCAAATCGAAACACGAGAATTTAGGAGGTTTGCCATGTATCTGGACACTGTTGTTATCGCTGGCATCGTAACTGTGCTGCTGGTGGTGGCATTTTTTGTAGGGTTTGGCGTCTTTATTATGCGCGATCAAAAAGCCCATGGCCCTGACGCTAATGAAATCGCGGGTAAGAAGATAGACAAGCCATCTTAATTGAGGTCACGAGACCTGACAGGAGAACATTAAGACGAATAAAATAAAAAATCTCCGGAAACTTAGACAGTTTGCGGAGATTTTTTGTATTCCAGAATAAGGCGAAATAGTCTTAGCAAATTGGCGTCCCCTAGGGGGTTCGAACCCCTGTTGCCGCCGTGAAAGGGCGGAGTCCTAGGCCGCTAGACGAAGGGGACGCAACATATTCAACTACTTGCCTCATTGAGGTGGCGCACATAATATGAGCCGACCTTGCCTGTGTCAACACTTTTTGCCGCTATTATTCAGTTTGCGATCGCATCCTTTAGCGCAGACTCCAACTCCGTAAAGCGGAATTCGAAACCCTCAGCCTGAAGCCTGGCGGGAATTGCGCGCTGCCCGGTCAGCAGCAGTCCGGACATTTCGCCCAACGCCAGCTTTAAGGCCACGGCAGGTGCCGGCAAAATCGTAGGGCGATGGAGCACACTACCCAAGGTTTTTGTAAATGTTGCATTGGTCACCGGAGACGGACTAACAACGTTGTATGCCCCCAATGCGGTCTCGGTAGTCAACATCCACAGCAAAGCCCCTACAACATCCTGTCGGTGCACCCAAGGCATGTACTGCTCGCCACTGCCAAGCTTGCCACCCACACCGAGTTTGAATGGCAGAATCATGCGTTGTAAAAAGCCGCCGTTGGGGCCCACCACGATTCCGGTTCGCGACAGGCAAACGCGCACACCCATATCAGCGAGCTCCATAGCGGTTTGTTCCCAGTCACTGCAGAGGCGATGGGTGAATTCGTTATGTGGAGGCGTCGCCTCGGTTACTTCAAGGCCACCTTGGGCGCCGTAAAAACCAACAGCGGATCCAGACACCATAACCTGCGGCGGCTGCAGCCAGGTTTTAGCCACATCAACCAGCTGTTGCGTAAGTTCAATACGGCTGTCGCGAATTGCTTGTTTGCGCGTCTCGCTCCAGCGTTTATCAGCAATGCCTTCGCCTGCCAGGTTGATAATGGCATCAAAGCCTTTATGGCCCCGCAATTTGGCCAAATCCGGCAGCGCCTCAACTCGACCGCATATAGCGCGCACATCTGCTGCACTCTGTCGGCTCAAAACCGTAATTTGATCTCCATTTGCGAGTAATTCGCGGCATAGAATCCGTCCGATGAAACCGGTGCCACCGGTCAGCAATATGTGTCTGCTCATGGTGTTTCCATTCCTTGCGTAGAAGGCCCCTTAGTGGTGAAGGGTGTCTGTTGCCTTGTTTACCGCGTACACTGTCGCATTGATAAGTACTATGGCGACAACCTTAACAGGGTAATGGTGAATGTTCGATTGGAAAGACATTCTGGATTTCTGGTTTGGTGAGTTAGACAAAAATGGGCTGCCTGACCCGGCTCATAGCAATCGCTGGTTTCTGAGTAACCGAAAGTTCGATCAGGAAATCCGTAGGCGTTTTTTGTCGTTGGTATTGTTTGCCTCAGAGCAGGGTCTTGACCACTGGCAGAAAAAGGCTGGCGGCGTGCTCGCTGAAATTCTGTTGCTTGACCAGTTTTCGCGCAACATTTTTCGCGGAGGTGCTTTGGCATTTGAGCAGGATATTCTGGCTCGAAAGTTATGCAAGCAGGGTATGAGCAAAGGTTTTGACGTGTCGTTACCAGCCATTCAGCGGGGGTTTTTTTATATGCCCTTACAGCACTCCGAACGCCAAGAAGATCAGTCACTTGCGATAGAGTGTTATGAACAGCTTACAGCATCCACTAGCGGCTTGTTGAAGGAGTTTATGGGCAGTTTTTTGCAATCTGCTCTTGAACACCAGGCAATAATCACGCGCTTCCGTCGTTTTCCGCATCGGAATAAAGCACTGGGGCGAACTAACACAAAAGAAGAGAGCGACTATTTGCTCAATGGAAAACGTTTTGGCCAGTAAGTTTATGATGTTCCTGTCACCGGATTGGCCAGTAATGGATTTTCCTCAGTAGGGACGCTATGCACCAAGCAATCACCACTGCGCAATTTATTTATGATCTGATCGGGCGTCGAAGCCCGCTCAATGTCATTTTGTCGGCGATAAGTACAATGGTTGAAGAGCAGTTTCCCGATGCCATGGTGTCGGTGATGCTCTATTCGGCGCAGACTCGAACGCTGACCTTGGTCGCCGGTGATGCTTTCAGCCAGAACTATCGGCAAGCAATGCGCGACATACCAATTGGTCCGGAGGTGGGTTCTTGCGGAGCCGCATATCTTCGCGAGATTGTGGTGTGTGAAGACCTATTAACCGATAGCCGCTGGGTAAGTTTTATTGACCTGGTGAAGTCGGAGAAAATCGCAGCCTGCTGGTCAGCACCGATCATTTCCCCCTCTGGTGAACTACTGGGAACCTTCGCCACCTATTACCGACACTGTAAATCGCCAGAATTGTCCGAAATCACCCTTATCCGCAAAGCGGCCGGCCTTGCCGCCCTTGCGATAGAGCACCATGCGGAAAGGGATCGCAGAGTGTCGAGTGAACAGCGTTACCGGTCTCTGTTCAGCCAGCACCCTGATTGTGTCTTTGAGATTGGCCTTGATGGCCGCTTTGTGGACTGTAATCCGGCAGCGGAAGTCATCTCCGGTTATGGTCGCGACCAATTGATCGGAGAGCATTTCAGTAAGGTGTTGTTACCCGAGTTTTACGACGTCGCTAATGAAGCGCTGATTTTGATGGCTGGAGGTGAGTCCCATAGTTACGAAATCGCTGGTTTGAACGCGTCAGGCGAAGCCATATTCGTAGACGTCATTAACCTGCCTATCGTCGTTGATGGCGACGTTAGGGGCGGTTATGGCATTGCTCGGGACATCAGCGAACGTAAAAAAGCTGAAGATCGTATGCGGTTGCTTGAACGCGGCATTGAGGCAAGTCCGAACGGCGTTGTGATGCTAGACGCGAGCGTGCAGGACTATCCAATGGTTTATGTGAACCCGGCATTCACTGAAATGTCAGGCTATCAGCCCGAGGAAGCTATCGGGAAGGGTTATTTGGTGCTCTTTGGAAGAGGCACTGCGCCGGAAGCGTTGCGCTTGATTCGGTCAGCGTTGGAGCATCAGGAAGAGTGTGAAATTACGCTTCTGTCCTACCGGAAAAATGGTTCCACCTTCTGGAAAAAACTGACAATAACCCCGGTCTACGATGGCCGTGGAGAGTGCACTCACTACATTGCGGCCCAGCAGGACGTTACGCGTCAACTGAAAAGTGAAGAGCTTCTTGACTATCAGGCTCGCCACGACCCTGTTACCGGATTGCCAAACCATCGGCTGTTTGAGGCGCACCTCAGTCAGGTATTTGTCCGTGCGCGCGGCAAGACCAGCGACATGGTGCTGTTGTATGTCGACCTTGACGATTTCAAGTCGCTGAACGAAAGTCTTGGCCGCCAGGTGGGGGATTTGTTGTTGGCGGTAGTCGCCGATCGCCTGCGCAATTTGTTAGCCAATGATGATGTGCTCACCCGTTTGGCAGCAGACGAATTTGTTATCATGCGGCCGGCCTTGCAAGCTGAGGCTGAAGTGAAGATGCTTGCCAGCCAAATGTTGACTTGCCTTGCGGAAGCCTATGACATAAAAGGCCAGCGCTTGAGTATCAGCGCCAGTATTGGCATTGCGTCAGATGACGGTTCAGTTGAGCAGCCAAAAGAACTCTTGGACAACGCCGCTCTGGCAGTGCGCGAAGCCAAACGCCAGGGCGGCAATACCTTTTGTTGGAACCATGGTGCAGCTTCTACCGCCGGCACCGAACAGGTGATTATGCGGTGTGAATTGATGGAAGCCATCGAAGCCCGGCAGTTTGTGGTGTATTACCAGCCTCTGGTGGAAGCTAAAACCGGCCGTTTGCGCAGCGCGGAAGCGTTGGTGCGTTGGAATCATCCGGTTCGCGGACTGTTGCTACCCGGGGCCTTTATTTCGTTGGCGGAACAGACCGGGCAAATTGTTGCTATCGGCCGCTGGGTATTGCATCAGGCGTGCATGGATATGGCTCAGCGCTGGCGCCAAACGGGCCAGGCGGTGTCGATTGCGGTCAATATTTCGCCCTTACAGTTTCGTCGGCCAGAGTTCATCGATGACGTGCTCGCCGTGCTTGAAGCCAGCGGGCTACCGCCGGAATTGCTGGAGCTGGAAGTGACGGAGGGCGTGCTGCTTTCCGGTATCGATAAGGCGATCTCCATGCTCGAGAGTCTTCGTGACCTGGGAGTTCAGGTGGCTATTGATGATTTTGGTACTGGCTTTTCCAGCCTGAGCTACTTGCGCCAGCTACCCATTACCAAGGTAAAGCTGGACCGCAGTTTTATCATCGATGTCACAACCGATCGTGGCAGTGCTGCGATTGTACAAGGGGTGATTACCATGGCGCACCATCTTGGCCTTTTGGTAGTGGCCGAAGGCATAGAAACGGTTGAGCAGCAAAAGTACTTGGCGGCCAGTGATTGCGATTTGCTACAGGGTTTTTTGTATTCCAGACCCGTGCCGTTGGGCCAGTTTGCTCTGGGGCTGGAATACTGATTCGCTAAAAGTACGTTACTGGTCGGGGGTGTCTGCCGTCTGGTTTAGCAGCTCGGGTTTTTTTAGCGCCCGTGCCAGCAGCTCCCGCTCTTGCGCCAATACCAGCGCACATTGCTCAGCCATCTGCTCGCCGATGCCTTCTACCCTGCGCTCCAGAAATACCCGCAATTCGTCAGAAAACTCCAGCATTTTGTCGCGTTCATCTGCTTCCTTTTTAGAAGTGAACAGCAGATTGTTGGGATCAGCCATTGCTTTCTCCTTGCCATCACGGTCGCTGAAGTAAAGCGCTTGTACGCCCATATACGTCTCCTTGCCGGGTGTTTAAGCCGGTATCGACTGTTTTAAAATGAAAAAACCTGACCAACGCAAATGCACCGATCAGTGCGCGAGGCAGCTTAGCACTGTTTATATATACAGTTCTAGTGGCGCAGGCTGCGTCAGACGGTATATTGGTGTTAATGTTTCGCCTTTAATTTCACCAATCAGGCCATCACTATGCCAAGGTTCCTTCATACCGCCGACTGGCAAATAGGGCGCTATTTCAATCGTTTTGATACCGATAACAGCAGTGCACTGGCTGATGCGCGCTATGGCGCTATCGAGCGCCTGGCGCAACTGGCGGTGGAGCATAACTGCGATGCCGTGTTGGTGGCCGGCGACGTTTTTGATGCGCAAGCCGTGTCTGACCGCTGCATCCGCCGCACATTTAATGCGACCTCGGGTTTTAAAGGGCCTTGGGTAATGCTGCCGGGCAACCACGACGCAGCGCTGGCCGAAAGCGTGTGGACCCGCGCCCGGCGAATCAACGCGGTGCCAAACAACGTGCACCTTGCACTACAAAGCGGCGTTATAGAGTTACCACAGCAGAAAATTGCGGTATTGGCGGCGCCTTTGACCCAGCGCCACACCTACGATGATTTGACCGCGCCCTTTGATTCAATCAGCACCCCGCCGCAATGGCTGCGGGTGGGCCTGGCCCACGGCAGTGTGCAAGGTGTGTTGGCGGAAGACATTGATGCCACCAATCCGATTGCGGCCGATCGCAGCGCAAGCGCCGCGCTGGATTACTTGGCGTTGGGTGATTGGCACGGCCTGAAACAGATCAATGAGAGAACCTGGTACAGCGGTACCCCGGAGCCTGAGCGCTTCCGTAATAATCAGCCGGGTTTTGCACTGTTGGTGACCGTGTCCGAACCTGGCGCTCTGCCTGAGGTGGAAGCACTCGAAACGGCACGCTATCAATGGCATCAATGGCAAGAAAAGTTGGTGGTAGAGACCGATATTGATGTGTTGCTGAAGCGTCTTGACGAGCTACCGGAAAGTTCCGTTTTGGATCTTAAGCTGGAAGGTAGCATCACCCTGGCGGGTGAGCAGCGTCTGGCGGATGCTTTGTCCCGCGCTGAGGCGCGTTATCGCAGCGTTACCTATGATCGCTCACGTTTGTTGCTGGCGCCCACGGAGGAAGATCTGGCAGGATTGCAGGCCAGCGGCTACGTTGGTGATGTGCTTGAACAGCTGCAAACCCGTCAGAGTGGTGCCGAAGCGCAGACTGCCCGCGATGCCCTGGCCATACTCGCTAACCTGTTACTTGAAGCCCGCAAGGAGAAGCATCCATGAAACTTGAAAGTGTGCGGGTGGAACAGTTTAAACAGTTTAAAAAACCTTTTTTATTGAATGGTTTGAGTAACGGTATTAATGTTATTTCCGGGCCAAATGAGGCAGGTAAAAGCACGCTGGTGCGGGCAATCCGGGCGGCATTTTTTGAGCGCCATCGCTCCAAGTCGGCCGAAGATTTGCGGCCTTGGGGTGATTCATCTGCAGCACCCGCCATCGAATTGGTGTTTCATCATAATGGTCAGAACTGGCAGTTGAACAAGAGCTTTCTGCAGCGTAAACGCTGTGACCTGTCGATACAGGGCACCACTTATAGTGGTGAGGAGGCAGAAGAAAAGCTGGCGCAGCTGTTGGGTTATCAGTTCCCCAAAAAAGGCGCGAGTAAAGAAGAGCACTGGGGTATCCCGGGGCTACTCTGGGTAGAACAGGGCGGTGGGCAGAATATTGAACAGGCCGTTGTGCATGCGGGTGATCATTTGCAATCGGCGCTGAACAGCCTGGTATCGGAAGTTGTCAGTGAGGGTGGTGATGGGTTGATTCACACCGTACGCCAGCAGCTTGGCGAACTGTTGACCGCAGGCGGCGCACCCAGAGGTGAATACAAACAATTGCTGGCCGACGAGCTGCACGGGCAGCAAGAGCTTGACGTGTTCGAAGGCCGCATAGATCAGTATCAAAATCAGGTAGACCGGCTTGCCAAAGTGGCGCGGGAATTTCACAAGATTGACCGTGAGCAACCTTGGATAAAGGTGCGTCAGGCTCTTGCTGAGGCCCAAGAGTGTTACCGACATATTGAGTCGTTACAGGGCCAGCAGCAAGCGTTGAACCAGGCTTTGATCTCGGTACAACAACGAGCGGCACTTTTACAGCGCAACAAACAGCAGGTACAGGCAGATGGCAAACAATTGCAGCAGCGCGAGCAGGAGCACAACACGGCGCAGCAGGCACTGAATGACGTACAAGCGTCCGCAGCCGGTTTGCATGCTGCTTTAGAACAGTGCCAGAGCCAGTATCGCGATGCGCTGGAGGTAGAACGTCAGGCCGGACTGTTGGAAACTCGGCAGCGACTGGAGCATAGCAGTGTCAGAGCAAAAACGCAGTTGCAGCAGTTGTCTGAGCGCAAATCACGGGCGGTAGAGTTACAGCAGGCCCTGGGCGAGAGCCGTAAGCTGACGGCACGGCATCAAATCAGCATAGCCGCCGTCGATCAGTTGCGCACAACTCAACGCCAGCTGGACGATACACGCCTGCGTTCCCAGGCAATTGCCACGCGAATTGAATGGCAACTGGAGGCTGGTCAACAGATCGAGTTGGGCCAGGATACGTTGCCGCATCAGGGCGAACAATTGTTACTGAGCAGCACGCGCCTGCGCATTGCGGGTGTTGGCGAGTTTACAATTACCCCGGGTGGCGATGATTTGGCCCGCTGTCAGCGCCAGCTGGAACAGTTGCAGTTGGGCTTGGGTGAGCAGTTACTGACTCTGGGTGTTGCAGACCTGGCGGCGGCAGAACAGACGCTGGTCGCTCAGGAGCGTGCGCAAGCGGATGTGCATCGATTGCTGGAATTATTGCAGTCGTTGGTGCCCGAGGGTCTGGCAAGTCTGGACAGCGACTATCAGGCCTTGAGCGCGGAGCTTGAGCGTAACTACGCAGAAAAAAAAGCTTTGGCGCCCGCTACGACATTGGCTCAAGGCTTGCCGGCTCAGGCTCAGGCGCAAGATCTGCGCAGTCACGCTGAAAATCGGTTATCAGCAGCAGAGAAACGCTTCAGCGAACACGAAAAAGCGCTTTTGGCCGCATCCCATCGGTACCAGAACGCCGATCACGAGTGGCGCACGTTGCGCACGAGTCTGAACAGTGAGCAACGCCAGCAGGAAGTGATACAGTTAAATAGCGATTTGACCGCAGTTGAGCAGGAGCAGGCGCGGCAACAGGAGCGTTTGACGCAGATGCTGGCTCAAATCGCCGCGGCGCGGCCAGAATTAGTGCAGCAGGATATTCAGCGCCTGGGAGCCAGCGCGGATCAGCTTGAGCAGGCTCAGCGAGGGCGCGAGCTTGAGTTGAAGGAGCTGCGGGCACGATTGGAGATCTGGGGTGCCGAAGGTCTGGAGGGGCAGCGTGGTCGTTGCCAGGCCGAACTGGAGCAAAACCGGCGCCGTTGCCAGCAACTGCAGCGCCGGGCAGAAGCGCTGCAGTTGCTGTTCGAGCTATTAACGGAAAAGCGCCAGGCGTTGACTCAGCGCTTGCAGGCGCCTTTACAAAGGCACCTGAATCATTACGTTACGGTGTTGTTTCCCGACGCTCAGCTGGAGGTAGACAGCCAATTGCTCCCGGGCCGTTTCACCCGCAACGGGGAAACCGGTCAGATGGCCGAACTCAGTTTTGGCGCCCGAGAGCAGATGGGGCTTATCAGCCGTTTGGCCTACGCCGATTTATTGAAAGAAGCCGGCAAGCCGACGTTAATCATTCTGGATGATTCGCTGGTACACAGCGATAGCGGTCGCTTGGACAGCATGAAACGAATTCTGTTTGACGCGGCGCAGCGCCATCAAATCTTGTTGTTTACCTGCCACCCGGATAACTGGCAGGACATGGGTTCAGAGACAATTAATCTGGAAGTGCTAAAGGCCAGGGCAGCGCTTTAACGATCCAAACGCGGGGGTCCTGATGGTTATGTTGAAAATTTTCGCGTACGGCTGTTGACCCCGGATAAAACATCCGTATAATGCGGATCCGTTGTCAGGCAACAACTTACGACAACATTAGCGGGAATAGCTCAGTTGGTAGAGCGCAACCTTGCCAAGGTTGAGGTCGCGAGTTCGAATCTCGTTTCCCGCTCCAAATTTGAAAACCCGGTCTTGTAAAAGACCGGGTTTTTTTATGTTCGTTTTAACCACAGGGGCAAACACAAGGGTAATAGCGTTAGCGCTCGGCTATACTCTTGCGTCTTCTTTCATGCTGTCGGCCCGGAGACTTTCATGCGTGTGCATTCGCTGTTTCTGTATCCGGTCAAATCCCTTGCGGGTATTGCCGTGGACTCTTTTGAACTGGACCAATTTGGCCCGGCCGGCGACCGGCGCTGGATGCTGGTTGACGACGAATGTCAGTTTGTAACCCAGCGTACAGTGCCACAGCTGGCATTGGTTCAGCCTTCGCTGGGTGCCGATGGCGGGGTTTCTATTACCCTACCAGGGCAACCGCTTATTGCGCTGCAAGCCAGTGGTGAGAGCCTGTCTGTGCGAGTATGGCGCGATTGGGTTCAGGGCCAGGTGGGTTGTGATGCGGCCAATGGTGCCGTCAGTCGCTTTTGTGGGCTGTCTTTGCGCTTCGTATTCATGCCTCATAGCAGTTTTCGCCAAGTGCAGACCAATCTGGCAACAGAACGCCGGCGTGTTAGCTTTGCTGATGGCTATCCGTTGCTGGTTACCAATACGGCGTCACTGGTGGAGCTGAATGAACGCTTGGCGGTTTCGGTGGACATGCGTCATTTTCGCCCTAATATTGTGGTTGATGGCGCCGCTGCCTGGTCGGAAGACAGCTGGCAGGCCGTTACCATAGGCGAGGGCAGTTACCGGGTGCTTAAACCCTGTTCTCGCTGTGTGATGACCACTGTTAACCCAGATACCGGGGAAAAAGCCGCCTCGGTCCAACCATTGCGGACGCTTGCGACCTATCGCCGCACCGCTGACGGCATCATGTTCGGAATGAACGCGATTCACGACTCGCCTTGCCGGCTGAGCGTGGGTGACTGCGTTATCGTGAATCAATCGGAGTAATAAACTACGTGCCTTTGTTAACGCTGGACGGGGTTTCCCTGTCGTTTGGAATGCAGCCGCTGTTAGATAATGCCTCATTGGTGATGGAGGCCGGTGAGCGGGTGTGCCTGTTGGGTCGCAACGGCGAGGGTAAGTCTACCCTGCTGAAAATCGTCAACGATGAAGTAACGCCAGACGGCGGCATCGTTCGCTTGGAAGACGGCGCGGTGTTGGCGGTGTTGCCACAGAATTTGCCCTCTGGCGATATCCGCACCGCCTACGATGTGGTTGCTGGCGCTTTTCCTGAAACTGGCGCATTGCTCATTGAGTTCCACCATCTGACCCAACAGACAGACGAAAAGAGCCTGAATCAAATGATGAAGGTGCAGGAGCGTCTGGAGGCTTTAGACGGCTGGCGCCTGGATCAAAAAGTCACCAGCATGCTGGCGCAGTACGGGGTAGATCCCGATCGCACGCTGGATACTCTGTCGGGTGGCTGGCAGCGCCGGGTTCTGCTGGCGCGGTCGCTGGTGGCCGAGCCGGATATTCTGCTTTTGGACGAGCCTACCAACCACCTGGACGTGCCCGCTATTGCCTGGCTGGAAGATGCTCTGACCCAGTTCCGTGGTGCCATCCTGTTTGTGAGCCACGACCGTGCGTTTATTCGCCGAATGGCCACTCGGGTGGTGGAGCTGGATCGCGGTCAGTTGGTCAGCTTTGCTGCCACTTACGACCACTATCTGGATTTGAAAGAAAAAGCGTTGGAAGAAGAGGAGCGTCACGCAGCCTTGTTTGATAAGCGCCTGAAGCAGGAAGAAACCTGGATTCGCCAGGGCATCAAAGCTCGCCGTACGCGCAATATGGGCCGGGTGAGGGCACTTAAAGCGATGCGGGAAGAGCATCGCCAGCGCCGGGTGCGCGGTGGCACGGCCACTTTTGCGGTGGAAGACGCCGCTCGCTCCGGTAAGCTGGTGGCCGAAGCCCTGGGCGCCGGTTTTGCTTACCCGGGCCACCCTGCGGTTATGCGTGACATGAACCTGACCATTTTGCGCGGTGACAAAATTGGCTTGGTGGGTGAAAACGGCACCGGCAAAACCACGTTGGTGCGCCTGCTGCTGGGCGACCTGAAAGCCACTGAAGGCAGTATTCGCCGCGGCACAAACCTGGAAGTGGCCTATTTCGACCAGCTGCGGGGCGAACTGGATTTAACTCGAAACGCGATTGATAATCTGTCGGAAGGTCGTGAATTTATTGATATTAATGGTCAGAGCAAACATGTTATGGGGTATCTGCAGGACTTCCTGTTTACCCCGGAGCGGGCACGGTCGCCTGTCAGTGTGTTCTCTGGTGGCGAACGCGCCCGCTTACTGCTTGCCAAACTGTTCAGTAAGCCAGCCAACGTGCTGGTGCTGGACGAGCCCACCAACGATCTGGATGTTGAAACTCTGGAACTGTTGGAAGAGCAACTGTCGGAGTTTCGCGGCACGGTGATTGTGATTAGCCACGATAGGGAATTCCTAGACAACGTGGTCACCGAAACGCTGTTTCTGGACGGTACTGGGCAAGTGCACGAGTTTGTCGGGGGCTATACCGACTGGCGCCGC
Organism: Marinobacter sp. BSs20148; assembly: GCF_000283275.1. Classification (NCBI taxonomy): domain Bacteria; kingdom Pseudomonadati; phylum Pseudomonadota; class Gammaproteobacteria; order Pseudomonadales; family Marinobacteraceae; genus Marinobacter; species Marinobacter sp. BSs20148. The sequence continues at coordinate 1,807,148 of NC_018268.1, forward strand.
CAGGGTGGCCAATTTCCAGCCGAAAAAAACGGCAGCCGGCCCGATCGGCAGCGTGACAAGCAGCAAAAGCCGGAAAGCAAGAGCAAGAGCAAGCCAGCTGCGCAGTCCGGGACAAAGCCGACAGCGGTAAAAATCAGTTATAAATTGAAACTGGAGTTGGAGCAGCTGCCGAAGACCATTGAGCGCCTGGAGCAGGAGCAAAAGCAGCTGCAAGGCTTCATCGGTTCAGCGGACTTCTACGCTAATTCTGCGCAAAAAGTTGATGAGACTCTGGCCCGTCTGACGGCGGTGGGAGCAGAGCTGGAGACCGCAATGGACCGTTGGATGGAACTGGAGGAAATGACCGGGAAATGAGTCCGGCGATTTTCTAGCTGATGGCTTGCCGGCGTTTTGCCGGCAAGCCATCAGCAAATCACGGCCAGTCTTAAAAAATACGTACGGCCAGCACATCGCACTCAGTGCCGTGCAGTACTCCGTTTGCGGTAGAGCCGAGCAACAATTGAAAGCCTTTACGGCCATGACTGCCGACAACCACCAAGTCAATGGCGTGCTCTTTTACCAAGCGGTGTACTTCAGACTCAGGGCGGCCAACGGTCACCACCTGATTTTTCTCGGTAATGCCGTATTCTTCACCGTACTTGGTCAGCTGCTCGCGGGCAGCCTTGTCGAGCTGGTCCTGTAATTCGGTCAAGTCCATCGGAATATCGCCACCATAGGCGTAACCCACAGGCTCGACCACGTGTGCCAGGATAAGTTCAGCGCCTTGGCTAGTAGCCATCTCTTTTGCTTTGTTCAGGACTTGTGGCGCTTCTTCAGTTAAATCAATGGCAACCAGCAACTTCTTGTAAACAGGCATGGCTCTATTACTCCGTGTGTTGCGAATGTCAGAACTGTTAATTACAGGATAGTATGGTTAAGCTCGGCGGAAAAGGGGCTAGGCTACGTTAGGTTTTTTTAGCAGAGTTCTTGGCTGCATTGAAGCCTTGACATATTTTGTTCAGAGTAAGCATGTGCAGTAACAATCGAAGTTGCTTGCGATGGGTCACGTTCAGAAAGAAATTGACAAACGGACAGTTTTTTCTCATCGTGTGGCCTCGATATTCAAACAGATGTATGAATTTGAATTGAAGATCGGGTAGCGGCCGCAGTGGTTAAAGGTTCGCTGCATCTGCAGTCGGAATCTTGCAAGTGAATGTGCAAGCACTCCGGCGCACAAAACAGTTCCAATCACAGACTGGAGATCAGTTGATGATTTACGAAGGTAAAGCCATCACGGTTAAAGAGATCGAAGGCGGAATCGCCCAGTTGAACTTTGACTTGCAAGGCGAGTCTGTCAACAAATTCAACCGCCTTACCCTAGAAGAACTCCGTAATGCGACAAACATACTGACGTCACGGACGGATCTTAAGGGTCTTGTTGTTACCAGTTCCAAAGACAGCTTTATTGTTGGCGCAGACATCACCGAATTTAAAGATTTGTTTTCCGGCCCGGAAGACGAACTGGTGGCCAACAACTTAGGCGCCAATGAAATTTTTAGTGCCATTGAAGACCTGCCATTTCCCACGGTTACCGCCATAAACGGTATTGCGTTGGGCGGCGGTTTTGAAATGTGCCTCGCCACCGATTACCGTGTTATGGCACCAAAAGCCAAAGTGGGCCTACCGGAAACCAAGTTGGGTATCTTTCCGGGCTTTGGCGGCACCGTACGCCTGTCACGCCTGGTTGGCGTCGATAACGCGGTTGAGTGGATCTGCGGTGCGACCGAAAATCGCGCAGACGTTGCTCTCAAGGTGGGTGCGGTCGATGCGATTGTTGAACCGGATAAGCTGGTTGACGCTGCGCTGAGCATTATTCACCAGGTGAATAACGGCAAGCTCGACAATTTGGCGCGCCGTGAAGAAAAGAAAGGCAAAATAAAGCTGAATGTCATGGAAAGCATGATGGCATTCGAGATTTCAAAAGCTTTTGTAGGCGCCAAGGCCGGGAAAAACTACCCGGCGCCGGTTGAAGCGATCAAGGTGATGCAGAAGCACGCCGGTATGACTCGCGACAAAGCTATTGAGGTAGAAGCCAAGGGCTTCGCCAAAATGGCGAAAACGGAGGTTTCTGCAAGTCTGATCGGTCTTTTTCTGAATGACCAAGAACTCAAGCACAAGGCGAAACGCTGGGCCAAAGACGCTGCCGATGTAAAACTAGCAGCGGTCCTGGGTGCAGGCATTATGGGTGGCGGCGTGGCGTATCAGTCCGCGCTCAAAGGCACGCCTATCATCATGAAAGACATCAATCCCGAAGGCATCGCCCTGGGCCTGAAAGAAGCCAAGAAGCTTCTGCTCAAGCGCATTGATAAGGGACGCATGAAACCGGATCAGATGGCGGACGTGCTGAACAGCATCACCCCGGCGCTAAATTATGGCGATTTCAAGAACGTAGATTTGGTTGTTGAAGCAGTTGTTGAGAATCCGAAAGTAAAAGATGCTGTTCTGCGCGAAGTTGAAGGTCAGGTTCGTGAAGACGCCATTCTGACGTCTAACACCTCGACCATCTCTATTGACCTGTTGGCAAAAAATCTCAAACGCCCGGAAAACTTCTGTGGCATGCACTTCTTTAATCCAGTGCACATGATGCCTCTGGTCGAGGTTATCCGCGGTAAGAAAACCAGCGATCGTGCCATTGCGACTGCCGTGGCTTATGCCACTGCCATGGGTAAAACGCCCATAGTGGTTAACGATTGCCCGGGCTTTCTGGTCAACCGGGTGCTGTTCCCGTACTTCGGTGGCTTTATCGGACTGGTACGTGACGGCGCCGACTTTCAGAAAGTCGACAAGGTGATGGAAAAGTTTGGCTGGCCCATGGGCCCGGCGTATCTGCTCGATGTGGTTGGCATGGACACCGGCAAACACGCTGGCGCAGTTATGGCTGAAGGCTTTCCTGATCGTATGAAGCACGAAGGCACCACCGCCATCGACGTAATGTTTGATAACAAGCGTTACGGCCAAAAAAATGAGAAGGGCTTCTACCGCTACGAGCTGGACCGCAAGGGCAAACAGCAAAAAGTAGTCGACGAAGAATCCTATAAACTGCTGAAGCCGGTTGTTCAGGGTGATAAAGAGTTTGAAGACGATGAAATCATCGCACGGATGATGATCCCGCTGTGTCTGGAAACCGTTCGTTGTCTGGAAGACGGCATTGTAGAAAGCCCGGCTGACGCCGATATGGGCTTGATCTACGGTATTGGCTTCCCTCCGTTCCGCGGTGGCGCACTGCGCTATATCGACCAGATTGGCTTGGACAAATTTGTGGAGCTGGCTGACAAATACGCAGATCTTGGGCCGCTGTATCAGCCTACTGACAAGCTGCGTGAAATGGCAAAAAACGGCCAGACCTTCTTTGCTTAACCCTGAACGAGATTTCCGAACGGAGAAAGATCTATGAGCCTTAATCCGAGAGACGTTGTCGTCATCGATTGCGTGCGGACTCCGATGGGCCGCGCCAAAAACGGCTGTTTCCGCAATGTACGTGCAGAAACCCTGTCGGCAACCCTGATCGACGCACTGTTCGAGCGCAATCCCAAGCTCGATCCGAAAGAAGTAGAAGATGTAATCTGGGGCTGTGTGAACCAGACCCGCGAGCAGGGCTTTAATGTGGCACGCAACATTTCCTTGTTGACAAAAGTGCCCCACGAAGCCGGTGCCCAGACGGTTAACCGTCTGTGTGGTTCGGCCATGAGTGCGATTCACACCGCGGCCCAAGCGATCATGACTGGCAACGGTGACATGTTCGTGGTGGGTGGTGTAGAGCACATGGGTCACATTAGTATGACCGATGGGTTTGATCACAACCCAGCGGCGTCTAAGTACACGGCCAAAGCCTCCAACATGATGGGTCTGACGGCAGAAATGTTGGCCAAGATGCACGGCATCACCCGTCAGCAACAGGACGAATTCGGAGCGCGTTCTCATCGCTTGGCGCAGGAAGCCACCGATGAGGGCCGTTTCAAGAATGAAATCGTCCCTATAGAAGGGCACGATGAGAACGGTTTTAAAGTGTTGATTGAGCACGACGAAACCATTCGTCCGGAAACTACCGCTGAGTCATTGGGCCAATTGCGCCCGGCGTTTGATCCGAAAAACGGCACAGTAACCGCCGGTACGTCGTCACAGCTCACCGACGGTGCAGCGGCGATGGTGTTGATGTCAGCTGAACGTGCCCAAGCCCTTGGCCTTAAGCCTATGGCGCGGATAGTGAGTATGGCGGTAGCGGGCGTTGACCCTGCTATTATGGGCTATGGTCCGGTACCTGCGACCAAGAAAGCGCTCAAGCGTGCCGGCCTGAAAATCGAAGACATCGATTTTTGGGAGCTGAACGAGGCCTTTGCCGGGCAGTCATTGCCGGTGTTGAAAGATCTTAAGCTGATGGGTGTCGTGGATCAGAAAGTGAATCTTAACGGCGGTGCTATTGCACTTGGCCATCCGCTAGGCTGCTCTGGTGCGCGCATTTCAACCACGCTGTTGAATATTATGCAGGCCAACGGCGGTAAATATGGTGTATCCACCATGTGTATCGGCTTGGGCCAGGGTATAACGACGGTGTGGGAGCGGCTGTGATTCCCTGCGGAACCTAGCTGACGTTTAACAACAAGGCCCGGCATCTAGCCGGGCCTTGTTGTTTCTCCGAATGAAAAAAAGCTGGATGGAAAACAAAGAATGGGTTGTCTTGCTATTCTTGACCCTGTAAAACAGTGAACTTATTCATGTCAGCGGCAGGGTCTTATTTATAGCCGACTGATTTTACAGCGAGTTTGCGGTTTGCTGCACAACTGACCGATTTATCGCCAAGGATACAGATCTCCGATATGGGTAAAAGTCTCGTAATTGTCGAGTCGCCAGCGAAGGCGAAGACCATCAATAAGTATCTGGGGGACGACTTCATTGTTAAGTCGTCCGTCGGGCACATTCGTGATCTTCCGGTTAGCGGCAGCGGGTCCACCAGTGACCCCAAAGAGCGTGCCCGCCAAGCCGCTGTCACGCGTAAATTGAGCCCTGAAGATAAGGTGGTGCACAAGAAGCGTAAAGCGCGTGAACAGCTGGTCGCCCGCATGGGTATAGACCCGGATCAAGACTGGAGCGCGCGCTATGAAATTTTGCCGGGTAAAGAAAAGGTCGTTAATGAGCTGAAACGCCTGGCCAAGTCTGCCGATCACATTTATCTGGCAACGGATTTGGACCGCGAAGGTGAGGCCATTGCCTGGCATCTTCAGCAGACCATTGGCGGCGAGCCGGAAAAATACCGGCGCGTTGTTTTTAACGAAATTACTAAACGTGCTATTCAGGGCGCCTTCGAAAACCCAGGCAAGCTGGACACCGATATGGTGCATGCCCAGCAGGCACGGCGTTTCCTGGATCGGGTAGTCGGTTACATGGTGTCGCCGCTGCTTTGGGCCAAGTTGGCCCGAGGCTTGTCCGCCGGCCGTGTGCAATCGGTTGCGGTAAAGCTGATTGTTGAACGTGAACGGGAAATTCGTAAGTTTGTGCCGGAAGAGTACTGGCAGCTGTTTGCAGGCCTCGCAACCCTAAGCGCCAAGCAGCCGGTGCGTTTTGAAGTGACCCGCTACAACGACAAACCCTATCGCCCGGTTAACGAAAGCCAGAGCAACGACCACGTCACGCGGTTAAACGCGGGCAAGTTTGCGGTGACCAAGCGGGAAGACAAGCCTACCCGTTCGCGCCCGGGTGCTCCTTTCATAACGTCGACGTTGCAGCAGGCTGCCAGTAACCGCTTGGGCTTTAGTGTTAAGAAAACCATGATGCTGGCTCAGCGTTTGTACGAAGCCGGATTTATCACCTACATGCGTACAGACTCCACCAACCTGAGCCAGGATGCAGTTAACAGCAGCCGTGAGTACGTAGAGTCGACCTTTGGCAAAGAATACCTGCCGGACAGCCCGCGCATCTATGGCAGCAAGCAAGGCGCTCAGGAGGCTCACGAGGCTATTCGCCCGACTGAAGCTACTCGTAAGGCGGTTGCTATTACCGGTATCGAAAAAGACGCCGAGAAGCTTTACGACATCATTTGGCGCCAGTTTATCGCTTGCCAAATGGCCGACGCCGAATTTCTCAGCACGTCTATCGTCGTCTCCAACGGCGATTACGAGCTGCGCACCCGTGGCCGCATCAGCAAGTTTGAAGGCTTTTTGAAAGTGGCGCCCCAGGCGTCGAAAAAAGATGAAGATTTAGCACTGCCAGATATCCGTGTTGGCGAGAGCCTCGGCTTGGACAAGCTCGAACCTACCCAGCATTTTACCAAGCCGTCACCGCGCTTCACTGAAGCGAGCCTGGTTAAAGAGCTCGAAAAGCAGGGTATTGGCCGGCCGTCTACTTACGCCTCAATCATTTCGACCATTCAAGATCGTGGTTACGTGCGCCTGCAGAACCGTCGCTTTTACGCTGAAAAAATGGGCGAAATTGTGACTGAAAGGCTGTGTGAATCCTTCGGTAACCTGATGGATTACAATTTTACTGCACAAATGGAAGGTGATCTGGACCATGTTGCGGAAGGCAATGTGGAATGGAAAAAAGTATTAAATGATTTTTATGGCCGTTTCCGGCAACAACTGGAGGTGGCTGAAGCGGATGACGACGACGGCGGCATGCGGCCTAACGAGCCTACGGAAACAGATATTCCGTGTCCTACGTGTGGTCGAAATATGCAAATTCGCGTGGCCAGCACCGGTGTTTTTCTGGGTTGCTCGGGCTACTCGCTACCGCCGAAAGAGCGCTGTAAAACCACCATTAACCTGGTGACCGGTGACGAAGTGGTCAGTGCTGAAGAAGACGTGGAAGGTGAGGGCGAAAGCCGCCTGTTACGGATGAAGCGTCGCTGCCCCAAGTGCAGCACGGCCATGGACAGCTACCTGGTAGACGAAACCCGTAAGCTTCACGTGTGTGGCAATAATCCGGATTGCTCCGGTTATGAAGTCGAACAGGGCAGTTTCCGTATTAAGGGTTACGATGGCCCAACGTTGGACTGCGATAAGTGCGGCAGCGAAATGCAGCTGAAAACCGGTCGTTTCGGTAAGTATTTTGGCTGCACCAACGATGAGTGCAAAAACACCCGTAAGTTGCTGAAAAGTGGTGAGCCTGCACCGCCAAAGATGGATCCGGTGGCGATGCCGGAGTTGCAGTGCCAGAAAGTGGATGACACCTATGTGTTGCGCGATGGCGCGTCTGGCATGTTCCTGGCAGCCAGCAAGTTTCCCAAGAATCGGGAAACCCGTCCGCCGCTGGTACTGGAAATTAAACCCCATCGCGATGAGATTGATCCCAAGCACAACTACTTGATGGAAGCACCAGAGCGCGATACTGAGGGTAATCCGTCGGTGATCCGCTACAGCCGGAAAACCAAAGAGCAGTATGTAATGTCAGAAAAAGATGGCAAAGCGACTGGTTGGTCGGCTTGGTACGTGAGCGGTAAGTGGCAGCCTAAACAGAAGTGAATGCGGCGGACTGAGTCTGAAGTGATGGGCGGGTGAAAACCCGCCCATCACTGTTTGTGACGACGAAAAAGCTCGACTACTGAACTTAGGCGCTTTACTTTTTCGGGCGCAAACGCTTTATCAGCGACGACGTATCCCAGCGCTCGCCACCCATCTGCTGCACATCTCCGTAGAACTGGTCCACCAGTGCCGCTACCGGCAGACGAGCGCCGTTTTTGCGTGCCTCTTCCAGACAGATGGCCAAATCTTTACGCATCCAGTTCACCGCGAAACCGTGTTCGAATTCACCAGCAATCATGGTGGCGGACCGGTTTTCCATTTGCCAGGACTGGGCTGCTCCCTTAGAGATCACTTCAACAACTTTACTGGCATCCAGGCCAGCCTGTTCGGCAAAGTGCAGGGCTTCTGACAACCCCTGAACCAAACCCGCAATGGCAATCTGGTTGACCATTTTTGTCTTTTGACCCGCGCCAGCTGGCCCCATAAGATTCAGAGCTTTAGCGTAGGTGCTTAACACCGGTTCTGCTGTTGTAAAGTCGCTGCTGCTGCCACCGCACATGACGGTCAGTTGGCCCTTTTCGGCGCCTTGCTGTCCGCCAGACACGGGGGCATCCATAAAGCCCAGTTGGCGCTGTGCGGCTAGTTCGGCCAAGCGTTCGGCAGCCACGGCCGAGGCGGTAGTGTGGTCAATCAGCAGTGTTCCCTGGGCGGCATTAGCAAGAATGCCGGCGTCACCTTCATACACTGCCAGTAAATCATCGTCGTTGCCCACGCAGGTAAGAACGATGGTACTGCCTCGCACTGCCTCGGCGATGCTGGCGCAGGCTTTGCCGTTATAGTCTTTTGCCCACTGCTGACTTTTGCTGCTGGTACGATTCCACACTTGGACATCGTAGCCAGCCGCTGCCAAATGCCCGGCCATGGGATAGCCCATAACGCCAAGGCCAATAAAGCTCACGATTGTCATGATTTGCTCCTCAAAATTAGTACAAAACAAAAAAACCGCTAGAATTAGCGGTTTTTCTGATATTTGATCAGGATGTTTGCATCACTGAATCAATCTTTCGGGTAATCGCGTTTGGGCGAACCCGTGTAAAGCTGGCGCGGACGACCAATTCGGTAATTACCGCTAACCATTTCGTTCCAATGAGAGAACCAGCCGATGGTGCGCGACAGGGCAAAAACAACGGTGAACATGGACGTCGGAATGCCAATCGCCTTGAGGATCAGGCCAGAGTAAAAATCTACGTTCGGGTAAAGCTTACGCTCGACAAAGTACTCGTCTTCGAGGGCGATTTTTTCCAGGCGCCGCGCAATGCGCAGCAGTGGATCGTTTTCGAGGCCCAGCTCGCTTAGTACTTCATGAGCGGTTTCGGCCATGACCTTGGCCCGGGGATCAAAGTTTTTGTAGACCCGGTGGCCAAAACCCATCAGGCGGAACGGGTCGTTTTTGTCTTTGGCTCTTGCAATGAAAGCTTCAATGTTCGCTTCTTCGCCAATTTCGGCCAGCATAGCCAGGACCGCTTCGTTGGCGCCGCCGTGAGCAGGCCCCCAGAGTGCTGCGATGCCAGAAGCCATACACGCATAAGGGTTGGCGCCGGTAGAGCCTGCCAGACGCACGGTAGACGTGGATGCGTTCTGTTCGTGGTCAGCGTGCAGGATGAAGATTTTGTCCATTGCGTTGGCCAGGACCGGATTTGGCTTGTATTCCTCGCATGGGGTGGCAAACATCATCTGCAAAAAGTTTTCGGCGTAAGACAAGTCGTTACGCGGGTAAATAAAGGGTTGGCCCACGCTGTACTTGTAACACCAAGCTGCAATGGTGGGCATTTTCGCGATCAGGCGGTGGCCGGTAATTTCGCGCTGGTGCTCATCGGTTACGTCCATCTGGTCGTGATAGAACGCCGATAAAGCGCCCACGACGCCGCACATAATGGCCATTGGGTGCGCGTCACGACGAAAGCCGTTAAAGAAATTGCGCATTTGGTCATGCAGCATGGTGTGGTTTTTGATGGTTTCGTGAAAGGCTTTGTTTTCTTCGGCAGTGGGGAGTTCCCCGTGCAGCAGCAGCCAACAGAGCTCTAGGTAGTCAGAGTGTTCTGCCAGCTGCTCGATCGGATAGCCGCGGTGCAAGAGCACGCCCTTGTCGCCATCAATAAAAGTGATGGCGGACTCGCAAGCCGCTGTAGATACAAAGCCGGGATCGTAAGTGAACACGCCTTGCTGAACCAGGCTCCGTACATCAATAACGTCTGGGCCGACGGTGCCGGAGTAAACCGGTAGCTCAAGGGACTTATTGCCCACTGTTAGCGTGGCTTTCCTGTCGGTCATGGTGCTCTCCTGTTTAAAAGCGTGTCAGATTTTAAGAATGCGCGAGTGAGACGCGTATTATCGCAAAACTGGCGGCAAAATATAGTCTGATCACTTTCTTTGTCAACAAAAGGCTACGCAAAAACGAAAAATGTTCCATAACGTCAATGAGTAAATGCCAGTATTAGTCATGACGCTAGCAGGGATTTGCTGTCAATAAGCCTTTTGTCTTCATATACATTCGTTTACTGGCAGTGATTTACGTCAATTGCAGGTTTGTAATTAATTAGCGTACTCCTTATAATCTGTATCCCGTAATTGGGGGGTTTAGCCGACAGTGGCGCCTTTCCCCAAAGCAACTTTGCCAGCGCGCAACGAGCTGCCGGGAAAAATCCCTTCATACCCTGAGCCAATCGTGTGCCAGCCTCGTATGTGCACACTGATCCGTACAAATCAATCATCTGCGTCCGGCTAGCCGGCTCCGCGGCAACAATAGAGAGTGTGAGAGCGCTGTGAATAGTAAACGACCAGTAAATCTCGATCTCGGCAAGTTTCATTTTCCTTTGCCAGCCATTGTTTCCATATTGCACCGCATCAGCGGCATCATCATTTTTGTCGGTGTAGCGTTCATGCTTTATGGTCTGGATCTTTCCCTGTCTGGGGAAGAAGGGTATGGCCATGTTAGTGAATTGCTGAGCGGCTTCTTCGCCAAGCTGATTATCTGGGGCATTTTATCTGCCCTGCTATATCACCTGGTGGCAGGTACCAAGCACTTGCTGATGGACATGGGTATTGGTGAAGAGTTGGCAAGTGGCCTTTTGGCTGCCAAAGCGGCTCTGGCCATCGCCATAATTCTGATTGTACTGGCAGGAGTTTGGATATGGGCAATGTAAGTAGTGTAACCAATCTCGGCCGAAGCGGTGTTGCAGACTGGCTAATGCAGCGAGTTTCAGCGTATATCCTTGCACTGTATACAGCGGTTCTTCTTGTGTTCATTATCGCCAATCCCGGCTTGGGCTACGATGCCTGGGCAGGCCTGTTTAGCCAGACTTGGATGCGTATTTTTACGCTGATGGCTCTGTTTTCGATTGGCGCACACGCTTGGGTTGGTTTGTGGACAGTAACAACTGACTATATGAAATCAGCCCTGCCGCGTTTTCTGGTGCAGGCCGCGTGCGGTCTGACCATGTTCGTGTATGTGGTTTGGGGTATTCAGATCCTGTGGGGGTTTTAATTAATGTCTAACATCAAGACCATGTCCTATGACGCCATCGTGATTGGCGGCGGCGGTGCCGGTATGCGCGCAGCGCTGCAGTTGACTGAAAGCGGCGTTAAAACCGCGTGTATTACCAAAGTATTTCCAACCCGCTCGCACACTGTGTCTGCCCAAGGTGGCATTACCTGTGCGATTGCCAGCGCGGATCCCAACGACGACTGGCGCTGGCACATGTATGACACCGTTAAGGGGTCAGATTACATTGCTGATCAGGACGCGGTTGAATATATGTGTTCTGTAGGTCCGCAAGCTGTATTCGAACTTGAGCACATGGGCCTGCCATTCTCACGCACCGAGCAGGGTCGGATTTACCAGCGTCCATTTGGTGGTCAGTCCAAAGGGCCGAATGATTCTACCCAAGCAGCTCGCACCTGTGCGGCGGCCGACCGAACAGGTCACGCACTCCTGCATACGCTGTATCAGGCCAACCTGAAGCGTGGCACTACATTCTTGAGTGAATGGTATGCGGTCGATCTGGTCAAAAATGCGAAAAATGAAGTTGTTGGTGTTGTTGCGATCGAAATCGAAACGGGTGAAGTAGCTTATATCAAAGCCAAAGCAACGGTTCTTGCGACCGGCGGCGCTGGCCGTATTTATGCCTCCACCACCAATGCCCTGATTAACACCGGCGACGGTATCGGCATGGCCCTGCGTGCCGGCTTCCCGATGCAAGACATGGAAATGTGGCAGTTCCATCCTACCGGCATTTACGGTGCGGGCACGCTCGTGACCGAAGGCTGTCGGGGTGAGGGCGGTTACTTGATCAACTCCGAAGGCGAGCGATTCATGGAGCGCTACGCGCCCAATTCCAAAGATCTTGCAGGCCGGGACGTTGTTGCACGCTCCATGGTTATCGAGATTCTTGAAGGTCGTGGCTGTGGTCCTGAAAAAGATCACGTTCTGCTGAAGCTCGACCACTTGGGTGAAGAGACCCTGAATTTGCGGCTACCGGGTATTTGTGAGCTATCGAAGACCTTTGCCCACGTAGATCCGGTGAAAGAGCCTGTCCCTGTTGTTCCAACCTGTCATTACATGATGGGTGGTATTCCGACGAACGTTGGCGGTCAGGCGCTGACTCAAGACGATGACGGCAAAGATCAGCCAATTCGTGGTTTGTTTGCTTGTGGTGAAGCGGCTTGTGTTTCAGTTCACGGTGCCAACCGTCTTGGCGGCAACTCGCTTTTGGACCTGGTCGTGTTTGGTCGTGCAGCTGGCCTGCACATTGAAGAGCAGTTGCGCAACGGCTTTGAAGTAGACGGCGCAAGTGAAGCCGACATCAAGCGCGCCATGGCGCGGCTAGATCGTCTGGCTAACGCCAGCGAAGGTGAGCACGTGGCGGCGGTTCGTAAAGATCTGCAAACCTGTATGCAGCTGTATTTCGGTGTATTCCGCGACGGTGTAAGCATGGATAAAGGCCTGCAGCTGCTGAATGAAATCGGTGAGCGTGTTCGCAACACCCGCCTGACCGACACCAGCAACGCATTCAATACCGCGCGTATTGAGGCGTTGGAGCTGGACAACCTGTTTGAAGTTGCTTACGCCACTGCCGTATCAGCGGTAGAGCGAAAAGAAAGTCGCGGTGCTCATGCCCGCAACGACTTTACTGAGCGCGACGACGAGAACTGGCTGAAGCACTCGCTTTATTTCCCGCTGGACAAGCGGGTTGGCAAGCGCGATGTTAACTTCTCGCCGAAGACTGTCGACACATTCCAGCCGATGATTCGGTCGTATTAAGGGGACGAAGACTATGTTGGTAAGCCTTTATCGTTACAACCCGGAAGCAGACAACGCCCCGTTCATGCAGGATGTCGAGGTTGAACTTCCGAAGGGTAAAGACCTGATGGTGCTGGACGTGCTCAATCTGCTGAAAGAAAAAGACGTCACCCTGTCTTACCGGCGGTCATGCCGCGAAGGCGTGTGCGGCTCTGACGGCATGAACATGAACGGCAAAAATGGCCTGGCGTGCATCACGCCGGTGTCTCAGGTGGTCAAAAAAGACAAACTGGTATTACGCCCGTTGCCTGGTTTGCCGGTCATCCGTGATCTGGTCGTGGATATGAGCCTGTTTTACAAACAGTATGAAAAGGTCATGCCGTACTTGGTCAACGATCAGCCAGCGCCCGCTATAGAGCGTTTGCAGACGCCGGAAGACCGTGAAAAGCTCGACGGTCTTTATGAGTGTATACTGTGCGCATGTTGTTCCACGGCTTGCCCGTCGTTCTGGTGGAACCCGGATAAGTTTATTGGCCCCGCAGGCTTGTTGCAGGCTTACCGCTTCCTGGCGGACAGCCGTGATACCGCCCAGGCCGAGCGTTTGGCTGACTTGGACGACCCTTTCAGCGTGTTCCGTTGCCGCGGTATTATGAACTGTGTCAGCGTATGTCCGAAGGGCCTTAACCCGACTCGGGCTATTGGCCATATTCGGAACCTGTTGTTGCAGCGGGCAACTTGAGCAGCAAAATATAATACAGACGTTATACTGTGTCTGCTGAGTAAGACCCTTGAAGGCCTCGTCAATTTGGCGGGGCCTTCAACCAAAGGCGTATAGCCAATAGTCTGGTAGCGGTCCAAACTTCGTGCATCGTGATTGTTAGCCGTTAGATAGCTTGCACTGCGTCGCTAAGCATAAAAAATTTCGGGGAAAGCAGACATCCGTCCCGGATGTGGCGGCCAAAGTCGACAGCGTGAAAACCCGTATTGACTGGAATGAGGCACTGGCCGACCATTACGGCTTCCCGTACCAGCCCAAGGTGAGCTATTCAAAATGCACGAAAGCATCATGGAGCAGTTGTGGCAAACTTCCCATCTACAGGGGGGTAATCTTGCCTACGTTGAACAGCTTTTTGAAACTTATATTTCAGACCCTAACGCCGTTCCTGAAGAGTGGCGAAGCTACTTCGACAAGCTTCCCAGCGTCGACGGCTATCAGGGCAAAGATATTATCCACTCCGCAATCCGCGAACAATTTAAGCATATTTCCAGTAATCAGCGGTTCCTCGCTAGCAACACTGCGCCAATAGGCGCCGTACCTGATGCGGATAAAAAGCAGACACGCGTATTGCAATTGATTAACGCATACCGCTTTCGTGGTCACCAGCACGCGAAGCTGGACCCGCTGAATGTCAAACCACGTGAACTGGTTGAAGATCTTGACCCGGCCTTTCATGAGCTTTACAACGCCGATAACGACATCGAGTTCCAGACTGGCTCGCTGAGTTTCGGTTCTGAAACGATGAAGCTAGGCGACATCATAGAAGGCCTGCAACAGACGTATTGCAAGAGTATTGGTGCAGAGTACATGCATATTGTGGACACTCGCATCAAGCGCTGGTTCCAACAACGCATGGAGCCGATTCGCTCCAACCCCGGTTTTGATGCCGACACCCGTATTCATTTGCTTGAACGCCTGTCCGCCGCTGAGGGCTTGGAAAAATATTTGGGTTCACGCTATCCCGGCGTTAAGCGTTTTGGCTTGGAAGGTGCGGAAAGCCTTATTCCCTGTCTTGATGAAATTATTCAGCGTGCCGGTTCCGGTGGCACCAAAGAAATCGTTCTGGGAATGGCCCACCGTGGCCGTTTGAACGTGTTGGTCAATATTTTGGGCAAAAATCCGAAAGAACTGTTCGACGAGTTCGAAGGCAAGAATAAGGCGGGCTCAGGTTCCGGTGATGTTAAGTATCACCAAGGTTTCTCGTCCAACGTGATGACCCCGGGTGGTGAGATTCATCTGGCCTTGGCTTTTAACCCCTCGCATCTGGAAATCGTGTCCCCAGTAGTTGTGGGCTCTGTTCGCGCTCGCCAAACCCGCCGCGAAGACAAAGATGGCAGGCAGGTTTTGCCGGTGATTATGCACGGTGATGCTGCGTTTGCGGGCCAAGGCGTGGTGATGGAAACCTTCCAGATGTCACAGACCCGCGGTTTTGGTACTGGTGGCACCGTACATATTGTGATCAACAACCAAGTTGGCTTTACCACTAGCAGACAAGAAGACGCCCGTTCTACCGAATACTGTACAGATATCGCCAAAATGGTTCAGGCTCCAATTCTGCACGTGAACGCAGACGACCCGGAAGCAGTTTTGTTCGTCACTCGGATGGCCATGGACTATCGCAACGAATTTAAAGGCGACGTTGTTATTGACTTGGTGTGCTATCGCCGCCGTGGTCATAACGAAGCCGACGAGCCTGCCGCGACTCAGCCGATGATGTACGAGAAAATTCGTAAGCTGAAAACCACGCGTAACATCTATGTGGACAGTCTGATTGATGCTGGTGTAGTCAGCGAAGACTTCGCCAAGCAGATGGAAAATGATTACCGCACGGTTCTGGATAAGGGAGAGCACGTTGTAAAGGCGCTGGTTAAAGAACCAAACGCCAAGTTGCACGTTGACTGGACCCCGTATCTTGGCCATGAGTGGACAGCCAAGTGCAAGTCTAGCGTGCCGCTGAAGACCATTCAGAAGCTGGGTAAAAAGCTGAGCGAAGTGCCAGAAGGTTTCATTATTCAGCGTCAAGTGTCTAAAATCGTTAAGGATCGGGACAAGATGACGGCCGGTGCTTTGCCTCTTAATTGGGGTTACGGCGAGATCATGGCCTATGCAACATTGTTAAACGAAGGTTATCCGATTCGTATAACAGGACAGGATGTTAGTCGCGGTACTTTCTCCCACCGTCACGCCGTTTTGCATAACCAGAAAGATGGCGCTACGCACATTGCGCTGACTCATCTGTCTGACGATCAGCCCAAGTTCGAGCTTTACGATTCTCTGCTGTCCGAAGAGGCCGCACTGGCTTTCGAATACGGCTATGCGACCACATCGCCTAGCTCGCTGGTTGTCTGGGAAGCGCAGTTTGGCGACTTTGCTAACGGAGCCCAGGTAGTGATTGATCAGTTCCTGACCAGTGGTGAGCACAAGTGGGGACGTCTGTGCGGCCTTACCATGTTATTGCCGCACGGTTATGAAGGGCAGGGTCCAGAACATAGTTCGGCGCGTATCGAGCGCTTCTTGCAGCTGAGCGCGGAACAGAATATCCAAGTATGTGTGCCCACAACGCCTTCGCAAGTATTCCACATGTTGCGCCGACAGGTGAAACGCCCGGTTCGTAAGCCATTGATTGCCATTACGCCAAAGAGCCTGCTGCGCCATAAAGAAGCTATTTCCAGCCTGGACGATCTGACTTCAGGTACGTTCCAGACCGTGCTGCCCGAAAAAGAGCCGTCTGATGCAAAAAAAATCACTCGGGTTATTCTTTGCAGCGGTAAGGTCTATTATGAGTTGCTGGAGAAGAAGAAAACCAGCGAGCGTAACGACACGGCCATTATTCGTATAGAACAGCTGTATCCGTTCCCGGGTGAAGATCTGGATGAATTACTGGCGGAATTCAGCAAGCTCAAGCACGCTGTCTGGTGTCAGGAAGAACCTATGAACCAGGGCGCTTGGTATAGCAGCCAGCACCATATGCGCAACGCGCTGCAACGGCTGAACCCTAAACTGCACCTCGAATATGCGGGCCGTGACGCCTCGGCTGCACCTGCTGCCGGCCACATGTCTGTGCACATCGAACAGCAGAAAAAATTGGTTAATGACGCATTTGAAGTCTGACAAGCTACCGAGCTATCAAGCTTCCGAGCTATCGAACAAAGGAACCGTAATGTCTACAGAGATTAAAGCCCCCGTATTCCCGGAGTCGGTCGCGGAAGGTACTGTCGCGACCTGGCACAAGCAGCCGGGTGAAGCCTGCGCGCGCGATGAGCTAATCGTCGATATTGAAACCGACAAAGTGGTGCTGGAAATTGTTGCGCCCGCTGACGGTGTCATCGAAGAAATCTTGAAAAACGACGGTGACACCGTAGAAAGCGGTGAAGTGATCGGAAGATTCAAAGCAGGCGCTGCTAGCGAGTCCAAGGGCTCCGGCGGTAAAGACGCGGTTGAAAGCAAAGACCAAGGCGCCGACGCGGCGCCCTCCTCAGACGCGATTCTGAGCCCGGCTGCGCGTAAGCTGGCTGACGAGAACAACGTTGAACCCAGTGCATTGAAAGGCACGGGGAAAGACGGTCGGATTTCTAAAGAAGATGTTCAAAGTCACATTGATAACGCCAAGTCCTCTATTGACTCGCCTGCTGCGAAGGCTGCGCCTGCGCCTGCGCCCGTAGCCGAGATCAGTGCTGGTGAGCGTATTGAAAAACGCGTTCCCATGACCCGCCTGCGCGCCAGTATCGCGAAGCGTCTGGTCAATGCACAACAGAGCGCTGCCATGTTGACCACCTTTAACGAGGTGAACATGGGGCCGATCATGGAGCTGCGCAAGCAATACAAAGAAAGCTTCGAAAAGCGTCACGGTATTAAGTTGGGCTTTATGTCTTTCTTTACCAAAGCCGCGACCGAAGCTCTGAAACGCTTCCCTGCGGTGAATGCGTCCATCGACGGCAATGACATGGTTTACCATGGTTACCAGGATATCGGTGTGGCGGTATCCACCGAGCGCGGCCTGGTGGTTCCGGTATTGCGTGACGTTGACGCACTTAGCCTTGCTGACATCGAGAAGAAAATTGTCGAGTACGGTACCAAGGCCAAAACGGGCAAACTGGGCATCGATGAAATGACCGGTGGTACCTTCACCATAACCAACGGAGGCACCTTTGGTTCCCTGTTGTCGACGCCTATTCTGAACCCGCCACAAACGGCGATTCTGGGTATGCATAAGATCCAGCCACGTCCGATGGCGGTGAATGGTCAGGTGGTGATACAGCCCATGATGTACCTGGCACTGTCTTATGACCACCGCATGATTGACGGCAAGGAAGCAGTGCAGTTCCTGGTTGCCATCAAGGATATGCTGGAAGATCCTGCGCGTATCCTGCTGGACGTATAGGCACTTCACTTACCGAATCGGAATACAGGATTAACTATGGCTGACAAGTTTGATGTAATCGTAATTGGCGCCGGCCCCGGTGGTTATGTGGCTGCAATCAAAGCCGCGCAATTGGGCCTGAACGTCGCCTGTGTAGAAAGCTGGTCTTCGGATGAAGGCAAACAGGTGTTGGGTGGAACCTGCCTGAACGTAGGTTGTATCCCGTCCAAGGCACTGCTGGAGATTTCTCACAAGTACGAGGAAGCCCAGCACGGCTTTGCCGAGCAGGGCATTATTGCCAACGACATCTCCATTGACATCGCTAAAATGATGGAACGTAAGACCGGCATTGTTAAACAGCTGACCGGAGGCATTGCGGGCCTGTTCAAGTCAAACGGTGTTACCTCGATTTATGGTCACGGCAAGTTATTGGCAAATCGCCAGGTGGAAGTGACTGACAACGACGGCAAGACCAAGACCTATGAAGCCGATAACGTTATTTTGGCTACAGGCTCGCGTCCGATTGAGATTCCGCCTGCGCCAAAAACCGAAGGTTATATCACTGATTCGGAGGGCGCTCTGGAATTTACTGCAGTGCCCAAGCGATTGGGTGTGATTGGCGCCGGTATTATCGGTTTGGAGCTGGGCAGCGTTTGGGCCCGCCTGGGCTCTGAAGTCACTCTGTTGGAAGCGCAGGATACGTTCTTGCCAGGGGTAGACCAGCAGATTGCCAAGGCCACGTTGAAAGAGTTCCAGAAACAGGGCCTGAACATAGTCATGGGCGGCCGTGTAACGGGTGCAGAGGTCAAGCGTAAGTTGGTCTACGTAAGTTACGAAGACAGCAAAGGCAAACAAGAGCTGATGGTCGATAAGCTGATTGTGGCTGTTGGTCGTCGCCCCTATACAGACAACCTGCTGGCAGCAGACTCCGGTGTGAACATGGACGAGCGCGGGTTTGTATTCGTAGACGACCACTGTAAAACCGACGCCCCCGGCGTTTGGGCGGTCGGTGACGTGGTGCGTGGTCAGATGTTGGCCCATAAAGCCTCTGAAGAAGGCGTTATGGTTGCGGAGCGCATTGCCGGCCATAAACCACAGGTTAACTACGACTGCATTCCCAATGTCATTTACACTTCACCGGAAGTAGCGTGGGTTGGGAAGAGCGAAGAGCAGCTGAAGGCTGATGGCGCGGCTTATAAAGTGGGTACCTTCCCGTTTGCAGCAAACGGTCGCGCTATGGCCGCCAATTCGGCGGTGGGCATGGTTAAGATTATTGCAGACGAGAAAACTGATCGCATTCTGGGCTTCCACGTGTTGGGCCCAGCGGCGTCTGAAATCGTTGCCCAAGGCGTTATCGCCATGGAGTTCGGTTCCAGTGCAGAAGATCTTGCGTTGACCTGTTTTGCTCACCCGACTCTATCTGAGTCAGTGCACGAGGCAGCTCTTGCAGTTAACGGTGGGGCAATTCACATGGCCAATCGTCGCAAGAAGAAATAATAAGCCAGAAAGTCATGGGGCGCCGCAGGGCGCCCCATGACTTTTAGAGACTTTTGTTTTAAAGACCCTGGTTTCTCTAAATGCAATCGTTGGGCCGGTGTTATCAGGGTCTATCAAGATGGATTTGCCGCCAGAGGGTTCATCCCACAGGTGTCTATCCTTCATTAAAAAGCAGGACATAAACTATGAATTTGCACGAATATCAGGGCAAGCAGCTTTTTGCTGAGTATGGCTTGCCGGTATCACAGGGCATTGCCTGTAGTACCCCGGATGAGGCAGTAGCAGCTGCAGAGAAGATTGGTGGCGATAGCTGGGTTGTTAAAGCTCAGGTTCACGCTGGTGGCCGCGGTAAAGCCGGCGGTGTAAAGCTGGTTAAAAATACCGACGACATCCGTGCCTTTGCCGAGCAATGGCTGGGCAAGAAGCTGGTGACTTTCCAGACTGACGAGCACGGTCAGCCGGTTAGTAAAATTTTGGTTGAATCCCTGACTGACATCGACCAAGAGCTGTACCTGGGCGCGGTTGTAGACCGTGGTACCCGCCGTATCGTCTTCATGGCCTCCACCGAAGGTGGTGTTGAAATTGAAACGGTTGCGGAAGAAACCCCGGAAAAAATTCTGAAGGCCGAAATCGATCCACTGGTAGGCGCACAGCCTTACCAAGGACGCGAGCTGGCGTTCAAACTGGGCCTTGAAGGCAAGCAGATTGGCCAATTTACCAAGATCTTTATGGGTCTGGCGAAGCTGTTTGAAGACTACGACCTGGCGCTGTTAGAAATTAACCCTCTGGTTATAACCCCGGCCGGTGATCTTCACTGCCTGGATGCCAAAATCGGCGTTGATGGCAACGCTCTGTATCGTCAGAAGAAACTTCAGGCCATGCGCGATCCTTCACAGGAAGATTCCCGCGAAGCCGAAGCGGCAGCCTGGGAACTGAACTACGTAGCGCTGGATGGCAACATCGGTTGCATGGTTAACGGTGCTGGTTTGGCCATGGGCACCATGGACATCATCAAGTTGGCCGGCGGACGCCCGGCTAACTTCCTGGACGTTGGCGGCGGAGCTACCAAAGAGCGCGTAACCGAAGCGTTCAAAATCATCCTGTCTGATGACGCCGTGCAAGCCGTACTGGTAAATATCTTCGGCGGCATTGTACGTTGTGACATGATTGCTGAAGGCATCATCGGCGCGGTTAAAGAAGTAGGCGTAAAAGTGCCTGTGGTTGTTCGCCTTGAGGGCAACAACGCTGAACTGGGTTCCAAGGTGCTGGCAGAAAGCGGTTTGAACATCATCGCCGCCAGCAGCCTGGCCGATGCCGCAGAGCAAGTTGTTAAAGTCGCGGGAGGCAAATAATGAGCATTCTGATCAATAAAGACACCAAAGTGATCTGCCAAGGCTTTACCGGTTCCCAGGGTACATTCCACTCCCAGCAGGCTATTGAATACGGCACCAGAATGGTCGGTGGCGTAAGCCCCGGCAAAGGCGGTACCGAGCACTTGGGCCTACCGGTGTTTAACACCGTACGTGAGGCTGTAGAAAAGACCGGTGCACACGCGACCGTGATCTACGTTCCGGCTCCGTTTTGTAAAGATGCCATCATCGAAGCAGCAGATGCCGGACTCGAGCTGATTGTGTGCATCACCGAAGGTATCCCTACCATCGATATGCTGTACGCCAAAGAGTACGTTGATCGCAAAGGCGTGCGTATGATCGGGCCCAACTGCCCAGGCGTTATCACACCGGGTGAGTGCAAGATCGGTATCATGCCGGGCCACATTCACAAGCCGGGTAAAGTCGGTATTGTGTCGCGTTCTGGCACGTTGACCTACGAAGCCGTCAAGCAGACCACAGATTTTGGCTATGGCCAGTCTACCTGCGTTGGCATCGGTGGCGATCCGATTCCGGGTTCCAACTTCATCGACATCCTCAAGCTGCTGCAAGAAGACCCGCAGACTGAAGCTATTGTGATGATCGGCGAAATTGGGGGCACTGCGGAAGAAGAAGCTGCAGCGTACATCAAAGAGCACGTCACCAAACCGGTGGTCTCTTACATTGCCGGTGTAACGGCGCCTCCTGGCAAGCGTATGGGCCACGCCGGTGCCATCATTTCCGGTGGTAAGGGTACCGCAGACGAGAAGTTCGCTGCTCTGAACGACGCCGGTGTGAAAACCGTGCGCAGTCTGGCTGACATTGGCAAGGCTCTAAAAGAAGTGACTGGCTGGTAAAACCCGCGGTCATTTTCAAAAACCCCCGTTTCTGTTCTGCAGAGCGGGGGTTTTTTGATTATAATGCCGGGTCGCCTGGCGTAATATGGCGCCTCTTGTATTCTATTAGAAGGAGTTCTTGCTTTGAGTTCTGTAGATTCCCAGCAACGGATATTGTCGGGCATGCGTCCGACCGGCAAGCTTCACCTTGGCCACTACCACGGTGTGCTTAAAAACTGGGTGAAACTCCAGCATGAATTCGAGTGCTTTTTCTTTGTCGCCGACTGGCATGCCCTGACCACGCAGTACGACGACCCCTCTAATATTGAACAAAGCGTGTCGGACATGGTTATTGACTGGTTGGCTGCGGGCGTTAACCCGGGTTCATCCACGATGTTTATTCAGTCTCAGGTGCCTGAGCACGCCGAGTTGCATCTGCTGCTGTCGATGATCACGCCTTTAGGTTGGCTTGAGCGTATTCCGACCTACAAAGATCAGCAAGAAAAGCTGCGCGAGAAAGATCTCGCTACTTACGGGTTCCTGGGGTATCCGCTACTCCAGTCGGCTGACATTCTGATGTATCGGGCAGGGCGTGTACCGGTGGGCGCCGATCAGGTTTCCCACGTTGAAATCACCCGTGAAATCGCACGGCGCTTCAATCATCTTTATGGGCGTGAGCCAGGCTTCGAAGACCAAGCCGAGGCGGCCATTGTGAAAATGGGCAAGAAAAACGCCAAACTCTATCGCAATCTGAAGAAACGTTACCAGGAAGAAGGCGATCTGGATTCGCTGGAAACGGCCCGTGCTCTTCTGAAAGAACAGCAAAATATATCCTTAGGCGATCGCGAACGCCTGTACGGCTACATTGAGGGCGGTGGCAAAGTGATTTTGCCAGAGCCTCAACCATTGTTGACGCCTGAATCAAAACTGCCAGGGTTGGACGGGCAGAAAATGTCGAAATCCTACAACAATTACATTGGCCTTCGGGAAGCACCGGACAACGTAGCGGTGAAAATACGCACCATGCAGACCGACCCGGCGCGAGTACGACGAATTGACCCGGGCGAGCCGGAAAAATGCCCGGTGTATGCCCTGCACAAGGTTTATTCCGATGCGGACACTCGTAGTTGGGTGGAAATTGGTTGTCGCAGCGCCGGCATCGGCTGCCTGGACTGCAAAAAACCGCTGATTGACTCCATTGTGGAAGAGCAGCGGCCTCTGCGCGAACGTGCAGCCGAGTACGAAGGCAATCCGGATCTGATTCGTTCCATTCTGGAGGAAGGGCGCGAACGCGCTCGCGATGCAGCCCGCGATACCTTGGATGAAGTTCGCTCTGCCATGGGCCTGAGCTATCGTTGAAGTGCTGACTGATCCAGCAGTCTCAGCCGGTGCGGCGGCAAGGCCACAAGGGGTGGGTCAGCCGCCCTTGGCTTTAATAGCAGGCAAGCCCCTGGCGCAGTTGCCGCTCGATCTTTATATTCCGCCAGACGCTCTGGCGGTGTTTTTGGATGCGTTTGAAGGCCCTCTGGATTTGTTGTTGTACCTGATTCGGCGTCAGAATATGAACATTCTGGAAGTCGACGTCAGTGCTATTACTCGCCAGTATATGGAATACATCGCCGTTTTAGGGGTTATGCGATTTGAGCTTGCGGCGGAATATCTGGTGATGGCGGCCACGCTGGCCGAAATCAAGTCCCGGATGCTGTTACCGCGGCAGCAGATTGAAGAAGACGAAGAAGACGACCCACGGGCAGAACTGATTCGCCGTTTGCAGCAGTACGAGCGTTTTAAAAAAGCGGCAGAAGACATAGATAAGATGCCGCGCCAGGAGCGGGATATTTTTGTTGCCGATGCCGGTATGCCGAAGCTTCCCTCGGTACTCAGCCATCCTGAGGTGGCCATGACAGAGATTTTACGGGCATTGGAAAACGTGCTTAAACGTGCAGATATGTTTAGCAGCCACCACGTTGAGCGAGAGAAGCTGTCGACCCGTGAGCGCATGTCGGCGATTCTAGCTCGGCTGCAAGAAGGCGGTTTTATTCGTTTCGAAAGTCTGTTCCTGCCGGACGAAGGGCGTCTGGGGGTTGTTGTCAGTTTTTTGGCAATGTTAGAGCTGGTAAAAGAGCAGCTGGTTGAGTTTGTTCAGGCTGACCCGTTTGGCCCCATTCATTTGCGGGCGCGGGCTGCGGTCTGAAAACCCTGAATACTGGTGCAACGAATTATGATGAGTGACGCTGCCTTACCCATTACAGGGATTATCGAAGCGGTTCTGCTGACAGCGGGCAAGCCGCTAACGGTGCAGCAGCTCAGAGAAGTGTTTGACGAAACCGAGCGGCCAACCCATAAGGCAGTGGAACAGGCGCTGGTGGAATTAGAGCAACTTTGCAGCGGTCGCGGTATTGAGCTGAAAAAAGTTGCCAGCGGTTACCGCCTTCAGGTGCGTGAATCTTTCGCTCCTTGGGTGGCTCGGCTGTTTGAAGAAAAACCACCGCGTTATTCGCGGGCGTTATTGGAAACACTCGCATTGATCGGCTATCGCCAGCCTATTACCCGTGGTGAAATTGAAGATATTCGCGGCGTTGCGGTAAGCAGCAATATCATTCGTACCTTGGTTGAGCGAGAGTGGGTTCGAATTGTAGGTCATCGGGAAGTACCGGGCCGGCCGGCCTTGTATGCAACCACTCGGCAATTTCTTGACTACTTTAATCTAATAAGCCTGGATCAGCTGCCGCCCTTGTCTGTTAGTCGGGATCTGGACGCGATCGGGCGCGAAATTGAGCAGAAAATCGAACAAACACCATTCCACTGATGCAGGCTCTGCATCGGTCCGTTATTTAAGGATTAACCCATGGCGTCAGAACGCCCCTGGACTACCGGCAAGCCGGCAGCCAAATCAGCATCGAATGCGAACAAGCCGAGCGCTAATCGCCGTAACCCGGCGAAATCATCGGCAAAAACGGCGAAGCCAAGAAAACCTGCGCCAGAGGTGCTGGCGACTTTGCAGGTAGACGGTCCTGAGCGAATCCAGAAACTGCTGGCACGTGCCGGGGTTGGATCGCGGCGTGAAATTGAAGGCTGGATGGAGGCGGGTCGCCTGTTGGTAAATGGCAAACCCGTTACTCCAGGCCAGAAAGCCACGGTGAGCGATGTTTTTGAACTCGACGGCAAGCGCTTGGACGTTGCTGCCGCTGCCGAGGTTTTGCGCCGGGTGCTGATTTACAACAAGCCGGAAGGCGAAGTAACCACTCGCAAAGACCCGGAAGGGCGTCCAACTGTGTTCGACCGGCTGCCACGATTGCGTGAACATCGCTGGATTTCTATTGGCCGGCTGGATTTGAACACCACTGGCCTAGTGATGTTTACTACCGATGGCGAACTGGCTAACCGTCTTATGCATCCGTCTAGCCAGATTGATCGGGAATACGCGGTGCGTATTTTTGGTGAAGTAGACGACGCCATGGTTGAGCGCCTGCGTACCGGCGTCACCCTGGAGGACGGCGAGGCTAAATTTAGCGATATTTCCGCCGCTGGCGGTACCGGTATGAACCGTTGGTTCCATGTGACTTTGTTGGAAGGGCGCAACCGTGAAGTGAGGCGCCTTTGGGAATCCCAAGGTGTGCGTGTCAGTCGCCTGAAACGGGTTCGTTACGGCTCAATATTTTTGCCCAGCAGATTAACCGTGGGGAAATGGGAAGAGTTGGATCAGAAAGCCGTGGATTTGCTGAGCCGCACGGTTGGCTTGGCTAAAATGGCGGTTCCGCAACAGACACCGGATGAAGCGGCGGCGCAGGCGCGCCAGCAAAGAAAGGCAGCTCCGGTAACCAATCGCAGCAATCGTGCGGCAGGCTCCCCTGGTTCAAAAGCGGGACAAGGCGCTCGCGAAGTGGGCGGTTGCAGACTCTAAACCTCAGCGCAGTGGCGGCAAAGCCCGCACCGATAAAACCCGCGGTTAATAGCCGGTTAAGGCTGGCGTTAAACAACGGAGGGTGCCATCAGCTGATGGTGGCAAATACGCGCGTGCAATTGCGGCCTTGGTCTTTAGCGCGATAAAGAGCTTCGTCTGCGCGCGCTAGCCACTGCCCTGAGCCTTCGCCGGCGCGGTGAAGTGCAACGCCACAGCTGGTAGTCAGCGCAACTGAATGCTCTCCGCAATCAATTTGTAAGGCTTCAATAGCTGAGCGAACGCGCTCGGCGACATCTACCGCAGCATACTGATCGGTATGGGGCAATAGCACCGCAAATTCTTCGCCGCCAAACCGGTACACGCTGTCGGAGCTGCGCACCGCGGATTCCAGCGCTTCTGTTACGCGCTTTAGTACAACGTCGCCTACCACGTGGCCGCAGGTGTCGTTTATCGCTTTGAAGTGATCGAGGTCGCACAGGATCAGCGAGTAAGTCTCGTTGTGACGGCCGGTTAGCAGCTGAGCTTTTTGCAAGGCTTCTTCCATGGCGCGTTTGTTGCCAATCCCGGTCAGTGAGTCGGTTAACGATGCCTGCTCCATAGCACTGAAATGACAAGCGTTGCGCAGCGAGCATACTGCCGCGCCAATCAGCATCTCAACGGCTTGCAACTCATCGTTACTAAAGCGCTTACGCCGATGCAGCGACAAGGTGCCAAAATTCTCGCCCTCTAGATTCAGACGGTACTCGCAGCGGTGGGGACCACCAATGCCAGTGGTAAACACAAACTCTTGGCGCCCCAGCTGGTGGCGGTATTGAAAGGCATCAAAAGGAACAACCTGCCCCATTTCTTCTGCCAGCATGGTCAGTTGTGCGTCCAACTTCAGGGTGGCTGAAAGTCGGCGTACCAAGCGGTTGAGAATACCCGGTTCACTGTTCCATTCCTCAAAACTTTGGCGCAGCTCTGCCAGTTTTTGTGGCTGTGGCACTGTAAGTGGGTAAGGCGATATGTGTTTCACGGTGGCTCAACTCACTCTGTCGTTAGGTGGCAGTTTGCACACTGGGTAGCTAACAAGGTATATGCAGGTACTATGCCTGTTTTATAAAATTTTTATAAATCAATATCTTGAGAATTATTTTTGGAGTTCCCTTTTCGTTTTAAGGCTATTATTGGATTTTTGTCAAAAAATCGGCAAGCGCACCTTAGTGGGTTCCCGTGTGTTAAACTAAAAAATTATCAAATGATGTCATCATAATTCGAGCTTCATAGTCTATGCGGTTGAAATCCATAAAGTTGTCAGGGTTCAAGTCGTTTGTGGACGCGACCACAGTAGCATTTCCGTCAAATATGACAGCGGTTGTGGGGCCAAACGGCTGTGGCAAGTCCAACATCATAGATGCTGTGCGATGGGTCTTGGGTGAAAGTTCAGCCAAGTATCTGCGCGGCGAGTCCATGACCGATGTGATATTCAACGGCTCGAGCGCGCGCAAACCGGTGGGTCAGGCGGCGATTGAGCTGGTGTTCGACAATCACAAGGGTTCGGCACCGGGTGAATTCGCCCAATACAGTGAAATTTCTGTGCGCCGCCGAGTTTCCCGCCAGGGCCAATCTGATTACTTCCTTAATGGCACCAAGTGCCGCCGCCGCGATATTACCGATCTGTTTCTTGGTACAGGCCTTGGGCCGCGCAGCTACGCTATCATTGAGCAGGGCATGATTTCTCGGTTAATTGAAGCCAAGCCCGAGGAACTCCGGATGTATATAGAGGAAGCGGCGGGCATCTCCAAGTACAAGGAGCGCCGCCGTGAAACCGAAAATCGCATTCGCCGTACCCAAGAAAATCTTGAACGCCTGAGCGATGTGCGCGCAGAGCTCGGCCGGCAACTTCAGAACCTGGAGCGGCAAGCGGTTGCCGCTGAAAAGTACAAAACCTTCAAGCAAAACGAGCGTCGAAAAAAAGCCGAGCTTACCGTGTTGCGCTGGCAACACTTAAACACTGAGCTGCAATCCTGGCATGGGCGTATTCGTGATACCGAATTGCAACTGGAAAAGCACCTGACCGGGCGTATTCGACTGGATACCGAGCTCGAAAATTTGCGCGCAGAACATCAGCAGCGCAATGAGCAGTTTAATCGTACCCAGGCGCGCTACTACGAAGCCGGGGCAGATATCGCGCGGCTTGAACAAAGCTTGCAGAACAGCCGCGACCGTAGTCGGCAGGCCAGCTTGGAAGTTGATCAGGCCCTGGCCAGCGAACGCGAGCTGGCCCGTGAACTGGAGCAAGACAACGACAAACTTGCAGCGTTTGACGAAGAACTGGCAATGCTTGATCCAGAGCAGGAAGAGTTAAGCCTGCGGGCAGAAACCTCTGGTGAGCAGCTCCATAATGCCGAACACGACATGGCCGACTGGCAGCAACGCTGGGACGATTTCAGCGCTCGTTCAGCAGACGCGCGCCGCCAGGCCGATTTGGCACAATCGAGCATTCGCGCCCTGGAAAATGCCATCGAGCAGCTGCGGCTTAGGGATCAACGGCTGCAGCAGGAGCGCCATACTCTGCAGCAGCAGCTCGATCACGAAACCCTGAATGAACAGCGTGAACTGCAGACTATGGTCAGCCTGAAGCGCGAAGGCGCACAGAAAATCATTGAAGACAGCCAGCAGCATTTGCAACAGCTTCGTTTGGAGCAGCAGCAAGCCGAGCAGCATCGAAATCAACAGCGTGAGCAGGTTCAACGCCTGGAAGGCACTCTTGAGTCACAACAGCAACTGCTGGGAGAACAGCTGGGCGACGCCAACGGTGCACTTCAAGACTGGCTGAATCTGCATCAGTTGGCACAAGCACCACGCCTTGCAGCCGCTCTGGATATTGATGACGGCTGGGAATTTGCAACCGAACAGGTGCTTGGTCGCCTTTGCCAGGGCGTGGTGTTACCGCAGCTCGCAGCGCAACTGACGTTGCTTGACGATGCCCCCGCCGGTGCTGCGCTGCTGTCAGCCGATGCCGGTGCGCCAGTGGAGTTGCCAAGGGCCACGAGCCTGGCTGCCAGAGTGCGCGGTAATGTGGCTATTGTTGATGCATTGGCGAATATTTTGGTGGCAGACAGTCTCAAGCAAGCACAGCAGCAGCAGCGGCAGTTGCAACACGGACAGAGTGTGATAACGCCGCAAGGGGTATGGATGGGACGTCACTGGGTATTGATGCCTGCAGCTGATATCAGCCAGACTGGGGTGATTGAGCGTCAAAAAACCGTATTGAGTTTGAACACACAATTGGCGCAGGCGCAGAGGAGGCTTAAGCTGGCAGAAAAGACTGGCGCAGATGCAAGCCGGGCGCTGGAATGGACAGAACAGAAACGTGACCAAGCCCGCCGCGAACTTACCGAAGCAGACCAGCAGCTGGGCACCATTGCCGCTCAGCTTGGCGCTCTGCAAGCTCGTAACGAGCAGATTACCCAGCGTTTGACTCAGATTGATGCTGACGCCGCGGAGCTAGAGTTCGAACGTGAGCACCAGCATCAGGAACTGGAGTGCGCACGGGAAGAATGGCAGCAGGGGCTAGAGACAACAGAGGAACATGACGAGGACAAAGAACAGTTACTGGCGCAGCGTGACGGACTGCGCGAGAACCTCGATCAGCTGCGCCAGCAGGCCCTCCATGAACGCGATCTGGCTCACCAACTGCAACTTACGCTGCAGAGCTTGAACAGCCAGCGCGAAGGCTTGCGCCAGACCATCACCCGCTCACGTCTGCAACAGCAGCGGGTGGAAGAACGCTTGGAGCTGTTGCGGCAGTCCCGCGAGCAGGCGGAGGAGCCTTTAGAAGACCTTCAGCTGGAGCTGGAAGGATTGCTGGAGCGCCGGCTTGCCGAAGAAGACAAATTGACTGAGTCCCGCGAGGGGCTGGAAGATCTTGACCGGCGGGTGCGCGAGGCCGATCAGGGCCGCAGCGGAACCGAGCAACAGATCCAGGAGGTTCGCGCCACGCTGGAAACACTGAAAATGGAATGTCAGGCGCTGGAGATTCGTGCGGGTAACCATTTGGAGCTGCTGAGCGGGTTGAACATCACTTTGCACGCTGTGCTTGAACAGCTGGACGATTCTGCCAGTGAGCCGGAATGGTCTGAGGAACTGGAAAAGATCGCCAGTCAGATACAACGTTTGGGCGCCATTAACCTTGCGGCTATTGACGAGTTCCAGGTGCAGAACGAGCGTAAAACCTATCTGGACAGCCAGCACGAAGACCTGACCGAAGCGCTGGAAATACTGGATGGTGCCATTCGCAAGATTGACCGTGAAACCCGTCAGCGTTTTAAAGAGACCTTTGATCGGGTTAACGAAGGTCTGCAGGGCTTGTTTCCCAAAGTTTTTGGTGGCGGGCACGCCAGCCTGGAACTGACAGGCGAGGATTTTCTGGAAACCGGTGTTACCATCATGGCGAGGCCACCGGGCAAGAAAAACAGCACCATTCACCTGTTATCCGGGGGTGAAAAAGCGTTGACCGCCATAGCCTTGGTGTTTGCAATATTTCAGCTCAATCCGGCGCCTTTTTGCATGCTGGACGAAGTGGATGCTCCACTTGATGATGCCAATGTTGGCCGTTACGCGAATTTGGTGAAAGAGATGTCAAAGCAGGTACAGTTTATTTACATTACGCACAATAAGATTGCCATGGAGCAGGCTGATCAGTTGATGGGTGTGACCATGTACGAGCCGGGTTGTTCGCGACTGGTTACAGTAGACGTGGAAGCCGCCGCGGCGCTGGCCGAGGCCTGATTGGGCTGCGAGTGTGACAATCCAGCCATAAGCCGTGTTTGAGCGTTGTATTACGCGGGTTCAATTTTTATAGTACTCACGTTGATAGTTCTAAAGTTGCTAGTACCGACTTTCATAGTACTGACTTTCATAGTACTGACGTTGACAGTAACAATATTCTTCGATCCGCAAACAGGACAGCAGCACTATGTCACCACTTAGGGAATGGCTAATTGCCATCGGTACCCTGGTCATTATTGGTATTGTCGTTGACGGCATTCGGCGCATGCGCCGCGCGCGCAGAGAGTCCTCGGCTATTTCTTCTGGCATGGGCGTTGATAACCTGCAGGATTCGCCGCTGGACGAGCATTTCAACCCGGAACTGCCATCAGGCGGTGCTCGAACCCTTTCCCGTAACGAGCTGGACCAGGATCGCAAGTCCAAGAAAAAATCACGGACTGCGCCCCAGGTGCAAAAACCGACTCGGCCGGTGATTGCAACAGGCCGAAACAAAAGCTCCGAACCTGCAACAGTGGCAGCTGCACCCAAATCTCATTCGGCGTTTGTTACCGCTGCTGATAGTGCCAACGCAGATCACGACAGCGGTGAATTTACCGAAGCGCCGCTGAGTGGCACCCAAGATCATTGGAAACCCGAGCCGTTCAGCGCAGACGTAGGCGACACCAGTAGCTTTGAAAGCGATTACCCTGATAGCCGCCACGCTGATGAAGACGTAGATTTACCTGTCATTGAGAAGCCTGCGCCGAAGCCCAAGGCAGTACATCCGCCCCGCGACCCTTCTCAGCCTTTGCCAGGTGCCAACCGCCCGCCAGCCAAAGAAGTGATTGTTATCAACGTACTGGCCCGTGCTGGTGAGGATTTTCAGGGTCCGGCTCTGCAGCGGCTGCTGGAAGCTTGTGGCTTGCTATACGGTGATCTGGACATCTACCACCGCCACGAAACCACCGATACTGCAAGCCCTGTGCAATTCAGCGTAGCCAGTGCAGTTGAGCCGGGCACTTTCAGACCCGCAGAAATAGGGACTCTGAGCACGCCCGGCATCAGCTTTTTTATGAGCCTGCCCGGACCGGGTAATGCCCTGCAGGCTTTTAACTTCATGTACGAAACAGCACAGGCCGTGGTGCGTAATCTCGGAGGTGAACTAAAAGACGAACGCCGCAGTGTGATGACATCACAGACCGCTGAGCACTGCCGCCAGCGGATCCGCGAATTCGAGCGTAAGCAACGTTCAAAACGGGATTAACATGAGCTCAGTCAGTACCAGCGTGCGTGACCGGGTTGACCAACTGCGCACAACCATTACCGATCATAACCACCATTATTACGTGCTTGACGATCCGCAAGTTCCCGACGCCGAGTACGATCGGCTATTCCGTGAATTGCAGGCGCGAGAAGCCGAGTATCCGGAATTGGCGACGGCAACGTCGCCGACCCAGCGTGTAGGCTCCGCGGTAGAAACCAACTTTGCGCAAGTGATCCATCGTATCCCCATGTTGTCTTTGGATAATGCCTTCAGCGCCGATGAGTTACGGGATTTTGATCGCCGCGTGCGTGAGCGCCTGAACCGGGGCAAAACCGCGGGTGAAAGCAGCACTAAGGAACACAGCACGGAGGAAGAGGGCTCGAAGGAAGAGAGAACCATAGAGTACGTGTGCGAACCCAAGCTCGACGGCCTGGCGGTCAGTCTGCATTACCAGAACGGAGAGCTAGTTCGCGCTGCCACCCGCGGCGATGGTTACACCGGTGAAGATATTACCGCCAATATACGGACCATTGCGTCTGTGCCTCTCACCCTGCGCGGTGGTGATTTTCCGCAAACCGTAGAGGTGCGAGGCGAGGTGTATATGCCTCGCGCCGGTTTTGATCGGCTTAACCAGCGACTGGCGGGGCGTGGTGAGAAAACCTTTGTAAATCCCCGCAACGCCGCTGCCGGCAGTCTGCGCCAGAAAAAGTCCAGCGTGACCGCCAGGCGCCCATTGGAAATGTGCGCCTACAGCGTAGCGGTTTCTGACGATTCAGCGCTGCCGCCTACACACTGGAAAGGTTTGCAGCAGGTCAGTGAGTGGGGCTTTCGCATCAACCCTGAAATGTCTCTCGCCAATGGGGCCGATCAGTGCCTTGAGGCCTACGAAGCATTGATGGCCAAACGCGACAGACTTCCTTATGAAATCGACGGTATTGTGTTCAAGGTAAACCGTCTGGATCTTCAGCAGCAGCTAGGCTTTGTCAGCCGCGCGCCGCGCTGGGCGATCGCACAAAAATTCCCGGCTGAGGAAGAGCTGACGGTAGTTGAAAGCGTGGAGTTTCAGGTCGGCCGTACCGGCGCTATTACGCCCGTGGCCCGCTTAAAACCAGTATTTGTCGGTGGTGTTACGGTATCCAACGCAACTTTGCACAATATGGACGAAGTGCGACGGCTGGATTTGCACATCGGCGACACCGTGTTTATTCGCCGCGCCGGTGATGTTATTCCAAAAGTGGTCAAAGTGGTGCAAGACAAACGGCCCGTCGATGCCTGGGTAATAGAGCTTCCGGCGCAATGCCCGGCGTGCGGTTCAGACGTTGTACAGATTGAAGGCGAAGTGATTGCCCGTTGTTCTGGTGGCCTTTTTTGTCCGGCTCAGCGCAAAGAAGCCATCCGCCATTACGCATCACGTAAAGCGCTCGACATAGAAGGTCTGGGTGACAAGTGGGTGGATATTCTGGTGGACAGTGAAAAGGTTGAAACCATTGCCGATCTGTATCGGTTGCGCAAAGCAGACCTGATCGGGCTGGAGCGCATGGGCGACAAGTCTGCGAGTAATTTGATTGCTGCTATTGATGCCTCTCGCCAGCCTTTGTTGTGGCGGTTTCTCTACGCGCTGGGTATTCGTGAAGTGGGCGAGGCCACTGCCAAAGGCCTTGCCGGCTACTTTGGCAGTCTGGAGGCTATTGCCGAAGCCGATGAAAACGCCCTACAAGCAGTGTCTGACGTTGGGCCCATTGTGGCTGGGCACCTGCGCAGTTTTTTTGAGCAGCCCCATAACCAGGAAATTCTGCAGAGTTTGAAACAGGCCGGCGTGATCTGGCAAACCCAGGAAATTACTGCGGCCAGTATGCCTCTGCATGGGCAAACCTGGGTGCTGACCGGAACTATGGAGCAGATGACCCGCGACCAGGCAAAACAAAAGCTAGAAGGTTTGGGCGCAAAAGTGGCAGGCAGCGTGTCGAAAAAGACGTCGTGCGTGGTGGCCGGTGAAGCGGCGGGTTCCAAACTGACCAAAGCGCAGCAGTTAGGCGTTGAGGTTTTGAGTGAGCAGGGTCTATTAGACCTGCTGCGTGGGCATGACGTGGAGGTCTGATTGCGCTTGATGGCATCAAATGACAAGATTGGTGTTATTGGCCGTCAGACGTCAGCTCGATAACTGCCTGAATCGGCATAAAGACGCAGATAGTCGATGCTCGTAACGATACCCATTGGCTCGCCAGCGTTATCAATAATCAGTGCTGCATCCAGCTGATGTGCCAGCATCAGTCGTGCAAGCTGATGTGCGTCGGTTTCTGGAAACGCGGTCAAAAACGCTGGCAACTCGATAGTTGCCAAGCTTTGACCTGCAGCATTGCCCGGGAACTCGTTGGCCCAAGCCAACAGCCAGAGTTCGTTGACCATGCCTGCAATGATGTCGTTGCCCACCATAACCGCTAAGTGGCGAGTCTGGTTCTCCCCCATGGCGGTCAAGGCCTCCGCTAGAGTGGCTGTTGCCGGTATCGACGCTACGCCCGGCACACACATAGTCGATACCGGCAAGTAGGCGCGATGCTCTATAGGTTCGCCGGCGGTACTGCGGCCATACTGCTGGGCTTTTCGTTTCCCAGCCTGCACCCCCGCCTGGAATTCTGCGTCTGTTGTTTCGCTGTACTCCGGCTTTATTTTTGCGCTTTCGCGCACCTCGCTCACGTCTCCCACCCGGCGGTTGCGAAATATTTCTGGCAGGCGCGTTCCTATTGGCCGGCCTGGCTCACTAACGTGGATAGACATGGGCGCTTCCTTTATTCCTGTTGTAAAACGCGCTCGACACGGAGTCTGTGTGCCAACGCATCGGGTAGGGCAGCTGGTTGGTTACACATGCGATCAGCCAGGTATTCTGCCAACAGCGGCGCGTAGGTCAGGCCCTTACTGCCGAGACCGGTGAACATCCAAGCACCGGCATTAGTGTTCATGCTTTGCGTGCCGACGGCGCCTGCCACTGGTTGATAATCGTGTGTGGTGCAGCGAAAAGCCACTCGCCCCTGCAGAATTTCGTCCGCCACAGCCGGGTGATTAATATTTACGACGCCCGGTAGCAAGTGGTCCAGTTCCGTCAAATTTTCCTGATGACTGGCAGTGGTCGGCAGCGGGTTTTCATCGCGTAGGTCGAACGTGGCTCCGGTTACTGCTATGCCGTCGTGCTGTGGGTTTAAATAGCGCGAACCACAAATAACGGCGTTGGGCGAGGTGATTGCAGCCGCTGGTAAATGGCTGACTTGCCCGCGAATGGGCTTTAGACGCAGGCGCTCGCCAGGTGCCAGCCACGCCTGGGGGAACAGTTCGAGGGTTTGAGCACCCGCGCAGATAACCAATTGATCTGATTCTAGATTAAAGAGTTTATCGGACCCTGTCGCCGCATTGCTCCGTCGCGCACTAATTTGCCATAAGCCGTCGCTTCGGACCAAGCCAGTTACTTTGCAATGGGGGTGTATTGTGATCAGCGGATGTTGCACCAAGGTCTGGCACAATTGCGACGGTGCCAGCCATCCGCCCTGGGGGAACCAGAGCCCGCCGCGATGAACCGTCACACCCACCAAGTCGGTGGCCTGTTGCGCCGTCACCGGATACAGCACGCCGGCTGGGTAGTGATTGCGGGCCAAAAATTTATGCTGGCGTTGTTGTTCGTGGTCGTTAAAGGCCAGTTGTAAAAGGCCAGTGGCGTGAAAAAAAGGCGCGTGACCGGTGCTGCTTTGGTGCGCCTGAAACTGCTGATAAAAACGCTCTGCGAACAGCAGTGCAGATAGCGCTAGCGCCGTTTGCGGCGAATAATCCACCCCCAACTTGGCGTAAAGCGCACCCTGCTTGTTGCCCGAAGCGGCCTGGCCTGGCGTCAGTGAATCCAGTATTTGTACTGGCACTCCGCGTTCTGCCAGGTTGCGCGCCAGGCAGGCACCGGCAATGCCAGCGCCGATAATGACCACGGAATCCGGACGGCAGGCTGGCTGTGGATCGGGTTTGCTCAGGTCGTGCCAGGCGTCGCCTTGCGGGCCGAAGTGCAGTGTCAGTCGGACTTGCCCATCCGCAAATACTAATCGGTGAAGGCCCGCCACGGCGGGTGGCCAAGCTTGTACCAGCTGTTCGCTGAATTCGGCCAGTTGTGGCCAGAGTGACACTGCACGCTTGAGATCGTCACGGCTGAGGGGGTGTTGCTGGTGGGAAATAAAATGCAGAACATTGCCGGGTTCAGGGCGTTGAGCCATCCAGTTCTGCCAACAGGCCAGAAAATCAAGCCCGAGGTCGAATTCGGCCGCGGCAAAGACCGTCTGCTGAGAGTTCGTGATTTGCTCAACATGCTGAATCTGGATTGTCTCTAGACTGAGCTCGTCATAAATTCGGTTACTGAAGCCATTTAAGTAAAACCGGCCATTCTCCAACCAGGTTATTTTAGCGTGATCCAGCGCCGGCCCTGTCATGGGGTCATAGTTTTAACAAGCGACATGCTTTCGATCGTAATGGTCTGAAGCGGAACATCACTCATGCCTTTGCGCGATCCTGTTTCTGTATTGGCAATGGCGTCAATGACGTCCATGCCTGAAACAACTTTGCCAAACACCGCGTAACCTGCACCGCGCGAGTTTGGATTAAGAAAGTCGTTGTCGGTCAGGTTGACAAAGAATTGGGCGGTTGCAGAGTCTGGTGCGTTGGTTCGCGCCATTGCCACGGTGCCACGCAGGTTTGGTAATGAAGGCGTGGCTTCGTTGCGGATGGGGGCGCGGGTTTCTTGGGACTGCAGATCGGAGCTAAATCCGCCGCCTTGGACCATGAAACCTGGAATAACCCGGTGAAATACGGTGCCTTGGTAAAAGCCCGAGCGCACGTATTCCAGAAAATTAGCCACGGTCTCCGGTGCCACATCGGGCCTCAATTGAAGTGTAAATTGGCCTTCGGAGGTTATGACGTCGACGTTAACCAGATCCTGAATGGCGCTATCATCAGCGTTGACGGTGCCCACTAGAGCGCAGCTTGCGGCTAGGACTGAAAAGAAAAATGCGGACAAAAAACGTTTTACAGCGGGCATGCTCTGGCTACCTTGGCAGATTGCGATTAAAAAACGTGGTCAAAGCACGGCAGCGACGCATATCAGACTAATAATGCGTCAGGCGCTTGCCAGAATAGTACTGGATGACACCGCCGTATGCTGGCCCCCAGCGCCGTAGAGTTTCTGTCGGCTACTGGAACCGCGCACTATATCACTTAATCTAGCCAGGCGTTTTTGCATGTGGGCCATGACCCGGCCGTTGTTTTGGTTTAGCTGCTGGCACTGGGTCAGCGCCTGATCGGCTTGGCGCCAGAGCTGGTGGAGTTCGGTCAAGCCAGCTGCGGCGATGAAGCGGGAAGGATTGCCGCTCTCAGGACGAAAGCCCATCGCTACCAAAGCGTGAATCTTAAGTTTGGCGCGTTCGCGAATTTGCTCCAGCTGGGCGTTCTTTTCGTCGGTCAGTGCCTGAAGCTGTTTGATGTCAGAGGTAGACAGCAACTCTTTCTCATCGCGCAGAAGATCCGCCATAGCAGACAACTGGCGGACATCTTGCGCAAGAAGGTGTTTTAGATCATCAATAGCGGCCATAATTTATTTATCCGAATATGCTTTTATCCATATCAAGCATTTTCTGGGCCAATTGTTGAGCGTCTACTTTGTAACTGCCATCTTCCAGAGCGCTGCGAATCTTAGAAATCTGCTCATCGTTCATTTCCGGGAAGTCGCCTAGTTTTTGCTCTAGCTGTTTAAGATCGCGGGCCTGGCTGCTCAAATTAACACTCTCACCGCGGGCCTGCGTGCTTTGGACTGTAGCCTGATCTGCAGTTGCGTTTTTGACCGCGCTGCCGGCTTTATCGGCGGTGGGGCGCTGCGTGTTGATTTGGCTTTGGTTGATTCCATTGAAGTCAACGGACATGTTGTTACCTGCTGTATTGGTTGCTGCGCCGATTTGGGCGCAAAATATGGCTTATAATTGCGTAACGGCGGCGGCGCGGAAAGCTTTAATATGTTTCTACAAAAAGTAGCCGGCTCGTTTTTGCCGCTTGTGCTTTGGCGGCAAGGGCTTATGCGATGTAACGGCAAGAAAGTGCCGGTTAGCGTCGCCTTGTTTTCGTTTGTTTCTTACATCGGAATCAGCACCTGGCCAGGTGCAGTCACCCGACCTTTGATGGTCCGTGAAGACTGCAAGTTTTCTACCAGCACCTGCTCACCAATAGCTGCATTGGCCAAGGCCTTTCCGCGCGAACTCACGGTGAAAGAACCGCTGCTGGCGGTGATCATCACATGGTCGCCACGTTCCACGGCATCAGGGGCAGCAAGCAGATCCGGGGTGATCAACGAGCCACTGTTAATTGGCCGGCGAACCTCCATACCAATGATTGACTGCGCTTTGGCGATGGTCCCACGGCGGCTGGCATTCACCACAACGGTCTGTAGGCTCACCATATCGGCGCGGAGGCGCTCGCCACGGGCGAGTGGGCGGCTAGCCACCAACGCCTGTCCGCGAATGTCTACGGTAGCGCTCAGGTACATGCGCCATGGCCGCTCCCCGCTGCACTCGATCAACATAGAGGGCTGGCCGGATTTCCAAGGATCACCGCTGAAATTGACATCCAGTGCACCATTGCATTCAGCCAATGACAATCTGGGGTCGGGTTTTGCACTTTCATAGCTGACTTCATAGCCTGCGGCGGCCTGTTCTGTGGCAAACTGTTGCAAAAACAGATTAGCTGCAGCGTGAATATCGTGTGCGGTAGAGTTTGCTAGCGCAAATGAGCTTAGGCATAGGCCGAGCAGGGCGATGACAAGAGTGTGGTTGCGCATAATGTGAAAGCGTCCTGTTTTGCCGGTGTGTTGGTGAAGTCGGCCGTGCTGCGCAAAAATAATTCCGGTGGCATCACGATTCGCGGGCACTGGCCGTTAAACTTGATATGCAGTCGCCATATTTTGGCGCATGTCAGAAAAATTGCTCTTTCAAGACTCTTAAGCGAGCAAAAACTGTGCCGGTTAGCCCGGCCGTCGGGAGAAAGAACTATGGCAGGTGTATTGGACAGCGTTAACCAGCGTACGCAGATGGTCGGTAAAAACCGGCTGGAGTTGTTATTGTTTCGGCTCCGCGGGCGCCAGATTTATGGCATTAATGTGTTCAAGGTAAAAGAGGTGTTGCAGTGCCCTAAGCTGTTCAGCATTCCCAGCAGCCTGCCGGTGGTTCGCGGCGTGGCCTACACACGCGGCGCGACTATTCCGATTATTGATCTGGCGATGGCGATTGGCATGCCGGCCATCCCTCAAGAAGATCTGGCCACCAGTTTTGTGATCATTACCGAGTACAATCGCAAAACCCAAGGCTTTCTAGTGAGTGGTGTGGAAGGTATTGTGAACATGAACTGGGAAGATATTCTGCCACCGCCCAAAGGCGCAGGCCGCGATGTATACCTGACAGCCGTCACCAAAATTGACGAAAAACTCATTGAGGTCATTGATGTAGAAAAGGTTCTTTCGGAAGTGGCTCCGTTAAAAGAAGACGTTGGTGAAGACATCCTCAGCCGCAATGCATCGCGGGTTCAAGGTCATCTTCCGGTGTTGGTGGTGGATGATTCCAGTGTGGCCCGGCGGCAGATCGAGCGTTGCCTGAAAGCGATAGGCATGGATGTTGTCACCCATAATGACGGCAAGCAGGCGTTGGACTATCTGGTAGAGATCACCGCCGACGGTTCGAAGGCGACGGATCATCATTCGATGATGATTTCTGACGTTGAAATGCCTGAAATGGACGGGTATACACTAGTTGCGCGCTGCAAAGAAAATCCGCTGATCAGCGAACTGTTTATTATGCTGCACACGTCCCTGAGCGGAGTGTTTAATAAAGCAATGGTTCAGAAAGTGGGTGCAGACGATTTTATGGCGAAATTCAGCCCCGACGAACTGGCCGAGCGGGTTATGGATATTATTGATGGAAAATAAACGTGTTACTTCACAGGCTGTCAGAATCGAGAACGCATGAAAGCTGAAATTACTCCTCAGGAATACGTTGCGTTCAAAACCTTTTTACAGGACGCATCCGGCATTCTGCTGGGCGACAATAAACAGTATCTGGTGAAGAGTCGGCTGCGCCGGATTCTGGAAGACAATCAGCTAGGCTCTCTTGGCGAGTTACTCGATCGCTTGAAGCGTCCGGGCCGCCATAATCTGAGCGAGGTGGTTATTGATGCCATGACCACCAACGAAACTCTATGGTTTCGGGACAATCATCCGTTCCGCATTTTGCAGGATATTTTGCTGCCTGATTTTGCTGATCGTAAAATGGCACAACCGTTACGCATCTGGTCGGCGGCCTGCTCCACCGGGCAGGAACCTTATTCCACGGCAATCGTGATCGAAGAGTATCGCCGCTCGCGTCCTGGGCGCCTGCGTGATGTGAAGATTGTTGCCACCGACATTTCCAAAACGGTTCTGGACGCGGCGCGACGCGGCGAATATGAAGCTATTGCTATTGGCCGGGGCTTGTCGCCGGAGCGGCAAAAACAGTTTTTTACCGCTGCTGTCAACGGCAGTTGGCAGATCAAACCACAGATAAAAGCGATGGTGGAGTATAAGGAAATCAACTTATTAGAGCGGTATCTTCTAGGTAAGTTTGATATTGCCATGTGCCGCAACGTGCTGATTTATTTCTCCGCGGAGCACAAGCGCGACATTCTTACCCGTATTCACGCGTCCTTGAACCCGGGCGGCTATCTTATACTGGGCGCTTCGGAATCCCTTACAGGGTTAACTGACCTGTACGAGATGGTCCAGTGCAGTCCGGGTATTATCTACCGAAAGAAATAAACTATGCCATTAAATGTATGGGTGTTGATTGCGGCGCAGGCGATGGCCATGTGCACGGCGCCATTTATCGTGTTTATTGGCAGCATTCAGGGCCGGGCGCTGGCCGGTAGCCCTGAATACGCGACCTTGCCGGTTGCGTTCGTGGTGGTGGGTACGGTGTTGTCTATCAAACCGGCCACCTGGCTTATGGCTCGCGTCGGGCGCAAGCCGGTTATGATGTTGGGCACGGTTATGGGCACGATCGCGGCTGGGGTGGGTGCCTTGGCCTCCTGGCAAGGTTCTTTTGCCCTTTTGTGTCTAGCGGCGGTACTCGGCGGCAGCGGGCTTGCAGTGGTACATCAGTACCGCTTTGCCGCTATGGAATCTGTCCCTCCCAAGCTAGCCGGCACCGCAGCAGCCCGCGTTCTGTTAGGTGGATTGGTTGCGGCCTGGGTCGGTCCGGAAATTGCCTCGATTGGAGGTGACGATCCGCTACACCCGTTTTTGACTAGCTGGCTGGGACTGGCAGCGGTTCAGCTTGCTGCGATGATCATATTGATGCTCGGTTACCGCAGTAGCGGCGAATTAACGCGACCGCTGCATGAAGGTGGTGGTCGGCCGATGCGTGAAATCCTTGCAAATCCAGTAATATGGGTTGCCATCAGCGCCGCTGCGGTGGGTTACGCGATCATGAGTTTCATTATGACGGCAACGCCCCTTAGCATGACCGAAATGGCAGGGCACCCGCTAGGCGATGCCAAACGAGTCATTCAGTTGCACATCATGGCCATGTATTTGCCATCGCTTATAAGCGGCTGGTTAATTCGGGTGGTGGGCATAAGGCGTATGATGCTAGTGGGCATGGTCGCCTATCTTATTTGCATCGCTCTGGCAGCCAGCGGAGTCAGCTTTCATCACTACCTGAGCGCTCTTATTCTGCTGGGTATTGGTTGGAATTTTTTGTTTGTGGGTGGCACCAGTTTACTGCCGCAGGGCTATAGCGATTCCGAGCGCTTTCGCGTGCAGGGCTTGAATGACATGATGGTTTTTGGCTTTCAGGCCGTTGCGTCTATGTCAGCCGGCCTGGCCTTAAGCTCCCTTGGCTGGGCCGGCCTGCTGTTGCTTGCGATCCCACTTTTACTATTGCACTCTGGGCTTATGCTTTTTTGGTACCTGCGCCGCGATTCCGCCGTCACACAGTCTCACTGATACTCTTCGCTGACCATCCTCCCACCATCCGTAAGGAGTGACGATTACGGTGTATGACTTACGCAAACTCATCATCGCACCGCTGTTATTGATTGTGGGTGCTTGCACTGGCCTGCCTGAGGGTATACAGCCGATCAACAGCCTGGATACTGATCGTTATCTGGGCACCTGGTACGAAATTGCCCGGCTTGACCATTCTTTCGAGCAAGGTTTAAGCCGGGTGACGGCTAAGTATGAATCGCAGGAGGACGGAAGTCTGAAAGTGATCAACCGCGGTTACAATGACGAAAAAAACGAATGGAAAGAAGCTGAGGGTCGGGCGGTCTTTGTAAATGAAGACACTGACGGCCACCTGAAAGTGTCCTTCTTCGGCCCCTTCTATGCGTCGTACGTTATTTTCGAGCTGGATGACCAGTACCAGCGGGCTTACATTACCGGCTACAATCGGAATTATTTGTGGTTTCTGTCACGCAGCTTGACGGTAAGCGATGAGGCCATGGCAGAGTTCAGAAAAACGGCTCTAGATGCAGGGTTTGACCTGCAAGAGCTGATTGTGGTGGATCACAGCACCATCAATTAGCTCGTCTGTTCAACAGGCAAGTGGCCGGTTTTTACCCAGATAACAGTCTCCTGCTCTACAAAAGGATGATGTTGGCTCAAATGAGGGCTTCTTATCCAGGTGCCTTGCGGATAACGCCCGTTCTCGTCACAAAACTCCCCTGAAAGAACATAGATTTCTTCCCCGCCAAAATGCCGGTGGGGCTGGAAGCGTTCATTGGCCGGCCATTTCACCAGTGCTACATGTTCGTGCTCGAATTCGTGCAGGGGCATGACTTCCAGCCCACCGATTCCGGGAAGCCAGCGAGTTTTCTGGGTATTGATTCGCACCGGAGTGCGATCGCGCTTGTCGAACTGATGCAGCTTTACCAGCAGGGTACAGCCAGGTTTGCTAAAAGGCGCGTGACCCGTGCCCGGCGGGTTGCGCATATAGGTACCTGCCGGGTAATCACCAGTTTCATCCGAAAACACGCCTTCAAGCACCAGTATTTCTTCACCCAGTGGGTGCTCATGGCGGCTGAACGAGGCCCCGGGCTTATAGCGAACGATACTGGTCGCGTGGCCGCGCTCTGCCTCTTCTCGGGCCAATGGTTTTCTGTCCACACCACCTGAAGGGCTGGCAATCCATTCCTGTTCACCGGTGTGAATTACAACCCTGCGGGCAAAATCCATATTCAGCATTGTTGACCTCTTTACGGGTGAAAACGGGAGTAATGATTACGCCGCCTGTCTATGAACAGATGATTGGGTTTTCTGGCTACTTAATCAACCGCTGAAGATCTTTGAAGGCCGTTTTTTTGCAGTGGCGCAGCCACTCGAACGCGACCATTTCAACAGTAACGATTTGCGCGCCGCCTTCCCTGAGACGGTCAAGGGCGACATCCCGATCGAATTCTTTACGCGACCCTGTAGCATCTGCTACCACCCAGAGCGAATAGCCGGCATCAATCAGGCTAAGTGCCGTTTGCATCACGCACACATGGGTCTCGCAGCCGGCAATAACAATATGTGGCCGGCCTTCGGGTAGAGCCTCGACCAGGCCGTCCGAGCAGGCATCAAAGTGATGTTTGGTCAGGGTACTGTGGCAAAGCTCCTTGACCGCTTTCAGATTGAATCCGAGTTTTTCTGGCATCTGTTCGGTGGC
Organism: Marinobacter sp. BSs20148; assembly: GCF_000283275.1. NCBI lineage: Bacteria > Pseudomonadati > Pseudomonadota > Gammaproteobacteria > Pseudomonadales > Marinobacteraceae > Marinobacter > Marinobacter sp. BSs20148. The sequence goes on from NC_018268.1 coordinate 1,850,439, forward strand.
TAAAACCGGTACGTTCAATAGTGCTGCAATCGTTCCCAGCGTGACACATTGGCTGACCACATCCTGTCCATGGGCAATCGCTGGTATCAGTTTTTCTTGGATATCGATTAGCAGCAGGGTTGAGTGGTCAGATCGCATCAACATTTATTATCCGCCTTTAAGTTCTGCTCATATTCTGAAACGAATCATGCCGCTTGATAGACACACAAGGAATGACGTTTATCGTACAGACAATTAACGGCGCAAGCTGGAAGTTTTGCAGATTTCGGTTTCAAGGTGGTTGCTAAACTCTGATAAAACGATTAAAGTCTGCGCCCTCGAATCGACGATCATTTTCTGATTCGACACCGTTTTAGGAGAGGTGGCCGAGTGGCTGAAGGCGCACGCCTGGAAAGTGTGTAAACGTTAATAGCGTTTCGAGGGTTCGAATCCCTCTTTCTCCGCCAATTTAAAACCCTGATTTTCTTCGAGAAGATCAGGGTTTTTTCGTTTCGGGAATAAAATTGGCAATCGGCGGATGCCGGTCAATAGCATTAGGAAAGATGGCCATCAGTTCTTTAGCTAAACCCGGACCACTGATCGGGATGGCTTGCAAAGTGCCAACCCTGACTTCCTCGCTAACGGCCGCTGCCAGAACCAGTTAAATGCCAAGACCTGCCTGAACGGCCTGTTTTACCGCTTCCGTGCTGCCCAGTTACACGGACACTTCGGGGAAATGGCCGTTGTCGCCAAAAAGGTTGCTAAGAACCGACCGGTGCCGGACTCTGCGACGAGTAGCGTCATGCCTGCGAGGGTTTCCGAGCCTATCTCGCTAAGCCTGGCGCAGGGATGATCCAGCGGAACGATCACCACCACCAACTCCTGTTAACAGTCACGCGCCTCGAAACCGGGTTTGGGGTTCCACCATTCCATAACCGCTATATCCAGTTCGCCGCGGGTCAGTTGGCTGACGATTCCCGGGTTTTTGGCGACTGTTTGGAAGCTCCGGCTCTGGACGAGGGTGATAAAGCTTTTAAGCCAGACCAGATTCAGCATTCCGCCCAATTCTGTGTGACGGGTGAATTGACCGCACCGCGGAGCCTACGGTAATTGCTATTCAACTATCTGTAAACAGATTGTAGTCAAACTGTCTTCTCTCTGACGCCTCTTTGTCACACTGAATAACTAGCGTTGTCGAAAGGTGAAATCCGATCGCAAATCAGAGAGGCGTACATGGAAATCCGCAAATCCATTCTTGCAGCAGCCATTCTTTCAGCCACCATGGGGCTGTCAGCCTGTGCTGGTAACGTTAGCAATACGGCCAATAGTGCTATGCCCATTACTGGTAAGCAGATTTTCCTGACCGAAATAGGACGCTTTACCAGTATCGATAATAAATTTGATGAGAGTGCTGCAGAAATTGTTGCTTATGATCCGGATACCACCCAAGTATTTGTGGTCAACGCCCAGCAAGGCGCGGTGGATGTTCTGGACCTGAGTGATCCTGTTCATCCTGAGAAAGTGGGAACGATCTTTGCCAGTGCGCATTGGCTAGAAGCTGGGGCTATTAATAGCGTCAGCGTTTCTGACGGTCGGGTGGCCGTTGCTGTTCAACACAGCACAAAGACATCTGCCGGTCGGGTGCAAATATATGGCTCCGATGACCTGCGTTTTCTCGGGGAAGTGGTCGTGGGCTCGCTTCCCGATATGTTGACGTTTACGCCCGACGGTCGGCACATACTGGTAGCCAATGAAGGCGAACCCAATCCTGATTATAGCCAGGATCCTGAAGGTTCGGTGACGATTATCGATGTCCAGAATCCGGCTCAAGCTCAGGCAGTAACGGTAGATTTCAAAGATTTTAACCGGAATGGTCCCCGGGCCTCCGAACTGCCGGAGCAGGTGCGGATTTTTGGCAACTACGGCAGAACTGAATTGCAGGTGACCGGGTTTGAAAACAGCGAGCCCGCGACACTGACGGTTAAGGATGCCTCTGCTGTTGATGTTGGCATGTGGATGACCGTCGCCAGTAGTGAAGGTGATCCCTTGCCCTATCGAGTTGCCTCGATTGCTGGCAATACCATCACTCTGACCACCGAGTTTGACGGTGACACTGAAGCTGGTGACGAAGACACAACACTCAGAGCGTATCTACATGACGGTCAGTCGTCGGTAGCTCAGGATCTTGAACCGGAATACATCGCGGTATCGCCAGACGGGACGGAAGCCTGGGTGACTCTGCAAGAAAACAACGCCATTGCGGTGATCGATATTCAACAGGCGAAAGTGACGCGAATAATCGCCCTGGGTACAAAAAACCATGCCATTCCCGGTAATGAGCTTGATGTGTCAGACAAGGATGATGCAGTCAATATCGCCAACTGGCCGGTTCACGGCATGTACATGCCCGATACCATCAAATCTGTGGAAATCAACGGCAAGGTCTACTACCTGACCGCCAATGAAGGCGATGCCCGTGAATACGATGGCTTCGTAGAGGAAATCCGGTTTGCGGATGCGCCTTTGGCCAATAAGAATGTGTTTCGGCAGGCGGATTTCACTAACGCAGCCGGCATTGGCCGATTACTGACGACTCTGACTGCAGACACTGATGGCGACGGCGAGCTGGACGAATCGCTGGCCTATGGCGCGCGCAGTTTTAGCATCTGGAGTCGTTCTGGGGATTTGATTGCCGACAGCGGCAACGAATTCGAAGTGATTACCGCCAACCTGCTGGGTCCCAATTTTAATAATGACAATGATGAAAACAGTGGCGATAGCCGCAGTGATGCCAAAGGGCCTGAACCCGAAGCGATTGAAGCTGCGCAGATCAACGGGCACACCTATGCGTTCATCGGGTTGGAGCGTACGGGTGGGGTGATGATTTATGACATCAGCAACCCCGCCAGCCCAGAATACATTCAATACGTCAATAACCGGAACTTCGATTATCCGATTAAAGACCGTATTGACGATGGCAATGCCCCTGCCTGGGCCGCCGGAGACCTTGGCCCCGAAAGTATTCTCTTTATCTCTGCTGAAGAGGCTCCGGACGGTCGACCGTTGCTGCTTGTGGCCAACGAAGTGAGTGGCACAACGACCATTTACGAAATTCGTTAACGCCTGTTCCTGAAGAAAGACAAACCCAGAGTGGCGGTTTTGCCGCCGCTCTGGGCTTTTCCCGTTTATCTCCTTCCTCGCACTTTCCGTCATAAAACTTTCATAAATACTTAATTTCATTGAAATAAGTCACCTGTAGATTAGAGACTCAAAGCTGGAGAGGAATTCCAGCTTTGAGTTGACGCTTACTTTTAGGTGAAGAAACTTTGATGCCGGGGTCGCTCCCGGCTTTTTTAAAAATTTTGACCTTTCGGTTGTCGCTCAGTGCAAAGCGCGCGCCGGAAAGTTACGAATCTGAACTTCTGGAGTATCCGTTGAAAGCCATTGTTGCCCCGTATTTTTTATTGGCCCTGTTTTTTTCTGCTCAGGCTCCTGCCGAAGTAACGCTGGCATTTGGCCCGTGTTTGCAGGCCTATGTGGTCAACGGCGAAGAAAAAATAGTTCTGCCGGAGAGCTCGCTGACGCTGACCAATGGCACCCAGCAGTTGGTTGTGGATTGCACAGCAATGCTGGGCCGTTCCAACGATGATGCGTTCCCCGAGACCGGCGAGGCTTTTATTCTGCTTTTTGAAGCGGCTGATACCGAGCTGACGCTGTCAGCTCCCCACATTCAAACCCGCCAACAGATGAAAGCCTTTAATCGCCAGAGGAATTTCCGGCTGACCACTGCCGCAGGAACGTCTGTGAATTACCACGTGGAGGTGTTGGAAAAAGAGGGATTTCAGGTGTTCCGGGATTATCCGAAAGAGCTTGAAGCCTTCAACCGCACTTCGTCACCCGCGGCTATCCGCATGCAACTGCCGGGCCTGGCTGATGCCGATACCGATAACGATACAGCGGGGCACTCGCCAAAGGCAGGCGGTCAGGGCGTTCAGGATCAGGAAACGGTTCGCCAAATGCTGCGCTACTGGTATGTGCAGGCGGACAAGCAAACTCGAAAAGAGTGGAAGAACTGGATCCAATCCAGCAATTAAAAGCCCATAAAACCAATCGAAACTGGAGTAAAAACCCATGAAGAAGCTTCTTCTGGCTGTTGCTGTGTCCTCTGTAGTGGCAGGTTCTGCCAGCGCTGCAACCATTTATGAAAAAGACGGATTTACCTACAAACTGAATGGCGATTTCCAGGTTCAGATGCGTCAGGCCATTGGCAACGATGAGCGTGCCGAAGTGGAGTACGATGACCTGGAGCTGAAAAACTATGTCAGCTATGACCTGGGCAACAACCTTACGGCTTTTGGTCGCCTGGATTTTGGCTTCAAGGATGCTGCGGAAGATGACAAAAACGGCAGTAACCTGGAAGAAGCCTACGTAGGACTGAAGTACAATCTGGTCTCTTTCTCCTTCGGTAAGCAGAACTTCGCCTCCGATGAATTTGGCATCGAAGAAGCCTATGAAATTAAAACCATCGATGACGACCGCTTTGATGATACCGGTACTGATGGCGATGACACCTTGCGCGTTGATGTTGAGCTAGACAATGTGTACATCGCGGTGTCTCACGAGATGGACGCGCGAGACGATGGTGATGGCATTGATGGTGAGTACTACGATGTGTTCGTGGCGACCGACATTGCGGATCTGACTCTGGCAGCGGCCTATCAGGTGAACAATCCAGCCGGTTCTGCGGATTCACTGGACACCTATGGTGTCAGCGCATCCTACGATTTCGGTTTCATGAATCTGGCCGCGGATTACAGCGTGACCGACAACAACACCGACTTTGAGACCAAGCAGTACAACATTGCGGCAGTCTTTGGCGTTGCCAGCACCACCGATGTGGCTGTGGGCATGGGCAACAAAGACTCCGATGAAAATGGCTTCAAAGACATCACCGAATGGTACGCCAACGTCACCTATAAGTTCCCGCAGGCCAAGAACGTCAGTGTCTTTGCCGAGGTTGCCAACAGTGACTTGGAGAAAAATGGCAAAGAAGTGGATATGGGTATGCTGGCCGGTTTGCGCGTGAAGTTCTAAGTTTTACTGAAAGCGCATCGCCTGTTCAGGGCGAGTGGGTGACAAAGGGAATACAAAAAGCCGGGCAATTGCCCGGCTTTTTTGCGTTTATACTTTTGCATGCCTCTCGGTTTTCATCAGGTGACAGGGCATCGGAGTGAGATGTCAGGATTTGAACCTGCGCCTCCAGATCTGAATGCAGCTCGAGTACGGAGTCTAGTCTTTGAGAATGGCATTAAATAGAGATTACGATCAGTACTTTCAAGCCTCCTTTTGACCCATTTGAAAAAGAGGTCTCACCTCCATACCGAGCGACTATCTCGCGAACTATAGCAAGCCCAAGCCCATGTCCTGGAGTTTGTTCATCGAGCCGTCGCCCTCTTTGACCCAAGTGCACCTGATCATCTTCTAATACGCCAGCCCCATCATCTGTTACGACAATCAGCGCCAAACCATCGCGCTGTTCTAAAGAGAGTTCAACGCATTCTGCAGACCATTTCCCGGCATTATCGAGCAAATTTCCCAATATTTCGTTTAGATCATGCTCTTCAATCGGCCAGCGAAATTCCTCGGTGAGCGAAGTGGACAGTTCAAATGACTTTTCGGGGTAAAGTCGTCCCAGCATCCACAAAAGATCGCGGGCTTGCTTGACGGGGAAGGCACTTTTACCAACCTGGGGTCCGGCAAACCGACTGCGCCGCATTTCTGCTTCTAGTTGCCTGTCAATGTCGCCCAGGCGCGATCCCATTTCATGTCTCAGGCTATGATCAAGAGGTCGGCTGGTATCTTCAAGAACCTGTCTAACCGCCGCAATGGGCGTTTTAACGCTGTGAGACAGGTTCGCCAGCGCTTCCCGGGAGCGCTCAAGCCGTTGATCCAGCGAATCAAGCAGTTGATTGAGCTGTTGCACCAGTGGTTGGAACTCTTCCGGGGCCTCTGCGTTGATCCGCGATATTTCACCGCTCTGTAATCGTTTGAGAGCGGCCTGAAGCGAGACAACGGGGCGCATTGACAGGTTAATACCAAACCAGATAATTCCCACAAGCAAAATAATCAGCAAGATCGACACGATCGCCGTCCACGCATGCAGTTCTGCCTGGCTGTTTTTCAGTGCTCCCATGTCTTCTGAAACGATAACCTTGATAGCAACGCCGTTCACAACAAATGATTTCCGATAAGCGAGAATGTCGGACGGTGCATTGGCTATTTTCGCATTGTGTACTCTGATACTTTCGTCGCCATCAAATTGCAGCAAGGGATTTAACAGCGGTTGCCAGGCTTGCGGCGATATGATCGTTTGATCTGGGGATTGGATGGCAAAAGCATGATGAAATACCTTCTCAAAATAGTCACCGGTCTTGAGCATATCTATCTTGCCTTCGGCCTGTCGGATATGGAGCTCCAGGAACGCGACTTCGTCTTTCAGTCGACTTTCGACGAATTCCCGGGACATTCTCTCCAGAAGTAATCCGTGTACAAACCAGGCGATAGCCATGAGAGCAATGCCCGCGGGTAACAACAGGGTCAGAAGCGCTCCTTTTACGGACACCGGCTTTTTAAACAGCGTCATCGAACACGTACCCTTGACCACGCCGCGTTGCGATGGTCTCCGCGCCCACTAATTTTCGCAGGCGCCGGATATAAGCTTCGATGACGTTTTCATTTGGGCTTTCATTAAGATTGTAGAGCTGCTCCATGAGTTGTTCTTTGGAAAAAATGTGCCCGGGGCGGCTCATCAAACACCTGAGCAGTCGAAATTCGGTGCCGGTTAAACTGTGTTCCGGGCCGTTGTAGATTTTCAGGCACTGCCGGTTCTCGTCGAGTTCAAAGTGACCCGCTTTCACTGAGGAGAGAACCCGCCCTTCGCTGCGGCGCACGATGGCGTTCAGCCTGGCAATCAGTTCTTCAGTCTGAAAGGGTTTGCCAAGATAATCGTCGGCGCCGGCTTTCAGGCCGCTGACTTTGTCTTGCCAGTCTCCTCGCGCCGTTAGAATCAATACCGCAAAGTTTGCGTTGTCCTGCCGCCATTTCCGTAACACGTCTAAACCATTTCCGTCGGGCAGACCGAGATCCAACACAGCTGCCCGGTAGTCTTCCTGCACGCCCAAAAGCATCGCTTCTTTGGCCGTGCCGGTGACATCGACACTGAAGCCGGCCTTCTCAAGTTGGCTGGAGAGCCCTTCGGCCAACAAACGGTCATCCTCTACTAGCAGTAATCTCATCTGTCGTTCCTATCTATGTGTCACACCTAATGATGCTTTAGACCAAGCCGGCTGATGCAGTGTCCGCTATTAACCTGAATTCAGCCTGAACTAAAAATATTTCAGAATTTTCAGAAAGAATTCAGGTTGATAAGCGATGATATCAAGCGTTTTAGCCGAATGCTCACGTTGCCGGATGAACCCAGTGTGTTTTGAACGCATGCCATGACATATCACAGGAGAAAGTTTGATGAGCGTATCAAAGTTCGTAGTCGCAGCATTAGCCATGTCAGTTTCAGCAGCAGCTCTTGGGGCTGGCGCTCACGGAGACGAGCACGGGCACGGTCAAGGTGCAAAGAGCGGTGAACCGGGTAAAGCCTCGGAAGCCGGGCGCAGTATTACTGTGCAGATGTACGACAACTACTACGAGCCTGAATCTATCGAGGTCAAACCAGGAGAGACGGTGCGCTTTGTGGTTGAAAACAAAGGCAGCCTGGTGCACGAATTCAATATTGGCACCCCGGCCATGCACGAATCCCATCAGAAGGAAATGGCGATGATGGTAGAGCACGGCGTTATTCAGGGCGGCAAGCTGAATCGCGACATGATGGAAATGGACATGGGAAATGGCATGTCCATGAAACATGACGACCCCAATAGTGTGCTCTTAGAGGCGGGCGAGAGCCAAGAGGTTGTTTGGAAGTTCTCGGAGAAGGGCAATATTGAATTCGCCTGCAACGTTCCGGGGCACTACCAGGCCGGCATGTACGGTGAAGTTAATTTTAACTGATCCCATTCTGAGTTAACGGGATGCTCGCTGCGGCGGACAAATCCCAAAAACAGTCACGTAGTCAGGAGTTTTTAACGATGAAGACAACCCTTCTAGCAGGCGCTTTAGGCTTGCTTCTACCGGTTATTGGCCTGGCGGGTGAATACAACCTGACGGTCGACCGGGTTCAGATCGACACCGGTGACTTTGTTAAAGAGGGCATCGGCTACAATGGCGCGTCCCCCGGGCCGGTTTTACGTTTTAAAGAAGGCGAAGAGGTCTCGATTAACGTCACCAATAACCTGAACGAAATGACGTCCATTCACTGGCATGGCCTGATCCTGCCTTTCACCCAGGACGGCGTTCCCGGTATCAGTTTCCCGGGTATCGAGCCCGGGGAAACCTTCACTTATAAGTTTCCCATCACCCAATCAGGCACTTATTGGTTTCACAGCCACTCCGGCTTCCAGGAGCCAGATGGCGCCTACGGTGCCATTGTGATTGAACCCGAAGGCCGCGAACCGTTTCGTTACGATCGCGATTACGTGGTTCAGTTGACCGACAAGCACCCCCATTCCGGTGATCGCATCATGCGCAACCTCAAAATAATGCCGGATTATTACAATCGTGAGCAGCAAACCGTTGGGGAATTTTTTTCAGACTCTTCTGAAAACGGCCTGATGGCCACCGTGAAAGATCGCATGGCTTGGGGCGATATGCGCATGATGAAAGCCGATGTCGAAGACCTGCAAGGGTTTACCGGCCTGATGAACGGCAAAGGCCCCGACCAGAACTGGACCGGCATTTTCGAGCCCGGCGAGCGGATTCGGCTGCGTTTTATTAACTCGTCTGCCATGACCTATTTTGATATCCGCATTCCAGGCCTTGAAATGACCGTTGTTCAAGCGGATGGCAACAATGTTCAGCCGGTGACTGTGGATGAGTTCCGCATTGGTGTGGCGGAAACCTACGACGTGATTGTGCGGCCCAAAGAAGAACAGGCTTACACGATTTTTGCCGAGTCCATGGGGCGTTCAGGATATGCGAGGGGAACGCTGGCTCCTGAGGCAGGAATGGTCGCTGCGGTGCCAGAATTGCGAGAAGCAGCCCGATTGACCATGGCCGACATGGGCGGCATGGAAGGCATGGACCATTCGAACATGGCCGGTATGGAAGGCATGTCCGGAATGGACCACTCCGGCATGAAGGGAATGGAAGGGATGGATCACTCCAAAATGGCCGGTATGACTCAGTCTGACATGAAGGGCATGGATCACTCCAAGATGGCTGGTATGGACCATTCCGGCATGAAAGGGATGGAGGGCATGGATCATTCTGCGATGGGCCAGGGTTCAATGGCGTCGATGGGTGGCGCAAGCGATCCCTTTTATGCGGCGGGCAGTGGTCTGGTTCCAACTGCGGCCAATGGCGGCAAGTTTCTGTCTTATTCCGACCTGAGAGCGCAAAAACCGCTTTATGACGAACGCGAACCAACCCGGGAAATTGAACTGAAACTGACTGGCAACATGGAGCGGTACACCTGGAGCATTAATGGCGTCAAATATGAAGATGCCGATCCAATCCGTCTGCAGTATGGCGAGCGGGTACGATTCAAGTTTGTTAATACAACCATGATGACCCACCCCATGCACCTGCATGGCATGTGGTCCATGCTCGACGTTGGCGCCGGCCAGTTGAATCCCGTCAAGCACACCATCAGCGTTCAGCCTGGCACCACGGTTTACATGGAGACTGAAGTGGATGAACCCGGCCAGTGGGCCTTCCATTGCCATCTGTCTTATCACGCCGCAGCGGGCATGTTCCGCAAAGTCATTGTTGAGGGCGGACCGGAGTCTACGCAGGCGGCATCCGATGACCTGCCGGGCAATGTTGAAGGTGACGTATGAAACTATGGACACCTTTAATAGTAGGTACAGTTTTGGGTCTGAGTGTTATGCCAACTCTGGCACTTGCTCAAGAGCGGGTGCGTGACACCACTGAACGGAAGGCGCCATTGAAAGTGTGGGGCGCGCAATTTGAGGAGTTTGAATACCGCTACAGTGACGACGACGAAGAACTTGGGGTATGGAGCGGCGATTTTTTCTACGGCACGGATGCGCTGAAAGTTCGTTGGCTAACAAAAGGCGAGTACGCCATTGAAGAGCAGGCTTACGAAACGCTCGAAAATCAAGTGGTGGGCCAAATTCCCATCTCTGACTTCTTCGATGCCAAAGCCGGGATAAGGTTTGACACGCCCGAAGGCCTTGATCGCACCTACGCCGTGCTGGGGGTCGCGGGCCTTGCGCCGCAGTGGTTCGAAATCGATGCGAACTTTTACGTGAGCAAAGATGGCGACACGTCCGCTGCTCTGGATGCAGAGTATGAACTGCTCTTCACCAACTACTGGATACTTTCGGCCACTCTGGATGCGACTGTGGCGTTCAGTGAAGATAAAGAGATTGGGGTTGGAACGGGCCTGGTATCAACAGAAACCGGGTTGCGGTTGAGCTATGACCTTATTGACCGCGCCTTCTCGCCCTACGTCGGTGTTGTTCACGAACGCAAGTACGGCAACACAGCAGACTTCGCCAGAGCCGATGGCGGCGGCACAGAGAGCTGGTTTGCGGTAGTTGGAGCACGGCTTACCTTCTGATACTACAGATGGGCCTTGGACATTCGTCCTCGGCCTTTTTTCCGCACAATTTGACGTAACTCAAGCTTTGGTCTAATAGACCGTTTACCCCTGCCTTTTTCAGTTGGAGTTCAGCCTGGCGTGTTGTGATAGAGGCTGAGAACACCGGCTGACAGGGGAAATTCATGACGAAAGCTCATAAAGCAACAAGCCAGGCTCAATTTCTGCTCCGACGCAAACTTGCCGTCCAAGGTCTTACTGAGATTCAGTGGAGGGACTTCATTCAGGAGTTGAATCATCATCCGTGCGTCGATTTTGCCGAGCGCAAATCGGAAAATCAGTTGATCGTCACCTTCGACGCCACCCATTGGTCAACCGACGTTCTGATTGAGCTGGTGGGGTCGCACGGAGGTCATTTGAAAGGCGGTTGGTGGGAGCGCAGAAAACTGGCTGGATACCGATTCAGCGATGAAAACCTCCGAGCTAACGCCAACCTTGATCCCTTCTGCTGTTCAAAAATTCCACCGATGAAAAAATAAAAGGAGTTTGAATGAGCAAGGACCCGGATAGAACCTCGCGCTATCAGGAAGGCAGCCTGACGCTGCCAGGAACGGTCATGTTAGGCACCGGTGTCATGATTGGCGCCGGCATATTCGCGCTTACCGGACAAATGGCGCAAATGGCAGGTGCGCTCTTTCCGCTGGCTTTTCTGGCCGCCGCTATCGTCATTTCCTTCAGTTCCTATTCCTATATCAAAATCTCCAATGCTTACCCGTCAGCGGGTGGCATTGGTATGTATCTGCACAAGGCCTACGGCGATCGCTTATCGACGGGGTTCAATGCCTTGCTGATGTATTTCTCGATGGTGATCGCCCAGAGTTTTCTGGCCCGCACGTTTGGGTCTTACACCATGCAGCTGTTCGAAGGTGACGAAGGCGGTCGCATGGTGCCGATACTGGGCGTGTCGCTTATTTTGACGGCATTCATGATCAACCTTCTGGGCAATCGCTGGATTCAGGGCGTTGCCTCGTTCATCGGGATCCTCAAAATTACGGGCATTCTTGTCTTCGGGCTGGTGGGCGTATGGTTGGCCGACAGCCTTGCGGTCGATTTTCCCAGCAGTGGGGAAACCGGCGTTGTTGGCAATTTTCTGGGTGCAACAGCCCTCGGTATTCTGGCCTTCAAAGGTTTTACCACCATCACCAACAGCGGCGCCGAGGTGAAAGACCCGAAGCGTAACGTTGGTCGCGCCATTGTGATCTCCATTGCCGCCTGCGTGGTTATTTACACCCTGGTGGGCTTTGCCGTTGCAAGCAATCTGTCCCTCGCCGAAATCATCGAGACTCGGGATTACTCCCTGGCTGCCGCAGCACGTCCGGCACTGGGTGATTATGGTCTGTGGTTCACTGTGGCGATTGCCATGATGGCGACCGCTGGGGGCATTCTTGCCAGTATCTTTGCGGTTTCCCGCATGCTGGCCATGTTGACTGAGATGAAACTGGTACCCCACAGCCATTTTGGTATGCCGGGCAGTATCCAGAAACACACGCTTGTTTATACCGTGGTGCTGGGCCTGGTTCTGACCGCTTTTTTTGATCTCTCACGGATTGCGGCCCTCGGTATTATCTTTTATCTAATGATGGACATCTCAATTCACTGGGGTGTGCTGCGCTACCTGTATCAGGATGTGAAGGCGAAGAGGTGGGTGCCCGTCGTGGCGATCGGTCTGGATCTGATGGTTTTGGGCGGCTTTGTTTGGGTGAAACTGAACTCTGACCCCTTTGTGATCGGTGTGGCGGTGATCACGATGATTGTTATTGCGGTTGCCGAGCAGATATTCCTGAAGTCTTCAGCAAGAAAGCGAGCGATAGAAAGCGATGAGGCTCACTCACACCACCATTGAGTCTATAGTTTGAAAGGGAGGAAATACCATGATGAACGAGAACATGTTTGGAAACGCCATGTGGGCCGGGCACTGGCTCTGGATGCTGGTGGTTGCGATTGCAGTTGTCATACCGGTCTGGCGAATCTGCCAGCGCGCGGGTTATCCGGGCTGGCTGGGAATTCTGATACTCATTCCGATGGTCAACCTGGCGCTGTTGTATTTCATCGCTTTTGCCGGCTGGCCTGCGGATAAAAACAGGAGCTCAGAATGAGTGAGCATTCATCAAAAGACCCAGTGTGCGGGATGTCGGTCGACCCCCATACCGCAGAGCACCGCAGCGAGCATGCGGGCAAGACCTGGTATTTCTGTTCGTCCGGCTGCAAGTCAAAGTTTAATGACGCTCCGGAAAAGTACCTCGGTGACAAGAGTGAACAAGAAGAGCCGGTAGCTCCTGGCACCATGTTCACCTGTCCGATGCATCCGGAGATCCGCCAGCAAGGCCCGGGCGACTGTCCGATCTGTGGAATGGCGCTAGAGCCGGAAGAAGTAAGCCTTGATGACGGACCCTCCGAAGAACTCACGGACATGACTCGTCGGTTCTGGATCGGTCTGGCCCTGGCGCTTCCTGTTTTTTTGCTTGAAATGGGTGGCCACTTTTTCAAGATTGACCAGATTGTGTCTCCGCAAATCTCCAACTGGATTCAGTTGATTTTGGCCACGCCAGTGGTCGTCTGGTGCGGCGCGCCCTTTTTTGTTCGCGGCTGGAAATCGATCCTCAGCCGAAATCTGAATATGTTCACGCTTATTGCCATTGGCACGGGCGTCTCTCTGACCTACAGCCTGGTAGCGACTTTGGTGCCGCAAATATTCCCGGAGGCCTTCCAGCAGGCGGATGGCTCGGTCGCCGTGTACTTCGAAGCGGCCGCTGTCATCGTGGTGCTCGTTTTGTTGGGTCAGGTGCTGGAGCTTCGCGCCCGGGAGAAAACCTCTGGCGCTATCAAGGCCCTGTTGGACCTTGCCCCGGCGACGGCAAGAAAGCTGAATGATGACGGCAGCGAGTCGGACGTGTCTCTCGATCAGGTCAAAGTCGGCAACCGTTTGCGAGTTCGCCCGGGCGACAAGGTGCCCCTGGATGGCGAGGTGCTCGAAGGCAGCTCCAACGTCGACGAATCCATGGTTACCGGTGAACCCCTGGCTATCAGCAAGAAGACTGGAGATCCGGTCATTGGCGGTAGTATCAATCAGCAGGGCAGTTTCATCATGCGGGCCGACAAAGTCGGGCGTGACACCATGCTGTCCCAGATTGTGCAGATGGTCGCAAGCGCTCAGCGCAGCCGTGCTCCGATTCAGGGGCTGGCAGACAAAGTGGCTGGATGGTTTGTGCCGGCGGTTATTCTCATCGCCGTCATTGCGTTTATTGTCTGGTCGATCTTCGGGCCAACGCCGCCCATGGCCTTTGGTCTCATCGCGGCGGTGAGTGTGTTGATTATTGCCTGTCCGTGCGCTTTGGGTTTGGCGACGCCGATGTCCATCATGGTCGGTGTTGGACGCGGCGCCCAGAGCGGTGTTCTGATCCGGGATGCAGAAGCGTTGGAGCGCATGGAGAAAGTCGACACCGTAGTGTTGGATAAAACCGGCACCCTTACTGAGGGTAAACCCCGGGTGACGAAGCTGGTACCGGCAAACGGTTTCAGCGATGAGGACCTGATGCGCTATGCCGGTGGCCTGGAGAAGGGCAGCGAGCATCCTTTGGCGAATGCCATTCTCGATAAAGCCAAAACTATGGAACTGACCTTGCCGGACGCCAAGGAGTTCGACTCTCCCAACGGAAAAGGTGTCACAGGCAAGATCGATGGCAAAAAGGTTCTGCTTGGCAATCGGTTGCTGATGGAATCAGAAGGCGTCGATACCTCCGCCTTTGAGGAAGAGGCGGACCAGCTTAGAAAGGACGGTGCCACCGTTATTTTTGCCGCAGTGGATGGCGGTGTTTGTGGGTTGCTGGCGATTGCGGACCCGGTCAAGGAGACCACGAGAGCGGCAATAGCCGCTCTGCAAAAGGAAGGCATTCGGGTGGTGATGCTGACCGGAGACAACCGAACCTCCGCCGAAGCTGTGGCGCGCAAACTTCATATTGATGAAGTGGAAGCGGAAGTGCTGCCTGAAGACAAGGGCAAGATCATTCAGCGTCTGAAGGATGAGGGTCACATTGTGGTTATGGCCGGCGATGGCGTGAACGATGCGCCAGCCTTGGCAACCGCAGATGTTGGCATTGCCATGGGTACCGGGACTGACGTGGCCATCGAAAGCGCGGGCATTACACTTTTGCGCGGTGATTTGATGGGCATTGTAGAAGCACGGAAGTTGTCGCGGGCAACCATGCGCAATATCCGACAGAATCTGTTTTTCGCGTTCGTTTACAACGCCGCGGGCGTGCCAATTGCGGCGGGTGTCTTGTACCCGGTTGCCGGCGTCCTACTGTCGCCCATCATTGCCGCTGCGGCCATGTCGCTGTCTTCGGTGAGCGTCATTACGAACGCCCTGCGATTGAGGGTGGTGAAGCTGTCAGACGACTAGGTTGCCGGGTTAGGGGTTCTTGGGTAATGGAGGCGGGTATTCGCGTGACGGAGCTCACGCCGTCCGTGTTATGAGCGCTTGACCCGGGCCAGCATAGCGGCCGCATAATAAAACCGGTGCAGATGTCCTCAACCTGTGTGCTTAACTCTCAGAAACCGAAACGCAATAAATGTCTAAAGGTATTGTTTGGCGACTTGATCCATGTCGGAAACCGCTGGCCCTGTTGGAGGTGCAATGGTTTTTCTAAAGATTTCGCACCGGCCAGGGGCCGCAGCCGTGCTCGCTCTAATGGTCTGGGGTGTAAGCTTCTTTCTGCATTTTTTCTGGGAAATGGCACAAGTACCGTTTTTCCTTGGTATGTCGGAAGCGCGTCACTGGGATGTGGTCTGGCTTTGTACACGTGCGGCCCTAGGAGACGCGAATATAGCCTTGGGCGCTTACACGATGGCGGCATGTCTATCCCGGGATTGGTTCTGGGTGTCGAAATCCTGGAGCCGGTCGACTCTGTTGGTCTATCTTTGTGTCGGGCTGATCGTGACGATCGTTTTTGAGTATTGGGCGACCGGAGACGGGCAGCGGTGGAGCTACAACGAAAAAATGCCCCAACTTGCTGAGACCGGCACAGGAATACTGCCGCTCGCCCAGTGGGTAGTCTTGCCAATGTTGTTGGCCTATTCCACAAGGTGGATGTTTCTTGGGTGGCTGGTTTCGAAGCGCACCGAATGCGAGTAGATCGAGCAAAGCGACAACCACGTTCGCCCAGAACGTTTCTGGAAAGGTCAACGTCGGTGTCTTGACATGGGTCTATGAAGCGCTGCGTAGACACATAATCGAGATAGCGCTTTGCTAGCGTGCGAAAGGTTTTGCCGCCCATGGTCTGCAGAACGAAAATTAAGAAACATGGTCGAGAAGCTCTCGATGTTCTTCAACGTAAGCGTCTGGCTATCATATCTTGATCCATTTGCGGCAACGTGAGGAGTCGAAAGCAATTGCTCGTTATTTTTTTGT
This sequence comes from Marinobacter sp. BSs20148, assembly GCF_000283275.1. Taxonomy (NCBI): domain Bacteria; kingdom Pseudomonadati; phylum Pseudomonadota; class Gammaproteobacteria; order Pseudomonadales; family Marinobacteraceae; genus Marinobacter; species Marinobacter sp. BSs20148. Next base: position 1,866,560 of record NC_018268.1, read on the forward strand.
AGAGATGAAATGTGGCAAGCCCTGGTAAAGTAGGCAACTGATAGCTTCGCACTAAACGCTGAATCTACAGGTGGTGGTGAGTGGAAAGCGATACTCCGAAGAATTCAAAATCGAGTTAGTAAAGGAGATCACCGAACGCGGTTAATAGGTGACCGATGTTTTCCGTTGACTGGGCATTACCTCGACGAGTCGGGTTCTACCCCGGTTCCACGGATGGTTTTAAAACAGCTGTGGCGATGAGCAGGTTTAAGCCAAATCTAGAAAGATGAGCATTTGAAGGCGGACATTACTTGGTATAAGTGTACTGTGAAACTATTTCCCATATCTGCTGGCGCATTTACAGCTACACTTATATGAAAAGCCGTAAACGAAATCTCATGGAATACTTCGATAACGGCACGAAAAATAAGAGAGCCACGCCATGAAATATCTGAAGTTAATTCCCGTTATCTTTATCCTCATAACCGCGAACGCGTGGTCACAACAATCTGGCGACGCATTTGAAGAATTGATGCACATAAGCCGCGGAGGTCAACTTTACGACAACTGGTGGAAAACTACGGTCGATACACAAAAGCCTGACGCTGATCACCCCTTGTGGAGCGAGCAGAACACTAATAAGCGAGCGGGTTATGCCACATTTCGATGCAAGGAGTGTCATGGGTGGGATTACCAAGGAAAAGATGGCGCGTATGGTAAGGGCTCTCATGCAACTGGATTTCCCGGAATCGAAAATGCGGCTATGAATTTGTCGATAAAGCAGCTTGAAGCATCTCTAAAAGGAGAAACAAACAGACTGCATGATTTCAGCACCTATCTCGCGGCAAATGACATTGCTGATCTCGCTCTTTTTATGAAAAAGGGCTTGGTTGATACCACCAAATTCGTCAATGAAGGCGGGGTTGTGCAAGGCGGTGACACGAGAGCAGGCAGCAGAATTTTCAAAAGTACGTGCGCCCAATCATGTCACGGTGCTGCGGGCACATCTATCAACTTTGGCGATGCCGATGATCCCGAGTTCGTAGGTACAATTGCAGTCGATAATCCATGGGAGTTTATTCACAAAGTCAAGAATGGTCAGCCAGGAACTCGCATGCCTTCTGCAACCATTGATCAATGGAGTGAAATAACCATTCTGGACCTACTAAGTTTTGCGCAAACGCTTCCAAAAGATAAATCTGAAGTGGGTTTATGGCAACGTTTCTGGGGCGGAAAGCATCATCAAGGAATGATGCACCGTAACAACGGGCTTAATAGGGGACGGGGTTTTGGACCAAGTATCGAGTAAGTTTCAAATTCTCGATTGTTAACGTTGTGAAGTCGGTTTTTAATGTGCTTTTTTGACCTAGTGGCCTGATGGAGTGTCTGCTTTCAGAAGCTATTCAGAATGACGACTGTGAGTTGGGGCGGCAGTTCGAGTAGTAATCGGCGAGACATTCGCGCCGCAAACCTAACGTCTGCATGCAGCCGCCACTGGACCCGTCGCCCGAACGTGGGCTCAGCCCGGAACCCGCTGCCGCCTCTAATGCAGCTGATGCCTGATGTTATTTTAAAGAGTATCTCAGATTCCAGAGAGCCCTGAGAGTTCAATGAAATATGTTCGGAGCATAAGTGGAGTCTTCATGGGCAGAGCCTTAGGCGTGCTTCTGGATAGCTTCAATATCTGGTTTTGGGAAAGGTTGGATTATCTGATGTTATCGGTATTTCGATGAAGCGCAGATTTTACTGCGCCTTGGCTGTATCAGCGAATGATTTGGGGTTGGTTGTGGATGTTGCTATTACTGCTTCCCTTGTGGAAAATTCGAACAGCATTAAGAGGTATGGTGGCTAGTATGTTCCCTTCTGTAATGGTGCTATTTGTTGTTTTTCCTTCGATGAATAAAGTTTTTTGGGTTTGGAGTTTGGCAGAGCTATGCCAACTGTAGTGATTAGCTTGAATTTCATCTATGGGATATTTGCGCCGCATTGGTATGTGGCAACTTGCTCGGGCCAATATCAAAAATAATAAGCCAGGCCAGCAGGCGGGTTACATGGGCTGATCATCAACCCTTGCCAGTAAAAGCCGGCTTCCAGTTATGAGGCCAAAGCTCGTCAATGGCGCTGTTCTTCTGCGTCGGTAGCCTCGTCAGCAGGTCCTTCAGATAGGCATAGGAATCGTGCCTATTGAGCTTTGCGGACTGGATAAGCGTCATCACCGCAGCAGCACGTTGGCCAGTTCTCAACGAACCCGCGAACAGCCAGTTGGAACGGCCAAGCGCCGCAGGTGGTGGAGGATCAGGTTACCTATCCGCTCACCACTGCCATGCTGTCGGTGCCGGGGTCCAAGACAATGCGAGGTTTTTCCTTCTTTGGGGATTCCTACGTCTACGGTATTTTCGACGACAAGACGGATATCTACTGGGCTCGCAGCCGCGTGATGGAACACCTGAGTCAGGTTGCTCCTTCGTTGCCTGAAAACGCTCGTCCGCAATTAGGGCCGGATGCAACCGCGTAGGCTGGGTGTACCTCTATGCATTGGAAGACCGCACCGGTAAGAATGATTTGAGCCAATTGCGTTCCTTGCAGGACTGGTTCCTTAAATATGAATTACAAACCGTTCCGGGCGTCTCTGAAGTTGCGGCGTCAGTCGTGGAAATGGCCGAGGCTGAATACATGGTCCGGGCTAAAGGCTACATTCAAAGCATAGAGGATCTGGAAGTGATCCCCCTAGGTGTTAACCAAAACGGCACTCCGCTACTGCTCAAAGATGTTGCTGATATTGGTATTGGTCCACAAATGCGTCGGGGTGTTGCTGAGCTCGACAGTGAGGGAGAGCTTGTGGGTGGCGTCGTTGTGATGCGCTTTGGCGAAAACGCACAGACAACCATCAATGGAGTCAAAGCCAAGCTGGAGTCGTTAAAGAAAAGTTTGCCTGATGGAGTGGAGGTGGTCGCCGTTATCAGTTTGCCTGTCGGTATCCTAACGGCATTTATTATCATGCATTGGCAAGGTCTTAACGCCAACATCATGTCTCTTGCAGGAATAGCGATCGCCATAGGTGCCATGGTTGATGGGGCGATCGTTATGATTGAAAACATGCACAAGCATATGGAAAGGACACCTTTAACGGACGAAAATCGCTGGCAGGTCGTTGCAACTGCAGCGTCAGAAGTTGGCCCCGCGCTTTTCTTCAGTCTGCTTATTACCACCGTTAGTTTTTTGCCGGTGTTCGCGCTAGAGGCACAAGAGGGCCGAATGTTCTCGCCTTTAGCCTTCACCAAAACCTATGCCATGGCTGCTTCCGCGATATTGGCTATAACCCTGGTGCCAGTACTGATGGGCTACTTCATCCGTGGCAAGGTGATACCGGAACGCAAGAACCCGCTTAATCGATTGCTGGCTCCTGTCTATATGCCTGCGCTGCGCGGTGTACTGCGTTTCCCAAAGACAACCCTGGTTGGTGCTGTTTTGGTACTAGCTATAGGCGCATGGCCGCTGAATAAAATCGGTAGTGAGTTCATTCCGGATCTGGATGAAGGCGACTTGATGTACATGCCTACCACCTACCCGGGCGTATCTACTGATGTAGCACGCCAAATTTTGCAACAGACCAACAAGCTGATTCGCACAGTACCTGAAGTTGTCACCGTGTTCGGTAAAGTCGGTAGAGCAGAAATGGCAACGGACCCGGCACCACTGAGTATGATTGAAACCTTTATTCAGCTGAAGCCTAAGAGCGAATGGCACGAGGGAATGACCACGGCCAAGCTCAAGCAGGAACTGGATCAATTAGTGAGGTTACCCGGTGTAACCAATGCTTGGGTGATGCCAATCAAAACGCGTATTGACATGCTCGCGACGGGCATTAAAACGCCCGTGGGAATTAAAGTTGCGGGGCCGGATCTGAATATCATTCAGGGGATCGGCCAACAGTTAGAGAAGGTGCTGAAGGATGTTGAGGGTACCGCATCGGTATATTCCGAACGCGTTGCGGGTGGTTGTTATATCAAAGTTGATATTCAGCGAGAAAAAGCAGCCCGTTATGGTCTCAATATCGGAGATATTCAGGAAATTCTAGCGTCAGCCGTTGGAGGAATGAATGTTTCCAGCACGGTTGAGGGGTTAGAGCGCTATCTCATCAATGTTCGCTATCCGCAGGACTATCGGGATTCCCCCAAAAAATTGGAGTTATTGCCCATTGTGACCCCCGCGGGCCTGAGGATTGCTCTCGGTGATGTGGCCAATATCTTCGTCGAAAACGGTCCCCCTATGCTGAAAAGTGAAAATGTGAGGCTCAATGGCTGGACCTATATTGATCTTGCAGGTGAAGATCTTGACCGCTATGTCGAAAATGCTCAACAAGTGGTCGCTGAACAGGTAGGACTCCCCCCTGGTTATTCGTTGAACTGGTCTGGTCACTATGAATACATGCTGCGCGCCAAAGAAAAGCTTACCTACGTAGTTCCTCTAACCCTCGCCATTATTGTTGTGCTGTTATTCCTTAACTTTCGTAATTTTATCTATATGGCCATGATTATGGGCACCTTGCCGCTGGCCTTAGTGGGTAGTATTTGGCTGATGTATTGGTAAGGCTTTAACTTTTCGGTGGCGGTGGTGGTGGGAGTGGAATTTATTGCCTTAGCCGGAGTAGCGGTCAAAATCGGCGTCATTATGCTGGTGTATCTCAATCAATCCTGGCAACAGACGATTGACCGTTGCCATGCTCAAGGACTTGAGCTTCGCGAAGAAACGTTACGCCATGCGGTGCTTCATGGTGCGGGAATGCGGGTACGCCCCGTGCTGATGACAGCTGCGACCATTATTTTTGGCCTCTTACCTATTTTGTACGGCACAGGCACTGGCTCTGAAATAATGAGCCGGATAGCCGCGCCGATGGTGGGCGGTATGGTGAGTGCTGTGGTGCTCACACTGTTGGTGCTACCGGCCATTTATTTCATGTGAAAGCGGAGCTCGCTTGCAAAAAATACAGCACCTACAGACGAAAGATCTTAAATTTTTTAAACTAAAATGAAAGGTGAATTGTGATGAAAAAGATCCAAACATTAGTAACCATTGTGGCTTTAGCCGCATCGTCCTCAGTCCTTGCACATTCAACGATGGAAGGCACATTTCCACAGGATGGTGCAATGGTGATGGAGCCAACCAGGCATGTCGAAGTGAATTTTGACATGCCTATGAAATTGATTAATCTAAAGGTGATCGGTGCTGATGGAACACCTGTTGCCGTCGACTATGAACGCGCTAAAGAAGCAGGCACCCATTTCAAGGGGATGACACCCGTATTGCTGCCCGGCAACTACACCGTGCACTGGAAAGCGGTGGGCGATGATGGCCACATGATGGATGGAACGTTTGGCTTTATGCAGCATTAATAGCGGATGTATTCGTTAACTCGGGCCAACGGTGTTTAAGATGGGACTGGAACTAACCTCTTGGGAATTCTCGACCCTGATAACCCGTTGGCTTTTGTATGCCGGTGTGGCCGGGTCTGTTGGCGGGGTTTGCAGCCTCTATCTTTTAAAAGCGCACAGAGGACTGCAAGGCGCTTTGTTGAAATACGCGCTCTTTGCGGTTTTATTGGCTATTACCAGTGCTTTCGGGCACTTTTTTGTACGAGTGGGCGCTGTCCTTGAGGAGGGAGTTTCTGGCATGTTTGAGCCAGATATCGTTTCGATTATATGGAACTCTGCGATTGGAGAAGCGTTACTGATAAGAGTTCTCGGGCTGCTTCTGCTGCTGGTTGCACTGGTTTTTTTGTGGCGCAAAAGAAGATTGACCGGTACTTGGGTTGAACCGGGTGCGAGGGTCGCATGGCTGGGGTTTTCTGGGTTATTACTCACGGCAGCCTCGTATACCGAGGCGGGTCACGCGGTTTCGCAGTCGTGGATTTTTCAACTTGTGCTTGTGGTACATCTATCGTTAACAGCTTGGTGGATGGGTACCTTGTATCCTTTGTGGTTAGCGTGCCACCGTTTAGCTTCTGCTGAAGCACATGCGGTGCTGCATCGCTTTGGACAGTTTGCGGTCGTTGCTGTTTTATTAGTGGTTTTGGCAGGTCTATTTTTATCTTACCAACTGACGGCCTGGAACAATTTGTTTACAAGCAGTTATGGTTTGTTTTTGATCACTAAACTGATCTTTTTTCTACTGCTGCTAGGGCTGGCAGCTTTACACAAATTCGTTCTTGTGCCGCAGTTGTTATCTTCGCAAAATGCTAGTCGGTTAAAAAAATCGCTGCTTATCGAAAAATTTATCGGTGCCGGAATATATTCCATCACGACAGTGCTGACGACACTCGTGGGTCCGATGATGTGATGTAATCCAGTTAGAGTAGGTCATGTGTGAGTCGTGCCCGACCGAGCCCATCTAAAGTCGACAGGCCCGGCCGTGACAGCGATCATTCAGATTACTGTTATCACATCGCTCTTTTTAGCTCACCGTAGTCACCATCAGTGCGAAGCACCAGTGTGATGTCATTATCGTTGCGATTGCGGAAGAACCAACCGTGGTTGCCGTTAAACGCAGCTTTCAGCTCGCCTTGATCTTCCGGGACATCCCGGCCTTTTTCATAGGAAATGGACCGCCCGCCACCATCACCGTGGGTGTCGAAGTTGACAGGGCCGCCTTCAGATACCCAGGCGAATCGGGCTACGGCTCCTTTCTGCATAGTAAGCTTAAACTCTGTGCCTTCACCCGGGGTGAGAACAACACGGACCTCGTCCTGCCATTCGGGTTCAGCGGCCATTGTCGGGGCAGGTTGCTCCACTTTTGGCGCGACCTCAGGCTCAACTTCAACAGCTTTGGATGCCTCGAAAACAAGCTCAGCGGGTTCTGAAACAGCCTTGTTGATGGAGGGTTGCACCGCCACCATCTGCGCAGCCTCGTCGGCGGCTGCTTCTTCCACGAGTTGTATCTTGATTTCACCCATCTCCGTCAAACCTAGCAGGCGACCAGCGCCGGTAGGGTCAAGAGCGTACTCGGAAGGCATCACCACGGTTACCAGCAGAACCAGCGCTACGATGGCGGCAATGATGGTGGATCGAATCAGCTGTGCCGAGCTGGGTAGTTCACTACGTAGGGGCATATCGGTGTTGTACATAAAAGATCTCCAGAATTAAGCGACGAAATAACCGGTGAGCTGATAGCCGAAGAGCAGGAAGCCGGCGCTCATAATGGCCACGTTGGCGGTATAGGCATGGCGGAAAAAACCGTCGGTTTTACGCCAGTAGCTCATAACGATGAGAATCATCGCCAAGGCCAGAAGCTGGCCGATTTCCACGCCCACGTTGAACGCAAGCAGGTTCGGTATCAGCCCATCCGGGGAGATGTCGTACTCAATGATTTTCGTCGACAGGCCAAAGCCATGGAAAAAGCCGAAGATCAAGGTGGTGGCTTTGGTGTTGGGTTGGAAGCCGAACCAGCGCTGATACGCGCCCACGTTATCCAGTGCTTTGTACACCACTGAGAGCCCGATGATGGCGTCAATGATGTAGCTGTTGATGCCTACGTTGAAGTACACGCCCAACAGCATGGTGGTGGAATGCCCCAAGGCAAAGAGGCTTACGTAGATTGCGATGTGCTGCATGCGGTAAAGGAAGAAAATGACTCCCAGAAGAAACAGCAGATGGTCATAACCGGTGACCATGTGTTTGGCCCCGAGATAGATGAATGCAATGAGGTTTACCCCGGATATTTCCTGGATGTACCCCTTGTCTCCCTGGGCAATGGCATGGGCCAGCACCTCGGCGCTCATTCCGAGCAACCCCAGTGTGAGAAACACCCAGATCAGACGGCGACCGCCGGCGGCTGTGCGCGCACGCCAACGGCCGTCAAGTAACGTTGACAACATAACAACTCCAATAATTTCGTTTAAAAAGCTGCAGTGCAGCGAGGCTTAAACAATCAGAGAAGTTTTTGGCGGGCGTTCGAGCCGGAAACGAAAGGTGCGGGGAGAATCTCCGGCGTAGGGTATAGGCAGTCGGAGCGAGATTGAGTAACCAGTGAGGAGGCGGGTCGTCAGGCGATCTGCGGATTCATGGCTGTGATTGCCCGCGTCGTGGTGAGGGTGACTGTTTGACTTTTCGTCAACATCGTCATGATTGTGAGACTGGCCATCGTGACCCTCGGAAACAAACGCACTTAGCTCTGCGACACCGTGAGACGACACTCCGCCAACGACCGAGAGCGTCATTCCAGCCAGCGCAAGCAGCAGGGCAAGAAGCGGAATCAAATTTTTACGGTGGGTGGCCGTCACCATAGATGTCAGTTCTTTAGTCAGGCTATTGAATTAATTCAGTGAGAGAGGATAGCATCCTCCCTTAGGGGATAGGAATTAAATACGGTGAATGATCAACCGCACCACTCGCATCTGCAAATCGTCAAGCGCCTGAAGCGGGCTCAAGGTCATCTGGGCAGCGTGATAGGGATGATTGAGGCAGGGCGATCCTGCCTGGAACTGGCGCTGCAGATTCATGCCGTTGAAAAAGCCATTCAACAGGCAAAGCGGGTGTTGGTACAGGGCCATATCGAGCACTGCCGGGATGATGCGATTGGCCCACTGGAACCGGAACAGAAAAGCCGTGTTGATGAGTTCAAAGCCATTGCCCGTTATCTTTGAACGTTGTTGAATCATGATTGATAGTCTGAAACACCGAACGTATTGGTACCTGTTCTTCGCTTGCTAGTTGCTCTGCGGAGAATCGGGAACTGGAGCGGTTTGAGTTCAGAGGATTTTCAATTGGCCTGGATAATCACAAAATACGCTATTACAGCTCTGCTGGTGGTTCTGATCCCAGAAGTGGCCAAACGCAGTGATAAGTTGGGCGCACTGATTGCGGCGTTGCCGATAGTAACGGTCTTAGCCATGATCTGGCTTTACCTGGAGGGCCAACCAGCCGAAAAGATCAGCAACCACGCCTTGTATACCTTCTGGTATGTTCTGCCCACGTTACCGATGTTCCTGGTTTTCCGTTCCTTCTGCCTCGTCTCGGCTCCTGGGGTGCTCTTGCGGCAAGTGCCATTATCGCTGTGGTGTGTTTTAGCGTTCTCGCTGCGGTAGTTAAGCGATTTGACATTATCTTGCTATAGCCATGAAGCTTCAGGTGAATGTGCGGTCGCGGAAGTGTATTCATCTCTTTGCCACTTGATTTACAAGTCGGTTGTGTTAGATTTGGCGCTCTTTGGGGAGTAGCCTGCTTCCGGTATTCGGAAGAGTTCGTGTCAACATACCTGGCCAAATGCCATGGTGCGAACACCTCTCGGTTGGCGAGACCATCGATATATCCATGCCTGATGGTCGGGCGTGTGGATATGTCGTGGACTCAACGCCCGGCCGGAGAACATCGAATGAACCCCATAGCCCTTCTTTTTTTGGCTCTTTCAATGTCTACTGATGCGTTTGCAGTAGCCATATGCAAGGGCGCAAGCCTTAGAAGTCCCCGGTTCTTCGAAGCGTTAAGAATGGGCCTTATTTTTGGATTAATTGAGGCCATCACTCCCCTTATCGGTTGGTTAATCGGTAATATCGCCGCGTCTTATGTGGATGTTTGGGGTCACTGGATAGCGTTCGCGTTATTGGTGGCTCTTGGCTTACACATGCTCTATGAAGGCCTGCATCCATGTAGGGAAGAGATAGAACAACCCGCCAGACATTCTTTTCTTAAGATTGCTTTGACCGCATTTGGCACCAGTATTGATGCGATGGCAGTGGGTGCAGGCCTGGCATTTGTAGAGGTGAACATATTTCTGGCCGCTGGGCTCATTGGCTTGGCCACAACGGTAATGGTTACGTTAGGCGTCATGCTGGGACGAGTCGTGGGTTCACTGTTCGGTCAGAAGGCTGAAATTATGGGCGGTCTGACACTGATTGCCGTTGGTGTGTGGATCTTGTCAGGCAATCTTTAACTCTCACCAATTGATCTATCTCATGCCCTTGGGTGGCAATGCCATTAGGAATGCGATGGGCAAGTTTCGACTTCCACTGTCACGTGTACGAGCGACGAATGGCCGGTTTGGATTCGGTCACGGTAATGGCCGGGAGACTGCGGATAGTGGGCAACGATCGCGACAATCGCGGCGTACAGATTGGGGCCAATCGACCAGACATGGAGATCACTCACACGCGTGTCGTCACATTCCACCGCGCGTTTGATGTCCTGGACGATACTTTCTTGCTGTTCGTCGAGTAATACGCTCGCAGTGGTCTGCAGTAGGCCCCAAGACCAGCGGGTGATGAGTATGGCTCCAACAATGCCCATAACCGGGTCCATCCAATTCCATCCCGCATATTTGCCGGCAAGCAGGGCGATAATGGCCAAGAGAGAGGTGAGCGCGTCGGCCAGAACATGGAAATAGGCCGCTTGGCGATTATGATCGTGGTGGCTGTGGTGATGGTGGCTGCGTGACTCATCTTCCTGATGGGCGTGGCTGTGATTATGATCGTCGCCAAGAAGCCAGGCCGATACGCCATTTACGATCAAACCTATAACCGCAACAAAAATAGCTCCGTTGAACGAAATGACAACCGGATTCATAAAGCGGTCGACGCTTTCAATCACCATAAAAAGTGCGAATCCAGCTAAAAGTAGGGCACCGGTGAATCCTCCCAGTGCATTCACTTTGCCGGTACCAAAACTGAAGCGGGCGTTAGTGGCGTTTTTTCTGGCGTACGCGTATGCGAACGCAGCGATGCCCAGCGCCGTCGCATGCGAGCCCATGTGCAGGCCGTCGGCAAGCAGTGCCATGGAGCCATAGACCAGGCCGGCTGCAATTTCCCAGACCATCATCACCAGAGTCAGTCCGACGACGATTATTGTGCGCTTTTCACCAGACCGTTTCTGGTCTTGCCCAAAAGCGTGGTCATGGTGCCATTCTGAAATATCTTTTTCATGCATACGTCCGCGTCCTAATAATAGGTTTCGTTGAGTAAGGCTCCACGGCGCCTGACTTTCATTTCGATTAAACCGGCGTTCGCTCTAGCGTTTGAAGTGTTTCGAGCAGCGCCGAATAGCCGACATTTCTTATTGGCGAACGCGTTTACTTGAGGTAGGTGCGAATGACGTCCATCAGTTCATTGGCACCCTGGTTGCGCTCGGCGTCGCTTGTGATATTGGGATTGGCGACATGCATTTTCATATGGTCTTCCATGACTTCGGCCATAAGACCATTTGTGGCACCGCGGACGGCGGCGATCTGATGTAACACCTCAGCGCAGCCTTTATCTGTATCAAGGGCTCGTTCTAACGCTTCAACCTGGCCGCGTATACGGCGCACACGGCCCAGCAACTTGGCTTTGTTATGTGTGATATGGCTCATGGGTGACTAGTCAAAATTATAGGGTAGGGGGGTATAGTATAATAGACGACGGAAAAGAGCTATAAATGTAAGTTAGCAATGAAACGATGAACAACAGTTCGAGGGACGACGCACTGATTTTCGGATGCCAAGTTAACTATCAGCTGACTTCTTCGCCCAGGCCGTATGACGTAGACAAGGTTGGGCTCCCGATAAAGAGAGCAACGGCTCAGCCAAAAAGCCAGTACGTCGTAGCTGTCCTGGCGGGGCATAAGGCAAGAACCAGCCATGCTAAGTGAGGCATGGCTGGATATGTTTATTACGATTTCTGGTGTCTGGTGTCTTGAGCACGCAGCTGTTCTGCATGATTTGAACCCGATGAATTCGAGTGATTTTTATATTCAGCTTTATCTATTTTCATGTGTATTTCTTTATGCTGCGTATGCAGCATTTTAGGGCTAACGGTCTCGACTGTTTTATTTGGATAGCTTCGCGCCTCGTTAACGCGATCCGCTAAACCAGAGTTGGCATTTGCGGTCATTGAGAACAAGGCTGTAATTGCAGTCGCGATAATGATATTTTTCATGTTGAACTCCTTGCTTTGAATTGCTGTTCGTTAAAACGTAATTCAGATTTATTTCAGGTTTATATGTTTTTCTGCTCATCTCACAAGGTGTCACCAGCGCGAATTAAATAGTGCTAACGACCCTTGAGCTTTTTCGAATCAATCTAACCCGAGGAGTTATCCTGCGGTGTTTTTTTGATCCTGCTCCAATGCTCGGTGGAAGGCTCTACCTTTTTCCGTTATCATATCAACCCGAGCTTCCATACCACCTTCAGACATTCCGTTGCGTGTCATTTCTCTATGAAGGCGTTGCATGTCCTTATTCTTGAGCACCTCGGTATGTTTTGCTTCTTTATTCATGCCGCTGTGCATCGAATTCATGTTGTTGTGCATTGATTTCATATTGCTGTGCATTGAGCTCATATCGCCTTGCATCGAAGCGCTGCTCATAGTGTCTTGCTGCATGTTGCCGGCAAAAACTCCAGTAGATAAAGTAATTGCGGCTAAAAATAAAATGGGTGCTTTCATGATGTACCTCCTGGTTGGTTGATGGAAAGATTTAACCATCTCTTCCTGAACTCACCCTGAAATAAGTAATAAAATAAAAGTAATAATTTTATTGATATTTACCAGTAGATAATATCGATTGACTCAGATCAAAATTACACAATATGTTTTGAAATTTCAGGCTGAGTTCAGATAGCACTTCTATGATTCTTCGCTGCGCACTAATTCAGTGGAGAATAGAACTTGAATGATTTTGTTCGTGTATATAAAAAAGTGGTAATAGGTGTCTTGCTTTTAACGAGTCTTGGTGTTTCTGCTGAACCGACACTTGCCCTTGAAGACGCCATTGATATTGCCATTCGAGGCGATCCATGGTCAGCCCAAAGCATTTATCTGCAACGGGCGCTTCTTGATGAATCCGTTGCAGCAGGTGCCTTACCAGATCCACGCATTACGTTGGGCGCCGCAAACCTTCCCACTGATACCTTCGATACTGGCCAAGAGGGCATGACACAAGCCACTATTGGCCTCAGCCAACGATTTCCTCGTGGTGATAGTCGGTCTCTCGCCCGCGATAGAAAGCAAGAGCTCGCGGGATCCCAGTCGTTTCAGCGGGAGAATCGACAGGAGTTGGTGGTTAGATCGGTAACCTACCTGTGGCTTGAGCTTTGGAAAGCGCAAGAGAGCATTCGAATAATTGACAACAATCGGGGCCTTTTTGAGCAGCTGGCAGACGTTGCTGAAGCCGGGTACACCTCTACGATGACCGGTTCGCGGCAGCAGGACATCATTCGTGGATCTCTTGAATTAACCCGCCTTGATGACCGCTTAACGGGGCTTCACTTGCAGTTGGAAACCGCTCAGGAAGAGCTGGGAGAGTGGGTAGGTGCTGATACGTTTCGTTTACGGGTAAGCGAGCATATCCCCTCTAATCTGTTAGCCAAGCTTGTTAATACGCTGTCTTATACCAACTCCAACTCCGCGATCACTCACTCCTCAATTCGGGCCACGGACCAGTTGATTGATGCTGGGTCTATCGACATTGAGTTGGCTCGTCAGGCTTACAAGCCTGAATGGACCGTATCGGCGCAGTATGGATATCGGGACCAAATTACGGGCGGGCAAGACCGGGCGGATCTCTTTTCAGTCGGGATTGGGTTTGACCTGCCTTTTTTTACCGGCAATCGCCAGGACCGCACCGTAAGCGCGGCAATCGCGCGGGTGGAAGCAGCGAAGTCTGATCGAATACTGCAGGTTCGGCGACTAACAGCCGAAGCGCGTGCTGCGGCTGCCCGAATTAACCGGCTCGATGATCGCATTATGCTTTACCAGCAAACGCTGCTTCCGCAAATAGCGGAGCAGGCGGGTGCAGCTCTCTCCGCTTACAACAACGATGATGGCGATTTTGCCGAAGCGGTACGTGCGCGCATCGCGGAGCTCAACGCACAGGTTGATTTTATCAAGATGACGGCTGAGCGTGCCAAAAACGTGGCGAACTTTCGCTATCTCACCGCTGACACCTCTGACTCCCCCTCGTTTTCACTGAAAAATTCTCAGGATTAACACTCATGGCAAATGTTATTCGCCCATTGGGCTTTCTGTTGTTAGGTGGCGTGGCCGGAGCCGCAGCAACCTATTGGTTTGCCCCCGACACATCAAAGGATTCGGTGGTCGAGGTCACGAGTAGTGCCAGTAAAGAACCCGTGCATTGGGTAGCGCCCATGGACCCCAATTTTAAGAGTGATAAACCGGGTAAATCGCCCATGGGAATGGATCTGGTTCCTGTCTATGCCGAAAGTGGGTCGGGTGACGACGCCCCAGGCACGGTTCGTATTTCACCCAGCGTGGTTAATAACTTGGGCGTGAGAACGGGCCCGGTCACTCAGGGGCGACTGCCGAATAACATAACAACGGTGGGATACGTTCAGTACAGCGAAGACGATATGGCTCATGTCCACCCTCGGGTTGAGGGTTGGATCGAGAAGCTTTATGTGAAGGCAGCGGGCGAAGCGGTCGAGAAGGGCAAGCCTCTGTATACACTCTACTCACCCACATTGGTCAACGCTCAGGATGAATTAGTCCTCGCTTTAAACCGCGGTAATGAGCGTTTGATCAATGCCGCCAAGGAACGACTCGCGGCCCTCAATGTGCCGGAAAGCGCCATACGACAGCTGACCAAAACCCGCGAAACACGGCGTACGTTAACAGTGTATGCGCCCACCTCTGGTGTTATCGACAACCTCAATGTTCGCGAAGGTATGTTTATCAAGCCAGGGGATCGAGTCCTCTCCATTGCAGCACTGGATGAGGTGTGGGTTATTGGCGAAGTATTTGAGCGTCAGTTGGCGACGGTTGCACCCAAAAGTCGCGTGGTGATGACGCTGGACTACCTGCCTGGGCGTCAATGGACGGGCGAGGTGGATTATGTGTACCCGGAAGTGAATTCCAAAACTCGTACGGCGCGGGTGAGAATGCGTTTTGACAACGCCGATGGCACCTTGCTGCCCGGCATGTTTGTAGAGTTAAACATTCAGGGCCCAAGGGCAGAACGGCAACTGCTGGTGCCTCGCGAATCGGTTATTCGAACGGGCCAGAGCGATCGATTGGTGCTGGCATTGGGTTCAGGCGTATTCAAGTCCGTTAATGTGGATGTTGGACGGGTAGGTGACCAGTACGCTGAAATTCTCGGCGGTGTCGTGCCGGGCGATACGGTGGTCACATCGGCCCAGTTCTTGATTGATTCCGAATCCAGTAAGACCTCCGATTTTCAACGCATGTCGAACATGGCGGCCAGTACGATAGATCACGGCGAGATGGTCCACGAGACTATGGATCGTGAGGGAACCAAATGATGATTACATCCATTATTCATTGGTCCATCCGAAACCGTTTTTTGGTGTTGCTGGCGAGCCTATTAATATCAGGGCTGGGCCTTTACTCACTCAGTAAAACCCCGGTCGATGCGCTTCCGGACCTGTCCGATGTGCAAGTTATCATCAAAACCAGTTTCCCGGGGCAAGCACCGCAAGTCGTAGAAGACCAAGTCACCTATCCCCTGACAACAGCCATGCTGTCGGTTCCCGGTGCGGAAACCGTGCGTGGCTATTCGTTTTTTGGGGACTCTTACGTTTACGTGATTTTCGATGAAGATACCGATATGTATTGGGCGCGTTCCAGAGTTCTGGAGTACCTGTCGCAAGTGGCACCCAACCTGCCAGATTCAGCGAGGCCGCAATTAGGGCCGGACGCCACCGGTGTTGGCTGGGTTTATCTTTATGCATTGGTTGATCGCACAGGGCAAAACGACCTGAGTCAGTTGCGCAGCCTGCAGGACTGGTTTCTGAAGTACGAATTACAAACGGTGCCCGGGGTATCGGAGGTGGCTGCGCTCGGTGGCATGGTGAAGCAATATCAGGTCAAGGTCAGCCCGGAAAAGCTCCGCGCCCTGGGAATTCCCCTGTCGCTTATCCAAACAGCGATTCAGCAGGGTAACCAGGAAGTCGGAGCGTCGGTCATCGAAATGGCCGAAGCAGAATACATGGTGCGTACCTCCGGCTACATTGAATCCCGAGAGGACCTGATGGTGATTCCGCTGGGTCTGGATGTAAACGGCACACCGATTCTGCTCAAAGATGTGGCCAGTGTCGAAGTGGGGCCACAGATGAGGCGCGGTATTGCCGAACTTAACGGGGAAGGTGAAACCGTTGGTGGCATCGTGGTGATGCGATTTGGTGAAAATGCCCAGGAAACGATTAATGGCGTCAAGGCCAAGTTGGGCGAACTCCAATCGAGTCTGCCTGATGGCGTTGAAGTAGTTACGGTTTACGACCGTTCTGGCCTGATTGAACGCGCCGTCGACAATCTCTTTTTTAAGCTGCTGGAAGAGTTTCTGGTCGTCGGCCTGGTGTGTATTGTCTTTCTGTTTCACGTCCGCTCTTCGTTGGTGGCTATTATCAGCTTACCTGTGGGCATTTTGATGGCTTTTACCGTCATGTACTGGCAAGGCATTAACGCCAACATTATGTCTCTCGGCGGCATCGCTATTGCTATCGGCGCCATGATCGATGGGGCCATCGTTATGATAGAGAACATGCACAAGCATATGGAGCGAACGCCACTCACACCCGAGAACCGATGGGAGATTGTCGCCAAGTCTGCCTCTGAAGTTGGCCCCGCGCTGTTTTTCTCGCTGTTGATCATTACGGTCAGTTTCTTGCCCGTGTTTGCGCTTGAAGCGCAGGAAGGGCGAATGTTTGCACCACTGGCGTTCACCAAAACCTACGCCATGGCGGCCAGCGCGTTCCTTGCTGTGACGTTGGTTCCGGTACTGATGGGCTACTTTATTCGGGGTAACGTGTTGCCCGAGCACAAAAATCCCCTCAATCGGGTGTTGGTTGGTGCCTATATGCCGGTCTTGAAGTTGGTGCTCAGGTTTCCCCTGTCGACGGTGTTGGCTGCCCTACTGGTATTGGCTGTCGGCCTGTGGCCTGCAACAAAAATCGGTAGCGAATTCATACCCCCGCTGGACGAAGGGGATTTGATGTACATGCCAACGACCTATCCTGGAATCTCAATCGGCAAGGCACGTCAGTTACTTCAGCAGACGGACAAATTGATTGCGACGGTGCCGGAAGTGGAGACCGTGTTCGGCAAAGTAGGGCGTGCGGATACGGCAACCGATCCAGCACCTTTAACCATGATAGAAACCTTCATTCAGCTCAAACCCCGCGATCAGTGGCGCGAGGGCATGACCACGGACAAGCTCAAAGAGGAACTCAACACACTGATTCAATTTCCTGGTGTCACCAATGCCTGGGTAATGCCGATCATCACCCGCATTGACATGCTGGCAACGGGTATAAAAACACCCGTGGGCATTAAAATCGCCGGCCCGGATCTTAAAACCATCGAGGATGTTGGAAAACGTCTGGAGGAAATTCTGGCAGACGTGCCCGGCACGGCTTCGGTTTATTCAGAGCGCGTAGCAGGCGGTCGGTATATCAAAGTGGACATCAACCGCGAGCGTGCTGCCCGTTATGGTCTGAATATCGCGGACGTACAGCAAGTGATTGCCACCGCAATCGGTGGAATTAATGTCTCCAAAACTATCGAGGGTCTTGAGCGTTACCCCATTAACCTGCGTTATCCGGAAGACTATCGGGATTCTCCCGAAAAACTGGAACAGCTGCCTATCGTGACGGTTTCAGGCCAGCGGATTGCGCTTGCCGATGTCGCCGATATCCGGATAGAAGATGGGCCGCCGGCGATCAAAAGTGAAAACGCTCGCCTTAACGGCTGGTCCTTTGTGGATATAGAGGATGTAGACGTGGGCACTTACGTTGAACAGGCGATGGCGGTCGTGCAGGCAGAATTAGACCTGCCGGCGGGTTACTCCATCGCCTGGTCGGGCCAATATGAATACATGCTTCGCGCTAAAGAAAAGCTGACCTACGTGGTTCCGTTGACACTGGCGATTATCATCATCCTGCTGTTTCTGAACTTCAGGAGCTTTGCGGAAGTGGGCATCATCATGGGTACGCTTCCGTTCGCAATGATCGGAGCTGTTTGGCTGATGTATCTGTTGGGTTATAACTTCTCGGTCGCGGTTGGCGTTGGTTTTATTGCATTGGCGGGCGTAGCGGTGGAGATTGGTGTCATTATGCTTGTGTACCTCAACCAGTCCTATCAGGCGATGCTTGAAACCTGCGAACAGAAAGGCCTGACGCCCAGGCGGGAAACGCTCCGTCATGCGGTGCTTCACGGTGCCGGTATGCGAGTGCGGCCGGTGATGATGACCGCGGCCGCCATCATCGGTGGTCTGATTCCCATTATGGTCGGCACCGGAACAGGTTCCGAGGTAATGGGTCGAATTGCAGCGCCTATGGTGGGCGGCATGCTCACCGCGGTCATTTTGGCGCTATTGGTGATTCCCGTCTTGTTCTATTTATGGAGGCGCAAACCGCTCTTAAACTAGAGTTTTGGTAAAGTGCAGGAGCTCAGAGTTACTGGGCTCTTGCGCTTTTTTTCCTGAAGCGATGCAAAGAACCATTCACTCTGCTTTGTGTGCCAACCTAAGCACGAACCAACTGATTTTGAGTTAACATAGAAATCGGGGCGCTCTAAGATACCGTCAGGCCAAAACGGATACCTGCAAACGCGGGGAGCTAGGTCCCCTGTGAAGGCGTGAGAAGTTTTACTTAAACCAGCTTGCCCAGTGGCATCGAGAATTTGCCACCTAGGGCCTTGCACGCGAGGGACTGCGGCGATCAGGTAACCGAAAGGAAGCTGGAGAATAGGGTAGGTACTCAGTCGAGCTGGGCGCCATCACGATTGAGTCGATCCCGAATGGCCCGGCCGTCGATTTCCCGCGGCGCAACACCATCGAGGGCCGATGTGGCCGCGGCGTGGCCGATAGCATGCCCATAGGAGAAACATTGGGCCGTTACCCGGGCCGACGCCATGGCTTCGTGCTCGGCTGAAAGGCAGCGGCCAGCCGCAAGCAACCCTTCACCGCGTTTTGGTACGAAGCACTCGTACGCCACTTCGTAGTTGTCCTCGAGTAACCAATGAAGCTGGGGCCGATCTCCGCTGTGCAACTCAATTGGCCAGGGGGAACGGGCAATACGGTCGTCTTGACCCCAAATAGGCCCTAGTGATTCTTCAGATTTCCCGTCACGAGAAACCTAGAAGTTTATCCGGCAGCCAGAGCACCAGGTTCGGAAAATACATGACAAGAATCAGAGTCAGTACCTGTAGGCCAATAAAAGGCAGCACACCTTTGTACATCTGTACCGTAGTAACTGACTTAGGGGTGATACCGCGAAGATAGAAGATCGCCGGCGCCATCGGGGGGGTAAGGTAGCTGGTCTGGATCACGATAAGGAACAGGATGCAGAACCAGACCGGGTCAAAGCCCATACTCACCATGATAGGCGTGAACATGGGGATCATGATCAGTATCACGGAGATCCAGTCCAGGAATGCTCCACCCACGAATGCCATTAGCAGCACGACTCCCAATAGACCCCAGGGGCTCAGGTTGGAGGCGCCAACAAGTTCTTCGGTAAGAATTACACCACCCGAACCGATAAATATCCCGGTGAGCATGCTTCCAGCCAGCAGAATAGTCATGATCATCGCGGTGATCCGCAGGGTCTTCAGAAACGCTTGGTGGAGAACAGTTAGGCTGAACTGGCCGTAGAAAATAGTTAGCAGCACCGCGCCTGCCGCACCTAGGGCTGCAGCTTCGGTCGGGGAAGCCAAACCGAGCATTATGGAACCCAGTACTGCGAAAACCATTAGCATGGGGGGCACTAAAGCGGTGGCAGTGATTCGGAGCTTCTCGGACAGGGGTAGCTCAGGTTCGTCACCAGCGTGAATAACGGGGCCTGCTGACGGCTGTATGATGCAGCGTATGACTATGTATGCCATGTATAAACTAGCCATAATCAGACCAGGAAAAATCATCCCTAGCAGCAAGTCACCCACTGACACTTGGGCCAACGGCCCCATGATGACCACGACCACGGAGGGCGGAATCATGGTGCCAAGGCTACCGCCGGCGCAGATAGTGCCGGCCATTAATCCGTTGTCGTACTTGTACTTCATCATGATAGGAACTGCCAACAGCCCCACCACTACTTCGGTCGCGCCTATGACGCCCGTTGAGGCCGCGAAAACGATGCACATCAGAATAGTGCCGAGAGCCAGGCCGCCTGGAACACGGCGAGTCCATAAATGCATGGCTTCGAACAGGCGCTTGGCGATGCCTGCGCGCTCTAGCATGCAGCCCATGAAAACAAACAGTGTTACCGCGGCGAGTACGTAGTTTGAAGCCACGTCGCTAATCTTCTCGATAAACTGGTGGATTAACGCCTGGTCGAACACCATGTAACCGAAGACGGTTGCAGTGAACATCATCGCGAAAGCCACCGGTACACCGACCAGAAGCAGTGCAAAGAGTAGGGGGAACATATATAAGGGAAACAGCGACATGGGCTAGGGGGTCTCCGCTTGATGAGTGAAAATATCATCGGCCACGTCGGGGGAATCGTGTTCGACGCCGTTTCGCAGAATCTGGATGGCTCTGATTAACTCGGCCAGTGCCTGCAGCGCGAGGGCCAGAAAGCCTAGGGCGAAGGACACTCTGAAAGGCCAGATAGGTGGATTCCAGGCGGACATTCCGGTTGTCTCGCGGCTTAGAAATGCGTTAATAGCGTACTCATAAAGACCATAAGTCAGCCAGGCGCAGATCGGTATGACGATCACCACATAAGTAAGGATGTCTACAATGGCCCGGACTCTTGGCGTGAAATGCTGGTAGAAAATCTCTATGCGAATATGTGAACGCTCGCGCAAGGCATAAGCCATTCCAAGCAAAAAATTTGCGCCGGTTAGCATATACCCTAGCTCGAAAGCCCAGATAGTAGGCGTATTAAAGACATAGCGTGCGATGACTTCGTAGCAGCTTGCCAGCACTAGCGGAGCTACAAGCCAAGCGCCAACAACTCCCGTCGAGCCGATAATCCGATCGATCAGATTAAGGATGGCTTGCATAAGAACCTCGTGTTTCGGGCAAAAAAAAGGCTGCTGGGGGTGCGACACAGCGGCCTTCGTTACTTATTTGCGAGTCAGGACCTTGCGGTAAGAGTCAGCGTCTTCCCAGAGTGCTAGGAACTCCTGCTGATTTTTGTAGACTCGGGCAAACCATTCGTTGTCGGTAGCCTGTTTTTCTGCCCAGGTCTTGGCGATTTCCTGGGCTTTAAACTGGACTTCAGGGTCCAGTTCGATAATTTCGTTGCCCTCTGCCACGTAGAACTTCATCGCCTTTGCATCTTCCTGCCCGATACGTAGCCAGCTGTTAAGAGTGGTCAGCTTTGCTGCAGTTTCGACGGCTTGCTTATCCTGGTCTGAAAGCGTGCCCCAGGCAGTCTTGTTTATGACCAACTCAAAAGGAGCTACAGGCTGATGAATGCCGGGGATGATCACGTACTTGGCAACTTTGTGGAAACCCGGTGAGATATTCTCCCAAGGTGTTCCCCATTCAGTTGCATCAATGGCTCCTCGCTCAAGCATGGGGTAAACATCTCCGCCAGGCGTTGTTACCGGGGCAGCGCCCAAGCTTGCTGACATCTCTAGCCAGGCTCCGGCAGTACGTAGCTTAAGGCCCTGGAGGTCTTCGAGAGTTTTGACGGGTTTGCGGGAGTGTAGGAATACCTCTGCCGTCCTGATGAATAGTGGAAAGGAGATAACGTCAAATTTCTCTTCCCGGAACTCACGCTGCAGTTCCACGCCACCACCCTGATAAAGCCAATGCAGCATTCGCTCGGAATCAGGACTACCTGCATAACCTCCAAACAGGACTGTTGTGCTGTCTTTACCCCAGTCGTAGCCCATCCAGGTGTGGCCCATCTCTGCAACCCCGTTTTTCACGGTTTCGGAGACCTTCAGGGCATTGCCTAGTGCGCCGCCTGTGAATACCTGGACCTTGATGCGGCCGTTGGAGAGCTGTTCGACGTTGTCGGCAAAAGCCTGGGCTCCGATCGTGGAGAGCGGGCCGCCGGCCCAGCCTGTTGCCATCTTGAAGTTATGAACCGGTTCCTCGGCTTGAGCGGTGTGTATGGCCGAGAACAAAGTGACTACCATCGCGATGATGGTAAATTTCTTCAGAGTGAGTTGGAGTGTTGCCATCTGCTCATGTCCTCTTCTGCCGTATATCGCGCGCACGCAATTTGGGCAGTATTGTTTTTGTTTAGACCAGTAGATCGATTGGAATCAATGGCCTGATGCCTGTTACGAGGTTGAAGGCAGAACGTCTGCCGGACTCCCCAGTTCAACGAATGCAATATTGCGTCGCTGGCAAATTGTCGCTCGCAGCCTAAAATCCGTGATAGCGACCATTAACCAATAGCATCGAATCTCGATATATACAAAAAATATATCTGTTGCTGTAATTTGGTTTTTTTCTCGCTAATACACAGCAATTGGGGCCGGTGGCTACTAACGCGGATGAGGGTTGAACAAGCGGTCATGGCGACAACGCGGGAATAGCGCAAGCATAACGGTTCGCGGGTGGGTCCTTAGACTGTGTGAGTTAAGCGGATTAGGGAAGCCGCGTGACAGAGTCATAAAGATGAACCAAATGCCCCGCCACCCAAGCGGGGTTCTGGGCCAGGATGTTGTGTAAGCCACCATCGAGGAGGACAAGCTCCGCACCCGGTATCGTATCGGCGATTAGCTGCCCGTGGCCGAGGGGGCATTGGTCATCGGCACTGCCATGTATTACCAGAGTTGGCAATTCGATGCTCGGCAGTACTGAGCGAAAATCAGTGCTGGTGACAGACAGCCAGGCCCCGGCGGCGGCCACTGGGGAGGCGCTTTCTTTCAGTGCCATGCGGCTGGCCCGAAGTTCGGCCTCTTTCGCTATCTCTTCGGCATTTTCGCCACTGAACCAATGGCATTCGTTGCCTTGAGAGGTTCCGCTTATCAGTACTAAAGCGCCGAGCCGGCTCGTGCCATAGCGCCTCAGGTACGCCAGGCTCACCAGCACCCCCATGCTCCAGCCCACCAGCAAGCATGGTCTTTTTAGCGCGTTTAACACGGCCGCCAGGTCGTCTGCGAAACAACCCACTGTGTAGGCCATAGGGTCGGTTGGCGCAACTGAGCCGCCGCGTCCGCGCAGATTGGGAGCGAGGGCGGGAATCCGATTGGGGAGATGCTTGAGTACCTCGTCCCAGGCTCGGGCTGAACCTTGGATACCGTGCAAAAGAACCATGGGCATGGCGTCTATGTCCGCGTCAGCAGTGCTCAGGCCAGTGAGTTGGCCGGCGGGTCCAGCAATGGGGAAAAAGGTCATGGGCGTTCCTCAAAAGTCAGGCCAAAGATGAAGTTTTAGGGCAGGTAAAAATTCGTTTTCCGTGGCGGTTTGGGATTGTGCTGACGAAGTTGCGCTCGCTTTAAAATGATAATATCCTTAATACACTACTGATATATCAATGGGGAAGCAACTATGCTTGATCGGCTTTTTTTGTCTGTACCATCTCGGATTATTGGAGGCTGGGGTTCGCGGAAAAAACTGGCTCCGCTGCTGCAGCGAATGGGCCACAAAGCGGCTCTTATTGTCACAGACCGGTTTTTCAGCCAACAGACGGCCCTTGTCAGCGAATTGCAGGCGTCGCTAACAGCTTCGGGCATCGAGAGCCTCGTTTTTGACGGAGGTATTCCAGATCCTACCGTTGAGGTATGCCTCGAAGCGCAGAGGGAGATCGAACAAAAGGGCTGGCGCGAGCGCATCGACCATGTAATCGCCTTGGGTGGAGGGAGCAACATTGATTTGGCCAAGGTGCTGTCAATTTTAATCAAGTATGGTGGAACGCCTCAGGACTACGTTGGCGAAGGTCGCATTCCGGGGCAGCCTCTACCTCTCGTTGCGATTCCCACGACGGCCGGGACCGGCTCCGAAATCACCGCAGGCGCGATTATTGTGGACAGCGCAAGCGCCACGAAGGTGGCGGTGATGTCTAATGACCTGCGCCCGGCCATAGCGCTGATCGACCCAGAATTGACTCTGAGCTGCCCGCCGAACGTCACTGCAGATGCCGGGCTGGATGCCTTGACCCATGCTCTGGAATCCTATCTCACACAGGATTCAACAGAGTTCGACCGAGGCAGTGACCCGGACCCGGTTTACGCGGGTTGCAACGAACTGACGCGGATGTTCGCTGCGGAATCCATACGGCTCTGCTTTGCCCATCTCAATACGGCTTATGTTAGCGGTACGGATCGTCCGGCCCGTGAAGCGATGGCGGCTGCAAGTCTTTACGCGGCGCTGTCATACGGCAGCGCCGGATTGAACGCAGTGCATGCCCTGGCGTATGCGCTTGCGGGCTTGACTCATGCTTCTCATGGGCGCACGAACGCGGTCTATCTACCCTACGTGCTGGATGCGCTGCGCGACATTCGGCGTGATGACCTCGCACACATAGCCCGCTCCATCGGCGAAACGGCGACAGACCCGGACGAACTTGCTCGGCGTCTGGTGATCCGCGCACGAAATCTGGTAGCCGAGTGTGGGGTTCCGGTTAGTCTGGCTGAGTTTGGCGTCAAGGAATCCCAGCTCCCAGGCCTCATCAAAAACGGTTTGGCTGTCACGCGCTTGACCAAGGCCTTTCCCATTCAACCAGCAGAAGCCGTTTATGAGCGCATCGTCAGAAATGCCTTTGCAGGAACGCTGGACGCGGAGCGAAAGATTTAATCCCCGTGGGGAAACGAGCCCAAAGCGATATTTTTATTACGCGAGCGGTCTGGGCCCGGTCGCAGTTGCGGCTCCAGCGCTGCGTTAACAAGCCAAAGGACGACAGTCCACTACTCTTGGTGCCCTGAGATTCAACAGAGTCATCGAGAGAGCGGGCCGGCCTGTGATCTCCTCATCCTTTGTCCCACTCTTTGTCCTTCAGACAACATTCCAGTGGCTGCTGCAATTGAAAATTTTCGAGACCTGCTTCAACAAGCCGCGTGCTTCTTTACATCACATCTTGCTGGTGGAGCCCGACTTTTGCTGCAGGTCGAAGATCGACGTGTAGCCGCCCGACCAATCCGGCGGCATTTGACAGGGGCGCGGGTCGTGGTGAGCCCAGCGTGCCCGTTTTCCGCGGAGAATGGCCTGATTGTAATTGGGTGTGGATATCGGGTTGTGAGTGTAGGGAAGGGCATCTGCCGATGACAAGGTTGTTAGAAATAGTGGCCGACCGCTGTTGCTCTTGTTTACTGCTGAGCCGTGGATGGTGCGGCAGTTATGAATAGTCACCGAACCTGCCGGCCCCGACAGGTACTGGGCATTTTCTGTGTCCAGTGTAGCCAGATCGGCTTTGTTCAAGTGACCAGTCCAATTCCCATGGTCGTCGTAAAGATCAAACAGAGGGAGCTTGTGGCTGCCAGGAATGACTCCTAACGGGCCCTGCTCAGGCGAGCAATCGTACAAATAGGTGCCTATGGTGAGAGGTGAGTAATTAGTGTGCGGCCAGAATTGGATATCCTGGTGCCACTTAACGTCCATTCCCCCAGAAGGCGCTTTGAAGTTGAGCTTGGTGTGGTGATACATCACATCGGGGCCCAGCAAGTCCGCGGCGATATCGCCCAGGAGCGACTCGGAAACATAACGCCAGTATGTGGCGTGGTGGTCCACCGGGCTGCTCAGGCGCCTCAATCGAGGTTGTTCGCTTGAGTGCCCCTTTTCCAGATCCCATATGGCGTCAGAGAGAGTCATTTGTCGGGTTTGCTCCACCACCTCATCCGTGGCATGGCGCAGCTTTTCTATCCATTCTTCGGGAATGATGCGCTCAAGCAGCAGGTAGCCATTCTCGAAGTAAAACTCTCGTTGTGCCTGTGTCAGTAAGCGTGGCGTTAGAGCCAGAATGTCTTCGGGAGCCATACGCAATTCTCCTTCTTCTATTTTTATGGATATGGGGCGCCGATCCGAATTCACTATGCGCCACGCGTGACCCAAGATTAATATATCAGACTGATGCTTCTCATGTGAAGATTCGTTCCCATCACTTCTCTTCCGGCTTTGCAGCTCTTTCGCAGGCACTGCGCAGTAAAAAGTAGGTCTATCGGTGCGCGATTTAAAAGGGCTTGCCATGACTTTACTTTTTATCTAATATATCAGTTGAATACAAAATATTGTCTGGGGTGCACGCATGAAGACATATAGAGGTGATCGAACTATTGACGGGCTTGAAGTGACTGTCGATGGGATTTCACTGGACCAGAACTTTGACTTAAAAGTGGTCTCCGAGGATGGTTTTGAGTGGGGATATGAGGGCGCGTCGCCTGCACAGCTCGCCCTGGCCATACTTGCGGACGTCAGGGGAAACGAGCATGCCCTGGCCAACTATGAGCTGTTCATGCGTGAGATTGTGGCTAACTTCAATAATGAGTGGGAGATGACAGCCGCAGATATTGATGAAGCACTTGAAAATATCGGAGCCAGGGCCTGAGTGGCAGGCAGTATACGCAACCGCGAAAAGCCAAGCGGTGCGATCAACGGCGGTACCTTCCAAATGAGGTATGAATGATGGAATTTCCAAATTCACAGATGAAAGATCGACAGCGGAACTACCGTGAGCTTTTTCGGAGCCGCCTGGCAGGCTGGTACAATGGGTGGCTGCACGTTGCCGTCATTTACATAATCGGCTTTACGGCGATCTATATCTATGTTGAAAACCTGAACGCGGTTCAGTGGTGGGAATGGCTAGCCATTCCTGTGGTCCTCCTCATATGTAACATCTTCGAGTGGTATCTGCATGCTCAGGTCATGCACCGGCCGCGCCGATCCCCTGGCCTCAAAGCGGTTTATACCCGACATACGCTGATGCACCACCAATTCTTTACGGAACACGAAATGCGGTTTTCCGACCATCGCGATTGGCGGGTGACGTTCTTTCCACCCTTCGCTTTGATCATCTTTATTCTAATCTCTATTCCCGGTGCCCTAATCGCGGCTTGGATACTGACACCGAACGTGGGGTGGCTAGTCATGGTGAGTACAACGAGCATGTATCTGTTGTATGAGTTCATGCACTTTTGCTGTCACGTGGAGGAGAACTGGTTCGTGCGTAATATGCCGTTTGTTAACACCATTCGCCGCCATCATACGGCACATCATGACCAGTCCATTATGATGGAACGCAACATGAACCTGACCTTTCCGATTGGAGACTGGCTGTTCGGGACGTCTGACCTTAACAGGGGGCTCCTGGGCCATCTTTTTAACGGTTATAGCACCAAATACGTTAAACAGAACATGCGCAAGACCTCGCGCACACCTCGGGGCAATCGCGCTGCGGCGGTGAAGGGCGGCTCTGCAGATGTCCAGACGATGTGAGCCTCGTTTGAACTGGAAGGGCAAGGGCTGCTTCTGTTACACCTACCAGGTCGCCTACAAAGTTGACTTGGTAGATGACGCAATTTTTAAAGGGGTGCCAGAGGCGGGGATTGGCCATGAATAAGGCACCCTATCTGGTGATGGGTCTTTATGCTCTGCCTACCTTCAGTGTGAGTGCCGCTTTGGTGGCGTTTGCAGGGTCGCCCAAGTCGTGGGTTGTTAGAGCCGAAGCGTCTTTTGGCTTTCCTTTTACTTCACTGAAGGAGAAGAACCATGCCTAACCGTATGAAGGCTATCCTCACCGTTCTGGTGATCATTGTCGCAGTCGTCTCTCATTTCTATCAAGCGTCTGCAGCTCAGGAAGTGACACAATGGTTGGTACTGGGGCTGGGCGCTTTTATGATCGCAACCCTGTGGTTATTTCCAGAGGCGGGTAATAAAGACAGTAAACGCTAATGTCCAATGTGTTTAGTTCGATCACCTGCCAAGCCCCAGAGCACAGAGCAGGCCGTTAAAAGTAACCGAATCAATCGCACGGGGTACCAGGATCGCAGTCAACGTCTGGGCGATCTACAATGGTGTCCTCTGACGTAACGCTAATTTCATGTCGATGAAATATATGTCAGTGTCGGCGGCGGTAATGTAAAGCGAGCTACGTCGCCCACTGCACTGCGCCACATTCTTTTGGAGGGAACTAGGTGCTAGAAAAGACGTTACACACGCCTGTGAGGACCACAGCAAGGAAGCATACCGGTACACTGACCGAGCAAGCTTATAAGGAAATGGAAGAGTTGATTGTGACCCTGCAACTCTCGCCTGGTGAGGTGCTGTCAGAAGCCTCGTTGACCGAACTGCTTGGCATTGGACGTACGCCTATCCGCGAGGCACTCCAACGGCTTGCTCTCGAAGGTCTGGTGGTTATTCTGCCCCGGCGCGGTATTTTTGTTTCAGAAGTAAATGTCCGAAGCCAACTGGAACTGTTGCGAGTGCGTCGGGAAGTCGAGCGCCTCATGGTAAGATTGGCGGCAGGTCGCGCCACTGCGCTAGAGCACGAGCAATTCATAGAGATAGCGGATGCTATGGTAAAGACCTCCTATAGCAACGACGACGTAGAGTTTATGCGTCTCGACCAGGAATTCAATTCCCTCATTTCCAGTACCTGTCGTAACGACTACGCCCGGAAAACCATGGGGCTGCTGCAAGGGCTCGCCCGGCGGTTCTGGTATCAACATTACAAAGAGGCTCTCGATCTGCCGCTGTGCGCGAGTCTGCATGCCAATCTTGCCCGCGCGATCGGTCGCGGAGATGGTGATGGCGCCGCCGAGGCCTCGGACAAACTCATTGACTATATTGAGCAGTTTGCACGAGCCACGGTGTAGCCAATCTTAACCGCGAGCTTCACTACATTCACCCACCAGCCTGACAGGCAGTTCAATAATGCGGACCATTTGCAATGAGCACGCCCGAGGAAATTGAGCGGGCATTGGAAGACTTTAGCAGCCCGCCGTTTCTAAACCGATTAACGTCCGAAAGAAAATCAGGGCAGTAAAAAGGCTTGGGATTGGATGCGCGGTCGCAGCCGGTCATAGCGTCCGCGTCGCGCTAATCTTCGAATGTCACGTTATACTTTTGAAGCAGCATTTTTTCTCGTTCGCCCTTCATCGATCGGCGTCCCTCATTCCAGATTTTTATGAGCTTCTGTCTTTTTGAGGCGGGCATTTGTCTTGAAAAGATCGGAATTTCAATCAGTTTCTTTTCTAAACCGGGGCGCACAATCTTAAGCTCATCATTCAGGTCCAGCCGATTTAAAGCATACTGAAGGACAAGTTCGTTATCTGCGTATAAGTCCACTCTGTTTTCTTTGATCATGTGAAAGACCCGATCAACCACATCATCGTAACCCGCAATCACCTCAACGAAGTTCAAGTTTTTTGGGTCATCGATATAGTTTTGATAGTCAACACTGACTGAGCTGTAGTCCCAGCCTGGCCCAGTTGCGATGCGCTTGCCTTTTATGGACTCAATCCCATTGTAGCGCCAAGAATCATCTCGTCTGACCACAAAGGCTGTTGTGTACGCAAACGTTGCTTCACTAGCATACACGAAGTAATGTTCTGAACTTTTTGAAAACAGGTACTCTGGCAACATATCGCAAAAACCCTCTGCCACCATATCCAGCCCCCTTGCCAGAGGAACTTCATAATAT
This sequence comes from Marinobacter sp. BSs20148, assembly GCF_000283275.1. Taxonomy (NCBI): domain Bacteria; kingdom Pseudomonadati; phylum Pseudomonadota; class Gammaproteobacteria; order Pseudomonadales; family Marinobacteraceae; genus Marinobacter; species Marinobacter sp. BSs20148. Next base: position 1,896,014 of record NC_018268.1, read on the forward strand.
TCAAGGCTATAGCCTTTTTCTGTATATATTTGCTCTAGCATATCTATTACAACACCACGGTCAGAAGATTCTTCTGACGGAAATATTGTCATTGGGGCCCATTTGTCATAGCAAACCTTTAGTGTTTCAGCTTGACTAGAACTGGCCGCACTGGTTCCTGCTAACAACAACACTAGGAATAAATGACGGTGCATTTTTTCACTTTTCAACACGGTCACGGCCCTTATTTTTCGCACCATAAAGTTTCGTATCGGCGCGTTTGAATAATTCGTCAATTGAATGGTCTTCAGGCCCGGATGACTCAACGCCGAGGCTTACAGTGTAATTAATTGTTTTACCGTCAATTTCCAAAATTGAATTACTGATAGCTGTTCGCATTTTGTCGGCAAGCTGGAACGCCCCATCGATTCCCGTATCAGGAAGAAAGATTGCAAACTCTTCCCCGCCGAGTCTCCCGATAAGGTCCGAGTTTCTCAAAAAATCATAAATTGTTTGTGCGAAATGAATGAGTACTTTGTCACCGATAAAATGACCGTACGTATCGTTAATGACTTTAAAATGATCTAAATCCATCAATATAAAGGATGCGGGCGACGTTTGGCGTTGAGAAAGAACGAGCAGATGTTGCGCAGTTTCAAAGAAACTTCCCCGGTTTAATGTGCCTGTCAAAGAATCCCTTCTAGCTAGATTTTCAAGTTTCTTATTTAGTATCTGTAGTTCTTTTGTGCGCTTTGCAACGGCATTCTCTAGCCAGTTTCGCTTGGCTTGCTCGTCTTCTAATAGTCGTTCCCGATCCCGTTCTATGGCAGATAGCATGTTATTTATATGGTTTTGTAGCTGACCGAGTTCGTTATTCTCGATATTTGAAAGGTGAATTCGTTTATTCACGTTTTGTTTCAGTTGCACTTCATCCACTTGCGACATCAATTCTTTTAAGGGGATGGCCAGATAGCGATCTACAGCCCACACAAACAGCCAAAACAAAAAAGACAATTTTATGATCGCCGTAATTGCAATCAAAGAAAAACCGAACAAAACTCGATCTAAAACGACTTGTGATGATGAATAAAGTGTAAGTGACCCGAGAAATATCTCTTTCTCATTAAGCGACCAATACAAATCCGATTTTGTATCGAAAACCGACAGGGGGGCGGTGGCCGGAGTGTAGGATCTTTTGGAAAGCATATTCTTTGCGTACTTATCTAAAATATCGACACCCTCGATGACTGGCATTTTGACCAGACCGACGACGAGTGCCTCCAGCTGATTCTGATTGTATTGCCACAAACTCGTAGCAATAGGACCGCGGACGGTATCTTCCAACTGTTTCAATTCATTTATTATTGAATCTTGCGTTTTTAAATATTCAGTCAAGAACTGCATGCCTGTGATGAGGCAAGCGACGCCAAAATAGATGGAAAAAATAACGCGCATCAATTTTTGGGATAAATTTTTTGGACGAAGAAAACGTGCAAACACTAAATTACCCCTTCCCAAAAAATGGCACATTATTTTTAACCGTAGATGAGTCTGACACTTAATGGAATAGACTTCAGAATCTTCTGAACAACGGATAATTTTGCCGAGAACTCTTTCTTTGGTAGGAACTCATCGTGGGAGCAATCTGTATCAAGGTTGAGCCTTGATCTGAAGCGCGCCGCCACCAAAAAAACGACGAACGTGCCCTTCAACAGTTCCTTTGAGTTGTGCCTGCAACGTGTTGAAAAAATTTGATTATATTTAAAAATTCTTCTGGCCGGCTAACCATTGAAACAAAATTGTCATGATCGTGACCTATGCTGACCATGAACGTTTCGAGAGGTAGTTCAGGTTATGCGCCTTACCGTCCATCAGCGCTTAATAATGTTTTCTGGGTTTTGTTTAATAGCTCTTACCGGTCTGACATGGCTTTCTACGTCAGTGGTGCGGGAGGCTGAGGAGGCGACGGATCGACTCGTACGAGAGCAGATGTCGGATGTCTGGCTGCTTACGGATCTGGATCGCAGCCATCGCCAACTTAAGGACTTGTCCTACAAAATTAAAGCTCAGCTGCTGCTGTGGGGTGAGATCAATGCGCAGTTCGAAGAAACCTCGGTGGCGATCAAGGCGCAATGGCAGTCAGCTCTTGGCAATCCGCGCCTGCAAGGCTGGGCTGAGGAGAACATGGAGGCCCATCAGGCCGTTTTGAACCTGCTTGGGGCTCTGAAAGAACCTATCGATGAAGCCAGTTATTATTCGGCCGGTAAAGTGGTGGACTTTCAGCTTTATCAAGCCCTTGATCCTATGCTTGAAGACATTGATGCCCGGCGCATGGTTGGCCGCCAACAGGCGGAAGCAGGGTCTGCCGCGCTGGTCGAATTCCTCGAACAGCAACAACACTTGCTGGTTGGGGGATCCCTTTTTGTCTTGTTTGGTATCCTGCTATTAACCTACTGGCTACGCCGCACGGTAACTACAAGACTTCAGTTGATCGCGGAACGCCTCCGGTCCATGGAAGCAGCTTCAGACCTTTCCTCCCCGCTGCCGATTTCAGGGCGTGATGAAGTAACGGCTGTGGCGTTAGCAATCAACGGTCTGATCGAAAAATTCAAACTGTTCGTGGGGGATGTCACAGACGCTGCAGCTGCCTTACAGCAGCGTTCAGCCAATCTGGATGAGCAGGCCGATGCGGTTCAGGCCTCGTCATTACACAACACTCGCCAGATCCACGATGTGGTTTCATCAATGAAAGCCATTACCAAGAGCGCAAGCCAGATTGAACAATCAGCGCAGCATTCCCGAACGCAGGTCACTGGCGCTGTGGCAGGCAACGATGATGTTCAGAACCAGCTGCGCGAGAGTGAGCGTGCCGCTGAACATGCGATTGAGGTCATTAATCGCGTGGCAGGAGCGATTGAGGTCCTTCACGGTTCCAGTAAAAAGATCGAACAGGTGATTGGCGTGATCGCAGACATCGCTGAGCAGACCAACCTGCTGGCCCTGAACGCAGCGATTGAGGCGGCCCGCGCTGGAGAGCAGGGCCGGGGTTTCGCCGTTGTGGCCGATGAAGTACGAAGCCTGTCCCGTCGCACGGGTGAATCTACCAATCAGGTGCGTCAGTGGGTTAGCGAGCTTGTCACCCAGGTTAATCGTGCCAACGGCTTACTGGATGAGACCCGGGCAGCCGGTGGCACTAACCGGGAGACGTTGGGAACACTCAAGACCCATCTGGTGGCACTTAAACAAACCTTTGATTATCTCAGCCACTTTACCACTGAAGTAGACGAGGCAGTGCACGTTCAAAGGGACGAGATTGGTCGGGTGGGGCGGCGCGCGGATGCGCTGGGAGAAAGCTCTCAGGGTCTGGAGCAGCATATCGGTCACACTAAAACGGTGAGCGATCAGTTGCGTGGGCAGTCAGAATCGCTGCGAGCCCTGATTTCTCGTTTCCAGATTCAAGGGGGCGTAACACAGAATGACAGCCTGTGACCAAGCGAGAGAGCTACAGCGCATTATTGATCAGCAGCTTATTTCAACGATGTTTCAACCCATTGTTGACTGCCAGAAAGGAACTGTTCTTGGCTATGAGGTACTCAGCCGGGGACCTTCGGACAGCCCGCTTCACGGGGCTCCTGCATTGTTTCAGGCAGGAGAGCAATGCAAGCAGGTGATCAGCCTGGAGCAGGCGTGTCTGCTGGAAGCCGGGCAAAGCTGCATTCGCCACGGAGTCAGCCACTTGGTTTTCGTGAATGTTTCACCGGGGCTGCTGCTACCGAAAGCGTTTGCGGAGGATCGCTTACAGTCTTTGTTGGCGACCAACGGCCTCAAGCCGGAAAACGTCGTTATTGAATTATCCGAGCGTTATCCGGCGGATAACCCGGAGGCGCTAAAGGCTCGATTGACTGCGTTGAAGAAACGTGGTTTCCGGGTTGCGATAGACGACCTGGGAACGGGTTACTCCGGGTTAAAACTCTGGTCTGAAATTCAGCCGGATTTTGTCAAAATTGACCGGCATTTTATTCGCGATGTTGATCGAGACCTGGTAAAAAAAGAATTCGTTCGGTCTGTTATTAACCTCTGTGAGCGGCTGGGGTGCCGGCTGATTGCAGAAGGCGTTGAGACGATTGCTGAGCTGACGCTGCTGCGCTCAATGGGAATCCATCTGATTCAGGGCTTTCTGTTGGGCCGCCCCAATCCGTTCCCTACCGCCGAATTGTCGGCACTGGACAATCCGGCGCCCATTAGTGGGGGGCAGGCGACTTCCGATGCGGGATACCTGGGGCGCTACATCGTGCCACTTGCTCCAACGGCGTCACTGGGCGAGGCCTGGCAGGTCCTGCAATCTTCGCCCTCAATATTTGCGTTGCCCGTGGTGGATAATGACCGGCCTCTCGGTCTGCTGCATAAATGGCGCGTGATGGAAGTTTTCAGCTCTACCTATGGTCGTGCACTCAATGAGACAAAGCCGGTGTCTAGTTTGACAGCCTACGATGCGCTTGTTGTCGAACACGACGAATCTCTGGAAGCGGTCAGTCAGTCGCTTTTAGAGGACGACCTTCATTACCTCAAACAGCATTTCATTGTGACTAGGAATGGCCATTACATAGGGCTGGGTTCAACCCGGTCTCTGCTTCGCATGATGACCCGGAGCCGGGTGGAGCAGGCGAGACATGCCAATCCTCTTACTCAGTTGCCGGGAAATGTTCTGATTCAGCAGGAAGCCGTTCACCGGCTTCAGCAAAACAACCCGTTCACCTGCATTTATTTCGATATTGACCACTTCAAGCCCTTTAACGATCTGTTGGGCTATAGCAAAGGTGATGAGGTCATTTTGTCGTTGGCACGACAACTGTGCACGGTTTTTAATGGGGATAGTGAGTGGGTTGGCCACATTGGCGGGGATGATTTTGTGGTGTTCAGCGACCGGCTTGAAATCCGAAAACGCTGCGAAGAAGTGCAACAGCTTTTTGCCTTAGAGGCGTCGACGCGGTATCCGGAAGCGATACGTCAGGCGGGCTTCATAACGGGTGAAGATCGTGATGGCCTGCCAAGGCAGTTCCCCCTCGTGGCTCTCTCGGCAGGAATCGTTGTTGCAGATAGCCGGGCATTTGGTTCTGCAGCAGATCTGGCAGCGACTGCAGCGGTTGCCAAGTCCAAGGCCAAGAAAGCAGTGAGCGGGATCCAGATTGTGAGTAATATTGCGGCTCTAAACGAGATGTCTGATGATCATAAAACGGCTCTTTTAGCCTGATGCGGTATCAAAAAAGGCACAGAACACGTTGAATGATGCCCAGCGCTTGATCGCTCGGTTGGTTAGGCTGAACGACCCCTCTGAACTCACAGCCATTTGCGTGCTTCTGTGATCACTGTGTTCATCCTGTTGTGCGTCGGTATCTCACGCCTTAGCGCAAGGTACAGGGTTTCGCTAACCGGATTGGGAAGCTGGTGAGTTCTGACAAGCTGACGCTCCTGAAAGGCCTCAACCGCATGAGCCGGCAATACGGTAAAGCCCAAACCCAAGCTCACGGGCTCCAGAATCAGGCCGATCTGATTTGAGAACCCCTTTTTTTCAAATAAATTGCTGTGTTGAAACTCGGGGTAATTAGCCCCTAGCAGCATTTCAGCATGATGAGCGCCATCCGGATGATCTATAAACCCGAGTTCCATTAATACTTCCCATTTCGGCTTTGAAATGCGGGCAGGCGTTACCAGCAACAGTGATTCCGTCGCAATCGGCTGGCAGCTCACTTCTGCCAGAGCCGACGTGCTGGTCATAAAACCAATGTCGACGGCGTAGTCAGCAATCGCATTTTCGACATCGGCGTTCGGTGCAAACCGGTAGTCAATAACAAGCTTTGGGTGTTGGTGCTGCAAGGCAAGAAGGTGACGATAGAGTTTTAAACCCACGCTCCCGGGGGACATCACCCGAACCAAGCCTTCATACGCCGGATCTTCACGTATGCGCAGCTCCAGGCTTGATAGGGCCATGATGATATTTTTTGCTTCCGCATAAAGCCGTTCGCCGGCATCCGTCAGTGCAAACCGCTTGCCTTGTCGAACAAGCAGCGCTAGTCCAAGTTGCTCCTCCAGTTTTCGTACCTGTTGACTAACCCCTGATTGGGTCATGTGCAGGCGTTCGGCCGTACGTGTGAAATGGCCAACTTCAACAAGGGTGCAGAAACTGCGTAACCATGTGGTGTTAATCATTACAATCCATTTTCATAATCATCATGAATGATAATTTCACGTAATCAAAAAATGATTGTAGCCTTTCTCCACGTTAAAAAAAGGAGGAAAAGCCATGAGTAATGTTTATCCCAGAAATTTTTCGCACATCGGTATTTCGGTTCCCGACCTTGAAGGTGCGGTCAAATTTTATACCGAGGTTATGGGTTGGTATCTCATCATGGAACCGACTGAAATCGTTGAAGATGACAGTGCGATCGGCGAAATGTGCACCGAGGTGTTTGGTAAGGGCTGGGGAAGTTTCCGTATCGCCCACATGTCCACCGGTGACCGGATCGGCGTGGAAGTGTTCCAGTTCAAAAATCAGGTGAACCCGGAGAATAACTTTGAGTACTGGAAAACCGGCATTTTTCACTTCTGCGTGCAAGATCCAAATCTTGAAGAGTTGGCTGATCGCATTGTCGCGTCCGGTGGTAAAAAACGCATGAAAGAGCCGCGCTATTATTATCCCGGTGAGAAGCCGTATCGCATGATTTATATGGAAGACCCGTTCGGAAACATTGTGGAAATCTACAGCCACAGCTACGAGCTGATCTACAGCGACGGCGCCTACTGACGCGTTCCGGTTGAAACGGCTCGACTGGCTTTAGGGCGACAGTCGGGCGTTTCTACAACGTGTTACCGGCAGCCAATAATCTGATTGACGAGGTCGGTGAGTTCGGCTGCAACCAGGTCTGGAAGGGGTACGCCAGGGGCCGTGAGAATTGCGTTGTTGGGACGGGTGACAAATGCACCGCGGCAACCGGCGGCCTGAGCGCCTATGGTGTCCCAAAGGTGACAGGCGACCAGGCACAAGTCTGATGTCTCGACAGACAACGCCTTCGCGACCAGGCGATAGGTTTCAGGGGCGGGTTTGAATTTACCGGTCTCCTCGATGCTGAAGGTTCGCTCAAAAAAGTGATTCAATCCCGCCTTTTCCAACGGGGTGGGTGAAGCGCCGCTGGCCGAGTTGGTCAGGGTTACCAATCTGAAACCTGCATCGATCAACCGCGTAAGAGCTGGAATAGCGTCCGGATGCGCCGGCATTGTACTCATCCGCTTTTTCAACTCCGCGATATCGTCATCCCCAATGTCCACCTTGTGAATGTCGGCGGTCATCCGCAGTGCGCCCACGCCAAGCTCTCCAAAGGGTGTATAAAGACCGGACAACGTCATTGTCTGTGAATACAGAACCAATGCTGAAAACCACTCCCTTAACACTTGACGGTCGCCAAACACGCGATTGAATAAAGGCTCCAGGGTTGTTATGTCGAGAAGTGTTTCATTCACATCAAATACGATAATGGATGGGGGTTTTCGGTCAGACATGAGCATCCTCTTTGGTTATAGGCAATGTGTGTGTACCGATACCACTGAGTCTGACTGAGTCTGACTGATTATAAAATACCGCATTTCTTAGAATGCGTTCTGCTAGTGAGCTTGAGAATCAATGTGACGCGAAACTGCGCCAATGATATGGCTTGGTCACATACGCGAAACTTTGCGATTTCGGATTATGGAGCTAAAGTGAGGAATGAAACTTGTGGATGATAAGGCGTCACGTTTCAGTTTGTAAAGTGGTAGGCTGAAAACAGGATTTGAACCACGCAGGTGTCAGCGAGGGGCGTATAAATGAATCTTGAAAAGCAACGTTGTCCTTATTGCGGTGAGCAACTTCTGTGTATTCAACGCTCTGATCCGGCGGAGTATTTTATACACTGCAACGGTTGTTGTGCCCGCGGCCCTCGCGGTCTCTCCAAAGAAAACCTCACTATATTACCTCGCTTGTTGGAAGAAAACCTGCTGCGGACGGTGATTGACGAATCGCCAGACATTGTATTTGTGAAGAATCGGCGCGGTGAATTTTTGCTTTGTAATCAGTTATCAGCGCGTTTTTATGATTCCACGCCAGAGCAAATGCTTGGTAAAACCGACGCCGATTTCAATGATGACCATAGTCAGGTCCTTTTTGTTCAGAAAAACATCCAAGAAGTGATAAGTGCTGGCCGAGTGCAGGTGGTGGAAGAGGCATCAACGAACAGGGCAACCGGCGAAGTCCGCTATTTTCAGTCGATTAAAAAGCCACTGAAGGGCCCCGACGGCAGTGATCGTGTTCTGGTGATCGCTCATGATATTACCGAGCTCAAACTGGCGTATCAGATAATTGAAGAAAAGGAAAAGCGGTATTCTTACGCGATGGATGCTGCTGGCGAAGGCATTTGGGACTGGGATATAGAGCATAACGTGGTGCGGCACAACATGAAGTGGTGCCAGTTGTTGCAACTTGACGATACCTTGTTAACTCACGATATGGCGGTTCTCGGGAAATTAATTCATGCGGATGACATCGCCAGCATGATGAGTGCGTTGAATACGGCGCTTGAGGGTACTGGCTATTACAGCTCTGAGCACAGAATGGTACGCCCGGATGATAGTGAAATCTGGGTTCACGATCGTGGTCGGGTTGTTGAACAAAACGCGGAGGGCAAGCCTCTTCGTATGGTGGGGAGCATCACCGATATAACGAGCCGCAAAGTGTTCGAGCGGCGTCTTGCTGAAACCAATCGCCGCATTGAGCGCAGCAAAGAGCAGCTGGAGGGGCAAGTCTTTGAGCGCACCGCGGCGCTGGCGCGTTTGAATCAGGAGCTTGAGGAGCTGGCCAAGCGTGACATGCTGACCGGTGTTGGTAATCGACTGCGGTTAGATGATTGGCTTGTCGCACAACCTGAGGGCAATGCTTGCGTATTAGTGATGCTGGATGTTGACCACTTTAAGCAGGTCAACGATCGTTACGGTCACAAAGTGGGCGACGAGGTGCTGCAGAGTATTGCTCAGAGTCTTGTGCTGAGTGTGCGACGCGATGATTTGGTGATTCGCTGGGGTGGTGAAGAGTTTCTGATCGTGTTGAGTCCGACTGATATAAATCAGGCGGTCTTGATTGCGGAAAATTTGCGGTTAAGAGTCAGTGGTCTGAACGCACTGCCGGATGGCAGTAAGGTAACCGTCAGTCTGGGCGTGGCTGGGGGTTTGTGTCGCGAGTTTGATCGCGTATTGGTAGAGGCGGATAGCGCTATGTACGTGGCCAAGCAAGCAGGTCGCAACCGGGTAATGGCAGCCCCACTAGCCCCGGAAGCGATTCCTTAAGCACTAATCATAATCGCTGGTTAATGAAGCTTTTGCTCTGTATCAATTCATGGCCAGTCAAGCATCTGTGCGTTCGCAGCTTAAGAATTCAGACGTTGCCAACCACTCGGGATCCGGATAATAGGTAAACAGATACTGGTTTTCTTTCAGACTATCTATCAGTTTGATGGCGACTTCCTGGCGAACCGCAGGGCAGCCGTGGCTTCGCCCCAAACGCCCGGTTTGTTCTATAAAGTTCTCGCTGACGTAATCGGCACCGTGAATCACGATGGCCCGCTGGTAGGCCAGATCGTTTACGCCTGCCTCCAATCCTTTCAGGCGCAATGAGTAGCCGTTGCGGCCGTAATAACTGTTGAGCGTGCGAAACAGGCCAATACTGGATTGATAGCTTTCCGGGATGTTGGAAAATGACTCGGCCTCGGCATTGCCCGAGCCCCGGCCATGGGATACAAGCTCTTTAAACAGCAGTTTTTGGTGTTTCAGGTCAAACACCCAGAGCCGTTGCTCAGTGGATGGCAATGAAAAATCGATGACGGCAAGCCTCTCGGCATCGGGTTGGGCGCAGCCCAGTGCACGTGCCGCCAGGCGCAAGACTTGTGGGTTGGCTTTTGGTGCCAGCTTTGCCAGTGTGTTGTTGAGGCGAGTTTGCTGGGCTGTAGACGTTGCGCTATTGAACGTTGCGCTATCAGAGGTCGCTTTATTTACGGGTTTGTCGGAATTGGCGGCCATCGCATTGTGGCCCCCCAGAATTATTTGACTACACAGAGCCGCACCGAGCAGCCAACGGTTTAAACGTATCATCGGCATCCAGAAAATCCGTATTAAAGGCAGGACTTTACCTGACGTTAAACTGTCTTACTGGTAAAGGCGGATCATGCTGTCACTATGAAAGCGGATCATCCGGTTTTCCGCAAGGTGCGTAATTATAGCGTTAGAGGTTGAAATAGCCAGGTTTTCTCTGGCACATGGAGGTACTGTATGCTAGGGCGTCATGCGCTAAGCCGCGTTTTGCTGATGCTTGTATTGTGGCTGGGAGTTGCCTGTCACAGCGTGGCGGTGCTGGAAATCAGCGAGCCAGACCAAGATTTAGCGGCTTACCTATCGGTTGAAACTGAAGATTTGCGTGCTTTTTACGCGGCTAGAGACGGTCGGTTTGTGTGGCAGCACAGTGAATCGGTTGCAGCTTTTGCTGCCGCACTCAATACCCTGCAAAGTGATGGCCTGAATGTAGCCGACTATCAACCCGGCGCCATTATGGCGCGTTATCGTCAACTGCAGACACCTTACACAACAGCCAGTGATCGCTTGCGCTTTGAACTGTCGGTGAGCAGAATCCTGCTGACCGCGTTGACGCACCTGCAGCGAGGCAAGGTGGACCCGTATCAGATTGATCCGCAGTGGGAAATACCGGTTATGGCGCATGCACTGGATTATCAGGGGATTTCCGAGGCGGTAGATGCGCAGCGTTTTGAACAGGCGTTTTCTCTGGCACGGCCGTACGCTGCGCCCTACCAGCGTTTGCGTGCAGGGCTGGCGTACTATCGCAATATCCAGATGGAGGGCGGCTGGCCCCAGTTACCGCAACGGAGTCAGTTACTAAGGCCGGGCGATGTCGATGCCGATGTCCCTCTGCTGCGCCAGCGATTGGCGATGACAGGAGGCCTGGGCCTACAAAACGCCAAGCCCGCTGTTCAGCTCGAAGAACAGACTGCGATTCTTCTTGAATACGATGAAGCCATGGTAGAGGCCGTGCGTCTTTTTCAGCGACACCACTTGCTGGAGGCGGACGGTATAGTGGGTCAACAAACACGAAACGCGTTTAATGTGTCTGTTGACGAGCGCATTAACCAGATTCGAACCAATCTGGAGCGCGCTCGTTGGTTGTTACACGGCGAAGCCAGCGCCTTTATCCTGGTGGATATCGCCGGTTATCGCATCAGCTATTTTCGCCCCAACGGTGAAATCTGGCGTTCGCGAATTGTGGTGGGCCAGCCCTACCGCAGCACGCCGTCGCTGCGCTCCGAGATCACACACTTGACCGTTAATCCGACGTGGACAGTGCCACCGACCATTTATCGGGAGGACTCGCTGCCAAAAATTCGAGACGACATCGGCTATTTGTATCGGCAGAACATGAGCGTGCTTAATCTTCGGGGGCAGCGCCTCGATCCGCAACAGATCGACTGGCGGAATCCCGGTGGCATTATGCTGCGCCAGGGCCCGGGCCCGATGAACGCACTCGGGAATTTGGTTCTGCGTTTTCCCAACAACCACCTGGTGTATTTGCACGATACGCCGGTGCAGGCTCTGTTTGGGCTCCAGCAGCGGGCGTTCAGCTCGGGCTGCATTCGGGTACAAGGCATAACGGAGTTGGCACAATTGCTGTTTGACGACACCGACACGGCTGCGGATGTGAATGCATTAATAGCGACTGGAAACACTCGCAATATTAACCTGCGGCGCACGATGCCGGTCATACTGCATTATTGGACGGTGCACCCGGGCGAAGACGGCGAGCTGGTGTTCCGCCCGGATATTTATCAAAAAGATGCCACATTGCAAAAAGCGCTCGACCAACCTTTGGAATCGCAGGGCTGGTTCGAGTTTACTCATTGGACGCCAGATGAGTCCGAATCAGGTCTGCCAACTGACGTGCCGGTTCCGATGGCCGACCACTAGAGCGATGCAGGGCGATTTCAACGGATTGTAATGCCGGCATGCCGCTGCGCTCGTCAATCACCCGCAGTTGGTCAGTTAGCATATTGCGGGTTACCACAACCACCGCCAAACCAGCCACGACAACCGGTAAAAGGCCGGTCATGGATTGGCTGGAGTAGGCCATGCGCCAGCTCCGGCCTGCAGAGGCCAGCGACGCTTCAGCAACATCACGAAACACGTCTGCGCCGGGCGAATAAAGCGCCAGCGGTATCGGGTCGGCCAATGAGGGCTGCGCGGTGGCGCCAACGGCCCATACCAGTGGTTCGCGGCGAATCACTTCACCGCCCGGTGAACGCACCTGGCGCGTTACCACCGCCATATCCAGATCGCCATCCTGTACCTGCTTCACCAGATCAACGCTGGAGCGGCAAATAACCTGTAACTGAATCGCCGGATACCGCTGACTGAAGTGCGATAACACGGACGTCAGCAGAAAGGCGTAATCCTCCGGAATACCCAGGCTCAGCTCGCCGGAGACCTGTCGGCGTTGAACGTCGTCCACCGCTTCGCTGTTTAGCACCAGCATTTTTCGCGCGTACCCCACCAGTTTTTGCCCCTCGGCCGTCAGACGAATTTTACGACCTGCGGGTTCATGCAGGGCAACGTCCAATGATGCTTCCAGCCGGCGCAGCTGCATGCTCACAGCCGATTGTGTGTAAGCCAGGCGTTCAGCCGCCGCGGTCACGCTGCCGGCGTCGGCAATCGCGACCAGCGTGTGCAACATGTTCAAATCCAGAATGCGCCGTCTCAAATCATCAATTCCTGTTAGGTTATCAATCAAAAAATGTCAATTTTGTGATGTGTTGAAAGTGTATAGGGTTAGACCCTGTCTTGCTAATTCAGCAGCGTTGAGGAGTACTAACGGTGAGTCGCCATACCATTGCCTTACACCAACCGCTTTATCTCAGCGTTTTTGCAGCGCTTGTCGCTGTTGTCCTGTGGGCGATCGCGCCGCTGCTGGTGGATATCGCAAGTGCGGTGCCGCCGTTTCGGCTGGCAACAATTGCTCTGCTCAGTGGCGCTGTGGCAGCGTTGCCCATGACGTTGCGCAAACGCAAAAAAGCGCGAACGGATGTCAGGCAGGTAACGCTGCCGCTCAAGTGGAAACTGGTGATTTACGGATTGGTGCCGGCGCTGATTTTTGGCGCTGTGGTCGGTTATCTGGCGGGCATGGGCAAAGCGCCCGCTGCCGAGGCCGCATTGATTACTTACACCTGGCCGATACTGTTTATTGTGCTTAGCCAGTGGCTGTTTCACCGACGCATTCCATTGCCGGTCATCGTCGGGGCCGGTATTGCATTTTGTGGCGCAGCGGTTTTGATATCACCCGAGTCGCTGGGGGCAGGCGCTAGCGACCACTATGCCGGTTATGCACTGGCACTGCTGGCCGCTTGTTGCTGGGCAGTGTATTCGTGGATTTGTCAAGCGGCGCCGGTAGCGGTTGCACCTTTGATGCCATTGCTGTTTTTGGTTGCAGGCGCAGGCGCGGCAACCGCTGACACCTTGGCTGGAAGCACACCGGGAATGCCTTCCGGTAGCGCTTTGCTGGCCGGCATCGCTCTTGGCTTTGGGCCTTATGGGCTTGCTATGGTGGCTTGGGACCTGGCTTTGCGCACCGGGCCTACGGCGTTGATTGGCAGCTTGGCTTATGCGGTGCCGGTATTAGCCGCGGTGCTTTTGGTCGTTGCGGGTATTGCCGCTCCAGATTGGCGTTTACCGGTGGCGGCGTTACTGGTAGTGGCCGGCTCGGTGGTGGCGTCTATGAAATCTGGCCGCCAACAACCGGCCTCCAATTAATCCTATTGTTTGATGGCTTCAAAACCAAAGCGCAGGGCAACGTCGTCGCCCACCATGTCGCCATCAAGGCCGTAGGTCATACCCCATTCGCTGCGTTTCAGGTTGGTTTCGGCGCTGATGCCCAAGGTATATTCCTCGTGCCCGAACGGATAAACCGCAGATTTGTTGAGCGTTACGTTTAACACAACCGGATTGGTTTGCCCGAGCATAGCCAAGTCCCCGGTGACCTGGCCGGTGTTATCGCCGGTGGTGTTGAAATCGGTCACGGTGAAAATGATGTCGGAGTGCTTGGAACTGTCGAGGAAGTCTTTGCTAGTGACATGCTCGTCGCGCTTTTTGTGATTGGTGAATACGCTGTTGCTTTTGAATATCAGCTTGCCGGAACTGAGCTCACGGGTTTTCTCGTCGTAAACAAATTCCCCCTCTATCTCGCGGAACATACCCATCACCGGGGCGTAGCCGATGTGCATGATTTCAAACACTATCGAAAAGTGCTCGTCATCGACCTTGAAGTTGGTCGGCTCGGCGTTAACAAGCGGGGCTGAAGCCAAACAAACAGGCACTAGAACAGCGGTAGCAATTCGGCGCAAGGATAGGACAGCGATTCCGGAAGTACGGTTTTTCTCAGTGTGTGTCATGTTGTTCTCTCCGTTGATAGAGCCAATATACGTCTAGGAAAAACGACCAGGTTAACAGTAACAGCGCCGTTGCCAGCGACACGCTGACGAGCAGGGAAGGCGCTGGCGGCACAATCGCCACCATTAGCGTGACAATCTGCCATACGCAGACTGTCTTGCGGCGGAAGCTCGGCGGCAGCGGCTGGTTTATCCAGGGCAGAATCCAGGCAGCCACTACAAATCCATAGCGCATCAGGCCCAGTGCCATTACCCAGGCGCCAGCTTTGCCAATGGCGAAAACCATCAGGCACAGGCCGAGAATTAATAGTGCGTCCAGTTCCATATCGAATCTGGCGCCGAACTCACTGGTGCTGTGGGTGCGCCGCGCCAACTGACCGTCTACGCCGTCCAGTATCAGTGCCAACAATGCCGCAACGGCATACCACCAAAGGCGGTTAACCGACAGTTCAGCACCTGCGGCCACAGCGCAGGCAATGGCCACCAATACAATGATCACGCAACCGCGCAGCAGAGTTGCCCGGTTGGCCCAGCCAAAATTTTGGTGTCGCGGCCAGCGTGTTAGAACACTCGTCATAATGGCGGCATAAAGAATGATGGTTACCGTGGTGGCCAGTGTGGCTGCAGCAGCCTGGGTTGAGGCAACAGGCGGAATCACCAGTGCACATAAAACCGCCAGCACAACGGCACTCCACAACAGGTCCATCCATGGCGCAAGGCCTTGCACCCGAGGTGCTGAATTCATCAGTGAACTCCGTTAATAATTCTGTAGACTGTTTGGCATTTAGTATAGACACAAGGAGTATTGGATGAGTTCCACAAATGATGGCTCATCGCACGCTGCGACACGGGCATTCTGGACGACCGCCGCTGGCGAAGGGAAAATACTGGACACGGCTTTGAGTGACCCGCCAGGCATGAGTGCGGCCACTACCGACACTGAGGTAACCGTGCAATCGTTGTACTCCGGTGTCAGCCGTGGCACCGAATCTCTGGTATTTCATGGCCGAGTGCCTGCCAGCGAGCACCAGAGTATGCGCGCACCTTTTCAGCAGGGAGATTTCCCTTGGCCCGTTAAATACGGCTACGCCAATGTTGGCCGAGTTGTCAGTGGCCCCGAGGGACTAGCCGGCAAGACGGTATTTTGTCTGTACCCACATCAACAACGTTATAAAGTGCCTGCTTCGGCTGTAACGCCTTTGCCGCCGGGGTTACCTGCCGCTCGTGCAATATTGGCAGCCAATATGGAGACCGCTGTAAATGGCCTCTGGGATGCCATGCCTGGCGTGGGCGACCGCATTGCGGTGGTGGGTTTGGGTGTTGTTGGCCTGCTGGTAGCCTGGTTAGCCAGCCGCATACCCGGAACCCACGTCATCGCTCTGGACACCAACTCTGGTCGCGAGGCGGTGGCGCGTAAGCTGGGCCTGAACTTCGCCAGCCAAAGCAGCTTTGATGATTTTGACCTGGTGATTCACGCCAGCGGCCAAAGTGCCGGCTTGGCGACAGCCCTTGGCCTGGCTGGTCTGGAAGCAACGGTGGTGGAAATGAGCTGGTACGGCGACCAGCCCGTCAACGCACCCCTGGGCGCGGCCTTTCATCCCCGCCGCCTGACCCTGAAATCCAGCCAGGTGGGAGGGATTAGCCCGCTCCGCCAGCCGCGCTGGGATTATCGCCGGCGCCTGATACTCGCTCTGGACTTGCTGCAAGATCCGGTGTTAGACGCTCTGATCAGCGCAGAAACCTCGTTCGAGCAAATGCCGCAAACCATGGCGCAAATTCTTGCCCCGGGTGATGATACTTTATGCCATCGAATTCGTTATTAGTCATAGCCCTTTATAGGGAGCTCTGCACAGAAGCTTACTCACATTATGTTTTGCCAAAGGAGATTTAAATGTACAGCCTGACCGTTCGCGATCACATCATGATTGCCCACAGTTTTAATGGCGAAATTTTTGGGCCGGCCCAGAAAACTCACGGCGCCACCTATATCGTTGACGTTAGCTTTGAGCGTAAGACGCTCGACCACGACGACTTGATTGTGGACATTGGCCTGGCTTCAGAGCAGTTGAAAGCACTGCTGGCGGAGTTCAACATGAAAAATCTGGACGACGTGGAGGAATTCAAAGGCCGCAACACCACCACCGAATTTATGGCAAAGGTTATATTTGAACGACTTGCAGCGGCGATTCGAGCCGGCCAACTGGGGGAGTCAGGCAAGGGTGTTGAACGCCTGAAGGTAACCTTGGCGGAATCCCATATTGCCTGGGCCAGCTACCATGGCGACATTTGAGTCCAGCCACGAACTGCTGTTTGTTGTGCCGGGTGATCCGCAACAGAACACCGGTGGTTATCGCTACGTACGCGAGTTAGTAGCCGCGTTCAACCAAGCCGGCGCGTTAAATCAGCCAGGTATAAGCGCACGAATAGCGGGGTTGCCGGGCCAGTTTCCGCAGCCCGACACGGTGGCATTAACGGCCATGAACGAGTTGCTTGCGAGTGCGGCAGAACAGTCTTGGGTGGTGCTCGATGGACTTGCCATGAGCGCCATGCCAGAAATACTGGAAGCTCACCGGTCACGGCTCAATCTGGTCGCGTTGATTCACCATCCGTTGGCCGATGAAACTGACCTGAGCTCGCAGCAGCAAGCGAGGTTTTTTGCCGCTGAAAAGCGGGCACTGGCGGCGGTGCCCCACGTTGTGACCACCAGCCGCTTTACAGCAGAACGCCTTCGGGACTTTGGCGTAGCGTCAGACCGAATCCATATTGCTGAACCGGGTGTTGAAAGGCGCGCGTCTGGTGCGCCGGAACACTTTGCCAATGGCACGGCTGACGTTGCGAAAACGATACGGCTGTTATGCGTGGCACAATTGTCACCGCGTAAGGCCCAGCATCAGTTGGTAGAGGCTCTTTCCGGGTTGAAAGAGTTGCCATGGCAGTGTGTTCTGGTGGGCGCCTGTGATCGCGATCCGCACTACGCCGAGCAGGTGCGCCAGCAGATTCAGCAGGCCGGTTTGTGTTCGCGTATTTCGCTAACCGGTGAAGTAGGCGGCGATGCGCTGGCAGCGCTTTACAACAATGCCGATGTCTTTGTGTTGCCGTCGCTGTATGAAGGTTATGGCATGGTGATTGATGAAGCATTGAGTGTCGGTTTACCGATTATTTCCTCCAACGGTGGCGCGTTATTGCACACCGCCGATCGCCCCGGCGTTGCGATGTACAACGCGGGGGATGTGGCAGCGTTGCGTGAACGTTTGGGTAGTTGGATAACCAACCCTGACGTCCTGGCGCAAGCCCGCCTGAGGGCCGAGTCCGAGTCGCTGCGTGTGCGCACTTGGGCTGATACAGCCGCCGCTTTTACGGCCGCGCTAACCGACTTTCAGAGCCATCACCCGCATACCGAGTTCAGCGCTGACTGGCTCAGCCTGCGACAGCCGGCGGACTATAAGGCGCGGTCGCAAAACCTCAACGCCATGCTGCGTGATTGGCTACAACAGAAATCGGGTGACCAAATAAGGCCTCAGCCGCCAACGTTGGTCGATCTGGGTACCGGGCTGGGGTCTAATGTCGGGTATTTGGCCAAGGTATTTGATAAACCGCAGAAGTGGCTTTTGATCGACCAAGACACGGGTCTGTTGGCAGCCGCCGCGGCACGACTAGAGCCGTTGGGCCTGAGCGTTGAGCCCCGGGCTTTACAGCTGTTACCACAAACGTTTGCCGGGCTATTCCCCGCGGACACGCACCTGGTGACCGCATCGGCGCTGATTGACCTTGTGTCGGCTCAATGGTTGCAGGCGCTGGTAAAAGAAGTCGCGGACAAACGCGCGGCCCTATTGGTCGTGCTGAGCTACGCCGGACGCTTCGAGCTTAGCCCCCGGCACCCTGATGACGATCTGCTGCGCGTACTGGTGAATCAACACCAGCACGGCGATAAAGGCCTGGGAGCGGCGCTGGGGCCAAGCGCCACTGCAGCACTGGCCGCAGAACTGCAAAGCTGTGGTTATGAGGTGCACATTGCCGCCAGTGACTGGCAGCTGGGTGAAGGTGAGGGTGAGGGTGAAAAGCATGCTGAGCTGGCGCGTCAACTGATGCAGGGCTGGGTTAATGCCGCCATCCAGCAGGACTTGGATCAGAGCACACGTTTAAAGGTCTGGCTTGACGCCAGAGAACGGCAGCTGGCCGCAGGGGCGTTGCGCATTACGGTGTGCCATGAAGATCTGCTCGCGTTGCCGTCAAGGGCCGGGTAGCCAATATGTCTGCTACGGCAAAAACGGGCGTATGGGGTACCGCGGCCTGGCGCTGGCTGGCGAGTGCAATTTTGCTTGGCGCGCTTTTCTTGTTGGTGGATACCACGGCTTTGTGGCGTGAGCTGCAACGAATTCCACTCTGGGTGGTGCTACCGGCCGTTGTACTTAGTGCGGTTCAGGTTGTCCTTTCTTCCTGGCGCTGGCGTTACACCGGCAAACGCCTCGGTTTGAGCATCGGCGTAGGTGATGCCGTGCAGGAATATTACCTGGCCACGTTTATAAACCAGGTTTTGCCCGGTGGCGTTCTGGGGGATGTGAACCGTGCGTTTCGCCACGGTGTCAAAGCCGGCAAGCGACAAAAAGCGGCCCACGCAGTGGTGATTGAAAGGCTGTCTGGGCAACTGGTTTTAGCGCTGGTGGTCGGGCTGGGTCTGATCGTGCTTTGGCAGGCAAACGTGTTCAAACCATCGCTGGCGGGCTCTTCCGCAGCAATCGGCTGGCTGCCTATGGTTTTGCTGCTGGCAGTAGCAGGTGGTTTGCTGTTGTTGCGGTTTTACAACGCCCGGTTCAAGGCTTATCTTCTGGCCTTGCGTGATGATGTGCGCCAAGCTTTGTTCAGTTGGCCAGCTTTGCCGTTGCAGCTGATGTCGTCGTTGTTGGTTGTGGCCAGCTATCTTGCGGTTTTTTTATTGCTGGCGGTGGCTGTGGATTACGTCAACAGTGCCGCTGCAGCGGCTGTGCTTCTGGCGCTGTGTACGGTGTTATTGCTGAGTATGATCGTTCCACTGACCGTGGCGGGTTGGGGTATACGCGAAGGCGCCGCGGCTTTGTTGTGGCCGCTGGCGGGGTTGCCGGCAGAGCAGGGCGTGGCGCTCAGTGTCGGCTATGGTGCGTTGATGTTTGTCGGCAGTTGCCCAGGCGTACTGGTGATGTTTAAAGGTCGCCGTGGTTCACGTTGAATTCCAGAGCAAACAGCATGTCAGAACCCAGGTTGACCATGGTTGCCCGCGGCCGCAGCGCGTCGTCCAATTGATCAATCTCGGGCAGTGTAAACGCTGGCCGACCGCTACCGATGATCATTGGCGCCACCATCACGTGCAATCGGTCTAGCAATTGCGCGTGTAGAAATGCGGACACAGTCACTCCGCCACCTTCTATGAATATTTTGTGCAAACCAAAGTCTGCCAGCACCGCTAGTATCTGTGCGGGGCAAACGGGTTGCTGGTTATGACCCAGGCACGGAACTTCCAGAACACTCGTTAACCCTTGCAGCTTTGGTTTCGGGCCGGGTTGGTAGTCACCGGCGACCAGCCGAAGTGTTGGCGCTGCTTTATCGGTAAACAGATGATGGCTGGCGGGCACCCGGCGGCGGCGGTCGATAACCACCCGTACCGGATTGTCACCAGAGGTGCGTCTGACCGTAAGCTGGGGGTTGTCGGCCACGGCCGTTCCAGCGCCCACCACAACCGCATCTGATAACGCCCTTATGCGATGTAAGTGGACAATACCATCATCACCATTAATGAATCGCGAATGGCCACTCACCGTGGCAATACGGCCGTCCAGGCTCTGGCCTAATTGGCCGATAACCGATGTGGTCTGGCCATCTGCCAGTGGACTTACCAACGGTAAAAATAAATCAAACAGCCGCTGTGCCTGTTCGTTGGCAGGGCGTAACAAGCGCCAGTTTCCGTCGTCCTCAGACAAGGCGAGCGCGGGTTCTGTGCTGTTTGGAACCGACAAAATAATGTTGGCACAATCCCGTGCCTGCAAAATAAGTTGCCAGGCTGAGTGGGTGTCCAGAAGTGGAGATTCTATAGCCAGTCTATCCATAGCCATTCGGTCCGGTTGCGTTGGCTGTATCTAAACAGGGAAAGCGTGCAAGGTACACCCGCCCCGGTTAAATAATGCCGGAACTGCGCAAAACAAATATCCCGAGTGTCACGGTTACACTGGCAAGCAAAGTGGTCAGCCCGATAATGTTCGCAGCCAGGCGGTCGTTTCCCCCTAACGCTTTAACCATTACAAAACTGGCCGCCGCCGTTGGGCTGGCGAAAAACACGAACAGCAAGCCCAGTTCTGCGCCGCGAAAACCCCAAAGCCATGCCGCCGTTGTGGCCAGCGCAGGAAGCGTTACCATTTTCATCAGGCTGGCGCTCATGGCCGTGCGGCTGTCGGTGCGAATAGAGCGCAGTGATACGGTAGCGCCAATGCACATAAGTGCCAGCGGTAACGTGAGAGACGCAAAGTAATCCCCAGATGTCATTACCCAGGCGGGCAGTTCCAGATTCAACGCGGCGACTGGAATGGCAATAACCACCGAAATGATCAGCGGATTGTGCAGAATATCATGGAGGATTTTTCCTGGGCTGGCGCTTTGGCCGTGCTGATAGGCCAGCAGCACCACCACCGACAAAATGTTGTAGGAAATAATCACCAGGCCCAACAGAATGCCGCCGGCAGACAGACCATAATCGCCGTAAAGATTGGCCGCCAGCGCCAGTCCCACGATGCCACAGTTGCCGCGGAATGCCCCCTGCACGAACACACCGCGGTCTTCCCGACGAACGCGGAAGTGCGCCCAAACCCACGCTAACCCGAAGCTGCCAAGGGTCGCCAACAAAAAGAACACAAGCAAACTGGGGTTCAAGGCGGTGCTCAGATCCGCCCGGGTAATGCTTAGAAAAATCAGCGTTGGCAATGTTGCTTTGAACACCAGGGCGGAAGCGGTATTGACGAACGCGTCGTCTATCCAGTTAACGCGGCGCAGCCCCATGCCAATAAAAACCATGATGAAGACAGGCAGTGTGGTTTCGAGGGTTTGGGTAAAGGTGTTCAGCAACTCCATGACGGTGCTTTCCTATTATTCAGAACAGGCCGGCCTGTTGAATGGCCATATACGGAAGTGTGCCCGCAGCAATAGACAGCAGAGCGTTGCGGCGCCAAAGGTGAACCAGCACCACCAGAGCGCCGGGAATTAGCGCATCCAGACCAATCACTGGTAAAGACCATGTTGCCGAGCGTTGTAAAAAAATGATAGCCAGCAACGCCATAACAGCGGCGGGTAGATAGCGCCCCAAGTGTTTGATGAGAGGGTGCTCAGTATGGCGCTCGAAAAAAACAAACGGAATGATGCGGGTGGCAAAGGTTGCCAGCACCGTCACCGCTATAAAGCTAAACAGATAGTAGTTTTGAAACAGGTTCTCAACCATGGGTTGTGTCCCCGCTGCGATTGCGGGCCAGAGCGTCTCTGTGCCGGCGGTACTGCAGTAACAACACCAGTGAGACAATCATAATAGCTCCGATAAGTTGATTCGGCGCTGGCAGAACGGCGATAGCCACCGCGGCGGCAAGAGCACCCAACCAGAGCGGAAATGTTTCACCCAGTGCTTTGAACTGCTCAATGGTTAGCACAATGAATAGCGCGATCAGGGCAAACTCAATGCCGGTGCTGTTGAATGCAACGCTGTGCCCCAAAAACCCACCGGCCGCGCAGCCGACCACCCAATACAACTGGTTCAGTGCGGTAATGCGAAAATCCGTATGCAACTCCTTCTCGCGGCTCTGGGTGCGTTGGCGGCTAGTGAGCAGCGAGTATGTTTCATCGGTCAGGCCGAATATTAAATACAGTTTGCGCCAGCCGGCGCCGCGAAATTGGCCCAGCAGAGACAGGCCATAAAACAGATGCCGGGCGTTCAGCACAAACATCGCAATAAACACCTCCAGTAATCCGGCATGAGCGGCCAGCAAACTGACAGCCAGTATCTGACCGGCACCGGCGTACACCAGCACCCCCATCAGTGGGGCTATCCACCAGGGGTAATCAAGCTGTGTGGCAAACAGCACGCCAAACGCCATGCCCAGCGGCAAATAGCCGAACAGGATTGGCAAGGTGAGTCGAAAAGCAGAGGGAGTCATTAGCATCCAAACTATTTTCAGAGGCGGCAATGATAATCAATTTAAAGCGCAGATTGAAGAACCAAAAAAACCGCGACAAAGACATAAGCTTCGCCGCGGTTTTTGGTTGGACCATTTTACACTCTGATATCAGCTTTTCGCTGCATCCGCTGCGCGGACTTTGACGTAGCTGCCAGGAGCATCTTCCAATGCCTTCAGCTTGCCTTCGCCCGGGACGCGGGCAGGAACCTGGTCGCCTTGATACTGCGCCAGCCACTCAACCCAGTGCGGCCACCATGAGCCAGGGTGCTGCTCGGCTTCTGCCAACCAATCGTCCGGATTTTCTGGCAATGTATCTACATTATTAGTCCAAAAACCGTACTTTTCTTTGTACGGCGGGTTAATAATGCCGGCAATGTGGCCGGAGCCACCCAGTAAGAACTTCACTTTTCCGCCGTGAGCCTGAGCGCCGGTGTAGCAGGATTTCCACTTGGCAATGTGATCCTGGCGTGCGGCTATGAACATAGACGGCACGTCAATCTCCTGCAGATTATTGGTCTCACCACAGAATGTCAGCGAATCCGGTTGCACCAGACGGTTGTTCAGGTACATCTCCCGCAGGTACGGGCCGTGCAGCGCCGCGGGCAGGTTGGTGCCATCGGTGTTCCAGTACAGGAGGTCAAAGGCCGCAGGCTTTTCACCTTTCAGGTAGTTCTTGGTCCAGAAAGACCAGAACAACTCGTTTTCACGCAGCAGGTTGAAGGTGAAGGCCATGGCGCGCCCGTCCAAGTAACCTTTTTTGTTCATCATCTTCTCGATGCCCGCAAGCGAACGATCGTTGATGTATATGCTAATGCCGCCTGGATCAGTGAAGTCCAGAAGCGTAGTGAAGTAGGTGACACTGACGGTTGGTTTGCGGCCTTTTTTCTTCAACCACGAAAGGGTTGATGCCACCAAGGTGCCACCGATGCAGTAGCCAATCAGATTAATTTTCGCTTCGCCGGTCGCTTTAGTGACGTTGTCCATCGCCGCTACCACGCCTTTCTGCATGTAATCGTCCCACACCAAGTCTCTTTGGCTGGGCCCCGGGTTGAGCCAGGAAACAATAAATACCGTTTGACCCTGATTAACCAGCCACTGAATAAACGAGTTGCGGGCGGTCAGATCCAGAATGTAGAATTTATTGATCCAGGGCGGAACGATCAACATCGGGCGCTTTGCTACGGTTTCCGTGGTCGGAGCGTACTGAATCAGCTGGATCAGCTCGTTCTGGAACACAACTTTGCCCGGCGTTGTTGCCAGGTTGCTACCGACCTCAAACGCAGAGCGGTCGGTCATGCCAACGTTAAAGAGCTTTGGGTTCTGGCGATAGTCGTCAATAAATTGCTTGCCACCCGTCAGCAGGTTCTTGCCTTTGCTTTCCCATGTAATGCGCAGGGCTTCCGGGTTGGTGACCAAAAAGTTAGCAGGGGACAGTGCACTGGTAACCTGGCGTGCGTAAAAAAGCATTTGGTCGCGGGTGTCTTTGGGCAGGTTGTCCATACCCTCTAACCAATCTTGAAATGCTTGAGAGTTGATCAGATAAGCCTGTAACAGCAAATCAAAGGGCAAGTGCTTGGACCAGTCTTCAGCTTGAAAACGACGGTCGTCTGCTTCCGGGCTAGCGACTGAATCCTGATCTTTACCCATTGCGCGGCTAAACGTGTAGGAGCCTAGCGCCAGATATTTGCGCAGCAAGTCACTTTCTGCCGAAATCGTACGCAACGGATTTTTAGCAACATCGGCGGCCATGGCCTTATAAATATCCGACATTTCCCCCATCATTGACAAGGTGGTTGGGCTGATCAAGCCTTTATCGCCTAACATTTTTGCCAATCGCTCTTGCCCACGACGTACATTAGTGTCGACAACACCGGCCACTAATTTTTTGGTTTTACTCAGCTTTTCCATTCCCAACATGCAGAACTCCTCAAGCGAAACAAGAGCATTCGGTTAGGCATCGAAGCCTGATCGACCGCAAAATTTTAGTTTTCAGACTAGGCGCAACTAATTTTATTGCACGCTTCGCTGGAGTAATCCTGCCATGCCTTCATGTCGGCAGTAAACTGATCGTTCAACGCTTTCAGAGTTTCGCTCTGTTCAGAAGAGAGACTCTTCAGGCCATCCAGGTCACGAACTTCAGAGGCTTTTTTGGCTTGGCCCAGTGCCATTTCGGAGTAACGTTGAAATGCATTCATTTGCATCTCAGCGGCTTTTCCCAGCTGTTCCAACAAGATTTCGTTCAGCCGGCTCGCTTTTTTGAACATATCGTTAGACATATCTAAAAATCCTTTATGGTTGGAATCATTAAAGAAACACACTTTGCATTACCGTATAATGATTTTACGCAAAAAGTGAGTGCTGGAAATTCATCCTTTTATTCTTTTCCTTAGTATACAGGCAACTAATTCGTTGGGCGTTACAACAATGTATGGTTTTTTCGAGTGAATGCCAATTAGACCGTCAATATTTATGATTTAACGACTGAGGTTTTAAGTAATGAACGAGTCACTTACTTCGGTATCTGAACAGGACCCGCGAGAAGAATTGTTTATTGTACCGGCCGATTTGCTGGCCGACGATCAGATACTGGGTCTTGTTGAAGAATACTGCACCCGTTATCACGGCCTGAACGATCAGGAAAATCCTCTGGTGGAAACCAGCAGGGTTAAGGCTGCGGTTGACAAGGGAGAGTTGGTGGTGTGGTTCGATCCAGTCACCAACACCGCCAGTTTGGACAGGCCGCAGGCCCAGCTCTGACGGTATTTTGTCATGGTGTGTCGCCTATCGTGATTCGGCGTTAACCGTTATAATTGTGGCATAAATGTTATTGGCTTTGTGTGAGGTGCATGTTGATCAGAGTGTTACTGGTAGACGACCATGACCTGGTTAGATCCGGGATTTCACGCATGCTGTCTGACAACCCGGACATCGAGGTAATTGGCGAGGCTAAAAATGGTGAAGATGCCATTGAACAGGTACGCCGCAACCCGCCCGATGTGGTGTTGATGGACATCTGCATGCCAGGTATTGGTGGCCTTGAAGCAACCCGTAAAATTTTGCGATTGAATGACGCCGTGCGGGTAGTCGTGGTAACCGGTTGTGCCGATAGCCCCTATCCGGTAAGGGTTATGCAGGCAGGTGCTTCAGGCTATATTACCAAGGGTGCCGATATTCGCGAGATTATTCGTGCTGTGCGTAAAGCTCACGCCGGACAACGCTACATCAGCCCGGAAATTGCCCAGCAAATGGCGTTAGGGCAGGGCAATGAAGATCACCCGGAACTGACGTTGTTCCAACGTCTTTCCGAGCGTGAGCGTGAAATAGCGTTGATGGTGGTTAATTGCAGAAAGGTTCAGGACATATCTGACGCACTCTGCTTGAGCCCGAAAACTGTCAATACCTACCGCTACCGTGTGTTTGAAAAACTCGGAATTTCCAGTGATGTTGAGCTGGCCCTCATGGTCGTTCGCCTCGGGTTTCACGATGCCAGTAACGTCTGATGCGGCCGCCCCTCCGGCGGCGACCTTTGACAGCCGGCACTTCCTTAAACAGCTTACTGAAAGGCCGGGCGTATACCGGATGTACGACGCCGCCAGCAAGGTGCTGTATGTGGGTAAAGCGCGCAACCTGAAAAACCGGGTTAGCAGCTACTTTCGTAACACCGGCCTGGCGCCGAAAACCCAGGCCCTGGTGGCAAAAATCTGTTCTATTGAAGTCACCATAACCGGCAGCGAAACCGAAGCTTTACTGCTTGAACAGAATTTGATCAAGTCGTTGCGGCCGCCTTACAACATACTGCTGCGCGATGATAAATCCTACCCCTACATATATGTATCCGCGCACCAGGATTATCCCTCACTGACCTTTCGCCGGGGGCGTACAAAAAAAGGTGGCGGCACCTGGTTCGGGCCTTTCCCCAGCTCGGGTGCGGTTAAAGAAAGCCTTAATGTGTTGCAAAAAGTTTTCCGTATAAGATCATGTAATGAAAGCTATTTTAGGAACAGAAACAGACCTTGTTTGCAGTATCAGATCAATCGCTGCACCGCGCCCTGTGTGGGCTATATCTCCCCAGAGGACTACCAGCAGGATATACGCCGTGCGGCAATGTTTCTTGAAGGCAAGAACCCGGTGGTGATTGAAGATCTGATGCAGGCTATGGAAGCAGCCGCGGCAGAGCTGAATTTTGAAAAGGCCGCTGCCTACCGCGATCAGATGAACCATCTGAGACATGTGCAGGAGCAGCAGTCTGTTGATGGTGAAGGCGGCGATGCCGATGTGATCGCCATAACCCAAGACGCCGGCATAGTGTGTGTGGTTGTCGTCATCGTGCGCGGTGGCAGAGTGCTGGGTACCAAAGACTACTTTCCGCGATTTCTCATTGAGCAGTCTGACGGTGAATTGCTGGCGGCGTTTTTGGGCCAGTATTATTTTGCTGGAGACACTCGCCGCGAGATTCCCCAAGATATTTTGGTGAGCTCTGAACCCGAGGGCATGGCGCTATTAGCGGAAGCTTTGTCAGAGGCAGCCAAGCGAGACACCCGCATTCGTGTTAATGTGCGCGGCGAGCGTAGGCGTTGGATTGAGCTGGCGCAAACCAACGCCCGCCAGACGTTGCTGACGCACATGGCCAGCAAGGAAACCGTGTACCGCCGCTTATTGGCGCTAAAAGACCTGTTGGACCTGGCTGAAACGCCAGCGCGCATGGAGTGTTTTGATGTCAGCCACAGCCATGGCGAAAATACCGTGGCTTCTTGTGTGGTGTTTGATGAAAACGGTCCATTGAAAAGCGATTACCGGCTCTACAATATTGAAGGTATCACCGGCGGTGATGACTACGCAGCCATGCGCCAAGTTCTGACCCGTCGCTACAAGCGATTGGTAGCCGGAGAAGGCAAACGGCCCTCATTGGTATTTATTGATGGTGGTATGGGCCAGCTTAATATTGCCCGTGAAGTCTTTGAATCGTTAGAACTTACGGACATTCCGCTTATTGGCGTTGCAAAAGGTGCTGCCCGGCGGGTGGGAATGGAGCAGCTGATCGATGCGGTTACCGGACGGGTGTTTCGGGTACCAGCAGATTCACCTGGGCTGCACCTGATTCAGCATATCCGTGATGAATCACACCGCTTTGCGATTACCGGTCATCGCGCTCGCCGTGATAAAAAGCGCCGTCAATCCACCCTTGAGGGTATCGAAGGGGTAGGTCCAAAGCGCCGGCGCGATTTGATACGTTACTTTGGCGGCATACAAGAGCTGCTTAAAGCCGGCATTGACGAAATGATCAAGATTCCTGGCATCAGCAAGACTCTGGCTGAAACCATTTACGCAGCATTGCACGACGAATAGGCAACGAATGAACATACCGAATATTCTCACTCTTTCCCGCATCGTGATGATTCCGGTGTTTGTGTTTATCTTTTACATGCCGGTGCAATGGAGCTACCTGGTCAGCGCGACTATTTTCACACTGGCTGCGGTGACTGATTGGCTGGACGGCTATCTGGCGCGCAAGCTGAATCAGAGCACGCCTTTCGGGGCGTTTCTGGACCCAGTCGCTGACAAACTTATGGTGGCTGTGGCTCTGGCGGTGCTGATTGAAGAGCATGCGGCGTTGATTCTGACGTTGCCGGCAACCGTCATTATTGGTCGCGAGATTGTGATTTCCGCACTGCGTGAGTGGATGGCAGAAATTGGCAGCCGCGCCAGCGTAGCGGTGTCTTATATTGGTAAAATTAAGACTGTTGCCCAAATGGCGGCTATTATCGGGCTGCTGGCTTTTCCACCTGGTGTGGTTCAGGCCGACATCGCTATCGCTTTACTGTATCTCGCTGCCGGGTTGACCTTGTGGTCTATGGGATTATATTTGCAGGCAGCCTGGCCGGACCTGTTTCCGCGAAAGTAAGCGTTTAAGATCACTGGTCTTCCGCTTTTGAGTCGGCCGATAGCCCCTCGCAGGCGCTCGCCCAGAGCGCAAGCTGACTCATCAGGCGTTGGCCGGCGACATCAAATGCAATAATGATGTCGTCCAAACGATTACTGGCGGCGCTTGTTTTAATATCGAAAATTTGTGAACACGCCGTTCTGCGACTTCGATTTACCATGATTTCGCTGTATAGCTGAATGACTACATCGCTGTGATTAGCGCCGGGTTGGCTTTGAAAAGCCAGCAACTCGGTGACCATGGTCAGATCGGCTTCGGCCGGGCTGGCGTCCGTAATTACCCGCTTAAAACCCTGACTTTTGCGCAATGCCGCCGTCATCGTATCGCGCATCACAACGGGCGCTGTGTCGCGCCAACGCACGCCACCGTATATGCGGAATTCTGTAGCCTCGGGTTTTGCCAGAATACGAGTGCTGTTGATGGGCTCTGATGCCACCGGTGTATCTACACGAAGACTGTACGGCTGCTGGTCACCAGCGCGGCTCATGGTTAAAGGCGCGGGCGCGAAATCCATTACCCGTGGTGTTTCAGGAACCGGAAAAATGGTGCAACCGGTCATCACCAGTGCGCAGAGGGTACCCGGTACAAAATTCTTCGAGTAGCGAATCATTGTGGCAATTCCTTGATAGTGTCTACGCCCCAGAGTGTCCCTGCCGGGTTTTCATCCAGCCGGCGGGTAAAACGGTTCAGGTTATTAAGTGTGTTATGCAATTGCCGCAGAACCGGTGCCAGCTCGCCCATGCCCTGCAGCCCTGCATCGAGTGCGCCGGCGTTGTCGGAGGTGAGGGTATCCAGCCGCTGCATGACGGCGTCAAAATTACCCAGGGCACGGTCCATCGAGCGCAGCGCCGAGCGGCCCTCGTTACGCAACAGCGCATCGGCGGTGCCGGACACGTCGGCTATTTGGGCGGCGGCCTGGCTGGCATTTGCGCTGGCCTGATTCAGATTTGCAAACAGCTCGTCCAGAGCGGCACTCTTGCGCACCAGCGTTTCACTGGCCTCACGGGTATTGCTCAAAATGGCAGACACCTGTTCGATATTGTCATTAGAAAATAACTGGTTGGCGTTACTAAGCAGTTGGTCGGCTTTGTCCATCAGTATCTGACTGTTGTCCAGCAGGCCGCTGAGCCCGGAGCGCTGGGCGTGAATAATCGGGGGGTTCTCACGGCTACCTATTAATAACGGGCTGTTCTGGCTGCCGCCGCTGAACTCGATGCTCATACTGCCGGTGATGTTCGCCAGTACCAGGCTGGCCCGGGTGTTTTCATGCATCGGAATGGTCTCATCGACGCGCACCAGCACTCGAACTTCCCCAGGATTTTCTAGCACCAAACGCAAAGAGACGACGTCGCCGACATTGACGCCGTTGTAAAGAACCGGATTGCCTTCAGAAAGGCCACCGACTGTGTAATCAAACGCTACCTCATACCAGGCCCATTCCCGCTCATTACTGGTTTTGCCAAGCCACAAAGCGAACACTAGAGCGGCGGCCGCCGTAATAATCGTAAACATCCCAATCAGGAAGTGATGGGCTCTGGGTTCCATTATGATGACTCCTGCTGGGAATGGGGTGCTTGCGATGCTTGGTTAGTTTGAACTGCGTAGCTGGCGGCCCGGCCCCGTGGCCCAAGGAAATACTCCTGAATCCACGGGTCGGGATTTTCGACAACTTTCTGCAAACGATCGGCTACCAGAACTTTTTTCTGCGACAGTACCGCCACCCGGTCACAACTGTTGTAGAGCGTATCCAGATCATGGGTCACCAGAAACACGGTTAAACCCAGTGCATCACGCAGGGTAACAATCAGTTGATCAAAGGCGCCTGCGCCGATTGGGTCTAGCCCGGCGGTGGGCTCGTCCAGAAACAGGACTTCCGGATCCAGAGCCAGCGCTCTTGCCAGTGCTGCGCGCTTGATCATGCCGCCGGATAACTCCGACGGATACTGGGTAGCCGCTTTTACCGATAAACCGGTCAGTGCCAGTTTCATGCGTGCAAGATGTTCGGCTTCGTGTCGCGGCAGTTTGCGATGCTCGATCAGCGGCAGGGCAATGTTTTCCTGAAGATTAAGCGAGGTAAACAGCGCGCCTTTCTGAAACAGTACGCCAAAGCGCTGTTCAGTAAGCGAGCGTTGACGAGCAGGTAGTGCGAGCAAATCTTTGCCAAATACCCGAATGTCGCCGCCTGACGGCTTGACTAAACCAACGATGCTGCGCAGCAAAACCGACTTGCCGGTACCAGATCCGCCGACCACTCCCAGAATTTCACCGCGAAACAGGTCCAAATCAAGTTGTTGGTGAACAACGTGACTGCCAAAGCGGTTTTCCAAGTTTCGCACCTGAATAATCGACGTTTGGGATCGGTTTTCTCCATCCGTTTTTTGTGTCATTTACCAGCCCATCTCCATAAAAAACAGCGCCGCGATGGAGTCGAACAGAATAACCATAAAAATCGACTGCACTACGCTGGATGTGGTGTGTACGCCTACTGACTGGGCGCTGCCGCTGACTTTGAAACCCTCAAGGCAAGCCACGGCTGCAATTAGAAAAGCGAATATGGGTGCCTTCGACAAACCCACCAAAAAGTGCTTCAACGCGACATCCTGAGACACAATCGATATGAATTGTGTCGGAGTGATGTCCAGCGTCATCGCACACACCAGGGCGCCACCCACCATGCCAGATATCATCCCTACAAATGTCAGCAACGGCAGGCTGACCATCATTGCAAGCACCCTCGGCAACACCAGCATTTCGATGGGGCTGAGGCCCAGCGTGCGCAGCGCGTCCAATTCCTCATTTACTTTCATAGCGCCGATCTGGGCGGTGAAAGAACTGGCTGTGCGGCCAGCCAACAGGATAGCCGCCAATAAAACGCCAAACTCCCGCAGGAATGAAAAAGCCACCAAGTTAACGGTGTAAATGGTGGCGCCAAAATCTGCCAATACGGTGGCCCCGAGGAAAGCGATAACAGCACCTACCAGAAAGGTGAGCAGGGCTACAATGGGTACCGCATTCAGCCCGGTGTCTTGAACTGCAGCAACAAAAGCCGTCATGCGCCAGCGCCGTGGGTGCAGTGTTGTCCACGCCAGGGCCGCAATAATCTGGCCAATAAAGCCAACAAGGGTAACAACGAGCTGGTACAACTCAGTTACCCAGGCGCCGACATCGCGTACCAAACCAGACAGCGTAAAGCCGGGTGGGGCTGGCAGTGGCTGTTGATCGGCCATGGCGGTTGCGACTGCACTTAAAAGCGCGGCGGTTTCACGACTAACCGCTTGCGGGTTATCCGCTAGCCACTGCTCCAGGTTATGGGGCCCGACAAGTTCAGCCAGCAGTGCCGCACCGGCGGTGTCTATACGCCCCAACGTTTGCAGGTTAAGTGTTCGATAGCGGTCGGAGTCTTGGCCAGCTGCGGTAACGGATGAGTAGAGGGCGTGGTAGTAGGGCAGGGTCCAGTCGCCACAGGCGCTTATTTGGTCGCCGTCAATCAGCAGCTCGCCAGAGGCGCTCTGACCAGGTTGTGAGTAATCCGACATGTCAGCACGGGTCACGTTGTTACCAAACTCCCAGGATAATAACTAATGGATAGCAGCTTAAAGACTCCACACATTATCCGCCAGTACCTGGCGGTCACCAGCATCGTGGCTGGCCAATATCATCGCCACACCGTCGCGTTTTTGTTCCAGCAACAGGCCGTGCAAAATATGACGAGCGTCTGAATCGAGCCCTGTCAGGGGTTCGTCCAATAGTAACAGGGGCTGGCCGCGAAGCAGTGCTCGCAGCAAGGCCACCCGCTGACGCTGACCGCCGGACAGTTGCGCCGGGCGGCGCTTGCCCATGCCGGCCAGGCCCACGCGCTCCAGAGCAGCAGCAATTTTTATCTTTTGTGCGCCCGACAGCTTTAATCCCGGATGAAGGCCAAGACCAATGTTATCTGCAACGTTCAGGTGCTCAAACAGATTGTGCTCCTGAAACACGCTGGTGATCGGGCGCTCCCAAGGTGGCAATGGCGTCAATTCCTGCTGACGCCAGCGAATAGAGCCGCCACTTGCTTGCAGAAACCCGGCGAGCAGATTGAGCAGGGTGGATTTGCCAGAACCACTGACGCCATGAATAGCAAGGCATTCGCCGGGTGCCAGCGTAAAATCAAACTGCCACTTCGGCCCATGTTGGTCGGGTGAAGTCGGGTAGTGAAAACCTAAACCGGAAACATCAAGCATGGTGAATGTCCATAACGGATACGTTCTGCGGTCGGGCGAATGGGCGTAAGCGGGCGGCGCGGGTAAGAACATGAGCCAGGCTGAATATCATCAACAACAGTAGAATAAGCCAAAGCCCGGTGGCCGCTGCTGCAACCAGGTGATAGCTGCCGAGCTGCTGGTACAGCAGCACCGGAAGTGTGGGTGCACCAGGTGAACCAAACAGTGCAATCACCCCAAAATCTCCCAGAGAAAGGCCAACTCCGTAGGCCAGCGCCAACGCTAACGGCCGCTTGAGCCGCGGCCAGTGCAACCAGCGCCAGCGATACCAACCCAGAATACCCAGTTGGTCAGCCAGCTGTCGGCTTGGCTGGTCCAGGCTTGCCAGCGGCCCACGAACCAGCTGAAGAATGAAGGGCAGCGCCATCATGGCGTTAATCAGCGCTACCAGAAGCATTCCTTGGCCGGCTGCGCCCAGGCTAGGGCGAAACAGCAGAAACAGACCGGTTCCCAATACCAGCGGTGGCACTATCAACGGCAAGTAGCCGGCGCTGTGAGTGACCATTTTTGCCTTGGGGAATTGCCCGGCTGCAACAATGGCCAGAGTGGCGATGACCGCTAACAGGCCAGCGGGCAGGGCAATCGCCAGGCTTTTCACGGTGGCACGGAACAGCGGTGTTTGTGGGTCAAGCATGGGCAGCGTGGCCAGCCCTGGATAGCCGCGGGTGACAATGGCCAGCAGTGGCAGCAGAAGGAAAATGGCGAAGGCCAGTACCAGTGCGCCATCGCAAAATCGTGCTAGTCCGCGATTATCGCGCCGCGGCGGCGGTTGGCTGAAGCGTCGTTCCGATAACACTCTGGTGGGCTCACCCAGGCGCATAACCAGCCACCACAGGCCCCCACAAATACTCAGCTGCACCAGCGCAAGCAAGGCAGCGCGGCCAAAATCGAATTCAAAGCGCAGGGCCTGGTAAATAGCCACTTCCAATGTGGTTGCATTTGGTCCGCCGCCCAGAGTCATTACGATGGCAAAACTGGTAAAACACAGGGTAAACACCAGCGCCAGCAATCCGGGCAACACCGGTTTCATGGCCGGCCAGTCCAGAACCCGCCACACTACAAAACCGCGCAGCCCCATCTGGCTAGCCAGGCGCTTTTGGCTCTGCGGCGTGGCCTCCAGCGCTTGCAGTAGAATGCGTGCAATCAGCGGGGCGTTAAAAAATACATGGGCCAGTACAATGCCGTTCAAACCGTACAGATTCCACTGCAGCGCCGGTATAAAGTCACTCACAACCCCGGTCAACCAACCCTGGCGGCCGTAAACGTTGACCAGACCAGAAACCACAACAATGGAAGGCATTACCAGGCTGAGCTCCATCAGCCGGAGTAGAAGGCCGCGGCCGGGAAACTGCGGTTGCCGCGCCAGCGCCCGGGCAACGGGAATGGCAAGCAGCGTGCTGATAAGCACAGACAGCAGCGCCTGCCAAATGGTAAAAACAACCACGTTGCGCAGATAACGGCTGTGCCAGAGCTCTTCCGGGTTCAGCGCCGGTGCCTGCCACAGTAGGGCGACCACGCCTGTGGCCGTCAGTGTGATAATAGTTAGAACAATCAGCAGACCAGGTGCCAACTGCAAGCCGGGGTGGCTCAGCGGCGCGCGATGGGCGTTACAAAAGCTCAGCGGATTTTGCATTAGCCAGTCCGCTAGCGCGTCATGGCTTCCAGCCACTCATCGACCCATTCGCGCCGGTGCTGTGCCACTTCGGCCGGATCAAAAAACAGGGTGCGGGACGGTTGTATCAGGCGGTTAAAAACATCGGGCAGTTCGGCGCCCAAATCAATGGCCGGGTACATGACGTTCTTCAGCGGAATATGGCGCTGAAAGTCGGCGCTTAGCATGAAATCCAAAAATTCTCTTGCCAGCGCTTGATGTGGCGAACTGGCAACCACCGCCGCCACTTCCACTTGCAGGTAGTGACCTTCACTGAATTCTGCTGCCTGGTAGCGTTCGGTCTTTTCGATGGCCATGTGGTAGGCCGGTGAGGTGCTGTAAGACAGAATCATTGGCGCTTCACCGTTCATAAACAATGAAAAATAGCCGTCACTCCAGCTTTTTGTGGTGGTTAGGATTTTTTTCTGCAGCTGCTCCCACTTGGCCCCGGCATCGTCGCCGTAAACGTGGCGCATCCAAAGCAAAAGGCCTAGGCCGGGGGTGCTGGTGCGCGGGTCTTGAATGATGATCTTCAGATCGTCTGGTGCTGCAATCAGCTCAGCCAGGCTTTTTGGCGGGTTGGCCAACTGCTCGGTGTCGTAAACAAACGCGAAGTGGCCCCAGTCGTAGGGTACGAACACTGGGTCTTGCCAGAGGATGGGTAAATCGAGAGCGTCCAGATTTACATTGTGCGGCGCCAATAGCCCAGTGGAGCGAGCCAGTTCCATGGTGCCGGTGTCCAGGCCCAACACCAGGTCGGCTGAGCTGCTGGCGCCTTCTAACCTCAGTCGCTGCAAAATGTCTCCGCCGCTGTCGAGCACCACATAATTAAGTTGGCAGTCACAGCGCTGTTCAAACGCCGTTTTTACCGCCGGCCCTGGCCCCCATTCCGCTGCGAACGAGGGGTGAGTGTATACCGTCAAGTTGGGGTTTTCGGTCGCGCTGGATAAATTGGTAAAAATGAGAATAAAGAGCCCTAAAACGGTCCGAGTTTTAGCAAGGAGTAGGGCAGTGTGACTATTTTGAGCAATGCGTTGTAGCAGCGAATACGCCATGGTGGTTAAACCTCAAAACTCGGTTTTAGGGCACCACACGCGGTTTTCGGCCGATTAAAGCTCAATTCCTTCGCCAGCATTATCTGGGGCAGGTTCCGCGGGTATGGTCTCAGCCTGTTGGAGGCACCCCGTTGAGAAAGACGAGTATAACAGGCTAAGTCTCATAAGGACGATACCGGAATCCAAAAACTATACCAACATGCAATGGCATGTTAATACTTTACAGCTGCATCGGAGACCGTCTCAAATTCGGTGGCACACTAACTTTTAGCGACAATGCTTAAAAACTTCCACTGTGC
Source organism: Marinobacter sp. BSs20148 (assembly GCF_000283275.1). NCBI lineage: Bacteria > Pseudomonadati > Pseudomonadota > Gammaproteobacteria > Pseudomonadales > Marinobacteraceae > Marinobacter > Marinobacter sp. BSs20148. Next base: position 1,931,900 of record NC_018268.1, read on the forward strand.
AAACGCCTACAACTGATGCTGCGTGCTATTGCGAATTTAATGGGATGCAGCTGTACTTGAGTGATTGTTCAATATAGAGTTGAGCGATTACTCAAAATATTTACTGGCGCCCTATGTTTGCCTCAAAAATCTGGAATTAACCATGGCTCGTGCGACGATTCACAACCGCCAAGACTCTCTAGAACGGGCTCTTCAGCTGTTCTGGCAAAAGGGCTTTCATGCCACCTCGTTGAAGGACCTGGAGAAAGCGCTCGACATGCGGCCGGGTAGTATCTATGCCACCTTTGGCAGCAAGGATGGGCTGTTTCAGGAGTCTCTGGAACGCTATGCTCGCTTGGGGCTGGCCGAGTTCGAACGCACCTTACACGCTTACCCATCACCATTAGCGGGGCTTGCCGCTTATTTGCGCGGGCTAGGTGGCCTTCGCGATCGGGAATTACCAAGTCGAGCCTGCATGCTGGTCAAAAGCCTGTTGGAGCTGGGCGAGCGAGAGCAGGCAGCCTGGCGCAAAACCGAAGGTCTGTTAGCAGGTATGGAAGAACGCTTTATTGACCGTTTCGATATGGCCCAGCAGATCGGGGAACTGGACGCCCGGCTCGACCCCGTTCGCCTTGGACGGCGCTTGCAGGCAGAAGTAATGGGGTTACGCGCTTTTGCCCATCGTGACGTTGACAGTGCGGCCGTTCATGCTCTTGCTGAGGATATGGCACTGTCCCTGGAAGCACTGCGTAATGACGGTGTTACAGATAAACGCTAATATTTGGAGCGAAAGATAACCTTCAGAATACCAGTGGCTTTGTTATTAATAATATATACAAGATGTTGCAATAAAATTATGAAGCGACCAATGCCAGGTTGGATGAGATGTTGCTGGCGTTGTCCACTGGTGTCGCCACGGGCGTCAGCTGAGATCAAGCGTGCTTATGACTTGGCAGTGGAGTCTCTATCACTCGATCTGCAGGAAATAGACTTAGGGTTTTCGGTGTCAAACGGCGCATTGGAATTCTAGGAAGGCAGCGATGCTCTTACAATTGAAGAGCGCACGGTTTTTAAAGAGGCGTTCTCGGTAGCAGATGTCGAATATCAGGCCAACCAAGTGGCTTCCACGATGATGCGGGCGCTGGAGCTGAATCGAGGGCCTGCCGGCGTGAGTAACGGTGTCGGTAGATTCGACGTATCCAATGGGAGTTTTGGGGATATTGTTAATCTTCGTTTCTACTTGCAATTGTATGAGCCAGGAGGAATCTACGACAGGAAACCGATAAATCCCACTGATTACAACAGCCAATTCTCCTTTGGCGGGCGGGCTTTAATGGATCAGATCAGCGTTAACTCAGCCGTTGGATATTCCAGGCCTGCGGATTTTGGACTGATCACGCTGTAACAGGAGACAAAGCTCAAGCACTGCTTGGGCCTTCGGTACTTACTGAGTGGTCTGATCGCAGATGTGCCCCAAGGTCACGGCTGGAACGTTCGCACCTCCGACATCGACAGTGTCAGTGTCAGTGTCAGAGCATGTGCTGAATGGGCAGTTCAAACTGTTGAAGATGCCAGTTTATCTTGGGTTTTCAAATCAAAATCCGAGGCATCATGCCGCTCGTGCAGTTGCTCTGAAGGCTCACCCCAAGTCCGGTTCACTTTGCGGCCGCGTTTGACAGCGGGGCGCTCAAAGATCTCTTGTGCCCAGCGGCGCAGGTTCTTGTAGCTTTCGACCTGCAGGAATTCACCCGCACCGTAGGCCTCTCCCAGCGCCAGGTTGCCATACCATGGCCAAGTGGCTATGTCGGCAATGGAATACTCGTTGCCGCCGAGAAAATGGTGCTCGGCTAGTTCCCGATCAAGCACGTCCAGTTGGCGTTTCACTTCCATCGTGAAGCGATTGATCGGGTATTCAAACTTCTCGGGAGCATAGGCGTAAAAGTGCCCGAATCCGCCGCCCAGATAAGGCGCTGAACCTTGTAGCCAGAACAGCCAGTTCAGTACTTCGGTGCGTGCAGCCGTGTCCTTTGGAAGAAAGTGTCCGAACGTCTCAGCCAGATAAAAAAGGATGGCACCGCTTTCAAAAACTCGACTGCCACTTCCCGTATCAAATAGAGCCGGGATTTTCGAGTTTGGATTTACGTCGACAAAGCCGGATGAAAACTGGCCGCCTTCGCCAATCTGAATCAGGTGAGCATCGTATTCGGCGCCGGTTTCACCGATGGCCAGCAGCTCTTCGGCCATAATGGTGACCTTCTGGCCGTTGGGTGTTCCCATCGAATAAATCTGCAACGGGTGCTTTCCACGCGGCAGCGTCGCCTCATGCGTAGCGCCGGCTATGGGGCGATTAACACTGGCCCATGTTCCGCCGCTTTCGGCGTCCCAAGTCCAAACCTGTGGTGGTTCATATTGATTTCTGTTCGACATGAGCCTGGCCTTCTTTCAAAAATAGATAATGCGGTCAATACAGCAGCGACAAGTCAAGGCGGGCAATGAGAACCGCCTCCGACTTGCTGTGCATGTTAGTCAGCTTTGTGCCACTCAAACTTCTGGAACGGCTTGTCTATCGGCGTGTCGGCAAGGTGATTTGTGTAGTTGCTCATTACCTTCTGTGCGGTGCCAAGAACGACCTCAAAAATCTGGCGCTTGGTGAAACCAGCTTCCAGAAATGCGTCCACGGCACTGTCATCCACGTTGCCGCGGCCGCGCACAACGGCGAGGGTGAAGTCGCGCAGTGTTTCCAGCCGGTCTGTCGGTAACGGTGTTTCGTTACGCAGAGCTTCAGTGATGGCGTCATCAACATTCATACTTTTGGCGATGCCGGTATGCGCGGGCACGCAGTAATGGCAAGCATGTTCGACGTTGATGGTCTGCCACACCACGGTAGTTTCTTCGTCGTCGAAACTGCTATCCAGAAAGAGCTGGTGAAGCCGCTGATAACCTTCAAGTAAGCCTGGTGCTTCTGCCATAACCGCGTGAAGGCCTGGAACCATACCGAAAGCTTTGATGGAGTTGTCGAGCAAATTCTGGCTTGCTTGTGGGGCGCTTTCTTTGTCGTGAAGAGTAAAGTTGGTCATGGAATGACTCCTTGCGGTAAAGGTAAACGTGATATGACTCACATCGAGTAAAACGTTGCCGTCAAATTTGAGTGATCGCTCAAAATAAGGCGTTAATTTTGCAAGTAGGTTTAACGGGAATAACTATAACTGAATTTGAGTGATCGTTCAAGTTTAATTTGAGCAATTGCTCAAGCTGCATGGTCGTAACACCATCGCAGTATTTATAAAGCAAAAAATCTTCAACCAAATTCTTAGCCTTGTAAGCTTGCTATCACCTTAGCTTTCGAGGCCCTTTCTCGTTCGGCGTAAAGAGATAGCTCATCGGTTACCTGAGCACCAAGAGCCTCTTCAAAGGAATTACGATTCGCGCTACCTGCATAAGCCTCACTTTGCGCGCCCCCAAGGTTTGACTGGAAAATACCCGCCGCGCTCACTGGCAAAAAGTCTTCATAGGTAATCGGCTGCACTTCAATCAGCCCTTGCGCAATCAAGGCCTCCGTATCTTCGTCGGTACAGTCCTTGGCGGTTTGCCCAGTGGCACTCAGATAATAGTGGAAGTAGGCCAACCCCTCACGACGCATCGCCTGATCGCTGTCGGGAAACGCCGCAAATACGCCATTCATAACCGCCTGGTGCGCATCGTTATCGAGTCCTGCCGCTTGCTTTCGGCCGTCATTGAGAAGCTGGTCATACAGTGCGCGCCCTTTTGGCGTGAGAGCCACCCCTCGCTGTTCAACTTCACCGAAGCGAGCGGTGTGGGTACCCTGCGCTTCACCGGCAAAACGGATCGACTCCTCCAGCGCTTTAAAGCTGGTTTGGCGAAGCAAAATAGGCCGTTCACGACGTGGTGGCCCTTCGATGACTGCTTTCGGATTCATACCCACATCAGGCATGCGGCGCTGAACTTCATCGATATCTAATGTGCGCGGTGTTAGGTGATTGATGTGCGGCCCACGGAAGCAGACGACGTCGGCAATCAAGCGGTGTTCGTCGCATAACGCGTGATAGGTATCTAAGTCGACAGTGGCATTTTGATGCCAGCGGAATGTTTCAAGGGCTTCTTTTACAAATTGATCCGTTTCCTCGTTGGATAGGCCACCCTGCGACTCATAGCACTCGATCAGTTCCCGTACTTTGGATGTAAAAATATCGCGCGTTGCTAAAATGGCTTGTGTACGCTGGCGAAGCACTTCATTTGCAATTAACTCCAAGCGCAGCAGAGAAGTAAAAATACGGAACGGATTTTTGGATAGCGCATCATCGTTGATGGGCCTAAAAGCGGTTGAATGAACCGGTACACCCGCTTCAGAAAGATCGTAATAACCGACAGGATACATCCCCATAACGGCAAACAAGCGTCGCAACATAGACAGCTCAGCCGCTGTGCCCACACGAATTGCTCCGTGGCGTTCGACGCTAAGGCGTGCAAGTTCACCCTGCGCTTCCAAACGGCGGTAAAGCTCAGGTTGTTGGTTAAGCGTTTCTTGATTTACGCATTCCACGAGCTCAAGCAGGGTGCCGTACTGAGGTACTTCTGCTTGATACATCGCCGACATAGCCTTTGAAAAACGGTCGCGAACGTCATCGGTTGAAACAAGTGTCTTTTGAATCATTTCGTGGCTCTTTATTGCCTATTGTTGAGATAGAGATATTACACCTGCGCTAGTTAAGCTAACAGCCTGCCTGCTTTGTCAGCTCGCGCTCAAGTGGGCCGAGTTTACCTTCGCAAAGAGGACTCGCAGAAGAAAACGCTACACAGGGCAAAACGAGAAGGGTAGTTCGAACCATCAAGGAAAATCGACTTTTTACAGCCCAATGCTGCTTTCCAGTCATAAAAAAGCCATCTCAGTTGAGATGGCTTAGACACTAACTAAATTTGTTCAAATTCAGCCAAGTACTTTTTTGCGTCGTGCAAAACCCAAACCAAGAAGTCCCAGTCCAAGTAGCGCGATGGTTGAAGGCTCAGGAACAGAAACAGTAGGCGTATCAGATGAGGTAATCAAGATGTTGTCCAAAACTGCATATCCACCCGATAGCAGATCAATTTGTAACGTGACATTACCATCGTTATCACCACTCGCATCGAACGAGAATAGACCCCGTGTCCAATCAAGCGTGTTTAGGGCTGAGGCAGTGCCGGTAAGGAAATACTGACCCAAGATAGACCCCGATCCAAGCCCATCTAGACCCTTGTCACTGTAAAGAGTGAACTTGAATTCAGGCGCGCTTCCATCTGAAAATGGAGCTCCAGAGCCTCCAGAGAGGCCCAAACTCGAAACGTCAATGCCAAGGTTGAAAAAGTCATTTGTACCAAGACTGAAACCGAAAGACATTCCGAGCAAATCATTGTTAACGCTGGACAACATTCCAATAGCGTAATTGCCACCAGTAACTGATGGGTCTTTATATCCGGTATTAAAAGCTTCTGTTCCAGTCAAAAACGCCGTTTCAACCGTATTAGCCTGTGCAAATGTTAGACCTTGCTGACCACCATATAGATCATTTACCTGTTGCTAGGAAAGGTCATCGTATCCAGAACCAAAGCCGTTAACGAATCCATTGGGATTTTCAAAGTCCTGATCGTAAAGGGTAACAATACCAGCGCTTGCCGTAGTGGCAACCATACCTAAAGACAATGACAACAACAGCAAATTCAATTTATTCATGTTAATTTAACCTCACACTCAAATTTTTATAATTAGAGTATAAAATTATAAGTTCTATACCCGATCTATTTCACGACGACCGACTGAGCTTAACAATTATGATTACATGCAAATAACAGACCAAATATAATAAGTACGGTAAAACAATGTCTTGCATGGAGTATAAGTTTGGAGTTTAAATAAGTTGTAAAAAAAATCGACAAATCGCGATGAAGTGTATTCGAAATACTGTACCCAGCGCATGCATTCTTAATGTCTTGCAGGCCAGCTCGACCAAGGTTTGGTTTTAGCAATTTATAGCAAAGACTCATAAGCAAGAGAAAAATTCAACTAACAAGGACTTGCCTTCTTTCAAGCCATCTTACGTGCTGGAATTTTTTTGGTCGCGGTAGGCTTGCAGGGTGTAAAGAAATTCGACATCGATGAGTGGCAACTTCACACGCAAGACCAATGCCTATGAAACTGAGTACAAAGAACCAGAACGATCTACTGGAAGATGCCATTTAGGATCGCCTGGTTTAAAACGAGTACCAGATCAATCTCAGGGCTGAATCCATGCGAAAACGACAAGCAAAGTTGACGGGTACCACAACTTAGGAGTAACAAAGAAATCTCCGCGTCGCTCAGCTCCGATGGGTGGCAGCCTTCAGGTGGAATGGGTGGCAACCTTGAGCGGTTTACGCAATCAGGCTAAATGAGTCTTGTAAGTCGCGATTATGTTCGCATGACCACCGACTAAACCTGGGTGGAATAAAAAATTAAAGAGCATTTTGGCTTTTCCAACAATGCTAGAAGAATGATTCAGGTAGCGATGCCCATTTCAAAAGCATTGAGGGTGTGCGCAACTAAGGCGTAGTAGCCAATCACCCCAACCGCCTCAACCAGTGTCTGATGTCCCAGCACTTTTTTCGCTTCGACGAACAAAGCCTCATTGATGCGATTAGTTTGAAGGAGTTCAGTCGCAAGGCCACTCAGCAGAGTCATGCGATGATTATCAAAGCTAGGCGCCTTATGGTTCCGGATTAATTCAATGTTGGCGTCTGAAACACCAGACTGAAGCGCAATAGGCTCATGTATCTTTTGTTCGCCATCACAATGATGGTGCGCGGCGACACATAGGATCAAAAGCTCGGATTCTTGCAAAGACAAAAGTGTCCCATAACGACAGAATGCGCCTAGCTGTTCGGCGGAGCTAGCCATTTTTGGGCTGTGTAACCAAGCTAAAAAGGGCCCGTCTAAATTCCCTCGCGAGCTTTTAATCGACTCATAGATCCCGTTCTGCTCCGGCGTTAATCCTGACACCTCTGGCAATTCTATTCTTGAAATCATAATGCTTTCCATGTGTTAGCCACGATACTTTATGTCAGCTGTTGAAAAGTTAAGGGCCATGCGCATCGCGCACAACCCTCTGAGGATTAGCCTTGTATTTGCTGAATATTCAGGGCTTCTGCTTGACGCGCTTTATTCCAGCAATAGGCCACTGCGCCGGTAATCAGGATGGCACCTGTAATATCTCCGGTCAGCCCCGGCATGATTAATAGAATGGCCCCTGACAGAAGAACCAGTCGTATCAGCGAGTTCAAGACGATGAGGAACCAGCCAATAAGCGCCGCTGCCAGTGCCAACACGCCGACCAGAGCTGCAAGGCTATCGAAGATCATTTGCGAGGTGTCACCTATACCAAGAATCGCCGGCCCGAACACAAACATGTAAGGAATAATAAAACTGGCCAGACCGAGGCGAAGCGCTGTGAGACTAGTGTTCCAAGGATCTGCATTGGCAATAGCAGCCGCTGCATAAGAGGCTAGAGCGACCGGTGGCGTTATCGCCGATATTCCGGCGCAATACATAACGAAAAGGTGTGCAGCCAGGAGCGGAACGCCGACCTCAACCAACCCGGGAGCCAACAAGACTGCAAGAATGATATAAGCGGCTGGGGTTGGCATGCCCATGCCCAGGATGATACCGCAGAGCATGGTGAGTACCAGTAACAGCGGTAGGTAGCCCTGAGAAAAATCGAGCACGATGGAGCTCATCCTGAGACCTAGCCCGGTCTGGGTGACGACGCCAACGATGATGCCGCCGATCGCACTGGCTATGGTGATCTGACCAATGATACGAGGGGCTTGGTCCATGGCTTTGAGACAATTGCCAACGAACTCTGATCGCATTGCAGGCTCAAATAAAAGTTGGGTTACGACGAGAGTGCCTAGAGCATATAAAGCGGCCAACGACGGCGAATATCCCGATGAAAGGGTGCCCAACATAACCACGACAGATAATAGTAAATAGCCACGTTGTTTGATTACCCGTAAAGCTGATTCACTGCCACCCTCTGGCTTTAAGCCCAGTCGACGAGCTTCAAAATGAACCATGGCTAAAACGGAAATAAAATATAAAATAGCAGGGATGATCGCTGCCTGAGCAATCTCAATATAGGGAATGCCAATAAACTCCGCCATTATAAAAGCTGCGGAGCCCATAACCGGAGGCATGAACTGGCCCCCAGATGAAGCGACGGCTTCCACTCCAGCGGAGAATCGCCCGGGGAAGCCGGCCTTGCGCATGGCTGGGATGGTGAAAGATCCCGTTACCACAACGTTTCCCGCAGAGCTTCCAGAAAGCGATCCCATTAAGGCACTGGAAACCACTGCTGTTTTCGCCGCCCCGCCAGTAAACTTGCCTGTCAGACTTCGGGCCAGATCGGTGAAGAAAACGCCTGCGCCAGACGCCACCAGAAAAGCGCCAAAAAGCACGAAGAGAAACACGTAGGACGCAGTCACCCGTAACGGCGATGTCCATAGCCCGTCTTGGGTTAAATAGGTTGTCTCGATCACAGCCTGAAGTGAGTAGCCACGATGCCAAAATGGAGAAGGTAACAAGTTGCCGAAGAGCGCATAGCCAAGTGCGCCAGCGCCCAGGAACACAAGCGGCCAGCCGATCACCCTGCGAGCCGCTTCCAGAACGGCCAGAATTAACACACAGCCGTAAACCAGCTGTTCAGTTGTTAGTGGGTCAAAGTAGAGCATGCGTTGTTGCACTTCATCAGCATTGAACGCGAGATAACTGCAACCTCCAACCGCCATAGCAGTCAGGGTCAGGTCACGAAGCGCGTGGAGATAACGCCAGGCTCCTGTCCCTGCTGACCGATAAACCCAGAAAATAATGACCAAAGCAAATCCGAGGTGCACTGGCAGGTGTACCTCGGCAATCGGTGTACCGAAGTAGGCCGTCACCAAGTGATAAACTGACATGGCGATGGCCACGATCGAGATCAGTCTTGCCAGTGGCAATCCGCCAGTCAGCTTGTCCAAGGTCATGGTAACTTGCCTTTTTATGTTTGCTTGGGAACCTGTTTTTATTTGGTCGGCTCTTATTTAATTGCCGTTAAAACTCCAGCTTCCTCGAAAGCGCGGATCGCACCGGGATGCATTTTGATACCTGTTATCGCCGCCATGTATTCTGGCGTAATAGGACGCATCACTGAGTGCACCGACCGTATGTCATCAAGGTTTTCAAGCATGGTTTTTACAACCCAATAGGCGTCATCGTCGGACATATCCTCATGAGCAATCATAATCAGATCTGAACGCACCGTTGGAATAGCTTCAGTCTGGCCCGGGTAGCTGCCAGCTGGTATTTCTGTAGCGGCGTAGCCCGGATTGCCATCCTGCATTGCTTTTGCTTCAGCCTCGTTCATAGGCAGCAACCGCATGTCCTTAGCGTGGAAAAGTTCCGTATAGGTCCCGTTCGGGTAACCTGATAAAAGGGTGAAGCCTTCAAGATTGCCGTCTTTGATCGCATTGGACGCAAACGTGTGGCTGCCGCGGGCGCACTCAATATCGTCTTCGGTCATGTCTGCTGCTTTCAGCCGGTCAACAAAGGCAGCATGGGTCGAGTTGCCAATTGCCATGCAATTCACCTCCATTCCGGCCAGGTCTTTTATGGATTTGGCGCCTGACTCCCGGGTTACCCCGACATGCTGGTAGCTTGGAAACAAAACGGCCAACCCACGAACGTCGTTAATTTTTTCCTTGAAGGGCGCAACGCCATTTCGGGCGATAGGAGGCACCGTTGACGTGGTGACGGCTAGTTCGGATTGGCCAGCGCTAATGCGCGCCATGTTGGCTAAACCCGCACCCACTTCGGCATTGGTCCGGGTGCCACTTTTGCTGAATATTTCAGCAATGCCGGCGGTTACTGGATACCAAGTGCCGCCTGGTGATCCGCTGAGAATACTTAGTTCCTTCGGCTGGGCTTGTGCCGAACCAATGGCAATGGTGAACGCAGCGACACCAATGGCAGCGCGTAAAGAAAGCTTACTTATAGTTGTTGATGCTTTCATGATCTTGTCCTCAAACGTCCCTAAGTTTTTGGTGATACTCAACCTCTGGTGGGACGGTTCCCGAGACTGAAGGTAATCGATTATTTGGCTTGCTTCAGGCAAGCCGCGATGGCAACTAACAACTCGTCGCGATAACGGCCAAGCTCTTCCAAACTCCGCCCATCTGTTGCCAACTCGACACCAGCGACGATCTGCTCAGTCAATGTCTGATCCATCCGTGGCTCGCCAAGACTGGCCCAGCGTTTTTGCTGACTGGGCCCGAGATGTTCAAGGTAGTGGCGAATCCCGCCCCCTCCGCCGCCTAAGTGATAAGTTAGAAACGGCCCTTGAATGGCCCAGCGCAGTCCTGGGCCGGCGGTCACAGCCGTGTCGATATCCGCCGCTGATGCCACACCCTCTTGCAGCATGTAAAGTGCCTCTCGCCAGAGTGCTGCCGTAAGGCGATTGGCCACATGTCCGATCATCTCCTTGTTCATGACAACTGGCTGTTTGCCAATAGCCTGATAAAAAGCTCGTAGGCGCTCGACAACTTCCGGATCAATGCCAAACAGCTCGACTAGCGGGATCAGGTGCGGCGGATTGAACGGATGAGCAATGACAACGCGAGTGGGATCAGCAGATTTGGAAGCGATATCCGAATGTTTCAGAGAGGATGTGCTGCTTGCGATAATCGCCGTGGGCAATGCTTGGGACTGGAGGCAGCTAATGAGTTCGCACTTTAGCTCGACGTTCTCGGGCGCGTTCTCAACAATCAAATCAGCTTTTGCTACTGCGTCGGCCTGGCTTCGACTTATTAAAAGCCGTGCGGGTGCAACTGTTATTCCTGGGACATCTGGGATCGACTGTTTGGCAAGCTGAACTCGTTCTGCGAACGTGTCCGGAGTTCCAGACTCTGGCGCAAACGCTACTACTTCGATGCCTTTAGATAGGAAGTAGGCGGCCCAGCTAGCGCCAATCATGCCACAGCCGATGATCGCGATTTGCTTAGGTATCCAGACAGAGCGATCACTCATATTGAAAGCCGCTATAACCTACAGACTTTGGCCGCACGCTAAACCAGTTCACGCTAGAGCCGATCCAAGACTCTTCAGTTCTGCTGCTTGTCATTGTTCACCTTTATTATTTTAAAATCTGGTGTGGTCGCAAAAGAGCATTTGTGAATACTAAAGAGTGGTGACACTATATGTCCAATAAAAGAAACTTACGGATGGTTTTACTTTATTTATGTCAATTTCAATACGACAACTCAAAGCTTTTGTGGCAATAGCCTCAACCGGAAGTTTTATCGAGGCATCTGAACGGCTGCGGCTCTCACAGCCGGCGCTCAGTATCTCAATTCGAAAACTGGAATTGCACATTGGGGGAGCCGTATTCACCCGCAGTCCTCGCGGGGCTCAGCTCACACCTGAAGGGCTCTCTTTTCTTCCCAAAGCCCAGAGGTTGGTGCTCGATTGGGAAGATGCTTTCGAGGATTTGGAGAGACTGTTCAAAAAACAGCAAGGGAAAATTACGATTGCGGCTTTACCTACGCTTGCAGCGGGTTTTTTGCCCAAAGTGCTGGCTGAGTATCGTGCGCAGTTTCCCAATATTGCTATAAATGTAAATGATGTTTTAGCTAGTGAAATTGAGGGCTTGGTAAGAGAGGGAAGGGCCGACTTTGGTTTGTCCGTACAGCCTGCCAAAAATGGATATTTCGATTTCGAGCCACTCTTTGAGGATAGGTTTGTTGCAGTCTGTCCGGAACTCCATCCTCTCATGGAGTGCACAGAGGTAAGTTGGGCGCAACTTTTGAAGTATCCAATTATTGAACTCAACCAATTATCCAGTACCCGTCAGGCAATCGAGCGGGTACTGAACGACATCAATTTAGAGATGGATCTTTTTTGCGAAGTGAGTCAGATCGGAACGGCCGGTAGAATGGTTGCTGCTGGACTGGGTGTCGCCGCATTGCCGTCACTAAGCTTTCGTCAAATTTCTAATGAAGGGTTAGGCTGGCGAACACTCATTGAGCCAGCAGTGCCCCGCCAGCTTGGGATAATTAAGCCACCCAGAGCAGCACAGTCCGCCGCGTCAAACGCAATGTTAGATATTATAAGATATCATGCTTCCCAATTTGAGGAGTTGAAAAATCTGGGAGTGGACGGATGATAATGCCTTCTAACAACGATGGCTCGAACAGACTATTTCGCAGTTAGAACATCGTAAAATACAGTTAAAAAGAACCTCTTCAGCATGGGTTGTTCACGGAGCCTGGGTGCGTTGGTTAAGACGCAGAAGCTGTGAAGAAGAGATCTGAATCAGCGTCCTAAATGCAGTATTTACCTGCCGCTGTCCAAAAGATGTTGAGGACTCCGCCATTCCTATTTGCGTTGACTGGTTGAACTCACCACGGGCATTTTGCCAAGGAACAGCGTTAAATTATGCGTTCATGACCCACCACAAGAAGGCTTGGCCAGTCGACGTGATGAATCGGCTCTTGGGTGGTAGTCGCAATGGCTATTATAGGTATTGCCAGCGTCAACGTGACAGGATTCCAGATTCCGGGCACGAAGCGATGATAGCGGTTGTAAAGAAAGTGGATGAAGACCTGACCTATAGGGGTACATGTTTCTCAATGCACAAAATCGGGGCCGCGGGGGGCGGAGTATGAACAAAGAACCGGCGGAGCTCTGAAAATGGTGCATGACAATGAAGAAGAAGGAACAAGTTGTCAGCTCACATCTGTTAGTCAACCCGTAATATTTTGATATCCTCACCAGGGCGGAACCCGCAACACAAGCCGCTACAAACGGAATGGAGGGAAGCGTAAAAAAAAGACTCAGCAGGAAAAGTGCATAGGTTGGTCAGAAAAAAATTAAAAGTATCGAAAAAACAGGTCATTTTTGAGCGTATAAAAAACCCTGTTGGGTTATAGAAAGTATTAGTAATTGATAAAAAATGGAGGCGCGGGTCGGAATCGAACCGGCGTTAACGGAGTTGCAGTCCGCTGCATGACCACTCTGCCACCGCGCCTGATAAAGCCTTTTGGCTTTGTGCTCTCTAGTGGGGTGAGAGACTTTTGAAGTATTTTCTCTGATTTATCCAGAAAAAATTGGAGCGGGAAACGAGATTCGAACTCGCGACCTCAACCTTGGCAAGGTTGCGCTCTACCAACTGAGCTATTCCCGCAAATGCTGTCGTAAGTTGTTGCCCGACAACGGATGCGAATTATACGGATCTTTCCTCGAGCGTCAACCGCCTGATGAAAAAATATCGGTAAATGCTGAAGGGGAAAAGCATTTTGCTGGTTAGCCATAAATTATACTAGCGCGGGTAACCGGTAATATGGCGGATGTTTTTGTACAGGCTTTCAAGCTGCGGATAGATTTTCAAGAAAACTTCACTGTACAGCTGCTGGTACAGTGCCTGATTTTCGGGGTCTGGATGAAATACCGCGCCTACCCGTGTCATTTTGCAACTGCCGTTGGAAAATCCGGGTGTATACCCAAGCCGACCATAGCGGTAATAGCGGCGCCCAAACCGGAGGTTTCGCAGGTGTGTGGGCGTTCCGCGGGCAGTCCGAAAATGTCGGCGGTCAGCTGCATGGCAGCATCGCTTTGTGAGCCGCCGCCGGCCACTCTCAGGCGCTGGATTTTCTGGCCGTTGCGTCTTTCAATGCGCTCTTTGCCCTCCCGCAGCGCGTACGCCAAACCTTCCAGCATGGCGCGATACAGGTGCGCGCGGGTATGCACGTCGCCAAAACCAATAATGGCGCCTTTGGCCTCCGGGCCGGGCTGGCGCACGCCGGGGACCAGTAAGGCTGCAACATCAGGCCCATGGAGCCTGCGCCGACCGAGTTCACCAGCACATCGAATAACTGTTCTGGCGCGATGCCACGTTGCTCTGCCAACAAGCGCTCATGCAACCCAAATTCCCGCTTGAACCAGCTCACCATCTAATAGCCCCGGTAAATTATTACTTTTGTAGAGTAGTGGCCGGGGGTGGCTGCCGGGTAGGGTGGTATAAAACGTATTGGTTCCACATAACGCGGGTTGGTGGTGTTCACCGTGGCGGGAGTGCCATAGTTTAGGCAGGCAGTGTCTGGCGATATCACGCGCTGCCTAGAACTTCGCAGGCCTTATCCGACGTCGCCGCCAGCTCCGGCAAGCCCGTTGGTAGCCCGAGGTGTCCGGCAGCGGCAACGGTCAGTGCTCCCACTATTTCACCGGGCGCAATCAGCTGCGGCAGTTGTTCAGGGCCAATCGGCATCAGTCGCCATTTGAAGTTACGTTTGCGGGCCCAAGTCTGACGTTTGTAATCGTAGGACGGGTAGCCTACCTGGCTAGCGCTGGAGTCGCGGAACTCGCCGGTCAAGCGATAGTTTAAATAACCCGATAACAATAGAAAGTAGCGTGTATCGCGCCAGACATTCGGCTGATTCTGGGCAATCCAGTTAGCCTGGCAGTTTTCGCGAAAGCGCTGAACGGTGGGTGTAAGGCCCAGCAAGCGAAAAGGCCAACGTAGGTAAGCTGGCAGCGGTGCACTGGCGTTGGTCTAGCCATATAATAGCCGTTCGTAGCGGGATGCCGTTAGCGTCCAGATTGCCCACAGTGCCACGCTGGGTGGTCAGGGTTGCGTGGGGTTTGCGTCGGTTTCCTGCCACAGCTGCTGGCAGGCCTGGCCCAAGGCATCCCAAAAATACTGTGGGTGTTGTTCGGCTCAGCCCGGTTTAGTGAAAAAGTAGGGCTCAAACTCCTGTTTAGCGCTGCCAAGCAGGTTGCCTTCGCCATCAAACAACAGCGCGCACACGCTTTGGGTGCCGTTGTCGATGGCCAGTATCAGGGGAGTGACCATCATTAGGCTGTGCCCAGGGGCAGGCTATAATAGCTTCGCCAAATCTTTCTATAGCGTTCAACTTCGTTTTGCCAGTGACTTTCGCTCCAGCCCGGCAGCGGTCGGCAGCGATTTTTGATCTGCGGTAAAAGCACGGTCGCGCCGTCTGCTATTAAGAGTCCTAAACGGGTATGCCGCAACAGCAAATCATCCAAGTGTTTGACCTGATCGCTCTGGCAGGCATAGCAAATTTAAGCCCATGTCAGGTCGATGGCGGGGTTATGCACAACGCTTGTACCCAGCACCGGTTCCAGCGGTCCTGCGGCGAGCCTGGAGCAGGGCGCTGCGGCATTGCACGCTGCTGCCAGTGACCCCAAACGTCATCATGCATTTTTCTGTGTCAGCCCCGCGCAAAGCCAGAGCTTGCTGCAGCCATCTTATGGCCCGTTCGTGGCCGGCCAGAGCCAACTGGGTGCGGGTCTCTTCGGCGTTGCTTAAGCGCAGCATCGACAGTTGCACGCGTTGCTGCGCCAGTTCACGGCAGGCGTCGCGTCCTTGCGCCCAGTTTGGGAAAAACACCACCTGAAAGCGCTCGCGCTGTGGCAGCGGGCTTACCCGAACTTTAACCTCGGTAATAATGCCAAGACGGCCTTCCGAGCCAAGCACTAGCTCGCGCAAGTCGGGCCCGGCGCTGAAGGCGGGGAAGTCCGGCAACTCCAGAGTTCCACCGGCAAAAAGCTGCTCGATCCGGCCATAGCGAAGGGACTGCTGGCCGCTGGAGCGCGAGGCGACCCAGCCACCTATCGTGGATAATTCGAAAGACTGCGGGAAGTGGCCAAGGGTTAAACCGTGGGCGCGAAGCTGGGATTCGACCTGGGGCCGGGCGTACCCGCGCCAAAGGTGGCAACCTGGCTGGCAGGATCCAGATCCAGCAAGCGGTTCATTGCTACCATGCTAACGGTGATAACGGGATGACCAAGATCTAGGGGGTTGATGTGCCCCGCTACGACTGGTGCCGCCACCGTAAGAAATAAGGTGCAGCGAGTTTGCGCTGGCGAATGCCAGTAGTTCGCGTACTTCAGAAGATGACCGTGGAAATGCCACAGCATCGGGGAAGCAATCAATCTGCCCGCTGCGCATGGCCAACCAGTTCGGTAGGCTTTGGCCTCGTGCATGGCGTACCCGGGTTTCGGCGTCGGTAGTGAGCTCAATACCGGCGGGGCGCTCCTTGCCCAAGCGGCTTTGTGGCACCTTGGCGCACACACTGGCCAGGGTTACGTCTTGCGGGGCACTGCTGTGCTCAATGCGCGTCGCTAGAAAATTTTCGCCGCTGCGGGGCAGTCCCAGTGAAAAAGAATCATCACCCCAACCATTCCAACGCCGCATCTGGCGGGTTCCTTGTTGTCGAGTTTCAGGGTTGCTCGGACTGTTGCATGCGCTGGTTTAACTCGCGCCAGCGAGACAGTTTGTCTGCCTCGCCAATACGCTTGTTTTTGCCAGCTTTGCTGGACCATAGGCCACTGCCGTTGAAGCTATAAACTGGTTCAAGATCAGTGCGTTGTGATGCAAATTTAATGTCATTTATAAGGTTGTCAAGAATCAGTGGGTCGGCATCCGGGCGTGGATACCAGGCCAGAACCATGTGCGCCTGATTCAGCTCCAGAGCTTTGACATACACAATGCGTAGCTGCTCGTCGGGCACACCCATGGAGCGCAGGGTCTGGTATTTGGCAATAGAAAAATCCTCGCAATCACCGGCGTTGGTGGTCAGCAGTTCTACTGGAGTGGCCCAATAATCTTCTTCGCCCCAGTGTTCAATGTCGCTGACAAAGCGCGACTGGTTGAAAAACGAATTCACCAAGCGTAACTGTCGGTCTATCGGGGCTCTGCTGGCTAGCAGTTGTAGGCGCTGATAGTTCTGCAGGCGCTGGTAGGCTTCGTCACCAAACTCGGCGCGCACATAGCTCATCAATGTATCGGTGAGCTCAAACGCGTTCCCAACCGAGCCTAGAGTGGCCGTCAGTAAAATTGCCCACAACCAAGAGCGGCCATTAAGCAGCGGGCGCAGCGCCGATGTCGTGGCTGCGGGTAAAGAAGCGCGGTGTTGGGACGCTAGAATCAATCTTATCAACCTCCATTGCGCAAGCTGTGACGTAGCTGCTCAAGCCTTTCGCGTATTTCGGCTCGTCGTTGTTCGTCTGTAGGCGCATTGGCAGCGCTGGTAGGTTCTGATAAGTCAGGTTGTGAAAGTGCCGGCTGCGGACCTGCCGGTGGCGTGTAAGCAGGCTCTGGGCTTTGCGCTTCATTGGCAACAGCGCTGAAACCACTGCGGCTGTCGATTGCTGGAAAATATAAATTTTCCAGCTTGCCTGAGCGCTCAATGATGATTCGTGCAGGGTGAACCGAGCGCAGTGTCGCGTTGCCGGGTAGTGTGTCGCCCACCAGGTAGGCGTCGGTGTTGTTGCGATCGTCTTCAATCAGCGCACTGCCAGCAAAGTCGCCGGCGGCGGCTAAAACGCCCCGTAAGGTGAGCTGTAGATTGGTTTCAGGCAGATTCTCTGTGTTTTGCTGAACGCCGGGGTCGTTGGCCTGTGTACTGCCAAACAGCTGAAGGCTAAACAGCGCAATCTGTGGAACTGGCCTTTGCGCCTGGGCAGAACCCATGCTGACGGCTGCAATAACGCCGCCCTCGGCCGACTCCTGCTGCCACACGCCCCAAGCTTGCCAGGCGGTGGAAACCAGCACTATGACTGCCAGCGCAGGGGCGGCAGCCGTTATAAGATGTTTCGAATCCAGGCGCATGTGTTTTTCCGGCTGAGACAGGTTTGGCAGTTAACACCAACAGGTTACCAGAGAGCCATCGTTTAATGGCAGTATAGAGCACTGGGTTATTCAGGCGGCCTACCCGCTGTGGTAGCCTTTAAACTTGTTTTGTAGGCAAGCCGACCAGCAGCGAGAAACGTCGTGAGTTCAGAACCCGAACAACTGCCGAGTAATAATAGAGCCACCAGCAGGCTGCCGTTTTCGTTTGCCAAACGCAACGGCGTAATTGTGACCCGCACAGGCAACGGCGAAACGGTTATTTTGGTGCGCCCTGGCTCTTCCCACATTGCGTTGGCCGAGGCCAACCGCCTATGCGGAGGGCGTGCCCGCTTTGCCACCGTTGAGGCGGATAAGTTCGATCAGGCCTTGAACGATGCTTACCAGAACGACTCTACCGCTGCCATGCAAATGGTCGAGGGTATTGGTGACGATATGGACCTGGCGTCGTTGGCGGATTCGGTGCCAGAAACCGAAGACCTGCTGGAGCAAGAAGACGACGCCCCTATTATACGCCTGATTAACGCGATACTGACTGAAGCGTTGAAAACCGGCGCGTCGGACATTCATATTGAAACTTATGAAACACGATTGATTATACGTTTCCGGGTAGACGGCGTTCTGCGCGAGATTGTGCAGCCCAAGCGGGCGCTGGCGCCTTTGTTGGTGTCACGAATCAAGGTTATGGCCAAACTCGATATTGCCGAAAAGCGCATTCCTCAGGATGGCCGCATTGCTCTGCGGGTTGCTGGTAGGGAAGTGGATATTCGCGTGTCGACCATGCCTTCGTCGGTCGGTGAAAGGGTGGTGCTTCGATTGCTCGATAAGCAAGCTGGCGCTATACGCCTGGAATCTCTGGGCATGGGCGGTTACGACCTGGAAAAAGTGCGCAAGTTAATCTATCGACCCTACGGAATTTTGCTGGTAACAGGCCCAACCGGCTCCGGTAAATCCACCACTTTGTACGCGGCGTTGCAGGAAATAAATGACCGCAGCCGCAATATTCTGACGGTGGAAGATCCCATTGAGTACAACCTGCCGGGGATTGGCCAGACCCAGGTTAATACCAAAGCGGATATGACCTTCGCCCGCGGCCTGCGTGCAATTCTGCGGCAAGACCCTGACGTAGTGATGATTGGTGAAGTGAGAGACCTTGAAACGGCGGAAATTGCGGTTCAGGCGAGTTTGACTGGCCACCTGGTGTTGTCCACCTTGCACACCAACTCTGCGGTGGGTGCGATAACGCGATTGATGGACATGGGCATCGAACCTTTTCTAATTTCATCGGGTATTGTGGGCATTGTGGCCCAGCGCTTGGTGCGACTGTTGTGCCCCTATTGTCGTGAAGCTTATGAGCCCACGCCGGAACAGTGTGAGTTTCTGCAGCAGGACCCAGCCAATCCGCCGCGAATATTTCGCGCCAGAGGCTGCGCACATTGTCACGATTTGGGCTATCGCGGCCGTATCGGTATTTACGAAACGGTGGAGATCAGCGAAAGCCTCAGTGCGCTGATTCATAAACGCGCCGGCGAACTGGCCTTGGAACGGGAAGCCCGTTTAAACAGTCCCAGCATTCACGCCGACGGCGTAGCCAAGATTTTGGCGGGCATCACCAGCGTGGAAGAAGTACTTCGCGTTACCCACCGGAACCAATAAATCATGCCGGCTTTTGAATATAAGGCACTGGACGCTCGCGGAAAACAGATACAAGGCGTTCTTGAAGCCGATGCACCGCGGGCGGTACGTCAGCAGCTGCGCGAAAAAGGGTTGACGCCACTTGCAGTAGAGCCAGCTGTGGAAAAATCGGGGCGGGGCCCATCATTGAATGCGCGAGGTTCACTGAACGCAGCAGATTTGGCTTTGGTTACGCGCCAGATGGCGACCTTGATCCAGTCCGGGATTCCCATCGAGCAGACCCTGAGTGTGACCTCAAAACAGTCGAGTAATCCGCGTATTCGCGGTATGTTAATCGCCATTCGCGCCAAGGTGATGGAGGGTTATAGCTTCGCCGATAGCCTGGGTGAGTTCCCGCGGGCTTTTCCGCGGCTGTTCTGTTCAACCGTGGCCGCTGGAGAGCACGCAGGCCACCTTGACCTAGTATTGAACCGGCTCGCGGACTACACCGAAAGCCGCCAGGAATCCCGCCAGAAAATTCAGTTGGCGGCTATTTACCCGATTATTCTGAGCGTAGTCGCCATCTCCATTGTGGTGTTTTTGCTCACCTATGTAGTGCCAGACATCATTGCTGTGTTTGTGCGCCAGGGACAACAGTTGCCATTGCTGACGCGGGCCATGCTGTCCATGTCGGATTTTTTGCTGAGCTACGGTATCTATCTGCTCATTGCTCTGGGCGCTGGGCTGGTGGCGTTTCGTTTTGCGATGGGCAAACCAGCGTTTCGCTTGCGCATGCATAAGCGCCTGCTGCACTTACCGCTACTGGCAGGGATGGTGCGGGGCGTTAACACGGCTCGCTATGCGAGTACCTTGAGTATACTGACCACCAGTGGTGTGCCGCTGGTGGACGCGATGCGCATTGCTGGGGAGGTTCTCGGTAACGATTACCTGCGCCAGGAGCTAAAAGATGCTGCGCGTAAAGTCAGTGAGGGCGGAGCATTACACAGAGCGCTGGATCAGAGCGGTTACTTTCCACCGATGATGCTGCACATGATTGCCAGTGGCGAAGCCAGTGGCGAGCTAGACAGCATGTTGGAGCGCACGGCCAGAATGCAGGAAAACACTCTGCAGGCGAAAATTACTGCGATCGTTGGCCTGTTTGAGCCATTGATGCTGTTGCTGATGGGTGGAGTGGTGCTGATTATCGTGATGGCCATTATGCTGCCGATTCTGAATATGAGTAATCTAGTGGGCTAAAGTGTAAATGCTCTTGAAGCGCAATTCGGACAGACCAATAGACCCATAACCAAGGATACGTGTCTTATTATGAAGCGTTCGAACTCTCCCGATATTCGCCAAAACCAAGGCTTCACCCTTATTGAAATTATGGTGGTGATGGTCATTCTTGGTTTATTGGTCGCCATTGTGGCGCCCAACATCATGGGCCGTAGTGACCAAGCAAAGGTCACAGTAGCGCAAACCCAGCTCAGTAATATTGGCAATGCCCTGGATTTGTATCGCCTTGACAATAGCCATTATCCGTCAACCCAGCAAGGGCTGGAAGCCTTGGTTAACAAGCCTGCGGGTAGCCCGGAGCCGAAAAACTGGAACGCCGACGGCTACCTGAAAAATGCCCCGGAAGACCCCTGGGGGGCGCCTTACCAGTACGTCAGCCCGGGCACGGAAGGCGCCTATGACCTTTACTCGTTAGGTTCAGATGGCCAGGAAGGCGGTGAAGACGACGCCGCCGACCTCAGTATTTGGAACACCAAAGGCTAATAAACAGTGCCACGTAACGCCACCCAGAACGGTTTCACCCTGATCGAGATATTGGTGGTGCTGGTCATTGTCGGACTGGTGGCTGCGCTAGCTGTGTTCACTATGGGCGGCAGCTCGCAGCAGCGCGAGCTGGAAGCTGAGGTTCAGGATCTGTATCTGCGCATGCAGGTGGTGTCCGAGCAAGCCGTTTTAAACAATCTGGAAGCGGGCTTGGTGATAGATACTGACAACTACCAATTTGTGGTGTTTGATGATGAAACCCAGGCTTGGGAAGCCAGTCCGGAGCGGTTGTTTCAGGCCCACGCTCTGCCACCCTGGCTGTCAGTGGATGCAATCGTGGCCTCTGACGCCCCGCGCTTAACAAATGACAACAAGGCGTTACGGCCCAGTGTTGTGTTTTTTTCTAGCGGAGAAAACACAGCTTTTGAAATTGAGTTAATGGTGAAGGGCCAGGCATTGGCCCCTCACCGTTTGTATTCTGACGGTATTGCGCTCATACACTGGCAAAAGCCCGGCGCTGAGGCGGATGGTCCATGAAGCGGTCAGCAGGCTTTACTTTGATCGAAGTGCTTGTGGCCCTGCTGATCTTTGGCTTGATTGCAACTGCGGCTGCGCAAGTGGGCAGCCAGTATATTGCCAGTTACGAACGTGTTCGCGACAAAACCCTGGCAGCGTGGCTAGCGGGAAACCGGATCAACGAAATACGGCTGCAAAGTAGCTTGCCGGCCACCAGTGGCGCCGCCAGCGACCAGGAGTTCGGGCCTTACCGCTGGCAAGTGATCACTCGCGTAACAAGCACCGCAGACGCTAATATCCGTAGGGTTGAGGTGAGTGTCAGCCGCTACCGAGACGAATCCTCAGCCCCTGATTCAGTGCACAGCCTGGCCGCTTTTGTGGGTGCAAAATGATGGCCGGCCAGCGCGGCTTCACGTTAATGGAAATGCTGATAGCCATTGCCATTACCGCCATGATTGGCTTGGGCGTTTGGCAGGTCTTAAACGGCGTGATTAACGCCCGCGACCGGGTTAACGACGTTGCCGATGAGTTTGCAGCGCTTCAGCGCACCATGCTGTTGTTTGAACGAGACATGAACCAGGTCATTAATCGCCCTGCGCGGGATATTTATGGTGACGTTCAGCCTGCACTGACCAGTCGTAGCAAACCTTTCAACCTGCTTTTTACCCGTCAAGGCTGGCGTAACCCTTTAGGTCAGCGCCGCAGCGAACTGCAGCGCGTGGCATGGGAATACAATGGCAATGCACTGGTGCGCAGTTACTGGCCAGCGCTGGACCAAGGCCAGGAAGACAATCGCAGGCAAGCGCAGGTGCTGGACGGGTTAAAAACGTTCAAGCTGCGTTTTCTGGACAGTAACCGGCAGTGGCAGGACAACTGGCCGGTGCAGGAATCATCTGCCGGCGCCAAAGAGGTCAGCGAAGCGCCCGCGCTGCCTGCGGGCCTGGAGTTGACCTTAGAGCACGACCGTTTTGGCACGCTGGAGCGCCTCTTCGTACTAACAGATTTCGATGCCGGCAAGGCGCAGGCCAGCCTGAATCGCAGAGTTGAAAGCGTCTCCAACGACAGCGCCGCCGGGGATGAAACGTCGGTTCCGGCGAGTGACCAATGATGCGTCACAGTGAAGCTTCTTCGACGTATTGGCACCAGCAGGGTGTGGCACTAATCATGGTGCTGCTGGCGATGGCACTGGTGGTCATACTGGCAACCGGAATGACACATCAGCAAAGCCTTCGGGTGTTCAAGGCAGGGCATTACCTGGCTCAGCAGCAAGGGCTGAGTGTGGCGTTGGGTGCAGAAGCGTTCGCCCACCAGATACTGATGACAGATTACGAGGAAGATAAAGAATCTGGAGCACCGATCGACAGTCTGGACGAATTCTGGGCGGCTAACTCCGTTGTGCTGCCGTTAGATGATGGCGGCGTGGCCGAAATACAGTTGGACGATTTGGGTGGCAGGCTGAATCTAAATGACCTTATTGGCGCCGATAACGAGCCAGACCCGGTGAGCCGTGGACGCCTGGACCAATTACTGCAGAACCTTCAGATAACCGGCCTGAAAACCGATGTGTTTATTGATTGGGTGGATGCAAACGACCAGACCATCAGTGCTTATGGTGCCGAAGACGGCCAATATTTGTTGGCGCAGCCGGGTTATCGGGCGGGCAATCAAAAGTTTGCCAGCGTAACCGAACTGCGACTGCTGGAGGGCATGACCGAGGAAGGCTACCAGGCGCTTCGACCCTTCGTGGCGGCGCTGCCTGTCAGTGGCCTGGGCATCAATGTAAATACCGCCAGCGCGGAAGTGTTAAAAACCCTGCATCCGGACTTGAGTGCGGCTCAGGTAAATGCGGTGATTGAACTGCGAAAAAAACAACGCTTTGAGAACATCAAAGACTTTCTGGCGCTGCCGCAATTTTCCGGTCTAGGCTTGAGGCCAGAGGGCCTTACTTTGCAGACCCGTTTTTTTGAAGTTGTTGCAAGAATTACCTACGATAAGCGTGTTGTGCACATGGTTAGCACCGTTTACCGCGACCCGGAGGGTAAGGTGTCTACATTGCACCGGGACACAGGGCAAAAAAACCGAATTACCAAAGCGCCGTTTACCATTTTAGAAGGATAACCATGTCTTATCGCCTATATGTGCGGTCGGTTTCAGGCTTTGCCGCTGTGGAGCAACAGCCAGGCGAACGGCGTTACAGTTGGGCGCTGTTGGACAGTGCCGGCCATTGCCAGGCCAAAGGCGAAGCCGACAGCCAGGATGACATCGAGCAGACGCTAGCGCAGAACGCTATTGAACACAGCCTGCTAGTTGGGCTAATTCCCGGCGACGAAGCCGCATTCTGCCTGGCCAATATACCCGCGAATCAGCGGCGTTTTATTGTTCAGGCACTGCCTTATGCGGTTGAAGAACAGCTAGCGCAGGATATAGAAACCCTGCATCTGGCGCTCGGCAACGGCGGCAACCAGGGCTACCGGGTAGCCGCGATTGACCGTGAGCGCATGGCCAACTGGTTTAGCGTGTTCAGCGGTTGGCGCGACCTTACCTTGAGTGGCATATACGCCGACGCATCGCTGCTCCCGCCCAGGGCTGACGGTTGGAGTGCCTGCGTAGATGGCGAGGTGATCATGTTGCTGGGCCCGGCCGGTGAGTGGTTAAGTGTGCAAACCACAAATTTAAGCATGTTTCTGCAAACACTGGCCGTACCCGGCAGCGGCGAGGCTGTGCCTTTAACATTGTATGTTGAGGGGCAGGTGGGCGATGAACTGGCTTTACTTATTGCGGATAGCGTCGCGCAAGATAAAATAGAGATGACGACTGAACATTCCGAGCGCTTGCCAGTGGAGTTATTGGCGCTGTTTCACCAGCGCCAGAGTGCAAGCGCCATCAATCTGTGCCAAGGTAACTTTGCTGCTGGCCCGGCGAAAAAAAGCGCCTTAGCGCCCTGGCGATCCTTAATTCTGGTAGCCGCAGCTTGGTTGGTGCTCCAACTGTCTCTGGAAACAGGGTTAGGCTGGTACTATCAACATCAGGCCGACAACCTGACGGCGCAGGCCATGAGTGTTTACCGACAGGCATTTCCTGACGACCGGCGCACCCACCCCGGCAATGTGCGCAGAGTGGTTGAAGGTCAGCTCAGACAAAACGCTGACGGTGGCCCAAGTCTCAACTTTATAACCCTGATGAAATTTACCGGCGAACAGTATGCGGCGGTTTCTGGCGGCAGTGGTATTCGCTTTAATTCGCTGAATTACAACCAGGCCCGCGGCGAACTGGTGGTGGATTTACGCGCAGACAGTTACGACCTTATGAGCCAGTTGCGTAATGGGCTTGTAGCGCAGGGGCTGGACGCGCAAATTGGTTCGGTGGTGAACGAAGCCGGTGAAATTCGCGGGCGTTTAACGGTTTCAGGAGGTTAAACGATGCTTGAAAAATTGAAAAAACAGGCCGGCGTTCGCAAACTTCAGGTTCAGTATCTGCTACTCCCCCCGCGTGATCAAAAAGCCCTGCGATGGCTCGTTGTTGCTCTACTGGCGGGTTTTTTGTATTTCGCACTCTGGCTGCCGGCCACCCGTTATCACGATCACGCGGAGACATCGCGGCTCAACGCCGCGCAGCTTCTGACCTGGATGAACAGCAACGCTGCTAGCATAAGTACGCTTGCGGGAGCGAGTCGCGTTGACGCTGGTGCTGACACTGCTATCAACAAACCCGCAGATAGCCGCGCGTTAATGGGGTTGGTAACCGGTTCGGCACGGGAGTCCGGGCTCGTGTTGCAGCGCTTTGAACCTAGCGGTGATAACTCAGTTCGTATATGGATGGATAACGTACCCTTTTCCGATGTGGCCTCCTGGCTGGAAACCCTGAGTGTCGAAAATGGTGTTCTAATAGATCAGGCAGCGCTGGAAAAGACCGACGAAGAGGGCAACGTAACAGCCCGTTTAACACTTGGCCTTTAATCGCCCGGCCAGCGTAAAACTAAATAAAATGAAATAGTTTCAAATTAATTAATAACAGGAGACCTTGTGTCTGACTCAGTAGATTACGACTTGATTGTCATAGGCGCCGGCTCTGGTGGCGTTCGATTGGCCCGCATGTCTGCCCAGCGCGGTGCGCGAGTAGCGGTGGTGGAATCGCGTTACCTGGGTGGCACCTGTGTGAATGTGGGTTGCGTGCCAAAAAAACTGTTTGTTTACGGCGCCCACGTTCACGACGAACTGGAAGACGCCGCCGGTTACGGCTGGCAAGTGCCTCTTGCCGACGTGAAATTCAACTGGCCCACATTACTCGCAAATAAAAACACCGAGATCGAGCGCCTGAAGGGCATTTATGGGCGCCTGTTAGAAAGTGCTGGGGTAACCGTTATTAATGGCAGCGCCCGCTTAAGCGGTCCAAATACCGTGGTCGTTGGCGATAGAAGCTATAGCGCCAAACACATTACCGTTGCCACTGGAAGTTGGCCAGTGGTGCCTGACATTCCCGGTAAAGAACACCTGCTGACGTCTAACGAGATGTTTTTCTTGCAGGAACTTCCGCAGCATGCCGTGGTTTGGGGCGGTGGTTACATAGCCGTGGAGTTTGCCGGTATTCTGGCTGGGCTTGGCGTTAAAACCACACTGCTGTACCGCGGTGATCTGTTTCTTCGTGGCTTTGATGACGATATCCGCACCTTTACAGCCCAAGAAATGATGAAGAAAGGCGTAGATTTGCAGTTTAACGTCACCATCGAATCGGTAACCGGCGCAAGCGGCGATTATTCCGTGCTTTTGAACAATGGTGAAACACTTAAAACCGGGCTCGTTCTGGCAGCGACCGGACGCCGCGCGCTGGTTGACGGCCTTGGGTTGGCTGAGCTTGGCGTAGCGCTGAATGACTCAGGCCACGTGGTGGTAAACGACTATTTTCAGACCGAAGTACCCTCAATCTCCGCGCTGGGTGACGTGATTGGTACCCCCCAGCTGACCCCGGTCGCTTTGGCCCAGGCGATGGTGCTGTCACGCAGATTGTTTGGCGACGGTGAAGGCGAAATGGACTATGCGGCGATTCCTACTGCGGTTTTTTGCCAACCGAACATCGGCACCGTTGGTCTGACTGAGCAGGAAGCGCGCTTGGCCGGGCATAGCCTGCGGGTTTACCGCTCGGAATTCAGACCCATGAAGTACATCTTAAGTGGGCGAGATGAGCGCTGCATGATGAAACTGGTGGTCGATAAACGCACAGACAAAGTGCTGGGCGCTCACATGGTGGGGCCAGACTCCGGTGAAATCACCCAAGGCCTGGCTGTGGCGATCAAGGCCGGGGCTACAAAAGCACAATTTGACGCAACGATGGGCATTCACCCAACGTCAGCGGAAGAGTTTGTAACCATGCGTGAGCCGACGCTGGTCGATCCCGACTGACGATCAAGGCGAAATCAAAACGCCAGCTCTGGCGACCGGAGCTGGCGTTTTTTTATTGTTCAAAGGGAATTTCGAAGCGTAATAGCGAATGCCCATCGGCGTTAGCCTCTACTTTAAGCTGGCCGCCCATCAGTTCGATAAGGCGTTGTACCAACGGCAGACTCAGGCCCATAAACCCGGTGTTTCCACTCAGGTTACCCTGGCCTACATTGTCGAAGTCATCAAAGTTGTCAAAGCTAACGCCTAGGCTGTGCGATAAAGCCTGAGCAGCGGTACTAAACACTGCAATGCTCAATAATACCGCTGGAGGAAGTTGATCGGCATCGTTCCGATGATCCGGCAGCTGTGTAGAATCAAGGGATTTAAGGCAGGCTTCAATCTGTACATTGCCATCGTGACTGCTTTTAATCGAGTTATCCAGAAGGCCTGCTATTATCTGGCGCAATTTTGGAGCATCACCATGCACCATCGCTACGTCTGGAAAGCCCGATTGAAAGCTGAGATCCAGGGTTAATCCGGCTTCCACCGCGATGTGTCTGTGGGACGCCACGCAGTTGTGAATCAACTGGTGCAAATCAAATGGATAAGACCGCAGCACCGCAGTGCCACGATCGAGGCGTGAATACTCCAAAATATCGTTTATCACCAGTGAAAGGTCCTGCGCAGCGCGACTGGCGGTCGTTAGGTATTCGCTCTGGCTTTTGCTCAGGCTCTCGCGCTCGATCAGTTTGACAGTGCTCAGCACGGCCCGCAGAGGAGTCTGTAACTCATGACTCGCAATGTCCATAAAATCGGATTTGGCTTGGCTGTTGCGCTCAGCCTGCTCCAGGGCAGAGCGGGTTTGAGTCAAGGTGTGTTCCTGCAACTCTCGTTGCTCTTCAAGATGCTGCGCTAGCTCGTTTAGGCGTATTTCTATGGTGATCAGTTCCTTAGAATTACGGTATTGATTTACCGGTGTCACGCTGTAATCGTGGTGGCTGAGGGCTTTAATTCGTAGCCCGATGCTACGAATGGGGCGCAGGATATCGGTGAGAAAGTAATTAACAAGAAACATAGTCAGCAGCAGCAGGGCAGTACTCAAAGCCAGTGACGTCCAAAGGATGCCGCGGCGCTTGCTGGCTAGAAGGTCCGGATCAGCACCTACCTGCACGCTGCCTACCCGCAAGGCTCCACCGACGAAGCTCAAACCTGGATCGAACCACTCAGGGGTATCTAAACCGTTCATGTTTAGTGGTTTTTGAAGAATCTCAGCGATATAGATGTTTTTGTCCAAAGCGGGGGCTGCGAACGTCGTTATTCGAGCTTCCACATCGGCCCGCTTACGTTCACTAGCGTCGGCGTTGGCGTGACTGACAAAGCCGATGACATCGCCGCGAACGTTTGTCACGCGTATCCAGTCAGCATGGCTGCGGCGTAAAGATTCGGAAATAATGTCGTTAAGCACACTGGTGTTGCCGGATACGACCGCATATTCCAATACGGACGCCAGGCTGTCAGCGACAATCTGGCTGTGTTTCGCCACCCGTTCGTTGGCGTCTTGCAAGCGCACATAAGTAAAAAACAGCATCAGTGCGGCGAACATCAGAACAGCGGGCAACGCACCAAGAATAAGCAATTTTCGAGCAAGTTTGGCAGGTGGACGGTGCGCCTTAAAGAACCGCGGCCGAAATGTCATGGCAACATTCCTCTATTTTCGGCATTCGTTGCCGCGTCTTTGGCGGCGGGCATCGCCTGTTCACGCAACTGCTCTATCACCTGTTCCTTTACGCTGGCCTCTGACGGCAGAGGGATGTTTAGGGAGCGTCCGACTTGTTTGTTTATTTGAACATTAAAATCGGTCGGGTACGCCGGTTTCGGCAAGAAACCCTCTTCATACCATTGTTCTAGAGCGCTAACCAAGGCTTGCGCTACCGCAGAGTAGGGCGCGTAGCTTGAGGCCAGAGAACCGGCTTTGACATAGGCTTGACTAGGACCAATCACCATGATGTTGCGCCGATAGGCGGTCAGCAGAATGTGTTTAATGGTGTTTGGATTGTAAATACTGGGGTCTTGAGCTGCCAACACGAAATCACCGTAATAGAGTGCGCGCACCAAAGCAGGTATGAGCTCGCTACTACTGTTTACAACAAACATCTTCGCTTCCAGATTGTGCCTCGGCAACTGCGACAGCAATTCGCTGTACAGGTGAATGCTCTTTGGCGTGGCCAATAAGGCAATCCGGCGCGATTGGGGAAGTATGGCTTTGCCGGTAAGCGCTTGGTTGAGAAGAGGCACGTCGTAGTAAATGGCAGACACAGAGCGCTCCGATTCCTTATCCGAACGCGCACTGGCTATAGCGCGATAGTATTCTTGTGAAATCAGTGTTGCCAGTATCGGCGACTGCGGATATCTGCCCAGCGTCGTGGTAAAGGCTCTACGGCCAATGGTCACTATGGGTATGCCCGGGTTTAATGCCGGTTTAGACTCGTTAACCGGCACAACGGCTACTTCTTGACCAACCAACTGACGCACTTGATCCAGCAAATAGTTGTCTAAGACATCGTTGCCCGAACCCACCACATAGATCAGCGGAATCGTCATGTCTGAGCGAGCAGCGCCGGCGCCCAGCATCAGGATAAAACAAAAAAACGCAGCAACCGCAAAACGTCCGGGGGCGATAAAATATGTTGTCCGGAACAGGCGCACCTTGCTGAGCGATCGATACATGTGAGCCATTACCTATTAACGTCCATTAAAAACGTAGCCCTGCTTCGACAAAAAACTGGTTTTGGTTTGCAATATTGTTATCAGAGCTCAGATCAAACTCCCGGTTTAGGTAGTGCTGCATAACAAAGGCAAATTCCGCTGTGTAGCGTGGCTGAATAATCTGCTTGGCCAGGCGTATATCAAAGCGTTCAAATTGGGAGTTTCGGAACTCATCTGCCCAATAGAATACACTGGCGGCGGTCACATTCCAGGGTAAGGTTTGAATAGCAGCAATGCTTCCAGAATGTCTGACTGACAGCCGCTCAAGGAGTTTCAACTTAATCGATTCTTCCTCTCCGCGCAGGTTCTGGCCGTTGTAGCTTAGCGGACCGCTGTAGCGGGTGTCCTGATCCAAATACCCATAACTGGCTCGCAAGGTTGTTAAGGGAAAAACCAGCGTACTTTCTACTTCAAAACCTTTCTGGTCGATGTCTACGCTGTTATCAATATTCCACTCTTCAAACTGGATAACACCGCTGATCATATCCCGCATTTCGTCTTTGAAGCCTCGCACCTCCAGAGTGAGCAAAGCGGGTGTCAAAGGAAACTGGCCAAAGTAGCTGATTTCATGAGATCGAATTTTCTCTTCGTGTAATTCAACGCCCAGGGTATCGGAAAATTTCTCGCGCGCTATGTCGCTGGTGGTCAATCGATAACCTTCCAGTTCGCTGGCATACGCGGCATTCACATTGCGCAGCACAAAACCATAATTCGGGTTCTGTTCAAAGCTGTCTGGCGTGCGCACGGCCTCAGAGTAAACAAAACGCAGCGCATGTTGATTATTGAAAATCAGGTTGGCCGCCAAGCGTGGGGAAAAGTAACCCTGTCCGGTGGTGTCTGTATGTTCCCAGTTGCCACCGCCGTTAAAGGTCAGCCAATTTGTAGGGCTATATTCCAAATTGCCGAAAACCCGGTACTGTTCACTGGTGCCACGGCCATTGAAAAAGGCTTCCGAACGATAGGTGTCATGGCGATAACCCAGCCCAGAGACGAGTTTGGTCGTGTCAGACAGAATCAACGTGTCCTGCAGTTCCAGTTCCAACCGGGAATCTTCTGAATCGGCGTTCAGATTAGCTGTTAATGGCTCTGGCGCGGTGTTCAAGTTTGAGCAGTTGACGGAACTACCACCTGGGCTTGAACAGATTCCATTGAATAAAGGCAAAACGTCCTCTGTGGGTACCTTAATTGGCCACCGCTGGCGCCGTTTGAAGTTCTCGAAACTTACCTGGACGTGAAAAAAATGATCGGCTGATGGAATGACGTTAAAGCGGCTATCCAGATAATAATCGCGTACATCAATATCGGGATTGGCTTGCGCCGGGAAGTAGCCCGTTTTGTATTGATCTTCTTCGTTAACGCCGTCTGTAACGC
Source organism: Marinobacter sp. BSs20148 (assembly GCF_000283275.1). Classification (NCBI taxonomy): domain Bacteria; kingdom Pseudomonadati; phylum Pseudomonadota; class Gammaproteobacteria; order Pseudomonadales; family Marinobacteraceae; genus Marinobacter; species Marinobacter sp. BSs20148. Next base: position 1,963,002 of record NC_018268.1, read on the forward strand.
CAGCCCGCAATTCTATGTTGAAGTCTGGCTGCAGTTTCAAACGTGAATCGAAGGTTAGAAAGTTCAGATTCTGGCCATCATGAAACGGTATAAACTCCCCACCCTCTTTCTGGTAATCGAATCCTCCGAACTCGCGTTTCTCGAAAGCCATGCGCCAGTCAGCGTCGGCGTTGGCATCGCCGACGCTGGCAAACGTACGCCGATAATCGCGGGACCCGGACATCACCCGCAGTTCAGTACCGGCGGTATCGGCCGGATCCCGGGTAATAATATTGATGCTGCCCAGAAACGCGTTTATGCCATAAGCCGCAGAGTTGGGCCCGCGGCTTACTTCAATCCGTTCAATCAGCTCCAGCGCAACAGGCATGCTTTGCCAATCCATATCCGACAGCGTGGCGCGGTGGGCCGTGCGCCCGTCGATCAGCACCTGCATGCGCCTTTGTTCGTAGTGCACGGTACCGTGGTAGGTTGTTACTGGCGTACCGCTGCCCACCTCACCCACGACCATGCCGGGCACCAGGCGGAAAATCTCAACCAGGCTGTTAATGCCCAGCTGCCGTATCAAATTGCCTTCAATAACGGTAGTACTACCCGGCACCCGGGTTTTGGGCTGCCGCAAGCGGGTTGTGGTCAGCACTTCGGGGATGTCATCGCTGAAACTGTAAAAGCCAGGCAAAGGCTCAACCTTATCGGGAATGTCATTACCGACAGCCAGGGCGGGTGCTAAGGCTGCGGTGACTGCCAGTAAGGTTGCCGAAGAATATAACCGCAAGCTGTTGAAAGCTTGGGTTGCACAGCGTACAACGGTGCTCCGCGGAGCCATTTGCAAAGGCGTTATTGCAAAACGCGAGTTCGTATCATCACTGTTCGGGCAACAGAAGCAATTCGTAACGTCCATGATAGTCACTCTATACTTGCAGTGTAGTGCAGTATAAGTAATCGATTTATGTAGCGTAACGCGTATGCTATTGCAGTGAGGCTTGATTGTCTTGCGTAAATGTACATTCGTTAATAATTGGAGACCTGTAGCAATGAATTGCTGGGACCTACTTGGAATAGAACCGACATCCGATCGCCAGCGCGTAGAACAGGCTTACCAACAACAACTGAAATTTGCCAGCAGCGATGAAGCGCAGCGTTTGGAACAAGCCTTTCGCGAAGCCACTGGTGCAGCACCAGCTTCCTCTAATATCGAGGTGAAAACGCCGCCAAACACGCTAGGCGCGCAGCCTGAGCAACCCAAGGAATTAGACGCTTTTTCAGCGCAAGTAACGCGCGAAGTGGTTATTCAGATCAAAGCTCTGCTAAACGACAGCATTCGGGCGGAAAATGTAGACGTGTGGAAGGCTATCTTGTGTGAGCCTCCGGCCGATCAGCCTGTTTTGCGTGCTGACATTGCCGGTCGGCTTGAGTCACAGTTGCGGCCGATGGCCGAAAATGGTGTGTTTCCGGCGTCGGTAACGGCATTTTTGGGTGACTGGTTTGAATGGTCGAGCTTGCGCAAAGCGGAGAGCAGCCATGGAAAAGAGCGGCAGCGGGACGAACGTAATTATCCCGAACCAGAGATGATGGGCGAGGAAGACGAGCAGAACGAGCAGCCACCGCAATCTGTCAACTTCTGGCCGGCGGTGATTGGTTGGATTATTGGACTTGCTATTTTGACCAGCCTGTTCGGCGGTATGGGCGGGGGCTGACGAACTCCTTAAATTTGATTAAGAAAATCGCCGACCGGCTGAGCCAGCAGCCGGGCCAGAATAGCAGGCTCGAATCGGCGGCGGATGCTGATGGCGTAGAATTCTTCGAAAACACCGGGTAAGGCACCGTAATCCACCAAGCTTCCGGCTCTCAGTTCGTCACGAACGACCACCGGGGGGAGTACCGAAAAGTAGCGGGTGTCCCTTGCCAGCAGCCGCATCATGGCCATGTCATCCACCTCTGCTATCAGCCTTGGCCGCACTTTGTGGTAGTCGCAGAATTGATCAAAAGCGTGGCGTATATTGTTTTCGGCTCCAGGGACAATCAGCCGCAAACCCTGGAGAAAGTCAGGGAATACGACGTTGGTGGCCGCGTTCGGAGGCCCAATAATGCTAACCGGCTGACGTGCGATGCGGCGAGAGCGAAATGGGTTCTGTTGGTCGCCCTGAACAGGCTGGTTTGACAGAACCAGGTCTAGCCGATGTGCCGACAGGCGCCGTAGTAAATCGTCAAGCCCTCCGCTTTGTAGGCTGAGCTCCAGATCATCCTGTTCTAACAGCGGAGACAGAAACCCCTCCTGAAAGTTTCGCGACAGCGTCGCCACAGCACCGACCCTTAATGTTTCTCGCGCCGGTTGGTGCCCGCTTTCAAACAAAGCGGACAACTCCGCGCCCTGGCGAAATATTTCTTCTGCGTAGCTGAATGCCACGCGACCGGCCTCTGAAAGCTTCAGGCGCCGCCCTTCACGAATAAACAGCGCCTCACCAAAACTACCCTCTAGTTTTCGTATTTGCCCAGACAGTGCCGATTGGGAGATGTGCAAAGCCTCCGCAGCGCGGGTCAGGTGTCCGGTGCGGGCTACTTCCCAGAAGTAGTAAAGATGATGGTAATTAAGTTTCATTTATTCGTTCTTAAAAAGTGAATGTTACGTTCTTTATAAACTATTTTTTAAATGTATGCACGATTGGCATAGTAGCTGGGTTGCTTGATTTGCTGTTTAAGGAGTTGCTGAATGAACCCTGTTGCCACCCTCGTTGCAGAGCTTACCCTGTTAGGCTGGCTGCTAGTCCCGTTGTCGATGCTGTTGCTCGCAGCTTACGCCAACTGGACCAGCAACCCACGCAAACTTGCTCATTGCTGGACTGCCGCCAAGAGCCTGTTCGTTGCCTTGATGGCCATCACGGGTTTTATTGGCCTGATGTTGTTCGCCGATGGCCCGGGCTTCACAACCGGTTTGCCGGAAATTGGCGCCCAGTTTGGTCTGTTCCCCAGCGGCCTGTCATTGTGGATGTCTATACTGGTGGGCTTCATTGGCTGGGTCATCATTCGGTACGCGGACGACTATCTGCGCGGCGACCCGGGTCGTGCGCGCTTTTTCCCCTGGCTCCTTATTACCCTGGCCAGCGTTCTGGTTCTGGTGTTGACCAACCACCTGCTGGTCCTTGTGGGTGCCTGGGTGGGCGTGAGCCTTTCATTACATCACTTACTTACCCTTTATCCCCAGCGCGTCGCAGCGAACGCGGCCGCCTTACAGAAGTTCGTAATCAGTAGGGTAGGCGATGTTTGTGTCCTCAGCGCCGTTTTGCTGCTGCACCACCATTACGGGACCTTTTATCTTCCAGAAATGATGGCCGCCGCGAGCAGCGGGGCGGGCCAATCGTTGGTGTTGCAGTTTGCGTCTGTGCTGCTCGCTATAGCGGCGTTGCTAAAATGCGCTCAGCTGCCCGTTCACGGCTGGTTGTTGCGGGTTATGGAAGCGCCAACGCCGGTTTCGGCATTGCTGCACGCGGGTATTATCAACCTGGGCGGTTTTCTATGGCTACGTTTGTACCCGGTGTTTGACGGCTTTACTCCGGGCCACGGCATTCTTCTTGTTGTCGGCGGTGTGACCGCGGTAGTTGCTGCGCTGGTTATGATGACGCAGTCGTCGGTGAAACACTCACTGGCGTGGTCTACGTCAGCGCAGATGGGGTTTATGTTGTTCGAAATTGGTTTAGGCGCTTACACCCTGGCCCTCCTGCATCTTCTGGCGCACTCGCTGTACAAGGCGCATTTATTCCTTGCCAGCAATCGTACCGTGGTGGATAGCCATTTGCTGGCAGGGTATGCCGGTGTGGAGCGTGTTCAGCTGATAAACGGCGTAATTGCGGCAGTGGTCGCGGCCGTCATATTGTGGGCGGTGCCGGCACTGGTAGAAGGGAAACTGGTTCTAGGCACGCTATTGGTGTTGGCTTGTGCGGCTGCCGCATTGGGCATTCCAGCCTGGGTAAAAGCACCTGTTCGCGCCAGCCTGCTGCTGTGTACCCTGATGTTGTTACCACTTTATAGCTTGCTGCATGCGCTGCTGTCGCCGGCCCTGGGTTCAGCCAGCAACTTGGTGCTTCCACTTGCAGCACAAGTGGCGGGTTTGGTCATCGTCGCTGCTTTGGCTGCCGGCTCACTGATGATCTTACTTAAACCGCAGAGCCGCGTCAGCCAGGCACTCCACCATTACTGCTGCGAAGGGTTAGGGTTAGACCTTCCGTTGAACCGGCTCAGTGCCGCACTGGCAAGAAAAACCCGCGATTTGAGCTTTAGCGGCACCAAACCGACCAACCTGTACAAAGCTAACCCGTTGAGTTCAGGAGAGCAGTCATGAACCCTAGGCAGGTTGTACCCAACGAATTACAGGCGGCTTTAACCGCGGCTTGCGAGGCCATAGCGCCGATATGGCCTCTGGACCAGTTCATTGCAGTTAATCCCTGGTGGGGGATGCGGGAACAATCGGTGGCAGCGGCAGCTGATCAGTTGCAGCGCCGTGGTGGTATCAGCATGTTAATGCCTGCGTCTTTCTACTTGTCAGCCTGGGAGGGCGGACGTATTCGCCCAGAAGACTTGCAGGATGTGTTGCAGGCGGTTGGTCCTGAACCTGCGCCATCGCTTGAAGAACTGATTAAGCGCTTGCGCGTGGGTGATTCTGTTCAGCCGCGGGTGGCCTGCTCTATTTTTCTTAGCCATGAAGGCCTTGCGCCGGCAGGTGGTGGCAACTCTCAAGCCGCCGTTGTGCGCCAGGCCGGTCGGTTCTGTGCCCGTTATTTTGATCAGCGTCAGGCACGCTGGGCGGCAGACAAGGAACACGGCCTTTACACCGCTTGGCACCAGCATGTGACTACCAGCCATTTGATAGACAAACAGATTGGGGTCAAAGGCTTACAACGTATGCTTGCCGGGTTGCCGCAAGAGACCGAACAGGCCTTGGCACAACTGACCAGTGATCTGGCTCTGCCGTCCACAGCGTTGGAAGCGCTTTGCCACGGATTGCTGCTGGATATGATTGGCTGGGCGTCCTGGTGCCGCGGAATAGACTGGCGAGCTGAAAATCAAGGCGGCACCAGTAAGATCTGTCGCGAACTATTGGCTGTGTTGCTGGCATGGGAATGGGCAGGGTTGGCGCTTGCCGATAGCGCTACCCAGAAAGCTTGGCGAGTTCAGTGGTCTCTGGCAGCCAAGAGTGGGTTTAATACGGATGGGCTCGATAACGGCGTAAACACTGACGGCCAACTCTGGTTGTGGCAACAGGCGTTTGAGCGGGCGTGGCAGCGCCAGCTGCTATCAAGCCTGAATCTTGATGCAAGCCCGGTTGCCGCGGTAAAACCGGACGTTCAAGCGGTATTTTGTATTGATGTGCGTTCGGAAGTCATTCGGCGCAACCTGGAACAGGCGGACGGCGGAATTCAAACCAAGGGCATGGCCGGCTTTTTCGGCTTGGCTCTGGCGCATCAGACGCTCAGCGACAAGCCTGGTATGCGTCAGCTTCCGGGCCTGTTGGAGCCGGCGATTATAGCCGCTGACACCACGGGTACCAGCCAGGGTGATAATGCACAGCGAAGCAGAACCAATCAGCAGGAACTGGTTCGCCAGGCCGTTCGCGGCGCCAAGTATGGCAGCCTTTCAACATTTACCCTGGTGGAAACCACCGGCTTGGCCTGGGTCTGGAAGCTGGTGCGTGACAGTCTTAATAAAAACGATGGCAGTAAAGGTGAAGATCCCGAGCAGGGCCAGCTGCGCATGCATCATGCCGGAACCGGAGATCCGTTGTCTGACGCGGACAAAATCTGTTTGGGCACAGATTTTTTGCGGTCGCTGTCGCTGACGGGGAATTTTGCCCCGTTGCTGGTTCTGGTGGGCCACGGCGCTCACACCGACAATAACGCCCACCATGCGAGTTTGGCGTGTGGCGCCTGCGGGGGGCGCAACGGCGGCCTGAATGCGCAGATTGTAGCTGATATGCTGAATGAGCCAGTGGTGCGTGCAGGTCTGGAAAAAGAAGGTATCGTTATTCCGCAGGAAACGTGGGTGGTTGCCGGCCAGCACTGCACGGTGACCGACCAAGTGCAAATTATTCGCCGCAGCGCCTTACCTGACAGTCATAAAGGTGTCATGTCGCGTTTTGAAAATGCCCTGAACATTGCCGGCACCAGCATGCGGAGGGAGCGGGCGACACCACTTCAGCTAAACGGTTTGGGGGATGACGCGCTGCTGGCCGAACTGCAAAGACGTACCCGGAACTGGGCAGAGGTTCGCCCTGAGTGGGGTTTGGCCAATAACGCCGCGATGCTGATTGGCAATCGTGCATTGTCGCGCGGATGCGACCTGGGTGGCCGAGTATTCATGCACGATTATGACCCCGAGGCAGACGAGGATGGAAATGTACTGACCACCATATTTGGTGGCCCGGTGGTGGTTGCCAGCTGGATTAATTTACAGTATTTCGCCTCGGTAACTGCACCGGACACCTACGGTGCGGGCAATAAGCTGCTGCATTCGGTGATCGGCGGCAATGTGGGCGTGATTGAAGGTGATGGCAGCGATCTGCGGATTGGTTTGCCGTGGCAGTCGGTGCACGACGGCACGAACTGGCGGCACGAGCCCATGCGTTTGACGGTTCTGATTGATGCGCCCCAAGAGCGGATTGATTTGGCTTTGGAGCGCACCCCGGCGCTCGCCACACTGGTTAAAAACCAATGGCTGAGTATGACCAGCCTTCAGCTGATCAAGCGAACCCGGGGTGCCAGTTCCGCTTCGGCCCAGTTGACCGTTGCGGGCTGAGCGTCGTTACCGGTAAACAGATGCCCAACCTCCGGCACTGCATAACGCAGATCGCCGCGAGTCGGGCGCTGGCTGTTGAATTCAGCATGGCTGATACCCACTTCCCAGATGTTATTCGAGCCTTCGCTTTGCCAGCCCTCGGGGCGCAACTCAACTCGTACTTCCGAGCCAATCAGGCTGACCGCTTCAATGCGCAGCGGCAAATTGGCATGCGCCACCGGCGCTGTTGCAAGCCGGACTTCATGTGGCCTTAGATAGAGCTGGGCGTCTCCCTTGTGTTGCACCCCGGGCACCGTTACCCAAGCATTACCTTGGCTCAGGCTGCCTTGCTTTACTTGGCCAGAAATCACATTTACCTGGCCTAAAAAATCGAACACAAAGCGGCTCTCTGGCCGAGCGTAAAGCTCTATGGGTTCATTCACCTGCTCTACACGGCCCTGGCTCATAACCACCACCTGATCAGACAGTTCCAACGCTTCTTCTTGGTCGTGGGTCACAAAAATGCTGGTGAAGTGGAATTCATCGTGCAGATTGCGCAGCCAACGGCGCAAGTCTTTACGTACTTTAGCGTCTAACGCGCCAAAGGGTTCATCCAGAAGCAGAATTTTCGGTTGGGTTGCAATCGAGCGGGCCAATGCCACCCGCTGTTTCTGACCACCGGACAATTGCGCCGGGTAGCGTTGGGCCAAGTGGGGTAACTGAATCATTTCCAGCAGCTCACTAACGCGCTTCTGAATGCCCGCTTTTGTCGGGCGCTGTTTGCGCGGCAGAGAATCCAGGCCGAAAGCAATGTTCTGTGCCACGGTCATGTGGCGGAACAGAGCATAGTGCTGAAACACAAAACCGATGTTGCGATCGCGCACGTGAAGCCCGGTAACATCCTTGCCCGAAAACGAGATTTGCCCGCTGTCTGCAGACTCAAGCCCGGCAATAATGCGCAGCAGGGTCGTTTTGCCCGAACCGGAAGGGCCCAGCAAAGCGGTGAGTTTGCCCTCGGGAATATCCAGAGAGACGTTATTCAGCGCCTGAAACTTGCCAAAGCGCTTGTTGATGCCATCAACAGTAATACTCATTAAACAGTCTCCTGTGCTTGCAGGCGGATCAGGGTACGAGCCTGCCGCCATTCCACAAAACCTTTAGCGGCCAACGTAAACACGGCAATGCCGGCCAATAGTGAAGCGCTGGTGAACGCGCCAACAACGTTATAATCCTGGTACAACAATTCCACGTGTAGGGGCAGAGTGTTGGTTTGCCCGCGAATATTACCCGCCACCACTGACACCGCGCCGAACTCGCCCACTGCCCGAGCGTTGGTCAGTACAACGCCGTAGATAAGCGCCCATTTGATATTGGGCAGTGTAATGGTACGAAATATTCTCCAACCCGATGCGCCAAGTACCACGCCGGCCTCTTCTTCCTCGCTGCCTTGCTGTTGCATAAGCGGAATCAGCTCGCGGGCAACAAACGGGCAGGTCACAAACACCGTTACCATCACAATACCGGGCCAGGAGAACATCAGCTGAATGTCATAGTCCGCCAGCCAACTGCCAATCCAGCCGTTACGGCCGTACAGAAGCAGATACAGCAAACCAGCCACAACTGGCGACACCGCAAACGGGATATCAATCAGGGTGATCAGCAGTTTACGGCCGGGAAAACGAAACCGGGTGACCAGCCAGGCCAGCGCTACACCAAACACCAGGTTTAGCGGCACGGTCAATGCGGCCACAAACAAAGTCAGTCCGATGGCGTGTAGGGTGTACTCGTCTAACAGGTTATCAGCGAACGTACTCCATCCGGAGCTCAGGGCTTCGGTAAAAATAACCACCAGAGGCATAATTAAAAGGCCAAAGGTGACCGCGATGGCGATGCCAATCAGCAGCCACTTTATGGCCGGGCTGTCGCCAACACGGCGGTGTTTTATGGAGCGTGTGGAGCGGGCTCGGGTGCTTTCCATGGCGCTAGCGTCCTTCCAGGCGTTTGAGATAACGCGCTTGCCATACCGTAATGGCAAACAGCAGCACCAGTGATGCCAGCAGGATAACCGAGGCGATCGCGCTGGCCGCGGCGTAGTCATACTCTTGTAGGCGGATAAAAATCATCAGGCTGGTGACTTCACTGAGGTAGGGCATGTTGCCGGCAATGAAGATAACCGCGCCAAACTCACCAAGGCTGCGGGTAAACGACAATGCCACACCGGTGACCAATGCCGGCCATAGCGCAGGGAAAATGACTCGGCGAAATACATGGGCGTCGCTGGCGCCAAGACTTACAGCGGCTTCTTCATCTTCGGGTGCCAGCTCTTCCAGAACCGGCTGCACAGTGCGCACCACAAACGGCAGGCTGGTAAACGCCATGGCCACCACAATGCCCACGGGTGTGAAGGCGACTTCTATACCCAGTTTAGTCAAAAATTGCCCATACCAGCCGTTTGCAGCGAACAGTGTTGCGAGAGTAATACCGGCAACGGCAGTGGGTAGAGCAAAGGGTAGATCTACCACTGCATCAATCAGGCGTTTTCCAGGAAATTCATAGCGCACCAGAACCCAGGCCAACAGTAAGCCAAAGGCGCCGTTAAACAGTGACGCCGCTAATGCGGCCAGCGCGGTTACTTTGTAGGAGGCCACAACCCGAGGATCAGTGATTACAAACCAGAATTCACTAAGGCTCATGGCCGACACTTCAATAACCAGCCCTGTCAGCGGCAATAGCAGAACCAGGCTGATAAAAAACAGCGAAATGCCGAGGCTCAAACCGAACCCCGGCAATACCCGCTTACTGCGGCCCTTAGTCAGCAGCCAGCGCTGTGATTTCGCAACGCTGGCCTGATTGGCAGTGGACATTGATTACTTACGACGCTGCAGTTGGTCAAGTTTTCCGCCACTGGCAAAGTGCTCTTTGGTGGCGTTTTCCCAGCTGCCGGCAATGGCGTCAATGGGCAGTAATTTCACGTCTGGGAAGCGGTCAACCGTTTCTTTTTTGACGGTTTCATTGTGCACACGATAGTTGAATCCGGCCAGCAGGCGCTGGGCGTCTTCACTGTAAAGGTGCTCAAGGTAGGCTTTGGCGAGGTCCTCAGTGCCGTTCTGCTTAACGTAATCGTCGATCCAGGTAACCGGGAACTCGGCCAGAAAGCTGACCTTGGGAGTGACCACTTCGTATTCGCCGTTGTCGTAGCGATCAACCAGGTTCAGCACTTCCGATTCGAACGTCAGCAGAACGTCGCCAATTTCGCGTTCAATAAAGGTTGTAGTGGCACCGCGACCACCGCTGTCAAATACTTTTACCTGGCCCAGAAAATCCCGAAGAAATCCATCAATTTTCTGCTGGTCGTCGCCAAAGGTGTCTTGGGCGTAGCCCAGCGCGGCCAGATAAGTGTAACGACCATTACCGGAGGTTTTCGGATTGGGCATAACCAGAGCGACGTCTTCTTTTACCAGGTCGTCCCAGTTTTGAATGTTTTTCGGATTACCCTTGCGTACCAGGAACGCCATGGTGGAGTAGTAGGGGGAGCTGTTGTTTGGCAAACGCTCGGCCCAATTTTCCGGGATCAAGCCGCCACGGGTGTGCAGAATGTCGATGTCGGTGACTTGGTTGAAGGTAACCACGTCTGCTTTCAATCCTTCAATAATCGCTTGCGCCTGCTTGGAAGAGCCAGCGTGTGACTGGCTGACTTCAACGTTGTCGCCGGTCTTTTCATTCCAATATTCATTGAAATGCACGTTATAAGCGGCGAACAGTTCACGGGCGATGTCATAGGATGAGTTCAGCATTTCACGATCGGCCGACACAGCCATGGGTGCAAAAAGTGAGGCACTGAGCGCAAGGCCGGTAACCAGGCCTTTGAGTTTACGTTGCATGACATTCCCCTAAAACAGATGATGTGTTGAGGGGTAAGTTACCAAAGCGCGGTTAAAACTGGAAAGAATAAAGGATAACTTAAATATAAACTTTTGGAATAAGCGAGAGAGGGGGAAGAGGTACATCCGATTAAACAGCGACAACCCCCCCCGGAGCCGACGATAAGTGCGGGCTCCGAGTTCGGCCGTTACTGCTTAGAACCTGATTCAGAGCTCGGACGGGCACAGACCTTTCGAATACCAAGATTTTCAGCTCCAAATCTTTAGCCAGAGTTTCGCTAACCGTGGCGGTTATGTAACGGGCATTTTCGCTGAGGCCATGGCACCAACGCAGCCAACCATTAAAAGTCTGCGACTGAGCCTCACAGGCTGGCTATCCCGAGGTGACATCCTCATCATTTTTCCCTTTTGTTTTCTTGATGCACATCGGGAATAGGCTTAAGCCAGCTTTTTAAATGCTGCCACTCAAAACCGTAATAACGCAGACCCCCAGGTAAAACCGCCGCCAAAAGCTTCCAGCAAAACAACCTCGTTACGCTTGATCCGGCCATCACGTACAGCTTCATCAAGGGCCAGCGGGATAGACGCTGCTGAGGTATTGCCATGTTTGTTAACGGTCACTACAACCTGATCCATCGGCATGTTCAGTTTTTTAGCGGTCGCGGCGATAATGCGCATATTGGCTTGGTGAGGCACTAGCCAATCGATATCCGATTTTTTCATGTTGTTGTGAGCAAGGGTTTCATCAACAATTTTACCCAGCGTATTCACCGCCATCCTGAAGACTTCGTTACCCTTCATTTCCACATAGCCAAGGCCGGCCTTAAACTTTTCGGGGTCTTCGGCGACACCACATGGCACGTGAAGAAGTTTTTCATAGCTGCCATCGGCGTGCAGGTGGGTGGACAAAATCCCAGTTTCATCACTGGCTTCAAGAATAACCGCACCGGCTCCATCGCCGAACAAAACACAAGTACCGCGATCGCTCCAATCGATAATACGAGAGAATACCTCAGCACCAATGACAAGTACTTTTTTGCTGGTTCCCGTTTTGATGAATTTATCCGCGGTGGCCAGTGCGTACACAAAACCGCTGCACACAGCCTGAATGTCAAAAGCGGGACAACCTCGAATGCCCAAGCGTGCCTGCAGAATACAGGCGGAGCTTGGGAATATTTTATTAGGCGTAGAAGTAGCGAACACGATCAGATCAATATCCGCAGCGTCTATTCCGGCGGCCTCGATGGCTCTTAAGGCAGCCTGTTCGGCCAGGTCAACCGTGGTTTGACCTTCTACTGCAATATGGCGCTGTTCAATGCCGGTTCGTTCACGGATCCACTGGTCCGTGGTATCCACGGTTTTTTCTAGATCCTTATTGGTCACAATCTGGTCCGGCAAGTACGAGCCAGTGCCGGTAATACGTGCGAAGGTCATTCGTAATATCCTGCAGCATCAATTTTTTGTCAATCCGCCATGCTATACCGGTCTTTGCCGGCGGCGTTATTAGCGATTCGTCGGTTGAACGTGAGTTTGTTCTCCTTAAGCATGGCAGCGACAGCTATTTGGGTCTAGATTTAATCTTCGACGGTACCGCAATACCCCTGAATTATGACAAACAGGCGTTTTATAAAATCGACAATTAGCTTTGCTGTCTCAGCCTCGGTTATCCTTTCGTCAAAGGTTCAAGCCAAGAGCAGTTACAAATTCTCTGCGGCGTTAGCCGGCACACCCTTGGTTCAATCCTGATACGGTTATCGAATGACACTCATTGAAATGGTTTTGCTGGCTGCCTTGGGCGGGGTCGCCGGCTTTATAAACGTACTCTCCGCCGGCGGCTCGATGCTCACCTTGCCCTTGCTGATATTTCTGGGCCTGCCTCCTCAGGTTGCTAATGGTACCAATCGGGTCGCTATAACGTTGCAGAGCATGACCGCCGTTGGCAGTTTTTTCCGTAACGGGCACGGCCAACTGGGTATTGGTTTGCGGCTAGCTGTGCCTGCCGTGCTGGGGTCATTGCTTGGAGCTTGGCTGGCAACAGACGTTTCTGCAGCCGTTTTTGAATTCGTTCTGGTTGCTGCCATGATCGCCACTTCGACATTTTTGCTGCTCCCCGCTCCAAAGCTGGACACTCGTCCGTTAACCCCCGAGCGACTCGGCCCGGTGATCTACACCGCCATGTTTGTGGTGGGTCTTTACGGTGGATTTATTCAGGTGGGGGTAGGGGCGCTGTTTATCGTCGCGTTGCACCGTATGCTGAAAATAGATCTGCTTCAGGTGAACGTGCTCAAAGTCTTCATCATCCTTCTATACACCATCCCGGCACTGGCGATATTCGCAGGCAGTGGGCAAGTACGCTGGGCGATGGGCTTGACCCTGGCCGCAGGTAATATTGTCGGGGCGATCATTGCGGTGAAGGTCAATGTTGGGCCACGGGGTGCACAGTGGGTGAAATGGCTGACTCTGATTATGGTAGGCGCCATTATTGTTCGTTTAATTGCGAGCTGAAGGCATCCACTCAACCTTCCCGCAGCAGCAGGGCCGGGTTCAGCCGCAGCGCCCGTAGCGTTGGCAGCAGGCCAGCCAGCAGGGCAAGCGAGCTGACGACGCCCGCCACCAGCGCACCAAGCCACCACAGATCGCCGGCTGGCAGTTTTAACAACAGGCTCGCCAGCGGAAGAGCAACCAGCGCTCCGAGTGCAGTTGCGAAAACGGTAGAGAGCAAGGTAAGCAAACCGGTTTCCAGCAGCATGGACTGCCAGATAGCTTGGTGCCTGGCACCAAGGCAGTAGAGCAGGTTGGCCTCGTAGAGCTGTCGTCTGCGGCTAACACTGACCACGCTGGACAGCACAAGAAGGCTCGCCGTCAGACTTACCAGGGCGACGGTGGCTAGGCCGGCCGCCGCCTTGCTCAGCAGGTTACCGGCGGTCTCGAGCCAGTCGGCTGTGCGCAGGGTAATCACATTCGGGATGTTTCTGGCGAGCCACTGTTGTGACGTTTTTGCAGCCGAGTCGGTTTGGTAGACCACGCCTACGTACCTGCCAGTCAATTCGTCCAGCGCGCCATCTTGTAGAACGCCTTCGAACCAGAATCGGGTTTGAAGGCCTTTTTGCTGGTATATGGCTTTGATTTCGGCGGCAATTGTCTGGCCCTCAGCCTGAAACTCCACTGTGTCTCCTACTGTTAGCTCGAGCTGGTTGGCTTCTCGATCTTCCATCGCCATGAAGGCGGGCTCACCCTCTGGTGCCGGTGACGACCACCAGTTACCACTGACCAGCTCTAGATCTTCCGGGTTTCCTGACAAATAACTGAGCTTGTACTCATCACCCATGGCCTCGCGTCTGGCTTGCGAGTTGTCGGCCAGAACATCCGCGATTGGCTCGTTGTTGATCACTGCCAGGCGGCCACGAACCATTGGCAATAGTTCGATCCGGCTGGCCGGATCAAGGGATTCGAGACCAGACTTGAGCGGGTCAATCTGATCAGAAAAAACCTCATACAGGATCAGGGCAGGGGCTTCAGCTGGTATTGTGGATTCCAGCGCTCGAAGGAGGGTGCCCACAAGCAGAGTGCACGCCACTACAAGTGTCAGTGCCGTACCCAGCGAGAGCAGGGTTGCCCGCAAGGGTGAGTCCGGCCTGTGCAAATTGGCCAGCGCCAGTCGGCGGGCAAAATTTCGACCGGCAAAGCCGCGGTCTTCCAGCGCTTTGGCAGCGCGTTGCAGTCCCTTGATCAGACCTTCCAGTAAACCCCAAAGCAGTACGACAGCCAGCAGGAAAAGAAGCCCCAGTTGCGGAGAAGGCAACCAGAATAGAGCGGCCGCAATGTAGACCACTAGCAGAATATAACTCGCTATCCGCCAGCTGCGAGGCTCATGACTGGCCGCCTGAACCCGGCCTCGGAACAGCCCGGCCGGCGACGCAGCGAGTGCTCTGGCCAGCGCCGGAAGTGCGAAAACATAGGCCGTCAGCACGGCAAATAGCCAGCTCAACAGCAATGGCACAAGCCAAAGAGCTATCCACTGGCCAGCCACACCAGTATCGCCAGATCCGGGCAGCGCAAGGGCATCGCCGGCTAAACCTAGTGCAGCAGCAGACAGTGCCAACCCGATGGCGCCGCCGATGATGCCTGCCAGGCTGCCCAACAGGCCGATCTGAAGAAGGTAAATGGCCACCAAAGGCCTGCGCCGTAAACCCAGAGTTTGCAGTGTGGCGATGGTGCCAAGCTTCTCGTTCAGGTAGGCGTGGATGCTGTTGGCGACACCCAGGCCGCCAATGAACAGCGTGGTAAATGCGATCAGAATGAGCGCCGTTGCAATCTGGTCAAGCCGTTCGGACAGGCGCTCGCTGCGCTCGGCAAAGGTTGTGGTATCCCAGCGGGTATTTGGAAACGCCTGCTCGAATTCATTCAGCCAGACGTCCAGGTCGCGGTCAGTCTGAACCCGGTATTCGTAATCAACACGGCTACCAGGCCGAATTAGCCCGGTTGCCTCTACCGCCGCTTCGGAAATCATGATCGGCAAACCGCGCCAGTTGGCCATCAGGCTACGATCCGGCTGCGCCTGAATAAGGCCGCTGATGCGAAAGATTGCAGCGCCAATCTGAATTTGATCGCCAACGGACTGGCCCAGACGCTCAGCGAGCAGAGGGTCAATGATAGCCCCCCAAAGACCATCCTTGGATGCCGTGAGTTCCTCCAGTGGTTGGTCCGGTATCAGTTGTAGCTCGCCGTAAAGCGGATAGGCGGCATCAGGAATCAGTATCTCGGCTCTGACAAAGCTTGCGCCGCTATTATCACCCGCTTCATTAGCACCACTGACGGTTGCTTCACTGACCGCTGCTCCACTGACCATAGTGTCGAGCTCTCGAACCAGCGAAAGGCTGCCCGTTGCACGAATCCATGCAAGCACTTCATCCGGCAGAGGCTCACTGGCTTCTAGTTCGACATCGCCGCCCAAAAGCGTGCGGGTATCCGCTAGTAAACTCTGCTCGATAACCCGGTAGAGACTGGCCGTGGCAGCCACCAGGGTAACGCCCAGTATGAGGCAGGCCAGAAAAACCTTGAGCGCAGAGATACGTGAGCGCAGATCCGCGATCGCGAATGTTAGCATCCAGAACGGTCTGGTGGATTTTTCAGATTTCATAGAGGTGCCCTCCGTCCATCTGAATCCTGTGCTGACAGCGCTCCGCAACACGCTTGTCGTGGGTCACCAGCACCAGCGTAGACTTGCTTTTCTTATGCAGGTCGAACAACAGCGAAAGCACTTTCTCGCCGGTTTCCTGATCCAGATTGCCAGTAGGCTCGTCACCCAGCAGCAAACTCGGCTGATGTACCAGTGCTCTTGCAATCGCTACACGCTGCTGCTCGCCGCCAGACAGCTGCGCTGGATAGTGCTGCAATCGATGGCTCAGCCCAACGGCCTCCAACATGGCACTCGCTTGCTCACGGGCATGGGCTTGCCCGGCAATTTCAAGCGGTAGACTGACGTTACCCAGCGCGCTGAGGCCCGGCAGCAAATGAAACGACTGAAAAATAATGCCGAGGTGTTTGCTGCGCCAGTCGGCCAGTGCATCTGAATCCATGTCGCCAAGGCGCTGTCTGCCAATCAGGATCTCGCCCTTGTCCGGGCGCTCAAGACCGGAAAGCAGCAGAAGCAGCGAGGTCTTCCCGCTTCCAGATGGGCCCATAATCGCCAGGGTCTCGCCGGGTGGAACCTTGAGTGACGCGTTATTGAGCACAGCGACAGCACCTGATTCTGTTGGATAGGTAAGGTGAATGCCGCTCATTTCGACGCTGGTGGACACAGAGGCTCCTTGTTTTGTGATTAACGCGAATCTGACCCGTTCATCATGTTACTGTATAACACTATGAAGCCTAATAAACGTGAACTTAAACACATGGAACGCCAGCTCGTTGTGGCACTGACCGAAGCCTGCGAGGCTGCAAAAACTGAAATACCCGGTTTTTGCTGGCTTACCCACGATAACGGGGTAAATCAGTTTCCGGCGGGCCTTCGAGTGACCTGGATTTTTGATACCCGAGCCAACCTTGAGCAAGCGCTTGTTGATGGTCTTAAAAAGCATGCGCGTTTGCGGACCCTGGAAGCGATTGAACAAACCGGCCTGGACCCAGGCCTTATTTCCAGCTGCCTGCAGTTCGACAGTGAGGAAGCCTGCACGAACTCCCAAAAGGGTAACTGGTTAGCACGGCTGACGCAGTTACGGCGTACCAGACATTAAGAGTAGGCGACACCTACGATCCGCTGGCCGGTATCCTGCCAACAGCCGCTTAGTATTTGCCAGCTCGGTCCCCGAGAAGTGGAGTGAAAAGTGCCAAATCAAAGAGTGTCAGCATGAAAATCACCAAAGCGGTGCCAACCAATATCATCACTGGATTCCTGGGAGTGGGCAAAACCACGGCCATTTTGCACCTCTTGGCCAATAAACCCGCCAATGAGCGTTGGGCGGTATTGGTCAATGAGTTCGGCGAAATAGGTATCGACGGCGGTTTGATGGCTGGAGGCCAGGGGGCTCAAACTGGCGTTTTTATCCGTGAGGTGCCCGGCGGCTGCATGTGTTGCGTTTCAGGTTTGCCTATGCAGATGGCGTTGAACAGACTATTAATAGCCGCAAAACCAGACCGGTTGCTCATCGAACCAACGGGGTTGGGGCACCCTCAGGAAGTCATTAAGTCATTGCGCCAGCCGCATTACGCCACCGTTATTGATTTGAGGGCGACGCTGACCTTGATTGATCCTCGGCGCACACGAGATTCGCGTTATACCCGGAACGCTACATTCATCCAGCAAATTGCAGTAGCCGACGTACTCGTGGCGAATAAATCCGATCAGTGTACAGACGACGACTTTTCTTCCCTGGGTGCTTATCTTGTGGAAAAAGCCAGTCACGAAAAGCCGTTATATCGAGTGAGTTTCGGGGAGATTCCGTTCAGTGCCCTCTCGGTTCCTGCGGTTTATGCAGCGCCGGAGTCTGACCCTGACCCATCCCGGCGCTTCGTGGTGCCCGCATTATCAAAAACCGCCGTTGGGCAACACGAATCCACAGAGCGCTCAGATCACAGGCCATTGGCTGCGGGTGATTACATGACAATCAAAAAACAGGCTGATGGTTTTACGTCGATTGGCTGGCGTTTTCACGCCAGCATTCTGTTTGATAGAGGCCGGTTGTTTGCGTTCTTTTCCGGTCTTACCCTACAGAGGGTAAAAGCCATATTCATTACGTCAGACGGTGTTTTTGGCTACAACTTCAGCGACCAGGCGTTAACTGAGGTGGAGTTGGACGAGGCCCAGGAGAGTTGCATCGAAGGCATCGACAATGACGAAATGGTTTTTGAAGGCTTCGAAGCGAGCCTTCTAGCCTGTAAGGCCTGCGTCAGTTGATGTCGTGACGCCCCTCATTTTCTTCAGTGGTCCGAGTGGATTTCGGCGACCCGGTTGCCAAAATAAGATCGGAGCTGATTCGCGGCTGCATGGACGCCAGTTGTTTGCTGACTTGTGCTTTAAAGGAAGCAAGTTCGATATCAGGCACTTTTGCGGCAGTCGGGATATCCGCAGTCAGCGGATTAACGGGTTGGCCGTTCACATGAAACTCGAAATGCAGATGGGACCCTGTTGAGCGTCCCGAATTGCCTGTTAGTGCAATTTTTTGGCCCCGCTTTATTCTTTGACCTCGTTTGACTAGAACTTTGCTCAAGTGGAGGTAACGTGTTTCAAAGGTTCCACTGTGACTGATATCGACATACCGCCCGGCAAAGGGATGGTTGCCAATACGCGAAACGACGCCGTCGCCGGTACTTACTATGGGAGTGCCGACAGGTGTTGCGAGATCGACACCGTTATGAGGTGATCGTCTGCCGGTAATCGGGTTGAGACGATCAGGACTGAACGGGGAACTTATTCTGAAGCGTTTTTCAGTGGGCCAACGCAAAAATGCCAGCAAAACGCTCTCGCCAGTCTCGTTATAGTAGTTGCCATCTTCGAAGAGAAACGCGTTGTAGGCTTTAAGCCCGCGGAGCAGGGATACCGCTTCAATTCGTTGGCGGCCCGTTGGCGAATCGTGAGTCATCTCGCGACCCGTGACAACAGTGAAAGTATCCCCTGACCTGAGGTCGCGCCGAAAATCGATCTTACTTTTTAGAAGGTAAGCTACCTCGGCCACCTCAGCGTCACTGAGTCCCGACTTGACGGCGGAGGCATAAAAACTTCCCTTAATAGCCCCGCGGGTAATGGCCGAGTGCCAATGGGTCTCGGATTCCTCTTTGCGGGCAACAAATGCGCCATCGTCCTGGAGGGAAAAAGTAATGGTTCTGGCCGCATCAATGCGCAGTACTAATGCCTCAAGCACTCGGTGCCCGTCGTACTTGAACGTGACCCGTTTTCCGGGTTGCAGCGTTTCAAGGGATAGATATTCGACGTCAGCTTCAAGAATCTGGTGCAATACAGACCCAGGAATACCTTTTGAATCGAAAATGTCACTCAGGGTATCCCCCTTTTTGATCAGGTAACTCTGTGTTTCAGGCTCGCTGGCCGGCGGAGATTGCGGAAATGTGGGCTGAGACACGGCGGCCAAGTCTCTATTTGGCTTAGCATTCAGGGTGTCTGGGTTGTCCAGTTGGATTAGTAGGGCGACGGCAACGAAAACGATTGCCAGGGACAGTATGATTTTGTGGTTAAGTGTAAAAAAGTGTCGAAATAACATAATTATGAACTGTCTCCGCGAGCTGCCCAGAATCGCCGGTCAGGCATGAGTTTTTTGTGTCTGGATGAAGTGCCGGAAGATGCTGGACACACCGAAAAGCACAGCAACAGTACAGACGATTGTTGGGCCTGTCGGGGTGTTCATTAGGTAAGACGCTTGCAAGCCGGCAAGTGAGGCACCGCACCCGATAATCGCTGCAATAATGGCCATTGTTTCTGGCGTTCTACTGAAGGGGCGAGCCGTCGCTGCCGGTATGATTAGCATGGCGGCAATCAGCAATACTCCCACTACTTTAATGGCGACAGCCACAACAACCGCCAATGATAAGGTGAGAATCATTTTCTCTCGCTTGGGCGAAATGCCACTTGCGCAAGCGAGTTCAGGGTTAACAGTTGATGTAAGCAGAGCTGACCAGCGCCAACAAACCAATGTGAGAACCAGGGCTGCACCGCCCCAAATTACACCGAGGTCAAGGGCACCAACAGACAGGATGTCGCCAAACAAATAAGCCATAAGGTCGATGCGAATACCCGACAAAAAGGAGACTGCCACCAGCCCAAAAGCCAGCGAAGAGTGCGACAAGACACCAAGCAGAGTATCCATGGCGTAACCGCGTTCACTCAGAGTTGTAACGGCCAGAGCCATTAACAGCGATACCACCAAAACTCCTGCAAATATTGGCATGGATAACGTAAGTGACAACGCTACCCCCAAAATGGCGGCATGTGCGGTTGCATCGCCGAAAAAAGCCATACGCCGCCAAACAATAAAACAGCCAAGCGGCGCTGCGGCGATTGCGACACCGAGGCCGGCAAGGGAAGCGCGGAACATAAAGTCATCGAACATTAAATAGCTTCCTCGTGCCGGGGAGTTGCATGGTCATGGTGATGGTAACTAGCGAACATTTCCGCATTATCGAAGCCAAATAATAATCGATATTCGGGAGCGACCTTGACAACCTCAGGCGCGCCCTCGCAACAAATACTGCCGTTCAGGCAGATAACGCGATCTGATGTTCGCATCACAGTGTGCAGCTCATGGCTTACCATCAGGATGGCGCAACCCAGTTCTTGCCGCACCCTCTCAATCTGCCGGTAAAAGTCTGCTGACCCAGAATGGTCCAGCCCTTGGGTAGCCTCATCCAACAAAAGTAGATCGGGTTTCTCTATCAGGGCTCGGGCCAGCAAAACGCGCTGGAACTGCCCTCCGGACAGGGTGCTTAACTGTTGTTTGCCAAGACCAGACAACCCCGCTTGCTGGAGGGCAGTCTTCATGTCGTCCCTTTGCTGGCGCTTGGGAAGCGATAGAAACCGATAAACCGTCATTGGGAGTGTTTCATCAATATAGAGGCGCTGTGGAACGTAGCCAATAATCTGTTTACTGATAATTTCAACCTTGCCGGACGTGGGTACCTGGGCGCCGATAATCGCGCGCAGAAGCGTCGATTTTCCTGACCCGTTCGGGCCGACAATCGTCACTATTTCGCCCCGCTCTATATGGATATTAATGTCTTTCAGTACTCGGTTCCCGCCAAAACTGACGGACAGGTTTTTGGTGGCAAGTACTCTCATTTGTTTTTCCATCGAAAGCAGGTCACACACATCCGCGCAGGTCTGGAGCATTTTTCAGCTTTCACAACGTAAACCTCTTTCCTAGTTAATTACAATGTTATAACATAACATTAAGAAATAAAACTTCCATTACGAAAAGGCTGAAAAAGAATGAGAAAGCGCCAAAAATTAATGGCTACTGCGTTTATAGCAACCTTGCCGTTTAGTGCAAATGCTGTCCCCAATGTGGCGACTGACATCACACCCATTCACTCCCTCGTGTCGCAGGTAATGGCTGGAGTAGGCAGGCCGGATCTCATTGTTCAGTCTGGCGCTTCGCCGCATAACTATTCGCTCAGCCCATCGGAAGCTCAGGCACTACAGGAAGCGGACGTCGTGTTCTGGGTAGGTGAGGGCCTGACACCCTGGCTTGAAAGGTCTCTGGATAAACTGTCTCCCGATTCAACGAAAGTCGAGTTGTTGGAGGCGATGGGCACAACGACCTATGCCTTCAGAGAAGGAGCCACTTTCGATGCTCATGGTGATAGCGATCACGACGAGGAAAAGGAGGGTGAACACGGCACTCATGATGACCTCCAAGATGGGGAAGAGAAAGACGATGAGCATACTGAAGGCCATCATCAAGAAAACAGTGGTGCTGACCCGCATGCGTGGTTAGACCCCGCCAACGGAAAGGTCTGGCTTGATGTGATCGCAGCGGCTCTGGCAGAAGAAGATCCTGAAAATGCCGCTCAGTACCTTGAAAATTCAGCGATTGGACAAGCTGACATTGATGCTGCAGTCAGTCGTATTGAAATCACCGTAGCGCAGCTCGAAAATAAACAATTCATTGTTTTCCATGATGCTTACCAATATTTCGAAAAACGCTTTGGCATTCTGGCAGCAGGGGCGATCTCGATCGGGGATGCATCAAAACCAAGCCCGGCCCGG
Organism: Marinobacter sp. BSs20148; assembly: GCF_000283275.1. Classification (NCBI taxonomy): domain Bacteria; kingdom Pseudomonadati; phylum Pseudomonadota; class Gammaproteobacteria; order Pseudomonadales; family Marinobacteraceae; genus Marinobacter; species Marinobacter sp. BSs20148. Next base: position 1,984,860 of record NC_018268.1, read on the forward strand.
ATTGCAGAAATCAGAGCAGTTGTGACAAATTTAGACGTAAGCTGTGTGTTCACTGAGCCACAATACAACCCAGGTATCGTTAAAGCGGTTTTTGGCGGAACGGGCGTTAACACGTCTGGAGTTATTGACCCATTAGGATCAGGCCTGGCTACCGGCGCCAACCTGTACCCAGACTTATTGATCGAGATCGCGGACGGGCTCCAATCATGCCTTGGAAAGAAATAAGGGGGTTACGAACCCTCAACTTTTCTCACACTTTCCGCTCGCGGCCTTGAAACCGCTTGCGGGCCTGATCCGAGTTAACGTAAACCGACTCGGTAAAAGCCGCGCTGGCATGGCCGAGTTCTTCACTGATGTGGCGAATATCCGCGCCGGATTCGATCGCCTGGCTGGCGCCGGTGTGGCGCAGGTAATGGGTTTCCGACCTTATCGCTTCAAGCTGTCGGGCTTCGTCGACAAAACCGGCTTCCTCCATTCGCGCAACAGCGAACATAACGGCCTGCTCGTAAATGCGTTGAACCTGACGTTTGCCCAGCGCTGTGCCATGGGTTGAGGGTAGGATAGGGTGATGATCGCCCGGGTCTGGCATAGGCGATAGTAAGTCCAAGTAGGCACGCCAACGTTTCAGGTAAGGCAGATAGGCATCGGGTAGGGTGACTGAACGGGCTTTGTCGCCTTTACCAAACACAAAGTACGACCAATATTGATCGCCCTGAATGACTTTCCGGCGGAAATCACCAAAAACTGGAATCCGGTCTGCGCCATCGTCTAGCGGACGCGGCGCCAACTCGCCAACCCGAAGAAACAACGATTTCATGGTAACAATCACAAACAAATGTCGTTCACATTTGGGGTTTTGATCTGCTTCGGTAACCAAGGTTTCTAGCAACCAGGACCACTGCCAATCGGTTAGCCGGCGCACAGCGACTTCGAGATCTTTGGCCAGTTGCGGTTTGGCGCGACGATCACGGCGGCGTAAGTCGCTAAGCGGGTCTGTTAGCAGATATTGTCGGTAAACCAGATATTTAAAGAAGGTTTGTAAAGCCGTTCGACTGGCGTTCAGGCTGGCTTGGCTGGCATTGTAAACGGCGTTTTCATCGCTGGAGCGCAGCGCAAACGGACGCCATTGGCGGTTTGGTAGACGTAAACCATTGGCATGGGTGAAAGCCGAAAACACACCGCGAGCAATCCAGCTATGGGGTGGATTCTTCAAGGTCTTGAAATACGCGGTCACAACATCGGCGTCGGTTTGCGCCAACGTGCGTTTGGTGGTTACCCAAAGATAATTCAGAAAACGCTGAACTTCACCGCGAAAGCGTGAAAACGTTCCAGGCACATCGGCGTATTTCATCAGAAATTGGCGACTAATTTCATAATCATCGCGCAGTGTCGTCAAGGGCTGCGGCAGAGACGCCAGAAATGTCGGTATGGATGGATGGCAATGAAAGTCTGACAGATCTTCAAGGTAATGAGCGGTATCGAACAGCGGCTGACCGGTAAAGGGTGCTGACACTTTAGTCCTTGATAGTGATGATTTTTGGATTGAACCGCTAATCTAATCCTTTTAATGTTCGATTTGGCCGTTATTTTCAATAACAGCTTTTTTTACCACCTTGATGGGACATTCGTCAGACTACGGCTCTTACTCGCTGACCATCCAACATCCTTGAAATGGCTTCGGGGGACTGAGCGGGACCATAGAGGAAGCCCTGTATCTGCTGGCAGCCAAGCCCTCTCAGATAGACCAATTGCGCATCTGTCTCTACGCCTTCTGCAATAATGTCCAACCTCAGGCCGTGAGCCATGGCCACGATAGCATTGACGATGCAGGCGTCGTCTTCTCCATTTCCAATTCCGCGGATAAACGACTGATCTACTTTTAACGTGTGGATAGGTAACTGGTGAAGGTAGTTCAGCGAAGAATAGCCGGTACCGAAATCATCGATTGCAATGCGGACTCCATGGTCGGCCAGTTGTTGGAGCTTTTGGCTGATCTGCTTGAGGTCATTCATAATGACATTTTCGGTAATTTCGATTTCCAGATGGCTGGGTGGAAACTCTTCATTTTTGAGTTGCCTGATTAGGTTTTCGACAAATCGCGGGTGCTCTACCTGAATCGGCGACATGTTTACTGCCAGCCTCAAATCCCTGTTGCCATCAAGTATCCACCCTTTGACATGCCGGCACGCCTGGGCCAGTACCTGCTCGCTAAGCGCTACAATCAGTTTGGTTTCTTCGGCCAATGGAAGGAAATCTTTGGGGTAGAGCAGTCCTCGATCCGGGTGTTGCCAGCGAACCAGCGCCTCCAGCCCCACAATGCGTCCGCTTTTGGCGCAAACTTGCGGCTGGTAGTAAACCCGCAGTTCGTTGTTCTCGAGAGCCTGCCTGAGATCCCTTTCCAGGCTGAGACGGTTGACGGTGTCGATGTTCATGGATTCGCTGTAAAAACGGTAGCCATCCTTGCCCCGAGCCTTCACGTGATACATGGCAATATCTGCGTTCTGGATCAGCTGATCCATTGAGGTGCCGGCCTCCGGGTAAAGGGAGATGCCGATACTAACTCCGACAAATACTTCGTGTTCGCCCAATTGAAAGGGTGCTTTGAGGGCATCAATCAGCTTCTTGGCAATACGCCGGGCATCGTTACTGCTGTTAATGGCGGGCAGCAACAGTGTGAACTCGTCACCGCCAAACCGTGAGAGTGTGTCACCTTTACGGAGGCAATTCTCCAGACGCTGGGTGACCACTTGTAACAAAACGTCACCCATGGCGTGACCCAAAGTATCGTTAACCACTTTGAACCGGTCCAGGTCCAGAAACATGACTGCGAGTTTCTGTTTGCTGCGACTCGCCTGTGTAATTGCAAGGCTCAACCGGTCGGTGAACAGTGCCCGGTTGGGCAACCGGGTTAGCAAATCATGATAGGCTTGGAAATTTATGAAGGCTTCCGCTTCCTTACGTTCAGTCACGTCTCTTGCGGTGCCGTAAAACCGCGCCTTGGAATCAGAATTGCGGGCATTGAAATCGGCTCCCAGAGGCAAGGTTCCATGATCAACTGGAAACGCAGTGATCTCGAAATAGCGATTGGCTTTTTGGCTGCCTCGGGTTTTGAGTTTCACTTCGAAGGTGCGGGGATTTTCAGGTGTAACGCTTGGGTCCCGGAGGGGATGAGTGCCGCGAGCAATGTCCTGTTCGTCAAGTAGGTGCCGGAAATGCTTTCCGTTGAGCTCTTCACTGTTGTAGCCCAACAACGATTCAATCTTGCTGTTGATGAAACAGAAGCGCCCTTGGTCATCAAGCATGAAGACAATGTCTGGGGAGTTGTTGACGATGTAACGGTGCAATGCTTCGGACTTTTCAAGTCGCTGTTGTACATCGGTATGAGCTCTAACCAGCGACTGTTTGCCCAATACAGCTTCCAGCGTGGTAAGCATTTCGTCTGGGTCAAAGGGTTTCTTGATGTAATCTTGAGCTCCTTTGCGCAGCGCACGACTGACAGAACTGAACGAACTCTCCCCGCTGACGACGATAATGCCGCATTTGGGCTGAACTTTTGCGGCATGGGCCATGACTTCAAAACCGTCTAATTCAGGCATTCTCAGGTCAAGCATGGCGAGGTCAAAGGTGCCCGTGTTCAGCTGTCTGCAGGCTTCTCTTCCGCCCAACGCCGAGGTAACAAGATAACCTTGTTGCTCCAGCAGTGAGGAGAGACTACTCAGCAGCCTCGGGTCGTCATCGGCGACGAGTATCCGAGCCACGATAGTGTCCGTCACTGGCGAAGAGATCGGTTGCTGTGTCATCGCGTGCCGCCCATGATTTATGTCGGACCTTTGCTGGAATCAGATGCCGCCGGCAGGAGAAGCCTGAAACTGGTGCCAGAACTCCCCGTGCGGTATCCAATGATGCCCTCCATGTCATCAATGAGTTGTTTAACAATGCTCAGCCCTAGTCCGCTGTGGGTCACGCCCTTACTGGATTTTACAGGCTTGAACAGACTACTTTGAATGGCTTTCGGTAAACCCGGGCCGTTGTCTTCGATCAGCATTTCGATCCATTGCCGGCCTTGTTGCCAGACGGGCGAGGCGCTTTCAAGCCTGAGCTTCCCCCCATCCGGCATGCACTCGACCGCGTTTCGGATCAGGTTAAGAATCACCTGGCGCACCGGCGCCCTGCCAGCCGCCAGATTTGTTGATTCTTCGCTCAAAATCAGATCGCAATCAATATCGCCGTTTCTGAACAAACTGTCCTGAAATAGGGCGTGCAGGGCTCTCAATTCTCGATTAAGGCTTGTCGGCTCGTCGGTGTTCGGGTTGGGTTCTTGGCTCTCACCCATCTGCACCAACAGATTGCCAGCGCGCTCAAGCTCTTCCCGGATAATATCCAGTTGTTCCCGAACCTGTTCATTTTCAAGCCGCCCACGTAGTTGATAAATGTACTGCCGAATGATGGTTAAGGGATTGCTGATTTCATGAATGTACCGTCGTACATTATCTTGGGCAAGGGCCTGGTCAATATCAGCTGCTGTTACATCGTCCTGATTTTTCGCCTCTTTGCTCGCAATGAGGTGTGGTAATCGCGCGCAGAACATTTCAGCTAGTTCCAGAGTCGACCTCATGTTTACGGCATCGGTGCCAATCACAAAAACGCCCTGACAAACGTCTTCGAACAGCACTGGAGCAGCCATGAGGGACGATGTGTTAAGTAGCGCCAATAATTGTTTGTCGAGCACGTTGGGCGAACGTTCAGCCAGCAGCACAGCTTTTTGATCCCTGAAGCTTTGCGTTAGCACACTGCCTGTGGAAGCGGCAACAATCGTCATGTCGGGCGGTTCGCCTTGACTATCCGATGCCAGGATCAGAATGCCATCGTCAACTCTGAAAAATAGGCTGGGGCAACCTGTTAATAGAGTGAGGTTGACCACTGTGCTCGCTAGCGCCGGGCCTGAGTCGTTGGCCGGGCTGAGAGCCTGGTCGGTCATGGCTTGGCGAATAACGGTATTGCGCAATGTCTGGCTTGCTTTGTGGCCGTCATAGGTATGTTCAAGGGTGACACCTAACGATTGCGCGAGGGCAGCAACTTCATGGTTGATGCGCAGTGATAATTCCCGGGTGAGATCTTCACTGAGACTGAAAATGGTGCCTGCTGCCGCGATACCGGCCGCATCGGATTGAGCCAGCCGTGTTGACAGATTGATCAACTTGACCAGATGGGCCGCATCACGGATTTCCGACGCCGGAGCCTTTTGATAACGCATGGCATCTGCTGCCATCTGCCCCAGCCCCCAGGCCTGAGCAAGCTGCGCTCCGATCTCTGCCTGGTGATCGAGATACTGCTTTTGAAGATCACCCGGAGTCATTTTCAGAGCAATCAGTTCGCCAATGTTATGGAGCATTCCCAACATAAAGGCCTCGTCCGCCGAGGGGTAGCGGGTAAGCGTGGCGAGGGTTTTGGCGGTCAGTGCGGTGGTGAGAGAGTGGCGCCAGAAATCACGAAGTTGCTGCCACTGGTCTGCACCAAGATCGAACATCAACTGCCGGAGTGCGGCAGTGAGAATCAGTGTGCGTAAACGTTCAGTGCCAAGCCGGAGCAGTGCTTGCTCAACCGAGCGAATTTCTCCTGACCGGCCGTAGAGTGATGAATTAGCCATGGCCAGTACTTGCGTGGTGAGGGCAGTGTCGGCCGAGATAATATTGCTGATATGACGATAGCTGTCTTCCTTTCGACACGCTTCCAGCGCCCTAAGAGTGACTTCGGGGAGGCTGGGTAATTCTGTATTCGGAGATATTTGCATAGAATTACCGGTCATGTACATCTGACACTTCATTCATAATTACCATAATGATGAGAGCTTAAACAATCAATTCCATAAAATAAATACAGGCTATTGAAAATTTTCCTAAATTCTGAATGGATTAAAATCCGATTTGAGTCTCACAATTGTGGCAATCGAAAATCCGCTAATTAGACTTATGCTGTGTGATCTACCTGATATTGCCACTTAAAAGATTGTCAGAAATACAACGAAAGTACCCGAAGTGTCGTCTCGCTGGCTATATTGTCTTGCATGTTCGCTGTAGAATTGATGTCATAAATTAGTCTGTTTTACTTCTTTGACCGTGGTTTTGAGGTCAGTATCAAAGAGAGACCGATGACGGATTCGAGGCATATTTCAACCCAGCCCAGGGTTATTGCCGTCACCGGCGGTAAAGGTGGTGTCGGTAAAACTTCGGTTGCCATCAATCTTGCGTTGGCCCTCACGCGCGAGGGCCACGGCGTGCTGCTGCTCGATGGAGACTTGGATCTTGCCAATGTTGCCATCATGCTGGGTCAGTATCCGAAACACACTCTGGAACACGTCCTTCGCCGAGAATGCACACTTGATGAGATTATCATGGAGGCGCCTCTGGGACTGCATGTGATTCCTGGTGCATCGGGGGTGCAACGGTGCATGGAATTAGGTGTTGCCGGCAGTCTAGATTTGCTCAAAAGCCTTGCTGCACTTGAACGCCGTTACGATTATGTTCTTATTGATACTGCCGCTGGCCTGCAGCCAGTGGTACTTCACATGATTGCCTCCGCTGCTATGGCATGTGTGGTGGTCACTCCTGACCCGGCTTCTCTAACAGATGCATTTTCGCTCATCAAGGTGTTGCAGCGGCAAGGCTACCGGCGTACCCCGAGTGTGCTGGTTAACATGGCTCATGGTGCCAGTCAGGCACAATCGATATTTCAGCGCTTTGCAGCGGCATCGCAAAGTCACTTGAACGTGCAGCCACACTATCTGGGCGCCATCTGGCGTGACGAAACACTGCGCCAATCAGTGATCACGCAGCGCCCGGTGGCCTTGCTGGCTCAGTCAGACCCGTCCTGTCGGCAGTTTCACTCACTGGCGGACAGGGTGAAGATAAGGTTGGAACAACTGCCGCCCAGAAAATCCGGAATTGCAGCCTATTGGTACAAGGCCGTTCGGAGATCGGAGCAGGATAGACCAATAGCAACGCCCGCTAGCGAACCCACGCCGCCAAAAGCAGACCTTGGGACCCGGGTTCGGCAGGCCGTTGTCGAATTCGATGACCTTGTCTCTGATCCGTCATTGCCGCCAATGCTTCGCAATGAGGCATTTGCGGCTTGCTTTGCATTGCTTGGGCGCACGATGGACGACGACACTATAGAAATTATCCAGACCGGACTGGCAGCACTTGACTGGGAAGCCCTTAGCGTTTCTCAACGAGCCCACTTGGCCACCCATTTACGAGATTTGGCAAGCCAAGTTGCGCCAGGGTCTTCGAAGCTGGGAGGCGGCGTCCAGTCTGTGATTCGAGGTTCCGACCGTGAGCCGCGTTACGATCAGGTCATATTTGGCGACCAGGAGTGTCTGCTGAAAGCCCTTCGCGAACAACCCAGCAACATTTCTCTGGACCACTTTCTGCGTGGATTGGCAGGTAAGACGGATAACCGGTTCGAGGGTTGAAATCCAGCATTTCTTAAATAAGATATCGGAACGGGTTTAAAAGCGCTTGCCCTGGTCGGTTAATGCGGCACTTCCGGCGGCTTTCAGAAAGTGCTGGTATTGCTCGCCCTCGGCAAAGTCCATACGGTAAAACGGTGAAACCGGCAACCAGGTACACCAGTGAGCGAGAACTCAGTGGCGAGCCTTTAAAAATTGTTCGTCCCCGGCTCGTAGGCTATGGCGCCGTTCTGATAGCGATGATAATAACGTTGACCTTGGCCATAGCTTCGAGGCCTCTCGTGAGTTTGGACTTCGCCAAGGACAGAGGCCTATATCGCTTGAACACGCAAGGCGAGATAGAAAATAGCTACACATTGAAGATCATCAATAAAAGTCATCAAAACAAAAGATATAATGTCAGTGTAAAAGGATTCGAAGGCTTGAATATAATTGGTCCGGCGTATGTCAACTTAAACCCTGGAGAAGCAGCTGACGTTTCCATTTTCCGTGACCGTCGCGTCTGATGCGCTGAAAGTTGATGTTACGGAAATTGAATTTTATCTGACTCAACTTGGGCAAGACGATTCAAGTTTAATGGCAACAAGCAGGTTTACGGGTCCATTAGACAACCACGGAAAGTACTAAATTTCTGGAGTCTGTAGGCGTGTGGACCTAACTGTTTGCAGATCAGCCCCAGCTCACTCATCAATCGGCGAACCTTGAATCGCCCGTTCCAGCCGCTCACAACGAGCTTCCAGTTCCTGAATTCGCCGCTGCTCCAGGGTCAGAGCTTTGAATTTGGGGGTAAAGGCGTTTTCGCCGACATCTAAGGAGCGGCTGGCTTCGGCAATAGAATACCTTTGGTCAAGCGCCAGACAGGCCGCTTTCTACTTGAACTCCGGCGTAAAAGATCGTCGTTTCCTGGTCATCAGACACCTCGCTTATAGCGGCAATATTACCACCTACGTTGGTGTTCGGAATCATTGAACCACTACAACATCTACCCTGCACGGGCAAAACGTGAACAGAAGGTGTGAGGGAAATACGCTACAATTCGCAGATATGGCTTTTTCGACTCACTCCATATGCCTAATATAAAGGATTAAATCAGTGACTACCTTAAAGTATATAGCTCATTACTCTGAGCAAATTAAAACACAAGCAGGTTTGCTGATTACTAGTGGTCGTTTAGGCAATTATCTCGAAAAAAAATATCCAGACCTTCACGAAATACAAAGCGATAAGGCGCTGTACCACTATGTAATCGAGCTAAAAAATCAGTATATGCGTAAAGGTAACCCTATTTCTCAAGTCAGCTACAACAGCAAGCTCCAGGTGCTTAAAAATGCGCTGGGTGTTCATACTTATCAATCACGAGTGCAAGGCAGTAAGCTAAAGTCAAATAACAGCATCACGGTGGCCAGCTTATTCAAAGAGGCGCCGCCTGAGTTTTTGCGAATGATCGCAGTGCACGAGCTATCGCATCTAAGAGAAAAAGAGCATAACAAAGCTTTCTATCAATTGTGCTGCCATATGGAGCCTGATTATCATCAACTTGAGCTAGATACCCGTTTGTGGCTGCACTGGCGTGAGCAACAATCTATCCATTTCTGAACTTACAACAATCACAAAAGGAGTGATCTCCAGGATAATGCGGAATTTTTCTTCGCTACTCAATTTGTCAGGAATGGCTGAATTGGATGGCAGAACGGGTGGTGTTCTAATTTGTTAGTATATACTACCCCCGATATTCGAACTAACTCGGCCTAAATCCTCAAGCAAGGCCCCTTTTTGAGTTTCAAGTTACCCCGGGTAACTGCCTCCAATCTGTCGTGTAAGCCGGCGACAAATGCTCTTTTCGCATTGCATAAGCCGCGGGGCCTGCTTGCCTGGCACTGCACACCTTTGTTCGTGATCTTCGGTTGATCTCGTCCATCACGGACATCAACCGGGCGGCTCGGTCATCCTGACCAGGTGACGGGCTGGCGAAAAAATCCTCTTGGATGGCCGCCTCGTTAACCAAGTCACTCAACATCACGCCGGCTTTCGCATAGTCGTAACCCGGCCGATACATAGACCTGAGTAAACTTAGAACCTGCTGAACGATGACTCTCGAGTCTTGTGTGGGTGTGATCAGCCCTACGGATGCGCTATTGGAATACTGAGGCAGCTCCGTTCGGAACGAGTTGGTTCGAAAAAACACCATCAGTGCGCCGGCGTACTGTCCCCCTTTCCGGAGTTTTTCTGTCGCTCTCGAGGCAAACTGGACAACGGCTTCTTCCAGGTCGGATAAGGCTTTTACCGGGGAACCAAACGAACGGGAGCACATAATCTGCTTTTTCGGCTGAGGGACATCCTCCCAGGGTATGCAGGCAGTGCCATTCAGTTCACGAATTGTGCGTTCCAGTATCACGGAAAACTGTTTACGCAACGTTGCAGGATCCGCGTCAGCGAGTTTGAGTGCGGTATTGATCCCCATTGCCTGGAGCTTGGCTGATATTTTCCGGCCAACACCCCAAACTTCATCCACGGGCGCCAGAGCCATTAATCGTCGCTGCCGTCCAGTATCGGTCAGATCTACAACACCCTCAGTTGCCCGGTATTTTTTAGCCGCATAGTTGGCGAGTTTCGCTAGAGTTCGAGTGGGCGCGATGCCGACACAGACTGGCAGGCCGGTATTCTGAACAACGATGTCTTTCACCTGGTGCCCAAAATCTCTTAGGGGCACAACCCGCTCAACGCCTGAAAGATCCAGGAAAGCTTCATCAATGGAGTACACATCTACCCGCGGCGCCAAAGCTTCCAGGGTCGTCATTACACGCCGGCTCAGGTCACCGTAAAGAGTGTAATTGGACGAAAACAAGTGAATGCCGTGCAGTCGAATTTCCGACCGTATGTGGTGTACCGGAACGCCCATTTTAATGCCGAGCGCTTTAGCCTCCCGTGAGCGGGCAACCACGCAGCCATCATTGTTGGACAGCACGATCACCGGGGTATCCCGTAAATCCGGTCTAAATAGCTTTTCACAGCTGGCGTAGAAGTTGTTGCAGTCAACAAGGGCGAACACCGTTTTCATGCAGTTGTCTCGGTGGACGTCATTATGACTTCCGTCCCCGCTTAAGCGATCGGACGACATTGGTGACCACACCAAACACTTCTAACACCATGCCGTCTTCGATAAGGATTGGCTGATAAGCCGGGTTTCTTGGAAGCAGGCAAACTGGTAGAGGTGTGAGATGTAGCTCCTTAACCGTCATCTCTGACTCCAGGCTGGCGATAATGATGTCACCGTGTTGTGCTCGCAGAGATCGGTCAACCACTAGGACATCGCCAGGAAAAATGCCGACACCGATCATGGATTCCCCTTGCACTCGCACAAAAAAAGTCGCTGCAGGGTGTTGGATGCACAGCTCATTTAAATCGAGAGTTTTCTCAATGTAGTCCTCTGCGGGCGAGGGAAAGCCAGCGGATACTCGCTCCAGAAAGAGCGGGATGCGCAAGCGGAGGAAGGTTTGGGCGTCACCAAGCAGGATGCAGGACATGATTTACACCAAATACTGTTTATTTATACAGTAGTTTGATGGGATTCGATCGCCAGGTCAAACGAGTTTAGAAACAATTTGGTTACAAGAGATTCGTAAAATTGCACTTACATATTCCTCGACCGATGCGCGAGTTTCGGAGATATTGGCGATCACGCCGGCCAGCTTTGTGGATGCCGGTTACGACTTTGAAGTTTGGCCCAAAACGCCGAAACAAGGGGAGGGCAGCCGAGCAAGCGCAGTCTCCAGCGCTCACCCAAACGCTTTATTCCGATCCTTGATCGCGACGTCCCGTGCAATTACAAAGTAAAGCGTTACGTGACCAGCCTAATAAGTCATTGGGACCATAGTGAAATTAAACAACTCGATAAGAATCAAGTAGTTATACGGTAGCACGCAAGATTAAATACTTTGCGTGGAAATTAAGTACTTTGTGTGGTCGTCCACATTAATAACAAAATACGGAGGTGTATCGACGCCATCGACAAATTCGTAAGCTTTTCGTATCCAATGGAAAACCACTTTATTTTCGGACTCGTTCGTTAAAGCCCAGTTTGCACCTAGCGGCAGAAATGCGTAACCACCGTTTTCCATCTTGTACGTTTTTGATTCAACCGTTAACGACACCTTTTCATCAACCACAAACAAAACACTTTCAGCCAGTTTGTCGGGTTCAGGCTTTTGGCTTCCGCCAGCTGGCGAGACCTCAACAATGTATTGAGAAAAAGTTTCGGCAAATCCGGAGAGCGGTCGCGACAAAACCCACAAACGCGTTTTTTCCCAATGCGGTAGTCGACTAGTCACGACGTCCTGTAAGGCGCCCTTTGGAATAAAGACGTATGCCTCTTCGAACACAGCTCAATCAGTTAACAATTGAGTCTGTGGTGGGTGCCCGTCAGACGGTGAATAGTAATTGGGGTGACCATTGGATTTTATACTCATAGATTGGTCTCTATCTCGGGGGGGGATGGTGTTTCGCCCTATGTCGAGCAATATCGATGCCTTCAGCGTAATGAGGTTTCTGCATCCGCTCGGCGGGCAGTGCGGCGGCGTTGGGCTAGACGCATGGCAACAAGGGCAGTACCGATCAGAGCAAAGGAAATAAGTGTAGTGAAGGTGCCCAGGGCGTAGAGCACCGGCGTGGTCACATTAGTGGTCATACCATAAATTTCCAGAGGCAGGGTATTGAAGGTTCCGGATGTCATGAGAGTCCTGGCGAACTCATCATAAGACAGGGTAAAACCGAGCAACCCGACACCAATCAAGCTTGGCAGTATTAGCGGCAACACTACTAGCGAAAAACTCTGCCAGGGGCTGGCGCCCATGTCTATCGCGGCTGCCTCGTAATGCTTATTAAAACGATTGAACACTGCAAACATAATAAGCAGGCCGAACGGTAGGGTCCAGGTAAGGTGGGCACCAAAAGCCGAACTGTACCAGTGTGGGGAGATTCCCAATTGGTCAAAAAGAATTCCTATGCCGAGACTAATCAGTATCGACGGCAGGATCAGGCTAACCAGGGTCAGATAGAACAGCACCGTGCCGCCACGAAAATATCGGCGATAGGCCAACCCAGCCAGCAGCGAAAACAAAATGGTGCAAGTCATGACGGAGATCCCCAGCAAAAGGGACCGACTCAACGAACCACCGAAATCCCCCACCTGTTGCTTCTCGAAAAGGTTGAAATACCAATGCAGCGACAGGCCGTTCATAGGGAATGTCAGGCCACCGTCCGGCCCCTGGAAAGACAGCAACGCGATAGTGATGGTAGGACCGTAAAGGAACAGCAGGAATAGCCCGAATGTCAGCGTAAGCATGACATGAACAGGGCCCCGTTTGACGTTCATAATTAAAGCTCCTGTCGAATGTTGATGAAGCGAAACAGTATCGATAGCAATAGGAGAACGGTTATCAGAAGCACCACCGCTCCGGCGGCAGCGGCTGGATATTGCAACATCGAAATCTCGTTATAGATCAGTACGCCAACAGAGGCGCTGAGCCCGCCACTCATCAGCCTTACGGTAATAAAGTCACCCATCACGAGGGTCACCACAAAGATTGAGCCAATGGCGATCCCGGATTTGCAGAGCGGCAGAATTACATGACGAATCGTCTGCCAGGTTGTAGCGCCGGCGTCTATCGAGGCTTCGACCAGGTTTCGATCTATGCGCATCATCGAGTTGAAGATCGGGATGACCATGAAAAGGGTATAAAGATGCACAAACGCGAGGATCACTGAGAAGTCACTGTATAGTAGCCATTCGACAGGCTCCGACGTTAGCCCCAACCCCTGCAGCCCGGAATTTATCAGTCCATTACGACCCAGCAAGGGAATCCAGGAGATCATGCGGATGATATTGGAGGTCAGGAAGGGAATAGTACAAAGCACAAAAAGGATTCCCTGCATCAACGGAGTGCGCACGTGGAAGGACAGGAAGTAGGCTATTGTAAAGCCGAGTACAAACGTGATCAGCCAAGTAGACGCTGCATAAAAAAAAGTTGTTAGATAAGCTTTTAAAGTCACTTCCGAAGTGAGCAGAAACTCATAATTTCCCCAAATAAAATCAGGTAACAATTGGTAGGCATTAAAGTCCCAGAAACTGACAATAACGATGGTCAGTATAGGAAACAGCAGAAATGCCAAAATGACTAAGGCCAGTGGCGTGACCTGCAGGTAGCTTGTTCTGAATGTCGACACCCGGTGTCTCCTTATCCGCCTGTCACCACCGTTCACATCGGGTGGTGACAGGACTGCACATTATGAGAGCACCTCAGGAGGCGATAAATTCGTTCCACTTTCGAACCATGTGACGATCCTCATCCATCACCGAGTTCCAGCAGGCCACCGATCCCATGCGCTCCTCATATGAGCCGCCATCGCGGACAATGCCAGCCGTTTCCACGACCTTCCCGTCAGGGTTCGTGATATCGTTTTGCGCCTCCTTGCCTTCAATCCAGTAGCCCCATTCGTTTTCGGTCAGGAAAGCCTTCGAGGTTTCAGGCGCGGCACTGTAGTACCCCTGCCGTGTCAGGTAGGCGCCCACCCAGCCAGACAGATACCAGTCGATATATTCATAAGCAGCGTCCAGTTCCAGCCCCGACAGATGTTTCGCCAGACCGATACCGCCTCCCCAGGCGCGGTAACCCTCCTCTAGCGGTTGATACTTGCAGGGAATACCCTTTGCTCTCACAGCGCTGACGGCTGGAGACCACATGGACTGTATGACAACTTCTCCAGAGGACATCAGGTTGACCGACTCGTCAAAGCTCTTCCAGAAGGCACGGAACTGTCCATCAGCCTTGGCCTTTTTGAGTACCTCTATGGTTGCGTCTATCTCAGCACGCGTCATGTTGCCCTTATCGCCATATTTAACCTCGCCCATAGACTCACAGATCATTGCCGCGTCCATGATGCCAATGGAGGGTATGTTGAGAATAGAAGTCTTACCGCGGAAAGCGGGATCCATAATATCCCGCCAATTGGTGATCGGCCGACCTACCAGGTCAGGACGGATACCAAGCGTATCAGCGTTGTAGATAGTGGGGATCAGGGTCATCCATCGGGTAGGTTCATTGGCAAAGCTGGTGGAATCACTGCTTTCCACAAATCCGACTTTGTGGGGAGCTGTGCCCTGGGCAATCACCGAGTTCTCATTCAGCTTTCCTGTGATGAATAGCGGCGAGATTTTGTCGTAGTTTTTCAGGCGTCGAGTATCCATGGGTTGCATGACACCGGCCGGGAATACCTTTTTGGCAATCCAGTATTCGATATCGGCGATGTCGTAAGAGTTTGGTTGTGTGATAGCTCTCTGGGACACCGCATCGGAGTCCAGGGCTGTCAGTTGCAGATTGATACCCAGATCTTCCTTGGCTTTTTGCGCTATAGCATTGAGGTTGGATACCCCGGTTCCGAACTGGCGCAAGGTGACATTCTTTATGTTCTGAGCCCATATCATAGGGAAGCCGGTAATGGCGCCAGAGCCTACCGCTGCCCCGGCAAGTGCGCCTGTCGTCTTAAGAAACCCCCGGCGGCTCATGCCAAATGTTTTGCCGGTATTTTGACTGCTCTTTTCTGGTACTGATTCTGCAGCTTCGGTGCCTGGGTTGATATCATCAGTCACGATCTTTCTCCTTTGTGGTCTGTTATCAGCTGGTTGCTTCAGGCGGTTGTCGCCAGGGCTTCCATGGAGCTAGCTCCGCTGTATAGCGGGTTGAGGTCTTGGGGACTCCAGTCCAGATAGACTGTATCTCCCTCCTGAACAGGGTGGACAAGAAAGTCACTGTCGCTCTGATACACCGACAGCGTCAGCCCGTCCGCACAGCGACCCTGCAAGTGCACGTATCGGCCCTGGTACTCGACGAACAGGATTTTCATGGAAGTGACCAACGATGCTGCCGATGGCGAGTGTTGAACCGAAATTCGGTCACAGCGCAATGACACTCCGACTGGTGCCAGACCATGTTCCGATGACCAGGATGGCGTTGGCAGAGTGAGTTGATTGCTGACGCGGAGTCCCTGCGACATGAACGTGCCTTCGATAATATTGTGACCACCTATAAAGCTCGCAACAAAGGCGGTGCGGGGGGAGCGAAATATAGTAGCGGGGGGGTCAACCTGTTCGATAATGCCTTCGTTCATGACGACCACCTGGTCTGCCAGCGCAAAGGCCTCGTCCTGGGAATGAGTGACGTGGATGAAAGTAATGCCGAGTTGCTGCTGGATCTTTTTCAGTTCTGTTCGCATACGGGTGCGAAGGAAAGGGTCCAGCGCTGACAATGGCTCGTCCAACAAGATAACTTCTGGCTGGTTGATCAAAGCTCGGGCGAGGGCGACCCGTTGTTGCTGACCACCTGACAATTGATCAGGCAGGGCATCTGCGAAGGATTCCATGTTGACAAGAGCAAGCATCTCGCGGGCTCTGGATCGGCGCTCATCACCGGCAACCCCGGCTATACGAAGGCTGAAGGCCACGTTATCGAGACTGTTCAAATGAGGAAAAAGGGCATAGTTCTGAAACATCATTGCTGTGCCCCGTTTCCGCGGAGACAAGTCGGTAACGTTCCGATTATTCAGCAGAATATCACCCTCAGTTACCTCCTCGTGGCCGGCAATCATGCGCAAGGTCGTGGACTTACCGCAGCCGCTGGGCCCGAGTAGACAGCAGTATGAGCCACCCGGAATAGACAGATTTATCTCTCGCACCGCCGCCACATCTTCATCATAGCGCTTGACGACACCAACCAACTCTACCGACCCCGCTCCCATGCAACCTCCAATATTGTTAACAATCTACCTGGTAGATTAAGCAGAGAACGTGCCATTCTTGAAGATTGTCATGTATCCATATAATTTTTAGGCAAAAAATGAAGATGTGTTATCCAAGAATTAGCAATTTCAATAAATTAAAAAAATGGATATTATTAGAAACATGCCTCAACATGAGGCATGGAGAACCATGTCAGTGCACACTTAGGCAGTATTTTTTGAGGTGAATTCCGGTATTTTCATTAAAACATTGCTAACGATTTAATAAGTTATGACGACGCGAGCGAGCCGTGAAATAAGACGCATCATGAACACGTTAACAGACGCTATTGTTGAACACCGACTGCCTCCAGGAGCCCAGTTGACGGAAGCCAAGCTTGTGGAAGCGCTTGACGCCAACCGCAACCACGTCCGTGCCGCCCTGCAAAAGCTAGCCTCGGAAACCAAAATCGTCGCACTGATCCCCAACCGGGGTGCGTTCGTGGCCATGCCGACAGCTGACGAGGCAACACAGGTATTCCACGTTAGACGGATATTGGAGCAAGCTATTGTGGAAGGCGTCATTTGCAACCTGACGGCCCGCAACAAGAGTCGGCTAATCAACCAGGTAGAGCGTGAACGAGAGGCAATCATCAGCCAAGAGCGGCAGCAAATGATTAGGGAATCCGGTAATTTTCACCGGTTGTTAGGAAACATTTCCGGCAATAAGATCCTGGCAGAAATGAACGATACTCTAATCGCCCGAACCTCACTGATCATTGCCCTCTATCAGGAAACTCCGGATGTGAAATGCTCAATTGGTGAGCATCAGGCGGTGATGCAGGCATTGTTTTCAGGGGATGAGAGTCAGGCAGTCAGGCTCATGGAAGAGCACCTTGCCCATATACAGCGCAATTTATTATTGGATTGTCATAGTCGTGAGGTCGATTTAATTGGAGCCCTTAAGCCCTCTTGACTGACCATCACTCTTAGACTGCGAGCACAAATCCGGATGTAGTCTGAACCAATCTGGCATTACCAATTACCAGACGGCGCTACGGTACTGGGAGCATGCCCTTATATGGACCGTAACCCGGTTAAGGCCAGATTCGCCGGCTACTCTGCTCAGACGCTGGCCAGTACCGCCTTAAGGTCAATCCTCCGGTCCTGGTCTTTCTCCAGGGCCAGCTCTGCTGCCAGATGATCCAGATGGTGCTTCATCAGTTTCACCGCTTTCTCACCCTCGCCGGCGGACAGAGCCTGCAGAATGTCACGGTGCTCGCGGTGCTCGCGGTGCTGGCAGGTCGGTTCGTCATTGCGTTGATAGAGCGCCACAATCAACGAGCTGCGCACCATAAGGTTGTCGAGGATGTCTGACAGCATACTATTGCCGCTGATCCGCCCTAGAAGAAGGTGGATACTGTTCAGTTCCTGCACAATGGCACGACGGTCACTTTTCCGGGTGGCCTTTTCCGCCGCCGCCATATGGGCATTCACCTGAGCTTCGAACTGGCGCACCCGTTGCGGGGTGATCGATGCCACCACAGCGCCTTCAATGGCCCGCCGCGCCACAAAAATTTTTCTCGCTTCGCGGGCGGTGGGTTGGCACGAATGGGCGCCGCGGTTGGGTTCGATGGTGACGATTTTCTGCAGTGCCAGGTGTTTCAGCGCCGCCTGGACATGATTGCGGTTGGCGTTCAGGGAGTCGACAATCTGGGCGTCCACCAGTCGGGTGCCGGGGGGCAGCAAACTCTGCTTGGGCGAAACTCGTTTGCTTCATGACAGTCTCTGTCGATTCCTGCGGAGGAGCGACCATTTTACCAAACCGACAACGTGAGGGGAATAAATCAGTGTTTCCCTAGCAATCTAACTACCGCTCATTATCTTATCCTGGGCGCGCTAGCGTAAACCCCTGGCCCGTAAAGCATGCCCGTGGGGCGCGCCTGCTCCGTGATAGTGCATGCAGGCTAACAGACCGATCACTGCCCGCTCGAAATGGGCCTGGCCCAGCTACTATCATCATCTTTAATCCTATGTTTTTAAATGTTTTATAGGTTTTTCCCGAGATCTTTTGGTCTTGGCTTATCGATTGCATGTACCTTGAGAAGCTTTATCACTCGGAAGCATGCAAAATGACGATTGCCTTATTGCAGGAGGCCCGAACTTTTTTTGTGGTCGGCATGGGTCGATCGTTTCCCATGGCGGCGTATCTTAGCTATGCATTAAGCCGTGTCGGACGCAGCGCTGTTCATATCAGTGGTCTGGGTGGCAGCTTGCGCGAGCAGGTCAGCGCGTTGCATAGCGACGATGTTTTAATAGCCGTTAGCTTTCCGCCTTATGCGCAGGGAACGGTGGATGCCTATGAGCAGGTCGTAACGATCGGCGCGCCGATTATTGCGATCACCGATAGCATCATCAGCCCTATAGGGCCAAAAGCCTCGGTGTTGATTGAGGTCAACGATGCTGAACTGCTGGGCTTTCGTTCGCTGACTGCTGCCTTCTGTATTGCACAGACCCTGGCGATGGAACTGGCCTTTCGTGATGGACAAACGCTCAACGGCCGGAATTACGATGCGTTAAACAATATTGACAGTCGAGCTTGGCTCGATAGTTAGAACGTTACTGACTACCAGGAGATTGGTTCTATGAATCTACCCCTTCGCGATCTCGTCGGTTACGGACGACAACGCCCGCAGGGCGCTTGGCCAAATGGTGCGCGGCTAGCGATTAATTTCGTCATCAACTACGAAGAGGGTTCGGAACGATCGCTAGCGATGGGCGACTCTGATCAAGAAAGTATGACCGAATGGGGGAGCTACCAATTCCCTGAGGGCGTGCGCAACCTGGCAATGGAGTCAATGTACGAATATGGTGCGCGCGTCGGTATCTGGAGGATCCTCGACATTTTGCAGCAGGCTAATGTACCAGCAACCTTCCACGCCTGCGCCGTCGCCTTTGAGCAGAACCCGGATGTTGCCAAAGCAGCTGTTGAGTTGGGTCATGAAATTTGCAGTCATGGTTATCGCTGGGAAGAAGTGTTTAGGTTGACCGAAGCCGAAGAGCGCGAACACATTCGCCTGGCGGTAGAGTCTTTCCAGCGCACCTGCGGTAAGCGACCGGTCGGCTGGTATTGCCGTTACGGTGCCAGCGTGCACACTCGTCGCCTTGTGGCTGAGGAAGGAGGATTTCTGTATGACTCCGATGCCTATAACGACGATGTTCCGTACTTCGTTAATGTTGAGGGCCGGCAACATCTCGTTGTGCCCTACACCAGTGATGTGAACGACTTTCGCTACTGGAACTCGCCGGGGTTATCTCAGGCGTCAGACTTCCTGGAGTATATGAAGGAAAGCTTCGATGTGTTGTATGACGAATCCTCTGAGGGCCTGCGCATGATGTCCATTGGACTCCACCCACGGATGGTCGGGCGACCGGGACGAGTTAGATCAATCAAGCGATTTATCGAATATGCGCAAAGGCATGAAGGCATATGGTTTACCACCCGCGAAGAAATTGCTAAGGCTTGGCTGGACCGGAGTTGAAGGGTCTGGAGCTCTCGTAGTGAGATTCCGCTCGACAACGGTTATTTCGTGCCCAGATTTAGCCAGGCACCACGCAGTAAAAACGCCTGCAACCCCACCACCCAAAACAAGAACCTTCATGATAATTGAACTCCATATTGGGCTGGCAGCGATTTGGCTTTGGGCAATATTTTACCTATGCGGTCAAAGTTGAATTGTTGGGCCTTTAGGTCTTCCGCCTCATGGTCAGAGTTAATTACAAAGATATGGTCAATCTCTTTCGCTACGTAATCACAATCGACTGCAAGAGTCCGCGCGGAAGCCTTGAGTTCCCCTTTCGAGAAAATCCGTGCGACGCTTGTTGCGATGGCTGTCTTGGCCGCCGTCATAGAGAACTCCTATAAATCCGCATTTGTTTTGAGAAACCTCCGCGCGCTTTATTGATTCCATCGTAACCATCAGGAGGAATTGACCATGACTACGAAAGACTGTCACTGGCTACAACGAACCAACGATTGGTTCGTGTTTTCTGACATATTCGGAAAAGGCGATGTACATGAAGTTTCTCCAGTGAATTTGTAGGCGTGCTAATCATCGCTGAAAGCTTTGGTTACGCTCGTCAAGCGGTAGTCCACACCCTCCTCAAATCATGTTGATTCGGAGTAAACAAGTTATCTAGCTACTGCAGCAACAACTGAAATTTCCACCAGTAATTCAGGGCTTGCCATCTTTGCCTCGACACCGGCGCGCGCGGGCGCGAAGCCTTCGGGTACCCAGGCATCCCAGACCCGATTCATCGCCTCGAAAAGAATCATGTCTTTCAGATATATAGTGGCAGATAGCAAGTGATAACGGTCGCTGCCGACAGATTCGAGAAGAGCGTCTACTTTTGTCAGCATTGTTTCGGTCTGGCCGGTAATATCGGCATTACGATTTTCGGCTACCTGACCACAGAGGTAGATAGTGTCGTGGTGAACAACTGCACGGCTCATGCGGATGCCGGTTTCATGGCGAAAAAGTGTCATCTTGAGGTTCCTGAAAAAAAAGTGAAAAGAATCAGTTTGCAATATCTGCGAGTTCGCCGATAGTCAAGGGTTTGATGGGTGGACGGATATGGTAGTAGCCGAGAGCATCGATCGATTGATTATTACGCTCAGCGAGAACTTGGGAAACCGTCAGGCCGCAAAGACGTCCCTGGCAGGGCCCCATACCAGCCCGACAGAAAGCTTTTGCCTGGTTAGGCCCCTGACAACCGGCATCAGCGATGCTGCGCAGCTCACCAGCAGTGATTTCTTCGCAGCGGCAAACAATGGTGTCATCCTCTGGGATAAGGAAGGGCCTGGCAGGTTGATAGAGTACATCTAAGAAAGGCCGAATGGCTTGATGCGGTCCCAAACGCCGACGAATGGGCACGGCTCGCTTATTGCGCGTATCTTCTTCTAGCTGACCCAGTTGCTTGGCAATCTGCAAGACCGAAAGTCGCCCAGCCTCCTCCGCTGCCTGAGCACCGGCAATACCGCTTGAATCACCTGCCACGAAGATACCTGCTCTAGAAGTTTCACCCCAGACGTCTACATGCGGGTTCCAGCACTGTTGTTGATCGTTCCAGCGATGCTTAAGTTCAAGTGCTCTTGTTAACTGCACGTTTGGCACGACGCCTTGGTGAACCAGAAGGGAGCGACAATCGAGCTCGTGATCAACCCCCTTGCGGCGATAGTACACCTTGTCTAAGTGATCATCTTTGCCAGACTCAGCTCTCAAGCTTTCTACTCCAGTAATATGTGGAACCCCTGAGCGCTTGAGTGTGCGAAGCAGGCCAACTCCCTTGAGAAGCAATTTGAGGTTACGCAGTGCACCGGGGCTATACCGTGCTGCACGAAAATAGTTTTCGCGAGGAGTGGTGTCCAGTAGGGCTTTGATCGGTACACCTGCGTAAGACAACTGGCTGGCGACTAACAACATGAGAGGGCCACTGCCGGCCAGTACCAGCGGTGCTGACGGCACTAAAGCGCTGTTCTTGAGCAGCACTTGAGCTGCGCCGCAGGTCATTACACCAGGCAGAGTCCAGCCAGTAAACGGTACGGGACGCTCTTGGGCGCCGGTCGCAATTAATAGCCTACGGGCGCGGACCTGTCGGCTACGGCCATGATGAGAGACGTTTAACGTCAGATCGTCCTCGACATCCCATACCGTGGTACCAGGCAAATAGTCGGTTTGCGATGCCTGCATGGCCTCGAGTAGAGACCTTCCTTTGTAATAATCGCTACCGAGTATGCCTTCGTCAGCTAATGGTGCTCGCTCGATGGCTCGGTAGATCTGTCCACCAGCCTCTTCTTGTTCATCTATCAGGACGGTGGCGAGTCCAAGTTGTCCCGCCTCTGCGGCGGCGGCCATTCCGGCAGGACCTGCACCGATGATAGCAAGGTCATAGCAGACATCGGTTGTGTTGCGGCTACTCATTATGAGGTCTCCTGCGGGGACTCATGGATATCGCGGGCGCCGACTTGTCGGTGAATCTGCATGCCATCGCGGACTTTCACCATGCAACCCTGCTGATTGGCCACGCCGTCTATGTCCAGCAAGCACTCGAAGCATACGCCCATAAGGCAATAAGGTGCTCTCGCGCTCCCGCTTGTCGGCGTCGTGCGAGACGGCACCAGGCCGGCAATCAGCACAGCCGCGGCGGCGGTATCATAACTTTCCACTTCGATTGCTCGACCCTCTACGAAGACAGTCACTGGCTCGCCTACACGCATCGGCAGGCGTTTAAAGTGTGAAGCGTTCGGCATGGAACACCTCCAGAGAAGAGTCGTGCCGGTCGCTAGAAATCCAGTCGGCCAGCGGGCCTTCATGGAAGGCCGCCAAGGTCACTCCACTATGGCAGGTTACCAAGTACGCACCGGGACAGGTGGTCGATGTTTGATAGATCGGATAGCCGTCTGGTGTCATGACGCGCAATGCTCCCCAGGCTCGGACCAGCTTCACATCGCGCAGCAACGGAAACAGTTTGACAGCCCGATGAGCTATCTTGGCCATGACTTCAGTAGTAGTCCCGCTATCGAAGCCCACGTCTTCTTTGGAATCACCGATCTGGACGGACCCCTCTCCTGTCTGCCGGACATGCCCTGTTGGATAGTTGAGGAATGGACGAACCCGTTCACCCACGAGCACTTGTCCACGGTTGGGTGACAACGGTGCAGACAGTCCGACTTGTGGAGCCAACTCACGATTACCTAGGCCGGCACAAAGCACGATACGGGCACAATTCCAAATGCCACCGGAACGTGCACGAAGACGAAATCCTCCAGAGCGATGTTCAATCGTTTCCACGCAGCCAGCATTGTCCATAACTCCCCCTTGCGCATTAAAACGTTCCATCATGGCTCGTAGTAGCAATAGTGGGTTTACATGGCCATCCTCAGGGCACCAAGTGGCACCCGCTACAGCATCCCCGACTTCAGGAATTTTCTCCCGGACCTGATTCAGGTCTAATTTTTCATAGGGATAGTTTCCGCCTGCCGCTGCGCGAATTTTTTCCAGCATGCGGGCACGGGCATCGAGTTCCTGTTCAGTCAGGCAGAGGTATAAGCCTCCACGCTGCTGAAGCTGGACATCGACTCCTGTGGAATGCTTAAGAGAGGCAGCGAGGCTAGGCCACAGACGTGCAGATAGCCGTGTGATTTCGGCATATTCTGGCAGAGTGTCTCCCTTTCCCTGCACCCATATCAGACCGAAATTTCCTCTAGAGGCACGCAACGCTACGTCCCCCTCGTCTATCACAGTGACACGAAGTCCGTTGCGTTGTAGCCCTAACGCGATTGCCATGCCAACCAGGCCACCGCCTATCAGGCAGACATCGGCGCTACGCGACCCTTGCGTCGCTGTTTTTGTCATAGTGAATCCTTGTATCATTCCTGGAAATTGGATGAGCCCGACCGAGTGGCCGGGCCATGAAATATGTTAGCGACCGGCGCGATCCAGCACTTCGTTAGCCCAGTCGGCACCGATGTCGTTAAGAATGATGGGCCAGACTGTCTTGCGGACTATCGTTGCATGTTCAGCAATCTGCTCATCCGAGGCCGAAATAATGATGGCACCGGCCTCTTCCAGAAGCTTCTCGTTGCGAGCTTGGTCCGCCTCGACGGTTTTCCATCGGTTTGTCTCGAAACGTTTCGCCGCTGCGGCCAAAGCGCCTTGCTGATCTTTGGTCAAGGCCTCGTAGGCGGGTTGGTTTATCAGCAGATACCACATTTCGAAATGTGTATTGAGCGGCAAGTAATACTGCGTCACGTCGCGGAAGGAGGCGTAATAACCTTCGGCTCCTGACCCCATTATGCCGTCGACCACGCCGGTCTGGATGGCGGTAAATGCATCAGAAAAAGGCAAGGGGGAACCGATGTATCCGATGTTATCTGCCATCAGCTGAAAAGATTTCATCGGCGGTACTCGAAGTCTGGCACCCTTTGCGACAGTCGGGTCAGTGGCGTTTTCCACCTTGGCATTCAGCGCCACACCGCCGAAATAGACTGGCCAAGCCCCCAAAACATAAATGTCCTGCTCCGCATAAAGCTCTTCCACCGTTTCCCGCAGAGGAGCGCCATCTGTGAATGTCTTTTCAGCGTCTTCCCAGTTCTGCACAAGATAAGGAAGGTAGGCAAGCTGGAAACGACGATCAACCTCGGAAGAAGGGGGTTGAACAGCCATATCCACTGAACCGATGCTAAGCCCCTCCTGAACCGTGGTGTAGTCGCCAAGTGCACTAGCTGGGAACAGCCTGATACTTACGGCGCCATCAGTTGCTTTTGCTACTTCTTCGGCGAATACGCGAGCGTCCTTGTCGATGGCGGTTCCCTCGGGGCGTACATGCGACAACATCAGGCTAGCAGCTTCGACCATCGTGCTTGCCGAGACTGATATAGCGATAGCGGCAGTTAAGCTCTTAAGTGAAGGCATCGTCATTGTTTTCTCCATTTCTTCATTGCGGGTTTATGAGCGCCTTATAGCGCTCGATTAGTACCCGAATAGGCCGGGTACAAACTCAGACAGATCAGGCCAGGCGGAAACGAGAACCACCACGGGAAGGTAGCCAAACAGGATTAGTTTCATAGCGGGCTTGACTACCTCGGTAAACTTAACTTTACCGATCCGGGCACCGAGATAGAGAATGCTTGCGTAGGGTGGGGTTACGCCGCCCATGGCGGTATTGACGCCCATGATGGCAGCGAACTGAATGGGACTGACTCCTAGGGCTTCCATTAAGGGGAGCAATAAAGGGCCAGTCAGGATAATGGCGGTGATATCGTTGACTACCATGCCGATGCCGAAGAGCATTAGATTGATAAGCAGCAACAAAAGAAACTTGTTGTCGGTGATTTCGAAGATCAGTTCAACCAATGCTTGTGGAATACCTTCTCGAACGAACAGCTGACTGAGGATCAAGCTGAACAGGATCATAATCAAAATCGCGCCAACGGAGGTGACAGACTCCTTGCCTGACTCAATTAGCGTTTTCCAGGTCAAGCCGCGATAGATCAAGAAGCCGACTGGCAGCGCATAGATCACAGCAACTGCAGCAGCTTCGGTAGGCGTCATGATGCCACCATAGATTCCACCGAGAATGATTACCGGCATTAATAATGCTGGTACTGCAAGAAAAGTGCGTCGGCCGGCATCACGTAGCTGTTGATCAAACGACATCGGCTCGTCTAGGATCAGGTCAAACTTTCGCGACATGACCATGTTGACAACACAAAAGAGGAACATAATCAGCAGTCCGGGCCCCAGAGTCGCCAAAAAGCTCGCTAGTATGGAAGTGTTCGTGACCCACCCATAAACAATCATTGTGACGCTGGGTGGTATAAGTAAACCGAGAATCGAGGAGTTCGCAATTAGGGCTGTGGCGTAGGCGCGGGGGTAACCTTTTCGCTCCATCTCGGGAATGAGAATTGGGCCTATGGCAGCAATGCCCGTAAGGCCGCTACCTGAAATGGCGCCAATGATGGCACAGCTGATCGTAGCCATTACGCCGAGGCCGCCGCGAACGCGACCCACGAAAATGTTGACGAACCTCAGGAGACTAGAGGCAATGCCACTGACGCTCATTAGCGTTCCAGCAAAAACGAAGAGGGGAATCGCCAGGAGTATTGGGTTGGTGAGTTGGCTAAACCCCCACATCATCATGCCGCGCATTGAGGCCTCGCCAATTATGGTCATGACCATGAGGGCGGCACCGAAACAGTAGGGCAAGGGTACACCGAGTGTCAGCAGCACGATTAGTACAGCAAATGCCAACAGTGCTATCTCAATCATGATTTTTGTCCTTACTATTGTTTGCCAACACTTTGAACTCCTGAACTTCATTAGTTTCGGGATAATCGGGGTCGCTAGATTGGTGGTCAGGGTTTTGGCGAAGTCCAAACAGATAACCAAGGTTTCGCAGCAAGTGCCAGAGAGTGAAGGCGACCATCAAAACCAGACCGACTATTAATGCGGACTCATAAACAATGGTGGGAATATAAAGCGTTGGAGTGCTCTTACCGACCCGTGTTACATAACTGAAGTAGTCCCACGCCCAAGTAGTCAGCCAAATCGAGACAATTAGGCTAATGGTATCTGCAAATGCTTGCAGGAAGCTCTTGGCACGGTCCGTTTTCAAGAAGATGTCCAGAACGTTAGCTCTAATCTGAGTGTCCTCACGCGAGGCGTTGACACTACCAAGCATATATAGCCAAAGCGTGGGGATCAGCGTGGCTTCTTCGAGACCCATGACAGGCATCTCAAGGAGGTAGCGGGTAACTACCTGAGTGAACTGGCTGCCCGAAACCAGGATTATTAAAAAAGTCAGGATGTAGCGAAATAATTTTTCCATAGGTCTTTTCACGTGTTGTTTTTTTCTATGTCAGGGCCCTGAAGCGGCTTATTGGACATCTTGTTCGCCATAACATATAACATCTAATCGTTTATTTATATCTGTTGATAACTTGATGTTTTCAACTTATTTGGAGAGCCTGCATGGCCAAACTGACCTATCGGCAAATCGAAGCCTTCCGTGCCGTAATGGTTAATGGAACAACCAGAGCCGCAGCAGAGACCCTTTTCGTCTCCCAGCCTGCTGTGAGCCGCTTATTGACCGACTTCGAGGAGACTATCGGCGTTAAGATGTTCGAGCGACGCCGTCGCAGGCTTATTCCCACACCGGAGGCACGCTTCTTTTATGAAGAAGTGGAACGAGCCTTCGTTTCACTGGAAAAGCTATCCCGCGTAGCGGAGGAGCTCAGAGAGTTCCCCTTGGGGGCGCTGCGCATTGCTTCCATGCCTGCCGTATCAGTAGAGTTTTTGCCGGCCTTGACTGACCAGTTCTGTCAATTGCACCCCGGCGTTTCAGTCACTCTGCAGGTGCGTAACACTCAGCAAGTGGTCGACCTCGTGGCCAGCCAACACTTCGATATGGGGATAATCTCGGGCATAGAGCTCAACGACCCGAGCATCGAGATAAACGTTCTTGCTGATAGCCGCCTGGTCTGCGTCCTACCTTCTAGGCATCGACTGGCCAGCCACGATGTTATTCGTCCGCAGGATCTGGAAGGAGAAATCTTTGTATCACTAGGCTCAGAGCAGAGCATTCGCAAAAAGATTGATAGCGTCTTCGATCGTGAGGGCGTCAGCCGACAATTAATGATTGATACCCAGCTGCATTACGCTGCTTGCGCATTTGTGTTGGCTGGCAATGGTGTCTCATTGGTGGACCCTATCACTGCCTGGCACTATCGACGTCTTGGCCTGATTGTGAAGCGTTTCGAACCGAGGGTGCCTTATCGTTACAGCATAATTGCCCCCAAGCAGAGGGGGCAATCCGATCTTGCCAGATCGTTTCTAGAACTGCTGGACAAATCGTTGATAGAACTTGAGAAAGAATCCGCCGGCTTGTTTGAACGAAAGTTACAGCCCGAGGCCTTGGTAGCCGGGAATGGGGTTGCCGGGAATAAATAGGGTCTATACGGTCAGATCCGCATCGAGCACGGCATGAGCAGTGCCATTTTTTATAAGTGGCGAGCCAAATTCGGCGGCATGGATACCTCCATGATTAAACGCATGAAAGAGCTTGAAGATGAGAACCGGCGACTTTAAAAGATGTATGCCGAAGAGCGGCTCAAGGCTGAATTACGCAAGGAAGCCCTTGAGGGAAAGTGGTAAAGCCATCTCTCCGCCGTGAGATGGCGCTAAAATCCGTTACTGCTGGTCGCTGTAGCATTCGCCAGGCCTGTGTGGTCTTCAGTGTTAGTGAGTCCTGCTATTGCTACTGATATACTGGTGCGCTTGACCCATAAACTGCGCAACTGGCGCTTTGGGTTGTGTTTTCTCTATCTGCGTAACGTGAAAGGTTACCCCCGGAACCACAAACGTGTTTATCGGATCTACCGGGAATTAGAGCTGAATCTGCGTATTAGGCCCCGCAAGCGTCTGGAGCGCGAGAAATCCCAGCCACTGGCAGTGCCCGTGGCCATCAACACCAACTGGTCTATGGACTTCATGCACGACCAGTAAGAGGATGGCCGCAGCTACCCTGTTCAATGTGATCGATGATTACAACAGGGAAGGCCTGGGCATTAAGGTGGATCTTTCATTGCCGTCTGAACGTGTTGTACGGGCCTTGGATCAGCTCATCGAATGGCGGAGAAAGCCTATCCAGATCCGCTGTGATAATGGCCCGGAATATATCAGCCCCTCCCAGGCGGACTGGGCTGAAAACAGGGCATTACACTTGTCTTTATCCAGCCCGGCAACCCGCAGCAGAATGCGTATATCGAACGCTACAATCGCACTGTTAGTTATGACTGGCTGGCCCAATACCTCTTCCATTCCATTGCGAAGGTTTAGGAATATGCAACGCAGTGGCTATGGACCTTCAATAACGAACGTCCCAACATGACTCTTGGGGGGATTGCCCAGGTAGACGCAGTGAAATTTTCCCATGTCCCTATACGGTTTATGAAACACTGACAGTTGCACAGGTTACGACCCATACAGTTACTGCTACTTCAGCAACCTCAGTTAGCGCGTTCTCAAGCCTGCCTTTAAAGAAGCCAAGGAGAACACTGAGTTTATAAAGATGGAGCTCTACAGCACGAACATTCAAAACTAACGACAACAAGGACTGGATAAAAGCATGGTGGTGAGTGAAGAAGTACTGGACATAGGTATATTGATAGCAGCCGCATTCGCAGTTGTTGGCTATGCCTATCGAACGGGAATAGAGAATAGGTCAGCTGCGAGAAACTTGCTGTTCTATCTTTTAGAGATAAGGCATGAGCTGGTGTTTGAACAACCTCAACTTGAGACCTTCATTGATGAATTTAAGTCAAAATGTGTGAGGTGGTCGGTGAAAGACCATGCCTGAAGTCCCTCCTTGTGGAGCAAATCCCAAAAGAACATATCGTCTTAATATTGACTCCGATGAACACCGAACTGACACGAATTAACCAGCCGCTGCTAGATCGTTACGAAGAATCGCTGTTCACCTATTCGCGTGTAGACCCTGTGTTAGCCCATTCTATTAGAGGTATGAAGCTTCTCCCTATAGTTTCTCGCAACGTAAGGGATGTAAAAGCTGGATTTTCTGAAATGATTGAGGATATCGGGGCTGGTCGATTTTTAGCGAAGCATGGGCAGAGCGAATTCGACCGTTCGTTGGACGACACATTTGAACACCTGATGAACGATCTGGACAAAAAGATACGCCGAGTCAGCCTGAAAGCTGGAACTTCAGTATGGTTTAAAACGCGATGTTTGCTGAAACGGACTAAAAAGGCAATGGAAGGACCTGACTACACAGAATTCGACGTGAGTAAGGTTATCGAACGTTTATTCAAAACCCTGTTGACCAATTTTGAACTGACAAACGAGGTAAAGTCTCAGATCGAAGCTGCGACGTTGGGACAGATTATGGATTTGATCGAGTCAAAACTTTCAGAGTCCCCAGCTCAGGCCGATTCGAGTGAAACTCCATAGCCTTTTTAACTGAGCGGCTTACCAGCTAATCTTTCTGAGCTAACAAAAGCAGAATGATGATCGCCGAAACCATCAACGTATCTGTAGAAGTCCAGTTGGTTTAAGCAGTGTCACTGTCCTTCTGTGTAAAGCCCGGGTTTTGGACTATCTTTTAAAAGGTATAAGCGTAGACAACTGATGCCTCCCCGCATAGTGAAACCGTACGGGCTCTTCCGAAAACAACTCCAAGTCAGGTGACGTTCGGGCAAAAGCAGGGGACAGAGTTGCCTCAGAATTGGGGCTCATGTCCGTGCAGCTTGCACTTTTTCTGAGGATGGATGAACGTTATCTGGGGGAACAGGCAGGTTAGGAAGACTGCACTTTAGCACTCGCGTCTACAAGGTTGAAATGAATGAGAATCTTGTCAGATAATGCCGATATCTATTAAGTACTTGCTACGATATGGCCTCGGTTGCTGAACTGCTCAACATTCCGCTAGAGGACACCGAAGATCTCGATCGCCGGAGCACCCTTATACTTGCACATCATATTGTTGGGAGATGGCTCCCACCTCTTCAAAGAAGCGCGTATCCATGGAATCTTTAGACACGATGTTTTCAGCCAAGTAGGTCAGCGACAAATTGGCGCTGCAACACGGGCAATTGCGCTTGAGCAACTCACTCGGCTGTGGCCAAGGTTGTTTACACGACGGACATACGGTCACGATCTCGTGTTGGTGAGTTGGACATCGTTTTTCCCAAGGATACTGATACAGGACGGTGTGGTAACACTGAGCGGCACAAACAGGACAGTTTCTAAGCGGAGAGCGGTGGTCTACCGGGGCGGGTGACTGAAACGGAAGGCTGTTTGCTTCGCAGAATTTCTGCTCCCACTGCCGGGCCCTTGGTGTTAACCACGGCTGTCCGGACACCACCGCGGAGGATTTACCGAACGCCTGCAAATCGGTTTTCAGTGCAGCAGGCGTCTCGAACTGATTGCCCACTAAGAAACGACGAAAAGCCGCATACTCACTCTCGGAAGGGCGGCGAAGCAACAGGCCGGTGTTAATCATCACTGGAGGCCCTGAACAGTTGTGCCAAGGCGGGTTCAATGCCGGCTGCGCCAAGACTTTTAATGATGCAGGCCTCCATCATGGCGGTTGGACAACCACACAAAGTACTTAGTTTCTGGAACTACAAATCAATAACTTAGGGTCATAATTCCACGCAAAGTACTAAAGAAACTTAATGTAAATTCTAGTATGCGGGGTCCGGTTAAATTTCCACACAAAGTACTGAATTCGTCGGCTAGATTCAGAAACAGGCGGTAACGGTCTTTGTGGAAACGAAACTAATTTAACTCTACTTGGATACAATTTCCTTTCCTGGTTAGTCCATTGCCACATTGGGACTCAGAATAGCGGTGGTTTTCAACCTAGTTGTCCAAATAGTTGCACTTAAGCAGCCTGTTTATTGCGCTCAATTTCCTGCAATTTTCCAGGTTTGAGGGATACGGCTCCGGCGACTGTCCAGTTTCGAATGTCACCAGACCAGCATTTGGGATTCAGATTCTTTGCTCGTTCATAAACCGCTTCACGTTTGGCTAGTAACTCTGCATCAACACCTTTGTGTCGTTGTGCTGGCGTCACGAAGTTGATGCTGCTGTGCAGGTGATCTTCGTTATAGGCTTGCTCGAACAACAGCATCCATTCACGCACCGCTGTTAGTGATCTAAAGCCTTTGGCAGGCCACTGCGGACAGTACTTCAGCGTTTTGAACAACGACTCTGAGTGCGGATTATCGTTGCTCACCCTTGGCCGGCTGTGCGACATCAACATACCCAGTTCTGCCAGCTGCGCTTTCAGCGTTTAGGACGTCATCGGCGCACCATTATCTGAGTGCAGCACCGGTGGGTTTTTCCAACATCTCTCGCGCAACAGAGCTCGATCAATGAGCTTTTTGGCAAGTTCGCCGGACTCGGCTTCGTGGATTTCCCACGCCACGACTTTGCGGCTGTAGATGTCCATGATCAGATACAGATACCAGTGCTGACCTCGCACCTCTGTAGGACAATAACTAATGTTCCAGCTCCATACCTGGTTCGGGCCGGTGGCCGTAAAGCTGGTAGGCTCAGGAACCTGGCGCAGTGGTTTCATGCGGCCCCGTTGATTTAATTGCTGGTGCTTTTTGAGCACTCGGTAGAACGAGGCCTCAGACGCCAGGTAAAGTCCTTTGTCAGCCAGTCGAGGCACGATCTGGGACGGTGGCAAGCTCTGATACTCCCGTTCATTGCAGGTATCCAGGATGGCCGCTTCTTCAGCGTGAGTGAGCTGGTGTGGCTGCACAACGTGCTCCGCTTGCGGACGTTGATCCTCCTTTACAGAGCCATTAGCGCGTCGCCAGCGCTTAAACGTGCGCTGGCTCAGCTCCATCAAGTCGGCCGCCTTGTATCGGGCTGCGCCACTGGCGACAGCTTCGTCATAGTCGCTTATCTGCATAGTTGCCTAGGTTAGCCACCTGCTATACTAAATGAATCACTCCCAACAGCCATAGGCAGACAAATGGCGCGTAAAAAACTGACTGAACAAGACCTCTTAAAAGGGTTGGACGCTCACACAGCCCATGCGGACGAGCTAGCCGATCCGCTGTTCCAGGAGCTCACGCCTTTGGAGCGCCTCAAGGGCTCGGTTAAGCACTATGACCGGCCATTCGATCCTGTCTGGGATGAGTGTCTTGGTTCCAGTGATGGTGTTAGTGACGATTTAAGAGAGGACTCAGGCCAGGTTTTAGGTAAAGCCCTATGCAATATTGCAGATGAGCCGGCTCCCCCCGGCCTAAGAGTGGCGATAAAAATCCTTGACCGTTGGGGGTGCTCTCCCCACGAGCAGGCCCAGATTCTGGCATTATCGGGTTCCGATTCAGCTAGCGGTCTGTCGAACGAGCAGCTACATCGAATCAGTGGCGTTCTGAACCTACATGCAGCGTTGCGGGGGCGATTTACAAACCCGGAAAACGTTTACGGGTTCATGGCGAAACCAAACGCGCACCCTGTTTTTTCCGGACACCGCCCGATTGATAGATTGCTCAACGGCGATTTGGAGGATTTCAAGATGATTAGCCTCCACATTGACAGAATGGGCAGCTGGTCATAACGCGTTAGTTGCAGAAACACTGAGTGCGTTGGTTGAACAAAGCATCCAATCTTTTGAGCAACATTCAGGCGAAAAGCTTACATAGTTTTTTTAGTGTGGCTAGGCTCGATAATCAAAGTATCGCCGAACCTGTTGCAGGTCTTTTTCCCAGTCGATCATATCCTGAGGAACTGGCGCATCAGGATCACACTGGGCAGTCAGGTCGCTGAGTTTATACGGTAGCTTTCTGCTCATCAGGCGTTCCCTATCGCTTTCAGATGTCCAAAATAATCGGTGGGTTCGTCGGCACATACCGAGGCGTACAGGTACTGGCGTTGACCAAGCGGGTGCAGCCCAATGTGTATTCGCCGTAGCCTTCGTGGATATGGCCAAAAATATGCGCTTTCAGCCGCAACCGTTCGATCCGATGTAGCAGATCCGCACACCCGACATTCTGGCACTTAAACATCATCGACGCTTCATCTCCAATGTTTTTTGGTGGGCCATGGGTAATCAGAACATCGGTGTTGTCAGGGATCAGCGTCCATTTGTCATACAGCGGCTTGCCTCGCTCGAGCATAAATGCCCAATCCATGAAGGTGGGTGTCCACGGTGAGCCCCAAAACCGAACGCCTTCGATTTCAATGCCACTGTCTTCCAGGTAAACGGCGTTCGTCAGTGCCTCCCGAGCCAGCGCCGGCGTTTCTTGAAACGCCCAGTCGTGGTTGCCGGCAATCACGATTTTGTGTCGATGGGGCAGGGTGCCCAGCCACTCGTTTAGATCTTCCACGTTTTCTAGCGTGCCTTGCCCCAGGCTGTCACCGGCGTGAACCAAAACATCGCCGACCGGAATTTCCGGTATTTGCCTGTGCAGACTGTGGGTGTCGGAAATACAAACGATCCTCACAGACCTTCTCCCTGTGGGGTTAACAATTCCGCTTCTAACGTCCAATCCATAAAGGGCAATAAGCGCACCATGTTACGCGCGTCGTCTACGCCGCGGTGATGATGCCCTTCCAGCGCCAGTCCATGGAACTCGAGAGCATGGGCCATCCCGTTTTTACGTTTTTGCCCCGTGGTCCGGCGCCAAAGTCGTTTCAGGTTTAAGTGCGGGTAGTTCATCAGCGATGGGAATACCCTGTGCTTCTCGCCGTCTGCTTGAATGTGTAGGCGGTCATAGTTGCCCCAGCTGCACCAGAGAAAATCCTCGTGGGGTTGACCTAGCCATACATTTATTAAGTGGCACGCTTCCGAAAAAACGGGGGCAGCATCGACCATCGACTGTTGGATGCTCGTTAGCGACTTGCAGAACTCACTGAGCACGGGGTTTAGTGTCGGCCGCACCAGAAATGACTGACTATCCAACAACTCGCCGTCCCGAGTCGCCAGGGCACACCCAAACTCGATAATCTCCATATTATGCGTGCTTTGGCGCTCGCCAGAGGGTGCTAATCGACGCTCCCAACAGGTCGCTTCCAGATCAACAACTAATACCGGAGTTTCATAGGCGGAATTCATTTTTGATAACTCTGGATCATAACCGACTCGTTTTATTTTGCGGCTCCATCAGACTGCCTGCTTTTTAGCTCCCGCACCATACCTAGTTCTGTGCGGGAGTTGGCGCTGTAGAACCAGTTCAGAGCATGAACTCTGTTGCCTGAGGCACAGATTTTGTTGCCGCTGGAGAGAAACAGTGCGGAATTTTTTGTATAGAACCGGTTCCAAACCCCGCTGTTCGGCGACAATTAAGATGACCGGTCGCGAGACAGTGTGGTATTGAACCCATAAATTGGCCGCTCGGTTCTCAAAGCGGTCATTTTATGGCTGCACTGTCAGCATAAACTGGCGGCGGTTGGTCACCTTAAATTAGCCAGATCCAGCTCGGATGTGATTCGCACATAGCAGTTGGGATGTTGAGACTTAAACAAAAGCGAACATTCGAGTCAGGGTTTTCCTCCAGAGCCTCCAAACTATTCACAGCCATTTCATCCACTATGATTGGTATAGCAAATTGCGGACGCTGAATGATTACATGGCAGAGAGGGCCATGCTCGGCTCAGCTATTGTTTTATCGATTTATGTGCAGCACGATGGATGGTTCAAAGTCCATAATCATGACGCAGTCGAATTTTTGCAATGATAAAGCGCGCTGCCTAATTGCTGTTATCACACAGGGAGGTAAATCAATGATCCTATCAGGCAGCTGCCTCTGCGGTGGTGTCAAATACGAGGTGAATGGCGGTTTAAGCGATGTCTATAACTGCCATTGCTCTATGTGCCGCAAGCTCCATGCGGCGGCGTTCCGAACATGTGCAAAGGTACAAGCTATTGACTGGCGGACCATCCAAGGCCAAGAACTGCTCAAGAACTACGAGTCATCGCCAGGAGAGTTCAAGGTTTTTTGTTCAAACTGCGGGTCGAGCATTCATACGAAGTTCAATGCAATGCCAGAGGTCTACGCGCTTCCTTTGGGTACCCTCGACAACGATCCAGGCGTGCGCGCAAGTCGCCATGTATTCGTGGGCAGTAAGGCACCGTGGTTCGAGATTACGGATGGTTTGCCTCAGTTTGCCGAGAATGCCTGACGCAGTGATAACAAGGCCAGGCACGGCGACGCCTTTTTCGTTGCGGCTTCGCCCCCACTACAAAGCCGCGCATGCTGGCGGCGTTATGCAGAAAATGAGTAGGAGGCTTGCATGCCGAGAAGAATAAGTTCCGCGCAAATGAGCAGCAAGCTCAGGCAGGCACAGAATAAACAGAAACAGGCTATAGCCAAGTATAACCGTGAGGTCAGGCAGCATAATCAGAAAGTTAAGCAGGCAGTTAATAGATACAATAGCGAAGTAAGAAAACACAATGCGAGGGTCAGGGCCAATCGACTAAAGATCGATTCCGAACTCCGAAAAATGAGGTCGTCTAACTCGTCTCAATACCAGATAGTTAGAACTTCCGCCATGACGCTCAATACTTATTATGAGCGTTTAGATGCTAGAGAGAATGATTTTGAACATTCCAACTTTGGCTATGACTTCTTAGACAGATCAGAGCAAGAAAATGCGAATAGCTTAGCTCTTTCAAACACACTTGAATCTGACGTTGAGGATAGCGAAGGGCAGCAATCCGATCTCCTTCGCACTGAGATCGACGACATGCTGCAAGAGTTGTCGCCCGAGTTGAGCAATCGCTGGAAGGGAGCCTTATTCTCTTTGAATCCAGAAAACCCGGATGCGGCTCGACATTTCTGCACAAGTGCCCGAGAAGTTTTTGTCCAAATTTTAGACATCAACGCTCCAGATGAAAAAGTGATGGAAAAAGCACCGGATTGCGATAAGACTCCTCAAGGTCAACCAACGCGCAAAGAGAAAATTAAGTATTTGCTGGGGCGTTCCGGAATACTCACAGAGGAAGCTGTCAATTTTGTGGATGAGGATGTCAAAAATGTGCTCAGCCTCTTTCGTGTTTTCAATGATGGCACTCATGGGTCATCCGGGAAATTCGGCATCACAAAGTTGCTATCGATAAAAAATAGGGTTGAAGATGGAATTGCTTACCTGTTTTCAATCTGTCGTCATGCATAATCGGGTAGCCAGGGGTATATAACCCCCAGCCCCCACAACACCCTGCATGCGGGACCGCACAGGGCGTTTCTCGAAAACGTTTAGAGCAAGTCGGCCAATTACCTCCTGCTTGCCCCAATGATGGCTTCTGATTTTGCGCCAATGTTCCTAGGTCCGGTCGGATATGGAATCATTGAGCTGCACAGGCTCCTCATTGATTTTCGAGTTCAGGCCTTCACCATGTCCCACCCATTACGATGGGCATTCGGCTACTATGCCCTCTGCTGACTTCTGCTCAATCACCAGTGGGGTTACCCATCGACCACGAACATTAAATTCATCCGGCACCGTCTTGAAAAGCGGTTCCAGCACAAGCGCTTCTGGTGTTCGATAGGCATTAAAGTGCCTGGCTAGTGCGACCCTTATCTCTCCCGCACGCTGCGAGAGCCCCTGATCTGCACACCACGCATCGAACGCGCGCAGTAAACTCAGAGAATTTATCATCTCGCAGTATGAGTGATGGCTGACGATCCCGAACCTTTATGCTTGGTACGACAGAAGGAGAAACAGAAGGAACCGGCAGAACGATAACTTCCAGGTTAGGATCAGTATCGGTACAAACTGATTGGCAGGTTAGTAGCAACACGAAAGGCTAAGCCGATCTATGTACGACATACTCTCCTTTTCCCAGAGGAAGTAGAACCGTCGAAAAGCCCTCCAAATTATCAAAATAGTGCATAAAGCTCCTAAGCTCTGCTTCATGAGAGACTGCGTTGTCACAAATGATGACTCCACCAGGAGGAAGGCGCCGAAGGAGCTCATCAACAACGGAAAGATAAAGGCTACGATCACCATCTAGGAAAATCAGATCAAAGTAGTCCTCAGAGCATTTAAGGTAATCAGCAAAGTCCTGGTGGACCATATCAATCTTGTCAGAGATCCCTAAAGAGCAGAAATTCTCCTTAGCTTCGTCATGCCTAACAAGCCTGTTGTCGACAGTGACAATCCTGCCATCATCGGGTAAAGCCAAAGCGAGCCAGCTTGTTGAAAACCCGTTTGAGGTGCCAAACTCCAAGACTCTTAAAGCTCCTGTAGCCTGAACGAACAAAAAAAGAAACTTGCCCGTATCGCGCGTAATATTAAGATACTTATCGGCACGGTGAACGGCTGAATAGTCATTATCAACGCCACGACGCTCGATCTCATCTAGTAAAGCAATTCGAACCTTCGACATATTAAATGACCTTTCGAATAATAACGTTCAGGTTAGAATATAATATGTAGCTGCCAAGAGAAAAAAGTGCGAAATAAAAAAGATGCAGAAAGACTGAAGAAGGTATCTTTTTACGAACAGCAGAACCCAAAGCCATTCCAACAAAGGCAGGAAAAAGAGATAAAACCGACAACAAGCCAATCTCCAATGTCAGAAAACCTCGCCAGTAAAGAGTGGCCGCTAACGCAATCGACGAGAGCGAGAATAATATCCCCTTAGCCTGTAAGAGCATATCCCTGCTCTGAAAAATTGACTGAAGATAAAAAACGCCTGGGACAGCGTAAGCGCCCTTAAATCGACCCACTTGTCCTCAGCCGATCTGCGACACTTTTTTTGAAGCCCATTCTATGTCGACGTCCCACGGTAGCAGTGCTTAAAGCTTCTCCAGTGTGTCAGCTTCAGCAATGCGCTCCAGAACATGCTGGATATAAACCGAGGGTTCCAGGCTGTTGGTTTTCGAGGTTTATGCCGAACTCAGAACTATGCCCCACCCCCATTCGGAAGCTTGTATTCCCCGGACTTGCCGTCAGCCTATTCGGCATAGTTTGATCTCTCTCCCGTCATTCGATGATGAGTAGAGGGCATGACTGCCAATGCATACTTTAAGTTACCAAAGGTACTTCGACGATTGTACGAAGGTCCGTTGGGGCATCAAAGCTGCCTCAAAACAGCGCCCAGCAACTCGATGTTGCCGGCGTGCAAACTGGTGATCGAAACATCACAGGGCAATGCCACAGTCAAGCCATCGGCTCGGCCGATGGCAGCGCCAGGAGCAGAAACGACCCGCGTGAACCCGGTGACCGCTTGTTCTTGCTCCCGAGAGTCTTCAGTCGGGGGCCAGCTTCTGGCGCCAGTAAAAAATTGATGGTAAACCAGCGACTGTTGCTTGCAGTAAGCGCTGCCGGACACGCCGGGGACTTGCCACTCAGTAATATGCTGCTGCCAGACGTGCGCTCGTTCGGTTGGGGTCATGCTGATTCTTCATGGAACGGGGGAGGACGTCAGTGTGTGCAATCGGCGAGCCGGAATGTAGGTGCTGATTTATGGGCGCTTACAATTCGACACTGTATAGCCAACAAACTAATCGTATACTAATTTCTAACGGATTAATTCATCATCAAGGACGGGAAGTGATGCACCTGACTCGGCTTATATCCACCACAGGTCTATTGGCAATCAGCCTCTACGCCCTCACACCTCAAGTCTATGCTGCTTGCACATTGCGCCTCACCGCTCCAGGGGATGGCGCCACCGTCAGGGCCGCCAACGTAACTGTGTACGGTCAAGGTGGTGCTGACGCCAATCAGGGTGATTCAGGAACGGTAACTGCAACAATTAATGGCACGCCATTCTTCAATTACTCGGGGTCATTTACTGCGGCAGTGTCTTTTCTGCAGTCGCGTGGGGTGGCCGTGACGCTAAGACCAGGGCTGAACTTCCTGTCTGTCTCAGGCAGTGCCGGTTCCTGCAGGGCCTTCGACAAAATGACCGTCCTGTATGAGCCCGAGCTGGAACTTAGTAAGAACAAAGGTGCTCCCGACGACGGTTTGAGCTGCAACTCGCCAGCAAAACAACAGGGCAACCCGATCAACGCCTCTATCGGGAATAAGTACCAAGCGGAAGAGGATTACCGCAGAGAAGGCACCTTCCCGCTGCTCTTCACTCGGCATTACAACAGTTTTGATGGCTACTGGCGGCACAATTATTCGACTCGTCTGAAAATCGCCAGCAACAGCCTCACCTTGGTTCAGGCCGATGGCCGAGAATCGAAATTCAGCCTTAGCGCTGGCGTTGCAACAGCGGAGGCCACCGAGCTCGGACAATTAGCCCAAAACGGTTCCGGTTGGCGTTACAGTTCTCCCACCCAAGAGCTGTTTGATTTTGATGCTCAAGGCCAATTAACTCGCTGGGGCAACCGCAATGGCCAGTTCCATCAGCTGAGCTACTCTAACAGTTCGGTCACCGTAGAAGACGCCGTCGGCAACAGTTTTAGCTTCACCCAAGATGACCACTACCAACCACTGAGCGTAATCGTTTCAGGTCTAACCATTGGCTATCAGTACGATACGCAGGCGCGTCTGACCAAAGTCACCAAAACTCGTTCAGGCAGCAACGAAGTCCGTAAATTTTATTACGAGGACAGTCGTTACCCGCAATTTCTCACCGGCATCACCGACGAGCGTGGTATTCGCTACGCCACTTGGACTTATGACGATCAAGGCCGCGCAATATCCAGCGAGCACGCGGGCGGGGCCGATAAGATTCTTATCAGCTACAACGCAGATGGTTCCTCTACGGTCACCAACGAACTGGGCAAGACAGCCATCTATCGATTTCAGATTATTCAGGGCATCAAGCGCATCACCGCCATCGAAGGCAACCCCACGGCCAATTGCCCCAACAGCAACTCGACTTTCACCTACGACACCCGTGGCCTGCTAAAGACCAAGACTGACAACAAAGGACATATCACCGCCTTCGATTACAACACCCGTGGCCAGGAAATCAGACGCACCGAAGCCTCGGGCACGGCACAAGCACGCACAATGACCACCGACTGGCACCCGACCCTCTTCTTGCCGGCGAAGGTGACCGAACCCAAACGCATTATCCAGTATCAATACGACGACCAGGGAAGGCAGCTCAGCCAAACCATCATCAGCCGCTGACAGTCGATTAGAGAAGGAACTGACATGAATAAGCCTCTTTACCGCGCCAGTCTGTTGTCGCTCGCTTTGGCCAGCGTCCTTGCTGGCTCACTCGCCAACGCCGCCGACCGCACATGGTCTTACACCTACAACAACCTCGGCCTGATCGAAACCGCCAACGGCCCGCGCACCGATGCCTCGGACATCACCCGCTACACCTACGACGCCGAAGGCCACCTGACCACGGTCACCAATGCCCTTGGCCACGTCACCACCCTGAGCAACTTCGACAGCCTCGGCCATCCGCAAACCGTGCTCGATGCTAATAACGTCAGCAGCACGCTGG
Source organism: Marinobacter sp. BSs20148 (assembly GCF_000283275.1). Classification (NCBI taxonomy): domain Bacteria; kingdom Pseudomonadati; phylum Pseudomonadota; class Gammaproteobacteria; order Pseudomonadales; family Marinobacteraceae; genus Marinobacter; species Marinobacter sp. BSs20148. Next base: position 2,025,559 of record NC_018268.1, read on the forward strand.
CCTACGCGCCACAAGGTTGGCTGGCCTCGATCAGCACTGCGGGCAGCGTGACCAGCTTTGAACATAACGCGGTGGGTGACATCACCAAGGTTACCCGTGGTGATGGCAGCTCACTGACCTACACGTGGGACGATGCGCGCCGCTTGACGGCAATCACCAACAACCTCGGTGAGACGGTTGAATACAGCCTCGACACCATGGGCAATCGCACCGCCCAGCGGCTTAAAGATGCCAGCAACAACCTGACCCAACAGCAAACCTGGGTGTATGACGAACTCGGCCGTTTACTGAAAAGCGTGGGGGCCGGCAATCAAAGCCGCAAGCAGGCTTACGATCTCAACGACAACCCGACGCTGAGCACCGATCCGCTCAATCACAACAACAACCAAGCCTATGACGCCCTCGACCGCCTGGTGCAAAACACCGACCCGCTGAGTGGGGTGACCCGCTATCAATACGACGGCCAAGATAACCTCACCCAGGTCAAAGATCCGCGCAACGTCACCACTAATTATCAGTACGACGGTCTCGGCAACCTGACCCAGCTAAGCAGCCCCGACAGTGGTGTCAGCATTTATGTGCACGACGCTGCCGGCAACGTGGCGCAAAAGACCGATGCGCGGGGCGTCGTCACCAATTACCAGTACGACGCCCTCAATCGCCTCACTAAACGCACCTACCCGGCTAACGCTTCGCTGAACGTCACCTACGCCTATGATATGACCACTGACGGTAACTTCGGCGTTGGTCGGCTCACCGCCCTGCAAGACTCCGGCGGTTTGATTGGTTACAGCTACGACGCGCGTGGCAACTTACAGCAGCAGGTCCGCTCACTGACGGTCGCCACACTGCCCAAGGATGAACTGCTCGATTACGCCTACGACAGCGCCAACCAGCTGACTGGTATCGGTTACCCTGGCGGCTTTAGCGTCACCTACCCGCGCAACAGCGCCGGCCAAGTGATTGCCGTTAACCTGAGCATTGGCACACAACTGGCCAGCAGTCTCGCCAGCGCAATCAGCTATCTGCCGTTTGGCCCGTTGAAGAGCCTGACGTGGGGCAACGGTATTCAGCTCGACCGCCAATACGACCAAGACTACCAACTGGCCGCACAAACCATCGGTTCCTGGCATAGCACCTACAGCTTCGACGCCAACGGCAACATCAAAGGCCGCGAGCACAGCCTGTTTGGCGACCTCAACTACAGCTACGATGCCCTTGATCGTATCGTCGAAGAAAAAAGCATCCGGCAGCTCACCACCTATAGTTACGACGCCACCGGCAATCGCCAAAACCGCCTCAGCTACAACATCACCGACGGCGTAGAAACGGCTGGTCCGACTCAAACGTTAACCACCGCTAGCGACAGCAACCGCCTGATAAAAAACGGCAACGCGGCGCTCAGCCATGATGCCGCAGGCAATTTACTGACACAGTCCAGCAGCCGCAGCTACGTCTACAACGAGCAAGGCCGCTTGAGCGAGGTGCGTGACGCCGGCAAATTGTACGTCAGCTACAGCTACAACGCCCTTGGCCAACGTGCCCTCAAGAAGGTGTACAGCAGCAGCACCAACCCCACCACACCAATAGTTACGTACAGTTACCTGTACGGTGCCGACGGTCAGTTGCTCGGCCAAATGACCTACGGCTCCGCCGGCAACAAAATCAAAGCGCAATACTGGATTTGGCTCGACGGCATGCCACTAGCAGGTATTGAACAAGCATTTACCGGCACGGGCAGCGTGGCCAGCAGCTACCAGTACTACCTGCACAGCGACCACCTCAACACCCCACGCCACGCCACCGACCAGAGCCAAAAACTGCTGTGGAGCTGGAACAGCGACGCCTTTGGCGTCGGCACCCCGAATGCCGATGAAGACGGCGACGGCATCAAACTCGATATGCCCCTACGCTTCCCCGGCCAGCAATACGACGCCAACAGCGGCCTGAACTACAACTACTTCCGGGATTATGATCCGGGGACTGGGCGGTATGTTCAGAGTGATCCGATTGGGTTGAACGGTGGATTGAATACCTACGCCTATGTGGGCGGCAATCCACTGAGTTACACTGATCCTTATGGGCTTTGGTCTGTGACTTTGGAAGGTTACTTGGGCTATGGTGGTGGGGCTAGAGTTGCTTATAGTAACGGAACTCTAGAAGTTACTGGGCGTTTAGGTGTTGGTTTTGGTCTAGGTTTAGAGGTTGACCCAAATTCAATAGTATCCCCTCATTCTGAAAAATGCGGGTCTGGCTATATTGCTAGAACAACTTTGCGCGCCAATGCTACAGCAGGTTTTGGTGTTGCTGATTTAGGTATCGCTTTTGAGGGTGCATCAGGCAATGCCGTTGTTTCTTCTACCCTTGCTGATTCATATGGAAGCTCAAGTCCATTTACGGTAAATTTTGGTGAGCCTAGTAAACTTGGAGTGAAGCTAGGAGCTTCAGTAGGAGTAGATTTTGGTAGTTATACAAATTTCTAAGTTCAAAGAATACATAATTAAGCAAGTGCAGTCGCTTAAGTTCATTGCAGTAGTTTCTTTTATTATTATTCTTTCTTTTGTTGTTCAGTATTCAGTGTTTTCTGATGAACATAAAAGCTTGGTTGAAAAATTTATCAAAGATAGCCCTGTTGTTAACGACAATGTTGGAGTAATTAAAAGTGTTAAGTTAACTAATATTACTTCTGTTGGGTTAAAAATATCGGATGACAAAGCGTATAAAAAATATTTTTATACAGTTAAAGGTGAAAAGTATAGAGTTAGGTTGACAGTTATTCTGACTAAAAAAAACAACGAATATGCTATGCAAATAAATAATATTAAAAAGTCTGAAATATGGTGGTAGAGAGAGTCAATAGAGCCCTTGATTTTTGAAACCATAAACTGGGAAAGATTTATTTTCAACCAACGGTGAAGCCACTGCCGAGTACCGTTACAACGCCTTGGGCTACGGCCCCAACCTCAGCCCAACAGGCCCAAACCCTAGCCACCGAAAAAGGCGCCGCAGCCCAAAATAACCGAACTACCGCCGCCAACTGGCAGCGCTACGCTGACGACTACAGCGCCAAAGCCAACACCTACCGCAGCCGAATCACCGACTCACCCAGAAACTTCTGGCAGCGCCTGCTGAACAGGGTGTACCGGGGCCTCGCCGAATTCAGCGAACGAGTTGCCAGCAACCTGCAAAACCGGGCCAACAACGCAACCAATGCGGCCAACATCGCTCAAGCCGAAGCGGACCAGGCCCGCACAACGGCCAACAACGCCATCGCCCAAAAAGCCGCCGCTGAAGCCACAGCCACCCATGAAGAAAACCGGGCAACAGCGCTCCAGCAACAAGCAAGCGACACCCAACAGGCCGCCGCCGACAAACAGGCCGACGCTGAAAACTACCTCAGCCAATCCACAGAGCCCACCAACAACCTCAAAGAGCACCGTTTCGTTTACTCCCCGAACAACCGCCTGATCGGCGAATACCAAGCTAACGGAGCCTTAAAGCAAGACATCATCCGCCTTGGCACACTGCCGGTCGCAACCGTGGATGCCGACGACAAAGTCCACTACATCCATACCGATCACCTGGGCACCCCAAGAGTCGCCACGGCTCCTGGTGGAGACGTCGTCTGGAACTGGATCTCCAGCCCGTTCGGCGACACCAAACCCAATGAAGATGTGGATGGCGACGGCAACACCTTCACTCTGAACCTGAGATTCCCGGGGCAGTATTTTGATGAGGAAACTGTTTTACTGATTTGTGATTAGTTCGCCAGATCTTGTCAAAAACTCATCAGGTGCTGACCAATGGAAGACGTTAATTTCAGGGATCAACCAACTTTCCTTAAAACCATTCTTTAGTTATTCCCTTAGTTGCCTAAGCTTGGTAATGTTGAGTACCTAAAAAGTACGGATTCACATTAAATTGGATTTGTTCGAGATGGTCACGAGATCAGTTTTAGCAATAGACGGGCTAACAAAAAAATTATCCATATAAGTGACGTAAGTGAAGGCTATGAACACGCCTCCTGTGATGTATGTAAAGCACGATTGATTGCCTCAAACCATAACCGAAGTGTAAGCGCCAATAAATCAGCACCGACATTCCGGCTCGCCGATTGCAAACACTGACTTCCTCACCCATTCCAAGAGGAATCAGCATGACCCCAACTGAACGAGCGCGTACCGGGCAACAGAATATCACTGACTGGCAAGTCTCCGGCGTGTCCGGCAGCGTCTACTGCAAACAGCAGGCACTGATCTACCATCAATTCGTTTATTGGCGCAGGAAGCTGAGCGCTATTAAAGCGTATCCGAATCCGGAAGAAGCAAAAGCGAACAGTGGGTTTGCACGTGTGGTGTCGGTTCCCGGCGCGGGCGCGATAGAAGGTCTAACCGTATCGTTGCCCGGTGTTGTATCAATCGCCGGCTTGCACGCCGGCAACATCGAGTTGCTGGGCGCGGTCCTGAGGCAACTGCGATGCAAAACCGGTATCTGCGCTTGTCATGGGATCTGCCGGAGATCTATCTGTACCAGGCACCGATCAATTTCCGCAAGCAGGCCAACGGCCTGGCACTATTGGTAGAACAGGAGTTGGGCCACAGTCCATTCTTGGGAGCGCTCTACGCCTTCACCAACCGGCAGCGGAAAAGATTAAATACCTGAAGGAAGCAGGCGATTTTAGCTGAGGTATCTCTGACTCCTCAACTTTGAGATAGATGCGAGCTTCATGTCCGAAGGTAACCCGCCATACAAGCTCGCCGAGTTAATTGGTATTGAACCCATAAATTGGCCGCTCAGTTCTCAAAGCGGTCCTTTCTTACGGTGCCGAGACTGACCGTTTTGACCACAAAGGGGACATTTGCAATCCAATGATTGATCGCCTCATCCATCACGTTGACACCGCCTACCGCTGGCTGTGTCAGCAGCGTAAACACTTCCCGGCGAACAGTGATGTCTGGGATCTGCGGTTTCATTGGGCTCAAATCCGGCCTGATCTGATCGCGCAGCTTAGAGGGAACCGCTACCTATTCAGTCCATTACAGCAGGTCATCAAACAAGACGGTGAGTACATTCACCTTTGGGCATCACAAGACAGCATCGTACTGAAGGCGTTAACGCTGGTACTTGCTGACCTGCTACCGGCGTCTCGACTCTGTACTCATCTCAAAGGGCATGGCGGGGCCAAGCAAACAGTCAATACGATCTACCAAGAACTTAGCGGCAACGCCTTCGTCTTCCGAACCGACGTGAAATCCTATTACCAGTCCATCAACCACGAACGGCTGTTGGATAGGCTGGAAAAACACATCGATGACAAGATTGTGATAAATCTGCTCGGGCAGTATCTAAAACGTTCTGTTGATAAGGGCGGTGTGTTTTTAACCCATCGCCAAGGGATCTCATCGGGCTGTCCGCTGAGCCCATTGATAGGCAGCTTCTTTTTGTATGAGCTCGATCAAGCGATGGAGCAACAGCCTTTATTCTATCGCCGCTATATGGATGACATCATCGTGTTGGCTTCGACACGCTGGAAACTCAGAAAGGCCATACGGAGCGTTAGCCAGGTCTTCGAACGTTTAGGACTCGAACAACATCCTGACAAGACATTTATTGGCAGGATCGAAAAGGGTTTCGATTTTCTGGGCTATCAGTTTGGAGAAGGTAAACTCACTGTTTCAGCACGAACACATCAGAACCACATTCGTCGCTACACTCGGCTTTATGAGCAGAAGCTACGCCAGCGCTCTTCACGAGAAGATATACTGGCGTGCCTTGAGAGGTATCGACGGCGCTGGATCCAATGGGCCTTTGCAGGATTACCACCATCGACTTTACACGTAGACCTGCTACATGACTTACAGGGTTTTACGATGAATTCGGCGATTCAATCCCAGCCCCAGAAGACCGAGCGACAACAACGCTAAGGTGCCGGGCTCAGGCACTGACACCGACCTGACAAGAGCAACACCAGTGCCAAATAAGGTCGGGTTGAAAGGGCGATTCCAGTCGACATCAAAATTCAACAACATTACCCCGTCATTCAGAATCGGGGTCGAGGTGGACGGAAATCGAATCCGCGAAAAATCGTCCAAAAGGGATGCAACGTAAACACCCCCATCAACCGAGAAAGAACCGAAAAATGCGATAGACCGTTCAGGCGGATCGTTGGCAACAAAACGGCGACTAGAGTCAATACTTGTGCGCCCGAAAAGGTCTAAAAAATCCCGCTGCAAGCCCGTTTCTTCATCAGTCCAATCAAAGGAAACCCTCTGGGTAACAGTCTGTGAAGTAAAGGGATCGCCGAAGCTAAAAGCGTTAAAGAGGTCGGCCATTTCAATCCTTGTGGCTAAACGCCATCTCTCGGACGCGTATACCTCGAGTGCGGTCTCGACAGACCGGCCGATAGTTACATCCCACTTCAACCATTCTAATCCGTCGCCCTGGACGACATTGGACGCCTCCTCGCGGGTGTAACCATTGCCGGGGTTAATAATATTCGCGTAAGTCGTAAGAGGCATGGCCACGATGCACGCGGCCAACAAAATCTTTTGGATACACTTATTCATCGCCTAACCCTTTATTTGGGTGGTAGATACGAACCGACCTCCACGTCTCAGAATTAATTACTCCCAAATACGTCCGCAAATATCGTACCAAATTTACATATATTTGATTCGCATAACGTTTGAAGAAATCAGTCTTGTCTTATATGGATTGAGTGTAAATTATCTCGACACTTTATGCGGTTGATCAGTGCCGCAAGTCATCGTTTATCAGTGCAGATAATTGCTTTTATTGAACTGCAAAAAAGAGAGGGAGAGCATGAATATCACCAACGACCTGCCGCATTAGCCAACCTAACTCTCAGTGGTTTCAACAGCAGGCTCTTCAAATAAGGCAGTATTCACGAACCCGACCACTGGCATTAGAAAAGTTTTTTTCAGTGACTGCTTATTAGCTTAGGGCTGACTCCTGCCGCTGGTCGAAGCCGTGGCAGTCCTGGCCCGTGAGGCCCCTTTGTGACCTGAGCTGCTTTTTGGACTCCTCGACAAAAAGAGAGATGACGGTAATCCACCGCAGCCAACGTCCGGGTGCGGGCGAAAAGGACCGCTTTTATCAGAAAACGGTCGTTTTCTGAGCGCTAATTTTGCACTCTTAAAAACTAACTTTTCTTGTAGTTTTTTGATAAACAATTGCGTCTAAAAATCTACGACTAGAAAACGGTAGGGCAGCTTGGCAGTCGGCACACTACCTGTAGCGACGAAAAAGTTACTTTAAGAAAGCTTATGCCTGTAAAAACTGACCGTGAAGGGTGGGTGTCGCCAGTAGCGGTCAAATTTGACCGAAGAGCGCAGGGATTGGGAGGCAAAAAGTGGTAGCCGGCAGGGCGAAAGCAATTGGTGTGCGCGCACACAGAATGCGGTGAATGGAGAATCGGCAGTTGGAAGCGGGGCATGGCGCGGTCAAATTTGACCGTCACCCTAGTTGGAAGTTATGTATAAAGGCCAATGTTCTATATATGTCGGCACGAATATGTATAGAAAATTGAGAAAAGTATACAGGCGTGACCACGCGTGCTTGGCCGATTTTGCTCATCAGAAAGTCTCCGAGTATGCCGCAGAGATAAAAGGAGAGGGCGAAAACAAAATTCGTAATAATGTTCTTTATTACGGATTTTTGATCAAAGAGTGGTAATAACGTAGACCACGGTTGAGGTTTTATCTTGCAGAGTCACAAACGAACCTTATTAACCAACGCATTTCGGATATTCAAACTCGGTAACGTCTCCAATATTGGCTCGATTTGCCTTTAGGTTATGATTTCGTGTTCCAAGCGTGCAATCAACGTCCTAAGCCAATCAATCCCATCGCGAGTTTCTAAACACTCCGCAGGAGTTTTATGACCGGGCCTAGAAAAGGGCTACGCAACCAACCAACCCCGATAGCTTTCGGTTGTGAGACGGTAGTACGCCAGATTAAGTACTTTGCGTGGAAATTAAGTACTTTGTGTAGTCGTCCAGAAAATGGGCGAACAGGGCGAACAGATACGCCCATTTTGTCCAATACTCCTAAATATTGGACATTGCATAGTGAGTGCTACAGAGGGGTTTGGTTCGCAACCTTCGACGCCTTTCCTCAAATCTGGTTGGGCTTGACGTTGCCGACATCAGTTAATGGCAATGCCACGTTCTATAAGACGGCTCCTCAGCAACTCGACCCTGCGCCGATTCACTCCCAGATCGTAGAATCCGATAAGCGATTGCGACCTCACGTTCAGATGTTGTTTGTCGGAATCAACCAGCAGTTCGAGATAGTCCGGGAAACCCAGCAAGTCGCTGCGACAGGTGATATCCGCATACCCAAATCGAGCACTGTTGAGCGAAGCGCCAGGCAGTTCGATCGCTACGGCTCTGATCAGCGCCCAGGACGACTGACTCAGTGGTTCAGCCAAACGGATTGGCTCCACAAAATAGAGACCATTATTGGACATGCTCGACACGCAGTTTAAAAATGGCGCACAGCCATCAAGGCTGAACTGGATGCCTGCAGGAGGCACTTTGCTCGTAGAGGCACATCCTGCGAGCAGGAGTAATGAGAAGGCCAAGAAATGACGCATAGCGATAAAATGCTCCTGACAAGTGTCACGGTGGGAACAAGAGACTTTACTAAAGTGCATCTTGCACTGCTGAACCATGCATAAATAAATCCTCACTTCGCGTCTGTACTGCGCATAATGTATATTATGTTAAATGAGCTATAGCGACGGGATGTTTAGGCAAGTTGGAAGGATCGGAAAATAGCTGGCCGCCGGCCTGCATAACATTGCGAGAGTTGAAATGGCTGAAAGGCCGTTTTACCGCTGCCCTGCCCGGCCTTTGTCAATCCGAGGCGCACCCATACGTGCCCCCGGTGATCTACGAAAGACCAAAATTTAAATTTGGTGCTCGATGTCGGCAATACCAAACGTGTGCCTTGCGCTCCATACCCCATCACGTGTCGCTAGACTCGGGTAAAGCCGAGAGGCGCTCTTTCATCCAGCTGATCAACCCCCCGCGAAGCAAGAACCGCACTTGCCGCGGCGACATGGTGTGACGCATCTGAAATTTGTACTGGCGTGTGACGTTTTCGACCACCAGTTCGTCGCCCTCTGCCAGCACGTGACGCAGATTGCTCAGGCGCAACACGTCTCCGGCTTGAATGCCGTCGTAGTCCTCAGGATCAACGAAGGTCAGCGGTAGCACGCCGAAATTGATCAGATTCTGCGCGTGGATCCGCGCAAAACCCTTGGCTAGAACCGCGCGCAGCCCAAGATACTGAGGGCCTAATGCCGCGTGCTCTCGACTTGATCCTTGCCCATAATTGCTGCCACCCACCACCACGTGGCCGGGCAACTGCTTGGCGCGCGTGGCGTAGGTAGGATCGAGTCGGTCGAAGGCGAACTCGGCGATCTTGGGGATGTTGCTGCGAAACGGCAGCACCCGCAAGCCGGGTGGCATGATCTCATCTGTGGAAACATCATCCGCCACCTTGAGCAAAACCCGCACTTCGATCTCATCAGGCAGCGGCTCGAAGTTCGGCAGCGAAGCGATGTTCGGGCCTTTCACAAGGTCCACGTGCAGCGCCTCCTCAAGCGGTAACGGCGGCATGAACATCGCGCGGTTGATAATCGGGTGGTCTGGGTCCGCGATGCGTGGATAGGAGATGCCAAGCGTGCGCGGGTCGGTGATCACGCCGGTGAGCGCGGACGCCGTGGCGGTCTCCGGACTGACCAGGCACACCTTGTCCTCGCGGGTGCCTGAACGGCCTGGAAAGTTACGCGGCACCGTGCGCAGAGAAATCTCGTTTGTGGCTGGCGCTTGACCCATGCCGATGCAGCCGTTGCAGCCAGCCTGGTGCAGCCGCGCGCCAGCGTGCAACAAGTGGGCTACGTGGCCGTCGCGCATCAAGGTTTCGAGCTGCGCTCGGGACGTGGGGTTAATGTCGAACGATACGCGGTCGTTTACTTTACGACCCTGCACCATCAGCGCGGAAACGGCGAAGTCACGGTAGCCGGGATTGGCAGACGAGCCGATGTAGGTCTGATAGATCCGCTCGCCGGCGACCTCGCTGACCGGGCGCACGTTCCCAGGGCTGGACGGCATGGCGATCAGCGGCACCAGACTGGACAAATCAATCTCTTCGTTCACATCGTAGGTTGCGTCTGCATCCGCGGCCAGCTCGACCCAATCCTCTTCCCGCTGCCAGGCGCGCAGAAAGCGGCGCACCTCCAGATCGGAAGGGAAAACGGTGCTGGTCGCGCCAAGCTCAGCGCCCATGTTGGCGATCACGTGCCGATCCATCGCACTCAGTGTGGCCAGCCCCGGCCCGTAGTACTCGACGATCCGGCCCACGCCGCCGTCGACGCCATGACGGCGCAACATCTCCAGGATCACGTCCTTGGCGCTCACCCAGTCCGGCAAACTGCCGGTGAGCTTCACTCCCCAAATCAGCGGCATACGTGTGAAGAACGGTTCGCCCGCCATTGCCAGCGCCACTTCCAACCCACCAGCACCGATGGCCAGCATGCCAATTGCGCCGGCGGCCGGCGTGTGGCTGTCAGAGCCGAGCAACGTCTTACCCGGTTTACCGAAGTTTTCCTGGTGGCACGGGTGACTCACCCCGTTTCCAGGTCGCGAGTACCATACGCCAAAGCGCTGGCAGGCGCTGCGCAGAAAAAGATGATCGTCGGGGTTTTTGAAGTCTTCCTGAATGATGTTGTGGTCAACGTATTGGACGCTCACCTCAGTCTTCACCCTGTCCAGGCCCATCGCCTCCAGCTCCAGCATCACCAGAGTGCCGGTGGCGTCTTGGGTGAGCGTCTGGTCAATGCGGATCCCGATCTCCTCGCCGGGTTTCATGTCGCCGTGCAACAGATGCGACTGGATCAACTTCTGCGTAACGTTCATGCTCATGATCTTTCTCCCAACCTTGATAAGATTACGGAATCACACAAAGTTAATTTAGCAATCCTATTTTCAGCGCGGCAAATTAGAGGCACCCATCAAAAACTCATCCGCCGCGCGCGCGGCCTGACGACCCTCACGGATTGCCCACACCACCAGAGACTGGCCGCGCCGCATGTCCCCCGCGGCAAATACTTTGTCGACCGAGGTCTGGTAGCAACCGTCGCCATCGGTGGTTGCTTTAACGTTGCCGCGCCCATCTTTGTCGACAGCGAATGCTTCCAGCACTTGCGTCACTGGCGACACAAAACCCATCGCCAGCAATACCAAATCCGCTTTCATTTCGAATTCGGAATTTGGCACCTCCTGCATCTTGCCGTCTATCCATTCAACGCGGGCTGCAATCAGCTTCTCGACCTTGCCGCCCTTCCCTTCGAAACGCTTGGTTGCAACCGCCCAATCCCGGTCGCAACCCTCTTCTTGTGACGAGGAGGTACGCAACTTGATCGGCCAGTACGGCCATACCAACGGCTTATCCTCTTGTTCCGGCGGTTGCGGCATTAGCTCAAATTGCGCCAAGCTGGCTGCGCTATGACGGTTGCATGTGCCTACGCAGTCTGAACCGGTATCGCCACCACCGATAACGACGACGTGCTTACCGCTAGCCATGATCTGGTTGTTGAGCTTGTCACCGGCATCCACCTGATTTTGCTGTGGCAGGAATTCCATCGCAAAATGGACGCCTTTCAGCTCACGACCAGGCACCGGCAGGTCACGCGGCAATTCAGCACCGCCCGCAAGGATGATGGCATCGAAATTTTGATCGAGTTGCTTAGGCGAGATGGTTTCTTTGGTCCAGTTGATGATGTTTGACGGAAAATCTTCGCCGATCAACACACTGGTACGAAATTGCACGCCTTCGGCTAGCATCTGCTCAATGCGGCGGTCGATATGCGACTTTTCCATCTTGAAGCCTGGAATGCCGTAACGCAGCAAACCACCAATCCGATCGTTTTTTTCGAACACAGTCACAGCGTGACCGACACGCGCGAGTTGCTGGGCTGCAGCCAGACCAGCAGGGCCGGATCCAACCACGGCAATTTTTTTACCTGTTTTGAATGCTGCTGGTTGCGGCATAACCCAACCGTTTTTCCAGCCCTTATCGATTATGAAATGCTCGATTGATTTGATGCCAACCGCATCGTTGTTGATGGCAAGCACACAGGCAGATTCGCACGGTGCGGGGCAGATGCGGCCGGTGAATTCGGGGAAGTTGTTAGTCGAATGAAGTGTCTCTAACGCTTCGCGATAATTGCCGCTATAAACCAACTGGTTCCAGTCGGGGATGATGTTGTTAACCGGGCAACCGGTCATGCAAAACGGGGTACCGCAGTCCATACAACGCGCACCCTCTGTTTTCGCTTGTACATCTTTCAACGGCAGGATGAACTCTTTATAGTTCTTGACGCGTGAATCGGCTGGTAAATACGATTCTTTCTGACGCTGAAATTCCATAAAGCCGGTTATTTTACCCATTGCCTACCTCTGTCTTATCTAACTCTCCTTGCCAGGGAGAGGGTTCGGGGTCGAATCCCCATCCTGACCTTCCCCCGCAGGAGGAAGGCACTGGCGTAGCAAACTTACACTGCGTTTTTTTCTTTCTGCCGAATAGCCATTGGCGCCACATTTATCTCACCCAGTGCACGCTTGTACTCGTTCGGGAACACTTTGATAAATTTGTTGCGGCCATTGGACCAGTCATCCAGCAAATTGCGTGTACGCGTGCTGCCGGTGTACTTGAAATGGCGCTCAATCAGGCGCTTTAGAATCGCCTCGTCAGTCTCACTTTGGTCGCCGCGCAGCAGGCTATGCCAGATCGAGCGATCGACTTTCGCTTCTTGCTCAGCGTGGGCGAGGACAGGTTCCAGCGTGACCATCGCCATATTGCATTTTTTTGCAAAATCACCGTCAGGGTCCCACACGTAAGCAATACCGCCCGACATACCGGCGGCAAAGTTGCGGCCGGTCTCTCCGAACACCACCACTGTGCCGCCCGTCATGTATTCGCATCCATGATCGCCGACACCTTCAACCACTGTAATGGCGCCGGAATTACGCACTGCGAAACGCTCGCCGGCGACGCCGTTGAAAAATGCCTCGCCGGCGATCGCGCCGTATAAAACGGTGTTACCGATGATAATGTTGTCGTCTGCCAAACCGGGAAACTCTGTATTCGGACGGACAATAATGCGCCCACCCGATAAACCTTTGCCGACGTAATCATTACCTTCGCCGACGAGATCTAGCGTAATGCCGTGCGCCAGAAACGCGCCGGCCGATTGGCCTGCAGTCCCTAGTAACTGGATGTGAATGGTATCGTCGGGCAAGCCTTCGTGACCGTATTTTTTGGCAACGACGCCAGACAGCATGGTGCCAACCGTGCGGTTAACGTTCCTGACCGGCAAAGTGAACGAGACTTTTTCGCCTTTTTCGAGCGCTGCTTTCGCTTGCGCGATCAGCTGATGATCAAGCGCTTTTTCCAGGCCGTGGTCTTGCTCCTCCGTGTGATAACGAGGTACCGAAGCAGGTACTTCCGGTTGATAAAAAATCTTGCTGAAATCAAGCCCCTTGGCCTTCCAATGCGTAATCGCTTTTGACTTGTCGAGTAAGTCGACGCGACCGATCAATTCATCAAACGTGCGGATACCGAGTTGCGCCATCAACTGCCGCGCCTCTTCGGCGACGAAGAAGAAATAGTTGACCACGTGTTCTGGCTTGCCGGAGAACTTGGCGCGTAGTAGTGGGTCTTGTGTCGCGATGCCAACCGAGCAGGTATTGAGGTGGCATTTACGCAACATAATGCAGCCTTCAACCACCAGCGGCGCGGTTGCAAAACCAATTTCGTCCGCGCCCAGCATGGCCGCAATGACGATATCTCGACCAGTTTTCATTTGGCCATCGGCTTGTACCCGAATGCGGCTGCGCAAACCGTTCAGCACCAGCGTTTGCTGGGTTTCCGCCAAGCCCAGTTCCCAAGGTGTTCCCGCATGTTTGAGTGAAGACAACGGCGTAGCGCCGGTCCCGCCATCATGACCGGCGATCACTACGTGATCGGCCTTGGCCTTGGTGACGCCGACCGCGACCGTGCCAACCCCAACTTCGGACACCAACTTAATGGAGATCGACGCGCTTGGATTTACATTTTTCAAATCGTGAATCAGCTGCGCCAAGTCTTCGATCGAATAGATATCATGATGCGGCGGCGGCGAAATCAAGCCCACGCCCGGCACCGAGAAACGCAATTTTGCGATATATTCAGAGACCTTGTAGCCTGGCAACTGCCCACCTTCTCCCGGCTTGGCGCCTTGCGCCATCTTGACCTGGATTTGATCAGCGGAATCCAAATACGCGGCTGTCACGCCAAAGCGACCCGCCGCGACCTGCTTGATCCTGGAACGCACCGAATCGCCATCTTGCAAGACAATATCGGCTTCAATCTGGTCATGGCCGATAACAGATGCCATGGTCTCGCCCTGTTTGACCGGGATGCCTTTCATCTCCTGGCGATAACGGCTCGGATCTTCACCGCCTTCGCCGGTGTTGGACTTGCCGCCGATGCGGTTCATCGCGACCGCCAACGTGGCATGCGCTTCGGTGCTGATCGAGCCAAGAGACATTGCGCCAGTGGCGAAGCGCTTGACGATTTCTTTCGCCGGCTCAACGTCATCCAGAGCAATCGCCTTGGACGGGTCCAGCTTGAATTCAAACAAACCGCGCAGGGTCATGTGCCGCTTGCTTTGGTCGTTGATGATCTGCGCATATTCTTGGTAGGTGCTGAAATTGTTGGATCGGGTCGAATGCTGCAGCTTGGCAATCGCATCCGGCGTCCACATGTGCTCTTCGCCGCGCACGCGAAACGCGTATTCACCACCGGCATCGAGCGCATGCGCCAATACCGGATCGCTGCCGTAAGCTTGCTGATGCAGACGCAGCGCCTCTTCTGCTACTTCGACGACGCCGATGCCTTCAATATTGGATGCAGTGCCTTTGAAATATTTGTCGATAAGCGACTTATTCAAGCCGATCGCTTCGAAAACCTGCGCGCCGCAGTACGACATGTAAGTCGATATGCCCATTTTCGACATCACCTTCAACAAACCCTTGGCGAGCGCTTTCTGGAAATTCTGGATGGCTTTTTCCGGCGACAAATCACCAGATAATCTGTTGGCCATTTCCGCTAGCGTATCCATCGCGAGATACGGGTGGATGGCTTCTGCGCCAAAACCGGCAAGCAGCGCGAAATGATGCGTTTCACGGGCAGAACCGGTCTCCACCACCAAACCGGTCGACGTGCGACAACCTGTGCTAACCAGATGCAAATGGATTGCCGACGTAGCGAGCAAGGCCGGGATCGCCACTTGCTCGGCGTCCACCTTTCGGTCGGACACGATCAGGATGTTGTGGCCCGATTTAACCGCATCCACCGCTTGTGCACACACCGATGCCAGGCGCACTTCCATGCCGTCTTTACCCAAGGCCACCGGATAGCAAATGTTCAGTTCGTAGGATTTGAAATTACCGCTGGTGTGGGCGCTGATGTTGCGCAGTTTGGCGATGTCTGAATAGTCCAGAATCGGCTCCGATACTTCCAAACGCATCGGCGGATTGACGTTATTGACGTCGAGCAGATTCGGCCTGGGGCCGATAAAGGACACCAGTGACATCACCATCGCTTCGCGGATCGGATCGATCGGCGGATTCGTCACTTGCGCGAACATCTGCTTGAAGTAGTGATACAGCGGTTTGAGCTTGTCAGACATCACAGCCGGCGGCGAGTCGTTGCCCATTGAGCCTGTCGCTTCTTCGGCATTCAGCGCCATCGGCGACATCAATACCCTGACGTCTTCCTGGGTGTAGCCAAATGCCTGCTGACGATCAAGCAAGGATGCGCGGGTATTTTCTGCCGATGTTTGCGTTGTGATGTCGTCGAGCGTGGTTTCGTGAAGCTTAATGTCGTCCAGATTAATACGCACCGAATTAATCCACGCCTCGTAAGGCTTGGCGTTGGCGTAGGTATCTTTGATTTCCTGGTCATCGATGATGCGCCCGGCTTCGAGGTCGATCAGGAACATCTTGCCAGGCTGCAGGCGCCATTTCTTGATGATTCTGGATTCGGGAATCGGCAGCACACCGGATTCGGATGCCATCACCACCAGGTCGTCGTCCGTTACGATATAGCGCGCGGGACGCAAACCGTTGCGATCCAGCGTGCCACCGATGTAACGACCATCGGTGAACGCCATCGCGGCAGGGCCATCCCACGGTTCCATCATCGCGGCGTGGTATTCGTAAAAGGCGCGGCGGTTGTCGTCCATCAACGTGTGATTTTCCCAGGCTTCGGGGATCATCATCATCATCGCTTGCGCGATCGGATAGCCTGCCATCAGCAGCAGTTCAAGCGCGTCGTCGAAGCACGCGGTGTCGGACTGCACGTCGTCAATCAGCGGGAACAATTTTTGCAAATCGTCGCCTAGCACGGCGGATTTCATCACGCCTTCACGTGCGCGCATCCAGTTGACATTGCCCTTCACAGTATTGATCTCGCCGTTGTGGGCAATCAGACGAAAGGGGTGGGCAAGCGGCCATTCTGGAAAGGTATTGGTTGAAAAACGTTGATGCACCAGTGCCAGTGCGGAAACGCAGCGCTCATCCTGTAAGTCTTTGTAATAAAGGCCGACTTGATCTGCCAGCAGTAAACCCTTGTAAACAATGGTACGTGCCGACATCGAAGGCACGAAAAACTCTTTGCCGTGGGGCAAATCCAGCGCCAGGATTGCGTGACTGGAAGACTTGCGAATCACGTACAGTTTACGTTCCAGCGCGTCGCTCACCGTGATGTCTGGCCCGCGACCTATGAAGATCTGGCGGATCACTGGCTCTTTTTCACGCACGGTAGGCGACATCGGCATCTCGGTGTCGACTGGCACGTTGCGCCAACCCAGCACGACCTGCCCTTCGGCGCGCACCACGCGTTCTATCTCTTGCTCGCACGCGATGCGGGATGTCGTTTCTTTCGGCAAGAAAATCATGCCTACGCCATATTCTTCGGGCGGCGGCAGCTCGACACCCTGCTTGGCCATCTCTTCGCGATAGTACTGATCCGGCAGCTGAATCAGAACGCCCGCGCCGTCGCCCATCAATTTGTCGGCACCGACCGCGCCGCGATGGGCGAGATTCTTCAGGATGAGCAAGCCTTGCTTAACGATGGAATGGCTTTTATGGCCTTTGATATGGGCGATAAAACCGATGCCGCAGGCATCATGCTCGTTGGCAGGGTTGTAAAGGCCGTATTGCTGGGCGTGTTGGATTTTGGCTTCGATGTCATGCTTGTGCTCCACAGCGCACTCCTCATGGATGTTGCGGGAATCGGGCAGCGGCAAAATGGCGCGTTTATCCACCGTGGCGATGGTAGACAAGAATGTCGGTTTGGAATTCATTATATTCCTTAACGGGCTTCAGTGAAGCTATATCAGTCATGACACAGTCCTGAAGAGGGCAAGCGCTGATGCAGAACAGGACTCATCGCGGTTCGGCTCCGGTGACAGAGCCCTTCACCGTTACCGGTTTGCCCTGGATGAAGTTGATGCAGACTCCGTCGAGTTCTTCCAAAAACAGGGGCGCGCTCATGAAACCGCACGTATAGGGCGCCTGCCCGTCCCGACTGCAGCCGTCGCTTTCCAGATGTTGACACGACGTGCAGACGCCGAAGTGAGGCTTGCCTCTTTCCTGCGTCACCTGACCGAGCAAGCGTTGCAAGGCACTGGCAAAATGACCTTGGACACTGGGGGGTAGTGATTCCGCAGCACGGACCAGGGATTCGAAGGGATCATTCGCGAGAATGCCCCGGGCTTTCTCGGTCAGAACGAGCCGGACACTGCGCCTGTCGTCCTCTGACCGCATGCGTGTCAGATAGCCTTGGGTTTCTAGGCTTTTGATTGTCTGTGACGCCGTACCCCGGGTTGTGGCATGGAATGCGGCGAAGGCGGACGGCGTTTGCGAGAAACGGTTGGCCTGTGCGAAGTATCTAAGCGCCGCCCATTGGGCTGCTGTCAGCCCCTCCGCGAGACCCTCGCCGGACGCTATGCGTCCCAAGTGAAAGACCAATTCCGCGTTAGCGCGACCGTTCATTTCCAGCTCCTTGATCATACTTAATTTGGTGACGTCTAATTCACAGCCCCTTGACAATTTTTTTATAATAGCGTTTAAGAACTAATTTAACAAGATTGTAGTTTCGGAGCGATACCATAGTACGGCCTTATTCGTGAAGGGTGTGAGGCCATAAACCTCTTTGACAGTTAACCTCTTCACTATTCAGACCACAATGAGATCACGGCCAATACGATAGCGTTTCGATACTATATTGACAAATTCTCTGTGCTTACTTAGTATCGTTACGACACTAATTGAGGAAAAAATCGGTATCGGCGCGCTTACCAGCCACCAGCAAGAAAGCTGAGGGCCGTCCCCGGTTTATAGGGTTACAGCGATGGTGACCTTGGGTATTAAATGAAAACCGCAGAAAACCGAGGCTTCTGGAGCCTTCAATGAAAGATAAGGAGTGACGATCATGGCTACCACTGATAAAGAAGTGAACGAGCTGGTCAAGCGGGAATACGAACACGGTTTCGTGACTGAGATTGAATCCGACACTTTCGAACCTGGATTGAATGAGGACGTGATTGCCCGCCTTTCCGGCCTTAAGAAAGAGCCGGAATGGATGCTTGAGTGGCGGCTAAAGGCCTATCGTCGTTGGCTGGAAATGGATGAGCCGAACTGGGCGCACGTGGGTTACCCAAAAATTGACTACAACTCAATTTCCTATTATTCCGCGCCCAAGCGCAAAGAAGACATGCTCCAGAGCCTGGACGAAGTCGACCCGGAGCTACTCAGAACCTACGAAAAACTGGGCATCCCCCTGCACGAGCGTGAACAGCTGGCAGGCGTGGCGGTCGATGCCGTGTTTGACTCAGTTTCAGTAGCGACAACGTTCAAAGAACCACTCGCCAAAGCAGGCGTGATTTTCTGCTCCATGTCCGAAGCCATTCAGGAACATCCGGAGCTGGTCAAAAAATATCTGGGCTCTGTCGTTCCGGCGGGTGACAACTTCTTTGCTGGCCTGAACTCTGCGGTCTTCTCCGACGGCACCTTCGTGTACATACCGAAAGGCGTGCGTTGCCCCATGGAGCTGTCTACCTATTTCCGCATCAACGCAGCCAACACTGGGCAGTTTGAACGCACCCTGATCATCGCCGAAGACAGCAGCTACGTCAGCTATTTGGAAGGCTGCACCGCGCCTATGCGGGATGAAAATCAGCTCCACGCAGCTGTGGTCGAACTGGTGGCCCTGGACGACGCCCAGATCAAGTACTCCACCGTTCAGAACTGGTATCCGGGCGATGAAAACGGCAAAGGCGGCATCTTCAACTTCGTCACCAAACGTGGCGCTGCCATCGGTAAAAACTCCAAGATTTCCTGGACTCAGGTAGAAACCGGCTCTGCCGTTACCTGGAAGTATCCGAGCTGCATCCTTCGGGGCGAAAACAGCGTTGGCGAATTCTACTCCGTGGCGCTGACCAACAATTACCAGCAGGCCGACACTGGCACCAAGATGATCCACCTCGGCAAGAATACGTCCAGCACCATCATCGCCAAAGGGATTTCTGCCAGTAACAGCTCGAACGCCTATCGTGGCCTGGTGAAGTTTGGCCCAGGCGCAGAGGGTGCGCGCAACTTTACCCAGTGCGATTCGCTGCTGATTGGCGACCGCTGCGGTGCGCATACCTTCCCGTACATCGAGAGCAAAAATAAATCGGGCATTATCGAGCATGAAGCCACGACCTCCAAGGTCAGCGACGAACAAATGTTCCTTTGTCGCCAGCGCGGAATCAACCCTGAACAGGCCGTTTCGATGATTGTAAACGGCTTCTGTAAAGAGGTGTTCAAGGAACTGCCGATGGAGTTCGCCGTTGAAGCTGGCAAATTGCTTGAGGTGAGCCTTGAAGGCTCTGTCGGCTAAAAACAGAATTTGAGATTACAGAGAGAAGCCAATACATGCTGAACATCAAAAATCTACACGCGTCCGTTGAAGGTGAAGAAATCCTCAAGGGCATCAACCTGGAAATTAAAGCCGGGGAAATTCACGCCATTATGGGCCCCAATGGCTCAGGTAAAAGCACCTTGTCACAGGTGCTGGCAGGCAGCGAAAACTTTGAAGTCACCGAGGGTGAAGTCACCTTCAACGGTGAAAATCTGCTGGACCTAAAAACCGAAGAACGGGCCCGCGAAGGCGTTTTCCTGGCGTTTCAGTACCCGGTAGAGATTCCAGGCGTCAGCAACCTGCAGTTTCTGCGCACCGCCGTCAATTCCATGCGCGGCCACCGTGGCGAGCCGGAGATGAATGCGGCTGAGTTTATGAAACATGCGAGGGAAGTATCCATTCAAGTTGATCTGGATCCGGCCTTCCTTAAACGCGGCGTAAACGAAGGCTTTTCCGGTGGCGAGAAAAAGCGCAACGAGATTTTGCAGGCGCTGCTGCTTCAACCCAAGCTGGCCATTCTGGATGAAACCGATTCCGGGTTAGACATTGATGCGCTGCACGTGGTTTCGGACGGTGTGAACGCCCTGCGCGCTAAAGATCGAGCCATCTTGATGGTGACTCACTACCAGCGCCTGCTGAACCACATTGTGCCGGACTATGTTCACGTTCTGGCCGATGGAAAAATTGTCAAATCTGGCGGACGTGAGCTGGCCTATGAGCTTGAAGAGCGCGGTTACGGCTGGCTCAACGTGAAAGACAAAGAAGCCGAAGCCAGCTAAGGAGGCCACCAAATGAAGTCAGCACCAACGCTTTCTCGCGTCT
Organism: Marinobacter sp. BSs20148; assembly: GCF_000283275.1. Lineage (NCBI taxonomy): Bacteria > Pseudomonadati > Pseudomonadota > Gammaproteobacteria > Pseudomonadales > Marinobacteraceae > Marinobacter > Marinobacter sp. BSs20148. The sequence goes on from NC_018268.1 coordinate 2,046,420, forward strand.
TTCTTGAGCCAGCTGGCAACTACCTGCCCGGGCCTTTGCTCGAATTGCGCAAACAAAAGGGTATAGCTCTGGTGGATATGCCATTGCCGACCCGTAAAACCGAGAACTGGAAGTATTCCGTCCGCCACCTAAAGCTGTCAGATGAGCTTGCCGTTGCCCTCCCCTCCCGTGGCAAGAAAGGCACCAGCCTGTCCACGGCTGGATACCGCGTGGTTTTTCGCAACGGCGTAATGGTTCCAGAAGCCAGCGACTTTCCAGATCTTAACGGCATTCGTATTCAGCGGTTCTGCGACCTTGACGACCATGCCGCCGCTGCGCTGGCAGAACGCCTGAACAACACGTTGAACAGCCAAACCGTGCAGATGGCCCAGCTAAACTCCGCCCGGTTTGAGGATGGCCTGTTTATCCAGCTGGACAAAGAAACCGTTCTCGACCAGCCGCTGTTCATCATCCATGAAGTCACCGCTTCGTCGGTAGGTTCCGCCTATCCGCGGATTTACGTCGATGCGGCAAGGCACAGCCAGATGACGCTGGTAGAAGAGTACATTTCCAGCGGTAGTGAGCCGGTAATGGTCAACACTGTCACTGAATTTGTTCTGGCGGAAGGTGCCCGGATAACCAGCGTGAGGCTTACTCTGGAAGGCGAAAGCGTTCAGCACATCGGTGCGACAGGTGTTCGCCAGGCGACTGCCTCACGTTTTGAAAGCCACTGCGTTGGCTTTGGCGGCCCGCTGCGCCGGCACGATCTGCAGTTGCGCCTTGAAGGTGAAGGCGCCGAGTGCAAACTGAACGGTGTCGTGGTCACGCAGGGCAAACAGCATTATGACAACCACACGTCAATCGAGCACATAGCAGCCCATTGCAACAGTGAAGAAACCTATCGCAACATCGCTGCGGGCCAGTCTCATGCGATTTTCAATGGGCGCATCCATATTCATCAGGATGCCCAGAAATCCAACGCCAATATGAGCAACAAGAATCTGTTGCTCTCAACCGGTGCAGAAATCGACACCAAGCCCGAGCTGGAAATTTACGCCGACGACGTAAAATGCGCTCACGGCGCCACCATTGGCCAGCTCAATAAAACCTCGTTGTTTTACCTGGTTTCCCGTGGTGTCGGTCGTCGCGAAGCCAACACGCTGTTGACCATCGCATTTATCAACGAGCTGGTTGAACAGATTCCTGTTGAAGCAGTTAAAGAAGCCGTGCAACTTCGGCTGAATGACTTTTTCAATCAAACGTTTCAGGTGGCGTGAGCCGTTATTCACGGCCCTGCAGAAAATCCAGCGTCTTTTTGCCTAATAGAGGTGGAGTCATGACAACCGAAGTATTCACTCCAACCGTTGCCGTCACCATGACGCCAAGCGCGGTTAAACACGTGCTTAAACAAGTGAACAGGCAAGCGCAAGCCAAAGGCATTCGCCTGACCATTCGGAAGAGCGGTTGCTCCGGGTTCAAGTATGAAACCCAATGGGCCGAGGATGTCGCAGCGGATGACAAAATTTTCCATATTGACGGTGTCGATGTTTACGTCAAAGAGGAGCACCTAGCGCTGGTCAACGGTATTGAAATCGATTTCGTGACGGAAGGCGTGAACTCCGTGTTCCTGTTCCGTAATCCGAATGCCACCGCTGAGTGCGGTTGCGGGGAAAGCTTCACCGTCTCTTGATTGACATCAAACAAGGCCCGATAAGGCATGCAAGAACGTGAAGTGGTCCTGACCAAACTCAAGGTAGACGCCCGACCGGTGCTGACAGTGTGTCGATCATTGACGAAAATTCAAATCCCCGCTATTGGCACTGAGCGCCAGCTTTCTTTCGTTAGTATGAGCCTGAAGCAATGGTCGTTGTAGGGCGTATAGCGGTCTGTCAGAACACGATTTATTGAAAAGGTCTGAAGCTGAGCGTGGAGCGAACAATCTGCTGTGATCGAGTGTTTCGGCGGTAGTTGACCCTTAGCGGACACTGTAAAATATTAATATCAACCAAAAATAGGACTTTTCTGAGACTTAATAAACTGCTATATTTTCCGGAGATTTGTAAAGTTAATTAGTAGTAGAGCAAAGACTAAATAACGGAGAAATCATGAAGATGAAAATTAAACAGAACATCTTGCTTTCAACCATATTAGCACTTAGCGCGCCTGTTTTTGCAGGCGATGTCGCGCCTGCAAACAATAAACACTATTCACCCAATGTCGGTGATACCTTTCCTAATAATGTTTTCTTCGGTGATACGCATTTACATACGTCTTACTCAACCGACGCCGGTATGGTTGGCAACAACCTGGGGCCAGAAGAAGCTTATCGAATTTCTCGCGGTGAGGCCGTCAAGGCAAGCTTCGGCGAATGGGTGCAACTTAAAAGGCCATTGGATTTTGTGGTCATTTCAGACCATGCAGAAATTCTTGGTTTAGCACCAGCCATTAAAGAGGGCGCCCCTCAATTACAAGAATCTGAATGGGGTAAGAAAGTAAGCAAGCATGCAACTACGCCGGGCGAAGAACCAAAGGCGTTTGATATGTTTGTATCTTCTCTCACAGAAGGAAAAAATCCTTTGGCAGGATTAGGATTAGTAAAGACCTACTGGGAGAAAAGCACAGCAGCAGCTGAAAAATTCAATGAACCGGGAAAATTCACCGCATTAATTGGTTTCGAATGGACGTCGGTACCTGGTGGCAATAACTTGCACCGCAATGTTATTTTTAGAGGCGATAAAAGCAAAGCTGATCAAATTGTACCATTATCTGCCTATGACACCGTGGATCCAGAAGACCTTTGGGCATGGATGGCTGATTACGAAAAGAATACTGGCGGACAAATGTTGGCTATTCCGCACAATGGTAATTTATCACAAGGTTTAATGTTTGATGACGTTACTCTTACTACTAAGAAACCGTTAGATAAAGCCTATGCCGAAAGCCGTATGCGTTGGGAACCTCTTTATGAAGTTACCCAAATGAAAGGTGATGGCGAAGCGCATCCCTTTCTTTCTCCCGATGACGAGTTCGCTGATTTTGAAACCTGGGATTCAGGTACATTTGGCCCATACACCACGACAAAGAAGCATTGGCCGCGCGAATATGCAAGAGAAGCCTTTAAACGAGGTCTGGCTTTTGAGAAAAATCTGGGCGCCAATCCGTTTAAGTTTGGGATAATAGGTTCAACCGACAGTCACACTTCTGTGCCCAGTGCGGAAGAGGATAACTATTTTGGTAAAGTGAGTGTTTTAGAGCCCGGACGTGCCAGTGAAGATCGTTATGAAGAAACCATTATCGGTCGAGAAAACCCAGATGAGAAATCAAGAATTCACGCGGCTCGAGTGAGTGCCAGTGGTTTAGCCGCTGTTTGGGCACGCAATAATACACGAGAAGAAATTTGGGACGCGATGAAACGCAAGGAAGTGTATGCCACCACCGGTTCACGTTTGAAAGTTCGCGTTTTTGGTGGCTTTGATTTTGCCGCCGCAGATATAGATCGCATGGACTTTGCTAAACAGGGTTACAAGCGAGGTGTACCCATGGGTGGTGATTTAAAAACTGCACCTGCAGGAAAGGCCCCTTCATTTATCGTTCGTGCAATACGTGATACGGATGGTGCCAACATTGATCGTGTTCAAATCATTAAGGGATGGTTGGACGCTAATGGCGAAACCCATGAAAAGATTTACGATATAGCCGTTTCCGATGGACGTAAAATTGGCAAAGATGGTCGCAGTAAAAGCCCTGTCGGCAATACCGTGAATGTGGAAGAAGCTTCCTACACAAATTCAATTGGCGATGCTTACCAGCAAGCCTACTGGAAAGATCCCGCATTCGATGCTGCACAAAAAGCATTTTATTACGTGCGTGTGATCGAAATCCCAACACCACGTTGGACGGTTTACGATGCAAAGCATTTTGGTCGTGAACTTCCTGAAGGTGTCCCTACAGCCATTCAAGAACGCGCTTACACCTCTCCGATTTGGTATACGCCGAAATAAATTAAATTAGTTGATTACAACAAATAATAAAAGAAGGTATTTTTGATGAAGAAATTCCTAGTTGTTGTATTGGCAGCGTTTACTGTTGCAAGCACTGCTTATGCGGTCGATGAGCCTACTCTCAAGGTTACAACCGACGCAGGCACGATTGACCCTGAGCGTGTTGAGCGGTTCTTCAAAAAGCCGGGCTATTCGCCGTATGCTGGGCGCAATTTTTCGATGTTCCCGCTCTGGGGTGAAATCCACCTGCATACGTCATGGTCGGGGGATGCGATTGCTAGCGGCACAAGTGTCGGCCCGGACGAGGCGCTGCGCTATGCCAAGGGCGAGGAAATTACTTCGAATACAGGGCAACCCGTCAAACTCTCGCGTCCCTATGATTTCATGATGGTAGCGGACCATTCCGATTCACTTGCTATCATGAACGGTGTGAAGGAAGGCGATCCTAAACTGATGGCTGACCCTACCCTGAAAAAGTGGAACAAGGGTATGAGCGCCGGTGGCTCAGAGGCCACAGCGGTTGTGATGGAAATCATCAAACTTCAAGGCCAAGGGAAAGTGCCCGCTGCGTTGACGGACAAGTCACTCCAGTGGGACATGTGGAAAAAGATGACAGAGATCGTGGAAGGACATAACGAGCCGGGACGTTTCACCGCGATTATCGGCTATGAATGGACGTCAAACTACGGCGGTGGCAACAACCTTCACCGCAACGTGGTCTACCGTGATGGCAAGGCGATGGCCGATATGGTCCGTCCACTAACAACCTATGATAGCGACATTCCCAATAAGCTCTGGGACTGGATGGAAGTGTATGAGAAAAAGACCGGCGGCAAGGTGCTGGCGGTGCCACACAACGGCAACCTCTCCAACGGCTTGATGTACAAGCTCGAAACACCTGATGGCCAACCCATCGATAAGGACTGGGTCGAAGCCCGCGCCAAGTTTGAACCGCTGATCGAGATTACACAACACAAAGGCACATCCGAACAGCACCCCTCGCTGGCCCCTGCCGATGAGTTTGCCAAATTCGAAATTTGGGACAAAGGCAACCTCAATGTCGTGCCAAAAAAGCCCGGCATGATCAAAACCGAATACGCCCGAGAAGCGCTCAAACAGGGCTTTCAGGTCGAAGAGAAATACGGTACCAACCCATTTAAATTTGGCTTCGTGGGGTCGACTGATGCCCACACGGGCATTTCCTCAGCGGAAGAGAACAACTACTTCGGCAAGTTTCCGGCCAGCGAACCCAGCGCAGAACGCTCGACCGGCAACGCCTTCGATTTCGATGGCCGCACGGTTAAAGACTGGCAGCTTGGCGCATCTGGCCTGATGGCAGCTTGGTCGCCTGAAAACACGCGGGAAGCGATTTTTGACACCATGATGCGCAAAGAAGTCTACGGTACCACTGGCCCGAGGATTGGCGTGCGTTTGTTTGGTGGCTGGGACTTTGTTCCGGAAGACGCGCAACGCCGCGACCCTGCTGTCGTAGGCTATGACAAAGGCGTTCCTATGGGGGCCGACCTAACTGAGGCTCCCGAAGGCGGGGCACCCAACTTCCTCGTCGCTGCGATCAAGGATCCGATCTCGGGTAACCTCGACCGTATCCAGATCATCAAAGGTTGGCTTGATGTTGACGGCAAGACCCAAGAAAAGATCTACAACGTTGCATGGGATGGTGACCGCAAGCTGGATGCAGATGGCAATTTGCCCGCCGTTGGAAACACGGTTGATGTGAAAAATGTGACATGGACTAACACCATCGGTGCGCCGGAGTTGATCACCATCTGGCAAGACCCCGATTTCGACCCGGCGCTTAAGGCGTTTTACTATGCCCGCGTGTTGGAAATTCCAACGCCGCGCTGGACAGCCTATGACGCGGCTTACTTCGAAGAAGCCAATTTCGCTCCAGAAGTGCCGATGACCCTACAGGAACGCGCTTACACTTCACCGATTTGGTATACGCCTTGAAAGTTAAAAGTTAAATTATTCAGGACGGATTAATGATGAAATCAATATTAGCACTATGTTTGGCATTGGTTCTTGCGTTACCTGCATCGGCTTTTGCCCAGGACAGCCCGCCGCCTTCAGACAAAAAGCATTATTCACCCAATGTCGGTGATACCTTCCCGAATGACGTTTATTTCGGCAATCTACATGTGCACACAAGCTATTCGTTTGATGGCTATACCAATGGTTCGGTAACAATACCTGATGACGCTTATCGTTGGGCAAAGGGCGAGGCTATCAATGGCGGCGGGGATGGCTCGAAGTTGAAAATATTAAAGCCTCTGGATTGGTATGCGGTTTCAGACCATGCGGAATATCTGGGCCTTTTCAAAAAAATGGAAGATCCTTCGAGTCAGGCAAGCAAGATCGAAATGGCCAAGCGGGTACTCTCTAAGGATCAGGTAATTGCCTTCAGTGCTTACTCAGAAGTTTTAGCTGCGCTAGCAACGGGTGAAGCCATTCCAGAATTGGTCAATCCGTCGATAAATCAAACAATATGGCAAGAGGTGGTTAAAACTGCCGACGCACATTATATGCCTGGTAAATTTACAACTTTTCCAGCGTTTGAATGGACATCTCATCCGGGCAGCAGGAATTTACATCGTGTGGTTCTTTTTGAAAATTCGAAGAACCTCCCCCAAACCCCTTTTTCGGTACTGGACTCTGACCGCCCTGAAGACCTTTGGGCATGGATGGGCAAGCAGCGCGAAAACGGCGCCACGCTTTTAGCCGTGGCACATAACGGTAATGCCAGTGATGGCTTGATGTTTCCTGAAGAGATCTCATACGGTGGTAGCACGATGAGCAAGGAGTACGCTCAGACACGAATGCTGAATGAGCCTTTATATGAAATCACCCAAATAAAGGGTACCTCTGAAACACACCCGGCCTTATCACCTACCGATGAGTTTGCAAAATTTGAACTATGGGATTACACCTTGTCAGATTCAGCGCAAGCGCCAAAAAACAAAAAGGGAGGGTATGCGAGAGACGCTATAATTCGTGGCCTTCAATTGGAAAAAGATGGCAAAGGCAATCCGTATAAATTTGGATTTATCGGTGACTCGGATACACATAATTCCGCCTCGATGGTTGAAGAAGATAACTATCGTGGAAAATTTGGCATGGAGAACGATGCCAATCATCGGCTAAATGGTATTCCTGGATTTCCTGACGCGAATAATTTGCAAGTTCGTCAATTCAGTTCGGGCGGTCTTGCGGCAATTTGGGCGCGATCAAATACCCGGGAAGATTTATATGCGGCCATGATCCGCAAGGAAACCTATGCGACTACTGGCCCAAGAATGAAGGTGAGAGCCTTTGCTGGTTATGACATACCTGATGACATTTTGAGTAAGAAAGACTGGGTAGATGTTGCCTATAAAAAAGGCGTTCCGATGGGCGGCGATATACGGGCATCTCAAAATGCTCAAGCACCTCGTTTTATTGTTCAAGCATTGAAAGAAGCAGATGGCGCAAATCTTGAACGGATTCAAATGATCAAAGGATGGATTGAAGAGGGTAAAACCTATGAAAAAATCTATGACCTTGCCTTGTCGGATAATCGTAAACCCAGCGCCACCGTCAACGCGCCAGCGATTAAGAGCACCGTTAATGCAGCGGATGCGACGTATAAAAATTCTATAGGTGCTGCTCAACTACAAGTAGTTTGGCAAGATCCAGAATTCGATCCTGAAATTGCAGCCACGTATTACGTTCGCGTATTACAAATACCCACGCCCCGCTGGTCTACCTATGATTCAAAAACACTAGGAACGCCACCTAGAAAGGATCTGCCTGTATCCATTCAAGAAAGGGCCTTTACTTCCCCGATTTGGTATACGCCATAGCACTGGAATTAAATAGAGATACTGAATGAGAAAAATACTCAAAGAACCATTGCTGATTTTTTTGTTACTCGCTGGCTCGATGTTTGTGCTCTTTCAGCAGGCGTCGAATGATTACCAGTCGGACAACGCTGAAATTGTGGTGACGGAAATGCAAATAAAAGCACTGTCGTTAGGCTATGAAAAAGTTTGGCAGCGCTCACCTAACGAAAAGGAAGTGGCGGGTTTAATCCAAAACTATATCCGAGAAGAAGTGCTTTATCGAGAAGCGCTAGCCATGGGATTAGATAAAGGTGATAGTGTGGTGCGCCGTCGTCTACATCAGAAAATGGAATTTTTATCGGAAGATATTGCTAGCCTCGACGAACCGACTGAGCAGGAACTGCAGGCGTACCTGCTAGCGAATCAAGAGGCATATCGTCAACCTGCCCGTTTTAGTTTTCGACAGGTTTACCTCAGTGTTAGCAAGCGCGGCCAATCATCTCAAGCTGACGCTGTTGCGTTGCTGGCTAAGCTCGAAAAAGAAGACGGTAACGCAGCGACATTGGGTGATTCGTTGATGGTTAATCATCAATTTAATCTAGCGACAGCGCAAGAGATAGAGCGTGTTTTAGGGCGTGAGTTTCTTCAATCTCTAAATGAAACGCCCACAGATAATTGGCAAGGGCCGCTATCATCGGGCTTTGGCTTGCATTTGGTGCGTATTGATAAACGCATTGAAAGTGAAGCGCCCGGGCTTGATGACGTGCGCAAGCAAGTTGTCCGTGACTGGGGGTCGGAAAAACGAAAGCAAACCAATGAAACGCTTTATAATAACTTACGCAAGCGTTATAAGGTGATAGTTCAAGATCGTTCCAACAATACAAAAAGTGAGAGTGCCGCTAAATTATCTTTCAATGAAACGAAAAAATGAGTCGTATTTATTTCAGTATTATTTTGTTGCTATTCTCGATTGGGTTGGCCCATGCGGATGAATATCGCCCGGCTTATCTGGAGTTTAAGCAAACAAGCGACAACGAATTCAACATGCTCTGGAAGGTGCCTGCAAAAGGGCAGAATCGGCGCTTAAGTCTATATGTCGAATTGCCGTCTGACATCACAAAACCATCAGAGACAGTGAGTGCCTTTATTGGTGGCGCGTATATCGAACGTTCGACTATTAATCGGCAGGGCGGACTTGCAGGATCCAAAATTGGCATAAGAGGTCTGGAGCGCGTATCAACGGATGTATTAGTGCGCATTCAAAGACTGGATGGTTCATCTGAAACCGCCCGTTTAAACGCTAGATCAACATCGTTTATGGTCAAAGGTGCGCCTGAATTATGGAGTGTGGTGAATACCTATTTAGTGTTTGGTGTTGAGCATATCCTGGAAGGCTTTGACCACCTGCTTTTTGTTGCTTGCTTGATATTTATTGCTGGCACATGGCGCCGCATCCTGATTACCATTACGGGTTTCACTCTTGCGCATTCCATTACGTTAACCCTTGCTGGGTTAGAGTTGGTGCGTATCCCTATACCGCCGATTGAAGCGACTATTGCACTGTCGATTGTATTTCTTGCTAGAGAAATTGCACTGGATAAGCGTGACACACTCACCTGGCGACACCCAATCGCAGTTTCAGCTAGCTTTGGTTTATTGCACGGTTTTGGTTTTGCGTCCGCGCTTGCCGAAATAGGCTTACCACAAACTGAAATACCGGCAGCATTGTTAGCATTTAATGTTGGTGTTGAAATAGGGCAAGTAGTATTTGTTGCGTCTGTAATTTTAATATTCCAGCTAATAACACAAAGCTTAAAGTCGTTGAAAGCAGACTCGGCTAATTGGGTACAAAAAATCGAAAAGCCTATGGCTTATGCTATAGGTAGTATTACCATGTTCTGGACACTAGAACGTGTATCTGGTTTTTGGATATAACACGGTATAGGATCAAAAGAGCCGTATTCATTCCATTGGGAGGATTTACGTGTTGAGCCTATTGTCATTACTATGCCGAAAATCGAAGCCTCTCGTTATTACCCCGGTCAGAAATGGTTTCCTTGGTTCCGTTTGTATGGACCAGAGAAGGTGATCATGGACAAGAGCTGGTAATTGCAGGACATCGAGTAAGTAAACTGAACGATAGCAAGCTAACATGTCGCCCAAAGGCGACGCAAACAACGCGCGCTTTAGTTAGGCGTTACTAATGTCTACTTTTTTCTGAACCCCCATCAACATGATGACTGCTTTTGGCACATTTCGACGCTTTTCGAACAAGCCTTTTACCTCGTCTATTAGTCCGTTTATGGCGTGAAAGCAGCCAGTTCAAGAAAATGACCGGCACACTGCGATCGGAGCATAAATTGAGTATGCATCTTTATTAGTTGATATTTACGTGAAATTGGCGATATGGCAATAACCAGTATGACACTTTATTAATTCTAAGCGCTAAATTAGAGCGTAAAAATGCGGCCTTCAGGCGTGTTCAGTATGCTACTTTATTACTAGGCCACAAGAGTTTAGGGGGGAAAAAAGAGTGAAAAGTCTTACCTTAAGCTTTTACTTGCAAATCAATGAGTTATCAATAGGTAAGAGTTATGGGGGACACTAAACTAATGGAGAATGGTGGCACTCAGAAGGCCGAGACCTGCCTGGCTTTCTGCCCGCCCGGCGAAGAATCAGCCAAGGATTTCAGGAAAGAGTTTGGTGACCTGATCCTCTATTTCGACGCGGCGAGCATGCCTTATCTGCAAGACATGCAGATCGGCCTTGATGAAGAGGACGGTCTTCAGACCCCGACGATCAAGGCACCGAACTCGAAAAAACTGGCAAAGCAGCCCAAGACATTTGTTTTTTCAGAAGACTGTCCTGCGTTAAAGGTGCCCTCCGGTGAGTCTGTCACGCTAACGCAGGGAGCTTCTGTCTTGATAACCCAAGCGCTCGGCGGCAGCTTCACTGTTAACCACCAGGGCAATCTGTATCGACCGTCCCCAGAAGTTACCCGGAAACTGGGCTTTCAGTCAGACGCCATCGTGTTCGAACCCCCTGAAGATGGGAAAATCAGTGATCAGCAATGCTGGGATGCGATGCGACTGGTCTACGACCCGGAGATTCCGGTGAATGTTGTCGGTCTGGGTCTCATCTATAAACTGGATATTGACCAGGACAAACATTTTGTATTTGTTGAAATGACCCTGACGTCGGCGGGTTGTGGAATGGGCGCCATTATTGCCGGCGACGTAAAAGACAAGTTATTGCAGGTTCCGAATGTTAAAGACGGCAAGGTGAATGTGGTGTTTGATCCGCCCTGGAGCTACGACAACCTGGAGGAGGAAGCGCGGCTGGAGCTAGGGCTGATCTGAGCCAGCATCGTGACCAGTACTGGCAAGGCAAGCGACCATCAAAAACGAGTGAAATTTCTGGCCTACTTACATCCCGCCCTGGAGCAACGGCATGCTGACCGATGAAGCTGAACGGATGCGGACCGCCAGAAATGACCGTATCAGCCACGAACGAGCCGGATCTGTCGCGAGTCTCATGAACACCGAATACTCACCGGGTCGAGACTAGGCCATCGCTTACGCCAATGTTGCCCTTGTCAAGTACTGGGGCAAACGTGATGCGGACTTGAACCTGCCGGACGTCGGCTCGATCTCAATCGCGCTGGACGCGCTGTGGACCCGCACCCGGGTGGAACTGGATCCAGCGCTGGAGCAGGATAGCTTCGAGCTCGATGGTCAGATTGAGGCATACGGTTCAGGGCGCGTGACGGCACTGCACTGCTGAAGCGCATGCGCTCCATCTGTGGAAGTGAAACCCGGTCCCGGGTTGTCAGCCAAAACAACTTTCCTACCGGCGCTGGTCTGGCCTCGTCGGCGTCGGGTTTCGCCGCGCTGGTGACTGCGGCGGATCGCGCCTACGGGTTAGATCTTTCTCCCTCCAGGCTTTCGGAGCTTGCGCGAATCGGGTCCGGCTCCGCCGCGCGCTCGGTTTTTGGTGGATACGTGGAGATGCAGCGCGGCGAACTCCCCGACAGCAGCGACAGCGTCGCCGAACCCTTGGCCGCGGCGGCGGACTGGCCGTTGGCGGTCGTAATCGCGGTTAGCGAGCGCGGTCGAAAGTTGGTGGGATCCACTGAAGGCATGCAGCGGACCGCACAAACGTCACCGTTCTATTCGGCCTGGGTGAACAATCAGCCCAACGACCTCGCGCTGGCGCGAACGGCTATCGCGGCCCGTGATTTCGATGCGCTGGCCTTGCACGGCCTAGCCATGTCGGCCCGGCCCGGTCTTCTGTATTTCAATGCAACGACCATGGAATGCCTGCATCGCATACGTCGTTTGCGCGGCCGGGGCGTTGCGGTGTTTTTTACCGTCGATGCCGGCCCAAAGGTTAAAGCGATATGTGCACCGGAAGCGGCAGATACGGTGGCCGCAGCGCTCGAGGATGTGCTCGGCTCGACTGAGATTCTGCGTGCTGGGCTGGGCAGTGGTGCGGTGAACATGGACGACGGTCAGACGTGAATGTGAACTGCGTCCAGGCCTCTGCGCCGGGCAAACTGCTTTTAATTGGTGAATATGCCGTGCTCGACGGGGCACCGGCGCTGGTGATGGCGGTGGACCGGCGGGTGAAAGTCCGGTTGCGGCGGGCATCGAGCGGTACGGGCTGGTTGAGTGCCGCTCAGCTCGGATTTGAGCGGGCAGCCATGCGGGTCGAGGGCGATGTGTTGCGCTGCGATGGCGCAGACCTGGCCGCGGCGTTTTGCGGTGGTATCAGCGAATTTCGATCCACCGACGAATTCGCGATCTGCACACCGGCGAACTGGCCAAAGGATCTACATTGGCGCGCAATATGGACCCGTCAGGCTGCCCAGACCACGGATTTTGTCGGTGCGTTCGATACCTGGAAGCTGGCTGATCCTGTTAGTGCAGGCCGGATCCGGTCCCGCCTGGACGAGATTGCGCGCCACGCCGCAGCCAACGCGCACGACGGGGCTGTCCTGTTCGATGCTTGCGCCGCCTACGCCGCTGAGATGGTCGCGCTGGGCGATGCCATGGGCGAGGAGGTCATGACCGCCCCATCGACGGCTGGCCAAGCATGGACACGAGTGCGGCGTGGTCTACAAGAGTTGTGGCGCCGGTGGTGGCGACCTTGGAATTGCCCTGGCGCGTGATGCAGAGAGACTCCGGGCATTCGAGCTCGGCGTCTCAGATTGCGGTGGGGTTCCCTTAAACTTGGCCATATCGGAATCTGGCGCAGAGGCTACGTGTCGCCCGGAGCCCGAATCGGGCAGAAAACTTTAACAAGGAGCGAACATGGCAAGAATTCCCGAGTTCTACAAACTTTCGGTTTCTCAGCGGGTTCGCGAAGTTCGCAAGCAGGGCCTGCTTTCGAACCAGGATTACCAAGCGCTGGTTAGCGGCAATCACACGCTCTCGATCCAGTCGGCCGACAAGATGATCGAAAACGTCATCGGTGTCATGGGGCTGCCGTTGGCGCTGGGCCTGAATTTCCTGATCAACGACAAGGCATACGCCATTCCATTGGTCGTGGAGGAGCCTTCGATCGTTGCGGCGCTGAGTTCTGCGGCCAAGATCGCACGGGCCGGCGGCGGCTTCCGGGTCGAAAGCTCCGAGTCGATTTTGATTGGCCAGATCCAAGTCGTTGACGTACCGCACCCGCAGCGCGCCAAGGCGGCACTGTTGCAGCGTAAAAGCGAAATCCTGAACCTTGCCAACAGCCTGCACCCAAACATGGTGGCTCGCGGCGGCGGTGCCAAGGACCTCCAAGTGCTGATTCACCCATCATCGGGCCAGCGCGGTGACATGGTCGTCGCCCACCTGCTGGTGGATACGTGCGACGCGATGGGCGCGAACCTGGTCAACACAATGTGCGAAGGCGTTGCCTCACTGGTCGAGAATATCGCCGAAGGCAAGGTGTTCCTGCGGATTCTTTCAAATCTGACCGATCGAGCCCTGGTCAAGGCCCGGGTCTCGATTCCGCTGGACGCGCTGGCCGGCCGCGGTTTCGATGGTAAGCAGGTGCGCGACGGAATCATCCTGGCCAACGAATTTGCCTCGATCGACCCCTACCGTGCGGCGACCCATAACAAGGGCATCATGAACGGAATCGATGCCGTGGCGCTGGCCACAGGCAACGACTGGCGCGCCCTTGAGACGGGCGCCCATGCCTGGGCTGCGCGCGGATCCCATTATACGTCGCTGACCCAGTGGACGCGGGGCGAAGACGGCTCGTTGGAAGGCGAGCTCGAGATTCCGATCAAGGTCGGTATTGTTGGGGGTGCGCTGCAGTCCAATCCCACGGTGGCAATGAACCTCAGGCTTCTGGGCGTGAGTTCGGCACGCGAGCTGGCCGAAGTGATGGGCGCGGTGGGTCTTGCGCAGAACTTTTCGGCAATCCGCGCGCTTGCAACCGAAGGCATCCAGCAAGGCCACATGACGCTGCACGCCCGAAGCGTTGCAGCCGCGGCCGGTGCAACACCCAAAATCTTCGAAACCATCGTCGACCGGCTGATCGAATCCGGCGAGATCAAGATCTGGAAGGCGCGAGAGTTGATCGAGCAAGTTGTCAGCCCTTGCGTGAAGGCCGCTAAGGAGAAACCGCAGTCTGAAACCGCTACCGAGGAACGCAACGTATCCAGCGGACACGGCAAGATCATCCTGCTAGGCGAGCACGCAGTTGTTTACGGGCGGCACGCGATCGCGACGCCGATACCGTTGGCCATACAGGCGCACGTGCAGCGCGGCGGGGACGGCGTGCAACTGATCATTCCGCGCTGGGGCGTGGAGCAGCGATTGCACCGAAGCGCAGAAAAACAGCATGCTTATGAGGAATCCTTGGCGATTATTTTCAAGACGCTCGGACTCGAACGCGAAAGCATGCGTTTGGAAATTTTCCCCAACGTACCGCGAGCCATGGGACTGGGCGGGTCAGCGGCGATCGCGGTGGCCACCATTCGCGCACTAGACCGTTGTTTTGAACTCGGCCTGGATGACGAGCGCGTCAACGAGCTGGCGTTCGAGTGCGAAAAAATCGCACACGGGACGCCATCGGGTATCGATAACACGCTCTCGACCTATGGCCAGACCATGCTCTTCCGTTCCGGTGAATCGCCGCTGCGCAAGGTGATCGAGATCGATCAGGCCGTGCAGCTGGTCGTCGGTATTAGCGGTATCGAGAGCCTGACCGCGGCGACAGTCGCGCGTGTTCGCAAGGCACTCAAAGCGCACCCCGAACTGTACGAGAATATCTTCAACCAGATCGATTCACTGGTGATCGAGGGAGTGAATGCGCTGGTCGGGCACAAGCTCGAGACGCTGGGAGAGCTGATGAACATTTGCCATGGCCTGCTCAACGCGATGCAGGTGTCGAGCTGGGAACTGGAGGAAATGATCCAGATTGCCCGCCGCCACGGCGCTCTCGGGGCAAAGCTCACCGGTGGCGGTGGCGGTGGTTCCATCATTGCACTATGTCCGCCGGAACCCGGCGCTGCCGACCGAATAGAATCGGGTATCCGTGAAGCCGGCTATCAGACAATTCAGGTTACAATGGGCGGTAAGCCGAAAAATAGGTGAGGATATGCGCGAAAAAGTATCGTTCGATGACGAGCCCCTTATACTCGTTGATGAAGATGACAACGAAATAGGCTATCGCTCAAAAAGCGACTGCCACGAGGGCCATGGAACCCTTCACCGGGCGTTCTCGATTTTCCTGTTCGACAAACAGGGCCGGGTGTTGCTGCAGCAGCGTGCGGCGGGCAAACCGCTCTGGCCGCTGTACTGGTCCAACAGCTGCTGTTCGCATCCCCGACGCGGTGAGACGATGGACCAGGCGCTTCACCGCCGTCTACGGGAAGAACTGGGGCTAGAAGCGTCGCTGACATTCGTTTACAAGTTCATCTACCAAGCCGATTTCAGTGATCGCGGTGCTGAGCACGAATTGTGCCACGTATACATCGGCTCATCGGGCGGCGAAGCCCGGGTGCACCCGGCTGAAATTGCCGACTGGCGCTGGGTGCCCATCGAAGAAGTGACTCGCGAGCTCGAAGACGCGCCATCCGAGTACACACCCTGGTTCAAGATGGAATGGAAGGCACTGATGGACCAGGGGCGCAACCATATCGACACTAGATAGTGAACGAACTGCCGCAACCACAGGTTGAGCTGGCGTTCGGGTTCTGCACGACAAACTGTGCTCCTTGTAGCCCCTCCTGATAATCGACCATTGCGCCTACAAGATACTGATAGCTCATGGGGTCGACCAGAAGACTCATGCCGTCTTTTTGAATCACCGCGTCTTCATCATCTTGCACCTTATCGAACGAGAAGCCGTACTGAAATCCAGAGCAGCCGCCGCCGGTTACGAACACCCGAAGCTTCAGGTTCTCGTTGCCTTCTTCTTCGACCAATTCACGTACTTTGGACACCGCACTTTCACTGAGAAACAGCGGGGTTATGGTGTGTTCCTGGACTATGCTCAAAATTGCCTCCGGGTACTTTGGTATTCGACTGTTTGTTACATCACGTGTTTGGCTGTGCTAAACGTTGCAAATGTTTTTTAGCGATGGGATCGCCCTGCTCTGCCGCGAGACGATACCAATGGCCCGCCAGGGTCATGTCCAGCGCGATACCTGAGCCATTTTCGTAAAGCTCGCCCAGACTGCGGTGTGCCAAAGCAAAATTTTGTTGTGCGGCGAGCTGCATCCAATAAAAAGCGATGGTCTCATCTTTAGGCACTCCACGGCCCCGCAAGTATCGCATCGCCAATAAACGTTGCGCACGGGCGGAGCCCTGGTCAGCATCGGTTTGTAAACCCACCACCGATTCTTCCCAGGTCAAAAAGGCTTTTTTTTCGTTCAGTTGATCAGCCATATCTGTGGCTCCTATCAATCTTTTCGTCACGCCTAATAATGTCTACAGTCAGGTGATTTTTGATCAACTTTCCCGTTACTTTTTCGGTCATGACGAGCAGCTGTAGTACGACGATCCGCCAACTTCGAAGAGCTCCAGCGGCTTCAGTCGATAGTATTTCTTCTCTACGTCTTGCGATTGCTCGGCGTATGGCTGGGTCATGACGTCCTGCAGTTCTTGTACTAGAGAGTAGTTACCGGCTGCTGCTTGTTGATACGCAGGTACAACGAACCACTCCCGCAAACTGTATTTTGGGTTGACGAGTTTCATCTCTTGAGAGAGCTCCTCACGAGCGCGCGGCGGAGTTGCCGTTGCGTCGGTTGTACTGATAATGCCAGCAAGCGTTTTCCATTTTGCGAGCCACTCACCCCAACGCTTGTCCATGTCTTCGAGGTCTGTTTTAAAAGTTGAGCCTTTATAAAAGCTTTTTTTGAGCACGCCAATGTCATCGGGCACCGTTGAGAGTTGGCGAAAGAAAACGGTGTAATCAACAGATGTTTGCATCATCAACGTTGTGAGTTCATTGACTAAGGCCTGGTGAAAGGTGGCGAGTCCAAGTTTGGCAGCCCACATCTTCTTCATTTGCGTTTGCATCGCTTTCGGAAAATCACTTTGGATCTCGTCGAGCTCAATTAGACAGTCCTGATGCGCTGTCAGCAACGGGCGTAACGCCGAACAAAACGTGTAGAAGTTACGTTCGGCGGCTTCTGGCTGATTCAGGAACGAGAAGTGATGTCCGCCACCCGTCCATGGCTGGTACTGCGGATCAAATACATCGCAGAATCCGAAGGGACCATAGTCGAGGGTGAAACCGCCGGCCGCACAGTTGTCACTGTTGAAGTTTCCCTGGCAATAGCCGACACGAATCCAGTTCGCTACAAGCGATGTGAGTCGACCGCAAAACTCCCGCGCAAGCAACACCACTTTTTCGCTGGTTGCCAGGTTCTGATCGATGACGTCACCGTATTCACGGTCGATCAGGTGCAACACAATCTGCTCAAGCTCTTCCATCGCTTGCGGGTGTTCTTTCTTGCGTGCACGGCGACCGAAGAGCTCCAGTTGACCAACCCGAATAAACGAAGGTGCAACCCGCGTCGAAATGGCGACAGCGTCCGATACCAGTGTGTCCGGATCTCTTGAATGTGAGCCTTCCGAATACCAGGGCCTCCTGACCTTCTCTGTTTTCGACACGTACAAACTCAGCGAACGCGATGTTGGCACCCCAAGCGCGTGCATGTGCTCCTGCGCCAGAAACTCCCGAACACTCGACCGAAGAACGGCCCGGCCGTCCGCGCCGCGGCAGTATGGCGTGCGGCCGCCACCCTTAAGCTGCATTTCCCAGCGCTGACCGTTGATGACGGCTTCAAGCACCGAAATGGCGCGCCCGTCGCCGTACCCGTTGCCAGTTTGGAACGGGCACTGTTGAATGTACTCGGTGCCATAGATGGAAAGCGCGTAGCCACATGCCCAACCGACCTTGCGCATCGGCTCTGGAACGAATGCGATGTCGCCGGAGAATACACGAACAAAGTCGGCCGACTGAGCCATGCTGTCGGCGAAGCCCAATTCGCGAAACAGGTTTTTGCTATGCGCGACGTACTCCGGGTTTTCGATTGGCGTGGGAGTGACGGGAACATAGTGGCCCGTGAAAACTTGTCGTGGGGCGTGGTCGTGTCCATTTACTGTCGCGTCAGGGTCGCAGTTGAGGGAATCCATAAGCGAATAATTTGCCAACGTTGCAAGATCGTTGAGCGTCGAGATATTAAGGGCGGTTTTCTGGAGCGGTCGCTTTATCACAATGACTCCTTATGGCGCGGGTAGAAAGGTTGCGTTCCCGCTGCGTGGTCGGTCACATCAATAATCTCCTCGATTTCCGGGGCGACTCTTTTGAGCATGACTTCGAATCCCTGCCTCAGCGTTACCTGAGAGGACGCGCATCCCTGGCAGCCTCCGCTCATGGTGATAGAAAGCTTCCCTTGCCGTACCCCCACAATAGAAATCTTCCCGCCGTGGTTAGCGATTGAACGATTGACCTCTTTGTCGAGGAGTTCCTGAACAGCCGTAGTGAGCTCTGCATCGGTTTTTCCTTGCCTGCGGTTATCAACAGGCATCTCCAGGATCGCCGGCACGCCGCTGCGCAGTTGCGTACGGATGGCCATTCCGATATCTGCTTTCAACCCTGACCAAGAGGCAGTCGGCTCTTTGCAGACGGTCACCACGCTATCGGCAATCAGCACGTTAGCCACGCCAGTAAGTGCGAACAGTTGCTCTCCGAGCGGCGAACCAACGGCTCGTTCTTTGTTGCCAAAAAAGAACGGGCCGCCAGGATGCAAGGTACGGCTGACAATGAACTTGCACGTGTCAGGATCGGCGAGCGAAGACTCGGCGCGAATACTGACCGGTTGATCCGCAAGCAGAAAATCAGACATTTTCAACATCGCCCGCTGCAGCGCTCGCACCCAAGGCGCGTAGGTTGTTAAATGAATATATTCCGCTGTTATGGCCGTCGTTCCAATCGAATTTGACCGCGTAGTTACCGATGCTCACGATTTTTTGCGGAGTCACATCAGGTCGTATCGTCTTTGGATCGAGCAGCTTGCGTCCGCTCATCTCCTCGACACAAAGGGCGCAATGACATGCCAGGCGCAGATCGCGGACGTCAAAGTCATCGCGATGACCATCCTCCCAGAGAACGGATAAAGTGCGCGGATCGCGACGCAGTAAACCGATCGGGGTGTTTTGTGATCCAGCAGGCCGCGCCGCATCTTCCGCCCAGTCCGGAGCCCCGTCGTTGCTGTCCCACGTCCAGACAAAGGGTTTTAGTACGGTGATCGACGCGTGAAGTTGCTCTACAAGCGCCGTAGCGATGGATGCATACACCTTGGAGCTAACCGATGTTGGCTGTCCCGCCACGATCGGGAGACCTTCATCACCGCTGGTAACGACATCGACATCGAGAGGTAAGGCACCCAGAAACGGGACATTAAGCTCTTCGCTCATCTGCTCACCGCCACCGTGACGAAAGATATCCGTGTTCTCGCCGCAGTGAGGACAGGTGAAGGTGCGCATGTTCTCGACAAGCCCAAGAATCTTGACATGCACTTTCTCGAACATCCGCAAGCCTCGGCGAGCGATCTTGAGGCTCACAGTCTGTGGCGTCGTTACGATCACCACGCCCGACAGTGGCATACTCTGTGCCAGCGTCAACTGGACGTCGCCTGTGCCGGGTGGCAGGTCAAGAATCAGGTAGTCCAGCGATCCCCATTGCACGCCGTCGACGAACATTTTGAGGTATTTTCCAACCATTGGCCCGCGTAAAACAGCCGGCTCGTCATCTCCGGTGAGCATGCCCATCGACACCACCTTCAGGCCGTGCTGTTCCGCCGGGATCATCTTTCCCTCCGGGGTCGTCGCTGGCCGCTCACCGGTTGGGATGCCGAGCATGCCGGGGATACTGGGGCCAAGAATGTCGGCGTCTACGATTCCGACGCGCGCCCCTAGCCGCTGCAGTGCCAGGGCTAAATTTACACTCACCGTGGATTTTCCGACGCCGCCCTTGCCACTTCCGACGGCGATGATGTGACGTATCCCCGGCAGCTTATCGGCGCTAACGGCTGACCCAGATGACGTGTCAGGCGCGTGAGATTGATTACGGTCAGTGTTCTGCATGATTAAATTCCTTGTATTTTCAATTAACGGGGGAGAACGTGGCTTTGATCTCTGCCGCCAAAATAACAACCAATCCCAGCTCATACACTTATTGCCTGCCATCATTTTGCGAAAGTCGATAAGCCTGAAACTCAGTAGATCGGCATCGTGCCGTCGATTTGCAGAGCCCAGGCATGAACGCCACCTGTAAGGTTGCTAACGTGGTTAAAACCCTGTTTTTGTAAAAACAACCCGACTTGCATACTACGTACGCCGTGGTGGCAGATGCAGACAATTGAATGCTCCAGATTCAGTTCGGAAAGCTTGTCATGAATGGTATTCATCGGCATCGTCAACGCACCGCTAATATGACAGATCTGGAATTCCCACGGTTCACGTACGTCGAGTAATACGGGGTTCGGGCGTGCGGCATCTCCGAACCATGCCGCGAGCTCTGGTGCAGTCAAGCTCTGCATAGTTGGAAGCCCGCCTATTACTGGTTTTGAGGTCATCAAGCCAGCGCTGACTGAAGCAATTTCTGCAGTTCACCTTGCTCATACATTTCACGCACAATATCGGCACCACCGACAAACTCACCCTTGATGTAGAGCTGAGGAATGGTCGGCCAGTCGCTGTACACCTTGATGCCATCGCGGATTTCCGGATCGGCCAGCACATCGACAGCAGCAAAATCCCGCACGCCGCAGGCATTCAATATCTGCACCGTCGTATTCGAAAAACCACACAGTGGAGACTGGGGCTTGCCCTTCATGTAGAGCACGACGGTATCCGTTGTGATCTGACTAAGAATTTTTTCCTGTACGTTCATTCGTGATTGCTCCACGTTATTGGGTGCCCAATTGCGCCCAGGTTTGGGGCGTAAAAGTGCGCATGGCCAGCGCGTGAATCTCCGAGCCCATCCGATCTCCGAGTGCCAGATAAACCAGTTGATGCTGCTGTATCTTATTTTTGCCGGCAAATTGCTGGCTCACAATGACCGCTTCGAAGTGTTGGCCGTCATCGCCCTGCACTTCTACGTGATCGCAGGTCAGGCCATTGATGATGTAGTCTCTTAGATCATTCGCTGTCAGCACTTTGTTCTCCCAAGGGTTTCTACGGCCTAGTGACCTTCACCAATACGATAGGATTATAGTATCGTTCCGAAACTATAATATTGTCAAGATAGTTTAAAAGCGCGACGGCCAAAACCTGACTAAAGGGGGTTGAACTGGACAGTCATGCGAACGCCGATTGGGTTTATTACCCGGGGCGTATCGCGAACGTCGTCCGCTTAACCACTTCCCATAGCCCATGACACGGCCCGGGATATGGCTTCACAGACAATAAAAACATCGAAGCCATAGGCTATTTGACATGCATACGCTCAGAAAATGATAGGCGCAATGTTCAGTCCGTTTTGGCTGAAAAAACTTGGAACGATCTCCCTCAAACCTGCGGTCGCAAAATAAACTGTATTTTGCTTTAACAGAGCTGAGCAAAGTGGTCCGGATTGGCGTTCTAGACCCAGGTTGTATTCACGAGATTCAACGCTAATGAGAGCCACTTTGCCGAGACAGAAAATACAAGCTTTTTTGTTACTGGAGAATACGGCATTATCATCTAAACTAAGCGCTAATACGTACTTTTTAAAAATTTAATACGTATAAACGCGATGTAAAGTCGACAATTGTTAGGAGGGATTCCTGAATACCCATAAAGGTCTCGTGAAATGCACAACCTGCCTCTGGAGTTGCAGTTCGCGGACAGTGCACCACCGTCCGGCCTGAACGCACCAATAAGCGGCGTTTTTGTAGGCAATAAGCACCAAGATAAACGCTCGTTTTCAGGGATGAAGTTTTATTACTATAATAATCATAAAGTTATACATACTGGCTTGCGCTTTGCTTTAGCACAGTGGGTGTGTAACTAACTGAAACTTCGGAGATTTACGATAATGAAAAAACAACTCTTACTGGTCGCTATTGCGACAACCCTCGGTGGCACCCTAATGGCAGGAAGTCTGCAGGCCGCAACCCTGGATGACGTTAAATCAAGGGGGCACGTGCAGTGTGGTGTTACCTCCGGTTTGCCGGGTTTCTCCCAGCCAGATGAAAACGGCGACTGGACCGGTATCGATGTGGATACCTGTCGCGCAGTAGCGGCCGCAGTCTTTGGCAGTGCGGACAAGGCACAATTCACGCCGCTGACAGCGAAAGAACGCTTTACCGCGTTACAGTCCGGTGAGATCGACGTGCTTTCCCGTAACACCACCTGGACTCTAACCCGCGATGCTTCCCTGGGCCTTAATTTTACAGGCGTCAACTATTATGACGGTCAAGGTTTTCTAGTTAGCAAAAGTTTGGGTGTAGACGACGCTGATCAGTTAGACGGCGCAACGATCTGTATTCAGGCGGGCACGACAACCGAACTGAACTTGGCGGATTATTTTCGCACCAAAGGCATGACCTTTAACCCTCTGGTATTCGACACCTCCGAGCAGACTGTCAGTGGCTTCGCTGCTGGCCGTTGTGATGTTCTAACCTCTGACCGTTCACAGTTGGCCGCCTTGCGCAGCAAACTGGAAGACCCCAGCAGCGCGATCACCTTGCCGAACATCATTTCTAAGGAACCTCTTGGCCCTGTCGTTCGTCAAGGCGATGACCAGTGGTTCAATATTGTGAAATGGGCGTTGTTTGTGCAAATTAACGCGGAAGAACTGGGTGTCACCCAGGCCAACGTTGCAGAAATGAAGTCGTCTACAAACCCCGAAATCCAGCGCCTGCTCGGCACCACTGGTGACATGGGCGAGAAGCTCGGTGTACCGGCTGACTTCGGCTTCCGGATCATCCAGACCGTCGGTAATTACGGCGAAATGTACGATCGTAACGTCGGACCAGACACCCCGCTTGGGCTCGACCGCGGTCTAAACGCCTTGTGGAATAACGGCGGTATTATGTACGCGCCACCGGTTCGTTAATACCCGATAGCCATGACATTCCGGTTGCTACGTGACCGGAATGTTTGACGTTCAGCTGCCCCTGGAAACCAGGGGCATTTTTCGGGTTAATCTATGAACGAATCCAATATAACTTCTTCAAACGGCGCGCGGCCAAAGCCCTGGAACAACCCCAAGGTACGGATGTTTGTATTTCAGACCCTCGCGCTGGGCACTGTTTTCTGGTTTGGCTGGACACTGTTCCATAACACCCTGAGCAATATGGAAAGCCGCGGTATTAGCACAGGTTTCGGCTTTCTGGACGAGACTGCGGGTTTCGGCATCATCATGACCTTGATTCCCTACGACTCCACCATGACCTATGGCCGCACTTTTTTTGTCGGTCTGCTTAATACCTTGCTCGTCTCCGCCATGGGTGTTGTAGCGGCTACGATCATCGGTTTCGTTGTGGGTATAGCACGACTTTCCAGCAACTGGCTCATTGCCAAGTTAGCGCTGGTGTATATTGAAACCATTCGTAATATTCCGCTCCTGCTGCAAATTTTCTTCTGGTACTTTGCCGTACTGCAGACTCTTCCCAGCCCGCGTCAAAGCCTCGATGTAGCTGACATGTTTTTTCTCAGTAATCGTGGCCTTTATTTCCCGACTGCAAGTGCAGAGCCCGGGTTCGGCTGGGTAATGGCAGCGTTGATTGCGGGTATCGCCGCGGCAGTTTTCATACACCGCTGGGCCAAAAAACGCCAACTCCGCACTGGCCAGTTGTTTCCGGCTTTACGGGTCGGTACGTTGCTGATTCTGGCTTTGCCACTGTTGATGTTCATGCTGGTCGGCAGGCCCCTGGTCTGGGAAATGCCGTCACTGACCGGTTTTAACTTCACCGGTGGGGCTTCAATATTGCCGGAGCTTGCCGCACTCTGGATTGCCCTGTCGCTCTACACCGCCAGTTTTATTGCGGAAATTGTCCGCTCCGGCATTCTGGCGGTAGACCGTGGCCAAACGGAGGCTGCTAGTGCACTCGGTCTAAAGTCCAGTTTCACCCTGCGACTGGTCATCATTCCACAGGCCATGCGAGTCATTATTCCGCCCTTGACCAGCCAATATCTAAACCTGGTCAAAAACTCGTCGCTGGCAACCGCGATCGCCTATCCAGACCTGGTATCGGTGTTTATGGGCACCACCTTGAACCAGACAGGACAGGCGGTTGAGGTGGTTGCCATCACCATGGCTGTTTATCTCACTATCAGCTTGATCATTTCGGGTCTCATGAACATTTATAACCGCGCCGTAGCGCTGCAGGAGCGATGATGAGCCTTCCATCGGAATTGCCGCCCCGTCAGGACCTCGGTGTTACTGGCTGGATGCGTAAAAACTTGTTTTCAACCTGGTACAACATTGTGCTGACGCTGGTCGCCGCCTATCTGGTGATTACGAGTGCGGGGCCACTGCTGAACTGGGTGATTCTTGAAGCGACGTTCACCGGCGAAAGTGCCGCTGACTGCAGTGGTGAAGGCGCTTGTTGGCTGTTTGTCGGTCAACGGCTGAACTTCTTTATCTACGGATTTTATCCCGATACCCTGCAATGGCGCGTTGACATCATGTTCGGCCTGCTCGCGGTGGCTTTTGTACCTCAGTTTATTGAGCGCTTCCCGCGCCGCAAGTGGTTCGGTGTCTTCGGGCTGACCGGCCTGCCGCTGATCGGATACATCCTGATTCCCGGTGGCTGGTTTGGACTGGAAGAAGTTCAGAGCAGCCGATGGGGCGGCCTGATGCTGACGTTAATCCTTGCCTATGTAGGCATTCTGGCAGCATTGCCAATAGGCATCGTACTGGCACTTGGGCGTCGCTCAGACATGCCTATTATTCGCGGCATGTGCGTCGTTTTCATTGAAGTCTGGCGTGCCGTGCCGTTGATTACCGTGTTGTTCATGGCCTCTGTGATGCTGCCTTTATTCCTGCCGGATGGCGTCAACTTCGAAAAGCTGATGCGGGCGTTGATCGGTATTACTCTCTGGCAATCGGCCTATATGGCAGAGGTGGTACGAGGTGGCCTGCAAGCAATCCCGAAAGGCCAGTATGAGGCTGCCAGCGCTCTGGGGCTTGGCTATTGGCGCAAAACCGGGCTGGTGGTATTGCCGCAGGCACTGACACTGGTGATCCCCGGTATCGTCAACACCTTCATTTCCTTATTCAAAGACACCACGCTGGTCCTCATTATTGGCCTGTTCGATATTCTGGGAGCGGTGCAGTCGACCATCACTGACCCAGCCTGGCGCAACGTCACTACGGAAGGTTACGTCTTTGTGGCCTTCTGTTTCTGGATTTTCTGTTTCGGCATGTCCCGTTACAGCCAGAACCTTGAACGAAAACTCGACACTGGTCATAAAACTTGACGGGACACCAACATGACTGAGCACAACACGGCACAAAACCTGGAGGGTGCGCGCACCGCCCCGGTTGAATTGACCAAGCGCACTGACAAGACCATTATCAAAGTCGCCGACATGCATAAATGGTACGGCTCCTTTCACGTACTCAAGGGCTTGAACCTTGATGTGAAGGAAGGTGAGCGGATCGTTATTTGTGGACCTTCCGGTTCAGGAAAATCAACATTTATACGGTGCATCAACCGGCTGGAAGAACACCAGCGCGGTCAGATCATTGTGGACGATGTCGAGCTTACTGACGATGTAAAGCAGATCGACACCGTGCGCAAGGAAGTCGGCATGGTGTTCCAGCACTTCAACCTGTTTCCGCACTTGACTGTACTAGAGAACTGCTGTTTAGCCCCGCTGTGGGTGCGCAAGGTACCCAAGCGGGAAGCCCTCGCCACCGCTATGGAATATCTGGATCGGGTGAAGATTCCGGAGCAGGCGGACAAATACCCAGGTCAACTTTCCGGTGGCCAACAACAGCGCGTCGCCATTGCCCGGGCGCTGTGCATGAAGCCAAAAATCATGCTGTTTGACGAGCCCACCTCGGCGCTCGACCCGGAGATGATCAAAGAAGTATTGGATGTGATGATTGAGCTGGCCGGCAGTGGCATGACCATGATTTGTGTCACCCACGAGATGGGCTTTGCCAAAACCGTAGCGGATCGGGTGATCTTCATGGACCAAGGCGAGATTGTGGAGTTGGCGCCGCCAGAGGAGTTCTTCTCTAACCCCAAGGAAGCGCGGACCCAGCAATTTCTGAATCAGATTTTACAGCACTGATTCGATGACTACTGATGACAACGGACGTCGGTTCTAGGGTTTCTCCCTAAAGGGACGTTGCCCGCGTTTTACTCATAACCGGCAGCCCAACTGGTGCGGCCGAGTTCTGTTGCGCGTGCGACGTCTGTTTCAGGTACAACGGATATGTCTCCGAGTTCTCTCGAGTCGTAATGAAATACGCACAAACGTGACGCAAATTCGGCGAATGGCAGCGATGCTTCGCCATGCCGCTCTCCATGGCCTTGAGTCGAGCAGTTAATCCCCTGCCCCCAATCCTGGCCGCTGTCATTATTGGGATTATAAAAATAGATACGCATCTCGCCATGGCTATCAAGTCCGACGCGAATGATGGTGATAGCGTGGCGCCCCACAAGGCGCCCTCCGCTGTCGGTGACCGCAATACCGGCCGGTTGTGGGTGTATTACGGGTATGCTGCCGTTGTAATAAGGGTGATAACAGGCGTAGAAATAACGTATGAAGTCCGGATAATCGTGAATTTTCCCTGTTTCGCAGTTAATAACGCTGAGAAAATCCTGCCCTACCCACCAGCCGTACATTTCCGGGTTGATCCATCGATGCAAATCATCGTCGCGCTCGCCGCACAAGCGCCCCATCTCCGCATAAATGCGATCAAGATGAGGCACCAGAATCAGTGAAACCGGGTCCACATCGGTGGGCAACTCTTTGGCAAGACCTGGTTCCAGGTGCTGTGAGGTAATCCGCTGACCTTCGAAGCGCATGATGACATCGTCATCGCGGGCCGCCCAGGCGACCAGCTGCAATAGAAAATCGGCGTCGTTGAAGGCCCACATGGAAAGACCAATAACCGACTGACACGTCGGGTTATTACCTTGGCCAACACCCAGCGGTTGCCCAAGAAGGCTTAATACACCGGCGAGTAGATACACCCTTGGCGGGTGGGCGTCACCAAAAACCTCGCTCAGAGCACCAGCTGCTGCCGGGCAAAGTTTCAGTTCAAGCTGCCGCCACAGGCCCGACGCTACAGACGGTGTGAACAGACCACCACGTTCAAGAAATACAGCCAGACCGTACAACGCCTGGCGTGTTTCCGGGTGTACAACCTGGTCGATCAGCTCAAACACGATCTCTTGGTAGCATTGAAGAACCTCGATGCCAGTGCTGCTCAGACCCAGCGCCAAAGGTATAAAGTCATCCCGAAGCCCCCGCAGATGCCGTAAGAGCATAGGGTGGTAGGGCGAGACCATGCCCGTCTCATGCATTGCCTTGGCAAAGCCCTGCGCCTCTTCCGACAGTGCTGGTTCGTCCATGGCGGCCAAGCGTTCGCTGTAAACCGCGAAACCCGGGTCATCACGGCACCCTTTCGCTGGGCCAAACAAAGCACGAACAAGCCGCGCGGCCTTGTCCATCCCTTCGGTCTCTATGTTGGGATCAAACAAGCATTTGGCAATCTGGCCGACCATCTGCTTGATGCTGTCTGTCTGTATCGGGCGCTGGGCCAGCAAACGACGTACTTCATCCACCAGGCTGTCAAGAATGCTCTCGTAGCCAAGCCTGCTTAACAGATACTGATAGAGAGAATTGACGATCTGCCCTAGCCCCTGCGGCCGCTCCCGATCGGCTTCGCTCATCTGACCAGACAGCAAGTCCAGGTTCAACGCCGTCACCTGAGTCAGAAAGCGCCTGGCCTGCTCTGCTGAAATTCCGCGATGACGGTAATCACCCATAGCCACAGCAAGGAGGCGAAGCTCACTCAAGGCTTCGATAGACGTGTAGTCTGGCGCTCCCAGACGTAGCGTGCGTACGGCAATTGCGGGTCGCAGAATAGCGGGTTGGCCCCAATCACCGTTGGTAAATATGCCCTTGGTTTCCATTGCCGGTACTCGGGCGTAAAGCGCATCCAGTCCGCCAGGAGCCTCCATAACGTGAAGTGCCGCTGCCAGTACCTCCCTGTTCGAAGCCAGTCGGTCAGTCTGGCGTGCAAGCGCAAGCCGTTCCAGCGTCTCGTCAAAACGTGCGACTAAAGCAATAGTAGCTTGGTCAAAACAGGTAACAGTCAAAATATTTTCCTTGCCTACTCAATTGGCTACTCGCGCTCGGTCGAAGATGCTCTTGTGGCGCTAAGGAAGCCATTGATTCCGGCGCTCTCGTTTCAATTTGTGACTAAATCGTCTATATTACAGCAGGGGGTTGAAATAAATAACCTTTTAAAGCCGCGCAATGAGAACGTCTTCAATCTAAGTGTCTCGCCTAATTTCGGGTTACTCAAACGCCTCCCTAAACGAAATTATTTAACGGCTCGGTTTCCATTTTGCGCTCCAAATCCAGCGCAGCTTTTAGACACGCCTTTAAGGAGCACGTCGAATGTCAATAACATCTGAGAAAGAGCTACCCCAATCGGTAACAGCCTGGCTTGACCCGGAAATGGACTCGGTTAAAGGGACCGAAACTCCCAAAGATCCGAGCAAGGGCTACATCGCACTGCTTGGCTGGAGTGTTAATGCAATCAAGGCCGCGCAAAAGTTCGACCGCCGCTACATCGTAATTGCACCAGATTGGGCTGCTGATTTTTGTACGGCAAACAAAATTCCTTTCATCGCATGGGATTTTCTCCGCTTGAATGATCGGTCCTTGGAGATCGCAAAAAGGCTCCAGGCGGAAGGTGTTGATGTGGCAATACCGCTGTTCGAAGAAACCGTCGAATGGTCCGGTGCCATCAACTCCGTCTTGCTGAACAGCCCCCGCATGTTCGGACAGTCCATCTTGTTCCGCGACAAATCACTGATGAAGCGCCGCGCTCAACTGGGCGGCATTCGCGTTGGGATTTTTGAGGAAGCACACGATAAAGAAGACATCGTTCGCTTCATGAAGCGTGTTAACCAGACGTTGCTGAAGCTTGACGGTGACCCGGACGACCCGATCCACGTCAAAGCGTTCGACAAGGCCGGTTGTCTAGGCCACCGGATGATCCGCAAGGTTGAAGAAATTGACTACATACCGGCTGAAGATTACCCCCTGCTGATGGAAAGTCACCTGGATGGTTGGGAATTTGCCGTCGAAGCCTGGATCCACGACGGAAAAATCAAGTTTCTGAATATTTCCGAATACGTCACCTTGGGTTATTCGGTATTTGTTCCTGCTACCGATCAACTGGAAAGCTGGCGCAACGCGATCACCAAGCAGATCGAGTTGCTGGTTAAAACCTTCGACATTCAGTTCGGTTTGATTCACCCCGAATACTTTGTAACGGCTGACGGCGAAATGTACTTTGGCGAGGTTGCTTACCGCCCGCCCGGATTCAAGGCGTTCGAGCTGATTGAGAAAGCTTACGGGTTTAGCGCTTACCAAGCATCAATGCTGGTGTTTGACCCCAAAAGCACGAAAGAAGAAGTAGACGCCTTTTTCCCGCGGGAAGTGGTTGATGCAAAATGCTACGCAGGTTGCTTCGGCGTGTATCCAAGACGCCGCGTGGTCAGCAAGCTGGAGATGCCCAGTGAAACGGTTGATCACCCCTACTTTGAGTCTCACGAATTGGTCGCACCGACGGAAGAGACCGTTCCTGACCGGTCAGCTTTCGGAACACATTGGGGCCTGATTTTCTTCACAGGTGACGATCCCATCAAGATGCGGGACCTGCTGAAAGCCCAGGAAGATTTGGACTTCTACGTTTAAGGGTTTGGCTTAATCTGCTTGGTTTTCCCATTGGGAAACCAAGCAGATTTTCACTTTTCAACCATTTACGCTACTTGTCTGACCATGCATTTCAATGGTCACTTTCGGCCTCTACAGAACACATCCTCTTAATTTAGTGATCTTTCTTTAGCAAAGCCTGAGTGCGGCTTTTGTTGAATCGTTTGCTGGCACCCGCCGGTTAGCTTGGGAGCCTGTTTAGCGAACCGTGCCTGTCAGGCACGATTGTGCACGTGGACCAGGAACTCCGTTCCCTTGTTGTCTGACTGTGCGATCTCCAGATTCCAGCCCAGTCGTTCGCAAACCAACCTCACGATCAGCAAACCAAAGGTGGTGTTACTGAACTCTCCAGCCGTTGTGGTAATGGCGCTCGGCGCCCCGGTAGAGCTCAAGTGCTCCGCTATTGCATTGGGAAGGCCGGCGCCGAAGTCTCGCACCGAGATTCGGTTTTCGATCAGGCGAACCTCCACCCCGGAATGGGTATGCCTTAGCGCATTCTGCAGCAGGTTGCGCAGTAATATTCGCACCAGGGCGGGCTGGGTTTTGACTCTCAGCCCGTTGCTATCGTTGGAGACAGTGATTCGCCCGGAGTAGGCCGAATCCCCATGTTCGAGGTCATCAATGGTGTTTTGAACGATCTCCTGCAGCACAATGATTCTGGCATTGCCCTCGGATGCCTCACTGCGGGCAAGTTCAAGCAGGACATCGGTATCGTCACGCATGGTTTGCATGGCCCGACGGACACGGGCAAGAGTTTTCTGATCCGCCGCCGACAAGCTTCGGCGTTGTTCCAGCACATTTAAGGCACCACTCATCACGGCCAGAGGCGTACGAAGCTCATGGCTGGCCAGTTTTACAAAGGATTTTTCACGCTCGATATGATGTTCAAGCGCGAATAAAAACCGGTTAAACGCCTCGGCAATATCGCAAAATTCTTGATCCGGGTAGTCCGTTGCAATTTGTTGCATTGAGGATCCGGGCACCGTGTTCAGCACTTCATGGGTTAACTTTTTGAACGGACGTACAAGATATCTTGCCCCCGTGCGGGCAATAAAAAGGCCGATGAGCAGCATTAAGCCAGCCACACCCACCAAGACGAGCAGAATCAAATTCTCACGGTTCTCCATGATGGTGATATCTTTGGCCAGGAAAAGCTTGCCAGAAGGCGTTTCAAGCTGCCGGCCGTAGATCAGCAGCGTTGTCTGTCCTACTTCGATTTCCTGGGAAAACGGCAAAGAGAGGCCCCGGAAATATTCTGGCATCACTGCGTCTGCTTGGCTTTCTGGTAGAAAAACGGCTACAAGCTGCGCCGTTTTAATGGTTTGAAAATGCCCTTGCTGAAGTTGTTCCGTGAAATACTCGGCTTCAGCCTTGAGCTCCAGACCCAGAATGGTGTCCTCAACGTCATTAACAAACAGTTCGACAATAAACATCGACGTCGCTGTGGTGGCGGCAATCAGAAAAAAAAGCGTTCGCGCGAGGCGTGCGGTCAAAGATGACTTCATTGCGTCTCAGGGATCTCTGTTGCCGGGGCTTCCAGACTGTATCCGCGGCCATGGATTGTTTTGACTAACCCATTGCCCAAGCCAACTTGCAAAGATTTTCGAAGGGTGTAGATATGGGTGCGAAGGCTGTTGCCTTCGGTTTCGCCATGATGAGCGCCCCATACGGAATCTGTTAGCGCCTCGTGGCTGAGAAAGCTCGGATAAGCTCGCACCAGCAATTCAAACAGGCGAGCCGGCGTGCCGGACAAAGTTGTTTTCGATCCACGTAGCGCCACTTCTAGCGTACCCGGGTCAAACCGAATTTCGCCGGCCGCCAGAACCGGTCTCTGAGGCGAATGGCGCCGATGCAAGGCTTCAATCCTTAGTTGCAGTTCACGCAGTTCAAACGGCTTCACCAGGTAATCATCTGCACCGCAATCAAATCCCTTTTCCTTGTCGGCCATTGCACTCAGTGCCGTCATCAGAATAACGGGGGTCTGGCATTGCAGGTCTTGACGGATACGCCAACAAATATCATAACCATTGACACCGGGTAGCATCAGATCAAGCACAATCACGTCATAGCTTTGTGTAGCCAGAAGATGCAAGGCCGTTAAACCGTCCGAGGCAAAGTCGAGGTTGTAGCGGTTTTCACCAAGAAACTCGAACAGGTTTTCCGCCAGATCGACCTGGTCTTCAATAATCAGCAGCCTGAGAGGAGACTGAACAGGCGCTTTCCGAGAAACGTGGCTAGAACTTTGGCCGGAATGTTGAAGAGAAGCTTGATTAGATGTCATTCGAGCGAACTCCCTTAGTGTCAGACACCGATTGCTGATCGCGGCGGAATCCATCAATGACCAGTAATTGATAGCGCTTATTCTCCATAATTTTCCGGGCGGACGGTGAAAAACCAGCGACTTTTTCGCTCGACCATTTTTGGGGTACCGCCACATACAGATGTTCAAATGCGCCAATGCGGGGGAAATTGGCCAAACCGTTCCTCGTGACTTCCAAAGCGGTTCCACCTGAGTAAAATCTGGCTGAAAATGGCAGATCGTCCAGATAGATCAACGGGCTGTCATCGGCTTCCCTGACCTGCTGATAATAACTTACCAGTTCCTTCTCTGTTTTGAGCGGCGTCCAGCCCAAGACGGCAATACACACAAATCCGGTCAGTAAGACAGGCACAAACGCAACCAAGCCACCACGCAAAGAAGACAACCAGAAAGGCTTACATTCTGACACCCAGCGGCCGATCAAAATGGCGGTAAACGGCAGTGAAGGCAATATATATGTCCAGAGTGTATTACCTGCAAGCGTGAAAAACAGCATCGGTGCCAGTGCGCTTACCAGCAAAAAGCTAACGCCCGGGCTCGATAGTGTTCTGCTTACGATGCCGTGTCTTTTGCCCCTGAACCACGCCAATGCCAGGCTCAACAATGCGACTATGCCCCAGGGGAACGAGGCCCACAACCAGAACATCCAGATCATGCCTTTTGGCTGGTCATGAGCGCTGCCATAAAGGTCGCCCGCCCACCCCGGATCCAGAAAACGGCGAATATGCTCGCCAATGATAAAGTAATCCAGAAACCCGGGCGTCTTTAACTCTGCCAGTATGTACCACGGACAGACCAGAACAGCTGTCATCAGTGTTCCTCGCAACCAGGGCAGTCGCCTCAGATTGTTGACGGCTTCCCGCCAAGAGAGCAGTAACCACAGCACGATGGGAATTCCGACCAGCACCAGGGCCAAAGGCCCCTTGGACAACAGCCCGATCACCAAGCCAATAAAGAAAAGCCAGCGCCACCGACCGCCTTCCGCCATCATCACCAAACAGAAACTAACCAAAGTGAGTGTTGTGCCCAGAGCTAAAAAGGCGTCCGTCATCACCGCGCCAGCGCTGATATACGTCAGGGCCATGGTGGCGAAGACCAGACTGCTCCATTGAGCCACCTGAACACTCCAAAGTTGCCGCGCCAGTCGCCAGACCAGGCAGACCATTGCAAGCGTTGCCAGCCAGGAGGGAAAACGCAGCGAAAACTCCGACACGCCAAACACTTTGATGGCCGCCGCCTGGGCCCAAAATGATAAAGGCGGCTTACCCCAAAAGGGAACGCCGGGCTCAAACCAGGGTGTAATCCAGTCTCCGGTTTCGGCCATCAGGCGGGCAATCTCCGCGTAGCGGGGTTCGGTGGTGTCGGCAAAGGGAAACAGCGCCATGCCGATGAAGCGACTGACCATTATTGCAGCCAGTATCAGCAACCAAACGTTAAACCGCTTTGACATGACGCGTCTCCGTCATTTTTTGGTTAGCCTGCTGGCGCAGACCATCCTGACTTTCGAAGACTTCCTCTGTCAGGTAGACCGGCCGCTGCTTCGATTCCATATAGGTCTTGCCAACGTATTCACCCACGATGCCTACGCTCATCAGCTGAATGCCCCCCAAAAAGCTGATGATGGCCACAAGCGACGGATAACCGCTGGTCGCATCGCCCAGCATGATGGCCTTCACCACAATCCACAGTCCGAAGACCGCGCCCATAGTGGCGGCAATAAGCCCGATCACGGTCGCCCAGCGCAATGGTGAAATAGAAAACGAGGTCAACCCTTCAAGAGCCAGACCTACCAAGCCGGGGTAATCCCATTTCGTTTCCCCGGCGACTCGCGGTTCACGGTCGTACTGGATGACCTGAGTGGGCATGCCAATCCAGGCAAACAACCCTTTCATATACCGATTGCGCTCCTTCAGCCCCAATAGAGCATTAACCGCTTTGCGGCTCATCAACCGGAAATCGCCGGTATCCACCGGAATAATTGTCCGACTGGTTCGGTTCAACAAACGGTAAAACAGGTGTGCACTCCAGCGTTTGAACGCAGTTTCGCCCGCCCGGGAACGGCGCTGCATCAAAACAACGTCAACACCAGATTGCCAGCATTCGACCATAGCCGAAATCTGTTCGGGCGGATCTTGCAGATCAGCGTCAAGCACGATCACCGCATCGCCCTTGGCGTGTTCCAGCCCCGCCGTCATTGCAGCTTCTTTGCCAAAATTACGGCTTAGTTTGATCAAACGAACGCCTGGCGTTCGTTCGATAACATTGCGAATGTACTGGGCACTGCCATCGTCACTGCCATCATCAACCAGCACGACTTCCCAGCGAAGATTCAGTTTGGCAAGCACGGGTAAAACCCGGTCGAAGAATATAGGAAGCATCGGGCGCTCGTTGAAGAGCGGCACCACCAGTGATAGTAGCTGCCCATCAAACGAACCATCAAATGGTAAATCGGGAAATTTAACGCGTTTGTTCATGGAAAACCAACCTTTGGTAGACGATGTAATTCAGTGCAGCAACAAGAGCTGTGGTCACGGCTTGTGACAACGGTACGGAAAGTGTCAGAACGTTATTGAGCAGGGAGAACAAGGCGAGATTGCACAGCCAGGCGACAAAGCAGGAGCCGATATAGCGCCAGAGAGTAACCCTGTGGGGCCCGGAATTACGAAATGCCAGACGCCGCTGGAGGCCATAATTCAGTGCAGCGCCAGACACGCTTCCACTTGCGGTTGCCAGAGTGGGCTCAAGTCCGGCGCCGATCAGCGCTGCCATCACAAACCAGTGAAACAGCGTGGCAAGACCGCCGGCGGCAATAAATCCCTGCAACTGAAGCGGTACGAATCTGTTCATTATGAAAATAACCACCACATTGACGACTGAAAAAGTCGGCCTGATATTGAAAGCCTACGATAGCCCAACCCATGTCATGGCTTTGTGGAGGTTTCATCAGGAAAATGTCAAAAATTGACAGATTGCGGTTTATCTCAGAAGAATTTTTAAGCTGAACCCCTTCATTAAGCTACTTCATAAGTCGGCGAAACCCGCCCGAAATCAGCATATTGACCTCGTTAAGAATCTTTGGTGCAGCCAGTCCGCCGGGAGTAGCCAGATAAATCGGGCTCCACTTCGGGTCAAATTTCTCTTTAAAGGCCCGGAGCCCTTCGAAATTGTAGAAATGTTCGCCGTGCTCGTAAACGAAGCCGCCAATGCGGTTCCAGAGGGGTGCCAGCTGGCGGTTTTCTATGCCCGAAAAGGGAGCGGCACCCAGTGAGAACCATCGATAATCTTGGGCCGAACCCCAGAGCATGAGTTCCGCAAGCAGCGCATCCATCGCGAACCCGGGGCCGCCGGGACGAGGGCGCATAAGATCGAATGACAATTCATGCAGATTAGCGCCCTTGAAGAGATTAGTGAAAGCGGCAATCTCGCCCTTATTGCTGCGCAAGACGGCCATGTCGAAATTGGCGATATAGCCTTCTTTGAGAGCTCCAAGCGAAAACCCCTTCTCCTCTCCCTGCTTACTTTTGAGCCATGCACTTGAGACCCCTCGCAGCTCGGCCATTGATGAAGCGAGCCTGGCCGCAGAAACCACCTCAACCACCTATCAGATGAAGGGCAAAAACGACAATCACCGCAATAACAAGTGGAACAGCGATCCTGAACGAAGGATGTTTGAGGATGCCCGGCATCATGCAATCACACCAAATATTCGACCTACACCAGCCGTGAGTGACATTGCCAGAGCGCCCCAAAATGTCACTCTGATTGCGCCAAACGCTATTGGGCCCTCGCCTGCCCTTGCAGCAATCCCGCCTAGGAGAGCGAGAAAAACCAATGAAGACACGGCGACAACAGAAATAAGTTGGCTACCGGGTACAACCCACGCTGCCGCCAACGGAAGTGCCGCACCAATGGTAAACGTGCCTGCTGAAGAGCAGGTTATTGAGACCGACTCTTTAGAAAATCCCTTTAAAGAGAATAGTTCTCAGCAGGCTCAATTCACGATGGTTAGTTTATTATTGATGGTGTGAGTGCCGTCTGCTTCCTTAGCCAGCTTTACAGCAGTATCGATTTGCGTCTGCGCGTTAACGACACCCACCAGGCGCACATCACCCTTCCGCGTGGTCACGCTAATATCAAAGCCATTTATTGCAATATCACCATCGAGCGCTATCTTGACATTTTTCGTCACGTCGCCATCCGCTACGTTGACGGCATTCGAGATATTCCGCTGTATACCTTCGAAATTTCCGGGGGGCTTATTGCAAGCCGTCAACAGTAAAAGGCTGAAAAAGACGATGCTAAAAAACTGTGTTCCACGATACTGACTCATCTTAGTTTACCCATTGCTGGCAGGGTTTCCGCCAATTTATAATTTGTCAGACTGCGCCTAACCGCGAAGCATGCCTGTGCGTTGTCAAACACCAGCGGTCCTCCAGTGACCGAGGCTGAAAGACGAGCCTTATTTCAGCGAAACTCAAAATTTTCCTGATGAAAGCGCACCGACACGGACTGTTGCTTGAGTCCGCTTCGCAGCGCCTTTGCCAGGCCTTGCGGCCCGCAAAACCAGACGTCCACCTTGGGGGCATGAATCTGCAGTTGGTTCGCGGTCAATCGCTGCCCCTCCAGGCTGTCGTAGATGTGCAGTGATATGTCCGGAAGTTGCTCCGTCAGTTGTTGCAGGCGAGTCACCATTGGGTCATTCACCGCTCCTGCGGTGCAGTAGTGGAGTGTCACGGCTGGATGTCTTTTTTCGTTATTGATCAGGCGGTTGTCCAGTGCTGCCAGAAACGGTGTGATGCCGATACCGCCCGCCACCCAGGTCTGCTGAGCGCTTTTTCTGCCGCGGTCGAGATCAAAACGACCATAAGGGCCTTCGAGCGTCACCGCCTGGCCGCTGTGCAGCTTCTGGGGGATCTTGCGGGTGTAGTCTCCTAACGCCTTGATCTGAAAGCTGAGCTGACCGGTGGCATTGTCCGCACAGGACAGGCTAAAAGGATGTGCCCCTTCGACCCGGTCGAATGTCACCAGGGCGAATTGCCCGGCGCGATGCCCGGGCCACCGCTTGCCCATGTCACAGACAACCTCCGTGATGTTCGCTGAGGTCTGCTTGACGTCCTGAACCAGTCCCTTGTAGCGGTGACTCCGGCCGATCTTTCCGGTCAGTGATTGCAGGCTCGCGGTGGCACCACCGACTATTAACAGCGCCATCAGCCAGCCGGTGGGTTGTTGCCACCACAGCAGCGGAGCCAACAGCAGTGCATGGGCGGCCAGTGCCAGATAAATCAGTGGCATCACCCGGTGCAGGTAACGCCAGTAACCGAAGGGCACCCAGCGAATCAGGGTAATAACAACCAGAAACACCAGCAGATACAGGCCGGGTTCGCCCAGATCTTCAGCGCCATCCTGCAGACTGTCCAGCAAGCCCGAAAGGTGTGCTTCCTTCAAACTGCGATCCGAGCCAAACAGGGCTTCAAGGGCATCATCCGCCATTTCGATCAGCCAGTGCGCCAGGGCAAAACTGACGGCCATAATGCCGGTCCATTTATGCAACTGATACATTCTGTCCAGACCACCCAACGGGGATTCCAACCACCCAGGGCGGGTAGCCAGCAGCATAGTGATGGACATGAAGTTGATGGCAAAGTATCCACTGAGTGTCAATAACAGTTCATAACTCAGACCAGCAGTCCAGACACTCAACTGAGCTGCTAAAAGCAGAAAAAGGACGACACTGGTGCGTAGGTTGGGCACAAACAAACTCCGTTTGGGTTTGTTTGAATTATGCAGAGTTAACCTGACACCAGTCTTAAACGTCCGGCTTTCATTCGACCACAACAATATTGAGTTCGGCTTCAAAACCGTCGCTTTGGCCCGAGGCAGGTGATCGCAGGTTCAGGGTTATGCCCGCGCCGCTGGTAATGGCTTCAACAATCGCAAGCCCAATGCCGGAGCCTAGTGTTTTTGTGTTGGAGCGGACAAAGCGATTACGCAATAAGGCGAGCTTCGTCGGCGATACAACTTCACCGCGATTGACCACTCGCAGGATACCGTCATCTGTCAGGCTGATATTCACAGGTTGATCGTCTGCGCCATGCCTGAGGGCATTCTCGATCAGATTCCGAACCAGAATGGCGAAGGCATCCAGGTCCAGTAATGACCTAACCTCATCATCAGGCAGCTTGAGTAGGAGTCGGCCGGGCGCCTGGTGGTCATAATCGCTGGCAACCATCCGCAGTATGGGCACCAGGTTGTCAACCTGCTCCGATAAAGCACTGCCACCCTCAGCTTTCGCCAGTTCCAGCAACTTCTCTGACAGTCTTGAAAGGGTGCGAAGCGACTCTTCAATCTCGCTGGCTCGTGCTTTAACTCCTGCATCCTGCGTTTCCGTCTTTAACCGCTGTAGCTTGGCCAGCGCCGTTGCCAGTGGGGTTCGCAATTCATGGGCGCTGTTGGCGGTAAAACTACGTTCTGCTTCAAGGGCCCGACGCAGACGTTCCAGCAACCGGTTCACCGAGATCATGATGGGTTCAAACTCTTCCGGCAAACGCTCGACTGCGACGGGCGAAAGGTCGCTACCACCGCGGACTTCTATAGACTGCTGCAATCGAACCACTTGGCGAAGTGAACGTTTTATCACCCACCACACCCCAACCAGGCTGATAGGAATCAGAAATATAAGCGGCAACAGTAATGCAAGGCTCGTGTCCAGAACGGCTTCGCGCCTGTGGTCCAAAGGTTCGGCAACCTCGATATAGAGGGTTTCGCTGATGGCTGATTCCCCGTAGATCCGATGAGTTGGCGTGTCAGAGAAGCCTTCTCGCGGAAGGGCGCCGAAAATCTGGGGGTCCGCGTCGTGGGATTGCAGCAGCAACTTGCCTGACTTGTTACGAACCAGATAGGTGAGATACTCGTTGTGTTCTTTCAGGGCCAATACCCGCTCCAGACCTGGGCCCCCTTCCCGGTTCAGTATGTCGGTCACCGCCAATGGCAGGATACGCTGCGCTGTTTCCTCCAATGCACTGTCGAACACCTCGTTCATTTCGTGCCGGGCCACCACGCCTGATGCGATAACACCCAACAGCCAGAGCAAGGTCACGCCAAGGGTAAGCCAGGTGCCGAGGGTTTTATGTAAGCTGGTTTTAATGCTCATTGGGTTCCAGCCTGTAACCCATACCTCTGACCGTCACTATGGCATCGTGCCCCAGTTTTTTGCGCATACGGCTGATGTAAACCTCTATGGTGTTGCTCTCAATTTCGGCCCCGAATTCGTACAGCCGGTCTTCAAGCTGAGCCCGCGATAGCAGTATTCCCGGGCGTTGCAGAAATCCCTCAAACAGCGCCCATTCGCGGGCAGTAAGCTCCACCGGCTGGCCGTTGCGGCTGATGCGGTGGTCACATAGATCCACTTCAAGGTCCCCTACGCACACCAGCGGATTTGGATTGCCGCGATAACGGCGTGCCACGGCGGCCACCCGGGCAGACAACTCTGATAAGTCAAAGGGCTTCACCAGGTAATCGTCGGCACCGGCATTCAGCCCCGCGATGCGGTCTGATACTTGGTCCCTGGCGGTCAGAATAATCACGGGGGTTGTGTCACCGGCTGCCCTCAGCTTTTTCAAAAAATCAAAACCGTGACCGTCTGGCAGCATCAGGTCGAGCAAAATCAGGTTATAAGGCGTGGTTTTCACGCTCGTATCAGCGAAAGCGAGGCTCTGCACCCAATCTACGGCATGGCCATCTTCGCTGATTTGATCCCGCACGGCCTCACCCAACCCGTTTGTATCCTCAACCAACAGTACCCGCATATCTCACCCTTCGCGTGATCACCAACAGATCATGATACAGCCATTATCTGACAGCAGCCTGAAACCGCGTTATTACGGCTCCGTTCCTCCTCGAGCTCTTCGTTAGCTATTCGATGTTTACTGGATCAGGCGCTGGCCTGCCTGCCCATTCAGGCCAGTGTCAGGTAGCAAACTTAAGATGGCCTCAACGGATTCAACGGGAGACATGTGATGAATATAAAACCCATTGTTATCACCTTTTCGTTGCTGCTAATGAGCGGCAGCGCCTTGGCCGACGATGATTGCGATGACCCGGTTGCCGGATGGCAGCCGCGGGAGAACCTGCGACAGAAGCTTGAAGCGGAAGGTTGGAAGGTGTTCCGCATTAAGGTGGATGACGGCTGTTACGAGGTTAAAGGAAGGGACCCAGACGGTCATCGTGTGGAGGCCGAGTACTCACCAGCGACCTTTGAGCTGAGAGAAATGGAGCGGGAAGATGACGATGGTCACGATAGCGATCGCGATGACGGCCATCGCAGCAAGTCTCAAAACGACAGTGAACCGGCAAACGAAGAACGTCCACGCAAGAGCTCCGTCAAAGCCCGCCCCACGGTGACCGTTGAGTAACTTAAGGAGATTACATCATGAAAAAAATTCTGTTCGCTTTAAGCCTCGCGGCTGTCATGACCGTGCCGGGCTACGCACAGGCACAGGCCCGGAAAGTCACCTTCAGCACACAACTGAGCAATTACGGCGGTGACGGAGCTTACCTCGCGCTCTACCTCACCGATGCCGATGGAAAATATCATGAGACGTTCTGGGTATCTGGCGAGAAAAGCAAATATTACAAGCATCTGCGCGATTGGGCCCGGGGCAGCGGTTTGAACCAGGCTGAATATGATGGCCTGACCGGCGCCAGTGTGACCAGTGGGCGCACCCAGAACGTGACCCTGGAACTTGATGACGCATTGATCGATGCCGGCTACCAGGTTCGTGTGGATAGCGCCGTTGAAGATATGCGCGAGAACCGCTCGGATGTGGTGGTCCCGCTAACCACAGAAGGCTCTGGAAAGTCGGTTGCTGGCCGTGGCTACGTCCAGTCTTTTGTCTATAACCTCAAGTAACTGACGGGAACCAGCTTCATGCTACGCAAGCTACATGGTTGGCCTGGACTGGTCGCCGCATTGCTGCTTTTGGTGCTGGCGACCACGGGCGTTGTTTTGTCCGTTGTACCCGCCATTAAACGAGCGGGCGCAACCATCCCGCCGACTGGTGAAATCAGCGTTGCTGACCTGTCTGAGCGTGTCGTGGCGCATTATCCGGGCACCGAGCAGATACAACGTTCTCTTTCAGGCGAAGTTGTCGTCTATTACAGCCGAGACGGCCAGCCAGGCGCGGACCTGGTTCATCCCCTGACCGGTGAGAGTATTGCCCCTTATCAACCCTCAGCCTTTTTGCGCTGGGTAAAAAACCTGCACCGCTCATTTCTATTGGATGATGCAGGCCGAATGGTTGCTGGCGGCTTGGCGTTAATAATGCTGTTGCTCTGCCTATCCGGCATGTTTCTGCTGGCTCGACGTACGGGAGGTTGGAAAGCCATTTTAAAGCCCATTGCTGGTTCCGGTAGCCCCCGGATTCACGCCGAGCTGGCAAGGTTTGCGGTGATTGGTTTGTTGCTGTCGGCACTGACTGGCAGCTACATGTCTGCCATTCGGTTTGGCCTGCTGCCAGAGGCTGCTGCCGCGGAGCCATCATTTCCGGCGGAGGTTTCAGGCGGCACACCGGCACCGGTGAACTCTCTGATCGCGCTAAAAAACGTAGACGCTAACGAACTGCGCGAGCTGGTATTCCCATACCCGAATGATCCCAGCGACGTTTATTCCCTGAGCACGGTTCAGGGTTCCGGGTTCGTTGATCAGGCAACCGGAGAACTACTTCAGTACCAGCCTCGCTCTGCTGGTAATCAGTTCCAGCACTGGATGATTCGCCTGCACACAGGTGAAGGCCTGTGGTGGTTGGGTTTGATTCTCGGGATGGCTGCGCTGACCGTTCCAAATTGATCGCGGCTCCGCACTGCAGTTTCGGGAATGGGGCGAGGCTATCAACCAGCACATGGGCATCTCATTGGCCCTGACCCATAATCCCGCGCCAGCCGCCACTGCGGAATTCGAGCTTGTCGAGCGTGTGGACTATGGCGTTGCGGTAAACGCGCCGACCAGCATATTGCGTTTCAGGCCGCTTCAAGATTACAGAAATTTATGGCAGGTGTTGTTTTTCAGAAACCGGCCGCATCTGCCGAGTTTCGAAGCGGGTGACCTGTTTGGCGTTGCGCCATCGGGGGATAACACGGCCCGATTGAACTCGTTGGCGTCTTCGGCCTCGGATGGGCAGTTGGAAATCTGCGTCCGGAAACAGACCAACGGCCTGTGTTCAGGGTATCTGCACAGCCTCAAACCGGGAGATCGTATTACCGGGTTTATCCAGCAAAACCCGGGCTTTCGTCCAGCGGGCGGTGCAACGCCCATTATTCTGGTGGGCGCCGGCACAGGAATAGGCCCACTGGCCGGCTTTATCCGAAAAAATACTGACCTTAATCCGATGTACCTATACTGGGGTGGACGCAATTCACAATCGGATTTTCTCTATCAGCCGGAGCTTGGCGGTTATCTGGATGACCACCGTCTTACCGGACTGAATACGGCGTTTTCACGATCAGCAGAAAAAACCTATGTTCAGGATGCCATCATGGCTGATGAAACCGTGTTGCGGCAATTGATTGAGAAAGGCGCCCAGGTGATGGTGTGTGGTGGCCGGGATATGGCTTCTGGTGTAAGCCAGGTGTTTAACTCCATCCTCAAACCATCGCACATGGACGTCGATGAGTTGAGAGCCGAAGGGCGATACCTGGAAGATGTTTACTGACATGGAATGCAGGCGCAGGTGCAGCTCCGTCACACCGTATTTTTGACGACCACATCGATGACCAAGGGCTTAACGCGAAGCATCTTGCGCCACCGGAAAGTGGCCGCGGGTGGCGTTGGCAAAACGCACCAGAGCCAGCATAACGGGCACCTCTACCAGCACACCCACCACCGTTGCCAGCGCCGCTCCGGACTGCAAGCCAAACAGCGCAATGGCGACCGCCACGGCCAGTTCGAAGAAATTACTGGCGCCGATCATACCGGCAGGCGCTGCAACGCAATGGGGCACTTTCCAGGCCTTCGCCCAGCCGTAAGCGATGAAAAAGATCAGTACGGTCTGAAGAATCAGCGGGATGGCAATCAACACAATATGCAACGGATTAGCGATAATCACGTCGCCCTGAAAAGCGAACAGCAACACCAGAGTGATGATCAAGCCGATTGGCGTGATGGGTGCCAGGCGTTTCATGAAAACGTTGCTGAACCATTCGAGTCCGCGTCGCTTGATAACCGCCTGACGAGTCAAATAGCCGGCGCCCAGTGGAATGACAATATACAGAACCACTGACAGGATGACCGTATCCCAGGGCACTTGAATGTTTGACACGCCCAGTAAGAAAACGACGATGGGCGCGAAGGCGAACAGCATGATTAAATCATTGAGCGCCACTTGAACCAGAGTGTAGGCAGCGTCGCCCCGCGTGAGGTAGCTCCACACGAAAACCATGGCGGTACAGGGCGCAGCACCCAGCAATATAGCGCCAGCCAGGTATTCATTGGCTCGTTCGGCAGGAATCAAAGGCGCAAACACCACGGTAAAAAAGAACCAGGCAATAGCAAACATGGTGAAGGGCTTGATCAGCCAGTTTACCGTCGTGGTAATGACTAGCCCCTTGGGCTGACGGCGAACGCCGAGAACCGACGTAAAGTCGACCTGCACCATCATGGGGAAAATCATCGCCCAGATCAGCACTGCGACGGGAATTGAAACCTGCGCAACCTCAAAGCGTGACAAGGTCTCGGGGATGGCGGGAGCGAACTGCCCTATCATCACACCCGCGACAATGGCCAGGGCTACCCAGAGCGTAAGAAAACGTTCAAACAGCCCCATACCTTCAGACGCGCTAGGGAACTGTGAGCTTTCAGGTTTGGTCATGCCTCGTTTCCTTTGATCATTGTGAGCGTTGCGTCAGCGGCTATCGAGCTTCTGGCGTTAAATGGCGCGCTGATTAACGCGATTTGACAGTGTATCGGCGCTTTCTTTGCGCTCCGAGTAACGATCGGTCAACGCAGTGTTGCGGTCGCGTACCAGCCAGGTGAACTTCACCAATTCTTCCATTACATCGACGATTCGGTCATAAAAGGGTGACGGTTTCATACGGTCGTTTTCGTCGAATTCCATGAAAGCCTTGGGCACTGACGACTGGTTTGGGATAGTCAGCATGCGCATCCAGCGCCCTAACACGCGCAGTTGATTCACACTGTTGAATGACTGCGAGCCACCGCAGACCTGCATCACGGCCAGAGTCTTGCCTTGGGTTGGGCGCACGGCCCCCAGCGTCAGCGGAATCCAGTCAATCTGTGCTTTCATGATACCGGTCATAGCGCCGTGGCGTTCCGGCGAACACCACACCATGCCCTCAGACCATTCGGCGAGTTCGCGTAACTCCGCAACCTTGGGATGAGACGCATCCTCGGCATCGGGGAGCGGCAGTCCGGTA
This sequence comes from Marinobacter sp. BSs20148, assembly GCF_000283275.1. Classification (NCBI taxonomy): domain Bacteria; kingdom Pseudomonadati; phylum Pseudomonadota; class Gammaproteobacteria; order Pseudomonadales; family Marinobacteraceae; genus Marinobacter; species Marinobacter sp. BSs20148. The sequence continues at coordinate 2,091,397 of NC_018268.1, forward strand.
GGGTCGAAGGTTCGAACTTCACAGCCGAGCCAGCTCAGCAGCCGCCCCGCTTCTTCGGAAACCAGCCGAGAAAAAGACCGCTCTCGCAACGAACCGTAAAGCATCAAAATACGGGGGGCATGCCGAGAGGCGCCGGGGCCGACCAACGCCTCAAAATCGATGGCGTGAAGCTTGTCAGGATCGATGTTGGGCAAGTCATGCAATAGGCTCATTGTGCTTCTCCCGCATGGCGAATCACGTCTCCGTCTTCCTTGGTGAAGTGCGCAATGGGGCTTTTGAGGATATCCAGAACGCGCTCTGACGGTCGGCACAGGCGGGCCCCTTTGTCAGTCACGACAATCGGCCGGTTTATCAGAATCGGATACGCAATCATGGTGTCGATCAACTGGGCATTGTTCAACACCGGATTGTCGAGCTCTAGCTCATCAAAGGGCGTGCCTTTGCGCCGAAGAAGATCGCGAGGCGTTATCTGCATCATCGAAAGCAGTGTTACCAGTTGCTCTCGACTGGGTGGTGTTTTGAGATATTCCACGACTTCAGGCGCTTCACCCGAGGCCCTCATTATTTCCAATGTGTTACGTGAGGTTTCGCATTCAGGATTATGATAAATATACGATTTCATAATTTTTCAAAGCCCATCCGATTGGGTGGAACAGGCCATTAACGAGGATGTGAGCGGCTCACAGACCTGTGGATGGCCTGCACAGCAGTCATTAACCAGAAATTTGATCGTCTCTTGCACACAATTTAAATTTGCTCGATAGATAATGGAGCGACTCTGGCGCTGGGAGATAACAAGCTCTGCACGGGCAAGCACCGATAAATGTGCGGACATAGTGTTGTGCGGCACACCCAGTTGTTTTGCGACTTCACCAGCGGGAAGCCCTTCTGGCTCATGACGAACCAAAAGCCGAAAGGCCTCCAGTCGAGTCTCTTGGGCGAGCGCGCCAAATATTGCTGTTGCTTCTGAAGTTTCCATATGTCTAAGAATATGGACATAATGAGGTTTAGTCAAGCGTCACAACACGAAGGTAGGCAATCAGGGTATACCCAACACTTGAAGCATTTTAATAGAAGAACTACTGTCTAACCAAGGGTGATTTCCCCACTACCCTGATTAATTTCTGCAACGACGTATGCTGCGACGTGCTCCAGGCGTTTCTGTGAAAGAGTTTATTTCGCGGTGAATTAACCGTACGGCTTCTCATGGCAGATTCAACTAAACTACGCAGATCAGACCTATAAGGACGCTTATGAGTGAGTCAAATAATTGCAAGTCCGTGTTGGCCTCCACGGTCATGCATCCAGTAGTGACGCTGCCCTCCCCCCTGAGGGCTCGGTTTGTAGCCTTGTTTACAGTGCTAATATTGACGAATCTTCCCGCAATTACCTTTGCCCAATCAGCGTGCCCTGGCATTCACGTGAAGATTCTGGACATCAGAAACAACGCTGGAGTGGTAGCTTGCGCGCTTTTCAGAACGTCAGAGGGCTTTCCTACTGAGTTCTTGAAGTCAGCGACCAATATCATAATGACAAAGGTTCAGGATACGCAGGTGCGTTGCGATTTTGTAGGCATCCCGTCGGGAACGTATTCGCTTGCCGTCATTCATGATGAAAATATGGACGGCAAGCTTGGCACCAACGGGATGGGGATACCCACGGAGGGCTACGGTTTTTCAAACGGTGCAAGCGCCATGATGGGTGCGCCTTCGTTCGAGGCCGCCAGATTCCCGTACGATGGGCAAAACCTGGACCTGACGATCAGCTTGGGTTACTGAGCCGTACCCACTTGTTCTGTGGGATGTGAGGTCTGACCCCATTCCCGCTTGATGCCTTATCCGACGCTCGCCTCCCTGAAAGAAACCAGCTTCCGCTTGTTCTCGTCCCAGAGCACCAGGCGCACTAACTTGATGCTTTCGCGCAACGTAACCCGGTTGTATGTTCGAAGTTCCGGGTAGTCCTTCAACACCTCGGGCAGGCGGTAGCAAGGAATTCGACTCGCTAAATGATGAACATGGTGCACACCGATGTTGGCGCTGAACCAGCGCAGGATACCCGGCAGTACATAGTAGGAGCTGCCCTGCAGCGCAGAGTCATGGGCGTTCCAGTGTTCATCGCGTTCCCAGTAGGTGGCCTCGAACTGATGCTGGACGTAGAACAGCCAAACCCCCATGGTGGTCGCAAGCAGCGTGATTGGAATTTGGACCAGCAGGAAGGGTCCCACCCCGACAAGCCAGATGACGCCAGTTGCCAGAACCGCAATGGCCACGTTGGTGCCCAGAGTACTTATCCAGGGCATTGTGCCCGCACGCATGAATCCGAAAGGCAGCCGGTAGTCCAGCAGGAACGTATACATCGGGCCAAAACCGAATAGCACCAGAGGGTGGCGGTAGAGGCGATAGCGCCATTTCTGCCACCGTGGCAAAGCCTGGAACTCGCGCACCGTGAAGGTGTCTAGCCCGCCAATTTGCGGCCGATCCAGATTGCCGGAACTGGCATGGTGGAGGTTGTGGGAGTGGCGCCAGAAATCGTGAGGCGTGAGGGTAAGCACACCGATGATACGGCCGGTCCAGTCATTGCTGCGCCGCGAATTGAAGAAAGACCTATGACTGCAGTCATGCTGAATCATGAACAGGCGTACCAGGAATCCTGCCGCAGGGACGGCCAGCACCAGTGCCACCGGCCAGTATCCGGCGCTGACCGCTAACCACATCAGAGCCCAGATCAACACAAAAGGGAGTGCAGTGATCAGGAGCTCCGCAATACTGCGTGCCAGGTGTGGCTTGCAGTATGCTCTGAGTGTCTGCCTCAGAGATCTGGGAGCTGTATTAAACTCAGGGGTCGATGCTGGCGGTATGCTCATGGTGCTTTTGCCTCGAATCCGGTGTCTTAAACATCAAGCCTACACCAAGGCCAGTCGAAGTGGGCCAGGTGTTTAACCACATTTTAACATGATTGTACCTAGACGCAGATGAGTTTAGAACCGAGGCGCGCTAGCCTGCGAGCCCGCTCTTACTTACTTAATGAGGCAACCTCGATATGGCAACTGAAAACCTGGAGAAGTTTCGTAAATTGCTATTGGCACAGCGTGATGACCTGCTTTCCACCAGTGAGGTGCGGGATGAATCCAGCGCTACTGTTCACTTGGACCAGCAAAGCGTCGGCCGGCTCTCACGGATGGATGCTCTGCAAAGCCAAGCACTAGCCCAAGCTGGAAAGGTGCGGGCAGATCGCCAGTTACGGCTGATTGAAGCCGCCCTCCTTCGTATTGACAACGATGAATACGGGGACTGCCGGGAATGCGGCGAGGCCATCAACCCAAAGCGCCTGGAGGTCGACCCTACAAGCCTCTACTGTATTCATTGCGCAAGGTGAAATTTTTTGGAAACCTCAACCTGATGCGCCAACCGGTCGTGACATGGATAGCCGCGGCCTATGTTTGACGGGGCTGGAAGAAAACCAAAGAGCCCGTAACCCGGCAACACACAAAACAACAGCAACGCAAGCAGGTCAGGCCCCATCAACCTAGTCGTTTGACAGCTTCACTACCCTCAATCGCAGGGCGTTGGTAATGACGCTCACCGAAGACAGCGACATGGCCGCAGCGGCAATGATGGGCGACAGTAGGACGCCGGCAACCGGGTACAACTCACCCGCCGCCATTGGCACGCCCGCGGCGTTGTAAACGAACGCGAAAAACAGATTCTGTCGGATATTGCGCATGGTTGCGCGCCACAGCTTCGGCGGAGGTTCGGTTGTCTCCGGTCAGCATCACCACCCGAATGCCTTCCTTTTGCAGAGCGGCTATTGCCGCTCTCGTGGTCTCCTTGGCCGGGTCCGCAATCTCCAGCAACCCACAAACACCGCCATCCACTGCGGCAAAAATAACGGTGGCACCGTCCTTTCTAAGCTGGTCCGCCTCTTCCTCAAAGGCGGAGGTATCGACGCCTTCTGATTCCATCAGCAACCGATTGCCCAGCAGAACCTTTTTGCCATCGATCTTGCCTGTGACACCTTTTCCGTTGGGAGAGTCGAACTCCTTGGCGTCCGGCAAGCCTGTTTTGTCCGCAGGCCAATCAGCAAAAGCAATAAAATACAGGTGATTCAGTTTTTGGGTGACATCCTCCCCCCAGCCTTTATCACAACACGTCAAACTGAACTGCTACTGAAAACGGGCGGGCATCGCCGTTTTTTAAATGGCTATTCGATATGAATCGTAAATTGTGCCCTTGGGTTAGAACCCATCTTTCGGCTGGAAACTACTTGAGCGCGCCTTCTACAGCGTCCAGAAATCCTATCATGTCCACCACCTGCTCTGAGTCCGGGTCGACGGTCTTGCCTTTGAGATCCGCGGTGACAATACCCCTGTCGACGGTGTCGGTAAGGGCTGCTTTGAGGCTCACCGCGTAGTCGGCCAGGGGCGCGTTACCTTCGCGCTCGCCTAGGTTTTCCAGAGCGTTAGCGAGCGCAAAAATCAGCGCGGAGGGGTTGAAGTGGGCGTCGCGGCCGTCGCTCTCTAAATATTTCAGGTAAAGATCATGAGCTGTGCCGTGGGGCGCCTCAAAAAGCATGGTGCCGGCCTTGCTCTCGATGATAGAGCTGGCAGTGGCCAGGCTGCCGCCGAGAGCGGCAGAGATGTCCGAGAAGATATCGCCGTCCAGATTCTGGGACGGATAGAGCGCATTTCTCGGGGGATCGGTGATCATCTTCTTGAGCTGACTGGAGGGCCGCATGATCATGAAGGACGGCGGCGGTGTGTGCTCCCGGGCCAGTTCCCGCCGCACTTCGGTGATAACGTTGCTGAACACTTCGTCGTATTCCATATACTCGCGTTTGAGACCGAAGTAGACCTCTTTGTTCTTGCGGGAAGCGTCACGAAACACCTGCGCCACCCAGTCTTTGATGGCTTCATGGTCATTGGACATGAACAGTATTGGGTCGCCTTTACCGACGCGGCGGGCGTGTTTCTCTTCGCCGTCTACGATCACCTTGAGAATGCCGTCTTCCTGCGCCGGCATATTAAAGCTGCCGTACTGATCGCCACCGCCGGCACTCATGCGAGAAATAGACACATGGGCACTGCGGCTGGGAATACCGACCTCCCTCAGCTGATTGACCAGTTTGAGCAGCTTGCGCCCTGTCGTGTTGTCAGGCACGCCCCAGAGCGCGCGAGCTGGCGGGTTAGAGACAATGCGCGCGGCCTGGGCGTCGATGAGTTCGTACTGGTAGCTCAACCCCAGGTACTTGATTTTCTGGCGGTAGTCGTTTTGGTAGATGTCTTCAATCACCTTTCGCATGGCACCGTCGTAACCGGGGATAACGGTGTCTTTCAGGCCCAGATAGACATCCCGTTTTTCGCTAATGGCGCGCTGGAAAAAGCGGTGAGCCCAGGCTTTGACGTCTTCCACATCGTTCGTGGCCAGCAGCCAGGGGTCTCCCTTACGAAGCTCACGGCGGTGCAGCTCCACCGGGTCGCCGCTGCTGCCGACAAACATCAGCTTGACCACGCCTGTGGCCTGGGACAGCTGGTTGAAGCTGTCTTTGATGCCACCGAACTCCATGGTGTCCACTTCAATATCGCGACCGACCCAGTCCGGACGGCTGAACTTGAGGTTGCGAAACTGGATGTCTTCGCGGGTTATATTGCCGCTGATGCCCTTGCGAATGGCGCCGTTAGGCGATTTGGTGGCCAGTGGGTGAAGATTGTCAGGGTCCACATTTGGGTGTTTGCGAAGCAATTCTTCCAGTTGCTGGCGGTTAACTGTCATGCCAGCGTTTTTTACCCCCACACCATGGCGTTTGAGGGCGTCAATGGCATCAATCACCGCTTGGCCGTTGGTCAGCAAGCGGTGTTCCGCGGACAGGTCTATTTCCTCAAGCTGGATGTTCAGGCGCGCGGTCACGAATTTCTTGAGAATGTGCTCGAAAGCAACTTGGGCCATTTCATCGCCATGAAGAATGACCAAAGGCGATGTTACATTAATCCTGCTGTCCATAGATTACTCTCCGCGGTGTTGGCAGTATTTGCAGTATTGAGAGTGTAGGCCGATGTTATTGCGCCTTGGGCTGAATTATTCCCAACAGTTGGTTAGCTGCATCGCGAACCTCCCGGTAACGATCAGGATGACTGATGAGTGTGTCCAGATCATCCTCGGGGAAAATTTCGCTCTTCTTTTTCCTGCCTTCCTCTTTTGAAAAGACAGACGGTATCAACTGTTCCAGACAGCGCAACATAACCTCAGGCGAAACCGACGCCCCGGGCGATGCTCCCAATAAAGTCCCGTAAGTCTTGTCTTTAGACACAAGAATTTCTGTGCCCATTTGCAGGTCGCCGTCTTTGATGATCTGCACTCGCTGGCCAGCTTGAACCGGTTTCCAGTCAAACTTTTTACTCAAGCCCGGAGCAAAGCTGTCCAACTCCTCGAACATGGTTTTTTCGCCTTTGAAGGTTTCTGAAATCAGATATTTAACCAAGGGGAAATGCTCTAAAGCGACATTCAGCAAACCAGGGATGTCATGGGGGCGAATTGACCTGACGTAATCAACAAACCCTCGATCTCTCTCGAGGCGGGGCTTAAATGAGGCGAAAGGGCCAAACAATAAGTAATGTTTACCGTCAACTACCCGCAAATCCAGGTGCGGTACGGACATGGGAGGTGCACCCACTTTCGCTTTGCCATAGGTTTTAGCCCGGTAATACCCGGCTTGCTCTTCACTAATCGGCGCCCGAAGAAAACGCCCGCCCACAGGGAAACCGGCAAAACGGTTTCGGAACGGCAAGTGAGTTTTTTTCAGGAGGGGAAATGCGCCCCCACCGGCGCCCACAAAAAGCACATCGGCTTTGTGTTGAACAGGTTTCCCGTTGCATTCAGCCTTGATAACCCACCGCCCGGTTGGGCTCTTCTGCACACGCTTAACGTGGGTACCGTACTCAAAATTCACCCCTAGGTGTTGGGCTGCGTAAGCCGCCATTTGCTGCGTTAACGAACCAAAATTAACGTCTGTACCCGTCTCAATGACGGTAGCCGCCATTTTTTCATGGCGTGGGCGCTCGTCCATGGTGTAAGGAATCCAGCTCTTAATTTCATCGAAGTCTTCTGAGTAACGCATGTGCTCAAAGAAATGATGGGCCGACATCTCCTTGAACCGCAACCGCAGTTCCTCAATATCAGATTCGGAAACAATGGTGCAGTGTTTGGTTTGGTTGATAAACGTTTCAGGGTCTTTTATGGCTCCTTTTTCGACCAGATGAGCCCAGAACTGCTTCGCGACATTGAACTGGGCGTGGATCTTTAGCGCTTTTTCAACCGAAATGACCTCTTCATCGACTGGCGTGTAGTTGAGCTCGCAGTTCGCTTCATGCCCCGTGCCAGCGTTCCAGAATGGAGAGGAATTTCCCGCCCCGGCACTGTCCAGTCTCTCTAAGATGGTGATATTCAAATTCGGTGCAATCTCTTTCGCCAAGGTGGCAAAAGTGGTGCCCATAATTCCTGCGCCTATGATCACTACGTTCATAAAGGTCTACTCACCAGCGTCAAATTTTAAAAGGACTCGCTAGAGTCTTGGCTCTGTATCAGCGTTAACTCAGCTGGTTGCCAACAGGAAGGCGACGGATGCGCTTCCCGATGGCTGCATAAATGGCGTTGCACAATGCTGGCACAACCGGCGGCAGGCCAGGTCCAAGCCTCGCCCTTTTTCTATCTTGCGCCCCAGCCCGCCTCTGCGGTGGTGCGCTCAATCACCCGTCGCATCCGGCCGATATCGATAGGGTGCAGGTCCGGATCCTCACCGTAGTTCCAGCCACCACCAACGGTCAGGTTGTGAATTTCCCGGGCCGGCCCAAGCAGGTCCAGAACATAATCACGATGGTCCTTGCCGGCTGCCACCGCCATTTCATGGGCAAAGCTCTGAATCGCCCAAGCATGAGGCAGATTGTACACTGATCGGAACCAGCCAATAGGCACATGAGCCGGTGCAGGTGGATTTTCCAGCCGAATAGCAGGAATATCGAATGGCATAGTGTTAAAACCCATGCCCAGCTCGAATTCCCCTTTGTGTTTGGGATCCGGCATGAAAAGCGACGCAATGCTGGGCGACAAGGTCCGGTGGCGCCAGCTGGTGGCCTTGCCCTCGGCGTCCAGGCCCCGTTTCCAAATGATCGACGGAAACCGCATGGAAGTAAGCGTGGTGGATATCATCCTCGCGGGACCACTGCGGTTTAATGGGCTGCCCCTCGAACTCCTTCGCAACCAGAGCGACCTCGACGTCACCGACGTTTTTTACCTTGGCGCCGCAGACTGGCGGGCGTACGATGACCGCGTAGAGGGTATTCCTTAGATCGATATCGGCGCCAAAAATCGCCTTGCCGGTAACAATGTTCTCACCATTAATAGCCTTGGCGTGTTCCGATTTCAGCTCGCCGTTGATCAGCCCGGATTCCTTGCCAATAAAGCGCAGCTCGTTGTCCGGTTTTAGCACCAGAGCATGCCGACCGGGAACATCCAGCTCCCTTGCTGCGTCTGCGAGTTCGCCAAAGCCGAGTTCTCTGCCCGTGGCTGGATGCAACACTTTATGGATTTCGGATCGAACCTCGCGTCTCGGCACATCCCATTGATTGGCTGCGGCTTGTTTCAGTCAGAACCTTGTCTGACAACTCGTGGGCATTCAGTTTCAATGAATGTGCTGTTTGCCCTAATCGTCCAGCACGTACCCATCGCGGCCGGCTTTCAGACCTGCCAGCGTTGCACCTAAGCCGATCGCGATAAGAAATCCGCCGGCGGCCTGCCAGCCGCCGGACACATCGCGCAGCACGCCAACCAGCAGCGGCCCAAAGGCTGCCATGACATACCCCAGGCTTTGCGCCATTCCGGACAGGCGCCCGGCGCCATCTGCGTCTCTTGCTCTTACCACCAGTAAGGTAAGCGCCATACTAAAGCCGCCGCCCTGACCAAGACCCAACAGCACGACCCATAGCCACATTTGATTCATTGGCCCGTAAATACAACCAGCAAGGCCAACGATGACCAGCAACATCATCAGAGAAATCATCGCTCGCTGATCGCGCATTTGACTCGCAATTAAAGGCGCTGCGATGGCGCTAACCACTTGCATTAAAATAGACGCTGACAGCGCCAGGCCGGCTTCAACGGCGCTGATGCCGCGGTCTTGTAAAATGGTTGGCAGCCAGCCAAATACGGTATACGCCAATGACGACTGCAAACCCATATAAAGAGCTATTTGCCACGCCAGTCGATCACGGTATATGGATTTTCCACGGAGTTTTCTCGGTTTGACGCCCAGCTTTTTATCACTTAACTGAACCCACCAGGCCACAAGGGCGATAACGGCAGGCGCCAGCCAGAAAGCCAGTGCCGGACGCCATTGCTGATGAAACAGCTCTCTCAGAGGTTCCGTTGTGCCCGCCGCAATGGCGGCACCTGAGCAGAGTGCCGCGGTATAGATGCCAGTCATTAAACTCGCGTGGTTGGGGAAATCGCGTTTCACAATACCCGGCAGTAACACACCCATAATACCGATACAGCCCCCGGCTATGGCTGTACCGGCAAACAGCCCCGCCAAGCCAGAATAGGGCCGCACGAGCAGTGCCAGTGCTAACACAGCCAGAACAACCAGAACCGTTCTTTCAATACCCAGGCGGCTTGCCAACTTAGGCGCCAGCGGTGCAGCCAGTCCCAAAAAAAGTACTGGAAGCGTCGTCAGAATGCCGAGCGCTGTAGACGACAGAGTGAAGCTGTTGCCGATCGTGCGCAACATAGGGCCGATACTGCTAAGGGCTGGACGCAGATTAAAGGCGACCAGCATCAAAGCAATAAAAGCCAAGATGGCTTGCCGGGTTTCGAGTTTGCTCATTGCCGTGGGAGTCCAAGTCTAAAAGGTCGAAGCTACATTAAGTTTGTCTGGCAAAACTCTGTAGTTGCGGAAAAAATCTCAGAAAATTCTGTTCCAGATGAACGTCGTTAGCGCGAATTTCATCAATAATGCCGGCAAACTGATTGGGGAAACGAATGCGCTCGGCCACCCGGTCCAAGGCGTCGCCAACATTGTTCAGATTCTGGTAAGCACCGAACCAGTCATGGCGAACCATGTGGCGTGTAACTCTCACCATCGGTGCTGGCATCAGGTGTTCGTTATGTTGAAGCTCCTGATACACACGATGCACAAATGCATCGCGTGACGCCGGGCTAAAACTCTGCCAGTGGCGCAGCAGGTAGTGATCGTAAAGTACATCGAGGGCCACCCCGGCAAAGCGCCTGCGTTGGGCCGAAAACAAACGTTTACTGGCGAGCACCTCGGCGTGGCTGTCCGTGAACACGTCAACGGCTATATGATGGCGAACGCCTTCCTGCACCTTGTCCGGTAACGCAGACAGGTCGACGCCGCGACAGAAGTCGCCGAGAATGCTGCCAACACGACACTCGGCAGAATCCGGAGCCAGAAAAACGTGAGCAAGATGGTTCAACGAAAGCGTCCTGTCGGGTTACTTATCAGTGTATGCCTCTAAGACTGCAAGTGGTCATTACAGGGCGTATTTACGAATGAACTGGCCGATTTCCTGGATTTCCTCAAGGCACACGCTGTGTTCCATAGGAAAGGTCATATAGGCCGGCTGATAGCCCATGTCCTTAAGTGCTTCCAAACTGCGGAGGCCCAGAGTTTCCGGAACCATCGGGTCAGAAGTTCCGTGATAGATATTGATGGGAATACCGGCGTTGGCCTGCGAAGGAACCACCGACTTTGCGGTGGCAAAATAAGTTGAAAGCGCCAAAATACCGGCCAGGCGCTTCGGATACGTCAGGCCTAATTCATAGGCAACCGCTCCACCCTGCGAGAAACCGGCAATCACGATGTTTTCGGAAGCGATGCCACGTTCTATCTCCCGATCCACCAACTTGCCGACAGCGCGGGCCGAAGCCATCAATTGCTCGGTATCGATGACACGATCAAGGTCCATTGCTTTGATGTCATACCAGGCCGGCATGGACATGCCGCCGTTGATCGTGATCGGCAGATTAGGCGCGTGTGGGAATATAAAGCGCACAGCGGCGTCGTCTGGTAAGCCGAGCTCGGGTACTACGGGTTCAAAATCGTGTCCATTGGCGCCCAGACCGTGCAGCCAGATGACGGCAGCCGTGGGTTTCGCTTGGGTTTCAATCTCAATAGTTTGAAGATCCTGCACCTGATACCTCGTTTCTTCGAAAAAGACGTTGCCCGGATTAGCCCGGAGTGTTTTATTTTACATGTGCACTCAGCGCACTCGAAACCTACGCTAGCCTCGATGAGCGGCTGAAAATAAGGCAGTCTACGCTACCCTGCAATGGCAACCAGAGGCAAAGCCCGCGCCGTTATATGTTCCTGCATGATGGCACACTCCTGATTGGCCATAAACGCCAGAATACCGCGCACTATCAGTCCCCAGGCCGGTTTCATGGTGAATCTGTGTCCAGACCTTATTGCGGGCGGCGCTGCGTTTGCTGCCCTGCAACAGAGTGGCAATAGCCTTAAATTCGGCTTTCATTATTTCTTCGTAAAGTCATGCCGGTAATGTAGAGATTATCTGTGTAAAGCGGGTCCAGCTGGCTTTTGTATTCCACTGCAATCTGGCTCTGGTCGTTGGGCGCCAGCGAGTTGATCTGCGCTTCCAGCGTGGACAGCCAAGTGGCAGCATCCAATGTCAGACCGCTGCCGCTGAGGGCCTCTAAGGCATCAATTTCGCCGTCGCCAATATCGCCATCCACCACGAACTGCACCAACTGTTCAATCAGCTCATCCACCGGATCCTCTTCTTCGAGGTCAGAAGCTCCGACAACGTCGAACTCGACGGTTTGCAGCGCAGCTGTCGGTTCAGTGCCTTGCGGGTCAGCGCCCAAGGTGCGAGCGGTTTGCGCCAGAACAATTAGGTCTTCATCGTCTGTTGGGTCATAAATATCACCACGAGCGATGATTGCGAAAGGCGCAACCTTGTTCAGCGGCGCCGGGCAGTGGCCGAGGTCCAGGTCGTCAACAGACGGGATATAACCGCGATTGTTGGCGAAATAGCTTTCAAAGCCACCAACCAATTTACTCAAACGCTGATCTTCACGCAGGCGCACCAGCGTCAGGCGCAGCTGATTAAGAGCATAGCTGAGGTTTTTCTGGCCTTGCTCCAACGCCGCCGGCAGATATTTCAGTAGCAGCCGTTTAAGGAACGGATCGTTGCCGGCCTGATCGGCCAGGTCTTGGGTGTTAAAGCTTTCAAACAAGGTGTTTAGTTGCCCTGCCCGCTCGATCACTTCGTGGTTCTTGCGAATTCGCAGATCCATATCGGTAATGTAGCTGAAGCCGCTACTGATGTAAGACGAGAAAGTATCGGTGGCGTTGCGGATGTCTTCAATGATTTCCGACAGGCATTCTTTGATTTCTGTCTCAATTCGCAATTTGTCCGTAAACGCTGCGCGTTTTTTGGCTTCGCGATAATCCACAAACAGCCTATTCAGATCGCTCCAAAGGCGGTCAACCTGGGCACTGGCAAAGCGTCGGCGTTCCGATTCGGTGATATGGTCTAACAGCCGCACCAAAACATTTTTCAGCTGCAGGTCTTCTGTGTCCCCCAGGCGCCACACCAGACGGTGGTGTTCCAGGGTTTCCAGTACGCCAACGTTGTCGTCGTTCAGGGCAATTCGGTTGCCACGGTTCAGATGGGCTTCCAGAATTGCATCACCGTAGGTGGCCAACGCCCGCAGGGTGGATTGCGCATCGTGGGTTCTGGCCATCAGACAATCCTCAGCTGCGGGTCGTCTTCAGTGCTGTCTTCGCGGATGCCTTCATGGGTCTGAATGAACGTCATCACGTCGTACAACCAGCTCCATTTTGCCGTCGCCAAAAACACGCTGCCGCTGGTGCCGATGGGTTTTAGATAACCGGCTTTGGTAAGGTTTTCCAGCACCACACGCAATTGGCCTGCGCTGTCACTGCGTTTGGTGCGGAACAGGTCTTTTTCACACAGCGAACGCAATTTGGCTTCGAGCGACGGCGCGGTGGAAATGCGTTCCAGCAATTTGCCTTCACGCAGGTGTTCACCCGCGGAAATTGGGCGTTGTGCGGCTTCCACCATCATCACCAGCCGTAAAAATTGCACCAGGGCTTCCAAGTGGTTGGCGACCTCGCGAAATTGTTGGCGCACGGCGTCTTTGGCGTCGGGGCGCGACAGATCCTGGTAAGAACACAGCCAGGCATCGTGGCTGCTGGTTTGGCGCAGGGTACGGTTCATCTGTTGTAGGAAATCCGAAACTTTTTGCTGCACAGGTTGCGTCAGCAAATAGTTATACAGTTCATCGTGACTGTATTCGCAGATGATTTCACCGGCCAGTAAGGCGCTTACCGTGCGTTCGAATAGTGGATTAGTTTGCATGGTTGCCTCCCTCGATGGCGCTGGTAAACAAGTCATCTGTCAGGTCGTCCGTTGCATCAGCGGCCGAACGCGGGCGGGTTACGCTGGCCAGAAAATCGCTTTTCGGCGCGCTTGGTGCGGCGCTTTCAAAGTTGTGTACGCGGCCGTGCTGCAGGCTGATCTTGTTTTCAAAGAACTTGCGCAGCGGCCGGTCCAGTTTCGGACAGGCTGAGATCATGGTCAGGTTGTTGTGTTCCAGCATTTCTGCCATGCGTGCGATGTTATTGGAGCTAAGAGTGCCCAACTCGTCTATGGGCCAGGTAATGCGGGTGTTCTTGTCTGGGCACAGGTAGCGAGTCAGGCCCATGAACACCGCCATAATGGCCAGGTACGTCAAGCCCTGGGAACTGGCGGTCAGGAAATCGTTGTCGTTACGAATCACCGCTTCGCGACCGTTTTCTTTCATGGTCAGATGCATATCCACCATGGATTCCACACTTTCACCCAGGCTGGCCGATTTCAAAGTGTCGCTGACCAGCTGGAACGCCATGGTGATGCTGTCATCCGGCATTTCGCGGCGGTGCACTGCGTGCCAGTCGCGCCACTGCACCACAAAACTCTTCAGGGGCTGCCAGCTTTCGTCGTCTTCAATCCGCGGCCTTAGCACCACTTGAATATCGCTTAGGGATTCAATGCGCTGATCAGTGTTGATTTTCTGGCGCAGAGTGCGGGACACGGCTTTCACTTCCCGAGCCATGGTTTCCAGGCTGTCGAAATAACGGCACAAGGTGTTGGCTTCAGAGGTAAACTGATCCACCAAAGTAGAACGCAGTTGCGGAATGTCGGTGTCCAGAAGTGAACGCAAGTCTTGCACTTGCATGAGCTGGAAAGCTTCATCGTATTCCTGGGCTGGATCTGCCAGCCGCTGCCGGCGGAATTCACTCAGCTTTTGCCAAGCGCTCTGGATTTGGGTGCCGTTGTACTGGTTCAGCACTGTGAGCGCGCGTTTGAAGGTAGCCATCACCTCGCGGCGCAGCTTGTCCAGACGCTCGTAGGCATCCTGCAGTTCGCCGGTCAGATTAACCATGTTGCCGGGCATCGCCATGTCATCGGGGGCGGTTTCGAACTTCTTCAGAATACCCTCGGCTTCCTCGATCTGCTTGGCCAGCGCGCCGATTCTCTGCTGATGCCGAATGATGTCCGCATTCACCTGTTTAACACTTTCCTGGTGCTTGCGCAGACGTTCGCTGCGTCGGGTTTTTATGTCCGCCACCTGTTTCTCCAGCAGGTTGCAGTCGCCAGTCAGGCCGTCTTTACGTGACCAGTCCTTGTCGAGCCAGTTTTTGTATTCGCGCACTAAAGGCTCGGCTTGCTCAATTTCTTTCACCCGATTTTTCAGGCTTTCAGCCTTGGCACGTGCCTGCTGCACCACTTTTGGATCTATGCCTTCGTCTTCTAATTTCTGGTTAAACGCCGTTTGTTTCAGCTCCAGGCGTTGTTCGTGCTCGCTAAGGGCTTGCTGAACCCGTTGTTGAGCGTGATCAATATTCAACTGCAGCTGGGATTCGCGCTCGGCCCACTGGCCGCGCAAATCCATTAAACGCTTGGCAAACTGGCTGATGGTGGCGGTTTCGCCCATTTCACTGTCTTTTTTGAACTGCTCCAGAAGGCTCTGCAGTTCGGTCACTTTCGCGCCTTGGGCTTGCTTGCGCTCGTTCAAAGCCTGGCGGATTTGCTCCCTTAGGGTCTTCAGGTACTCACGCTGCCGAGTGAGCGAGTCATCGGTGAGCTTTTTCTCAGTGTTCATGTGTTCTACAGCGGAACACCGTGCCTGGTAGGCATCGTTGCGATTACGCGCGGCTTTCTCTGTGTCATCCCGGGTTTTTCGTGCGGCCTGGCGTTTTTGATCAATGTTGTGCAAACGCGCTTGCAGGTCTTCTTCTGAGGCCGCAAAGTCTGGTGCGGATATCGCATCGGTGTTCAGTACCCAGCCCATGACTTGTCGGCGTTCAGCAACCGCAGTGCTGTGCATTAAAGGATTAAGGTCGGTGCGCATCAGCAGATCGGGGTGAATCACTTTTGCCAAGCCGTGGGCCCATCCCGAATCTTGTTTGCGCAATGCGGAAAGCCAGGTGTCATTATCTGGCGAAATCTGCCGCTGTAAATCTTCAAACGCCGCCGTTAGTGTATCGATTTGCTCTTGAGCGTGCAGAAGGTGTTTCTGAGCGGTGTCGCGATCTTCCCGAGCCTGGTCTTTTTTGCGGTTAGCGTCGATCAACTCGCCAGAAACATGCTGCGCCTGTTCTTCGGCGTTTTGCACGGCCGCTTCGGCAGCGGCTATCTGGCCGGTTTCGTCATCGTTATAACTTTGATTATCACGCAGGGTTTCGGCGCGGGCCAACTGGTTTTGAATGGCGGAGCGTTCCTGACTGCGCTCTTCGCGCTGCTGGCCTATTTCACGGGTTTTCTCGTGGTCCAGAGCGCTGATGGCTTTGTCGTGTTGGTAAGCTGCGTCTTTGCGCGCGGCCTCAGCGTCGCTGACCTTCCGCTCGCGATCGCCCTGCTCGCGGGAAAAGGCACTCTTCAACTCGCTGACCTCGTGTCTGAACTCGCTTTCGACCTGAGTCACTTTGCTGGTCAGGCCAGTCAGATCCGAATCGGCATCGATTTTTTGGCGGCGATATTCACCAATATTCTGAAGATCCTGGGTCAGTTCAGGCGCTCTTTCAGTATCGTAGTACTCGCGCTTTTTATAGATGCCGTCAAGGTCACCCTCTTTCACTTTCAGCTCGTAGTTTTTATCCGCCAGAACCCCCGCAATCTCGTCGTCGGACTGGCGCTGTTGTTCGCTTTCCTCGTTAATACGTTCTTTCAGTTTGGCGATGTCGCGGGCAATGTCGGCTTTACTGTCATTGGCCTCGTCGACGGTCGCCGTCAAGCTGGCGACTGTGCGCCGGCTGGCAGCCAGAATGGCCTGGCGTTCATTCTCTTGCTGCAGGCACTCGCGAATTTTGGCTTCTTCTTTTTCAAAGGCCTTGATGCTGCGAATATCACTCACCAGGCCGCTTTCGTCGATGGTTTTGGGCCGACCATGAATGTGAATATTGTCAAATTGAGTTTCGCAAATCATTGCTTTGAAACTGGACATCAAACGGTTTTTATTCAGCACCACGTGGGTCAGACGTTCAATATTGCTCATGTGCGTGTCGGCACTGCCCATGCCAAAGTCCGCTGCAAGGCCTCGCAGTTTGCGCGCATCAGCGGCGGAACGTTTCAATAGGCGAGGGTTGCGCTGGATAATGGCGCGGTAACTGGTGATGGTGTCGATTATCCGAGACACATTGCGCTTTAACTCGCGAAGCTTTTCAAAAACGGCGTCGGCGGTCGCGCCGGCTTTCAACATTTCGATGACGTCTGGCGCAAAAAAAGTGTCCGCAGCTGAACCTTCCACAAAGCGGTAGCACAGCTTCCCCGAGTGGTGCCGAAACATGACGGAGCAACAAGTACCGCGGTGGCGGCTGTACTCGAAAATCACCAGGCTTTGCAGGCTAGGCAAGTAGTAATCCAAAAACGACAGGCGGCCGGAACCCTTGCTGACAATGCGCTCGGGTTCTTCCCCGTAAAACGCCGGAATTAGCGCCAGAATCGAGGTTTTCCCGGCGCCGTTCACGCCGCCTACATGGGTGCGCTCGCGGCAGTCGATGCGAATGGTCCGGCCCTTCACCTGGGTAAACGAATGGTGCAGGATAATGCTCTCCAGCCCATAATTTTGCTCTGTCGCAGCCACCGTCTTTCTCCTCGCTTTAATGCCTGATCAGTAGATTTCCGGCGGGTATTCTAGCTTGTTTTAAGCGTAAACCCGTGCTTAATCGGAAGGAATTTGTGCAATCTGCCGCAATGAAGACCTTGGCTACGCTCTATTAGCCGTTTGATTAACGTGTGTTCGTCCGGTTACCTGTTTGCTGGACTTGATGTTAGATGTTGAGGGCAAGCTAATGCTTTGTTATTCTGATGCATGTTGGTATAGTTACAATAAGACAGGAGGTGAAATGGCTTATTCGCTTTTACAACTAGACACTCTTCAAAAAATTGTTCTGGCAGTTGAATGTCTGGAGCGCCTCTGTGACGACGCCAAACAATTGTTGATGCAAGCCAACCCCGTTCAATGCCGCATCTATCAAATCCCACGCACTGTTCGTGAAAACGAGAGCCAGCCTGTTACCGATATACATCCCACCGATCTTTCTGGAACAGAAGCGTTTCATGCGGCTCTTCACGCAATGACTGATTGGTACGGCCATCCGCAATACAGCACCAAAGTTGTCAACCGGGTTCCCGGTGCATTGGTGTTAACCAACGTCGATGAAAGTCAGGTTCTAGATCGAATGGCCGAGATCAATCGCAGCAAGACCACCATAGAGTCTTTAATACCAAGCCTTGGCAGTCGGGATGATCGTTTCGAACTGCTTCACAGGCATTTTCCCTGGCTGATTCTGGCCCAACTTACCCGACGTTTGCAGGTTTTGCCCTGCTCTCCCCCACTGCAGTCCTGCACCTTTACCTGGGGCATAAAAACAGAGATTAAAAAGATGACTGCGGATCAGGTATGCGAAAGGCTGGAATCATTTCGGCAACGCCCGCGCTCAACGATTGACGACGTTCCCTGGGACATCAAGATTGATCGAGAAATTATGGCCATTCGCTCATTGCCAGCATCCGCACAACTGCGGTCGCGCCGCGTACTTCGTGTTCGCCCGTTAGCAAATCTTCGCTATCGCGCAATTGATGGCGAACCGGCAAAAACCTACATGCGCGAAGCCCATACGCCTATTCTAATGCTGAACCCTAGCCGGCCGATTAAGCTGGGAGTTCTGAAAAACTACGATGTGCAAACTCGAAGCGGTCGCCAACGTCTCAAAGACCGTGGGCACTATGAAAAAGTGAGTGATTTGTTGCCTATTTACCTGCAATGCTAATTTTTAAGCACGATGACTGCCTTTAGCCGCAACCATCGCGGTGCAAATTCACGATGGAGTCTTATTGTTTTCAGCAATTTTCTCCAGGCTAATAAACTCACATTGTTTAACAGCAATAAAGCCGTTCGTGGAGTCCACCAAAATGTTGTCGTCGCTCATAAAACGACGGCCTAAAAGCACTGGGTAGGAAAACTTTGCGCGATCGGCCAATGAAAACTGGGTTGTATGCACTTCGCCCGACACGCAAAAATCCATGTTTACCACATAGCGCCGTTGCGATGGTGCTCCCTTGCGTTTAACCAGCACTACCCGCTCCACCGGCAGTTCAAATTCCAGCACCACTTCGTCATGGCTTATCTTCCCTTCGCTGGGCTGGTCTTCGTGGTCGCCCAAGGGCAACTCAAAGCTCACCCAGCGTTCATCGCCTTTATCGAATTCCTCAACATTTACCGCGTGCAGCGATGAGGTCTTGGCGCCCGTATCCAGCCTTGCTTTTAGCCGTACTCCGGTGTCTTGCATTACCACCCATTCAACAAACCCAAGAGTTTCGCCGGGGCGCTTACCACTGCCAATGGCTTTGTCTTGGGCACTGGCAGTGGGAGCCCACGAAAGCGCGGTGACCAGCGCAGTGATGAGCAATAAACGTATGTGAATCATGATGCGTCCCGTTTGATGAAAGATAACGTCTACGAGCAGTAAAAGGCCTTCAAGATAACCTCCGATAAAGAATGTTAAAAGCACTCGATGATGCTTTAACAGCGATGTAATTGACCGGTAATCAGGGCCTTTTTCAACACCGCTCGCGTCCCACCAAGTTGCGGAGCTGGCGCCTCGGGGGTATCCTTGGCAACCTTTGTATAACCTCGATTCGAGTACCGTTTGAGAAACCTCACGCCCGTTGTATTTATCATCAGTGCCATGTTTATACTTTTAAGTATTTTCATGATGTTACCGCCACTTATTCTGATGGGTTCTGACGCTCCTAACAGCGCTGCGTTTATGGAATCGGCGGGCATTGTGTGCATATTGGGGCTGTTTGGCATACTGGCAACCTATCGCCAGTCCAGAGACTTGAAACCGCGTTTCATGTTCATGCTGACAGTATCGAGCTGGTTTTTCATCGCTATGTTTTCTTCGCTTCCTTTCTATCTGAGTGATAACAACATATCGGCGGCTAACGCTTTTTTTGAGGGAACGTCGGGCATCACCACCACCGGTGCAACGGTATTCAGTGATCTGGACACTATGGACCGTGATCTGCTGCTTTGGCGTTCTATTCTGCAATGGATAGGTGGCATTGGCATTATCGGTATGTTCGTTGCTGTGCTTCCATTTTTGCGGGTAGGCGGTATGCGCCTTTTTGCTACCGAATCGTCAGAGTGGACCGACAAAGCCCTGCCCCGGATGAAAACCCTGAGCCGCGGATTATTAGGGGTGTACCTACTTTTCTCAGTAGTCGCAGTACTGACCTATTGGGTGTCGGGCATGACATTGTTTGATGCCTTTAACCATGGCCTGACGAGCATCTCCACCGGCGGCTTTTCTACGTCAGATTTGTCTATGGGCAAATTCAACGACCTAATTCTCTTGGAATCTACGTTTTTTATGATTTTGGGCAGTGTGCCCTTCTTTCTGTTTGTGCGGGAATTGCATGGCCAGCGTGGCGTGTTGTTCCGTGACCAACAGGTGCGGCTATTCCTGACCATCCTGCTGATTGTACCCTTGCTGTTAACGCTGTATCGCTGGGCGGTATCTGCCGTTCCCTTCAATCCGGTTAGCAATTACATATCCACACTGTTTAATGTCACCTCTGTGGTCACCACCACCGGTTACGCGTCGGAAGATTACTCTGCATGGGGCCCGTTGGCCTTTGTTGTGTTCTTCTTTTTAATGTTTGTGGGCGGTTGCTCCGGCTCCACATCTGGCGGCATGAAAATATTTCGCTTTCAATTGTCAGTCATTGTTCTGCGTGAGAATCTGATGCGCCTGCTTCATCCGCGGGCTGTGTTAACCCGTAATTACAACGGTCGTGCCGTCAGCGACGAGATTATTACCTCGATGATCGCCTACACATTCATCTTCCTGCTATGCCTGTTGATTTTGACGGTTTCGCTGGCCGCTATGCAGCTGGACTTCACCACGTCTTTGTCCGGTGCACTGACGGCTTTGACCAATGTTGGTCCGGGCTTGGGTGATATCATAGGCCCTGCCGGGAATTTTGGGCCACTGCCAGATGCCGCTAAATGGCTGTTGGGCGTAGGTATGCTGATGGGACGTTTAGAAATATTGAGCGTGGTAGTGGTGCTGTCGCCAGCTTTCTGGCGCAGTTAAACTTGCCGCGCCCAAGCGCGGCGATTCAGTACTTTCTAGTCAATTCCTGCCAAGTTCTAGCCAAGTTCCAGCACTCTTGTCAAGTGCTTACGTCAGCCGTGCTCATGGCGTTCAGCGCACTCGTTACCGGGTTAGCATACATGTCCAATAGGTAGGGCCGCGCGGCTGCTTCACAAGCATCTAGACGTTTCTGCAGCTCGTTCTCAGCGACTCCCAAAGCCTGGCGCGTGCAGCTTTCGGCTGCAGCTAGAGAAGCAAACAGACCGGCCTCTATCGGCCCCCTGCCCGCTGCAGCTTCACGCAACTGATACGCCACCAGATTGGATGGGTGCAAGTGATAGTGGCTGTGAACTTCCCTGTCAATCCGCGCCGCCAACGCTTTTGGGTTGTCCTCTGCGTCTTCGATGGGTGCGCCGAAGTGCACGTGTACGTGGCCTTTAAAGCCGGTTAGTCCGCGCATAATCTGACTGGTATCTTCGCCTTCTGCTTTTAGGTAAGCACCAGTGCGGGCCCGGATTTCCAGCTCATTGGCTTTATCCAGATCACAGGGGTCAAATTCATAGGCAATCGATACCGGCACAATACTCAGCCGGTTTATCGCTGTTTGGAAATCCAGTCCGGATTTTTTCGGGCTCATGTGAAACATCTTCACAATAGCAGGATCTGTGCGGTCTATACCGTCTTTAGCCCGCCCTTCACGTTGCGCAATCCACACCCCGTTGTGGGTCTCGATGCTATGAGTGATAAACTCGGATAGCATAAGGTAAGCGTCGCGTATTTCCCGTGGGCTGGTCATGCTGCGCCGCACCACAAAGCTCTTATTTAATCGCATCATTTCAGCAAACACACGATTTTCGAGCAAGTTGTCGCCAATGGCGATGCGAGTGGTTTTTAGCCCTTGGTTGTACAACAAGAAATTTACAATCATTGGGTCAAAAACAATGTCGCGATGATTACAGATAAACAGGTGGGTAGATTCCTGCTCCAGATTCTGTAACCCGCTCTGGGTAACCCGGGTGGTGGTATTTCCGACCAGTTCGCCAACATAGCCCGACAACGACGCTTGCAGATCGTCGATACGAGTGAAACCACCAAAACGGCGGCGCAACCAATAACTCACAATTCCCCGCAACATCGCCGGCGCCCAGCGTGCAACTCCGGGCGATTTGATACGGCCAATCAGGTTCAGAAATTCCCGATCGTGCACTAATCGTTGTATTACGGCGGAAGTCTCTTCGTCCGAGTAAGGACGAATGGCATCAAATTTCTGCATTAATAGTAAAACCTTGTGTTAGTCGAGAGCCGCGAGCCTTGGTAAGAATCACGCTTTTGCAAAGGCCGTAAATTTTTAACGCTATTGTATCGTTTTAAAAGCCAATTTTCCTTACCCGTTAATGAAGCTGCACGAATTTTTGCTACGCCTGTGCCCTCAAATGACTCAGCTTTCGTATTGTATAGTGCCGTTGGCATGTATTAGCCATCCCACGGAGCAAAACACCCACTCCGAAATCTGCTATGATTCTGCCGCAGAAATACACAGTGCCGCTCGGTCGGCGCTGCTCCATTCAGGCGGCTTGCGGGTAAACACGTTTATTATGTACTCCCATCAGGACTTCGAACAGCTCTCAAGCGAACGACCTACAGCCGTGCAGACCCCGGAACAGGTGCTGCATGAAGTGTTTGGCTATGACAGCTTTCGCCCGCTACAGGAGGACATTGTAAAAGAGCTGTGCGCTGGCGGCGACGCGCTGGTGCTAATGCCCACCGGCGGCGGTAAATCCCTGTGTTATCAAGTTCCAGCCCTGGTCCGCCCGGGCACCGGTATCGTGGTGTCTCCGTTAATAGCGTTGATGCAAGACCAAGTAAATGCCCTGAAAGAACTGGGAGTTCGAGCCGCTTTTTTGAATTCCACTATGGACTTCGAGCAAGCCCGAGCTACCGAATACGCTCTGATGTCGGGTGAGCTGGATTTGCTGTATTGCGCTCCGGAGCGGCTGATTCAGCCCCGCACTATAGAGCTGCTGCACAATACCTCCATCGCTCTGTTTGCAATCGACGAAGCTCATTGTGTTTCACAGTGGGGTCACGACTTCCGTTCGGATTACTTGCAGTTGAGCATGCTCGCGCAAACTTTTCCCGACATACCACGTATCGCTTTGACAGCCACCGCCGATGAGCGCACCCGTAAAGAAATTGCCGAACGCCTGTCGCTAACCCAGGCCCGACATTTTATTAGCGGTTTTGATCGCCCTAATATTCAGTACAGAATTACGCCAAAAATTAATGCTAACAAACAGTTACTCGACTTTATTAAAACTGAACATGAAGGCGATTGCGGCATCGTTTACTGTCTTTCCCGGAAAAAAGTAGACGCCACCGCAAAGCTATTACAAAGCAAAGGTTACAACGCACTGCCCTATCACGCCGGCTTAGCTGCAGATGAGCGAGCATCAAACCAGAACCGTTTCCTGCGCGAAGACAGCATTATTATCGTGGCTACCATCGCGTTTGGTATGGGCATAGACAAACCGGATGTGCGCTTTGTCGCCCACCTCGATTTGCCAAAAAGCCTGGAAGCTTATTATCAGGAAACCGGCCGTGCTGGTCGCGACGGCAAACCCTCCACCGCATGGATGGTTTACGGCCTGCAAGATGTGATCAAACTGCGGCAAATGCTGGAAACATCCCAGGGTAACGATCACTTCAAACGGATTGAGCGGCAAAAGCTTGACGCCATGCTGGGCCTTTGTGAGGTTACCGGTTGCAGGCGCAAGGTACTGCTGAACTACTTCGGCGACGAACTGGACCAACCCTGCGGTAATTGCGATACCTGCCTGACGCCGCCAGAGACCTGGGATGGCACCGTTGCCGTACAAAAAGCTTTGTCTTGCGTATTTCGCACCGGTCAGCGCTTTGGTGTGACCTACCTGATTGATGTGCTGCGCGGATCTGAAAACGATCGCTTGGTTCAAATGGGTCACCAGCAGGTGTCCACTTACGGAATCGGCAAAGACTTAACCGCCAACGAGTGGAAATCGGTGTTTCGCCAACTGGTGGCAAACGGCTATCTAAGAGCAGACCCAGACGGTTACGGTGCTTTGCAACTGACCGAACAGTGCCGCCCCCTGTTAAAAGGCGAAGCCAGCGTTCAATTACGTAAAGATCCGGAGCCACCAAAAAGTACGGCAAAAGGCAGCTCACGCTCCGCTGCATCGGTGCGGGAGCAGATTACGGATCACGACGGCTGGGAAGCGCTGCGGGCCTGCCGCAAACAGCTCGCGGATAAGCAAGGTGTGCCGCCTTACGTTATTTTCCACGACACCACGCTGTTCGACATGCTGGAGCGCCGCCCGGCCACTCTGGAGGCGCTAGCCGAAGTCAGCGGGGTGGGTGCTGCTAAGCTGGAAAAGTACGGCGAGCTGTTTTTACAAACGCTGAACAGCTTGCGCGTCTGAACGGAACGTTATGCCTGGATTTTCCACTTCTGTTAGGATCAATTGTCTTTTACTCTCTGGGAACGCGTGTTTTTTCCGCGCCACCAACTGACTGAACGCCCACGGGAGCCCCTGTTCATGGCCCATGAAGAACTGCATTTGAACCTTCGCAACCTGACGCTGGATGATTACAACCAACTGCAAGTTCTGATGGACCGTGTTTACCATGATATTGGCGGAGCCTGGCCGCGCGACACCATCAAAGCCCTGGTAAAACAGTTTCCAGATGGCCAGATCTGTATTGAAAAAAGTGGCGAACTGGTAGCCGTGGCGCTAACGGTGAGCGTGCCGTACGAAAGGTTCAGCAATCCGCACACTTATGATGACCTGATTCTGCGTGATGAAAAACTCCGACACGACGTAAAAGGCGATTCGCTGTACGGCCTAGATGTCTTTATTCACCCCGAATACCGCGGTTACCGCCTGGGTCGCCGGCTTTATGAGGCCCGCAAAGAACTTTGCCGCTCCATGAACCTGCGCGCCATTTTGGCTGGGGGTCGTATTCCGAATTATCACAAATACAAAGACCACTCTACCCCGGCCGAATACATCGAACGGGTAAGCCGTAAAGATATTTATGACCCGATCCTGAGTTTTCAGCTGTCCAATGAGTTTCAGGTAACCCGCTTGTTACACAAATATTTGCCGGAAGATGAAAAATCTCTTGGCTATGCAACCCTGCTGGAATGGCGGAACATTCTGTATGTTCCCCCGTCCTCGGTTCTGAACACACGTAAAACCCAAGTTCGCATGGGTGCAGTTCAGTGGCAGATGCGTGAGTTTGCATCGGTTGAGGAAGTGTTAACGCAGGTTGAGTATTTTGTTGATGCCTTGTCGGACTACAAAAGCGACTTCGCCCTGTTTCCAGAGTTTTTTAACGCGCCCTTGATGGGCCTGACGGATCAGGTCGACCAAACACGCGCCGTACGTTTCCTTGCGGGGTTCACTGAACAGTTCCGTAATGAAATGTCCGACATGGCGGTCAGTTACAACATCAATATAATCACAGGCTCAATGCCGCTGATTGAAAATGACCGGGTCTACAACGTATCGTACCTGTGCCACCGCGATGGCCGCGTAGACGAGCAGCGTAAAATTCACATCACCCCACATGAACGCCGTGACTGGGTGATTGAGGGTGGCAACGAGTTCAAGGTGTTTGACACAGACGCCGGCCGCGTCGCTATTATGATCTGCTACGACATTGAGTTCCCGGAGCTGGGGCGCATGGCAGCCGAGCAGGAGGTAGACATCATTTGCGTGCCCTTCTGGACCGATACCAAGAACGGCTATCTGCGAGTGCGTCACTGCGCTCAGGCCCGTGCTATTGAAAACGAATGCTATGTGGTCATTACCGGCAGCGTTGGCAACCTGCCAAAGGTAGAGAACCTGGATATCCAGTACGCGCAGTCTTCGGTATTTTCGCCCTCAGACTTTGGATTTCCCCATGACGCGGTGATGGCTGAAACCACTCCGAACACCGAAATGATCATGTTTTCTGATATGGACCTTGAAAAGCTGACGCTGGTGCGTAACGAAGGTTCGGTGACCAATCTTAAAGATCGCCGGGTTGATCTCTATCAGCTAAAAACACGTCCGTTCTAATGATTGGCTTGAAAAACTGGTCGAACCTAGTACTTTAGGAAGCGAGCAACAAGGTTCGTCAAACGTTGACATGACGGCAGGAATCTTTATTGATGAATGAGGCATTACCCGATTTACGCGCCCGCTTCCACTTTCGGCATGGGCTGTTTCGTAAAGAACGTGTGGATGTTCCAGTGTTTGAGTTAGACACTTACGGATGCGTATTAAAAAGTGACAAAGTGTTCGAACCCGGCGACACCATTATTCTGGACTTGGTGATGACCATGCCAGTAGACGAAATTTACGCCCAAGGCATAAACGGCGTAATCATCCAACGCCGAAAACACTGTAGTAATTTTTTTTACTCCGTTGAGTTTGTTGATCCGGACCGGCAAAAAAAACCCCACCTAAGTGATAGCTTAAGTCGTATTCGCAGTGTCTTAACCAGAAAGCAGTCTATTCGGTCCCGCCGCTCATCAGGCCCCGGCGCAGCGTGACAGAAGACGGCCTGAACCAGCTTTGTACTGATTTTCAGTTTTGCCATTCACCGCAAATCTATTGCCCCAACCCTCCTGAGAACAACATCATGGCCAAGAAAGAAAAGTCAAAAAACGTCGAAAAAAATTGTAAAAAAAGTAAACAAGAAATTCGCTAAAACCACATCACACATTGAAAGTCTGTTTAATGATGCTCTAAAACAGTTCGACAATCTGCAAACCCAGATAAAACAGCCTGTGCACAAGCTGCGTAAGGACATTGACGAGCTGCGTGATCGCGAAATGAAGCGCTTCAACGACGAATTCGAGCGCCGGCTTCAGGAATTTCAAGAAATGCAAAACAGCTTGCTGGAACGATTGGGCATTGGACACGCCGACGAAGATAAGCCAGACAACAAGAAACCGGTGTTGCAGACTCCTGCAGTACCCAAGAAACAAAAGGCAAAGCCTGCGGCTGAGTCTGTTGTAGCTTCAGAATCCACGCCATTAAAATCGAAAGCACCGAAAAAAATCAAGCCCAAAGCCGCACCTTCACCTGCGTCTGCAGCTGCTGAAGCACCGGCAAAGGCACCCACTCAAGCTCCGGCTAAAACCAAAGCAAAAACAACTCAACTGGCAGATCCCTCCGACCTGACCCGAGTCAAAGGCATTGGCCCCGCTACCCAGAAAAAAATGAAAGAAGCCGGATTGAACACTATCGGCCAGATTGCCTATCCCAGCGCCGAAGACCAAGAAAAGCTAAAAGCGTTTGCCAGCATAAAGGACTTTGACCAGCTGGCGGCTGAAGCCAAGAAACTCGTTTAATGCAACAGTCTGACCAGCCTGTATTACAGGACATTGTCCTGCTTGGCGGCGGGCACAGCCACGTCGGGGTTCTGCGGCAGTTCGCCATGAATCCCTTACCTGGCGTGCGTTTAACGCTGATTTGCCGCGACACCGACACGCCGTACTCTGGCATGTTGCCCGGTTACATTGCAGGCCACTACAGCCATGACGACATCCATATTGATTTAAGCCGACTGGCTGAGTTTGCAGGAGCGCGCTTTTACCGGGACGAAGCCATCGGCCTGGATACTGCCACCCAGCAGGTTATCTGCCGTGATCGCCCGCCTGTCAGCTACGATTTGCTCTCTATCAACATTGGTTCTTCACCGCGCACTGCCGGAGTGAAAGGTGCCGCCGAACACGCAGTGCCAGTGAAACCAATTAACCGCTTCAATCGGCACTGGCTGGACTTGCTTGACCGCATAAAACAACACCAGGGCCCGTTCACACTGGCTGTAGTAGGTGCAGGCGCTGGTGGCGTTGAAATGGCTCTGGCTATGCAATACCGCTTGCACAACGAACTACGCAACGTTGGCAGCCAAGCGGAAGAACTCCACGTGCACATACTGGATGCCGCTGACACGATATTGCCCACCCACAACCCAAAAGTACGCGCCCTATTTGAACGCACTCTGGCTGAGCGGGGTGTGAATGTTCATTTGGGTGCGGCAGTCACCGAAGTAACCGCTCGAACCTTACAAATTGAAGGCGTAAAAACGCCCTTGATGGCGGACGAAGTGCTCTGGGTGACCCGAGCCGGCGGCCCGAAATGGCTGGCCCGAACGGGGTTGGCACTGGACGACGGTTTGTTTATTCGAGTTCGCAATACGCTTCAGGTTGAAAACAACGATCGCATTTTTGCGGTTGGCGATATTGCCAACATGACTCACCACCCGCGGGAAAAAGCCGGAGTATTTGCGGTACGCCAAGGCAAGCCGCTGGCGGATAATCTGCGCCGGATGGCCCTTGGCAAAACGCCGTTGAACTATCACCCTCAGAAAAAATGGCTGGCGTTGATTTCCACCGGTGACCGCTACGCGGTAGCCTCGCGCGGAAAGCTGAGCGTATCCGGCACGTTGGTGTGGCATTGGAAAGACCAGATCGACCGTCGCTTTATGAAGAAATTCAAAGAGCTGCCGGCCATGCCTAACAAGCTGGTTAAACCGAATACCGCCGCTGCACGTTCCACCGAAGACGCCGCCCAAGCGCTGTCTTTGGCCACCATGCGCTGCGGCGGTTGCGGTGCTAAGGTCGGTAGCACGGTGTTGTCTCGCGCGCTGTCAAAGCTGCAGCCGGTGAACCGTGATGATGTCATAGTTGGCCTTCACGCTCCGGATGACGCTGCCGTATTGCGCATGCCTCCTGGCAAAGCCATTGTACAAACGGTGGACTTCTTTCGTGCCTTCATTGATGACCCCTACCTGTTTGGCCAGATTGCCGCCAATCACAGCCTGGGGGATATCTTTGCCATGGGTGCAACGCCGCAAAGCGCTACGGCTATCGCCACCGTGCCCTATGGCATCGAAAGCAAAGTGGAAGAACAAATCTATCAAATGATGGCAGGCGCTGTGTCGGTGTTAAATGATGCCAATTGTGCTTTGGTGGGCGGCCATACCGGCGAAGGCCAGGAACTGGCTCTCGGGTTTGCGGTGAACGGCCTGATTGATCCCGCTGTGCTGATGAGCAAGGGCGGAATGCAACCCGGTGACGCTATTATTCTCACCAAGCCCATAGGCACCGGAACTCTACTGGCTGCACATGCACAGCTGATTGCCAAAGGCCGTTGGATTGACGCAGCTCTGCGCTGCATGACGCAGTCCAGTGCCAGCGCTGCCGAGTGTTTTCAGCAACACCACGCAACAGCTTGCACCGACGTTACCGGATTTGGCCTGCTTGGACACCTGGCAGAAATGCTACGCCCATCGAGTTGTGCTGTGGAGCTTAACCTTGCCACCATACCGCTACTGGACGGTGCATTAGAAACCAGCAGCCAGGGCATTTTAAGCTCACTTCACATTGCCAACAGCAGCGCAGCCAGCCGTATTGAGCAGGTCAGCCAGTGGCAAAACCATCCGGTTTATCCGCTGCTGTTTGACCCACAAACCGCAGGAGGCTTGCTGGCAAGCGTACCTGCGAACAATGTTGAAGATTGTTTAATGGCATTACGCCAGCGCGGTTATGCTCACGCCGCGGTTGTCGGCGTTGTTAAAAAAGGTGAAGCATGGGTTATAGGAACACCCACAAGCGGCACTGATAATATCGCCAACGCCGACATAACTCTGGTCGATCAGTAGGCCTGAAACACCATCCTGAACGGCGGTTGATCGACCAGCGGCGTCATGCCTTTTTGCAAGTCTAGGCGCCAATTCATAGCGTCGCCGGTGGTGCAAAAAGGCGCGGAAAATTCGGCGTAATAATCATTGCCATTGCGCACCAGTGGCACCGGGTATTCGCCCATGTACATAGACTCGCCGCGTAACACCACTAATAGCGGCTGAGGCGCGCCAGGAGCTACAATGTCTAGGCGGTAATTGTTCTCCGTGTCGTTATTCGTGGTGATGTCAGACAGGCTTACCCGCCAGTTCTGGCCCTGTTGTGGCCAGTCGCAGTTGCTCTTTTGCAGGTTACAGGTGCTGGTCTGCTGCCCCGTCTTTTTGCTATTCGAGCTATCCAACCAGCGCAGCGCCAGAGCAGCGACGGCAATCAATACGATAATCAGACCTATTTTCAAACTCGAAACCTTTATCCCACGTATCATTGGCACACCTTGCTGGTAAAACGGCATTATGGACAGTTCTGCCGCTCATTCAAAGGTTTCTAAAGCAACCGAAGTCATGACAAAATGATCGCTTGCTATCATTCAGCCAGTGTTTATCTATTGGAAAATAGGCCAGTATTTACTTTTTTTTAAAGCAGGCCAGTGTTTATTTTTTTACAACAGGATGGTGCCGTGCAACCGGAAATTTCCATAAAAAACCTCAACAAATCCTACGACAGCGGCTTTCAGGCCCTGAAAGACATCAACCTCGACATTAGCCGCGGCGAAATATTCGCGCTGCTGGGCCCCAACGGTGCGGGAAAAACCACGCTGATCAGCATTATCTGCGGTCTGGTGAATATGTCATCGGGTCAGGTTCTGGCTGCGGGTAACGATATCATTCGCGACTACCGTCAAGCTCGGCAAGCCATAGGTCTGGTGCCGCAAGAACTCGCCACCGATTCGTTTGAAACCGTTTGGGCCGCTGTCTCCTTCAGCCGAGGATTGTTTGGTAAACCGGCAAACCCGGCTCACATTGAAAAAATATTGAAGGCTCTATCGTTGTGGGACAAACGCAACAATCACATAATGACGTTGTCTGGCGGCATGAAGCGCCGAGTAATGATTGCCAAAGCTCTGTCCCACGAGCCACGCATCCTGTTTCTAGACGAACCCACCGCTGGTGTAGACGTAGAACTGCGCCGGGATATGTGGGCGCTGGTGCGCCAACTGCGGGAAAGTGGCGTCACTATCATTCTGACCACCCACTACATCGAAGAAGCCGAAGAAATGGCGGATCGTATCGGGGTTATCCGTCAGGGCGAAATCATACTAGTGGAAGACAAAAACCAGCTGATGAGCAAGTTGGGGAAAAAAGAACTGCGCCTGCAATTGCAAAACAAACTCGAATTTTTGCCCCCCGAATTGGCTGCGGAATCTTTGGAGCTGTCCGAGTCTGGCCAAGAACTGATTTACACCTTCGCCCAACACGAGCAGACCGGTATTGCCCAACTGCTAAGAACCCTGGGCGACCTTGGCATTGAATACCGCGACTTGAAAACCCGGGAAACCTCTCTCGAAGACATATTTGTTGGGCTGGTGCGTGAATGAACACCCTACGGAGAACGGCATGAATTTTTACGGCGTAAGCGCCATCTATAAATTTGAAATGGCCCGCATGCAGCGAACCCTGATGCAGAGCATACTCTCGCCGGTGATTTCCACGTGCTTGTATTTCGTGGTTTTCGGTTCGGCCATAGGCGCTCGCATGGGCGATATTGGCGATGTGCCTTATGGCGCATTTATCATCCCCGGGTTAGTCATGCTGTCACTGCTGATGAACAGCATTTCCAACGCGTCTTTCGGCATTTACATGCCAAAATTTTCGGGCACCGTCTACGAGGTGCTGTCGGCGCCTATATCCTATATCGAGGTGGTACTGGGTTACGTGGGTGCTGCGGCCACAAAGTCGGTGATACTGGGGCTGATCATCCTGGCTACCTCTAAGTTTTTTGTGGATTACAGCATTTTACACCCGTTCTGGATGGTATCTTTCTTAGTACTCACCTCCGTCACCTTCAGCCTGTTCGGCTTTATTATTGGCATTTGGGCTGACAACTTCGAAAAGCTACAAGTTGTTCCAATGATGATTGTGACTCCATTAACATTTTTGGGCGGCACATTTTATTCAATCGACATGCTGCCAGAGATCTGGCAAACCATCAGCCTGTTCAATCCCGTGGTGTACCTGATCAGTGGCTTTCGCTGGGCATTTTTCGGCGTGTCTGACGTCCACATTGGCGTTAGCCTACTTATGACGTTGGGTTTTCTCACCGCCTGCTTAGTGACCATCAGTTGGATTTTCAAAACCGGATACAGACTGCGCCCATGAACCTGGTCGCGTTAAAACCAAGACTTATCGCCTTGAGTGTATCGCTGCTGATGGTGGCGTGCACCACTGGTGCCCAGGCCCTTGAGTCCCAGGTGTTGCCGGCGCAATCAGCATGCTTTGTGAGTGAAGAACAGAGCGTTTCTGTTAACCTGGAATGGGCCGAAACAGCAGAACAGCGGCGCATCGGCCTGATGGGACGGGACAAACTGGAAGAACACAGCGGCATGCTGTTTGACTACAACAGCCTTCAGTCTGCCGAAAACAGCTTCTGGATGCGCAACACACTGATAGCCCTAGACATTGCCTATGTAAACGAGCAAGGCATCATTGTGGCCATTAATCGGATGGAGCCTTGCAAATCTGTTGCGGCGTCCAACTGCCCGACCTACCCGGCGGGCGCCGAATTTGTCCAAGCTATAGAGATGAACGCCGGATTTTTTAGCCGTTATCAATTAACTCTGGGCGATCGCTTACAGACAGCTCCGACGCTTTGCGCCAGCAGACCTTAGCGATCCTGCCACTTAGCCGGCCGCTTCGCCAGAAACGCGCAAATGCCCTCTTCCGCATCCTCAGCTTCCAGGTTCTTCGCCATCACCTGCGAGGTGAAGGCATAGGCTTCGTGCAGGGGCATTTCCAGCTGACGATAAAACGCCTGTTTGCCGATTTTCAAAGTATGGCCAGATTTGCCGGCGATTGTACCCGCCAGCTGTGCAACCGCATTATCCAGTTCGCTGTCGGCAACCACCCGATTCACCAACCCGATCTGCTCTGCCCGGGCAGCACTGATCATCTCGCCGGTGAGTAACATTTCCATGGCGTGTTTTGGTGATACGTTGCGGGACAGCGCCACCATTGGCGTGGAACAGAACAAACCGATATTCACCCCAGGCGTCGCGAAGCGCGCCGTTTCACCGGCAACCGCCAGATCACAACTGGCCACCAGCTGGCAGCCGGCCGCTGTGGCTACGCCATCAACTCGGGCAATCACCGGTTTCGGCAAATTCACAATCTGCTGCATCACCTTGCTGCACAACTCAAACAGAGACAGCATAAACGGCGTGCTGCCGAGCTGACCCTGTACCTCTTTCAAATCGTGACCGGCACAAAACACCTTGCCACTGGCGGCCAAAACCACAACCCGCGTGGCGGCGTCATCAGCCAATACCACCAACTGATCGTGCAACGCTTGCAGCATCGCCATCGACAAACTGTTACGACCGGCCGGATTATTCAGTTTAAGCGTGGTGACGCCGTCCAAATTATCGACTAATAGCAGGGAATCCGATTCAGACGTCATGATGCTTTCCTTTTGTTTGCCATTTTTATTCAGAACATTAGGTTGCGCATTCAAGTATTGAATAGCCTGACAATCATGTCGAAGCGACATTAGTAGCATGGCAGAGAGTTCATCTGCCGGTGGTTCGGCATTTTGCTACGATTCAACGTCTGAAGCATCATGGTTTGGCCGAACCTGGCGCTGCAAACCTAGCAAAAAGTTTCGAAGGATCTGGTCTTTACACTCTCGATAATTCTTATTACCTGGCTTGCGGAAAAGCGCACTTAATTCATGGTTACTTAATTGAAACTCCACCAACTGAAAAATGGCCAAAATATCATCAGCCTTTAAATTTAGAGCAATTCGCAGTTTCTGGAATACAATATTATTATTCAGCTGCGTCTCTGGCTCTGGCTGCTCGCCATCACGTTTACCACGCTTATAAATAATAAAGCCATTAAGAAAAACAGCTAACGCCGTGTCATTGAGCTTCAGAAAAGTATCGTCTTCTTCTTTTTTTAGTCCAAGCAGAGACCTGCTCTTCGGTTACGGTAAAGTCAGCTAAAGAGAAGATTTCAATCGTAGTACTGTCATTTAAATCAAAGATATATCGTACACGGCGTAAAACATCATTATTGGTCAAAATATAATTCCTAGTCTTAGGTGAATCCAGCTCAGTTAAAACCGTCTTTTAGAACACAATATTTTACCATAACTGCAACTTCTAACCCGAACCGATTGTCAGCTTTATAGTGATCTTCGAATGTTCATTAATCTCAACCTTTCCTGTAGCGGCAGACCAAATTCGATGACCGATTCTCAGACAGAAGACGTGATGCAAAGCGTCGAAAAGGTGATTCAGGACTCCCTTCGATTCAAGCTGAAACTTGACATCGGCGAAGACGCTTACACGTCGTTAAAGCTCAAGAAGCACTTCCTCGACAGTGTTGATGCAGCTACCGGCGCAACAACGGGCGTTGCCGTTGCCCAGTCGTCGTTGGTCGCTTCAACCTTTTTTACTCAATCGGGATTTCTGGGTGTGCTGGGGATTGGCACAGCCGCCACACCGGTTGGCTGGGCCATAGCCGCAGGTGTCGCTGGTGCAGGGCTGAGCATTGTTATCGGAAAATATTTTGTTCGTGGATCGTCTGACAGAGTGAAATCGATTCCGGATTTTATCAATACGCCTCTGGATATTTTAGCCACTGGCCTTTTCGACATGATCGCTATGCTGGGGGTAAAGCTGGCCTCCCTGGATGGCAAGGTGAATCACCAAGAGCGAGAGTTTATTAAGTTCTATTTTGTAAACCAGTGGGGCTATGACATGGACTTCGTCGATAAGGGACTCTTGCTGATCGAGTTACAGGCTGATCAATACACTGTGAAAGGAATAAGCGAGCAGCTTGCTCGCTTTAAAAAATCCAACCCTGACTGCAACTACAAATCCATGTCTAACGAGATCATCTCGTTTCTTACCGGTTTGGCAGAAGCCGACGGAGCCATTGACGAACGTGAGGAAATGGCTATAGAGCGTGTCAGCACAGTTTTCATGACTGTAAACTCTTTCTCTACCACTGTATCCGAAGGTGCGAAGGCAGGACTGGAAGGCCTGAATCGTCAACGGCAATCTGCCCTATCGGGCATAGCGGCTGGAATTCAAGCCTCGAAAAAGAGTTTTGGTTCTTTCGGACAAAAATCGAGAACCGTTTTTTCCCGGCTTGGGCGTAAAAAAAATACCAGCGCGCCTCAGGTTCCTCCACAGGAGTAGCCGCGCCCCTAAGATTCCATTCCCTAAGAGGCGGCGGCACTGCCACTGCACATTTAGTCCAAATATTTAATTAAGACCTTGGTCTCAAAAAAACACGTAATCAATGGTCAAAGCTATCGGCAAAGCGGTGGTTAACATCCCGATGACCCGCTTCATCAAGCCTGACCACTATAATGACATCGCGCAAAGTCGCATCAGCGGGCAATTTCCAATAGTCAATTGCAATCTGCGGCGCGGCCACGTTTTCCAAACGGCCGCTGTCCACCTCAGCCAGGTATTCGCCATAGCTATAGACCGCTTCTTCTTCGAAATAACCCACCAGCCGGTGTGCGGTGCGACCAGAAACAATATAAAGAAAGAGAAAGCTGGTGAAAAAAATCCCCTGCGCAAGCAAAATCAGCACCCTTTCCAAAAAGCTGGGCTGAGCAATTTGTACAAACGTCATCAGGTGCATGCGTTCGTTTTCAGCCTCTTCCAGCAGTGTGTGGATCCATTCCCGATTGTCTTCCATCCGACGAAGCGAGCGCATATGCCCGACCATCCCGCCAACCATCCCCGGCACGGCTGCTACGGTTTCCAGCACCACCGCACGGTGTCCGTAGCGCTTGGCAAAAAAAAGATCCGCAAAAAAACGTAGAAGCCTGGTTAAGCGAAAGGCCACGCGGTCAGAAAAGCCCGAAGGGGTGTGATGTTTACTCAGCGGATCACTGTTGTGTTCCGTTGAAAAAGACCCCAATGCTTCGTTCATGTTAACGATCTCCAAATTAAGCGTACCAAGACCCCATAAAAAAATACCGCCGACGCGGGGAATGCTCGCGGCGTCTATAATTACGAGGTCCGCCAACCAGTTAGATCACTGTCCCTTGCACACTACTCGAATGTAATCATTTACTTTCTAGACGCTGGTGCTTGCCCACTTTCTGAGAAATCAGCATGACACCAAACGAAATAGATCTTTCCCGGTTTTGTGAAAGGAAAAACTGGGACAGGTTTATTTTTAGACACTATTTCTGGTACAACTAAAGCCCAAATTACATCTATGAATCTGACCCGACTTCCGGTTTCCACGCTCCTGTTTCCGGGAATACTCGATGCCTTACTGGCGGAGGTGGCATGAAGTCTCTCTCGAACACAGGGTTCGCGCTCTTTGGTGCGGTGCTGATCGCGATTAGTTACGGGCTCGCGCGCTTCGCCTTTGGTCTGTTTGTACCCCCTATCCGGGCCGAGTTGGGTCTTACGCCTGAAGTAATCGGTATCATCGGCGCGCTGCCTCTTGTCAGTTTCCTTCTGGCGACCCTGGTGGCACCGCTCTCCGCCGATCGTCTCGGTGCCCGTAATACGGCCGTCCTGTCGTGTGGTTTCGGCGTCGTCGGTCTGGCGCTTATCAGCCAGGCGTCTGATGCTATGTCGCTGGGAGTGGGTGTGTTTGCGTGCGGCATTTGCACCGGCCTTATGATGCCGGCGCTCACGGCCGCCATGCAGGCTATGGTGAGCCGCGCGGTGCACGGCCGTGTCAGTTCAGTCATGAATGCGGGCACCAGCATTGGCGTCGTCGTTGCCGTACCGGTGGTTCTTTTCCTATCTGGCGCTTGGCGGTTCGCGTACCTGTCCTTCGCCATCCTAGCGGGGATTGGCGTCGTTGCCGTGTGGTACTTTATCCCTTCCGTGTCTCGGGTCATTCCCACGAACGCTGCGTCGACAACGCCAATCAGCGGCCTGCAGTGGTGGCGTCTGTTCAGGCTTTCGCTATTTGCATTCGTGATGGGTTTCGTTTCCTCTGCATACTGGATCTTCGCTCCCGATTTAATGGTCACCCTCGGCGGCCTACCGCCCTCTGCAACCGGGTGGCTATGGCTAGCGGTTGGTATTGCCGGCATCGGAGGTGCCGTGGTGGCCGACCTGGCCGATCGCAACAACCCACCCATCACACACTCACTAATGCTGGTGATGTTATCCGCGAGCCTGGCACTGCTTGCTGCCAGCCCTGATCAGCTGGTGCTCGCGGCATTCTCTGCGCTGGTCTTCGGTCTGGCCTATATGAGCCTGACGGGGCTCTATCTGGTGACGGGCATTCGCTTGTTGCCGGGCCGATTGTCGATGGGGCCGGTACTGCCATTCATGGCTGTCTCGCTCGGGCAGGCAACTGGCTCGCCCGTTGTCGGCATGCTGGTGAGCGAATTTGGCTACGCCAATGCATTTTCTACCTTTTCCGCGATCGGCATCCTGGTCGCCATGTTGTCGCCCCTGTACCCACGCTACATTGACCATGAACCCGAGGAGGAACAGGTTGAAGACCAAACCGGCCTGCAGGCGGCATACGATTACCAGCTCCTGGACGAAGATGGCGAGCCGTTGGCACCCGTCGCGGATGAGGCCGAGAACCCTTAGCAGGCCGCAGCAACTTCAAGCGTCTTCTAGACTAACTTGTTAGCTCTATCTCCAAAAGATGATTGTAGAAGTGCATTGCATGCGCCTGTTCATACTGTTGCTTGGTCATGTTTCCATAGGCGAAGTGCTCTGCCAGATGGCCATGATAGCCCTTAAACTTAATCATCGACTCCTTGAACCGATGATAGGCGTAGCTTATATCGCCGCTTTCCTTGATCAAAGGAGCCCCTGGAATTGCCTCGCTCAAGTCATGAGTCATTTTTCCTTTTGCAGAAAATGCGGCAAATGCCAGTTTGCCAACGGTCTTCTTGAAAAGGGCTGGCTTGTGCTCAGGAAAACTGGACATCGAGAACTCAACGCTTTGGGCCGAATGAATCAGTATCTGATAGATATTCCATTCTCCCAGTGTCGCGATCTTATCGTTCATCAATTTATCGAGAGTTCTAAGAGAAGCATCAATTGTCAGTGCTCTATCGTTAGATCCGCTTCCTAACCACACAACACCGCTCGTACCAACAACAAACCCGCCAGCCATTATTCCTAAGAGAATATTTCGACGATTCATCTAATCACCTCATATAAGCAGACGCTGAGCTGAGCATCGTCACAACAGAGGCGGCTGGTGGGCGGCCGCCTCTGTTGTGACGCACTTGAATGATTGTCTAGAGTCATTAAAATCCTACCCGCCCCTAATTTTATGACTATTCCTGCAGTTGTTACCACTAAACGACCCGCTGATCGTACCGTCGATTGTTACAGTATGGTTGAGGGCTCATTTTGTTGGCATTTTTTGATCGGTCGTCTAGTACAACTCGTACATGCGGGCTTAATTTATTAAGGAGAAAGTTATGACGATTCGTGTTTCAACGCGCGCATTGGGCGCGCTGCTAATACCGATGCTTCTGGCCGGTTGCAATGCCGTTGGCAACTGGAGTCACGGCGGGGCCGTCGCAACAAACGCCGCGACACTGGAGCCGGTGCGTGGAGAAATACGAACCGTCGCAATGTTGCAAATTCGCCCCGGCAACGTGGCCGTCAGCGCGGACGGTCGTGTTTTTTCCACTATCCATCCGATGGACGGCGATCACGACGTACAGCTCATTGAGGTGACCGGACCCCACAGTTACCGTGCCTGGCCGTCCACCGAGGTTCAAACGCACAATGGCAACTACCAGGACGCCACGATCGACTCGCCTCTAGGCATTGCACTGGATGGCCAGGGTGGGCTCTGGATTACCGACACCGGCAATCATCTGGGCAAAACCCGAATCTGGGGGTTTACTATCGCCTCCGGTGAATTGATCCAGAGAGTAACCCTGCCAGCAGATGTGGCGCCGAAAGGCAGTTTTATTCAAGATTTGGTGGTTGACCGCAAACGGGGCTTTGCTTATCTGGCGGATATCGCCAATCCCGGCCTGCTGACGGTCAATCTGGCAAGTGGCGACACCTGGCGCTTTCAGGGTCATGCGTCGCTTCAACCACAAGCCGATGCGCGCCTGGTGATCAATGGCGAGGCCATACAGTTTGGCGGCGCACCCGCGAACGTCGGGGCTAACCCCATCACCCTGTCAGATGACCGCAGCACCGTCTACTTTGGTGCCATGAATGGTCTGGACTGGTTTAGCGTGCCCGCCAGCCTGTTGCGCGAGCACGCCAGTGACGAACGAGTTGCAGATGCGATTGTCCGGATTGGGCCCAAACCGGTGTCTGACGGCGCCGATACCGACGCTGCAGGCCGCCACTTTTTCACCAACCTGAATCACAACGGCATTGATGTTCTGCTGCCTGGAGGTAGCCTGGAACCCCTGGCACGAGACGAGCGTCTGAGCTGGCCTGACAGTGTCCGTATGGGCCCGCATGGCTGGCTCTACGTTGCGGTCAACCAGCTGCACAAAGCGCCTCCCTTCACCGGTGGTAAAGATCAGGGTAAGCCGCCCTACTCTATCTATAAGGTCTGGGTTGGAGACGTTGAAGAGTAACACTGCAATCACTCATGGCGGCTCTTACTCTGGTAGGCCTGGCAGGCCTGCCACGCCTGAATCGATCAGGGTCTGTATGTCATCCGCGGAATAGCCGCAGGCTGCCAGCAAAGCCGCAGTGTCCTGACCGAGAGCCGGGGCACCTTGCAAAGGTTGCGTTGGCGAGGCTGAAAACCGTGCCGGGGCGCGGGTCTGGCGAATAGAGCCAGCCTGCGGGTGGTTGTACTCCACCAGTAAATCATTGG
Source organism: Marinobacter sp. BSs20148 (assembly GCF_000283275.1). NCBI lineage: Bacteria > Pseudomonadati > Pseudomonadota > Gammaproteobacteria > Pseudomonadales > Marinobacteraceae > Marinobacter > Marinobacter sp. BSs20148. Next base: position 2,130,796 of record NC_018268.1, read on the forward strand.
CCTGAACCTGTGGATGATTCAGCACCTCCGTGCGGGTCAGTACCGGCGCGCAGGGCACTGACTCTTCCGCCAGTCGCGCCAGCCAGTGCTCTGCCGAGTCTGTCCTGATCACGGACTGGATCAGATCGAGCCGAGCATCGATGTTTTTCTGCCGCAGCTCTGCCGTCAAGAACCTCGGGTCCTCGGCCCATTCCGGCCGATTCACAGCGCGGATCAGAGCCTGCCACTCGCGATCATTCTGCACCGCGATGGTGACATAACCGGTAGTCGTCTGGTAGATCAGATCCTGAAAACTGGCAGCGGCCTGCTGAGGCAATGCACCTTGCACAAACGTCTGGCTGCCCATGTCGGAACTCCACAGAAACGCGATGATGGCGTCCAGCATGGACAACCGGACATGTTGACCCTCACCGCTGCGCTCGCGGGCAAACAGGGCCGCGGTGATGGCCTGGGCAGCAACAACGCCAGTGAGTTTGTCAGGCAGAATGGTTCTGACCAGTTGCGGACGCCGTTCGTCAGTGCCGGCCTGCACCGTGGCCAGACCCGACAGGGCCTGGATCAGCGGATCGTAAACCGGCCGTTGGGCGAAGGGACCGGTGTCACCAAAGCCACTGATGGACACCATAATCAGGTTCGGGGCCACCTTGCGCAATTCGTCCTCGCCCAGGCCCATCCTGTCGATTACGCCAGGGCGAAAATTCTGCACGAACACATCAGCGGTAGCCACCAGCTTTAACAGCGCTTCGCGACCCGCCGGCTCTTTCAGATTGAGCGCCACCGACTTTTTATTGCGGTTGTTATTGAGAAAAGACGCTGACACATTGCCCTGCCGGTTGGCGGCAGACCGGGTGAAATCGCCGCCGGACGGATTCTCGACCTTGATCACCTCGGCGCCCTGGTCTGCCAGCATCATGGTAGCCAAAGGGCCAGATACCATGGCTGTCAGGTCAATAATTCGGATGCCGTTGAGTGGGCCAGTCATGTAGGTGCTCCTGTTATTTCGATGCTTCTGTCATCTCCACTGACCCGATGGTACTCGTCGCTAATGATCAATGAGTATTCATATCTGAAGTGATCCAGATTAGCCGATACCCTTTAACCCAATCGCGACCGTATATCGAGAAAGATAAAACGCTTTCTACACGCGAGTTTAAACCGTTAATGCTCAGCGATAGCCACCGAAACGCTAGAAGGGAAGAAAAATTGTCGTCACAACGTCTTAATTGGAATGTCTGGTTAACCCTGCTGTTCGGCGCTTTAGGGCTTATTCACGTATTCAGTATGTCCGCAAGCGCCGTAGCAGAATTGCCCCACATACTGGCGGCATTAACCGTTCTGATCCCGCTGACGATGTTCGGCATTGTGTTGCGAAGCCCCTGGCCAGCGGCACTGGCGCTTATTCTCCTCGGTGTTATAAACATAACGCTAACCTGAAGGTTGTTCAGCCCATCAAAGATTGATATCAGGCCAGTGACGGGTTATTGATGCGCCGTGGAAAGACCAACTTGGTCGAAAATATCCTCCTGACCTTCCTCAATATTTTTAGAAAATTCGACATTTTCATAGCGCTATATCTCTTTCTTGCGGGAGCGCCTGAATAGGTTAGACGCGTCATCCGTCGTTTTCGCCCTGACATCTAACCGACGAGGCAAGTTACCCTCGCAGCTATTTTCTGCTCGTTTTTTAAACATAACGTTGAGTCCGTTTAACTGGCATCCGGTTTTATTTTGGTGCGAGTTGGTGCGAGCACGCTCTACGCTGGGTCACTTCTTTTTCCTCCTGCCTTCACTATATTTTCTAAATTTATGTATTTTATGTTTTTTTTTGTAACTGGCTTAATTAATGCCTAGATCCGGATGCACGAAATTATCAGTTGTCTTCCTGAACTAAATTGAGAACACATTTTTTGCCTCCCTCAAAAAATCTGGAGAAACAACCATGAGTATTGCGAAAAAAATTGTCACATTAGCAGGCGTAGTTTGTTTAACGGTCACAACATGGGCCGTTGCTTCTGACCCGATCGTCATTGGTGTACCTACTGGCTTAAGTGGAGCTAATAGCACTGTGGCGCCTGCCGTGGTGCAATCCTCTGAAATGGCTGTGGCAGAGATAAATAAAAGCGGCGGTATTCTAGGCCGACAAGTCAAGTTAGAAATTGCAGACGATGGCAGCGGTGCATCTGGTGCTCAGCGTGCTTTCGACGACTTGATCATCAATCGAAATGCCGACGTTATCATTTCCATGGAAACCAGTGCCGCTCGTAACGCCGGAATACCGATCGTCGAACGTAATCAAGTTCCTTACATCTATACCTCGCTTTATGAAGGGCGCTCCTGCAGCCCTTATCTTTTCGCGAATGGCGCAGTGCCAGAGCAGATGGTCGGCCCTATTGTTGACTACTTCATCGATGAGAAAGCCTCCAAACGCTTCTTTCTTGTAGGCAGTGACTACGCCTTCGGCCGAGGAATGCTCGAGTTCACTCGGAACTATATCGAGGAACGAGGTGGAGAAGTCGTAGCAGAAGAGTACCAACCAATGAATGCGACAGACTGGACGTCGATCATTAGCCAAATGCGGCGTGAAAAACCCGATGCGGTCATTATGTCAACCGCCGGCGGTGCACCCAACGTGACGTTGCAACGCCAATACAAGGCTGCGGGCATGCAAGCATTGGTTGGCAATTTAAGCGTAGACGAACTGACAGCACAGAGCATGGGCGCAGACGCTGAGGGAATCTACATTTCCGCATCCTATCTCACTGCTATTGAAAGCGACGTAAACAGCAGATTTCTAGAGCGCATGGAAACCTACTTTGGAAGCAAACTTCTTACCCCAAATGACTTGTCTGTTCCTCAGTACGATGCCATCTACCTCTACAAAGCAGCCGTTGAAATGGCTGGCACCACGGATGCCGATGCGGTCATCGAAGCGTTGGCGAAGGTCTCATTCGACGGCCCCAGAGGAACTGTACAGATGAGCGCTCAGCGTCATGCGCCCCTCACGATGCACCTTGGACGTGTTCAGGGTAACGGTAGTGTGGAAGTGGTGCAGATATTTAAAAACGTAGATCCCGGTGAGCAATGCCCAACGACCTGATCCCGCTTTAGTTCTCATATTCGTCACACCAGACCACCGTGGAAGATCAGGTCATGGTGTGACGGATAACAGCGAGAGACAACCAACATGCTTTATTTATTTCTTGACATCATTACGACTGCAGCAATCCTCTTTATTGTTGCCTCTGGTCTGCTGATCATCTTCGGAGTAATGAAGATCATTAATTTTGCCCATGGTGTTTTCCTTACCATCGGTGGTTATTCCTCATTGGTGGTGACCCATTTTGACTGGAACCCTTGGTTCAGTATGCCACTGGCCTTTGTAGCAGGTTGCCTCCTCGGTGCAATCATAGAGCGCACGGTGCTGCGCTTTCTTTATCATCGCCCGCTGGATGCAATCCTGGCGACTTGGGGTTTAGGTATCGTATTAGGGCAATTAATCATTATCGGTTTCGGCCGTGAGGTACAGTTTGCGGCCGGGCCGGTGTCAGGCGCAATGGAGCTATTCGGCGATTTCTATTCGAAATACCGGCTGTTACTTATTATCTTTTCGATGCTGGTAGCAGGAGCAATGTGGTTGCTGCTTAAGGGAACCCGAATTGGTTTGCAGACCCGTGCCGTCATCATGAACGAGCCTTTGGCACGCGGTTTGGGCATTAACAGTTCGCGTGTACGGTTGATCACCTTTTCCTTCGGCGCTGGCCTCGCGTGTCTAGCCGGGGCTTTCATAACGCCACTGTCCAGTGTGGATCCCAACATGGGACTACCGTGGCTGGTTAGCGCGTTTATGCTGGTTTTGGTGTCTGGTAACTCATTCCTGGCCCTCGCCTCTGCTTGTATAGTACTCGGCGGCGCTCAGGTGCTGGCAAGCACCTACATTAGCCCGGTCATAGGTGGTTTAACGCTCGCCGTACTGGCCGCCCTTCTGTTGCGTATTCGTCCAAAGGGGTTTGCATATGACTAGGCTTGTCACTGGTGCCGACGCAAATCGCACTTATCTTGGCCTGCCGCTTCATGTTCGCTTCAAAGCGGTGAGCATCCTGACAGGTCTGGCCTTGCTGGTGGTGCTCGTCGGGCCTTTTGTTCTGGACCCCTACACCCAAAGCGTTCTTGTAAGAGCGTTCCTGCTTGCAATTACTGCCTTAACTGTCGACCTGCTGTGGGGCACCACAGGGATCCTGACTTTCGCCCAAGGTGCTTTTTTTGGCATCGGCGCCTATGCCGCCGGGCTCATGTTCACTCATGTTGGCTATACGGTGGGTACAATGATGCTTGCCTTGTTGGCGGCAATAGCTGTGTCCATGCTCGTTGCCGCCTTTGTTGGCTGGCTCGCCTTTTGGCAAGGTGCAACACCGCTGTATGTGGCGGTGGTTACGCTGGTCTTGCCGATCGTTGTGGTACAACTAATCTACTCCGGTGGCACTTTCACGGGTTCCAGCAGCGGGCTGGTGGGTTTCGATGCGCCAACTTTGTCTATGACCGGCTGGTTCTGGTTTACCGGTACCCTGATGGTTTTGTTAACAGCATGTGCTTGGGTTTTCATCCGTAGCGATTATGGCCGCAAACTTAATGCGGTGCGCGACAACGAAACACGTAGCCGTTATCTTGGAATCCCGACAAGCAGCGTGAAGATCATTCTGATGATGTTCATGGCCGCGCTGGCTTCGTTGGCAGGTTTCATTTACGCCTGTGTAGGCACCATCGTTGCACCAGAACATGCTGATTTTGTCTTTGGTACGGAACTGGTTATCTATGTTGCCCTAGGCGGACGAGGCACTGTTCTGGGGCCGGTCATTGGCACTATCGGGTTAGAGTGGGCCAGTGCCTATGTCAGTAGCATCCTTCCGTTTGTCTGGACCATCATCATCGGTGCCATCTTCGTCGTGGTGATTGTAGTACTGCCAGAAGGATTGCTTCCTCCTCTCTGGCGAACCCTGGCGCGAAGGCTCCCTGCCCGTTTTGTAAATACTGCTAAAAGTACACGGGCAACTGTTTTTCACCCTCTAGTTGAGATCGGTGCTAAATCATCAACAACCTCCCTGACTCAGCCCGCCCTCAGCCTGACCGGTGTCACCAAGCGCTACGGGCATCTGCAGGTGCTGGATGGTATCGATATTCAAATAATGCCAGGAGAACTGGTGGGTATTGTCGGCCCCAACGGGGCTGGAAAAACCACACTCATGCGCTGTATAAGCGATGGAATGGAGCGCAGCAGCGGTACAATTAAAGTGAATGGCAAAAGCATCGACCACAAATCACCTGAGGGCATTACCGCATTAGGGCTTGGACGAAGCTTCCAGAACACCAGCTTGTTCGGAAGCCTTCGCGTGTCTGAGTGCCTCCGCCTTGCGCGCTACCGCCATAATAAACCATCAAAAATCGACACGGCAGACCGAGTCGGACTTCCCCTCGCCGCTATGGAAGTTCTGGAGAGCACAGGATTGCAAACGCAGCTGCAGGAGCAGGTTAACAATCTGCCCCATGGCATGAAGCGAGCATTAGAGCTAATCATGGTGCTTTCCTTAGAACCAAACGTGCTACTACTTGATGAGCCTACAGCAGGACTGACCAAGGCAGACAGGCTCATGATTGGCCGAATTCTGACGGACTTTACAGAACCGCCTTGGCCTTGCCATCGTGCTGATAGAGCACGATTTTGATTTCGTCAAACAGGTCTGCTCCCGACTGGTGGTTCTTCACCGCGGAGAACTGATCCTAGACGGTCCGGTACAGGAAGTAGTCAACTCCGATCTAGTGCAAGAAATTTACTCGGGGCATGTCGAATGAGCGCAAATATTAAAAAACCCACCGTCGGCACCGTCTTGGAATGCCACCATCTGAGCAGTGGCTACGATGATGCGGTTGTCATCGAAGACATTAATATTCAGATAAGCGCGGGGCAGATCTTTGCCATCCTCGGTAAGAATGGCATGGGCAAGTCCACCCTGCTGAAGACCATCATGGGCTTTCTCAAACCCACCCACGGCGAAATCACCTTTGCAGACGAGCCCATAGGTGGCGTCGAGCCCCAAAAACTCGCCCGACGCGGCATCGCATATATCCCTCAGGAAGCCGCCATTTTTCAGGACCTGACGGTAGAGGAAAACCTGCGTTTGGGCCTATCAAATGACCGCCTGCTCCCGAGTGGTATGGAGAAGATAGCAGCCTATTTCCCCATCCTTCCTAAGCGACGCAAACAGTTTGCGGGCACTTTGAGCGGAGGAGAGCAGAAGATGCTACTGATGGCTCGAGCACTGATGAGCAACCCAAAATTGATGCTCGTAGACGAAATAAGTGAGGGGTTGCAACCCACTATGGTGGAGAACATAACGAAAGTGCTCAGACAATTGGCGACAAACGACAACGTGGGCATCCTGCTGGTGGAGCAGAACGTGCGCTTCGTGAGTCGCGTCGCCCACTCGGTGGCGCTATTGGAAATCGGGCGCATCGTGCGTGAAAAACAACTCGACGATGGCACGGATAACGAGCAAGGACTGGCAGAAATGATGCGCGTCTGAACCCTCATACATCAACAAGGAAAATCATTCGTGAAGACACTCCCTCACATTTTTGGAATCGCGCTTGATGACGAACGCTTGGCCCAGATAGTGGAAGCCTATCGACCAATCTTAGGCGAAATTGAAAAACTGCGGACGCTGGATCTCAAGGCAACGTACCCTGCAGTCCATTTCAACCCGTCAACCGCCTACGCCAAAGGGGAAACAAAACAATGAACAGCTCCCCGAACTTTTGGCCACTCCACCAGCAGGTGGCAGCGATCGCAAGGGGCGAGCTCTCTGCACGGGAACTTGTCCTGGGCTATACGGAGCGTCTTACCGCCTTCGACGGCACACTGGCAACTCATGTCGAGCTCAGCCCTACTGCTCTGGACGAAGCGGCGGCAATTGACGATGCAATTGCCAGAGGTAAAACCCTTGGCCCCTTGGCTGGAGCCTGTATTTCGGTCAAGGACAATTACCTGACCAGGAATATGCCCACAAGAGCCGGCACTGACGTGGATGAGCTCTGTTTTCCTGAAACGGATAGTCATGTAGTAAGCAAGCTGCGCGACGCCGGTGCCGTCATCCTTGGTAAAACACGAATGCACGAGTTTGCTTGGGGCAATATCACGCCGCCTACTCGCAACCCGTGGAACACCGACTGTGTGCCCGGCGGTTCCAGTGGCGGCTCAGCTGCGGCCGTAGCGGCCGCACTCTGCAGCTCGGCCATGGGTTCGGATACCGGTGGATCGGTGCGAATTCCCGCCACCCTATGCGGAATTGTCGGGCTCAAACCCACGTTCGGGCTGATTGGACGAACGGGCATCGTGCCGCATAGTTGGTCACTCGACCACGCCGGCCCGCTAACCCGATGCGTAACCGATTCAGCCATAATCCTTGAAGCCCTGGTAGGCCGGGATGTTAACGATCCCTCTTCCGTAAACTCCCCAGATGCCAAATACCAACCGCCGGCAGACCTCACAATTTCCGGCCAACGCGTGGGTGTAATTCGCAACCACTTCTCTGAGCGTCTGTCCACAGACGTGACCGCAAGCTTCGATAAGGCGCTTATCTGGCTAAAGCAAAAGGGTGTGGAGATCCACGAGTTCGATGTGCCTAACCTTGACTATGGCCTGGGCGCAATTTTTGCCATCGAGCTGGCTTCATCCTCCGCCTATCACGAACACGCGATACAGCGAGGCTTGACCCGTGGTTTCAATCCAGATGTGCGAGATTTGGTGGAAATGGGTCGACTGGTTTCAGCGGTGGATTATCTGCATGCGGAACAGTTGCGCACCGAGTTATGTAAAGATTTTGCGAAGATATTCGACACAGTGGATGTCGTAATCAGTCCTACCAGCCCGATCACTGCTTGGCGCGCCGGACAATGGGAACTTGAAATTGACGGTTCATTAGAAAGTGTACTCGCGGCATCATGGCGGTTTACCTATCCTTTCAATCTCACTGGTATGCCAGCCATTACTGTACCTGCAGGGCTTGATAGAAACGGCTTACCCATAGGGTTACAAATTGCAGGGCCGCCATTTTCTGAACGCAAGATCCTTACAGTTGCGGCCGCTTTTGAAGCAGAGCATTCCTATGCCGATGCGACACCTAACGGGTTTAACTAAGTACAAAAAAGCGGAGAAGACTGTGAGCTCAAACAACAAAGGACGTCAGGAAGCCCTCGTGCGGGTTGCCTGCATTCAGATGGAACCTAGGATAGGAGACGTCCAAGGCAATATTGAAAAAAGTATCGCAAAAATAGAAGAAGCAGCAGGTGTTCAGGGCGCCCGCTTGATTGTCCTTCCAGAACTGACGAATTCAGGGTATGTCTTTAAGTCGAGAGAAGAAGCCTTCGCATGTGCAGAAGTCGTGGGCAGTGGGCCAGCATCAATAGCATGGATGAAATTGTGCCGCGACTACAATTGCTGGATTGTTGCCGGTATGGCAGAGCGCGAAGGTGACCGACTGTTCAATGCAGCTGTATGCTTCGGACCGAATGGGCACGTAGGCACCTTTCGCAAGATACATCTGTGGAATCAGGAGAACTTGTTCTTTGAGCCCGGCAACTTGGGATTCCCAGTCTGGCACACCCCTCTTGGGCGCCTGGCGTGTTGTATATGCTATGACCTCTGGTTCCCTGAGAGCTTGCGGATTGCGGCGCTTCAAGGTGCAGACATTGTATGCATTCCTACAAACTGGGTACCGATTCCCGGCCAGGACCCAAACCGGGAGGCCATGGCTAACATCTTGTGCATGGCCGCAGCTCACAGCAACTCTGTATTTATTGCAGCTGCTGATCGAGTAGGTACCGAACGCGGTCAGCCGTTTATTGGCCAGAGCCTGATTGTAAGTTATACCGGATGGCCAATAGGCGGCCCTGCTAGCTTCGACCAGGAAGAGATCGTGTATGCAGATCTAAACCTTGCCGATGCCCGCCGCAAAAGGAATTGGAACGAGTACAACCAACCCCTTCGGGACCGTCGGCACGATGTTTATGACAAGATGCTAGGAAGTCAGAGTCCTCCTGGCTGGCACTAATTAAAAGGGGGGGGTTACCCCAGGAGCAGCGCCTTTACGCCATACCCTCCGTTCTAACGCGAATTTTTCAGTATCAAATACACTTAGCCGCTGACGTGTTCGGACGGAGCCTGATCCTCCGCAACGCCGTGGGCTTTTTTTGTCTTAGGTAACGTTGCATAAAGAGACGCAATAACGATCAGTGACCCACCGAACCACCCCAGCGGTCCAATTTCCTCCCCCCAACCACCACACAGCGAAGATAGCGCCAAATGCTGGCTCCGATCCCATCAACAATGAAACCTTGGAAGGGCTGAGTTTTCGGGTCCCGTAATTTTGTGCGAAAAGGCAAATATTGTACAAAAAACGACCAAGTAAACAACTATTAGCCAGAAGTTGCTGGAACTCGGCAGTCGCATCAGGAAGTCGGGTTCAGTAACCCAAAGTGCTACCAGAGCGCCTGCGGCGACAACGCCGGACTGGATTCCGGTCAAGCTTATGGTTGATATATCCTTGTCGGTGGTCAGTTTCTTGGTGGTGGTGACCATAAAGGCGCGTAAGACCGCAGCGACCAGTATCAGGGCGTCGCCCAAGTTAAACGCCATGTCGTGGCTAATGGTTAAGAGCCCTACCCCCGTGAAGGAGACCACCGCGAGCATGAAACTTTCCCGGCGCGGCTTCTGATTGAAGATCAGCCACTCGGTATAAGGCGTAAATAGCACACACAGGCTAATCAGGAGCGCGGCGTTAGCGGCACTGGTATGCAGAACACCGTAGGTCTCAAACACGAAGACGGCCAGCAATATGCAGCCAGTTGGTAGGCCAACGCGCCAATCGCGACCCTTGCCTGCTCTGTACTCACGGATGAAGAATGGGAGCAAGCAGAAAAAAGTCAGCGAAAATCCAATCGCAACAAAACCCATAACGGAGTAAAAAACCAACGCTTCTTTTTGTGCTGGACGTAGCGGATCAGATTTGTGGCGAGCCTCAAGGGCGGCTGAAAATCGGCGTGCCCAAGGCTTATGGTTCCCAAGTGTTGAAAACCATTATTCCGTCTTTCCTGAACACGTATTCCAATGTCGAGATTCAGCTTCTGGTTACCGACAGAACAATGGATCCATTTTACGATGACGTGGATATTCTGGTGACAATCACGGATAAACCGGTCGAGAGCTTAGTTGCCGTTTGTCTGGGCGACGTACGCTCAGTGCTATGCGCATCTGAAAGTTACATCGCAAAAAGAGGACATCCTGCTCATCCGAGTGAGCTGGCTGACCACGACTGCCTTTCCCTAGGCGAGTCGGCCTTCGACAACGTCTGGTCTTTTGCCAAAGGGCGCGAAACAGCAAGCGTCACGACCTCGGGTCGCTATATCGCCAACCACACCGAAATTCGCAAAGACGCGGTTTTAAACGGGTTCGGAGTAGGCCTGTTTCCCGACTTTTCGGTAACCGATGAAATTGAAACGGGGGTTATGACTCAGATACTGGCGGATTGGTCGATTGTTGGGAAATACCAAGGGCAGGTAAATCTGCAGTACCCACAATCACGATATATCTCACCGTTGGTCAGAGCCTTTGTCAATTTCGCCAAGGAAAGTTTAGGGGCCGGGGCGGTTCAGGTTTCGTAACAACGAAACAGGCTAGCGTAATAATGGCCCGGCCAAGCGCTGTTTCTGTGCCCGGACAGCTTCTGTCAGAAAGTCCATCAAGGCATGAATCCTCACTACGCCTCGCAGGTCCGGGTGCATCAGAAACCACAAGCCGTATTCCAGCTCGGGGATGGGATTTGTGAGCTCGATAACGTCCGGGTCTTCGTCCGCCAGATAACAGGGCAAGACGGCCAACCCCATGCCAGAGCGAATAGCGCTGAGTATGCTGACCAGAGTATCAACACGGTAGACACAGGCTGCCTTCAGCTCGTTTTTGTCCATCCACTGATCCAAGGCTGAATCCTTTAGTCTTGGCCCCGCACCGATCCAAGGCTGGCTGACAAGCGTCTCGACGGAAGCGCCCGGTGTCAGACCGAAGCTTCGGTGTCCGTAGACGGCCTGGCCAATGGTGGTCAGCGGTCGGCCGATCAGATTTTCAGGGGGACGGTTGGATGGGCGAATGGCGACGTCCGCTTCCCTGCGTGTCAGGTTGAACAACTCGTTGGAGATGGCAACATCCAGCACGATGCTTGGATATTTACGCCGGAATTGCGTGAACAGAGGCGCCAGCAATCCCATTAACAGGGAGTCCGTTGTGGTCGCCCAGATTTCTCCACTGGGCTCCAGGTCCCGACCGGCGACCTTACGTTCGGCGGCCAAGGCGGCCTCATCCATAATTCTGGCCGTGTCGGCGAGTTCTTCCCCTGCAAGAGTTGGCTGGTAACCGGTACGGCTCCTCTCAAAGAGCGTAACGCCCAAGCGCTGTTCAATATCTCCCAACCGCCGGAAAATAGTCGCGTGACTTACACCCTGGGCGCGTGAGGCGCCAGATAGAGAGCCTGCGCGGTAGGAGCGTTTTGAACATAGATCTGCATGGCCGTGCCACTGCCAGCCCAGAATGACGTTTGACACGGCTAAAAGGATTGAAAGCACGGCTTTCCCTTCTACCACTTGAAATGATCCGGGGAATCGGCCGCAGGGCCTGACGAGCATGTTCCTGTTTCACTTGGTGTTATATTCCTACCTCGTCCACGTCTATGGTTTCAGGCTCAGCGTGAGCTTGCCTAACCCACTCCCCCATTTGTTCCTGGTCGAGAATGAAGTGCATATATTCTGCAGATACAGTCGAGACTTTGATCCCATAAGTTTTAAATCGCGACGCAACTGGAGCGAACATGCAATCTGCAATAGAGAACTCACCGAACAACCACGGACCAACACTCGAATAGGTTCCTCGGTACTGTGACCAGATTTGATCTATCCGAGCTAACTCCCGTTCAAGAGTCGCATTGAGAGGGACTTTGCGCCCGATCGCGCGGCAATTCATTGGCAATTGGCCGCGAATTGCTGGAAAGCCGGAGTGCATTTCAGCACTGCAGGATCTTGCTTCTGCTCGTGCGCGAACGGAACTCGGCCATCCGCCGCCATCCAGATACTGCTCTGAAATGTACTCGCAAATTGCCAGCGAATCCCAGACGGTCAAATCACCGTCCTTGAGCAAAGGGACTTTCCCTGCATCAGTGTGCTGGGCGATAGTGGCGCGAGTATCGTCCTGATTCAGTGAAATCCGCACTTCCTTAAAAGCCAGACCGTGAACCGACAAAAACAGCCATGGCCTTAACGACCATGACGAGTAATTCTTATTCCCTATGACGAGTTCCACCATTCACTCCTTGAAATATAACGCCTCAAACACTGGCACAGCTTCACTACATCCGAGTGCTTTAATTTTTTAAGCGACTAGTCTGGCGTGTATCCTTATCCCACCCGGACGCTAATGCCATTCTTACGTTCACTTATTGGGGTAAAGCATTTGGTGCAAAGCCTTCGACGATGACTAGATTTCCGCCATTCGACAGTTTGTTCGTTCTTGCATCTAAAAGTGGGGCATATTCTGTCGAGTTATAGAAAGCGAGAGCAGCGTCTTTCGAAGGAAATCGAACGACAACGGTCCAATTACCATACCATTCACCTTCGAGTTCTTCCGCACTGCGGCTCGCCACGAGAAACTCACCGCCATACTTTGTCACTAAGGAAGCAACCGGCATGCCGTATTTGTCAATGTACTCCGGATAGTCCTTGACAGTGATTTGTCCGATTACGAAGCCAGGTCTCGACATGAAGTTCTCTCTTTCTGCTGTTGTGGGCGGTGGGTCAAGTATGGTTTGAAACGATGGTAATGGCGTTTCAGCCCCTTACGCCCGCCATTACCGATGACAAAGCCGCAGCGAAGCGTAGGTTTTACCGGTGCATGGCATGGTGACGTGAGTTTAGTCGACAACGAACAGCTTGGCTTCCTGCTCCGTCGATGAACGGTGAAGCTCTGCATCGTCTGCGACCTGATAGCTCGAACCAGGACCAAGTACAAAACGGCGACCGTCCTCCAGTTCGGTATGAAGTGGAGTGGTCAAGCGTTTTGTGACAACCCAGTAAAGCTGCTTTTCTCAATTCAACAACGGCGGATTTATAACACCAGTGCACGCAATTCCGCCAGAAACTTGTCCACCTGGGCCTCGGTGGTGGACCAGGAACACACCAGACGGGAGCAGCCACCAATAAAATTATAGAACCGCCAACCCTTGGCACGGAGCGCAGCCTGGACCAATTCCGGCAACTCCACGAACACACCGTTCACCTGGCGCGGGTGGCGCAGCTCAATTCCCGGCAGCCCCACCAGCCCATCGGCTAGCCTTTTTGCACAGGCATTGGCATGGCGGGCGTTGTCCAGCCAGACATTGCCCTCCAGCAAACCGCACCAAGGCGCGGAGATAAAGCGCATTTTCGAAGCCAGCTGTCCGGCCTGCTTGCATCGCCACTCGAAATCTTCCGCCAGTTTCCGGTTGAAGAACACAACCGCTTCACCCAGCGCCAGGCCGTTCTTGGTGCCGGAAAAACACAGCACATCGACGCCCACCTTCCAGGTAATCTCCGAAGGATGTACGTCCAGCGCCGCCACCGCATTGGCAAAGCGGGCGCCATCCATATGAATACTGAGTTTATGGCGATCGGCCACGGCCCGGATGGCACGAAGCTCATCGGGCGTGTAAACGGTACCCAGCTCCGTCGCTTGGGTGAGGCTCAGGGCTTTGGGTTTGGGAAAGTGGATGTCACTGCGCTTGGTCACCAGCTGCTCGATACTTGCTGGCGTCAACTTGCCGTCGGGCCCATGCCCCAGCAATAACTTGGCACCATTGGACGCATACTCCGGCCCACCACACTCGTCGGTCTCGATGTGCGCCATCTCATGGCAGATCACACTGTGGAACGACTGGCCGATAGAGGCCAGCGCCAGCGAATTGGCGGCGGTGCCGTTAAAGACGAAGTAGACATCGCAGTCGGTATCAAAAAGCGTGCGCAGACCATCAGAGGCCCGCTGAGTCCAGACGTCCTCACCATAGGCTGGCTCGTCCGCCCGGTTGGCCTCGGCCATAGCGGCCCAGGCCTGCGGGCAAATACCACTGTAATTGTCGCTGGCAAACTGCTCAAACTTAGACACAATTGCGCTCCTGAAATCATGGTCCGGTTAGCGGACAGCCCTTTACGTTACACGGTTCTGGCCATTACGCCAGTAATGCCAACGCCTGAAGCGCTAACTAAGCAAGCTAATGATGTGCTACAAAAGTTAACCAATTGTCCCTCTAAAAGCTCTTTGCGAATCATCGGCCGCCGGAGAAACGGAGTTATGGTCGTGTGTACTTTGAAATCAGCGCATGTTGCAAATTACCTCATATACGCCCATACGCTTTACAGCGGAGCCGCTGGCCTATTTAGGGGTGGCAGAAAGCCCTGACACCATAGACAAGGAAACCCGCGAAGTTCTGGGAGAAAACCCACACATTAACCTGATAATGAAATGGCAAGTGCCGTTCAAGCATTTCGCAGCGTGGGCGTTGTGGATTGAAGCGTTATGGGGCCACGGTTTTGCCCACCTGGAAAAAATTAAAGATCCACAATATGACGGCGACTGTCCGGTGCCTGACCCGGGAGAAATCACGCCAATAGGCTTTGAACGCTCAGTGTGCCCGCCATCACGCACCTCCGAGACTTGCGATCAGGTCAGCGGAACCCCCGTTTTGGGTTGTGACACCTGGCAACCCTCGCTCCAGCTGGTGCGTGGCGTAGGCATGGCGCAGGGCGTGAATGCCACCGCATTTTTCAATGCCACTGGTTGTCTTGGCTGTGTGGTAGACCTTCTGAAGCGTGGTGATATGAAGGTGTCTGTCCGGGAGTAAATCTGTGCGCAATGACAATTCTCTGCACTCGCGACGATAATGCAGAAAAATTCTGGTGTAAGCGCTAATCGGTTAAGGATGGACAGGTTCTTGAGTACTTTGGAAAGAGTCTTTGCTGCCAGTTCCTGGTTCCTCGATATTGAACGTGCTAATTAGAATCCCCCGCCGACCTTCCTATCGTATTTCGTACCTCAAGCTTGAGCCAGTCACGTAATCTTTCGAAACGATTGGTTTCGGCAAAACTTGGGGAGCAGACCAGCCAGTAGCTGGATCGCATACGGACCGATGTGCCGACTGGCTGGAGATAGCCTGCCTCGATATCGCCTTCGACTAGCAGGGTTCGACCCAGGCCCACACCCATGCCGCCGATGACTGCCTGCAGCATCAGATCGGCACGATCGAATTGGTGGTCCGGTATAAAGTCGTCTATTACCAGTCCGCTTTTGGAAAGGTAGTAGTCCCAGCTAAAATCGGTGTTATCGATTTCACCGCGGCGATCAGCCAGGAATATAGTTTTCGGGTCGGTTAAGAGTGAGGCATCACTGTTTACGTCACCCAGATAGTTTGAACTGACTACTGGGTGTACCCAGCAATGCGAGAGGTGCGACGAATGAAAGCCTGGAAAAGGTCCGTGACCAAACCGGATCGCAGCGTCGGCTTCGTTGCTGTGAAAATCCACCACTTCCTCCTTAACATCAACTGATATATTTAGATCTATCGCGTGTGCGTTGGGCAGTGCCGGGATCAACCATTTCATCGCCAGTGACGAAGACAGCGAAAGCTGGATCAAGTTAGTCGATCGGCTTCGTTCGAGCTTGTCTAGTGCGGTATCCCACCTGGCCAGGTTATCGATTGCGGCATGACACAGAATTTCTCCCATTTCGGTCAGTCGTAGTTGTCGCGTGGTGCGATCAAACAGGCTGTGACCAAGCGCGCCTTCGAGCGATTTGGCTCGGTGACTCACCGCCGACTGATCCACTTTCAACCGTTCGGCTGCTTTGGTGAAACTCAATTCCTCAGCGATTGCGGCCAGCATTGGGGTGGCTTGAACGAGTTTAGCGATGGTGTCATGTCTATTCATATTAATGAGTTAAATTCATGTATTTATGAGTTCTCATTTTCGGGTTAATGGCCTAATTTTAGCAACTAGTCAGCATTATCGTCATTAATTTTGGAGAATAACATGAATAATACTCAAGTCTCGGCAAAAACTATTCAGGCCCAGATCGTCAATGGTTTCGAAACGGAAGGGGGAGGCGGGAACCCTGCAGGCGTTGTGCTCGATGCCGACCAGCTGGGCGAAACTGACATGCTGCGTATCGCCGCGAAAATTGGCCTGTCCGAAACCGCGTTCGTTTCTGCGTCAGATACCGAGGGGTTCAAACTCGATTTTTTCACCCCAAACCGCCGCATCGCCCACTGTGGTCATGCGACTATCGCGGTGTTTTCCTATCTGGCGGAACTGGGACGGGTTGCCGAAGGCGATACCTCGAAAGAAACCGTCGATGGCCCGCGCAAGATATCGATCAAGCATGGCGCGGCCTATATGGAACAATTGGCGCCAACCTATCGGATGGCGGATGACTGGGTAAAAGACGACGTAACAGTTGCCGAGGTTCTGCAGTCGCTCGGGCTAACCGAGAGTGATTTGACCACGGGTGTCGGCCCCATGCTGGTGAACACTGGCAATAGCTTTATCGTCGTCGGCGTGAAAGACGGCACGACGCTCCGTGACTTAAAGCCGGATTTCGAACGCATCTCTACCATCAGTGAAAAACTCGACCTGATCGGCTATTACGTCTTCACCACCGATCGCAATGCCACCGACAAAGATGCCACCACCCGGATGTTCGCACCGCGTTACGCGATCGAGGAAGAGTCGGCGACAGGTATGGCAGCAGGGCCACTAGCCTGCGTTTTGCACGATCACATGCACCTCGACAAAGATGTGCTTTTAATTGAACAGGGTCGGTTCATGAAACCTGCCTCGCCGAGTCTAATCACGGTAGAACTCGCCATTGAAAACGGTAAAATTCAAAATCTGATGGCAGGCGGAGAAGGAAAGGTTTCAAGAATTTTGAGTATCGATTACTAGAATCTGATGCGATTCAGTTCGGTGAGGGAATTACTTAGAGGTTGAATGGTAATCCCCCCATTTTTAACCACCCTCTTGCGTAGAGGATCAAGCTGCCTTTCGCAGCTGGGCCGGAGGTGACCCTGATCCCGTATTAGATCCGGCCAGAATTGGCAATCCGGCTCCTGACCCCCGACACTCATGACAAACTCCAGCCTCAATGGACTTACCCCGGTGCACTGCCCCTCGTCAGCCTAGATAAGACGAACACGATTTTTTTCAAACGCGTTAAGACGAATTCGCTCATTGGGTCCTTCCCATTAGAAACTCACCATCGCGGGGATCGCGGAGCGCGGTATTCGGTTGTTTTCAAAAAACCTTTAGCACCACAATTTGAATTTTACCGCCGGTGGGTATACCCCCCTAAAAAAGTAATAGGTGATATAACCAGAAAAACCAAAAAAGTGATCAAACCCTGTCACACCATGAGTTCCCATCGGTGGATGAGCTCACTTACGGCGTCGACGATGCAATTTGGACAACGGGGTTGCAAAACACCGCTAGTACAAAAAGCTATTTTCGAAAGTGATGCCCGCAAACATGCAACCAGCAATCTAACTGCCGGCAATAGGTTCGGCGTCCGACACACGAGCCAAACATTAGCGTTTGACTGCTGGAGCATGGCATCTGACGGCAAGAATCGCGCTCAATGTAAGCCAAGGATTTCGTCGGTTATAAGCCAAGGCTGACAAGGCCACAGTCACGGGTTTGCGGGTATTCGCGTGCCTCGTGTAAAGATGCCCAAAAACTCACCTACGGTCTACGTAGAAATCTGGCTTTGGTGCACACCCTGCTGGCCAGCTGGGGGAGCGGGCCGCCCGAATCGAGACAGTATCCGGCGCGGACTATCGTTTGCGACCGCGCTGAACCCTAAAATACTTTCCACGGCTTTTCCACAGCAATGAACTTAGTTCACGCAGGAACTGATCAGCCGAATGTCACAGGCGGCTGCGCTGCCCGATTGACGCTCAGTGAGAATACATCGGGGCGTGCGTAGTGACCACTGACGTCGAATTTGCGGCGTGAGGATCGGGCGGCACTGACGTCTATCTCAGCGAACAGCAACCCTTTCTCCTTATGCATCGGCCCTGCATGAATACCTCCAAATGGCTTGTAGATCACCGCATCGCCGGGATTCACCCATTCGTCCTTATTCGGAAACAGCTCGTCGTAATAAGGAATGTCGGTGGGAATATCCGAGGCTTCGAGCGAGGTTGCGCAGCCAATCACCCAGCAGCCGCCCTCGCGCGCAATATGTTGCATGGTGGCCAGCCAGGTCTCGCCGCTGTCCCAGGTGGGCGCCACGTAGATGTCGAGGTTCTGGGCATACAGCGCGAAACGCGCCAGCGGCATGTAGTTTTCCCAGCACAGCAGAGTGCCGACACGCCCGACTGCGGTCTCGACAACATTGAGACCCGAACCGTCACCGAATCCCCAGACCATTCGTTCTGGATTGGTCGGCATCAGTTTGCGGTGGTTGTTGGCAATGGTTCCGTCGGCGTCGATGATGATGCAGCTGTTGAACAAGGTGCTGCCGCTGACCGAGCCATCGATTTCCTGATAGCCAGCCACAATGACAACCTCGTGTTCCTTCGCGGCTTCCTGTAAGGGGGTCATGCCGCCCCGGCTCAGGTCAATTGAATTGGCTTGCAGGCGGGCGAACAACTCGTCGGTTTTGCTCATCCCTGCGCCGGGGGGGAAACGCCAGACAAAGGTGGGGTATCCGGGAAGCCACGCTTCGGGGAAAACCACCATCTGAGCGCCCTCGCGTGCGGCTTTTTCGATCAGCTGGATCGCGCGAGACATCGTTTTATCCAAGTTTAGATATACGGGTGGTTCTTGAACAATGGCGATCTTTTTCATGTCTTTCTCCCTCTAGGGTTTGCCCCGAAAGGCACAGAGTTATTCCAGTACCTGTTCACCTGATCCACCGGCTTCGGACGGAATATCGCGAAATTTTGGCAGGCCATCTTTTATCGGCAGCACCGTTTCGGCATAGTTCACATGCGCGTGAGGCACGAAGGCCAGGCTGGGAATCGTCGCCGCGGCGATGTCGATTAGCCCCATTCCGGGGTGGTTGGTCATGACATGCCCGCCGCATTTCGAGCAAAACTGCCGCTCGGATTTCGGCGTCTTGGCGAACGTATCAAGCAATTGACCCCCTTTGATCACGCGCACCTTGTCAGGTTGCCAAAGCGTGAATGCGCTCACCGTTCCCGCGGACCAAGAGCGGCAGGATTCGCAGTGGCAATAGGCCATCATTTCCGGTTCACCGGAAACTTCGATTTCAACGCTGCCGCAAAAACAGGCTCCTTTGTGTGTGTTGGTCATGTTCAATCCCTTCTGATTGTTGAGTTGGATGTTTAGTTTATGCGTCAACCTTCGTCGCGGCGGCGACTAGCATTTCGCAGGGGCCTTCGAACCGGCCATCTATCTCAAACTCGCCAAGCGCCTCCTCAATCTCGGCCCAGGTGTCATCCTGCTCCTGTTCAGACAAGCCGCCCATCATTTGATGCAGGGCGCCAAAGCTCTCCTGTTCGAATTGCAAGCATTCAAGGGCGGAATCCAGACGAACCGGCGCGTCGACACGCTCGATCTCAACATCCAAAAACCCAGCATCTCTGAAACGTTGTGCCAGTAAATCAGGATCACCAAGGCTGAACGGCCCCGGCTGTCCCGGAAGCGGGGCGGGAAGTGCCGCACGGCGTCGGATGATGCCGACGGGGACCGAAAAAAACCCGTTCAGGTCGGGCCCGGCATAGGTGATGGCCCCGACTCGCCCACCGGGACGCAACTGATAGCGCATGCCTGTCAGAGCCCTGTGCTGGTCGGGGAAGTAGATCAGGCCGATCCTTGAAATCACTGCGTCGAACGGATCGGCGTAGATCTCGGAAAGCGCCTCGCCGTCCCTGACTTGCGTCTCGATCTGGGTAAACCCCGCCAATCTGGCGTTGGCGGCTGCATGCTTCAAGATGATGGGCGACAGGTCGGTAGCCAGAACATAGCCGGTCGGTCCGGTGCGTCTGGCGGCGGCCAATGTCTGTTCGCCGGCCCCGGCCGCGACATCGAGCACCCGGCTGCCGGTCTGCACATTGGTCATGTCGAGCATCATTTCCGTAGCCGGGCCAAGCCAGCGTGTCAGAAGCGGTGCCCAACTGTTCCACGCGCTCGCTGCCCCGTCCCACTGAGTGCGGGTCGTTTGCTTGAAGGCGACCGGGTCGAAAACTTGTTGCTTGGTGGTCATGACCTCTCTCCTCGTTTTTGCTCATTTGTTGCCAAAACCATGGCATGGGCCCAGACTTCAAACAATTAGCAAAATTTCGACGTCGCTTTTGCAATAATGCACAAACCCGGATGGCCAACATGCATTGGGACGACCTAAGAATATTTCTCGCCGTTGCGCGCGCGGGCTCGATCAGCGGCGCGGCAACGCGACTGGGCGTGCAGCATTCGACCGTTTCCCGGCGCTTACGTGCGCTGGAAGAGCGGCTGGGCACCCGCCTGACCGAACGCAAGACATCGGGTTATGAACTGACCGACGCCGGTGAAGAGCTGCGACTATCGGCGTGCAAGATCGAAGCCGAAATCCTTGAATTCGAGGGTGCTAGAAGTGGTGAGGATACCGGCGCGACCGGCGAGTTGCGTGTCACAGCCATCAGCAACATGGCGTCATCGGTGTTGATGCCCGTCTTCGCACGGTTCAGCGCGGCCTATCCCGACATCGAGCTTCATGTGCTGGTGAGCAACAAGTTCGTGAAGCTCGCCGAACGAGATGCCGACGTTGCCATAAGACTGACCAACACGCCGCTTGACACCCTGGTTGGCACAAGGCTGACCACGGTTGCCTCAGCTATCTATGGCGAGCGCGCCTATTGCGCACAGGTAAAAGCAACCGAGCGCCCTGAAAAATGGCTAGGCGTTGAGTGCTGCGGGTTCCATAGGTCCTGGACCAAGGATGCTTGTCCGGATCATGACCACAATTTCTATGTCGATGACACGCTCCTAACCCTTTCCGCCATTAAAGCGGGAGCCGGGCAGGCCTATCTTCCCTGTTTTATGGGAGACAGCGAGCCGTTACTTGTGCGTTTCAAGCCGCCCGAACCACAGCACGATTTGGGGCTGTGGCTGCTCTATCACCACGATTTGCGGCACAGCAAGCGAGTGCGATTGTTCCGCGAGCACATGCGGTGCGAGATCACCGAGTTGCGCGCCCTGTTCGAGGGGCAGCTTGCTGTCAAATGAATGAGGCTATGGTTGTTTGACTTGCCTCGGTAGCAGCCTTCTCGCGTTTAAGTCCGGTTTCAGCGCGAGTTCCCAGTCCTTTGATGTTGAAACCCTTCATTTGTGGTCATCACAAGATGCACTTGTACTCAAAATGTTAGCTATGGCCTTACCGGATACCTTGGCATTATCCCCACTTTGTACCCATATCAGGGACATGGGGGTTAAAAGCCACCGTGAATACCCTGCACGCAGCGCTACCCGATTACAGCTACGTGATGAAAACCGATGTGAAAAACTACTGTGAGTCCATTGACCACACGATATTGCTCAAGCAACTGAATAAAGACATTACCGACCTGTTTATCTGGCGCTTGTTAGTGCAGTTTGTGAAATGCAGCGTTGAAAGGGGCGGTACGTTTACATCCATTACCTGCGGTATATCACGAGGCTGCCCGTTATCACCGGTTATCACGGTTTATTACTTAAAGGGATTGGATGAGCAGATAGAAAGTGACCCTCGCTATTTTTATCTCTGGTTTTGGACGACATCATTGTATTAGCGAAAACACGCTGGCATTTACGCAAGGCGGTGAGGACAGTCAATTAACACTTTAACCAATTAAAAGTGGAGCAAGCGCCGGATAAGATCTTTATTGGCAGAATATCAAAAGGCTTTTTTTAGGTTATCAATTCGGCAAAAAAATTAACCGTGTCAAAACGAACCATACACAATCACTTTCGTCGATTAACGCAGCTTTATGAGCAAAAAACGCATCAACCAAACTGGAAGATGCTTCTTGATGATTATCGACGACGTTGGGTTACATGGGTTTATTCAGGCATTCCCACGTCGACAATCTATTTTGATAAAGAAACTGATTTTTTAAGATTGTTTCTCAAATCGACGTAATGCTAATCCCATAATACCTATTGCAACAAGGGCAAAGGATGCCGGCTCGGGCACAGGGACCGGGGCCGGAGCCGGAGCCGGAGCCGACCAATCCCAGGAACCTTCTGCACTGTCCGACTGAGAACAGCCGTATTTCGTCAGCCTATTGCTGAAAAAAGGCTCAACCTTCGTTACGTGCGATCTCCTTGGAGTTCTGCCAATAACTGTACTTAGATATCGGTTTAAGAATAGATTCACTCACACAGCAAAGAGTTTTTTACGCAACGAATCTATCCGGAGAATTTCCAACTTAAGCGAAGGATGCGTTGGACGGTTAACGCCTGCATAAACGGCGGCTTTTACGCAGCGAAGCGGAGAAAAAGCCGTTCGGTGGAGGCCCTTCGGGCCGGAACGTATTTGATGCACTTGTTAGGTATTGAATACTGGCCGGAAAAAGGACCGCTCGTAACTCACAATGCAGTCAGTCTCTTTTGCATATTCAAAAGCTGCAATGCACTCAGGATCTTCGAAGGATTTTACTCTGTATTCCTCGTATGCCGCCAAACTAGGAAAGGTGAATAGAGCAAGACCGATATTGTTGGCTCCCTCCGAAGGCAGAAAATAGCCATGGTGCTGGCCGCCAAATTTTTCGACAAGCGGAATCCATAATTTTCCGTAGTGCTCAAATTCTTTCAGTTTATGGGGATTGAGAACATATCTGAGATAACAGGTAACCACTCTACTCTCCTTGTTGATACCTAACAGTGATTATACCGCGTTCCGCGATATTGCAGAAAAGGGCGCTCCACATAAGCCCGCATCCCTCTTTTCTCCCGAGGCCTTAAATCCATATTTAATCAGAAGCTTAGCTCATTCCACCCAGTGTCGCCAAGTCATCGCCTGACCTCTCGTTTTCGCTCGCACAATAAGACTGCATGAAGTTACAGCTTTGGAAAGTTCGAACGATCATGGACGCGATTGCAGGGTCACTAATGGACGGGTTTCGTGTGAGACTATCTATGCAGTGGAGTGGCTTGCTGACCAAGCAAATTACGTATCTAGAATACAGATTTGTGGAAGGATGCCGTAGATCCAACTGTCTACCTGAAAAAGACGGCGATGGAGAGAGCTGGAGAGAAGTTTCGTAACTTACTAATTTTAATGGTGCTCCGAACCGGAATCGAACCGGTACGACCGTGAGGTCGAGAGATTTTAAGTTATTAGTGCTGTTTTTTGAATACGTTGGAAATTGTTTTAATAAGCACTATAAAACAGCATGTTACGTATCTCATCCAAAAATTGATATTTGCAGTTGTTTGAAGAAATCCGCTACTATTTGATCGATTCTGTCTACATAGTGTCTACATAAGGACACAAGAGACTTTTCGACGAGTGCGAGTGGAGCCCTACCCTTGAGGATTACCAAGAGCTTTATAGACAAAGTTCCCCTGCCCCAGATCGGCCCGGATGGTAAATCCAGCCAGGCGTTTTATCGGGATTCGGTCATCGCCGGTTTTGGTTTACGCGTCACCAGTGGCGGAGCCAAATCGTTCATCGTTGAAAAACAAGTGGATGGCCGTGTTACGCGAAAAACGCTTGGCCGATATGGCAACCTGACACTTGAGCAGGCCCGCAAGGAAGCGCAGAAATATCTGGGTAAGGTCGCCCAGGGGATAAACCCCATTCGAGAAGTCCAGGAGCAGCGCGCGCAACGCGTCACGCTAAAAGACGCCTTTGAAGATTACCTGGTCACTCGCAAAACCCTAAAGCCGAATACGCTCATCGACTACAACCGTTCCATGCGGGAAATGTTTAAAGACTGGCAGAGCAAAGCCTTAAAAGACATCAACCGGGATATGGTGCTGAATCGCCATGCGGAATATGGACAACGCAGCCCCGCACGAGCAGACAACGGGATGCGCATTTTACGAGCCGTGTTCAATCACGCCTTGCAGCGATACCAAGACGCCTCCGGCAAATCCTTCCTGGTGGCAAACCCGGTCAATGTGCTGAGTCATCAACGCGCCTGGTACAAAGTGGAGCGCCGACAAAGCCTCATCAAAGATCACCAGCTCAAGGCCTGGTATGACGCCACCATGCAACTGAACACGCAAACCACGCGGGATTATCTACACCTGGTGCTGCTTACCGGTCTGCGACGCACAGAAGCCGCAACCCTTACGTGGAAGCAAGTCGACTTCAAAGAGAAGACGTTGACCATCACGGACACCAAAAATAGCCGAGTTCATCGCCTGCCCTTTAGTGACGCCATCGAAGCATTGTTAAAGCGCCGATCTGAAGAACAGGAAAGCCCTTTTGTGTTTCCTAGCGACGCAGAGCGCGGACACCTTTCTGAGCCACGCACGGCGATAAAGCGTGTTTGTAAATTGTCTGAGGTGACATTTACTATGCACGACCTTAGGCGCACCTTCATCACGGCGGCCGAGCGACTCGATGTTCCAGCTTATGCACTCAAACGGCTTATGAATCACAAAGATCCAAACGACGTGACCGACGGTTACATTATTTTCGATGTCGAGCGATTGCGCCTGCCCATGCAAAAGATCACTGACTTTTTTATTAATCACTTCAACAAGGAATCCGTTGATGTCCGTGCTTGACCCGGAACTTTTTGATCGTCGTAATCCGTTTGATCCCTACGATATGAGCCTAGAGGCGCCTCTTGAAGCCAAGCATCAAGAATTCACAATGGCATTTGGCTATCTCATTGGAAGCTGCCAAGAGCAGTTACAAGGGCGATCCCCTGCTGAACTTCAGTTTGCCACTGAGTTTTCGAATTGGCTGATGACGAATGCCGAACATCGCTTTAGACACGAAAGCATTTTGAAGCTGAGTCACGAAAAGACAGTGGTCTTTCTAACGGATCCTCGAAAAATTCTAGCCCTGTTCGAGGACTATGACCTCAACGACCAGGTTGAATTTCCGAACGGTACACCGGAGGATTATTTTGCGGTTATTGCGCTGGGAAAGTGTTTTGAGGCGATTGAAACCCATGAACGACTAACCGCGTCTGGTCGTAAAGAAGCGTCGTTTATGGACTACTCCCTGGTAGAGGGTGCCAAGATCAGTCTAGAAGACTCGCTGCATTACAACGCTATCAGCGCACGTGACAGCTTAATAACTGAGGCGCGTGACCTGGTTGCCTTTATTGATGGAATCCGCTTTTCACAATTACGGTCTAAAAGTTCTGGCAAACGTGGTGCCAAAGCCAAGAACTCCCCCTTCGCCAAGCTCAAGCGCCATCTAATGGCGGAGTACGATGAAAACTACCAACACCTCTCGAACCGGCATGCAGCTAGCAAGCTCTACAACTCCTTTCGAGATGATGTTGACAAGGTGCTGAGTACCGATGATCCCTCTCACCGTATTAGCCTTTGGATAGGCGTGCATAAAAAGCAAAAAGCGTTATAACGTTCGAATTTTGATTATTGGTGCGAGCTTTAGAAAGGGCACCTTAACTCGCTCAGTGGTCAAAACGGTCAGTCGCGGCACCGTAAGAAAGGTCCGCTTTGAGAACAAAAGCCCCGGCGACTGCACCGGCCTCTAACAACCGAATTTCCGAATTTTTGCGTACCTTTTCTACTGTCATCGAGCTATCTACCGTTCGTCTCAAAACGGGCAGCGTGGTTGAAGCGGTCAATTTAATCTCGAACACTCAGCCAAAAACGTAACGCCTACCCCCTAGGAATATATCCCTGCCCTCTTGGAATATATTCCTAGCCCCCAGACAACTTCTAACCCGCCTCCATTCGATCAAAACTGCTTCCATCAATTCAACAGCGGAGCACCAAAATGAATAACCAACTCTTAAAGACAAGCGAAGCTGCCCAGCTCCTGGGCGTCAGTAAAGCTTTCCTAGAACGTGACCGCTGGGCCGGTGTTCGAGTGCCCTTCATTAAAGTCGGTAGTCGCGCCGTTCGATACCGAGTCAGTGACCTAAACGACTACATCAACAAACAGGTTCGGTTTTCAACGTCTCAAAAGGGGACATCGTGAACCGCTTCCTTCCGACCTGGCTGTTTATGATTCTTATGTGCGCGCCACTTGGGTTGATAATTCTATGCCTACATGTCGAGACACATAGCCCGACCCGCTCCTCAGAACTCAATACTGGTGCCGACGTACCCGTCTGGATAGCGTTGACCCCAAGCGCCGCAAGGGGTACGCGGTCGGTACGTACCTCGTTCCCCTCACCCGTTTTGTACCTAATAGGAGGGGAAGAGCGGGTTCCCTTACCTTCCCCGTACCCGATCCTAACCCTACTAGGTTCAGGTTCGCCGTCTTTCGGATAGCCCTCGAGAAGCAAACCACCTAAAAGGTAGCGGTGTGATATGAAACCCAGCTATACCAGTAAAGAAACCCTAGACCGGGCGCAGGAATCTGCGGCCCGGTTTTTTGATGGATCTTATGGACCATTTATCGATCGCGTGCACCCGGAGCTACAGCTCAAATTTCAAGAGCAGCTGGCTGCTCGCGAGGCGGAAGTGCGCCAAAGGCGAGCTGACGCTAATAGGCTAGTCAAGGCGTCGAAAAGTCCGACAGACCGATTCCCAGGTATGACCGGGTCATTTTTCAACCGCCCAACACCCCGGCACAAGCCGGTGCCAATACAGTTGGAAACGGCGAAGCCAGGATACGCACATGACCTTGATCAAGCGGGCACTTGGACCGTTATTGAGCATCGACCGTGGGCTGGTGAATACCGGATCAGAATGGACACCAGGCCGGGTGCTGGAGCACAGACGCCGGACAACGCGGGAGACCGTGTTACCGCAATGCTCACAGAGCGTGGTGCGCGAAAAATATCTGAATCCTGTTATTACATGGCTTGCCAACGTGGCGGATTTTCAACGTTTGCAACACTTACATTAAGCCAGGAGGCACGTGAAAAACTTGGGCGTCGCATCATGGTTCCCATGTTTCCCGCCAACGAATCCGGTTTCCCGGTAGTACCGCTAGAGTCCGCCAGGGCCAAACAGGGCCCGCTGGGGGTACGTTATGATTTGGAAAGTGAACCCCCACGATATAACGTCGCAGAAATAAACTACCAGGCCGGAGAAATACGGCACGAGGACAGTGGCGCGCTGTATACGCCACTGAAAATGGGATGGAAGTGGTCCGTGCAAAAAGAGGCAAGCCGGTTTTTTGAAGCCGCGAATAAAATGTACCAACGCGGATGGCAGTATCAGGACGATGATGGAAAAACAATCAAGGTTCCTGGTTCTCGAAAATGCGTTCCCAAAAGACGCACGGCAATGACAGAAGGCGCAGCAGTCACTTGGTTAGCCGATGGGCCCTATACACCCATACGCCTTACAGCAGAGCCGCTGGCCTATTTGTGGGTGGCAGAAAGTCCTGACACCATAGACAAGGAAACCGGCGAAGTGCTGGGGGAAAACCCACATATTCACCTGATGATGAAATGGCAAGTGCCGTTCAAGCATTTTGCAGCTTGGGCGTCGCGGATTGAGGCGTTATGGGGCAACGGTTTTGCCCACCTGGAAAAAATTAAAGACCCGCAAAAAGCCGGAGCCTATGTAGCAAAGGCCGCTGGCTACCTAAGCAAAGCACAAGGCAAGACTGACCAGGGAAACATCAGAGGCAACCGTTACGGCATAAGCGCCAGAGCCAGAGCGCCAGGCTGGATTGAGTGCGAACGACATCAGGTCGGCCTCATGGGCTGGCTCTTAGCCGAAGCACACGAGAAGTGGCAAACCAAACACGGCCCGAAGATCGCACAACGCGAGTTTTTGAAAAAGAAACTGAATGGCGGAGAAATAACCATAACAGCCGGCAAAATAGTCCAGATCCTGGCAGCACCAGAAGGCGAACGCCACGCCATCGGTAAAGCTCTAGAAAGTGTAAGACGTGAGATCGCGCTTCTGCCAAGGATAAGCAAGTATGGAGCTGTATTTAAAAACGAAGAGCAGAAAGACCAGTTCATAGCTTGGGCGCAGCGTCATGGGTGGTCAGAGCGACCGCAGGAAAGCCTATGGCTGAAACACTGGCGACAGAATCAGTTATTTCGAAGGAATGGGGCGCGACTGAATGCTAGTGCAGAAGATTTTGCTGCCTGGTACCAACAAGCCGATTCAGGTGAGTTCGACCTCGAAGGTGATTATCGAGGATGGGACCCCGCAGACGAGCCGGAGAACAGCCGTATTTCGCCGCCTATTGCTGAAGAAAAGACTCAACCTTCGTTACGTACGAACTCCTTGGAGTTCTGTCAATAACTGTACTTAGATATCGGTTTAAGAGGAGATTTACTCACTCAGAAACGAGTTTTTTATACAACGAATCTATCCTGAGAATTTCCAACTTAAGCGAAGGATGCGTTGGACAGTTAACGCCGCTATCACCGGAAACGAAAGCGGAGTGTTTTTGTGCTATTGTTTGAGCACTTGCGCGATTTGCACAAAAACGCGTAACTTTTGTTTTCCGGTGCATAGCCTTGTTAGGTACCCTCACTCAAGCCCTCCGAGTATACCTCTATTATTTCCTCAGACTCATCTTTGGCGAACTCCAAGCACCACATTTTACCAATTGCTCTCACCATATCTGCAATAAATGAAGCAACGTATGATAGAACTAGGCCAGCAAATGCCTCATGCAACTCTGAGCCATAAATTCTAGAATGAACTATGGCACTTATCGCCGAAGGCGTAGAATGTGTATTCGTAGATAGTATTTTGTAGATTCCATTAAACGTCTTCACGTCCATCCCTCGGCTTTCTGATATTTCAGTTTGATTCATATCCGAGCACTTTCGTCCTTTGAGAATCTGCCTTTGAACCTCAGGCAATAGGGAACTAAATTTAACGTTTCGTTTAATTTTACTTTTAAGCTCATTGCATTTTTCTTGGAGCGAATCTAATCCTTTCTGTTCACCACCAATAAACTCCCCAATCTGCATCGTAGATTTATTATCATGGAAATCATAAAGACAAAATCGAAAGTCCGACACCTCCTTGTCAATGCTTTCTACACAGTAATACCAATGCAGGTTTGCTGCTTCAATCAGGCTTCTAGAAATCGAACAAAATGACGGAAAATCGAACAGTTCTTCTTTGTCGGTGAACCTTGATCCTGGAAGAACTCTTAATAGTGACATGCACTCTGGGACAACTTTCGCTAAATAATAAGTTGATATTTTCTTCTTTCTATCTTCTGTTTGAACACCATCAAAATACTGAGACAGGTCATATGCTATCTCAGTTATTAAATCAAAATCATCTAGTAATTCTTGAAGGTTACTCATACTTCATATGGACCTAACGCCGTGCTCTGGGGCAAACCGGTGCGCAGCGTAGGTTTGTCCCAGAGCACTTTGTTAGACATTGTTTGCCTCCGCAGCAGCAATCGTTTGGTTACCAAACGGGCTCACTTCCAAGCCCGAATTGTTGATCTCAACAATTAGTTTGGCAACGGCTTTAAAAGTTGACCTTATTTGTTCAACCCTTACATCCTGACCATCCACTTTGTCTATATCAAGATTCTTAAATGTATTTTCAATTCGAGAAATCCATTTAGAAACTTCAGGATCATCAGACTCGAGCATCGATTCAAACTCTTTGAATCCAATAACGTCAAAATCTCTAGCTTCGGATTCCGACTTGCGAACCATCAACTCCCCGATTCCCGCTTGCCAGTCTCGATATATCCACGCCTCACGGATAGACAGCCTGCGGGCAGACTGTTGCATTGTTTCCTTAATCAATTCGTCTCGTAATTGGTTACAATCGAGCTGACCACATAAAAAATTTGCACATTCTCTACAAAGATCAAATAGGTCTTGGTCACCGAGATCTGTAGCTAGATCAACATTCTTTCCTTTAAGGAAGGATTTATGCATTTTTTCTAAAGCGATTGACAAATCAATAGATTTTTCAGGAGAACATTCTAGCGACCACAATTCAGTAAGACGTAACAGCCTTTGAGTTTCTACATGTGGACCATCGGCCAGGGCAGACTCAAACACACGTATGGATTCTGATATAGATTTCTGTGACGTGGTACCAACAGGCTTCATGTAAGACTGCTCTTTCTTAATTGCATAAATCCAGCCTATAAGAGATGCTAACCGATAGAGCGTACTTTTATATTTATAATCTTCGAAACCTGTTATTACGTCACTTCTTATTAAGAAATGAGCCCGCCCCTTAACATTAAATGTTTCATTGAGTCTCCAAAACATGCTTTCAGCTGCGGCCGCCAATGGTTCCGCGTATTTTTTATACACATCATAAGCGATTTTCGACTGGTCACGCTTCTCTTTTAATTTTTGAAAAACGTAATCCTTAAAGAAAATGCCGAGCAATGTCACAATTGATGCTATGAGAGCGGCTTGTATTTTTACGTCCAATGTTTGAATCCAACTCATTATTTATGTATGCCTTACGCTAAACACTGCGGCGGCTGAAAGCCGTCCGCTGATGTGACTTATTAAGAGTTTTAATTTCCAACTCTAGCTTCTCCTTCTGTAAGCTGAGGATGTCGTCATGGATGGGCTGCACCTTTCGATACCAACGATAAAACCCAAAGCATGAAGAATAGAAGCCAATAGTGAAAATTGCAGCTAGTAGCCATTTGCCAACTTCCCGGTTATCCACAGCGACCTGGATCTGTTTATCTAGAAGCTCTTCCCGCTCTTTTGCAAGCGGATCGTCACTGCTTTTCAAGTCGTAGTATGCCTGAGCATTTTCAAATATAACTTGGTTAGTCGTTCGACTATTGACGAACGTAAGGGTGAGGCTCACAACCATAACCACTAACCCAAAAGTTGCTAAGAATTTGTAAATGTTGTCGGTTGGAACTGGAATTCTCGGATCCATAAATACTCTTAACACTATGCAGCGGCGCGCATAAGCGCGTCCGGTGGAGGCCCTTCGGGCCGGAAAAAACTGCAGCTATTTGTTAGTTTCTAGCGATCGAAGAGGTTTAGTATTGAGTCGTAGTCAACTTCGATCCAAGAATTTTTCTTCAACGTCTTTTTAGTAGAGTAATTTTGGGGTGCGTCGACCTTAGTTTTTTCATCAATGCCGCTAGCTAAGAGAATTGCTGCGAATACTGTGTTGATCTCTTCGTCGTCGTGAGGCCACTTGCTGGCTACTGCCAAAATCATTGAGCCTTCAGGGCCGCCGCTGGCTGGGTTCGCTCCTTCATGTATAAGCCTTCCTGCAATTAGCGGACAGTTATTAACGTAAGAGGCAAAAAGACCGTTCCACTGGGCACCCCTATAATAATCGCCTGCATCGGGTTGGCGATAATCTATTGCGTTTTCGAGCTCGTCACAGGTTTTGCAACCTTGGAAGTCCTGAGCTGAACATTCAGAAGCTTGTATAGTTTGGCAATAAAGAGTCAAAGCTAGGGAGAGCAGGCAACCGCGCCATAAAGTCATAATTATACTCCAGTTAAAGTCTATGGATTTTGAACCTAACGCCGCCAGCACGCGCGGCTTTGTAGTGGAGGCAAAGCCGCAACGCAAAAGCCGTCGCTGTGCCAGGCCTGGCCTGGCCTGGTTAGGCATTTTACTTCCTACCCACCGCGAACCATCGCAGCCCAAATGATTTACAAAAAGCCTGAACAGTCAGGAAGCTTTTAATGGCGGATAATTCTGGCTCGTCAGCCCCATCAAGCACATTGTCAATTGAAAACAGGCGCTGAAAGAAGAGCGCTGTGCGGGATTCCTGAGACTGAGAGATCTGTTCAACACAGGAACGCACGATTTGGGAGAGTCTTTCCAAATTACCACGGTACTCACCCTCGTCAAAACGAGATTGTTCGGACAGCAGCGAGGAAAGCCGCTCAAGAAGAGGATCGCCCTCAACGTATCTCGGCTCTACATTTGCTACTCCAACATTCCCCGGCTGATCGTAATTCCATTTTGAGTGACCTGCTAAAACTGACGCGTCTGGAAACGTTGAGTTCTCAACGATAGTACCGGAGGTAATATGGCTGTATAGCTGGCTTAACCTATGAAACGCTGGTGACGCGTAACAAACGAGGCCTTTTCCTTGCATTTGAACAGTCAGAGAATCAAGCAGTTGCTGCTGAATAGTTTCGATAGTGAATCGCCAATATTGGCCATTAATACCTCGTTGCCTAAGCTTGCTTGAAACTCGCTTCATATATTCTGGACGCTTCGCTTGCAGAAACAGGTTTAATTCAAAGTTTGGCAATAGCCTCGGGCTTCGAGCCCGTCTCATATGCCAAAGCATTTTCAAGTCATCCAGAAAAACGCCAGCGAATGGTGCTTCAATATCGTGAATGTCCCAGATTCGAGAGTCCATGCATAATGCCGCATAATCGAACCCAACATGACCTTCTAGCACTTGGCCCGGCGACCAAACTAAACGAGTATTTTGTAGCTGGCTATACAATGGAGTTTCGAATTCACGTTCTTCAAATTCTGCAGATGACACGATGTTTCCTATAAAAGCCTAACGTTTGGTTAAGGGGCGGGCTTTTGCCCGTCCTAAAGAGCGAAGTGAACGATTTGAACCACTTGTTAGAGCGGCCACTGGGTCATTGCCGGCTATAAATTGTATAAATTTACTGAGAGTTTTTGATCAGCGCTGGATTTCTTCCCTGGCCTCGGGTTTTAGAGATAGCTTCACAAGCTCTAGATTATTTAAACCTGAATTACTAAGCCCAATGTCCTCACGAATGGCTGAGTATAAAGCGTTGACAGCTCGAAATAGCTTTTTTGTATCACCGCTACCAGAAACAGTTTCAAACTGAATTTGGGCTTTTATTACTTTAGGAGACCCCCAAAGCAATAAGTCTGATTTGAATTTGAAGGCAAACAGAAGAAGCTCTTTTTGATCTGGTGCTTTTAATGCAAGGTGTTCATTTGAGGCACCCATCATTCGGCTAATTATGTCTATGAAGCCTTGATATACTTCTACTTTTTTAAGTCTGTGAGCCTCTTCTGCAGCACGCTTACGTTCATGTGCTTGGCTAATTAATACAGCCGAAATGCCTACTAGAATTGTTGCCATTGCACCAATGATTGCGGCTGTTGTTTCTGGTGTGGCGGCAGAAATTGCGCTCCAAAACTCTTGAATAAGAAGCCAGGAGCCATATCCAAATAGTACAAGTGTAGAAAGACCTATAAGGATCTGTACTGTTTTCAGGATGTTGGATTTCATTGATTAGCTCTAACGCTTGAAGCATGCGCGCCCTTAGAATGGAGCCAAAAGCGCAATGGAAAGGGCGTAGCCGTGCCTGCACTGATTAGTGAATTTTCTCAGAAAATGAGTCGATGTCTTCGTACGATACTGAATGTAAAAATATTTTTGACGAAAGCTCATCTTTCATGACCGACAGCGATTTCTCTGCCCTGTTCAATACGCCCGTAGTATCTTCTTGGTCCGTTTTGAAGAAAACCAAATGCATTTGGTCAACTTTATCGGCCTCTATACCCTGTGCAAAGTTTGTAAATATTTCTCCAACATTTTCTCTCTCATACCTTTCGTAGTTTGTGGGCATGAAAGTGCTGACAGCGATCGTCTTGCCATCCTTATTGAAAACTCCATCGAATTTGCTTAAAGGCTCTGTCTGACTGGCAACCGGTGAACCATGGCCAATTTTCAGTATTTTTGTATTAGGCAAGTTCGCGATTGAGTACATCAAGCTGCTATGGTTTTTCTCATAATCATCTCTTTGCTTACGCATCTTTTCGCGACGCTCAAATCGTTTTATTTTGTCCTCATCCGATTCTTCTTTTTTGAGAGTACCGGTAATCGATTGACGAATTTTTTCTTCTAATTCTCTTATATCAACCTTTCCTGATACAGTCTCATCACTTGCCAATTCTGCAAGCTGTTTAGATATTTCGCCAGCTCTTCCGGCTATGATGTCTTCAATACGCTTTTCGGTGACACCCGTCGAAGCTTTGATGCTTTGGAGTGCATCCGTGGTTTTTGTAAAAAGCTCTGTCTGTAACCTTATACTTTCGTCACTTCGATTAATAACTGCTTGTTCTGAAGAACGACCTAGAGCTATAGCCGCAATTGCCAAAACAATAGACCCACCTGAAATGATGACAGTAAGCACAAAACCTATGAGCTCAGTGGTTGTAAAGTTTGTGATTGTGTCTTTTTGAGAATTTGAAAATAATAGGGCAATAATTACACCGAGCATAAACGAAACCACTATGATGCCAATTTGCTTGTAGGTTATCGTCCATTCGTTTTTTTCATTGTCCATAATTACTCCAGCTTCTCTTTTTCTATTAATCGTATCACTAAAAGTGATTAGACCGCATTTCTCAGTATTGCAGAAAAGGTCGTCCCACATAAACCCGCGTCCCACTTTTCTTGCGTGGCCTTAAATTCGCTCTTTAACAGGAGCTTAGCTCATTCCACCCAGTGTCGCCAAGTAATCGCCTGACCTCGCCTTTTCGCTCGCACGATAAGACTGTATGTAGTTACAGCTTCGGAAAGTTCGAACTATCATGGACGCGAGCGCAGGATCACTAATGGACGGTTTTCGTGTGAGACTAACTATGCGGTGGAGTGGTTTGCTGGCCAAGCTCATTGCGTATGGAGAATACAGATTTGTGGAGGTATGCCGTACAATCAACTGTCTACATAACGTCTACATGAGAAAGCCGGCGATGGAGAGAGCTGGAGAGAAGTTTCGTAACTTACTGATTTTAATGGTGCTCCGAACCGGAATCGAACCGGTACGACCGTGAGGTCGAGAGATTTTAAGTCTCTTGTGTCTACCTATTCCACCATCGGAGCATTTCGAGGGGATGTTTTTGAGCGAGGAATTGTATAAGGCCACGTTCGCTAACGCAATTCGGATTGGCTTCTAATTTAAAAGATCTGTTTTGAGTGCACCGCAACACCCCGATAAATGTAGCCGGCAATGCGCGGCACATTTGCTAGATAGAAGGTGTCTAACTCAACGATTTCAAAGTCTGCGCTGCGGATCAGGTCGGCAATGGGTCGGTTCAGGTGGCAACCGCCGCCAATGCGCTTCCAGGCCGGCGTTATTCGGTGTTGCCAGCTTTGAACTTTGGCATCCGGTGATTCGCCGTGCTCAAGAAACAGCAATTTGCCATCGGCACGCAAAACTCTTTTCATTTGGATCAGTGCTTTTTCCCAGCCGGCTATGCTGCACAGTGTAAAGGTGAGCACGACTGTGTCTATGCTGGCGTCTGCCAGCGGAATTTCCTCGCCTGGCAAATCCAGCCATTCTAGGGGCACTGGTGATCGGTTGGCATTGTCGATGGCTTTGTGGCGCATCCCGGCCGACGGCTCCAGGCCGTATACCCGTTCAACCTCATTGGGCCGGTAAAGCGCGAGGTTGATACCCGAACCCATTCCCACTTCCAGCACAATACCTTTTGCTCTGGGCACCAGGCTCTGGCGCAACGCCATCAGGTCTTCACTGGCGCACACTTTGGAAATCAGGTGCGGGAGTATTTTTTCTTGGTAAAATCCCATTCGTGACACGCCTGTAAGTTGTTAATTTCTTTGGCTAAGCTATAGTTCGAGTGCGTCGCAGCCTTCGGTTCTTAATATAGATCATGAGTGCGACAATCTGTCCGACGCGCGCGTCTGTATAAGCTAGTACGATGCAATAACCTGCTGGTAACAACAACACTAAAAGTACCAAAGGCTGTCGGTGCCAGGGGCATAAGCCCCGTGGTCTTGTGTGAGAAGTTACCGGAGGTTCTATGGAACTCGATCCCATCCTGTTGTCGCGAATACAATTCGCATTCGTGGTTTCTTTCCACGCTATTTTCCCAGTATTTACTGTGGGTCTTGCTTCTTACATCGCCGTGCTGGAAGGCCTGGCCTTTAAAACTGGCAATCAATCGTGGGTTCGCCTGTCCTCATTCTGGACCAAAATTTTCGCCGTGGTTTTTGGCATGGGCGTGGTGTCCGGAATTGTTATGTCGTTTCAGTTCGGTACAAACTGGAGCAATTTTTCCCAAGCGACTGCCAACTTTCTGGGGCCGATGCTGACTTATGAGGTGATAACGGCGTTCTTCCTCGAAGCTGCGTTCCTGGGCGTTTTGCTGTTTGGCCGTAATAAAGTCCCGCCCGGTGTGCATCTGTTTGCCGCCATTATGGTGGCGACCGGAACCTTCATATCGACCTTCTGGATTCTATCGGCCAACAGCTGGATGCACACACCAGCAGGCGTCGAACTGCGTGACGGCATTTTTTACGTTACGTCTTGGACTGAAGCGATTTTCAATCCTTCCTTCCCCTACCGCTTTACCCACATGGTGCTGGCATCGTTCTTAACGGGTGGCTTTGTAGTCGCCGGCGTAAGTGCCTGGTATCTGCTCAAGGGTCGCGAAGTAGAGGCCAACCGGAAAGCGCTGTCTATGTGTCTGTGGCTGCTGTTAATAGTGGCGCCGACTCAAGCGGTCGTTGGCGATTTTCACGGTTTGAACACACTTGAGCACCAGCCAATGAAAGTGGCCGCGATGGAAGGCCACTGGGAAACCGGAACTAACGTGCCTCTGTTGCTATTCGCTATTCCAGATCAGAAAAACCAGACCAATCATTTTGAAATTGGTATCCCCAGCCTGGCGTCACTCGTGCTCACCCACGATTGGAACGGCGAGATTTTGGGCTTGAATGAAGTCGCGGTTGATAAGCAGCCTCCGGTTGCGATCGTATTCTGGTCGTTCCGCGTGATGGTAGCCCTTGGTCTGCTGATGATTCTGGTCGCGCTGACGGGCTTGGTCCTGCGTCGTGGTGGCAAATTCTGGCGTACAAGATGGTTTCTGCAGAGTCTGCGCGTCATGAGTATTACACCATTTCTTGCGGTATTGTCGGGATGGTTTGTGACTGAGACTGGTCGCTCGCCCTGGCTGGTGTAC
Source organism: Marinobacter sp. BSs20148 (assembly GCF_000283275.1). Lineage (NCBI taxonomy): Bacteria > Pseudomonadati > Pseudomonadota > Gammaproteobacteria > Pseudomonadales > Marinobacteraceae > Marinobacter > Marinobacter sp. BSs20148. Next base: position 2,167,877 of record NC_018268.1, read on the forward strand.
GGCATGCTCGATTACTCAGCAGCCATTACACCGTCACTGACCGGCACTATGGCGCTGTTCACTCTGATTGGTTATGTGGTGGTGTATTCGATGGTGTTCTCGGCCGGTCTTTACTACTTGATGCGAGTTTTGTTTGAAGGTCTTGAAGCAGACTATGAACAGCCTGAATCATTGACCGAACGGCCAAAGCGTCCTCTGTCTGCGGCGCACACTCAATTTGAAATTGGTAAAATTACAGGGCGGCCGGTTACCCAGGGAGAACACTGATCATGGGAATGATTGATTTAGCACTGGTGTGGGCGTTCATTATCGGTTTCGGCATAATCATGTATGTGATGATGGACGGCTTCGATCTGGGCGTGGGGATTTTGTTCCCCTTCGCGCCCTCGGAGCCCGATCGCGACACCATGATGAATTCGGTGGCGCCTGTATGGGACGGTAACGAGACTTGGCTGGTGCTTGGCGGTACCGGGCTGCTTGCGGCATTTCCTCTGGTTTACTCCATATTGCTGCCCGCTCTGTACATTGGGGTGTTCCTGATGCTGGCCGGGCTTATTTTTCGGGGTGTTGCGTTCGAATTCCGCTTTAAGGCGCAGAGCTCGCGCTATTTGTGGAATTGGGCGTTTGCCGGCGGCTCTACCTTGGCAGCGTTTGCGCAGGGTGTGGTGGTAGGGAGTTACATTCAAGGCTATGAAACCGCCAATCGAGTTTACGTCGGTGGCGCGATGGACTGGTTAACGCCGTTCACCATTATGACTGGCCTTGGCTTGATTGCCGGTTATGCACTCTTGGGTTCCACCTGGCTGATCATGAAAACCGAAGGTCGGCTGCAAGAATGGGCATACAAGATCACCTTGCCTCTTCTTACAGCAGTTTTGGTTGTGTTCGGGATTATTGGTGTATGGACACCGTTCGTGGATGACATGGTGCGTAACCGCTGGTTCGAAAACCTGACCGTGATTTGGGTACTGCCGTTTCTGACCTTGTTGTTTGCGTTTCAGATTTTCCGCTCTGTGCGCAACCGGCTTGAAGGTATGCCGTTCGTAGCCACCATGGGGCTGTTCATCACGACGTATCTGGGGCTAATTGTAAGCCGCTGGCCTTACCTGGTGCCGCCCGACTACACCCTGTGGGATGCCGCGTCGGCCTACAGTTCGCAGTTATTCCTGCTGGTTGGTTTGCTGATTGTTATTCCCTTTGTGCTGGTGTACACCGCCTGGACCTACTGGGTATTCCGCGGCAAAGTGCGCGCCGAGGGATATCACTAAGTGGCTGAACCCGATGCGCGAAACTCTAGCGCCTTGAATAACGGTGGTACCGGTGATTCGTCGCCGGCACCACTTAGTGCAGAGGTGAATAAATGGTTACAGGGCTTGGCCAAGACACACAGAAAAAGCGTCATCAAAACGGCGGTAGCTGGTTTGTTTGCAGGCTTTGCTACCATTGTACAAATGACCTTGTTAGCCACGATTATTCACCAGGGTCTGGTGGAAAAAGTCGCTTTGGCCGCACTAACCCCGTATTTTCTGGGATTATTGGCCACATTAGGGGTGCGGGCGCTGGCTCAAGGCTGGCAAACCACTCTGGCGTCGCGCTGCAGCCAGCAGGTGCGCCGACAGGTACGTCAGCAACTTAATGATTGCTGGCAAGCCACCGGGCCGGTGAGCCTGAATCAGTCCTCTGCTGGCACTCATAGCCGCGAATGGCTCGACCACGTTGATGCTCTGCACGGCTACTTCGCACGTTTTCTGCCGCAAATGCTGATTGCCACCCTGCTACCGCTGATGATTCTAGCGTTTGTATTCTGGTTAGACTGGCTAGCGGCAATATTTTTAATGTTGGCGGCACCCCTGATTCCGTTGTTCATGGCCTTGGTAGGTATGGGCGCTGAATCACTGAATCAACAGCACTTTCAAACCGTCAGCCGCCTGTCCGGCCAATTTCTGGATAAGGTGCGCGGGCTAACCACTTTGCAACTGTTTCAGCAAACTGGCCCCGCTTCCGAGGTTCTGCAACAGCGCTCGGACCAATACCGGTTTATCACTATGAAAACCCTGCGGGTAGCGTTTTTGTCGTCAGCCGTGCTTGAGTTCTTTTCGTCTGTGGCCATCGCCGTTATAGCCATGTATATCGGTTTTGGTCTGTTGGGCTCCATCGTTTTTGGCCCGGCAGCGGATTTAACGCTGTTTTCCGGTTTATTGGTGTTGCTGCTGGCACCGGAGTTCTTTCAACCATTGCGCACGCTGTCACAGCACTATCACGATCGTGCATCCGCCTTGGGTGCCGGCGCTGAAATTTTCAGCCGGCTTAAAGCGTCAGAGTCGACTGGCCAGCGGGTTCGCCCTGCTCCTTCGCAGAACAGCACCGGGGTGATGGTTCAAGACGTCAGCGTTGGCTTCGGCTCTGGCTTTAGCAAAAACAAGCTGCTGTTTGACCGGGTGTCGTTCAGCGTTGGCCGCGGCCAGGCCCTTGCGCTAACGGGCCCCTCCGGAGGTGGCAAAAGCACGTTATTGAATATGATAGCGGGATTTATCACCCCACAGAGCGGTGCCATTACCATTTTTGGCGAAGCCCCGGGCCAGCAAGCGTTTGGCTGGTTAGGACAAAAAGGCTTCTTGATTGATGGCACCTGGGCCGACAACCTGCGCTTAACCGCACCGCAGGCCAGCGATAATGAGATAGCTGGCGCGCTGGAACAGGTTGGCCTGGGCCCTTTGCTTGCTGAGCGTGCAGAGGGCATTTACAGCAAAGTAATGGAAGATGGCCAGGGTCTGTCGGGTGGGCAGTCACGGCGCCTGAGCCTGGCACGTATTCTGGTGGCAAATTATGACCTGATCCTGCTGGATGAGCCCACAGCAGCTCTGGATGCCGACAGCGAACAGCACATTGTGCAAACCCTGTCCAAATTGAAGCAGCAAGGAAAAACCCTGGTGTTTTCGAGCCACCACACGGCGTTGCTCGTACTGGCTGACCAGGTACTGCAGGTGGTAGATGGCCGGTTGCAGGCCACTGCTGAAGGAGGTCACCATGATTAATGCTCTGCGCCCCTGGTTGCAGTTGGTATTCCACCGCCGTAACCGCTTACTGATTGGCGCTTTTTTGATTCTAGTTACGCTGCTTGCGGGTATCTCTCTGTTGGCGTTGTCTGGGTGGTTCATCACCAGAACAGCTCTGGTTGGTTTATTGATCGCCATGGGTATTCAGGCCACGATCGAGCTGTATCTGCCCGGCTCGGCCATTCGCCTGTTTGCGGTTTCGCGTACCGTATTCCGCTACCTGGAACGAATTTACAATCACGAAACCGTGCTACGACTGTTGGCTGACATTCGGGTAACCCTATTTAAACGTCTGGCCTTTGTGCCCCGCAGTCAGCGCTCGCCAATGACGGGCGCACAATGGCTGTCACGCTTGCTCACCGATGTAGACGCACTGGATACACTTTACCTGCGCCTACTTGCTCCTGCGTCCCTGGCGGCGCTGGTAAGTGTTGGGGTTATTATCCTGGCCGCGACGGTGTTTAGTGTACAGACCGGCGTTTTGGTCGCTGCGTGCCTGGGCCTGGCTTTTACATCGGCAACGGGCGCTGTCTACCTGCGCACCCATACCCTGGCTCAGGCTCAGAGTGAGCGCCAAGACACGCTACGCAGCCAGTTGGTTCAGCACATTGAGGGTTACGCAGAGCTCACCGCTGCAGGTCGTGCCCGTGACCACAGCGCCTTGTTGATGCAGCAGGCCGAGCAGTTAACCAGCGAGCAATGCACTATTGAGGCTCGAGCTGGCTGGCACCTGGCAGGCTCAAACCTGTTGATAAACCTGGCAGTGGTGGTGGCTCTGTGGATGGGATTTAGCCTGTACCAGCAGCAAATGCTGTCTGGCCCGGTGCTGGTTTTGCTGCCCATCGCTTTACTGGGATTGGGCGAGGTGTATGGCGTGTTGCCCGACGCGTTTTCCCGCCTTGGCGGCACAGTGGCCTCTGCCCGGCGCTTAAACCGCGATACCGCAGAAAGCGCCGGGCACGGTGGTGTCACCTTGGCGAAGACGACTGACCTGGTAACGCCTGAGAACGGCGATTTTGCGGTCGCGGTTGATGATTTGCAGCTGCGCTACGGCGACAGTCAGCCTTTGCTGGCTCGCCCTCTCAGCATCAAGCTTAAGCCCGGGGAGTGGCTCGGTTTTACTGGCCGATCAGGCAGCGGAAAATCGTCCCTGGCAGACGCTTTGAGCGGTCTGCTACGCCCATCAGGCGGCAGCGTTAGCAGCCTTCCGGTTGCTTACCTGACTCAGCAAACCTATCTGTTTGACGACACTTTAAGCATGAACTTGAAAATGGCCAACCCGGAGGCCAGCGATGATGATCTCTGGCAAGTGCTGGACCTGGTCGAGATGGGAGATCGCTTTGGCGAGGAGCCGGCCCAGCTGGATACCTGGCTCGGCAGTGGCGGCAATTTGCTGTCTGGCGGCGAAGCCCGGCGCATCGCGCTGGCGCGAGTGCTACTAAGCCCTGCGACCGTGTTCGTGCTGGACGAGCCATTCACCGGTGTCGACAAAGCCCTGCGCGACCGCATATGCTGCCGTATGGAACAACGTTTGGCGGGCCGTACGGTGATCAGCCTGGCTCACAGTGTGGATGCACTGGCAGGTGGCACCGCTACGATTGCGCTTTAATACAAATATAAAAATTTCGGGATCTACTATGTCTTCGCAAATAATACTTCCACGCATTCTGCAGGTTGGCGCCGGCGCCAGCGAAGAATTACCCAATGTGATTGCCAGCCTTAACTGCAGCCGGCCGCTGATTATTACCGACAAGATGATGGTCGAGCTGGGCTATGCAGAGTCGCTCAAGGCGTGCCTGTTGCAGCGTTCGATCAGTGCAGATGTGTTTAGCGATACCGTCCCGGAACCTACAGTGGGCTCTATTCAAGCCGGCGTTGAGCAGGTTCGCAACGGCGATTACGATTGCATTGTCGCCCTGGGCGGTGGCAGTCCGATTGACAGCGCCAAAGCGATTTCGATATTAGCCCGCTTCGGTGGGGTAATGAGCGATTACAAATTTCCGCGAATCGTCAATGAAAGCGGTATTCCAGTAATTGCGGTGCCAACCACCGCCGGTACAGGTTCGGAAGCCACCCGTTTTACCATCATCACGGATGAAACCAGTGATGAAAAAATGCTCTGTGTGGGCATTGGCTTTATGCCGGTTGCGGCGCTGGTGGACTACAACCTGACTCTGACCGTACCTGCCCGAACCACCGCCGATACCGGCATAGACGCTCTGACTCACGCGATGGAGTCTTACGTCAGTCAGAAAGCGAATCTGTACAGCGACTCCCAGGCGTTGGCCGCCATGCGCTTGCTGGGACCCAATCTGCGTACCAGCTATAAAGACGGCACCAACAAACCGGCCCGTGAGGCCATGATGCTGGGCTCAACCCTGGCGGGCATCGCATTTTCGGCTGCATCCGTGGCGTTGGTGCATGGCATGAGCCGCCCTATCGGCGCTGCGTTTCATGTGCCGCACGGTTTATCGAACGCAATGCTGTTACCAACCATTACAGAGTTTTCCATACCCTCAGCGCCCGAACGCTACGCAGACTGCGCTCGAGCCATGGGCGTTGCTGACGAGACCGACACCACCGACAGCGCTAATCAGAAACTGCTCAAAGAACTCTATGCACTCAATGAAGAGCTTCAGGTACCCACCCCTGGCGGCTTTGGAATTGATCGCGCCAAATTCTTTGAGTTAATACCGACAATGGCTCAACAGGCCTTGGCGTCGGGATCCCCCGGCAACAATCCGCGAGTGCCAACGGCACAGCAGATCGCCGTGCTTTACGAGAATCTCTGGTAGGCCAGCAACATGCCGTTGACTGGAGCCCCGCTTTAGCGGGTTTCCAGTACGTCAAAGCTCAAACCGGCACGTCTGGTTAAACGCTCCAGCAGTGGCTGGCCTAGCAAGGATGCCGGGGTCCAGAAACCACCGTCCTGATTTTTTGGAACATCAAATGCCAGGCACGTTGCTGCTTCGCCGATCATGCGGCTGGTGGCGCCGTAACCCGGGTCACGATCGCCTTTAACTTGGGTAATGATCGTACGCCCGTCATCTGTTTTCCCCACGAATCGCATGTCAAAAAACCCGGTCTGCTGGGCCTCCGGGCTTGGGCCTTCTCCTGGCTGTGGCACAAATTTTTCAATAGCCCAGCGCGTTGGTTTCACCGCAGAACCCATGAAAAACCCTGCCAATGCTGCGGTTATGCCATAAGCAGCCAACCGGCCCTTCACACCGCGGCCGGTCATAACGGCTTCGTCGTAAGTGAATTCCTGGCCGTAGCGGGTATCTTGCAGAGCGTTGGAGCGGTGAATAACGCGAGTGTTGATGGCGCCCATCACAAACGGTGCCAGCCAGCTGTTCAGGGTTTTATCAAACCCCGGGCCTTTGAGCGAAGGCTGGCGAGTTTTTGAACGATGGCCAGCGGGGCTGATGGAGAACGGGTTCGCCATAGAGCGTCGCAGTTCGGGATCGGCGGCCATTTCCTTGGCAATGTTGATCATTGACGCGACTGTGCCGCCGGAGAGCGTTCCCTTGGCCGCTTTCAAGCGCATACGCACATCCTGGCACACCCTGCCAAAAGCGCTCTCTGCCTGTTGCTGAAGGAACCAGACGCCCATGTCTGAAGGTATAGAGTCGAAACCACAGCAATGAACGATGCGTGCACCGGATTCTTTCGCCGCCGCTTCATAGCGCGACACCATTTTGCCGATCCATTGTACTTCGCCGGTAAGGTCACAGTAGTCAGTGCCGGTTTCGACGCAGGCTTTGATCAGTGGTTCGCCATAAAGCGCATAAGGGCCGACCGTAGAAATAATAACCCGGGTGCGCATGCACAATGCTTGCAGCGCTGGTTCGTCGGTGGCATCGGCGACCAGTAACGGCAAATCGGCAGCGCCTGACCCCAGCTGGTTTCTGAGTGTTTCAAGCTTTGACTGTGAGCGGCCGGCTATGGCCCATGAAACATCACCACCCACGCCATGGGTATCGTATAAATACTGACTCAGAATCTGACCGACAAAACTGGTTGCGCCGAACACCAACAGATCGTAAGGGGGCTGTTTACTTGCACTCATCACTTTTCCTACCTGCGTTTATAAACGTAACTTCATAAAAAAAAGGCACCAAATAAGGTGCCTTTTTCAATAGAAACAATACTTTATTACGCTTTCTTAAGTTCTTCTTCAAGTTTCGGTATTGCTTCAAAAAGATCTGCAACCAGGCCGTAGTCGGCTACCTGGAAGATAGGTGCTTCTTCGTCCTTGTTGATCGCAACAATCACTTTAGAGTCAGACATACCCGCCAGATGCTGAATAGCACCCGAGATACCAACGGCAATGTACAGCTGTGGCGCAACGATTTTTCCGGTTTGCCCTACCTGCATATCGTTGGGCACGAAGCCGGCGTCAACAGCGGCTCGAGATGCTCCGACAGCGGCACCCATCAAGTCGGCGATCTGCTCCAGCATTTTGAAGTTTTCGCCGTTCTGCATACCGCGGCCACCAGAGACGACAATCCCGGCGCTAGCAAGATCAGGGCGGTCCGATTTCGCTTTTTGCTCACTGACAAACGTGGACAAACCTGCATCTTTTACCACGTCCAGCTGTTCCACCGATGCGGAGCCACCTTCTGCTGCTACCGGGTCAAAGCCGGTTGGGCGCACGGTGATCACCTTAACGCTATCGCTGGATTTTATAGTAGCGATGGCGTTACCCGCATAAATCGGGCGAACAAAGGTGTCTGGGGCTTCAACTCGAATGATGTCAGAAATCTGGGCCACATCCAGCAATGCCGCTACGCGGGGCATGGTGTCTTTGCCCGTGCTGCCGGCAGCTGCCAGGATGTGGGTGTAACCCTCGGCCAGCTCAACAATCAACTGGCTCAGGTTTTCACCCAAAAAATGGCCATAAACCGCGTTATCAGCAACCATCACCTTATTAACACCGTCAGCTTTTGCTGCGGCTTCCGCAATGGCGCCCACGTTTTCACCAGCGACCAACACATCGATGTTGCCACCGATAACCTTGGCGGCTGCAATAACACTCAGGGTCGCCTGCTTCAGGCTGCTGTTGTCATGTTCAGCAATTACAAGGATGCTCATCAGATCACCTTCGCTTCGTTCTTCAATTTGTTAACCAGCTCTGCCACGTCTGCCACTTTGATACCTGCCTGGCGTGAAGCCGGGGCTTCCACGTTGACAGTTGTCAGGCGCGGGGTGACATCAACACCCAGATCGGCCGGGCTAATGGACTCTAGAGGCTTCTTTTTTGCTTTCATAATGTTAGGCAACGACGCGTAACGCGGTTCGTTCAAACGCAAGTCCGTGGTAACAACCGCGGGCAACGTCAGTGAAACGGTCATCATGCCGCCATCTACTTCACGAGTTACGTTTACTTTGTCATCGTCGATCACAACTTCAGACGCGAATGTGCCTAGGCTCATACCTGCCAACGCGGCCAACATCTGGCCAGTCTGGTTGTTGTCTGAGTCGATGGCCTGCTTGCCCAGAATGATCAGATTGGGTTGCTCTTTATCAGCCACAGCTTTTAGCAGCTTGGCAACCTGCAAAGATTGAATCTCTGCGTCTGTTTCAATGTGGATGCCACGGTCCGCGCCCAATGCCAGAGCGGTGCGAATCTGCTCCTGACAGGCCTTGGGACCAATAGAAACCACCACAATCTCGTTCACAACGCCCTTTTCTTTCAACCGAACCGCTTCTTCAACAGCGATTTCGCAGAATGGGTTCATTGCCATTTTGACGTTAGCGAGATCAACGCCGGTGTTGTCCGGCTTTACACGCACTTTTACGTTGTAGTCAACTACTCGTTTTACAGCAACCAGAACCTTCATAGATTCCTCGTTCTTCTACGATGTGTTTAAAGACGTATCAGCAAATTCAATGGAAGTATTTGCTGCAGGAGTGCGTCGATTCTGCCGATAAAGCGAAAGCGGGTCAATACAAATGGCGCCGTTTAGGTCATGCCGACACAGCCGTAGCAGCTTGAGAACAGGGAGAAAATCCCCACAAATCAATTAAAACAAACGTTTGTTTAACGTACCAGAAAGACGCAATAAGAGTTACCATAGATACAACGCAAGCTTAACTTTAGCAGCACGCAGTCGTCTGCAGGGTTTTTTACACGTATAATACCGCACAGATTTTGAAGAGCCCGGTTCAGTCGTGACTGTCCAACATTTAAAAAATATGGTTGAGGAGACTAACGTGGAACGCGAATCGATGGAGTTTGATGTCCTGATCGTCGGTGGTGGTCCTGCTGGCCTTTCGGCGGCCTGCCGCCTAATGCAACTCGCCCAGGATGCAAGCCAGGAATTAACGGTTTGCGTGGTGGAAAAAGGCTCCGAAATCGGCGCCCATATCTTGGCCGGTACCGTTTTTGAGCCAACCGCTTTAAACGAGCTGTTTCCAAATTGGAAGGAGCTGGGCGCACCGTTGAATACTCCGGTCACCCGTGATGATATTTTCCTGCTGAAAGACCAGGAAAAGGCCACAAAGATACCCAATGCTTTTGTGCCAAAGAACATGCACAACCACGGCAACTACATTATCAGCCTGGGTAATTTCTGCCGCTGGCTGGGTGAGCGTGCCGAAGAGCTCGGTGTTGAGGTCTATCCCGGTTTCGCGGCTTCGGAAACAATTATTGAAGACGGCCAGGTGAAAGGCATTATTACCGGTGATATGGGCGTCGCCCGTGATGGCAGCCATAAAGACAGTTACATGCCCGGAATGGAGCTGCGCGCTAAATATACCTTGTTCACAGAAGGTAGCCGCGGCCACTTGGGCAAACGGTTGATCAACGAATTCAAGCTAGACGCTGGCAAGGATCCCCAGCATTACGGTCTTGGCATTAAAGAGCTGTGGGACATAGATCCAGCCAAACACGAACCGGGCCTGGTCGTGCACACCACGGGGTGGCCATTGAGTGAAAGTAACTCTACTGGCGGTTCCTTCCTGTATCACCTTGAGGGTGGCCAGGTGTATGTGGGCCTGATTACCGATTTGAACTACAGCAATCCGCACCTGAGCCCGTTTGATGAAATGCAGCGGATCAAACACCATCCGGAAATCAAAAAGCATCTGGAAGGCGGCAAGCGCGTGTCTTACGGCGCCCGGTCCATCACCAAGGGCGGCTTTAATTGCCTTCCCAAAATGAGTTTTCCAGGAGGCCTGCTACTGGGCTGTAACGCCGGAACCCTGACCTTCTCCAAGATTAAGGGCTCTCACACGGCCATGAAATCTGGAATGATAGGCGCAGAAGCGGTATTTGAAGCGCTGAATGCAGGTAAAAACGGCGAGGAAATCACCAGCTTTGAAGACCGTTTCAAAGACAGCTGGCTCTATAAAGAGCTCTACAAAGACCGTAACTTCGGCCCCAGTATTCACAAATTTGGCCCGATTATAGGCGGTGGTCTGGCGTATCTGGAGCAGAACATTTTGGGCCGCAGCCTGCCTTTCACGTTGCACGACATTGTGGCCGATCACAATACGATGAAACTGGCTGCTGACTGCAAGTCGATCAGCTATCCGAAACCAGACAATCAACTGACCTTCGACAAGTTGACGTCGGTGTTTATCTCTAACACCAACCATGAAGAAGATCAGCCGGTTCACTTGCAACTGAAAGATCCAAGCATCCCGATAGAGCACAACTTGCCGAAGTACAACGAAGCGGCTCAGCGGTATTGTCCTGCGGGCGTGTATGAGGTGGTTGCAGCGGAAGATGGCAGCGGCAAACGCTTCCAGATTAACGCGCAGAACTGCGTACACTGCAAAACTTGCGACATTAAAGACCCGTCCCAAAATATTACCTGGGTAACGCCAGCAGGCGGCGGCGGTCCAAACTACCCGAACATGTAATAGTATCAGGCAAAAAAAAGGCTCCCTCGGGAGCCTTTTTTACGCACAGTTCACAATGGATCAGTGAACGTGACCGTGTTCCTGTTCTTCGTCTGTTGCGTCGCGAACTTCAACAACTTCAACATCAAAGTGCAGGGTCTCGCCAGCCAAGGGATGGTTGGCATCAATAGTGACGGTTTCGTCACCTACTTCAATTACGCGTACCACCTGAGGGCCGTTCGGCGTCTCTGCCTGGAACTGCATACCCGGTTCGATGGACTCTACGCCTTCGAATGCGCTGAGAGGAACCGGCTGAACCAGCTCGTCGTTCTTTTCGCCATAGGCTTCAGGAGGAGCCACTGTCACTTTCATGGCGTCACCAACGGCTTTTTCATTCAGTGCACTTTCCAGCCCACCGATGATGTTCTGTGCGCCTTCCAGGTAAGACAGCGGCTCCCGACCTTCTACGCGGGAGGAATCCAGTTCTTCTCCCTGGTCATTGGTGAGAGTGTAGTGGATGGATACAACGCGGGGTTGTGCCATGTGATCTCCTTGCTTGTCTTAAATGACTGTATTGAATTCATGTGTACCCAGCTTAACAACGACTAAACCGCGATACTCGTCATTTTTTGGGGCGCAGGTAGAGTTTTCAACCGTTGCCTGTCAATTTAAAGAAATTTCCTTCGCTGAACACACCAACCGCGGTTTCTCCATCCACTATACGCTCAACAGCCAAATCCGCCAATTCGTAGTAAGCCGCCGTCACCAGTCGTGCGTGCACGCCATGGCGCACCTTTATCAACGGTCGGGGCTCACCGGTTTCCCGGTAAGTCTCGATTTTCAGCGGGTGGTCGGCGCCAATACTGAGGATTTCTCCCACATTGGTGGTTAGCGTTAACGTTTGTTGTTCGCCCTGCCCGCTCACCGTTAACGAATGAGCCAACAGCGGTGTGTCGTCCACTTGAATGCGCCATTTCTCGACCGGTGAAATCAGGTAATACTCGCCGTCGTCTTCTAGCCGTAATATGCTGGAAAACAGCTTCACCAGCGCCTCGCGCCCTATAAGATTCCCTTTAAACCACCATTGACAGCTGCGATCTATGCGCATTTCCATATCGCCGGAGAGCGGCGGGTGCCAGTCTTGAAGTGGCGGTAAACCTTTGGCAGGAACAGACTTTGCGAGCGGCTCCAGATCTATCGACTGTTGGCTCATAGACACCTCCCTTGAGGGGTCGCTGCGGTGAAGGTCAGGGGAAAAACAGGTTTTCAGGTCAGCGCAGCCGGGGCCAACAGTGGCCATATCCAGCAGCACGGCCTGGGCTGTCATGAACGCTGCGCCACGCCTGTCGCCTTCTGTCAACAGGCTGGTGAGCACGCCTACCAATGGCATGTGCGATACCAACAATAACGGTGAAGCCGTATTGGCCAGTAAGGCGCCCAGGCAATGAGCAGGATCGTCGTCTGGCGTAATGAACAGCTTTTCTTCAACCGGACAATTCAATATTTCAGCCACTATCGCAGCAGTTTGCCGGGCACGAACCAGGGGGCTACACCATATAAGCTCAGGGCGGCTATCACTTTCCGCTAGCTGGGCGGCCACTCGAGCAACTTGTTGCCTGCCCGCGTTGGTAAGCTCGCGCTGATCATCCTGTGAGTGCCGGCCTGCTTCGCCGTGGCGCATGATAAGAAGCTTCATCAATAACCTCTAAACGCATGATTAACATTAAAAACGTCGATATTAGATCGCTATTAGGCCGCTATTAAACAATGGTGCGCGGCAGGATAAACTCCACATCGGAGTTCTGCGCGGCCGTCATCAAGCCGCTGATAACAGCCTTTACAGACGCATTGCCATATAGAATTTCGTGTAAGCCGTGCACCAGCGGCATTTGAATACCCATGGCCTCGGATTTTTCACGCACCAGTTTCAGAGTGTAAATGCCCTCTGCAACCTGCCCCAACTCCGCCGCGGCTTCATCAAGCGGCTTGCCTTTGCCAATGGCGTAACCAGTACGGAAATTCCGGCTTTTGGCCGATGTACAGGTAACAATCAAATCACCAACGCCGGCCAGCCCCAGGAAGGTCATAGGATTGGCCCCCAAACTGACCGCAAAGCGACTCATTTCTGCCATGCCGCGTGTAATCAGCATAGCTTTGGCGTTTTCACCCATCTCCAGAGCCGAGCCTAGCCCGGCGACGATGGCATAAATATTTTTCAACGCACCCGCCAGCTCCACACCGTACATGTCCACGTTGGCGTAAACCCGAAAATACTCACAGCCCAGCAGATTTTGAACGCAGGCGCGCACTTCTGGGTTTTCTGACGCTATGACGGTGGCGGTCAGATCACGATTTACAATCTCCGCTGCCAAATTGGGGCCGCTGAGCACACCAATTCGGCATTGAGGAATTTCATCCTGCAGTATTTCGCTCATTAGCTTGAAACCCTGGGCTTCAATACCTTTGGTCAGGCTAACAACTATCTGGCCATCGCGAAAACAACCGGCGTGCTGGTGAATAACGTCACGGAAGGCTTTTGATGGAATGGCAACAAAGACAATTTCAGCGCTGGCAACTGCGCCGGGAAAATCTGTAGTGGGCTCTATATCACCGGCCAGCGCAATGCCGGGCATGTAGCGCTCATTTTGACCGGTTTCGCGGATGCTGTCGGCTTGAGCTTGGTCACGCATCCAAAAATGTACCCTATGGCCATTTTCAGCCAGCACCTTGACCATGGCTGTACCAAAACTGCCACCGCCGAGCACCGCTACGTCATGGCAGACTGGCAGACTGGAAGAGTTGCCCTGCGCGGGCGCTGCTGTGTTTTCGGACATAGGTTTTTTCACTTTGCAGGAATGATCATTCCGTTTTTCGCTCAGCCGGTTTCTTGGCATTCCAGGGCGTGAACCAGATTTTTAAACTCTTCCCGATTGTGACTGTTCATGCTCATCAGTATTTTATGGGCTTCCAGTACTTTGTCACGAACCTGTTGTTCACTCGCCTTCAACTCCGGTATTTCTTCCAGGCGCTCCATGCTCGAGACCGGCTCGCTGACAATAATAAAAATACTGTCGAAGCCCATCGAAACGATGATGCGTGTGATATCCGGGTGGGTGGAAATCAGGCTGGGCGTGCATCCGCTCTGTTTTTTGGCGGCCAATGCTATTTTTGCCAAAAGTCCGAGGGTTGTGCTGTCGATTACTTCCGTTTCAGACAAGTCGATGACCACGGTTCTGAAATTGGGATCCTGAGTAATGGATTCAACCAGGTTGTCCAGCGTCGAGCACAGATTTAGGCGTATTTCACCAACAAACCTTAAGACATAAATGCCCTTTTCTTCCGCTTGCAGAATTTTATAACCAGCCATTTTCCATACTGCCACTGTTTAGGACGACGGGTTTGCTGAATCACGCAACATGTCAGTGACCGATACCATAGCGATATCGTCAGGTAATTCCGTCGTCTCATCGAGATTCAAAGCCTCGCTCAAAGAGGCGATAGTGTGACGACCTCCCGATACGAGTTCAAGTAGTGTTCGTTCCTTTTCATCCAGGCTTTTAGCCGGTATGACCTCCAGGATACCGTCTGAAAACATTAGCAACCGGAACGGCGCCGTCAACGCCAGCTCAAATACTTTCCATTCCGGCTCTTCAAACAGCCCGACGGGGAGCCCACTACCTTCCAAAAATCTTGCCGGCTGATCTTCAAACGCGATAATAGGCATTGGGAGATGAGCACCTACCGTGTAGCTCAAAACCCGTGTTTTCAAGTCAATGATGCCCATGAAAATAGTGACGTGTTTGCCTAAGCCGGTATCCAATAGTTCTGAGTTTATACGTTGTAAGAAGAGCTCAGGGTGCATGATTTCATCATTAAATCCGCGCCTTAAGTCACGCCGCAGCCTGCTGGTCAGATTCTTCAGTAATACTGTAACAAACGCAGAGCTGGCACCGTGGCCAGACACATCTGCGATGTACACCATAACTTTGTCATCGGTTAACTTGAAATAGTCCAGAAAATCGCCGCTCAGAAACAATGATGGTTTAATCAGATGATCAATAACCACGCCGTTCACTTCCATGTTGTGTTCTGGCAGCATTTTCATCTGCACTTTACGGCCGGCCCGGTGATCCGCGCTGAGCTCGGACATACCCGATCGCAGCTCGCGGTTGGCATCTTCCAGCTCTTGACGGTATAGCTGATTCAAGCGATTGATCCGTGCTCGCTCAAGCAGCTTTGCAATCACATCGTCCAGAGCGTTACGGTCTGAATTGCAGGGTTTTAGCAGGAAATCTGAGGCACCGGCCCGCATGACCGCAACAACATCAGCACCTGTGGCCTGTTCAGCACAGGCCACAATAGGTATAAAATATTCGCTGTCTTCAAAGTGGTTTGCCACTTCCCGAATGGCGTCTGGCGGTAAATCTGCAAATATGATGTCGGGTACTGGCCCATCGTAAAGCGCAATGGCCGCTGACGGATTTGAATAACCCAACGCGTAAAAGCCACGAACCTCCAGATAACGGGACAGTTCAGCACGTGCACTTGCGTCGGAATCAATGATCAGAATGCGCTGAGTACGCGAAACCATGGCAGCTGCCCTAAACGACTGACGAGAAGCGGAAAACAGAGGATACAAAGCTTATTCTGACATTCCTCTGTGATATAACAATCCCTATAAAACCGATACGAGACCAGTACGAAATTATTACGAAGCCAAGAGTATCATCAATTTTAGGGAAAGCCGATTATGAGGCGCGCCGTAAACGACTTGCTCGGAGCCTACGACAAACTGATTATGGATCCGGTTCACGGGGCCATTCCCCTGTACCGCCATGAAATACAGGTGATAGACCACCCGCTGTTCCAGCGCCTGCGCAATATCTGCCAGAACGACATTCTCAGCCTGGTGTTTCCCGGCGCCACCCACTCACGATTTTTACACAGCATTGGCGTGATGCACGTGGGCACACGCATGTTCCGTGCGATGATCGACGCCTATTTGCGCGAACGCCAACTCAGTGAACAAACCGACCTAACCCTGAGCCAACTTGACGCTATCGACTATCTAGCCAAGACCATTCGCTTGGGCTGCCTGCTTCACGACAGCGGTCACTCCAGCTTTTCTCACCAGTTCACCCAAGCTCGGCACATTCGCGAACTGATGTCGCGGCCAGGAAGATTTGAGGATTTGTGGGCCGATGTCGACTTTCGCCAGTACCACCCGCAGCCACCGGAGGAACTGGAACACGAGCATTATTCCGTGCGCGTGGCGCACGATGTTCTGAGCACAATAGATTTGGCCGCCGCCGGGCTGAACGCGGTCGACGTTATTGGCATTATGGAAACCACAGAAGTAAAGCCAAGCCCTACTTTCTGCAAGCACGCAGTGACTTTTTGGGAATTTATCGCCGGGGCCGATGCTCACGGCGGTGCCATTGTGGAAAACGATATTCCGGGAATGGTCATGAACTTGCTGTCGTCTATCGTATCCGGCGAAATCGATGCTGACAGAGCCGATTACATGCTGCGAGATGGTTTTCACTCGTCTGTCACCATTGGCGGCTTTAATCTGGACCACCTGTTGAGCAACCTGCGCTTTGGCTGGAACCCCCATGAGCCGTGGCTGGGACTGGCCATCACCCAGAAAGGCTTGGGCGCGCTGGAGGATTTCGTTTACAGCCGTTATCAGATGTATCGCAAGGTATATGCCCACAAAACAGCGCTGGGTTTTGACTGGCTGCTGCGCGAGGCCATCAACGAAGTATTGGATGATGAAGAAAGTTTTCACTGGATTGATACATGTCTGAGCAATATGCAGTGGTTTGCGGAGCTAACGGACAACTTCTTTTGGGAAGCGTTTCGCAAAGTGGCGCGACGCCAGCCAGAAAGCTTTTCATTCTGCATCGTGAACCGGGTAAAACTGCAACATCTGGATACCCGGGAAGATTTGAACCCAGACGCCATCGCCCAACACAGCCACTGGCTGGCCGGGCAGCTGGCGCTAAACCCGGCCAATGTGGTGACCTGTTCGATGTATACACGTTTTTCCAATATTCAGGATAATTTCAACGGCATAAAGGTGCTTATGCGCAACCCCGTCAACCGACACAGGTCGCTGCAGAAAATCACCGACGTCAGCGCTTTTTTCAGTAAGTTTGGCGACGGCATCATCACCCATTTTTACACACGGCCGTTTACGCCTGCTCCGATCCACCGATAGCATCCACTAGGCCTACGGCGCTGTTGTAGGCGCCTTCTATGCGCCCACCTGCCAGCCAATCGCCGGCCAGCCCCAATTGCTCGCTGGCAAACCAGAGGTGGCCAGGCTGAGGTTCGCCACCGGCATCCGAACGGGCGTAAAGCCAGCGGTGGGTTAAGGTTTCAAGCGCCGGTTCGGCGTTACCGCTTAGTTCGGCAAAAGCCGCTATTAAAGCGTCTACTACTTGCTGGGGATCATCATCTACGTGGGCATTTGTCCATTCGGGAGTTGCATGCAGCACCCACCAATGGCCCGCAGCAGGTTCATCAGATGCGTTCTCGCGACCCGGCTTGCTGGTGTTGTCCGCTACCCAGAACAGGGGTGAATTGGCGACTCGGGCACCCTGGAAGCGCGGCCAGGGGTTAGTGCTGAACTTCACTGCTACCGCCCAACACGGTAAAATCTGTGCCACCGCCGTGTTCAGTTCGATGGCAAGTTGCGCCGCGCTGCTGTCTTCCAGCAGCGCACGAGCCTGGGCCGGCGGTGCGGTAATAATAACTTGGTCAAATGCGCCCAGATTCTGGCCATCAGCGTCCTGCAGATGCCATTTTTTTACCTGTGAGTCACGGTGTAGCCTTGCTACCCGGGTCTGCGCCTGAACATTCAAGCCTGCAGACAAGCCTCGGGTAATGGCGGTCATTCTGGGTGCACCGACGTAACGTTGCTCGGCGGGAAATTCTGACCAGTCGCCGTTATCCTGCTGATAGCCAAGCAGCCCGTGCCAGGGAACAACGGTTTGCTCGCCGGCATGCCGACGTAGAAACGGCAGAAAATCCGGATTCCGCGTTGTAAAGTACTGGCCGCCCATGTCCACTGACGTCCCGGCTACCCGTTTTGTAGACATCCGGCCACCGGGGCCGCGGCTTTTCTCGAAAAGAGTCACATCGTGCCCTTGAGCCTTGAGCAAAACGCCTGCGGTCAAGCCCGCCACGCCTGAACCAACAATGGCAACAGAGCGTATAGTGTCGTTAATAGTGCTTACGGTTCCGTTAGAAGAGTTATTCTGGTCCATAGTGTTGCAATTTCCATCAGTAATTAAAGGCTTAAAGGGTATGACCCCAGCTCGACATTGGCTCTTAAATATCGTTCGATGGTTTGATTCCGACGCAGGCGCGGACAACCTCGACAGTGATTCACGGGCGTTCAACCTAGTCCGCGTTATACCATTTATTGCCCTGCATCTGTCATGTCTGCTGGTATATTTTACCGGCACCAGCACCTTTGCGGTGATGTTCGCACTGGCATTTTTCTGGCTCCGAATGTTTGCAATTACCGGATTTTATCACCGCTATTTTGCCCACAAGACATTCAAGACAAGTAGGAAAACCCAATTTATTTTCGGAGTCTTGGGAGCTAGTTCGGCGCAGCGCGGGCCCCTTTGGTGGGCGGCACACCATCGCCATCACCACCAGCATTCAGACCAAGAGCAAGACTTGCACTCGCCCCAGCAGGGCGGTTTTTGGTGGGCACACGCGGGATGGTTCACGTGTGACGCTGGTTTTGCCATGAACGAACGTAAAGTACGCGATTGGTTAAAATTCCCCGAGTTGCGCTTTATTAATCGGTTCGACGCCCTGGTACCTGCCGTCGCGGCACTGATAATTTACGGCATAGGTGAAGGCTTGGCAGCTTGGGCGCCCGAGCTGGGAACGAATGGCTTTCAGTTATTAGTATGGGGCTTTTTCGTCTCAACTGTGGTGCTGTTTCACGCTACTGTGTCCATCAACTCGCTGTCGCATGTGTGGGGTAAGCGGCGTTTTGAAACCGGAGACGACAGCCGCAATAACTTCTGGCTGGCGTTGCTTACTTTGGGTGAGGGTTGGCATAACAACCACCATCGCTGGCCGCAGTCTGTACGCCAAGGTTTTCGTTGGTACGAAATCGACATTACCTGGTATGGCCTATGGTTACTGGCCCGATTGGGTATTATTTGGGATCTGAACCCAATTCCGAAAAGCGTTCAGGAAGAAACTCGCAAGTTAGATTCCATTAGGAGAATGCAGTCATGACCATCGCGTCGACAATCGAGGTGGGCTCACAATATGCGGCCACGCCTCACGTTGTTAATCGCTTTCGAGAGTTGTTTAACACATTGGACAAAGGCAACCTGAACAAGCTAGCCGGCGTTTATGCTGAGCACATACACTTCAAAGATCCTTTGAGCGAAGTTCGTGGCCTGGAAGAGCTGACTCGTTATTTTGCGAGCTCGTACCAGAACGTCATCGCCTCCCACTTTGTATTTGGTCAAGAAGTCGTTGACGAAGGCACCGTTACCCTTCCCTGGACTATGTATCTGCGCCACAAGCGCATCAATGGGGGCAGAGAAATTCAAGTAGAAGGCATCAGCCATTTACACATTGACTGTGGCAAAGTGAATTATCATCGTGATTACTTCGATGCCGGCCAGATGCTCTATGAAAATTTGCCACTGCTGGGCGGTATTATTCGCAAGATCAAGGAACACGCCGGATGAAAAACGTGCTTCAAAAAAGCAGCAATATCTGGCTTACAGGCGCAAGTTCCGGCATTGGCGAGGCACTAACTCGTGCGCTTGTGGCCGACGGTCATAAGCTGGTGCTGACCGGCCGTCGCCCGGAGCCCCTGCAAAGTCTGCAACAACTGGCTTCAGACCGAATCAGTGTGGCTGCCGCCGACACCACCAGTAGCGATGACCTGGCTACAATTGCGCCAGTTTTAGAAAGCCACGGCCCGCTAAACATGGCCATTTTGAACGCGGGCACCTGTGACTACGTCGACATTGCCAACTACAGCAGCGACGTTATTGGTAACAACATCATAACCAATGTGATGGGTACCGCCCGCAGCCTGGACATCGCATTGCCGGCGCTGCGACGGGCTCGCGCCAAAGGCGAACCGGCGACTCTGGTCATCGTCAGCTCGTCAGCCTGGTGGCTGCCGTTCACGCGGGCGGAAGGCTATGGTGCTTCTAAGGCGGCCCTCAGCTATTTGGGCCATTGCCTTCGAGCCGATTTGGCACCAGAGGGCATTGATGTCGTCGTGGTATCGCCTGGATTTGTGAAAACGCCCCTGACTGACGTCAATGACTTCCCCATGCCCTTTATTGTGACCGCCGAAGAAGCCGCGGAGCGCATTGTCAGCGGCTTGAAGAAAGGCCATCGTGATATTGCCTTCCCCAAACGGTTCACTTGGGCCATGAAGCTCTTGGGCGCAATGCCACAACCGGTTGTTGACCGAATGGCAGCCGCCATGGCGCGGCAATCAGCCGCTAACGCTTCCAAATAACCTGACATGATCTTGGCATAAGGCGACTATTTAATGAGTTTTGAACGTCAGCGAATTGCTGTCATTGGTGCCGGTGTGTCCGGCCTCACAGCAGCCTGGCTGCTGGCAGAGCACCACGATATCGAAATTTTCGAGGCAGCGGATTACGCCGGAGGTCACACCAATACCGAACAAGTCTCCTCGGGGGGTCGATTCTGGCCGGTAAACACCGGATTTATTGTCTACAACGACTGGACCTATCCGAACTTCATCAAGCTGATGGATCGATTAGGGGTAGCGTCAGAAGTCAGCGACATGAGTTTCAGTGTCGACAGTCGCCGCACGGGCCTGCAGTATAACGGCACGAGCCTGAACACTCTGTTTGCCCAGCGCCGCAATCTGTTAAACCCTCGATTCCTGAAAATGATTCGCGAAATTTTGCGTTTCAACAAGGAAACCCAGCAGCAGTTGGCCAATCAAAGCATCGACGACAGCGAAACCCTGAGTAGCTACCTGGACCGCAACGGCTACTCGGCATACTTCCGACAGTTCTACATCGTGCCTATGGGGTCAGCTATTTGGTCGGCGCCCGAGGTGGTACTTGAGCGGTTCCCGATACGCTTCTTTCTGCAATTTTTCAGCAATCACGGCATGTTGTCGGTTGATGACCGGCCAACCTGGAGGGTGATAACCGGCGGTTCTGCACAATACGTGGGCAAAATGATGGACCGCCTGGACGGCCGCCTACGGTTGAATAGCCCGGTGCAGCAAGTGAAACGTGACGCAGACGGCGTTACCGTGGTGCGCGCAGGCGAAGAGCAACGTTTTGACCAAGTTGTATTTGCCTGCCACAGCAACCAGGCGCTGGCCATGCTGGCGCAGCCTACCGACGCTGAACAACAGATCCTTGGCGCCATCGCGTACCAGAATAACGATGTGGTATTGCACACAGACGCCAGTGTGCTGCCATCAAATCGCCGGGCTTGGGCGGCATGGAACTATCTGATCCCCGCGAGCAGTCACGAGCCGGTGTCGGTAACCTACAACATGAATGTTCTGCAGAATTTCCACAGCGCGGAAGAAACGTTTTGCGTTACCTTGAATCGTAGCCACGACATAGCGCCCGACAAGATCATTAAAAAGTTTGAGTATGCTCATCCGGTGTTCACCCTGGAGGCTGTCGCGGCGCAAAAACGCTACGATGACATCGGTAACCAGAACCGCAGCCACTTCTGCGGTGCCTACTGGTTCAACGGCTTCCACGAAGACGGCGTAAACAGTGCGTTGCGGGTAACTCGCGCCTTTGGTGTGGAGCTCTAGCCATGCGCAGTGACCTGAATAGTCACTATCTGAATAGTCACTATATAAATAGTCACTACCTGGATAGTAACTATTTAAAAAGTACCTACCTGAAGAATAACTATGAGCAGTGATTGGCTGGAAGGCAGCATACGCCACCGGCGTCAACATCCGGTGCAACACGAATTCAGCTACCACACCGGTATGCTGGCGCTGGACGTCGACAACTGGCAGTTAGCCACCACAGTAAGCCCATTGTTTTCTGTGGAACGGTTTAACTGGCTGTCGTTATATCGGAAAGACTACTTTAGGCCAGACCACGGCCGTCTGGGTCTGGCGCTGCGGGACTATGTTTGTGAGGCGACAGGCTGGACCCCCGATGGCAAAATCGAGCTGATCACCCACCCGCGCTACGTTGGTCATGTGTTCAATCCGGTAAGCTTCTATTTCTGTTACGCCAAGGGTGATACCGCTGAAATCGGCGCGGTACCGCGGGTCATTATCGCGCAGATCACCAATACGCCCTGGCATGAACGCCACGCCTACTGCCTCGAAACCGTCGGCCATCCGCCTAACAAGGCCGGCTGGCGTAGCGAGCTGTTCGAGTTCGAAAAACGCTTCCACGTGTCACCGTTCAACGGCATGCATCAGAATTACCGCTGGACCTTCAGCTTTCGTGGACCGCAATTGCGCGTTCACATGAGCGTGATGGAAGAGAATGCCCGTCAATTTGATGCCACCCTAGTGGTCCAACGCAAGCCGCTCAGTCGTAAGATATTGCACGACAGTTTACGCCAGTTTCCGCTGGAAGCGCTTAAAGTCAGCGTCGGAATATATTGGCATGCGCTGAAACTAAAACTGAAAGGTGCACCTTTTTACACCCATCCGGACAAGTTGGATTCCAACGATCCGGCGTTCAGGCTGGGGCAAAAGGATTGCGGCTTGGATCTTGTGCCAGAGCAATCGAATGCACGATCCCAAGGGACAAGTGGAAAGGTAAGCTCATGGAGAATATGAATACGTCCTCAGCGGTTTCGGCGAAAATAACATCCGCTCTGCGGCCCTCTCCTATCGCTAGCCGAGTGGCGCGTTCGCTGGTAATGCAGCAGCTGATGCGCTTACAAAAAGGCACACTGGTTATTTATGAAGCCGGCGCCAGCGATGTCACCGTAGGGGATGGCAACAGTGCCTACCCCGCTGCCGAGTTGGTCATCCATAATCACAGTACGTGGCGCGACTTACTCACCGGCGGCAGTATTGGGGCGGCTGAAGCCTTCGTGGCCGGCGACTGGAGCTCCCCCAATCTGGTGTACCTGCTGCGTTTTTTCAGCCGCAATATTGATTTGATGAACAGGTTTGAAGACCGTTTCAGCTGGGTAACGAAGCCCACCCTGAAGGGATTGCACTGGCTTAATCGCAATACACCCGAAGGGTCGCGTAAAAATATCAGTGCCCATTACGATCTCGGCAATGATCTGTTCGAGCTGTTTTTAGACCCATCCTTGATGTATTCATCGGCTATCTATCAAACGCCGGAAAGTACTCTTGACGAAGCTTCGACCTATAAACTCGATGTTATCTGCCGCAAGCTGAAGCTCAAGCCTGGTGACCAAGTCCTTGAAATCGGGACTGGTTGGGGCGGTTTCGCTATCTACGCTGCCAAGCATTATGACTGCCACGTGACCACCACCACCATTTCGGCTGAACAATTGGCACTGGCAACACAGAGGGTTGAAGCGGAAGGCCTGCAAGACTGCATTACGTTGCTATTTGATGACTACCGCGACCTGAGCGGCCAGTACGACAAACTGGTGTCTATCGAAATGATTGAAGCCGTTGGCCCGCAGTTTCTGCCCAGTTATTTCGGCCAAATCAGCCAGTTGTTAAAACCTGACGGCCTTGCGCTGATACAGGCCATCAACATGCCGGAGCAGCGTTACCAGCGAGCCTTGAAGAACGTTGATTTCATTCAGCGCTATATCTTTCCCGGCAGCTTCATTCCCTCTTTTGGAGCCATGGTGGGTGCGGTGCGCGAGCAAACAGACCTGGTGCTTGCCCACGTTGAAGACTTGGGATTTCATTACGCCCGTACTCTTGATGACTGGTGTCAACGCTTTCAGGCTCAAAGCCAAAATCTTCACCAACGAGGCTATGACGACGCATTCCAGCGCCTTTGGCATTTCTATTTTGCGTATTGCGAAGCGGGGTTTAGTGAACGAGCTATCGGCGTAGCACAAATTGTTATGGCGAAACCCGGCAGCAAACACGCGCCCATACATAGCGTATGATTTCTTCAAAAACCTATCGCAACATCCTGAATTTCGTAATGTTCGAGCTTGGTTGGCTGGCCTGCGTTTTGCTCTCACAGGCCTGGGCGCTGATCATTGTGGCGATATTCTTGTTGGTGCATTTTGTTCTGGTCAGTCAGTACAAAATGGACGAACTGAAATTTATTGTTATAGGTACTCTGGCAGGTTCTTTACTGGATGGCATTTGGCTGCGCACCGGCATTCTTGCCGACACCAGTGGCGCTGCCATCACAACGCCGCTCTGGCTGGTTGCGCTTTGGGCAATCTTTATGACCTCACTTAACCATTCCCTGAAGTGGCTGGGCAGCAACCGGCTGCTGATGTTGCTGGTAGTGCCCATTGCAGGGCCTTTTGCCTACTGGTCCGCCAGTGCACTTGGAGCCGTTACCCTCCCCAATTTGCTGCCGTCTTTACTGGCATTAGCTGTGGGGTGGCTGGTGTTGTTTCCGGCTCTGCTGTCTCTGCGCGACTTTCTTTACCCAAGGCTTGCGCGATGAACGCCCGTAAAGCCAAGGCAAAACTTGGCTGGAGTGTGACTACTGCCCTTGCCGCAACGCTGGCCTGGGCACCTGCTATAGCCGACGCCGGCGCTGAGTTCCACTTTACCGGCAGCGCTCGCCCCTTGGACAGCGCAAACGCTGGCAGCGAGCTTTACCGCGAACAACATGTAATACAGGGAGTCTGCAGCGGCAATCAGTTCAAACCGCAGAGCCACAGGGTCGAATATTTTGACGCCAGTTCTGATGCCCCGTTCGCTTTCAAACAACTTCGCTATGACCGCGACAACCAGCCTAGCCTGCTGCGCCCTGGCGTGGAGTTCGTTCAACCCCGATTCAACGAGCGCCTGACGGTCGGCTATGATTCAGGGAGTGTTGCCATCGAATGGCAATCACCCGCCCAAGAATTTAAACAGTTTCGTTTGGACAGCAATAACAGCTTGGTGGTGGATTCCGGTTTTGACAATCTGGTCCGGCAAAACTGGCAAACCGTGGTTGAGGGCGGTTCTGTAAACTTCGAGTTTCTGGCGCCAACCCGCGGCAGCTATTATGGTTTTGTGCTGGAACCGGCCGATAGTAAGAGTGACAACGACCGCATTCGAGCCGATCATCTGATTCAGATTCGCCCAACCAGCCTGTTTCTACGATTAATAGTTGAACCTATTTTACTGGGCTATAACCAGCAAGGTGCCCTGACCCATTATTCCGGTCTGGCCAATATCCGTCTCAACCAGCAAGAAAATATTCAAGCGGATATCGTCTACAGCGTAACTGAGTATCCCCCCTGTCCGCTGCTGGCACCGTAGACCATTCGCAATGGCGACAACCAAGCCCCATTCCCTCACCCTTTCAATGTGTTAAACTTGGGATAAACTTGTGTCGGAGAACCGTCCCCCATGATGTTTGTATCATTCAACGTTAACAGCATTCGTATCCGCCTACATCAGCTTGCCGCTGTTATTGAGCAGCTGGAACCGGATTTTATTGGTTTGCAGGAAACAAAAGTCAGCGATGAAGATTTTCCGCTGGCAGACATTGAAGCGCTGGGTTACCACGTGCATTTCCACGGCCAAAAAACCCATCACGGCGTAGCGCTTATGTCAAAAATGGCGCCGGACAAGGTCTACAAAGGCTTTCCTGACGACCTGGACAACGCCCAGCGCCGACTGATTACCGCAGACTTTATTGTGAATGGTGAAACCCTGACCGTGATCAACGGCTATTTTCCCCAGGGCGAGAGTCGCGATCACCCGGTGAAGTTTCCAGCAAAGCAGAAGTTCTATGCGGATCTGATGAGCTATCTGGATGAGTTGAAGCTGCGCAACACCAAAGTGGTGGTGATGGGCGATGTAAACATTTCCCCGACTGACAAAGATATCGGCATTGGCGCGGATAACGCCAAGCGTTGGTTGCGTAGCGGTAAATGCAGTTTTCTGCCCGAGGAGCGCCAATGGCTGGGTGAGGTTGAAAGCCGTGGTTATACCGATGTATTTCGCCACCTTCACCCCAACGAGGCGGATACGTTCA
The DNA here is from genome assembly GCF_000283275.1 of Marinobacter sp. BSs20148. Classification (NCBI taxonomy): domain Bacteria; kingdom Pseudomonadati; phylum Pseudomonadota; class Gammaproteobacteria; order Pseudomonadales; family Marinobacteraceae; genus Marinobacter; species Marinobacter sp. BSs20148. Next base: position 2,193,918 of record NC_018268.1, read on the forward strand.
GCTGGTTTGATTACCGCAGCAAAGGGTTCAATCGCGAGCCAAAACGCGGGCTGCGCATTGACTTGATAATGGCCAGTGACAACTTGCTGCCCCAAGCGAAAAGCGCCGGCGTCAGCTATGATGTTCGGGCTATGGATCGCCCTTCTGATCATGCTCCGGTATGGGCCAGATTCACGCTCTGATTCTTTCTTCGTCAACCAGGGAGGTGGTCGCGCGTTATGGCAAAGATCAAAACTCGCGATCGCATTCTCGATACCAGCCTGGCGTTGTTCAACGCCCTGGGCGAGCCGAATGTAACCACGCTGCTGATATCCGATGAACTGGACATCAGCCCGGGCAACCTCTACTACCACTTCAACAACAAAAGCAACATTGTCAGTGAACTGTTTGAAAGCTTCGAGCTTCAGATGCACGACCTGCTGACCGTGCCTGCTGACGTCAGCATAAGCCTGGACCAGCAAAATTTCTTTTTGCACCTATTGTTCGAAGCGGTAGCCCGCTACCGTTTTCTGTATCAGGATCTTGTCAATGTGCTGTCGCGCCATCCTCGGCTACAGCCAAAATTTCGCAAAATATTGAAGCTGAAAAACACCGCGTTCCGCACCATCTGCACCAGCTTCAGCGCCCAGGGGTTTATGACCATCGGCACCGAAGAGTTAGCGACTTTATGTGACCAGTTAACGCTAACCACTTGCTACTGGAGCAGTTTTGATACGCTTTCACATCTCGATGATCGTAATGCGGTGGACCCTGGTCGCGGCGTATACCAGACCATGTGCCTGATGTTGCCTTACCTGGCAGCAGAGGAAAAAGAGCAGGCATTGCTGATCAGCAGAAGTTATCTATAAAACAGTGGGCTCTGGTGAAAGTGTCACTCTTCCTCATTATAGCCAGGCGTTAATTTCTTAACGCGATCGAGTTCTGTTTCCAGGCGCTCTACCCGCTTTTGTAAGCTCATGATATCTTCCTGCCGATATATTCCCAGGCGACGCAGAGCGCCGGATACCCGCTGATCGAACAGATGCTCTAATTTATCCCAGGTGCCAGTGGCGCGCTCGCGTACGCCCTCTACCCGATCTTCCACCGACTTCAGTTGCTTCTCAACCACACCGCGGGTGCGGTTTTCCATCTGCTCGCCTTCCTGGACCAGGCGTTCGAAAAAACGACCGGTATCTTCTTCGGCCTTGTTGAAGGCGCCAAGCCCTGCCAACCAGATCTGTCGTGCCGAATCCTTTATTTTGCCCGGCAGTTGGGCATCGGAATCCTTTATTTTGTCCGGCAGTTGGGCATCCGCATCCGTATTTTTGTCGTGCTCATCAGTCATGGCAAAACCTCCAGGCAGGCGCCGAAGCGCGAGTTACAGCAATGGGCCAATTGTATTACAGGCGGCGCCCGATTGCAGTCTAGTGTCCCGTCTGGCTAATCCGTAAGCCGACTGCTTGGCGCTGCGGCTTTCTTTTGCATGTTCGCCACGGTATGCGATTATGGCCATCTGTTTTCAAAATCGATTCCGGGAGATGAAGCCGTGGACCTCAGAAAAATTGATGATCGTATTTCAGTAACACCGCAGATCCAGATAGCCGACCTACCCGCCATCGCCAGCCTGGGCTTCAAAACGCTGGTCGCCAATCGCCCGGATAACGAAGAACCTGGCCAGCCACTTATGGCGGGTATCGAAGAAGCCGCACGTGAACATGGTCTGCAGTGGGTATATATGCCGGTGGCCTCTGGCAACATCAGCGATGATGACGTGGAACGCTTCGGCGCAATGATCCGCACAGCCGACGCTCCCGTACTGGCTTTCTGTCGTTCCGGAACTCGCTGCACTGTTCTGTGGGCGCTCAGCTCGGCTGGTGAGACCCCGGCAAAGGAAATATTCGAAAAGGCCCAAAGCGCTGGTTACGACATCAGCGGAATTGCGCCGCGGTTGGCTCAGCGGGCTCAGAAAAATAGCTAATAAGCCAACATCCCCCACTCGAACAGGCAATCAGTCAGGATTCATTCATGCAATTCAAAGGTTCCGAAAACTTCCGCCACAGCCAGCCGGAACGCTTGGGCGTGCTGGTTACAAATTTGGGAACACCCGATGCCCCAACCGCCTCGGCGCTGCGGCGTTATCTGGGGGAATTTCTGTGGGACCCTCGCGTAGTAGAAGTGCCCCGCCCTTTATGGTGGCTGATTTTGCACGGCGTCATCCTGCGCATTCGCCCGTCACGCAGTGCCAAAGCCTACGCCGGCGTGTGGCAGCCAGAAGGCTCGCCGTTAATGATTCACACAGCCAACCAGGCGGGCGCCATTCGCGAAGAGCTCAAAGCCCGTTATGGCGACAATGTGGTGGTGGAGTTTGCCATGCGCTATGGCAACCCATCCGTGACCAGCGCACTGGACGAAATGCAACGGCAAGGCGTGCGTAAGATGCTGGTACTGCCGCTGTACCCGCAATACTCCGCGTCTACCTCGGCTTCCACTTTTGACGCCATTGCCCAGGATTTTGCCAAGCGCCGCTGGCTGCCAGATTTTCGATTTATCTCTCACTACCACGATTTTCCGCCGTACATCGAGGCCATGGCTGAGCTTATCGAAGCCCATTGGGTTGAGCACGGGCGCAAACAGAAGCTGATGCTGTCTTATCACGGCGTGCCGAAAAAATACTTGACCAAGGGCGACCCTTACCACTGCGAATGCCACAAGACATCGCGCTTGCTGGCTGAGCGTCTGGGCTTGGCAAAAGACGAATACATGACCACCTTCCAGTCCAGATTTGGCCGTGAAGAATGGTTGAAGCCCTATACCGACGAAACTCTGAAGTCACTTCCCGACCAGGGTGTCAAATCGGTGGATGTATTCTGCCCTGGGTTTTCTTCAGATTGTCTGGAAACGGTAGAAGAAATCGACGAAGAAAACCGCGAGTATTTTATGGAATCCGGCGGTGAGGCGTTTAATTACATTGCGGCATTGAACGCAACGCAGGGACACATTGATGCGCTGGTCGCTCTGATCGAGCAGAATATTGAAGGCTGGCAAATACCGTTGAACAATCCGCAACATCTGGCTGAGCGCCAGGCCCTGGCCGATGCACAGCAGGCAACGGTGTATCCCCACGAAACGGCAAAACTGTAGAAGCTTGCGCGCGCAGAGCTCCCCTTGTACCCGGGGACAGATTTCAAATCTGTCCCCTATTTAATTTGCCCGCTTATTAATCTGTCCCCGTCATTTTACCTGTGTCAGAATCTTGAGCATATGCTAAGAGGCCAACACCATGGTATCCGTCAAATCGCTACACGGCTCAGCCCAACTGCTTCTGGATGTGGCTGGTGGCGTTACCCGCATAGCCGAACGGACACATCGCACCATTGTCCGGGAGATTAACCCGTTAAACCGGCTGCGTGACATTGCAGGAGTGCCCTCTAAGGAACGGGAGGGCCACACATATCGGTTTATTCAGTCGACCATGTCTTCATTGCAACAAGGCTTGCATCGATCCCTTGACGGGTACTCGGCGGATGACGAACTCCTACACTCGGCACAAAGCGAGAAAGTCGCAGCGGCGTTGAACGGTGTCTGTGGTGATCACCTCGAAGCCAGTAACAATCCCCTCGCGATTACCATGCACTTCAGAAATAGCCAGGGCGCAAAATTAAGACCTGACTCAAGCAGCATGGGCGCCACGTTTCCCAACGCTGGCCCGCGTATCGTGGTACTGGTTCACGGCTTATGCCTGTCACACGAATACTGGAAAGGCCACAACGAAGCAGACTTGGGTATCGAGCTGCAGCGAGCCCATGGCTTTACACCGCTGTACCTCAACTACAACACGGGCCGGCATATTTCCTGTAACGGCAGGGAGTTAAGCGAACAACTTCAGATATTGATCGATGCTTGGCCGGTCGAAGTTGAAGAGCTGCTTCTGATTGGCCACAGCATGGGCGGGCTGGTTATCCGCAGCGCCTGCTGGTATGGCAGCGAGCCTAAATTACCCTGGACCCAATTGGTCAAAAAAGCGCTTTACCTCGGCTCACCCCATCACGGCGCCGCATTGGCCAAAGCCGGGCATTTACTCACCTTCGTCATGCAAAAGTTTCGCTACGCCAGCCCCTTTGCGCTTGCGCAACACACCAGCGCCGGTATCAAAGACCTGCGATATGGAAATTTGCTTGACGATGACTGGGAAGGTATCGATCAGGATGAGTTTCACCTCGACATCCGCAAACCGGTCCCGCTGCTAGCAGGCACCAGGCACTACTTCCTGGCCGCCACCATTGGCGATCACCCGACAGACTTTTCCAGCACAATGGTGGGAGATCTTCTGGTGCGGCTGGATAGCGCAAAAGGGCATCATTCTGATGGTTTGAAAAAATTGCGAATACGCCCGGAGGACTGCCGGGTATTCGAAAAACTGAATCATCTGGCGCTGCTCGACAACAAAGTCGTGCATGACCAGATAGTGGAGTGGCTGGTTTAATTAAACAACGGCAGGCTGGCCTCATCCTTCTTTGTTACACGCCACCTAATCTGCGCATAATCTTATTGGCAGTCAATTTTAGCTGACCTAACAGGATCTCTTGGTCACCCGGAGAGCTCATCACCGGATCTGGCCCACTGATGTTAATAGCCGCAATCACCTGGCCAGTAAAGTTGCGCAGGGGCAAGGCCAGCGCCGTGGAGTAATCCGAATAGTGCATATTCCAGCCCTGGCCGTGCTCTTTTTCGCACAATGTGAGCAGCTCTGGCATGGTTTTCGGTGCAGGTTTGGGGTAACCATCCAAACGCTGGCCCTGAAACAAACTTTGTAAGTCCGCCGGCGACATGCCCATCAGCAAAGCCCGCCCCATCGCTGTAGTGTGCAACGGAAACCGTGTACCTACCGGCACATTTACAGATACCCGCTGCAAGGCAAGCGCACGAAATACGTAAAGCACTTCTACGCCATCGCGAATACCGATGTGGCTGGACAAACTGGTATTGTCACGCAATTCTGTAATTAGCGGTGCTGCGACCTCAACAATTTCTCGGCTGCCCAAATAACTGAAACCGCGGGAAACAACCTGTGAGCCCAGGGTGTAGGTGTTGGTTCCGATTTTGTTCAAATACCCCATCGCCGTCAGTGTTTGCACAATTCGGTACAACGAACTACTGGACACTTCCAGACGTTGAGCCATTTCAACCTGGCTCAGAGTGCGGCATTGACTGTCGAACATTTCAAGTATTTTCAGCCCTTTTTGCAAAGCCGGCACCGTATAATCCTTGGCACTCACTTTTCACACTCCTTTAGCTTTGATCGCAGTTGGCTGCGGGTAATGCCCGATACGATAGTTGCGCCCCAAAATTAGCACAACCAAAGTACCGGAAATAGCCAGGAACCACGGATTGTGGGCGACCAGTGAAAGACCAGCCAGGCTTAATACTGTTTTTTCCAAGCGAGACAGGGGCGCACTGAAAAAGCCAATGTAAGCCGCCGACAGCGCGACAATACACATAATGCCGCTGACCATCGCTAGGATGAACTCCGTCCAAGTGAAATCAAGGAACAACAAGCTGGGGGCGTAAATGAACATAAATGGCACGAGCGCCTTACCCATCGACAAGCGGAACGCCGTAACGCCGGTGGCCATCGGGTCTGAGCCGGATATACCGGCACCCGCATAGGCTGCCAGCGCCACAGGTGGCGTCACGTCCGCTAGCACCCCGTAATAGAAGATGAAGAAATGTGAAGCCAGCAGTGCGATGCCAAAGTCGTCCAGTGCAGGCGCAACAATAGCCGCTAGAATGATGTATGTTGGCGTGGTGGGAATGCCAGCACCCATCAGAATACAAGCCAACGCCACCAGAATCAGCGCAATGAACAACGTCAAGCTGTCAGTGGTGATCAAGTCAAACGGGATGAACGCGCTCAATGTAGTGCCAAAGTCGACAGCCAGACCAACAATCGCGCCGGAGAACTTAAAGCCCAGCCCCGTTAATGTCGTCACACCCAGCAAAAAGCCTACACAGGCACAGGCTGCGGTAATGGCGATAGACTGCTTAGAGCCTTCTTCCAACGCGGCAACCAAGCGCTTCGGTGTCAGCACACTTTCGTGATCCAGCCTGGTAAAACCCAGCGGGCGCAGAATCAGCGGAATGTAAGAACAGGTTACGGTCAATATAATGCCCCAGAACGCCGCCAGAAAAGGCGTGAACTGCATTAGCAACAGCGTCACCATAACCACCAGTGGAATAACCTGATGCCAATGCCTGGCCAGCACATTTCCCAGCTGCGGAATCTGATCCGCCGGCATACCCTTCAAGTTCAAACGGCGTGCTTCAAAGTGCACCATGCACAAAGTTGCCAGGTAGTGAAAAGCCGCAGGGATAATAGCGACCAGAATCAATTCGTTATACGGCACGCCTAGCATTTCGGACATCACAAACGCTGAGGCGCCCATAATGGGCGGCGTTACCTGCCCACCGCAAGACGATGCGGCTTCGGTGGCGGCAGCGAAACGTCCGCTAAAACCGTACTTTTTCATCATTGGAATAGTGAACGCCCCGGTAGTGACTGTGTTTGCCACCGGAGAGCCGGAAATCATGCCAAAAAAGCCTGAAGACACCACCGATACTTTTGCGGGGCCACCGGCGTAGCGGCCTGCAACCACCGTAGCCAGTTCGATAAAAAGCTGCCCCAAACCAGACGCTTGCGCCAAAACACCGAACAGGACGAAGTGGAATACGTAAGTGGCCACAACACCAATAGCAATGCCGTAAATACCCTCGGTGCCCAGATAAAGGTGCTCGACCAGGCGAATAATGTCGTAGCCGCGGTGCGCCATCATGCCCGGCATCTGGGTACCGAACATGGCATACAGTAGAGCCAGCACACCGATAATCGAAAGGGACTCCCCCATGGTGCGGCGCGCGCCTTCAATCACTAGCATGATGGCGATACCGCCCATCAGGTAGTCGAACGATTTCGGGAAGCCAATATTAACAATGAAGATGTCTTTAAAGAAAATAACCAGGTAGGCCGAGAAACCTGCGCCAGCCAGCATCAGTGGCCAATCAATCCAGCTAGGCTTGTTACGCCCCCCCAAGGCTGCAATCGGCAGCGCTGAAATTGACATCAACAGCGCAAAGCCGTAAATGCCCCAGCCCCACCAGGCCGGGATCATCCCGTCGAGGGCTGAAACCAGCTGGTAGGCGATTAATAGGTAAAAAGCACCGTAAACCAAGCTCAGAACCGCATTCACCCGCAAATGCTTCGGCGGCCGACGCGGAAACACGATAAACAAAAGGCCCATAATAAAGGCCATATGCACCGTGCGGTGGGAAATCTCATTCAGCAGGCCAAAACCTGCGGTGTAAATATGAAACACGCTCAAAACGACACAGGTAATGGTTACCAGCCATTTCAGCACGCCTTTTAGATCGCGAAAGTTGGATTCGTTATCAAACTTCTTGATTAGGCCATCAAGTTCAGCCTGGTGCATTTCAGGCGTGGCTGAATCGGAGCGATCGGCACCGATTGCGTTGGATTGGGTCATGCGCGTTTACTCAGCGTTATTTTGGACAGCTGGAAACCGGCTTCAGCAACAAACCGTTGTCTGGCCAGCGATTCAGGTTGGTCGTCTCGGACCTTGTATGTAGTCGATTTTCGAAGCGCACATCGGTACGAACAATGAGTTGTTCAATCAGGCGGGACATTGTCAGCACAAATTGCCCGTTCTCAATCCTGAAATCCGTGGCATCTGGCTCATTCACTAACGAAGGCAGCCCTTGACCGTGTGCGAAAAACGTTTCAGAGGTTTGCACAATCTGAAAACCCATAGGCGACTGTACAACCGTGTAATAGTCGGTAACCGGTGTTAGCGATACCGAGTGAATGAAAGACAACTCGAATGTTGATTGCTCCAGTACAACGCAATCAAGTGGTTTGCCTTCACGGTACACAGAAATACTGAGACCGATCGTGTTCGCGGCTACAGCCGATGCTGCGGCAGCATCGGCTGTAGCCGCCAGAATGCAGAGCATTCCGGCGGCCAGCGGCAAACATTGTTTTGACTTAATCGATAATGCCTTTTTCACGATAGTAACGCTCGGCGCCAGGGTGTAACGGAATGGATACCGATTCCAGAGCTCTTTCCAAGGTGATTTCTTTACCTTTTACGTGAACCTTGCCCAGCGTCTCGGTGTTCTCATAAAGCGCCTTGGTCACGGCGTACGCAATTTCGTCTGACAGACCAGAGTGAGTAGCCCAGATTGCGCGAACCGCAATGGTCTCAACGTCTTTGTCGATACCTTTATAAGTGCCAGCCGGCAAGATGGTTGATGCGTAATAGGGCTGCGTTTTCTGTAGCTCTTTAATCGGTGCACCAGACAGCGGAATTACATTCACAGTGTGACTGTTTGTAAGTTCTACAAGAGACGACGTCGGCGAACCGGCGGTAATCAGCGACGCATCCAGATTGCCGTCCTTGATTTTTTCAGCCGACTGGGAAAACGATGAATAATCCTCGGTTACGCTGTCACGTGACATGCCATGGGCAGCCAAAAGGTCGCCCAGCAGTTGCCACTGGCCTGACCCGGGTGAACCAGAGCTGATGGTTTTGCCTTCCAAATCGTTAAAACTGGTAATGCCCTCTTGGGCGATCAGTTGAACGGTTTCCGGGTAAAGCGCACCGAGCGCACGCAAGTTTTTCATGGCCTTGCCTTCAAACTGGTTGCGGCCTTTATAAGCGGCGTCCAGGATATCAGCGGCCACAAAGGCAGACTCGATGCTTTCGCGGCCCAGCAGGCTGGCGTTAGCCACGGAAGCGTTTCCAGTTTCCGCCGTTGCAGACAGCTTCTTGCCTTCAATATCGGCGTTATTCGAAATCACTTGGGCCAACATGCCGCCTAATGGATAATAAGTCCCGCCTGTACCGCCCGTGGCGATGCCGAAAAAGACTCTTTCCTGCGCTTGCACTGCGCCAGCTACAAGGCCCGCACTCAGCGCTGCCGTTAGCAGTACCGTTTTAAGTTTCATTATTTTCATTTTTTATTTCCTCTTATTTTGATTGCACTTCTTTGAGTCACCCTCAGGCGAGGGTTCTGGAACACAGCAACGTATTGGCTAACAACGCCGCTGTTCTGGCTGTCATACCGGACACATCGTAAATAGGGTTTAATTCACACATCTCGACCAATGGCATGCCATGGCGCAGGAAAGGCACGATGCTCAAAATTTCGTCGATGATTCCTTCAACCACGATCAGCGGCACACCGCGAGCCGCGGGCGCACTCACTCCAGGGGCCTGATAATGTGGAAGTACGTCTAGGTCTATGGTCAGATAAATCAGGTCCAAACTCTCACAAAAAGTTCTTAACCGCTGTTTTATGTCAGACATTCGATCTGGCTGCATTTGCCAGTCTTCCATATAGCTGACGCCTAAATCGTCAGCACGCTGAAACAATGCGGGCGTATTGCTGGTACGTGACACTCCGAGGCAACAATAATGGAAGTCATCAGCGCCTAACCGCTCGGCCATTTGATAAAATGGTGTGCCAGATGACGGGCCCTGTTCGCCTACCTTTCGCAGGTCAAAATGAGCATCCAGATTGATGATGCCAATGCGGGTAGACGCTGGATCAAAAGCCTGTATCAAACCGTTGAACGTGCCCCAGGCCGTTTCATGGCCGCCACCGACAACAAGCAACCGGGCTACCTTAGGCAATGCCCGGGAAACAGCCGCTGCCAACGCTGTCTGCCCCGCCTCTAGTCGGCCGTCGTCAACGGTGACAGTACCAAAATCCACAACCTGACTGTTACCACCATGCCACGCCAAGTTTTTCAGCTGGTCGCGCAGCACGAACGGCCCTTGTGCGGCACCAATGCGACCTTTGTTACGAGCTATGCCGGCGTCAGACGCAAAACCGATTAGACCAGACTGAGCCTGTTTGTCAGCCCCTGCTTGAGTTACCACTCGCTGATGCCAACGTATCGACTCGTCGCCGTCTTCAGGGTCAAACCGACCGTGCCAGTCACTGGCTTCAATGAAAGAGGTCATGGAGTGTCTCTTTGTGAATATAGAACACATATAAGCACATGTTTATTGATATTTGAACCTTAAAACAAACAACTTATTTATATATTAATACTTTATTTCTATATGTATTTTTATACAATAAATTTGAGTATATATTTAATCTCTTAAGGGCAGTTTTTTCATTAACGCGGTAACATGATGTTTTGTAGACGCTCGTCGACTCTGCAGCCCCTGACACTCTGCACGGAGAGAATAGCTACCGCCATGAACCAAAACTCATACCCGCACTATCAACGTAACTGCGGCTGGACGCATCCTCGTAATCTGGAGCGCACACGACCACTGCTTGAAGACGATGGCAACTGCAACGCGATTATTATTGGTGGCGGCTATACCGGCATCGGCATAGCCGCCCAACTACAAACGCTGCGGCCAAACGACGACATCAGGATTCTGGAAGCCGAAACCATCGGATCCGGTTCGCCAGGGCGTAACTCCGGCTTTTTATTGGAACACGCTTTTGGCGCGACAAGTCCAGGCATGGCGTCTGAGCTTTATCAACATTATCGCCGCACCCATCAAACTCTGTTGCAAAATGGCTTGGGCGACAAAAAGGCCCAACCTGCACGCGTTTTCAAAGGTGCCGCCACAAAAGGAGGGCTGAAAGCCCTGCGTACGCTCGAACAATTCCTGAACGCAAGCCAACAGCCGTTTGCACCTCTGTCGGCGGGCGACATGACTGAACTGACGGGGAGCCCCTATTACAAAGCAGGCATTGAACTACCTGGCAACAGCTTGCTGAACCCGTTTGACCTGATCACTAACCTAGCGCGAAACTTACCCGCATCGGTAACCCTCTACGAACAAAGCCCGGCGATTCGGCTTTTTCGCGAACAGGGCATGTGGCGAGCGCAGACACCCAAAGGGGCCTTGCGCGCGCCGAAGGTGTTCTTGGCGAACAACGCCTTTGCCTCTGCTCTAGGCTACGGACACGCATACAGCGTGAAGATTTTTACCTATGCCGGCATAACGCCCCAGCTGCCAGATGCCATTTTTTCCCGTTATTCACAGCACGGCCAGTGGGGCCTTCTGCCCGCCCATCGACTGGGCTCTACCTTACGCTCAACTGATGACAACCGTATATTAATCAGGGGTTTATATGGGTACGAAAGCGAGGGTGATGATTCGGTAAAAGACATGCTGGCGACTAGCCTGTTTTCACGTTTCCCCGAACTTCAAGCTTACGGCCTGGAGGACTGGTGGGGCGGCACAACGTCTCTCACTGCCAACGGTGCGCCGCTTTGGGGAGAATTAAAGGATGGACTTTACGTTTCTATCGGCTGTAACGGCATCGGCATAATTAAAGGCACCCTGCTCGGCCAACAGTTAGCAAATTACGCCTGCGGCGAGCCCCACATTGATGTAGCAAAACTGATGGACAAGCCGGGATGGATGCCGCCAGAACCGTTCCGCCGTATCGGTTTCAAAGCTGTTAGCGCTTATGAGCGGCGTGCGGCTGGCGCAGAACGCTAAAATCACAGTCTGCCTTAGGTTTGGTCGGCAGCAAGGATGCTCCTACTCTTGGTAGATCATCTTGCGCACCATACCGCCATCCACCACGATGTTTTGCCCAGTGACGAACTTGGCTTGGGGGGAAATCAGATAATGCACCATCGCCGCAATGTCGTCGGGTTTGCCGACCCTCCCAGCGGGATGCTGGGCGTGGTCCAGTGCGCTTAGGGGCGCGGGTTCCTCGCTTGCCTCCGGCTCGCGGGTATCGATCCACCCCGGGCTGATGCAGTTGACTCTTACCTCCGGCCCCAGGCTGATCGCAAGGGCGTGGGTCAGGGCTACCAGTCCGCCCTTGGTGGCGGCGTAGGCTTCGGTATTGGCTTCAGACTGCATCGCCCGCGTCGAGGCAATGTTGACGATGGCCCCCAGGGTAAGCCGCAGGTGCGGTATTGAGTGTTTCGCCATTAGAAAGGGACCGGTCAGGTTTACATCCAGTCGCTTCTGCCATTCCGCCAACGACAGATTTTCCACCGCGCCGGTCACCGGATCAGCCAAGCCGGCGTTGTTCACCAGCGCATCCAGCCTACTTCCCCAGTTTATAAGCTGACGCAACGCCAACTTAACGTCGCCCTCATCTGCCACATTGCAGCGCACGTAAAGCAAGTTGGCGGGGTCCCCAAACGCTGTGGCAATCTCATTCGCGGCAGTGTCATCCAGGTCGAAAAAAGCAACTCGCCAATTCTGCTTCAGCAGGAACGCCACTATGCCCCGGCCAATGCCATGAGCTCCCCCGGTCACCAGGGCCACTTTTCGATCATCAGACATAGACCAGACTCCTTGGTAAACACAAACGAAGTAAACTGGCAGGGGCTCATAGATCTGTCCAGTTCACGTTCAGTTTATTACTGCATCTGTTTAAAACAGCCAGAGAATTCAGAAAACCAGGGAAGAAATTCAAACGTATTAATATAAGCAGTTGCGATTGCGGGGCGAAAGGATTTTATTGCTGGGGAATATTAACTTGAGAAGAAAATGGCGGTGGGTCAGGGATTCGAACCCCGGGAAGGCTATTAACCTTCGGCGGTTTTCAAGACCGCTGCATTAAACCACTCTGCCAACCCACCACTTTCTTCCTTTGCTGCCTAGCGACAGCCGAGGGAATCATACCGGAATTCTTATCTCTGTCAACGCTCTGCGCTAAATTCGGAACTAGAAACTGAAAAGTCAGCTCTAAAATTACGTTAGAGTCGCGACAGAATTAAACAATGGTTGAACAAGAGTTACGTCAACTTAATGAAATTTTTCAAACTTGCGATTGTCACAGTAGTTACCGAGAAACCGGACAAAATTAGCCGTTAAATGATTGAAAGTTGTGAAATCGACATTATTATAGACTACAGTGAATGACCTTTTGAAATAGCATCTGACCCTTGTTAATAATACGCAGTTGGTTTAGAAAGCACCCAGTCGCTTTAAACGGAGATAGCAATGCAAAACAGACAGTACAACGTTCCACAGAGTGCTAGCGACAAGATTGCCCGCGGGTCCGCGACTGCACCTATCAGTGCTGAAGCGACCAAGGTTCTGCGCAACACGTACACCCTGCTTGCAATGACGCTGGCATTCAGCGCAGTTATGGCGGCTGTTGCAATGTCGGTCGGCATGGGCCGGGGCACAAGCCTGATGTGTAGCCTGGGTGCCATTGCCCTGGTTTGGTTTGTATTGCCACGTACCGCCAACAGCTCTGCCGGTATTGCCGTAGTGTTCGCATTCACGGGCCTGCTGGGTCTTTCACTAGGCCCGATTCTGCTTCACTACCTTCAGTTCTCCAACGGCGGGCAGATTATAACCCAGGCTCTTGGCGGAACCGCTGTGGTGTTCTTTGCGCTCTCCGGCTACGTTCTGACCACCAAAAAAGACTTCAGCTTCATGCGCGGCATGCTGGTTGCAGGCTTGGTTGTGGTGCTGATTGCGGCTGTAGGTGGCATAGTAGCCAGTATGTTTGGTGTTGAGATAACGGCCTTCAGCCTTGCTCTTAGCGCTGCTATCGTGCTGCTGATGTCAGGTTTCATTTTATACGACACAAGCCGTATTGTTAACGGTGGCGAAACCAACTACATCATGGCAACCACCGGGTTATACCTGAACATTTACAATCTGTTTTTAGCCTTGCTGCACCTGCTGGGTGCGTTCGGTGGCAACGACTGATTTAATCGGACGTTAACGTAACCCGAAGCCCCGGCACTTGCCGGGGCTTTTGTTATCAGACAAGATCCCAAATCATGGCTGACATTTCTCTGCAAACCTACACACTGGTCATAACCGGGGCTCCCTACTCATCCCAAGCCCCTCAAACCGCGCTGGACTTTGCCCGTGCGGCTGTTACCGCAGGCCACCAGATTGACCGTGTTTTCCTATACGGCGATGGCATTCACATGGCCTCGGCGCTGATATGCCCGCCCTCTGACGAGCCCCACTGGCCTCGGCTATGGTCTGAGTTCTTGGCGGAGCACCAGATCCCGGCCGTAGCCTGTGTCGCCTCGGCCCTACGCCGTGGCCTCATCGACAGCGGCGAGCAAACACGTTACGAGTTATCCGCACACAACATAAGGACGCCATTTGAAATCGCCGGACTGGGCGAATGGGTGGAAGCCGGTACTTGCAGTAAAGTTATCTATTTCCACAGCGGGGCTTGATCATGACTGAGTTAATTGTGATTGACCACGCGCCTTATGGCAGCTGGAGCGGGCGCGAAGGCCTTGATATGGCGTTTTCACTTGCAGCTTTTGACCAAAGCTGTGCCCTGCTGTTCAGCGGTGCCGGTGTAAACTGGCTTCGCGCCGGACAGCAACCCAACAGCCTTGGCCAAAAGTCCGTGGCGCAAAATCTGGGTGCAGCGGCCATTTTTGGCGTTGAAGCTTTGTATGCCGATGCCCGGGCTTGCCAACGCTATGGCCTGGCGAATGACGCTATAATTGCTGGCGTAACCCTGATAGCACCTGACCAGACGTTTATGATGGGCTTCGAAAAAGTGACGTTCGCCGGCTGATCAACGGCGACCAACACCCGCCCCGTTCGCGAATTGACAAACCGCCTGTTAGGGCGAAAACCATTGGACCACCTTATGAGCCAGTCTGTTGCAGACTTACCCGCACACATTCATACCCTGCACATACTGAACAAAACGGCGGAGCATCCCAGGGCTGCACAGTGCATGGCAACGCTGGCCACCGCAGACACGTTGCTGCTGATTGAAAACGCGGTGTTAAGCGCACTTGAAGTGGCTACTGCGGCGCCCTGCCCGGTGTTCATGCTGGCTGCCGACGCCCGCGCCCGCGGCCTGATTGCCAAATCCGGGGCGGGTGCCGAAGCGACGGGAGCTACACCACAGATAGACTACGAGCACATGGTGCAATTGAGCGCTCTGGCCACACGCATCATCAGCTGGTGAAATCATGATCAACACGCCAACACGTAACAATGAAGGTTTTCTGGACGATGCCGACAGCTGGACGTCGCAGATCGCTGAACAAATAGCCGCCGATAACGGCCTAGAACTGTCGCCGGCCCATTGGGAAATTGTGCAGTTTTTACGGGATTTTTATCAGCAGCACGCTATGTCACCGCCATCAAACCGGCTGTTTGTAAAAGCGGTAAAAGAAGCTCTGGGTGAAGACAAAGGCAATAGTATCTACCTTATGCAGCTGTTCCCCGGCACTCCGGCCAAAAGCGCCTGTCGCGTTGCCGGTTTGCCAAGGCCCACCAATTGTTTGTAACGGGTCAGACAAACCGAGGACAGGTTTTGAAGCGGAGGATAAAAGCTAGGGACAGATTTGAAATCTGTCCCTTATATTGAGCGGGACGTTACTGATAATACGCGTTTTCAGTCACGGTGTGATCCGTCACATCGCGCACGGCAGTCACTTCCGGCACCCGTTCTTTCAACGTAGTTTCAACACCTTGCTTCAGCGTAAGGCTAACCGCAGAGCAGCCCTGACAGCCGCCACCAAAACGCAGTACCACAATGGAGTCGTCGACAATTTCAACCAGCGACACTTCACCGCCGTGGGACGCCAGGCCGGGATTGATTTCCGACGCAAGAATGTAATTCACCCGATCTGGCAGGGGCGCGTTTTCATCGACATTGGCTACCTTGGCGTTCGGCGCCTTGATTGTCAGCTGTCCGCCCATTTGGTCCTTGGAATAATCCACGTAGGCTTCTTCCAAAAATGGAACAGAAGCATGGTCCAGATACAAAGTGAACTTTTCCAGATCGAACTGCTCATCTGTCGGCACAATTTCATTAGGCGGGCAGTAAGCAAGACAAGTTTCGGCATTTTTGGTGCCGGGCTGGGTGACAAAAATGCGCACACCCATACCTTTAACGTCCTGTTTTGAAATCAGTTCCGCAAGATAATCCCGCGCGGGGTCAGTCACAGTTACCACGGACATATTTTTAACTCGCTTAAGAATTTCATCCTATTTTACGGCAGATGAAGGCAACATGAAAGACCAACCAAATTGGTTGGTCTTTATGCGGTATAATTACTTTCCGCTATTGCTCCAGAGCGGATTGTCCAGCGTATGAACTACGCCAGAGGCGCTAAGTTTGCTATGATTTGCCGCCGAAAATGAACAGCCACGCCCGCGCCTGTTTTAAAACAATCGACGAAAGAGAACCCCATGACCGACCGCACCACCCGCCTGAAACAACTGCACCAAGCCCTTAAAGAACGCATTGTAATTCTAGACGGCGGCATGGGCACCATGATCCAGCAACTGAAGTTGGACGAAGCAGCATTCCGGGGTGAACGATTTGCCAATTACGCAAGCGATCTGCAAGGCAACAACGACCTGCTGAACCTGACCCAGCCCGCGCTTATGCGCAATATTCACGCAGATTACATGGATGCGGGCGCAGACATTATTGAAACCAACACATTTAACTCTTCACGTTTGTCGCAAGCGGATTATGGCCTGGAAGACATCGCCAAAGAGCTGAACGTGGCTGCCGCGCGAATGGCGCGCGAAATCGCCGATGAATTTACTGCCAAAAACCCCGCGAAACCGCGCTTCGTGGCCGGCGCCGTGGGCCCCACGTCGCGCACCGCCTCGCTTTCACCGGATGTGAACAACCCGGGCTATCGCAACGTAAATTTCCAGGCTCTGGTGGATAACTACTACGAAGCAGTGGAAGGCCTGGTTGAAGGCGGCTGCGACCTGATTCTAATCGAAACCATTTTCGACACGCTGAACGCCAAAGCTGCCATTTACGCCACCCAGCAATATTTTGAAGACAGCGGTATCGAGCTGCCCATCATGATTTCCGGCACCATTACCGATGCCTCTGGCCGCACGCTTTCTGGCCAGACCACCGAGGCTTTCTGGAATTCCATTGCCCATGCCAAACCCATCTCGGTCGGTCTGAACTGTGCCCTGGGCGCTGACGCCCTGCGGCCATATATAGAAGAGCTGTCCGCTAAAGCGGATACCTATATCAGCGCCCACCCCAACGCCGGTCTGCCCAACGAATTCGGGGAGTACGACCAGACCCCGGAGGAAATGGCCGACATCATCGAAGGTTTTGCCCGCGATGGTTTTCTTAACATTATTGGTGGTTGCTGCGGTTCGCGCCCGGACCACATTGAAGCCATTGCCAACGCCGTCGCCAAATACCCGCCGCGGAAAATCGCGCAGCCAAAGCCGGCACTGCGCCTGTCGGGCCTGGAACCTTTTACCGGCGATAAACACACCCTGTTCATCAATGTGGGTGAGCGGACCAACGTTACCGGTTCAAAGCGGTTTTTACGCCTGATCAAAGAAGAACGCTACGAAGAAGCTCTAAGCGTAGCCCGGGACCAGGTTGAGAATGGCGCGCAAATTATTGATATCAACATGGACGAAGGCCTGTTGGATTCGGAAGAGGTGATGGTCACCTTTCTGAACCTGGTGGCTTCAGAGCCAGACATCTGCCGCGTACCCATCATGATTGACTCCTCCAAGTGGGACGTCATCGAAGCCGGTTTACGCTGCATTCAGGGCAAGGCCGTGGTGAACTCCATCAGCCTGAAAGAAGGCGAGGAAGAATTCTTCAAGCGAGCCCGGGACTGTATGCGCTACGGCGCCGCCGTGGTGGTTATGGCGTTTGACGAAAAAGGCCAAGCCGACACCTTTAAGCGTAAAACTGAAATCTGCAAGCGCTCTTACGACGCATTGATGAGCATTGGCTTTAAACCGGGCGACATCATTTTTGACCCGAACATTTTTGCCATTGCCACCGGCATTGAAGAACACAACAACTATGCGGTGGACTTCATCAACGCCTGCCGCTGGATTCGCGCCAACCTTCCCCACGCCTCGATTTCCGGCGGTGTCAGTAACGTTTCGTTCTCGTTCCGCGGCAACGACGTGGTGCGCGAGACTATTCACTCGGTGTTTTTATACCACGCCATCAAAGCCGGCCTGAATATGGGCATCGTCAACCCCGGCCAACTGGTGATTTACGACGACATTGAGGCGGAACTGAAAGAAGCTGTAGAAGATGTGGTGCTGAATCGCCGCGAAGATTCTACCGACCGCCTGCTGGAACTTGCCGAGCGTTTCAAAGGCCAGGGCGTAAAGACCCCGGAAGAAGATCTGGCCTGGCGTGATCTGCCGGTCAAAAAACGCCTGGAACACGCCCTGGTAAAAGGCATCACCAGCCACATCATTGAAGACACCGAAGCTTGCCGGCAAGAGGTAGATCGCCCCATTCATGTCATTGAAGGTCCTTTGATGGACGGCATGAATGTGGTTGGCGATCTGTTTGGCGACGGCAAGATGTTCCTGCCTCAGGTGGTCAAAAGCGCCCGTGTCATGAAGCAGGCGGTAGCCCACCTGATTCCGTTTATTGAAGCGGAAAAATCCGGAGGCCAACAGGCCAAGGGCAAAATCCTGATGGCCACGGTGAAGGGCGATGTGCACGACATCGGCAAAAACATTGTGGGCGTGGTGTTGCAGTGCAACAACTACGAAGTGATCGACATGGGCGTTATGGTGCCCTGCGACAAAATTCTGGCCGCGGCGAAAGAGCACAACGTGGACATTATTGGCCTTAGCGGACTGATCACGCCGTCACTGGACGAAATGGTACACGTAGCCCGTGAGATGCAGCGTCTGGATTTTCACCTGCCACTGATGATCGGCGGTGCTACGACCTCCAAAGCCCACACCGCAGTGAAAATTGAGCCGCACTACAAAAACGACATCGCCCTTTACGTGTCAGACGCCTCGCGCTGCGTTAACGTGGCTTCAAAACTGCTGAGTAAAACCGCTAAACCTGACCTGGTAAAAGCTGCACGGGAGGAGTACGACGAAATCCGCGAACGCCGCAAAAACCGCAGCGAGCGCACCAAGCTGGTGTCGTTGAAAGAAGCTCGCGACCGTGCACCGGTGATCGACTTTGACAACTACGTGCCCCCCAAGCCGGCCTTTCTGGGCGCTCGCTTGTTCGAAGAATACGATCTGAACGAACTGGTGCCTTACATTGACTGGACACCGTTCTTTATTTCCTGGGATATCGCAGGCAAATATCCGCAGATTTTTGACGATCCCAAGCGCGGTGAAGTCGCCAAAACTCTGTTCGACGAAGCTCAGGTTATTCTTCGCAAAATGATTGATGAAAAGCGCGTAACCGCATGTGGTATAGCTGGTTTCTGGCCGGCGAACCGGCGTGGCGATGACGTTGTTGTGTACACTGATGAAAGCCGCACTGAAGAGCTCGCAGTGCTGCATCACCTGCGTCAGCAAGATGAAAAGGCACCCGGAAAGCCGATGATGGCGCTGTCAGACTTCGTGGCGTCCAAAGGTTATGAACACCCTGACTACGTAGGTGGCTTTGCGGTCACCACCGGCATCGGCGCTGAAGAAATGTCTAATGAGTACAGAGACGCCAACGACGACTACAACGCCATTATGGTAAAAGCTCTGGCAGATCGCCTGGCAGAAGCCTTCGCTGAGCGCCTGCACGAGCGCGTGCGCACGGAGTTCTGGGGCTACGCCAGTGACGAGAACATGGACACCGCCGCGCTGATCAAAGAGCGCTATCAAGGTATTCGTCCAGCACCCGGCTATCCCGCCTGCCCTGACCACATTGAAAAGGCCACACTGTTTACCCTGCTGGATGCAACCGCCAAAACCGGCATCACCCTGACCGAGCACTTTGCCATGTTCCCGGCCGCTGCGGTCTCTGGCTGGTACTTTTCGCATCCGCAGTCCAAATACTTTGCCGTCGGTCGCATTGGCGTAGATCAAGTTGAAGACTATGCTGATCGTACCGGCCAAACCAAAGCCGAAGCCGAACGCTGGTTACAACCCAGCTTGGCGTACGATCCAGCGGAATAACGCTCTGATGTAAATAGCGGAGACCGGTTATGGACACGAAAAGTAAGGATGAAGGCGCTCAGTCCGGCAGCAAAGCGCTGCCGCGGCCAAGCTTATTGAAAGTGATGCAGAGTATTTCGGCGGGCGCTCTGGGCGTTCAATCCAGCAAGCGCCACCAAGAAGATTTCGCCAACCCGAGCCCGTGGGCCTACATTGTTGGCGGGATATTGTTTACGGTCTTGTTGATTGGCGGCTTGATTCTTCTTGTAAATGTGGTTCTAGCCACTGCCTGATCGCTTATATCCAGTAGCAACTTACTGGCCAGAAACCCAGATCACCGCAAAAGCGACTGCTAGTGTTATCAACACAACGGCCGCAATGGCGTCGACTTGGCTATCACTGCGTACAGATTTACTCATTTCTATTTCCCCGTGCTTAACTGTAAGAAGGTCTGTTCACAGTTAAGCACGAATCGCGCTATTTGCCACTCTTCGGATTAATTAACCGTGTTCCAACACAATCTTGCCACTGGACTTGCCTGCCAGAAATGCTTCCAGTGCGCTGGCAAGATCACTGCGCCCGATAACCTTGGCGGACTTTTCCGTTTGCGGACAGCCCCAAGGGCCGGCCAACTTGTCCCAAATGACGTGTTTATCCGCCAGCGGAATTTCTACCGAGTCGATACCCAACAGGTTCACGCCGCGCAATATGAACGGCAGCACGGTGATAGGCAATTCAATGCCGGCCACCAGGCCGCAACAGCTGACAGATCCGCCGGGCTGTACCTGCTTCAGCAGCTCTGCCAGCGGTGCGCCACCTACGGTGTCCACCGCGTTGGCGAACGCCGGTTTCAACATCGGTTTCTTTTGCGCTTCCAGCGCATCACGGCCCAAAATTTCAGCCGCACCCAAGGTACGCAAAGTGTCTACCTGCTCGGCTTTGCCGCTGATAGCCACCACATCGAAACCCAGAACAGATAGAATTTCCACTGCTACGCTGCCTACCGCGCCGCTGGCGCCCGAAACAGCCACTTTACCCTGCTCGGGTGTTGCGCCCATGGTTAGCAGCTTGTGGACGCTCAGACCGGCCGTAAGCCCTGCAGTACCATAGATCATGGCGGTTTTTGCCATCCAGCCCTCAGGCATAGCAATACACCACGCTGCGGGCACGCGAATGTATTCACCAAATCCGCCAGCGGTGTTCATTCCCAAATCGTAACCGGTCACCAGCACTTGGCTGCCGACCACGGGCGTGCCAGTTGCCGACTCGACCACCTCACCCGCAGCATCAATACCGGGTGTGTGAGGAAACTGTCGGGTAACGCCTTTATTGCCGGAGGCAGACAACGCGTCTTTGTAGTTGAGTGATGAGTGGCTGACCCGAATCAGCACGTCGCCAGCCGGCAAATCCGCTGTATTCAGCGTCGTTTCGCAGCCGCGATAACCGCCATCCTGCTCGCTAACCTGCCAGGCCTGATAAGCCTGTCCATTTTGCTGCGGCTTGCTCTGAGATTCACTCATTGACGACTCCTGGTTTGGGGCACTGTAAGGCATTACCTACAGCGCCTTTTTAATGCAAGTTCTGGTTGCGGAATACGCTTAACAAGCGCCAAACCGTATGCTCAACGGCAGCACTGGCTGCCAGACCAAGTTTTTCCGGTAATGTGCGCTTGCGTTGATACGTCACCGACACCACGTCTGCGCGTTCCACCGCTTCCAGCAAATACTCGTCTGAAGTTTGTATAGCGTCAATCAGCTTTACGTCTAACGCACGGCGGCCAAACCAGATATCACCGTTGGCAACCGCTGCCATGTCTAGCTGGGGCCGGCGTTCACCCACGTAATCTTTGAACAGCTGATGAATGTCTTCAAGGTCTGCCAAAAACTTCTGCCGGCCTTTGTCGGTGTTTTCACCAAACACGGTAAGGGTGCGTTTGTGCTCCCCGGCCGTCAATACTTCAAAGTCCACGTGGTTCTTTTTCAGCAACCGGTGCACGTTGGGCAGCTGCGCCACCACGCCGATGGAACCCAGAATCGCAAACGGCGACGCCACAATGCGGTCTGCTACGCAGGCCATCATATAGCCACCGCTGGCGGCTACTTTATCGACACACACTGTTAAATTCAGGCCTTTGGCGCGGATGCGGTCCAGCTGTGCTGCCGCCAGGCCGTAGGAATGCACCATGCCGCCGCCGCTTTCCAGACGCACGACCACTTCGTCCTGCTCCGGCTTGGCCACACTGAGTACCGCCGTAATAGCACGGCGCAAGCCCTCGGTGTCACTGGCTTTTATGTCACCATCAAAATCCAGCACAAACACTCGGGTTTTAACGGCGTCGTCCACGATCTCAGTGGTGTCGCTTTTTGCGCTTTTAGCTTTGGCTTTTACCTTTTCAGCTTTGCGCTCGGCTTTCTCTTCTTTTTTGCGCAACTTGGCGAAGGCTTTGCGATCGAGGTCCGTCATCAATCGCGCTTCGATGCCCTCACGCAATTTTCGGTAGTTGTCATTGAGTTTGCGGATGCGCAGTTCACCGTCTTCGTGTTCACTGCTTTTCTCCCGCTGGGCAGCGGAGATAATCAGGGTAATAATCACCACCACAGCCAGCACCAAGGTAACGGCTTTAGCAAGGAAAAGACCATAATCTGCAAGGAATTCCAAAGAGTTTCTCCCATAGGTTCAGATAAGCCCACAAGTGTAACCCAGAGCTCATCGGGTGATAACCCAGGCATAAATTAAAACAATCGTTTGAATGCACTTGACAGCTGTCGCTACCGGCCATAAAGTCAGCAAAAGAGTCAGGCTGTGTCGCCGTCATCACAACCATTTAAAGGATAAATTTATGTCCGTAGAAAAAATCTTTGAAAAGCTGGAACAGAGTTTTAACGCCGAAGCCGCGCAAGGTCTGGACCTGGTTTTTCAGTTCAATATTGAAGACGACAAAACCTACCACTTGGTGATTAACGACGGCACCTGCAAGCTGCACGAAGGCGCCCACGACGACCCTTCCGTTACCCTGATCATGAATTCCGAAACCCTGGAAGAAGTCGTTTCTGGTGAAACTGACGGCATGCAGGCGTTCATGGCTGGCCAACTGCGCGCCGAAGGCGACATGATGCTGGCGACCAAACTCGGCGACCTGTTTAAAATGGGTTAAGTCTGTCCGCGTTTAAAAAAACCTGCCATATAGGCAGGTTTTTTTTCGATCCGGGTTTGCCAAATCGTCGGTTTTAAAGACGAACTTCGTCCAAAGACGTTTTCGCCAGGCGTAACAGGTCGGCATTTCCGGGCTCGTGCTTGCCAATGTTGCCAATGTAGTATTCGAGGGATGTCAAAGCATCCGCCATCGCTTCCAGCACCTGTTCGGATGGCGGCTCGCGGTTGTCCAAAAGCTGGTGCTGTATGGCATCACCAACACGCTCTAGCAATTCAGCGGCATCCGGGTCGTTAATCATCACCAGTCCACCCCAAATGGTGTGCAGGGTGGTGGGCACGTTAGCCAGGTGCAGTTTGTCGTAATCCGATTCAATGAACGCTGTTATCGCTCGTTTGGCCAGAGTCAGCGCGTTACGGGCTTCATCCGCCACCACCCACACGGCTTCGCGCAGGCACAGTGACTCTTCACGGCTATCAGACGGGTTGACGCTTGCCATGTCGGCATCGTTGGAAATGCCACGGTTGGCAATCTGCAACACAACTTCTTCAATACCAAGCACAGAGTCCGCCAGACAGTGCAGTTCGGTTTCGTCTGGCAGACGCGTTTCGCGCTCCAGCTGGCGCAGCTTAACGGCTTCCTTGTTAGCGGTTGCAGCCAAACGCTTCAAATCCAACATAACCAGCGTGTTAGCCAACTTTTCCAAGGTTTCGGCAATCGATCCCAGTTCGGCCAAGTCCGGCTCGATACCACGCTCAATGATGTCCAGTTTGTCTTTTAGCTGGTTTAGCTCATCCTGCATTGCTTCTGACAGGGACTTGAGCACATCACTGCCCGGGCCGAAAAGTTTGCGGGAATGAGCTTCCAGAATCGCGTCCGAAAATTCTGCAGGCGCCAAGCGAAAGGCTTGAAGCACCTGCGCGACTTCGGGATTGGCCGAGCCGCTGCAATGCAACAGGTACACCAGATCGGTAAGCAAGTCGTCAGGTATTGGTTTATTGGCAGAATCAGCACCCACGTAAACCAGTTGGCGGGCGTATTTCTCAACCGCCATGAACAGGCGTTTACGAGCCTTGGAAAACATCATTGCACGGTCAAGCATGGTATCGGCAACAATTTCCACCAGGCACCATAGCTGGCACTGGGGTTTGCCGTTGCACAGCCGCGCAAAACCACGAGCGGCGCGGCTGATGAGCTTCTTTGTGACTGCGTCGTTGCGTTCGTGCAAAATGCCGAGCAGCGCCACTTGGTAGGTCAAGCGCATGCGCCGGGCCATAATGTCGTAGTTTTTGGTGTAGTCGGCGACAGGCCGCAGTTTCATGCCTTTGCAAAAGTCCGGGCGTTGCGCAAGGTCGAGCTTGAAATGCCAGGATTCCGGGTAAACAGCTTCGTTGCGCGCTTCGCGCAGTTCGTTGATCACCGGTAACAGCAGATTGGGGTGGTCCTGACGATGATTGTGGTGGTATTCCACGTATCGGCGCAGTACAAATAAGGCCTTGTTGAGCGTGGTTAACAGAATATTTTTGTCGGTGGCTGCACCCACTGGAACGTTATTGCAGGTACTTACCGCCTCCTCGCAGAGCAAGGTTCCGCCACGCAGCTCCACCAGAGTGAAGATGCCCCGCAGCTGGTTCAGACAGTCCAGGCAGCTTTGCAGATCTTCTTCACTCTCCCGGTTTTCCTGAAAGCGCGCAAGGCCGTTTTCAGCCTGCCGGATGGTTTGCTCGATTTCACTTTTAACGAAATCGAATGACTGCGATTTCGTTGCCAGAGACGATTGCACCATAACTTACGCTTCCATGTTGACCCTGCGGTGGCACCGCACGCTGTTTAACCGATTACATCAAAAAATGTCGTAACGTTCTTCAGTTATAACACAATTTTCACGCCACTCAACCAAGGCGTCAGGGTCAGGTAATTTCTTTCTACCCAGTTTGCTACGCAGTTCCTGATGCAGTTCTCATTCTGCACCCAGAACCTGGCTCCACACAGTCAAGCCGGCTTTCTTTTCCATCATCGCCATAAACTTGTGATGGGCCAGATCTTCATCTGCACTGGCACGAATCACCTGCAGTGCATCGCGGGCGGCCTGCACCCGGCGGATACCATCGCCGTAGGCACCCTCACCTGAGCCGGAATCCAGCAACAGCGCGGTTTGGCCGCCTGTTAACAGCAAGTACACATCGGCCAGAATTTCCGCATCCAGCAGAGCACCGTGCAATTCGCGATTGCTGTTGTCTACTCCGTAGCGTTTGCACAGCGCGTTCAGGTTGTTTTTTTGACCGGGGTGGCGCTTGCGGGCAATGGCCAGAGTATCAACAATTCCGCAGTGTTCGGCGGTTTTGCGGCCGCCGTCAAGACGGCCAAATTCGGCGTCCATAAAGCCAACGTCAAATGCTGCGTTATGGATCACCAGCTCCGCGCCGCGGATAAACTCAAAAAATTCATCAGCAACAACCGCAAACAGCGGCTTGTCGGCCAGAAACTCATTGGTGATGCCGTGTATGGCAACGGCTTCGGCTTCTACTTGGCGGCCAGGATTTACATAAACATGATAATTGCGCCCGGTTAACGCCCGCTCAACCAGCTCTACGCAGCCAATTTCGATAATCCGGTGGCCTTCGTTAGGATCAATACCGGTGGTTTCGGTATCCAGTACAATTTGTCGCATGCAGTTACCTTTTACCCTTTTACGTTGAGCCGGTTAACCGGTCAGTTCTTCAACGCCCTGGTTCGCCAGCTGGTCCGCCAGTTCGTTATCCGGCACGCCGGCGTGCCCTTTTACCCAGTGCCAGTTTACCCTGTGGCGCTCGCTTTGTTGATCCAGAGCTTTCCACAGATCGTCATTTTTAACCGGCTTTTTAGCCGCCGTTTTCCAACCGTTGCGTTTCCAGCCGGCCAACCACTCGGTGATGCCTTTGCGCACGTACTGGGAGTCGGTGTAGAGCTCTACGTCACAATCGCGCTTTAGCGCTTTCAGTCCTTCAATCGCGGCCATCAGCTCCATGCGGTTATTGGTGGTGTGCTGCTCGCCACCGTGCAAGGTTTTGCAAACCTCGCCCCAGCGTAGCACCACTCCCCAACCACCGCGCCCTGGGTTGCCCTTGCAGGCGCCGTCGGTGTACATAATCACGTTACCGCTCATTCACTCTCCTGATCATTCTTATGGCTAGTACGCGCCACTCCCACTGGGCGACGACCCGCCAGGCGTATAACCTTGCTTTTACTCCACGCACGTCGGCCAGGCGTGCGTGCCAGTTCGCGCTTGCGCGCAAGGATACAGTAATAAGCGCCGCCCGGCATAAATCCGCTAGGCTGCCGCTGCACCGGATTACGTGCCCAGCGCTGTAACGGTAGACCGTAAAATCGGGTCACCGAATGTTCTATCTGAAAGCCCAATAACCGCAACCAGTCTTCCATTCGCCCTGCTGGCATAAAAAGCCCGCCCCAAGGACCGCCCGACGGCCTGCCAAAGCGCCCGGACAAAAGTCGGCGCAAGCCCCAAACACTGAACGGATTAAAACCGGTAATGGCAATGCAGCCCTCTCCCCGTAACACCCTTGCCGACTCCCGCAGAACCTGATGGGGGTAACGGGAAAAATCCGCCGTGTGGGGCAAAATAACCAAATCCATCGAATCACCGGGAAATGGCAGTTCATCCGCGTCGCAAACCGCAACCCCGCCAGAAATATCCGAATGCCATTGCGGCACGGTAATAATTCGTTGCAAAAAGTCGGTGCCGGTGGCTAGCGGCAGGCGATGGCTGACGCCGACCTGCAACTGACGGGCGCCGGTGTGGCTGGCCAATTTGTGGTCCAGGTACTGGCGCTGATCTGCCAGCAGAGCCCGGCCAAGCGGCGTCTGGAACCATTGCTCGAAGCTGTCATGGCGCGCTTGGTAATCAATAGCTTCTTCGAGTTTCACTATACTGCTGCTCCTGTTGGCCCTGCTTTTTAACCCCACTTTATAACTCTAAAGCTAAGCCATCGCACGCCACCCTAGCCTGCAAGTTTTGGGGTAAATCGATGAATGCTTTATCATAGCAGCCACATTAGCTAAGCACATGGGTGGGTTATGTTGACGATTTCTGCAATACCGGCGTTCAATGACAACTATATATGGTGTATCGCTGACCCGCACCGGCACAACGCCCTGATCGTGGACCCGGGCCAGGCGCAACCGGTTCTGGACCACCTGGCGCAACAGGGCCTGACGCTTACCGTCATTCTAATCACCCACCACCACCCTGATCACGTTGGCGGCGTTAAAGCGCTGCGCGAAACGTATCCCGACTGCCGCATAATTGGTCCGGCCGACAGCCCGTTCAAAGGCAGCACAAACCCCATCTATCCTGGCGACACCGCGCTATGGGAGGGCATTACGTTCACCAGCATGGCGGTCCCGGGCCACACGCTGGACCATATCGCCTTTTTTACCGACGACACAGCCATAACCGGGCGACCGCTGCTGTTCGCCGGCGATACTCTGTTCGTTTCGGGTTGTGGCCGGCTCTTTGAAGGAACACCGGCGCAGATGCGCCAATCCTTGGAAAGCCTGCGTCAGTTGCCTGATAACACAGCCGTCTATTGCGCTCACGAGTACACCTTGGCGAATCTCAGGTTTGCCCGCAGCTGGTTACCACAATCAAGTGCACTGGCCGAGTTTGAACAGCAATGCGAGCAGGCACGGGCGAACAACAAGGCAACAGTGCCGTCCACCCTGGCTCAGGAAAAACGCCTGAACCTGTTTCTGCGTTGGGACGATCCAGACGTGATTCATGTTGCAGAAAGCTATGCTAGTGAGCACAAACTACCCATAAACTGCCCAGACGACGTATTCGCCGCGATTCGTCACAGCAAAGATCACTTTCGCGGCTAACAGATAAAAACAAGGAACAGATTTGAAATCTGTCCCTTGTTTGTGCGTTTCTCTCGAAGCGGTAACAATCGGTTTCTTGACCGCTGGCAAACCACACCCATAGACTCTTCTTAACTTTTATTCGCAGCCAAAATCGCCAGGAGCAATCTGCCGTTGATTTGGCCCGTTATTTTTTTCGGAACGTGCATTTATGTCTCCCAACCGATTATTAACTTGCTTGCTCAGCGCCGCACTTATTGCTGGTTGCGCAAGTGAACGCTCCCTCGGCAGCGCTGATGACCCTCTCGATTCCACACATGTAGCCGTCGCCAGGGGTGATGGAAACTTTAAAGAGGCGGTCATCGAAGGCCAAGCCCATGCCAGCCAAGATGACCCGTTAGACGACGCCATTGCCCCCGAACTAAAAGCCCAAGCCAGAACCGCCCGAAGTAAGCTAAACACTGCCAATATTGAACAGCCCGCAACGCTAACCGATAACCCTCTCGAAAACGCAACCAAGACCGAGAACACCGATTTGTGGCAACGCCTGCGGGACGGCTTTGCGCTGGATCATGAGGTAGACCAACCGCGTCTGGAACAGCAACTCGCCTGGTTTGCCAGCCACCCCCACTATATTGAGCGGGTGATGGAGCGCGGTAGCCGCTACTTTCACTACATCATCAGTGAGACCGAACGTCGTGGCTTACCCACAGAACTGGCCTTGCTGCCCATTGTAGAAAGTGCGTTTGACCCGTTCGCTTACTCCCACGGCCGCGCCGCGGGGCTCTGGCAGTTCGTTCCGGCCACCGGAAAATACTTCGGCTTAACCCAAAGCTGGTGGCACGATGACCGCCGCGATGTCATCGCTGCTACCGACGCTGCTCTAACCTACCTCGAACGCCTGAGCAAACGTTTTGACGGCGACTTCACGCTTGCGTTGGCTGCATACAACAGCGGCGGCGGCACTGTTTCCAGCGCTATACGTCGTAATCAAAACGCCGACAAACCAACGGATTTCTGGTCGCTGAAGCTGCCGAGAGAAACCCGTCACTACGTACCGAAGCTACTGGCTCTGGCGAAAATCTTCGCCGATCCGCAAGCTTATGGCATCGATCTACCAGCATTGGCCAACGAGCCTTACTTCGCCGTGGTTGAAACCGGCTCGCAGCTAGACTTGGCCAAAGCCGCCGAACTGGCCGCGACCGATATAGACGAAATGTACCTGCTAAACCCGTCATTTAACCGCTGGGCCACCAACCCTGATGGCCCACACCGGTTGTTAGTGCCCGTGGCCAGCGCAGAACGCTTTCGCAAGGCCCTGAAAACCTACCCGGTCAATCAACGTGTGTCCTGGCGTAACTACAGGGTGCGCTCCGGGGATAGTCTAAGCACCATAGCCCAGCGTTTTGAAACCACCGCACCGGTCATCCGCAAGCTCAACAAACTCAACGGCGACACAATCCGTATCGGTCAGCGCCTGATGATCCCATCCGCAACCGGCGACAGCGAAACCTATGCCCTAAGCGCCGCCCAGCGTCTGGAAAAGAAACAGTCGCGGCCGCGTGATGGCGACAAAGTCAGCTACCACGTTCGGTCCGGGGACACCTTCTGGGATATCGCCCGAGAACACCGGGTGAAAGTGCGTGAACTGGCTGCCTGGAACAGCATGGCACCCGGCGACCCACTGATCCCGGGCAAGAAGCTCGTGATCTGGTCGCAGAACGCCGAAACCACGGTGGCCAGTTCTGATTCCAGTGCCAGTGCGCGGATCAAAGCCCTGGTGCGCAAAATCGGCTATAGCGTGCGCAAAGGTGATTCACTGGCGGCCATTGCCGGGCGTTTTTCGGTGAACATCAGCGACATCGCTGGCTGGAATGACCTAAATACCGAGCATTATCTGCAACCTGGGCAAAGTCTGGTACTCTACGTGGACATCCGTAACAGCCCATAACCGGGTCACCATAAACGTGGTTAAAACAACAAAGGTACCCATGATAAAAAAACGCTCGAATACATCATTGGCCCGGCTTTTTAACCACTTACTTTGCGCCGCCTCCATAGGCTTGGTGATGCTCGCAACGCCCCTGATGGCACAAAACAGCGAAGCACCCCAAACCCAAAATTCGGTACCCTTTAACACCCCCCAGCATGGTATCGCCATGCATGGCGATACCAAATACCCGCCGGGCTTTCCCCACTTCGACTACGTCAATCCTAGTGCCCCGAAAGGCGACACTTTGCGCCTTGCAGTCGTAGCCAACGGTTTTGACACTTTCAACCCGTTTCATTTGCGCGGAGTGGCGGCGGCTGGCATCAGTGGTTATCTTTACGACACCCTGATGGAGTCATCCGCCGACGAGCCATTCTCAGCCTACGGCCTGATTGCCGAATCCATTGAAACACCCGCCGACCGCAGCTACGTGGTGTTCAACTTGCGCTCCGAAGCCCGTTTTCAAGACGGCGAACAGATTACCGCCGAAGACGTCGCATTTTCCTTTAACACGCTGGTTACCGAAGGCCACCCGTTTTTCCGCAACTATTACGCCGATGTCAGCAACGTAACCGTGGAGAGTCCCCAGCGCATACGATTTGATTTCGACACCACCAAAAACCGCGAATTACCGATGATTCTGGGACAGCTGCCGATACTGCCGGCACACTACTGGGCCGATCGCGAATTCGGCGACAGCGGCTTAACGCCTCCACTGGGAAGCGGCCCCTATCGGATTGCCGAATTCGATGCCGGGCGGTCAGTAACTTATGAACGGGTGAAGGACTACTGGGCAAAAGATTTGGGCGTGCGCAAAGGCCGCTACAACTTCAACCAAATTCGCTATGATTACTATAATGACGACACAGTCGCGCTGGAGGCGTTCAAAGCGGGTAATTTTGATTTTCGCCTGGAGTCTTCAGCCAAAAACTGGGCTACCTCCTACACCGGGCAACGCTTCGAAAGCGGTGAAATTATCACCGAAGCCATTGGCCACCAGCGGCCAGCCGGCATGCAGGGCTTTGTGTTCAATACTCGAAAGGCCATTTTCAGTGACCCCAGAGTACGCAAAGCGCTGACCTACGCGTTCGATTTTGAGTGGGCCAACCAAAATCTGTTTTACGACCAGTACATTCGTAGCGACAGTTATTTCGCCAACAGCGACCTGGCGTCTTCCGGCTTACCCGAAGGCCGCGAGCTGGAAATTCTTGAACCCTACCGCGATTCATTACCGCCACGGGTGTTCAGTCAAGCCTATCAGCCTCCAGTGACCGACGGCCAACAAGGCGTGCGGGCCAACCTCAAGATTGCGTTGGAAGAACTTCGCGCCGCCGGCTACAGCATCAAGAACGGCAAGATGGTACACAGCGAAACAGGAGAAACACTGGCCTTTGAAGTGCTGTTGTTTCAGAAAACGTTTGAGCGAGTGGTATTGCCGTTCAAAAACAACCTGGCACGCCTCGGGGTAGACGTTACTGTACGCCTGGTAGACAGCAATCAGTACGTGCAGCGGGTTCGCTCGTTTGATTACGACATGACCACCCAAGTATTTGGCCAGTCTGACTCCCCCGGCAACGAGCAGCGCGACTACTGGCACTCCAATAGCCTAGATGTAAACGGCTCACGCAATTACGTTGGCGTGAATAACCCGGTGGTGGATGCATTGGTCGAGCAAGTGATTCAAGCGCCCGACCGCGAAGAACTGGTGTACCGCACCCGCGCCCTAGACCGGGTTTTGTTAAACAACTATTACGTGGTGCCACACTGGTATCTGGCCAGTGACCGAGTAGCCTACTGGTCATATCTCAAGCACCCGGGACACGCTGCGAAAAACGGCGTCGACATCAACAATTGGTGGGTAGAACGCTAAATGGGCGTTTACATTCTGCGCCGGCTGGCGCTGATTATCCCCACTCTGATCGGCATTATGCTGCTCAATTTCGTCATTGTTCAGGCGGCCCCGGGCGGGCCGATTGAACAAATGATTGCCCAAATGCAGGGCCACGGTGGCAACACTCTGGCCCGTGCCGGAGGCGGCGACAGCAGCGGCGAAGTCGTCACCAGCAACGATAGCCGGGGTAGCCGTGGTATTCCAGACGAATTGCTGAAAGAAATCGAAGTCATGTACGGCTTCGACAAGCCCGCCCACGAGCGCTTTTTAAAGATGTTCAAGGACTACGCCACTCTCGATTTTGGCGACTCGTTTTTTCGTGATAAAAGCGTACTGGAACTGATTGTGGACAAAATGCCGGTGTCCATTTCCCTCGGGCTCTGGTCCACGCTTATTATCTATCTGATTTCTATTCCCCTGGGCATTCGTAAAGCGGTCAGTGACGGCTCACGCTTTGACGTATGGAGCAGTTCGGCAATTGTGATTGGCTATGCCATTCCCGGCTTCCTGTTTGCCATTTTGCTGATCGTACTGTTTGCCGGCGGCAGCTACTATGACTGGTTCCCCCTGCGCGGGCTTACCTCCAGCAATTTCGATGAAATGACCTGGTATCAGCAAGTGGGCGACTATTTCTGGCACCTGGCGCTGCCGGTGACGGCCAATGTGATTGGCGGTTTTGCCACGCTCACCCTACTCACCAAAAACTCGTTTATGGATGAAATCGGCAAGCACTACGTGGTCACTGCCCGCGCAAAAGGACTGGAAGAAAAACAGGTGCTTTACGGCCACGTCTTCCGCAACGCCATGCTGATTGTGATCGCCAGTCTGCCCGGGGTTCTGGTGTCGCTGTTTTTCACCGGAGCCTTGCTGATTGAAGTTATCTTCTCCCTCGACGGTCTTGGGCTACTGGGCTTTGAAGCGGCCCTGAACCGGGATTACCCAGTGATATTTGGCACCCTGTTCATATTTACTCTGATGGGCCTGTTGCTGAAGCTGATCAGCGACATCACCTACGTATTGGTAGACCCGCGCATTGACTTCGAAAGCCGGGAAGGTGCCTGACCCGTGGCAACCTTGACCGCATCGTTCTCAAAGCTTACCCCCATACAGAAGCGCAGGCTCGCTAACTTCCGCGCTAATCGTCGCGGCTTTTGGTCGCTGTGGGTGTTTTTGCTGCTGTTCGGACTGGCTCTGGTAGCAGAGGTCATTGCCAACGATTCGCCGCTGCTGGTGTCGTATAAGGGCCAGTTGTACGCCCCAGTTGTTCAAGATGTTCCAGAGGAAACCTTTGGCGGCTTTTTGCCCACCACTGCAGATTACCGCGACCCGTTTATCGCTGATGAAATAAACGCCAACGGCTGGATGCTGTGGCCACCCATCCGCTTCAGTTACAACACCATCAATTACAATTTGGACGTGCCTTCGCCGGCGCCGCCCAGCGCCGAAAACTGGCTAGGCACAGACGATCAGGGCCGCGACGTTGCCGCCAGAGTTATTTACGGCTTTCGCATTTCCGTACTGTTCGGGCTGATTCTGACCCTGGCCAGCTGCGTTGTAGGCGTTACCGTAGGCGCACTGCAAGGTTTTTACGGCGGCAAAGTGGACCTGTTCGGCCAGCGTTTTATCGAAATCTGGTCCGGCCTTCCGGTGCTCTACTTGCTGATTATTCTGTCTGGCATTGTGCAGCCAAACTTCTGGTGGCTGCTGGGCATTATGCTGCTGTTCAGCTGGATGGGGCTGGTAGATGTGGTGCGTGCCGAATTTTTGCGCGCGCGTAATTTTGAATATGTGAAGGCGGCAAGGGCACTGGGGCTGGATAACCGGAAAATCATGTTCCGCCATATTCTGCCCAACGCCATGGTGGCCACTCTCACCTTTTTACCGTTTATATTAACCGGCGCCATTACCGGGCTGACCTCGCTAGATTTTCTGGGTTTTGGTCTGCCTTCCGGTTCGCCGTCGTTGGGCGAACTGATTGCCCAAGGCAAAGCCAATCTACACGCCCCCTGGCTGGGTATCTCGGCGTTCGTGTCCCTGTCGGTGATGCTGACGTTGCTGGTGTTTGTCGGCGAAGCGGTGCGCGATGCTTTTGACCCGAGGAAAAACTGATATGGCGGGTCAAAAAACACAGCCGTTATTATCCATTAATGACCTGGCTATCAGCTTTAACGGCCAACCGCCGCTGGTGCGAGGCCTGGACATTCAGGTACACGCCGGAGAAACCCTGGCTCTGGTCGGTGAAAGTGGTTCTGGCAAATCCATTTCAGCGCTGTCTGTACTGCGCCTGTTGGATGCCCGCCACGTTAGTTATCCCAGCGGCGAGATTCTGTTCCACGGTGAAAACCTGCTAAAAGCCCCGGAAAACCGTCTGCGCCAGGTGCGCGGGCGCCAGATCAGTATGATTTTCCAGGAGCCGATGACCTCGCTGAACCCGCTGCACACCGTGGAAAAACAAATCAGCGAAACACTGGCCTTGCACAAAGGCCTGCGCGGTGACCAGGCCAGGGCCCGCTGCATCGAGCTGCTGCAATTAGTCGGTATAGACGATCCGAAAAGCCGCCTGGCCAGCTACCCGCATCAGTTATCTGGCGGGCAGAAACAGCGGGTAATGATCGCTATGGCGCTGGCCAACGAGCCGGAATTGCTGATCGCTGACGAGCCCACCACCGCACTGGACGTAACTGTCCAAAAGCAGGTTTTGGAACTGTTGCAGCAGTTGCAGAAAAAACTGGGCATGGCCATTTTGCTGATCACCCACAATTTGACCATTGTGCGCCGCTACGCCGACCGGGTGGTGGTGATGGAACAAGGCCAGTTAGTGGAACAGGCCAAAGTTGAAACTCTGTTTACAACGCCACAGCATCCGTATACCAAGCGCCTGCTAGACGCCGAACCACCCGAATCACCGCCCGTCAGGTCCGACATTGAAAATGCAACGCTGCTACTGCGGGTTCGTGAGTTGAATGTGCGTTTTACCACGGCCAAAACCCTGCTAGGACGCGTAAAATCGAGCTTCCATGCGGTACAAGACGTTGATTTCGAGCTGGAGCGGGGCCAGACTTTGGGCATTGTAGGCGAAAGCGGCAGCGGCAAAACCACCATTGGCCACGCTCTGCTGAAACTGACAGCGGCCAGCGGTCATATTGATCTGGATGGCCAGCCCTTAGCGAACCTGAACCAGAAACAGTTCCGCCCTTTCCGCAAACGCATTCAGATTGTTTTTCAGGATCCGTTTGGCAGTCTTAGCCCGCGCATGTCGATTGCCGAGATTGTTCAGGAAGGGCTTGAAATTCATACGCCAGATACCCCCGAAGCCCAAGATGCGCTGGTGGTGCAGGCGCTGACGGACGTTGGTTTAAACCCGCAGGATCGCCACCGTTACCCGCACGAATTTTCCGGCGGTCAGCGCCAGCGTGTAGCCATTGCCAGAGCTCTGGTGTTGCAGCCGGATTTGATCATTCTGGACGAGCCAACCTCGGCTCTGGACCGAACCGTGCAAAAGCAAGTGATTGAGCTGTTACAATCGCTCCAGCGAAAATATGCGCTAAGCTACATTTTTATCAGTCACGACCTGGCGGTGGTTCGGGCGCTGAGCCACAAACTGTTGGTGTTGCAGCATGGCCGTATTGTGGAATACGGCAAAGCCGCCGAGATATTTGCCGCGCCTGAACAACCGTACACACGGGAGCTGCTGAGTGCAGCCTTCTTTTATCAGAAAACTTTAGACTAATTGAGCCTTACGCCCAGCCATCAAACCGGGATAATGCCCGCAAATCTTGAACATAGCGTCATTCGTTTACAAAGCGTAACGCGTTAATATAAGGAGAACACCCATGGGAATTCTCAGTGGCAAAAGAGCCCTGATCGTTGGCGTTGCAAGCAAATTGTCGATTGCCTACGGCATCGCTGAAGCCTTCGCCCGCGAAGGCGCCGAACTGGCCTTCACTTACCAAAATGAAAAACTGCAGCCGCGGGTCGAGAAATTCGCCGCACAATGGGGCAGCACGCTCACCTTCCCTTGTGATGTTGCCAGTGATGACGAAATCAACAACGTGTTCACTGAACTTGGCAAGCACTGGGACAACATCGACATCATCGTTCACGCCGTGGGTTTCGCCCCGGGCCACGAGCTTGACGGCAACTACGTCGACGTGACCACGCGTGAAGGTTTCCGCATTGCCCACGACATCAGCTCCTACAGCTTTGTAGCTCTGGCCAAAGGTGCTCGCGGCATGATGCACGAAGGCAGCTCACTGCTGACCCTGAGCTACCTGGGCGCAGAGAAAGTTCTGCAGAACTACAACGTTATGGGTTTGGCAAAAGCGTCTCTGGAAGCTAACGTGCGCTACATGGCCGCCAGCCTGGGCCGCGACGGCATTCGCGTGAACGGTATTTCTGCCGGGCCGATCAGAACTCTGGCGGCGTCTGGCATCAAGAGCTTCCGCAAAATGTTGGCCGAAAACGCAAGGCGCGCCCCGCTGCGCCGCAACGTAACCACCAATGAAGTCGGCAACGCCGCGGCTTTCTTGGGTTCCGACCTGTCCAGCGGTATCACTGGCGAAATCATGTATGTCGATGCCGGTTTCAACATTACGGGTATGGGCGAACTGGAAGACGCAGAGATTTAAAGAATTGATCGATTGAGATCAGTTATGCAAAACGCCGGCTTACGCCGGCGTTTTGCATTATTCCGTTCCTGACGAGCCTAATAACCTGACGGGCCTAATAAAAAGTGACGAAGGGTGATGCAAGCTAATAACGTGCGATCAGGCTTTCAGCATCGCCATAGCAACCGCCTCCAGCCATTCCACTGCCTCTGTACCGCCCGATTCAAGCACCCGACAGCCAGCCAGGTAACCGGTGGGCGGCTCTGAAGCATCTGCCAGTTCAGGCTCGCACCAGACAATTTCTAACATCAAATGGTAATCTGGCTGGCCGTCCACCAAGTGAATCACAGCCGGAACAAAAGCCCCCACAGGCAACGAATAAGCGCTCCATAACCGCAACCCAGACGCGGACAGGTCCCGCACCGGGCAGGCCAGAACCTGTTTCCGATCGGTGTATTGCCCAGACTCGCCGGTTTCAAGATGGATCACCGCTTTAGCCCTGGCGCAAAGGCGATAATCAAAACGATTATCCGGAGACCGAGCGTCATTCGCCAGGCCGAAAGTATAGTCCTTGTCAGCCACTGTAATGCCCTCCCCGTATGCGGCCAACAACGTCGCTCAGCGTGTCGTCAAAATTCACACCGCTGTCCAGTACGCGAATCTGTTCGGCCGCAATGTACTCAACCAGTTCCTGCTCCTGAAGCTCACGTTGATTCAGCCCAAAACGGTCTACAAAAACCATTTTATGGCGGGTACTCAGGCGCATGGCCAGTTTCATACGCACAACGCCGGCTTCGGTAATCAAGGGGTCAAGAATCATAATCCAGTGCCCCGGTTTCAGCCCGAAAACCTGTTTTTCAGCCGTCCGCAGGCGCTCCTGCCAAGCCATTTCTTCTTGCGCCTTCGCCTTGTCAAGGCGTTGATCTTCAGCCTGAAGCTGCAAGCGCTCCACTTCTACTTTGCGCGCTTCCAGTTGTTGCTGGTGCTCCTCTTCGCGTTGCTGTCGCTCGCGACGCAACGCCTCTGCCCGGGCGTGCGCTAACGCTGCTGCAGTCGTCCGCTCGCGTTTCTGGCGCGCCGCTGCCGCGGCCAGAACCGCGAGTATCTGCTTTAGTACACAGCTGAACGCCACACTGTCTTGTAAAGGTTTAATCTGGCCGCGCTCGCGATGAGCACAAAATTCGCTGAAATCCTGAAAACCCAACTTCACACCTGCGCCGTTGGTCCACAGAATTTCGGCGGTGTCGGGCAGAAAAGCAAAAAAGTAGCGGCGTTGCTTGGCACTATCTTGATGTATTTCGTACCAGCGCCCGGAGGTTGCGTCTATTTCGGTGGCTGACGGGGTTTTTAAGCTCAACCAGCGCAGGTCAGCCGCTATAGCACCAATGCACGCGTCCGTAGAGTGTAGCTCGCCGTTGCTGCTCTCGCGCATGCGTTCCATCATCGCCAGCTGGATGCCGTAAAGGGTGCTGGCTGACAGCGCCGAGTCCATGATGCATTGCCACACGTCTAGCAAACGGTCTGTCATCTGTTCGCCCACTTGGTACAGGCGGTCGCGCTGACCATCAGATAGCGCCGGGTCACCAAGCCACACCAACCATTCCAACAGCTTGTGCCCGTGGCGGAAATCGCTGCCGTCCATACCGCCATCGCGCAGTGCGCGGATTAACAGCGGCAACCAATACTTTTCAATAAACTCATTGAACGCGGCTGGCAAGCGCCGGCCGTGCAACGCCCGGCTAACCAGCGCCCGCGCGGTCTGGTCGGCATAACGCTGGCGGGCCGCACCCTGCTCCGTGGCCAACAGTCGATCATGTAAATGGTTGGTTTGATTTTTCTGACGCCGAGTCAGTTCGCTCCAGCGCCGAAAAAAATCATCCGCATTTACGATTTCTTGCTGCGCAAACGCCTCTGTTATGGCGACGGTCATGTCGCCCAGCTGGTCAGCCAGCACCCGCGCCGAACGTCCGGCGCCGGGGCTCCAGCCACGCCAATACTGCAAGCCGTCAAACGCAGCCAGCAAGCTGTCACTGAAGGCCGCCGAACCCGTTTCGTTCAGCTGCCAGGCTAAATAAAAACGTGTACGAGCCAGGCGACGAACCAATTCCAGATGAAAGCCACTGCTGGTCAGAAAGACATCCATCAACCGATCAGCCAAGTAGGCTGCATTAACCTGTCGTACGCTAAACACGCCGCCTTC
This sequence comes from Marinobacter sp. BSs20148, assembly GCF_000283275.1. Lineage (NCBI taxonomy): Bacteria > Pseudomonadati > Pseudomonadota > Gammaproteobacteria > Pseudomonadales > Marinobacteraceae > Marinobacter > Marinobacter sp. BSs20148. The sequence continues at coordinate 2,232,485 of NC_018268.1, forward strand.
GGCACTGATCAGGTCGTTCACCCTCGCATTGCTTTGTTGTTGCCAGAACTGAGCCATCAACGCGCGCCACGCATCGGCCTGAGTATCGCAGTCGCCACTCACCGGATACGGTAAATCCGGCACTCGAATATTGCTGAGCACCTGTTCCGTTGCACCGTAATCTGTCGCCTTCACCTGACTGGCGGGTAGCTGTGACGGCTTTAAAGGCATGGATCTCCCACTTTCAAGAGCGTTGAAAAGGCCGGATAAATAACGCAGTATAACGGACTAGCCGAGGCTTTACCGAAAACCTCCGGTGCTCTTATCAGGGAATAATCATAACTATGTCAGGCACGAAATTAGAGAACCTGAACGTGGCGAGCCAGGAAACACTGATGCCGCCTGAAACACTTAAACAAGATTTGCCGCTTACAGACAAAGCAGCCGCCACCGTGGCGAAAGGTCGCCAGGATATCTACAACATTATGGACGGCACCGATCACCGGCTGTTTCTGGTGTTAGGCCCCTGCTCCATTCACGATGTTGATGCCGCTCTGGATTATGCCCGGCGCCTGAAAAAGCTGGCTGACGAAGTAAGCGACACACTGCTGATTGTGATGCGAGTCTATTTTGAAAAACCGCGCACCACCGTTGGCTGGAAAGGTCTGATTAACGATCCCCGGCTGGACGATACCTTTGATATTCAGCAGGGCCTCCACATCGGCCGCAAACTGCTTATTGATATCAGCGAACTGGGCCTGCCCACGGCCACCGAGGCGCTAGACCCCATTTCCCCGCAGTATCTTCAAGATGCGATCTCCTGGTCGGCCATTGGTGCCCGCACCACCGAATCGCAAACCCACCGGGAAATGAGCAGCGGCTTGTCTATGGCCATTGGCTTTAAAAACGGCACCGATGGCAATCTAGACGTTGCCGTAAACGCCATGAAATCCGTGTCTCACCCCCACAGCTTTTTGGGTATAAACCAGCAAGGCCAGGTTGCCATTATTCGTACCAGGGGCAACAACTACGGCCACGTGGTTCTGCGCGGTGGTGGTGGCAAACCTAATTATGATTCAGTCAACGTGGCCCTGTGCGAACAGGCTCTAGAGAAGTCTGGCCTGCGAAAAGCCATCATGGTGGATTGTAGCCACGCTAACTCCAGCAAAGACCCGGCTATTCAATCCCTGGTAATGAACGACGTGTCTAACCAGATTCTGGACGGCAACACCTCCATCCAGAGCCTGATGATTGAAAGCAACATCAACTGGGGTAACCAGTCGATCCCGCAGAATTTGGCAGACCTGAAGTATGGCGTATCGGTGACCGATGCCTGTATTGACTGGGACACCACCGAAAAAGCAGTTCACGAGATGCGTAACAAGCTCAAAGATGTGCTGCCAAAACGCGCCAGGGCTTAAGATAAGGGACCGACTTAGCAGCATAGGGACAGATTTGAAATCTGTCCCTGCGGTGTCCCCGGCTTTCATTTGAGTTAGCCGATCTTGTCCAGACCACGCATATACGGCTTCAGAACGTCCGGCACTGTAATGCTGCCGTCTTCCTGCTGATAGTTTTCCATCACCGCAATCAAAGCACGGCCAACGGCCAGACCTGAGCCGTTGAGGGTGTTCACTGGCTCTGGTTTGCCGGTTTCCGGGTTGCGCCAGCGCGCCTGCATACGGCGGGCTTGAAAGTCCCGGGTATTGGAACAGGAAGAAATCTCACGGAACTTCTGCTGCCCTGGCAGCCATACCTCCAGATCGTAAGTGCGAGCAGCGGAAAAACCCATATCGCCGCCACACAGAGCCATGGTGCGGTACGGCAACTCCAGCAGCTGCAATACTTTTTCAGCGTGGCCGGTCAATGCATCCAGCGCCGCGTCGGAATCTTCAGGCCGCACAACCTGAACCAGCTCTACCTTGTCGAACTGGTGCTGGCGAATCATGCCACGGGTATCACGGCCGTAAGAGCCAGCCTCACTGCGAAAACAAGGCGTGTGACAGACCATTTTCAACGGCAATTCAGCGGCATCCAGAATGCTGTCGGCGATCAGGTTGGTCACCGGCACTTCCGCGGTGGGAATAAGGTAAAGCGGCTTTTCACTCTCTACACGGAACAGGTCTGCTTCAAATTTTGGCAGCTGGCCAGTGCCAAACAGTGCTTCGGCGTTCACCAGATAAGGCACGTAAGCTTCGGTGTAGCCGTGCTCTTCGGTGTGCAAATCCAGCATGAACTGCGCCAATGCGCGATGCAGCCGGGCCACTTGACCACGCATCACCACAAAACGCGAGTGCGCCAGATTCGTCGCCGTCTCAAAGTCCATTCCGTTCAGAGCTTCGCCCAGAGCAACGTGGTCTTGCGGCTCGAACGAAAACACGCGAGGCGTGCCCCAGGTGCGAAGCTCAACGTTATCATCGTCGTCTTTACCCGCGGGCACGCCTTCATCCGGCACGTTCGGGATAGCGGCAAGAAAGTGATTCAGTTCTTCCTGAAGTTCACGCAGCTGGTCTTCGGCCTTGGATTTACGGGCTTTCAGGTCGTCTACTTCATCCAGCAACGGTTGTATGTCTTCGCCAGAGGCTTTGGCTTTGCCGATGGACTTGGATTTTTTATTCTGCTCGCCTTGCAGGGTCTCGGTCCGCACCTGAAGGCCACGGCGGCGCTCTTCCAGCTGCTCAAAGGCGGCGGTATCAAAGGTGAAGTTTTTGATGGCCAAACGGCGGGCAATGTCTTCGGTTTGGCTGCGGACGCGTTTTGGGTCGAGCATGATTATCCTGACTGGTCGGTTTAACAATGATTTTATGAAAGGCCGCCATTATACCGTCACGGCAGCCCGTGGCCAGTGCTTCAGCCACAGGCCACCCTGATAGAAAGCCCAGTGCTTCAGCTATAGCGCTTGCGTGGGCTGGCCGCGTTCAGCTGGTCCAGGCGCTGGCGTTTTTCAGCGAGTTTGATTTCCAGGCCGCGAGCCACCGGCTCATAATACCGGCGCTTGCTGATGGCTTCAGGTAAGTAACCTTCACCGGCCGCAAAAGCGTCGGGCTCGTCATGAGCGTAACGATAAGATTCGCCGTGGCCCATGGATTTCATCAATTGGGTAGGTGCGTTGCGCAGATGTACCGGTACTTCGAAATCTTTATCTTGGCGGATGTCAGCCATACACTGGTTAAACGCCTTATAAACAGCGTTGCTTTTTGGCGCCATAGCCAGGTAAATCACCGCTTGCGCCAGCGCCAGTTCACCTTCGGGTGAACCCAGGCGCTCTTGGGTATCCCAAGCTTCGAGGGTCAGCTGCAGCGCCCTGGGATCGGCGTTACCTATGTCTTCACTGGCGATGCGCACCAGCCGGCGGGCCACGTATAGCGGGTCGCAGCCGCCGTCGAGCATACGGCACATCCAATAAAGCGAGCCGTCTGGATCAGACCCCCTTACCGACTTGTGCAACGCCGAAATCTGGTCGTAAAAAACGTCGCCGCCCTTATCGAAACGGCGCAGACTGGTTTGCATCACCAGCTCAAGCTGGTCTTCACTGACGCTGTCGACACCATCAACGTCTGGCTCCGCCAGATCGGCGGCCACTTCCAGAATGTTCAGTGCCCTGCGGGCATCGCCACTGGCGGCGCTGGCCATCATCGCCAATACGTCCTCGGCTACCCGCAGGCGACCACCAAAGCCTTCCTCGGCGCTTAACGCGCGGATAAGCAGGCGCTGAATATCGTCATCTTCCAAGTTTTTCAATACGTAAACGCGGGTGCGAGACAGCAGCGCACTGTTTAACTCGAAAGACGGATTTTCGGTAGTGGCACCCACAAAAATAAAGGTGCCGTCTTCAATGTGCGGTAAAAAGGCGTCTTGCTGGCTTTTATTGAAGCGGTGAACTTCGTCCACAAACAGCAAGGTGTCCTGACCGCTGCCCTGCTTGCGTGCCCGCGCACGCTCAACAGCCGCGCGTATGTCTTTTACCCCGCTGAGTACCGCAGATACGCTTTCAAAGGCCAGGTCACTCACGTTAGCCAGCAATTGGGCGAAGGTGGTTTTGCCCACCCCGGGCGGGCCCCACAAAATCATTGAATGTAGCTGGCCCTGTTCCACCGCCCGCCGCAGCGGTTTGCCGGGCCCAACCAGATGGGGCTGACCCACATAGTCTGCCAACCGGGTTGGCCGCATGCGTGCGGCCAACGGGCGAAATCCGCCGCTGATGGCAAACAGGCTATCTTGCATTAGCTACCGTCACGGATAATATCCACACCGGCCGGGTAGTCCAGCTTGAATACCGACGCTGCTATATCCGCGTTCAGCACAATGTCATCAAAGCTCATAATACTGATTTGCGACAGGGAATCTTCCATTCGCATTTCCTGCAGCTGCCCGTCAAAAAACGACATCCGCAACGCGACGAACAGTGAATCCGGGCTTTTAGGCGTTAGCGTAAATTCGCGGATGTTGTCGCCCACCCTGCGGGTAGAGACGTCATAGGTCAGCGCCAGGTTATCCACCTCACCGCTCAGCAGCAAAGCCGGCGTGGCCTGCACATCGCTGTTTAGCTTGTGCACGGTAACCTGCTCCAGGTCTGGATCGTACACCGACACCTCATCGCCGTTACTGACGATGTACTGGGCCATAGGCGCTTTGCTTTCCCAGTAAAACAGTCCCGGACGCTTGGCCTTCATAGAGCCGTGGCTTTCCTGAACGCGTTCGCCGCCGTTGCCCACCACAATTTGGATAAAGTCAGCCTGGTATGTCTGGTAACCCCTCAACAATGCAGCCAGCTGAGTCGCCGCGTCTTTATGCAGTCCCTCTTTTTGTAAATCGTCACTGACAGCCGCCGTTGCCGCGCTGGTCAGAATCATTGCAAACAGCGCTGTGGCCAGCTGTTTCAGAACACCCGTTGTGCTTTTATTCGCCATATTGCCTGCTCCTGGGCACTAGTTCCGTGGAGGCGGCGGAGCCAATACTTCTCGCGCGCCGTTGTGGCCTGCCGAACTGACAACCCCCGAAGCTTCCATTGCCTCGACCAGGTTGGCGGCACGGTTATAGCCAATCTTTAATTTACGTTGAACCGACGATATTGACACCCGGCGGCCTTCTGTCACGAACGCCACGGCTTCATCGAACAAGGTATCCGTTTCGCTGTCATCGTCGTTCAAGCTGGGCACGCCAGGCAGATTTTCGCCTTCGGCGCCATTAAGAACGTCGTCTATGTATACTGGCGCGCCTCGGGCTTTCCAGGCACTAACCACCCGATGCACTTCATCGTCGTCGACAAAGGCGCCGTGTACCCGCACAGGCAAGCCAGATCCCGGTGGCAAGTACAGCATATCGCCGTGGCCCAACAGCTGCTCCGCACCGCCTTGGTCGAGCACGGTACGGGAGTCAATTTTTGACGACACCTGAAACGAGATACGGGTGGGAATGTTGGCCTTTATCAAACCGGTAATGACATCCACCGACGGCCGCTGAGTAGCCAGAATCAGGTGGATACCGGCAGCGCGAGCTTTTTGGGCAATTCGCGCGATGAGCTCTTCCACTTTTTTACCAACAATCATGATCATGTCGGCAAATTCGTCAATCACCACCACAATAGACGGCAATGGTTCCAGTTCCGGCCGTTGCTGCTCGTCGTTATCCAAGTATTCGTCGGGCTTCCAGAATGGGTCTCGCAAGGGCTCACCGGCCTCCGCCGCTTCTTTTACCTTACGGTTATAACCGGCCAGGTTACGCACGCCCAAGGTGGCTAGCAGGCGATAACGCCGTTCCATTTCAGCCACACACCAGCGCAGTGCATTGGCGGCTTCTTTCATGTCTGTAACCACCGGCGACAGCAGGTGAGGAATGCCGTCGTAGATGCTCAGTTCCAGCATCTTCGGATCTACCATAATAAAGCGCACGTCTTCCGGCCCGGCCTTCAGCAACATGCTCAGCAACATGGCGTTCACCCCGACCGATTTACCGGAACCGGTGGTACCTGCCACCAGCAGGTGGGGCATTTTCGCAAGGTTGGCCACTATGGGGTTGCCGCCAATGTCGTTGCCCAGAGCCATGGTCAACGCGGAGGTAGATTCGGTAAATACCCGCGAACTCAATACTTCACTCAACCGCACCATCTGACGGTATTCATTGGGAATTTCAATACCTACCACGGATTTTCCGGGGATCACTTCAACCACCCGTACACTCAGCACCGCTAGCGAACGCGCCAGGTCTTTCGCCAGGTTGGAAATTTTGCTGACCTTAACGCCCGCCGCCGGCTTAATCTCGAAACGGGTAATCACCGGGCCGGGATTCACCTCAACAACTTCGACGGTGACCCCAAAGTCGGCCAGCTTTTCTTCCAGCAGCCGCGACATATGTTGCAGGGATTCTTCAGTGTAGCCTTTTTCTTGCTGCTCCTCTGGCGGATCTAACAGCGAGATCGGTGGAATCGGGCTCTCGATATCTTCCAGCAGCGAAGATTGCTTGCCGGCTCCATTACTGCCGCCGGGCTTGCCCTGATCGTCTTTTTTAAACGGCGCGATCTTGAATGAACGGCCGGTGCCCTGGGAGCTACCTTGAGGCGTGCTGTTAGCGGCAGCCGCTGCGGATGTCCGCGCTGGTGGTCGCGATGCAGGTGCGGGTTTACTGCGTTCGAAATCGCTGTCGTTGCCGCCGGCGCTCTCATCATGGGCACTGAAACTTTCAATACGCACCGGCTCGTCGTCCGAATCGGCGCTCAGGTCAAGCCAGTCTTCGGAGTCTTCGGAGTCGTCGCTGCCCTCCGTTTCAGATTGGCCACGGCCGCCGAGTCCGGGAATGCGCTGCCACCAACGCACTCGGTTACTCGCTCTGTCCGCGCGAATCTCGGCATCAAACTGGTTTGAAGACTTGCCTTCAACCCTATAGTTTAAAAGCGGTGGCTGATAATCATCGGCGGCTTCTTCAGCGTCTTCCCGGGCCGAACTGCGACCTTTAAACCACTCTTGTATCCGGGTGATTGCTCTCAGAGCGATGCCGCCCAACTGATCCATCAGCCAGAACCAGGAAAGCCCAGTGGTAACGGTTAGAGCAAACAAAAATATGGCAATCAGTACCAATGTGGTGGCTGGCAGGTTAAAAAACCGCACCATAGCATCGGCTACCGCTACGCCCATAACGCCGCCGGAAGATTCACCCAGACCGAAAAGAGAATACAGCGACAACAGACTGGTTGCCGACAGAAGAATCAGAATAAACCCGCCAAAACGCACGATTAACAGCGGCCAGTGGACGTCTTGGGATCGATTGCGAAGGCGGATCAGCAGCAGCGCGTAGCCTGCCACCATGGCTGGAAAAAGCCATGCCACGTAGCCGAAGAAATTACGCAGCAGGCTGGCCAGCCAGGCACCACTGCGGCCGGCGTGATTCAGCACCTGGGCATCGTGCCCCACACTGGCCCAACCGGGGTCATTGGCGTCGAAGCTGAACAGCGCCATGCACAAATAAATTGCCAGGGCAATTAGCGCAATAACAGCGCCCTCGCGGGCGCCTTGGGACAGCAGATTGCGAAAACGCAGCTGTTTATCAGTCAACGGCTGGGCCGATGTGTCTTTTGCTTTTGCGCTTGCGGCCATGAAGACTCAGATGTTGCCATGACCGGGGTTCTGAAGGGCCTGAAAACCCCGGTCAAGATCGGCTTTCAAGTCGTCAATGGCTTCAATGCCTACCGACAAGCGAATCAGGTTTTCACTGATACCTGCCTGCTCTTTATCGTCGGGCGACAATCGCCCGTGGGTCGTTGTTGCAGGGTGGGTGATGGTGGTCTTCACATCGCCCAGATTGGCGGTAATAGACACCATGCGTGTGGCGTCAATAAAGCGCCAGGCCTCTTCCCTGCCCCCTTTTACCCGAAACGACAATACGCCGCCAAAGGCTTTTTGCTGGCGTTTGGCAAGTTCATAATGCGGATGCTGCGGCAGGCCGGTGTAAAATACCGTTTCCACCGCGCTTTGCTGCTGCAGCCATTGGGCCAACTCTAACGCATTGTCACAGTGGGCTCGCATACGAATTGGTAAGGTTTCCAGGCCCTTCATGAACACCCATGCGTTAAACGGGCTCATGGTTGGGCCTGTTGCCCGCAAAAACACGAATATTTCTTCCAGCAGCGCGTGGGGGCCTACAACGACGCCGCCTACGCAACGGCCCTGGCCGTCCAGATATTTGGTGGCGGAGTGGGTTACCAGGTCTGCGCCCAACGCCAGCGGCTGCTGCAGCACCGGGGTGCAAAAACAGTTGTCGACGACTAACAGCGCATCGTGGGCGTGGGCCAAATCGGCCATCTTGCGAATATCTGCCACTTCGCACAGCGGGTTAGACGGCGTTTCCAAAAACAACATCCGGGTGTTGGGCCGCATCGCCGCTTCCCAGCCGGCTTCGTCTGTTAATTTTACAAAGGTGGTTTCAACACCAAATTTGCTCAGATATTTCTGAAACAGCGAATTCACCGTGCCAAATACGTCCCGTGAACACACCACATGGTCACCCGCCTTCAGCAGCGCCATGCAGGTGCTGGTAATAGCGGCCATACCCGAAGCCATTGCCACTGCCCGTTCGCCGCCTTCCATCGCCGCAATGCGGTTTTCGAAGGCGGTCACCGTGGGGTTAGTAAAGCGCGAATAAATATTACCGGGCTCTTCACCGGAAAAACGCGCGGCCGCTTGCGCCGCGCTGGCGTAAACGAAGCTGGACGTCGGGAATATAGCGTCGCTGTGTTCCAGCTGACCGGTACGAACCTGCCCCGCGCGCACCGCCAGGGTATCGCCAGACATGCCGTCCAGGTCTGATTCTGGGATCAAAACCGATTCTTCGCGGCAAAATGTCATTGTCTTCTCCTGGTCATGGTTTTCTGCTGGTCATTGCATTCTTGTGCTGTTTAAAGCATCAGTCATCGTCGTTATGCATGTCTATACTGCCGTTTTCGGTGTCGTTCGTCACAGTGCCGGAGCGGGTTGCATCGTTACGCTGGCCATCCAGGCGATCCAGATAGGCACGATCAATATCGCCGGTTACGTATTCACCGGTAAACACCGAACATTCCCAGCCATCAATGTCACTATTAACATCGCTAACAGAGGTAATCAGGTCTTCCAGGTTCTGATACAGCAACCAGTCGGCGCCAATCAATTCGCGTATTTCTTCCACAGTGCGATCGTGAGCAATCAGTTCTTTAGCAGACGGCATATCAATGCCGTACACGTTGGGATAACGCACCGGGGGCGCGGCCGAAGCGAAATACACTTTGCGGGCGCCGGCATCGCGGGCCATCTGCACGATTTCCTTGCAGGTAGTGCCACGCACAATGGAATCGTCGACCAGCATCACGTTCTTGCCGCGGAACTCCAGATCAATGGGGTTTAGTTTCTGGCGTACCGATTTCTTCCGCATGGTCTGGCCAGGCATAATAAATGTACGGCCAATGTAGCGGTTTTTAATAAAGCCTTCGCGGAATTTCACGCCCAGACGGTGGGCCATCTGCATAGCCGAGGTGCGGCTGGTGTCTGGTATCGGCATAACCACGTCGATATCGTGATCGGCGAAATCCTTCAGCACTTTATCCGCCAGAGTTTCACCCATGCGCAAACGCGCTTTATAAACCGAGACTTTGTCCATGATGGAGTCCGGACGAGCGAAGTACACATGCTCGAAAATACACGGATAGAGCTTTGGCTGTTTGGCGCACTGCTCACTGTGAAAGGTGCCGTCGGTTTCAATATACACTGCTTCACCCGGCGCAATGTCGCGCACGAGAGTGAAACCGGAGGCGCCTAGGGCCACACTTTCAGACGCAATCATATATTCCTTGCGGCCGTCGCTGGCTAAGCGCACGCCATAACAGATCGGGCGAATGCCGTTGGGGTCGCGGAAACCGACGATGCCGTAGCCGGTAACCATCGCGATAACCGCGTAGGCACCACGGCAGCGTTCGTGTACAGAACGCACGGCGGCAAAAATATCGTCTTTGGTCGGGTGCAGCTTGCCCAGTTTCTGGAGCTCGTGAGCGAACACGTTCAACAACACTTCCGAGTCTGAATTGGTGTTGATGTGGCGCAGGTCAGTGCGAAACAAGTCGGTACTGAGCTCGTCAGAATTTGTCAGGTTGCCGTTATGGGCCAAAGTAATGCCGTAAGGACTGTTGACATAAAACGGCTGGGCCTCGGCAGAGCTCGCACTGCCCGCGGTAGGGTAACGAACGTGACCAATACCGACGTTACCCACTAACCGGTGCATATGGCGGGTATGAAATACATCGCGCACCAAGCCGTTATCTTTGCGCAGGTAAAAACGCTCGTCTTCGAAGGTCACAATACCTGCTGCGTCCTGCCCCCGATGCTGAAGAACGGTCAGCGCATCATAAAGCAACTGATTCACGTGCGAAGTGCTGACGATACCGACGATGCCACACATGGAATAGAGATTCTCCGAGTGTTAAAACTGAATGAAAGCCACGCCAGGCAGATTGCCTGATACAGCGCCTGGCGATTGAATAACCGGGTTTAACAAGATGCCCTACTCTGCGCTTTGGGGAGTAAGGAATCCGGAAAGCTCATCACCGAAGGTACGGCGAGACCAGTCTTCTAACACCGACAACCGGTCAATCATCAGCGATTCTTGCCACCAGATGTCTTGAGACACCGGCGTGTAACGCAACAAAGCAATGCCCACCACTACAACCAGCACCCCACGCAACAGGCCAAAGCCCATACCCAGAACCCTATCAGTGCCGGACAAGCCTGTGGCCCTCACCAGCTGCCCGATAATGCCATTAATGATAGCGCCCACGATAAGCGTACCAATAAACAGAATCGCGAATGCCGCAACTGACCTCACCATGGGCGTTTCCACGGTGCTGGCCAGTAGCGACTGCATCTGGGGGTGAAATGTGCGAGCAACAATGAAGGCCATTACCCACGTAACCAACGACAAGGCTTCGCGAACAAAGCCGCGCCTTAGGCTGATCAGCGTTGATATGGTAATAACCGCAATAATGACCCAGTCAATCCAGATCAACGCATCCATGAAACACCCGGGCGACGCAAATAGAGAGCGCGGATTCTATCAGGAAACCGCGCTCTGCCAAACCACCGTTGCGATAAAACCTTGCTGGACGGCTTATTAATCAGGGCTGGTGACCAAACTGTTTAGGCTAAAAGCCTTGTCAAGGGCCGCTTTGGCCGCTTCGGATTCGGATTTGCTGGCGAAAGGCCCACTAAATACCCGGGTCAGCCGGGTGTCGCCGCGGCTGAACTCTTGAAGGTGTGAACTGTAGCCTTTTTCGCGGGCGCTATCACGCAAACGCCGGGCATTATCAGCATCGCTAAAACTGCCCAATTGAACAACCCAGGCGCCTTCCAGAGAGCGACTGAACTCTTCCTCGGTTTGCGGACTGGGCTCCGGCCGAGCCGGTGCCGGCTTAACCTCGGCCATCGGTGGCGGCGTAACAGTGTTGCTGGCCGCAGTTGGCGTTGCCGGCTCAGGCGGCTCAGGCGTCACTTCTTCAATCAGCTTAAAGTCCCCAGACCCGCTGGCACGGTCCGCTGCGGCTGGCCCAGAAACGTTCTGATATTCCGGCATGGCGGTCTGCGGTGGTGGTTCGGTGCTCACTTCCGGAAATGGCGGTTCTTCGGGAATGTTTATCGAGGTCGAGTTGCGCCCGGAATGGGGCTCGTCAAAGATCATCGGCACAAAAATAACCGCCAGTGAAATCAGCACCAGGGCGCCGATGATCCTCTGTTTTAATCCGTCCACAATCATGCTCCCGGGTTGGTAACGGCGGCGTTTGGATACAAAAGGTTGCGGGCCGCCGCCACAGTAAAGAACGAACCAAACACAATCACGATGTCATTAGCACGGGCTTGGCCGCGGGCTTCAGCCAGGGCCTCCGGCACCGAGTGCCAGTAACCTGCAGACTCAATACCGCATTGCTCAAACTGCGCATTCAGAGCCTCGGCACTGAAGCCGCGAGGAGCTTCATTCACCAAGCCGGCCAGATACCAGCTGTGAACCACGCTGGCCATCGCTTTGGCAACGCCTTGCACGTCTTTATCCGAAAGCGCACCGTAGACTGCATGAATGCGGGTTTCCGGGTGCTGTAGCAGGCGCAACCGACTCGCCAGCCAGCAAGCCGCGTGAGGGTTATGCCCCACATCCAGAATCACCAGCGGCGACGTAGCTACCTGTTCAAAACGCCCGGGCACAGACACTCCAGCCACGGCTCGCTCGATTTGTTGAACACCCAGATTGGGCGCTAGGGTGCGCGACGCAACAACCGCTGCAGCCAGACTTTTTACCGGCAGGGCAAAATCTGGCAGGCGAAACTCTTCATCTCCCAACTCCAGATTCACCATCGCCGGCTGGCTTGAACACTGCACCAATTGATAATCACGGCCCAGCAACGCCAAGTCTACCTCTTGCGATAAAGCTTGCTGCAATACCGAACGCGGGGGATCAAAATCGGCGTAAACCGCAGGGATACCACGTCGCAACACCCCGGCTTTTTCAAAGCCGATAGACTCACGATCGTTACCCAAAAAGCTCGCATGATCGATGTCAATCGACGTAAGGATCACAAAATCTGCGTCTAACACGTTCACAGCATCCAGTCGACCACCCAGACCAACTTCCAGAATCCAGTCATCTACATCGGCTTCGGACATGGCCACAAACGCCGCCAGAGTGCCAAATTCGAAATAGCTCAATGACACTTCTGCCCTGGCCTCCTGAACCCTTTCGAACCCGTAAATCATTTGCACGTCTGAAATCTGCTCGCCCAGCAGACGTACGCGCTCGTTGTAAACCTGAAGATGCGGCGACGTGTAGGCCGCCGTGCGGCGCCCTGCTTCCTGCAACAGAGCTTCCAGGGCTGCGACCGTGCTGCCCTTGCCGTTGGTGCCAGCCACAGTAATAATGCGGGCCTTGGGCTTAGCCGGAAACAGTCTCTGCAAAACCACCATCACTCTGTCCAGTCCCAGCTCGATTTCAACTGGGTGAATAGCCTCAAGGTAGCTCAGCCATTGGCCCAGGCTGGCATCGGCGCCGGGGGCCGTTATTTTCGGCGCGTGCTGATCCGGCTTATGCGACTGAGACATCTTCGTCCGGCTTTTCAGTCACTTCAATTTCAATGGGTGCTTCGGTTTCAGGTTTTTCCAAATTGCCGAATTTTGCCAGCAGGTGTGCAATTCGTTCGCGCATCTGGTGACGGTGCAGAATCATATCGATAGCGCCATGCTCTAACAAAAACTCGCTGCGCTGGAATCCTTCGGGCAACTTTTCACGCACGGTCTGCTCAATCACCCGCGGCCCGGCAAAGCCGATCAGTGCGTTAGGTTCGGCGATGTTCAGGTCGCCCAACATCGCCAGGCTGGCCGACACGCCGCCGAATACCGGGTCGGTCATTACCGAAACATACGGCACGCCGTGTTGCTTCATACGCTCAAGAACAGCGGCGGTTTTGCACATCTGCATCAACGAAAGAATGGCCTCCTGCATACGCGCGCCGCCGCTGGCAGAGAAGCACACCAGAGGAATACGCTCTTCCAGCGCCACATTGGCCGCCCGTACAAATTTTTCCCCAACGGTCTGGCCCATAGAGCCACCCAGAAAATTGAACTCGAAGGCGCAAGCCACCAGTGGAAGCCCCATGGTAGTGCCCTTCATGGCCAACAAGGCGTCTTTTTCGCCCGTCGCTTTCTGGGCTTGCGTCAGGCGGTCTTTATAACGCTTGGTGTCTTTGAACTTGAGGCGGTCCCAAGGTTCCAGGTCTGCGCCAATGTCTTCGCGGCCGTCTGCATCCAGAAAAATATCAAGGCGGCGGCGGGCACCCACTCGCAAGTGATGATTACACTTCAGGCACACGTCCAGGTTTTTTTCCAGCTCGGGCTTGTACAAAAAGGCGCCACATTTCGGGCACTTTTTCCACAGGCCTTCCGGAACACCAGTCCTCGTCTTGGATTCCGAGCGGATCTTGCTCGGCATTATTTTATCTAGCCAACTACTCATGATTAAATCCCGTCTGTAGAACCTGTTTTGATCGTTCTATTGCGAACACCCGCTAGCGGCCAGCAATTACACCCTCGGATAGCGTGTTTAATGAACCTATTCTGGCAGCATGCCATGCTGTGTAAACGTCTCATTTAATGAAACATAGTACATACAACGCCGGGCTGGCCCAATCTTTCCAATCGCGTACCCTGCACCCGCGCTCTATTTAACCGATCCGTAAGTCTACCAAGACCCAGCACTTCTGGTCGCGGCCACAAAGTCTGCCATCTTTTTGGCGCATTTGATGCCTTTGCCGATTTCCACGCCGCCACTGACGTCCACCGCCCAAGGGCGTACCTGATGCACGGCTGCAGCAACGTTATCAGGTTGCAAGCCACCGGCCAATATCAGTGGCAACGGCCGTTGTTCAGGAATCAGTGACCAGTTAAATCCGTGGCCGGTGCCCCCGTATTGCTCAGGGTGCCAGGCATCAACCAGCAAACCAGCTGATTTTTTGTACTTCTTAAAGGCCTGTTCAATCTGCCCTTGCTGCCGTACCCGTATGGCTTTAATCCAGCGGCGCTGAAACTGCTCACAGAAAGCAGCCGTTTCGTCACCGTGGAATTGCAACAGGTCCAGAGCCACCTGCTGCGACACCTGCCTTACAAAATCCGCCTGCGGATTCACAAACAACCCCGTTACGCTCACAAACGCCGGTATCTGCGCTGCCAGTTGCCGCGCTAAATCAATACTGACAGCCCGCGGGCTTGGGTCATAAAACACCAGGCCAATTGCGTCAGCGCCAGCGGCCACTGCGGCGTCGATATCTTCTGGGCGGGTCAGGCCACAGATCTTTACACGGCTAGCCACAGTTGGACGGCCTCTGTTTACGGTGGATATGGGTGGCGGAAACCGGCCGATTCTGCTTCGCGCTAAACCATGGCTCAGCAAACGCCGGGCCACAGCTGGGCTGGGGTATTCCGAATTCGGCGGGGTAACCCACGTCTACCAGGTACAAACCATCAGGCGGTGCGGTCACGCCAGCTTGCCTGCGATCCTTCGTCGCTAGAACTTGGCCAATCCAATCCGGCACCTGCTCTTGGCAACCTACGGCCATCAAGGCCCCGGCGATATTGCGCACCATGTGATGCAAGAACGCATTGGCCTGAACGTCAATCACCAGATAATCGCCTTTGCGCATTACGCTGATGTTCTGCACAAATCGAATTGGACTATGAGACTGACAGCCAGCAGCACGAAAAGCACTAAAATCGTGTTCGCCAACCAGCGCCTGGGCCGCCTGATGCATGTTTTCGGCATTTAAAGGCCGAAAGTTCCAGCTAACCTGGCCGCGTTGAATACTTGGGCGCACCGGGTTGTTGTAGATAATGTAGCGGTAGCGACGGTAAACCGCGGAAAACCGGGCATGAAAGTCGCCCTGGCACTGGCCAGCCCAGCGTACGGAAATATCAAAAGGCGAGGCAGTATTAATACCCATCACCCAAGAACGAATCGTGCGCAATGACGGCGTATCAAAATGAACCAGCTGGTAACTGGCGTGAACACCGGCATCGGTGCGGCCCGCACACACCAGTTCCACATCGTGATCGGCGACTTTACTGGCGGCTTTTGCCAACTGCTGCTGCACAGCGCGAATACCGGATTTTTGTTGCTGCCAGCCGTGGAATTCGCGGCCATCGTATTCCAAGACCAATGCCACACGGCCGTTGCCAATGGGTGTATCCGCTGTAAGCGCCTGGGGTTCAAGAAACAAGAGTCAGCTCGATGTGTTATCTGAGTGTTAAAAGACAAAGCCGGCGGTCAGAAGGCTCTGAGCACCGGCTTTACTTGAAGGATTATAACCAATCAGGACAGATTTTTAAGCAGTTCCTTCGCTTCTGCCTTCTGTTCGGCGCTGCCTTCGAGTTCCACTTCCACCAAAATGTCGCGCGCACCGTCAACATCACCCATCTCAACGTAGGCCTGCGCCAAATCCAGCTTGGTAGCTGCCTCGTCGGTGCCAGCCAGGAAGTCGAAATCATCGTCGTCACCCAGATCGCTCTCGTCGATCGATCGAGGCGCACCAGGTGCCACAACTGGGAGGTCCTCTTCTAAAAGATCCTCTTCCAACAAATCCACTTCTGGAAGATCGTCTTCCGAGAGGTCGTCCTCAGGAAGGTCATACGCCGGAAGGTCTTCTTCGGGCAATTCCAGCGTCTCCAGATCGTCCAGGCTGATGTCGTCTTCGTCGTCTTGATTCTCGGCCAACCTAGCGCCCAGCTCTTCCTCGGCTTGCGGATCGTCACCCAGCTCCAAAGCCAACAGTTCTGCGTCGGTCATTTCCGGCAGTTCTTCTGCTTCGGATTCGGCTTCATCGCCACCAGTGAGACTGGTGCTATCTGCGCTATCAGCAAATTCGCCCATCAGCGCCAGATCTTTGTCCGAAATTTCCAGGTCCAATTTATCCAGATCAGGATCCAACTTGCCCAAATCCGATTCTTGCATGTCAAAAGGCTTGAGTTCAGCCTCAGGGTCGTCTTTATCAAGTTCTGCATCCAACTCGTCCAGGAAGGCTTCGTCCAGACTTAAATCATCATCGTCAGATGTCTTGCCGGCCGTGTTTACAGGTTCGTTAGCCTTGGCCAAAGGCACAGCGTCTTCATCGGCAAATTCCCTGGCGAATTCGTCGGACAACGCAAAATCGTCAAAATCTTCCGACACGTCCGACTTTGCAGGCTCTCCCTTGTCGCCCAAGTCTTCAATAGTGGCCAGATCGAAGTCTATAGGATCGTCTAACGTCGGATTGGTGCTGTCTATTGCGTCTTCTACTTCCTCATCGAAGCTCCCAAAAGAGCCTGCAAAGGAACCGGAGCGCAATTCGGATTCAAGATCATCGATGCTGGGTGCCGCTTCCGCCTGCTCCAGATCTGTCAGCAAACGATCAGCCTCGGCCATGGCCTCGTCATCATCCAAAGCAATGAGCTCGCCATACTGACGTTCAAAAGCCACTCTATTCTGGGCGTCCGCGTAGACCGCCAGCAACTTCAGTCGCAGGTCGGTGCGGCTAGGCTCGCGGGAAATCGCAGACTCCAGAGTATTTACCGCCTGCTCGTGCTGACCGTAAGCCAAGTAGGAACCAACCTCTGCCAGAACGTCTGGCCCAGCTTCAGGCACTGACGGTTCGTGATCGACAAGGTCCAGGTCAAACGAGCTGGGCCTTGGTACGGGTTCAACCGGGGGCGCTTGATCAAAGTCGGTATCGTTCTCGGCTACATCCTGGTTTTTAGATTTGCGGCGAGACACCAGAAGCAAAAGTAGCAACAGCAACAGCAAACCGCCGCCCAAAACCATCTGGTACAGCGGGTTGCTCATAATGCTGTCTACCAAACCACTCGGGGCCACGCTTGCTTCGACCGCATCAGGCTGCGTCACCTGTGGTTGTGCGTCCTGCTGAGGTTGCGCTGCCACCTCAGCAGCCGGTTCGGCTTCGGCTTGAGTTTCGGCGTCATCCTCTGCAGTAACGGCGGGGTCGTTGGTAGCATTCGCTGTATCGCCAGTCTCGGCAGCAGCGTTGATATCAGCTGTCGGCTCTGACGCCACGCTGGCACTAGCGACATCATCAGCAACTGCGGGGTCATCGGCTGCATTTTGGTTCATGCTGTCAACCGCGCTCTCGCCGTTGATACCAGCCTGCTGCATGTCGGCCAACTGGCTGTTTTTCAGCTCCAGCAACCGCTGCAGGGTTTCCATCTGCTCTTGCAGTGCATTAACACGGGTATTTAACTCGCTGTTTTCACGGCGCGCACTGTCAAGCTCTTCGAGCGCTACCATGGTGCCGGCATCTGCGCCATCCGCCTGGTTGCCGTCAGTACCGGCAGACCCGCTCTGTTCAGTGTTATTATCGGCCTGCGGCGCCTTAGTCTCGGCCACAATCAGTTTCAGTTCCGCATCCCCGCCGTCTATTGCCGCGGGCGCAGGGGGCACAGCCGCTGCACTGACATCAATAGTTGCACGGGCTGCGATGACGTCCTGGTTTTGGGCTCGCACAGCTTGGATGGCCTGGCCCTGGCCAAGTCGCTCAATCTGCGCAAGCGAAGGTGCGCGCAGAACTTCACCGCGTTTCAGCCGGTTGATATTGCCGTTTATGAAGGCATCAGGATTAAGGTCCTGAATCGCCAGCATAACCTGTTGCACCGATACGCTGTTGCTTGGGCGCATCCTGATGGCAATACTCCACAGGGTGTCAGACGACGTTGTAGGGCCGTAAACACTGCCAGACGCAAGAGACTGCGCAGAACCAGAACCAGCGCCAGAACCGGCTGACTCAGAGCGGCTTATTGAGCCGCTCTCTGCGCTGGGCAATGAGTTGCTGCGGCCGGCAGACGATGCCGCGACAAGCGGTTCCCGGGTTCCTGTCTCTGCCGCATACACGGGTGGGTCTACTAACACCGAATATTCACGCAGCACGCGGCCGCTGGGCCAGGTTAACTCCAGCAGAAAACTGAGGTACGGCTCTCGTAACGGTTCGCGGGAAGACACGCTTACCGCCAGGCTGCCATCACTGCGGGTAACCACCTGAAATTCCAACTTACTGGCAAACTGGCCGCGGTTAAGGCCGACCCGCTGATAAGCGGATTCCGAAGCCACATTTACGAAAACATCACCAGGGCTTATGCCGCGACTCTGGCGCAGCACAATTTGTGCATCCAGAGGCTCATTCAAGTAGGACTGAAGCTCCACCTCCCCTAATCCCAGGGCTTGTGCAACGCCAGAGCCAAGACCTCCAGCCAGTGCCAGAGCAACCGCAAGCTTGCGTACCTTCATGCTTTTTCCTTTCCAGTCTCCGTTATTCGTACCTGCTTCGGTGCACAGTGGCGTTAAAGCAGTTTCGGACGAGGTTGGATGACTTCCGTCTGGGTGTTGTATAAGTGTGGCGGAACTTTAATTCTCACCGCGGCCAGTATTGTTGATAAGCATCATTTTATCAATGAATCAACGTTCTTCAGTGTACTGCTACGCTACTTTGCCAACTTTTCATCGTAAACATATAGTCATTACAAACATAAAGTCATTGCGGGCACTGAGGTGACACCGGCTTTTATGGTTCTAAAAATAACAGGGGCGAAGACTGAAAGCAGCCTTCGCCCCTCACCGGTTGTTTGAAACCGGACGCAGTTGGCATTAAATCAACGACTCTGAAGAATTCGCAGCATGCGCCTCAGCGGTTCTGCCGCGCCCCACAACAACTGATCGCCCACAGTAAACGCAGAAATGTACTCCGGCCCCATGGTCAATTTGCGTATACGGCCCACTGGAATACTCAGGGTGCCGGTTACCTTTGCCGGTGTCAGCTCGTGCATGCTGGCCTCGCGCTCGTTGGGGATAACTTTCACCCAATCGTTGCCGGCGGCCAGAATCTTCTCGATTTCGGCAACAGGCAGATCTTTGCGCAACTTTATGGTCAGTGCCTGGCTGTGTGAGCGCATGGCACCGATTCGAACGCACAAACCGTCAATGGGAATCGGATTGTCGCTGCGGCCCAGAATCTTGTTGGTTTCAACACCAGCTTTCCACTCTTCCTTGCTCATACCGTTTTCGAGCTGTTTGTCGATAAACGGAATCAGGCTGCCCGCCAGCGGCACGCCAAAGTGCTCGGTCGAAAACTCGTTGCTGCGCATGGTGTCGGTCACCTTGCGGTCAATCTCCAGAATCGCAGAAGACGGGCTGTCCAGCTCGGCTTTAACGCTGCCATTCAGCTCGCCCATCTGATTCAGCAACTCGCGCATGTTCTGCGCGCCGGAACCGGAAGCGGCCTGATACGTCATGGGCGATACCCATTCAATCAAGTCCTGTTCCAGCAAACCGTCCAAGGCCAACATCATCAGGCTCACTGTGCAGTTGCCTCCGATGTAATCTTTCACGCCTTTGTCGAGCGCAGCGTCAATTACGTTGCGGTTAACCGGGTCTAGCACAATGACAGAATGGTCAACCATGCGCAGGGTAGACGCAGCGTCTATCCAATAGCCGTTCCAGCCGGCATCTCGCAGTTTCTGATACACCGCCGAGGTGTAGTCGCCGCCCTGACAGGTCAGAATCACGTCCAGGGTCTTTAGTGTGTCGATATCGAAGGCGTCCTGCAGCGGCAGAATGCCATCGCGGCCCACATCCGGCGCCGGTTGCCCGGTTTGCGACGTGGAAAAGAATACCGGTTCGATATCCGCGAAATCGTTTTCTTCACGCATACGATGCATGAGGACAGAGCCCACCATGCCACGCCAACCTACAAGCCCAACTCGCTTCATGCGGCTTTTGAACCTCTTTTATACCTGTCAGCAGCCGGTGTCGCTGGCGCAGACAAGATGAATTTTTTACGCAGTAACAACGCTGCATTACTGCGAATTAAAATGCTGTCGATTTAACATACTATCGACTTGAGCACACTGTCCAATTATAGCTGCGCCAGTACCGCTTCACCCATTTCACGGGTAGAAACCCGGGTGCAGCCCTCCGACATTATATCCGCTGTGCGCAAGCCCTGGTCCAGTACCTTGCCAACCGCGGTCTCAATGGCTGCGGCGGCGGCGCCTTCATCCAGGCTATAGCGTAGCATCATCGCAACGCTAAGAATGGTCGCCAACGGGTTTGCAATGCCTTTGCCGGCAATATCAGGTGCCGAACCATGGCAAGGCTCGTACATGCCCTGCTTCGCCGAATTCATCGAAGCAGATGGCAGCATGCCGATGGAGCCTGTCAGCATAGCGGCTTCGTCAGAAAGAATATCACCAAACATATTGCCGGTTACAATCACGTCAAACTGTTTGGGTGCGCGCACCAGCTGCATCGCGGCATTATCCACGTACATGTGGGACAGCTCTACGTCCGGATACTCGAGCTTGAGCTCGTTCATAATCTCACGCCACAGCACGGTCACTTCCAACACGTTGGCCTTGTCAACCGAGCACAGTTTTTTGCCGCGCTGCTGGGCCGTTTCAAACGCGACCCTGCCAATACGGCGAATTTCAGTCTCTGTGTAGGCGTAAGTGTTATAGCCCTGGCGCTCACCGCTTTCCAGCTGCCGCACACCGCGGGGCTGACCGAAGTAAATGCCGCCGGTCAGCTCACGGATAATCATGATATCCAGCCCGGACACCACTTCCGGTTTCAGCGAAGAAGCAGACACCAACTGCGGATAGAGAATAGCAGGGCGGAAATTGGCAAACAGTTCAAGGTTGGAACGCAGGCCCAGCAAACCTTTTTCCGGACGTTTGGCCATCGGCAGGCCGTCCCACTTCGGGCCGCCAACGGCGCCCAGAAGAATCGCGTCGGCCTTGGTGGCCAACTCCAGGGTTTCATCCGGCAGCGGAGTGTCGGAATCGTCCAGCGCAGCACCGCCAACCAAGCCGTGTTGAAAGCTCAAATCAAGCTTGAACGACTCATTCACCCAGCGCAGTACTTTTTCGGCCTCGCCCATGATTTCAGGGCCAATGCCATCGCCCGGCAGCAATAATATGGTTCGTGACATTTCAGGTTCCTTGATATCGGTTTCGACATGGGTGTGGCAGCCAAATTACTGGCCGGCACCAAACAGCCAGGGCGCGGTTTTGCGGCGCGCATCTTCGTAATGCTGAATAACATCGGCGTCTTCCAACGTCACACCAATATCGTCCAGGCCATTCAACAGGCAATGGCGACGAAAGCCGTCTACGTCAAAGCTGAAAGATTCGCCAGACGGCGTGATAACGGTGTTGACTGCAAGATCCACCGTCAGTTCATAACCTTCGCTAGCCTCAGTTTCAACAAACAGCTGGTCAACTATTTTTTCATCAAGAACAATAGGCAGCAGCCCATTCTTAAAGCAGTTATTATAGAAAATATCAGCAAAACTGGGGGCAACAATCACCCGAAAGCCGAAGTCTTCAAGCGCCCAAGGCGCGTGTTCACGACTGGAACCGCAACCAAAATTGGTGCGGGCCAACAGCACGCTGGCGCCGCTGTAACGTTTTTGGTTCAGCACAAAATCCGTGTTTAACGGGCGCTGGGAACTGTCCTGACCAGGCTCGCCCTCGTCTAGATAACGCAATGGATCAAACAGGTTGGGGCCGAAGCCGGTGCGTTTGATGGACTTCAAAAATTGCTTGGGAATGATCAGGTCCGTGTCCACGTTGGAACGGTCCATGGGGGCTACGAGGCCCTGGTGTTGGGTAAATGCACGCATGGTCATTGTCTCCTGTAGCTCAGTTCAGCATTTCACGAACGTCAACAAAATAGCCGGCAATCGCTGCCGCCGCTGCCATAGCCGGGCTAACCAGGTGGGTACGCCCACCAAAGCCCTGACGTCCCTCAAAATTACGGTTAGAGGTAGACGCACAATGCTCGCCCTGCCCTAACTTATCGGCGTTCATGGCCAGGCACATAGAGCAACCGGGGTCACGCCATTCCAGGCCCGCTTCCAGGAAAATCTTGTCCAGCCCCTCAGCTTCGGCCTGCAACTTCACCAAGCCCGAGCCCGGCACCACCATGGCCTGTTTCAAACTACCCGCAACTTTGCGGCCTTTAACCACCAGCGCCGCCTCGCGCAGGTCTTCAATCCGGCTGTTGGTACAGGAACCAATAAATACCCGGTCCAGCTTGATGTCGGTGATCAACTGATTGGGCAGCAGACCCATGTATTTCAGCGCACGTTCAAGCCCTTCCCGTTTGATCAAGTCGGTTTCTTTAGCCGGATCTGGCACCCGGCCGGCCACATTCGCCACCATTTCCGGGGATGTGCCCCAGCTAACCTGAGGCTCAATATCGGCACCGTCAAACTCAACCACTTTGTCGAATTCGGCGCTAAGATCACTGTGCAAGGTGCGCCAATGAACAACAGCTGCATCCCAGGCTTCACCCTCAGGTGAAAACGGCCGACCCTTGACGTAATCAATAGTGGTGCCGTCTACCGCCACCATGCCAACGCGGGCGCCGGCTTCAATCGCCATATTGCACACCGTCATCCGGCCTTCCATGCTCAGACCGTGTATGGCGTCGCCGCCAAACTCGATGGCATGGCCGGAACCGCCAGCGGTCCCGATTTTGCCAATAATCGCCAGCACGACGTCTTTGGCGGTTACGCCTTTACCCAACTGGCCATTCACTTTCACCAGCATGTTTTTCATTTTCTGCTGCACCAGGCACTGGGTAGCCAGCACGTGTTCCACTTCCGAAGTACCAATACCGTGGGCTAAGCAGCCAAACGCGCCGTGGGTCGAGGTATGGGAATCACCGCAGACAATGGTCATACCGGGCAAGGTTGCACCCTGCTCGGGCCCGATCACGTGAACTATGCCCTGGCGCTGGTCTTTAATCTTGAATTCGAGAATGCCGAACTCGTCGCAGTTGCTGTCCAGGGTTTCTACCTGAATGCGCGACACCGGGTCTACAATGCCGTCGATTCCCATGGCGCGGTCAGTGGTAGGCACGTTATGGTCAGGCGTTGCCAGATTGGCATCAATCCGCCAAGGCTTTCGGTTGGCCAGGCGCAGACCTTCAAACGCCTGCGGCGACGTCACTTCATGCAGCAGGTGGCGGTCAATGTAAATAAGCGCAGAGCCGTCATCACGCTGTTTTACCAGATGATCGTCCCACAATTTGTCGTATAAGGTTTTACCCGCCATGATCGCTCTCTCATCGTTTTTGGGTTTTAAACAAAACTCATCGCCGTTGGTGCGGCTACGCGCTTTAGAATTCTGATTGTTTAAACAGTTTAAAGTGCCTGACCAATAACCTCAATTCATGTTTTTTATGCATAGCATTCCTGTTTGGAATACTGTTGAGTAGAATGAAACGCTTCAAGCGTGTTCTAAAAAGCACTTTTAACCGACGGCAGTCATGGTACTTATGGATTCCAACACATTGCGCGCCTTTCTGGCCATTGTTGACCAGGGCTCGTTCTCTGAAGCCGCCGAGCAGCTGCACATTACCCAACCTGCCATTAGTAAGCGGCTGGCCGCCCTAGAGGCCCAGCTCGGCGCCGAACTGGTTGATCGCAGCCAGCGCCAGCTTAAGTTAACCGACGCCGGCGCTCGGCTACTGCCCCATGCCAGGCGAATTCTGGATGAAATCCACAACGCCCGCATTGCCCTGTCGCCAAGCACCCGCGAAGTTGCTGGTGAACTACAGATTATTGCCAGCCATCACATTGGCCTGCACCACCTGCCAAGCTGGCTGCGGCGTTTCAACCGCGACCATCCGCAAGTCACCCTTGATCTTCAATTTATGGAATCAGACGCCGCCTACGCCCAGATGCGCAAACGCGGCGCCGAACTGGCGTTTGTGACCCTGAGCGATGGTATAGACCCGAACTTTAAGGTGTACGCCCAATGGCCAGACCCAATGGCGTTTGTGGTCGGGCCGGAGCATCCGCTGGCAGCGCTGGAACAGCCTACTCTGGCGGACTTGTCTGGCCACGCGGCGCTATTGCCAGACACCAGCACGGGAACTTACCGGTTAGTCAGCCGGCTATTTATGGAAGCCAACCTGCCGTT
Source organism: Marinobacter sp. BSs20148 (assembly GCF_000283275.1). Taxonomy (NCBI): domain Bacteria; kingdom Pseudomonadati; phylum Pseudomonadota; class Gammaproteobacteria; order Pseudomonadales; family Marinobacteraceae; genus Marinobacter; species Marinobacter sp. BSs20148. The sequence continues at coordinate 2,256,979 of NC_018268.1, forward strand.
AAGCTCACAGATGCCCACAAATTACCTGGAAACCCTGAAAATGATGACCAGTGTGGGTCTTGGCTGGAGCGTATTGCCGGTGCGCATGCTGGACAGCAGCCTGCGGGTAGTGCCGGTGGAACATTCAGTGGCGCGGCTGATGGGTGCTATTGGCCTGTCAGGAAGAAACTTGAGCGGTGCCGCCCAGGCTCTGCTGGCGATTGTGGAACAACAGGAAGAAGCCCGGCGCGGTAACCGTTAAAGCAGGGGACAGATTTCAAATCTGTCCCCTGCCCCTCTCCAGCTCAGGCGGCGGGGGTGGTGGTCGCAAACCGCGCCAGGCCGCGGCGAACGCCAAGGCGGTGACAACCGCGCTGCCCAGAAAGGCCGCTGAGGTATCAATACCGTCTACCAGGAACCCCGCACCCCAGGCACCCAAAGCCCCTCCGGCACCAAATGTTAAACCGCTATAAAGTGCCTGCCCCTGGCCGTGATGATGGCGGCCGAAAAAGCCTTGAATGTACTGCACCGACACCGCATGTAACGCGCCGTAAGACGCCGCATGCAACAGCTGGGCAAATATCAGCACAGGCAGCACCGACGCCATTTCCGCAATCAGCAACCAACGCAGCAGGCTTAGCAGTAAAGCCGCCAGCACAATGTTTCGCACGCTGAAACGCGCGCCCAGGCGATGCATTACCATAAACAGCACAATTTCGGCGATAACCCCCAGTGACCACAACAAACCAATGGCCAGCTTGCCGTAATCGTGCAGCTGTAGGTGAATACTGAAAAACGTGTAGTAAGAGCCGTGGGCCACTTGCAGCAAAAAGTTCATGACAAAAAACGCAATTACCGCAGGATGAGTCAAAATGGCCTTCAGGCTGCCCCGCGGGGACTTCTGGGTGCGAACGACTTTTTCAACCGGAAGCATCCAGGCCGACACCGCAATGCCGGCAAACAGCGGAATCAGCAGCATCGGCAAATAGCGAATATCCACCCATTCCAGCAGTACGCCAATCAACGCCACGGCGGCAATAAAACCCACCGAACCCCACAAACGGATTTTGCCGTATTGGTCTCGTTGCGAACCCAGAACTTGAAGGGTGATGACTTCGTAAAGAGGGAGTACCGCGTTCCAGAAAAAAGTGAACGCCAACATAACTAACAGCAGGCCAGTGAAGCCGGGCTCTAAGAACACGCCAGCAAAACACAGGGAACCGGTGATGGTACCGAAGCGTACCAAGCGCACTCTTTGCCCTGTGCGATCGCCCAAATAGCCCCACACGCTGGGAGCCACAATTTTGGTAAGCTGGATGGTCGCCATCAAACTGGCGATTTGCAGATAAGAAAAGCCGCGGCCATCAAGGTAAAGCGACCAGTAAGGCAGCATGCCGCCCAGCAGGGCGAAGAACCAGAAATACAAATTCGACAGGCGCCAGTGCGTCACTATTATCCCTTACCTTTGATTCGCGCCGCTACCTTTTAGTACCATTTTCAAGCCAGTAGGGACGGATTTGAAATCCGTCCCTACTGAGCGAGGAGTGGGGACGGATTTCAAATCCGTCCCCGCTGTCTCATCCCTGGTGCATCAAAGCTGAGGCAGCACCGGGGTGGTTACTCGCACATCAGCGTTCTGGCCGCGATGGCGCAAATAGTGGTCCATTAGCACAATGGCCATCATTGCCTCGGCGATGGGCGTCGCGCGAATGCCCACGCAAGGATCGTGGCGGCCAGTGGTGATAATCTCGACCGGGTTGCCGTCAACATCAATACTCCGGCCCGGCAAGCGCAGGCTGGAGGTCGGCTTGAGCGCAATGCTGGCCAGAATAGGCTGGCCAGAGGAAATACCGCCCAGAATGCCACCAGCTTGATTCGACAAAAATCCTTCCGGTGTCATTTCGTCACGGTGTTGAGTACCTTTTTGGTCAATACAACCAAAACCGGCACCAATTTCAACGCCTTTTACCGCGTTAATGCTCATCAAAGCGTGCGCAAGGTCTGCGTCTAGCCGGTCAAACACCGGCTCGCCCAGCCCCGGTGGTACGCCTTCGGCTACCACGTTAATACGGGCGCCAATAGAGTTGCCTTCTTTGACCAACGCCTTCATGTAGGCTTCCATTTCCGGCACTTTGCTGGCATCCGGGCAGAAAAACGGATTCTGGTGCACTTGCTCCCAATCCAGGGTCTCGGCTTTTATCGGGCCTAATTGGCTCAGGTAGCCACGCACGGTAATGCCTAGGCGATGCAGCAGGAATTTCCGCGCTACGGCGCCGGCGGCCACACGCATGGCGGTCTCGCGGGCCGAAGAGCGTCCGCCACCGCGATAATCCCGCTCACCGAATTTGTGGTGATAGGTGTAATCGGCGTGGGCCGGGCGAAACTGGGTGGCGATTTTTGAATAATCTTTGGAGCGCTGATCGATATTTTCAATCAGCAGACCAATAGGAGTGCCGGTGGTGCGGCCTTCAAATACGCCGGATAGAATGCGCACTTCATCGGCTTCGCGGCGCTGGGTGGTGTAGCGCGACGTGCCCGGTTTGCGGCGATCAAGATCGTACTGCATGTCGTTTTCACACAGCTCCAGCCCCGGCGGACAGCCATCAATCACACACCCCAGAGCGGCCCCGTGGCTTTCACCAAACGTGGTCACCGTAAACAGCTTGCCAAACGTGTTTCCAGACATAATTCAGTATCTTATCAAGTTGTTATAAAAAAGGTGTGAAGATTTTTTCAGCTGTTTGACAGATATTTACGCAAGTCTTTAGCGACAATAGCGAGCACCCCGTCGCCGCCGTTTTCAAACTCCAGCCAGGTCAGCGGCAGCTGAGGGTAGGCCGCATCCAGCTCTGGCCAGCTGTTACCGACTTCCACAATTAACAGACCGTTGTCAGTCAGCCGATCAGCCGCTCCGGCCAATATGCGATGGGCAATCTCCAGGCCGTCTTCACCGGCCGCCAGGCCCAATACTGGCTCATGGCCGAACTCCACAGGCATATCGGCCAGATCCCGTGCATTGACATAGGGCGGGTTACTCAGAATTACATCGTAACGTTCATTCAGATTGCTGAACACATCCGATTGCACGGTACGCACCCGCTCGCCCAATTGATGCAAGGCAATATTGGAATCGGCCACCGCCAGCGCGTCGGTGGAAATATCCGCCAGGTCAACCTCGGCGCTGTCAAACACCGTGGCTGCGGCAATACCAATGCAGCCGCTGCCGGTACACAAATCCAGAATACGCTCGACATAAACATCGCCCAGCCAGGGCTGCAAGCCATTTTCCAGCAGCTCTGCCAGCGGTGAACGCGGCACCAGCACCCGCGGGTCTACGTTAAATGGCAGTCCCATAAACCAGGCTTCGCCCAACAGATAGGCCAGAGGAACCTGCTCTTCTACCCGGCGCTCTATGCGCTCCAGAATCAGCTCGCGCTCTTCGCGCACCAGGCGCGCATCCAGAAACAGGTTATTGTTTTCCAGCGGCAAATGCAGGCTGCGCATAACCAGCTGTACCGCTTCGTCCCAAACGTTGTCGGTGCCATGGCCAAAGTACAGCGGCGACTTGGCAAAACGGGAGCAGGCGTAACGCAAAAAGTCGCGTACGGTGGCCAAATCATCAACGGGGCTGGTCACGGCAAAAGAGTCCTGTCTGAACGGAAAATGGGCAAATAGTATACGTGTTTTGGCTGTGTTGCGCGCGACCTAAACCGGCTTAAACCGCGAGCGGGCCTGAGCTGCTGTGGTCTTGCTCATAGCGGTCCAAAGCCGCTGCCATGCGCTCGCGACCCAGCTGAATCAGCTCTGGTGCTTTGTGAAAATCGTAGCTGCGGCATACGTTTTTTGGAATATTTACCAACAGGTCAGGCGGGTAGCCGGCAATTTTGTACTGTACCAACACGCTCTGCATGGTTTCAATGGCCAGGTTCATCACCTCGAACTTGCCAATACCCAGCTTTTCCCAGTTAATGGTCTGGCCTTCGTCCTGAATTTTGCTGGTGCTTGTCGGCTCGGCTGATTTCAGGCTTTGTGCCGCTTCTTCTTCGGCCTGCTTACGCTGTTTTTTGGCGTTCTGCTTTTGCACTTCGCGGCTGATTTTATCTTCCGCGGGCTCACCGTCGACTTTACCGCCGGCCAACCCTTTCAGCGTGTCCCAGTCAAACCAGCGAGAGGCTTTTTCACGCATTGCGCTCATCCACTCTTCACTGTCGTCATCATCGTCGAGGCTGGTAAAAGCCGCATCCGACAGACGCGGACTGCGCTCTTCTTCACCCGCCAGGTTCACCGCAACAATCAGGTCGGCATGGGCCGAAATGGTCGGAATGATCGGCAGCGGGTTCAGGGTGGCGCCGTCAACCAGCACCCGGCCGTTCAGTACCAGCGGCGTTACCACACCGGGAATGGCCACCGACGCGCGTATGGCCTGGTCCAGCGGGCCTTCCTGAAACCAGATTTCTTTATGGCCCAGAAGGTCTGTGGCTACCGACGTAAACGCAATGGGCAAGTCTTCTATGCGCGTATCGCCTAGAATGTCGCTGACGATAGAAAAGATTTTCTCACCGCGAATAGCGCCCACCGCACTGAAGGTTACGTCCAGTAGCTTAAGCACATCGAACTGCCCTAATCCCGTTACCCAGTCTTTGTACTGCTGCAGCTTTCCCGCAGCGTACATGCCGCCCACCAGGGCTCCCATAGAGCAACCGGATATCGCAATAATTTCATAGCCGCGTTCGTTAAGCACTTCAATGGCGCCAATATGGGCATAACCGCGGGCGCCGCCGCTGCCCAGGGCGAGGGCAACGGTAGCGCGCTTTTGCCGAGGCGCCAGCTTTTTGTCTTTGGCGGTTTCCGACGCAGCGGCAGAAGCCAGACCGCCGCTTTCGACCACCACGGAACTGCTGCTCGCGGCGGTTTTCACAGAACCTGCCGTCAGGCTTTTGTCAGCAACCGTCTTGTCATCGTTTTTAGATGTCATGACATCACCTTGAAATCACCACAATTTCCACACGGTTGCCGTTGCGGTTCGGATCTGACTGAATAATGCTCGGGCCCACCACCACTAACTGCTGGCGTTCCTTTACAATGCCGGTTTGCACCAGCAAATCAGACATCGATTCACCAGCCGTGCGGGCGCGAGCCATGGCGTCTTCCAGCGGCTCGCTGCCTTCCAGTTCCGAGTAGGTGATCAGCATCACGGTGCTGCCGTCGGCATCGGCCCAGTCCAGTAACATGCGGCGGTCCTGTGATTGCCAGTCAAAGCGCACAATAAAGCCGTCTTGCCAGGCCACCGTCAAAGGCCCGCGAATGCGACTTTCCAGAGACCCCAGGCCGGGCACCACGGCGCCCGAGCCAACCTCGAAGTGCTCTACCCAGACGTATTCGCTCTGGTTACCGCGGGTAACCGTGTATACCAGGGTTAGCCAGCGCTGGCCGTCTTCACTGACGGTGCCCGTCACCAAGTAATCCTGTGCAGTGTCGCGACCAAGCAGCATGGATTTGTCAAAAATCTGATTGGCCCACACGTTGCTGCGACCGCAACGCACGCCCGAGCATTCAAACAATATGTTAGCGCCAGAGTCCAACAGCGCCTGGCGATAGTAATTCAACGCATCGACCCGGCTGGAGTCCGTGTTAATGCGATACAGCAGACTGTTGCCGGATACCGGCAGCCGTGCCATCACATCGGACCGAATTTCACTGTTAATTTCCCGCACCGGGCTGAACAGAACAAGGTGCCCGCCCGACTCCAGCGGCCGGGTTTCTTCTAGCTGTGACAAAGGAAACGGCTCTGGAGCTGTCTCCGGAAATGCAGCCAGTGCCTGTTTGCTGGCAACAGCGAGCATCGCTCCAAGTGTTAACGTAGCTCCAATAACAAAACTTTTCGCACATTGACTATGCAACACAGCATCACCTATTGATTCAAAAATCGTTTAACAGCCTCGGTCACCGGACGGGTATCGCCATCCAGATGACAGTGGTGGCCGCCGGGAACATCAACCTGCTGAAAATCTTTAATCACTTGGGCGCGGATGTGGGTAGTGTCGGCGTTGTCTGCCAACAATCCGGATTGCGCCCGCACAAATAACGTTGGCGTGCTCAGCGCCGCTAAGGACGCCAGCACCTGCTGTTCTGACAACATCAGCGACGACGGGTGCCGCAACCGCGCATCGGTGCGCCACAACCAGCCGCTTTCCACTTTTTGCATATTACGAGGTACAAGGGCTAGAGCCGCTTCCGGGCTCAAAGGACTCAGGCCGCCGGCCCGTACCTTCGCCGCTGTCGCTAAGTCCCGATACAACGCCGGCTTACTAGAACCCGCCAGGCGTTTGCTGATGGAACGGCGCAACTGGGGAATCACATCATGTTCGTGACGGCTGAGCGCGCCCAGGCTGTCAATCAGCACCAGTTTGCGCACCCGCTCGGGGAATGCCGCAGCGTAAAGCGCCACAACAATGCCGCCAAGAGAGTGCCCAACCAAGTCCAACGGAGTCTTGTCAGCGTCAAAGTGAAGTTCAATCAGTTCGGCAAGATCCGCTACGTAATCCATCAACACATAATGTTGCCCCGGCGGGCGATGGCCAGAACGGCCGTGGCCTGCAAAATCAAACGCGTACACGTCGCCAACATCGGTCAGTTCCGGTGCCAGATGGGTAAATGTATCGCTGTTATCAAGCCAGCCGTGCAGCAACAGCATTGGCCGCAAGTTCGCGGCTTCGGGCTGTGCAGGCCAGCTTAAGCCCGCCAGCGTGATGTGCTCCAGTGGCCATAGAGCTTCCCGCCCGGCGGCAAATTCTGTATCTGTATCCGCCAACGCGGCAGCAGCTTCGGTCATCGGGTACCTCAGAGTGTATGGGTGGGGCGGTCAGAACTTAGCGAACCCGCCAAATACGACTCGATTTTGGTTCTGGCCAATTCGGCGTCAACACTGAACTGTACGCCAATACCGGCCGCGCGGTTCCCTTGTGCGCCTTTTGGTGTAATCCAGATAACCTTGCCAGACACCGGCAACTTCTCCGGTTCGTCCATCAGATTGAGCAGCAAAAACACTTCGTCACCAAGCTGGTACTGCTTTTGGGTGGGAATAAACAGGCCACCTTGGCGGATATAAGGCATATACGCAGCGTAGAGTACTGCTTTGTCTTTAATGGTCAGGGTTAATATGCCACTGCGATTTCCGAATCCGGACCCCATAACAAATACCTTGTCTGTGGTGTATCAATAAACGTTTCGGCAAACGTATCAATAAATATTGGTTAATCATAACAGTAGCGAGACCGATACGGGAATTTGCAGGCTCTTCAAGCAACATTAGCCTGCGCGACTACCTCAACCGGCACGCTGTCGTTTGGGCATCAGTTGTTGCCACGCCAGCAGCAGCCGGCTGGCTTCCAGCTCCGGGTTGGCATTGTATACAACGGCTTCACGCCCTTCACGCACCATGCCCAGCAATTCATGGGCGCGCCAGGGCGGATTGCAGCCGGCCAGGAAGCGCAGCATGTCCGCGGCTTCGTGGTGCGCCGGCTCACCCCCGGCGCTCAGCCGAGCCAGATCTGCCGCCCAGCCTTCAAACAGCCACAGGGTTTCATCAAGCCCAAGGGCTTTGAAGGCTTTGGCAGCATCGGCCAGGGTCACCTGGTTTTTCATGAAATCGCGAAAACCGCAAAAAGCCGCGTCATGCAGCGCTATGAAGCCGCTGTTCAGATAATCCAAAGCCAGCCTCGGGGCATTGCCAGCCAACATCAACGCTTTCGCCACCGAAGTGCTATCTGGCTGATTTTCAGGTGGTAGCAGAGCCAGTTGGCCCACCAGCCAGCGTTCGGCGTCAGCTGCCACGGGTACCGGCAACGTATGAGTCTGACAGCGCGAGCGAATCGTCGGCAACAACGGCCGGCCGCTTTCCTGTAACAGCAACAGCACGGTATCACCGCTGGGTTCTTCCAGAGTTTTCAGCAAGGCATTGGCAGCGTTGATATTGAGCTGGTCGGCGCGATCGATAATCGCGATTTTACGATGACCTACCTGAGGTGACGCAGAAGCAAAATTAATCAATTCCCTGATTTGAACAATGCGCACCATGCGCGATTTTTCAGGGGCGTATACCCGCACATCGGGATGGCTGCCGGCACGTTTCAATTCACACTGTTTGCAGTGGCCACAGGCTTGGGGCATTCCCTGCGGGTCTGTTTGCAGCTGATCACACAGCAACAAAGCGGCAACCGCATCTGCCCAGGCACGTTTACCAACACCGCGCTCGCCATTAATAATCAGTGCGTGTGGCAGCCGCGACTCCTTCAGCTGTTTCTGCACGCTGCGCCAGGCTTTTGCCAGCCAGGGCATATCGGTCGCCATATCGGTGTCTTGGTGTATCAATCCGTTGCCTCGCTGCTCGCTTAGAATGATTCGCTCGATTGCGCGGGAGACCCGCCTGCCGGCGCTGCCGTTTCATACCGGCCAGCAAGCGCCGCAGAAGGCGGATATCCGACGCCGGCTGCGCAACTGCATCAGCCGCTTGGCGACTATAGTAATGAGTATTGACCACACCGGCAAAAACTCTGGCAGAATCCGCCAGCGCCGGTTCCGCCCGTGCCAGCCGATCAGCCAGCCCCAGGGGCGTTTCACCCTGGCGTACGGGTACACCAACACCCTCGCAAAACCTTTGCCAACGCTGAAGTTGGCGCGCCACGCCGGTATGGCGACCGCCCTGCCGGCCGCGCCAGGCACTGATCAACCCGGCCAACAGCAGTGCGGCCGCCACAGTGCCGGCACTAATATAACCCAGGTCGCGCATGGTAAGGCCACCGGGCAAGCGCGACAGCAGGTCCATCTGGCTCTGGCCCTGATACCCTACCACCCAGCGTTGCCATTGATAATTGATGCGGTCCAGCTGCAGGCTGGCCCAAGTCAGCAGCGGCAAGTTGCCGTACTTTTGCGGCGACAACCAGCTGTTTTCCAGAAACGAACCTTCTTCCGCCATCGCCTCGCGCAGGCCGGATTCAATGCGCGACGGCGCAATCGCCGCGGTCGGGTCAAGCCGAATCCAACCCGCACCCTCAAACCAGCCCTCTACCCAGGCGTGGGCGTCGTACTGACGCACAATCAGGTAATCGTCGCCAGCTCCCGATTCACCGCCCTGATACCCAACCACCACCCGCGCCGGAATACCGGCAGCACGCAACACAAAAGTCATGGCACCTGCGTAATGGGCGCAAAAACCGCGTTTTACATCGAACAACAAGGCATCAATACCGTTATCCGGCATCACGGGCGGCCGCAGAGTATAAAAGTAGGGCTGCTCGCGGAAACGTTGCAGCAGCGCAGCGGCTATTCCACGGTCGTCATACTGACTGCGCAGTTCATCAGCCAAAGCCCTCGCCTGCGGATTGCCTCGGCCGGGCAGTTGCAATAATTGGCGACGCTGCGCCGGTGGCAGTTGCACGTCGGGGTTAACTGGAGGCGTCTCCAGGGCCAGGCGATAGCGCACACTGGTGTCCGCGGGGCGACGGAAGCGAAACAGATCTTGGTCTATTTCTTCAATATTGGGCGATGCCGCTACCGAATCCGCCAGCGCGAACGCCCAACTCTGATCGGTGGGTTCCAGCAATATTTCGTATTGGTTTGCGGCCAGGGGCCCGGAAACGCCTTCGATTTCAACCCGCCCCAAACGCCGGAAAGCTGGTTGTGCAGACTGTTTCCAGGTTGCGCCGTCAAGATAATCCAGCGTCAGGCCGCGCCAATAGCGTTGCACCTGGGGTGGTGCCTGCCCGCCGAAGCTCACACGAAACGCACGCTCGCTGCTCTGGGCCAGGTTGGAAATATCGCCCGGGGTCATCTGGTCGCTTATCCCGCTTCGGGCCTGGCCCGACACCAGCGGAACGCTCCACAGCGGCGCCATGCGCGGAAAGAACACAAACAGCACAATCACCACCGGCAGCATTTTTAGCAGCAAACCGGCCAGGCGGCGGCCGCCAGAGCGCACGCCCGCGGGCAGCTCAGGCGCGTTCAGCACCTGCAAACCCAGCAGCAGTAACACCACCGCGGTAAAATTTAACAGGGTCCAATGTATGGCCTGATGAAACAAAAAATTCACCGCAGCCATGTACAGCAATATGAAAAACAGCACGTAAAAATCGCGGACGCAGCGGGTTTCAAGCCACTTAAGCGCCACGCACAGCACAAAAAATGACGCGGCAGTGTCTACCGTGAACTGGCTTTTTACGGTGGCCACGTACAATCCGCCCAACACCACCACCAACCCCGTTCGCCACCCTCGCCCAGGTAAGCGAACACGGCCCAGGCGCGCCAGCCAGCGCCAAGCCATAAGCGCAACACACACCACCAACAGCCAGGCCGGCAGTCGGTCCCACTGTGGCACCAGCAATAGTGTAAACGCCGCAACCAGCCATAAAAGCGCCTCGCCAGGCAGTTGCGCAGCCTGCACTTGTACGCCTGAACCGAGGGTTGGCGAAGGCTGTTTGTTACGTCGGCGGAGGGTCATTGCGGGCTCCCGTTGCTAGCGACATCCAGCGATTCCAGGTCAGCGCCAGTGGATTTCAAGCGACTGCCGAAGCGGCGAGGCTCCTTGTCACGAGGTTTCTCTCGTCCCCACACCGCCAGCGCGCGCTGGCATCTCAATGCATGGGCCGCGCCGCTGTCTGGTTCTATCAGCTGCCCCGGCAAACTCAGCCCGTAGCGCACATCCAAACGTTGGCGGTCATCCACCAGAAACGCCAGATAACTTAAACGCATTTCGCTACTTGCGCCTATAAACGCTTGAAAGTCCAACCATTGCGGGTCGCCGGTTTGCCCTTGCCAGTCTGCCACTACCAACTGCCCCGTCCGGGCAAATCGTTTCCACAGTACGCGCTGGCTGGAATCGCCTTCGCGCCAAGGCCGTAAATCGGCGCTGTCTGAACCGGCCTGAACACTCGCCACCGCCTCGTTTTCGCCGTCCTCGGCTGTGGCGCTCAGTTCGGGCGCAGTGATGGGTTTTGCAAAGGCCAAGCCGGCTGACACCGGCCGCAACCAGGACCAAGCTTTCAACAGCCCAAAGGGATAACGGGTTTCTATTCGAATTCGGTCCGGGCGCACATAACCACGGCGCGGCGCCCAAACCAGCACAGACACATCACGGCTTTGGCCGGCTGGTACACTCACCCACACCGGCAAAGAACCCCCGCTGCTAACCTGCACCGCAATGGCGTCGTCTTTACCAGCGGTCAGGCGCAAGCTGAACGGCACTGTGCCGCCAGCAACCGCCTCTCCCGCCCGGTTCAAAGCCAGAGTCAAACCTGCCAGATTACGGTGGGTCTGGTGCATGGCGCCGACAAACACTCCGCCAAGGACAAAGGTCAGCATATAAATCAGACTGTTTTGATAGTTGATGCCGGTAATCAGCATAATCAGTAGAAGCGCACCGAACATCACGCCGGCACCGGTAGGCAGAATGAACAGGTTTTTCTGGCTGAATGTCTGGCGATCAGATCTGGGCAGGCGTCGATTCACCCAGCGCTGCCAAAAACCATCGATTGTCGGTTTCTTCATTGTCATAAATCCAGTATACGTAACAGCCTTTCGCGAATCGCCAGCGTATAGACAAATCGTCGAAGAAATTTCCCTTTAAAAGAATACGAGAGGTTTTCCCCTTGATAGCGGCTACACCCATCAGCGCTGATCAATTTGCCCGGCTTCAGGCCCATGCCAGCCAATGCAGCGACTTTATTTGCCTGGGAGCTCCCGGAGCGGAAACTGGCCGCGGTGAACGCTTTGGTTTCACCGCACTGGCAGCCCAGACCTTAGCGCTCACATGCAGCGATGTATACGCCGACAAAGCCGCCCTGGCCCGCACTGCGCACTTTATGGAAAAACAGCTAGCGCAGATGGAAAGTCAGCATTCGCAGGTTGACGAGACGGCGTCGCAAACGACACCCTGGCTAAATGGCGGCTGGCTGGGTTTTGCCAGTTACGAGTTGGGGTATCGGAATTTGAAAGCTCCGACGAATACGGCAACAACCACTTCACCCAGCGCCGACCTCAATCCATTGCCCGCCATGCAAGCCGGTTTGTACCTGTGGATGGCCAGCTGCGATCGGCAAAGCGAACAATATTACCTGTGGATTCATCCGCGGTGCGCAACGGCAACTCGGGCGCAACTTGCGGACTGGCAACAAAAAACCGCAGCTTCGCCCCTGCCCCAACAACACTGGCGCATGACCCAAGCCTTTGCGCCACGGCAATCAGCGGCAGATTTCATGGCCGGCGTTGAACGGGTGAAAGAGTACATTCTGGCGGGTGACTGCTATCAGGCCAATTTGTCCCAGCAGTTCAGCGGGCAGTACCTGGGCGACCCCTGGCGCGCCTATCAGGCCCTTGCCAGCGCGCACCCTACGCCCTACGGCGCCTTTTTACGGCTTGGCGACCAGGCCATTGTATCGGCCTCGCCGGAGCGTTTTCTTCAGATCAGCGGCGACACCGTGCGGACCAGCCCCATTAAAGGCACGCGGCCACGGGGCAAAGATACCGAGCAGGATCGCGCCCTAGCGCAGGAATTGATGGATTCAGAAAAAGACCGGGCAGAAAATCTGATGATTGTGGATCTGCTACGCAACGATCTGGGCCTGAACGCGGCCACGGGATCTGTGCGTGTGGATAAACTGTTTGCGCTGGAGTCTTACCGCAATGTGCACCACTTGGTAAGCCACATTCGCGCAACGCTGGCGCCCGGGATATCACCGCTGCGGGCATTTTTCGATGCTTTTCCGGGTGGCTCAATTACCGGCGCGCCAAAAATTCGCGCCATGGAAATTATTCAGGAACTGGAGCCGCACTGGCGCGGTCCTTACTGCGGCTCAGTATTCCATCGCAACTTCGACGGCCAGCTAGACAGCAGCATCGCCATTCGCACCCTGGTGTGCGACAACACCGGCACCATTCATTGCTGGGGCGGCGGCGGCATCGTCACGGATTCAGAAGCCGAGAGCGAATATCAGGAAACCCTGACCAAGGTAAAACCGCTGATGGACTGCCTGGAAAAAGAAGGCGGGCTATAGGTATGAGGTATATAGGCCCGCCCTCGTACAACACAAACCCCGGTTCCAGATTTAAAAAGCAATCAGGCGCTGTGCACCAGGCTGGCCTTCAAGAATTCCTGTTTCAAATCGTCAAACGTCTGCACGGCCGGGAACTGCGGAAATTCGTTGATCACATTTTGCGGCGCGTGGAACAAAATACCGGCCTCAGCCTGCGCCAGCATGGTGGTATCGTTGTACGAATCGCCAGCGGCAATCACCCGGTAATTCAGCAGCTGGAAGGCGCGAACCGACTGGCGTTTGGGGTCACGCTGGCGCAGCAGGTAGTTGGTAATCCGGCCGTTGTCCGCTACTTCCAGTTTGTGGCACAACAGCGCAGGATGGCCCAGCTTGGCCATCAACGGCATGGCAAATTCGTAGAAAGTGTCTGACAGAATAACCACTTGAAAGCGCTCGCGCAGCCAGTCCAGAAATTCTGCTGCACCGGGCAGCGGATCCAGCCCGCCGATAACTTCCTGAATTTGTGGCAGGCCGTAACCGTGTTGGTCTAACAGCTTCAGGCGCTGCTTCATCAATACGTTATAATCGGGAATATCACGGGTGGTTGCCTTGAGTTCTTCAATGCCGGTTTTCTCCGCAAACGCAATCCAGATTTCTGGGATCAATACTCCTTCAAGATCAAGGCATGCCAGTTCCACAGTGCTCTCCTGTTTTACCAATAAGGGAAGATTCGGTTGCAGTCACAGAGCCCCGCACCCGCATTGATTCGCTATGTTAGAAAAAATTGCCCAGAACTGCATCGCTCTGTAAACAAACCGTCAGAGCACGGGTAGCTCTACATTCTCGAACAGCGCTTCAATCTCAGCGCGGTTGCTCTGTTTAGACACAACCTGATCCACTACGTCGCGGGTCAAGTGGGGAGCAAAGCGCTGGATGAAATCGTACATGTAACCACGTAAAAATGTGCCCTTACGGAAGCCAATATGGGTAATACTGCTGTCGAAGAGCTTGCTGGCGTCTATCACAACCAGATCAGTGTCTACTTTCGGGTCGTACGCCATGCTGGCAATAATACCCACGCCAAGCCCCAGGCGCACGTAAGTTTTGATCACATCGGCGTCGGCCGCAGTGAACACCACCTTAGGAGTCAGGCTTGCGCTTTTAAAGGCTTCATCAAGCCGCGAGCGGCCGGTAAAGCCGAATACATAGGTTACCAGGGAATATTCCGCCAACTTTGAGAGGGTAAGCTCCGGTTCCGCTGCCAGCGGGTGGTCTTTGGGCACCACGATGCAGCGATTCCAGCGGTAACAAGGCATCATGATCAGGTCGTTGAACATTTCCATGCCTTCAGTGGCAATGGCGAAATCGGCCGTGCCGGTGGCGGCCATTTCTGAAATCTGGGTGGGAGTACCCTGGTTCATGTGCAGAGAAACATCTGGATAGGCGTCCAAAAACCCACGAATTACCGGCGGCAAGGCATAGCGTGCCTGGGTGTGGGTGGTTGCTATGCTTAAGTCACCGGCGCGCTGATTGCTAAATTCCTGGGCAATCTTTTTGATACCCTCGGCGCGGCGTAAAATTTCGCCGGCTTCGCGCACAATAATCTCTCCGCCCGGGGTAATGCGGGTCAGATGCTTGCCGCTGCGGGCAAAAATCTCAAGCCCCAGTTCGTCTTCCAGCAGGCGAATCTGCTTGGAAATACCCGGCTGCGACGTAAATAAACTCTGCGCAGTAGCGGACACGTTCAGGTCGTGGTGCGCAACCTCCCAGATGTATCGTAGCTGTTGTAGTTTCATTAGCTGGGTTGCTCCTTGGACGACCGGCGCGACGGGCCGATTCGCACTCACTGATTTAAAGGTTGATGACCAACATTTTACGCATAAGAAAATTATTTTTCATTCTTTTTTAGAATAATTAATACTCAATCACCCGCCGAAACGGCGGCAGCGAATCCAGCAACAGCTGGCCATAGCGCCGCGCCACAATGCGCCGATCCAGAATGGTCACCCGCCCGGTGTCTTCCTCGGTGCGCAGCAAGCGCCCTACTGCCTGAACCAGCTTAATAGAGGCTTCTGGCACGGTAATCTCCATAAACGGATTACCACCGCGCTGGGTCACCCACTCCGCCAGGCTGGCATCAATTGGGTCATCCGGTACTGAAAAGGGCAAACGGGTAATGACCACGTGGTGCAGATACTTACCCGGCAGGTCTATGCCCTCGGCAAAACTGGCAACACCAAACAACACGCTGGGCCGGCCGTCATCCACCCGCGCGCAGTGTTGGCGCAGCACTTCGCCTTTGGCCATGTCGTCCTGGGTAATAATCAGCCCGGGGTAGTCACCGGCTAGAGCGTCCCTTACCTGATGCATCTGCCGCCGCGACGTAAACAACACCAGGGTCGCAGTTTCCCCTTGCCACAGCGTGGGCAGCCGCTCAATCAGCTCTTCCAGAAAACCGTCGTCAGTGGGCATAGCCTTCATGGCCGGCACTTCCACCGTTGCCATCTGCTGGTAACGGAACGAGCTGGGCACCACCAGGTAGCGGGCGTCTTCCGGCAATCCCGCGCGGGAGCGAAGGCGATCAAATTTACCCAAAGCAGTCAGCGTGGCGCTGGTTAATACAGAACCGTAGGCCCGCGACCACAGCCGCGTATACAGCAGGTCGTCGGCTAAAACCGGCGAGCTGTAAAGGGTAATGTCCTCGCCGTGGTCCCAGCGCTGGCGCACGGTCCAGCGTGCCGGCGGTGGGCTTTTTGTTTCCTCGCACCAGGCCGCCCACAGGCGCAGCTGCTCTTCGGAGCGGCTGTGGAACGAGCCAATCACCGGATACCAGGATTCTGCCGTTTCACGGTCAATATCGTGGGTTTTGCGCTCGTCAAACGCACCCTGGAGCTCTTCAGCCAGAGCGCCCAGGTGGCGCGAAAAATTAGCGCTGGCAATGCGCGCTTCCGCCGCCAGTTCCGCCATGTCGTCCGGCAGCTGGCCTTCGGGATAGCGCCACTGGGCCGAGCGGCGCTCGTCGTTGAATTCCCAGGTAATATTGTGTTCGCAGTATTCGTATACCCGGGTGACCACCAGATCGACGTCCCGCGCGGCTTCGCTGATGCGCTCCAGAGTTTTTGCCCCCTGGGTGCCCGGGCTCAGGTAAGGCTGCATTTTTACCAGCATCTGCGACAGCTGTTTTAACCAGCTGCGAGTAGAGTTCAATGAAATAGATGCGGCGAAGTGATTCAGCGCTTTGTCTGGCAGGTGGTGGGCTTCGTCAAATATAAACAGGGCATTTTCCGGCTCTGGCAGTATCGCACCGCCGCCCAAAGCCAGGTCCGCCAGCACCAGGTCGTGGTTGGCTACGACTATATCGGCGGCGTCCAGATCTTTGCGGGCTTCAAAAAACGCGCAGCTGTCAAAATAGCTGCAGTGGCGATTGGTGCACTGGCGATGGTCGGTGGTTACCTGGCGCCAGATATCGTCCGGAATCTGCTCCGGCCAGTGGTCGCGGTCGCCGTCCCACTTGCGCGCGCCGTAGCTGGCCAGCATTTCCTCGAAAAACGCGCGGGTACCGGGCTCCTCTTTACCCGGTGCATCCAGCAAAAACAGCGGCATGGTGTCACTGTCGCCATTGCCTTCGTCGTGCAAGCGACCTTCCAACCGAGACATGCACAAATAGCGGCCACGGCCTTTGGCCAGGGTCCAGTTTATATCCAGCTTGCTGTGTTTTTTCAGGTCTGGCAGGTCTTTCAGAACAATCTGGTCTTGCAGCGCCACCGTGGCAGTGGAAATCACCAGGGTTTTGTTCAGGGCTTTAGCCACCGGAATGGCGGCAATCAGGTAGGCCAGAGTTTTACCGGTACCGGTACCGGCTTCTACCACGCAGGCCGAAGGCGGTGACGTACGCTGGCCATCGTTGTCGGTGATGTCGCCCATATAGCGGGCTATTTCGGCAATCATCAGGCGCTGGCCATAACGCGCGCGCACCTCCTTACCCGCCAACATATCACGGTAAGCCTGCTGGATTTGCTGTTTGGTCTGTTCGCTCAGGGCCATCAGCGCGGGCTCATCCAGTCGCGCACTATACCCAGTCGAAATTGTTGCCCTTGCCTGCTTAACACCACGCCATCCTCAGTAATTTCTTCCACCCGCAGGCCTTCAAAGCTATCGCCCGACCGCAGATTCTGGTTATTGATCATTACCCTGCGGGCCTGTGGCACCGAGGCAAATATGTGACTGTTTACCGTCAAATCCGGCACGCTGCGCTGGAACGACAGCGGCAGCTCAACCAAGTGCGGAACACGCACCCCATTCGCGCTGCTTGCAGACGCCTCGGCGCCCGAGGAAGCCGGCGGGCCAATCTGGCCCCGACCCTGGTTATTGCGATCAACCGCACCGCTGTTGCCGTAGCCCGACGGCACAATCACCGTCGGTGATTGATACTCTGAAGAAAACGCTGATTGAACGTCTGCCGGCTGCGGCGCTGAAAACTCGTCTACAAGGCGCTCTTTAACAAGGCTCTCGTCAACAAGAATCTTTGCCGTAACACCCCCGCCCATTGCCGGCGCAGAAATTACGGCGACAGCAGCCAGCGCTTGTTCCGGCGCAGTCAGGTTCGTCACGGCGTCGTCTTGCGAGGGCCAAAACACATAGGCCAGTATCCCGGCATTCAGCAGCAAACCCGCTGCCAACAATGCCTGAACCGGCCAGTGCCGCTTTGGCGGGAAATGAATAAGCTGCAGCTGGCGCCCCAAATCCGGCACTTTGCCTTGATGGCGCTCGCTCTCCGATTTACGCAGCGCATCTAATATATAAGACATGCGCTAACCCTCCGGCGGCGCGGACGCCGCTGTATTAGTGGTCAAAGCGTCGCCTTTGTCTTGCAGGCGCGGCACCGCTGCGTTTAGGTCATTGTGCATCTGTATTACCGTCATGGTGCCGGCCACACCGTCTTCGGTCAAACCCTTCCGGCTCTGGTACCAGCGCACTTGGTCTTTGCTGGAGCGCCGCTTTAGCTCGGCATTGAGTGCGTCGTCGTCAGCGGTCAAACGGTCCACCAATTCCATCATGCGCGCGCTCAACCACAGGTTTTCGCCGTTGTCGCCGCTGAAAGGGCTGTTTGGGCGCAGGTATTCCGGGTACTGCCACAATACTCGATAGTGCCCGAACCATAGCGGTTCCAGATCGCTAAAGGCAACGCTCACCGGCCCCTGCTGCGTCAGCAGGTCGGCCTGCTGCTGATGCAAACGCCGCAACACCACGTAGCGTTCGCCGGTATCACCAGCAACGCTTTGCGAGCGGCTCTCTGATTCGTCCCTTAATCCACTCCTTAATCTCAATATGGCCGGCCGGTCAATCAACTCTAGGCTAAGCCGGGTTCCGGTGTGTTCCAGGCAGCCAAGCCCCTCAGCCCGGGCAAAAAAACAGGCTATGGGCGCTTGTTGCGGCTGATAATCAATCTGCCAGGCGCCAAATAACTGCACAAACGCCGCCGAAAGTTCGAGACTGTGTGCCTGCAGTTCAAACTTTGTCAGCCCATCAGCACTGCCGGCTGTTTCGGCAACCGTTGCCGGCGCGGCCGTATCGCGTTTTATACGCCCACTGCGCTGAGTCGCTTCATCGTCCGCTGGTGCCGATGCTGCTACTGGGCTTTGTTCAGCAGCCGGGGAGGCAATAAGCCCGTCAAAATCGCCATTATTCCATCGCTGTAAGGCCCACAGGGTTAACACCACAGCCAATAACAGGGACACCAGAAGCGGGCCGAGGCGGCGCAGCCCGGATACTCCCAGCCCACTGCAAAAATGGCTGCCGCGAACCTCCCGCGCCGCAGTGCGAATATGAAGCGCAGTGATTTCGTGTTCGCTCTCGGCGTAGGCGCCCAACAACGCGCGATCACTGATCAGGTTAATCAGTCGCGGTATGCCTTGGCTTTCACGGAATAACCGACGCCTGGCAGCGCGGCTAAACAATTCGCCGCGCACACCGGCAACACTGAGCCGGTAACGCAAATACGCGGCCAACTCCTGGCGATTGATCGCTTTAAGGTGATAACGCGCCGTAATGCGCTGATTCAGCTGCCGCAGCTGCGGTAACGCAAGAATGGTTTGCAGCTCGGGCTGGCCCAGCAGCACAATCTGCAACAGTTTCTTCTCGGCGGTTTCCAGGTTGGTCAGCAAGCGCAACTGTTCGAGCACACCCGCTGACAAATTCTGCGCCTCGTCAATAATCAGAACTTTGTGCCGACCGTCAGCGTGGGCTTGAAGCAGATGGTGGTTGATCAGGTCTACCAGCTGTTTGATGCTGGCGTCGTCGCGGTGGGGTATTTCCAACTCGTCGCAGATCACCATCAACATTTCAGCGGCAGACAGACGCGGGTTGATGATCAACGCAATGTCGGCATTTTGCGGCGCATTTTCAATAAAACAGCGGCAAATGGTGGTTTTTCCTGTGCCCACTTCCCCAGTAATCACAATAAAACCGCCCTGCCCGGGAATGCCATACATCAGGTGCGCGAGGGCTTCTTTATGACGCTCACTGAGGTACAAATAGCGTGGGTCAGGCGCTATGGAAAATGGGGGCTCGCGAAAACCGAAGAAGTCGTAATACATGGTTACGCTAATATCCCGTTTGGCTAATTCATGAACCTGTTGAGCGAGAGGCCCCTTAATTCATTAGAAGTCATCAAGCATCAGGTCGTCACTGTCGTCGGCGGCAAACGGATCCCGCTGTACCTTGCCGTCGTTAATCAGGAATTCACGGCGCTGCATATACGCATTGCGAACAAACACATAGCGATCACCGGAAATCAGATCTTCAGCCGGAATCAGGTCTGCGCGTATGTCCACAAGCTGCACACCACGAGCGTACCAGTTATAGGGACTATCCACCGAGTCCCAAGGTGATGGCAACACAAAACGGTTGAACGCGAAGCCTACAAAATCCCTTGGGTTAGATGGCCCCAGCAGCGGCAGCATAAGATAAGAGCCGGCACCCGAACCCCAATAGCCCAGGGTCTGACCGAAATCTTCCGGGCGTTCCGGCAGATCCCAAGCGCTGGCCACATCAAAAATGCCACCCAGTCCGAACACCGTGTTAAACGTGAAACGACCGGCGGCGACCACCGCCGACTCCAACTTCAACTGCAATACGCTGTTGGTAAAGTTGCTGAACTCTGACAGATTGTTGAACAGGTTGGTTACGCCGCGATCTGCCACGTCTGGCATAATTGCACGATAGGTGCGCGCTACCGGCTTCAAAATCCAGCGGTCAGCAACTTCATTAAATGCAAACACCTTGCGATTCCAGTTTTCATAGGGATCGCGCTTGTGTCCACTGGAGTTCGTGGTCAAGGGCGCAGCCGCAGTTAACCCGGTGCTTTCCGTTTGTTCCGTTGCCTGCCCCAAAGCCCGGCCTTGAGCTTGGGGCTGGCCTTCGGTTTGTGCCTGCAACTGGCCGGCGGCGAATAAAAGCGTCAGCATCACTAAGGCACCACAAATGTGCAGAAACAGTGGGCAGGGCCAGAGTTTATGTTGGATCATGTTAGAATCTTTGCATCCTATATTTACAAACGGAGAGATCGATGTCGGTACCGGGAAATCTTGTCAGCACAATCACCGCTCCCCTACGCTGGGGTGATATGGACGCCTACGGGCACGCCAACAACACAGTGTACTTCCGCTTTTTTGAGGAAGCTCGAATTGTCTGGCTGGCCGACATCAATATCGGAATGGACGGTCCTACTGGACCCATCATTATAAAGACGAGTGCGACCTTTCTAAAGGAATTGAAGCACCCCGCCAACTTGGTGATCACCACCTTCGCCGACAAAGCCGGCAACACCAGCCTCGACACTTACCACGAAATAAAAGACGCAGACAGCGGACAACTCTACGCGGAAGGATACGCAAAGCTGGTATGGTTTGATCACAACACCCGCAGTTCCTGCCCTTTGCCAGACGCCCTGCGCGCGCTTGCCACACACGCCTGAACGGCCTGAATGGTTTGAAAGAAAACGGCGGCGGGCAAATCACCCGTCGCTTTTTTGTCAGCGGCGGCGCACAACCACGCTGCCAATCGAATAGCCGGCGCCAAACGAGCATATTACGCCAACATCCCCGGACACCAGGTCGTCTTTGTTCAGGTGAAAGGCAATGATGGAACCGGCGGAGCTGGTGTTGGCATATTCATCCAGAATCACCGGTGCCTCGTCTTCGGTGGCATCGCGGCCCAAAACCCGGCGCGCAATCAGCTGGTTCATGCTCAGGTTAGCCTGGTGCAGCCACATCCGTCGCAGTTGATCCGGCCTCAGCCCAAGGCTCTGCAGATGGTTCTGAATGGTGTCGGCAACCAGCGGTGACACTTCCTTGAACACCTTGCGACCCTGCTGCACAAACAACTTGTCTAGCTGACCAATACCGCTGTCGTCGGCACGGTTCAAAAAACCGAAATTGTTGCGGATGGCGTTGGAGTACAGGGTTTTCAGATTAGTACCCAAAATCTCAAAGCCGGCGGCCGGCGCTACCGCGTCTTCCCGCTCCACCAGAATGGCGGTGCAGGCATCGCCAAAAATAAAGTGGCTGTTGCGGTCGCCAAAATTCAGGTGGCCGGAACAGATTTCAGGGCTAACCACCAGCACCGCGCGGGCAGTGCCGTTTTCCACCGAATTCACCGCGGCCTGCAAGCCAAACGTAGCAGAGCTACACGCCACGTTCATATCGTAAGCAAAACCCTGAACGCCCAACGCGTTCTGAACTTCAATCGACACCGCCGGGTAGGCCCGCTGCAAGTTGGAACAAGCCACAATCACCGCGTCTACGTCATCCGCGGTTTTACCCGCCTGCTGCAGAGCTTCGCGACAGGCCGCTACGGCCATATCGCACTGCACCGAAGGCTGATCGTTGGCGCGGTCCGGAATATTCGGCTTCATCCGCTTGGGGTCCAGAATGCCCACTTTATCAATGACGTGGCGGCGCTTTATACCGGACGCTTTTTCAATAAAGGCCGAAGACGAATGCTCCAGAGCCAACTGCTCACCGCGGGCAATCGCATCGGCATGCTCGGCATTGTGCAGGTCTACGAACTGATTGAACGTTACAACCAGTTCGTCATTGCTGATGGTTGCCGGTGGTGTGTACAGACCGGTTCCACTGATGATGGCTTTAATCACGCTAATCCCATGTTGTGGTGAAAATCTGAAAGGTAAAAAGAAAAAGAGTACCACAGACACAGGCGTTTGCCCGCGCTCCCATTACACCCGGGTAGCCTGCCATTGTTTATCAAGGCGCTTGATGGACACCGTCATCTGCGTACCCAACTGCTGGGCAAAAAACGATACCCGGTATTCTTCCAGCATCCAGCGGTAAAGCTCAAGCTCCGGGTCCTTAACACCTTGGCGTTGCTGATCAACAAGCTTGGTGGCATAACGCGCCCACAGCGGTTCAATGGTATGCAGGAACTCCCGCTCGCGGCCCATCTCACGCGACATCTTCTCGAACCGTGCCAGAGCCGCTTCAAAATAACGCCCGAACTGGGCCAGTGATTGCGCCGGCGTGTTTACCAAAAAACCCGGATAAACAAGATTTTGCATCTGAAACTTAATGTCAGCCAAGGAGTTAGCCAAGGCCAGATTAATCTTGCCCTTCAGCCGTTTTGCCACCTGTTGGTAGCCATTCATGGCCTGGTGAAGGTGGTCTACTGCGGTTTCGAGCGCTGGAATGAAATCACCCCGGTGCTGATTGAAACACGCATCGAACGCCTCCGGGCTGCGTGGCAATGAACCACCCAAGAAGTGCTGCATGGCAGTCGATAGCAACAAATCGTCCAGCAAAATCCGCGCCTGCCCTACCGGTGCGAACATCAGCGCCGCCTGTTTGAATTTCGGCAGTTTGCGCTCCAGATCGTCCAGAGTGTTGCCGAAACGATTCAGAATCAGCCGCGCGATGGCCTTGCGGGTAATGGTTTCTGCCGTTAACGAGTCCAGACAGCGGGTTTGCCGCACGTCTTTTCCCAGGTCTTCCAGGGCCAGGTAAACCGTCACCTGCATACCGCCTTTTTCGGTTTGCACCTGCTGCGCCAGGGTGCCGAACTGCCAACTGGCATGAGTCGCCGTGGTGGTCTCGTCTTTGCTGTCGGTGGCAGTAATCGACGCCAGAGCCTGCTCGGCTTTAGCCTCAAGCTGGTTCTGCAAATCAACAGTTTCACGGCTTTCCGCGATAACAGCGCCTTTGTCGCCGGTCACCCGCAGATTCATTCGCAGGTGCCGCGGCAGATCGTTTTGCTGCCAGGCTTGCGGGTCTATCTGCACCCCGGTCATGCGCCGCAGCTGCGCCCCCAATTGTAACCCCAGCGGCTCATTAGAAGGTTGAAGGTTGGCCAAAGCCGCGTCGACAAAATCCGGCACCGGCACAAAATTACGCCTTAGGGACTTCGGCAACCCTTTCACCAACGCGATACATTTTTCCCGCAGCAAACCGGGAACCAGCCATTCCAGGCGACGCGCCGGAATCTGTTTCAGTGCCATCAATGGCACCCGAAGAGTTACGCCGTCACGCTCGCTGGTGGGCTCAAACTCGTAATCCAGCGGGTACCTCACCCCCTCCCACTCCAAAAAATCCGGATAGAGGGCATCCGCCTGGGCATCCAGCGGGCGCTGAAGCACGTCTTGTTCGGTCAGCTCCAGAGCTTTCAGCTCGGCCGCTTCCAGATTTTTCCACCAGTGCTCAAAATGGCGACCGCTGACGATGTCGGCCGGCAAGCGCTGATCGTAAAAGGCCACCAGGGTTTCGTCATCTACCAGCAAATCCCGGCGACGGGTTTTCTTTTCCAGGTCTTCGACCGATTCCAGCATTAACCGGTTAAGTTCGATAAACGGCGCCCCTGAGCGGTATTCGCCATCTACTAACGCATGGCGAATAAACAAGTCGCGGCAGGCGGCCGGGTCAATGTCGCTGTAAACAATGGCGCGGCGCGGAACAATATCCAGGCCATACAGGGTGATTTTTTCAAAACCCATCACCTGGGCGCGCTTTTGCTCCCAGTGCGGCTCAAAATAGTGATGCTTTACCACGTGGGCCGCCAAGGGCTCTATCCATTGGGGCTGAATAGACGCCACCATGCGCCCGAACACCCGGCTGGTTTCCACAATTTCAGTGGCCACAATCCACTTGGGTGCGGTTTTCGCTACTTTCGAGCCCGGGAATATCAGCAACTTGCGATTGCGCGTGGCCATGTATTCGCGGTTTTCAAACTTTGTTGCCACTTGCCCCAACAAACCCGCCAACACCGCGGTGTGTACTGACTGATAGCTGGCAGCCTGGGGGTTCAGCTTAAGCTTCTGTTCGCGGCAAATCAGCGTCAGTTGGCGGTGCACATCACGCCATTCGCGCATGCGCATCCAGCTCAAAAAGCTTTTTTGACAGACTTTTTTCAGCTGATTTAGCGACAGCTCCTGGCGCTGCTCTTCGTAAAAATTCCAGATATTCAGCAGGGTAACAAAGTCGGATTCTTTGTCGTTGAAAGGCGTGTGGGCCTGGTCGGCCTGCTGCTGTTTGTCTTGCGGTCTGTCACGTGGGTCTTGCACGCTCAGCCCGGCAATAATAATCAACAGTTCACTCAGGCTACCCTGCTCCGCAGAGATCACCAGCATGCGCGCCAGACGCGGGTCGAGGGGCAGGCGCGACATAGTGCGACCAGCCGCAGTTACCCGGCGTTTGTCGGTGACCGCACCTAGCTCTTCAAGCAGTTTGTAGCCATCGTTTATCTGGCGATTATCCGGCGATTCCAAAAACGGAAAGTGACGAATATCACCCAGGCCCGACGTGGCCATCTGCAAAATCACCGAGGCCAGATTGGTACGCAGAATTTCAGGGTCGGTGTATTCCGGTCGATTGATAAAATCGTTTTCGTCATACAGGCGAAAACAGATGCCCGGCGCCACCCGCCCACAGCGGCCGGCGCGCTGGTTGGCGCTGGCTTGGGAAATCGGTTCTATAGGCAAGCGCTGAATTTTCGAGCGTACGCTGTAGCGGCTGATGCGCGCCACACCGGTGTCAATCACGTAGCGAATGCCCGGCACTGTCAGCGACGTTTCTGCCACGTTGGTAGACAACACCAGGCGCCGGCCGCGATGGCTTTGGAACACCCGGTTCTGTTCCTGATTGCTGAGCCGCGAATACAGCGGCAGCACTTCGGTGTGCCGCAGCTCAGCGTGGCGCAGCACGTTGCTCAAGGAACGAATTTCCCGCTCGCCAGGCATGAACACCAATACATCGCCCGGAGGCTGGCTGGCGCTGCGTTCATGCTGCTCAATTTCTTCCAGCGCCTGCAAGATGCCGTCGGTCCAGCCCTGATCGCGGTCGTCGTCATCGCCTACTAACGGGCGATAGCGCACTTCTACCGGAAAGGTACGGCCGGTGACTTCAATCACCGGGGCGTTATTGAAAAATTCACTAAAGCGCCCCAGCTCGATGGTGGCGGAGGTAATAATGATTTTGAGGTCGGGCCGCTTTGGCAGCAGCTGTTTCAGATACCCCAGCAGAAAGTCAATGTTCAGACTACGCTCGTGGGCTTCGTCAATAATCAGCGTGTCATAACGGTCTAAAAACGGGTCGTGCTGGACTTCCGCCAGCAGTATGCCGTCAGTCATCACTTTCAGACGGGAATCTTCAGAGGTGGTATCGGTAAAACGAATCTGGTAACCCACTTGCCGGCCGGTCTGTTCACCCAGTTCTTCGGCAATGCGCGCCGCCACGCTGCGGGCGGCAATACGACGGGGCTGGGTGTGGCCAATCAAACCACGAATACCCAGGCCGGCGTTCATGCAAATTTTTGGGATCTGGGTGGTTTTACCAGAGCCGGTTTCACCGGCAATGATCACCACCTGATTATCCGCAATAGCGGCGGCTATATCGTCTACTCGCTCTGAAACCGGCAAGCCTTCAGGGAAGCTGGCCGGTTTGTGCAAGCGCTGGCGCGACTGCACTTTTTCTTGCCCGGCTTGCAGCCAGCGGCCGATTTTTTCCAGCTCTTTGGTGCCAGGGCGGCCTTTGGCGCGGGCCAGAGTTCGAGTTATACGGGCGGCTTCGAGCTGCGCGCAAGCGCCAAGCTGTTCTGTAATGCCATGAACAGCGGCACGAACAGCCGCGCGCGAGTCAGCGAGCGTTGCCGCGATGGGTTCAGGGGGCGTTGCCGCTCCCGCCGCGTCAGAAAGCGTGTCTGTGTAAGGTTTAGTGATTACTTGCTTCATCCCTTAGTTCGCGGCGCAGTACTTTGCCAACGTTGGTTTTTGGCAACTCGGTACGGAATTCAAAATGCCGCGGCACTTTGTAGGCGGTCAGGCGTTCACGACAGAACTCTTTTAGCTCACCGGCGGTCACACCTTCTTTGGAGGCAATCAGAAACACCTTTACGGCTTCACCGCTTTTTTCGTCAGGGATGCCCACCGCAGCACATTCCAGCACGTTAGGGTGGCCGCTGATCACGTCCTCGACTTCATTGGGGAAGACATTAAAGCCAGAAACAATAATCATGTCCTTTTTACGGTCCACAATGCGAATGTAGCCATCTTCTTGAATAACAGCCACATCACCGGTCCGCAAATAGCCATCGTCGGTCATGGATTTACGTGTGTCATCCGGGCGCTGCCAGTAACCGCGCATGACCTGCGGACCCTTAACACAAAGCTCGCCGCGCTCACCAAAGGGCGTTTCATTGTTATCGTCATCCACGGTTTTCAGCAAGGTACCCGGCAGCGGCAAACCAATGGTGCCCAGTTGAATAGCGCTGCGCGGGTTAAAGCTCACCACCGGCGAGGTTTCAGTCATGCCATAACCTTCACAAATTTCGCAGCCGGTCACCTGCTTCCAGATTTTAGCCGCCTTGGACGTAAGCGCCATACCGCCGGAAGCTGTCAGCTTCAGATGGCTAAAATCCAGCTTACAGAACTCTTCGTTATTACACAGCGACACAAACAGCGTGTTCAAACCCAGAAACGTCGTGAATTCATGATTTTGCAGCTCTTTTACAAAGGCGTCTATATCCCTCGGGTTGGGAATCAGCACGTTGTGGGCACCGGCTTCCAACATGGTGCCGCAGTTCAGAGTGAACGAGTAGATGTGATACAGCGGCAGCGGTGCAATCACCACTTCTTTGCCTTCAACAATGTTGTCTTCCAGCATCGGCCGAATCTGCAGCAGGTTTGCCACCAGATTGCCGTGGGTCAGCATGGCGCCTTTGGCCACGCCAGTCGTGCCACCGGTATACTGCAGCACGGCGATATCGTCCTGTTTGCATTCAACCGGAGTGAACTTCTCGCGGGCACCGGCTGCCAGCACCGCGGGTAATTGGTGGGCCTGAGGCAGATTGTACGCAGGCACCATCTTCTTAACGTGCTTGACCACCATGTTCATCAGCGTGCGCTTGAAGGTCGAATGCATATCCGCCACTTCGGTCACAATCACGTGTTCAATGCTGGTATCAGGCAGCACTTTTTCCACGTTGGCGGCCATATTAGCCAGCACCACCAGCGCTTTTGCGCCCGAATCATTAAACTGGTGTTCCATTTCACGGGGGGTATACAGCGGGTTGGTGTTCACCACAATCAGCCCAGCGCGCATGGCACCAAAGATAACCACCAAATACTGGCACACGTTCGGCATTTGAATGG
Source organism: Marinobacter sp. BSs20148 (assembly GCF_000283275.1). Classification (NCBI taxonomy): domain Bacteria; kingdom Pseudomonadati; phylum Pseudomonadota; class Gammaproteobacteria; order Pseudomonadales; family Marinobacteraceae; genus Marinobacter; species Marinobacter sp. BSs20148. Next base: position 2,284,633 of record NC_018268.1, read on the forward strand.
CAATGCGGTCACCCGGCTTCAGGTTGGTTTTGTTCTGCAGCCAGGCTGCAAAATTACGGCTTTGAACATCCAGATCTTTATAACTGAGAGTAACACCAACGGCAGATACTGCTGGGCGATCCGCGTACTTAGTCACTGCCTGGTTGAACACGTCAACCATGCTGGCGTATTTTGCCAGATCGACACCCAGGGCCATACCCTGTGGGTACTTATCCTGGTAGAACTGCTCGAAACTCATCATTTCTCGAACTCCTGTCTGGGCTTTTCTAGTTATAATATTTGGCCTGTCACGTTGTGCAACCCAGCTTCTTCGATGAAATCAAGTCGACAAAAGTCTAAGTCGCAAAATCGACGCAAGAATAGCAGTTTTGAGCGCAAGCAAATAGCAGTTTCTAACCACCACCTTGTTCATTTTCTTGCAAATTACCGTTATTTACTCAGCTGTTTCATGGCGCCTTCCAAGCCTTCCACCGTCAAGGGATACATCTGGTTATCCAACAGCTGACGGGCCATGGCCATAGAGCCGCCCTGCGCCCAGAAGGCCTCTGGCAAGGGATTCAGCCAAACCACTTTGCGGAAATGATCGGTAATACGTTGAAACCAGGTGGCGCCGGATTCTTGATTCCAGTGCTCGATGGATCCGCCCGGATGGCTTATTTCATAGGGCGCCATGGTGGCGTCCCCGACAAAAATAACCTTGTAATCCGAGCTGTATTTATTCAGCAGGTCCCAGGTCGGCGTTACCTCTTTGGTGCGCCGAACGTTCTGTGTCCACACGCCCTCGTAAATGAAGTTGTGAAAGTAAAAATACTCCATATGCTTGAATTCCAGCCGCGCCGCTGAAAACAGCTCTTCACATTCGCGAATGTGCGGGTCCATAGAGCCGCCCACATCAAAAAAGATCAGCACTTTTACCGCGTTGTGGCGCTCGGGCACCATCTTCAAATCAAGGTATCCGGCGTTACGGGCGGTGGAGCGAATGGTGTCGTCCATGTCCAGGGTATCTGCCGCGCCCTGACGGGCAAATTTGCGCAACCGGCGCAACGCCACTTTGATGTTGCGAATACCGAGGGTAACGCTGTCATCCAGGTCTTTAAACTCGCGTTTTTCCCACACTTTTACCGCGCGACCGTGGCGGCCTGTTTTCTGGCCGATACGAAAGCCTTCCGGATTGTAGCCATCCGCACCAAAGGGCGAGGTGCCGCCGGTGCCAATCCATTTGTTACCGCCGGCGTGGCGCTCTTTCTGCTCTTCCATGCGTTTTTTGAACGTTTCGATCAGTTCTTCCAGGCCGCCCAAGGAATCAATTTTGGCCTTTTCTTCATCGCTCAGGTGTTTTTCAAACTCGGCCCGCAGCCAGTCGTCGGGAATCAGCGATTGCAGCAACTCGTCCAGATGCTCAATGCCCTCAAAATACACGTTGAAAGCACGGTCGAATTTATCGTAATGGCGCTCGTCTTTCACCAGGCACAGGCGTGCCAGATAATAGAATTCTTCCATGTCAGCGAAGGCCAGGCGGTGCTGCAAGGCCTCCAGTAAGTCAAGAAACTCTCGCAGGCTGGCCGGCACCTTCGCCCGTCGCACTTCCAGAAAAAAATTGATCAGCATAAAACCCTACCTTTAAACCACCGCACGAACGCATTGGGCCAAAACAGTCTTAATAGCTATCGACAAGAGCACTTCATAAGAGCATTGCACTCTTGCGAAACTCGCCACCATCAGCCGCGACGGCGCGCCATAAACGCCAGCTTCTGCAGCAGATGAACATCCTGCTCGTTTTTCACCAGCGCACCGTACAGCGGTGGCAAAGCACTGCTGCTGTCTTTCTGGTGCAGCATCTTGGCAGACAGCTCGTCGGCCATCAGCAGCTTAAGCCAGTCAATCAGCTCAGAAGTAGACGGCTTTTTCTTCAGGCCGGGCACCTTGCGCACGTCAAAAAACACTTCCAGAGCGTCACGTACTACCTGCTGCTGAAGGCCCGGAAAATGCACATCAACAATGCTTTGCATGGTGCCTTGGTCCGGAAAGCTGATGTAGTGGAAAAAGCAGCGACGCAGGAAGGCGTCGGGCAGTTCTTTTTCGTTGTTGCTGGTGATCACGATGATCGGCCGATACTTGGCCTTTACGAACTGCTGGGTCTCGTAAACGTAGAACTCCATGCGGTCGAGTTCCTGCAACAGATCGTTGGGGAACTCAATGTCGGCCTTGTCGATTTCATCAATCAACAGCACTACCTGCTCTTCGGATTCGAAAGCTTCCCACAACTTGCCGGGAATAATGTAATTGCTGATGTCTTTGACTTTCTCATCGCCCAGCTGGGAATCCCGCAGGCGCGACACCGCGTCGTATTCGTACAGGCCCTGCTGAGCTTTGGTGGTGGACTTGATGTGCCAGGGAATCAAACGCTTGCCCAAAGCCGCCGCTATTTCTTCCGCCAGCAGGGTTTTGCCGGTGCCGGGCTCACCTTTGATCAGCAACGGGCGTTGCAGCGTAATCGCCGCGTTTACAGCCATTTGCAGGTCGTCGGTGGCGACGTATTTATCGGTGCCGGTAAATTTCATGTTTGGGGTCCTGTAGGTTACTTCTTGCGATCATTTTCGGGCGTATTTTTTGGCTCAGGCGCGCCGCCTTTGCTAGCGCCTTTGTCAGTTTCTGTGTCTGGCAGGTCATCAAATTCAGACAGGTCAAAGTCGTCCAGACCAAACTCGTCATCGGCCGATTCTTCTAGGTCAACGTCATCCAGCGCCGCTTCTAACTCGTCATCAGGGACCGACAGATCGAAATCGTCATCAAAAGCCAAAGGTTCAGGTTCACTCTCTTCCGGCTCTATCAGCGGTATGTCGTCTTCCAGCAGTGGTTCAGGTTCGCCGGGCTCGGGCAATTTCTCGGCAGTGGTATCCGGCTCTGGCTCAATGCTAGGCACTGGGGTTTCGTCAACCACGGGCTTTGCAGCGGGTTCGGGTTCTAGCTCTGGCACCTTTTCAAGCTCAGGCTCAGGCTGAAGTTCCGGCACTGATTCTAACTCTAACTCTGGCTCTAACTCTAACTCTGGCTCTGGCTCAATCAGGTCGTCCGGGCTTAATTCCGGTACAGTTTCAGGCTCGTCAATATCGGTAATCACCGGCACGGCAGCCGCTTCCGGGGCTGGGACGGGCGCAGCGGGTTCTGCTTCCACGTCCGCTTCAGCATCGCTTTCATCGGTGTTTTTGCGTTTGCGCAGCAACAGCCAGATCAACAAAGCCAGCACCAGCAGAGCACCCGCGCCGGCCGCAATCATCCACGGCGCTATTGCCGAATCTACGTTTTCGAGTTCTGCCGGCTCGGGCTGATCCAATTCAGCAACGTCTATTGGCTGTATCAGTTGTACAGCTTCTTCTGGGGTGAGCTCGGGCTCTGCGACAGGCTCAACTTCTGCAACAGGTTCACTGGCGACTGCAGGCGCGGGCGCCTCATCAACTGCAGGCGCAGCAGTAGGCTGCGGTTCGGGCTGGGCAGGAGTGGCGGTTTTGAAAGGATTAGCGGCGTCCATTTCAGGCGCAAACAGTGGCGCGTCTGCGGCGGAAGCTTCGGCACCGGCGGCAGGTTCAAAACGGGTGGTTCCGGAGAACTTGCGCGCAAAGGTGCTGCTGCGCGCTTCAACTACCACCTGGTACTGGCCAGCAGTCGGCATTTCGGCAATGTTATAGCGATACACGCCATCTGCTGGAGGGCTCTGCTCTGACAGCACCTTGGTACCGCTACGGCCATCTTCATTTTCCAGCGTTAGGTCAACGGTCAGCACACTCAGAAAATCGGCATTGGTAATCGGTTCATCACCGTCAAAAAGCCCTACTCGAATCGCCAGCGGCTCCTCAATCGAGAACAGACCGGGAATGGGGCTTACAATCATCCGCAAATCACTCACCACGCTTACCCGGCTACCCTCGCCTAGCTGGCCGTCCAGGCTCCAGCGTCCGGCTACGGGGTCGGTTACGGTAATCAGGTCATAGCCCGGTTCGCGGGCCCAGCGAATATTGTCCGGGTGCTGCTGCAAGGTGGTCGCGGCTGCACCGGGCGCTTTCAAAGCCAAGGCGCGGTTGTCAGATGTTTCATTGTCGCCCCAGAAAATCAGCGCGGTGTATTCGGTTACGCTGGCGTCTACCATAAAGCCGTCGTCATCTATGGGCGTCTGTTCTTGCGGCACGGCGGCGTTAAAAGCGTCCAGGAAGGCGCGGTTTAAATCATCCGCATTTTCTGCCACGTGAAAGCTGCCGTTTGAATCGGAGGCCAGTTTACGCAGAAACTCGGTGTCTGCCTCGGCCGACAGCGCTACTGCGTGAAACCGCGCGCCCTGTTGCTTCAACGGCGGAACCAAAGTATCCAGAATGCGGTTAGCTTCGGCTTTATTGGCGCTGGGGTTTCGGCTAATGTCCACCTTGCCGTCGGTAAGCACAATAAAGTGAGTGTTACTCAGTACGCCACCGGTAAAGTAACCATCACTGGCGGTTTCAATGGCCGTACCCAAATTGGTGCGCATGGCCACGGAATTGATCGCGTCGCTTTGCGCAATCGCCATATCACGCCAAGCATCGTTGACCTCGCGGTGGGGCACCAGCATGTTCACGTACTGGCCGAACGTCCACACACCAGATGTGGCGCCGTCGGGCAGCAATCGGGCCAACAAGCGCACCGCCGGGCGGCGCAGGTTTTGCGGGTCGTTCTGCTTCATAGAGCCAGAAATATCAACAATAATGCGCACGTCCACCGCGCCCGGCAGCTGAGGGCTATCCCCCTGTTCGGCCTGAGCCTGGACCATTCCCGCAAACGCCGCCATCAGCGTGATGATAAGCGCGTGCCACAGTGTTTTGTGCGTTACCAGAGTTGACTTCATGAAGCTTCCCACCACGTTTTCCCTGTGTAAAACGGCCATAAAAGGAGCAGCCGCCGATTTATTGTTAAACGCTCAGCGTTTCATCCGATAACGCACCAAGTCCAGAATCCACACCAGCAGCAAAACCATGCCGGCCAGCGCAAGATTTAACAAGGCAGCGCTGGCCGCAACGCTGTCACCCAGAATCAGTTCATAACCGCCGTACAACCATGCCGGAACCCACCAACCGGCTATATCTAAAGACTCCACCGGTGCCGCCAGAATAGCCGCCAACGCCGCTAGCAACAGTGTACGCAACCCGTAAAACGGCAAAAACCGCAACAACCGCTGCATCATCCATAAAAACAACACCAGACCTACACCGTAGGCGGCCCAAAACAGCCAGTACACGTTCTGTAATTCCGCATCCATTATGTCATTACCCAGTGAATAATATGTTCTTCCCAGTCTTGCTCTGCCACGGCCGCCTCTGACACCACCTTACCGCGCACCGACACACCCGCATCGTGCACGGATTGCGGATCACCGCTGCGCAATGGGTGCCAATCGGCCAATGGGCGACCGTCTGCCAAAGTGCGATAGGCACAGGTATAGGGCAGCCAGTGGTAATCCGGCAATGTTTGCGGCGTAATCAGCGTGCATCCGGGTACTTTTTCCAACCGCTCGGGGTAAACCGTGCAACCACAGGTATCAGTGTCCATGTACTGGCACACTAAATCCGTATGGTATACCTCACCGGTGTCTTCATCTTCCAGCTTGTTCAGGCAACACTTCCCGCAACCGTCACACAGAGACTCCCACTCGGTCGGTGTCATTTCGTGCAGGCGTTTACGCTGCCAGAATGGCACTTGGGCAGTCATCGGTTGCGCTGCCCCAGCTTCATCTTGAACTCAACAATTGCCATGTCCTGCTCTTCCGGCATCTGTAGGAAAAAGCCTTTGTCGGCAATGCCCGCCAAAACCTGTTCGGCGCTGGTGCGAGCCAATTTTCGCTCGGGCGTCAAGACCAAATCCATAGCGTGCACCGGCTTGCCAAACAAGGTGCGCAGGGCTTCCGGCAAGTCATCCCAAAGGTGACCTCGGCGCACATACAGATAAGTGTCGGGTTTTTTGCTGCTGCGAAAAACAGAAACAAAGTCGTGGGTTTTGGTCACGAAAGCAGTTCCTCGATTGCGCCCCGAACCGGAGCCAGTATCTGGCCGCGCCAGCCTTCAAAAAATGGGTTACCCGCCAGCTGTTGTTGCTGCACAACGGCTTCCAGGCGTTTGCGTGGCGCCAGCAATTCTATCGGAATATCAGCCGATTCCGCAGCACACACAAAGTGTTTTTTCAACTGCTTGTAAAAGCCCTGTTGGTCTCGGGTCAAAGGTGCTGGAATCGGCTCTATGGCAACATCATCGGCAGCATCTGCTTTTGCGATCAGCGCCAGCAGAGTATCACCGTGGCGCCGAACCTGGCCGGATGCCAGGCCCTGAATGTCCGACAAAGCGTCTAGAGTTTTGGGCTGCATCTCGGCCATTGCCAGCAACAAAGGGTCTGCCATTACCCAATTACGGGGCTTATTCTGGCGATGACATTCGAGCTCGCGCCAACTAACCAACGCCTGAAGCACCTGTTGCTGTTGGGCGCTTAGAGGCCAACCGCCGCGCAGCTTTAAATAATGTCGGGTGGAATCGTCTTGGCTTGCCAGGTCTGCAGCAAAGCGCGCGGATTCTTCCACCAAAGCCTGCTGAAGCCCGCGCCCGGCCAAGACATCTTGCAGCCAGTCATAAACCGGCTTTAAAAAGCGCACATCATCAATGGCGTAACGCTGCTGCAAATCGCTCAAAGGCCGTGAAATCCAGTTAGAGCGGGTCAGCGTTTTGTCCAGACTTTCACCGAACAGGCTTTCAACCAATTTGGCGTAACCCATAGAAAACCCGAGCCCGGCAAAGGCCACGCCCAGCTGCAGATCAATTACGCCCTGCATGGGAATGCCCAACCAATGGCGGAACAGTTCCAGGTCTTCACTCACCGCGTACAGCAGCTTCAAACGCTGGCTGTCTTCCAAAGCCGCGCGAAAACCGGCAGAGGCCTCAGCCACTTCCGGATCCACCAGGCGAAATTGATCGGCCAGCCCAAGCTGCACCAAGCCCGGAATGGGGTAATAAGTGCTCACCCGCTCGAATTCGGTATCCAGAGTCAAAGGCTCAGTGGGCTGCGCCGCCAGCCAGTCGTCCAGCTGCTCAGGGGTTTCCAGCCATAGTACCGGTTCGGATGGCACAGGCGCTGTTAGCCGGGGAAGTTCATTCGCATTCATAAAGTTGCCTGATCGGGAAATGGCTTAGCCAGCTAAGGGTTTGCGGCCGCGGAAAGCGTGGGTCAGGGTAAAACCGTCGACATAACCCAACTCGCCACCCACGGGAATGCCGTGGGCCAACCGGGTAATCAGTACGTTGTTATCGGCCAGGCGGTCGGCAATGTAGTACGCCGTAGCTTCGCCTTCCACCGTGGGATTGGTGGCCAGTATTAACTCGGTTACGCCTTCATCGCGCACCCGGTGAACCAGCCGGTCAATACCAATCTGCTCCGGCCCAATGCCATCAATGGGGGACAAGTGCCCCATCAGCACAAAATAGCCGGCGCGGTAATCGCCGGCCTGCTCGATGGCCAGCAAGTCTGACGGGCTTTCCACCACGCACAGCACACCGGTGTTGCGCTCCGGGTTTTCGCAAATGCCGCACACCTCAGTGTCGGCAAAATTCTGACAGCGATCACAGCGGCGCACGCCATCCATAGCCCGGCCCAAAGCTTCACCCAGGCGGCTACCGCCACTGCGGGCGCGTTCCAGCAAATGAAAAGCCATACGCTGGGCGGTTTTTTGGCCTACGCCGGGTAGCACCCGCAAGCTTTCAACCAACTCATCCACCAGAGGACTGAACGCCATATTAATACCTAAAATTCAATAATTTAGAAAGGCATCTTAAAGCCGGGAGGGAGACCCATACCCGACATCATGCCAGACATTTTGTCTTTCTGATTGGCTTCGACGCGGCGTACTGCGTCGTTCACCGCTGCCGCCAGCAAATCTTCAAGAATGTCTTTTTCTTCGCTCATCAAAGACGGATCAATCTCTACGCTACGAACGTCGTGGCGGCCGTTCATCACCACCTTCACAAGCCCCGCACCGGATTCGCCCGTCACTTCTGCCTTGGCGATTTCTTCTTGGGCTTTTTGCATGTTTTCTTGCATTTTTTGGGCTTTTTTCATCAGTTCGCCCATGTTATCCGTCATAACGTTATCTCCTGTTTGAGCCAGCCGGGCTCTTTATATCGGCCTGACTCTTGTCGTCGGCCGGGCGCTTTTTGGGGACTTCAATCGGTCGAATACTGTCTTCCACTACACGGGCAGCAAACCGATCCACAATCGATTGTACCAGCGGGTCAGTGCGAATGGCCTGCTCTGCCGCTTGCTGCCGAATCTTGCGCTGGCGCTCTTCATAGGCAGCCGGCGTATCGTCTGGCTGCCCTCTTTCTATACGTAATTCAGTGGCGGCGCCAAAGCGATTTCTCAAGGCGGCCCGAATTTTTTCTTCGTGGCGGGCGTTCAGCAGCCGCGCGTGGCCCTCATCAATGGTCAGCAGCACGTCATTGCCTTGGTGCAGCATAGAGCCGTGGCTGGCCAGATTCCCCGGCATGCCCGCAATATTCAGGCTGCGAAAATCCCGCTGCCAAACAAATTCACCCGCCGGTAATGTCTCCTCCGCTACCTCTGGCTGCGCTGGCGATTCACTGGCCAATGGCAGTGGCTGGTCATCAGGCTGCGATTTTAGCTGAACAGCAGATTGCGGTTCTGACTGATTCTGCTGAGCTGGCTGATGCACGGGCTCTGCGGGCAGCGGCTGTTGCTCTGGGGCAGAAGCCTCAAACGCCTCATCAGCGCCGTAAAGGGCACCGTCGTCAGGGTAATCTACGTCTGTGCCAGGCTGAGGCTCCCAAGGTGGAATCGACTCAACCGGCATTCGTGCTGCTGCTGGTGGTGGCGGCGAAGCTGCCGGGGCCACAGGCTCCGGCTTTGCGGGTACTGGCGCTGCAGGTTGATTCGAACTAGCAGCAACAGGGTCTGGTTCATCGCGGTTTCCGGCCGGTGCCGACTCCGCAGCAATCGCCGTGGGCGGTTCCCGGCGAGCGGTTCCGGGCCGGAATGCCAACATACGCAGCAGCGTCATTTCGAATCCCATGCGCGCGTCCGGCGTTATCGCCAGATCTTTGCGCCCCATCAACGCCACTTGGTAAAACAACTGGGCGTCTTCGGCACTCAGCTTCTTAGCCAGCGCATGAATCTGGTGCGCGTCGCCCAAGGCGTTGTCCGCACTGCCAGGCACCATTTGCTCCATCGTCACCCGGTGGAACAGCGACAACAGATCCGCCAGAATTACACCGTAATCCGGCGCAAAATCAGCAATACGGCTAATTTCTGTTAGCAATGCCGGGCCATCACGGCCAACCAAAGTGCCTACCAGGCTTTCAATATCACGCTGATTAATCGTGCCCAGCATGGAACTGACATCGCTTGCCGCCAGTTGCTGGTTACCAAATGCAATAGCCTGGTCGGTCAGGCTCAGGGCATCGCGCATACTGCCGTCCGCTGCGCGCGCCAGTAGCCACAGGGCCGGCTCTTCAAAAGGAATCTTTTCAGAGGTCAGCACGTGGTTCAAATGGCCGGCGATGTGTTCCGGCGTCATCCGCTTCAAATTGAACTGCAGGCAGCGCGATAGCACCGTTACCGGCAGCTTCTGGGGATCGGTGGTGGCCAACAGGAATTTAACGTGTTCTGGCGGCTCTTCCAGGGTTTTCAGAAAGGCGTTGAACGATTGAGTGGTAAGCATGTGCACCTCGTCAATCAGGTACACCTTAAAGCGCCCACGGGTGGGCGAATACTGCACGTTGTCTGTCAGCTCACGCATGTCGTCAACGCCGGTGCGCGAGGCCGCGTCTATCTCAATCAGGTCAACAAAGCGGCCTTCCTGAATTTCGCGGCAGCTGCCACAAACACCGCAAGGTTTCGCGGTAATGCCGGTTTCACAGTTCAAACAGCGGGCCAACAGGCGGCCAATGGTGGTTTTACCCACACCGCGGGTGCCGGTAAACAAATAGGCATGGTGCAGGCGCTGGCTTTCCAGCGCGTGAATTAACGCCTGAAGCACGTGTTCCTGCCCCACCATGTCTTCGAAGGTGCGCGGGCGCCATTTACGGGCAAGTACCTGATAGCTCATAGTTCGCCAATTGCCGTGAAAAATAGCGTTAATTCTAGCATGGATGCTAAAACCGAAAAACAGAGGGTATAGGTAATGAGAAGTGAATAACGAGAGCAATCGAAAAAGTAACAAAGAAAATAGCGATTAGACAATAGATAGAAAAGCAGTAACGAAAAAAACAGGGGGAGCTAAAACAGGTGGTGGCCCCACCAGCGACACTCCGGCACACATATCGACCGCTGCGGCTGCTCCCTTCCGGGTCTGACCGGGTTCACGGTTTCATGTTGCGAAGGCACCAGTAGGGCCACCATAACGGCGTTTCAGAATGTTTACCTGAAAGCGGCGCGCATAGTAACAAACGCCATGATGTACCACAAGTGCATGTGGTTAGCCGATCACGATCATTATTCGGCTCATAGCGTGAGCTGGGTAATGCAATGGCGGATTTCGTTAGCGCTTTCCACAGTGCCGCCTCGCCCAACGAAGCATTTTAATTTACTCTTCATCTAGCCTGCGCGCCTAGCCAAAAAGCAGCCGCCAAAACAAAACCCGGAAGAGTCCATGGTTAACGATTTCAACGCCCTCAGCCACGCCGTTGCGTTTATCACTTACGGCCTACTGGCGATTCTGATTGGCTCCCGCTACATGCGCCGCAATTCCGATCGAGCCCTGTTCTTTGCCGCACTGGTATCCGCCCTGTGGGCGGCGGCGTTGGTGACCCAGTCCATCTGGGGGTTCCCGGATTTTGTCGTGCGTTACCTGCTGGAACTGCTGCGCGACGGCGCCTGGATCGCACTTATTTTCACCCTGCTAGGCAGCGCATTGCCAAACGACGGCACCGCACGAAAAATCAAAAAAATGTTGTCAGGCGCCGTCATTGGCGTATTGGTGATGCTGCTGCTGGCCAGCACCGCTGAGCACTTTGGTGTAAATCACATACTTTCCGGCAAGACAAAAATAGTGGGCGAGTTGGCGCTGGCGCTGATAGGCCTGCTGCTGATCGAGCAGATCTGGCGCAACTCTCTGGGCTTTCGCCGCTACAGCATCAAATACATGTGCACTGGCGTAGCCACCATCTTCATCTTTGATTTTGTGATGTACGCCGATGCCCTCCTGTTCGGCCAAATCAGCCAGAACTTCTGGGACGCCCGCGGGCTCGCCAACGCGTTGTTGGTACCGCTGTTTGCGGTGAACGTGGTTAACACCCGCAGACAGCCCATAGACTTCCGGGTATCACGGCGTGCCGCCTTCCACGTGGGCACTCTGCTGTTCGCCGGCGCCTATCTGGTATTTCTGTCGGTTGCCGGCTACTACATCAAAACCGTGGGCGGCAGCTGGGGCGACGCCCTGCGCATTCTATTCTTCACCCTGGCACTGGTGTTTCTGGCTACCCTACTGCTTTCGCGCCGGCTGCGAGCCCGCATGATGGTTGCCATCAGCCAGAATTTTTTTGACTACAAATACGACTACCGCAATGAATGGCTGAAAATGACCAAAGAGCTGGCCAACCTGACCGACTCGCCACCCCTGCCGGAACGGGTTATCCGCATTCTGGCAGACCTGGTAGAAAGCAACGCCGGCGCCATCTGGCTGAAAGACGACCAGAACCGCTACCAGTTAAAAGCCACCATCAACATGGACTTCGATCGTCACACCCTGATTGATCCCAATGACGACCTGGTGCGCTATTTTTGCGATAAGGAATGGATCATAGACCTGAACACCTATAAGGCAGACCCGGTTGCCTACGACTTATTGGAAGTACCCGACAGTCTCAGCCAATGCCCCAATGGCTGGCTAATTATCCCGGTGTATTCAGGCAATGAGCTTTACGGCATGGCATTAATCGGCGCGCCCCTCACCCAGATAGAACTGAACTGGGAGAACTTCGATTTAATCCGCGTGGTTGCACGCCAAACCGGCAACCTGTTAGCGCAAGCCGATGCCCAAAGCGCACTCACCCGGGCCATGCAATTTGAAGCCGTCAGCAAAGCGTCTGCCTTCATGCTGCACGATTTGAAAACCGTGATCGCGCAACTGTCCCTGCTGGTCAAAAACGCGCCAAGGCATCGCGACAACCCGGCGTTCATTGACGACATGATTCAAACCACAGACCACGCGGTGAACAAAATATCGAACCTGGTTACCCACATCCAGAAGCCCCAGGACAGCCAAGGGCAAACCGCAGAAATGATCAACCTGACAGACGTACTCGGTAGCGCAATAGCCAACGCCGGCAGGCGCAATCCGAAACCGCATTTTGATGACAACAAGGGCGATGTGTGGATAAGGGCAGACGCCGAACAGCTGAGTACCGTCGTGGGCCATTTGCTGAGAAACGCCCAGGAGGCCACGCCGCCAGGTGGCGACATCACCGTCACTTTAAAAGTCGCCCGCGGCACCGCCGTGGTGTTTATTCAGGATTCCGGCAGCGGCATGACCGCAGAATTCATCCGCAACCGCCTGTTCCAGCCTTTCGAAAGCACCAAGGGGCTAACAGGCATGGGCATAGGGGTTTACCAAACCCGGGAATACCTGCTGGACCTTGGTGGCAGCATTGATGTCACCAGCGAGCCAGGCGTAGGCTCGTGCTTTTCAATGCGCCTGCCGCTGGCCGACGTCGCAACGTCAACTAAAACACCAGCCGCAACAAAAGAAAGCCAGACGAGCGAATAAAAATATGACTCCTAAAAATACATGTGTATGCAAAAGCAAGCATTGGCACACACAACCGTTGCAAAATGCAGGCTTTGAGTTAAAACTTCAATGTGCAGACACTCGCGTTAACAAGGAACGAACACACCCGTGACGAGACAATTACTGATTGTAGAGGACGACCCGGGTCTGCAAAGCCAGATGCGCTGGTGCTTCACTGACGACCTGCAAGTGTCGGTTGCCGCCGACCGCGAAACCGCCCTTGCCCTGCTGCGACGACTGGAACCTGAAGTGGTAACCCTGGACCTCGGCCTGCCGCCAGACCCCGGCGGAAGCACCGAAGGCTTCGCCCTGCTGGAAGACATACTGCGCCTGGCACCCATGACCAAAGTCATTGTAGTGACCGGGCGCGAAGAAAAAGAAAACGCGGTAAAAGCCATAGGCATGGGCGCCGCCGACTTCTACCAAAAACCGGTAGACGCCGACATTCTCAGCTTCGTGGTTAACCGCGCTTTCCGTCTGGCCGAGCTGGAAAAAGAAAACCTTGAACTGGCCAACCGCGACGCCACCAGCGTGAAAGGCATTATCGCGGCCAGCCCGCAGATGCTGGCGGTGTGCCGCACTCTTGAAAAGGTTGCCCCTACCGACATCACTACCTTGATCAACGGCGAGACTGGCACCGGCAAAGAAGTACTGGCCCGAGCCCTGCATGATCTAAGCCCAAGGGCAAACATGCCCTTCGCCGCCATCAACTGCGCGGCCATTCCAGAAAACCTGCTGGAAAGCGAGTTGTTCGGCTATGAAAAAGGCGCATTCACCGGCGCCACTCAAAGCAAAAAAGGCAAAATTGAAAGCGCTAACGGCGGCACCCTGTTTCTGGATGAAATCGGCGACATGCCCATGGCGCTGCAATCCAAACTGCTGCGCTTCCTGCAGGAACGAGTGGTAGACCGCGTCGGGTCACTAAAACCCACGCCCGTAGACGTGCGCGTGGTGTGTGCTACCCACCGCAATGTCAACGAACTGATTCAGGAAGGCACCTTCCGCGAAGACCTTTACTACCGCATCAGCGAAATCACCCTGGATTTGCCCGCGGTGCGTGACCGCGACGGCGACGCCTTGGTCATCGCCCAGTCACTGCTGAAAAGTCTGAGCAAACAACTAGACCGGCCCGGCCTGAGCTTCTGTGACGACGCCATAAGCGCCATAGAAACCTACGCCTGGCCCGGCAACGTGCGCGAAATGATCAACAAAATAAAACGCTCGGTGATTATGGCCGACGGCAAACGCATCACTATAGATGATCTTCAGCTGCCCCTAAGCACAGACAACACAGACGCCAACGAAAGCCAACTGAACCTGCGCAAAGTACGAGAAAACGCCGAACGCGCTGCCATCGTTCAAGCCCTGCGCACCAGCAACTTCAACATGGCGCAAGCATCCCGACTTCTAGGGGTTACCCGCCCCACCCTGTACAACCTGACTGACAAATACCGGATTAACACCTCAGTCGAGGCTACGGCAAGCTAACCCAAGTATCGAGGACGAGGACGGAGCCGAGGACAGATTTCAAATCTGTTCCCCTACACAAACTTAGGGACAGATTTCAAGTCTGCCCCTTACCTTCATCGGAGCTATAAACGATGTCGATAACAACGCCCAAGAAAAAACTCCCACAGCTGATTCTATTGGGCAGCTTGATGCTACCCCTGCTGAGCGCCTGTAACAGCGGCCCGGACACCTCCGAAGCGCTGTCGCACCTGAGTCGCGCAGACACCTACGCCGAGCAGGGCCAGTTCCGCTCGGCTATTCTCGAAATCAAAAACGCTATCCAGACCGAACCAGACAACGTCAGCCACATTGCGCGGCTGGGCGAACTCTACTTGGAACTGGGCGCCAATAAACAGGCCGTTGAACTGCTGGAACCCTGGCTAAAAGACTACCCGCAAGCGGTAGCCCTGCCTTTGGCCCGGGCCTATGTGGAAGAACGCAAACACCTGTCTGCCATCGAAACCCTGGCACTAGCAAACCCCGAAAGCTCTGACGAGAAACTCGAGGCGTCCCTGATCGAAGCCAAAGCCATGCGCCTGTCTGGCGACGTGGACGGGGCAGTCACCACCTACAGAGAGATTAGCGCCAATTACTCCACCAGCGTGGATGCCATAACGGGCCTAATAGAGAGCCATATTCAACAAGGCAATGCCCGCACGGCGCTCGGGTCCGCCAACGATTGGCTGGCCAGCCACGAAACCACGCCAGCCGTTCTCTATCTTAAAGGCCTGGCCCAATATCAGCTTGATGAACTAGAGCCCGCCACAGCCACACTCACTGACGCCGTTACGCAAATGCCAGCATCCGACATATTCATGCCATTAAGAGGCAAGTTACTGTCGCTGTTGTCACGGGTGTTGACTGAACAGGGCAAAATCACCGAAGCCCAGGTATACAGCCGCATCCTGGCCGAACAAACCGACTCAGGCTCCCGCGAACAGAGCAAAGCCGTTATCGCCGCCATTCAAGCTGGCAACTTTGACGAAGCCAAAACTATGCTGAGGGACATGCGCAAGCTAGACCCCGACAACGAACAGCTGGCCTTAATGCTGGGCACCCTGTCTGCAGGTACCGGTGAATTGGAAGAAGGCGCCGAATTGCTGTCTGGAAATCTGGACCCGGAAACCACCCCAACCCGCTTTATTCGGGCGTCTACCATGGCCCAGATTGACGTGGGCGAACGGGAAGAAGCA
The DNA here is from genome assembly GCF_000283275.1 of Marinobacter sp. BSs20148. Taxonomy (NCBI): domain Bacteria; kingdom Pseudomonadati; phylum Pseudomonadota; class Gammaproteobacteria; order Pseudomonadales; family Marinobacteraceae; genus Marinobacter; species Marinobacter sp. BSs20148. The sequence continues at coordinate 2,300,137 of NC_018268.1, forward strand.
CTGGCCACTCTGGAACGTGCCGTAAAAGCCCGCCCGAACGACAACGATCTGCTGGCCATGCACGGCGTTCTGGCCCTGAGCATGCCCGGCCAGGAAGCCGCGGGCGTCACCAGTTTGAGCAAGGCCATTAGCAACGAACCCGATCGCACCCGTTTAAGGATTGCGCTGGCCCGGCACTACATCAATAACCAGCAAACCGAACAGGCCTTGGGCCAATTGCGGATGGCGTTTACCGCCCAGCCAGCAGATTGGGCAAGCACAGCTATCTATTTAAGTCTGCTGATCGAAAGCGGTGAAACCCGCGAAGCCGAAGACGTACGCGATTCGCTGGTCAATGGCTACGGCAACGAGCCTCAAGCGCTCCTGCTGGCGGCAATCGCCGACGGGCGCATGGGTAACTCCGACTTCGCTATGATTCGCCTTGAGCAACTGACAGTAGACAACCCAGATATGCAGCAGGCGCGCCTGGCCCTGGCGAATCTGTACGCCTCGACCAACAGCCCAGACAAAGCCGTTGAACAATTCCTGGCCGCCGCCGTCATTACGCCAGAAGTTATCGGACCGCTTCAGCAGGCCGGCCAGCTATACGCTACCACCCACAGCGTGGAAGAAGTTCAACAGTGGCTGGGCACCGTTGGTGAAACACATCCGCCACTGGCACCAAACGCCAGCTTGTTATCTGCGTTGATTCACATACAAAAAGGGGATGTAGAACAGGCACGAACGATTCTTAAGCCAATGGCCAACGAAGATAACCCCATCGGCTACAGAGCCTACGGACAGCTACTGGCCGCAGAATCCGTTTTAAGCGCACAGGCCGAAGATTACTCAACGGCCCTGGCTAAAGCAGCAGAAGCCATTGCCATCCAGCCCGAAAACGTCGGCTTCGCGCTGCTGCCCGCGCGCATACTCATCACTCAAGGTAAAAACGCTGAGGCACTAGAAGCACTTCAAGCCGCCGCAGAAACCCACAACAACCACGTCGCCATTCTGATGGCCCAGGCCGACCTGCAAATGAACCAACAGCAGGACCAGCCAGCAACCGAGCTGTATGAACAAGTTGTGTTAACGCAGCCCAACAACGTGGTGGCGCTGAACAACCTGGCCTGGCTACTACGTGAAAAGAACAACAGCCGCGCCGTAGAACTCGCCAGCCGCGCCAGCGAGCTGGCACCCGAAGCGCCAGACATACTCGACACCCACGGATGGGTTCTGCACCTCGGCGGCAACCACGCAGACGCCAAGCCCATCATTGAGAAGGCCTTGGCGCTAGCACCAGACAACGCAGAAATTCAGGGACACTTGAAAGCCATTAACGAGGCACTGTAAAACAACCTGACACCCCACGATCTTCGAAGCCGGGGACAGATTTCAAATCTGTCCCCTAATTAATACCCCCATCCACTACCCTGCATAACCAAAAAAGCCGCTGAATCACACATTCAGCGGCTTTCTTACATAACGATGTCGATTTTCTTTACAGCCACTAAATCAAGACAATAAAAAACCCATAAAAAACAATAGATTTAAAACTTGGCACGGTAATCGCTTTGTATTACTCGTGGGAAAGGCAAGTGCCTGACCAGCAGCCAAACCATTTGTGAGGATGGGACGGAAAGCCAAGGGTCTCCGAAGGAAAAGAGACAGCCTGGTTGCCAAGCAATCTATAAAGACATAACGCGAATCAACCGGAGAATACTCATGAAATTGAAACTTATTGCTGCAGCATTTGCCCTGTCAGTGAGTGCATTTGCGGTCAACGCGACACCTGTGAACGTTAGTGAAGCTAACTTCGAAGACTCGCTACAAACAATTCTTAACAATCTGACAGTCGGTGGCACTTCTTCTATTGATGTCAATACGGATCAAGCAGTCCCTGACCAGGTTTGGAATAGCACGGACTCTGGCATTTCACCGACTCGTTTCGTCGCAGAGATTGCAGGAAACTCAGGGGTGAATTCCTTCGGAATATACGATGTAAACGACATAGCGAAAATAGTCACTGTGTTTAGTGGAACAGATACGCCGGGGACTACGTCGTCTTTCGAAATCACTCCAGGCGGTACGGTTAAGGTGAACAATATCCTTACAACCACACAGTTTTCTTCCGCCAACTTTGGCTTTTTCCTGTTAACGCCTTCCGGCTTTTTCTATTCACAAGAAAGCCTAAACCCGAATGGCGAAGATCAGATGGTAGCGTATCAGGGCGGTAATGGTGACACTGTCACACTGCCTGGCGGTAATCCAACCTTGTGGACTGCTGGCGGTTGGGTGCTCGCGTTTGAAGATCTGCTTTACAGCACCTCAGATAAAGACTTCAATGATCTAGTCGTATTTGTAGAGTCTGCCATGCCAGTATCAGTACCCGAGCCAGGCACCCTTGCCTTGCTGGGTCTTGGCTTAGCCGGTCTGGGCGCTGCCCGTCGCCGTCAAAAGTCTTGATTTAATCAGGCCTGAAAAAAGCCAGCTTCGGCTGGCTTTTTTTTGTTTTAAATTTGTGTATTTCCAATTCTGAATAACCAGCACCTTTCTCAGCACTATCAAAACCCCCGTAAAAAAGAGCGTCGACTTTCTTTACGCTGTCGCTCATTACCTCAACCTATTGATTTTAAAACTTGTTATGGAGAACTCTCGCAACTTGAACAAGCGATAGAGCAATGCAGCTGCCGAAAACGAAAATCCCTCTGTAAAGGTGACATTGCTGTATTCCCTAGCGAATTACGCTCCCCATGCAAGAACTGCAAAATCACGACAGGCACGGCGTCGACATTTTATACACTTACCATAACCTCGCACTCGCGATTACTTTTTAACCGATTCTACCCTTTTTTATTTTGTGTACTTTTATAACTTGACCGCTATATTGCTTTCTGAAGCTACTAGCCTCTTAGGGTTAAGTGAAAAAGTCAGCTTCGGCTGACTTTTTTTATGGACCAGAACCAGACCGGGGACAGATTTCAAATTTACCCCCTACCTTGAAAAAAACCGAACTACTTCGGACTGGTTTTTATTCAGGAAACGAAAACTCAGAACAGCGCTTTACGTCGACATTCTTTACATGCTCCCAAAACTAAAATATTAACTAACTGTTATATATGGCTATTTTTTTCTGGCATAGTTTTCGCACATTTTATCCACATCAGGAAAAGATTGGAAAATATTCAAATCCCTTCTTGTACTAATATGGGACATCAAAAGGTCTAACAGCATCTGCAAGACCAGAAATCAGATGACAACGACCGGTAGTACGCTGCCGCATGGGGAGATGGAGGTTTCGAGGGCGTGGGAAAGTTAACACTGCATTATACGGCTTTGCTATAGACTTTTTTATTGTTGCCGACTGAACCTATTTGGCCTATGCCTGGCCGGCCTATGCGCTGACCGTCTTCGTCAGATAGCCTAATTGTTCAGCATTGAAAGCTGCCAGCTTTGGCTGATCTCTTTTTATCTTTTTTTGTGTTTGCCCAAACCTGAATGCCCAGTATCCTGAATACTTTTATAACACCCGGTGGACGCGCAATGTTACGGAAAACACGACAAAATATCCCGGTAGCAAAACCCTATTTGCTGGCTACCGCGATCGCAGTTTTGATCTTCTTGCCCACCTGGGTCAGGCTTGGCGAAGCTTGGCTGGAATTCGAACAAGTCCTCGCCCACGGCCTGGCAACCGCACTCATTTTTCTCTGGCTGGCTGTCACCCACCCGCCGGCGCCCAATAAAGCGTTAACCCATCAGCAAAGGCCCTTTTACAAAACCGGCGCACTGGCCTTAATTGTGATCACCCTGGGCTGGGCCGTGCTGGAACTTGCCCGCATCGACACCCTCGCCTATTTTGCCCTGCCCGCGGGCATCGCTGGCGTAACCTGGGCGTTACTGGGCTGGCAGCGCCTAATCAGCTTTTTGCCTTACATTCTGGTTTTGTCACTATCGTTACCGTTCTGGGCCGATTTAGTACCGGCACTCGTCCACCTCGCCAGCGCTGTGGTGGGCACCTGGGTAAGCTGGTTGAATATGCCGGCCCTCATAGAAGGCAACAGCATTACCGTGCCTTTCGGCCGGCTGATCATTGCAGACGGCTGCTCCGGTATTCGCTACTTCGCCATCTCTATCCTGCTGGCGGCCATGACGTCCATATTGAACGACTACCGCTGGCGTGGCTGGCTGGCAAGCCTCAGCGTCGCCATCACGCTTGCGCTGATCGTAAACTGGGTTCGCATTACCATCCTGGTGGTCGTCGGCTATCAATCCGAAATGCAAAGCGACCTGCTGACAGACCACGAACTCATGGGCTGGTTGGTATACGGCGCCTTCATCATCCCGGTTATGTACTTCTCACCGGTCATGAAGCGCAACTCCGACAGCCAAGCCCAGCCAGCAAACATCAATAAAAAAGGCTACATCGCCATCGCCGTTGCCGTGCTGATCGGCCCCGTTGCCCTAACGCTGGCAACCACCACCACAACCACCCAACCCGGGCTCTGGTCGTTGAACATGGCGAACGGCTTAAAAACCGAACTGCAGGCACTACCAATTCCCTTAAGCATGCCGGAAGCCCTAAACCAGCAAGCCTGGCGCACCGCAGGCACTCGGGTATTATTAGCGCAAAGCCAGCGCACCAGCGCCGACGACAAGCTGGTGCCTTACCTGCCAGCACAGTTCGACCGCTCACAATGGCTGCGCGAGAGCAATCAACAGCCCGGCGCAACGGTTTATCGCAACATACTCACCCGGGAACAGGTGGTTATGGCGCAGTGGTATCAAGTGGGTGACTACCGTGCCGACAGCTACCGCAACGCCAAACTGCTGCAAATACCGGCGCTGCTTCAGGGTGCAACGCGCTTTGCGCTGGTGACCCTTCAAGCCTCTTGCCAGCAACGAAGTTGTGAAAACGCTTACAACGCCGTCATTAACCAAAAAACGACGCTACAGGCCCAATCCTTCTCGCTGACAAACGACCGTTTCCAATGAACACAAGCCAAGGCGAGATGAACGGCCAACCAGGCAACAACGCAAGCAGCTCTGGCATCCTGTCGTCTTACACCTATACAAAGCACACCCTAGAACGCAGCCTAAAGCCAGAGGCGATGGAGCTCATCCGCTGTCGGCACCTTAATATTCAAACAACCCACGTCAAAGCCATCGAACTTGTCAGCTTTAACGAAGCCGAAAACCGCCTAACGACAAAGAAGGTCATCGGCCAGGAGCTGTTTCATACCCTCTGGAACCCAACCAATCTGCTGGGCCGCCTGCAAGGTCACCGGTTGCAAAATCCAGATACTCTGCTCAGTCGCATTACAGAAATCGGCACCTGGCTACGCAAGTATCACGACAGCTCGGCTGGGCTCACCCCAGAGGGCGCAGATGGCAGCTGGCTGGCAACAGAATTTGCACAAAAAATTCGCGAAATCCGGGCAAGCAACCTAATATCAGAACGTAATCTCAAAAAAATAGAACAAAAATACAGCCCCGAATTACAGAAACTTATCACTCCCGACTACTTATTCTTTAATAACGCCTTCCCGTGCCAAATCCATGGCAACTTTGTGCTTTACAACGTGTTGGTGGACAGCCAGCAGAACATGCACACTCTGGGTTTCAGAAAAACCCGCGTCTCAAGCAACCTGGAAGACGTGGCGCGTTTCTACAGCACCCTCTGGGCCATCGCGCAAACCAGCCGCACCCGTCATAACCTGTTCCATGAATTACCAGCCAGATTTCTGAAAGCCTACGGATTACCACCTCTTATTGCCGAGAGCGCTTATTTTCAAGCCAATCTGGTATACAATTTCTTGGCTCATCTGGAAGCCCAACACCGCAGACGAAAGGCGTTTTCGTGGAACACCAACCGTGAAATGAGCCAGATCACCCGCGCGGGTATGAAGTGGATCTACCAGCAAATCTGAAGCCGGCACACAACGGCACCCACCCAGCTTACAAGGTTGCTTTTATGCTTTTCCCAATTGTTCTTGCAGGCGGCAGCGGTTCACGTTTATGGCCGTTATCACGGCAGCTGCACCCCAAGCAATTCCTACCCTTGCTGGGCAAAAATTCCATGCTACAAGCCACAATAGCGCGCCTGAAGGGCTTGGAGACCGCACCACCAACGATCATCTGTAACAACGAACACCGCTTCCTTGCTGCCGAGCAACTGCGGGCTGCTGGAATAAACGATGCCAAAGTTCTGCTGGAACCTGTCGGGCGCAATACAGCGCCAGCCATTGCCTTGGCAGCGCTGGCTCTGGTGAAAGAAAACCCAAACGCGGTATTACTGGTACTGGCTGCCGATCACGTTATAGATGACGAAGCGGCTTTTCGCGCCGCGGTAGAAAACGCCGCTCGCTATGCGGCCCAGGGAAAGCTCGTTACCTTTGGCATAAAGCCAGACATGGCCCACACCGGCTATGGCTACATCCGCGCAGGAAAAACCTTGGGGCCAGGTGCCTGTGAATTAGACGAATTCGTAGAGAAGCCCACCAAAGAGACCGCACAAAGCTATCTGACAGAAGGAAACTACACCTGGAACAGCGGCATGTTCCTGTTCAGGGCCGACAGATACCTGGAAGAACTTAAGCAGTGGCGGCCGGATATCCTTGAAGCCTGCACACAAGCAATGGCAAACCCCGTGCCGGACCTAACGTTTATTCGAATCAACGAAGAGGCGTTTCGGGCGTGCCCAAGTGAATCCGTCGATTACGCCGTTATGGAGAAAACCGGCGCAGGCGTCGTTATCGAGATGGACGCCGGCTGGAGTGACATCGGATCATGGTCTGCACTTTGGGAAAAACTGGACAAAGATGCGAACGGCAACGCCTGCAACGGCGATGTCATGCTTCACAACGCCAGCAACTCACTGGTTCGCGCCGACCACCGGCTGGTTGCATTGGTCGGCGTTGAAAATCTTATCGTGGTCGAAACCAAAGACGCAATCATGGTTGCCCACAAAGACCACGTAGAAGATGTAAAAGCCCTGGTCGCGTCCATTGAATCAGGCGGGCGCCTCGAACACATAAACCATCGCGAAGTATACCGGCCTTGGGGCGTGTTTGATTCAATCGACAGCGGCCACCGCTATCAGGTAAAACGCATCACCGTGAACCCCGGTGCGAAGCTCTCGGTGCAAAAACACCATCACCGGGCAGAACACTGGATTGTAGTCAGCGGAACCGCCATGGTCACCAATGGGGAAAAGCAGTACTTGGTCACCGAAAATCAGTCGACTTACATTCCCATTGGCGAGATTCACAGCCTCGAAAACCCGGGGGTCATTCCTTTGGAATTGATTGAAGTGCAGTCTGGCTCGTATTTGGGCGAAGACGACATTGTGCGCTTACAAGATCAATACGGCAGAGCCTGATGAAACCTTTTGTCCCACAAAGCGACCCTGCCCGTGGCTGATAATCACTCTCCAACCCGCATCCCAACCCGCATCTTGCACGTTACCTTCAATATGGGTTTCGGCGGCACCGAACAGGTTATTCGCCAACTGGTCACCAACCTGAACTCACAACTGTTCCAGTGCGAAATTGCCTGCATTGATGGCGAAGTCGGCGCCATCGGCAAAGCCATGGAAGCGGACAACGGCATCACTATCCATTCCAGAAAGCGCGGGCCGGGGTTAGACTGGAAAACAATCCTTTGGCTTCGGCGACTCATAAAATCCGGCGATTTCGACTTTGTGCATTGCCACCAATACTCGCCCTACACCTACGGCTGGTTCGCACACTGGGGCACAGGCGCAAAAGTGGTGTTCACCGAACACGGCCGTTTTCACCCAGACCAACACCGAAAAAAAGCAAGGCTGATTAACCCCCTCATCGCCCTGACCTCTCATCGCTTAGTCGCCATATCCGCAGCTACCCGTAACGCGCTGATTGAATACGAATACATGCCAGCGGCAAGAATCAAAGTCATTTACAACGGCATCACGCCACTAACCGTAGAGGAAGACCGCAAACAGGAACTCTTGACGGAACTGGGCATTAAACCGGGCGAAGTCGTTATAGGTACCGTAGCAAGGCTGGACTCTGTCAAAAACCAGCCCATGATGCTGCAAACCACCCGCACCCTGATCGACCAGGGTTATAAAGTGCGGCTGCTTCTAGTCGGCGACGGTCCAGAGCGGCAAAATCTGGAAGCGGAACGCAAGCGGCTAACGCTCGACAACGCCGTCATTTTTACAGGGTTCCAATCCAAGCCTGCGGACTACCTCAGTTTGATGGACATATTCCTTCTTCCGTCCTTCACCGAAGGCACCTCCATGACCCTGCTAGAAGCCATGAGCCTTGGCATTCCCACAGTAGCCACTCGAGTGGGAGGCACGCCAGAAATTGTCGAAGACAAAGAAACAGGTTTTCTGATTGAAAGTGATAACCAGGAGGCCTTTACCCGCGCCATAAAGAACTTACTGGATCAGCCAGAACAACGAAAAAAAATGGGTAGCGCTGCAAAAGCGAGATTTGAACAGAGATTTTCAGTGAAACAGATGGTTGATCAGTACCAGGAAGGTTATGGCGCAAGTTCCCCTCATTAAGCTCCCCGCCCCCTCAATCGCCGACGAATCGATTACCAAGAGCCTCATGCACTCCCCCGTTCTGACTGCCGATCGGCGCATCCACGAGGTTATCAACCGCTTTTGCGCCATCGGTATCAAAACGAAACTCAATCGACTTACGTAGATTTCCCCGTGTTAGCACCTCATTGCCCTCTACCAAAGTGCCCGGTGAACTCCAAACAATAATCGCCGCGTCAGATCCTGCTTTCCTCATCGGACTATAAAGCCCTTCTGAATAGTCAACGCGATTGTTCCTGATAACACCCCCAAAATGATCCCGGTGCCGATCCATCAACCCGAAAGCAATGGCCCTGTCCACATCAACGAAGGTGTTGCCCTCTACAATGGAGCCACGAGCACCATTCCACATCAGAATAGCCGGATTCCAAAGATAGTCCGCGGTATCTGGAGTATGGAAGTTCTCGAATCGATTATTACGAATAACCCAATTCTTACCCGCATGAACATCCACTGCATTTGTATAGCCTACACCTGCCCCCAAATCCTTAGTGGATGGCCCATTGGTGTAAACAAATACAGAATTTTCCACTCGCCCATCATCAACGCCATCCCCAAAACCAGACGGATTAGCTTTGATAGACTGCATACCAATATCTTGAAAAAGAACATTTTGAATAACAGGTGATTCAGCGCCGGGATTGAGCACAATGCCATGCTGATGAAAATCTTTGATGGTCAGGTTTTGAACCCTAAGGCCAACGGCATCGCTCCAGATTGCGTTAGGTGCGCCGTTATATTCTACCGCCTCCATGCCTGGGCCAATAAGCTTCACTGCATTACAGGTCTCAGCTGCGCCACGCAGTGTAATGTCTTCAGCTCTTATGGACAGCGTTGCCGTTAACCTGTAATCCCCCGGAGCCAAAACGATAATGCTGCCGGGCTGCGCAACACGGGTTGCCCGGTATAATTCTCCAACATTTTTAACACTTATTGCCGCACCCTTAGGCGAGGCTGGCAACGCTGCAGAGACGCACTCACTAGCAGAAGCCTGCAGCGGTAAAAACAAAAGTAAACAAAACAGCAGATTTGTACTGGTTTTCCTCGGCAGCAAACACCACCAAGCGCACCGAAAGCGCTTGGTGGGCACGTATTGAAAGAATCCAGCTAAACCAAGCCCCCGAACTTTAAGCACAAATCACTTTACGATGTGTTCAATAACATCTGTTGGCGCGCTGTAAAAATCGTTGTAATCGAAAGTGCGCATCCGGAAATACCAAGTGCCTACGTCCAGTTGTTCAATCGTGTGGCTGGTTTGTTCCCCTGAAATAGTGATTTTTGTATTCAAGGAATTGGCCTGTTTGCCATAGCTTAGCTCGTAACCTTGAATATCACTCAGCGCCATCGACTGGCCATCGCTTCTTTCAAGCGGAGCAACCCAAGTAATGGTAACCGATGATTGATCTGAAATGATGATGGGGGGAGGTATTTGCGAACCATCACTACCAGAGGGCGATACAGTTTCGCCACCAATAGCCTCAGCGGTCCACGGGTTTAAACCAGACTGAAAGGCCTTCAAATTTGAAATGCCCGCCGTGTTGTTAACAACTGCAGCATCTGAAACATAAGAATTTGTGCCTTGTTCGTACTCCCAAATATCTGGAATACCATCACCGTCATTATCAACCGATTGATTCGCCGGGTTAGACAAGTCTAGCACCGAAAAAATGTCTACCGTATTCTGTACCTGGCCTGTCACTGTATCGATAAATTGAACAGAAAGTGTGGCGTGGCCTGCACTTTCATAATACTCAACATTGACTGGGTAGCTCTGGCCTGCGTTTGCGGTAATTTGAGCAACAACCTTGGCTTTTGCGTCAGTCCACGCCTCCACAATTCGTTCACCATCGAAGTCCATACGGAAACCATCGTCCCGATTTATCACAACTTGGTAGTCTCTGCTGCCAGAATCATGGGGGGCTGTAAACTGCGTGAAATAGCGCGCACTGAAATTATCAATTGGGATTTCAGGCGCCGGCGATCCTGCTCCCCAGCTAAAATTCAGCTCGGGCTCAACCTTGGTCATCACAAATTTGTTAAAACTCTTACCTGAAAAATACTGGGCCCAAATGCCTGCTACTCGGCTCTGGGTTTGCAAAGGCACATCATCACTATCAGTCAGATCTGTACCTGCCTGGTATTCGTCTAAATTACTAAAACCGTCATTATCGAAATCAGCCTGGGCGTCTGAAGGGTTTAACGGGTCTAAACCGTAAGCAAATTCAACTCCGTCAGGTATGCCATCGCCGTCTGAATCCGCTTGCGACGGGTTAGAACCAACCCGAAACTCGTCAAAGTTTGCGAGGATATCGTCGTCGCCATCGGAGTTTGCGTCATTTGGGTTTGCAGCATCCAGCCCATAAAACGTTTCCCAGTTGTCGTAAAGTCCGTCCTGGTCTTTATCCAGTGGTGGGTAGGCTGAAACAAACGGTAACGCCTGCTTACCGTCAAAAAAACCGACACGATACCCAAGTTCATAGCCTGCAATGGACAGTTCATCATCAGGGTAAATTGGGCTGGCCTTAGCAAAAGACGACAGGTACTGCCCGTCAATGACCGAACGAGCCACACCGGGCCCTTCCCAAGCCACTGAAAAATGGTCTGCGCCGCGAGCCTCACGATAGCGAATTTCAAAATAAAATCGCTTACCGGCAGACAGCGTAATGCCACCAGAAGTTTGAGAGCTGTATTTATTCCACTCCCCCTTCTTGGCCCAACCAGGGACAGAGGCTATAACTTGGGCGTCTGCCGGTGACGCGGAAGTGCTCAGCAGAAACCTTGAATCATCATCGCTCCCAAGAAAAAAACGATATTGCCCGTCAGCAGGTGCCGTTATATAGCCTCGTACCAGGCCAACATAAAAATCACCTCTGTCTTGAGTAATCTCTAGCCGGCTAAGCTGCGCCACCTCGTCTGGGTTGTCTGGGTAACGTGCGATGCCATCCAGCTTGTCAACAGACGAAATAGTAACGTCGTCATAAAGCCATAAATCAACGCGGCCCTGCTCGCTTTTGTCTGGCAAAGCAGCTGGCGCAGGTAAAGTGTCGATATCCCGGGGGGTTAAAGTGCTACAGCCAGATAGGATAAGTGTGGAGATTAAAGAAGCTAGAACTTTTTTCGTGGCCTGCATAGGCACCCCCAAAACGTAAACCGCAAAAAGCACTTACGAATGTTTGATTGAGTCAATATGATGTTAGCACAGATCTGTGTGGCGACTAATCTAGAAAACGAAGCTCACAATCCTTTCCTCTAACACTGTGTTAATCTTACACTCCTACCACGGCCAAGAACCAAAACCTCTCGAGTCGGATTCAAAAACCACATGAGCACCAGCAGCCGCGTTTTCAAAAGCTCAGCTTTTTTGCTGGCCATCCAATTATTCCAACGCTCCCTCGGTCTGATCAGCACACTCATTTTGGCCCGCCTGCTCTTACCTGAAGATTTTGGCATTGTGGCGATGGTAGCCATTTCACTGCAGTTTTTTGAGACGCTTGCAGATGCAGGCAACAAACATTACATCATCCAGAAAACCGACGTTACCGATCAAGATCTGAATACCGCCTGGACAATGAATCTGACCATCAAGATCGTTATGGCCGTTCTGATTATTTTCGCGGCACCTTGGGTAAGTAAGTATTTTGAAATGCCGGAACTGTCCGTAGCGCTCTGCGTTGCCGCTCTTGCCATGCCGATTCGCGCACTGCAAAACCCGGTTTTGATGCTAATGGCAAAACAGATGAACTATCAGCCTATTTTTGTGCTGAGCATCTGGCAGAAAGCGATTTCATTTTTTGTTGTAGTTACATTCGCGGTGATACACCCAAGTTACTGGGCCATCATCACCGGTGAGCTTGTTGCTGCCGTTGTATTAGCAATCGGCTCCTACACCATACACACATACCGGCCGGCATTAACACTCAGCACGATGGGCTTACAGTGGCACTTCTCGAAATGGCTGATTCTAAGGGGCATAGTAGGGTTTACACGATCTCAGATCGATAATCTGATTGTTAGCAAGCTGTTCGGTACCAGCCAACTGGGTGGTTACCACCTGACCCGCGAACTGGCGACCTTCCCTGCACTTTCGGTGGTCATTCCCGGCAGTGAGCCACTGCAGGCCGCCATTGCAGAACGGAAAAACCAACCGGAAGAACTGGCCTACCGAATACGGCTAAGCCTGTTCATGATGATTGTGCTTCTAACTCCGTTAACCGTCTTCATGGCGGCATACAGCGAACTGATCGTAAATGTGATACTCGGCGCACAATGGGCTGAGTTTGAGGATTTGCTACGCCCGTTCGCCATGTTCTTTTTTACGTTTTGCCTGTTTGCACTGGTCAGTGATGCCTTCGTTGCCACCGGGCAAGTTCGAGCTCTATTTGTTTTTGATCTTGTATCCACTGTCATCATCGTCGGGTTTCTTGTAAACCTGAAAAACATAGATCTTGTTACCATGGCATGGGCGCGCGGTTGGCTGGCAGTGCTGACCACCATCGCACTGCTGTTCATGCTGCAATATCGCACTCACTTCAACCTTATCCGCCTGAGTGTACTAAGCAGTACTATAATAGCCCCAAGCTCACTCGCCCTTTGGGTAACGGGGATTTTCGATATACAATTTGACTCGTTAAGTCCGCTAATTTTACTGTTGATCAAAGGGCTACTTTATGTGGGCATTGTAACCTGCTTGATTTTCGCTATGGCAGCATTTAGTAAAAACCATATACCAGAACTAGCGCACATATGGGAGCAGAGTAAATTTTCCTTCAAAGCGTTGACTAAGCGATTTTTTTGCTAGACTCATTTTTAAGCTCGCAATTATTGAGCAATTTTTATTCTTTTAAATTAGCTAAAATAATGGAAGCAAGAGTTATGACCCTAGAGAAAATAATAAACCTTAAAATTCAAGAAGTTGAGAAATCTTCTAGCCAGAAATCGAAGCCCAAACGAATCAGCATCGTTATTCCAACCTTTAATCATAAAGAAGAGCCCATAGAAACAATTTCCCAAATAATAAAAATTGCCACGGACTTAGATGAGATATTAATAATAGATCAAAATGAAGACAATTATAACGAAAAATGGACTGAATTTCTGGATTCAATTTTAAAATATGACACTGTTAGATTAATAAAATCAAATATACCGAGTATCCCTTTAGCTCGAAACATCGGTGGCTTAAAATCACATTCTGAAATCATACTTTATATTGACGATGATATGGATATAGGTGAAAATATAATAGAAAATCACCTTGCTTATTATAAAGATAAAAAAGTTGGCGGCGTTGCCGGATCGATAGATGGAAAAAATAAAAAATCAGAGAAAAACCGTAGATATGTGAACGCAGCAAAGGGCGGACATATGTCTTTTAAAAAAAATGTTTTTCTTGCTATCAAAGGTTTTGATATATTGTTCGATGGCAATTTTTCAGGCGAAGAAACAGAGTTTTGTGAAAGAGTTCGAAATCATGGATTCAAAATAGCAAATGGTATCGACTGTATTGCCTTTCATAGAGCACCTATCTTCGGTGGCGCCGGCAATCAAGGAAAGCTAGGACTGGACTGGTATAAAAAAACTTACTCAAATCACTTTTATTGGATTAAAAAACGTAAAGGAATAAAAAAATATTACAGACTTCCAAGGCATTTATATTATTTAGCGAGATACTTTAGGCCAAATTCTAAATCTTTATTCTCTATAGGTTTTTTGAAAGCGCTTTTAATCGCGACAAGAAACGCAAGAAAAAAAACATCTAACCAGACAAAAAATCAAGAAGTCTGGAATAAGCTGAGCAGTTAAAGTAACAAAACGTAAGCGCTTCACGAACTACACCAGCATGAGCTCACTCCGTTGCAAAGACATCAAGCGGTCGAATTTATTGTAGGTCGTCAACGACGGTGATTTTCAACCCATCTGCCCAAATGACTGCATTTAAGCAGCCAGTTTATTGCGCTCAACTTCCTGCAATTTGCCAGGGTTGAGCGAGACCGGTCCGGTGACTTCTCAGTTCCGGGTATTGCCAGACCAGCGCCGGAGATTCTGGCGTTTTGCTCTTTAATACACCAATTTTCGATGCGCCAAACGCTCGTAATCAACGCCACGATGTCGATCCGCCGGTGTCCCTATGTGTCAGCGTAGTTGTCGCCTGATTATTTCAGAGGACAACCATGCCTCATTATTAACCGGGACGTAAGGAAGCTATTCTCCAAAAGATGGCGCCGCCCCAGAGCCTGACCGTGGCAGAGCTATCCAGTCAGGAAGGCATTAGTACCGCAACTCTGAACAATTGGCGAACAGCCGCCAGAAAACGTGGTGCCGTTTTGCCATCGAATTCAGCCACTCCTGACAAGTGGAGTAGCGAAGAAAAATTCCGCATTGTGCTAGAGACCGCCCCAATGACGGTGGCGAAACTCAGTGAACATTGTCGTAAACACGGACTGTATCCCGAACAGATTGAAGCGTGGAAAACAGCATGCATAGGCGCTAACTCCCAAGCAGAAGAACAGTCCAAACGTAGCCGGTAAGCCGCCCAAGCTAAAAAAATGTGTTAAGCAGCTTGAGCTTGAACTACTACGCAAAGAAAAAGCCTTTGCAGAAGTGGCGGCACTACTAACGCTGTCAAAAAACCGAGGCGATCTGGGGCCCCAAAAACGACGACGAATGACCAGCCTCCCAGATCGCCAGCAGGCGGTTGTACTGATCGAGGAAACTCAGAACAAAGGAGCCCGGCTGACAAAGACTTGTGCTTTACTGAGCTTGAGCGTCCGCACCTATCAACGATGGAGTTCTAACTCAGTCGTCAGTTCAGACAGAAGGCCACTGGTACCGAATTCTGAACCTCACAATAAGTCCTCAGTAGAGGAGCACGAGGCTGTTTTGGCACTGTGCAATCAATCAGAATATCAAAGCTGCCCGCCTGCGTTTATCTTCGCCGATCAGCTGGATCAAGGCTGTTATTTAGCGTCGGAATCGACGCTCTATCGAGTGCTACATGAACACGACCAGGTACACCCCAGAGACCGTCAAAAAGCGCCTGAACGTAAATGTATGGAACGACACACAATGCCTCTGACGCGAACTGTCTGTGATCCTGGGATATCTCATGGCTACCAGGTCCGGCGCGAGGCACTTGGTTCTATCTGTATCTGATGATGGACGTTTGCAGTCGCAAGATCGTTGGTCATGAAGTATATGAGAACGAAACCGGCGAACTCGGACGCGATTTCATTGAAAAAGCCTACTGGCGCGAGCATCTGGCGTGTCGGAAAAAGCCGTTGGTCTTGCATTTTGACAACGGCAGTCCGATGAAGGCGGCGACCTTCCTGGAAAAACTCTACGACCTGGGCATTATGCCCTCGAACAGCTGACCTGGAGTGAGCAACGACAACGCCTATTCAGAATCACTGTTTAAAACCTTGAAGTTCCGACCGGAGTTCCCGGTTAACGGCTTCAAAACAATCCAGGATGCCCGAGACTGGGTGCTTAAGTTCGTCCGCTGGTACAACACCGAGCATCGACACAGCGCCTTAAATCATGTAACACCGCAGCAGCATCATACTGGCGAGGCTAACCAGATATTAGCAAAGCGAAAGCAGACCATAGATGCTTACGATATAATGGCGATTACCAAAAAAATTATATCATTTCTTCAAAATCTGAAATTAACTTATTAAAAGGGTTTTATGGAAAAAAACCAACTTCAGCATTATAATGTCTACCTTTAATAGGACTGACTTACTTCCAATAATGATTAAGTATCGTAAACGACGACAGCACTAACAACACCCAAGAATATTTAAATAGAATTAAATACAAACGCGTAATCATTATAAATCAAGCGAATACCCGTCAAACTCAGGCAAGGCGCATAGCCTGTTTAAAGGCAAAGGGAGAGCTCTTTACCTTTTGTGATAGTAATGATAATTGGTAAAAAGTTATCTATATTAAACCCTAAAGGCATTAAAAAATTACAAAGCAGATTATGTTTTTTCTAACTACCAGGTTGCCGGAGAATCTAATTCTAGAATTAACCTTAACGATAAAATCATAAAATCTTGGATAAAAAAATATCCAAAAACTGAAGATAATATTAATTTTAAATTTGAAGATCTTTTTTCCACTCTAATCGACTATCAACTAATATTTACTTCATGCCAGGCTATCAGGTCATCCCATTACATTAAAATTGACGGAATATCGGAGTCTACAAACAATATGGACTTGGGGGCCAAGCTTACATCTGAAGATAGTCATATTATACGCCGATCTAGCCTTACAAAAGCTCCGTATTTATCAATAAATTATTGGTGATTCTGGGGCGCCAAGGAGATATGGCTTCCAATAATTATATTTCTAATTTGGTCGATGGACTTTATATAATAAAAGATATTCTAGAAAAAAACTATTAATGAAGAAATAAATTGACAAACATAATAAGTAGCTCTGCTTACAACAATACTATCATGTGAAATAGAAAAATTAAAAGAATATTATTTAAAAACTTTACAGTCAAATACAACCGGAAGATCTATCTTCGTTATCTAAAGATATTGTTAAATATTTAGGGTAATCCCTATTTTTCCTGGGATTCAGAAATATACATTAGGCCAGAAAAATACCGCATGGATTTAATCTCGTACAAGGCATTTTTCATGGTCCGGTCGCTGAGACTATAGAGTAGCTACATACAGCAGACTCGCAGCAAAGTCGGCAGCGGGAAAGATGGCCGCCAGCCTGGTCTTTGGGTTAATATCGGGCAAAGCTCTTCTCGAACTGTTTCCGGGGAATCATTTTATCCATCCATTTCAGAAGACCTCGCGACTCTTGGCCTGATACTCAAATTCGGGGAATGTGATCTAATTTATGCTTGCAACGAATCCTGCAGGATGGCAATGGCCGTATTATCATTGACTTTTGGTGATTTTTTCAGGGCATCCCTACCCACTAAGTTGTGAATTAATATGACTGCGTACGACGTCTTTAACGGCGATGCCGATGGTATATGCGCCCTGATTCAGCTGCGACTGGCTGAACCCGTCGAGTCCATCTTGATTACGGGAGTCAAACGAAACATCGATCTGGTGCGTCAAGTTCCTACTAACGAGCCGGTAAAGGCGACCGTTCTGGACATTAGCCTCGACAAAAATCGGGAAGCTGTGAATGCACTGTTGATTGCTGGCGGTGTGGTGTTTTATGTGGACCACCATTTCCCCGACAATCAACTGCCAGACGCGCCGAATTTTACCGCTCTGATTGATACCCAAGCCACCACGTGCACCAGTTTACTCATAGATAAGCACCTGGGAGGCCGGTTTCATAACTGGTCGATTGCCGCTGCCTTTGGTGATAACCTCAATGCCGTCGCTGAAGATCTTGCAAAAGCGGCCGGGTTATCTTCCGAGCAGGCGGAATCGCTCAAGTCCCTCGGTGTATGCATCAACTACAACGGCTACGGTGCAACTTTGAACGACCTGCACTTCCACCCTGCGGACCTTTACTGTGAGTTTGTAAAGTATGAAGATCCCCTTGAACTGATTGCGTCTGAGCCGGCGGCATGGCAGAAACTGCGCGACGGCTACGAGGCAGACATGGCCAGTGGCCTGGCGGCCCCCGTGCTAGCTGAGAATAATAGCTCTCTGGTGGTAAAGCTCCCAGATGAACCCTGGGCCCGCCGCGTTAGTGGCGTATTGGGCAATGAGCTGGCAAACCGCAACCCCAATAAAGCCTGTGGTATCGTTACCGAAAGCGCCAACGGCGGTTATCTGGTGAGTATTCGTGCCCCTTTGAATAACCGCACCGGCGCCGATGAGCTGGCTCGCAGGTTTCCAACGGGGGGCGGGCGAAAGGCGGCGGCCGGGATTAATAGATTACCGGCTGAACAATTGGACGCATTTTTAAGTGTAATGGCAAACTTCTGGAATTAAGACCCTTTACCGCGAGTGGGGAGGGTATATAAGGTATCAACTTTTGTTATATGGGCAATCACTATGACCTTAACCCCTCCCAAAAAAACCCACCTTAAACAGCTTGAGGCCGAATCTATCCATATCATCCGCGAAGTAGCGGCTGAATTTGATAACCCGGTAATGCTGTATTCGGTTGGCAAGGATTCAGCCGTCATGCTGCACCTGGCCATAAAGGCCTTTGCCCCGGGTAAACTGCCGTTCCCACTGATGCACATAGACACCACGTGGAAGTTCCGCGAGATGATCAAATTCCGGGACGAACTGGCACAGCGACTCGGCTTGAAACTGATTGTGCACACCAATCAGGAAGGCGTAGCGCAAGGTGTTGGGCCATTTACCCACGGCAGCGCCAAACATACAGATGTGATGAAGACTCAGGCACTCAAACAGGCGCTGGAAAAGCACGGTTTTGATGCGGCTTTCGGCGGTGCTCGACGTGATGAAGAAAAATCCCGTTCCAAGGAGCGGGTCTATTCATTCCGGGATAAGTTCCACCGGTGGGATCCCAAAAACCAGCGTCCAGAACTTTGGAATCTGTATAACGGCAAGGTCAACAAAGGCGAGAGCATTCGCGTATTCCCTTTATCTAACTGGACCGAGCTGGATATCTGGCAATATATCTACCTGGAGAACATCGATATCGTGCCTTTGTACCTAGCTGCCAAACGCCCGGTTGTTGAGCGTGACGGCACTCTGATTATGGTAGACGACGACAGAATGCCCATGGCACCCGGTGAAACCCCAGAAATGAAGATGGTTCGCTTCCGCACGTTGGGCTGCTACCCGCTGACCGGCGCCGTTGAATCTGACGCAACCACCCTGCCAGGGATTATCCAGGAGATGCTTCTAACCAAAACGTCGGAACGCCAGGGCCGTGTGATTGACCACGATTCTTCGGCTTCCATGGAACAGAAAAAACGCGAAGGGTACTTCTGAGGAGTTGTTATGTCACACGCATCTGAATTGATTGAATCCGATATCCTCGCGTACCTGGATCAGCACGAAAACAAAGACCTGCTGCGTTTTCTAACCTGCGGCAGCGTCGATGACGGCAAGTCGACGCTAATCGGTCGTCTATTGTTCGACTCCAAGCTGATTTTTGAAGATCACCTCGCGTCGCTTCATAAAGACAATGAACGCCAAGGCAATGCCGGTGAAGCGCTTGATTTGGCATTGCTGGTAGATGGTCTTGCATCAGAGCGCGAGCAAGGTATTACCATTGATGTCGCCTATCGGTACTTTTCCACCGACAAACG
The DNA here is from genome assembly GCF_000283275.1 of Marinobacter sp. BSs20148. NCBI lineage: Bacteria > Pseudomonadati > Pseudomonadota > Gammaproteobacteria > Pseudomonadales > Marinobacteraceae > Marinobacter > Marinobacter sp. BSs20148. Next base: position 2,319,930 of record NC_018268.1, read on the forward strand.
CAAGTTTATTATTGGTGACTGCCCGGGGCACGAGCAGTACACCCGTAATATGGTAACGGGTGCATCCACCTGTGATCTCGCCGTGGTGATTATTGATGCCCGTAAGGGGGTGCTTACTCAATCCCGCCGGCACAGCTTCATTGTCAGTCTGCTGGGCCTGAAGCACATCGTTGTCGCCATCAACAAAATGGATCTGGTGGATTACTCCGAAGAAGTGTTCCACAAAATCCGCGCCGAGTACGAGAAACTCGCGGCGCAACTGGGCCTGAAAGATGTTTACTATGTGCCCATCTCTGCCCTGAATGGGGATAACGTGGTTAACCGGAGCGAAGGCATGCCCTGGTACCACGGCGAGACGCTAATGAACATTCTGGAGCAGGTTGAGCTGCGTGAAGACCACAACGTGACGGATTTACGTTTCCCCGTGCAGTATGTGAACCGTCCTAACCTCGATTTCCGTGGCTACTGCGGCACCGTGGCCAGTGGTGTAGTGCATAAGGGTGACACATTAGCGGTATTGCCCTCGGGCAGAAGCTCCCGAGTAAAAGGCATTCATACTTATGAAGGCGAGGTTGGGCTTGCTTGGCCGGGTGATGCAATAACCATCACCCTGGAAGATGAAATCGATATTTCCCGGGGCGATTTGCTAGTGCATGCCGGCGAGGAACCTGCCATGGGCGAGCGCTTCGCCGCCCATTTGGTATGGATGAACGAGAGAGCGCTGGTACCGGGGCGTGAATACGGAATAAAAATAGGCACCAAAGTGACCTGTTGCTTCGTCAATGAAGTGCTGGAAGAAGTCGACATAAACACGCTTCAGCGCCATAAGCAGATTGCCGGCGGGTTGGAGTTGAACGCAATCGGCTTGTGTGACTTGCAGTTGACGGAGCCGGTGGTGATGGAAAACTATCAGAACCATCCGGGCACCGGAGCTTTCATCCTGATTGACCGCCTTACCAATGTAACCGTGGCAGCGGGTATGGTGGAGCGTGCGTTGGATGGCTCGGGGGACTTATCAGCGCGGGAGTATAATGAAGCAGAGCGGAACCTCAACAGCTTCATCCGTGAAAACTACCCTGAGTGGGCCTGTAAATCTGTTTGATTCCAGAGGGGTTCTGTTTTGGCAGACGATATTGTTTGGCACGATCACAAAGTTGTCCGTTCTCAGCGCGCTGAGAACAAAAACCAGAAGCCTTGCCTGCTGTGGTTTACGGGGCTGAGCGGTTCCGGAAAGTCCACCATTGCCAATGCGCTGGACGTGGCGTTACATAACCGTGGTTACCACACGTTCTTGCTGGATGGCGATAACGTTCGCCATGGCTTGTGCAGCGACCTGGACTTCTCTGATGCTGGCCGGGTGGAAAACATCCGCCGCATTGGTGAGGTAAGCAAGCTGTTTGCTGATGCAGGGTTAATCGTACTAAGTGCGTTTATCTCACCATTCAGCAGCGATCGGCGTCTGGTTCGTAAGCTTTTCCCAGCGGGGGAGTTTATTGAGGTATACATGGATACACCTCTATCAACTTGCGAAGAGCGTGACCCAAAAGGTCTATATCAAAAGGCCCGCGCCGGTGAAATACGAGATTTCACCGGTATTGATTCGCCCTATGAAGCACCAGCCCATCCAGAAATCAGCCTGAATACATCCAGCTCTTCGGTGGAGGATTGTGTGGAATCATTGATCAATTACCTTCTTGAACGGAAATTGATCGCAGGCTGACCACCGCTCCACTCTCCTACGAAAGAGACTTGTTACTGTATGGAATGGCAAGGCATTTTCACGTTGGCAACGCTGTTTTCGGTGTTGTCTATTCTTATGCTGACACGCTATTCGGCAGACTTGGTGCTGATGGCAGCCTTGGCTCTTTTATTGATAGTGGGAGTTCTTAGCCCCTCGGAAGCCCTGGCTGGCTTTGGCAACCCGGGTGTTATAACGATTGCCACCTTATATGTTGTTGCTGCGGGCTTAAAGGAAACCGGCGCGGTTCAGTGGATTGCACGGCACTTGCTTGGCAATCCCAAAACAGCGCAAGGCGCCCAATTACGGATGATTGCGCCAACGGGTGTCCTAAGTGCGTTCATGAACAATACCGCCGTTGTTGCTATGTTCATCCCCGCTATTCAGGACTGGGCCCAACGGCTCGGAATTCCTGCATCGAAACTGCTTCTGCCTCTCAGTTACGCGGCCATACTGGGCGGAACGTGTACATTGATTGGTACCAGTACCAATCTGGTTGTCGATGGTCTTTTGCAGTCCGAGCGTGATATCCACCTGGGGTTGTTTGAGCTAGCCTGGGTTGGCGTGCCGCTGTTAATAATCGGTGGCGCTTTTCTTGTTCTGTTTGGCTCAAAGTTGTTGCCAGACCGCGGTGGTGTCAGGGAAGAATTAGATCAGGTTCGGAAATACGGCGTTGAGGTTGAGGTTGTCAGCCCTGGGCCGTTAGTCGGAAAATCGATCGCCGAAGCCGGGTTGCGCGCCTTGAATTATGGTTATCTGGCCGAAATTGATCGTGATGGCCGGCTTATTACCGCGGTTGAGCCCGACCGAGTGCTGCAAGCCGGTGACAGGCTGTATTTCATTGGCGCGCCGGAGTGTGCTAGCGAGTTGCGGCGAATTCAGGGGCTGAGGCCTGCCAATGGCAATGTGCATAAGCTGGATGTGGCTAACCATCAGCGCTGTTTGGTAGAAGTCGTGCTGGGGCAGGAGTTTCCCGCTCTTGGAAAAACCATTCGCGACAGTCAGTTTCGTACACGCTTTAATGCCGTTATTTTCTCGCTTGCCCGCGAGGGGCAGCGCGTTCCCGGTAAACTTGGTGATATTACCTTTCGCATGGGCGATACCTTACTGCTTGAAACCAGCCACCAGTTTGTAGAGCAGTATCGCTTTAGGCGCGATTTCCTCTTGGTTAGCGCACTGAATGATTCAACGCCTCCAGACTTTCGCAAAGCTCCTACGGCTTTAGGTATTCTAGCGCTGATGGTGCTGGCTAGCGCCAGTGGTTTTTTGCCCATTATGGAGGCTGCGTTTCTGGCAGCGGGCGGCATGATCGTTTCCGGCTGTTTAACGGCGAGCCGTGCCCGGCGCAGTGTGGACTTGCCTGTGTTGGTCGTTATTGCTGCATCTTTTGCGCTAGGCAATGCCATGACCGTCACCGGAGCGGCGGATTGGGTAGTTGGTGGATTGTTAGGGCTCGGGAACCTAACCCCGTGGCAAGTTCTGATTCTGGTATATTTATTGACAGCAATGTTTACCGAGGTGATCACTAACAATGCCGCTGCAGTACTTATGTTTCCGATCGCGCTGGCTTTGTCACAGCAGCTTGACGTAAGTGTGTTGCCTTTTGCGGTTGCCGTCATGTTCGCTGCATCCGCATCTTTTATTACTCCACTGGGATACCAGACAAACCTTATGGTTTATGGGCCGGGGCGGTATAAGTTCTCAGATTATGTAAAAATTGGTTTGCCGTTGAGCTTGATTGCCGGTGCTGTGAGCGTGACGCTGATTCCTTTGATTTGGAGTTTTTAGTGGTGTGCATTACGTTTCTATCAAACTCCAATAGATTAGCAAAGGCATGACGACCAGCTTAAGGGTGCTCAAAAGTGCTGGCCTGCTGCTTGGCATGCAGCTCGTGCAGCATAGACCGGGCATTATCAGCACTTTAATCCTAGCCCGCCTGCTGCTACCAGAGCACTTTGGCGTTGTCGCCCTTGTTGTCATCGCTCTACAATTCTTTGAGCTGTTGATGGAAATTGGAAACCAACATTACATCATCCAGAAAACCGAAGTAACGGAGGCCGACCTCAACACCGCCTGGAACATGAACATCGTTATCAAGTCCACGATGTTCATTTTTATTCTATTTCTGGTGCCCTTCCTGGCTGACTTTTTCGAAACTCCAGAGCTCACGGCGGCAGTGGCAGCGATCACGCTTCCACTAGGTGCTACAGCGCCAAATCATGGCGCATAAAATTTAAATTAATCTACCCGCTGGCATCTACGTAAAATATGGATTATGATTAAAAATATTTTAAGAAAAATATAGTAAAAATAAATGCAGAAATTAAATACGTATTCGATATATCAAGGTTAGGTCGTCTTTTAATACTATAGCTTACATATTGATATTCTGAATACCTATTATTAAGGGAAACCTTTTGGCTTGGGGAAAAACATGGTAAACACCTTACGTTCCGCGATTCTGTTAGCTCTACTTACCCCATCAACTCTAACTGCAGAAATATTATTCTCTATTAACGACATAACTTATGATGGAGCGACTAGAATACCTGTTGGAACCTATGGTGTTAGCCGTATGGGCTTTACGACAGGTACATTCAAAATTTCAGAAGATCAATCTTCTGCCTTCATGGTAGGACATGCTCATCACCAAGCCATCGCAGAATTCGACCTAGAGTTATTTTCTAAAGCCGACACCATATCAGATTTGCCGATGGCAAAAAACAGACAACCCTTCGTCAGTGTGTTCGATCGCGTTCCTACCAAAAATCCGGATGCGTTGGATAAAATAACGGGGCTTGAACTAGTAAACAACAAGCTCGTAGTCAATGGAATACAAGGTTATGATGGCGAAGCTAACAACACCGACACGACATTTATAATTGAACAGCCGGGGCAGCTAGCAACTAGTCCTATTACTGGATTTCTTAAGCTTCAAGCAAGCGCTCATGCTGCAGGTTGGATGACTCCCATACCAGCCAAATTTCACGATATTTTTAAAGGAAATTACATATTTGGTTATGCTAGTAACTTTGCAATCAATGGAAGAAATAGCATGGGGCCAAGTGCTTTTGGCACAAACATTGATGCTGTAATGAGTGTAAGTTCAGGTGAAGAAATACCGACCCATCCCCTAATTGATTATTCTATCAACAATCCTCTTACACAGGACCTCTATAATAAGAATGGAGAAAATAATCTATGGACAGAAGTCTCCAAGGCTTATATAGGTTTCATTGTTCCAGGTTCCAATACATATGCTGTTTTCGGCACTAGCGGAGGACACAACTCCGGAATAGGATATAAAATTACTCAAGACAATGGATTTCTGTGTGGTGGACCCTGTCCATTCAAGGCTTCTGACATTTATAACTATTATTGGCTATATAACGTGAATGATATGGCAGACGTGGCCCTAGGGAAAATTCCAGCTTACCAAGCTAAACCCTACGAATATGGAGAGATGCAACTGCCTTTCCAAAATCAAAGTGACATACCAAAACTTATCATTGGCGCAAGCTACAACCCAGTCAACAACAAACTATTCTTTTTGCTTAACAGTGCTGACAACCTTCAAAGCAAATATGAAAGCGCCCCCTTGCTTCTAGCATATACTATAGATATAGGAAGTCGTCCCAACTCCCCATCTTCAATAACAGTCGAATAATTTTTTAAATATTTCAAACTCGTTATTAATCAAGTTGATTTCAACTAAAAAAGGTCTGATTAACGCCTGAAACCTGCCGCTGAATCGCTTTTCAATTCGAAGGAAAGTCGCTCAAACACGTTTCAGGCGTATTTTCTCCTTAGGTCTAAACATTTTTTGCCAATTCCCCGTCATTTTTATGGAATTCAGGCGACAACTACACTCACACATAGGGGGAGCGTCTCGCTGCAACTTCTGAGCTATTTTCCAGACTTTCCTGCATGTCCCGCGACCTGAAATTCCAAAGCTGCACCTGCTATAAATACAGACATTTATGATGGCAATATGCCCCAGTTCGGCTTCAGACATGGAGCAATTTCGATAACGACGGCCAGCTTGACTTCGGGGGCCAGTTTTCCCTGGCATTTTGGTTACCTGGCAAAGGGATTCATGATAGTCGACATTATTTCAGCCAACTATACAGAGTCACAAAAGAAAAGCTTTACTCCGCCGCTACCGACAGTACACTTCGGTTCTAAGGAGGCAATAGCTTTATCAAAACTGCGGCCTTACGCTCTTCAGAGTAACGTGGACCAATAGAGCCCAATTGGATCAGATGTAAACTACCTTGACAGAGAACGTGATTCTGGCCCTAGAATTAGCGAGAAGTTTTGCTGAAACTTGAGAGAGCGCACCTCACTACAAAAGTGATTCACTGATTTGATCAGTCCTTCACTAACCTTTTTCTCAGTGCGTTGAATAATTTAATAATAATATTCCTTAGATATAGAAACTCAATTTTTTTGGCCGGGCCCAATATATAAAGAGCAATAATTGTTAGTACAAATGTAGAAAAAAAGACAGAAAAAACAATAGCCAAATTGATAAAATCGAAGGGCGTTAGATTTTCGACTTCATTAGATAGTAGCGCTCCTGCAGTTGAAGCTAAGACAATAGGAATTGTTGCCGAAGCTAAATGTAAAAAGTTTGAAAGCCCAGTATATTTGATAGCAATATATATAAAAATAGATAAGCTAGCAATTGTATCGATACCAACTCTAAACATTGAAAAAATAAATATATCTTCAACGCCAACAAAAAATAAAACACTATATAGTCCAATAAACGTAGTCACTTCGTAGTAAAATATCTGCTTAGTCTTCCCATAAATTAGCAATACCCGTTGAGCTTGTTGAAAAAAAGCCATAGCAAGAACTGTAAAACCAAAGATCGCAAGGAGCATAGAATAATCGACCCATTGACTACCCAATAAAAAAGACACAATTAATCTGTGATGTACATAAATAATTGAAACAATTGGCAGTGCAACAGCCATTGTTACTATAAAGCTTATATTGAACTGATCAGAGAAATTCTTAGTATTCTGTCTTGCTTTTCTAAGCTCAACAAGAAGAGGTTCTGTTGCAGGCAGGATGATGTGAGCACTTGGAATGTATGCCAGGTATTTCATTATATGATAAGCGCCAAGTACATTCTGTCCAGATGTCGCACTCACAATCAAGGTATCTAATTGAGTTCTAAAAAATCCAACTACTGATTGAGGAATCATCCAACTGGAAAATTTCCATTGGTCTTTTATATTGATCAAAGTAAAGCGGGGCCGGTGAGAATGAATTAAATAACTTCCTAAGGTCGAAATTATTGCACTAACAAACTGACCCAGAATGAGTGCCCAATATGATTTTAATCCAAGAGCTAAAGTAACTGCAACAGTAACTGAAATAATTTTTGATAGAACTCCAAGTTTTACCAAGGGATAAAATTTTTGCTCTCGCCGTAACAATGATTCTGCAGGTGTTGCAATACATTGAAGCAGAAACATAAAGGATAGAGTATAAATAATAGCGATCAATCTATCATCGCCATAAAATTTAGCGATTAGTGGCGCAGAGATCGCAAAAATAATTGCAAGAGGTATTTTTATAATAAAATCTAATGTCCAAGCACTATTGACTATAGAATCGTTGATTTCATCGACACTAATAAGATATTGCATGCTACCGGTCTTAGATAACACTTCGACAAATCCAAGACATAAGGTGGCAATTGCGACCAAACCAAAATCTTCAGGCACTAGAACTCGAGCTAAGATAAGAGTGCTGACAAGACCAATCAACTTGGTTGATAAAGATTGGCCTATTAGGAGCGAACTTCCAATTAACACTTTTTTAGCACTTTTCATAAAGAGCTCGATAATTTGCAGGTAATTTTTAATTTTGGAATGCTGTAGTTTCTATAATAAAAAAAGGGCCAGAACAACACTCTCACATCTTATTTAATCTTATTTTCTGACGAGAATTTAGTTTTAAAAATTACCATAACTTTCTTTTATACTCGGTAATACTATCAAAAGTATAATTTAGTGCCTGAATATCATTTTTGTAAACTTCGGCAACAATACGCCTTGTATCTGGTTCGTAGTATTCTTGATAGCTTGCACGATTAACTGAATTTTCTTTTTTTAAGTTGAATTCAACATTCATTCGATTAGAGATGTAATGAAAGTCTTCGTTGAGATTTTCAAAATAACCTATATAGTCAACTGTCACTTTATTGTATCGGTCAACTATGTAGTGTAATTGAGGTTTAAAGTGATGGTATTTTTTGATATTTTCTGGAGTTAGCCAGCGCCTAACAAAATCATTGAAATCCTCATATTTTGATAATTCTTCTTGATAAAAATTGTAATCATATTTATTAAGGCCGCCTTTTTTTAAAAAGGTATATGCTGAAACCAACCTATCCCAAGGATTTCTTACAAACGTAAATTTAAAATAATTAGAAAACTCTTCCGGCCTGAAAATGCAGATATAATCATCAAGCGTTGTATGACCGCCAGCTAAATTGCCAAACAATGCCTTGTTAATAGAAATTCCAGCACACTTCGGTATATGTACAAATATAGCCATCTTTTCATCAAAAGGTTTATAAGAATAGCCATGATGTGTCTCTACTTTTCTTATATTTTGCAAATTATTAAAAGAATCTTTTCGATTTATTTTAAAACTGACACGGCGAAGTAGTAGATATAACTTAGTTGGCAAAAAGGATATTAAAATAAATTTCAATTTATAACCCCCAAAAGATGACGTTTTATTAGTTGTGCATAAGCTTCGGGATCATAGTGATGGTCGTACGGATCAGAATGAACTAGATATTCAGAAACCAAGCCATCACTTGCCAAAGAGTCAGGATCGAGGTCTAAAAAAAAGATATCATGTGTAGTCGCCCAATCTGACATTAGCTTATTGAATCTAAGCGTTAGAAGCGACCGCTCCTTTTGTCCAGTTTTTATTTCTTTTCTTAAATTAGCTACTTCACCCCAAGATTGCTCGCTTTTGATGGTCGGTAATGGTGCGCTAATTATTATAGTATTCATTTTTCCTAAGGAGCCAAGAACAAGGTTCTGGTAGTTATCAATTGTTTTCACAAGTAACTCATCGACAGATATTCCGTATTTTTCATGCCGATACCATATAACGAAGCCGGCATCTACCTCTCCTAATTGAAAAATTGTAATATCGGGATTAACGTCTTTGTATCTTTTCCTGAAAATAGGTAAAGCTTGTGTTATAGAATTGGGGTTTGATAATCCAGATATAGTAGCCCCAGGAACAGAGCAAATGCTAAATTTATATTTCTTAAAGCTAACATCAAACTGAAGATTTTTAAATATTTCGGCGTGGGAGTCGCCTAGAACCAATATTCTATTTTTTCGTAAGAAAAATTTGGTAAGCGCCAAAAGGTAATTCATATATGAAATCCTATCCCTGTGCCTCTCAGGTGAATAGCTTTACTCTAACCGAAAGATCGAGTTAGACGCCATTTTATCTATCTAAGGAACATCAGAACACGTCCTCAGGATGAGCAATAATAAGATCATCGTCAACCGAACAGGGTTCACCACTGCCAAGAGTCAAGTCACCCTCTCCGAAGCCGAGTAGCAGAACAAGAAGTGCAAGACTTGGCGTGAGATCTTTCCGTACCCCCTCATTTTAAGAAGTCATCACAAGTATAGCTCAGGCCATCATGGCCAATTGCTGTTGTGGGGTAATACCCCCGAGATCCATGCTGGGCCGTTCGTTATTGTAGGTCGATAGCCACCGAGTTGCATATTCCTGAACCTCCTCAACGGAGTGGAACAGGTATTGAGCTAGCCAGTCATAGCGCACAGTGCGACTATAGCACTCAATATACGCGTTTTGCTGCGGGTTGCCAGGCTGGATAAAGACCAGTGTAATACCATGTTTTTCAGCTCAGGCAGCCAGTGTCGCACTGATGTATTCTAGGCCATTGTCACAGCGGATCTGGCTGGGCTTTCCCCGCCTGATCCAGTGCCCGGACAACGCGCACAGAGGGCAGTGACAGGTCTACTTCAATGCCAAGACCTTTCCGATTGTAATCCTCAATCACATTGAACAGTCGGTAACTGCGGCCTCTAATAACTGGTCATGCATGAAGTCCATGAACCAGCTGTTGTTGATAGCCGTAGGCACCGCTAATGGCTCGGGTTTCTCAACACAGACCAAAACCCCAGTTTCGCTGGTTATGGGTTAATCGCACCAACAGATCCGCAATCTTGGCATTTTTACTGCTGAGCTGAGCCCGGTAGCGATAGCAGGACTCACTGACACTAAAGGCCTCGCAGGCCTTGGCGAATGCTACAGGAGCAGTGGTAACGGCTTTTGCGCCATCTCGCGGCGGAAAGATGGCTTTACCACTTTCCCTCAAGAGCTTCCTTGCACAACTCAGCTTTGAGCCGTTCTTCGGCATACATCTTCTTCAGCCGCCGGTTCTCATCTTCAAGTTCTTTGGTGAGGGGTTAATTTATCTTAGTGGATGCTAGCTTGGATCTTAGTTTCAAAAATGGCATCTCTATTACTCTATATAATATTTCAGCGAACATAAGAGAAAGAGAAAATACAGCAATAAAATAGAAGAAAAAGTTTATCTCAAAATTTAATCTATTCACAATCGCTATCGCTTCTGGGTGCAAAAGGTAAAGAGAATAGGATCTGGTAGCCATATACCTTACACCGTACACTCTCCAAAATAAACTATTTTTATAAGTAACAGCGAATAGCACCCATCCAGAAAACATTATAGCTCTTTCCAGCATACCAGGGTCGGAAATCCATGGTATTGGAATGTATCTTTGAAGAAAGTATAGAAAAAAAACCAAAGAAGAACCAATAAATATTGGTACTGATTTGTCAGCTAGCTTTTTCCATATAAAAGCGTGCTGTGATTTCACATACGCTAACAAAACACCAGCGATACAACCGTCGATCCTTACATGAGTCTGATATTCATTTTCATAAAAATTAAAATACCTAAAAAAACTTGGCACAATTAAAGCGGAAAGAAGAATAATAAGTCTTGTTCGAGCTGGAACACACCAAAGAAAACTAAGCGCTGGTGCAATCATTAAATAAAATTGTTCCTCTACTGCTAAAGACCAGCTAACATGAAATATTTCAAATGGTTGATTATAGTTTTGAATAAAAAAAATATAATCGACAGGAAAGGTCCACGCATCCTTTGTAAGCACCTGTTGAAATGAAATTACCCCTAATACCGCGTAATACGCTGGAAATGTTCGTATCCAGCGCCTATACCAAAACCGTTTAATATTGATACTACCAAAACGTGAGGTTTCTTCAAATAATTGACTACCTAAGAGCCATCCAGATAAGACGAAGAATAAGTCAACACCCATACCTCCTAGCTGCAATGGAGCGAGTATTGGTGGAGCACCGTACCCCAGAATTATATGTGCAAACATCACTAAAATTATTGCACCACTGCGTAAAAAATCTAGCGACATCAGGCGCTCTTTCATTTAAGTCAGTCTCTCTTTTTTGCTTAAGAATAAATTAAAGAGGTGCTAAAAAAGTCAGTGATTTCTTACTGGAGTGAGGTTTACTCAAATTTCAGCACTATTTCTGGCCGATTCGAGCACCAGAATCATTAAATATCCTGTTTTCAGTTTACAGCAGCCATTTTACGACCTAAATTCCGCTTTTAAACCCTAGTATAGTTAGCAACAGTGCTAAAAGTCCGTAAAACAAGTACAGGCGATATCTTGGACTATTTTACGCTAATAATCTCAAATGCTCGCGCATGAGCATGCCGCATTTGCCCAGTAACCCCCCACCCAGAAATCATGGTGATCAGAAATTCGGCATGAAGAAGTCACATTTTTCCGATAGCCAGATAATGGCTGTCTTGAAGCAAGCCGAGAGAAGAGTTCCCGTTCCGGAGTTATGGCGCAAGCATGGCATGAGCAGCACCTGCCTGTCATAGATGGTGTTTCCCAGCGCTTCGTCCGCCAAGGCGCACCAATACTGCAAAAGTACGCTCGCAGCATACACTTCAAAGGCATTGGGGGGGGCGCAACTCGCTCACCTCACGACAGTCTCTGACTATTCCTGCGGAGGAGTAACCATTTCACTAAACTGGCAACGTGAGAGGAATAAATCAGTGTTTCCCTAGACTCTCCGCAATCTCCGCTGTATTTACGGTCTTCTTTAAGCCTTTCCATGCGATTAAATTTATCACCAACACAATATAAAAAGGCTCATATATTATAAGATCCAAAAACATAGAACACACAAAGAACCCCATTAAACTAATACTTGATGCTACGGTCCCGTAATAATACGTATCATCAAACGAGCCATTAGTTTTTTTTGCATCTTTTAACCTTCGCCAAGGCAAATATATGAGCAAAAGAAACATTATACCGGTCAAAATCCCTGTGTTAGCAGAAAAGTTGATAAACGTATTGTGAGCTACATGAGGAGTCTTCCCCGGGAAGTGATAACGGGTGGCAGCCTCAAACATCTGTACGCCAGCGCCAAATATTGGATATTCGGGAATTAGACGCAAACCAGCCTCCCAAGATATAAGCCTTGGATTAATTGGTTCATTGGTCTCTACCCTTGAACTCTCTATAGTCTCTGTTGTTCGACCAATAAGCAGGCTCCCCTGATAAACCATAAAAATCACAAATGAACTAGCAATCAAAATATTTACTTTTTTCGATTTAATAACAGACGCCATCAATAGCAAAGAGATCACTGAAGCCAGCAATGCCGCGCGAGAACTAAACAAAACAATAGCATGCCACGCCATTGGAACAGAGAGTAATACTAAGCCCTTGAAAACTGTATTTTTCACCCTGAAAAAAAGCAAAATTATAAAAGGAAGAGACATCACTATAAGTGTCGAAAGTGCATTCTCGTCTCTGTACGGACTACCATAAGGCCCTTTCAAGCGCCCGTTAGCAAAACGATACCATTCCTGATTAATATAAGCAGAGTTTGCCCAGTATACGTAATAGCTGCCCACAAAAATGAATCCGTAACATAGATATTTTAATGCTTTCTCACTATTAAGAAGTGGCAACAAAACAAAATACATTATAAATATGCTATTAATAGTTCCGAGTACTAATTCTGGCGAAACAGAAACAGGCACTCCGTTAAAAGACGACAGCATGTGTGACAAGTGCATCCACAACCAAATAATAAGGATTATCAGGTTCTGCCTATCTTTATATATTTCGGAATCCGCTTTCTTTTGCGAGAGTGCAAAGATTAAGCCCAGAATTGCCAATCCCGCGGTAATTCGAAAAATGGGTATGCCCTCAAAAATCCAGAACCAAATATATTGCGGCTGCAACAGGCTATTAAGCACATAGGCCAGGCCTGCTATCCATGGTGCAAATAGTAATGAGAAACCCGCACCAATAATCAATGTAAAAAGTAGAAAACGGCCCATTAACAATCAACCTTTAAGCGTGTCGTTTCGACTGCAAAAATCGAAAAAATAATTTTCCTAAAAGCTTAAATTTTCTGCCTAATCTTTCAAAGGACAGCTTGGTTTTTTTTAAGTTTTTTACAGAACTAGAAAAGTTACGGTTCCAGTAATATTGCTCTGCAATCTCCAAAAACTGTCTATCTATTGCGGACTGAATTGATTTAAAGTGTATTTCTGGAACATCGCCTTTACTTAAAATTTTAGTCAGTATCTCAGTTCCACCTTCAAGGTTCCTTATATAATCATCGGAAACGTTATCATTTCCACGACCTAGTTTTACCGAGCACTTCTTACTGTATGCTGTTATGCCTAATGCAGATGCACGTAAAGTCAGGTCTGAGTCTTCCGAACCAATAACTTCTATTGACTTATCGATTCCACCAATAGCTTCATAAAAATCTCTTTTAATAGCAAAGGCAGATATCATAATGGGCTGCACTTCCAACAACCGCAAAAAAAAGTCATTCGTTTTCAAAATATATAAATCATTCATCTCTTGCTTAATTATCTCCTGGAAGAAGCCGTCAGAATTCAATTTAGAAATTCTTGAGCACTGTTCACCTTCCACGAGGTAATCACTGAATATATTATCTATAGTTTTGTTTTTTGCTATTTCATACAGGCTCTGTAGATAATCATCACGCCAAATATCATCACTGTCGCAGAATGCAATCCAATCGCCTTTTGCTTTTTCTGCTGCCTCTGCACGAGTTAATAGAGGTCCGCTATTTTTCTTTTTAAAATAAGTAAAGCGCTTATCGTTTAATGAATTAATAACCTCATCAGTTTCATCTTCACCGCCGTCATCCATTACAATGACTTCAAAATCACTAAATTTCTGATTTAATATCGCGGCCAAAGTGTTTCTGAGCTTATCTGCACGATTATAAGTTGGAATAACGACGGAGAAAAAAGGTTTAATAGTCATTCTTTGACTTTGCCTTTTGGTACAAACTAGCGATTTTTTCTCCGAATATAGAAAGGCTAAATTTTTCTAAAACGTCTTTCCTAGCCAATGATCCAATTCGGCGCCCTAAAGGCTCGTCTTCAATAATTCGCGCGAGGTTTTTAGCTAATTTTTCTGGACAATTTGGTGGCTGTAAAAGACTGGTCATTTCGTGGGTGAGCGCCTCCGGTATGCCGTTAACATCCGTTGACACTATCGGTAACGCAAAAGCCATGGCCTCTAATATTGAAATCGGAAATGCCTCTTCATGGGAAGCACAAACCAAAATATTCAACTCATTCAGGTAATCGCGAATATTATCGACTTGACCATGAAATATGAAAACTTTCGATAGCCCCATATCTTCTACATGTTGTTTGAGCAGCATTTCTCGTGATTCACCAAAAAGATCGCCCCCAATTACGTGAACACGGATATCTTCATGCTTCGGATAAATGAGCGAAACCGCGTCTATGAGATCAATGTGGCCTTTCCGTTCCTGCAGGTTGGCGACGATACCAATATTAATTTTATCGTCAGACAACATATTTTTCTGTATTTCGAACGGCCTAAACTGTTCAGTATCGACTCCGTTATGAATAACTTGATGCTCTCCGCCATTGAAGACCGCCTCAACCCGCGGCGCCACCACATCGTGCAACTCTTGACTGCAATACACAAAATGACAGTCTTTAGGTTGAGTTCTGAAAATCCAGCGCAACGCCGGTGAGTCGATCGGAAAATGGATATGGAACACCAAAGGAATCCCCAATTTATTGGCGGGCTTGATCAGCGTTCTGCTTACAAAAAGATCACCGATATGAATAAGGTCTATTTGGTTTTTCTTGAGATAATCTATCCAAAGGCGAAAACCAGCTAAGGTCGCGAAGGGTTTTCGAATATCAGGCTGTTGGATTTTCAGTACCGAAGCCGTAGCACCTAGTTCCCGCGCTGCTGCAATCAACGGCCCATCCTCCGGAGTCACCAAAAATGCATCGTGGGCACCTTTATCCAGGCTCCGAATGATATCCAGCGTTACCCGTTCAGCCCCACCCATTTTGCCAACGTTATGCACATACAGTACATTCATTCATGGGCCCCTGGTTCAACTTTAAACTTTTTTCTCAACCGTTTCATGACTTTATGACGGAAAGGTGCGACTTCACCTAAGCTCCCTAAGCTCACACCATTATTTAAAATTTTCAGGTTAATATCGTTCATTGTGTTGGGCCAGTCCACGAAAGGCATGACATCAAGAAAAGGCTCTTGAAGCTGACCGACTTTGTACCGACAAATCTTATTGATATACAGCTTAATATCCGCCAATCGCCATGGATGCAGGCTTTCGAATTGGTAGCCTACTCCCTCTAAAAAAGTGACTCTATGCTGGTAGTCATCTTTTTTATATTTGAGGTTTTCATTTACCAATTTTGTAATTTGAGAATCAATCCAACTTAACCCTACAGGCAAACAGATTTTCTGTGTAACGAGCCGCTGAACGAATTCATCAGTGAGCCCGTACAGGTTACCGAAAAGACACGAGTACTTAGTTGCTAATTCAGTGTGTCGCTGAATATTACGGCCAGCTTGCGGTAACCCCGTAATTGCATTTTTTCCGTGTGCCCTTACTAGCTGATCAAATAATAATGGAAATGCATTATTCGTAAAAGTCACATCACTATCTACAAAGAAATGCACCGCGGATTTTGGCAGATTTTTGTGGATATAATTATTCCAAGCATTACATTTATCACCAAGCTTCAAATCAAGGATTAAGTATGGCACTGTGCAACTTTTCAATATAGTACTAGCCACTAAAACTGTTTCGTCGGTACAACCATTCGCAACGATGGTAATTTTTTCTAATCTATGATCAGAATTATTAATTATACTTCTTATTGCATCGGCAATTGTCTCTGCTTCGTTGTAAGCAAAACTGACTACGGAATATCCATCGGCCAAAGTATACTCTCCGATATTTTAAACTTTACTATTTAAGGTTTTTAAATTTAAGCACTTATTATATATAATAATATACTTATTGTGTTTTTTATGGTGATTTATAAACAGCGAGAATATTATTCTCCGGATAAGGTAACCTCAGAACACTTAAAAATTTCCAAAAAACCATCTCTAATAAATTCAAATATTTCATTGCGATCGTCATAGAAACGTCGTCTAAATAGCGGAAGTCAACTTGCTCTAGACGTTGCTTTAAAAACATGCTATCCAGTTCTTTTTTACTATTCATTTTATATTGCACTGGGAAGGTGTCTTTCTCCTCACCGCCCCAGAATATCTTTTTCAATTTATAGTGCCATTCGAATGGTGTTATTCTAGTGATTATCGGAACAGGTGACTTTTTATTAATTGTGTAAATTATGACTACACCTCCATCCGCCATCAAAGACTTAAGTTTTTCGACGACGTCATCAGGATTTTCTATGTGCTCGGCAACCATTCTTAGCGTAATCAAATCAAATTTTTCATCAGTTTCAAGATCTTCGATAACACAACATTCTGCTTTATGGCAGTAAGGATTGTCATGCACATTTTGACTCGGATCGACGGAAACGAGGCGCAGGCATTTTTTAGATAGCCTCTCTGAAAGCAATTCATTGTGTGGGAAAATTGATCTCCCTCCACCCACATCCATCCAACGAGTGCTGGAGCCTATCAATTGATCAATCGTTGCCTCGTAAACGTCACCGGCTAACGAATATCCCATTTTATACCGTCGTCTTGGGCTCCAGCCTGTCGTATCCGGATCGCCGTATTTTTCTATGAAGTGCTTAGTCAGGTCCTCTTTGGTTGGTCGCTTATACTTACCAAGCATGTAGATCTTCCTCTAGTCCATTATGACTTTCGTTGTTGTGGTCATTTATCTTGGTGATAGACCAAATAATTTTACAAATCGCTACCAACCAATATCTACGAAGATGTGTCACCTTAGCTCTACGGTTTGGTCAAAAACAGCCCGCGCCTGCTCGGTGTGCTTCGCCCACGTCAGCTTGCCGAGCACGTGTTGCCTGCAAGTATCAGGCTGGAATTCACCCTTTTCCGTAGCTTTTTTCAGGGCCACAACGGCTTCGGAAATACACGCAGGTTCGGTGCAGTCTGCTATTAACCCTGTAATGCCTATGTCCATGGTTTCTGCGGTGCCACCGGAGTTACCGGCAATCACCGGTTTACCGGCAGACTGAGCTTCCACTAACACCATGCCGAAACCTTCGATGTCGTTGCCGTCTGAACGGTTTGGCAATATGAACAGGTCGCACTGCTGGTAACAGCCAATCAAATCGCTGTCGTCAATTTCATTCAGGAACTGCACCTGCTGCTCCAAACCAAGTTTTTTGACGGCGGCTGTCAGGTTTTTGTAGTTGTCGCCCTGCCCTACAATCACGTACATCAGGTTAGGTATGTGCTTGAGCAAATGCGGAATCGCTTCAATCATTCTGTCGTGGCCTTTACGCCTTTGTAGCCGGCCAACAGTCAGGCATACAAAGCGGTCGGTCCAGCCATGTGCAGCTCTAAATTCAGTATTCGGCGGCACGGGTTTGAACCGGTCTTCATCCACGCCCGGGTGAATCACAGCGATTTTTTCTTCTGGCACTTGCCAGTGTTCTACAAGCAGCGCTTTCGTGTTCTGGCTGTTACAGATCAGCCGGTTTGCACCGGCCAGCACCCGCTTAACAATCCAGGTTAGCTCTCGGCTTGTGCGCGCTACTTCGATGTCTTCCCCATGCACGTAGCACACAAGCGGCTTGCGCAGAATTTTGGCCAGTAGCAGGCCTGTGAAACCTTCGTGGATGGTGCGGCCACAATGAATCTGGGCAAGGCCCTTTGGCTTTAGTCGAAGAATACGAAACAATGTACCGGTATAAAACGCCAAGCCTGACAGGCTGATTAGGCCCCAGCTGTTCGATGCCATTTTTATTCGGTGAATGGCCTGAGGGAATTCGTTGTCAACGCGTTGATTGTCCGCCGTTTTGGTATTGTTCTGAGTCACAATCGTTACGGAACCGGCTTCCAGTCGACGATACAGCTCATAAAACCAGCGCCCACTCCCCCCATGCAGGGGCGGGAAAATTTCGCTGAGTAGTAAAATCGACATCTATAGATTCCAGTTTTAGTCTAAAAGCAGGATGCCAGATCGGCGCGCCATTCTGGTTCGGTCTGTTTTTGAGTAACCGAGACCATGTAGTTCTGCCACCAAATCTCATACATCAACATGCTCCAAAGAACCGGCGAATGGTCGAATAGCCCGCGCTGGTGCTGGTCCCATATCAGTTGAATGTGGTCTTTATTGAATATCTGCGCCAGCCCTTCTGCTTTGTGCAGCAGAAAATCTTCGGCAATGGTTTTCAGTTCGTCGCGTAACCATTTGGCCAAGGGCGTGGAAAAGCCCATTTTTTTGCGATTGAGTATGTCTGGGGGCAACAAGGGGCTAAGGGCTTCCCGAAGAATGATTTTCTTGTTGCCTTTGTGAAACTTGAGTTTGCTGGGCAATTGATTGGCAAATTCTATAATGCGGTAATCCAGCAGTGGCGAACGTAGTTCCAGAGAGTTGGCCATACTCATGCGGTCGGCTTTCACCAGAATGTCACCGGGCAGAAAGGTGCGCATGTCGGTGTATAGCACCCGGGCCAGGTGATCTTTTGAATCGCACTGGTGATAGATGCGTTCGGTCAGTTCACTGGGGTGATAGTCTGCCAGCGCCGTTCTGAAATCCTCGTTCAACAGCATTTGCCAGATGTGGTCGTCTATAAACGTGTTGGTGACATAAAAGGCTTTGGCCGGGTTCAGGCTTAGGCTGTGCATTAATGAGCTGGCGCGGCGCACATATTTATTAGGCACTTTGCGCAGGGCCGGGGCCAGCTCCCCCATTACGGCGCGTACCGATGACGGAAATTTACTGCGCAGCTGGTTCTCGCGCCAGTCTGTGGCGTATTTTTCGTAGCCGGCAAAAATTTCGTCGCCGCCATCGCCGGTCAAGGCAACGGTCACATCTTGTCTGGCCAGTTCAGACACCAGAAAGGTAGGTACCAGGCTTGAGTCTGCGAAGGGTTCGTCCAAAAACTGGCAGATTTCCAGCAGGCGCTCGGCTACGCCGTCTTTTACCATGTGCAATCTGTGATCGGTGTTGTACTGCCGGGCAACGGCTTGGGCGAATTCGGCTTCGTTATAGGCTTTTTCATTGAACCCTATGCAGCATGTGGTAACGGTGTTGCCGCCTTTGGCCATCATTGCCACTACGCCGCTGGAATCGACGCCACCGCTTAAAAAAGCGCCCAGGGGTACGTCGCTGATCATCCGCTGTTTTGTGGCGTCTTCGATTAAGTCCAGCAGCTGGCCCTTGGCTTCTTCCATGGTGATGGGTTCTGGCTCGCCCATCTCTGGCAACCAGTAACGCTGGATTTGAATCTGGCCGTTCCGGCTGCGATGCAGATGGCTACCGGGTTCCAGTTTGTAAATATTGTTGAAAATGGTTTTCGGGTCTGGCACGTATTGATAGGCGAAGAAGTCATAAACCGCATCCGGGCGGATATCACGGGGCACATTCGGACATGCCAGAAGTGCTTTCAGTTCTGACGCAAACAGCAGTTGACCATCTTGCTCAGTGTAGTAAAGAGGTTTTTTGCCGATTCGATCACGAATCAGGTCCAGGGTTCCCGCTTCGTTATCCCACAGTGCTATGGCAAACATACCGTTGAGTTGCTGTACTGCACCCAATCCTTCGTGGGCCAGCAGCGCCATAACCACTTCGGTATCGGTTTGGGTACGAAACCGGATGCCTTGCCCTTCCAATTTTGTACGCAGGCTCTGGAAGTTGTAAATCTCGCCGTTAAATACAATAGCGTAACGACCGTCTGCGGATACAAAGGGCTGGTTGCCTGCTTCAGAAAGATCAATAATGCTCAGCCGTGCATGGCCCAGTACGGCGCCATTGAACTGCATAACGCCTTGGGCGTCTGGCCCGCGATGGCGCAATGCATGAACCATTGCCTTGGCAACGCTCACGTGAGTTTCCGTTGAAGTCGCTGTGGTAAATCCTGCTATGCCGCACACGTGAACGATCCCTATAAACGAATATGCTTGCGAATGAGCGGCCCCAGAATGTTCACAACACTCAGGGGAAGGCGGCGCCAGGCATTTTCAACCATGGCCCTTGCCCGGCTCTGGGAGGCAGGCAGGCTACCGCACTGGCCAAGCCAGTTTTCCCATGTCAAACAATAGGGCTGCGCACCCCATTGTTTTTTGAATCGAAAAGTACCCTCACCAAAGGATGACCTACCAAAATCAAAAACGCCAATACCGTCATTCGCACAGTGGGAAATCAGTTTCCAGTATAACAACATGTTGGGTGCCAGTCGGTTATATTCCGCCAGTGAAGACGCCCAGGGAATAGCCGCGCAATTGCCGTTTTTTAGCACAATACCACCGGCGGCTACTTTGCCCTCAAAATAGATAACACTCACCAGGGCGTTATCACCATAAGCTTTGCATATAGCGTGAAACAGCTGTTTGCTGTGCACCGGCGACCCCAGCGAGTGCATGTTCCGGCTGAACACGTAATAAAAGTCTTCGACCAGTTGTGGGCTGTTGCCCACGGCGGTTGTGCAGCCGTTTTTGATGGCTTTTTTGATCTGGCTTCTGAGTTTTGGCTTGAACGCTGCCAGTTGCTGTTCGCTACCCGGTTCCAATTCAAGCAGCATGCTGACTTTCTGGCCTTCAAGTTCCGCGCTGAGGCGGTCAAAATCCAGACCCAACCCACCCCGCTCACGCTGTCGGATTTCAAGTAATAAAGCACCTAATTCTGTCGACAACTCTATCGCTTTGGCGTGCAGTAGCGGCCGGTGGTGTTCGTCACCTAGAATTCCGCCCAGGTCGCAAAACGGCAAGCTGACAAGCGACGCTTTTCCGGCCAGCGGCGTTTTCATAAGAATAAGCGGTAACACCGCCAGAACCGTTCCACCCTCTTCGACTACCAGCGGATACGCTTTATGGCCATAGACTGTCTCTACGGCTTGCAGCCATTCAAAGCGATGATAGGGCGACGCGTTTTGTGCGCTCGCCACAAAGCGATTCCATTCCGTACTCTCGCTGGCATCAAGCAGCCGCGTGTTAGCCATGGGCTTTCAATACTCCCTGCTTCTTCAATTTCAGCGCTGCATCCGTGATGGTGACTGTTTCCACATCGCACTGTGAACGAAGAAAGCTGACCACTTTTTCGATCCGCTGCATCAGGCGGGCTTTGTCCTGTTCAGACTGAACATACCGGGTTGAGCCCGGTAACAAGCTGGAACTGTGCAGATACATGTGAATCACCGGGTAGTTCTGCGCCAGCATTTGCTTGCACAGTGCGATCATATCGCTTGCCGATGACAGCTCCGGGCTAAGATAGATTTTGCGATGCAGGGTGGCCGCCCACAACAATCCAATCACCCGAAAGCGCGCCCAGCCAGGTTGTTCCAAAGTTTTATGCAGGCGTTGCGCGCTGGTAAATGGCCTGTGGTTAAAGCCTGCGGTAACGGGAAGCTCTATTAACTCGGGCGATGTATTCAGGTGCGACATTGCCAGAGGCCAGCTGTCGTAATCAGCGCAACTGAACCAGTCGTTTTCATAGAATGGATAAATGCTTGAGTCCACCAGGTAGCCCTGATGTGCAAGGGACTTAAGTATTTCATCGTTTATGCCCCAACGACCCGAACGGAAAGACGTAGGCTTGCACCCGGTTACCTCATTGATTTTGTCTGTTAGCGACTGGATTTGGGCAGCTACTATGTCGATCGGTAAATTTACGATGTGGGAGTCGCCTTCTGACCCCACAGGAACCACCGGCGGCGTTACCCAGGGGTGAAGGTGCGTGCCGTATTCCATGTTGCTGTGGGTTTTATAAAGGTCCGTCAGAATCCCCAGTGAATGGGGGTTTTCCAACACAGCGTAATCCAGAAAGTAGCTGGTCTTTATGCCAATGTTGCTAACCTGGTGTTGAAATTCAGGCAGGTGGTCAACGTTTTCTACCGAAATAACCCGGTTTGGAAAGGGGCCATCCCAATCCCATTCTTCTTCTGTATCCACGCTGAGTACAAAGTAGACTTTACGCATCTTTCGCTGCCTGCCCTGCTGCGGGTTCTGGAACCAGGTTCTTGAACAGAGTTCCATAAATCTCCGCCATCGCTGAAGCAGAGAAACTGTCGTAAATCCGGGTGCGGCCAGCGCTGGCAAGCCTTGTTTTTATTTCCGGGCTCTGTGCAAGATTGGCCCATGCCTGCGCCAATGCGCTGGTGTCGCCGTAGGGGATCAGTAAACCCGTTTGATCCGGTTTTATAAGCACGTCTACGCCTGGAATATCAAAGGCTGTTACACACACATTCGCGGCCATCGCTTCCATCAGGCAGCGCGGTACACCTTCAAGGGATGAGGTTAGTACAAACGCATCAAACGTAGGAAGAAACGCAAGCCGGTCATCCCGAAATCCGAGAAATTCCACCGCGCTTGCAAGGCCAAGCTCTGCAACCTGACCCATCAGATTGGCTTTTCTATCGCCATCACCGATCAGTATAAGCCGGGCATTCTGATTTTGCTGATAAAAAACGTCAAAGGCACTAACCGTTGCTGCCAGGTTCTTTCGGCTGATCAACTGGCCTATATAACCAATTCTGAACTCTGATGTTTCACGAGCTTTTGGTGCTGCAATCGCAGCTTCAACTTCGCTGAGATCTACCCCATTATTGATCAGCTGTACTCTGTGGGTGTTAACCCCGTACTGCTCTACAACCGTTTTTTCAATGTCTTCAGACAGCGGGCAAACCCAATCAAAGCCGTGAAAGGCTTTACCGCCGAGCCACATATACGCTTTCAGGCGCCTGTCTTCGGCGTTTTCAAAACCGTGAGGGGTGCAAACAGAGCGCACGCCTGCAAGCTTTGCGGCTGAGATACCCAGAATGTCGGATTTGTAGCCATGAGTATGAATCACATCTATGCGCAAGTCGCGCAGCAGCTTGGCCAGTCTAAAAATAGACAAAAAATCAAATTTTGACGCCATCTTCAGGCGATGCAAACAGGCGTCGGGTAAAGCCGAACGCTTCAGCACTTCGTCCGACGAACCTGCTTCATCGGTGATAGCGATGTGGTACTCGATGGTAGGGTCGGCGTTCGCCGACACTAACGCATTGATCCATCGTTCTGCGCCGTAATAACCGGTGGGGCAGATGAACTGAAGAACCCTGATGCTCATTCCGCGAAAGTCCTTTTCAGCATAAGCCTTATTCCCATTACTGTACCTGCTGTGCGAGCTAGAAAATACACCAGGTAAAACAGCAATAAGAAATGGAACGGCAGATTGTTGGAAGGCTTCAAATACAACCTTGCACTGTAAAGTATTGACGGGGTAAGCAGCATGAAGATGCCCGCGGCCAACGCCATTCTGGAATAAAAGCCTGTAAGCAAAACGATAAACGCGAGCAACATCCAGAACGGCAGCAAAATACTTGGCCATTCACGCAGTGGCACGGTTCGGCCTGAAAGTGAACGCAGGTTGTATTCCGAGCGCCAGATTTCTTTGGTAAAGGTTTGCCGCAGGGTTTTGTCTTCACCCAGGTGGATGTATTCAGTGCGAGAGGTATAGTAAAGCTCGCCCAGGCGGGACAGTTTTTCTGTGTAGTAATAGTCTTCGCAGGTTTTTAAGTGCCCGGGGAAACCGCCTACAGCATTGTGCGCCGAGCGCTTGACCAGAAGATTCCGCCCCGGAAGAAACTGCACGGTTTCATCAAGGCTTACATTACTGAGAGCCGTGCGCAGCTGCTCCACACGCCCGGCATTTGCTGACGGTTTCTGCATGGCGCTGACCAGCAATCGGCTGGGCTTTTGCGCCAGTTGTTCGGCGCACGTTTGTAGCCAATCTACAGCCAGTTGGATATCGGCGTCTAAAAAGGCAATCAACGGTGCCTGGCCCAGCGCAACACCCCGGTTTCGCTGATCTGAAATGGAAGAGGCCTCCGGCGCATAAACTACGTGCAGCTTTTCGTGGGCTTCAATGTCTAAAGGGCTGTGATTTTTTGTTACAACCGTGATGCTTGCTACCCGGTCAACACCGGTTTGTGCCAGTACAGAGGCAACGGTGGCCACCAGCATTTCGGGCCGGCCCATGTGCGGTATTACGAAATCGACGGTATCCATACCGGGCCTCATCGTTTACCCAGCCGGCTTTTCAGCCACTGGATCTCGTTATTGATCGAGAGCGAACGCAGGGCGCTGAGTATCTCTTTAAGAAACCGCGCAGCTGTTCCCCGCCTTGCGCTGTTCATGTTAAGCCTGTCTGCGGCAGTAAGAGGATAAACTGAACTTGCGCGCTCAAGCACCCATTCACGAACACCAAGATTCTGAGCGATGATTGCTTGAATACGGGTTGTGTTGCGCTCAGGTGATTGCTTGAGGGTTGCAACACAGTAATTCCAGAATTCGTCGGCTTTACCGCTTAGAAGCTCTCTGTTTGACGGGTTAAAATAGGCTGCATAGTAAAGCACATTCGCCTTTCTGAGGTCTTGCGCGGCCCAGGTATCGGTGGGGAATTCCAGAGATTCCGGGTTCGTCAAATAGGGTTTTTCGTTCTTCAAGACCCAATCCGCGTAATAAATCAACGTGTGGCGCGCGTAGGCGTAATGCTGGTCGGCCTGCTCCAGCTGTTCTTTAAACAGCAGATAGCGGGCAAGAGACTGCAAAAAAACAATGTAAAACCAGCGTTCTTCTACGTTCCCGAGGTCCCGCGCTGCCAGATCATCTTGAGGCGACACGGTTTCGCTAATCACACCGTACATTTCGCTCAGCAGGGTGGCATCCTGCGTTACCAGGTATGCGTCAATCAGTGCGTTCAGATAATGGCCTGTGCCCCGGTCAAGTGGATATTTATAACCGTTTTCAATGTAGCCGACGTTGGTCATTTTGCCGGGCTTTAAATCCACCGTCAGAAATCTGTGCAGCCGGGCAATAACGCCGGGTGCTCCGTTGTAAAAGCACTTGATCCATTGGCTCAGGCCGATAACGGATTGCCTGAATGCGGGATCACCCGACAGCAGATAGCGTATCGCCAGACCGGACGTGTAACAGTGCTGGCCGCCGGGGCCACCGCCACCCTGATGACCTTCATAGGCATATTCATGGGCCTGGGAATAGGTTCGGTGGGTGGCTGTCAGCGCTGGAAGATAGTGGTCTGTGTGCCAGAATAGTCCGTTGTTGTATTCCGCTTTGTCGCGATCTGTTTTGTAGATGTCTATATCGACTACATGCTGAGCAAGGTCTGATGCCAGCTGCTGCCACCGCTGATCACCTGTGGCCAGATACCTTAGGGAAAAGCCCCATATTGGGTCGTACTGATTGTTGTAGTGCGATACAAACAGCTCGCTGCCCTTGGCATTTAAGGCCTCGTGGTCTGCATAGAGTTCGCCAAAATGTCGCCAGCCATACTCATCACAGGTTTCTCTTTTATTAAAGAAGGACTCTGGGCCTGTCAGGTTAGCGTCCAGTAACTGGCTTAACGGATTGTTAATCGACAGTTTGCACCCGAGCATGGCTTCGGTTGCATCGATATACGCAGGCTGGTACTGGAATTCAGCGCAAGGCTCACTGACCCCCACATCACAAGTCCAGGTTTTTGATTCCCCCGGTTGCAGCTCGGTTTCTTTCGGAAACAGATGCCAAACGGCGTTATCACGTTGCAGTTCCAGAGCTGAGGGACAGTTTTCCCAGAATTGCCTTGGAATAATAAGCCGGTCAATACTGTCTTTCTCAAAACGCACAATGGGGCTTGCGCGCAAGCCCTGCTCAAGCAGCGTGCCATCTGAGGCTCTGAGCTTATAGCCCTGTTCATTAACGGTTGGCTGCCCCGTTTTGTCGACGTGAACCGGCGAATTCCAATTTTTCCCTCCACTTCCGTACTGAGTCAGCATTCCGCCTGGAAAGACCCTTTCCGGGCCACCCGTTGCGGCCGGGCCGCTCAGAATCAGGCTGGTTTTTTGGGTTTTCTCGTCCGAAACCTCAAGGGATAAGCGCTGGATGTTCACGCTGTTCGGATCGCCAAGGTCCCAGCAGCCGTTAGGGTGAAGACTGGCCGCCAGGTTATGAATCTTCGCTTTCAGCACAAGTTGTCCGGTTGCAAAAACCTCTATGGCTTGCAGTGTTAATTCCAGACTGGAAATCCCTTCAACCGTAAAGCTCCAGTTGTGCTCCTGGCAAATGCTGTTGCTGTGCTGATCCGCTTTAGCTCTTCCCCGCTCCTGATTTTGGCTCTGCCCCTGCTCTTCAATCAGCGTCAAGGCGCGGGAAGAGCCGTCAATTAGAATACTCAGCTCTGCGCTGATTCCATCGCCTAACCGAATCTTGCCGTTGCCTACTGACACTGCGGGGCAGCCGGGCAACGGCTTCTGTGCCTGCGCAGCTGGCGCGTTTTGGTCAGGGGCTGCTGTCAGGAAAACCGCGCCTGAAGCCTCGGCAATAACATCGACAAGCACCCATTGCACAGAACCGTCGTTCCAACGGGTAACCGGGCAGATGTGCGCTTCAATCGGCTGGCCAAATTCTGAAACCAGTTGAACGCTGCTGGTGTCTGCACAAAGATTTTTATTCAGGGGTAACCCAAACCGAAGCCATTGGGGCTCATTGGTGGGCTTATTGATATGACCGATCAAGGCTGTGAAACCGGCACTCATGACTCAGTTCCCTGTGCATTTTCGGTATAACGGGACCGCACAATTTGCCCGGGATTACCGACTACAATTGAGCCGGGTGGAATATCACCCGTCACAACGGTGCCCGCGCCTATGATGCAGTCTCTGCCAACGTTCGCCATGATAATAGCGCCGTTGCCAACCCAGGAGTTTTCCCCCAGTGATATCTGTTCATACTGGCCGCCCTGCAGTCGGATGGGGGTGCCTGGGTCGTCAAATCTGTGTTGGTTTTTCCCGCTGAGTATGTGAACACCGCTGCCTATGAGGCAGTTGCGATGAATAATGGATAACCCGATATTGCACTGGGGGCCAATATAAATTCCGCTGTGCAGCTCTGTGCCAAGGTGAGAAAAAAGGCTACCAAAACCAATAACACTGTCGGTCGCGCAGTGCTGCATCACATATCGGTAAAAAGCGATTCGAAGATAGCTTCCCGGCAGTCCGGGGATTAACGACAGCAACTGTGAAAACCCGGAAAAAAGCTGGTCTTCACGGGATATAGGACGCAATACCCAGTAAAGCAGAATAAGTGGGCTCACAACCAATACAGCCACCAGCTTTACTGTGGATTTTGCGGTTTCCATGAGGTTTTTCACGGGCAGCCCCGGGTTTCTATCACTGTTGCAAGATCTTGTAGAACACTGTTCCAGCTGTGATGTTGCTGAATAAACTTCGGGCCATGTTCTGACAAGCGCTGGTAAAGTGCTTTTTCGGTAAGCAGCCGCTGTATTGCCTCAAAAAACGATACGGCGGTGTTAGCGACCAGCACGTCCTGCTCAGGCTCTGCCTTGATACCTTCCAGGCCTAACTGGGTGGTTATAACCGGCAAACCACATGCCAGTGCCTGTAAAATTTTGTTCTGCACCCCCCTCGCAATTCTGAACGGTGCAACGAACACATCGGCTTTTTGATAATACGGTACTATGTCGTCAACAAATCCGGTTACGGTGATGCCAGGCTTTTTAACGAGCTGCTGAATTCTGGGGCTTGGGTCCATGCCTGCAATTACGAATTCAGCGTTTGGCCATGCCGCTTTTACATCGTCCCAGACGGCGTCTACAAACCATTGAACCGCGTCTTCGTTTGGCTTGTAGTTCATTACGCCGGTAAACAGAAATACCGGCTGGCCTGGCCGATCAGCCCGTTTGGTTGGAAAAAAAAGAGCGCTATCGATGCCATTTCCCAACACCTTGAGCTTGCTGCTTTCCAGCAGTTGGTCAGTGAACAGGTTCACCTCGTTTTCCGAAATGAAAAAGCAGTCATCAAATCGCTGGTAACTCCGTTTTTCAACCACATTCACCAAATTTGCTTCTCTTCCGTATACCAGCCGCATTGGGAACGTCGCTTTAGACTCGTATTGCGCCCACTTGTCGGAATCCAGATCCATGAAATCCATAACCAGTCGAATAAGCGGCTTACTACTAAGGTTCATTAACGCTTTGTTCTGGAAAACAAATGAAGACATAGCCGAACTGGTGCATATCACTGCGTTACAGTGCCCAGCATCAATAAGGTCGTCAAACGCATCTTGCATCCCTTGATTGTAAAAATTGGACACAGTTAGCGATTGATTCGTGGCCAGCCCTCGCGCCAATCGGCGCCATTTTGCCTTGAGCGGAAACATAAGTACTTTTATGCCCAGGCTACTCTCTAATTCTTTGGCAAACGTGAGCTCTTCCTTTTCCTCATACGGAGAAAGCACCAGAACCTCATGGCCGCAGGATGCCAAAAACTGAATCTGGTGAAATGTCCGAATTTTTTCACCCTTATTCGGGGGGAACGGAATTCTGTGGGATAAGACCAGTATTTTCACAGGGGCTTCCTACTCCAGCGCCTTTTAATGGTTCGTAACGTTTGTTCAGCTCTTAGCTTCCAGCGATCTTGTTGTAATGCAACTTGAACAAGATGCGTGGAAGGGCTGGCTAACTGGCGTTTGTAACGTTCTTCGCCGCCCATAAAATCGTAATACTCGAAACCGCGCTCAATGTAATCCGTGATGCACAGGCTGTGGCCGAGTAACCCTGGTTTCAACTTGTTATCGGCTTCGGCTTTAATACCGGCCAAATAAAAATACACCCGATTTTGATAAATCAGATTGTAGAAAATTGCGAGCGTGCTGCCACCTACCTTGAGCACAATCAAATCAGCCCCTCCGCGCTCCCAATGTGTGCGGACGTATCGCTTATGGAAGCGGACAAAATCGGGATTCGCAAAGCCACTTTCACCAATACTGCCGCCCCAGCGTTGAAGATGATAGGGCGCGCATTGATCAAACAAAGACTCGGCTTCTTCAGTTGTTTGGGGTCGCTCAAGGCAAACCGGCCCCTGCTGCCTGTACAGTTTTAATGTGCGACGAATTTGATGGCGAGTATTACCAGAGAGTGAATCAAGATAGGCCTGATCCCGTGACCTTAATAAAGCAAGGTCTACACCAAAACACGGCGCTTCCCAGCGTATATGGGGAATTAACGCCGATGCCTTTGCGAGCGCGCGGGCGTAGTCTGTATCAACCGCACCAATCACAAATTCATCCCAGCCTGCTCTGAGTCGCTTCAGGTAATCGACACAAGCTTCAGCAACCAACAATTCCATGCCGGTTTTCGCAAGAAAGCCGTTATATTCAATCCATATTTGATCTTGCGATGGGCAGCCTGTCTGGTGGACATACAAGCACCTGGATGACAGTATTCCATGCCTGCGTTCAGATGATTCCGTTACCAGCCCAAGGCCAACAAGCTGCCCCTGATCCATCACTTTCAAAACTTTGAACGCTGGCTGGTAGACCGACAACCAGACACCTATCCATTGCCAGGATAAGAACACGCCCGGCCGCGCCCGTTTCTCGAGTGTTTGCCATTCCTCGCTCAAAGACGCCTGGTTTGCGGCGGGATCTTCGCAATAAACCTCTAAAGCCCCATCTGACACTGCGCTTAAATCCGTGTGTACAGGCCCGTCTAGAGGCACTAGCGAGCCGTTCCCATCATTGAAAATCCGTGACTGAGCTCAAGCCGCAATGCGAATTGGTCTTGATCGCTTCCAGCTAAACGCGGGCGCAGGTACGATTGATTGAAGCCCACGGCAAAATCGGTATTTTCAGCGAGCTGACGAGACCAGCGGATGTCAAACCGGTGTATCTGATCAACAATGGTACCGGCTTCGTCTTCTGCATCGCCCTGCCAGCTATAGCCAAAGGTAACGCGCTGCAGATCGGTTAGCTGCACACCCAAACTAGCGCTAGAGGCGTATTCGTGGGTTTTGTCCCCGCTGATCTGGGATTTTAAAACCGCCGCCGTAGCGGACAGGCCAAGAGTGCAGGCGTTGCACAGCAGATCGGTGCTGTGGGATATCGATACGGAATCGCTAACCACCAAGTCTCTCAGCTCGACTGTTTCCGGTAAAAAATCAAATTCGGGCGGTAAATTCAGCGACAGGTCTGTGGCGCTGTCGGACAGCCTTCGGTTGTACTGAACTGAGGTGCGGTATTGGTCGGCCACCCAGCTGCGGTCCAGGAACCCGGTTAGTGCATCGCTGTCGGTTTCGGTATTGTCTGAATACTCGGTTGTTGCCCAACTTTGACCGCCACCGATGCTGAACGAGCCGTTTTCCAGATCGCGCCGGTACACCAGCTGGGCGCTGTCGATTGTTTGGTCAACGCTGCTTCCGTCAGACCAACTACGGTTGGCGTTAAGGCTGGCACTGGAGCGTTCGCTAAGTCTTCGGGTTAGCTCGGCGCCTGCCGTTAAGGAGTTTTCATCACTCAAGTCACCGCCACCAAAACTTTGGCCGGCCTGGCTGAACAGGCGCAAGGTAGATAGGCTGCCGGCATTAAAACGTAAGCCTGCCCCGGCGCTTAAGGTGTTTCGGGTTTCGTAACTGGACGGGTTGACCACAAAGCCGGTGTTGTTGCGCACCGAGCTGACGGTGTGGCCCAGATTAAAATCTAAAGGCTGAGCCGGATCGAAGTAGGCGTAGCTGGCCGCGCCTGAAATAGAGCTGGTGTCCGTTTGGTCGCCAACGGAGGTGTCGCGCCTGGTTTCCAGGGTGCCACCGTATTGCAGTGCTAGCGAGTTTGCGCCGCTGGCAAGCGCGCCACCAATACGACCAGATACACCCACGCTGGGCTCCGTGCGGGTGTCTGTGCCGCCGACACTGTCGGTTCGGGTGTGGGTGGCTGCCGTAAAGACAGAAGCGGAACCAGAAATGGATTGCAGTGTGCTGCCGTCAGCCACCTGTGCCGCTAGTGGCAATGGTAAACCACATACCGCGATTAATGCAGCCGATGAGCGGCCAAATCGTTTCCCTGCTCTGCGTTCCATGTGTTACTCCTGAAAAACCAGCCCGGCAAATTTGTCCGTTTCCAACAGACTAACCGCTTCTGCGATTTCGTCGCCTGTTACTTCGCCAAAGGGCACACCCATGACCACTTGGTCAGCAAAGCGTTCGAGTATGCGGGCTTCGGTGTTATCCCGGAACGCCGGGGCGTTGATCACGATGCAGCGGTCCGGATAACGATTCTTCAATTCGCTGATTAGCTCGCGCATGCGCACCGCTGCAAACAGTTCTACCGCCGATGACGCCTGGGTGCCCGCCGGAATGACGCTT
This sequence comes from Marinobacter sp. BSs20148, assembly GCF_000283275.1. Lineage (NCBI taxonomy): Bacteria > Pseudomonadati > Pseudomonadota > Gammaproteobacteria > Pseudomonadales > Marinobacteraceae > Marinobacter > Marinobacter sp. BSs20148. Next base: position 2,351,432 of record NC_018268.1, read on the forward strand.
AAACGGGCAACGCCGCTGGCGTACAGGATGTCTTTTATGTTCAAAGAACGATCAGCGACGAAGTCGGTCACACCAGCGCCTAAAGGAACCGACACCAGGTTCTGGAGGTTCTGGTTGTATGGGTCGCAATCTACCAGCAGCGCAGACGTGTGTGAGTCTAGTGCAAAGGCCGCCGCCAGGTTGAAGGCAGTAGCAACGGAGCTGCTGTCGTGGCCCAACGAGCTGAACATAACCGCAAAATTGCCCTCGCCGTGGCGGCTGCGCAGCTGAATTCGCAGTTCGCGGTAGGCGTCCATCACCTCTTTGTCTGGCATGCCGGGATAGATGATTTTCTTTTCCCGCAACTGCTCCCGGCTCCAGGGATTCGGGTTTCCGATCAGTTCCAGCGAAACGGCAGAGTCATAGACTGTTGGCGGGCGCTCTGAACCTGCACCTTGTGCCGCACCCAGTTGTCGACGTGGCGCTTCAACACCGGAAAAGGGCCGTTCCTTGCGGAAGTTGTCTTCAGAACTCGCTTCGCCTGCTGAATGGGCGCTTTGGCGTTCTTTCTGATTTTTCAGCAACGCGTTATAAAGTTTGTTGTCGTCCACTAGCTGCCCCCGAACCCGGTTAACTCGCGGGCTTTATTGATCAATTGTTCCGGGGTTATTCCCATTACGCTGAACAGCAACACGCCGAGGTAGACCGCCATGAACACGGCCAAAATAAACAGTATGGCCATGACATCCTTGCGTAACAGGCGGTCTTTCCAGGTACTACGGTAATGCGGAATGCTGGTCAGCACCGGAAGGCCCGCGGGCAATGACAGTTGCAAAGCTCGCGGCGAGCGCAAGCGCTGGTCAAACATCACCAGCATAACCAACAGGCCTAACACCATGGTGCTGCCCAAAAACGGGCCAGCCAAGCCAACCTGGTAAAGTTGTAGCCCATCCCAAGTGGTGGGATAAGTCGCCGGCTCCTGAATTTTGTAGCTTACGCCCTCGCCTTGTACGTCCAGGGTCATGGATAACCTTGCTCGCTCGCGGCGTTGCAGCATGTCGTCGTAAACGCCGCGGGTGACGTCGTAATCGCGGGTCAGATCAGAGAACTCGGCCTGGTTTTCGGCGACGCGTTGGGAACGTTCAAAGGCTTCTTCTAACAGCCGCTCAAGCGATGCCAGTCGATTGGTTTGTACCGCTAAGCGAGTGGTGCCATCCGAGAGCTGAATTTTCAGGTTTTCGTAGACCGGGTTTTCCATCACTTCGGTTACCCCGCCCTCACGGGAGGATTCACTCTGGCCCGACACCTGGCTTTCCAGGTCGGCAATCTGTGCCTGGGTGCTGATGACGTCTGGATGGCGTTCCTGATAGCGCAGCAGCAGCGAATCTAACTCCAACCGCATAGACGACAGCCGGCGCTCTGCGGCAGATTTGCCGGGGTCTAAGGTAATGCGACGTACCGGTTGTTCCTGGGACAGCTGTTCGCGGGTTAAGCGTACTTCGGCCTCGGATTGCTGCAGTTCCAACTTCAGATTTTCAATTTCACCACGCAGGCTTTCGATGCGCGCCATGGCGCTGTTTTCGTTGCCGTCTTGGTTGGCACTTTTGAATTCTTTCAGCCGCTCTTCGGCGTCTTCCAGCTGACGCTGGTAGGTTTTTACCTGAGAATCAATAAATTCAAACGCGCCCTGGCTTTCAGAGCGTTTTTTACGCACGGAACGCTCAACAAATCGGCTTAACGCCGCGCTGAGAACCTGAAAAGACTTGTCTGGATCACCGCTGGTGTAGTTAAGCTCCAGAAAACTGCTATTGGATACCCTCAGGCGAATCTGGTTGCGTAACATACTGATAATGCCGTTACGTGTGGCGTCGGCTTCACCGCCTGTGATCATTCCGGTGTCCAGAGCGATTTGTTCCAAAAACGACCGGCTTTGAATCATTTCACGGGCTTCGTTAATGCGGTCCAGTTGGGTGACTTCAGCCTGGCCGCGCAGTAGTGGTACAAGAATGTTGGACTGGTCGGCGAAGAGCACCGCCTTGGAAGTGTAGCTTTTGGGTGTAACGTAACCCATTGTTAAAACACCGGCTGTTACCAACATAAAGATAACAGCCGCCGCCAACCTGTGGCGATAAAGCTCAAGCTTTACCGCACGCAGGGTGTCGATGATGAACTGTAGATCCATCAGAGCTCGCCTCGGAACAACTGTTTGCGGGGTACGCTGATGACGTCACCGGCCTGCAAGGTGTGATTGGTTTTCATGTCGCCTTCGGTGAGGATGGCGCCCAAATTCAGGCCGTAGCTGTTGTATTCACCGTCGACCTGGCGATGAAGAACAGCGCGGCCGTCGGCGGCAAAATCCGTCACGCCACCGGCGATGAGAACCAAATCCAGTACGGTCATGCCTGGCTGAAAGGCAACAGACTGCGGCGACGCTACCTGGCCGGTGATGCGTAGGCGGTTGCGAAATTCTTTGCTGGCCGGTGAGGTAACCATGACGGAGACTTCGGGGGTGCGGATGAATTCGCTCAGGGCGGTGCCCACTTCGGTGGCCAGTTCTTCAGGGCGCTTGCCATCGGCCTTCACATCGCCCATCAGGGGCATAGAGATAAAGCCGTCCGGGCGTACCACAATGGTTTGGTTCAGTTCCGGGTTACGCCACACGTGTACTGCGATGGTGTCGCCCACACCGATTTCATAGGCTTCGACTTCCATTTCGGAAGACGGAGGCATTTGTGCGGAAGACGGCAGGCCGGAGCAACCCGCCAACACGAGTGTAAACAATGCCGTACATACTGCTGCAATCGTTTTAAACCTGCCCATAATTTTCTCCAGATCCCTGTGTTTTTGTCGTCGCTGCTTTTGTTACTGCTGCTGCTACCGCACGCCTTTGCCCAGAAGCACCACTTCCACTGTTTGAATCATAATAAGTATGTCCATCAGTAAGCTGTGGTTTTTCGAGTAATAAAGGTCGTATTCCAGTTTGCCTTTGGCGTCTTCTACCGAGGCACCGTAAGGGTATTTAAGTTGGGCCCAGCCCATTAAGCCAGGCTTTACGTAATGCCGTGTGTCGTAAAACGGTATTTTCTCTTTCAATTCAGAGACAAATTCCGGCCTTTCCGGGCGCGGCCCGACAAAACTCATTTCGCCTTTGATCACGTTGTAAATTTGTGGCAGCTCATCCAACCGAGTGTTGCGTATAAACCCACCAACACGGGTGACGCGGTTGTCGTTCGCCGAAGCCCAGCGGGCTTTGCCGTCTTTTTCTGCATCCTGGCGCATGCTGCGAAATTTATAGATGCGAAATTCTTTACCCAGCAAGCCCGTTCTTTTCTGACTATAGAGCACCGGGCGGCCAGTCTCTAGAAATACTGCAATAGCGGTTAGTATAATAAAAGGCGACATAATGGCCAGCAACGCGAGACTGAGCGCAAGATCGACAAAACGCTTGGCAAACGCGCGGCTGCGAGAGGCGCTGAAACCGTCAGAAAACAGGATCCAGGACGGATGCACCATATCGAGTTTGGCTTTTTTCAGCTCGCGCTCGTAAAAATCTACCCCGCTGGTCACGGTGATGCCGCGCAGTTTGCACTCCATTAGGCCCGCCATAGGTAGAAAGCCACCTTGGGCCTGGCGCCGTTCTTGTGCGGCGATCACAATTTCAGACACTTTGTTGTGGCGGCAAAACTCGTGGAAGTTGACGGGGATTGGCAGTAACTGATCTTTTTTTACAGCGGCTTGGCCTGAGTTGTCTGCAATGCAACCGATGATGCGAACGCCCATGGCGCGCATGTTTTGTTCGTACTCTTGCATTAAGTTAGCAGCAAATGGGCCTGCGCCAAACACCACCACCCGGCGCACCAATTGTTCTGAATCTACCACTCTTAAAAAGACCAGCCGGCACAGAATGACGATTAATGAAGAGAGCGCGACAGCGAAGAACAGCGAGGAACTGCCCGGATCGAGCGCTGGTGCAAACAGATAAATCGTGGTGAGGCCCAGACCACCTACGAAGCAGTAAGCCACCAAGGTGCGAAAAAACAGGGAGGTAGCGCTTTCATTGGCAAGGGACGAATAGCCGCCCATAGACAGGGTGCCGGAGCTAAGCATAAGCGCGAAAACCAACGCAGCTAAGGTGCCAGACGCCAGTTCAGGCGGTAAAGGAACGGCTAGGTGAACGCCAGTCGCGAGCAGGCGGTACACAAAAAACAGTAAACAAAATTCCAACACGCCAAGCAACAGATACGGGATGTGTAGAAACTGTTTCCGGAAACGAATATAGGGCACACCAAACTTCCTTGCCGCTCGCTTATTGTTTAATCGAAAAATCGACGCTGTAATCCGGACGACTTTAAGCCATTTGTATCTTTATGTAACAAGCATTTACCGCTCTATATCCGTGACTGAGATATTACGGGTAAGGCGATTGTTTTTGAACCTGTAGTAGGTAAGAATTAACTAATACTTGCAATAAGGATGCCCACGCCCATGTCAGATCGGCAAAATAGTGAATCCAGCGCACCTGCTGCCGTGTCAGGCGACACTTTACGCGACAGAGAGAACGATGCAAGAACGCTACACGCCATGAGCATTGATGTGGAAGACTACTTTCACGTGGCCGCTTTGGCAAAGGTGATTCGCCCTGACCAGTGGGGCAGCCTGCCCAGCCGTGTAGAGCAAAACACCGAGCGCCTGCTGGCATTGTTCGAACGCAATGACGTGAAGGCCACATTTTTTGTGTTGGGCTGGGTGGCCGACAAGCACCCGCAATTAGTGCGCAAAATTGCCGCTGGGGGTCATGAAGTGGCGTCCCACGGCTACAGCCACCAGCTGATTTACAGCCAGACTCCAGACGTGTTCCGTGAGGAAACTGTGCGCTCAAAAGCGCTGCTGGAAGACATTATTGGTGCCGAGGTGATCGGTTATCGCGCTGCCAGCTATTCGATTACCCATAAATCGCTGTGGGCGCTGGATATTCTGGCGGAATGCGGATTTACCTGGGATTCCAGTATTTTCCCGGTGCGCCATGACAATTACGGCATTCCGGGCTCGCCCCGTGCGCCCTACACCATTGAAACTGAAAAAGGCCATTTGTTGCGGGAATTCCCGCTGACCACGGCCAAAATCGGCGGGCTGTCTATACCGGCGGCGGGCGGGGGCTATTTTCGCCAGTTCCCCTACCCTGTTTTCCGCTATTTGTTCAATATCGCCTCTGGCGGTGGCAGCCGGCCGCAAATGTTTTACCTGCACCCCTGGGAGATAGACCCAGACCAGCCGCGCTACAACAACGCCAGCTGGTTTTCCCGCTTCCGTCATTACACCAATCTGGATAAGTGCGAGCACCGCCTGGAAAGACTGATGCAAGACTTCCACTTTGGTACAGTGTCACAAAGCTACGATGCGTATAAACCCGAGAGCTCTCAGCCGGGCACGCGACTGACCACGCAACAGATGGTCAGACTGGCCTGAAACTGACGGGGATTGCCCATGTATTTAGAATTTTTCGGCCTGCACAGACACCCATTCCGGATTACGCCGGAAGACGACTTTATTTACATGAGCCAGCAGCATTCGCGGGCTTACGTGTATATGTCGTCGGCTATCTGGAGTTCCGAAGGTTTTGTGGTAATCAGTGGCGAAATCGGCTCTGGTAAAACTACCCTGCTAAAGAAAACCATCCGCAATATGGATGGCGACTTGAAGCTGTTGAACGTGGCCTACACCAACCTGGAATCCAAGGACCTGTTCAGCCTGATTCTACGCAAGGCGGGATTGAAGGCCGAAGACGACAGCAAGGTGGGCATGCTGTTTCAGATTACAGAGTATCTGGAGAAGATGGCCGCCGAAGGCGCGCCAGTGGTACTGACCATCGACGAAGCCCAAAACCTGACCCGGGAAAACTTGGAAGATGTGCGTATGCTGGCCGGTATGGAAAGCATGGGCGGGCCATCTATGCGGGTAATTTTGCTGGGGCAGCCTGAGCTTAAACAGGCGGTTACTTCTATTCCCCAATTGGCGCAACGGGTGAAGCTGTTTTTCCATCTGGAAGGGCTAACACCAAAAGAAACCGCCGAGTACATTGATTACCGCTTGCTGGTGTCTGGCCACGGCGGCAATAAACTGTTTGATAAAGACACGGTTCAAGAGATTCACGATTTGAGCGGTGGCATTCCGCGCCTGATTAACAAACTGTGCGACGGTATGATGATGTGCGCCTACGCTGAAGACCGGCCGTTTATAGACCCCCATGACTTGAAAAGCATCCGCAAGGATTTGCTAGGCGAAGACGACGTACCTACAGTGAGAACGTCGGAGGCTGTGCGGCACAAAAGAAATGTCTCCTCTGCCCCAGTTAGCGCGCAATCGACCGAAGGCTTCGGTGATATGGCAAAAACCCTGCAGCGTATTGCCAGTGCCTTGGAGAGTATTGATGGGCGCTTGGCGAAGATGTCACCCGAAGGGACCTCCCAAAAAAAAGAACCCGCTGACAATGTGAAGTCACTTACGCCCTTCTGGAAGAAATAGCCGGCGGCCTACCCTGGTGACGTCAAACAACTTGACATCGTGATTATTGGGCGTGCTCACATTATAGCGCCCGCCGGAGAGGCATGGGATAGCTGGTTTGACGGTGAAGGGGTTTCCGGTGACTTTATGACAAGCCGCGAACAGCTGGCCCCTCAAGAGCGTGAAACGCTCTGATGCTGAAGTACATGCTTGATACCAACATCGCGATTTACACCACCAAAATCGGCCTGCCGGGGTCCGTTAAGCGTTCATTGCTCACGACGGTCAGATGTGTATTTCAGTCGTAACGTTTATGGAGCTGGTAAACGGAGCTAACGCATCTGCGGCAGTGCGCCATAGTCTTAAGGATGTTAAGGGTTTTACAGCCCGGCTTGAGGTTTTGCCATACGACAATGACGCGGCAGCACATACTGGGCAATTGCGAGCTGAGCTGAGCTGAAAAGATTGGTCGCCCGATTGACCCTTACGATGAAATAATCGCCGGGCACGCCCGATCACAAGGATTAGTGGTCGTCACTAATAACACAAAGCAGTTCAAGAACATGCGAGGGATACGCTTGGCCAACTGGGTTGCTTAATAGCTGACGCTTGATGCGGTTGGGTTATCTGACAATGTGAAGCCGCTGTCGCCTAACTGGAATAAATAGCCACTTACGAATGTCGAGTTATTTTACACATCGATTTTTCATGCGCTTCGAAATTTATGTACACGCTTATTTTTTAAAACTTTTTGTGTTTCTGGCACGCTATTAGCTGCACATACCTCAATTAGACAAACGTCTGTTATGAGTCACCTTTGATGTATGAGGAACACTATGAAAACACGTTCTAAAACTCTGCTAGGCCTTGCAATGGCATCGTTTGTTTCAACGGCTAGCGCTGGCGTTGTTAGCTTTACAGCCGCTTACGGCCAATCTGACGCAGATGCAGCCTCCGCTGCATTTGCCGCTGGAAGCTACGGTGGCATCACCGAAACTTTCGATAGCGGTTTTGCCAGCGTTACAGACCAGACGTATCAGGCTGTTGACGCATCCGGTGTTCAGGCAAAATGGGTAAATGCAGGATCTGCCTTTGAAACGGCCGTTGGCACCTTCACCATGACCGAACAAAACCCTGCCCGCTCCAGCGACGTTCGCAACGACTTGCTGATGATTGAAGATAGCTCCACTGGTGAGTTTGGACGTGCCTTTAACTCGAATTGGCTGGACAGCAACGATGCCCAGGTAGTGACTTGGGAGATTCTAAGCGGTGGTGGCTACAATGCGTTTGGCTTCTATCTGGCCGATGCAAACGATGCTGGTGGAAGACTGAAGTTTATTTTTGATGACGGCGTGGAAGAAATTTTGAATTTCGATACTCGCCAGCGTAATGGCAACATCGCTTACATTACACTGATCGCTGACGCCACCTTCAGCAGCGTTGAATTACTATTTGATAATGACACCACCAGAGCTGATGGCTGGGGCATCGACAACGTGACCCTGGCAAAAGTACCCGAGCCCGGCACTCTGGCACTTCTCGGCCTTGGCCTGTTTGGTTTGGCTGCTGCGCGCCGTCGTAAGAACGTCGCGTAAGTTGATAGCCTAAAAGGTAAGTTTTACCGGTCGTTCCCTGACCGGCAAGCCTTTAAAAATCCCGGCCCTGTGCCGGGGTTTTTGCTTTCTACGATTGCTGATTAGAGGTCGTCACATTTTGCTCAAATCACAAACAGCGCCGTAAATTCGTGAACGGGCATGCTTTCCAGCTCTGCCTGGCTCTGCAACGTTTGGGAAATTCGCTGACACTGGCCCGCGGGAAAGCGGGTTAAGAGGTTTTGTTGAAACTTCTGTTTCAGCAAAGGAATGGCGGCTTCGCGGCGGCGGCGATGCCCGATTGGATACTCCACCACCACATTGTCTGTGCTTGAACCGTCTTTAAAGAAAATCTGTACCGCATTGGCGATTGAGCGCTTGCTTGGGTCCAGATAATCCGCGGAGTAAGCCTTGTTTTCGACAACCTTCATTTTTCCTCTTAGCTGATCAATCATTGGGTGGGCACTGTGAAAGCTGTCTTCGTAGTGCTCGGCTGTAAGGTCACCAAATATCAGTGGCACGGCTGTCATGTATTGCAGGCAGTGGTCGCGGTCTGCGGCATTGGCAAGGCTGCCCACTTTAGAAATAATGCGAATGGCGGATTCGTGGGTGATCAGCACGATTCTATCAATATCTTGCAAGCGGTCTTTGACTCGTGGGTGGAGTGTGACGGCGGCTTCCGCGGCAGTTTGGGCGTGGAATTCTGCCGGGAAAGACACTTTGAACAGGATGTTTTCCATCACGTAGGAGCCAAATGCCTGAGGTAAAGAAAGCTGACACTTGTCCGCAGGTTTGATTTTCTGGTCTTTGTTGGTTTTGCTGAACAGCACGTCGTTAAAGCCCCACTGGGGCGCTGTGAGCGCGCCCGGTATGCCCATTTCGCCGCGCATGGCGATATCCGCAAGGCGAACGGCCCTGGAGGTGGCGTCCCCTGCTGCCCAGGATTTGCGGGAACCTGCGTTGGGGGCATGGCGATAGGTGCGAAGGGATTGGCCGTCTACCCAGGCGTGTGACAGCGCTGACAGCAACTGGTCGCGGTTGGCGCCCATCAGCCGAGCCACCACAGCAGTCGACGCCACTTTCACCAGCAGAACGTGGTCTAGCCCTACCCTATTGAACGAGTTTTCCAGCGCCAGCACGCCCTGGATTTCGTGGGCCATGATCATGGCTTCCAGCACGGCTTTCATGGCGATGGGGGATTTGCCTTCGGCCACGCGCTTTTGCGATAGGTGGTCGGCTACGGCCAGTATGCCGCCCAGGTTGTCCGACGGATGGCCCCATTCGGCCGCCAGCCAGGTGTCGTTATAATCCAGCCAGCGCACGATGCAGCCAATGTCCCAGGCAGCTTTAACCGGGTCCATACGGAAAGACGTGCCGGGCACCCGCGCGCCGTTGGGTACGATGGTGCCTTCTACCAACGGGCCTAAATGCTTGGTGCATTCCGGAAATTTCAGGGCCAGCAGGCCGCAACCCAAGGTGTCCATCAAGCAATGGCGGGCGGTGGTCCAGGCTTCTTCGCTGTCGATTTGGTAGTTCAAGACGTAGTCGGCGATGGTTTGCAGGATGTCGTCGTAATCGGGGCGTTCGTTTAGATCGAATGTGGCAGACATGGATTTTCTCCTATTTGAAATGTGCGGGTAAAAAAATACCCCCGGCTGGGTCTCCGGTTATTCCCTAAGGGTAGCCGGTTATTAGCGCGGGGGTACTTTCAAAATCTGGAAAGCTACGAAGCTAAAACGAATCTCCGGGAATTCTTACCCAGCCTTCCATCAGCACTCGCGCGCTGCGGCTCATGATGGCCTTGGTGGCGGTCCACTGGCCGTTTACTTCTTTGGCTTCTGCGCCCACCTGCAAGGTGCCTGACGGATGGCCGAAGGTGACGGAGGTACGGTCACCGCCGCCTGCCGCCAGGTTTACCAGGGTGCCGGGAATAGCCGCTGCCGTTGCTATAGCGACGGCAGCTGTACCCATCATGGCATGGTGCAGTTTGCCCATAGACAAAGCTCTAACAACTAGGTCTATGTCGTCAATGGCAATGGCTTTACCGCTTGAAGCGCTGTAGTCCGCAGGCGGCGCAACAAACGCTACTTTTGGCGTGTGCTGGCGCTCAGCCGCTTCTTCGATGTTCTGGATCAGCCCCATTTTCAGCGCACCGTAGGCACGAATGGTTTCAAACATCACCAGGGCCTCGGGGTTGCCATTAATCGCATCCTGCAGTTCGGTGCCGTTGTAGCCCACCGCGTCTGCATTGATAAATACCGTGGGAATACCGGCGTTGATCATGGTTGCTTTCAGGGTTCCAACGCCTGGTACTTCCAGGTCGTCCACCAGGTTGCCGGTGGGGAACATGGCGCCTTCGCCGTCGGCCGGGTCGATGAATTCCACTTGTACTTCGGCCGCTGGGAAGGTGACCCCATCCAGCTCGAAATCACCGGTTTCCTGCACTTCGCCGTTGGTGACCAGTACTTTGGCTAGGATGGTTTTGCGTATGTTCGCCTGCCAGATGCGGACGGTGACTATCCCGCTGCCCGCCCCGTTTTCCGGCATGCGGTCTTTTTCCACATGGCCGCTGTTGATGGCAAAGGCGCCGACCGCTGCGGTCAGGTTGCCGCAGTTGCCGCTCCAGTCTACAAAGGGTTTGTCTATGCTGACCTGGCCAAACAGGTAGTCCACATCGTGGTCTGGCTGGGTGCTTTTGCACAGAATCACGGCTTTGCTGGTGCTGGATGTTGCCCCGCCCATGCCGTCTGTTTGCTTCCCATAGGGGTCAGGACTGCCAATCACCCGCAGCAGCAGGTTGTCCCGGGCCGAACCCGGGGTTTGTGCGCGCTCGGGCAGGTCTTCCAGGCGGAAGAACACGCCTTTGCTGGTGCCCCCGCGCATATAGGTCGCGGGGATTTTTACTTGTGGTATCTGGCTCATAAGACCGCTCATGCGACCGCCCCTTCTGACTCTAGGAAATCCTGGGCGAAACGCTGCAATACACCGCCGGCTTCAAACACAGACACTTCGTCTGCGGTGTCCAGGCGGCAGGTTACAGGTACGTTCAGGGTTTCGCCGTTTTTGCGGTGAATAACCAGGGTCATGTCGGAACGTGGGCTTATATCGCCTTCTACGTCGTAGGTTTCGGTGCCGTCCAGCTTTAAGGTCAAGCGGGTGGCACCCGGCTTGAATTCCAGTGGCAGTACGCCCATGCCCACCAGGTTGGTACGGTGGATGCGTTCGAAGCCTTCAGCGGCAATGGCTTCTACGCCAGCTAATCGCACGCCTTTGGCGGCCCAGTCGCGGGAGGAACCCTGGCCATAGTCGGCGCCGGCCACGATGATCAGCGGCTGCTTGCGTTCCATGTAGGTTTCAATGGCTTCCCACATGCGCAGGTTTTTGCCTTCCGGCTCCACACGGGCCATGGAACCCTGGATAATCTCGCCTTTCTCGTCCCGTACCATTTCGTTCATCAGCTTCGGATTGGCAAAGGTGGCGCGCTGGGCGGTCAAATGGTCCCCGCGATGGGTTGCGTAGGAGTTGAAATCTTCCTCTGGCAGGCCCATTTTGTGCAAGTATTCGCCGGCAGCGCTGTCCATCATAATGGCGTTAGATGGCGATAGGTGATCGGTGGTGATGTTATCCGGCAGAATCGCCAGTGGGCGCATGCCTTTCATGGTGCGCTCGGCTGCCAGTGCGCCTTCCCAGTAGGGCGGGCGACGAATATAGGTGCTCGTCGGGCGCCAGTCATAAAGAGGGCTTTCGGCTTCTTCGAACGCGCCCAGATCAAACATCGGGATGTACACCTGTTTGAACTGTTCGGGCTTAACGCTGGATTTTACGATGGCGTCGATTTCTTCATCGCTTGGCCAGATGTCTTTCAGGGTAACCGGGTTGCCGTCTTTATCTTTGGCCAAGACGTCTTTTTCGATGTCAAAACGCACGGTACCGGCGATGGCGTAGGCCACAACCAAGGGCGGCGATGCCAGGAATGCTTGCTTGGCATACGGATGTATACGGCCGTCGAAGTTACGGTTGCCCGACAGTACCGCGGTGGAGTAAAGATCGCGGTCGATAATTTCTTCCTGGATTTTCGGATCCAGAGCGCCAGACATGCCGTTGCAGGTGGTGCAAGCGTAGCCGACGATACCAAAGCCCAGCTTTTCCATTTCTTTTAGCAGGCCGGCTTCTTCCAGGTACAAGCGGGCGACTTTGGAACCCGGTGCAAAGGAAGATTTCACCCAGGGCTTACGCACCAGACCCAGCTCGTTGGCTTTTTTCGCAATCAGGCCAGCAGCGACCACGTTGCGGGGGTTCGAGGTATTGGTGCAGGAGGTAATCGCGGCGATGATCACCGCGCCGTCTGGCATTTTGCCTTCGGCTTCTTCCGCCAAGGCCCTTTCCAGATTACCGGCAATGCCCTGGGCCTGCAGATCGCTGGTCGCTACGCGGCGATGAGGGCTAGAAGGGCCAGCCACGTTGCGCACAACGGTGGACAGGTCAAATTCCAGCACCCGCTCGTATTCCGCTTCGATCAGCGCGTCGGCCCACAAGCCAGTGTGCTTGGCGTAGGTTTCTACTAATGCGATCTGCTCTGGCTCACGACCGGTCAGCCTCAAATAATCGATGGTTTGCTGGTCGATGTAGAACATGCCGGCAGAGGCACCAAATTCCGGGGTCATGTTGGAAATGGTGGCACGGTCGCCGATGGTCAGACTTTCTGCGCCTTCGCCAAAGAATTCCAGGTAGGCGGATACCACGCGCTCTTTACGCAGGAATTCGGTAATGGCCAGCACGATGTCAGTCGCGGTAATGCCCGGCTGGCGCTTGCCAGTGAGTTTTACGCCAATAATGTCGGGCACCCGCATCATGGATGGGCGGCCGAGCATGACGGTTTCTGCTTCAAGACCACCCACGCCAATGGCAATTACGCCCAGGCAGTCGATGTGCGGGGTGTGGCTGTCGGTACCGACGCAGGTGTCCGGGAAGGCAACGCCGTCACGGGATTGAATCACCGGAGACATTTTTTCCAGGTTAATCTGGTGCATGATGCCGTTACCGGCAGGAATCACATCAACGTTTTTAAAGGCGGTTTTGGTCCACTCGATGAAGTGGAAACGGTCATCGTTGCGGCGATCTTCGATGGCGCGGTTTTTATCGAATGCGTCTGGGTCAAAACCCGCGGCTTCTACCGCCAGGGAGTGGTCCACAATCAGCTGGGTAGGTACCACCGGGTTTACTTTTGCTGGGTCACCGCCTTTTAGGGCTATAGCGTCACGCAGGCCTGCCAGATCCACCAGGGCGGTGGTACCCAGGATATCGTGGGTAACCACGCGGGCCGGGTACCAGGGAAAATCCAGGTCTTGCTTGCGTTCGATAAACTGCTTCAGCGATTCGGTGAGCATGTCGGGTTCGCCACGGCGAATCAGTTGCTCGGCTAAAACACGGGAGGTGTACGGCAGTTTGGCGTAGGCGCCAGGCTGTATGTCTTCGATGGCCTGGCGGGTGTCGAAATAGTCCAGGCTGGTTCCTGGTAGGTTTTTGCGATAGTGGGTGTTCATATTTTTGGCTCTCTACGCAACAGGTGTTGGGGACAGAATTTAATATTGTCCCCCGGCTGACCTCGATATAGGCGACGGATTTCAAATCCGTCCCCTATCTGGCGTTAGCGCTTTTCGATCGGCAGCCATTCGGCGTGTTCGGGGCCGGTGTATTCCGCACTCGGGCGAATGATACGGTTGTTGGCGCGCTGCTCTTTAACGTGCGCAGTCCAGCCGGACACCCGTGACATCACAAAAATAGGCGTGAACAGTCCAGTAGGAATGCCCATGAAGTGGTAAGTAGAGGCGTGGAAGAAGTCGGCGTTGCAGAACAGCTTCTTCTCGCGCCACATGACTTCTTCACAGCGCACAGATACCGGGTAAAGCACCGTATCATTCACTTCTTTCGACAGTTTTTCGGCCCATTTTTTAATGATTACGTTGCGCGGGTCGGAGTCGCTGTAAACCGCATGGCCGAAGCCCATGATTTTTTCTTTGCGCTGTAACATACCCATCAGGCCTGCTTCGGCTTCATCCGGGGTCTTGAATTTCTGGATCAGTTCCATCGCCGCTTCGTTGGCGCCGCCGTGCAGCGGGCCACGCAAGGTACCAATAGCGCCGGTTACGCAGCTGTGGATGTCAGACAAAGTAGAGGCACATACGCGGGCTGCGAAGGTAGACGCGTTGAATTCATGCTCGGCGTACAGAATCAGGGAAACGTTCATCACCCGTTCGTGCAGCTCGCTTGGCTTTTTGCCGTGCAGCAGCTCTAAGAAGTGGCCGCCGATGGAATCGGAGCTACTGTTGGTATCAATGCGCACACCTTTATGAACAAAGCTGTACCAGTAGTTGATGATGCCCGGGAACGCGGCCAGCAGGCGGTCAATTTTGTCGTCTTGCTGGCTGAAGTTTTGCTCGGTTTCCAGGTTGCCCAGCATCGAGCAGCCGGTCCGCATCACGTCCATCGGGTGGGCGTCTTTCGGGATGCTTTCCAGCACGGTTTTCAGTGCGTCGGGCAGAGTACGCAGGCTTTTCAGCTTGGCTTTGTAGGCGTCCAGCTCCTGCTGGTTTGGCAGCTTGCCTTGTAACAGCAGATAGGCCACTTCTTCGAACTGGGCGTTGTCTGCCAGGTCGCTAATGTCGTAGCCGCAATAGGTGAGGCCGGTTCCGGTTAGGCCGACGGTGCAGAGTGCGGTTTCACCGGCTACTTGTCCACGCAGTCCTGCGCCACTTAATTTTTTTGCTTCAGCCATGGATGCTTTTCCTTAAAACCGGGGACAGATTTAAAATCTGTCCCCTAATTTGTTATACCGGGGACAGACCTAAGGTCTGTCCCCTACCTGGTTGTTTGACACCGGTGACAGACCTCAGGTCTGTCACCTATACCGTTCCTACCTCAGCCTTTGGACTGCTGGAAAAGCTGGTCAAGTTTCTGTTCGAAATCGTGGTAGTTCAGGTAGTCGTATAGTTCCATGCGGGTTTGCATCAGGTCGATTACATCTTTCTGGTCGCCCTTCTCCAGAATGTTCTGGTAAACCGTTACGGCGGCTTTGTTCATGGCGCGAAAGGCGCTCAGTGGGTAAAGCACCATGCTGGCACCGGCGTCGCCCAGCTCTTTGCGGTTGTACAGCGGCGTAGCGCCAAATTCGGTGATATTGGCCAGCAGCGGCACATTGCCCAGGGCTGCAGAGAAGGCTTTGTAGTGTTCCAGCTCGTTTACGGCTTCAGCGAAGATGCCGTCGGCACCGGCTTCTATATAAGCTTTGGCGCGATCAATGGCGGCTTCCAGGCCTTCTTTCTGGAACGAATCGGTACGGGCCATGATGAAGAAGTCTTTGTCGGCGCGGGCGTCAACGGCTGCTTTTATGCGGTCTACCATTTCTTCTTTGGAGACAATTTCTTTGTTCGGGCGGTGGCCACAGCGCTTCTGGGCGACCTGGTCTTCAAGGTGAACGGCGGCTGCACCGGCTTTTTCCATTTGCTGAATGGTACGGCCAATATTGAATGCGCCACCCCAACCGGTGTCTATGTCTACCAGCAGCGGAATATCCGTGGCGGCAGTAATGCGGCGCACGTCTTCTACTACGTCATTCAGACTGGTCATGCCCAGATCTGGCAAGCCATAGGAGGCGTTTGCAACACCGCCACCAGACAGGTAAATAGCCTGGTGCCCCACCCGCTCGGCCATCATGGCCGCATAGGCGTTGATGGTACCAACAATCTGCAGGGGCTTGTTGTCGTTCAGGGCTTTACGAAAACGGGCACCCGGGGAAAGTTTGCTGGACATGGTGTTGCCTCCTTTGGATAAAGATGACGATGGTTTGCTGATGGGTTAAATAGTCAGTTCGCCGTCGCGGATTTTTTGTTCAATGTTTTTTCGTGCTGCGTGAATGTGGCGTTTCATCAGAAATTCCGCCAGGTCGCCATCTCGGCTGGCAATGGCATCAACAATATTGCGATGCTCGCCCAGCGCCATGTGCGGACGTCCGGCCGAGGTGCTTAAACGGTAGCGGTACATGCGCACCATGTAGTATAGGTCGCCCAGGAGCATTTGAGTCAGCTTGGTGTTGCGGCTGCCAGTGGCGATGCGGTGATGAAAATCGTAGTCGCCCTCGGCCTGGTAGTACGCTTGGCCCTGGGCTTGTTCGATCATGGTTTCGTGGGTGTCGAGGGTGGCGCGCAAGGCCGCAATTTCGGCGTCTGTCATACGTTCAGCGGCCTGCCGTGCGGCCAGGCCTTCCATCAGTTCGCGTATGCGATAAAGCTCTATTAACTCGTCGGCGCTTACGGCGACCACTTTCACCCCAGCGTGGGGGCGGCGTACCAGCAAGCCTCGGGATTCCAGGCGTCCCAGCGCTTCGCGCAGCGGCCCGCGGGTTAAATGAAAGCGGGAGCAGAGCTCAACTTCACCAATTTTTTCGCCCGGGATTAGGTCGCCTTTCACAATCGCCGTTTGTAGACAATCGAAGGCTTCATCGGCGCGAGTATAGGCTTGTGGGACGATTTCCAACATGCTTTGTTAACAATCCTGAGAATAATGATGCGAAATTACGCGCCATCACACGGATTGTCAACAATCCTTCAGTATAAGACACTGTATCGGACGTATTACAGTTCCAAAAACCGGGCTTGCTCGCTCGCTGGCGGCGGCGTGTACTGGTAAAGCCACATTTCAGAGACCGGTTGCCCGCTGAGCGTCAGCTGCAAACGGATGTCGACGGGATCGCCCGATTCACCGGGCACCAAATCAAACATTGCGCGGTAACCCTTAATCGAGTCCAGAGGGCGCACAGACGCTATTTCTACCTTGCCACTGCTGGTTGTAATAGCAGCTTCCAGCTCGGCATCGGCCGCCAACATGCTTAAACCACCGCCACCAAAATCGATCGCAAACCGCCAGGAAAACACCTCTCGCTGCTGGCCTATAACGCCGCCAAGCCCGGTACGGGTGGCCTGCACTTGCGCCAACTTGTCTGGCTGCACCGGTGGCTGTTCACCCCAGGTCAGAATGTAGGAAAACAGGTGTTCTTTGCCAACAGCCAAAGGCTTTTGCGGATTCCAGAATGCCACGATATTGTCGAATGTTTCGTTTCCGGTGGGGATTTCAGTGAGCATTACCTGCCCTGGGCCCCAATCGCCTTTTGGCGTAATCCAGGCGCTTGGCCGGCGATTGTAGAACACGCCGTCGTCTTGGTAGTGCTCAAAGTTACGGTCGCGCTGCAACAGGCCAAAGCCTTTCAGGTTATTGTCAACAAAACTGCTGACATGCACGTTGCGGGGGTTCATCAACGGCCGCCACAGCCATTCGTTGTTGCCGTTTTGAATCGCCAGGCCATCTGAGTCGTGAATTTCCGGACGCCAGTCGTACGCCATGCGGCGATCATTTTCGCCCATTTGGTACATGCTGGTTAACGGCGCAATGCCCACCCGTTCGATGGCTTTTCGCGGGTAGAGCGCCACATCCACATCCATCACTGTATTTTGCCCAGGCTGAATACGAAAGGCATAGGCGCCGGTAACGCTGGGAGAATCCAGTAAAGCCCAGACGGTGACAAAGTCCTGGCCGGGGGCCGGTTTCTCTAGCCAGAAGGTGGTGAAGTCGGGGAATTCTTCTTCCCTACTCATGCCCGTGTCTACGGCCAGGCCGCGGGCAGACAAACCGTACTGCATGGATTCGCCCACCGCACGGAAATAACTAGCGCCCAGAAAAGACGCCAAATCTAATTGAAAATTGGTGTAGAAGTGCAAGCGAAAGCCAGCGTAACCGAGATTCGATTCCAGGTTACCCAGTGCCTGTTTGCCGCTGTAGTCGAAGTTGCTTTGACGATATTCCAGGGCTCGGGCGATACCGCCATCCACTTCGAATATTTGCACTGGTTTTTTGAAGTACAAGCCAAGATGGAAAAGCTGCACCTGAAACAACAAATCGTCGCTGCGCCAGAGCGCATCTTGGGGCTTGAAGCGGATGGCTTGGTAGTCATCCCAGCTTAAGGTGTTCAAGCTTGCGGGAATGCCGCTGGTTTGCGGTTGGTAGGCTTTGTCGGCCAGATGGCGGGCGTGGCCTTTGAGCCAGGCGTAATCAAAAGACCCGCTGCGTTTTGTGCTGCGAGCCACTTCACCCGCCTGCAGCAAGGCCGGCATGGGTAACACGCCCAAAACAGCAGCAGATACGGCTTTTAGAAGAGAGCGACGGCGCATTATTAAACCTCAAAAGTCATCTTGGTAGGTTTTCGATGTTCTGTTTTTAGTCGATAGTCAGTTATTGGTTGAGTTCTTTATTCGTCACTATCTAATTGTTAAAGACGGGCCAGTTGTTAAAGGCGGGCGATCGCCTGGCCCCAATAGCTCTCCGTTGGCGCGATCCAGGCGCGGCGATGAAGCTCGGCCAGGGCCACTCTGTCTTGACACAATTCGCTGATTTGTTTTTTATTCAATGCCGCCGGGCCGGTGCGGATGCATTGGTCCACCAGGCCGTTGAGCCTTACGGCTCGACTGGAACGGCGGTTCGGCCTGGCCAGCGCCAGTTGTTGCTGGTGAACCAGCGGTACCAGAACAGCCTGCTCAAAGTGGCCAATACTCCAGCGGCTGGCCGGCTGGGCTCGATTTTCAGCGGCGTTTTTCAGCAAAAGCAACGGTGCCAGCTCTTCAGGAATCAGTAACAGCCCGGCGCGGCGTATGGCTTGACCGACTCTGACCCGGCTAAGCAGCACCGAGGTGGGCGCGGCGAGTATTAAAGGCACAGCAACGGGCAGAGACCAAATGAAAAAACTGACATCTAACCACCAGGCGAACACCGCCCAGCTACCGCCCATTATTAATCCCGGTGCCTGGGTTATTAACGCCTCGCGCCAGCCGGTTTCTTCCGTGCGATTTTGCCCGGCCCAGCTTAGGGAGACGTTTAACAAAGACGCGATTACGAACCGGCTGTGGGCCAGCATGCGGATGGGTGCCAGTAATACCGAGAATACAATTTCTACCCACACGCTTAAAAACAGCCGCCAAGGGCCACCGAAGCCTTTGGCTAAGCCGTGAATGATGGCGTCGATAATGGCCAGAAATTTTGGCACGAACAGCAAGGCCAATGTGCTAAGGGCGAGAGTAAGCGCCCACTCTGGCCGCCATTCCGGCCAGAGTGGGAAGAGCCCTTCGTGGCCGGCAGGAAAATACTCGATGGGCGACAACGTTAACTCCGCGGCAGCCACTGTCGTTAACGCCAGGAACGCTAGCCACAAGGGCGAGGCCACGTAGGCCATTATGCCGTTGAGGAACGCCATGCGGTGCGCCAAACGGATGCGGCGGCCAAAACACAGAATCCACAGGTGCTGCAGATTGCCTTTGGCCCAGCGATTGTCACGTGACAGTTCATCCGCCAGCGTGGGCGGTGACTCTTCAAAACTTTCGCCCAAACCGGGTTCCAGCCAGACTTCGTAACCGGCGCGGCCAATATAGGCAGCCTCGACAAAATCGTGGCTCATGATCGGCCCTTCAAACACGCCAAAGCCGCGTAATTTACGCAAACCGCAGTGCTGCATAAACGGCTCTACGCGCAGTATGGCGTTGTGGCCCCAAAAAGCGGCATGGCCCATTTGCACAGCGGCGAGGCCCGTCGTAAAGAGTGAGGAATACAGGCGATTGCCAAACTGCTGCAGACGGGCAAACAGCGACTGGCCGTTAATAATGGAGGGGTTTGTTTGCAGTATTCCAACCTGTGGTTCGCGCTCCATTAACTGAACCATGCGCACGATGGTGCGCCCACTCATCAAGCTGTCTGCGTCTAACACCACCATGTATTTGAAGCGCCGGCCCCAACGCCGCAGGAAATCGGCGACGTTGCCGCTTTTATAGTTCAGGTTAACGCCGCGGCGGCGGTAAAACAGACGGCCGTGGGCACCCAACTCGTCACACAGCTGGTGCCATTTTGCTTGTTCTTCCAACCATATTTCCGGGTTCCGGCTGTCTGACAATATGAAAAATTCAAAGTGTTCAATCTGGCCGTTGCACTCCAGCTCGTGATACACCGCTTTCAGTCCGCTAAACGTCCAGTGCACCGGTTCGTGGTAAACAGGCAGCACAATGGCGGTTTTGACCAGTGGGGTGTTTTCCAGGTCATCGCTGCTGTAACGGTTCAGCAGCGAGTGCTTATCGCCACCCATCAGCCGCAATACAAATCCGACCACCGCGGTCCAAAAACCCACGGCTATCCAGGCGTAGAGCAATGCAAACAATACCAGCAGGCCGATTTCTACCGGAGTGCCTCCGTGGTAGGGCATGATCCACAACAAGTAATAGCTGGCCACCGCGGTTTGGCCAAATACCAGCAGCGCCAGCAAGCTGCGCCTTATTCTGGCTACCGTGCGCCAGCGCCAGAGTTTCTGGGGAGCCCGATCATTCATAACCCATGCTTCCCCTGAGCAGCTCTGGCCCGGCTTCAAGCGACAGTTTTGGCTGTGGCAACTCGAAATACTGGGGCAGCAGTTCCATCACCAGCTTTAGATAATCGCCATCGGGGGCCTGCTGCAACGCGTGACCGACCAGTTCAAGCGCGGTGCGGCATTCACTGACACCCGGTTTGATTCCGCTGCCGCGAAGGTAGGCTATTATCCGGTCCAGTGCCTTCTGGCACGGTAGCTGTTCCACGCTTAGTCCCTCGCCTGGGCTAAGTCAGGCAGCTGATACAACCAGGTTTCAGACACCGCATTCGGGCCTGCCAATAATCGCGCCCTTAGAGGTGTGTCCATATCGGGCGCAGGCTTGACCAGCATCGACAGGCGCCAGATGCCCTGCTCTGGCAGGTGCTCTACAAAGTGTTCCAGTATTTCAGCGTTGTCGTTGGTACCCACTTCGCTGACAACCGGAACATTAGCGGCGTTCAGGGTTTTCCCCTCAAAGTCGACGACCACCCGCCAGGTACCTTCCAGATTGCGATTGTTTTCGCCCTGGTTAGCGCCATTAATTCGGCCAGCACCCACCCAGGTGTCCACAACACGGCCAATATTACCGTCAAACGCGGCATGGTCTCCGAATCTAAGGCGGTACTGGAAATTCAGCTCTGCGCCCTGCTCGATTTTCTGACGCGGCTTCCAAAAGGCCACGATGTTGTCGTTGCCCTCTGAGGAGGTGGGGATTTCTACCAGCACAACTTCACCTGAGCCCCAATCGTCGGTGTTGTCAATCCACGCGCTCGGGCGCTTTTCGTAGTGAGCTTCTGCGTCTGAAAAATCATCAAAGCGGGTATCTCGCTGCATCAGCCCAAACCCTTTCAGGTTGGTCACTTGAAAATAGTTCATCCGCAAACTGGTGGGATTCTGTAATGGCCGCCATACCCACTCGGTCAGGTCAGCGGATTTTTCGTCCCGTATTAGCAGGCCATCAGAGTCGTGAACCTGGGGCCGCCATTCCCCCGCTGGCTGACGTGTATTCTCGCCGTAGTAGAACATGGACGTTAGCGGCGCCAGGCCAATCTGATCGATATTGCTGCGGGCAAACAGGTTGGCACTGACCTCAATGCCGGTAACCGTGTTCGGGCTGATCACAAAACGGTAAGCGCCGGTCGCGCTGGGGCTGTCTAGCAGCGCGTAAACCGTCATGGTAGCTGCGTTGGCGGCTGGCCGTTCCAACCAAAACTCGGTAAACGCCGGAAACTCTTCGCCGGAAGGTAAGCCGGTGTCTATGGCCAGTCCCCGGGCTGCCAAGCCGAAACCGTTATCGGCCCCAACACCGCGAAAATAACTGGCGCCGCCGAACACCAGGAACTGGTTGCCCTGGCGTTCGGCGCTTTTAATTGCGGACGATGATTGTAAGGGCCAGGTCAGCCAAAAGCCCGCGTAACCCAGGTCGGCTGGAATACGCCTGGCGAGATCAGGCGAGGGGTAGGTAAAGTGATCGCGATTAAAAATCAGCGGCCTTACGCCCTCTTGATCCACTTCGTTTAAGGTAACCGCGTGTCGGTATACGCTGCCGGTGGGCACCATCATGACTTCAAAGTGCTTTTTGTCCGCACTGGCCGGCTGGCGCCAAAGGTTGGCTTCAGGCTTGAAGCGGATTGACTGGTAGCGGTCGTAAGGCAAAGACGTTAGAAAGTCGGGAACTGCGCTGGGCGCTTTGTATGGCCTTTGCGCCAGCACCTGAGCTTTTTTAGTGACATCGTCAAAATCAAAGCTCCAAACCGGAGCGCTGGTGCCTAGGCAAAATACGACAATGCACCCGTTTACAACACGGGCTGTCCTTGCAAGCATGGATGGTATTCCCTGAGTTCAATTCAATTTGTTGTGACTATACAACACCACACGTGTTGTCGCGCTTTATGTGACACGTTTGTAAAAGCTTGTTCATCAAGCAAGAAACCGGGTTTAATACTCTTTGCCGCGCCTGACCACAAGCAGGCAGCAATCTTTCTTTTGGTGAAACTGCATTTTAGCCATCAACTTGGGTAAACTTTGCCAATACTGACTTTCATAAGGACGCTGAAATGATCAAGAAGTGCCTGTTTCCCGTTGCCGGTTATGGCACCCGCTTTTTACCGGCCACCAAGGCCATGCCCAAGGAAATTCTGCCCATCGTCAACAAGCCATTGGTTCAGTACGGTGTTGAAGAGGCATCAGATGCCGGCATTCACGAATTCGGGTTTGTTACCGGTCGCGGCAAGCGCGCCATTGAAGATCATTTTGACATCAGCTACGAGCTTGAGCACCAAATTGCGGGTTCTGGCAAAGAGGGTATGCTGACCTCTATCCGCAATTTGATTGACAACAATACCTTCGCCTTTACCCGCCAGAGCGAAATGAAGGGTCTGGGCCATGCGATTCTGACCGGTCGCAACCTGGTGGGCGACAACCCTTTCGCCGTGGTGCTGGCCGACGACTTCTGCGTGGGCCCTGACGGCGAAGACGGCGTGTTGGCGCAAATGGTCAAACTTTACAACCAGTTCCGCTGTTCTATTGTGGCCATTGAAGAAGTACCGGCCGACGAAACCCACAAGTACGGTGTAATTGCTGGCGAGTGCATGAAAGACGGCTTGTTCCGGGTAACGGACATGGTGGAAAAGCCTGCACCAGAAGACGCACCCAGCAACATGGCCATCATCGGTCGCTATATTCTGACACCGGATATTTTCGACATTCTGGAGCGCACGCCGCCTGGAAAGAACGGTGAAATACAAATTACTGACGCCCTGTTGGAACAAGCCAAAACTGGCTGCGTACTGGCCTACCAATTCAAAGGCAGGCGTTTTGACTGCGGCAGTATAGACGGCTTTGTAGAAGCGACCAATTATGTTTACGAAAACATCTATAAAAAAGGCTTATAGCCTAAGCCAATAAAAAGTTGACGCATCGCAGCCGAATCAGTATATTTCGCTGCGTTGCAAAACAGGACCATAGCTCAGTTGGTTAGAGCGCTGCCTTGACATGGCAGAGGTCGGCAGTTCAAATCTGCCTGGTCCTACCATTACTTTCAATGACTTGCACGACCTCGCAAAGCCTCGTTGTAAAATTTTTGTAATACTGTTGTAAAACGTTTCACTTATACAGTATCGATTTCAGGCTCAATTCCACAGCCACCGTCATCCATTTTTGTTCATGCCCAGCTTGGTAATACGCCGTCATCTTCTCGTCACTGTAAGCCATCAGCGCTTGTACATACCCCTGACTGTACCCTGCTTTTTCGTAGAGCCATGAGCCCAAAGAACGGATCTCGTGAAACGTTGGACGCTGCTCTTTTGGCATATCATTAAATAACCCGGTCTAATCCCTGAGCGTTCGGAATTTCTCGGTGAAGTTATTGGGCATCAACTGGTCCAGTGCTCGCGACCCCCTGCCCTCACTCTGCGCGTCGGCGCCCGGTGCGGAGCGATCGTGTGAATGGCCCGGTATTGATCCAGGTTCATGCGCTGGCAATCTTTACCGTAATCGGTTTTTGAATACGTGACTTCAGCCGGGTTGTCGCGCTCTGACGGGTACCAGCGTTTGGTCTTCGCAAACCGAAACAAGTCAGCCACGAATTCACGTTTACACCGGTGGCGCAGACAAGATAGCGCCGTCCCTATGTGTCAGCGTAGTTGGTCAGGTTTGGTTTGCTCCCGAACTGATAAAGTGAGAAGCGCGGTTCGTAAAGTAGTGGTATGTTATCAAACAGAAATCATTTTTAACGCAAAGGGACATGTATGAACAATTCTGAAGACGTGCTTCAATCCCCACTGTTTCAAACCGTCGCTGGCTTGGCTTTTGAATCAATCATGGTGACAAAAGCTTCTTCCGATCATACTAACTCTGTCATCATCTATGTAAATCAGGCCTTCAGCAATCTGACCGGCTATTCTGCGGATGAAGTAATCGGAAAAACACCAGGATTGCTTCAGGGACCGAAAACCGAGAGAGGAGTAAAAGAGCGCTTGTCTGACGATCTGAAGAATAATCGGACCTTTCACGGCGACACCATTAATTACCGCAAGGACGGCTCCTCTTTTATCATTGAATGGAAAATCTCTCCGGTAATGGATGGCGACGAAGTCACGCATTATGTGGCAGTCCAGAGAGCTATCGGTTAGAGCTTATAAATGCGTTCGAGCAGAGGGCGACATGGCATCATTAACGTTTCGACCACCGAGCTCAATGAGCAGCTGCGATCGAATGTATTCGTCTGTATCTTCCACAACCGATGGATAAGTAATTTAAATTTTTTCGCTTCCACCGTCCACTTCAACGATGTGCTGGTCGGCAGTCGGTAATTTTGCCAGCTAATTCCTGATCTCACATCCAGGCGCCCGCTGGGCATTCTTTTCGGGGAGTTCCAGCCGCGACCTGCAGTCCAGATGACACATGTCACTGCTGATGCGCGGCTTACTTAGGGAAGCAATGCCTGTGTCCAGCAGGCTCCTGGATGGGCTATTAGCCCGTTATTGTTAATTCAACACAACCACATACTGCACTCACCGAATCCTTGGATGTCCGAATTCCGGACACTCATTACCTAACAGTTGCGAGCCACTCTCCAAGGCGTAAAATCCTAACAACTAGCTCCGAGGACAACCTTGGGCACCGGTCAAATGTCCTATTTCCGGACAACGAAGCCCTATCAGCCTTGTGCCCAAAAGTAGCGGTGCTCTCCGAAGGCAGTGGTCACAGGTTCGAATCCTGTCGGGCGCGCCATATTTTCCAGGTCTTACGTGAAAACGTAGGGTCTTTTTTATTGGCTGTTTGGTTCTCGATGAACCTGACGGTGATCTTTCGTATGCAATTGATTTTCTTTTTGAGCATCCGCCAAAGAAACAGATTTTACGTGCGAGTGGGAAGATGACCCTGAAGGCATGAAGGGCAAGCGAGGGGAAACGGCCGAATTGGGGTTGTTACCCCTAACAACTCGTATGATGACTGGCAACCAATTACGCGATGTGAACGGAATGATGGTAGATGAAAGTGCTTTAGTCGTGTGGTATGAAATTCATAACGGCGTTAGCGAGAGATCTGCGCTTAGTTCGCCGTTACTTTATATAGAGGGGCAGCCAAAAGATGCCATTAGCGATGACGGGCAAATAATGGGCGCTTATCTGTATGGATTAGTTCATCGTCCCGATGCCTGCCAAGCACTACTAAAACGGCTGGGCCTCACTAATGGTGAGCAAAACGATTACCAAGCCCAACGTGAAATTGATCGCTTGGCGGATATGCTGGAAGTCTGCATAGATATCGATGTGGTTATTGCTCTGATTGAGGCTGGCGTTTGGCCATCACGGTAATTTCAACATTACCACCGCCACAGATGTTAGGCGATTCCGTGCAGGTACGGGCAGGGTAGCGACCGGGTTCAAAATGCTCTGAATATACAGAGTCCATATCTTGGATGGCATGTAAATCAGTGAGGTGGATATCCACCCGCAGTATATCCGCCAGGCTGCCACCTACCTTCTCAAGCATGCGTGACAGTGCACGCATGATAAGACGCGTTTCTTCTTTAATATCTCCCCGTGCGGCATGGCCGTTGGAAAGATCAACGACGGTTAGCCCTGAAATAAACACATAGTGGTCATCGATTACCATGTGGCTACCGGGGAAGCTTGGGGTGGGCATGGTAGGGTCATTCATAAATGTGGGCATGCTAGCTCCTTCTAAATACTGATCACGCTTGCGGATAGTTAGGCAGGGTCTAAACGTGATTAATTATTGTAAAGTGGCTGAGTGGATGTGACCAGCCCAGATAAAGAATAATACCCTAAACTTGGAGAACCTACATGACCACGAGAAAGCTGTACTCAAAGGAATTTGAGCTGGACGCCATCAGTCTTGAGCCGGAGCCGGGATACTCGTGAGCCCACGCGGCGCTAAGTCTGAGGGTCAACCCAAATATGCTGGAGCATCGGTTAAAGGAGCATGAATCGGTCGATGGGCAAGCTTTCAAAGAGAATGGCAAACTGATCGCTGAACAGTTGCTGAACCTATCGTCGTAGAGCGCGTTTACCCATGCCCAAGGACGCGCAGGTCGGTGTAGAGGAGCATCCTTAGTTAACCATCAGGCCAGCAGCTTTTCGCTTGAACTCAAGCGAAAAGAACGTCGTTTTTTGGTCATCAGACACCTCACTTAAGGCGGCTATATTACCACTTTGGTCAATGTCCGAAATCATTGAAACATAGCAGTTTCCAAGAGCCTAGAAAGCAATTCTTTAGAGAATCAAGAATCGTCAATTGAGCCGATGTTAGTCAGTAAATTATTCCTCTTTATACGCTTCAACCAAGTGTGATTGCTGCCAAAGCCGGGCCACCAGTTCTTGAATAAAGGTGCGCACAATGAGCGAGGGGCGTCGGCCTGTTCGGGTAACAACACAAAACGGCGAAACAATCTCAACGAGATCGGGCAGCAGCGCTTTGAGTTCACCCCTCTCTACCCAGTGATTGGCGTAATAGTGGGGTAGATTGCCAATAAAGTGGCCGCTTAAAATTAATAGCGCTTGGGCTTCCATATTTGACGCATGGGCGCCTACTTCTGCATTGGGAAAGCTTTTTAGCTCTTGCAGGTTGGCGTATGGGCGCACCACAAACGGATGATTGATGACTTCTTCTACCGTTAGCTGGGCGCTATCGCGTGCAAACAGTGGATGCCGTTTAGCGCAATAAATCCTGTGCACCTCAGTGTATACTTGGCGATGCTGCAAGCCTTCAATTTGTGCCATTTCCGGTAAGATGCCTAGCTGCACTTCACCATTGGCGATCTCGCCGATCAAGCGATCAGGACTACCCACGGTAATATTGAGTCGCGCTTTAGGGTTCTTGCGCAGAAACTCGCCAATCACGCCCTGTAGGTCAAGATCCACATCCATAATGGTGTTATCAACCACGCCTAGACGCAGCGTGCCATAAACGGAACTGCGCAGCTCATTCATCTCGCTATCAAAATCGTCCACAGATGCGAGCAACACCTTGGCACGCTCATACACAATGGTGCCCCGCTCGGTTAGCTCAAACCCCTGCCGACCCCGGCGGCATACGGTAAACCCCACCCGCTCTTCAAGTGCGCGGATATGAAAACTGACTGCGGACTGGCTCATATGCAGCGCAGTTTGCGCACCCGCAAACCCTCGATGCTCGGTCACAGCATGAAATACAGAGAGACTTTTAAGATCAGCGGCAGAGAGTTTCATCGGCATGCTCTACGTTAGTGCAATTAACATCAATAAAACGGGTATATACATCCAAATATAACGATTTTATTGTTACATAATTCCTGATTTACTCACAGAGTTGTTGTTCAGCAGGCCTTTGCCGCTGATTCGAGTATCACCACCCCGAGGAGCATCCCCATGCAACGTATACCGACCATTATCGCTGGCCTTCTACTCAGCGCCAGCTTCGCCACTCCGGCCCACAGTGATTTACTTGACGACATTCGCTCAGATGGCACTTTTACCGTCGGCACCGAAGCGCGCTACGCTCCGTTTGAGTACGTTGAAGATGGCGAAATTATCGGCTACTCCGCCGATATCATGAAACACATCATGGAAGAGCTTGAGGGCGTCGAGTTAATCCGCATGGACCTTCCCTGGCAAGGAATTCTGCCGGGCTTAGAGCGCGAGCGTTTTGACTACGTGATCACCTCGGTCACCGCTACCCCAGAGCGCATGGAACGTTATCACCTCAGCGCCCCAATTGCTGATGCCACCATGGCAATTCTTAAGCGAGCAGGTGAAGAGGGCATCAGCTCACCTAAGGATATCGCCGGCAAAGTAGCCGCTGCTCAGGTGGGATCCGCACAGCTGGAAGCGCTAGAGGCATTAGCAGCAAAGCTTGAGGAAGCGGGCACCCCCGTTGCCAACATCCGTACTTACACAGGTGTTGACGAAGCCTACGCTGAGCTGGGAACCGGCCGTGTCGATGTGGTGATCGCTAGCCTACCCAACCTGCTCGAAGCAGAGCGAACCCGCCCCGATGTATTTGAAGTGGTTGGCACTTTCGGTAATCCCGTTTATTTCAGCTGGGCGGGACGTAATGACGAAAAGAGCGCGACGCTTAATGCCTTTATGGATGAGCAAATTCGACGCCTCAATGAAGACGGCACTCTGGAAGAGCTACAAATAAAATGGTTCGGTGGCCCGATGGAGCTGCCTTTAGAACTGCCAGCGGCCGAGTAAAACGGCGCGGGGTTCGCTAAGCCGATCCACTTTTTTTTGCAGGTGCTACATGTTTGAGATTCTACTCAACCACTACCCTGTGCTGTTCAAAGGTTTGGCCACCACGTTGGTGGTCTCGCTTTCCGCCATCGCATTAGGACTGGTATTGGGTGTTTTACTGGCCTTTGGTTTGACCAGCCGGTATCGCCTAGTGCACTGGCCCTGTGGGCTTTACCGCAGCTTTTGGCGTGGAACCCCCATCTTGCTGCAACTACTGCTGGTCTATTATCTGTTGCCTGAAATTGGCATTGAAATAGCGTCTATTTCGGCCGCCATTTTGACCTTAACGCTTAATACCGCTGCCTTTCAGGCAGAAATCTTTCGCAGCGGCATCAGCCATATTCCCACTGGGCAAATAGAAGCGGCACGCATGGCGGGTATCTCCGCTTGGCACATCCGAAGGCGCATTATTATGCCCCAAGTGTTTCGTCTTACCTTGCTGCCTTTAACCAACGAGGTCATCACAATTGTCAAAAATTCATCGCTGATCTCGGTGATCGCGGTCACCGAGCTGATGCGGGTCAGCGAACAAATCGCTTCACGCACCTTTCAGCCGCTAGAAACCTACCTTGCCGCTGCAGTGCTTTATCTCGCGGTCAACCTGGTGCTAGCACGTCTCAGCGCTTATTTAGAACGCCGCATGGTCGGCGGCCTAGCCACCGAATAGGGGAATGTCCGCTATGTTTGATATTGCCCTGCTATGGGAAGCGCGAGGCCTGATTCTGCAAGGCTTATGGAACACGCTGTGGATCTGTTTTTCTGGCTGTTTACTCGCACTTTCTTTAGGCATGGTGCTCGCAGCACTACGGCTCACTAATCCGCGCATTTTCGGCTACCCAGTGGCCTGCTATGTAGAAGTGTGCCGTGGCATTCCGCTGCTCATCCTGCTGTTTTTACTCTATTACGGTGGCCCCAGTATTGGCCTTCGGCTAGATGCCGAGATCGCCGGTGTCGCGGGCATCGGCCTCTATGGCGCAGGTTACTTTGCTGAAATTTATCGTGGTGGCTTCAAGTCGATTCCTAAAGGTCAGCTTGAGGCGGCGCGGATGCTTGGCATCTCCCCTTGGCACGCGCTAATACGTATTCAGGTTCCACAAATGGCGCGTTTAATCGTACCGCCTGGTACCAATCAGTTGATTATTCTGGTGAAGGAATCCGCCCTTATCTCGATTATCTCGGTAGACGATCTGACCAAAAATGCCACCACAATCGTTAACCAGACGTTCCAAGTGATCGAGCCCTACCTGGCGGTCGCGCTGCTCTACTGGCTAATCATTGAATTGATTGCCCGCAGCGGCTATGCACTGGAAAAACACTTAGCCAATCGTCAACCGCGTCAACTGCGTCAACAAGGAGCTACCCCTCATGCCAATGGTTGAAACGCTCTCGCCGCCATCGCTTACCCGTCAAAAGACAATGGTTGAGGCACAAGGTATCAGCAAGCAGTTTGGCAATTTGGAAGTATTGACCACCATCGACTTCCGCCTCGCCTCTTCTGAAGTGGTCTGTGTAATTGGTCCTTCTGGTTCCGGCAAATCGACCCTGCTACGTTGCCTTGCATTTTTAGAGCCCTATGACCATGGCAGCGTCTACATCGACGGCCAACTATTGGGCTACGAAGACCGCGGCGGCAAGCGCGTCCGCACCAGTGAGAAGCGTGTAGACCAAGTGCGTGCCTCAGTCGGCATGGTGTTCCAGCACTTTAATTTATGGCCGCATCGCACCGCGCTTGAAAACGTGACCGAGGCGCTGCGCTTAGTCAACGGTTTGTCCCGTCGCGATGCCGACGTAGAAGGCATGGCCATGCTAGAGCAGGTTGGCCTTGCCGATCGTGCCGGGCATTTCCCCGAGAGCCTTTCCGGCGGTCAGAAGCAGCGCGTAGCCATCGCCCGGGCGCTCGCCATGAAACCCAGGGTGATGTTCTTCGATGAACCCACCTCAGCGCTTGACCCTGAGCTGGTCGGCGAAGTGCTAGATGTGATGAAGAAGCTTGCCGCCGATGGAATGACCATGGTGATCGTCACCCACGAGATGGGCTTCGCAGCTAAAGTTGCCGACCGCGTGATCTTTATGGATCAAGGTCGCGTGGTGGAGAGTGGCCCGCCCACCACGCTGTTCCGACAGCCAAAAAGCGAGCGCCTTCAGCAGTTTTTGAATACCTGGCGCGAGCGTCATATTGATTGACGCAAAGGTTAAATGCATCGGTTAGACCACATTATAAATACATATGGAGAATCCTATGAGTTCTGAAACACGCTTTGATCACGCTCGCATTGAGCAACTGCCACGCAGCAACAGTGAGCCCTGCGGTCACAATCACACGTTAGAAAATCCCATCTCTACCGATGGCACCCCAGTGCTCGGCGAGCGCTACGAAGTTGCCGCCCGTAGCGGCCGAGCAGTGCGATTAAAAGCAGGGCAAACCATTAGGATTATCAACACTCACGGTACTCAAGTGTGCGATGCCTGGGCATTTAGCACCGACAATCTCAACGAATTTATGTCATGGGAACACGGTCGTGCTTGGTTGAGCGGGCTGATTCCCCACGTAGGCGACCCACTAATGAGTAATCGTCGCCGCCCGATCATGACGCTCACCGCCGACACTTCGCCGGGTATCCACGACACGCTAATGGCGGCCTGCGACCTGTTCCGCTATATGACCTTGGGGGTGGAGGGCTACCATGATAACTGCGCCGATAACCTGCGCTTGGCCATGCGAGCGATTGGCACTGAAGTATCCGAGGTGCCACAGCCGTTCAATCTTTGGATGAATATTCCGGTTAACGCACAGATGAAAGTCGACTGGTGTCCACCGGTTTCCAAACCAGGTGACTATGTTGAACTACGCGCTGAAATGGACTGTGTTGTAGCCATGTCCTCCTGCCCACAGGACATCATTCCCATCAATGGGGCTGACTGTGTGCCAGTCGAGGTGCATTTCGAAGTTTACGAATAGAAAACATACATGGAGAGCCTGATGCAGACACACATCAACTACGAAACCGATTGCCCCATCATTGATATTGCAGCTATTGCGGCAGCAGTAAGCTCGGAACGTCTAGCCAATGACCTAGCAACGGTAGCTATGTTCGGCGGACGCTCGGATGGCGGTGTGGCCCGCCTGGCACTTGATCGCAACGACACCCGAGCGCGGCTGTGGCTAATCGAGCAGGCCAGCGCGCTGGGGGCGAAGGCAAGCGTAGACGCAATCGGCAACGTGTTTCTTGATGTTCCCGGTAGCGAACACGAGCTGGACCCCGTGGTTACCGGTAGTCATTTGGATAGCCAACCGACGGGTGGTAAGTACGATGGCGCGCTGGGCGTACTGGCTGGGCTTGAAGCCCTGCGAGCACTTAAAGATGCGGGCTTTACTCTCCGCCGGCCGCTCTCTTTAGTGAGTTGGACCAATGAAGAGGGCGCGCGCTTCTCGCCCGGCACATCAGGCTCGGCGGTCTTTTGCGGCGTGCGCAAGCTGGATGAAACACGCTTGCTTGAAGACAGCGACGGCGTCAACCTTGGAAGTGCGTTAGATACTTGCTTGGCGGAACTGGACGCTGCGGGGGTGGCCCGTCGCCCGCTGGCAACGCCCATGCACGCTTTTATTGAACTGCATATTGAGCAAGGCCCTATATTGGAGCGTGATGGCGCTTCAGTGGGTGTAGTGGAAGGTATTCAGGGCGTCAGTTGGTTTCAAGTAACGGTGACGGGAAGCGCTAACCACGCTGGCACTACCCCGCGTGCCCAGCGCCGCGATGCATTCGAAGGTGCCTGCGCCTTGGCAACGGCGCTACGGGAAGCCACTTGGGACGATGAAGACCGCGTGCGTTTTACCATTGGCACGTTTTCGGTCAGCCCTGGCTCAGTGAACACGATTCCTGACCAAGTCACCTTCAGTATTGATTTACGCCACCCTGAAACGGAGACCCTCAAAGCGCTGGAAGCCACGTTTAATCAACTTTCTCAGCAAACCTGGGCCGGTTGTCGCGCAACGCTGATCCCGCTATCACGGGTTGAACCGGTTGCTTTCCCGACAACCCTAACAGCACTACTTGATGACACCGCACACGAGCTGGGCATAACAGCACCGCACTTAGTATCTGGTGCTTTTCACGATGCCATTCATCTTGTCAAACACTGCCCAACGGCAATGATATTTATACCTTGCCGCGATGGCCTAAGCCATCACCCGGATGAGCATATCGAGCTAGACGATGCCGTTGTGGGCACTCAACTGTTAGCCGCCAGTTTGGCAAGATTGACCTGTTAAAAAAAGAGCAATGACCAAGGGCACAGACGGTGCATTGAAGGGACTTGATATTGCTCTGGTCAGGATTCACTTTGACGGTGGAGTTAGTAATCGCACTGGCACCCACCACGGCCCACGGAAAATTCGCAACCAATCAACCATAATGTGCGGTCTGCATCACCTTACCCGGTTAGACCCGTTTGCCCAGCGGCACATTGCCGATATCGGCAATGTGCGCTTTTCATTTATCTACCACTTTGAGCAAGTTTCCAATGATATTGCCGCTTGCTACAGCGTCGTTCACCAAGCAAGTCTTATCCCGCTTAGCGCCGGTGACGACTATTCAATCACCTACCCCATCTTGCCTGGTTTAGCGGCCGATGGTCCGGCCGGCTTGATCCATCTCTATGCCCATGCGAAACCTGGGACGAGTTTCAGGGCTCGAAATTTCACCACGGCGGCCCGGTTTAAGTTAATCAACTAAAACCATAAACTGCGATTCTCAGAATCGTCTATGTCCGATTTTCGGACACTCAAATCGTAACGCTTGCGAACAAACTAGCAAGGCACAAACTCTGTAAATAGGTGGTTAAAGGCACTGATCAAAAGTTCCATTTACAGATAATCATTTCGTATCAGTTTTGTGTTTAAAGTTGTCGTTAATCGGTCAAAATTTTGATGTAAAGGCATTTTTATATTACAAGTTAAGTTCTAAGTATCTGATTTTAATTATTTAAATCGATTTAGCTCTCTTGCAAACGCACTGTAGCGGTACTCTCCGAAGGCAGTGGTCACAGGTTCGAATCTTGTCGGGCGCACCATATTTGCAAGGTCTTACGTGAAAGCGTGAGGCCTTTTTTATTGGCTGTGCCCAAACGGTGCCCTGGGAGTGTTCAAAATTTTAAGCTGCTTTTTCTTAATCCTGAAGCTACGACCCCTGCCCTGAATGTGGAAACTCCCCCCTGTCGGGCACAGTTATCACCAGCTCAACCGATCACAACTTCATCGTAAAGCAACCAACCACACTGAGTTCGTCTTGAGATTGAAAACGAAGTGATAAAATCACTATCGTTTCAATAAAAGCCAAATCGCTTGAGCATCGATTGCCTCCGTCCCTTTCGCCTAAAAGCGGTCGTTTTATGGCCATCAGACACCTCGTTTATGATGGCGATGCTACCACCTACGTTAGTGTCCGGAATTATCGAACCACTACAAGCCCGCGGAGCGTGCGACGGGGGAGCCTGACATTCAGTTCCCCTTAAACCCCGCACCTAACGCATGCTACCGAGACATAGGTATTTGAGTTCCATGAACTCATCCAAGCCGTATCGTGAACCTTCCCGGCCAAGTCCGCTTTCCTTAATACCGCCAAAGGGGGCCGCCTCTGTAGAAATAATCCCGTCGTTGATACCGATCATGCCAGTTTCAAGAGCTTCAGCCACATGCCATATGCGTCTTATATCATTACTGTAGAAGTAGGCAGCTAAACCAAACTCCGTGTTATTGGCCATGGCGATCGCCTGCTCTTCAGTATCAAACCGAAACAGCGGCGCCACTGGGCCAAACGTCTCTTCACTGGCTATCACCATTTCCTGCGTCACATCCGTAAGGATGGTAGGCTCGAAAAATGTCCCGCCAAGCGTGTGTGTTTGCCCTCCCAAAACGACTTTCGCTCCCTTAGTCGTCGCATCAGAAATATGCCGCTTGACCTTGTCCAGAGCTGCCTGATTGATCAACGGCCCCTGATGCGTCTCACCGTCGAGACCTGCACCTACAACCATCTTGCTGACAGCAATCTTTAGTTTCTCAACAAAGGCGTCATAAACTCCAGACTGGACATAGATACGGTTGGCGCAGACACAGGTCTGCCCGGTATTGCGATATTTGGATGCCATAAGCCCGTTTACTGCCGCATCAAGATCCGCATCGTCGAAGACGATAAACGGGGCATTGCCGCCCAGCTCCAGGCTCACTTTCTTGACAGTGCCGCTAGCCTGGCGCATCAGCAACTTGCCAACCGGCGTTGAGCCGGTGAACGATACTTTGCGAACGATCGGGCTCGTTGTTAACTCCTCACCCACCTCCGGCGCTCGGGCTTTAGAGCAGGTTATTACATTGAAAATTCCTGCTGGAACTCCCGCCTCCGCTGCCAGCACCGCCAACGCGAGGGCGCACAAGGGTGTATCTTCCGCAGGCTTGACGACAACAGGGCAACCCGCTGCAAGCGCGGGCGCTACTTTGCGAGTAATCATCGCCACTGGAAAGTTCCACGGCGTGATGGCTGCTACCACCCCTATAGGCTGTTTGATAACAATAATTCGCTTATCCCGACCGTGACCCGGAATAACATCGCCATAGGCTCGCTTGGCCTCCTCGGCAAACCACTCGATAAAACTCGCCCCATAGGCCACTTCGCCCCGTGCTTCCGCAAGTGGTTTACCCTGTTCGGCGGTCATCAGCCGTGCCAGGTCTTCCTGATGATGCATCACCAGATCAAACCATCGGCCAAGGATACCCGCACGCTCCTTGGCTGTTCGTGCGCGCCATTCCGGCCATGCAGCCTCCGCAGCTCGAATTGCCAACGCCGTGTCTTCTGCACCCATGTCCGGCACAGTAGCCAAGCACTCTCCATTGGCAGGATTGATAACCGAGAAAACCTCACCGGATTGGGCCTGAACCCAACTTCCGTTAACGTAAGCACTTTCACACAAGAGTTTCGGGTTCGCTAAACTAATAGTCATTACAGTCCTCACAAGGGAGATTCAACGTTTCCAAAGCAAATAGTGTTCAATCATGTCTGCTCCTGCAGCGATGATTCCAGGCCAGATTACGCGACCGACAAGAACCTCTCCTGAGTGGCCTGGTCAGCTCGCAGTTCGTCACTAGTGGCCTGATGGACAACCTGCCCCTTTTCCAGAATGTAGGCTCTCTGGGAATGTTTCAGTGCGAATCGAACATTCTGGTCAGTGAATAGTATGGTCGTGGTCTGACTAAGATCGTCAATCAACTCCCCGATCTGCTGCACAATAACCGGGGCCAGCCCCTCATTGGGTTCATCCAGCAACAGCAACCGTGGCTGAGTCATCAACGAACGAGCTACCGCCAGCATTTGCTGCTGTCCGCCAGACAAAGTAGCTCCGTCTTGGTCTTCTCGCTCTCCCAGCATTTCGTATTTCTTGAGGATATTGTCCACTGTCCAGTGGGCGGCACTCCCCTTGCGCTGATACGCGGCCACTTCGAGGTTATCTCGAACGCTCAAACTGGGAAAAATTCGGCGGTCCTCCGGCACATAACCAATGCCTGAACGGGCAATTCGGTGCGGCGGAAAACCCTGAATTTGCTTGCCGTTGAAGATCACCTCACCAGATCTCGGAGGCGTTAAGCCAATGATACTTTTTAGTGTTGTACTCTTTCCGGCTCCGTTCCGGCCGAGTAGACAAACAGTCTCCCCCTCTTCCAGTCGAAGAGTAACGCCCTGAAGCGCCTGGCTTTCGCCATAGAACGTCTGGATATTGCGAACATCAAGAATCATGCGTTGGTCTCCCCGGTCACTTCGTCTTCTTCCTCACCCAAGTAGGCACGCCGAACCTCAGGATGGATCTTCACTTCCGCTGGAGTGCCTGCAAACAACTTTTCACCACGGTGCATGACGAGAATACGATCCGCTAAATCGAAGACCACATCCATATCATGCTCAGTGATGAGGAACGTATAGTCGCCACTGTCTGCCAGACTTTTGATCAGTTTTGTGGTTCGTCGGGTTTCCTCCGGCGTCATCCCTGCCGTTGGCTCGTCGAGCAGAACCAATTTTGGACGCGTCGCCAGAACCATAGCTATCTCTAACAGACGCTTGTCGCCATAACTGATGACTTCGGCACGTCGATCCTTGAGGCTATCAACACCCAGGCGCTTGAGGAGTTCTACCGCTTCCTGCTGGATGCCGGCGTTACGAGAGGCAATATTAAACAGCTTGCGGCTGTGGCCGTGATAAGCCGACAACACCACTTCAACGTTCTCTTGGACCGTCATCTCAGGAAAAATGTTGTTGATCTGAAAAGAGCGTGAAATTCCCAATTTGCTAATTTTATGGGGTGGTAGGCCAGTGATGTCTTTACCGTCAAGCGTGATATTGCCCTCAGAGGGCTGCATCCGGCCAGAAACCATGTTGTAAAACGTCGTCTTTCCAGCGCCGTTGGGGCCGATGATAGCCATGGTCTCCTTCCGCATGACGTCCAGATTGATGTTCGAAACCGCAGCGT
Source organism: Marinobacter sp. BSs20148 (assembly GCF_000283275.1). Lineage (NCBI taxonomy): Bacteria > Pseudomonadati > Pseudomonadota > Gammaproteobacteria > Pseudomonadales > Marinobacteraceae > Marinobacter > Marinobacter sp. BSs20148. The sequence goes on from NC_018268.1 coordinate 2,388,688, forward strand.
TTCCGCCAAAACGTTTGGTAAGGTTTGATATGGTGAGAATTGGATTAGTCATTTCTTTATCTCCATCCACCAGTCAAGGACGGTACCTAGTAGGCCCTTGCGGAAGAAAATAACCATTAGGGCGAGGATAATACCGAGAACAAGCATCCAGGATTCTGTAAAGCTGGTTATCCAGGTCTCCAGCAGTACAAACACCGCCGAGCCAACGAATGGTCCCAAAAAGTAGCCTGTGCCACCCAGGATAGCCATCAGTATCGGTTCTGCAGACATCGACCAATGCAGTAGTTCAGGGCTCGCAACTCGAAGGAATGGAGCAATTAGACCACCGGCTAAACCAGCAAAAGAGCCTGCAATCACGAAGGCCACCAACCGATAAGTGCGCACATTCAGGCCGGCAAATGACACCCGCTCAGGATTCTGGCGAATAGCCCTCAGAATCATGCCGAATGAACTACTACAAACCAGATATAGCAACGCCGAGGCAATAACAACAATGGCTAGCACCACGTGATAGTAGACAGCTGGATTCGCCAGAGTCAGATCAAGCCCGAGCCCGAATGAGCCGAGGGAAAAGCCAGCTAGTCCGTCACTGCCATTGGTGACTGAGCGCCACTGGTATGCAATAGCAAAAACCATCATGCCAAAGGCAAGAGTCAACATGGCGAAATACACTTCATTCAGCCGAACGCAGAAAAAACCAATGATCAAGGCCAGCAGCGCGGAGACGCCCATGGATACCAGCAGGCCGACGACGAACGGCCACTCCAGATGGATTAGCACCAGCGCCATCGCGTAGGAGCCGATACCGAAGAAGGCTGCATGCCCGAAACTCAGCATTCCTGTATAGCCAAAAATCAGATTAAAACTGGCTGCGAACAATCCTAAAATAAGAATTTCGGTAAAAATGAAAATATAAAAGTAAGAGGCAATCCATGGCACCGCAATCAAGCCCGCAATCACCAAAGCTAGCAACGCCCATAAAATCTTGATCTTCATGCCGCTGCCCCTTTGCCCATAATGCCATTAGGTTTAAACAGCAGAACCAGCGCCATTCCCAAAAATGGCAAAAGCATGTTTACCTCTGGAAAATAACGACCACCAAAGCCATGAATCAGCCCGAGAATAATGGCCCCGAGCAAGGCGCCTGGAAAGCTTCCAAGTCCACCAATAACCACCACAATGAAGGATTCAATAATAATCTTGTCACCCATGCCAGGATCCAGTGCACGCATCGGTGCGGCAATTACACCGCCGACAGCCGCAAGCCAGGCGCCAAAGGCAAACACACCCGTCACCACCAGCCGGGTATTGATACACAAGACCTCTGCCATATCGCGATCCAGCGCGGCAGCACGCATGATTCGACCGATTCGGGTCCGATTAAACAGGAGCCAGAGGCCAGCCAGTAGCGCCAGGCCCATAACAATCACAAACAGGCTGTATGTCGGTATGGAACTACCCATAATATCCATCGACCCAGCCAGCAGCTGAGGCGGTTGAACAACCTGGATTCCACTGCCCCAGATCATTCGCACGCTCTCGTTAATAATTAACAGAAGTGCGAAAGTGAGTAACAAACTGTCTGCTATATCTCTGGAATAGATATACCGTAATAAAAATCGGTCGATGAGAACCGCCAATATAGCCACGCCAAGCGGAGCCAATAGCAGCGCTGCCCAAAACGGCATTCCTACTATGTTGATCAGGGTAAATGCCAGGTATGCCCCCAGCATGTAGAGCGCTCCGTGAGCAAAGTTAATGATGTTTAAAACACCAAACACGATATTCAGTCCCACTGCGATAATGAACAGCAGAAGCCCGATATCCAGACTGTTCAGCAATGCTGATCCGATGCCAGACATGAATTACCTCATTTCGTTAGAGCCGGTTTCGTGGCGCCCTGCAAGGGCGCCACGGCAAGCATTTTGACAACCGTTAGTTCAGAGCTTGCAACCGGTCTCTTCGATAGAGCGAGCCACATCCTCGCCGTTAAAGATCTGCAGATCAGTCAGTGTGCGGATACCGTAATCAGGATGCATCGGGCCTGAAATGCCCCAGTTCGGACCGACCATTGCCTGATTATCTCCTTTTCGGAAAGTAACCGTTCCGTTCGGAGCTTCTATGCTCATACCACTAAGTGCCTTTGCAACCGCAAGGCCATCGGTAGTGCCAGCTGTCTCCATTGCTTTTTTATAGGCATAAATCGCCGCATAGGCGCCTTCTGCGTTATAGCTAGGAGGGCCGTCGTAGGCATCGACATAAGCCTTAACGAAACGGGTATTGATGTCGTTATCATAACCATCGAACCAGTACCGAGTAGAAAGGTGTACGCTTTCTGGCATCTCGTCGCCCAGGGCCGATAGCACTTCGGTTGCTGCACCCACGGTGAAGAGCAGCTCGAGGTCTTTTTCAAAGAATCCGCGATTGTTGGCCTGGCGAACAAAGTTGACCAGGTCGCCACCCCAAACAGAAATAAGAACACCGTCGGCATCTGAATCCATCACTCGATCAATGAAGGGCGTAAAATCTTCAGCTCCAAAACGTGGGAAATTGGTCTCCGACATCAGGTTGACGTCAGGTTTGAGCTCTTTCAGGTAGTTTCCGAAAAACTCCCAGGATTGGTGACCGAAAGCATAGTCAGGGCCGATAGTCGTCCAGTTAGTGGCATCCAGTTTTTCAGCCACCAGAGCAGCGGCCTTCATGTTCTGGGCAACGTTTACGCTGATACGGTAGGTAAACGCATTGCACAGCTTTCCGGTGACATCGGGAGTGGCTGCATGGGTAATAATGAGTGGTTTCTGCAACTCAGGCATTGTCGGCACCATGCCCTGGGCTACACCGGAACTATCCAGCCCTACCAAGGCGTCAACACCTTCCGAGTACACTAATTTGCGGGCTGCTTGTATGGCCACCGACGCCTTACCCTGGCTATCTTCGTAGACCATCTCGACTTGACGGCCCAGAATTCCGCCAGAGGCGTTAATTTCATTGACCGCGAGGTTAATGCCCCTTTGGGCAAACTCACCATAGGTCGCAGCGCTGCCAGAGAGAATGTAGATTCCCCCTATGCGAATTGGCTCCTCCGCGTAACTGGTGCTTGCGGCACCCATCGCAGCGGCTGCGGTTATCGCAACTAGGATTTTTTTTACATGTGTTTTTATCATTGTAATGCCCTTTCATTATTGTCTTTATTTTTAATGGCTTAAAAGCGTTCTAATTGCTATCGCAACCTCCTTCTGACCACGGTCAGACTTGTTATGGGAACAGCGAGTCCCGGAGAATGTTTTTGCGGACCTTACCAGTAGCGGTTTTCGGCAGTTCACCAAACACGACTTTCCTGGGCGCCTTGAAATGCGGCATGTGCTCTCTACAAAACGCTATGATGTCAGCGGATGTTATCTCTTCACTATTGTCAGTCAGACTGACAAAAGCACAGGGTACCTCCCCCCACTTTTCATCGGCTATTGCCACGACAGCAGCCTCGGAAACCTGCGGGTGCCGGTAAAGCACCTCCTCCACTTCAAGGCTGGAGATGTTCTCTCCGCCAGATATAATGACATCCTTGGCCCGGTCCCGAATCTCGACGTATTGGTCAGGGTGCATGACCGCCAGGTCGCCCGTGTGAAACCATCCATGACTAAAAGCACCGGCTGTGGCTTCCGGATTTTTCAAATAACCCTTCATCACGGTGTTTCCCCGAATACAGATCTCACCCATGGTTTTGCCATCGGCAGGCACGTATTCACCACTCACCATATCGAGAACAGCAATCTCATCCAGCCCATGTGTGGAAACGCCCTGACGGGACATTTTCAATGCTCTTTGTTCCAGGGGAAGAGCCTGCCAATCGGGCTGAGGCATGCACAATGCGGATGGACCAAATGTCTCGGTCAAACCGTAGAGGTGAGTAATCTGAAAACCGATCTCTTCCGCTTTTCGAATCACACTGCTCGGGGGTGCTGCACCACCCAAAGCGAACTGGGTCGAACGGGACAGCTTCAGCTCTTCTCGCCCGAGCTCCTGCAGCAACATATTCATGACCACCGGAGCCCCACACATATGGGTCACTCCGTACGTCTCGATATGGCGATAGATGTTCATCGGGTCCACATTCCGGAGACACACATGGGTTCCACCTACGGCCGTTATCGCCCAGGTGTAGGCCCAACCATTGCAATGGAACATCGGAAGCGTCCACAAGAAGACCGTCTCAGGAGTCATCTGAAACACCATGGAATTCGTCATCGCGGCCAGAAAAGCACCACGATGGTGGTAAACCACGCCTTTTGGATTACCTGTGGTGCCCGATGTATAGTTCAGAGCAATAGCATCCCATTCGTCATTAGGGCGCTGCCAACAGGTCTCTGCACTCCCCTCTAGCAGAAAGCTTTCATAATCCTGTTGCGCAAGCCCGTCACTCTTGCCCGCTTTACTCTCGATAGAAATCAGCAGTGGCGGCACGTCCAGCCCCGAAACCGCTGCGCGCACCACATTCTCCCAATCTGTGTCATAGAACAGTATGCGCGCCTCACCATGTTCTAAAATAAAGGCAAGCGTTGCGGCATCCAAGCGAATATTAATCGTATTGATGACGGCACCCGCCATCGGCACGGAGTAGTGAGACTCAAGCATCTCGTGGCTATTCGGGCTTAGTATGGCGACCGTATCTCCAGGATTAACGCCCCTGCGCAGCAGCGCATCACTCATCTGGCAACAGCGTCGGTATAGCTCACCATAGGAAAGCACCAGATCAACATCGATTACGGCCTGTTTATCCGGATACACGGTTGCCGAGCGCTGTAGCAACGTAAGTGGTGTCAGCGCGGAAAAATTGGCGCGTGTTCTGTCAAACTTTTTGTACTTATTCATGTTTCATCGCTTCAAGTGACCGAGTGTTTAATAAAATGTCAACCCGCACATGGCCCCCTTTTATAAGGGTATAGGCTCCAATTAAAATAAAATAACCAGCGAATACACGTTGTGTATAGCTTGGCGCCCACACAGAAGGAGCGGTAAAAACGTATCTGGCTATCACTTCGTAAACAACGATCGCCATGCCAATGAAGACAAAAAAACTAAATAGTTTTCCAACCGCTAGATTTATTACTTCACTGATTTTTATGGGGTTCATATTCTGCTCTATTATTTTTGTGTGGCCCATTCATGTCAGCTGTCGCTGGAGACTAGCTCCACTGGTAATGGTTGAAATCCTCTCTCAACGTTTTTTTACTTACCTTTCCTGTGGCTGTATGAGGCAGTGTTTCAACAAATTCGCACGCGTTTGGAATCCACCACTTTGGAACTTTTCCTTCCAGATAACTAAGCAGCTCGCCGGGTGTTAATACTTGATTATTATCATTTGGGACTACGATTAAGAGGGGACGTTCGCTCCAGTGCTGGTGGGCTATTCCAATCACAACCGCTTCCCGCACTCCAGGATGAGACATAACTACGTTTTCTATTTCGATAGAACTAATCCATTCCCCGCCCGACTTGATCACATCTTTCACTCGGTCTGTTATGCGCATGTAGCCGTTAGGATCGATGGTTGCAACGTCACCGGTGTTGAACCAGTCGTGTTCCTGGGTTTTTCCATAATAGGCACTGCATGTCCATGGGCCACGAATTTCAAGCACGCCAGTTGTATGGCCGTCATGAGGTAAGCTGTTGCCGTCTTCATCAACAATGCGCATTTGAACGCCAAACAAAGGCCGTCCAGACTTGAGGCGCTGTTCTATACGAGCGTCATCTTGGAGCTGATGATGCCAAGATAATTGTCGATTGTAGCTGCCGATAGGGCTGAGTTCGGTCATTCCCCAGCCATTCTCCAGCGTGACGCCGTGGCTATCCATTTCTTCATACAGCTTGAGTGAGCCTGCTGCACCACCAATAACGCCTCTAACAAGACTGGGTATACTAACGCCTGAGCTTTTCAGATAGTGGTTGATACCACTCCACAAGGTTGGCACAGCAAGTGAAAACGTAACCTTCTCTTGATTGATAAGGTCAACCATTGCGGAGGCATCGGACACATTCGGGCCAGGAAGAACCAGTGCAGCGCCGGCCATAGGTGCGCTATATGGCATGCACCACGCATTAACATGAAACATTGGCACCATTGGCATTACTGCGTCTTCAGATGTGAGGCCCAGATTACTGGCCATATTTTGAGACATGCATTGCAAAACAATACTGCGATGACTGCCGAGAACACCCTTGGGATCACCCGTGGTGCCCGAGGTATAGCAGAGATTGCTGGCTCTATTTTCGTCTAGAAGTGGCCAGTCATAGATGCTTTTTTCGCAAGCAAGAAGGCTTTCATAAGACTTCAGATTTGGTAATTTACTTATAGGTAAACTATCAGCAGAGCAAAGCGCTATCCAGTGCTTAACAGATGGAAGCTGATCCACCATATCTTCAATTACAGGAATAAATTGAGGATCAATGAAAAGCGCCTCGTCCTCTGCATCGTTAATTATAAACTTGATTTGCTCAGAAAATAATTTCGGATTGATCGTATGGCAGATACGGCCGCTGCACGGAACAGCATAATGCAGTTCAAAATGCCGATTGTCGTTCCAGGCTAAGGTTCCCACTCTCGCATCAGCGTTCAAATTTAGGCAATCCAACGCATTTGCCAGTTTTGCGATTCTTACAAAAGCCTGATGATACGTCAGCCTACAGACACTGCCGTCTGCCCGACGGGAAATAAGCTTGGTATTCGCTGAGGTCGTTTGCGCATGACACATTATTGTTGTGATGCTCAGCGGAGCATCCATCATTAAGCCTCGCAAGATAGGCCTCCGATTATAAATTTTGTTGGGCAACCGTATGTCACCACGGAACGATGGATAAAGTGATGTAATGAAGGTGATTGAGCAGGATGCATGCCAGCTTGCCTCTGTTGACTCTAACAGAGGCTTCGGGAGAGGTTTTGGAGATCTAAGTAGGTGCGGGGTTGACCCCCATTTGTTTCACATTTGAAACTCTTGTCGCATTGGCTGGACGTGCAATTCACAACGCGGCTATGTTTTTGGACGTCATCAGCGAAGTCTGCGCCAGAGTGTCGAGCGGCTAATACCCAGTGCTTTTGCCGTTTTGGCCAAATCACCGTTATGCAAGTCGAGAACCTTTTGGATGTGCACAATCTCGGCCGCCTTACCGGAGGCTTTTAAGCTTTCTTTTGGTTTTTTTGAACTGACAGATTGATTAAATGAGTCTGAAAATAACTCAGGAAAAAGAGCTTCTGTTGAATGGTTCTGGTTCGGAAACTGGCTCACTAGATGAGCTCGTTCGACGAGATTTTCTAGTTCGCGGATATTCCCTTTCCAAGGATGTTGAACCAACTGAGGTGTGAGGGCCTTTAAAACCTGATTCGTTGCCTTCTCTTGGTCAACGTTGCCTTGGGCGAGGTTTTTCGATATTCGCATCATAAGAGAATTAATGTCAGACGTTCGCTCGCGTAGGGGTGGAACGGAGACTCTGAGAATATTCAGTCGATAATACAGGTCTTCCCGAAAACGCTTATTTATGATCTGTTGTTGAAGATCCTGGTGTGTGGCAGCAATAACCCGAATGTTGAGGGGCGTCGGTTCGGATGCCCCCAATCTAAGCACCTCTCGCTCCTGCAACACTCGAAGTAACCGAGTTTGGAGGTGAGTCGGCATGTCACCTATTTCATCGAGAAAGATCGTGCCGTTGTGTGCGGCTTCAAACAAGCCCGGTTTACCTCCCTTTCGGGTTCCGGTAAACGCCCCATCTTCGTAACCAAAGAGTTCACTTTCCAGCAGCGTTTCAGGGAAGGCGGCACAATTGATGGCAACAAAGGGCATCTTCTGCCTGTAACTGGCATTGTGAATACTTTGTGCAAATAGCTCTTTGCCCGTTCCGCTTTCACCTGTAATCAGAACGGTGGAGTCTGAATGAGCGTAAAGTTTTGCCAACTGAACGGCTCTTTTGAAGTGGCTATCCTGTCCTAATATCAGGTCAAAGTGATACTTTGCTATGAAGTGGCTGGGTCGGCTTTGAGAGCGTAATCTCCTCTCTGCGCGTTGAATTTCATTAATTTCCTGGCATGTCAGAATCGCTCCGTCGACCAACCCTTCTTCCAAGATTGGAATGACGCTGATCGCCAGCCGCTGGTTTCCCCGGATGCTCAAGCGATTTTCAATGGCGGTTCCAGTGCTCAGTACCTTACTTATATCGACATCCGGGAAATGCTCTGCAGCGGTTTCGCCGATGGCGATCGGCCGAATAGGTTTTAGCAAGTTGTTCATGCTTGTATTCACCGAGAACACTGTTCCCAGTGCGTCCAGAGCGATTACGCCCTCATTCAGGTGCTTCAATACGGAGTGAATACGCTGATGCTTCCATGTTTCTTGTGACCTGCTGCGGCAAATGGCAAGAGCCTCATCCAGCGTACGTCGCACAGCGTCCGCGTTAATTGCAAACACGCCCTCTGCCCCTGCAGCTTCTGCCAGGTCAACGACCGTGGGCGAGCCGATAATCACTCGATAGCCTTGCTCAACGAAAGTTTGAACTTTCTGGCGGGCATCTTCTAAGGATGTATAGACAGCCTGTGACACCTCGACGGTAAATAAGCTGGACAGCTCATCCAGATCTTTCAATGTGTGCTGGTGGGTCAGAATACCTGCCTTAGTGCCGCGCTCTTTAGCCAGGTTAAGGGCTCGAATCAAATCGTATTCACCCGTTCTGAAAGACAAGGTGGTTGTTGAGATTTTCTTACGCAAAAATTCCGCGGATGCGCCGGAACAAAGCAGGATATCCGCTTCCTGCTCATACTCTATGGCTCTAGCCGTCTCTAATAATTTATCAACCGATGTTTCTACAATGCGTATGTCCGCCTGCTGTTCATAGCGAGGCATTATTTCCTGGAGGATTCGCGCCAGCTTGCTGGGATTGCCATCGAATGTGAGGTGGTTAATAAGGGTAACGATCAGTGGTTTGCGTTTTGCAAAGGCCATGTTTGATTCTTTTGGTCTTGGATTTAGGCTCCATCCTAGCTGTAGTGCGAGTATTTCAAAAGTGACTTTAAACGTTTCATTGATGAACCATCAATATTTGAACTTACTATTCTATTCTTTCGACCGATTTCAGAAGCTTGAATTTAAACAAAAAATATAAATCTTGGCAGCTGGCACCGTACTTGCAAGCTGCCAGGGTATGGAAACATGATTTCAAAGAGAGTAGCTAATGAACATTTCGCAGAATAGCTTAGCTTCACAACAGGATATTCCGGAGGCGCCACAGGGTTGGCAGCAAAGCCTGGAGCGATATTTCTCAAATGTCGTTTTGAATGGCAAAGCTACGATCACTGATATGAAGCGTCTTTCTGGCGGCGCTATTCAAGAGAACTGGCTGCTAAGTGTTCTTGTGCAAGGCGGTGATTCCGCTGGCGAGAATAGTTGGGTGTTACGGACAGATTCTTCGTCTGTTGTACAGGTGAGTATGTCTCGCGGGCATGAATACGCTGTTCTCAAAGCTGTTTACGAAGCTGGTGTTCAGGTGCCTGCGCCTTTGTGGCTCTGTAGTGATTTGGATGTTATTGGGCGTGAGTTTTTTGTGATGCAGGCTGTGGATGGAACAGCCACTGGTCACCGTTTAGTGAAAGACGATTCACTGGTGCCGGATCGCTCCGCCCTCTGCCGTGAGCTCGGACGAAATCTGGCAAAGCTTCATACCATACGCCCCCCTAGAGAGTCGCTCGCTTTTCTACCTGCCCCTGGAGCTGACCCAGCAAGATCAATTATTGAGCAGTATCTTGATTTTTTGGATGAGCTGCCTCAAGCGTTCCCTGTTATCGAATGGGGGTTACGTTGGTTGCACACAAACAAACCGAATCCTATCGAACCCTGTCTTATCCATCGTGATTTTCGAACCGGTAATTTCATGGTTGATCAGGGATCTATTTCTGGGATTCTGGACTGGGAGTTTACTGCTTGGGGAGATTGGCGCGAAGACATTGGATGGCTGACCGCAAAGTGTTGGCGCTTTGGCAATAACGCCAACGTGGCCGGGGGGATTGGAAATGTGAGCGATCTGATGGCAGGATATTCCGACATATGCCCACGTGAAATATCGCCGGAAGAACTTCGCTACTGGCAAATTATGGCACACGTCCGGTGGGCCATAATTGCTGTTCAACAAGCTGAGCGTCATCTATCAGGCCAGCAACATTCGCTGGAGCTTGCGCTAACAGGGCGCCTGGTTCCGGAGCTTGAACATAATATTCTGACCTTGATTGGAGATTACTGATGAATCGTCCGGATGCGCCGGAGCTGCTTGCTGCCGCTCGTGAAACACTTATGAACGATGTTTTTCCATCGATTCCCGAACACTTACGTTATGAAGTACGCATGATCGCCAGTGCTATGGGAATTGCGGCTCGCGAAGTTGCGGCTCAAAGTCAGACTGAGGCCGCGCTATTTTCCGGGGTTCTGCCAGAGTCTATTGCTGATAGCACTTCATCTTCAGACGACGCGCGACGCACCATAGCGAAGGCTATTCGAGCCGGTGTGTTTGATACCCCCGGGGCCCAGCAAGAAAGGCTACAGGTAGCTTTAGCGAAAACGGTCTACAACGCGCTAATGATCAGTAATCCGAAAGCCGCTCAATCATCGGGAGGGCAGCGATAGTGACATCGCATTCAAAAGATTATGCAGATTCAGGGCGTCGCCGGTTGTACCTGATTCGGCATGGGCATGTGAGTTACTTTGACGACTCGGGTCGCCCACTGGATCCTCGCAGTGTGCCATTGTCAGCTGACGGTGAAGCCCAAGCGTTGGCTCTGAGTGATGTTCTAAAAGACGTAACCTTTGATAGAGCCATCAGCTCTGACTACCCAAGAGCCATGCAAACACTTGAGATGGCGTTATCAGGAGCTCCCACCCATGTTTCCACTGAAACAACTCCTGAGTTAAGAGAGATTCGTGGGGGCCGCCTCAGCCAAATACCGCGCGATGTTTACAGCACGGAAGTTGCCGGAGCGTATCAACTGTCTCTTCAGCCTGAAGCAGGTTTTTTGCGGGGCGAGCGATGGAACGATTTCGGCGAGAGAGTTTTGGCTTGGTTTCGCTTGATACTTGCTGATTCGCAATGGCAGAACCTTGTGATCGCCAGTCACGACGCGGTGAACCGTGTCCTTATTTCATGGCTGATGAATGGAAATTTATCCGCGCTACCTTTTCTTGAGCAAGATCACGCCTGCATTAATATCGTCGATATTGATCGCTCTGGCGATGATTCTTCAATAACGGCGTATTTGCGTCTACTGAATTTTACACCCTACAACCCCCTCAAGACTGGCGAACGTTCGACTGTGATGGAGCGTTTGGCTCAGTCCATGTCGCGGATGTGAAATTCAATAAAGTATTAGCGCATCAATAATTAATGGATCAAGCGATCAGGAGATCAACATGAATTTCGAATTGAGTGACGACATCAAAGCATTGCAAGCAAAGGTACGCCGCTTTATTACTGAAGAAGTGATGCCAATGGAGTCTGATTCGCGACAAACGCCACATGGGCCAACCGAAGCTCTACGCGACGAGCTGGTTGCCAGTGCGCGTAAACACGGGCTGCTTACTCTTCATGCCTCGCGGGAGATGGGTGGTGCCGGGCTGTCCCATGTTGCAAAGGCAGTGATTTTTGAAGAGGCCGGATATTCCCCTTTGGGCCCTACGGCGATGAACATTCACGCGCCAGATGAGGGTAACGTGCATCTGATGGACGTAGTGGCGTCGGAAGAGCAAAAAGAGCGCTGGCTTCGCCCTATGGTTGAAGGCAAGACGCGGTCTTGTTTTGCGATGACTGAGCCCGCACCCGGCGCAGGATCTGACCCTTCAATGCTGGAAACAACAGCGGTTCGTGACGGCGATGACTACGTTATTAACGGCGAAAAATGGTTTATCACAGGTGCGAAAGGGGCCAGCTTCGCAATCATAATGGCCAAAACAGAAGATGGCAATGCGACCATGTTTTTAACCGACACCAGCCGCCCCGGGTTCATTGTTGAACGGCTGATGGACGTAATGGACTCCTGCTTTACTGGTGGGCACGGGGTTGTTCGCTTCGAAAATCTACGAGTACCAGCAACCGACATACTTGGCGAGTTGGGAAAAGGGTTTCGCTACGCGCAAATTCGTTTGGCGCCTGCGCGCCTTACGCATTGTATGCGTTGGCTGGGAGCTGCGCAGCGGGCCCACGATGAGGCGTGCCAGTATGCTCGGACACGACAATCTTTTGGCAAGCGTTTAGGCGAGCATCAGGGCGTTGGGTTTATGTTAGCTGACAATGAAATGGATATGTTGACCACACGTCTCTCGATCTTGCACTGCGCCTGGATATTAGACAAAGGTGAGCGCGGTAATCGCGAGTCCAGCATGGCAAAAGTCATCAGTTCTGAGGCTATTTGGCGAGTAATCGATCGAAGTGTTCAAATTCTTGGGGGACAGGGTGTTTCAAGCGAAAATATTGTAGAACGAATTTTTAAAGACGCTAGGGGTTTCCGAATTTACGATGGACCAAACGAAGTGCATCGGATGAGTTTGGCGCGAAAGATTATTGCTCGTGAGTCGGATAAGGCAGAAAGATAATCATGTCTGATATTAATCATCTTTTTAACATGGCGGGCAAACGTGTATTGGTCACGGGTGCATCAAGCGGGCTTGGGCGACATTTCGCACGAACGCTGGCACGAGCGGGTGCAAGAATTGCAGTTGGGGCGCGGCGGACGGATCGGCTTCAGACGTTAGTCGAGGAAATTCGCTCTGATGGGGGTGAAGCGATCGCATTGGCTTTAGACGTATCGTCACGCAAGTCCGTTATTGCCTGTCTTGACGCTCTTAACGATCAGTTCGGCGGGCTAGACGTTGTGGTGAATAACGCGGGAGTCAGTGACACTAAGGCGGCCCTGGATTACACCGATGACGATTGGGACAACATTTTACAAACTAACCTCAAAGGTGCCTGGATGGTCGCCCAAGAGGGCGCGCGCAGGATGGTCAAAAACGGCGGTGGTAGTATCGTAAATGTCACTTCGATTTTGTCCAGCCGTGTAACGGCTGGTGTCGGCCCTTATTGCGCTGCCAAGGCTGGGCTGGCTCATTTAACCCGCTCGTTGGCCCTAGAACTTGCCCGTTACGGCGTGCGCGTTAACTCGCTAGCACCGGGCTACGTTATGACTGAGATAAACCGGGAATTGCTGGAAAGCGATGTCGGCGAAAAACTGAAAAAACGGATTCCAGCGCGTAAGTTCTGCGAAGTTCAAGATTTGGATGGCGCTCTATTGTTGCTTGCTTCTGATGCAGGGAGGGCAATGACAGGGTCTGAGATTGTTGTTGATAACGGTCACGCCTGCTCAGGATTATGACGCTGATACCGATCCTACTCGACTAATAAGTTTGAAAAAGTTACGCGTCACTTATGCTTTTTTCATTAAGAGTTGTTGGCACCTGTGAATATTATTCGAATACAGAAGGGGGGGTATGCTTCCACGTAAAGCCATTTAAAAATATTACACAGCCAGCAGAATTTGAACCTGCGCATCCTATTGCGTGGCAAAATTCGCAAGCGCCCAAGGTTCCACCTTTTGCACCGGCTGACTGTAAAGCACCCAACCGCTCAGGCTGTTGAGTGGCAAATCATCGTGCGGGCTCGTCAACACGCGAACGTCGGCCCAAGACCCTGTTTGAGCATTAATCGACGCGTTGGCCTGGCATCTGGCGTGCGTCCACAAGCACCGGAACAACAGCCTGGCCAGCCTTAATGCGACTCACATGCCGACACAGCCGCTGTTGCAACGCACGCGTACACGACCAGTAATGATCCCGCCATTCAGCATACTCAAGCCCGGGAAAGTGATAGCACAAAGAACCCAACATGCGGTAACTGCCAAACAGCTTAAAAAGTAACTCGCGGCAGCCAAAGTTCAAGCGCTTGGGTTTTCCAGCCCTTGAAAGCTCCCACAAACACGACGCCAAATCCAATACCAACCCGCCAGGTTGGATATTACCCCAAGAGTAAAGCCATCGGCTGATAACGGCTCTTTCTCATTCTCCATGTCTATCGCCAATTCGTGTTCGGCCTTCGGCCGCGGTATCAACTCAAACACGCGCCCTTTCAAGCTCGCCGGCAGCGGAATACGGCACTCATGTGAGTAAAAACGGATAACGGCCCAAACACATAACGTACGGCTTTTGGCAGGCTGGTTAGCGTCAATCAGATGCCGACGGTCAGCGCTTTAAGGCTCAATTGCAAAAGTATTCATGCAGGGCCAACTTTGGCGCATTTCAATAGGGTTAGTATCATAGCTTGCGGAACTGCTTCAACAGCCGGGCGCACAGGCGCCGTGAACCGCCATTGCCAGCGCCTTCCAAAGGCAACTGCGCTAACGGAATGGATTGTTGGTTAACTACCAAACCGGTTTCAAAACCCGAGTTCACACCCTCTTTGGTTACTTCAAAACTGAACCCGCAGGGCTGGTCTTGCCAAAACGGTGGCGTCGCTTCCAGGCGGCCGAACACGGCATTCAGCACATCCTTCCGTGACCGGTCGAATTCAAAAAGGCGACGCCCCCGGGCCGTTTCAACGTAGAGTTGCAACAACTGCTGATAGTCCCCGAAAGTCACTACCCAGCCAGCCAGCGTCATGGTCTCGTCTTCAACAAATAGTTGCCCGGAAACCGGATGGTCCAGATGCCAGCGAATCGAGGGTTTCAAAGCATCCGGTAATAGCCGGCTGACGTTCAGACTGGGCTGGGTATCCAGACGGGTCTATTTTCCTAACCAGGTTTCATAGTCGCTTGCTTTTTCGGCGCTTCGAGCCGACGTCATCAGATCGGCATCCGTTGTCCAGTTCAGGTCCATCGGGAAGTAGCCGTTGCGGAACAAGGCGTCATCTACCTATTTTGAGCCTGTGGAAGCCCTGAAAGTTGAACCGCTCCGCCAGCCTAAGCATCAGCAATGGAGGAGCGATAAAGTTTCCCCTGAACACTAGGGTTTGCTTTGGGCCAAGACCCCGGTGTAATTCCCCGAAAAACCTCTATGCCGCCGTAAACATCGCGCCAGGACTCGCCTCAGCGGGATTTAGAGTTGGTACCCGCAAAGTCCACTTCAGTAGCGAAGATTTCATCGCGAGCAAATCCAATACCAAGTCAGTCGAAAGCCAGCTGATGTGTTTCTTCAGGCACTCAAGGCATCATCGGCCCGGCCCAGCGATTCATTCCAACATCACAGCTGACTGCTTTCAGGTACATTTCGCGGTAGTAGGGCGCAAGGCGGTCAGCTGAAACAGTCATTTGCTCAAGCTCGGTTTTGAGTCGGCTGGCGTAGCCACGGATCTGCGCTCGAAGCGCGGCCTCGTCCACGTTCAATACCTCACCATCTTCTACCACGATACGACCATCCACGATCGTCATTTTCAAAGACCCTCCGTTCTCACAGAACACCAGCGCACGTTTCAGGTTGTGCAATGGCGTGAACGGCAGGGTATCAAGATCAATCAGCAACATGTCTGCGCGGTAGCCCTCGGCGAGCATCCCGACTTGATCCTGCAACCCCATTGATCGCGCACCGCCACGAGTCAGCATATCCAGAATTTCGTCTTCATGGGGCCAGTTGCGATACTCAGGATCGGCAATTTTATGGACCAGTCCGGCGGTCTTGCCCACAGTCCAAAGATTACAGCCATCATCAACGGGGACCTCATCGATTCCCAGCGCAATATTGATGCCGGCCTCTTTCAAGCGGCGGAAAGGCATCACGCCACTGCCAATTTTCAAATTGGAAATAGGGTTATGAATAACGGAGCAGCCCGATTCCGCCATAGCCGCAATATCATCATCATCAACCCAGACCGAATGAATCACAACTGACCGATCAGTCAGCACACCCTCGTCCTTTACATACTGTATGAAGGATTTGCCGTGTTTTACCTGCCCCAGTACCCTCTGCAGCTTGGTTTCAAGAATGTGCATCTTATAGGGGATATCGTACTTTCTGCTTAAATCATCAAGTGCACGCAGGCAATCGGGAGTCACTCTTTGTGGCGCTGAGCACGAGATGGAACAGCGTATACGGTTATCGGCAGTGCCATGCCAACGATTAATGAAGGTTTCGTAGTGGCCAACCAGCTCCTCCGTAGATAGCAGTGGTACATTTTCCATCTCACTGCGAATATCGTCCGGCAGCAGCTCATACAGGAAGGGGTATTTCTCATATTCCCTGACATTAACCTGACAAAGCGTTACCGATGCGCGTATACCTGCATCAGTATAGGCATTCATAACGGCATTTACTTCTTCATCAGTAGGTACTGGGACGAAGAAGCAGTCATCGTGATTAGTGGTAACGCCCTGTTTTAAAAGTTCAACCGCCCCCAACATTGTCCGAGCATATGCAAACTCACTGTCCACTGTTTTACACTGAAGAGGCGGCACCTCGTAAAGCATGTAGAGCTCGAGCGGCGCATCGACAAGTGCACCTTTCAGGAAATTCACCGGAGAGTGAAAATGCGCATTGATGAGCCCTGGCATCACTAGTTTGCCCTCACCGTCAATAATGCGAGCGTTACCTGGTTCAACGCTAGCTGCCACATCTGGGCCGATCTTTTCAATAATACCGTTAGCAATCAGAATGTCAGCACGGTCGTATTCAGTGTCGTTTTGATCCATCGTCAGAATTCGGGCATTACGAATAATGATATCCATGTTTACAGGTTTCCTGTTGTAAGTATTGACGAAGCTATTTCCTGCTAGTCAACGCCAGCCGGGTTTTGGGATCGAGAGCATCTCTGAGTGTGTCTCCCAAAAGGTTAAAAGCGATCACTACCGCCATAATTGCAATACCGGGTAATAGCGATATGTGGGCGGCATTGAAAAGATACTGGCGACCATCACTCGTGATAATTCCCCATTCAGCGGTGGGCGCCTGAACACCTAAACCTAGAAAGCTAAGGCCCGCCGCAGTAATGATGATATTGCCAACAATAGTGGTGCTGTACACGATCGACGCTGCAACAACATTGGGAAGCATCTCGACAAAAAGAATTTTGGGTGTAGGCGTAGCGGCAGCGATGGCGGCTTCTATGTAGCTACTGTTCCGCTCCTGCTGAGCAGCCACATAAACAACTCGTGTGTTGTAAGGTAAGAGCACGATGGTCAGCGCAATGATCATATTCAACATTCCCGGGCCCATAAATGCAGCAAGCATGATGGCAAGCAGAACCATCGGGAAGGCAAACAGAACATCCATTACCCGCATGATGACCGACCCTAGCCGGTCGTTCCAGGCAGCCACCAACCCCAGGGGTATTGCGCACAGAGCACTCAGCAAAACTGGCGTGATACCGGCAAACAGAGTTGTCCGTCCACCCCATATCAACCGAGAGAGCATATCCCGCCCTTGATGATCAAGGCCCAAAATATGGTCTGGTGTACCTAAGCCCTCCAATCTTAGTCTCGGAAAGCTGACTGTTGGGTCAAACGGCGCAAGCCAGGGAGCGAAAACCGCCGCTATCATGACCGATATCAGGATCAATGCACCACACATTGCATAGTGATCAGCAAGAATTCCGCGCCAGATAAAGAAAATACTTGAGCGTGGTTTTTTCGCACGTCGATGTGTGACAGTCATTTCAGCGTTTGGATGCATCGAGTGCCCTCACTATGTAGTCCGCGAGAAAATTGCTAATAACGAAAGTAAGGGCAATAACCATTGAGCACCCCTGAATCATTGGAACGTCTCTCTGCAAAATAGCGTTGTAAAGCTGAAGCCCAATACCTGGCCAATTAAAAATAATTTCACTGAAAATAGCGCTGCCGAATAGATAACCGACCTGGAGGCCACTGATATTCACAAAGGAAGGCAATGCATTTCGTACCATATGTACATAGCTCAGCCTTCTGCGCCGAATTCCTCGAGAGCGAAGCGCCGTCATATAAGTCTTGTTCGTTACATCAATCATTGCAGATCGCGAAACCCTTGTAACTATTGCAATGGACGATGCCGCCGTTGCAATCGCAGGCAATGTTGCATGGTGCACTAACTGCCAAAATCCGCCCGGATCGTAGAAGTTGTACATGCCGGAAGTTGGGAAAAGTGGGAATTTAACGCTGAATACATACAACAGCAAAATACCAAGCCAAAACGTCGGTGCGGACGCCAACAAAAGCGTTCCAAAAATGGTTAGCCGATCCCCCAAACTGCGGAAATGAGTTGCAGAAAAGACTGACAACAAAAAACTCACAGCGACAACAAGAAACAGACTAAATCCCATCAGGATAAAGGAATTCACAATTTTATCACCGAGTAAAGACGCTACCTCAACACGCTGGGATATCGAGTAACCAAGATCAAACTGCAGTAAATCCCACAACCAGATACCGTATTGAACAAGTAATGGACGATTAAGACCCAGGTCTTCTCGAAGTGCTTGCACCGCAACATCTGAAGCTTGATTACCTAAAACCGTTCGAGCAACATCTCCTGGCACGAGATAGACAGAAATAAACACAACAAAACTGACTCCCAACATTACAGGAATCATCTGCAGTAACCGCATCACAACAAAATGAGGCATTACACAAACTCCGACTTTGCCAACTCACCGTCCCAGAAATATCTGAGCGGTGAGTCGGCGGCCCTTTGGTCAGGTCAATGCCTCATTTCTTCGTGAGGCCGGTATAATCATGCCAATGCTGGGGCGCAAGGACGAACCCGGAAATATTGGGTTGCATCGCGTAGATCGCAATCGGCGTATAGTAAGGAATGAAAGCCATATCATCAGCAATTGTCCGTTGTAGAGTCGCCAGATGCCCGAGCATTTCACTTTCGGAAGCTGATGATCGCGCGTCGGCAAGTTGTTGGTCGATTTCAGGATTGTTGTAGTAGCCAGCGTTAAACCCATTTGGTGGGCTGGCAGCACTGGCAACAACCTGATCTAGCCAAAAGAAACTGGTCTCACCCCAGGATACCGACATGAAACCGGTTCCCTCACGAATGCCCCCACCAAGCATGTCCCAGTATGTGCCGTTATCAAACACCTCTATGGAAGCATCAATACCAATTTTAGCCAGATCACGCTGAATCCATTCAGCGTCACCGACGGTGTTCACGTCGCCACCGCCTCCCATAGTCCAGTCAAGCCGGGTTTTAAACCCATCGGGATAGCCCGCTTCTGCCAGCAGTGCCTTTGCACCCTCGGGATTGTATTCACAGTCTTTGAAGTCGGGGTCATATCCCGGACCGCCATAGTTAAGAATTCCCGTGGCAGGTCTGGCGAACCCATTGCGGTGAAATTCAGCCATGCCATCGCGGTCCAACGCCATACAGACGGCGCGCCTAACCCGGACATCGCTCAAAGCCTCTTCTTTAAAGTTCACCCACATCATGTAGATGGTGGAGACAGGACTGCTTACGATATCCAGACCTGCTGCTTCAAGCTGCTCGACGGAGTCCGGAGATGGCGAGGAGATCATGTCGACCTCACCACTGCGTAATGCGAGCTCTCGCGTGGCAACTTCGGAGATAGGCCTGAACATCAGTCGCTCAATAGTCGGCGTTCGGTTTTCGTCCCAGTATTCTGAATTGCCTTTCAGTACAGTAAGTTCACCGATCGACCGGCTGGCAAACTGATATGGACCTGTGCCAACAGGATTGGTCTCAACACTGTCATTACCATTCTCTCGAATAGATGTCGGACTTATAAACCTCGGTGTTCCCGAGCCGCCCATCGCAAGCCGACGGAGAAATTCAATGTTGGGTGTTTCGAGTTTGATTTCAAAGGTGTAGTCATCGACAACGCGATAACTTTCGAGATCCTGCCACATCCAGCGCATTAGTCCGCTGGCAATCGACTGATAGTACTCAAACTCAGGGTCTAACATCCGATCCATATTAAACTTTACGGCGGCTGCATCGAAGTTTGTACCGTCATGAAACTTAACGCCTTTACGCAAGTTGAACGTGTACGTGAGGCCGTCATCCGAAATATCCCACGATTCAGCCAATGCAGGTACAAGAGGCGGTTGGGTGACATCATCCCGAGTCAAGTCTTCGGCAACGAAGCCTTCGAACACGTGCATGATTACACGGAACGTATTCCACGTAGTGGATGCATGCGGATCAAGCCTGGACAGATTCGCTTCGATAGCTATAACAACTGTGTCGGCTGGACTGGCCTGCGCAATTGCCTGCTCTGGCATAATTGCCAAGCCACATGCTGAAATGGCAATCGCAAGCGCACTAGCCGGCCCGATAGCGCCTCGCTTTAGTTTCTTCATGATTTGCTTTTGCATGATGTAGCTCCTTCGTACTTCGCGTTTAAGTCAGACGGGCAAAAGCCTGTCTCCTCCTCGTACAAATGACAGGCCACACTTCTGCTCCCGTCAATCGACTTCAGTAAAGGCGTTGTGTATTTGCATTGGGGAAGAAGATGCGTGCAGGCGGCATGGTATACGCAACCTTTTCCGTCAATGCGACCCTCTTCAACGTCTTCAATAGCAGCCGCTGCGTTCAACCAGCGTTCGTCGCCATCCATGGTTAAAATCGTATCCAAGAAATTTCTTGTAAACGGATGAGCTGGCAGTTTATGAATGTCGTTGCTTCGCCCAGCTTCCAGAATTTGGCCCCGATACATGACTAGCGTGCGGTCACACATATAACGGACTATGCCTAAATCATGTGAAACGAAGAGGTACGCAATATCCAGTTTGCTTTGAAGCTCTTTTAAGAGATTGAGAATTTGCGCCTGAACGGACACATCTAATGCAGATACAGGCTCATCGAGAATCAGCAACCGTGGCTCCAGCGCCAGCGCCCGAGCAATCGCGATGCGCTGGCACTGGCCACCGCTAAATTCATGGGGGTAGCGAGATGTTGCAGCTGGGTCTAAGCCAACGAGCTCCATCAGACTCTCGGCTTTAGCCAGAGCCGCTTTTTTAGGCATTGAAAAATTAAGCAACGGTCTTGCAATGCTGTCTCCCACCGTGCGACGGGGATTCAGTGAGTGCAGCGGATCTTGGAAAACAACTTGAATATCGCGCCGAAAAAGACGCATTCGGTCTGGACTGACCTCAGTCAAAAGTTCGCCATCAAACCAGACCTCTCCCTGGTCAGGCTCAATCAGTCTGGAAACTATTCGAGCCAATGTTGATTTTCCCGAACCGGATCCCCCAACGAGTCCTACTGTTTCTCCGGGAAAAATATCAAAACTTACGCCGTCTACCGCTTTGGTACTGGCAATAACTTTCTTTCGAAGAAAACCGCTCGTCGTTGTGTAGCTAAGGTGTATGTTGCGCGCAGAAAGCAAAGGTCGACTCATACAATACCTCCCTCCGAATCAACTCGATGGCACCTTACCGCTCGGCTTTCCGAGATTTTTTTTAGTTCTGGCAGCTCATTTCTGCAAACGTCAGTGACGTGTACACAGCGATCAGCGAAACGGCACCCGGAGGGAGGGTCGACCAGATTCGGCGGAATTCCAGGGATCTGGTAGAGCGCTTCGTCATCGTTGACGTTATCAGGAACGGAACGAATCAAAGCCTTCGTATAGGGGTGCAGAGGGCTCTTCAAAACCTCTTGAACGTCGCCTTCCTCTTGAACAAGCCCGGCATACATCACAACCACACGGTGAGCAATAGCGCGCACAACCCCAAAATCATGAGTAATCAATAAAATGGGCAACCCATGCTCTTGGTTCAATTTACGGAGGAGAAACAATACTTTCGCTTGAATACCAACATCTAACGCAGTTGTTGGCTCGTCTGCAATTAACAATGCCGGCTGGCAAGCAAAAGTGATCGCAAGAGAAACACGCTGGCACATGCCACCGCTCAACTGGTGAGGGTATGAGGCCGCTACTCGCTTCCAATCACCAAAACCGACTTCCCGTAATCCCTGCTCCACGAATCGGTAGCACTCTGCTTTGGTCATTTCTGGTCGGTGCAGAGCCAGCGTTTCTAAAAACGCTTCTTCAATCGTGAACGATGGGTCAAGACTGCCACGGGGGTTCTGGAACAGCATTGCGGCTGCGGTGCCGCGAATTGCCTCCAGCTCACCCTCAGACATGGCTAAAATGTCTTGGCCGTTAAGGATGACTGAACCAGACACAAAATGACCGGGCGGTGAACTGATCAGTCGGAGAGCGGCCAGCGCCGTCACACTTTTGCCCGACCCAGACTCGCCAACCAACGCAACAATCTCACCCTCTTCGACAGACAGGCTGACATTGTCCACGGCACGTAAAGGGCCAGCCGGAGTATCAAACCAAATTTTCAATTCGGAAATGTGCAACCCGCCAGGATGGTGGGTTTTCTGATCAGAATGGGATGACGCAAACATTTTTGGCATATCGCAACCACAACATCGGTTGAAGTGGGAGGCACGCCAACCTTGATAAGCCGCTGGGGCTTTCATGCGCTATTGCCATTCTGCATACACAAGTCGGGCCAACTTTATTTTTTGTCTTATATTCAATAATTTAACTTTTAATCTTGAGCAACTCGCTGGAACTGATTTGCTCAAAAATGCATCAAATCGGGGCGGTATCGCTCCAACAAGTGGCAAAACGGGCGGAACCAAAAACGGTAGGCAAAAATTTAGCGAAAAATAGGTCCACGGATATACCGATGATTGTGGAAGAAAAGCTTAAAATACCGTCGGCGATTAGTTGGCCAATACTGTCGTGGCTTTAGTAATGTTTGGATTAGTTAAGCAAATTCATTTCAACGTTTTGTCTCCAACAAGTATTGAGTCACCGGGAAAGCCCCAACTTTTTCTGCATGCTTTCAGACCACTCGCGATAAACCTCTGCGCAGACTTTCGCATTATGCTGACTGTAGGGTGTTGATCTCTGACTTGTTGGCAGACTCGCCTCAACCTTCAAAGACTCCACATCGATATCTGCATAGGGTGTATCAGCCAAACCCTTATAAGCGTTCATCGCATCTTGGTGCGTGGCACCATAGAAAACGTGACGAAGACCGGCCAATCGTATAGCAACCGTACACATAGGACAGGGCTCACCGATTGCGTAAAGCGAGCAGTCGCTTAAGTCAGTCGTCCCCAGTCTCTGACAGGCATCGCGAATAGCTTCAACCTCACCATGAGCAGTTGGGTCTTTGTGGGCCAATTCCTGGTTAATTCCTTCACCAACAATCTCGCCCGCACGTATCACTATTGCTCCAAAAGGCTGCGTTCCGGGCAAATCAAGGGCTTTACGACTGAGACTCACCACGTAGTCCATGAACTTCTCTTCGTACATACGCTCAATCCTCACTAATTTGCTAATAGGGACACCGACCAAGACCAACCACGTTCACGCCAAAGGCCAGCGTCGGCCACCAAATCCATCTAGGTTCATGTGCTGATTCATATCTTTATACAGAAGATACCGAAATGGCTCCGGTCCACCCGCATAACAAGCCTATGGGCAAAAAGCCCTTAACCACATACAGTCGCCCTCCTCTACGCCCACCCAGTCGCGATTGAGAAGGAACACAGCTTTGCCCTCAAGCACATATAGCCCATGTTTTATCACGTGGGTTTCTGCAAATGGAATCACTCCCCCGAGCTGACGTCAACTGCGTTTTCGGCGGTTGGCCACCCTGAGGGAAATAGTGCGCTGACGCTCCGAGCGACTTTTTTGTCATGGCTGAATATTCGGCACGAGGGGGTGGTGATCTGCCCAGTGGCGGGCAATATCAATGCGACGGGTCACCCAAACTCTGTCGTGCTTTTCGATATGGTCCAGAAATCGCTGCAGCGCTATGAAACGTCTTGGCCGCCCAATAAGCCGGCAATGCAAGCCAATTGACATCATTTTTGGCTTATCAGCTCCCTCGGCATACAGCACATCAAATGCATCCCTCAAATATTCAAAAAAATGACTTCCCGTATTGAACCCTTGCGCCATCGCAAAACGCATGTCGTTAGTATCCAATGCGTAGGGACCAACCAAGTGTCCTTTTGACTGGCCTGCTGGCAGGCTCACTTCAGTCCAGAAGGGTAAATCGTCTCCATAATAGTCACTGTCATACTCAAAGCCTCCTTC
Source organism: Marinobacter sp. BSs20148 (assembly GCF_000283275.1). Taxonomy (NCBI): domain Bacteria; kingdom Pseudomonadati; phylum Pseudomonadota; class Gammaproteobacteria; order Pseudomonadales; family Marinobacteraceae; genus Marinobacter; species Marinobacter sp. BSs20148. The sequence goes on from NC_018268.1 coordinate 2,412,757, forward strand.
TTCCACGACCAATTGGCGGGTACTAGGACTGTTCCTTCCGGTATACCAACCTACAGGACGAGATCCTGTCAGCTCAGTATGAATTTTTATAGCCTCACGCAGGTGTAAGCGTTCTTCAGCTTCAGTTGCTGATTGTTAAGAGAGCCAGTGAAAACCATGACAAGCTATTTCGTGACCCTTCTCCTTCGACTCCGTCACAACTTTCGGGTTACGGCTTAGTGCCATAGCTACCCCAAAGACAGTAAGCGGCAACCTCCGGCGTTCAAACTCAGCCAACGCCATACGCCAACAAGGATATCGCTGTGTCACTCATACTAGGAGGTGAGTTCATCATTGCGTTGAAAGAGCGCCACGATTATTAACTCCTCGGCCGCAATAGTTTGCATGCGACTTCACTCGCAATCGACACCAGGCCCCCAGGCTGCAATGCGCTCTTTATGGATAGCTTTACTTGCCGAAGCGCGCTAAATCGCCGCTGAATGGTTTCCCGATCGGCAGCGCCAGATCACCTTTCTTACTTGTCTTGAGCCCGATCGCTACCATGCCTTCCGCCCATTTGATGGCAGCAGTAACACCGTCAATCACTGGCACTTCCAGCTCGTCTTGCAGCCTGACGCACAGATCGCTCATGCCAGCGCAGCCCATGACAATCGCCCCAGAACGGTCGGTCGCCAGCGCTTGACGGCAGCTATTCAGTACGATCTGGTAGGCATCGGAACCGGACTCTTCCAAGTCAAGTACAGCCAAATCAGTGCCGTGAATGCCCCGGCAGAATTTCGCCATGCCGTAGTTATGCGTGAGATGCTCAGCGATGATGCAGGAACGCACCAGCGTTGTTACTACCGAGAATCCTGTCGTCAATACGCTGGCAGCGTGCATCGCAGCTTCTGCAATGCCAATGACCGGGCCGCTCGCCAACTCGCGTGCCGCCAGTAAACCCGGATCGCCGAAGCAGGCGATTACATAAGCGTCGACACCCGCCGCTTCGCCGGAGCGAATCTCATCGAGCACGCCAACGACACTAAGCGCTTCGTCATAATGACCCTCGATTGACACCGGGCCGAACCGCGGACTGGCAGCAATGATTTCGGTTCCAGCGGCCGCAACCAGGCGAGCCGTTGCGCCGATCTTATCGGTCATCGACTGCGTGGTATTTGGGTTGATGACTTTAATTATCATGTGCCGTGTCCTGAGTTGGATTAATCAGTCGTGCGGTTATATCTCGTCACGCCGATCTGTTTTATCGATGAAGATGCCCGGCGATGCCAGCGGACAAGACGGTTGCGGCAGAAGTTGTTCAATAAAACGAGCCATCTGCAACACTCGTTCATCGGAAAAACGTGGGCCGATAATCTGCAAACCAACCGGCAAGCCACGAACAAAGCCTACCGGAACTGAACACGCGGGTACGCCGCAAATATTGAACAGCGGTGTAAAAGCAGCGTGCCCGCGAAAGCCAGCCGGTTTGCCGCCAATTGTTTGCGGCAGGTTTTCGTCCAGAGGCCACGCAGTCACGGGTGCTGTAGGGCATATAAGTAAGTCGACTTCGTCGAAAAAGCGGGCAAGTGATTCATGGATCGGGCGTCGTCGCAACATTGCTTGTGCTATTTCGACCCCACTGCGGCGGATCCCGGTATCAATAAGTTGGCCGATGGTCACATCCATCTTGGGCGAGCCGGCGCGCCACGCGTCGCCATAGAGAGACGCCAGCCCAGCTTCCTCGCACGCGAGTTCTTCGTAGGTCGCAGTAATAGCCGGCCAGTGCGGATCTGTAGATTCCACCTGAAAACCGCGCTGCCGTAACATTGCGACAGCAGATTCTACTGCACACATCACGTCAGGATCACAAGAAAAACCGCAACCAAGATCACGACTAAACGCAATGCGTAGCCCTGTGGATGGCGGCCGCATGACGTCAAGCGCAGTCATGTGCTCAGGCAGCAGTATCGATTGGGGGTCTCGCGCATCGTAACCCATGATGCAACGCAGAATCAGAGCAATATCGCCTGCCGTCCTAGCCATCGGTCCAACAACAGACAGGCCCATGCTGGCATCAGTAAAACCATGCGGATCAGGGACCAGGCCATGAGACGGTTTAAAGCCGACAATGCCACAATGAGCGGCAGGGCGCCGGATCGATCCGCCAGCATCGGTTCCGAGCGAGAACGAACCGAAGCCGGCCGCTACAGCGCTGGCAGATCCTCCAGAAGATCCGCCAGTTGTACAGCACTTGCCATCCTGGGTACGCCACGGGTTGCGCGTAACACCATACAACAGGTTCTCGGTAACACCCTTTGCCGCAAATTCCGGACAATTCGTCGCCCCGATATAGACAGCACCCGCAGAACGCAACCGTGCGACTGCGAGTGAATCCTGTGGCGCGATGAAGTTTTCAAACAACTTGGAGCCCTGCGTTGCCAGCGAACCGCGCACCCACAAGCTGTCCTTAACCGTAAAGGGGACACCAAGCAGCGGCAGCTTTTCTCCTGCTGTCGCACGCGCATCGGCTTCGCGAGCCTGAGAACGCCCAACTTCTGGATCAAAACGCACGATCGCATTTAATTGCCCGTTGTGACGCTCGATCCGCTCTACTGTTGCCTCAAACACCTTGACTGCAGACAGCGTGCGCCGCTGCACTGCCGATGCGATTTCTTGTGCTGAAAGAAGTGCGATGCTGTTAGGTCCAGAAGCCGTCACAGCACGAATTTCCTGATATTGCCGGTTGATATCATCTGCATGCAAGTCAGGTGCGAGATGAAGGCGCATAGAACGGTTCGCACTTCTGGCCGTCCAGATAACCGTCGTAGAACTTCTTCACATGCGGGAAGACGGCCTTCGATAGCTGGATGCGTTTTTCCTCTTCTGCGGTGCGTGGCTTTGACAATCGATCGGCAATCTCAGTTAGGATCTGATCGCGATCGACACGCGTGAATCGACCGTTTTCGTATATAACTTCGCCACCGACCACAGTCTTATCGACTGATTGTGTCTTGGCGCGTTGCATTATCGCATCGAGAATCGGGATCTGGTCATCTTGATAGGGCCAAAAGGCTTTGCGATGATTAATGACAACAAAGTCGGCCATACGACCAACATCGAGGCGGCCGATGTCTTTGCCGAACGGTGTAGTCATCGCTCCGTGTTCAGATGCCATACGCAGTACTTGCGGGCCGGTCGGCACCACATTGTCATCCATCCCCGGCACGCGATGCGCACGCAGTACCAAGCGCATTTCCTGCAACATGTCACGGTCATCGTTGATGCCAGCTTCATCAAGCCCGATACCAACGGTCATGCCGTATTTCTCAAACACATTCAGGGGTGCAACGCCGCTGCGCAGCCGAAAGTTAGAGCTGCAGTTGTGGCAAATGCAAGTACCGTGCTGCGCGGCAATTTCGATATCTTCTTCCGTCAACCAGACACCGTGGCCCAGTGTCAGTCGAGGGCTCAGAATGCCCAGCTTGGCCAGATGTTTCACAGCGGAAGTACCCGTACGACGCCGTGCGTATTCTTTTTGGTAAGCGGTTTCCAACAAGTGCATGTGCATTGGTGCGTTGTCCCGCAGCGAGCGCTCTTCCAATGCGCTCAAACCATTGTCAGAGCACCAGTGCAGGTTGGCCGGCGCTAGTTGAATTCGGGTGCGCGATTGACCCTTGTTTTCTGCCACGAGATTGTCGTACAGCGATAAGTTATCTTCAAAAGGAATCGCCTGCTTCTTTAAATGCTCTGCGACCGACGATTGCAGGTCTTCCGGCAGGCGCGCGACGAACGCTTCGTCAGGCTCATAGACAAGTCGATTCTGCTCTCGCACTGCATAGCAGTATGATGCTCGCATGCCAATGTCGCGGTATGCATTCACTACTTGCAAAGCGTTATGGTTGATCTGTTCCAGCGGACCCGCCATCCAGCCATGAATGTGTTGCACGGTAGTGATACCTGACGCAATCATTTCGAAGGCCGAATACAGTGTGTCAAGATACCGATCAATATCACGTGCCGACATACGGCTGGCGAACCATAATTCCAAAGGATGATCGGGCGAACCAAGTTGCAGCGGTGTTATACCGACGTGGTGATGTGCGTTAACAAAACCTGGAAGGATCGTGTGATCATCCGTTCCGATGACCTCGACATTAGGATATCGCGCCTCAATTTCTGCCAGCGGGCCAATATCAACGATAACGCCATCACGTTGAAACAACGCACCATTTTCAAGCACATCTGCGTGGTCGCGATCGATGGCACCACGGACGATCCATTTTGCCTTAAAGATTGATTCTGTCATGGTACTCCGCTCCTGGAATATTGGGACAATAGCCTGTTGTTTTTTGATAATTTTTCTGAAACTGAGTGTCTTTTTTACTTGCGCCCTTCCTGATCTATCCACCACAGCAGACGTTTCTGCACAATGCGCAGCAACTGATCCAACATGAAGCCAAGCAGACCGATCAGCGTCATGCTAAAAAACACTAGAGATGAATTGAAGGTGTTGCGCGCTAACATGACGATCTGGCCAAGGCCGCTGCCAACACCGACCGCCTCGGCGATTAAAACTACCATCCATGCCGCAAACAAGTTCAGGCGCAGTGTCATGAACAGGCCTGGCAAGATTGATGGCAGGATCACCCTGGTATAGATTTGGCGCTTGGTAGCGCCCATGATGCGGGCTACCTGGATGTAGCTGACCGGTACGCTGTCGATTTGATTCAAAGTTGCCAGCACGATAATGAAATACACGGCAACGAAAACCATGAAGATCGCCGGCATATTGCCGATTCCAAAAAGGAAGATCGCAACTGGCAACCACGCCACCGGAGAGATTGGCGCCAGCAAGGTGATTGTCGGTAGAGTCAGGTTGCCAAAGATTGGGTTGTAACGATTTAGCAACCCAGTGGCAACCCCTAGTACGAAGCCAATTCCGAGGCCAGCCACCACGCGCATCGTTGTCCACAGAAGGACCGACAACACACCGAAGAAACTGGCGCCCGTCTGTTCGGAACCGACGATATTACCTCGATCAAAAAACTTGAACTGTTCCGACAGATTGGACAGAAAAATGTGCGGCGGTGGCATCAGCAAGGGATCGGCCCAGCCGATGTACCAGCAGAATTCCCAGATACCCGCAAAGATGCTGATCGACAAAATCCACCAAAAGGCGGTTTCGATTCGATGTTTCATTTTACCGGACAGACCTTTCGCCGAACTCTTCGGCTTGAATACCCTACTGGCGACCGAATTTGGAACGGAAGAATCTATTGAACGCGTAGCCAGATTGGCAGAAACGTCATCGGTGCTTTTCATCGGACCTCCGTTGTTTGTGAGCCGACTCACACCGAGTGGCTACCAGTTTCACTAAGCTGCTGGTCAGCAAATGCACGATCAACTTCCTCGGCCATCAGGTCGAACAACTCATCCTGCAATGCATGAAAGGCCGGGTCGCGCGAATTACGCGGTCGTTCGAGGTCAACGGGTATGATCTTCTTGACACGGCCGGGGCGCGAAGTGAAAACAATGATGCGGTCGGCTAACGAAATTGCTTCATCGATCGAATGCGTGACGAGGACGATGGAGGCGCCGCTATCGCGCCAGATCTGCAACAGAAAGTCCTGCATTTTAGCGCGTGTCTGAACGTCGAGCGCAGCAAACGGCTCGTCCATCATCAACACCGTCGGCCGCATGGCAAGTGCACGCGCAACCGCAACCCGTTGGCGCATGCCACCGGACAGTTCATCGGGACGTTTGTCAAGCATGTCACCGAGCCCAACTTTTTTCATGATTTTACTGGCCGCATTGCGCCGATATTCCGGCCCCCTACCCTGCAAGCCAAGCCCGAAGGTGACGTTGTCGGACAAGGTCAGCCATGGGAAAAGCGACGCTTCCTGGAAAATCATACCGCGCTCTGAACTCGGTCCCGTCACCAGCAGCTTGTCGCACTCTATTGTGCCGGACGTCACCGGCAACAGCCCCGCAATCATGTAAAGCAACGTGCTTTTACCACAGCCGGACGGACCCAAGAGAACTACAAACTCGCCGCGGGGGACTTCAAACGAAAGCTCGTCTATCGCCAGCAATGGCGACGACCCTTCGGGATTCCATACTTTCGAAACTTGTTTACAAGAAATAGCTGGCACAGCCATAGATACATTCCTGTTTTAATTCAGAATTATTCATGCGCTATAAACCCGACTACTCGATCGGAAAAAAAGCGCAGGCTGAGGCTGCAGCCCGCGCTTTACTACTGACTGACTAGATCGCCAGCGGCGATCAGGCAATACCAGCTGATTTCAATTTCAAGCTGTCATAAAGCGCTGTATTTTCCGCAATGACCTCCTCCAGCAGTGTCCAGTCAATGGCATTAGCATCCGGCAGTTTTTTGATATAGCCAAGCTCCTTCAGAGACTGACCTCGCTCCAGAATAAACGTGGTTTGGTCGCGCTGATCAATCTTGACCGGTTGCTTGTTACTGGCATCGCGCGCAGCTTCCATCGACGTTTTGTAGTACTTACCGACAGTGTCTTTTAATGCTGCTTCAGGATCGGTCTCGGCCTGGCTTTGTGCGACTAACATTGCCTTGATGATAGTTTTGATAGCCGCTGGATTTTTTTCCAACAAAGATGTCCGCACAGCTAGAACGCAATCCGCATAACCCTTCCCATATAAATCAGTGCCGTCAGAAAGGATTGACGCACCCTCACGCGAAGTAAGCGACTGCGATGCGTATGGCTCGATATGGCACATCGAATCGATAGCACCGTTAATAAATGCCTGCGCCATTTCAGGCGACGTATTGAAGTAGCGAACATCTAAGTCTTGAAAGGTCATGCCAGCTTGCTTCAGATAATCGTAAGGCAGCACTTCCAGCGTATCTGCCTGAAACGTTCCCAGTGTCTTTCCACGCAGGTCAGCAGCAGACTTGATACCTTCTTTCACGACGATCATGCATCCTTCGACACCGCCACCTGCAACAATCTTCACCGGTGCGCCAGCGTCGTACAAGGTTATGAATTGGGAATAGGGAATCATTGATATGTCGACCAGGCCGGCGCCAAACAGCGTAACGATATCGGCATTTGAAGGCGTCACGACAAATTTAAGATCCACGCCATCTTCTTTGGTCAGGCCACGTTCTTTGACAAGGAACAAACCCAGATTGCAGAAGCCAGTGCCGTGCGTTGCTTTGATCACTGTACTGCTAGCAGCCCAGGATGCAGTTGGATTCAGCGCAGCTGCAAAGCTCATTGGCAACAATGCCGCAACACTTGCCGCAGAAGCGCCTTTCAAAAATGTGCGACGTGACTTTGACTTCAACTTCGACTTCAACTCTTCGACGTTCTGCATATAGTTTCCATGCCGATCACACATATCAAATTCCCCTCATTTGAAATAGGTATTAAGAATTCTCTTCGCTTCGACAGAAGCGATCAGCATCCTTCACAAGCCCAAATTTTCACTTCAATTATTGGCATAGTCTTGAGCTTGCATCATTTTTTTGAACGCAATCGCCGTGCCATGACCTTAAATTTTTTGTGAATTAAAAAGAGTAAATGCACGCAAACATAGAGCCAATCTACCTGCAGAGGAATTTATTATTTTTATTTTGTCTACAATAAATGAAGATAGTGTGGACAATAAATTATATTATTGTGCACTGTATATGTGCAAAAATGCAGACTCAGAGCGCGTTTGGTGCATTTTTGTACGAAAAGTGCGTTTCCACACAGGAAGTCAAAGTAGAAATTGCGAACAGAATTTGCCGTGATTAAAGAGTTATCTATCGAATTGTGTACAAAATATAGAAGTGGCTGGGTCCTTGCATGTTAAACCCAAGAAAGAGTGATTAACGATAGGACGCATGCGATTTATTCTCAGCTGCACCTTTCCTATTGAATGAATCAATTGGCCAGTTGCGATTGCTGGTAGTTGTTACCCAGTATGCTAAATAGGAAACCAATGCGCATTCTTCTACTCAATGGCAACACTAGCGAAAGCATCACGCAGGCTTTGGTCGCGGAAGCGCAGCGCAGCGCAGCGCCAGATACTGTAATCGTGGCGACGCGCTGCGCACGTGGTGCCGAAGTTGTCGCCAGCCGTTCGGCAGAAGTCGTTGCGGCCAACGCAATGATTGAGGCGATCGCAGCTTTCAAAGAGCCTTATGACGCCGTGCTGGTGGCGATCTCTTTTGACACGGCCGTGTCAGCACTACGCGAGCTACTCTCGGTGCCAGTCATTGGCATGACGGAAGCTGCATGCCATGTCGCGACGATGGTTGGGTCACGTTTCGGTGTCGTTTTACCCGGTGAGCGAAACGCTGCAATCTACCGCGAACGCATTGTCGCCTGCGGTTTCGAACCACGCCTCGCAGGTATGCGCGTTATCGGTTCATCAGCTGCAGCACTCTATGCAGATCCCGATAGCGCAGTTGTCTCGATCCGTATTGCCGCGAAGGCACTAATTGATGAAGAACGCTGCGACGCGGTGGTGCTTGCGGGTGCCGCACTGGTCGGCTTGCAGCGCAGGATTCAACCTGAAATTTCTGTGCCTTTGATCGACGGCATTGCCTGTGGAATTGGCATGCTGGAATCGTTGGTTCGATTGAATTTCCCCAAACCGAAATCCGGTAGCTACGCGGTTCCAGCGTCTGCACAATTACAAAACATTGATCCAGCGCTGGCCGCACTGTTCGCATATCCGGCTGCGCTGCAGCCCTAAACGCACAAGCGCAAAGAAAAACAATTATGACTACGATCTTTAGTGATATTGAAGGCAATTCGAGCAGCGCTCCGGCAATCGATTACACCGCGCTGGGTAGCGATATTATGGAGCGCGTCGAGACATTGGCATTACATACCGAGCAAACAGGCATAATGACGCGCACCTATTTAACAGCAGCGCATCGCGGTGCCGCTAGTCAGATCGCGGTATGGATGCGCGAGGCCGGTATGACTGTACGATGCGACGCATCTGGCAATGTCATTGGGCGCTATGAAGGAACTGACCCCAGCAGCGCCATAGTAATGACAGGCTCACATTTCGATACAGTTCGCAATGGCGGTAAGTACGATGGGCCACTCGGCATCCTGCTGCCAATCGGTTGTATTGCCGGCTGGAGCCGACAAGGGAGGCGTTTCCCATTTCCAATTGAAGTGGTGGCATTCTGCGAAGAGGAAGGTGTGCGTTTCAAGGCGCCACTGCTCGGCAGCCGCGCCATCGCTGGTACCTTTGACAATCGCGTCCTGGATAACGTCGATGAAGACGGTGTCACTATGCGCGAGGCGATGCTGGCTGAAGGCCTTGATCCGGCGCAACTGCCGTGCGCCGCAATGTCGAAGGGCAGTATCGCTGCTTACCTCGAGGTTCACATTGAGCAGGGCCCGGTGTTGCTGGAAGAGAATCGTGCACTTGGCGTCGTCACCGCAATCTCCGGTTCGAGTCGTTTCATGCTGGAGCTGGAAGGCGTAGCTGGCCATGCCGGGACCGTGCCCATGACATTGCGCCATGACGCGGCGATGGCAGGCGCCGAGGTCGCGCTCTACATCGAACAGCGTTGTAATGCTTCACCGGGCTTGGTCGGTACCGTGGGGCAGTTTAATGTTCCTGACGGCGCTGGCAACGTCATCCCCGGTCGAGCAGTGATGTCGATCGATATTCGCGCCGGCGCGGATGCATTGCGAAGCGATGCTGTTGACGACATCCAGGCGAAGATCACACATATCTGCACACGTCGTGGCATCCATGCAAACATCAATAAAACCTACGAAGCAGTCAGCGTCGGTTGTGCTGACTGGCTGCAACAACGCTTGACCGATTCGATGCAGCGTAATGGCTGTGCGCCACGCAGCCTACCATCGGGCGCAGGCCATGATGGCATGATTATCGCCACCATCGCACCGATTGCAATGCTCTTCGTGCGTTGCGGCAACGGCGGTATCAGCCACAACCCCGGCGAGACCATGTCAGCTGAAGATGCCGCATTGGCATCGCGAGTTTTTGTGGATTTTGTGGAGAATTTTTCAGTACCGACTACCCAATGACGACGCAGCGCCAAAGTACGTTCAGGCGAAAATCACCGACAAGTCAACTTCCGCTTCGACATCGATTTCCAGCCGCAGGGTGTTTTCCACCTCGCGCAGGTGTTTGGTCAAGCGTTGCGTTGCCAGGTTCACGTCCTTGGCTTCGATTGCTTCGATGATTTCACCATGATGATGGCCGGGGCAGGCAGGGGTATTTGCGCTGTCGTACAGTGTAATGACAAGACACGTTTGTGCTGTCAGTTCACGCACCATCCGCACAAGGATGGCGTTGTCGGCCAATTCAGCCAGCAGAATGTGGAACTCACCCGACAGACGGATGATCGCAATGCGGTCGCTGTCTCGCCGCGCCCTAACTTCCTTCTGCACGTGCTGCTTGAGCTTCTTGATGTCCGTAAGCTCGGCGCTCTCGCACAGCAACTTGATAATAGCCGGCTCGATCAGCTGGCGAGTAAAGAACAGCTCACGTGCCTCTTTTACAGACGGGCTGGCTATAAACGCGCCTCGGTTCGGTATGAGCTCAACCAATTTTTCATAAGCCAACCGCGCGAGCACTGGTCGAATTTTCGAACGGCTCATGCCAGACAAAACAACCAAGCGCTCTTCGACAAGTTTGGTTCCGGGCGCGATACGGTGTTCTAGAACTGCCTGCTGAATTTTTCGGTAGAGCTGATCGCTAGTCAATACGAGCTTCGTTCGGACAGCTGGAGTGGTAGGTGCAACATCATCGATGCCCAATGCGGCTAGATTTCGAAAAACTATCTTTTTCAATGGCTTGGTCAATTTTTTTTCTCATTTTCATTAGTTGAAATCACAAGTAGCACGCAATTTGGCCGCTAATTTTATACAAAATTCGAGAAAATTGCGCACATTTCATGCGTGTATATAGAGATCATTTAGATGGGCCAGCAAGGAAACCTTACAGCAGGACAGCCGCCAGGCACGACGCAGCCCCCAGCCCTGCATCTGTTGCGCGCGCGCGACATTGCAAGGCTCATTAGCTCCGGTATGTTGAGCGCCGTCGATCTAATCGATTATCTGATAAAACGAATTAACACCATCGATCCATATCTGGGGGCGATGGTCGACGTCGACCTTGACGGAGCGCTTGCACAGGCTGCACAGGCCGATCAGTTAGCAGCGGCCGGCAGTCGTTTGCCGTTGCTCGGGGTGCCATTTACCGTCAAGGACAACCTGTGGGTAGAGCAACGGCCGGCGACCTGCGGTTCAAAACTCTTTGCCGATTTCATCGCACCACAGGATTCGTGGAGCGTCACACGTTTGAAGGCAGCCGGAGCTATCTGCATTGGCACTACAAATTGTTCGGAATTCGGCTGCAAAGGAGTGACATCCAATCTCGTGCATGGGGTAACGCGCAATCCGTGGTGCCTCGACCTGACTCCGGGCGGATCGTCCGGCGGTGCGGTAGCATCGGTCGCGGCCGGCTTCAGTCCGATTGCGCTAAGCACAGACGCCGGCGGTTCAACCCGGCGACCGGCGGCGCATACCGGCTTGATAGGATTCAAATGTACCTCCGGCCTGATCCCCAATCCTTGGGGCTTCGACGAGCCTTGCCGTGATATGGGATCGATCGGCGTTCTTGCCCGAGACGTCATCGACTGCGCGGCGATGATGGACGTCCTAGCCGGCTACGATCCACGCGATCCACTATCGCACCCGCTACCGACAGAGATGACCTTGCCATCGGCATTTACCCGTGCCGTCATCAATACACCAGACAAATCGCTACGCATTGCATGGTCGCTCGACCTTGGTTGCGGTTTTGCCGTTGATAACGATGTGGCCTCGGAAATGCTATTGGCAGTTGCCCAACTGCGTAGCGCCGGCTGGAAGATTGACGATGCCAGTCCGCATTGGAGCAACGACGTCATCAGCTATCCTTATGCGGTACGCCAACAGGCCGAATTGGCGACGCTTTTCGGAACAAAGTGGCATGACGATCCTGCACAGTTTGATCCAGTTATTGCCGCCCAGATTCAGAACGGCTTGGCAATCACGGCGACCGAACTAGCCGACGTCACGTTCCGCCGCCATCGCGCCCGTGCGCAACTTACTGCCTTCTTTGAGTGCTATGACTTGCTGCTGTGCCCTACCGTGCCCGTCGAGCCATGGCCGTGCGACTCCCTGGCGCCCGGCACCATCAATGGCCAAAGCGCCGACCCGCGGGCCCATGCGGTTTTTACACCACTATTTAACTTGTGCGATGTGCCGGCGCTGTCGGTTCCTTGTGGGTTCGGTGCCCACGGTCTTCCGGTGGCGTTGCAGGTCGTCGGTCCGCGTTATACCGACCTACACGTCCTGCAGTTTGGCGCCGAGATCGAACATCTGCTGAGCCGCGACTTTAACGCCCCGATGATGCGTACCAACATCTTCGAGCAGGTTTGACGCGCTTATTTCATCCTTTATTAACCGGAGAGCTCTGATGAAAAAACTCGTACGCCTCGGTATGCTTACCCCCTCTTCCAACACGATATTGGAGCCGGTCACGTCGGCCATGCTCCAAGATCTGCCAGAATCCAGCGCACACTTTGCTCGATTTCCCGTCACTGAAATCGCGCTCTCAGATTCGGCGTTTGCACAGTTTGACGAGTTGGCAATGTTGAAAGCTGCAGCGTTACTGGCCGATTGTCGGCCGAACACCATCGGCTGGAATGGCACGTCCGCCGGCTGGCTTGGATTCGATACCGACGAACGGCTGTGTGCAGCAATAGAAGCGCGCACGGGCGTCAAGGCTTGCACGTCAGTGTTGGCATTGAACGAGATCTTTATGCACAAAGGCATCGTGCGCTTTGGCCTCGTCACACCATACTGCGATAACGTTCAGACCCAAATCGCAGACAACTACCGTCATGCCGGTTTCGACTGCGTGGCCGAACGCCATCTCGACCAGCAAGAAAATTTCTCTTTCTCACAAATCAGTGCCGACGACATTCGCCGGATGGTGCGCGAAGTCGCCACTGCCAAGCCCCAGGCCATCACGATTTTCTGTACCAACCTGCGCGGGGCGCCGCTGGCGGCCGAGCTGGAAGCAGAACTGGGCATTCCGATTTACGACACCGTTTCCACCGTTGTTTGGAAATCACTCCGGCTCGCCGGTGTGGACACGTCACGCCTGACCGGCTGGGGCTCACTTTTTCAGGAGAATTTTTAATGGAACAAACTACATTTGATCTGGTAATCCGCAACGCACATATTGCAACCGCAACAGATATCTTCGACGCGGACATCGGTATTCGTGATGGCCGTATTGTGGTGCTGGCGCAGAGCTTGCCTCCCGGAAAAGAAGAGATCGACGCCGCCGGCCGCTGGGTGTTGCCGGGCGGCGTCGATGCGCATTGCCATCTCGCGCAACCGACAGATGACGGCTCGGTCTTCGCCGATGATTTCTTCACGGGCACGCGGTCGGCAGCCTGTGGCGGCACTACGACGGTGATGCCGTTCGCGCTGCAGAAAAAAGGCGCGACTTTGGAGCAATCAGTAGCCGATTATCATGCGGTATCCGACGGCGAAGCCTGCGTCGACTATGCGTTTCATCTGATTGTGGCCGACCCGACGACCGACGCAATCGAGCGTGAACTGCCGCTATTGATCGAGCGCGGGTATACGTCGCTGAAGCTGTACATGACGTACGATGCCTTGAAGCTCAACGATCGCCAGATTCTCGACGTGCTATCAGTAGCCCGGCGCGAGGGCGGCATGACGATGATCCATGCCGAGAACACCGATTGCATCGCCTGGCTGGCCGAACGCATGCTGGCAAAAGGCCTGACCACACCGCTATATCACGGTTTATCGCGTCCGATCGTGGTCGAACGTGAAGCCACGCATAGAGCCATCTCATTGGGCGAATTTCTTGACACGCCAGTGTTGATCGTACACGTATCAAGCGAGGAGGCAACCGCCCAGATTCGCGATGCGCAGAGTCGCGGTTTAAGTGTGTATGGGGAAACCTGCCCACAATACCTGTTCCTGACGGCGGCCGACCTGGACCAGCCCGGATTTGGTGGTGCAATGTGTATTTGCAGCCCGCCGCCGCGCGACGCCAAAAGCCAGCAGGCGATTTGGGATGGGCTGGCCAATGGCACGTTTCAAGTATTCTCGTCGGACCACGCGCCGTTCCGCTACAACGATCCACAGGGCAAAAAAGTCGGTGGCAAGCAGGGGGACTTTACGCGCGTGCCCAACGGCATTCCCGGAATCGAGACGCGACTGCCACTGCTCTTCTCGGAAGGCGTGATGACCGGTCGCATTGACATCAACAAGTTCGTCGCCGTTACCGCTACTGAACCGGCAAAGATCTACGGCCTTTATCCGCGTAAGGGCGCGATCTGCATTGGCGCAGACGCCGACATTGTGATCTGGGATACAGATCTCAATACGACAATTCGCAATGATCGCTTACACCATAACGTCGACTACACCCCGTATGAAGGTCGGTCAATTTGCGCATGGCCGGCGCTAACATTGTGCCGAGGCACGGTTGTTTATCGTGATGGTGAATTCACCGGTAGCAAAGGGTTCGGTGCATTCCAACGCTGCGACCGGCCAACACCCGCAAAGCCGAAACCCAATTTCGGCCGGCCAACTCCGTGGCTGGACGTCCTTTAATCTAACTTTTGACGAGGCCCAAGTGTAGGGTCGTCTTTACTTCAAGGGCGCGATTCACCCGTTTTGGGTGAGTTTTGCGCCGGTTGCTACAACAAATAAACCAAGGATTTTTCATTATGACTCATATCGCCATCACCGTCGGGCAGTTCCGCTTTGTTGCAGAGACTCATCCCGAAGCGCCCGAAACCGTAGCCGCGTTCCTAAAGCTGCTCCCCTACCGACAGAAACTGATCCATGTGCGCTGGAGTGGCGAAGCCTGCTGGATTCCAATGGGCGAATTCAAGCTTGGCATAGGATTCGAGAACCATACCTGCCATCCCTCGGTAGGCGATGTGTTGTTCTACCCTGGCGGATTTAGCGAGACAGAAATTATCATGGCGTACGGCAGCTGCAGCTTCGCCAGCAAAATGGGGCCGCTGGCTGGTAACCACTACCTGACAATTGTCGAAGGAAAAGAACACCTGCGCGCACTCGGCACCAAAGTCTTGTGGGAAGGTGCGCAGGATATCGTCTTTGAGCTTCTCGATTGATAGCAGAAAGAGCTTGATGTGAACCGACGTCAGTATACTCGACCTTAGGTTCCAGACGCCTATCACCTTCTAAGAAGCGTGCGGCAAAGCCGCCTTGCCTCACCAGTAGAAGGTTGTTAGATCCTCAAAGATCCAAGATACCAGCGCTTATAAGTAAAACGGCTACTTTTACCAATACAACCACTCCACCCCCTGATGTACCAGGGACCTTTTGGCGACTCGGTATTGGTTGACATAGCCGTCATTTTCCAACGGTACAGCCAAGACGGGGATCTGGTCGCCCGATTTGGAGGTGAAGAGTTTGCGATTCTTTTGCCTGGCGCTTAAGGCGTTGAAAGGCATGCCGCTGATGCCGGCAATGGGTTGGACGTGCGTATTACCGTAAACACAGACGTTGCGAAAGTGAATACCACCATGGAATCGTTGGAGAATGCCGTCAATCGAGCGGATAAGGCGTTGTACGAAGCCAAGGCCTTAGGGCGAAATCGTGTGTGCTGTTCTGAGGCGATTGCCGGCGGGGCGAGTTTTTAAGATAAGGGACAGGTTTAAAACCCGTCCTTGTCCTTAGTCACGTGGCAACTTTTGGCGCCTTCCACTAAGCCTTCTTCCTTTTTTACTTCGCAAACTATACATTACTCGCAAACTGGGGACAGATTTGAAATCTGTCCCCTATCCCTTGACAGCTGAGCCTCACCATGACGAACGTTCATAAACCTGACTTGATTCTGGTTGGTGTTACGCTGCTTGCTGCCACCAGCTGGATATTTTCTAAAGAAGCTATATTGCTGATGCCGCCGTTGTTGTTTATGGCGCTGAGATTTTTGATTGCAGGTGGTTTCTTGGCGGCTTTTGCTTACCGGCCACTGGCGCGTTTGAGTGGGGATCAAGTCAAACGCGGCGTGGGTGTTGGCCTGGTGTTCGGCGTTGCCATGAGTTGCTGGGTGATGGGCCTGTTTCATGCCACAAGCATGGGTGAAGGGGCATTTATAACGAGCCTGGGCGTGGTAATCGTTCCCATTATTGCTCGCCTCCTTTTTAAAGAGGCACAACCTGCCAGCACTTGGTTTGCCATTCCCGTCGCGGTAGCCGGGCTGGCGTTTCTGTCGCTTGGTAACGGTTTTCAGCCAGAGCCTGCGCAGATTTTTTTCGCAATGGCCGCCTCTATTTTTGCGCTGTATTTTACATTGAACACCCGCGCTGCAAATCAACGTACTGCCGTTAACCGGCATGGCAACACCATCGCAAAACAGCGTATTCCAGCACTGCCGCTGACGGCTATTGCGCTGCTTACCGTCGGCTTGGTGACGTTGGTGGAGTCGCTGGTTACAGAACCCTGGCAGCCAACGTTCAGTGACCCGCCACCGCTTCTGATCTGGTGGATTCTTGCCAGCGCAATTGTGGGCACCGCAGGGCGCTTTCTTGCCCAAACGTATGCGCAGAGCTTGTCTACGCATAGTCACGGCGCCGTTATTCTGATGATTGAACCGGTTTGGGTGTCTTTGTTCGCAGCAGGATGGTTTGGTGAAATCATGACGCCAGTTCAGCTGGCCGGCTGCGGTTTGATTTTTGCGGCATTGATCGTCAACCGCTGGGGCGTGCTCAGCTCAGCTATTCGAGCTTCGCTGAGAAAAAGACGGAATTAGGGCGACGGAAAGCGGGGACAGATTTTAAATCCGTCCCCTGTCTTGGGCTAGCCAAGCGGCACCGCGGACGCCACTGGAGTCGCCGTGTATCGCTTGACGTATGGGTGTTTCGCACTCACTCCCCAAAACATACGCCGGCAAACGCGTTGCCAACTCGTCGTAAAGGCTCGGTACGTTTGACATGCCGCCGCCCAGTACGATGACGTTTGGATCCAGCAAGTTGATGACTGCCGCCAGGCCGCGGGCCAGGTGATCTGCGTAATCGTCGAGTGAGCGGGCAGCGCGGGGATCGTTTTGAAAACGCTCAACGATGTTTCGGGCATCCAACGGCTGCTCCCACAGCAAGCGATGGGTTAGGGCCAGCCCGGTACCAGACAAGAAGGTTTCGTTGCAGCCAAAGCGGCCACAGAAACACGGGCGCTGGTTTAGTTCTGTTTGTGGTGTCCATGGCAGGGGGTTGTGGCCCCATTCGCCTGCAAGACCGTTAGGGCCGGTGAGCAGCTGGCCGTTAACGGTGATGCCAGCGCCGCAGCCGGTACCCAAAATGACCGCGAACACAACTTTGTAGCCTTGCCCCGCGCCGTCGCTGGCTTCCGACAGGGCCAGGCAGTTGGCGTCATTGGTCAAGCCAACCGGGCGTTGCAGCAGGTGGCTTAAATCAGCGGCCATGGGTTGGCCGTTAAGCCACGTCGAGTTGGCGTTTTTGACCAGGCCTGTCAAGCCCGAGACGGAGCCGGGAATGCCCACACCTACGGGCAATGAAGCTCCGCCGACCCGCAATTCAGCAGCTTCGACCAGTTCTTTAATGGAATTCAGGGTGGCTTCGTAGTCTCCCTGAGGGCTTGCGATGCGAGCGCGGAAGTGGATTTTGTTGGCGTCGTCTAACAAGATGACTTCGGTTTTTGTTCCACCAAGATCGATGCCTACCCGCCAGCGGCTGTTCATGGGCTTATCACTCTGCTTTGTCATTTCCGGAATGGTCACAGGATTCTGCGCGAAGTGCAAAAAATCTGATACCCTGTCGATCCTTAGTTGCGAATCGATCGTAAGTAAGTGCGAAAACGTATTTTAATACTGACCGCCAAGGCTTATTTCATGAGAATTGTTATTCGTTATTTTTTCCGCACTTTGCGGCTTATTCTGACCCCGTTTGTACTGCTCAACGAGCAAATCGGAGGTGGAAAACCCGTGCAGCGTAACGCCCAAGAGCAACAGAAAGTAGACGAAGCGTGCCAGGACCTGGCGCTGTATCAGTTCAAAACCTGCCCGTTTTGCGTCAAAGTTCGTAAAGAAATCAAACGCATGAGTTTGAATATTGAACTGCGTGACACCCAGCATAACACTGAGCACCGCGCTGAGATTTTAGCCGGCGGCGGTGCCGTGAAAGTACCCTGCTTGCGGATTGCCAAAGCGGACGGCAGCCACCAGTGGCTGTACGAATCCAACGACATCAACGCTTGGCTGAAGCAGCGCTTCGAACCGGCCTGATTCGTTAAACCGCCCTTCTCGCACGTCCGTCGTGCCACGGCGGTGGTTCAAAAGCCACCGCCGACTGCTTTGTACAAATCCACGCTTGCCAGCAGATGATTCAGCCGCGCTTCGCTGCGCCGTACTCTGGCATCGAACAACGTGCGCTGGCTGTCTAGCAGGGTGATCAGGTCTTCTGCGCCCTGGCGATAGCGAACTTCACTCAAGCGCAGAGTTTCTTCTGCCTGCTGTTCAATTTCCGCCAGTCGCTGTTCCTGTTCCCGGAACAGATTGATGCGCGCCATGGCGTCTCCCGCTTCTGAAAACGCGCTCAATAGGGATGAGCGATAGCTTTGTACCAGGGCAACCTGGCGCGATTCGCTGAGCGCCACATTGTTGCTTCGAGTACCACCGTCGAACAGGGTTTGGCTAAGGGCGAGCAAACCACTGGCCGTAGTCAGCGGACTGGATAGGCTGAGCAATCCATCGGAAGAGAGTCCCAGGGCCGCGCTTAATGACACCGCCGGTAAGAGCGCAGCTCGGGCCTGGGCGATGTCGGCGTCGCCCGCCTGCAAGCGGGCTTCGACGGCGGCAAGGTCTGGCCTTCGGGTGATCAGCTCTGCCGGCGAGCCTGCATTGATGTCCGGAATACGGATTTTTTGTAGCTCGCCCTTTAATTCACTCCTTAATTCACCGCCGGATTGGCCTAAGAGTTCACCTTCGTGTACCTCTCCAGGTGCATCTTGGGATGCATTGGTGCTTTTCATCCATGGCGGCTCGCCACTAAGCACCTGCAGTGCCGCTTCGCTCTGGCGCAGGCCATACGCTAGCGTGGGCAAGGCGTTACGCAACACCAGCACGGTGGTGCGTTGGCGAGCTAGTTCGGAGCGGTCGGCAACGCCGTTGCGGTAGCGCGCATCCACAATGCGCAAGGTTTGCTCTGCCAGTTCCAGGTTTTGCCGGGCGATGTTCAGGCGCTGGCGTAACTCCAACAATTGAAACCAGTTACTGGCCACTGCGCCGGAAAGACTGAGCTGCGCGGCGGCGAAATCAAACGTGCTGGCATCGCGGCGGAAGCTAGCGGCGTCTTCTGCTGCGCCCAGCCTGCCCCAAAGATCCACCTCGTAACTGATCGATGTGGATACTGACGTGGAGCCACTGCTCAGCCAGTCACCGCCGCTTGGGCGCCTCGTCTGTTCGCCGGTACTGCCGCCTAAACCAATGCCCGGTAGCAGGCTGGCGCCGGCGTTCTGCAGCTGTAAATCGGCCTGCACCAGATTCTCGGCCAGAATGGCCAGGTCTGGATTGGCCGCCCGCGCTTTTTCGATCAACGCTAGCAGGTTGGGATCGCCATATGCCTGCCACCATTGTTCGTCAGTGACAGCGGGCCCGGTTAAAGCTGTTGAGTTCAGCTCTGGTGCCCAAGCCAACACATGCAGAGATGCGCCGTTCATCGGCACGGCCGCCGGTGTGGCCACCTGAGTAGCACAACCTGCCAGGGCAAGGCCGGCCGTTAACGTGCACACACACAATGCCAGCCGCCGTTTAGGCTTTGCTGCCAGGCACAGTGTCTGTTGTGAGCGATGGATCATAAGATTACTCCGCGGCCAAGGCCTGAACAGGGTCCAGATGAGCCGCTTTACGCGCGGGCAAATAGCCAAACAGAAGCCCGGTACCGAAGGCGCAGCTGAACGCCAGCACCATGGGAAATACGGTGACCACAACGGGTGTGTCAAACCAGCCTACGATTTGGGTTGCCGCTATGCCAAGGATGACGCCGATAACGCCACCAATGGCCGACACCAGCCAGGCCTCGGTTAAGAACTGCTGAAGAATATTGCGGGTGCGAGCACCCGTAGCCATGCGGATACCAATTTCCCGGGTGCGCTCGGTCACGCTCACCAGCATGATATTCATGACGCCAATGCCACCCACCAGCAGCGAAATCGCGGCGATAGAGCCTAACAGCCATGTCAGGGTGTCTTGGGTGTCTGACACGGTATCGATCAGTGACGCCATATTGCGAATCTGAAAATCTTCGCTGCCATGGCGCGTGAGCAACGTGCTGTGAACTTGGTCTTGCACCGCGTTCATGTCGGCGGAGTCTGCCACTGCAACGGTGATGTTGCGCAGATGTTTCTGGCCAAATATGCGCAGGTTGGCGGTGGTGTAAGGCACCAGCACAACGTCGTCTTGGTCTTGCCCCCAAGGGGATGCCCCGCGTTCATCCATTACGCCAATGACCTGAAACAAAACGTTATTAACCATCAGGTAGTGGCCCAACGGGCTTTGTTCGGGGAATAGAGATTCGGCCACGGTTTTGCCCAACACCGCCACCGCGGCGTAGCGGTTTTCGTCGACTTCGTTAAAAAAGGTACCGGCGACGACGGGCCATTGCCGTGCGGCGGGAAATTCGTAGGCTGTGCCATTAACTTCGGTCTGGTGATCGCGATTGCCAAAACGCAGGGTTTGGCCACCGGTGACTTCCGGAACCGCCGCTCGAATGCCGGGTATGTCTCGGATGGCGTGGTAATCAGACGGCACCAGGGTAGTGACGCTCCAACGTCCACCCCTCTGGTCTGGGCCACCAGGGCGCACCAGCAGTAGGTCGCTGCCCATGGCGCTGATTCTGTCAACAATGTCTTGGCGTGCGCCTTCACCGATCGCCAGCATGGTGATAACCGACGCTACACCAATCACAATGCCCAGCAAGGTCAACGCCGTGCGGAACAGGTTTGTACTGAGGGAATGCACCGCGCTTTTTAGCGCCTCAAACCAACCGGAAGCGCCGCTGACGTCGGTTGTTTTGTGCGCAGCCAGGGGGGTTTCTGACGCAACAGCGTTGTTCTGAACGGCGCCGGTATCGTGGGTAATCAGCCCGTCAGCAATGGTGATCAGGCGATCTGCCGCCTGGGCGACTTTGGCGTCGTGGGTAATTAGAATAACGGTGTGACCGCGGTCTGACAGGCTTTGCAGCAGCCGCATAACGTCTTTGCTGCTGACGCTGTCAAGAGCGCCGGTTGGTTCGTCCGCCAGTATAATCTGACCGCCATTCATCAACGCGCGGGCAATGGATACCCTCTGCTGTTGCCCGCCCGACAGTTGGGCTGGGGTGTTGAGCAATTTATCGCTTAACCCGAGTTCCCCAAGCAGTACGGTAGACCGCTCCCGGCGCTGCTTTTTACCAAGGCCGGCGTAGATGGCCGGTATTTCGACGTTGTCTAACGCGCTTATGCCGGGCAGCAGATTGTAGCTTTGGAATATAAACCCGAAGGATTCGCGGCGGGCACGAGCCAGGTCGTCGCGTTTGAACCCTGACACGTCTTTGCCCTGAAACAGATAGTGCCCGGAGCTTGCCACATCCAGACAGCCAAGAATGTTCATCAAGGTGGACTTGCCAGACCCGGATGCCCCCATAATGGCAACAAATTCCCCTGCTTGAATGCTCAAATCTATGCACTTGAGCACAGGCACTTGCAAGTCGCCCGCGCCGAAGGTCCGGGTAATCTGGCGCAATTCAATCAGTGGCGCTGTCACCGTGAGCTCCCGCCCATGCCCGAAGACGCTGCTTGCCTTGAGGGTGCTCCGCCTGTGACCACCAGATCGCCATCGGCCAGACCGTCGCGAACCTCGGTATAAATACGGTTGCTGATACCTACTTCAATTTTGCGTTCTACCAGCTCGCCGGAACCCTGTTGCAGCCAAACCTGACCGCCCGCAACGGTCGCCGCGGGCACCCGCAATACGTCCCGCGCCTGTTCCACCACAAAAAATACCTGCGCCGTCATGCTTGGCAATAAACGCCCTGCTTCATTGGGCACGCTGAAAAATGCGTTGTATAACACAACGTTGTTGAGCACTTCGGGAGTGGGTTCGATGTAGTCAAGCTGGCCATAAATCTGCTTGCCAGGTTCGCCCAGAGTGGTGAAATACACCTTGTCGCCCGGTGCTAGCCTGCCCACGTCTGCTTCGGACACTTGGGCGCGGACTTTCATATTAGACAGATCGGCAATGCGCATCAGCACCGGTGCTTGCTGTGATGTGTTCAGGGTTTGGCCCTGGCGAGCTGTGATGGATACGACGGTGCCTTCCATGGTGGAATAAATGCGGGCGTAATCCAAATTGGCTTCTTCCGCGCGCAGGGTAGATGCCGTTTGTTCCAGTTGCGCTTGCAACATGGCTAGCTGAGCCTGAGCAGACGCCAGCGAAGCATCGGCAATTTGCAGATTTTCCCGGGTGGTGGCGTCTTCACGGAACAGATTGGTCTGGCGTTGGAACTGTATGTCGGCAAGAGTGAGCTGGGCTTTGCGATCGGCCAACTGGGCCTGTTGATTTTTTAGTTGGGCACGATTAGCGTCTACCCTGGCCAGATAGATGGTCGGGTCAATTTCTGCCAGTAGCTGATCTTTGCTGATTTGTTCGCCCACTCTGACGTGAATCACGTCTAGCAGCCCGGACACCTGCGCGCCCACATCCACAAAGTTGCTGGGTTCCAAAACGCCGGTGGCGCTCACCAAAACGTCTATGTCACCTCGACTGACGGCTGTGGTGGTCACGTCAGCTGTGTTATTACTTGCCGCGTAAAAGTGGCGATACGCCCAAAAGGCACCACCCGCAAGTACAGCAACAAAAATCAGAACGACAAGAACACGAGAAAAAGACAACCTCGATGAATCCACAACTTCAAACCTCAATAATCGTAAGCAAGCGGCATAGCCTAACCTGATTGGCTTAAATAACCAGACATCAGGCGAGCGTTTACGGATTATTTACGCTGATGCTGGTGTTTTAGCTGACGGATCCGGAAATCAACGGACTGGGGCAGCATGGTAGGGGACAGATTTGAAATCTGTCCCCGGTTTGTCTAGCCAGCTATATCTTCTATAATCGGCTGCTCACTTTTTCTATCAGGCCCGCTATGCGAACCACCGTTGATATCACCGTAGAAACCCCCGGCCTGGCCGTGGACATTCTGAGTGAGGCTTCTGGCCTGCCGAAGCAGCGCATCAAAGACGCCATGGCGAAAGGCGCCTGCTGGTGGACGTTGAAAGGTAAAATTGTGCGGCTGCGCAAAGCCAAGCGCGACGTGAAAGCGGGCACACGCATGCAGTTATACTATGACGAGGCGGTTCTGGCGCGCAAGGCATCAGAGGCTGAGCTGCTGGAAGACAAGAGCCGCTACAGCGTGTGGTTCAAACCCCACGGGCTATTGGCACAGGGCTCACAATGGGGTGATCACTGCAGTTTATTGCGCGTGGCTGAAGTGCAGTTAAACCGACCCTGCTTTTTGATTCACCGCCTGGATGCCGACGCCGCTGGTTTAATGCTGATTGCTCACGATTCAAAAGCGGCTGCAGCACTGTCACAGCTGTTTGCCGGGCGCACGATCATCAAACAGTATCTGGCAGACGTAACAGGCGTGTTGGATGTGAAGAAGCAGACGATTGACGGGGACATTGACGGTAAAGCCGCGATTAGCCATGTGAGTACTCTTTATATCAATGCCGGCTCCATCAATACTAAGGCCGAGGATACTGCGGCCAACACTTCCAGAGTGAATGTGCGCATTGAAACCGGGCGAAAACACCAGATTCGCCGCCATTTAGCGAGTATTGGCCACCCGATTGTGGCCGACAGGCTGTATGGCACAGCCGCTGGCGTACCCTTGCAACTGCTGGCGTATTATCTGCAATTCAACTGCCCGCTGGCGAAGTCAAAAATGACCTTGGAATTGCCGGAACGGTTGAAGCAGCTGGGCTTAGAAACCCTGCAAAAGTTCCCGGAAGGAAGCTCTTTACGAGAATCTGCTGACGCAAAACGTAGTTAAACCTGATAGAAATCCCGATACCACTGAACAAAGTGTTCAATACCCTGCTCTAGCTGGGTTTCGGGTTTGTAACCGACATCATTGATCAGGCCATCGACGTTGGCGTAGGTTGCGACTACGTCACCCGGCTGCATGGGCAGCAGATTTTTCTCGGCTTTTTTGCCGGTACACTGTTCGATGGTTTCAATGAACCGGGCCAATTCCACCGGATTGTTGCTGCCGATGTTGTAGATGCGATAAGGCCCGCGGCTGGTACTTGGGTCTGGCTGAGCGCCGCTCCACTGGGGATTCGGTTGCGCGATTTGGTCCAGAGTGCGCACCACGCCTTCCACGATATCGTCGATATACGTGAAATCGCGTTTGTGATGACCGTGGTTGAATACGTCAATCGGCTCGCCGGCCAGAATTTTCTTGGTGAAGATGAACGGCGCCATATCGGGTCGACCCCAAGGACCGTACACGGTAAAAAAGCGCAGCCCGGTGGTGGGCAAGTTGTACAGATGGCTGTAGGTGTGGGCCATCAGCTCATTGGCTTTTTTCGAAGCAGCGTAAAGGCTAAGCGGGTGGTCTACGTTGTCGTGCACCGAGAACGGCATGGCTTCGTTGGCGCCATAAACCGAGCTACTGGACGCATACACCAGATGCTGCACATCGTTGCGGCGGCAGCCCTCCAGAATATTCATAAAGCCCACCAGGTTGGCGTCTACATAGGCATGGGGGTTTTCGATGGAATAGCGCACCCCAGCCTGGGCCGCCAGATGAACTACACGCTCAGGTTTGTGCTCTTCAAATAGTGCAGCCATTAGGTCGCGGTCGGCGATATTCTGGCGCACTTCGGTAAAGTCGGCTTTGCCCGTTAGTCTTGCCAAGCGGGCTTCTTTCAGGTTCACATCGTAGTAGTCATTCAGGTTATCAACACCGATGACTTCGTCGCCACGATCCAGCAGGCGTTGCGCAAGATGGAAACCAATAAAACCGGCACTACCGGTGACCAGAATTTTCAACAGACTTTCTCCTTAAAACATTACGCCAGCGCTAATAAACGGGCCATCAATTTTTACATCGAAGCGGTCGTCACCGTCTTCGTAGTCCACCGCCATTTGGCGATAGCCGGCGCGCAACTGCAGTAATGACAACTGATACTGGCCGTACACGTTGAAATCGTGCAGGGAGTCACCGCTGTAGGCAATGGCATTGCCTTCAATGCCAACACTGGCACCGCTGAACGGCAGATCAAAACGCGCTGCCAGATAGCCCATGGGCACAACCACATCGGCTGTCGCCCGGCTACTCTGGCCGTTACCTTGCACCAGCAACTCGCCAGAGAAATCCCGCGCGGTCAGGCCCAGGTCCAGATTAACCCAGTTATCCAATACTTCGTAATACAGGGTGATGTCCAGCTGTTCCAGTTCCAGATCAGAACGTACGTCTGAGCCGGCGCTAATACCATCGAAGTCACCGCTCAACCGGCCGCGGGCAGTCTGGTCAATATTGACATAAGCCACGCGCACATTGGGCAGCAGAGGGACCGGGTGTTCCAGATACAAGCTCAGCTGATTGCTGCTTTCACCGTCCAGGTTGAGCTCGTCTTTGACGTCCACCGAGCCACCATTGGCTGCAACGTCACCAGACAGTTCCGAATCCCAGTAACCTATCTGAGCCCCAAGCCCGAACACGTCTGCTTGTGCCGCAGGCGCTGCTAGAACGGCTGATCCGACCAAAATCGTGAATAATCTGCGCATAGTTGATGTTCCGTATTTTTGAACTCGTATCAGTCAAACGACATACCCAAACGGCGGCCTACTTCTTCGTAGGTTTCAATCACGTTACCAAGGCCTTGGCGAAAACGGTCTTTGTCCATTTTATTGCGGGTTTCGGCATCCCATATGCGGCAGCCATCGGGGCTGAACTCGTCGCCCAGCACAATCTGGCCATGGCTACGGCCAAATTCCAGTTTGTAGTCCACCAATAGCATGCCGGCGTCTGCAAACAGGGTTTTAAGCACGTCGTTTACTTTATAGGTCAGCGTCTTCATCTGTGCCAGTTCGTCAGCCTTGGCCCAGCCCAGGGTGATCGCCAGTGATTCGTTGACCATGGGATCGTGCAATGCGTCGTTTTTCAGGAACAGCTCGAAGGTGGGCGGGTTCAGCTCCAGGCCTTCTTCTACGCCAATACGGCGGCACAGGCTGCCGGCGGAGATGTTGCGAATCACACACTCGACCGGAATCATGTCGAGCTTTTTTACCAGGCATTCAGTGTTTGAAAGCAAGCCCTCGAAGTGGGTAGGAATGCCCGCAGCTTCCAGCTTTTCCATGATGAAGGCGTTGAACTTGTTGTTCACCATGCCTTTACGATTCAGCTGCTCTACTCTCTCGCCGTCAAAGGCCGAGGTGTCATCGCGGAATACCAGTACAAAACGCTCAGGATCGTCAGTGGTGTGCACCGATTTGGCCTTGCCAGCGTAGAGTTCTTCGCGCTTTTCCATGGAATTCTCCAAAAACAGGCCGGCCCAAGCCAGCCCGGTTATCATCAATAAAGCCCGCGGTTACTGAAAAAGCCTGCGGCTGTTAATAACGCTCATGGCCGCTAATAAAGATAGTCAAACAGGCGATTTAGAAGCGCGGAAGGTGTTTGTTCACCGCTGTCATTAACGGCGTTTTCCGCACTGACCTGCACCGTCTGCTCGCCGCGGGTAACGTTCACCGTATGGGTGTGGCGCGGAACTTCGTTATCGCTAAACCAGCTGAACCAGCCCGACTCGCGCTCGTCGGCGCTGCGATAGTCTACCTGCAACCAGCCTGCACTGCGGTTCAGGTCTATGACGGTCATATCGGATTCTTTAAGTGCGCGGCTGACTTCCGCCCAGGCGCGACCGTAATCGAGCTGCATTTCGATGGCACTGGCTTGCTCGTTTTCGGATATCAGTTTTACCAAGGGTTTGCTGGTCATACCCGAAGCCGCACGCGAGAAGGATTTGTTCTCTTCCCCGGCTTTTAAAAACTCGCCCATATCGGCCAGAACCCGTTTTTGCAGTTCCAGGTCAGTGGAGTCTGGAGCAAGGGTGGCATCCCAGCTCAGCAAAGCCTCGGGCTGATCAGCTACCACTATATTGCGCACCTGAATTTCCGTGGATTTACGGCGAACACCGGGTGCAATGCGTACCTGCAGTAGTACTTTGGGTTCGCTTGCGCTGGCTTCACCCTCAAGCTGCACCAGTTCACGAGCGCGAAGACTGAAGTTCACCAATTCGCTCTGCTGCAAGCCAAGCTGCGGGCTGTCGAACGCAACGCCCAGGCGTCGGTCAGACATATACGCGGTGACTGCGGGCCACAAGCGACCTGGAACGTCGTTCACCAACAGCCATGCGCGGCCGTCTAGCGTTTCTACCGCATAATTCTGATCCAGAATTTCAGAGGTCATGTCCGGCGGCGTTGGAATGCCGTCCGGGTAAAATTTGCCCGCGTTGGCCAGGTTAATATCACGCACCGGCATAATCTGGCGGAAACGGGATTCGTCGGCACTTGCGGGCAGCTCAATGGTTTCACCCTCAGGCGCACTGACGTAATCCGCGGAACGGTCCGACAACACACCGCAGCCTCCCAAGCCCGCCAACAGTGCAAAGCCTGCGGCGGTGGCCAAGGGTTTACAGGCTTGGATGTTCAGGGTTTGGGATTTGAAGGCTTCGGTTTTGAAAGTCAGCGCCTTACAGGCCACCGTCTTGAAAGACGCGGTGCACCTTGAATAACGGGTTCTGGAGAGAACCTGCATGGACTTACTCCGGTATTGGAACGGGTTCAGCACGTTCAGAGTACGCCTGAGGCTTTCAGGGCATCTTCCACTTCGCCATGGAATGGTTCGCTGAGTACAGTCAATGGCAAGCGCAAGCCGTCACCGATCATACCCATGCGCTGCAACGCCCATTTTACCGGAATCGGATTGGCTTCCAGGAACAGTTTGCGGTTCAGGGGCATCAGCAGTTCGTTCAGACGTTCAGCTTCTTCACGATTGCCCGCAACAGCAGCCGTACACAACTCGGCCATGGCCCGGGGAGCAACGTTGGCCGTTACCGATACGTTGCCTTTGGCGCCGGCCAGCATCAGTTCCATGGCGGTTGCGTCGTCACCCGAATAAACGTCTAAACGACCTTCTACCGCTTGAATTAACTCAGCGCCGCGGGGAATATTGCCGGTGGCATCTTTAATGGCGATGATGTTGGGAATATCGGCCAGGCGAACCACGGCTTCGTTCAGCATGTCGCAGGCGGTGCGGCCAGGGACGTTGTAAAGCATTTGCTTCATCATCGGGACGGCTTCGGCGATGGTGCGGAAATGCTGGTACAGGCCTTCTTGGGTTGGCTTATTGTAATAAGGCACCACTAACAGGCAGGCATCTGCTCCCAGCTTGTGGGCCGCAGACGTAAGCGCAATGGCTTCGCGGGTACTGTTGCCACCGGTTCCGGCAATCACCGGAATGCGACCATTCACCCGTTTGATGATGTGGCCGATGGTTTTACAGTGCTCTTCCGGGTCCAGAGTCGCAGACTCGCCGGTTGTGCCCACGGCAACGATGCCATGGGTG
Organism: Marinobacter sp. BSs20148; assembly: GCF_000283275.1. Taxonomy (NCBI): domain Bacteria; kingdom Pseudomonadati; phylum Pseudomonadota; class Gammaproteobacteria; order Pseudomonadales; family Marinobacteraceae; genus Marinobacter; species Marinobacter sp. BSs20148. Next base: position 2,441,459 of record NC_018268.1, read on the forward strand.
CCATTTTCAATGTGAAAGTCCACCAGTTTGTCCAGGTGCTCCCAATGAATGTCTCCATTTGGGTGCATAGGTGTGACCAGTGCGACAAGGCTACCCGTAATCATAAAAGCTCCGTCCGAATGAAACCGTTATGGTAATGTTGGCTACGAACTGACACAAGGGAATTAAAGGAGATGTCATGCCATCCGTAGAACTGAACAAAACCATACCTGACTTTGAAGCGGCTGCTACTGGCGACCAGACGGTTCGCCTGGCCAATTTACGCGGCCGCAATGTGGTGATCTATTTTTACCCGAAAGACGACACACCCGGCTGTACTACCGAGAGCCAGGACTTCCGCGACAACATGCAAGCCTTCACCGAACATGACACCGAGATTTTCGGCGTGTCCCGCGATGGCCTGAAATCCCACGACAATTTCCGTGGCAAGTTCGAACTGCCTTTTCACCTAATTTCCGACAAAGACGAAAAGCTCTGTGCTTTGTTCGACGTCATCAAGCTGAAAAAACTCTACGGCAAAGAATACATGGGTATTGACCGCAGCACCTTTCTGATCGACGCCAAAGGCGTACTACGCCAGGAATGGCGGGGCGTAAAAGTGCCAGGCCATGTTGATGAGGTGCTTACTGCAGTCAAAGCACTGTAGTCGTTATCTGCCTTTAGCGATTGGCCGGTGCCGGAGGTAACTCTCGCACCGGCCAGGCAGCCACCACTGCTTTCAACATTGTGGCCAGCGGGATAGCAAAAAACACGCCCCAGAGCCCCCAGATCCCGCCGAAAAACAGAACCGCGACAATGATGGCCACCGGGTGCAGGTTGTTTACTTCAGAAAACAGCACCGGCACCAACACGTTGCCGTCCAGAGCCTGAATGACACCGTATGCCACCATTAGCCAGATAAACTGGCTACCCCAGCCAAAGGCAAACAAGCCAATAATAGCCACTGGCACTGTAACAACGGCGGCGCCAATATAAGGAATAACCACGCTCAGACCCACCAGCAAAGACAGCAAAGCAGCGTAAGGCATACCCAAAATCTTGAAGGTTACATAGGTTGTGGTTCCAACAATCAAAATTTCCAAGGCTTTGCCGCGCACGTAGTTAGCGCACTGGAGATTCACTTCGTGCCAGATTTTGCGCATGGTTGCACGCTGCGGTGGCAACATGCGAGCAATAGAACCCAATAGAACATCGCGGTCTTTCAGGAAGAAAAATACCAGTATGGGCACCAGAACAGCGTATATCAGCAGTGCGAACAGGTCCGGAATGCTGGACAGTGATGCTGTCACCAACCACTGAGTAGCCTGCGCGACTTCGGTCGACACCTGCTGGTACATAGTCGCTACGGCATCCAGCGACACCAACTGCGGGTAGCGCTCGGGCAAGAGTTCCAGATAGGACTGTAATTCACCAATAATGCGCGGTGTTTCCCGGGCCAGATTGGACAGCTGGGTCCACACCAGCGGCATCAGGCCGAAAATGGCGCCGGCCAAAATACCGAGAAACAGCAAGAACACAATCAGGATGGCCAACGGTTCCGGCACTTTCCAGGCCAACATCTTGGTCACCAGGCCCTGAAGAATAAAGGCGACAATCAGCGAAGCAATGGCCGGGGCCAGCATAGCGCCAAACCAGATGACGAACATGGTGCCGATAATCAGCATCAGTCCAAGGACGACGGCTTCTTCATCTGAAAAGTATTTGTGGGCGAATCCTCGTAATATTCTAACCATTATTGGCTCCGCCTTACTGAATCGCCACAGCGGATAACAAAACGGTACTGGCTGCCGTCAACGGCAGACTCCACCAGCTGATGGGCAGACAAGGCAATAAACGCCGGAATGTCTCTGGCTGATCCAGGATCTGTAGCAACCACTACCAGCTGTTCGCCGGGGGCCATGGTGTTCAGTTCGAGTTTGGTTTTTAGCAGAGGCATCGGACATTGCAGGCCCGATACATCCAGAGTTCGATCAGCCATGTTAAACGTTAACCCGTAACAGCGTTTGATTAATGAGCCGGCATTATGCCGCCAGTGTTATTGTATTGCATTACAATCATTGGTTATGTGACGCTCAGGATATTCCGACACAGGATAGACCCAGAACATGAACAGCCTGAATGGCCACCTTCGCTTCAATACCCTGCTTTGTGCGCTGCTGGCACTGACGTTAACCGCCATGAGTGTCAGTACAGGCGCTACGGCCCAAAATCAGGGTAGCACGCTGCCCACCATTGGCGGCACCGGTGGCGGCCTGATTGCGGGCCAGCAGGAAGCCGATATCGGCCGCCAGGTGCTGGTATCACTGCGGCGCTTTGCTCCACAGATTACTGACCCTTTGGTGTATGACTACCTGAGCGCCATTCTTTACCGCCTGGTGCCAGCGGCGCCGCTACAGAACCGTGACCTGACGCTGGCGCTGATTGACGACCCTGCCATCAATGCTTTTGCGGTGCCCGGCGGCATTGTGGGGGTAAACGGCGGTCTGTTTCTGTTTGCCCGCACCGAACAGCAGTTTGCATCGGTGCTGGCCCACGAGCTAGCCCACCTTAGCCAACGCCATTTTGCCCGCCGCCTGGAACAGCAGCAAACCAGCACCCCACTGACCATCGCCGGCCTGATTGCCGGTATTGTACTAACCGCCGTTACCCAGTCTGACATTGGTATTGCCGCCATTGTCGGTACTCAGGCCCTGGCGATTCAGAACATGCTGGAATACAGCCGCGCCAATGAGCAGGAAGCGGACCGGGTCGGGCTGGACATTCTTGCCAATGCTGGGCTAGACCCGCGGGGAATGCCGGAAATGTTTGAAATTATGACGCGGCAAAACCGCTTGCAAGGCAACCGCGTGCCAGAGTACTTGTCTACCCATCCGCTAACCCAAAGCCGGGTTGCTGACACTCAGAACCGCGCAGAACAATACCCGTTAAAGCACATTGACGACAGCCCGGAATACCATCTGATACGGGCCCGCCTGCAGGTGCATTATGCGGTCTCTGCGGCAGCTGCTATTGACAGCTTCAGGGCGGCGCTCAACGAATCAAAAAATGCCGGCTCTAGCAACAGCCTCGGCAGCAACGCCAGCAATACGGCCATTCGCTATGGGCTGGCGGTGGCTTATATTAAAGATGGTCAATACCCTGAAGCCGAGACTCTGCTTAATCAGCTATTGCTGGCCAATCCAGGGCGCATTACTTTTCAGGTGACCCTGGCACGAAGCTTGATTGCCGCCAGGCGCCTGACCGAAGCTCGGGCGCTGCTGGTGCGGGCGTTGGCCCGCAACCCGGGCAACTACCCGATTACCCACACGCTGGCACAGCTGGAACTGGCCTCGGATAACGGCGCAGCGGCGGCGGAACTGCTGTCGCAGCTGGCTCGCAACAAACCGCAACAGGAACACTTGTGGTTTCAGCTGGCGGAAGCCGAAGGCATGGCGCGCAATATTGTGGGAGTGCACAGGGCAAGGGCGGAATACGATGCATTGATGGGCGACCTGGAATCGGCCCAGCGCCAATTACGCCAAGCCCAGGAAAAATTGACAGCCGGCTCGCCCATGCGCCAGATTGTCACCGAACGCCTGAGCGCCATTACGGCCGAGCTTAATGTTCGGCGTAATGGCTGATAGAGAGCACGCCCGCCACCGCAGCAAAAACCCGCAGGTAGCCTGAGGTCAAACCCTGTTAGGCGTTGCCGACGGCCTTCAAATTCATATTGGCGGTAAAATCCAGCATGCGCTGTAAAGGCCGCAGAGCGTCTTCACGCAGGGCTTCGTCTACCAGCACTTCCTGATTGCTGGTCTGGCCCTTTGGTGCTTCCAGCACGGCCAGCAAGTTTTCTAGCCCATTCATAGCCATCCACGGGCACTGGGCGCAGCTGCGACAGGTCGCACCGTTACCGGCGGTGGGCGCTTCAATCAAGATCTTGTTAGGCGCCAGCTGCTGCATTTTATAAAAAATGCCGTTGTCGGTCGCCACAATAAAGCGTTCATTCGGCAAGTTTTGTACGGCGTTGATCAGCTGTGAGGTAGACCCTACAACGTCGGCCAATTCCACTACCGCATCCGGTGATTCCGGGTGTACCAATACGGCGGCATCGGGGTAAAGCGCCTTCATATCTTCCAGGCCCCGGTGCTTGAACTCTTCGTGCACAATACAGGAGCCGTTCCACAGCAGCATATCGGCGCCGGTGGTTTTCTGCACCCAATGGCCCAGGTGTTTGTCGGGCGCCCACAGGATTTTTTCACCGCGGGCGTCCAGCAATTCGACAATGGCTTGGGCGCAGCTTGAGGTGACTACCCAATCGGCGCGGGCTTTAACCGCCGCCGAGGTGTTGGCGTAGACCACCACGGTGCGGTCTGGATGTTCATCGCAGAAAGCTGAGAACTCATCCACCGGGCAACCGACATCTAGCGAGCAGGTGGCCTCAAGGGTAGGCATTAAAACGGTTTTTTCCGGATTCAGGATTTTAGCGGTTTCGCCCATAAAACGAACGCCGGCCACCACTACGGTAGACGCGGGATGTTGATTGCCAAATCGGGCCATTTCCAGCGAATCGGCGACACAGCCACCGCTTTCTTCAGCCAAGCGCTGAATGTCTGGATCGGTGTAATAGTGCGCCACCAGAACAGCGTTTTTTTCCTTAAAGCAGCCTTGATGCGAGCTTCAAGCCGCGTTTTTTCTTCAGCGCTGAGGAGCTTGGGCTCCGCGGCGTGGGCCAGGTATTCCTGAACACGGATACGGTCTTCAGCTTTCGTCATGTACAGCTTCTCTCAATTGCTTTCTGGCAGTAACCTTCGGCAAACGAGTATATCATTTCAAACTCCGGTGTATCGCCTGGCAGCAGGGCAAAAAACGCGGAGAACAAGTAAAGACGCCGGGAGTGATGAGTCAGAGGTGAAAAAAGACAAAAAAAAGACAAAAAAAAGATCTGCTTTGCAGCAGATCTTGAATAATGGTGGGTCGTGATGGATTCGAACCATCGACCAATTGGTTAAAAGCCAACTGCTCTACCAACTGAGCTAACGACCCTAAATTGCTCACTGAATAACAAACAGCCTGTTGGTCGGCGTGCTTGCGCGTTGAAACTGCTTTAAACCACCGCAGCACTGCAACACTTCAGTGCTTACCGCCGAGAATCTCTATAACAGCAATCTGTGCTAACACACTGCGTTTGCAAGACCCTGACGGGTGTTTGGTGGGTCGTGATGGATTCGAACCATCGACCAATTGGTTAAAAGCCAACTGCTCTACCAACTGAGCTAACGACCCCGAGCGAGGCGCACATATTAATGATTTTTCAGGCGTGATCAACCCCTTGCGCCCGTTTTTTTCATTTTTTCCAAACACTGAGCTTCAATCGCCGCTGCTTTGGCCGTCAAGATAGCTCTGAGCCAGCTTCGCCGCGCTGCTGTCCGGGTAGTTTTTTACCACCGTTTGCATTCGCCGACCGGCCTCTTCCTTTTCGCCCAGCTGGTCTAGAGTAACCCCAAGTTTGTAAGTTGAATCTGGTGCTTTGCGGTGGTCGGCAAAGCGCGTGGCAACAATACTGAAGGCCTGCTTAGCCTGCTCTAGCTGGGGTTTTACCAAATAGACTTCACCGAGCCAGTAATAGGCGTTCACGGTTAGGTCACCTTCGGGATAAATATCTAGAAACTCATAAATTTGGGTGATCGCCTGATCGTATTTTTTCTGGTTACGAATCAGATCAACAATACCGTTGTAAGCTTTGCTTTCTTCAGCAGATGGCTGACGATAATCTTTCGCCTGCACGCTGGCAGGTGCGGGCGCAGGTGCGGCACTGACGGCCGCCTGAGCCTGCTGCTGCGCTGCAGTCAGCTTCAGAATACGCTGGTCAAGATCAATGTAGCGATCGCGGCCCTGTTGCTCCAAGCGGTCTAACAGATGGCGTTGCTCTTCCACCTCACCCTGCAAGCGTCGCACATCTCCCTGCAACTGCTGAAGCATGTAAAACAGTTCTGCACTCGCTTGATTATTGCCGGCCTGACGGCTGGCCTCAGACGTGTTGTTCTGAAATGCCGGTGTCGACGACTGTGCCAGCACCACTCCTGCCTGCGTTACCGCAAGCAGGAGGGTGGCAGCCGCCATGAGCTTTTTAGTCATGGGCGTACCTGTTGGATACTAAAAGTTCCTGTAGATGCTAACAGCAACGGTTAACGGAAAATCAGCTCTACCCGACGGTTCTGGGAACGGGCGCTGTCGCTCATGCCTTGCACCGCTGGCTTCTCTTCACCATAGCTGATGGTTTCGAGTTGGCCACGGGAAGCGCCATTTACAATCAAAAAGCGCTGCACTGCGTTAGCACGGCGCTCGCCCAGAGCCAGGTTGTATTCACTGGTGCCACGATCGTCCGCATGGCCTTCCAGGCGTACGTTCATTGACGGGTTGGCAGACAGATAACGCGCATGGGCAACCAGTACGTCACGAGATTCTGCACTGATTTCAGCGGTGTCAAAATCAAAGTAGAACACGGTAACGCCACGCAGTGCCATTTGTTGCGACTGCTGTTGTGCGGCCATACGCTCTTCATCGCTCAGCTGTTCCGACGATACGCCGTCACGAGTGCCATCGCTGTAAACAGTGGAGCCACCTTGCTGGTCTACTGCTGACACGTCTGAACCAAAACTGGCGTCTTCCATCTGGTCGCCCGTGGAGCTACAACCGGCAATGAGGCCGACCGAGAACAGCATGGCAATGGCTTTGGACTGAACTGAAAACTTCATGAGTATTTCCTTGTAGTCAATGGGTTAAAAATGAGTAGTCAATGGTTTGAAACATGGTCGTAAATTGATCAAAACTGCGTTCACTTCATAACTCACTGGCTGACCTTTTTGGGCCAGACAGTTACCGAGGCAGCGGACCCCACGCCGGCTCACGGACATCACCTTCGGTAGCGGGCAAGCTATAAGCTGCGCCGCCGTCCGCCGAGATAACCGTCAGCACGCTGGCACCACCCTGACGGGTAGCGTAGATCAGCATGCGTCCATTGGGGGAGACACTGGGTGATTCATCGGATTCGGTGCGGGTAAGCACGGTTTCTTCCCCGCTTTTAAGATTGGTGCGCGCAATGTGAAACCCGTTGCTACGCTGGTGCACGTAATACACAAACTCGCCTTTATGGTCTGGCCTTGGGCGCGCGTTGTAGCGACTACCGAAGGTCATCCGACGCGGCTCACCCTTGCCTTTCTGGCGGTAGATCTGCGGGCCACCAGAGCGGTCAGAGGTAAAGAAAATTTCATCGCCACCGGCACTGTAGGTGGCTTCGGTTTCAATGGCCCAGTGGTCGGTGAGTTTGGTCAGATCACGGCTGGCCAGATCCATCCGGTAGATGTCAGCATTACCGTCTTTGGACAAGGTCATCAATAGGGATTTGCCGTCGGGAGACCAGGCCGGGGCCGAGTTCAAACCACGAAAATCAGCTATTTTGGTACGTTTTCCGCTGGCCAGTTCATGTACATAAATCGCCGGCTTGCCGGTTTCAAACGAGACATACGCCAGGCGACTGCCATCCGGCGACCAGGCCGGCGACAGAATCGGTTCAGCGCTTTCAAGGCGAACCCGCGAACGTTTACCATCAATGTCGCTGACCTGCAGGCGATAACGAACCTTATCGCCAACATTTTCCCGAGTGATATACGCCAGTTGCGTCGAAAAAGCCCCCGGCTCGCCGGTAATGGCTTCATAAACTCGATCACTGACGTAGTGTGCCAAGGTTCGCAGATTGCCCAAAGGCGCACCCGCGCTCTCGCCCAAAATGCGTTCCTCGCGGTTCACATCAAACAGCTCATAGCGAGCTTCGAGACGATCACCCTGACGGGTCAACTGACCAACCAACACATAGCGCTGGCCCAACAGCCGCCAGTCACGGAAGTGCACCTCGGAGCGCTGCGACGGAAGGCTGAGCATTTTTTCCGCTGGCAGAGTGCGAAACTCGCTGCTCATGGTCAGGTCGGACTGCACAATGTCGGCCAAGGTATCGCCCGGCGGTATGGCGCCACTTTCGGCAAACGGCACGACGGCGATGGGCAGCGCCGAGTCGACGCCTTCGGTGATGCGGATCAGCAGCTCGGCGCGCAGCGGCAAGCTGGTTGCTAGCAAAAAAACCAGCGCCATTCCCGCGCGCACGGCGGTTCTACTCAAGGTCATCAAGGTTGTCAGGGTCGTTAACGACGTCATGTTCAGAGCCTGTGTCATATTGTTACTCGTATTCTAGCGCAACCGACTGGGGTTGAACTCGATGGTAAACTGGCGAAAATAGCTGTCAAACGTGTCTCGGTCTTTAGGCACAGGGTAGCGGTTCAGTGAACGCACCGCACTCAGGGCCGAGTTATCAAACGCAGTATTACCACTACCGCGCACCAGCGTTACGCTCACCAACTCGCCGGTTGGCAGTAGAGAAATCTGAAGTCGTGCTGTCGTCTCTTCGGTCGCTGACGACGGCGGATACCAGGCCCGGCTCAAGCTGTCGCGAATCAACGCCTGGTACTTTTCTGCATCGGTCAGCATTTGCGCTTCTCGCGCTCTGGCGGCGGCGGCCTGTTGTGATTTGCGCGCCTGGTCGGCTTCGGCGTCTGAAGCCTGTTGCGCCAATGCTTTTAAATTCTGCTCACGCAGTCTACGTTCCGCCTCTTGGCGTTTGCGCTCAGCTTCTACCCGTTCCTGCTCGGCCTGTTCCTGCGCTTGCTTTTCGCGCTTCTGACGTTCTGCTTCTGCCTTTTTACGCTGCTCTTCCAGCTGCTTTTGCTCGTCGGCTTTGCGCTTTACTTCCTGAAGCTCGCGCTCTGCCTGCTGTTCCGTTTTCTGCCTGGCCAGCTCTTTGGCTTCAGCGTTAGCTTCCAGCTTTGCGGCCTCTGCTGCCTGCGCTTTGTTTTCAGCCTGTGCACGGGCTTTTTCCTGCGCCTGTTCCTCGCGTTTCTGTTCCGCCTGCTGTTGCACACGGGCGTCCGCTTCCTGCTTTTCCTTTTGCTCTTCGGCCTTGCGTTGCTGTTCCGCCTCACGCTGTTTTTCAAGCAACTTGCGATCTTCTACCAAGCGCTGCTCGGCTTCATCAGGCTGGTCTACCTCGGTTACGGTCGGTGCCGGCCGTGGCTCAGGGCTGATCAGCCGGGCAGAAATGCTGCGCGGTGGTGGTTCGAAGTTAGAGCTGCTCCAGCTCCAGCCGCTTATGGCTACCACCAAAATCAATAGGTGCAAGCCAACGGAAAACGCCACGGGCGACTTCCAGGCAGGTGTTCCAGCATTATTCTGGTCGCGCTCCCGTCCGCTCACCGCAAACCCGCCTGCACTGCTGTCATGGTTTGTCCAGGGGCGCTTCAGTAATAAGCCCAATATTGGCCGCGCCAGCCATTTGCAGCGCCGACATCAAGCGTACCACCGTGCCATAACGTACTTGTTCATCGCCACGCACCAATACTTCGCTGTTGCTGCGCTGGGACAAAATTTTGGCGACTTCTGACTGCAGCTCTTCCAGCGCCATTGGGTCACTACCGCGATCACCCACTTCCACGTAATAGGCGCCGTTGCTGTCTACCGACACGATAATCGCTTCCACGTCTTTGTCGGCCTGGATCGGGTCGGAACTGGTTTGCGGCAAGTCCACTTTTACGCCTTGGGTCAGCATGGGCGCGGTTACCATGAAAATAACCAGCAGCACCAACATCACGTCGATGTAGGGCACCACGTTGATTTCAGACATTGGTTTGCGCCGGCTTTCCGGCATCATCCCCATACCTTTCATAAGGTTACACCCTTGCCTTCAGCGAATTGAAATTCACAGTGCAGCTCTGTCGCCGCTGTGAACACGGCGGTGCAATATGCTTGAAAACTCTTCAGCAAAGGTTTCGTAGTTTTTCAGCAATGCATCGGAGCGCGCAGCAAAACGGTTGTAGGCGATAACCGCAGGAATGGCGGCGAACAAGCCCATGGCGGTAGCAATCAAGGCCTCGGAAATACCGGGCGCCACGGTGGCAAGCGTTGCCTGCTGCACCTGTGCCAGCCCGCGAAAGGAGTTCATAATGCCCCAAACCGTGCCGAAAAGGCCCACGTAGGGACTGGTAGAACCGACCGTTGCCAGAAATGGCAAACTGGCTTCCAACCGTTCCTGCTCGCGGGCAAAGGCGACTCGCATGGCGCGCTGGGCGCCGTCCATTACCGCGTCTCCGTCATGACTTTGCTGGCGCAGGCGGGAGAACTCGCGGAAGCCAGCGCGAAAGATAGACTCCATGCCGGAAAACGGCGTGGGCTCGGCAGCTACCTCACGGTATAGCTGGCCCAGGTCCATTCCTGACCAAAACCGCTCTTCAAACGCCAGCCTTGACTGCTGAGCTTTACGAAATACCTGAACGCGTTGCAGGATCAGCGCCCAAGACGCTACCGACGCCAACAGTAATAACAACATCACCAACTGCACTAGCACACCGGCGTTGGAAATCAGATACCAGACCGAAATTTCAGATTCCACCTTCTACTCCCGGTTATTTTGATGATTCTTCAGAGAATTCACTGATTACTTCTTTAAAAACCTGCTCAACCCGCTTTCTAAATAACGACTCGGATGCATCGTGAAGCATTTCCAAAGCAGCCTTGCGCTCTGTGCGCTATGGGTTCTGCTGCACCTGCTGTTCCAGCAGGCTGATCATATTCGCCGGTAAACGCCGGGGCCGGCCGGTATCCATAGTGACGCAGGCGACCGTTACACTGGCCTCGCACAAAAGCTTCTGATCGCACTGGCGCACGACTTGTTCGCGAAACTTCATCCACACCCTACCAAAGGAAATTGGTACAGCGCGAACTTCCAGCAAGTCGTCAAGCTTTGCAGGCGCGCGGTAATACAGTTCCATACGCTGCACCACATAACTGACGTTGTCGGCCAGGCCGACACGCAGGCCGATGCCATGGCTGCGAAGCCACTCGGTACGGGCACGCTCCATGTAGTTCAGATAGTTGGCGTGAAAAACAATGCCGCCGGCGTCAGTGTCTTCAATGTAAACCCGTATCGGTAAAACAAAACTGTTACTGATAAGTTCAGTCATCAGCGGCCGCTCCGGCTTGGCGCGTTGCATCTTCGCCCTGCATTTCTTTACCGATTTCGCCCCTTACTTCGCCCTTTACTTCACCCCGTACTACGCCGAAATGCTCGTAAGCGTGGTTGGTGACCATGCGCCCGCGAGGGGTGCGTAGCATAAAACCCTGCTGAATCAAAAACGGTTCCAGCACGTCTTCAATCGTGCCGCGCTCTTCGCTGATGGCAGCGGCCAGGCTTTCGACGCCCACCGGGCCACCGTCAAACTTTTCAATCATAGCCAGTAACAGACGCCGGTCCATGTGATCAAATCCCTGATCGTCCACTTTCAGCATGTTCAGCGCCAAGTCGGCGATGTCGGCGGTAATACGGCCATCTGCCCGCACTTCGGCGTAGTCCCGAACCCTGCGCAACAAGCGGTTGGCGATACGCGGTGTGCCGCGGGAACGGCGCGCCATTTCAAACGCACCGGCTTCGTCAATATGCACCGACGACAGCCGCGCCGAACGCAGAATAATACGGGTCAGGTCGGCGTTGTTGTAAAACTCCAGACGCTGCACGATGCCAAAACGATCCCGCAAGGGCGACGTCAGCAGGCCTGCTCGGGTGGTGGCGCCTATTAAGGTAAATGGCGGCAAATCGAGCTTGATCGAGCGCGCTGCCGGGCCTTCACCAATCATAATGTCGAGCTGATAGTCTTCCATCGCCGGATACAGAATTTCTTCAACCGCTGCGCTCAAACGATGAATTTCATCGATAAACAGCACGTCGCCGGCTTCAAGGTTGGTCAGCATGGCCGCCAGATCACCGGCTTTTTCCAATACCGGACCAGAAGTGGTTTTAATCGCCACGCCCATTTCATTGGCAATAATATTGGCCAGAGTGGTTTTACCCAGCCCGGGCGGACCAAATATCAGTACGTGATCCAGCGCTTCCTGACGGTTGCGGGCTGCAGAGATAAAAATATCCATCTGCTCGCGTACCGACGGCTGACCTACGTAGTCCGCCAGCAATGTGGGGCGAATAGCGCGGTCCTGAACGTCTTCGTAGTCGGCGGTTTTAGCCGAAATCAGGCGATCAGATTCGATCATTGTGTAAGCGGCTCTTTTGTCAGGACTGTTTGAAAGCGTGGCAATTGTACAAAGGTTGTGCAGGCTGTCACGTTACGCTGACGCAAGGTTCGGCGCCAGTGCCCTGTACATTAAAGCCGTGTCATACCGTTGGTATCATGTTACGCAGCGCCATGCGAATCAGCTGTTCGTTGGTCATGCCCACTTCGGCAATACGGCTGATGGCCTTGGCGGCTTCCTGAGGCTTGTAACCCAGTGCTATCAGGGCCGCTTCGGCTTCTTCGCGGGGGTCGTTCGCCGCCGACATACCGTCAGCGGGCAGCGTTACACCAGAAGCGGACGTGGCCGTCAGTTCAAATTGCCCTTCCAGCTGACCTATCCTGTCTGTCATCTCGATCAGCAGGCGTTCGGCGGTTTTTTTGCCCACACCGGGCAGTTTTACCAGGGCGCTGGTATCTCGTGCCTGCACGCTGCGAATAAACTGGTCGACGCTCAACCCGGACAGAATGCCTACCGCCATTCTGGGACCCACACCATTCACTTTTATCAGCAGGCGAAACAGGTCGCGATCCAGCCTGGAGGAAAAACCGAACAGGCTTTGAGCGTCTTCGCGAACAACAAAATGAGTGTGTAGTGTGAGTTCCTGCCCCGGATCGGGCAAGTTAAGGAAAGTAGAAAGGGGGATATCAATCTCATAACCCAGCCCCTGGCATTCAACAATCGCCTGGGCCGGTTTTTTTTCTAGCAAAATGCCGCGGATACGACCAATCACATCAAGGCTCCTGGCACGGGTGCCGGTTAGGTGTCGGTTATTGCTGCCGCATTCGCCCGCTGCGGGCCTTGCCGCCCTGCCCGGCTACGCGCAACAGGCTCTGATTCATGTGAGCGTGGCAAAGCGCTATGGCGAGGGCATCGGCAGCATCCTCTTGAGGCTTGCGCGAGAGGCTCAAAAGCACCTGCACCATATGCTGCACCTGAGCTTTTTCGGCGCCGCCTGACCCCACCACCGCCTGTTTTACCTGGCGTGCCGAGTATTCGTGCACTTCCAGACCGCTAGTGGCTGCGGCTACGATAGCCGCACCGCGGGCCTGCCCCAGTTTCAGGGCAGAATCCGGGTTGCGAGCCATAAACACCTGCTCTATGGCAAATTCCTCGGGGCGAAATTCCGCAATCAGCGTGACGAGACTTTGAAAAATCACTCGTAGCCGCTCCGCCATGGGCTTTTCACCCACACGGATGCAGCCACTGTCGATATATTCAGTGTGCCTGCCCTCGACACGGACAATACCATAGCCGGTAATGCGCGAGCCGGGGTCAACGCCGAGGATTATGGGCACGGATCAGGCGTTACCGTCGACGTTGCTGTTGTCGACGATACGGTCAGTGTCCGCAATATTGCCCTCGACAGCCTTAGCCGATTTACGCAGGCGAATGTGCAGCTCACGCAGCTGTTTTTCGTCCACCGCACCCGGCGCTTGTGTCATCAGGCAGGTGGCGCTCTGGGTTTTCGGGAACGCAATTACATCGCGAATGGAACTGGAACCGGTCATCAGCATCACCAAGCGGTCCAGGCCAAAGGCCAAGCCACCGTGGGGCGGGCAACCAAACTTCAGTGCGTCCAGCAGGAAGCCAAATTTGGCGCGCGACTCTTCTTCGGTAATACCCAGAATGCGGAACACTTCCTGCTGCATCTGCTGATTGTGAATACGGATGGAACCGCCGCCTAATTCGGTGCCGTTCAAAACCATGTCATAAGCGCGGGACAGCGCGGTGGCCGGGTTGGCCGCCAGATCTTCCAGCGAACACGAGGGCGCGGTGAACGGGTGGTGAATAGCGGTCAGGCCGCCATCAGGCAATTCTTCGAACATGGGAAAATCCACCACCCACATCGGCGCCCATTGACACGTCAGCAGATTCAGATCGTGGCCGACTTTGATCCGCAGCGCACCCAGGGCTTCATTCACCACATTGGTTTTATCGGCACCAAAGAACACGATATCGCCGTCTTGGCCGCCAACGCGTTCAATAATCGACAGCGCAACGTCCGCCCCCAGGAACTTAACGATAGGCGATTGCAGCCCTTCAGCGCCCTTGGCCAGCTCGTTGATTTTGATATACGCCAGGCCGCGGGCACCGTAAATGCCGACGTACTTGGTGTATCCGTCAATCTGCTTGCGGCTGAGTGAGCCACCGTTGGGCACGCGCAGTGCAGCAACACGGCCTTTGTCATCGTTGGCAGGGCCAGCGAACACTTTAAAGTCTACGTTGGCAACCAGGTCGTCTACGCTTTGCAGTTCCAGCGGGATACGCAGATCCGGCTTGTCGCTGCCATAGCGGTTCATAGCTTCGAAATACGGCATGCGCGGGAAGTCTGGCAGCTCTACTTGCATGACGTCTTTGAACAGGGCGCGAATCATGCCCTCGTTCAGATTCATCAGGTCTTCTTCGTTCACAAACGACGCTTCGACGTCTATCTGTGTGAATTCCGGCTGGCGATCAGCACGCAGGTCTTCATCGCGGAAGCATTTGGCGATCTGGTAGTAGCGGTCGATACCGGACACCATCAGCATCTGTTTGAACAACTGCGGCGACTGCGGCAGCGCGAAAAAAGAGCCTTCGTGGGTGCGGCTGGGCACCAGATAGTCACGGGCGCCTTCCGGAGTCGCACGGGTCAGGATGGGGGTTTCCACGTCCATAAAGCCGTTGCTGTCTAAATAATTGCGGATGTAGCTGGTAACCCGCGAGCGGAAGCGCAGGCGATTCAGCATTTCCGGACGGCGAAGGTCTATAAAACGGTAGCGCAGGCGTACGTCTTCACCCACATCAACGTGTTCGTCCAGCGGAAACGGCGGCGTGGCGGCAGCGTTAAGAATAATCACTTCTTTGCCCAACAGTTCAACCTGGCCGGTGGCCATGTTGCTGTTTTCGGTACCAGCGGGACGACGACGCACACGGCCGGTAATTTTCACCACGTATTCGCTGCGGACTTTTTCCGCCCGGGCAAAGCTTTCGGGAACGTCTGGGTCTACCACTACCTGTGAAAGTCCGTCCCGATCGCGCAGATCCAGGAAGATAACCCCACCGTGGTCACGGCGGCGATGTACCCATCCGCAGAGTGTAACTTCCTGATCGATGTGAGATTCGTTGATCTCACCGCAATAATGACTGCGCATACCGGTTCCCGTTATATGTGGTGTCTGATGTTTAAATTTGGCTGTTTAGAATTGTGCTTGGCGTTGGCCCGGCAAAGTCGGGCAAGCAGCCGTGCGCGCGAGCTGTCAAGTTGGTTTTGGCACGCAAAATGAGGCGCGAACGATACTGCAAAAGTAGGACATTATAAACAGAATGGTGGTGAAAATCAGGCCCGTTTGAAGGCCAACGTTATTGTCGACTTACAGTTAAGTGACGCAGCCTCGGTAGCTGGCTAGAATATGCAGTTCGAATCCTACCTGGAGTCACTATTTTGTCGTCCCGCGCTGAGCAGAAAAGCCGTACCCGCCGCGCCCTGATGGATGCTGCCTTGGCTCAGTTAAGCGCAGACCGCAGTTTTGGCAGTCTTAGCCTGCGTGAAGTGACGCGCCAAGCCGGGCTTGCACCTACATCGTTCTACCGCCATTTCACAGATCTGGACGAACTGGGCATGACTCTGGTGGACGAAGGCGGCGTGGCATTGCGCCAGCTGATGCGCCAGGCCCGCCGGCGCATCGTTCGCAACGGCGATGATGGCAGCGCTATCGCGACCTCTATTGATACCTTTATGGAATATTTGCAGGGCAACGCCAATCTGTTCCGCTTGATGCTACGGGAACGCACCGGGCTGTCGGAGCATTTTCGGACGGCGATTAAAGCCGAGATTGATCATGTGGTAACGGAACTCGCGGTGGACTTGCGCCGCTTTGCCGCCGCAGAAGGCCGCCGTCTTGCAGAGCCAAAATTGGTGGCCGAGGCTATGGTGGCGCTGGTTTTCAGCCAGGGAGCGGAAGCGCTGGATGCCAGTACAGAAATTCAGGAACAGCTGAAAGTTAAACTGAAGGTTGAGCTGAGAATGGTATTGTTAGGCGCCCAAGAGATGGGCGCCAGAGGCTAAAGCGGCCTCTGAACAGCCTGCCAACCTGTCCTACAACTCCGTACAACTTTAGCTCTGTACGATTTTAGCTCTGTACAACGTTAGCTTTGCAGCTTGGCTACGACTGGTGCCAGCTGTTCGCGTACGCGGGCAAGCCCTGCGTCATCGTAGGCCACTGGCGCTTGCTTACCCCACACTGGCGCGGGCCAGGCCGGATCGCCCTCGAAGCGCACGATATGATGCAGATGGAGCTGCGGCACCATATTGCCCAGCGCCGCTACATTCATTTTGTCGCCGGCAAACAACACCATCATGCCGCGGCTGAGTTCAGACGATTCCCATAACAAGCGCTGCTGATCGGCTTCATCAAGCTGGTAGATCTCGCCAATGCCGGCCCGCATTGGCACCAGAATCACCCATGGCCAGGTGCTATCGTTCATTAAACGAAGCTCGCACAAACGGCTACGCCCTAAGCTTAACGTGTCAGCCGCCAGGCGTTCGTGAAGATTAAAGCCGTTGATGCTTGCCATGTTGCTTCCTGTTATTCGCTGTGGAACTGGTTGCGGCCGCGGCCGATGGCGTAATACAACAGGCCGTGGCGTTCCAACATTTCCGGCTCGTAGAGGTTGCGGCCGTCAAATACAACGGGATGTTTGATGTTTTCGGCAATGGCCTTGAAATCTGGCGAGCGGAATTCTTTCCATTCGGTACAGATCGCCAGCACGTCGGCACCTTTAATGGCCTGTTCTTTGGTGCCGCACAGGGTCAGGCGTGCTTCGTCGCCATAGATACGCTGGGTTTCTTCCATGGCTTCCGGGTCAAACGCCTGCACGGTAGCGCCGGCTTTCCACAGGTCTTCCATCAGGGTGCGGGCCGAAGCTTCGCGCATGTCGTCGGTGTTGGGCTTGAACGCCAGGCCCCACAGGCCCACAACCTTGCCCTTCAGATCGCCACGGAAATAGTGGCTAATTTTATCAAACAGCACGTGCTTCTGGGCGTAGTTGACGGATTCGACTGCGTTCAGAAGCTTGGCCTCGTAACCGATGCTTTCAGCGGTGCGGGCCAGAGCCTGCACGTCTTTGGGGAAGCAGGAACCGCCGTAACCGCAGCCGGGGTAAATAAAGTGGTAACCAATACGTGGGTCTGAACCAATACCGCGGCGCACCGCTTCAATGTCGGCGCCCAGGCGCTCGGCCAGGTTGGCAATTTCGTTCATAAAGCTGATCTTGGTCGCCAGCAGCGCGTTGGCGGCGTACTTGGTCAGCTCGGCGGAGCGGATGTCCATGTATACCATGCGATCGTGATTGCGGTTAAACGGGGAATACACTTCCCGCAGCATGTCTGCGGCACGGTCACTGTCGCAGCCGATGATAATGCGGTCCGGCTTCATGAAATCGTTAATGGCCGCGCCTTCTTTGAGGAATTCCGGATTCGACACCACATCGAATTCCAACTCCAGGCCGCGGCTATCCAGCTGCCCACGCACTGCCGCTTTAACCTTATCGGCGGTGCCGACAGGTACGGTAGATTTATCAACCACTACCGTGTAGCCGTCCATGTACTGGCCGATGGAGCGAGCGACCGCGGTGACATATTGCAAATCTGCCGAGCCATCTTCGTCTGGGGGCGTACCCACGGCAATAAACTGCAAGCTGCTGTGTCTTACTGCTTTTTCAGCGTCGGTCGTAAAGCACAAGCGCCCGGCTTCGACCGTGTGCCGCACAATGTTTTCCAGGCCAGGCTCGTAGATGGGAATCTGACCGTTTTCCAGCTTTGCGATCTTGGCCTGATCCACATCCATGCACAGCACGTTATGACCTACATCTGCCAGGCATGCGCCCGTTACCAACCCTACGTAACCGGTGCCAAAAATCGTTATATTCATAAATCGTTTCCTGCCGTTCTCAGCAAATTAAGGGTAACTGTGGATTTTTACCAACCCGGTCCTATTGCTCGCGCTTGCGCGTTTGCCAGAGGCCTTCCCACGCCAGCGCGGTGCCCACAATGGTATCCAGATTGTCGTGATCCGGCTGCCAGCCAAGGGTGTGTTTGATCAGCTGGTTATCCGCCATCAGCGCCGCGGGGTCGCCCGCACGGCGGCCACTGCGCTGAACCGGGAAGTCGACTCCGGAGAGGCGTTTGACCACGCTGATGACTTCATCAACAGTGAATCCGCGTCCGTAGCCGCAGTTCATCACCTGTGACTGACCACCACGGGCCATGTAATCCAGCGCCATGACGTGGGCCTTGGCCAGGTCTTCCACATGAATATAATCGCGCACGCAGGTGCCATCGCGGGTGTCGTAGTCGGTGCCGAATACACTCATGCCTTCGCGCTGGCCGGTCGCGCATTCGCAGGCGACTTTAATCAGGTGGGTCGCTTCCGGCGTGGCCTGGCCCAGAAGGCCCTCGGGGTTGGCACCGGCAACGTTGAAGTAACGCAAAATCACGTAGTTCAGTGCCGATGCCGCGGCCAGATCCATAATCATCCGCTCGCTCATCATTTTAGAGGCGCCGTACGGATTGATGGGTACTAACGGCAGGTCTTCGGTGAGCACGGTCTGCTCTGGTGTGCCGTAAACGGCAGCGGTGGACGAAAACACCATATAAGGCGTTTTATGGCGTTCAACCGCCTGCAATAAATTCAGGGTGTTGCGTGTATTATTGGCGTAGTACTTCAAGGGATTGCTGACCGATTCCGGCACCACAATGTTGGCCGCAAAGTGCAGTACGGCTTCAAACTGATGCTGGCTGAATACGGCGTCAATGGCCTCTGCGTCTGCTAGGTCGCCCACCACCAGTTCGCCGGCGGTAACGGCCCAGCGATAGCCGGTGGAAAGATTGTCGAACACCACAATGTCGTGGCCGGCAGCAGCCAGCTGGCGCACAACGTGGCTGCCAATGTAGCCGGCACCGCCGGTAACGAGAACTTTCATGTCCATTTACTCCGTTTTGGCTAATTGGCGCCTGAGTTCACGCCGATGGCTAAAAAAGTCACTGATAATACGACTGCAAGGCTCTGCCAATAAGCCGCCACGGGTTTCAACACGCCAGTTAAGGTGAGGCTCATCAAAAGTACGCCGGGCCGATTCCACTGCGCCGGCTTTGGGTTCGGTAGCACCGTACACCACTCGGCTGATGCGGCTGTGAACAATCGCGCCCACACACATGGTGCAGGGTTCCAGTGTAACGTAAAGCGTAGCGCCGCTTAAACGGTAATTGTTCAGGTAAGTCGCGGCCTGGCGCAAGGCGCAGATTTCGGCGTGGGCGGTAGGGTCACAGCTGCTGATTGGCTTGTTAAAACCCGCGCCCACTTCCTGGCCGTCAATCACCACTACGGCCCCCACCGGCACCTCGCCCAGAGCGGCTGCCTGTGCCGCCAGCGCCAGAGCTCGGTTCATCCAGTATTCATCGTTCGCGGACGATGGAATCACGGGTTCAATCACATTTCCTCCTGTGCCCGGCGCTACGCCAGCATCGCAAACCAACCGGTACCACCCAGAACGTGACCCATGAGTGCCGAGGCGACATGATAGCCTAAATTCTGCCATTTACGCGGCCACAGCCCCCTAGATATAATGCCGCCAGAAATTGGGCGGGAGTCCTGTATCAATATTGGACGATCATCAACAGATAGGAACCCCTCTTGCGAATCCTCTTTAATCACAACATCTCTGGCGCTGCGGACCTGATCGACCTGATGCGTCGCGCCCGGCCAGACCTTTACGTTATCGCGACCCATGAGCGGCGCGACACCCCGATCGCCCTGGCGGCGGACAAGCTATTGCCTGAGCCCGCCGAAACCCGGCTGATGAGCCCGGACGCCTATGCCGACTGGCTATTGCAGGTAGCGCTTACAGAGAGGGCAGACGTGGTTTTACCTTATCGGCGACGTGAGGAGCTGGCCGGGTTTCGGGACTGGTTCACCGCGCGCGGGATCCGGCTACTGACCGCCTCAGACTCGAACACGATGGGGTTTCTCGAGGAGAAGCCGACATTCCTTTCCCGAATGGAGACGGCTGGCGTTCCGATCACTCCGTTCAGGCGTTTTGAAGGAGCAGAAGAATACGGACGTCTGCGCGGGGAAGGCGAACTCTTCCCAGATCACCCGGGCCCGCTGTGCGTAAAGCCCGCGTCCGGCATTTACGGGGCCGGCTTTCGGATAATTCGAGACGAACTGCCTGCCATGACCCCACTTTCAGGCCTATCGGCGCTGGAACTGCCGGACGTTGCCTTTCGGGCATTGCTCGGAGCGCTACACCGGCCAGAGCCAATGATGCTGATGCCGTTTCTGGAGGGCCCGGAACGAAGCGTCGATTTCTCTTGCCATGACGGGCATCTGCTCGGGACGGTGACCCGGATCAAAGCGGGGACTTCGCAGCGGCTCATTCATGACACCTACGGAGAGGAGCTAGCCCAATTCGTCGCACAGACATTCAGGCTGACAGGCATACTGAACCTACAAACAATTGAGGACACGGCCGGAACGCAAAGGCTGATGGAAGTGAACACTCGCGCCTCGGGTGGGATCGGAATGACCGGGCTAACAGACGTTAACCTACCTGCACTCTTGCTTGACTCCATCACCGGAGTAAGACCCGAACTGCCGGCGCGGGTTGCCAGAGAGGTACGAGCGGGGCGGCGCGAGCTGTTCTGGGGAGTTTAAAGGAGCGCCCGGCTATTTGCGGCCGGCGGTCCAGCGGAATCCCCAGTCGTATTGTTTGTCCAACGCCTTATGGCCACTGAAGAAAGTGACCTGCCGGGAGACGCGCACTTGACCGTTGTGATTGTCTATGCCGACCACAGCACACATGCTGCCGTCTTGTTCGAATTCGTTCATCCGGATTTCGACTTCCGGCTGCCCGGGAACCAACACCCGAACAATGCCGTCCGTTTCCTTCCAATTCGGGACGCCTTCGTAAATAAATGCGTAAACAAGAACGCGCTTGATATCTGCCCAACGGTCCCCGTTGATCTCAAGCCACTCTCCGTCTGAAGTGGAGCCAGTACGATCATCCCCGAGCAATCGCACAAAGGGAGCCTGCTGGAAGTCACCAAAGCCGTTGCCAAGCGCCTGAATGACATGTTTCTTCCCGTCTCGCGTCTCTACGAACGCGCCCAGGTCAAGGTCGATCGCGACTGAGCCTCTGGAGAAAAAGCCGGTCTTTTTCTGGGTCTGGCTTTGATTCCAGTTCAGGTTGATCTGCATTTTTCCGAAGCGGCCGCCCTCTTTCGTCAAAGAAACCGTGTTGTTCTGCTTGGTCAGACTCACTTTCGAAAGGTTGACCGAACTTGTAGACGGCGGGGGAACGGGAGTCGGGGCTGGACTTGAAGTCGGAGTCGGAGTCGGAGTCGGAGTCGGAGTCGGAGTTGGAGTCGGAGTAGGCGCCGGGGGTGGAGGAGGCGCAGGTGTCGGAGCAGGCGCCGGGGTAGGAGCATGCGGCGCCGGTTCAGCAATCTCAACGCCAAGGTGTTTCGCCAACGCTGAGAGCCCACCGTTGAACCCCTGCCCAACAACCCTGAATTTCCAGGCTCCATTGCGCTGGTAAAGCTCGGCCAAAATAAGCGCCGTCTCTGTCATACCCGCGCAGGGAATGGCACCCCGTACTCCGCCCGCATCCAGTGTAATCTCAGGGACTCGGGAAAAAGAGGCTCGATTCTCGTGAATCGTGGCCGTGAACACCACCTTTTCTACCCCGGCTGGAACTTGGCCAAGCCCCACAGTAAAACGGGACTCGCCGTTTTCAGAGCCAGTAAACGCCACAGCGCCCCCGGCAACCGATGGCTGCCCGTAGAAACACATATCCCCATCTGACCGAACTTTGCCTGACGCAGTGACCAGAAAAGCGGACACGTCGATATCCGCACCCGGTATTGTGCCATGGCGTATCAGAACGGTTAGGTCATTCGAGGTAAGGGGCGCGTTTGCGCCAGGGCCCAGGACAGTCATCAGGAACTCCTTAATAAACCGGTGCGGGCCACCCCAAAATGGCGACCCGCCCCCGAACTAGCCGATGTTCACGCCGTGTGCCGTGGCCAATGGCCCTAGGCCGCCCGCAAAGCCGGCGCCAATTGCCTTCATTTTCCACTCTTCGTTATGCCGATAGATCTCACCAAAGATCATAGCGGTCTCGGTTGAGTAGTCTTCGGAGAGGTCGTACTTCGCAAGTTCAGCGCCGCCGTTCTGATTGAGAATGCGCATAAACGCATTGCTAACCTGGCCAAAGTTCTGACTTTTCTTTTCGGCTTCGTGAATCGTCACGACGAAAACCAGCTTTTTTACGTCCGCCGGGATTTTTGACAGATCGATCTTGACCTGTTCGTCGTCACCTTCACCTTCACCAGTGCGGTTGTCGCCGAGATGCTCAACAGCGCCGCCAAGCCCAACCAGATTTCTGTAGAAAATGAAATCCTCGTCGGAACGCACCTTGCCGTTTTCACCGCAGATAAACACTGACGCATCCAGGTCAAATTCTGTGCCGTCAGTAACGCGCGGATCCCAGCCAAGACCAACCAGGATGGAAGTGAGACCCGGAGCCTCTTTAGAAAGCGAAACGTTGCCACCTTTACTAAGAGAAATTGCCATGTCGTTTTCCTTTGCGAAATGTAAGTTGTAACCCGCCCAAATCGGACGGGTAAAGATTACAGAGTGCTACCAGACTCTTTGTACATCGTTATAAACAGTTGTACATCAAGGAGCCGCGACCCCAACGAATGCGTCAGCCACTCCGCTGTATTGAGCGAAGGTGAACAGCAGATACGAAACTGCCATGATCCCGCCAGCAATGCGGCCAATTCGACCGACAAACAATAGAAAGAGCGCGAACACGAACGTTACGGCAAGAACGATCAACAGGTCAAACTGGCCGAACCGCGGATCGATCACCAGCGGTTTCACCACGGCCGTAATCGCCATTACCGACAGGATGTTAAAAATATTCGATCCAACAATCCCGCCAATGATCATATCCGACTGCCCTTTTCTAGCCGCCGCTACGCAGGCGGTCAGCTCAGGCAGGGAGGTCCCGAATGCAATCACGGTCATCCCGATCACCGCTTCAGGAACGCCCAGAGCGAAGCCGCCAGCAACCGCCCCTTGAACCAGCACCTCCGACCCGATCACAAGCGTTGCAATTCCGATCGTGACCATAACAAAAGGATTCCCGGGACTCGCGTCTTCGCCCTCGTCGTCGTCGTCAACTTCGATTTTACTCGCTTTGTACTGGTAGGTTACATAGGCAACAATGGCGAAAACCATTGTTAGACCGGCCCAGCGGGGCAGGAGCCCTGCCCAGACGGCTACAGCCATAGCGACAGTCGCCAGAATCATCACCAGGGTGTCGACCTGAGCTTTTTTACGGTCAAACACGATTGGAGCGATCATTGCTGAGATACCAATCACCATCAGCACGTTAGCAATGTTGGATCCGATCACGTTGCCAACCGAGATGCCTGCAAAGCCGCTGATGTTTGCGTTCACCGATGTAAACAGCTCCGGCGCCGAGGTGCCAAAAGCAACGATGGTGGCCGCAATGAACATCTTCGAAAGACCCGACTTTTCAGCAATACATACTGCTGAATCGATCGTAAGATCGCCACCTTTAACAAGAAGCCATACCCCAAAAAAAATAGCACCCAGCGCAATGACCGCGAGCTGATAGGTGGTTAATCCGTCCATTTAAGATTCCGTTTGTCTAAAAAATGAGGGCAGTATGAACGCCCTCGTTGAATTGCTGATTAAAGATCGAAATCGGCGGGTTTCAGCCCGAGCTCCACACAGATCTCGCGCACAACAGCTTTTTCCTCATCATCAAAGGTTCCGTCTGACGCACCGATCGCGCAGGCAACACGAACCATAACCCGAGCTTGCTCCTCGTTATCACGAAGGCGACCAATCACTTTGAGGGCCTCGGCCTTACCGATCGCCGAGTCGAAATCAAAATTCGCGACCACCTTTTCGAAGAAGGCAATCACGTCGGTCATGGCGAAGTGCTTGAGTTCGTCCGAGTTCCGCATGTACCCCGCCATCTTCTGTTTCTCGTCAGAGGATACGGTTCCATCCGCCGCCGCTACCAAGGCACAGGAGGCAACAACAGCCTCCATAAAGGTGCGATTGCGGAACTTCGACACTTCCGCCGTCAAGCGGGCGTGGGCTTCGTTACTTTTGTCTTTCAACCAGTTCAACATCGTTAAGCTCCTGCTAAATGACAGATTTCGAAACGCCGACCAGGTCGTCTACAGTGCGGCCGGTAGCCTGAACTCCGTGGGCTGTCATGCTCCAACCGTCGCTGCCTTTTGACAAAGACGCCATAACAACGCCGGTGTGTGCGCCATGCTCGCGCAGCGTGTATGAACAAATTTCACGCTGGTTGGTGTCGTCTACAAGCCGCGCAACGGCGTTATCGACTTCATTGAATGTCTGGCCGCGAAAGCTGTTGACGGTGAACACAAGGTGCGCAGCTTTTGCGTCCAGGCGGGACAGATCGACCCGGATCACTTCGTCATCGCCGTCGCCTTCACCGGTCAGATTGTCGCCGTCATGGGTGATAGCACCGTTTGATGATTTGAGTTTGGTGAAACAGACTCTGTCAATTTCGTTCTTCGCGCTGTCAAAGACGAGTACGCTTGCGTCCAGATCAATGGACGAGGCGCCTCCGCCAAACAGCTTCGACAGGAAGCCGCCACTGCTTTTCACCGGATCCCAACCCAGCCCCATGAAAACACGGGACAGCCCCGGATTGTCTTTTGACAAACTTATCGCCTGACCTTTCGATAAAGAAATACTCATTTTTTAATTCCTTTTATGGCTTTGAAAAACAGTACAATTTTCTGCGTCTGTTGTGCAATGCTTTTTCCATTCCTTAATTAATCCTAATTTAACCTTTTAACCGGTACCGGTTTCTCGCTGATAACGAGCGTGCCCATACGAGTGACACCCGAACCGATCCGCGCGCGCCAGTGTGCGGCGTGCCCAAGCGGCATGGGTTGCAGGCTCGCACATGACCCCACCAATCTGGAACACGGCACTAGCATCCCGATCAAGGATTGCTTTAGCTGCACGAAGGTCCTCTTCCGATACAGAGAGCGCGCCTTCAATGATCGGGACCTGGGCCGGATGGATGGCGGTTTTTGAGACGAATCCCATTTGCACATCGCGTTCCACCTCACGGCGCAACGTCTCCGTGTCTTCAATGATGTCAAAGACCGGAGCGGAAACGGGAATCCCGGCCGGGATAAGGATCGACGCCGCCATCGATAAAAACCAGCCAAGCGGCCCCTCGTAGGCCGTCATGCCACGCACTCGGCGCAGCGCCATCGAGCCCAGAAGATCGTTTCCACCAATCCGGACCGCGGCGATTCGGTCCGGCCCGGCCCTCAGCAATAGGTCCCGAAATTGAATCAGCCGGGCCGGATCGAAAAATTCCGGCGTCTCAAGCGTTGGCATGAGCTTCAGGGTGGTTCCTGACAACAGCGAAATCCAGTCCGGGGCGGTTTCAGGCCGAGCCTTTGGCAGAACAAAACCGTCAATCTGGGTAATGCCGTCAATTGCCCGAAGCCGGCACGCCATATCATAAGATCGGGGCCGGATGAAAACCTGTGGCCGGCTGTCAGCGCTACCAAGACGGGTCTTTAGCAGTTCCGTCAGGGTTCGGATGCCTTTCTCAATGTCTTCCTCACGCAGCGCATCCTCCAGGCAAAGAACAATCGATGAGGCTGGCGACGGCGCCAATCCTGACACTATGTCTGGCACCTTCGGATGTATGGCGGGCATGTAAAGGGTAGCCCCCAGCCTATAGGCCGCGAACATGTGGGACCCAAAATCAGTCATTTAGTTTCCCTGATAAGTGTAATCGCCCGGTAAGGCCCGGTGAGCTCAGGCGCCGCAATAAGATCGACCCCGTCCTGACGGCAAAGATGAATGAGCGCTGCAAGGTCTGGGTCCTGGCCTAGCGATCGAACCAGAACGCAATCGGGCCGGCGCCGCAGAACCGCCCTTGTGGCCTCTGCAATTCCTGGTTTGATACGGTTGCGGTTCTGCACCCCAAACCGCTTGGCAACCGCCGCAACGGTGCGATCCGCCTCGGTGCGGAACCGGGCAGCCGCGGACAACTCCGCCTCTGGGTCCAACTCAACCCTGTCTGCCAGCGACGACAACGCCACATCCACCCGGTCGACAAACGAGCGCGATAGGTCAATGTCAGCAAGGTGATCCAGCACAATGCAGCCGTGATAGTCCCCGGGACCTATCAGGTCGGATCGGAGGATAGAGCGAGAGATAAGGCCAGACACGTTACCGCCAAGAATGCCGGAGGGGATCAGCCAGTCCTCGCGGGATCCGCAAAGGTTTGCACGACCGCAAGGATCGGCAATCACAGCGAGCATTGGCTCCCGATCGGTGAGAGCACGCCAAGACTCCGTCAGCTCCGCCGTGATTGCCCCTTTGCCGGTCCACCCGTCGACGAAGATCACCCCGTCAACAGGGCGCCGCGCAAGGACGTCCCCCATGGCCGCCTCGTCAAGGCCCCGATCGCGGATGATCGAGATCCCGAAATGGGTGACGTCGGCGCCCAGCCGGGCCAGATCGCGCTTAAGCAGCACACCGTAAGGAACACCGGCCCGGACAAGGCTGCAAAGGGTGATTTCCCGGTTCAAACGGCCCTGCTGAACCAGCTCAAGGATTTGCCCCGCCAGGGAACGAATGTCTCGGGCGAGCCGCGGCACTCCAAGCTGGCAAGACTCCTCGAACAGCGACAGGTAACGGGCGTCTGGACGCCGCTCCTCGGAGATCATTTCCGAATAATGGGTCACGCCGGCCTGAATTCGGCGCTCTTTCTCCTCCACCGGGGTGGGTTCGAGCGCAACTGGCTTCAACAGAAACTCCACGTCTGTCGACAGATAGCTGCCTGAAAAAGGGCGTTTTCCGATATCGGTCAATGGGCGATTCAAGGTGTTAGGTCCTTATCGGACGTTCGCGCCATGAGGCCTGCAATCTGTGACCCGGACGGGGTCATAATGAAATCGCAGAGACCCATGAACGGAAGATCCGTCAGGCTGTCTCCGATGCCGATCAGCGGCGCTCCGCTGCCGTCTCTGATGCTGTCGATCAGATGCCGACAGGCGTCCCGCTTTGAGATGCCTGTTGGCGTGAACGAGAGATTATTGCCGTTTGCATGCTGCTGCAGACCGGACAAGTTGAACCGGCTTGCAAGGAGCTCCGCTGCGGCACTGATTCCGGTCCGAACGTCTTCCGCCGCGGACGCGTTCATCTTCACGCAGAAATAGACCGGCGCGCCGTACTCTTCGACGATCCAACTGCGGGCTGCAGTCCCGAACTCCGCATCGATAAGCGCAGACATGTCCAGCAGCAGGGCTTCTGAGCTGCGCCCAATGTGCGCCGTGTGCGCGAGCCAATCCGGTTCTGCAACGCCCTCGCCGTTCAAAATCACCGCCCCATTGGCCAGAATAGCGCGCCGGGTACCAAAATCGAGATGGACCCGGGAAAAGGCGTCAGTGCTACGAGCGGTTACCGGAATCACCACCCCGGTTGCCCTCAGCGCCGAGAACAGGCCCTGCTGCACCGGGTTCATGTGGCCATGGTGGCCATTGGTCGCGGTGGTTACCCGCGTAAGGGCCTCGCCTTGGGGATGTTTGTGAAAGGATCGAAAAAGAGTGTCGTCAAGATCCGTCAAGTAGATACATTGGCCCATTACGTCTCAAACTCCGTCACTTGGCCGGCTCCGTTAATGATGTGTCCGCGTCCGAGATAGGCCCGGAGCGTGGGGCAGATTCCGTCATCGCCTGTCTCGGTCATGATAATAACTCGAGCGCTGGGGCGTTCGGGGACATTGTGAAGATACATCGGTACGCCCACCCGGTAATGGTCTGGGAACACCACCTTGTGCCGGATAACCTCTCCGTTGAGGATCGGCGAACGGGTGGTGGCGACGAACGTTACATCCGCCCCTTCCTGCTCAAGGCGTTCCGCCAGCAGCATCGGGCCCCAAACGTGCTCGCCGGTCCCGATCACAAGAACGGAGTCGCCTGCGGCCACCGCCGGCAGATCGGTCGGAATCAAGGGCCTTATTGGGTCGATCGTCGGTTCAACAATCGGCTCCATCTGAAGCCCCAGCCGCGGCGCATGAAACAGCGGGGTCGGCACAGGATTCGGGTTTGGAACCCAGGCCGGTCGTGCTGCTTCCCCGGCCCAAATCGGGACAGCCGGAAGCGTTGCTTTAGCATCTTGCTCCCACCGCCATTCCCCTCGAACTAAAGAGAACGCGTCCACCGGGATCCCAGGGCAGAGCTCCGCAATCGCCTCGGCGGCACGTCCATTGGACCAGTCGGTCAGGGTCAGAAGTAGGACACGCTTAACGTCTACCCCACCGTCATGAACCGCCTTGAACAAAGCTGCAAAGGTGTTTCCGGTGGTCGTCTCGTCATCCACAAGAACCAGGGTTTTTGCAGGCCCGCTTAAAAGCTCGCACGACGTTGGCGCCATCACATGATGTGCGGTGGCGTGACTGTGCCCTTCCGAAAAGCTGACCCATTCCCGACCCGCCACCGGGTGGCGGGTGGTCGACAGGTAGAGCAGGTCCGCTTCGGGCCGTCGCTCCCGGAGCCGTCGAGCCGCGGCAGCTCCAACTCCAACCGCAGTCTCCGCGTAACCCATCACCAAAAGAGGGCCGCCAAGCAACGCATCGGGAATCTGATCGACGATTCCGTTAACCGCATCAAAATGGTCCCTTGGTCTGACGGGGATATGGCGCCCCAGTACAGTGGAAACAAAAAGAAAGCTGCGCTTCGGGTTGATTCGCTCCGCAATCTGGAATAGTTCGCCGTCTGTCGGAGCGGCGATGGTCCGCAGCTCAAGAACCCCCGTGGTCAGAGGATGTCGCGTGATAACCGGTGTTTGTTGCATCCGCTCAGTCGTCCCTCCCCGACTTATCGGACCGGCTCGACGTTTGCTGGTCGCTCTGCAGCCATTCATCGTGACCGGCATCGCTTGCCGGGGATGACTTTGAGGATGAGGAGGGCGAAGACGACGGGACATTATCCGCACGCCCAGGCGTATGGCGGGCGCGCAACTCTGTTAACTTACCGGACGCGCGCTTAAAGGCACGGCGCGCTATAAACGCCAAGCCTAAAAGAAACACCAATATAACGATGTTGAAAATGGGGATATGACGGTACCCAGGCTCGACAGGCCAGGCTGAGGTCGCATTCGGGAACATCGACAAAAGCGGGAGCCGCCAGCCGTAATGGCGGACGGCAACTGCCGAGCCATTTTCTTCGCGGGCAAAAACAGCCGCTTGCGTCTGAAGATTCGCGGAGTTGATCTTAAAATATAGCCATGCGTCTTCGTTACGGAACACGCGGACGTTGTCGCTGCCGATCAGCCGGGTTTGAATCATGTAAACGTCTCGGGTTCCCACCTCTACATCGGTGCGCTTGACCTCAACGCCGACCACCTCGACAACGGAGACACGCGGCAACACATAATGCAGGGCCAGACCCATAACGGTCAGGCAGCACCCGATCAGGATAATTTTGAGTTTCTTCATATGCAGTTCCCTGGAGTTCTATTTTACTCTGGCAATTTTTCGGGCTTCGGCCTAACAGACTGACGTCGGTTAACCGCTCACTCACACCTGTTGACTGCTTGATCGCGCCAAACACGCCTAGCCCCTTGTAAGCCTGAGTGAGTGTGTCACAGCGACGCTGCCCGGTCTCGCAGGAGTTTACTCGACTGCACGAAACGCTGTTGCAGATATTGGGCAAACGGGTAAAAAAAACCGACACAGCTGTGTCGGTTTTTATCATGCGATTTGTCTAACCCACTTCACTCCCATTCGATGGTCGCTGGCGGCTTAGATGACACATCGTAAGTCACCCGTGATACGCCGCTGATTTCATTAATAATGCGGTTAGACACGGTTTCCAGCAGCTCGTAAGGCAGGTGCGCCCAGCGTGCGGTCATGAAATCGATGGTTTCTACGGCGCGCAGTGCAATCACCCATTCGTATCGACGGGCGTCGCCTACTACGCCTACCGATTTCACCGGCAGGAAGACCGCAAAGGCCTGGCTGGTTTTGTGGTAATAATCGGCGCGGTGCAGCTCTTCCAAGAAGATGGCGTCAGCGCGGCGCAAGATGTCGGCGTAATCTTTTTTCACTTCGCCGAGGATGCGCACACCCAGGCCCGGGCCCGGGAACGGATGGCGATACACCATATCGTAAGGCAGGCCAAGCTCAAGGCCGATGCGACGCACTTCATCTTTGAAAAGTTCCCGCAGCGGCTCTACCAATTTCAGCTTCATGGTTTCTGGCAGGCCACCCACGTTGTGGTGGGATTTGATCACGTGGGACTTGCCAGTTTTGGACGCAGCCGATTCGATCACGTCCGGATAGATAGTACCCTGGGCCAGCCAGTTTACATTCTGGATGCGGGTGGCTTCTTCATCGAACACGTCGATGAAGGTGTTACCAATCACTTTGCGCTTCTGTTCGGGATCGCTGACGCCTTTGAGGTTGGTCAGGAAGCGCTCCTCGGCGTCGGCGCGAATGACTTTTACACCCATGCTGCTACCAAACATGTCCATCACCTGGTCGCCCTCGTTCAGGCGCAGCAGGCCGTTATCAACAAACACGCAGGTTAGCTGATCGCCAATGGCTTTGTGCAGCAGTGCCGCGGTCACCGAGGAATCTACCCCGCCAGACAGGCCCAGCAGCACCTTGTCGGTGCCGACCTGTTCGCGGATCTTTTGCACAGCGTCGTCGACAATCTTAGCCGGCGTCCACAGGGCTTCGCAGCCGCAGATGTTCATCACGAAGTGTTCCAGAATACGCTTGCCCTGCAAGGTGTGGGTCACTTCCGGATGGAACTGCAGGCCGTAAAGATGGCGCGACAGATCTTGCATGGCTGCAATCGGCGCGCTTTCAGTAGAGGCCAGAAGTTCAAAACCGTCAGGCATGGCAACCACTTTGTCGCCGTGGCTCATCCACACGTCCAGCAGAGATTCGCCGGTTGCGGTCAGGTGGTCAGTGATGCCTTGCAGCAGAGGGCCCTTGGCGCGCACTTTTATCTGGGCGTAACCAAACTCGCGTTTTTCCGAGCTGGCCACCCGGCCGCCCAGCTGCTCTGCCATGGTTTGCATGCCGTAGCAAATACCCAATATCGGAATACCACGATCAAACAGGCCATCAGGCGCCCGCGGGCCGCCCAGATCGGTGACCGACTCAGGACCACCGGCCAGCAGAATTCCCTTGGGGTTGAACGCGTCGAGCTCTTCAGCCGTGATGTCAAAAGCGCGTACTTCGCAATAAACACCAATATCTCGAACCCGGCGGGCAATCAGCTGGGTGTACTGGGAACCGAAATCTAGAATCAGGATGCGGTGATCGTGAATGTCGTGGGCCATGGAATCCTCGGGGAAATTAGCAATGCGGCCCCAACAATGGGGCCGCATAAAAACAACCTGTAATCAGCTAACGCGGTAGTTCGGTGCTTCCTTGGTGATTGTCACGTCGTGAACGTGACTCTCGCGCATACCGGCACCGGTGATGCGCACAAACCGAGGTTTGTTGCGCATATCGGTCATGGTGGCACTGCCGGTGTAACCCATTGAGGCACGCAGGCCGCCCATCAGCTGATGAATAATATTGCGCATCGGGCCTTTGCACGCCACGCGACCTTCAATCCCTTCGGGAACCAGCTTTTCTATGCCTTTGCTGGCGTCCTGGAAATACCGATCGCTGGAGCCCTGACCCATGGCGCCGATTGAACCCATACCCCGATAAGCCTTGTAACTACGGCCCTGGAACAGTTCAATTTCACCCGGGGCTTCGTCGGTGCCGGCCAGCAGGCTGCCGATCATCACACAGTGGGCGCCGGCCGCAATGGCCTTGGCAATATCACCGGAGAAGCGCAAACCGCCGTCGGCAATCAGCGGTACGTCACTGTTTTTCAGGGCCTCAGCCACGTTGGACACCGCTGAAATCTGCGGCACACCCACACCAGCCACAATGCGGGTGGTACAAATAGAACCCGGGCCGATACCCACTTTCACCGCATCTGCGCCGGCGTCAACCAGAGCAAGGGCGGCCTCAGCTGTGGCGATATTGCCACCAATCACCTGCAGTTCGGGGTAATGTTCCTTAATCCAGCGCACACGATCGAGCACACCGCGAGAATGACCGTGGGCCGTATCCACCACAATGACATCAACACCGGCTTCCGCCAGAGCGATCACGCGGGCTTCGGTGTCGCTGCCGGTGCCGACGGCCGCGCCAACCCGCAGGCGGCCCTGATCGTCTTTACTCGCCAGCGGGTAGTCTTTAGACTTCTGGATGTCTTTTGCTGTGACCAGACCGCGCAGCTGGAAGTTATCGTTTACCACTAGGACTTTCTCAATGCGGTGGCGGTGCAGGAGTTCTTTAACCGATTCCAGATCGGCGCCTTCTTTCACCGTAACCAGCTTTTCCTTCGGCGTCATGATGTCACGCACCAGCGTGTCCATGCTGCTTACAAAACGGATATCCCGGCCCGTTACAATACCCACCAGCTCGCTGCCGTCGACTACCGGCAGGCCGGAAATATTATTGGCCATGGTAATTTCAACCAGCTCGCGTACGGTGTTCTCTGGCTTGACCGTAATCGGGTCTTTTACCACGCCGCTTTCAAACTTTTTCACCTTACGCACCGCGGCGGCCTGCTGCTCGGCGCTCATATTTTTATGCATAATGCCAATGCCGCCTTCCTGGGCCATGGCAATCGCCAGCTCTGCGTCTGTTACTGTGTCCATGGCCGCCGACACCAGCGGAATATTAAGTGTGATGGTTCGTGTCAGGCGAGTGCGAAGATCGGCTTCGTGGGGCAGAACCTCGGAGTAACCGGGCACCAACAATACGTCATCAAATGTGAGAGCTTCTTCGTCAATTCGCAGCATTGGGATCGGCCTTTTGAACGTGCTAAATTTAAACCTTGGCAAGGGCATAGCAAGTGCCGCTGCAAAGTAGAATTCTTAATCGACATATTATAAAGATCTGTTGCAGCCCAGTAAACCGCAAAGTTTCCCACCAAAGGTTGCATGCATCTGAATTTTAAGCAGTTTACATCCAATTTATTCGGCTATTGCGTATAAAAATATGGGGAGTTTTCGGTGAATGATGCCTTTCAGGACACCCGGCCGCGGGCGCTCAGCGTTAGTGAGCTGAATCATCAGGCACGTCACCTGTTGGAAACCAGCTTTATGCAGGTTTGGGTTGAAGGCGAATTGTCGGGGTTTTCACGCCCTTCTTCCGGGCACTGGTACTTTTCTCTGAAAGATCGTAGCTGCCAGATTCGCTGTGCAATGTTCCGCAGCGCTAATCAGCGGGTTCGCGCGGCGCCAAAAGAAGGCGAACTGGTGCGAATTCGCGGCAAAGTGACCTTGTACGAGAACCGCGGCGACTTCCAGATTATTGTCGAGCATCTTGAGCCAGCCGGCGCAGGCGCCCTACAGCAGGCGTTTGAAGCGTTGAAGTTAAAGCTCTTCAACGAGGGCTTGTTTAGCACCGCGCGCAAAAAACCCATACCCGCCCTGCCCCGGCATATTGGCGTGGTTACCTCCCCAACCGGTGCTGCGATTCACGACATACTCACGGTGCTGGCTCGGCGTTGCCCGGGAATCCCAGTCACACTTTACCCAACCGCGGTGCAGGGCCAGGCCGCAACCGCAGACATAGTCGCTGCCATCGGCCGGGCTGTTGCCCACAATCGCGCGGACGTGCTAATTATTGGCCGCGGCGGCGGATCATTGGAAGATTTGTGGTGCTTTAACGAAGAGGCCGTAGCCCGCGCCATTGCCGCCTGCCCGATAGCCACCGTCAGCGCCGTGGGGCACGAGGTAGACACCACCATTGCCGATTACGTAGCCGATTTGCGGGCGCCGACACCGTCGGCAGCGGCGGAAAAAATATCGCCAGATCAAAGCATCTGGTTAGGCCAATTACAGGCCATCGGCGAGCGCCTGCAGGCTGCCATGGGGCGCCAACACACGGCGCTTGAAAACAGACTACTGCAGCTTTCCACGCGATTAAAAGATCCGCGCCGCAGCCTGCAGGAAAAAGCGCAGCGCCTGGATGGGCTGGATCTTCGCCTGAGCCGCGCAATGGCGCACCTGACCCAGCGTTTGCACATGCGTACCGACTATTTGCAGCAGCGCCTGGCCATGCAATCACCTAACAGGCAACTTGCCAGCGCCAGCGAACGTGTGTTGCGGGCAACAACAGGCTTGAATCTGGCCATTCAGCAAACACTTAAAAGCCGCCATGAGCAACTGGATTACACAGCGCAAACCCTGAACCTGGTCAGCCCGCTGGCCACTCTGGGACGGGGCTACGCCATTGTGAAAGACCACCAGGGCAAGATTGTGCGGCATGCCGAGCAGCTTGAAGCTGGCCAGGCTATCAGCGCCCGAGTGGCCAGCGGCACTGTTCACGCCCGGGTCACGAGTTGCGATGAATCTTAATGCAGTGCAACACATGTTTTATGAAGCGTAGCAACGCTTAAAAACACCTCGTTTTGTCGTGTGATTGCTTTAATTCAGGCTTGCGCCAGCAAATCTACTCCCATGGTCTACTGGTTGCGTAACGGAAACGGCCTAAAGTGGTTCACAAGTGCACGAAGAATAAATACTGACACTGTGAGGTGGGACGGATGGATTACAACGCAGAATTTACACGCTCAATCAGCAGACCCGGCGACTTCTGGCGTGAAAAAGCCGCCGACATCGAATGGATTAAATTTCCGCATACCATCTGGCAGGCCAAAGACAACGGCCACGGCGACTGGTTTACTGATGGCGAGCTGAACACCAGCGACATTGCCCTGGATGCCAACCTTCGCGCCGGCCGTGGTGAACAAACCGCTCTAATTTACGATTCACCGGTGACCAACACCCAACAAAGCTACACCTACAATCAACTGACCGATGAAGTCGCGCGTTTTGCCGGCGCATTAAAGGCCCGCGGGATTGAGAAAGGCGATCGCGTCGTTATCTACATGCCGATGATCCCCCAGGCGGTTATCGCAATGCTGGGCTGCGCCCGTATTGGCGCGGTTCATTCGGTGGTATTTGGCGGCTTTGCGGCTCACGAACTGGCCCTTCGCATTGACGATGCGACGCCCAAGGCGCTCATTACCGCGTCTTGCGGTATCGAAGTCAGCAAGGTGATTGCCTACAAGCCTCTGGTGGACAAGGCTTTGGCACAAGCGAAACACAAACCCGAGCTGTGTGTTGTGTATCAGCGCGCGGAAGCAACAGCCAACCTGCAAAGCCCCAGAGATGTGGACTGGAACGAACTTGTTCGCGACGCCGAGCCAGCAGCCCCGGTCGCCGTCAAATCGACCGATCCGCTGTACATTCTTTACACCTCCGGCACCACCGGTAAACCCAAAGGTGTGGTGCGGGACAACGGCGGCCACGCCGTGGCACTGAAATACAGCATGAAGCTGGTCTACGACGCCAGCCCCGGTGATGTGTTCTGGACCGCGTCGGATGTGGGCTGGGTAGTGGGTCACAGCTATATTATTTACGCGCCACTGTTTGCCGGCTGCACCACCGTACTGTATGAAGGTAAACCGGTTCGCACTCCAGACGCAGGCGGTTTCTGGCGCGTGATCCAGGATCACAAGGTCAATATTCTGTTTACCGCCCCGACCGCTTTTCGCGCGGTGCGCAAAGAAGATCCGGAAGCAGATTTTTTAAAGAAATATGACATCCGCTCGCTGAAGCGCATCTATCTGGCCGGTGAGCGCCTGGACCCGGCCACCTACGACTGGCTGCGTGAGCACACTCATTTGCCAGTCATTGACCACTGGTGGCAAACCGAGACCGGCTGGGCCATTTGCTGTAACCCCACCGGTATCGAAATGATGACCACTAAACCCGGTTCCGCCACCATGCCGTCCCCCGGCTACGATGTTCAGATAGTTGATATACGCGGCAATCAGATGCCAGCGGGTGAACAGGGCCAAATCGCGATAAAACTGCCACTACCACCGGGCTGTTTGCAAACCGTTTGGGGCAATGATGAGCGTTTTCGTGAAAGTTATCTCGACGCTATTCCCGGCTTTTACAGCACTGGTGACGGTGGCTTTGAAGATGAAGATGGTTATATTTTCGTTATGGGTCGCACCGACGACGTCATTAACGTAGCCGGCCACCGGTTATCTACCGGTGAAATGGAAGAAGTGGTGTCGTCTCACCCGGCGGTCGCTGAATGCTGCGTGGTCGGCGCCCATGACGATATGAAAGGCCAGATTCCGATCGGGCTGGTGCTGATAAAAGATGGCGCCACCATTGACCATGACGAGCTGGAAGACGAGCTGGTAGAAATGATGCGTGACAAAATCGGCGCCATTGCCTGCTTTAAGCGGGCCATGGTGGTTGACCGCTTACCAAAAACACGTTCTGGCAAGATTCTGCGCCGGGTTATACGCCAGATTGCAGACGGCGAGGCCTACAATGTACCGAGCACCATTGATGACCCGTCCATTCTGGAAGAAATCAGCGACCAGTTCCGGCCTCGGTAAATTTTCCAAAACAGCGCCCGAAAGGGCGTTGACGGCGCCTTAGCTGTGTCTATACTGGGGTGGCAGTATCTAAAGCCCCTACGGGGGGAAATCAGAAAAGCTCCGTTCATAGGAGCTCATGTGAAATACAGGAAAGATCGATGTCTGAGACCACAACTGGCCACGTGAAGTGGTTCAACGAAGCAAAAGGCTTTGGCTTTATCGCCCAGGAAGACGGCAGTGACGTGTTCGTTCACTTCAGTGCCATCAACGCAGACGGTTTTCGCACCCTGGCTGAAGGCCAGAAAGTGCAGTTTACTGTAACCGACGGCCCTAAAGGCCCGCAGGCAGAGAACGTAACGCCTGTGTAATAAGGGCTGTCGCTGATAAAGCGTGACCAGTCAGAAAAACGGGCCGATGATTCACCGGCCCGTTTTTTTATGGCTGATTTTAAGATCAGACGCTTAACACTTCATCGACCGCTTTTGCGCCAGCGTGAACACCGGGCACAACCTGAGCCACCGCATTCAATAATGCCTGTAAGGTCGCCGACGTGGTGTCTTCCGCCAAGGCTGCTGCGCTGCACGCCTGGCCGTTGGCCTGCAAACGAATACACGCCATGGCATTGGCCGAAGTGCCTGCGCCCAGAGCGAACTCGTCATACGCCTCTACCGCCAGGGTAATGGAAAAACGCTGGGCCAGCGCCGCTGCCACGGCTTCCACCGCCCCTGAGCCATAACCTTGCAGCGTTACCGGGCTGTTTTCGTTACCGATCACCAAATCAGCACGTACCCCTTGTTCGTTGCGATGAAGATCGTAAGTGCGTAACGCCCAGTCTGCCGGCACCGCAAGATAGCGAGCTTCAAACAGGCGGTGAATGCTCACCGAATCGATCTCGCCGCCGTTGTTTTCCGCTTCACGCTGCACCACTTTGCTGAACTCAATTTGCAACCAACGTGGCAAGCTGATGTTGTAATCCCGCTCTAGCACATAAGCCACACCGCCCTTGCCAGACTGGCTGTTGATGCGCACCACCTCGTCATAGCGACGGCCCAGGTCGAACGGATCAATCGGCAGATAGGCCACATTCCAGGCATCGCCTTCTTTACGCTGAGCCAGACATTTGCGGATAGCGTCCTGATGGCTGCCAGAAAACGCGGTGAATACCAGCTCACCCGCGTAGGGGTGGCGTGGATGAGTCGAAATCTCGGTGCAGGCTTCAACCACCTCGGTAATGTCAGCCATGCCGGACAAATCCAGGGTTGGGTCAATACCCTGTGAATACAGGTTCATCGCCATGGTCACCAGATCCATATTACCGGTGCGTTCGCCGTTCCCCATCAGCGTTCCTTCCACCCGATCAGCGCCCGCCATGACCGCCAGTTCGGCCGCGGCTACGCCACAGCCCCGGTCATTGTGAGTGTGCACGCTGATGCTCAGATGTTCGCGGCGCTGAATGGTGTCGCAAATCCACTCGATCTGATCGGCAAACACGTTGGGCGTAGCCATCTCTACCGTGGCAGGCAGGTTAATAATGACCGCTTGACCCTGGTCCGGGCGCCACACTTCAGTCACTGCATCGATGACTTCAGCGGCAAAATCCAGCTCGGTACCGGTAAAGCTCTCCGGCGAATACTGAAAGGTCCATTCGGTGTTCGGGTAACCGGCGGCCAGCTCCTTCACCAAACGCGCACCCTCTACTGCAATATCACGGATGCCATCACGGTCTAACCCGAACACCTGCTCGCGCTGCACGGTAGAAGTGGAGTTATAAACGTGGACAATGGCTTTTTTGGCGCCTTCCAGCGCTTCGTAAGTGCGCTTGATCAGCGCCGGCCGGGCCTGGGTCAGCACCTGAATCTTTACATCGTCAGGAATACGCCCTTCTTCGATAAGCTTGCGGCAGAAATCAAAGTCCGGCTGGCTGGCTGCGGGGAAACCGATCTCGATTTCCTTGAAGCCCAGCTTTACCAGCAAATCAAACATCCGCTGTTTCTGGCTGACCGACATAGGTTTTACCAGAGCTTGGTTGCCATCGCGTAAATCAACCGCGCACCAGGTGGGCGCCCGCTCAATCATACGATCGGGCCAGCGCCGGTTGGTTTTAGCGATGGGCTTGAAGGCGGCGTATTTACGATGATCAAAAGCCATAAAATGGTTTCCTTTTTGCGTGTGCAGATTGCCGGTTACAGAACACAAGATTACACAAAAAGTCGACGCAGGTGATTGCTAATAGAGGCTACAAACCGGACTATAGAGCCATTAAATATCGCTAAAACCGAGGTTTGTAGCAGAAAATGCTTAATAAATTAGAAACCCTGATCGCACTGGACAAAACCGACCGGAAAATTTTGGACCATCTGCAAAAAGACGGCTCACTCAGTAACCAACAACTGGCCGACAAAGTCGGGCTATCGCCGTCGCCCTGCCTGCGCCGGGTACGTGCGCTGGAGCAAAACGGCGTGATTGTGCGCACGGCAACCATTCTTAATCACAAAAAACTCGGGCTGGCGCTCACCGCCATCATTCTGATCGGCATGGACCGCCACACACCGGAACGTTTTGCGGCGTTTGAGGATGCCGTCAGCGCCTATCCGGAGGTACTGGAGTGCTATCTGATTACCGGCCACGACGCAGACTACATGCTGAAAGTGGTGGTGCCGGATATGGACCATTACCATCATTTTCTGCTGAACCAGATAACCCGCATTGCCGGGGTGAGCGGCGTGCATTCAAGCTTTGTACTACGCCGGGTCCTGGATAACACGGCCCTGCCCTTAGGCTATTTGTCCTGACCTTGCGGGCTGTGCGCTTTTACGCCCGGGCAAACCCAACTTTACCGGGCGGGTGTCTGTACCTGTCTGTTGCGGCTCCGTACAATAGAAGCCATTATTTTTGAGGCTGCGGCCTCTCCATGAATCACTCCTGACGGAACCCAAAATGCGAGCCAGCCGTTATCTGATTGCCACCCAAAAAGAAACACCCGCCGACGCCGAGATTATCAGCCACCAGCTGATGCTGCGTGCCGGTTTGATCCGCAAACTGGCCGCCGGCCTTTATACCTGGCTGCCCATGGGCCTGCGTACCCTGCGCAAAGTTGAGCGCATTGTGCGCGAAGAAATGGACCGCAGCGGCGCGCAAGAACTGCTGATGCCGGCGGTACAGCCAGCAGAACTGTGGCGGGAATCCGGCCGCTGGGACGAATACGGCGGCGAACTGCTGCGCATGAACGATCGCCACGGCCGCGAGTTTTGCTTTGGCCCTACCCACGAAGAAGTGATTACCGACCTGATCCGCAACGAGCTGAAAAGCTATAAACAGCTGCCTGCCAACTTCTTTCAGATTCAGACAAAATTCCGTGACGAGCGTCGCCCCCGTTTCGGCGTGATGCGTGCACGGGAGTTCATCATGAAAGACGCCTATTCATTTCACATCAGTGCTGAATCACTGGACGAAACTTACCAGCTGATGCACCGCACCTACTGCGCTATATTTGATCGCCTGGGCTTGGATTACCGCCCCGTGCAGGCAGACTCCGGCGCTATTGGCGGCAGTGGCTCCCAGGAATTTCACGTATTGGCCTCCTCTGGTGAAGACGCCATCGTGTTCAGCACCGGCAGCGACTACGCGGCGAATATAGAAAAAGCCGAAGCCATGGCACCCGCCGGCGAGCGCCCCGCACCCACCCAGGCGATGACCGAAGTGGCGACACCGGGCCAACGGACAATTGCCGACATTACCGAGTTTCTGAAAGAAGACGTCACCCAAACCGTGAAAACGCTGCTGGTGAAAGCCGAAGCTGAAGCCGGTGCCGAAGAAGGCAGTGACCCGGGATTGGTGGCGCTGATTCTGCGCGGCGACCATTCCCTGAATGAGATCAAGGCTGAAAATCTGGCCGGCGTGGCCGACCCGTTGACGATGGCCACGGATGAGGAAATTCAGCGCGCCACCGGCTGCGCACCTGGCTCGATTGGGCCGGTAAGTTTGTCGGTGCCGGTGATTGTCGACCGCAGCGCCGCGCACTTGGCAAACTTTGTCTGCGGCGCCAACAAGAATGACGTGCACCTGACCGGCGTAAACTGGCTACGCGACCTGCCACTGGGACGGGTGGAAGACTTGCGCAACGTGGTGGAAGGCGACGCCAGCCCCTGTGGTCAGGGCGCCCTGGAAATTCGCCGTGGTATTGAAGTAGGCCATATATTCAAACTGGGCAACAAATACAGCAAGGCACTGAACGCCACGGTGCTGGACGAAAATGGCAAAACCGCCACGATGTCTATGGGCTGCTACGGCATTGGCGTGTCGCGGATTGTGGCAGCGTCAATCGAGCAAAATCACGATGACCGCGGCATTATATGGCCCGACGCTATCGCGCCCTTCCGGGTTGCCGTGGTACTTCTGAACGGCCACAAATCACCTGCGGTGGCCGAAGCCGGTGAAAAACTCTACCAACAGCTGCAACAGGCTGGTTACGACGTGCTGCTAGACGACCGCAACGAGCGGCCCGGGGTGAAGTTCGCAGATATGGAGCTGACCGGCATTCCCCATCGCTTTGTGGTGTCTGACCGCGGGCTGGAAGCCGGTACTCTGGAATACAAGGGCCGTCGCGATGCCGATAAACAGGACGTTGCCCTGGCGGATGCGATTTCCTTTCTGAAGAGTGTTTCGCCGCTTTAAAAACAAAAACGCGTCATTAAAAAACCCTGGTCGCCGAAACGCACCAGGGTTTTTTTATTCGTGACCGATCGGTCTGACTAATTGATGGCCGGCTGTGTGAGAGGCTCCTGCTCTAGCTCAACGCCAAAGCGTGCCTGAACAGACTCGCGAATTTCCTGAGCCAGCGCAAGCAGCTGTGCACCGCTGCCGCCGCCGTGGTTGATTAACACCAGAGCCTGGTAATTGTGCACGCCCACCCATTGGTTGCGGTAGCCTTTCCAACCACACTGTTCAATCAACCAGCCCGCCGCCAACTTCATGCCCTGACCGTGTGGCAGTGGATAAGCCACCAGGTCTGAAAAACGACTTTGTAGCTGATCAAAGACCTTTTGGCTGACCACCGGGTTTTTAAAAAAGCTGCCAGCGTTTGGCAGGCGCTGCGGATCTGGCAGTTTGCGGCGGCGAACGGCCATGACCGCCTCGGCCACATCTTCAGCGTTTAATTTTGACACCGGCGTATCGCCAAAGTAAGCCGCCAGCTCGCCGTAACCCAACTGGAAAGGCCGGTTGCGGGACAGGCGCAGATGCACGTCCAGAATCAGATACCGGTCGGGCTGCTGTTTAAACAGGCTGTCACGGTAGGCGAAATTGCACGCTTCGGCACTTAAAGTAACTGACTTTCCGCTACTGCGATCCAGAGCGGTGACGCACACCAGCGTATCTGCCAATTCCACGCCGTAAGCGCCAATATTTTGTACCGGTGCGCCGCCGCAGGTACCCGGAATCAGCGCCAGATTTTCGATCCCGCGATGGCCGCTGCGGGCAGCGTACAAGACCGCGCCATGCCAGTTTTCCCCAGCACCCAGCACCAGCGTGGCCGCCTCAATGCTAATGTCACGCCAGTGCCGCCCTGCCAGAGCCATATGCACAACCAGGCCCTCAATGTCGGCGCGAAACACCAGGTTACTGCCACCGCCGACAATCAGCACCGGCAGATTTTTTTCAGCCGCCCAAGCCAGCGTGGCGCCAACCTGTTCACGATGGGTAATGCGGGCGAAATAGCGGGCACTGGCCGCAATGGCCAGAGAGTTATAGGGCGTTAAATCTACCCTTTCCCGTATTTCTGGCAGGGTTTTCATCCCAGCTTCCCACGAATATCATTCAGCAGACCTTCACCGGCTTGGTGGATCAGTTCGAGCACATGTTGAAAGCCATCGTCTCCACCGAAATACGGATCTGGCACTTCCTGGTCGTCAAAATCAGCAAAGTTCAAGAACAGCCGGGGCACGGTGCCGCCGTTCTGATGCCAGATTTCTTTCACGTCTGCCAGATTCTGGCGGTCCATCACTAATACATAGTCAAAACTGTCCAGGTCTTCGACCTCAAACTGACGCGCTCTCAGGCCACTGATATCAATCCCGATTCGACCGGCCGCGGTCACCGCGCGCTGATCTGGGCCTTTGCCAATATGCCAATCACCGGTGCCGCAAGAATCAATACGTACCTGCTGTTCAAGGCCGGCGGCCGCTACCTGTTTGCGAAACACGCCTTCGGCGGTGGGTGAGCGACAAATGTTACCCAGACACACAAATAAAACGCTAACAGAGGCTGCCATTAATTTATCTCCTGCTTGTTCAAAAAAGCCCTTACCCGTTGCAGATCCGCTTCGGTGTCTACCCCGGCTGGCGGACTGACGGCCGCCAAGTCAACATGAATGCGAGCGCCGTTATAAAGCGCACGCAGCTGTTCCAATGCTTCCACCTGTTCGGCGGGCGCCGGTGGCCAGCGCACAAAATCGGCCAGTACGCCGGCGCGATAACCATAAATGCCGATGTGGCGAAAATAACCAAAATTGTCCGGCAGATCCCGATTTGCAGTGCGGTTTGCCCCGACTGCCGTAGC
Organism: Marinobacter sp. BSs20148; assembly: GCF_000283275.1. Lineage (NCBI taxonomy): Bacteria > Pseudomonadati > Pseudomonadota > Gammaproteobacteria > Pseudomonadales > Marinobacteraceae > Marinobacter > Marinobacter sp. BSs20148. The sequence goes on from NC_018268.1 coordinate 2,484,741, forward strand.
GGCGCCCCAGCCATCGCGATACCAGGGTATAGGCGCGCGGCTGAAATAATGTGCCATCCCCTGCCGGTCGAAAACCACTTTCACTACGTTGGGATTAAACACCGACTCCGCATCGTGAATGCGCTCGCACAGAGTGGCAATGGCCGCTTCGGGGTGCAAGTCCAGATTGTCTGCCACCTGATTAATCAACACGCTGGGGATCAGTGGTTCATCCCCTTGTACATTGATTACCCGGTGGTCTTCGTCCAGATTCAAGGCCTGTGCCACTTCAGCCAGACGGTCGGTACCACTGACATGGCCGGCCAAGGTCATGACAACTTCGGCACCAAAGCGCTCACAAGCTTGCTGTACCCGCGCGTCGTCGGTGGCAATCACCACTCGCCCGGCGCGGCTTTCCTGTGCTCGCTGCCACACATGCTGAATCATCGGCTGGCCGCCAATGTCTGCCAAGGGTTTGCCCGGCAAGCGGCTTGACCCGAAGCGCGCCGGAATCACGACGGTAAAGGGCGTGGTAAAGGGCATGAATGGCTCCTCGCTCAGCTTTTGTGCAGGCGCTCATCGGTGCTTAGGGTGCGAGCTTCGGTGGCCAGCATCACCGGAATACCTTCGCGCAAGGGAAACGCCATGGCGTCCAGATAGCACAACAGCTCGGTTTTTTTATCGTTGAGCTTCAGCTCGCCTTTACATACCGGGCACGCCAGCAGTGCCAGCAGTTTTTTATCCATGATGGTGGTCTCGTTCTGTTGCAACGGAAGCAGCCGCCAGCGGGCCGCTTTTATTCGGGTGCAGCTGGCGCCAACCGGCCAACTGGGTCAGCAGCCGACGGCCAAATTCGGCGGGCAACTGGGCTTCAATCATCAGAGCGTAACCGTTGTCGGGTGCAAAATCCTGGCACTTCACCGCATCTTTCGCGGTCATCACCAGCCATTCACCAGCGTCGGTTTTCAGGTCACCCGGTTTAAAACGGTGATGGTCGGCAAAAGCCCGCGGCCTTACCTCTGCGCCCAGGGCGCTGAGAGTGGCAAAAAATCGCGCCGGATTCCCGATACCCGCCACTGCCAGCAGCTTTTGTCCCGCCAGCTTTGTCAGCGGCACCTGCGCACCGCTGGCCAGGTGCAGAAGATGCATCGGGCTAAGATTCATGGTGTAGATTGCCTTATGTTGCACGCCGGCAAATTGGCTGTGGCGGCGAACGTGCGCTCCGGTAGAGCCATTAAGAATAATATAATCGACCGATTTTAGCCGTTCTGCCGGCTCCCGCAGCGGCCCCACAGGTATGCTAGCGCCATTGCCCAAGCCGCGGCTGGCGTCGAATACGGCCAGTTCTATATCACGGGGCAGAGCGTAGTGCTGAAGACCGTCGTCGCACACCAGAACATCGCCCAATCTCTGATCAATGGCGTAGTGCGCTGCACGCAGCCGTTGCGGATCTACCACCACCGGGCAGCCAGTGGCCCGTGCCAGCATAACGGGTTCATCACCGGCGATACTGGCGTTGCTATCAGCATTCACAAAAAGTGGATATTGCCTGGACTTGCCACCGTAACCGCGGCTAAGAATGACCGGATGCCAGCCTGCGTTGCGCAATTGCGTTACCAGCCAGGCCGTAAGCGGCGATTTACCGGTGCCACCGGCTGTAATATTACCCACCACCACCACCGGAGCCGTTAACGCCGGGGCCCGATCTTTCAACGCTTTGCGCCTGCGCAATGACGCAATGCGCCGGTATAGCCAGGCCAGTGGCGCCAGAAATCTCAGCGGGCGATTTTGGCTATACCACAACCGGTCTACTAGCGAACTCATACCCGCTTACCGCTGGTCATGCGTGCTCGCTAAACTGCATCTGATGCAGTTGGGCGTAGGCGCCGCCCTGGTCCAGCAACTCCTGGTGGCGGCCGGATTCCACTATGCGGCCATTGTCCATCACCAGTATGCAATCGGCGTTTTCAATGGTTGACAGGCGGTGAGCAATCACCAAGGTGGTACGGCCTTTCATCACCGTTTCCATAGCGTTCTGGATGTAGCGCTCAGATTCGGTATCCAGCGCCGATGTAGCTTCGTCCAGAATCAGAATGGGGGCGTCTTTCAGCAGCGCCCGAGCAATGGCCAAGCGCTGGCGCTGGCCCCCGGAAAGCATAACGCCATTGTCGCCAATCATGGTATTCAGGCCCTCGGGCATGCGGTCAATAAATTCCAGAGCGTGCGCTTTGTCGGCGGCGTCACGGATGGCCTCGGGGCTGCAATCGCGCAGCGCGCCGTAGGCAATGTTCGCTGCAATTGTATCGTTAAACAGCACCACGCTCTGGGTAACCAGGGCAATCTGCGCGCGCAGCGCCTGCAACGTGAAGTCTTCCAGCAAGTGGCCATCAATACGGATTTCGCCGTCGGTGTAATCGTAAAACCGCGGCAACAGGCTCACCAGCGTAGATTTGCCACTGCCACTGCGACCAACCAGAGCAACGCTCTGCCCCGCCGGAACCGTCAGCGAAATATTGTTCAACACCTTGTCAAGCTGGTCGCGATAGCTGAAGCCCACGTCACGAAATTCTATGTCGCCTTTAACCCGCTGCGGGGCAAAGATGCCGGAATCCGGCTCCGGGCGTTCGTCCAGGGTTTCAAACACATCGTAGGCTGCCGCAAGACCCTTCTGGATTTTCGAATGCACGGAAGTCACTTGGCGAATAGGCTTGGCCATCGTTGTTGCTGCAGTAATAAAGGCAACCAGTTGACCGGTGCTCATTTCGCCGCGAATCGTCGGCGACAACATGGTCCACACCAGCGCCGCAATCGCAATTGCTACCAGAACCTGAATCACAGGCACACTGATGGCCTGGGTAGATGACATCTTCAAGCTTTGCTTCAGATTGCTTTCGCTGACCTTCTGAAAACGCTTGCGTTCAAAGTCTTCACCGCCAAAGGTGCGCACCACCCGATAACCACTGATCGATTCCGACGCAACGTGGGTAATGTCGCCCATGGAGCCCTGAATGCGTTTGCTGATTTTACGGAAGCGCTTGCTGGCGTAGCTGACCACCGCTCCGATCAGCGGCCCGACCGCCAGAAAGACCAGCGTGAGTTTCCAGTTGGTATACAGCATGTAGCCCAGCAGCCCAACAATGGTAAGGCCTTCGCGAAAGGTAATGGTGATAGCGTCGGTTGCGGCTTCAGCCACTTGCTCCACGTTAAAGGTCAGCTTCGACACCAATCGGCCGGCCGCGTTGTCATCAAAGTAGCGCGACGGCAAGGTTAGCATGCGGTCAAAGACATCGGTGCGCAGGGCATTGATGACGTTACGACCCACGTAACTGATGAAATATTGGCTCATGAAGGTGCCTAGGCCGCGAAACGCAAACACCCCAACAATCAGCAGAGTTAAAATCAGCCGATTCTGATCGGTCGGATTTTCAATGGCCTTGATGACGTATTCCATGGCCGCCGCCATGCCGGTCGACGCCGCGGCGTAGATAACGTTGCCGATTATCGCCAGGGTAAACGCTATCCAAAACGGTTTCACATAGCGTAAAAGGCGCTTGTAGGTGTGCCAACTGCCCTCTGGAATCTTACTCGGGCCTTCAGACTCTGGGCCTGAGGAGATTTTGGGGATTGTCGGGCCTGGTGAACTTGCTGCACTCACTGGGGTTGGGCCTCACGTTCGGTGGTAATGCTGAGTTTCGCGAAACCCAGGCGACCGGCCGCATCCATCGCCCGCACCACAAACTCGTGGGGAGTTCGGGCATCGGCGGTAATAATGAACGGCAATGATGTGTCTGTGTTGGCCAACTCCCGAATGCCTCGCTCCAGGGTTTCGCGGCGGTTGTTCACCAGCGGTTTGTCATTCAGCAGGTATTGGCCATCGGCGCTAATCACCACATCAATCTGTTCCGCTTCTGCCGGCGGCGCCGGATTACCGCTGGCTTGCGGCAATTCCACCTGAAGATGGCTTTCCCGGGTGAACGTTGTCGATACCATAAAAAAAATCAACAACAAAAACACCACGTCGATCAGCGGTGTCAGGTCCATAGCCACATGCTGGCTGCGCTGGCGCTTGAACTTCACTGGGTTCAGGCTCCTTCTACGTCAATTTCGCGGTCGCCGTGTACCACTTCCACCAGCTTGATGGCCTCTTGCTCCATGTTGACCACCAGGGCATCTACCCGGCGGATAAAATAGCGATGGGCAATCAACGCTGGAATGGCCACACTGAGGCCAGAGGCTGTTGTTATAAGGGCCTCGGAAATACCGCCAGCCAGATTGCCAGCATTGCCGACACCGGCTAACTGAATTTCCGCAAACACTTTGATCATGCCAATGACCGTGCCCAGAAGGCCCAGCAACGGCGTTATGGTTGCAACGGTGCCCAGTGGGTTCAGAAACCGCTCGAGCTGGTGAACCACCTGGCTGGCTTCGTGCTCGATGCTTTCTTTCATTACCTCACGGCCGTGCTTGGCGTTCAGCAAACCGCTGGCAAGCACACGCCCCATGGGTGACGACGCTTGCAAGGTTTTCAGACGCCTGCCGTTCAGCTCTTTTTTCTTGATCCAACGCCACAGCTCGTTCAGTGCTTCTGGCGGCGCGATCCGGCTGTCACGCAGGCTCCAGAAACGTTCAAGGATGATGGCCAATGCCAACACAGAACAAAACAGTATGGGCACCATCAAAATGCCACCGGCTTTTAAAAGCTCGAACACGCTCGGTCTCCTGGTCAATTACAAGCCGGGCTACTTTAGCATAGCTGTCGGCATTTTTAGCATAGCGACTATTGTGTGATGTTGTGCAACCGTTCGAGACACTGCGCCCGTGCAAGACCAGGGCCACTGATCCAGAACGGCGCGTTTTGCTGCATCTGGCGGATAACCAACCCAGCAGATTTTACCGCCATAACCACCGCTCCGGCGCAGGCAGTGTTGATTTGATGGCTACCCTCTAATTGATAACGGCGGGTTACCTGCGGGTGTGGGTGGCCGTAGCGATGGCGGTAGCCAGCGGTGTAGATGACAGTATCGGGCGAAAGAGCCTGAACCAGAGCGTCAGAAGACGAGCTTTTACTGCCATGGTGGGGCGCCAACAACACCCGGGTAATGGCATTACGCGCCTTTTGCACCGGTTGATCGTTAAAATAACTCAAGTATTCGGCTTCTTCCCTGACGGTAATATCACCGGTTAGTAGCCACTCGGTCGCCGAGTCCGGGTCACGAATGCGCAGGACGCAGGAAGCACCGTTACCCTCTTTGGCGCGATCTGAGCGCCAGAAATTCAGTTCCAGTCGCCCCAACATCAGAGTTTGCCGCCCGCAGTCTGTCACGTTTCTGACCAGCCCGGCCTGCGCCAGGCGATCGGCTGTTTCAGCCGCTTCACCGCCGATCAAGCGCGCTGGCGGCAATTCGGTAACAAGCTGCTCCAGGCCACCGCTGTGGTCGCCATCGGCATGGCTCACCACCAGCGTATCCAGGCGCTGCACCCCCAACGCCCGCAGGTTGGGCAGTATCACCGACTCTACCGCCGAGAACACACCGGGAATGGATGGGCCAGTGTCATACAGCAATGCTTGCTGCTGATGGCGTACCAGAACCGAAAGGCCCTGGCCAACATCCCATACAATCACCTGTGGCAGAGGTACGAGGCGATTACCAACCGGCACCTGAAGCCACCCGTGCGACATTGACCAAAGCCCCAGTGACAACACCAGCGTCAGGCGAAAGCCCCGTTGCGGATACCACAAAGCCAACAGTACAACCGCCGCCAACCCGATGGCAGCGGCAACACCCAGCTGAATTGTCGGGCTGCCCCAGCCCCCCAGCCACTGCAATCCTTGCCATAAAACCCCCAATACGGTGTCCAGAAGCAGCGTCACCCACACGCTACTGGCGGGTACAAGCGCCACTAGCAAAGCGCCGCACAACAGCAGCGGCATAACCACCATCGACACCCACGGAATGGCAAAAAGATTGGCCACAAACCCCGCCAGCGGCTGGTTCTGGCCCATTAACAGTAGCCCTGGCCATAATCCGGCGAACATGGCAGTCTGCGCCAGCACCAGCGCGAGCACGCCCTGAACCATGCCAAGGCGCCCGGAGAACACCAGTATCAACACCGCCACCGCACAAAACGACAGCCAGAAGCCGGCGTCCAGCGGCGAAAATGGATCAGCAATCAACACCACTGTCAGCGCCAGCAGCAGGCTGCGCCAGGGCGATATATGCCAGCCTTGCAGCAGCGCCCAGCCCAGCACAGCGATCATTAGTAGCGCGCGCCGGGTGGGCACCGTAAAGCCGGACATCAACGCGTAGGCCAGGCAGCCAATCATCACTACGCCAAACATCAGGCGCCGCCTGGCACGTTCAGACAAAATGGATTCGGGTACTCGCACTGCACACCGGCGCGCCACACCTCCGATGCCCAAAGCCACCAGGCCCAGATGCAAGCCCGAAATCGCCACCAAGTGAATGGTGCCGGTGGCTTTCAGAGTGTCCCAGTGGGCGGGGGTCATGGCGCCGCGATAGCCAATCAGCAAAGACGCCAACAACGGAAAGTGCCTGGCTTCGCCAAACTTCGCCGTCACCCAGTCCAGCAGGCGGCGGTGCTGGTAGCGGTAACGGCAGTGCAGGCCGCATTCAATACTGGCATCTGACACGACCGAGCGCACACTTCCGGTGGCGCGGTAACCGTGACGGAACAGCCAGTCTTCATAGCGAAAACCGGTCAGGTTCAAGCCACCGTGGGGGCGTTTAAGCACAACCGTTATAGTCAGGGTGTGACCGGGTAACTGGTCCGGATGGTCGCCGTACCAGGCCAGACGCAAGCGGGAGGGTAAAGCGTGCGCCGGCAGTGGCGCTTGCGCGTTATGCTGGTAAGCGTTTTCCACTAGGCAGAAATCGAACTTTAAACTGTCAAAACTGCCCCGAGCGGGAAGACTACAAACATAACCGGACACCTCCAGCGGCACCTTTTCCCATGCCGCCGGCAGGCGCTCATGCAGGCGCTGACTGGAGTGCCATGAAGCCCAGGCGGTGCCCGCTAGCAACGCCGCAAACAGAATAAACGCCGTGCGACCCCAGCGCTGAGGGAGCAACAACGCCAGCACGCTGCAACCTGCCATCGCCGCAAACAACCATTGCCACGCTGGCAACACCGACAACCGATACAGTAAGATAACGCCGCAACAGAACGCGATTAGCAAAGGCCCGACCATAAAGCCTCGCGGGTTGCGAGACAGCGGGCGGTTTGAGCCGCCACTGAAAAAATCGCCGGACATTCCTTGTCCTCCTGAGTTATTGCACCGGCGTTGTCCCTAACACCGGTCGTTTAAACGTCTATAGGCAGAACAACTTCTTATGCCAAAGAGGTTCATGAAACGCTATTTGCCGTCTCCGGAAAAGGTGAGGCAAATGAAATCGCTGAATTTTCTGGGCGACATCGTACAGGAACCCAATCTGTGGCATATCAACCGCCACAGTGTGGCCCGTGCGTTTCTGATAGGCGTGTGGTTCTGCTTTATTCCGATGCCTTTCCAGATGCTTGCATCGGCGCTGTTCGCGATCTGGTTCAACGCCAACCTGCCGCTGGCGGTGGTGCTGGTGTGGATCAGCAACCCGGTTACCATGCCCCCGATTTTCTACTTCAACTACAAACTGGGGGCCTGGATGCTGAGCAGGCCACTACTGGATTTTGAATTCTCGCCGTCACTGGGATGGATCAGCGAACGCCTGCTGGATATTGGCATACCGCTTTACCTGGGCTCGCTGGTTGTGGCTACGGTGTCTGCCTGCTTCGCTTATTTGATCATTCAGTTGTTATGGCGCAGAAGAGTTCGCGCCAACTGGCGTCTGCGCCGGGGGCAACGCCGCCACTAACCCTCGTGTACCAAACGCCCCTGCTCCAGCCGCATCACCCGCCCCAGACTTCTCGCCATCGACATATCGTGAGTGACCATCACAAACGCCATACCAAATTGATCGCGCAGCGATTCGATCAGCGCGCGCACACCGGCACCGGTGTGCTCATCAAGATTACCGGTGGGTTCGTCCATCAAAACACAGTCGGGCTCGTTCACCAGGGCCCGGGCTATGGCCACGCGCTGACGCTCACCGCCAGACAGCTCGCCCGGCTTGTGCGCCAGGCGTGCGCCCAAGCCCACACTGTTCAGCAGAAAAGCGGCCTTCTTACGCGCTGCCGCCACGCTGATATCACCCAGCACGCACGGCATCATCACGTTTTCAAGCGCGGAGAACTCCGGCAGCAAATGGTGAAACTGGTACACAAACCCAAGATGCTTGTTGCGAAAGCGTGCCCGCGCGGCTTCCGACAGCTTGTAAATTTCCTGACCGCAAATTTTGATATCGCCCGTTGACGGTCGGTCTAGCCCGCCTAGCAAATTCAGCAGCGTGGTTTTTCCGGAGCCGCTGCTACCGACAATGGCGATGGTTTCACCGGCGGTGACTTGCAGCGAGATGTCGGAAAAAATCGTCAGCTTTTCCGGGCCCTGGTTATAGGTACGGGTCACTTGATTGCAATCAATAACCCAGTTCGCGGTGTTGGTCGTTACGTCTTTTATGCTTTTGCTCATAGGTTGGCTCTATTCATATCTAAGCGCGTCTGCCGGGTCGATACGAGACGCACGCCAGGCCGGGTAAATGGTGGCCAGCAGGCTCATGGCCAAACCACTACCGCTGATGATCATGACGTCTTCCCATAGCAACTGGGACGGCAAGTAACTGATGAAATACACGTCGGCACTGAGGAACTGATGGCCCAGTGCGACCTCCAGCCAGCTGATGAACGCGCTGATATTGAGTGCACCCAGAATGCCTAGCACCGTGCCCACCAGCGTTCCGAAAATGCCGATAACCGCGCCCTGCACCATGAAAATGCGCATGATGCGCGCGGGTGTCGCGCCCATGGTGCGTAAAATGGCAATGTCTGCGGTTTTGTCGGTGACCACCATGACAAGAGTGGACACAATATTGAATGCCGCCACCGCCACAATGAACATCAGCAACAGACCAATCATGGTTTTTTCCATTCGTATGGCCTGGAACAGGTTGCCGTGGGTGCGGGTCCAATCGGATATGTAATAGCGCCCTGAAAGCAGTTGCGCCGCTTGCTCGGCTACCCGCGGTGCGGCGAAGAGGTCATCGACCAGCAAACGGATGCCTTGGGCTTTGCCGTCTGTGCGCATCAGCTTGGCGGCGTCGTCCATGTGTATCAGCGTGTAGCTGCCGTCTAACTCAGCGCCCACGCTAAACACGCCTTTGACAGTAAAACGTTTCAATCGCGGCAATACGCCAGCCGGCGTTACCGACGCTTCAGGCAGCACCACGGTTATTTTATCACCCAACTGCAGGCGCAGGCTGGACGCCAAAAAGCGCCCAATAATAATGCCGAACTCGCCCGACTTCAGATCGTCCAGGCTGCCCTGTTCCATGTGGTCTTCAATAATCGATACGGTTCGCTCCTGGTCTGGCAAAATGCCGTTCAACAGCACGCCGCGCACCGCTCCGCCGCCGGTGACCATGCCCTGGCCCTTAATAAATGGGGCCGCAGCCAACACTCGCGGGTGTTTCTCGACGGCTGCGTCTACCGCTTCCCAGTTTTCAATCGTGCCGGAACCCTCGATAATAGCGTGGGGCACCATTCCCAGAATTCGCTGCTTCAGCTCGCGATCGAAACCGTTCATGACTGACAGCACAATAATCAGCACCGCAACGCCCAGCATCAAGCCGATCATAGAGGTAAGTGAAATAAACGAGATAAAGTGATTACGGCGTTTGGCAGCGATATAGCGCAAGCCGATATAAAATGATAAAGGTTTAAACATAAAGCCTTGCCTGCTGCTGGCTGCGACTAATTCGTGATTGATTGAACCCAGTCGTGTTAATGCCGCGCCGGGAACTGCTAAACTTCACCCTACAAACGAACATCCGTATCGGAGTCCCAATGACCCAGCGCAACGATGACAGCGCCAATGCGAAGAAACAACGCGAACGGCGGAATTACTTCAGAATAAACGATCGGATTGGGTTGGAGGTGCACAAACTACCTCCCAGTACCCAAGACGATTTCAGCGCCTTCGAAAATACCCCGTTCACCAGCTTACAGGCAGAATTCAAACGCCTTGACCAAGACATCAGAACCCAACTTGCCGGCTTAAGCGAGCGCGACCGGGCATTGCAAAGCCTGTTAAAAGCGTTTAACTCCAAGCTGGATATTCTGGCGCGTATTATGGCCTTTGAGCAAAATCCGTTGCAACCAGAGCATTGGCACCAAGCCACGCTCAGCGAGGGTGGTGTTGCCTTTTTTAGCAACGATGAAAGTTTGCAGGTGGGTGACCATATTGCCATGCGCCTGACTCTGCCGCCGGAACTGTTTCAGCCCCGGGCCATTGGCGAAGTCGTAGGCGTTAACACCGAAGACCGCGACGGCACATGGATTCACACCCGCTTTGTGCGTTTAGAAGACAGTGATCGCCAACAGCTGGCGCGCCACATCATGCGCTGGCAAATTCGCCAGCGCCAGCAACCAAACACCGAAACTGTCGGGGCAAATGTCCAAAGCGCAAACTAAATTACGTTTTATCCATTTCTCCTCCGGAGTCACCCTGACCATGAAGACCCATCGCTTTTGGCGCCCATTGTTGCGAGCCGGCCTGTTGTCTGCCGCTCTGGCGACGACCTTGTCGGTGATGCCTGCCAGCACTCAGGAGCTGTTCATTCCGCTCGGCCAACAGGGCAACCGCGATGCCATATCACTGCCACAGACCGGTATGAAAGCCGAACACGTGCGCGTGCGCTGGGGCTCACCCGAGTCTACCCGCGGCCCGGTAGGCCAGCCGCCCATCAGCCAGTGGCACTACCCGGCTTTTGTGGTGTATTTTGAGAGCGAGCGGGTTATTCGCGCGGTTGTAAAGCGCACGCCCTGACACAGATACAGAAAAGGCCGCAAAGTTTTGCCAGTAGATCCTGACGTGTCGGCGCCTGTCCGTTAGACTGGTTTTTTTTCAATAGGGAAAAGGTACTGGCCCAGTGAAATCGAAGCCGTTATTGCCCGCAGAGTGGGCGCCGCAGAGTGCGGTGATGCTGACCTGGCCCCATCAGAACACCGCCTGGGCCAGCCATCTGGCACAGACAGAGCCGGTATTTATGGCGATTGCGCGCGCGGTTTTGCGCTTCGAAGCGGTATTGATCAGCTGCGAAGACCCAGAGCAGGCGCAGCAACTGCAGGAACAACTAAACCATTATGTAGAAACCGCTGGCGTGGCATTCCGCGCACGGGTCCTGGTTGCGCCGTCAGACCACAGCTGGGCGCGCGACCACGGTCCTTTAACAGTGCTCACTTACCGCGACTCCAGGCTGGTCGATTTCAGTTTTAACGCCTGGGGCAATAAGTTTCCGTGGGGCAAAGACAACGCCCTGAGCAACAAGCTGCTCACGGCCGGTGCGTTTGACGGCAGCACACTGAAAAGCGTCGAATTCATTCTGGAGGGCGGCGCCATCGACACCGATGGCGAAGGCACTCTGCTGACCACCAGCCAATGCCTGCTAACCCCCAACCGCAATCCCGACTACAGCCGCAGCGCCATGGAGAGACTTTTTGGCCAGTTACTGGGCATTCGCCGGGTGCTCTGGCTGAATCACGGTTACCTGGCCGGCGACGATACTGACAGCCATATAGACACTCTGGCGCGGTTTTGCGCACCCGACCACATTTGTTATGTCGCCTGCCCTGATGAAAGCGACGAGCACTATGGCGCTCTTAGCGCCATGGCAGAGGGCCTGCGCGAATTCCGTCAAGCCAACGGTGAGCCTTACCGTCTGACGGCCCTGCCCTGGCCAGACGCTATCCATGATGAAAAAGGCCGGCGCCTGCCGGCCACTTACGCCAACTTTCTGATCATCAACGGCGCGGTATTACTGCCAGTATACGATGTACCCCAAGATACCGCAGCGATCGCCACAGTGCAGAATTTGTTCCCAGACCGTGAAATAATCGCCATACCCTGTCGCCCGTTGCTGCGGCAAGGCGGCAGCCTGCACTGCGTAACAATGCAATTGCCTGCGGGCGTTGCGACCGAATAGCGCCGCACCTGCTCTTTCCCCGGCAGCCGGCGTGTTGCCTTGTACTCAGACATTTCAGATGGGCAGGAGATTGATCAGACTATGGACAAAGCGATAAATCAGATCGTCGACCAACTCAATGGCATTCTGCTGGGCAAAGACCATCAGGTGCGCCTGGCGCTTTGCAGCCTGTTCGCAGGCGGACATCTGCTGATTGAAGACATTCCTGGCATGGGTAAAACCACACTTGCCCACGCTCTGGCACACATAATGGGCCTGCGCTATCAACGCATCCAATTTACCAACGATTTGTTGCCGGCAGACGTGTTGGGCTATTCGATTTACGACAAGGCTGCCGGCAGTCTTGTTTTTCATCCGGGGCCGATTTTTGCCCAGTTGATTCTAGCCGACGAAATAAATCGCGCATCGCCGCGAACCCAAAGCGCTCTGTTGGAAGCAATGGAAGAACGGCAGGTGTCGATTGAGGGCGAAACCCGGCCCCTTCCCCAACCGTTTTTTGTGATTGCCACCCAAAACCCCATCGAGCAAGGTGGCACGTTTGCGCTGCCAGAAAGTCAGCTTGACCGGTTTCTGATGCGCCTGCATCTGGGCTACCCTGATTCCCGGGCAGAACGCCAATTACTGGAGGGCGAAGACCGCCGCAGCATGACCCAGCGCCTACCCACCCTGTTAGCTGAAGAGCAATTAACGCGCATTCAACAAACGGTGCTGCAGGTCAGCACCAGCCCCGCGCTGCTCGACTACGTACAGCGCTTGCTGGAAGCAAGCCGTAACATTCCGGGCCTGCTTTACGGCCTGTCTCCGCGCGCCGGTCTGGGCCTGCTGCGCGCAGCGAAAGCCTGGGCGCTGATGCAGGGCCGAGATCACGTGCTGCCAGACGACGTACAAGCGGTGTTTGCGGCGGTGGCAGAGCATCGCCTGGAACAGGGCGAAAGCGGCAAAAGCCAGGAGCGGGTGCAACGCTTGCTGGCTGGCGTATCGGTGCTTGGCGACTGAGTCTGTTGGCTGCCTGGCGGCTGAACCCATAGAGCAGGCGTATCAGCAGAATTGGCCAAAACAACTGGCAAGCGTACCGGCTATTCATGATAGCCTTCGTACCTTCCTATTGAACTTTTCAAACTTTCTAAACATCTTAAACTCTTTAAAATCCGTGCCGCCGCCATAACGAGCTGCGGGCACAGTGACCACACTCGTATTAAGTGAGAACAGCATGAGCACCAGCACACATTCCCGCCTGATTATTCTAGGCTCCGGCCCTGCCGGCTATACCGCTGCCGTTTACGCGGCCCGCGCCAACCTGAAGCCAACATTGATCACCGGTATTGAAGTGGGTGGCCAGCTGACCACAACCACAGACGTCGACAACTGGCCCGGTGACAACGACGGCGTGCAAGGGCCAGAATTAATGCAACGGATGTTGAAACATGCGGAACGTTTTGAAACGAAGATCATTTACGACACGGTTAACGAAGTCGATTTGAACCAGCGTCCGTTTCGCCTCAAGGGTGACAGCGGCGAGCACACCTGCGATGCACTGATCATTTCTACCGGCGCCTCGGCCATGTACCTGGGGCTTGAGTCGGAAGAGAAATTCAAAGGCCAGGGCGTGTCGGCCTGTGCAACCTGTGACGGCTTTTTTTATCGCAACCAAAAGGTAGCGGTTATCGGCGGCGGCAACACCGCCGTAGAAGAAGCCCTGTACCTGTCCAACATTGCGGCCGAAGTGACGCTGGTGCACCGCCGCGACAGCCTGCGTGCAGAGAAAATTCTGCAGGACAAATTGTTTGAAAAAGCCGCCAACGGCAATGTGCGAATCATTTGGGATCACACCCTGGACGAAGTGCTGGGTGACGGCACCGGCGTAACCGGTATGCGCATCCGCAGCATGAAAGACGACTCCAAGCAGGACATGGAGCTTTCCGGTGTGTTTATCGCCATTGGCCATAAACCCAACACCAGCCTGTTCGAAGGCCAGCTTGAAATGACAAACGGCTACCTGCACATCCGCTCCGGCTTGGACGGAATGGCGACCCAAACAACCGTGCCCGGCGTGTTTGCCGCCGGTGATGTTGCCGATCACGTGTATCGCCAAGCAGTGACGTCGTCCGGTTTTGGTTGTATGGCAGCGCTGGACGCCGAGCGCTATCTGGACCAACAAAGCTAAACTGAAGCCACAACGTTGAGCTGAAAAGCGAACACACTATGACGTCTTTGCCCTGGTTACCTGAACATGCGCTGTGGTTCCCCTCGCCCGAGAGCGCGCTGGAGGAACCCGACGGCCTGTTGGCTGCCGGCGGCGATTTGAGCAGCAAGCGCCTGGTGCTGGCCTATGAAAACGGTATTTTTCCCTGGTACAGCGACGACCAGCCCATACTTTGGTGGTCACCCGATCCGCGATGCGTCATTTTTCCGGAAAATATCCACATTTCCCGCAGCCTGCGCCGCAGCCTCAACAAAGACTATTTCTCGGTAACCGCAGACCAAGCCTTCAGCCGGATTATGCGCCTGTGTGGATCTACCCGTGCTGAGGGAACCTGGATTACCGAAAACATGCTTCAGGCCTACAACAAGCTGCACAGGGAGGGCATTGCCCACTCTATTGAAGTCTGGAACCCGCACGGCGAATTGGCGGGCGGCATGTACGGCGTAGCGCTGGGCAGCTGTTTTTTTGGCGAGTCTATGTTCTCGCTGGAAACCAACGCGTCCAAGGTATTAATGGTGCACCTTGCCAACCAGCTGCGGCAGTGGGGATACCGGATTATTGACTGTCAGGTAGCCAGCGATCATCTGTTGAGCATGGGCGCACAAACCATACCGCGAACGGAGTTTCTGGCCATGCTCGGCCGCTATACAAAACAATCACCGGCAGTGGCAGACTGGCAGCTTCAATGGCGCTGGCCGAGCCCGGAGGGTGAATGAGCAATTTGAGAGCACTGGTGTTCTTCGCAACACCCGCTCACGACTGCAGCTATCTGCCAGGTCGCCAGTCCACCACCATGTTTGTAGATCCTAAAACAGAAATTAATCGCACGCTTTACAGCGAGCTGACAGCGCTTGGCTTTCGCCGCAGCGGCTCGCACTATTATCGCCCCCACTGTGAAAACTGCCAGGCTTGCATTCCCGTCAGGGTACCCGTCGCGGAGTTTAGCCCCGACCGTAACCAACGCCGGGTGTGGAAGAAGAATGCTGATCTGGCCTGCGCGCTGGTGCCGGCCGCCTATTCGGAACAACGATACCGGCTTTACGCCCGCTACATCGAACTGCGCCACAAAGACGGCGACATGTACCCACCATCACGAGAGCAGTTCATGGCGTTTCTGGTGGAAGGCCAGACCGATTCCTGGTTTCTGGAAATGACCCTGCACGGTGAGCTTATCGGGTTGGCGGCGGTTGACCGTCTGGACGACGGCCTATCGGCCATTTATACCGTGTTCGAACCAGACCTGGATTATCGCAGCCTGGGCACCTTCGCGGTACTCTGGCAAATTGAAGAGGCCCGGCGCCAGCAGCTCAGCCATGTGTATCTGGGGTACTGGATTCTGAAATGTCGCAAAATGAACTACAAAAGCAACTTTAAACCCATCGAGCAGTTCACGGATAACCGCTGGCAAGCACTCGGTAGCAACTGACTTTTGCTAAACGGCTCAAAATAAGGCAGAATTGCGCAATTTAAAATTACGGAAAGTATTCCAAAACGAGGTTTTTACTGAATGGCGAAGACAGATGTCATTGAAATGGAAGGCGTTATTATTGATACGCTACCAAACACCATGTTCCGTGTAGAGCTGAGCAACGGCCACGTTGTGACCGCACACATCTCCGGAAAGATGCGCAAGAACTACATCCGCATCCTGACCGGCGATAAAGTCAAAGTGGAACTGACGCCATACGACCTAAGCAAAGGCCGCATAGTTTACCGCGCGCGTTAATGTCTAGCGAACAAGCCGCCAGCTTTTTGTAAATAGTATCGTCGTAACCCGCGTATCTTTAAATGTCATAAAAGAAGAGCTCGCCTTAGCGAGCTCTTCTTTTTACAATTTTCGAAGATAGCGTACAGCCGTGTTCTATTATTCTACCAAGGGCCATCTATTTGGATGGGTTTTACATGTCTGCTGTTAAGTTTCATAGACACAGCGTGCTCCGCATACACTGTCTATGATTCAGTTTGTTCTGGAAAATCGCTGATTGTCGTAGCCGGCTAGCGCCGTTTGTAGCCTGTAAACATTGAGCGGATAAGGTTTTCCTGGTGGTGAAAGCTCTCATAGATCGCCGCACTCACGTGCAGTGCAATTGCGATAAGAGTCATGTTTACCGATATCTCGTGCACTTCTTCGAGCACCCCGCTGCCCCAACCCCAATCGGTGGTAAGCAGCCAGCCGCTAAAGCCAATCACACCGTTCGCCAACAACAAAAACAGGATCATTATCGCCGCTGCCGGATTATGACCGAGGTAACGCGGCTCCTGCCCCTTTAGCGCAAGACGTACATAATCAATCAGACGCCTAGGCCTCGGTACAAAATCACTAAAGCGCGCATAACGACAGCCGAGCACGCCCCAAACCAAACGGCAAGCTATCAACCCCACCACCACATAGCCCGACCACTCGTGGATATTCCGGTAGTCGTCGGCGGTGAAATAAGCCACACAAAACGCCGCCACCAGACCCCAATGAAAGATTCGCACCGCCGGGTCCCATACCTTGACGCGGCCACCCTGGCTCACAGTGCTCGCTTTCAGAGTATCAGTCATCGCGTTCTTCCTTGATCACCTCACCGTTAACCGGGTTGAAATAGATCTCGACCTTAACGCCGCCCTTATCCATGCCGTAGATCTCATAGCAGTTACCACTGGTCACCTTGAACTTTTTGATCGTGTAACCTTGATCGTCGAGGTTCTGCTTCATGGTGTCCTGAGACATCCATTCGGACTGCGGGGCGTCCGTGCATTGCGGGCCGGCGACAGCGGCCCCGGTGAACAACAGAGCGGCGGTAGCGACGGCAATATAACGAATCTTCATGCAGATTTCCTTGTCGTGTTCAGGTGATATGCCGGCTTGGCATAACATGCATCAAAACACGCCAACCTGACAGGAACCTTAACGCTCGAAATCGAAGACCAATTAATGCAGTAAGAAAGGGAGGAGGGGAAATATCAAAATGACTTCTGCTCAGCCTGGTCAAACCGGACCAGACTGAGCAGACAGGTTAAACCGCTTCTGCGGGTTCCGATTCGTATTCGAACACCAGTTCGTCGTTTTCGAGACGCACAAACACTTCACCACCCTTCTCAGCCAATCGACCAAACAGGATCTGCTCAGCCAGTGGCCGCTTGATCTTGTCCTGAATCAGCCTCGACATCGGCCTTGCACCCATGGACACGTCGTAGCCTTTGTCGGCTAACCACAGCTTTGAAGGCTCGTCTACGTGCAATACCACGTGCTTGTCGTCCAGCTGCGCCTGCAGTTCGGTGAGGAACTTATCCACCACGTGAGTGATGGTCTGGCGCTCCAGATCCGCGAACTGAATGATGCCATCCAAACGGTTGCGGAATTCCGGCGTGAAGGTCTTGCTGATGATTTCCATGCCATCGCTGCGGTGGTTTTGCTCACTGAAGCCCATGGAACGACGGGCCATGCTTTCGGCACCGGCGTTAGTAGTCATCACCAGGATTACATGGCGGAAGTCGGCTTTACGACCGTTGTTGTCCGTCAGCGTGCCGTGGTCCATTACCTGCAGCAGCAGGTTAAACACCTCTGGATGAGCCTTCTCAATCTCATCCAGCAGCAGAACGCAGTGCGGATGCTTGTTCACCGATTCGGTTAGCAGACCACCTTGGTCAAAACCGACATAGCCCGGCGGTGCACCAATCAGGCGCGACACAGTATGGCGCTCCATATACTCAGACATATCAAACCGCACCAGCTCGATACCCAACACCTTGGCCAACTGCTTGGTGACTTCGGTTTTACCCACACCGGTGGGGCCGGCAAACAGGAACGCACCTTCCGGTTTTTCCGGTGATTTCAGCCCGGCGCGAGCCAGCTTAATGGCCGTAGACAGGGATTCGATGGCCGGGTCTTGCCCGAACACCACCATTTTAAGATCCCGCTCCATCGTCCGCAGCAGGTCTTTGTCACTGGTGGACACGCTCTTGGGTGGAATACGTGCAATATTGGCCACGACTTCCTCAATTTCTGCGACATCGATCACTTTCTTGCGTTTGTCTTCACTCATCAAGCGCTGATGGGCACCCGCTTCGTCGATCACGTCTATGGCCTTGTCAGGCAGATGCCTGTCATTGATGTAGCGTTCAGACAGTTCAGCAGCCACCCGCAGGGCCTGATCGGTGTAGGTTAAATCGTGATGTTTCTCAAAATTCGGCTTCAGACCTTTCAGGATCAGATACGTGTCTTCGACACTGGGTTCGTTGACATCAATTTTCTGGAACCTGCGAGCCAGAGCGGCATCTTTCTCGAATATACCGCGAAATTCTTGATAGGTGGTCGAGCCAATGCAACGCAGCTCACCCGAGCCGAGCATCGGTTTGAGTAGATTCGACGCGTCCATCACGCCACCGGATGCCGAACCGGCGCCAATAATGGTGTGAATCTCATCGATAAATAAAATAGCGTGTTCCTGCTTTTTCAGATCCGACAGCAGACCTTTCAGACGCTTTTCAAAATCACCGCGGTACTTGGTACCCGCCAGCAGCGCTCCCAAGTCGAGCGAATAGACCACTGCATTGGCGATCACTTGCGGCACCTGGGAATCGACAATGCGCTTGGCCAGACCTTCAGCGATGGCGGTTTTACCAACGCCGGCTTCACCGACCAACAATGGATTGTTTTTGCGGCGACGCACCAGAATCTGCACCACACGCTCCACTTCGTGCTCACGCCCGATCAGCGGATCAATACGGCCTTGGCGCGCTTGCTCATTCAAGTTGGTGGTGTAATTGTCCAACGGTGTAGATTGCGCGGCTTCTTCGCCGTTCTCTTCCTGAGCAGCCTCGCGGCCTTCTTGATCCTCGGCACCTTGCACTCGGGAAATGCCGTGAGACACAAAATTGACCACATCAATACGCGCTACATTCTGCTTTTTCAGCAGATAAACCGCTTGGCTTTCCTGCTCGCTAAAGATCGCCACCAGGACGTTGGCGCCGGTTACCTCTTTTTTGCCGGAAGACTGTACGTGGAAAACCGCACGCTGCAGCACGCGCTGAAAGCCCAGGGTTGGCTGGGTTTCGCGATCGCCGTCAGAATCCGGAATGAGTGGCGTTGTGGAATCAACAAATTCACGCAGTTCCTGTTCCAGCGGGCCCAACTCTGCGCCACACGCTTTCAGAACTCCCACCGCCGAATCGTTGTCCAAAAGGGCCAACAGTAAATGCTCAACTGTCATGAATTCGTGACGCTTGTCACGGGCATTCTTGAAGGCCGAATTCAATGTAAGTTCAAGATCTTTGCTCAGCATGGGCTACTCCAACAGCTATCAATCTGCACGTTCAATTTCGCACAACAGCGGGTGATCACATTCTGACGAATGGTGATTCACCTGGGCTGCTTTGGTTTCTGCGATATCCCGGGAATACACACCACATACGGCTTTGCCTTGCGTATGGACGAGAAGCATTACCTGTGTTGCCTTTTCTTCATTCATTCCGAAGAAAGTCGTTAACACTTCCACCACAAAATCCATAGGAGTGTAGTCGTCGTTTAAAAGAATCACCCTGAACTGCGCAGGCCGCTTCAGGGCTGGCTTTTCCGGCGCCACGCTGACCTGGTCATGACGACCTGGCTCACGTTCGTCTCCCTGATTCCATATTAGTTGAGAATTTTCAATCATTCGCATCATTCTTTCCGAAGTTACCGGTGCCTACTAGTAATGTGGGTGTGGGTCACCGCTTTTTCAAGCAGGCCTTCTTTTATATAGGTACGCACATGATACCGGTTCCGGACTGCCTTCAACCACTCAAAACCTCTACGGCGAGCAGTTGACTGCAACTCAGTATTGAACCAAAGTTCATAGCGATGTAAAAAAAATGTTGCTCAACTCCAGAATTCAACAATAATAATCATGTGACAGCTCAGGTACAGGGGAGTTCAACATGCCCAGCGGCAAAGTAAAATGGTTCAACAACGCTAAGGGTTACGGTTTTATCATTGAAGACGGCTACAATGACGACCTTTTTGCTCATTTTTCGGCCATTCAAATGGATGGCTATAAAACTCTGAAAGCCGGACAGGCGGTCAGTTTCGAGAAAAAGCCGGTGGATGACGGTGTTCACGCCATCAACATCATGCCGCTGCTGCAACCAAATCACAGTGTCCCGTCTGGCTGAACGATAAACCAGCCAAATTTCTGTGGATCCACGGCTACTGGCGGTTGCGAAATACTGTATCTGGGGTAGTCTCTGCGGCTAGCCCTAACAGCAACACAGACTACCTATGTCCGAATTAATCCTGTTCAACAAGCCGTTTCAGGTACTCAGCCAGTTTACAGATGAACGGCAACCTGGCGACAAGCCCCGGAGAGCTACCCTGGCCGACTGGATCAACCAGCCCGGCATATACCCTGCCGGCCGCCTTGATTACGATTCCGAAGGCCTGCTATTACTGACCTCAGACGGCCCGCTACAGCATCGCATAGCCTCGCCCCAGGGTAAGATGGAAAAAACCTACTGGGTCCAGGTTGAAGGCACAATGAACCCTCAATCTCTGCGCCAGCTGGAGCAAGGTGTACCGCTAAAAGACGGCCTGACGCGCCCAGCCCTTGCTCGGGCCATGGAAGAACCTGTCATTTGGCTACGCAACCCCCCTGTGCGCTTCCGCCAGAACATTCCCACTAGCTGGCTGGAGCTGACCATCTGTGAAGGCCGTAATCGCCAGGTAAGGCGGATGACCGCGGCGCTGGGTTTTCCGACACTGCGGCTGATCCGCTATCGCATTGGTGACTGGAGCCTTGGCTTACTAGAACCCGGTCAGTATAGCTCAACGACCCTAAACATGACCGCGACCCCAGCGCCGCGTCGCAAACCCACTGGCAGCCGTCCATCACCAAAAGCAAACCGCGGCCACCGCCCTCACCGGAGTCAAACATTGTCATGACTTGGACGCCCCACGCAACCGTCGCCGCCATTGTTGAAGATGACCAAGGCCGCCTGTTAATGGTTGAAGAGTCCAGCGACGGCAAAATTGTGTTCAACCAGCCTGCCGGGCACATTGAAGAAAACGAAACCTTGCTCGATGCGGTGCGCCGGGAAACCCTGGAAGAAACCGGCTGGGAGGTAGAACCAGAGTATCTACTGGGCATTTACGTTTACAAAGCGCCGACCAACGGCGTTACCTACTACCGCTTCTGTTACAGCGCCCGCGCAGTGCGCAAAGTGTCAGAGCAGCTTGATAGCGACATTATCGCCGCTCACTGGCTCACACCGGAACACATAGCCGGCCTGGGTGACAAGCTGCGCAGCCCGCTGGTACTTCAGTGTATAGAAGATTTTCAAAGTGGCCGGCGTCTGCCGCTGGATCTGATTCACGACCCACAGACGTGACGACCGCAAGCTGATAAAATACTCCGCTTTTACTGACACAGAGCCGTTATGACCGAGTTCCATACAGCCGCAAATACCACCCCGGGTACCGTCCCTGGCACTAGCTCAAACATGAGCTGCGTTATCGTCGGCATGTCCGGCGGTGTCGACTCCTCCGTTGCCGCCTGGCTGCTAAAAGAACAGGGTTATCAGGTAGAAGGCCTGTTCATGAAGAACTGGGATGAAGACGACGGCACCGAATATTGCACCGCCATGACCGACCTGGCCGACGCTCAGGCGGTGGCCGACCACATCGGTATAAAGCTGCATACCGCCAGCTTTGCGGCGGAATACTGGGACCGGGTATTCGAGCATTTTCTCAGCGAATACAAAGCCGGCCGCACCCCAAATCCAGACATTCTGTGCAACAAGGAAGTGAAATTTCGCGCTTTTCTGGATTACGCGATAACACTGGGCGCCGATTACATTGCCACCGGGCACTACACTCGCCAATGCCCGCTTGATGACGGTTCCGGCAAGGTTCAGCTACTCAAAGGTCTCGACGGCAACAAAGATCAAAGCTATTTCCTGCACGCGGTATCCGGCGATCGCATCGCCCGCACTCTGTTCCCGGTAGGCGAACTTGAGAAGCCAGAGGTACGCCGCATTGCCGAAGCGCAAGGGTTTGTTACCCACGATAAAAAAGATTCTACCGGCATCTGCTTTATTGGCGAGCGCAAGTTCACTGACTTCCTGAAGCAGTACCTGCCGGCCCAGCCCGGCACCATTGAAACACCGGAAGGCGACATTGTTGGCCGCCATCAGGGCCTGATGTACCACACCATTGGCCAGCGCCAAGGCCTTGGTATTGGCGGATTGAACGGTTACAGCGATGAACCCTGGTACGTAGCGGAAAAAGACCTGGCACGTAACGTGTTGATTGCAGCTCAGGGTAAAAACCACCCACTGCTGTTTTCCCGCGGCCTGGTCTCTGGCCCCGTCGATTGGGTTGCCGCTGAGGCTCCGAGCGCAAAGTTCCGCTGCATGGCCAAAACCCGCTATCGCCAGCCTGATCAACTGTGCGAGGTAACAGCCATCGACGGTGGCGTAAAAGTGGTGTTCGATGACGCCCAGCGCGCAGTGACGCCTGGTCAATCGGTGGTATTTTACGACGGCGAGATTTGCTTGGGCGGCGGCGTCATTGAACACACTTGGCGCGATGGCGAACCACTGCCAGCGCGCCTGACCGCTGAACCAACTGACGGAGTGCCGTTATGAGCCGCACACTTCACGACCAAACCCTGGCCCTGGCCGGCGTTTTTCAGGCTGCGAATCTGGTTACCCAGATTGCCCATGACGGTGTTTGCGACGCAACCGACCTGGAAACCTGCCTACGTTCACTGTTCGCCACTGACCCGGCCACCACGTTGGATGTGTACGGCGGAGAACTGCGCGACTTGAGCCTGGGGCTAAATACGATGGTTCGCGTGCTCGGCGAGCAACGCAAGCCCACCGACATCGAAACACTGCGCTACGTGCTCAACCTGCTCCAACTGGAGTCCAAACTCAATCGCAGTAAAGACATGATGTCGGTGCTGGGCAGCCGGATTGAGCAGGCACGGCACACTGCCAGTCATTTCGGTTATATACACAGCAATCTGATTAGCAATCTGGCGTCAGTGTATGCCGACACCATCAGCACCTACCGCCAGCGCATTCAAGTCGGCGGCACGCCGGCTATTCTGCAGCAGGAAGAAAACGCCGCTAAAATACGGGCGTTGCTGTTGGCCGGCATTCGCTCGGCAGTGCTCTGGCGGCAGACCGGCGGGCGCCGCTGGCAACTTATCTTTACCCGCAAAAACGTGATTGCCCACGCCCGCGAATTGCTGAAAAACGGATAGTGCCCGGTTTGCCTAATTCGCCAGCCTGCTGAGCTGATTCCGACCGGCCGCTGGTGTATTATATCGTCCTGACTTTTACCGCCCCCGCTTCAAACATTTTTGAGAGGTTTTCGATGGAACTCACCGCCCTGACCGCCATTTCCCCAGTGGACGGACGCTACGGCAGCAAAGTTAGCGTTTTCCGCGATATTTTCAGTGAATATGGCCTGATCAGAAACCGCGTAACCGTCGAAATCCGCTGGCTGCAAAAACTGGCTGCTCATCCGCAAATTCATGAAGTTCCGGTATTTTCTACTGAAGCAGACGCCGCCCTGAACACCTTGGTGAGTAAATTCAGTGTGACCGATGCCCAGCGCATAAAAGATATTGAACGCACCACCAATCACGATGTAAAAGCGGTGGAATACTTTATTAAAGAAAAAATCGCTGACAACGCCGAACTTCACGCGGTCACCGAATTTGTTCACTTTGCCTGCACCTCAGAAGACATCAACAACCTGTCCCACGCGTTGATGCTGCGCGAAGGCCTGGACATCGGCATGCTGCCGGTGATGACAAAAGTCATAGACCAGATAGCCAAGCTGGCACACGACCACGCTGCCCAGCCCATGCTGTCGCGCACACACGGCCAAACCGCGTCGCCCACTACCGTGGGTAAAGAGCTGGCCAACGCGGTACACCGCCTGCGGCGCCAGCTGGCGCAGATCCAAAACGTGGAGTTGCTGGGTAAAATCAACGGCGCCGTGGGCAATTATAACGCTCACCTATCCGCTTATCCGGACATCGACTGGGCCGCAACCGCCGAAACGTTTATTGAAGGCCTGGGGCTGAATTTCAACCCCTACACCACCCAGATTGAACCTCACGATTACATCGCCGAACTGTACGACGCGGTTGCCCGCTTCAACACCATTTTGATCGATTTGGACCGCGATATCTGGGGTTATATTTCGCTGGGCTATTTCACGCAGAAAACAGTCGAAGGCGAAGTCGGTTCGTCCACCATGCCGCACAAAGTTAACCCCATTGACTTCGAAAACTCCGAAGGCAACCTGGGCATTGCGAACGCCTTGCTAAACCATTTGTCAGCCAAGCTGCCAATCTCGCGCTGGCAGCGTGATCTGACCGACTCTACCGTGCTGCGCAACCTGGGAGTGGGGTTTGCCCACAGCCTTATCGCCTATGAATCTACCCTCAAAGGCCTGAGCAAGTTGGAACTGAACGCAGCGCGCCTAGACGCCGACCTAAACCAGGCTTGGGAAGTTTTAGCGGAACCGATTCAAACCGTGATGCGCCGTTACAATATTGAAAAGCCATACGAAAAGCTAAAAGCCTTAACCCGCGGCAAAGCCATGAGCGCCGAGGTTATCCAAAGCTTTGTCAGCAGCCTGGACATTCCCGAACAGGCTAAGGCCGAACTCATGGCGATGACACCCGGCAGCTACATTGGCAACGCCATAAACCAAGCCCGCAACATCTGAACACCGGAGTAACACCATGGACATGCTTGGCGGAATAACCTCTGCAGAGTTTTTACGAGACTACTGGCAGAAAAAGCCTCTGGTTATCCGCCAGGCGCTTCCCGGCTTTGAAAGCCCCGTAACGGCCGACGAGCTGGCTGGGTTGGCCTGCGAAGAAACCGTAGAGTCGCGCATCGTGATTGAAGATGATGCCGGGAAACCCTGGCAAGTACATAACGGCCCGTTCACCGAAGAGCGTTTCAGCAAGCTTCCAGAGCAAAACTGGACCCTGCTGGTGCAGGGCCTTGACCACTGGGTGCCGGAAGTCGCCGATTTACTGGAGCAATTCCGCTTTGTACCCAACTGGCGGTTGGACGACATTATGGCCAGCTACGCGCCTAAAGGCGGCAGCGTAGGTCCCCATTACGATCAGTATGACGTGTTCCTGCTGCAGGCCCGGGGCAACCGGCGCTGGACGTTTGGCGGTGAATGCAGCTCTAAGTCGCCGCGCCTGGAAGGCACACCTCTGCGTATTCTAAGTGACTGGCAGGGCGAGGAAACCGTAGTTTTAGAGCCGGGCGACATGCTGTACCTGCCGCCTGCCATCGGCCATCACGGTGTAGCCGAAGGCGACTGTATTACTCTGTCAGTGGGCTTTCGCGCGCCCACAGTCGACGATTTGCTCACCGGCTTTACCGACTTCCTGTGCAACCAGCCCAATGCGGCCGAACACATGAACGACCCGGATCTAGTGGTGCAGGACAATCCCGGCACCATCGCACCGGTGGTCATTGACCGCCTGGAAGCCCTGATACAGGAAAAAATAGGCGACCGGCGCAATCTCTCACTGTGGTTTGGCCAATTTGCCACCGCTCCAAAGAGCGCTGAAACGGTGGTACCCGCCGATGAGCCTGCCGCCAGCGAAGACCTTCAAGCCGCAATACAGGCCGGTGAACAGGTTCGCTGGAACGAAGGGTCTCGCTTTGCCTTTCATGAACTGGACAACGAAACCGCACTGTTTGTAGACGGCGAGCAATACCTGTTGCGAGGCGATGCTCGCCCGTTTGCGCCGCTGTTGTGCGCTGGCGTGCGGGTTGACACAAAGGCTTTGGCAGAATTTGCCGAAGACGACGCGATACTTGGGCTGCTCACCAATCTGTACAATCAGGGCTCGGTCTATTTCGAATAAACGGCCGCACGGGGCTTTGATGAATTTGCGCATTCGGAAATACAACTGGAACAGCGCGCCGCCGCAAATCCGAGGCATCCGCCAGCGGGTATTTGTTGAGGAGCAGAACGTGCCACCGGAGCTGGAATGGGACGCCACCGACCAAAGCGGCGAACACTTTCTGGTGGTGGTGGATGGCAATAAAGCCGCCGCCACGGCGCGCCTGTATGGCATTCCGGGTGCCACTGGCTTCATCGGACGTATGGCGGTGTTGCCGCCATACCGCGGCCAACGGATTGGCCAGGCACTGTTGCAGCATCTGATCTGCCAAGGCGCGGCACACTACTCTCAGCTGCAACTGTCGGCGCAGCAGCACGCTGTCGAATTTTATCGGCGTGCCGGTTTCCACCTCTGTTCAGACCAATATGACGATGCCGGCATAGCGCATTTTGATATGCGCTGCCTGGCGCCTTCGGTGCTGGCCGAAGACCTGGCGGCGGAACCGGTCGAGAAACGGCCTGGAATTCGCAAATACCCAATGAACCTTGGCGACGATTCGCGCAGCTGGCTGTTCGAGCAGCCACGGCAACTGGTAGAGCTGATGCACAGCTTAGCGGGACAGGCGCGGCAGCGATTATGGCTGTACGACAACTCGCTGGACTTTGACCTTTACGGCCAGCCGCGCTTTTGCGAGTTGGTGTCGCAAATAGCCAGGCGCCATAGGCTTAGCGATGTGCGCCTACTGATTGAAGATGACAAAGCCCTGACTCAACGCCAGCACGGGCTGGTTGAGTTAATGCGACGGTTGCCCAGCCACATCGAACTTCGGCTGGTAAGCGATGCAAACCCACCCGAAAAAGAACCCTTTTTGCTGGCCGACCGCCAAGGTGTGCTTTATCGACATGGAGTTGGCGGCAGCCAGGGTTTCGCCAACTTTTCCGACCGCGGGCGGGTAAAACGCCTGGAAGAGCGCTTCTTGCAAATGTGGAACACCAGCCAGCAGTCGACAGAATTACGGGTGCTTTCTCTCTAGCATTCAACGTAGCCGCCGGCGCTCTAGCATTTAACGTGACCGCAGGTGCGCCATCTTTTGAATCAGCCGCGTTCGAAGGGTGTGCCGAACTCGGCAAACTCTGCGTCTACTTCTTCAGCCACCTCGGCGATCAGCCGGCGCAACCATTGGTGGTCGGCGTTGTGTTGCAGCAGCGGGCTCCAGGCCATTTTCAAATCGAACGGCGGAATATCGAAGGGCGGCACTTTGAACACCAGGTGCGGGTTGTCGCGCTGGAGCCAGGCCGCCCGTGATGGCAGCGTGGCAATCAGATCGTGTTGCTCGGCCAAGAGCATGGCCACTTGATAGTGGCGGGTAAACACTGAAATCTGCCGTTTATGGCCAATCTTGGCCAGGGCTTCATCAACCCAGCCCAGGCGCTGCACGTCTTTTGGGTTCACCCCTACCCCCACGCCAAACCCGGTCTTACTGACCCAGATGTGACTGGCCTGAAGATAACTTTCCAGGACAAAAGATTGTTTCAAAATCGGGTTTTCAGCATTCATCAAACAAGCAAAATATTCGCTCCACAGGGTTTTCTGGTGAAACGACTGGGGAATCTTGTCGAAGCGGTTGATGGCCATATCCAGCCGGCCCTGCTCCACATCCAGAAAACTGACGTCGCTGGGGGTTAGTACATCCAGAGTTACCTGCGGAGCTTCCTGACGTATCCGCCGCAGTACTCGCGGCATCAGGCAGGACTCAGCGTAGTCACTGGCCATAATACGAAACACACGCTGGCTGTTAATCGCGGAAAACGGGGTTTTATCCTGCATCACCTGCTCGATGCTGGACACAATCGAACGCACCACTGGCTGCAACTCCCGGGCTCTTTCAGTGGCGGTCATGCCTTCGCTGGTGCGCACCAGCAGGGGGTCACCAAACAACTGGCGCAACCGTCTCAAGCCGTTACTCATGGCGGGCTGGGTAATGCCCAGATGGTTGGCTGCCTTGGTTACATTGCACTCTCGCAACAGCACGTCCAGGTATACCAGCAGATTCAGGTCAACGCGGGAAATATCCAAGGCCTGCTCTCCTTCACATTTAAAAACATTCTTAGGAAGCTATTTCTGATACCCTTTTTTTACTATTAAACCTGCGCTAGCTTGCCTATGGAGTCGCGTCGTACGTCATGAAACCTTCAACACTTGTTCTGCTATTAATAGCCGTGGTTGCCATTGCGATTACGGTGGTTACCATCAGCCACCTGCGTGAAAAAGCCCGCATTCAGCGCGTTCGCCACATTGCCATGCTGGAAAAGAACTACAAACTCGCCAATCGGCTGCTATCGGAACTGCCGGGCCAGTATCTGAGCAGTGATTTGAAGCTGATCCTTATCAAACAAATGGAACACAGTTGCAATAGCCTCGCAACCCTGAACACAGCCCTACCCATTGATCAACGGCGCGATGCGCTGGTCCTGCTGAAGCAACAGATACGCGACGGTGCAGACAAAACAGTGCAGATGCCCATAGATTTACCGCAAAAAGCGACCGCCGTCAAAGACCTACTGCAAAGCCTGTTCGCCATGTTAGAGGCGATGCACGAGGCCGGCCGACTAGACGCCGCCACAGCGCAGAAGAACCTGAAATACGTGCTGTTTTTGGTACACAAAACCCAGACTGATCTGCTTGTTTTTCAGGCTCGGGATTGTATGCGCCAGAACGAAATACGTAAAGCCATTCACGCATACCATCTGGCCAGCACCGAAATGGGCAAATCTGCGGATAATCCCGTGGCCATAGAAGCCGTGAAAAGCTTCCGCATCCGCATCAAAGAACTGGAAGCGCTGACCGGCACAGAAACCGACAGCGCAAGCCTTGAGGCGCACCGCAAGCAGGATAAAGAGTGGGATACCCTTCTGGAAAACGACAACTGGAAGAAAAAAACCAACTACGACGATTAAGAGGGGTACTAACCCAGCGCCTTTACGATGTCAGCACGAATATCGGCAGGCTTAGTGGTGGGTGGGTAGCGCTTGAGCACTGTGCCGTCGCGATTCACCAGAAACTTGGTAAAATTCCACTTTACTTGCTCGGACCCCAGCAGCCCCGAGGCCTCATGCTTCAGATAGCGGTAGAGCGGATGTGTGTTATCGCCGTTTACCTCAACTTTCGCAAACATCGGAAAGCTGACTCCGTAGTTCAGTGAACAAAACTGTCCGATGCTGTCGTGGCTGCCCGGATCCTGATTCATGAACTGATTGCAGGGAAAACCCAGCACTTCCAGGCCCCGATCAGCCAGGTCGCTGTAAAGCGACTGCAGACCCTCAAACTGTGGCGTGAAACCGCATTTGCTGGCGGTGTTCACAATCAGCAAGACTTTGTCTTGGTAAACCGCCATGCTCTGGGCGTTACCGCGAATGTCTGCTACTTCAAAATCGTATATGCCGGCCATCGCGTTGTTCCTTCTGTCTGAAATACGGTGAAATACTGGGGCACCGAGTTTAGCACTCGTTGCCAGCCTGCGGGCAGATTACTATTTCACAAGCAACCGCGGAATCTGCCGTAACCCAGCGTCCCGTCTGGCGAATAGCCAGACGGGACGCTGGCACTATTCATCATAATTCAACTGTTGTTCAGGGCTCCCGCTCCATTAGAATAGACCGCGACATCCTGATTTTTTATTCGCCGCAACACACGCTAAAGAAAGGATAGACTGGGCATGCAGAATTATCACAAATCCGCCAAACTGGACAATGTGTGCTACGACATACGCGGCGTGGTTCTGCGTGAAGCGCGGCGCCTGGAAGAAGAAGGCCATCGCGTACTGAAGCTGAATATCGGCAACCCGGCCAGCTTTGAGCTTGATGTACCTGAAGAAATTCAGCAAGACGTCATCTACAACATGCACCTGGCCCAGGGCTATGTGGAATCCAAAGGCCTGTTTTCCGCACGCAAAGCGGTCATGCACTATTGCCAGCAGCGCGGCATCGACAAAGTCGACATTGATGACATTTACCTGGGTAACGGGGTCAGCGAACTGATCGTGATGTCTATGCAAGCCATGCTCAATACCGGCGACGAAGTGTTGATTCCGGCCCCTGACTACCCGCTGTGGACCGCCGCGGTAGCGCTTTCCAGCGGCAAGCCCGTGCACTATCACTGCGATGAACAGCAAGGCTGGTTTCCAGACATTGATGACATCCGCCGCAAAATCACCAAACGCACCCGGGCGATTGTGCTGATTAACCCCAACAACCCTACCGGCGCGGTCTATTCCACCGAGCTGTTGCACCAGGTGATTGAACTGGCGCGGGCCCACAACCTGATCGTTTTGTCTGACGAGATTTACGACAAAATTCTTTACGATGACGTGAAGCACGTTTCTACCGCGTCCCTCGCCGATGACGTGCTATTTTTCACCTACAACGGCCTGTCGAAAAATTATCGTGCTGCAGGCTATCGATCCGGCTGGATGATCATCAGCGGCGCCAAACACAAAGCCACCGACCTGGTTGAGGGCATCGAAATGCTCTCGAACATGCGCCTGTGCGCCAACGTGCCAGCCCAGCTGGCCATCCAGACAGCTTTGGGTGGCTACCAATCCATCAACGATCTGGTGATTCCTGGCGGCCGCCTGTTCGAGCAGCGCCAGGCGGCGTGGGAATTGCTCAACGACATTCCCGGCGTTAGTTGCGTAAAGCCTCAGGGTGCACTCTACTTGTTCCCCAGACTGGATCCCAAGCGCTACCCCATCGTCAACGATGAGAAACTGGTACTGGACCTGCTGATTCAGGAAAAGATACTGCTGGTGCAGGGTTCCGCTTTTAATGTAAAAGACAGACAGCATCTGCGGGTTGTTTTCCTTCCGCGCAAAGACACTCTGGCCGATGCCGTGGGCCGCCTGGGGCGATTCCTGGAACAATACAAGCAGTAAGGCTGTCACCTCTTTTGGCCGGCCTGATTCACAGGCTTTTTTATGGGCACATTCGCAGGCGCGGGTTCATTTACAAGAGAAGGAAGCTATGAGAATACTGCTGTTTCTGGCCACCAACCTAGCGGTAATCCTGGTAGCCAGTTTCACTTTGAGATTACTAGGCGTAGACAACTATCTGGCCGAGAACGGAATTGATTACGGCTCTCTGCTGGTGTTTGCGGCCATATTTGGCTTTGCCGGCTCTCTTATATCGCTATTGATTTCAAAACCAATGGCGAAATGGAGCACCAAAGCCCGGGTGATCGACACACCGCGCACACCGGTGGAGCGATGGATACTCGAAACCGTGGCGGAGCTGGCCAAAAACGCCGGTATTGGCATGCCTGAGGTGGCCATTTTTCCCGCCAGTCAGTCCAACGCTTTTGCCACCGGCTGGAACAAAAACAAAGCGTTGGTGGCGGTCAGTGAGGGCCTGCTCAGCCGGTTCAGCAAAGACGAGGTTCGCGCTGTGATGGGCCATGAAATCGGCCACGTAGCCAATGGCGACATGGTGACCCTGGCGTTGATTCAAGGCGTGGTAAACACCTTTGTTATTTTCGCAGCGCGGGTTATTGGCTCCTTTGTCGACCGCGTGGTGTTCAAGAATCAAAGCGGCCACGGTATGGGCTTCTTTATTGTCAGCATGGTGGCTGAGCTTGTTTTAGGCATTCTGGCCAGCACCATTGTGTTCTGGTTCTCTCGCCGCCGGGAATTTCGCGCCGACATCGCCGGCGCTCAACTGGCCGGCCGCGCAGCCATGATCAGTGCCCTGGGACGACTAAAACAAGAAAGCCAGGTACCAGACCAGATGCCCGATACCCTGCAAGCGTTTGCCATCAACCGGGGCCATCGGAGTGGCCTGAGTGCTTTGTTCATGACCCACCCGCCGCTAGAACGGCGCATCGAGGCATTACAGCAGGCCAAGCTTTAAAAAAATATCGTGTACTGCCAATGCTGATAGACGTGGAAGACATTCTCAGGCGTTTGATGCGTACCAAAACCTGACCCTTACCGCGGAGGCAACTCTGAACAATCTGAATCTTCGCCATCTGCATTATTTTTGGGTGATTTCCCGCCTGGGTTCTGTGGTAGCCGCAGCCGATCATCTTGAGCTGACACCGCAAACGCTCAGCGGCCAACTGTCAAGCCTGGAGGCACAGCTAGGCGGTGCTCTGTTCCACCGCGCCAACCGGGCTTTGCAACTCACCGATTTTGGACATACCGTGTTCAGCTACGCCGACGAAATGTTCAAGACTGCACAGGCACTGTCTGATCTGGTGATCAAGCCTGCCGAGGATCGCCCGCTGCGGCTGGCCGTGGGTATCTGCGCCTCGATTCATAAGTTGATCGCCTATCGTTTGCTGAAACCGGCGCTGGAATTGCCGCGTACTGTAAAGCTGCGCTGCCAGACCGGTGACCTCTCACAACTTTTGAAATGTCTGCACCAGCGCTCTCTTAACGTCATACTCAGCGACCGCCCGCCTGCGGATAAAGACGCGCCCCAGGTGCGCTGCTACGCATTAGGTCGCTCCTCCATGTCGCTGTTTGCGGTACCCGAGCTGGCCCAACGTCTGGCCAGTGATTTTCCCCAAAGCCTGAATCATCAGCCGTTTTTGGCCACCTCTCTGGATGCACCTTACATCACTGAGCTGAAAAACTGGTTTGCCAGTCGCAACATCGCGGTCAATGTCGTGGCAGAAGTTGACGACAGCGCCCTGATCAAAGTCTTCGGCCACCAGGGTGTAGGCTATTTCGCTGCACCTACGGTGATCTGCGACGAAGTATGCCGGCAATATCAGGTTGCCCACATTGCCACCATTAACGAGGTTCAGGACACGCTGTTCGCTATCACCCGCGATCACGGCAGCCACGAT
The DNA here is from genome assembly GCF_000283275.1 of Marinobacter sp. BSs20148. Lineage (NCBI taxonomy): Bacteria > Pseudomonadati > Pseudomonadota > Gammaproteobacteria > Pseudomonadales > Marinobacteraceae > Marinobacter > Marinobacter sp. BSs20148. The sequence goes on from NC_018268.1 coordinate 2,517,716, forward strand.
GCCGCGGTGCAGGCTATTATTGAAGGACCTATGGCCATCGTGAATAGCATCGGAAATTCCGATGTATAAAGCCGAAGAAACTTTATTTTTTTCGAGCCGTAATTAATGGATGATCAAGTCTTACACCATGCAACGTGCACCACACCAGGAGTGGCGATCATGAAAACGATCCATAAGTTTCGGCTTGAAGGCGGTAAGGTTATCAACACCCTGAAATTGCGAGAAGGCTACAGAGCGGTGCGCTGCGAATACGTAGTGCCCGACAAGTGCGTATACCTGTGGGTTGAACAGCCGTTGAGTGTTGACATTGCAACGGTGGTGCGACAATTCGTTGTGACGTTTTCAGGAGAACCGGTACCCATTCACTACAACTATGTAGACACCGCCATCGACACTCTGGGCGCCGAGGCTTATCACGTGTTCGAAGTGTCAGGGGCGGCTACCGGCGAGATGCTGACCAAGGGAGAAGTGCACGCCGAACCTTTGGCTGCTGCGCGCTAAGGCGCTTCTTTTAAACAGCGGCCGTCGGGATTGGCCTGCAGGATTCGACTTTCACAAAACCAGAACAGGACTTAATGGGCCTGTTTTGGTTGTGCGCGGTATAGCGGACGTCAGATATTGACTTTGAACCCCAGAGAGCGGAACTGCTCTCCCATGGATTTACTGCTGCCTTTAAGCTGGATTTTCAAACTGGAACATTCACGGCGCACCGGATATTCCTTGCGAAGCCGATCAAAGGCTTGGGCGCGCTGCTGCTCGTCGCCCGCCATGCTCAGCCGTAAACGGGCGTCGTCACGGCGCGGATCGTAGCAGTTATGCAAAGCCTGCTGTATCGCATCATCGCCGGCGTTGCTGGTGAATGCCAGCTTACTTAAGGGCGGCTGGGGCAAATACTGGCCTGCCTGTTTGCGCACGGGCAAGCCAAGAAAGCGAGACAGCGCCCGGTATATGGTTTCGGTGCCATGCACTTTGCCTTCAAGGCTGTAACCGGCAATGTGCGGCGTGCCCAACCAAACCTGCTGCAGCAGCTGCGGGTCTATGTTGGGTTCATTTTCCCACACGTCCAGCACCACCGTGGGCGCATCGGGTTGCTGCAGACGGGCAAGCAAATCGGCGTTGTTGATCACTTCACCACGCCCGCTGTTGATCAATAGCTGATCGGGCCTGAGTATCGCAAGCTCTTGCGCCCCCAACAGGTGATAGGTTGGGTACTCTCCCTCGCGGGTTAGCGGAGTGTGCAGCGTTACCATGTCACACTCAAGCGCCTGCTCAAGGCTGGAAAACTCGGTCGCGCTTGACTCGTCCAACCCGTCGAACTGGGCCTGCTGCCTGGGCGGATCGCACAGAACAACGGTAAAGCCCAAGCGTTCCAGCCTTTGCGCCAGTAACCCGCCAACGTTGCCAGCCCCCACAATACCAACACTCTGGCGCGCCCAGTTGCTGAGCCCGCGCCTAGAGGCGTGCAACGAAGCCACAGCCAGAACGTACTCCACCACGCTGTTGGCATTGCAGCCGGGGGCGGCGCAAAAATGGATACCCTGAGATTCTAACCAGAACTGATCAACATGGTCGGTACCAATGGTGGTGGTACCCACAAAACGCACCCGGCTGCCTTCCAGCAAGTCGCGATTTACCCGGGTAACCGAACGCACCAGCAACACATCGGCGTCGCGCACCTGGTCTGGGCTGAGCTCTCGGCCGCTGACCCGGCGGATGTCACCAAAATCGGAAAAAAACGAGTCCAGTAACGGAATGTTTTCGTCTGCAACAATCAACATGCCGGTCGTCCGCCTTTTTATCTAAACTGGTATGGGTCTAAACCGTTGTATTTCAAACCTTGTGTCTTAAACGTTATCTCTGAGCTTTTGTGCCCAGCGTCTCTATCAGAGCTGTGATCAGGTCTTTCTATAAGTGCGCCTGAATCAGCTTCTGCGCGGCCGGCTATTGCCACTGCGGTTGCCACTGCTACGGTTACCGGTCGGGCGCGTGCCCTGTGGCCGACGACCGCGTTTACGGGCGATCGGAGCGTTGTCCATCGGCACCATCAACGCTTCGTCTGGAACCTCGTTAGCAAGCTTCTGGCCGATGTACTTTTCAATCGCCGGCAGGGCGAAAGAGTCGTCTTCGCCGGCAAAGCTGATAGACACGCCGGTGCTGCCGGCACGACCGGTGCGGCCGATACGGTGTACGTAATCTTCGGCGTTGTCTGGCAGATTATAGTTGAACACATGGGTTACGCCATTAACGTGGATACCACGGCCTGCGACGTCTGTAGCCACCAGCACCTGAATGCTGCCGGCCTTGAACTGCTCAAGGGTTTTCAGGCGTTTGGCTTGGGCAATCTCGCCAGACATCAGCGAAACAGAGACCCCCTGATTGCGCAGGTCTTCTTCTAAATCACGGCACTGGTCACGGCGATTGGCGAACACCAGCGCCTTGTCCACTTCCGGGCGCTTCAGATAATTCACCAGCACCCTCAGTTTTTCATCATCGCCGACCAAGTATACGGTCTGTTCAACCCGCTCGGCGGTTTTCTGTTCCGGCTCAATTTCCACAAACTCGGCGCTTTGGGTCCACATAGAGGCAAGATTCAGTACATCTTGGTTAAACGTCGCGCTGAACAGCAGCGTTTGACGATCTTCCTTTGGCGTACACTTGCGAATGATGCGCTTAACATCCGGAATAAAGCCCATATCGAGCATGCGGTCGGCTTCGTCAAGAATCAGAATATCGATTTGGTCAAGAAACACGTCCTGAGACCCCAGAAAATCGATTAGCCGGCCCGGCGTTGCCACCAGAATATCCACGACTTCGTTCTGTAACTGATCACGCTGCTTGTCGTAGTGCATACCACCCACCACGGTCACGACTTTATGGCCGGTATGGGCACACAACTGCTCGGCGTCTTTGGCGATTTGCATCGCCAATTCACGGGTGGGCGCCAGCGCCAGAACCCGCGGCTCCGAGGCAAAACGCTTGCTGTCTTCAATCGGGGTTTCCAGCATGGTCTGGATCGCGGTAATCAGAAACGCGGCGGTTTTGCCGGTGCCGGTCTGAGCCTGGCCGATCAGGTCCTGGCAGGCCAGGGTCCAAGGCAGGGTTTCAGCCTGTATCGGAGTGCAGTACTCAAAGCCTATGGCGGCAATGGCCTGCTGCAGGCGATGATCCAGATTCAAGTCGCTAAAACGCAAATCAGAGGTATGACTGCGATCAACAGTAGGACTGTCAATAACGGGACTGTCACTAGCACTGGAGATGTTGTTGTCAGCAGCAGACGTCGGGTTGCTGTCGGTAGGATTATTATCAATGGTCATACGGTTTCGGTGTCCTTGGTATTCCGGGAGTCAGAACCGACAGCCGCCCATAATGGCGCAACTCGCCGTGCATCTTTTTGCAAGGCCTCTGTAAGCGAGCCCTCGGTTCCATAAAAACGCATTAGCGCGTGTAAAAAATTCGCTGCACGGCAGGGTATGCTGCTGTTAAAGCCGCTCAGGGGTCTATTCTCAAATCCACTCACACCGGCATCAGCAGCATCAGCAGCATCCGGTGCAAGATACGCTATCGCCTGGTAAGCAACCCGGCTGGCAAACAGTTGCTGGTCGGCCGCGCCCTGCCCCGCCAGATTGTCAACGCTGATATGAAAGCGCCCGTCACAGGCCAAAGCAAACAGCCATTCCAAAGCCTGGGGTTTTACCTCAACCTGTTCGAAAGCGAACTGCTGCTCACGGCTACGACCGTCAGGGCAATACCAGTAGCCGTAATCTTGCAGTGTGCGGCGGTATTCACCGGCAATGCACCAATGACTGATTTCGTGCAAGGCGCTGGAAAAATAGCCATGGGCAAAGATCACCTGTGCCGGGCCCGGGCCAGCAGGCAAATATTCCGGTTCGTTGTCGCCACGCACCAGAACAGTCTGGCAAGGCTGACCGAACAAACCATTAAATAGCATGATAATATCGTTTGCACAGTGCATCATTGGGCCACTATTGTGCGGCTTTAACAGCCCCAATGCCAGCGTGATCTTGAGCCTGCGTCAAGGTACAAAATGCTGTACCGGCAAACACCCGGGGAACTTGGCGTAACATTTACCCTCTACACCGCTGTTGGTTTTCACTCATTCGTTTGCAATAAAGGCTCAACATGATTGTTACTGCTACAGTCCGGCAACGCCCTCGGGCTTTTTGCCAGCTAAGCGCACTTGTCGCATTGATGGTTTTTTTGCTGGCGCACAACACCGCGTCCGCGCAACAGGATGCCACCTTCTCAAGCTTTTTTGGCGGCAGTTCCGCTGGCCAAGGTGACTTTCTTCCTGTCGATCAGGCGTTGCCTTTTAGTTACCGCACCGACGGTGACGCGCTCATACTAGAATGGGACATTGCCCCGGAACACTATCTTTATAAGAGCCGAATTGCCGTAACCCCGGTCAGCGCGGGCATTAACCTCGGGGAGCTTGAGTTTGAACGCCCGGGCGTTATCACCAACGACGAGTTTTTTGGTGAAATGGCGGTGTTTTACGACCCTATCCAGGCTCGGCAACCCATCCGGTTGCTCGCCGGGGTCACCGAAGCCGAGCTTCAGGTCAGCTATCAAGGCTGCGCCAGTGCCGGCTTGTGCTACCCGCCGCAAACCCGCGACCTGCTATTTTACGCCAACAGTGATGGCTTAAGCAGCGCTGCGCCAGGCGAGGCAATCAATTCCAATGCCACCTCTGACGCCAGCAACAGCCGCCCCAACCCGGCGAACGCTGTGTCTGATACTCGCAGTGCCAGTGGGCTTGCCGGCTTCATGAGCCAGCAGCCAAACTGGCTGATCGTTGGCGTATTTTTCCTGTTGGGCCTGGGGCTGACGTTTACTCCCTGCGTGCTGCCCATGATACCCATTATTGCCTCACTGGTGTCTGGCCAGAATACCCGCTCCAGCGCCCATGCTCTGGTGCTTGCCTCTAGTTACGTGTTGGGCATGGCGCTGACCTACGCCGCAGCCGGCGTGCTGACCGGTTTGCTGGGGGCCAGCTTTAACCTGCAAGCACAACTCCAGTCGCCCGTGGTATTAAGCGTTTTTGCCGCGCTGTTTATTGTGTTTGCGCTGGCCATGTTTGACGTTTTTGAATTACAGCTACCGGCGTTTATTCGCAATCCGCTCAGCAATGCCAGCCAAAACCTGTCCGGCGGGCGCATTGCCAGCCTGTTTGGCATAGGCGCGCTGTCGGCGCTGGTGGTATCGCCTTGCGTGTCGGCCCCGTTGGCGGGCGGCCTTTTGTACATTTCTGCAACCCAAGACGCGGTCATCGGCGGTCTGGCGCTGCTGGCCTTGGGCCTGGGCATGGGCGCGCCGTTGATTGCTGTGGCGGTGGGTGGGCGCAAAATTCTGCCGACATCGGGCGTATGGATGAAAACGGTCAAGCACGGTTACGGCATTATGCTGCTAGCCGTTGCTATCTGGCTGCTGGAACGGATGCTTGCGCCCTCGCTTACTCTGACTCTGTGGAGCTTGCTGATTGCCTTGGTGGGCGTTCAACTGGGCGCCTTCGACGCCGCCAAAGCGGGCTGGCAGCGCACCCGAAAAGGGCTTGGACTGGTGGTATTTGCCTGGGGTATGGCTCTGTTGGCAGGTGCACTGGCAGGTGCCAACGATCCGCTGCAGCCGCTGGCGCCGTTCACAGCTGGCAACCCCGGTAGCGGTGCCGGCAGTGCGGCTAGCCACGCCAACTTTCAGCGCACCAGCGAACCGCAGCAGATACGCCAACTTTTGCAACAAGCACAAGCCGCTGGCAAACCCGCACTGCTGGATTTCTACGCCGACTGGTGCATTGCCTGCAAGGTGATGGAACGCAACGTGTTCAGCGACGCCGAGGTTGTTCAAGCCCTGGCGCCTTACAGTCTGATACAGCTTGATATGACGGCTAACACGCCGCAGCAGCAGGCCCTACTGGACGAGCTAGGCCTGTTCGGGCCGCCGGGCATCCTGTTTTACAACATCGGTGGTCAGGAAATCGGTCACCAACGTATTTTGGGTGAGATGAACCGTGGCGAATTTCTGCAACACCTAAACGGCGTTGATACTCGCGGCTAAACGTCTTAAACATCAGCCGCCGCGGCGAATCATAAAATGGAACTCACCATCAGGTTGGTCCTGAGCCAGAAGTTCGTGGCCGAGAAACTGACAAAACCGGGGAATGTCCCGCACAGTGGAAGGGTCGGTTGCCGTTACCCGAAGAATGCCGCCCGCCGGCACGTCTAAAATACGACTGTGCAGCATCATTACAGGTTCCGGGCAGTACAGGCCCCGAGCATCGAGTTCTGCGTCAAATTCTGGGTTTTCCACGGTTTAGCTCCTGAGAATGGGTCGATTCAACCTTTAAATCTGTTAACTTAATGGGTATTGGACACCAGAATTCGAACCACAACAACCGAGGCTCGCCATGATCCGAGTATTAATTGAACGGCACATTGCCGAATCCCTGGAAGTCGCTTACGAAACACGCTCGCGCAAGGTTTTGCAAAATGCGGTTGCTGCCCCGGGCTTTATATCCGGCGAAGCCCTAAGCAATCGAAACGATCCAAACAACCGCTTTATACTTTCGAATTGGAGCTCGGTCAGTCACTGGGACCGATGGTACCGATCTAAAGAACGCAAAGAACTGATGGCAGAACTGATACCGATGATGGATCGCGAGGAAATAATCACCATACTCGAACAGAACGGATCCTGATTACCCGATAAGAGTCAGCGTTCAGCGATGATTCTGTCTGCGAATTGCCGAGTCAATTGCGCCGCCTGGCGAATTAAATCGTTCTGGATTTCTGGCTGGCGCGCCAAGGGTTGAAAGTCGTGATTGCCACCCTCCAGCCAACGCAATTCCCCGTTAGCCAGAGCGGCGCTTTGAGCTTCAAGCTCTGCCGGTTTGCCAAACGGGTCACGAGTGCCCTGAACAATCAGCAGCGGGCAGGTAATGTGCGCCAAGTGCTCAGTACGCCAGCGATCAAGCTTACCCGGCGGATGAAATGGGTAGCCGTAACAGACCACTGCGTCTATTAGACTGCTCTTTAGCAGGTTGCTATTAAAACTCGGGTCAGAACCTTTCCTTATATTGGCCGGTTGAGCCAGTAAGCTGGCCATACGCCCGCCCATGGATTTTCCGCCAGCCATCACAAAGCAATCCGGCGGCAACTCCTCTTTTGCTCGTTCAAGAGCCAAAGCGAAGCTGTCCAGTAAGCCCGGCTGCCGGTCGGGCGGGCGTTTGCGTCCGTCAAAGCGGCGTTGTTGCATGTAGGGAAACTCGAACCTGATGCTAGAAATACCTACGTCATTCAACGCCATTACCAGTTGTTCCATATAGTCAGAATCCGCCGGCGACCCGGCACCGTGAGCAACCACCATAGCGATCGTGGGAGCATCGTAGAAACCAACGCTGGGCAACCATGTATTTTTGTTCATATTTCTTTCCGAAGAGTCACGTTAAGTGGCGTAGGTACAATGGTAAAATAGTCAATCCAGATTACCACCTAATTACTTAACTCCTTGCCGCACATCTATTTCCGCCATTTTTTATGCGTGTCAGGAGTTGACCTGAATCATTGCAAAGGCCTAATGCTTTCCTCATAATTACGTCCGCATAAACCCCTTTCTAACCCAATGGTAAGGCTATGAGCACGTTGAATCCGAACCTGACATACAACTATAAGGTGGTAAGGCAGTTCGCCATCATGACGGTCGTGTGGGGAATTGTTGGCATGGCTCTGGGTGTGCTAATTGCAGCACAGCTGGTTTGGCCGGCCCTCAATTTCGACCTACCGTTTACCCACTTCGGCCGTCTACGGCCGCTGCATACCAACGCCGTTATTTTCGGCTTTGGTGGAAGTGCGTTGTTTGCAACGTCGTACTATGTCGTTCAGCGCACCTGCCAGGCGCGCTTGATTTCTGACAAGCTTGCAGCCTTCACCTTTTGGGGTTGGACTGCGATTATCGTCTCAGCGGCTATCACTCTGCCAATGGGCTTTACGTCCTCTAAAGAGTACGCCGAGCTGGAATGGCCGATCGACATCGCCATCACCATCGTTTGGGTGGTATACGCTCTGGTATTTTTTGGCACAATTACCAAACGCAGCACACCGCATATCTATGTGGCTAACTGGTTCTACGGTGCCTTCATACTGACCATCGCTGTTCTGCACATTGGTAACAACCTGGCTATGCCGGTCAGCGCGTTTAAGTCTTACTCGGCCTATGCCGGTGTTACCGATGCCATGATGCAATGGTGGTATGGTCACAACGCCGTCGGTTTCTTCCTGACCGCAGGCTTCCTGGGCATGATGTACTACTTCGTTCCCAAACAGGCTGGTCGTCCGGTTTACTCCTATCGCTTGTCCATCGTTCACTTCTGGGCGCTGATTGCGACTTACGTATGGGCCGGCGGTCACCACCTGCACTACTCTGCCCTGCCAGACTGGGCCCAGACCGCCAGCATGGTTATGTCTCTGATTCTGCTTGCGCCGTCCTGGGGCGGTATGATCAACGGCATGATGACGCTGTCCGGCGCATGGCACAAACTGCGTACCGATCCTATCCTCCGCTTCCTGGTGGTATCCTTGTCGTTCTACGGCATGTCTACCTTCGAAGGCCCGATGATGTCGATCAAGACGGTTAACGCCTTGTCACACAACACAGACTGGACCATTGGTCACGTGCACTCCGGTGCTCTGGGCTGGGTTGCCATGATCAGTATTGGCGCTATGTATCACCTGGTTCCAAAACTCTGGGGCGTGAAAGAGATGCACAGCACGAACCTGATCAACGTTCACTTCTGGCTGGCCACGGTAGGCACCGTTCTGTACATCGTCTCTATGTGGGTCAACGGCATTATGCAGGGCCTGATGTGGCGCGCGGTTAACGAAGACGGCAGCCTGACCTACAGCTTTGTAGAAGCTCTGGAAGCCTCTTACCCGGGTTACTTCGTCCGTTTCCTGGGCGGTGTAATCTTCCTGAGCGGCATGCTGTTTATGGCCTACAACGTCTACATGACTGTCCGTCAGAAAGACGCCGTTGCCGAGAATAACGCCGCAACCCAGGCAGCGTAACGGAGAGATATTAGATGAAACATGAAATAGTTGAAAAAAACCTTGGCCTGATGATTGTCTTGATCCTGCTGACTATCAGTGGTGGCTTTCTAGCCGAAGTGCTTCCGTTGTTCTTCCTGAAGAGCGTTAACGAACCCATCGATGGCCTGGAACCTCTGGCAGCGCTGGAACTGGAAGGTCGTGACATCTACATTCGCGAAGGCTGCCATGTATGCCACACCCAACAGATCCGCCCGTTCCGTGCGGAAACAGAGCGCTATGGCCACTACTCCGTTGCGGGCGAGTTCGTTTACGACCGTCCGTTCCTGTGGGGCTCCAAGCGTACCGGTCCTGACCTGGCCCGCGTTGGCGGTCGTTATTCCGATGCTTGGCAGCGCCAGCACCTGTATAACCCGCGCAGTGTGGTTCCCGAATCGAACATGCCAGCATTCCCTTGGCTGTTCGAAGATCTTGTCAACCACGAAGGTACTGCTGCCAAGCTAATGGGGCTGCAAACCTTGGGGGTTCCCTACACCGACGAACAAATCGCATCAGCCGCCGCCTCAGTAGAGGGCAAGTTTGAAATCGAAGCTTTGCTTGCATACCTGCAGCAGCTTGGCACCGTGCTTCCAAACAAACGGTGATCTAATGGACGTTAACGACTTACGCGGCATTCATACCCTGATCATAATGGCGATGTTTATCGGCATCATCTGGTGGGCGTTCAGCGCCCACCGCAAGAAGGCGAACGAAGAGGCATCGCACCTTCCATTTGATGACGACGAAGTCGAACAGCGTACTCTTGAGCGGGAAAAAATGGAGAAAAAACAATGAGTACCTTTTGGAGCATTTGGGTCACGGTCATCGTGCTTGGTACTATTTTCGGGTGTACCTGGCTGTTGCTTTCGACTCGCAAAAGCCAGACCTCCGATGTGGAAACCGACCGTACTATGGGTCATTCCTTCGATGGCATCGAAGAATATGACAATCCGCTGCCGAAGTGGTGGTTCTATCTGTTCCTGTCCACCATTGTGTTCGCGCTGGGCTATCTGGCGCTCTATCCGGGCCTTGGTAACTACAAGGGCCTGCTGGGCTGGACTTCTGTCAACCAGTGGGAAGCAGAAGTTGCCGAAGCAGACGCGCTTTACGGCCCGATCTACGCACAGTATGGCCAAACAGCGGTACCCGAGCTGGCCAAAATAGACGACGCCATGAAGCTTGGCCAACGTCTGTTCGCCAACAACTGCGCAGTGTGCCACGGTTCTGCGGCGCGCGGCCAAGTAGGCTTTCCTAACCTGACCGACACTGATTGGCTGTACGGTGGCTCACCGGAAGCCATTCTGCATACCCTGAACAACGGTCGCATGGGCGCTATGCCGGCCAAAGGCGTAATGCCCAACATGACCGACACCCAAGTCGATCAGGTGGTCAACTACGTGTTGAGCTTCAGTGGCCGCGCCAAAGATCCAGCGTCTGTTGAAGCTGGCAAGGCAGTGTTCATGCAGGCCTGCACGGCGTGTCACGGTGTCGACGGTAAGGGTATGCAAGCCCTGGGTTCGCCCAACCTGACTGACAACGTGTGGCTGTACGGCTCTACCTTCGACTGGATCCGTCAAACGGTAGTCTACGGTCGGCAAAACCAAATGCCCTCGCAGAGTGGTCGTTTATCTCAAGATCAGATTCAGATACTCGCCGCCTACGTTTACAGCATGTCGGACTGAAAAGACCAAGCCGGAGCTCGCTCCGGCTTGGTCTTTTCAACTCTGTGTCTGCCGCTGGCGGGCACAGACTTGAAGTGATCAAACAAGTAATCCACCTGAGACAAATCAAGCATTCACTCCCAGGACCCCTCGCGCCCTGCTCCCCGCTTACCTTCATCCCTTCATCGGAGAAATCGATGAGCACTAAGATTCCGGTACAACAAATTGACCCGGCGAACGAGTCTTCCAGCAAGAAGGGGTCTGAATCTGTTGACCTTTACGCAAGTCGCAACAAGATTTATGTCAAAGAAATAAAAGGCTTTTTCCAGCGTATCCGCACATTCAGCCTACTGGCGTTGATGGGTATGTATTTTTTGTTCGCCTGGCTGACGCTGAACGGTGATCCGTTGATTCACTTTGATCTGCCAGCCCGCGAATTCCACCTGTACGGTGCTACCTTCTTCCCGAAAGACTTCTTTCTACTGTCAGGCATGCTGATCATCAGTGCTTTTGGTCTGTTTTTTATCACCACCCTTTTAGGTCGCGTATGGTGTGGTTACACCTGCCCGCAAACGGTATGGACCTTTATCTTCATGTGGGTGGAAGAACGCATCGAAGGTGGCCGCAACAAGCGTATGAAGCTCGACAAAGCGCCCAACTCCCCCTCAAAAGTCGCAAAGAAAACCGCCAAACACTTCATTTGGCTGCTCATTGCGCTGGCAACGGGTTTGACCTTCGTTGGCTATTTTTATCCAATTCGTGAGCTGGTTGTCGATCTTTTTACCCTGCAGGCCAATGGCTGGGCTTACTTTTGGGTGGCGTTTTTCACCATCGCCACTTACTTGAATGCCGGCTGGATGCGCGAGCAGGTATGCCTGTATATGTGCCCGTACGCACGCTTCCAATCGGTTATGTTTGACCCCAACACCCGTATTGTGTCCTACGACCCTAATCGTGGCGAACCCCGCGGCGGCCGCCGGAAAGAAGTCAAACCCGATGAAGTCGGCCTGGGCGACTGCATCGACTGCGGCCAGTGCGTTCAGGTGTGCCCGACCGGTATCGACATTCGTGACGGCCTGCAGTACGAGTGTATCGGCTGCGCCCTGTGCATCGATGCCTGCGACGACATCATGGACAAGATGGATTATCCGCGAGGTTTGATTCGCTACACCACCGAAAACGAGCTGGAAGGAAAAACCTCCAAGCTACTGCGCCCGCGCACCTTCGGTTACGGCTTTATGCTAGCGCTCATGTTTTGCGCTATGGGCTACACGGTAGCCAGCCGGGTTCCAGCGCAATTAGATGTGCTGCGAGATCGTGGTGCACTGTTCAGCTTTAACGGCCAGGGCCGGATCGAAAATTCCTACACCCTGAAGCTGGCCAATATGTCTGAAGCAACGCAAATCTTCACCCTGAGCGTAAGTGGCATGGACGACATCCAGATTCTGACGCCGACCCAGATCACCGTGACAAGCGGCGAAAAATACTCGCTGCCGACCGTGGTGGACGTTCCGCCGGAATCTATTAGCCAAAGCAACAGCGATATTGTCTTCACCGCCGTTTCTGATGACGAAATTGTTCTGACGCTTGAAACTGAAAGCCGATTTGTCGGTCCAACGCGCTAGCGGCGATTGAGCCGCAACGCACCGCGTTTGAATTTAACACCGAGACATAACTATATGACCGCTGAAACACCCGTTGCACCCTGGTACCGCCAGCCCTGGTTCTGGTTTTTGACCATCGCTCCACTGGCCGCCATTACGTGGAGTATGACCATGTTGGTCGTTGCCGTTAACATGGAAGACAGCATGGTGTCAGACGACTATTCGAAGGAAGGTCGGGGTATCAACCTTGAATTAGCCCGTGACGACAAAGCCACCGAACTGAAACTGGCCGCCGACATCCAGTTTAATGGTCGCCAACTGTCCCTGGACCTGACCTCCACCGAGGATTTTCCGTATCTGGTTTTGAACCTGTTTCACCCTACCCTGGACAAGTACGATCGGGTGCTACAGTTCCGCCGCGAGAGCGCGGGCCACTATACGGCGCAGATGAATGAAAACATCGAAGGGCGCTGGTACTACGATTTGCGCGGGCCTACCAACGAATGGCGACTGAAAGGCGAAGCCTGGCTGCCAGCAGAGAAGGGACTCAGGCTGAAAGCGGGCTTGATCACAGAGTGACCCTCTTGAATTGCTTCCACTGCGGCGAGCCGGCAAACGGTGAGCCGCCTATTACCCTGCTATTGGATGACCAACAAAGGCTCTTTTGCTGCCAGGGCTGTAAAGCCGTTTGTGAAACCATCCATCGGGAAGGCCTGACCGGGTTCTACGATTTTCGTACAGAACCCGCTATTACTCCGCGACAACTGACCAACGCCGAACTTGGGCGCCTGCGCGAACTTGACCATCCTTTAGTTCAACAATCGTTTGTCAGCCCGGTAAAAGCCGGCCAGGAAGCCCAGATCTTAATTGGCGGCATTACCTGCGCAGCCTGCATCTGGCTGCTTGAAAACCACCTGCAGAGACAGGCCGGAGTGCTGTCGTTTACCGTCAACTACACCACCCAACGCGCGCGACTGGTGTGGGCCTCAGATCAGGTTCAGCTCAGCGACCTTTTGGTAGCGGTGCACCAGTTGGGCTATACCGCCCGGCCCTACCACGCAGACGAAGTAGAAAGTGCACTAAAAGTAGAACATCGCTCTATGCTGATCCGCCTGGCCGTGGCGGGCATTGGCTCGTTCCAGAGCATGATGCTGGCGTTTCCCATGTATTTTGAGATGGTCAGCGGCTTATCGTCGGATTTTATCAGCTTCTTCCGCTGGTTCAGCCTGCTAGTCGCCACCCCGGTGGTGTTTTACAGTGCCAAACCGTTTTTCCAGAACGCCAGCCGCGACCTTCGGAGCCGCCACCTGACCATGGACGTGCCGGTCGCTATTGCCATCGGCTTGGCCTTCGGCGCCAGCGCCTGGGTAACGGTAATGGGCGGCGACGAAGTCTATTTTGAATCGGTATGCATGTTCACCTTTTTCTTGTTGCTGGGCCGTTATATTGAAGTTCAGGCGCGTTATCGTGCCGGCCTGTCCGGTAACGCTCTGGTGGGCTTTCAGCCCAGAGTAGCTACACTTGTTAGCAGTCAAGACAGTGAAACCAGCATTGTTGCCACCCACAGCCTGAAAGCCGGCGACGTGGTGCGCATTCGCCCGGGCGAAACGCTACCCGTCGACGGCGAAATACTTCGCGGCCAGTCTACCCTCAACGAAGCCGCGTTAACCGGTGAGTATCTTCCGGAAACCCGAATACCCGGGGATACCGTGCACGCTGGCAGCGTTAATGGCGAAAACCCGCTGGATATCAAAGTGGTGAGTGCCGGCGCGCAAACCCGCCTTTCGAGTATTCTGCGGGTGCTTGACAGAGTGCAGTCAGAAAAACCCAAGGCAGCCCGCATGGCCGACCAGATGGCTGGCAAATTTGTCGGCCGAGTGTTGATTCTGGCGCCGCTAGTGTGGCTGGGCTGGTGGTGGTACGGCGCCGATAACGCGTTTGATATTACTCTGTCAGTGCTGGTGGTTACTTGCCCCTGCGCGTTGTCGTTGGCAACGCCCACGGCCATTACAGCAGCCACCGTAAAGCTGCGCAAACTGGGCCTGCTGCCCACCCGCGGTCATACCCTTGAGTCCATGAACGATGTCGATACCGTGGTGTTTGATAAAACCGGCACTCTGACCCGTGGTGAACTCAGTCTGTTGAGCCAGCACAGCGCTGGCACTCTGGATGCTGACCAGTGCCTGCGCCTGGCCGCCGGCCTGGAAGCGTTTTCTGAGCACCCCATTGCCAGGGTGTTTCACGATTTGCCAAAAGCCCAGGTCAGCAACGTCAAAAATTACCTGGGCGGCGGTTTGTCTGGCCACTGGGGCGACCAAACTTTGTACATCGGCCATCCACAATTTGTTGCCGAGCACAGCGGCCTGGCCTTGCCAGAAGCGCCTGAATGCACAGGTATCGCCATTTGGCTGGCCTCAGACCAGCAATGGCTGGCCCGCTTCCAGCTTGACGACCAACCCCGTGCCGATGCGGCCAACGCCATTGCGGCCCTGCACGAGCTCGGCATTCGCACCCTGTTGCTCAGCGGTGACCGCTCCGGACACGTGCAGCAGATTGCGCGGCAGCTGGGTATTGGTGAAGCCATTGGCCAGGCCTCGCCAGAAGACAAACTGGCGGTGTTACAAAAACTCAATGCCGAAGGCTGCAAGATTATGATGGTGGGCGACGGCCTGAACGATTTGCCGTCTATGGCCGGTGCCAGGGTGTCTGTGGCCATGGGCTCGGCGGCAGATCTGACCCAGCTTAAAGCCGACGCCGTTCTGCTCAATGGCCAACTGATGCAACTGGTGGAAGGTCTGGCCACAAGTCGCCAGACCCGCAAGGTTATTCGCCAGAACTTGTGGTGGGCACTGATTTACAATCTTGCCGCGCTGCCTTTGGCGGCGGCAGGCCTGGTGCCACCTTGGTTGGCGGCCATCGGTATGTCCGCCAGTTCTCTGGTGGTGGTATTAAACGCGCTGCGACTGGGCAACATGCCAACGCCCGCGCGCGAGTCACGGCCATTATTGAGTAGCATAGCGTTACCCTGATAGCCTGATTTTTTTAACCCCAAACTCCGGGAGTGCATTGTGGAAATTGTTGTGGTGCTTGTGCCAATAATGTTGATGCTGGTCACTGGTGGCATTGTTTTGTTCAACTGGGCGGTCAAAAACGGCCAGTATGACGACCTCGAAGGGCCCGCCCACCGCATTCTGTATGACGACGACAAAGACCTGATTCCGGAAGACGCCATCACCGGGCTGGAAAAAACCCGGCGCAGCGCCAGTGATGTGCAAGGCGAGCCGAAAACCAACACCGAAACCGAAACCGAAACCGAAACTGACGCAGATCCATCGAAAGCCGATGAAGCGGCCAGCAATCGTGGCAATAGCAGCACCTGATGGCGGGCGAACTTTACCTTAGCTATCCCAGCGCGTTTCTGATTGGCATTCTCGGCAGCACTCATTGCCTGGCCATGTGTGGTGGAATAAGTGCGTCGCTGTCCATGGCCATGCCAGTAGGCCAGGGGTTTCGCCTGCGCCAGACACTAACGCTGCTGGCGTTCAACGGCGGGCGCATTGGTAGCTATGCGCTAATTGCCGCCTTGGTGGCATTATTGAGCACCTCGGCGGCAAGCCAATGGGCGTCTATGGGGTTAGTATTACGCACTCTGGCAGGGCTGCTACTGATTTTTATGGGGCTGTCCATGGCGCAGTGGTGGCAGGGCATTCGCTACGTGGAAAAACTGGGGGCGCCGGTGTGGAAAAAACTGTCGCCGCTAACCCACAAACTGCTGCCGGTGCATAACCCCTTGCAGGCACTGGCGTTGGGCGCGCTTTGGGGCTGGCTGCCCTGCGGCCTGGTGTACAGCACTCTTGGCTGGGCAGCACTGCAGCCAACCGTGCCCTCAGCGGCACTGACCATGTTTTTCTTTGGCCTTGGCACCTTGCCCTCTATGCTGGCCACCGGTTATGCCGCGCGCTGGGTGCGCGGACTGCAAAGCCACCGGTTGTTCCGTAGGTTCAGCGGCGTGATGCTGATTGTGTTCGGGGTCTGGACCCTGCCGCTGATGGCATTGCTGGGCACCGGTGGCGGACACTAGCCAGAACCTGCAGCGTCACAGATTCAGGACGTCAAGGCGCCCGAACTCTTCCGCAGCCTTGCCTGAAACCGACGTAACGCCCTTCTTTGCGGCGCCATTCGGAGCAACAGAGCGCGGCGCCGACTTTCTAGAATTGTCAGCAAAATTGTATAACTGCGGGTCTGCCAGATGTGACGGTTCTACGTTACGCAAAGCGCTGAACATGGTTTCCAGACGTCCGGGGTGCTCTTCATCCCAAACCTTGAACATGTCTTTTATCACTTGGCGTTGCAGATTTTTCTGAGAGCCGCACAAGTTGCAGGGAATGACGGGATAGTTTCGCAGCTCGGCGAACCGCTCGAGGTCCTTCTCGCGGCAGTAAGCCAGCGGTCGGATAACCGTATTCCGGCCGTCGTCACTGCGGAGCAGCGGCGCCATCGACTTGAGTTTGCCACCGTAGAACATATTTAGAAACAAGGTTTCCAGCAGATCGTCACGGTGATGGCCAAGAGCAATTTTGGTGACCCCATTGGCCTCGGCAAAGGCATATAAAATCCCCCGCCGCAGGCGTGAGCACAAACCACAAGTGGTTTTGCCGGCGGGAATTTTGTCTTTAACGACGCTGTACGTATCGCGCTCGATAATATGGTATTCGATGCCCATGTCCTGCAGGTATTGCGGTAGAACATGCTGCGGGAAACCTGGCTGTTTCTGGTCCAGATTGACCGCAATCACTTCAAAGCGCACCGGTGCCTTTTTCTGCAGGCTCAGCAGAATGTCCAGCATCGCATAGGAATCCTTCCCGCCGCTGAGGCAACACATAATTTTGTCGCCGGCCTCGATCATCGCGAAGTCCGCAATCGCTTGCCCGGCTTCCCGTTGCAGACGCTTCTGCAGTTTTTGTTGCTCGTGCCGCGCGTCGGGTTTTTGCGCATCGGTTACTGGGTGCATAGCAGCTTCAACGTTGGAAAATGTTAGGCCGAATTATACCCGTCACCTTCCGCTGTTAACACTGACACAGGACCACATAGGTGCCATCAGGCTGGCAGGCGGACCCTTGTTTGCTCTACCATAAAGTCATGACCAACTCCTCAACACCCAAACAGCCCGGCGCCATTACCCACCCTGGTGATTCTCGGCCTCATGAGGCTCTGCAAAGCCACATAGCTCACCTGCAAGTTGCTCTGGAGCACGAGCTACGCCAAGCATCTGGCGGGCTGAGTGAATATACCCTGATCAAAAAACTGCAGCAGTCACCCTGGCAACTTCTGGGTGAGGTGCACTTCGATCAACCCGAGCGGTTATACCAGGTTCACTTCTTGCTGTTTCACACCCTCTATACGCTGCGCGATCAATTGGCAGAAGACGGCGAAACCCTGGCGATATCACCCATGCTGACCCGCCTTGAAAACCGCTCCGAAGAGCCTCGGCACCAGCTGTCTGACCACAGCCCGCTAGCCCAGGCAGATTCTTTGCGGGCATTCTATCTGGATCTGAATCAATACCGGCTATCCACAGCGCAGATCCACGCCATGCTTGACAACTTCTACGCCGGTCATCGGGGTGCCAATCATTATCACGACACATCGGAGGTTGCCGCAGCCGCTAACTGTCTGGGCTATGGCGACAGGCCTTTGCCAGACTGTTTTCACGAGGTAAAACAGCGTTTTCGCCGTGCCGTCATGCAGGCGCACCCCGACAGAGGCGGCAGCACCGAGCAAATCCAGAAACTTAACGCAGCCTTTGCCGTTATCAGACAGCACTATCGCGGGCGCGACTAAGTCGCTGCGGTAAGCAGCGTGAGGGCCACCCTTTAAAATGAAGGAATTTTACATGCGCCGACAGGATTTTGTAGCCACCACGCTGGCTATCGCACTGGCATTGCCTGCGGGCGCCAGCGCAGATCTGGCCATATTGCAGTACCACCACATCAGCAATAACACGCCCGGCGCCACCAGTACTTCGCTGGCACTGTTTCAAGCCCAACTGCAAATGATCGAACAACTCGGGCTGTCGGTTGAACCACTGTACGAGGCAACGCAAAAAGCCTTGGCGGGTGATGGCGGCGATGCCGTTGCCCTGAGCTTTGATGACGCCTACAGTTCTGTATATTCCAACGCAGCACCCATTTTGACGCGACTGAACTATCCCTACACCCTGTTTGTGAACACCGACACCATCGGCAACAGCGGTTTTATGACGTTACAGCAGCTGCAAGAACTGGAGTCTACGGGCCTGGCGACCATTGCCAACCACAGCGCTGGCCACGGGCACCTGGCCAAAGCACCTAACGAGAAAGTGGAGCAGTGGCGAGAGCGTGTTCGTCAAAGCCTTGATGGTGCGCAAACGTTGCTTGAAAGAGAGTTTGGAAGTGCCCCGCCAATGTTTGCCTACCCCTATGGCGAATTTGATGCAGCACTGGAACAGCAAATGAACCAGCGTGGCTGGCTGGCCTTCGGGCAGCAATCCGGCCCCGTCGGCGCAACCTCAAGCCGCACCCGACTGCCACGATTTCCCATGGCCAACGCCTATGGGCAGCTACAAGGCCTGGAGAACAAGTTGCTGAGTAAGGCTTTACCCGTGCCGGCCAAGGATCTTCCAGACGGTATTGTCAGCGCTAACCCGCCGCACCTGCGGATGACTCTGCCGAGTGGATTCACGCCAGATAAACTGACCTGCTTTGGCTCCGGCCAGGGCCGAATCAAGGTAACCGCCAACGCACAGCAGGCGAATGTTCAAGCGCCCGCTGCATTCAGCAGCCGCCGCTTTCGCTATAACTGCACCTACCCCGCAGGCGACGGACGTTTTTATTGGCTGTCCCAACCCTGGCTGAATTTATCCCGGCCAGAAGATTAAATGCCTGAGCGCCACCACAGCTGGCGCCTAGACATCACAGGCCAAACACCCAGTTCATCAACCAATAACTGGCCAAGCCGGAGCTGCTAATAGCGCCAGCCATGGCGAGGCCACCGCCGAACAGCAGCAACACACCCCAAAGCAATTTTTCAGCGATCTCCCAGTCCAGCAGAAATTTGCGCTCGCGGGTGTTCACCGGAATCAGGAACAACGCCAACGCAGCGGCAATGGCGATACCCGTATCACTCAGCCAGGGCGCCAGGTTAGCCGACAGCAACGGGCGGAATATCCAGGCGCTCGCCGTTAGTACAAACACCAGCCCCACCAGTTTTTCACCGCGGCCAAGAGGCCCAAGGGCCTCGATCTCGCGGCGGATCATTTCGCTGCTGTCATCAGCGCGACCGATACCAAAATCGACTCGGGTCAGCCACCACCACACTAGCAATAGCATCACCACAGCAACCGGCAGCCCCAGCAGCATCCATTGTGAAAAGCCCACTTCAATATCCTAGGTATCCAACAAATAAACCGCCAACAAGGCGTTGGGATGCGTGCCAATCAAGGTGGCAATACCGCCAATACTGGCGGAGTAGGCAATCGCCAGCAGTAACGCTGTGCCGAAGCGGCACAGGCCTCGACTGACATACCACCAGGCGGCGGTATAATCAGGCACGCCAAAAAGCCGGCCAAACCGACCACCAATCCGATTACCTGACTTCGCGGCAAACCTTTCGGCGGCTCCACTGACAAAGGCTGGTTGCTAATATCATTTGTTCCATTTTGTTAAGACACCGATGTAAAACCAAACACTGTATACACAACACAAAAGCGACAGGTGCTATTGGTAGATCAACCCGTTTAAGGCATACTTAATCAAATTCTTCTGTAAATTCATGCCTTCAGCATGGCACCGCAAACAGGATTCTATTCGTATGGTACCGCAACTTCTTGTCTCCCGACTGATGCACAGCGGTGCCCTTCTACATTGCGAGCCTGATACTACTATAGCCACGGCCGCCGCAATGATGGCGGAGCGAAGTGTCAGTTCCATTCTGGTTATCCGCAATGACGACGTGTTGGGCATCTGGACAGAGCGCGATGCCCTGGGCCTTGATTTTACATCATCTTCGATCTTTGCCCTGCCGGTCAGTTCGGTAATGAGCTCACCGGTTATCTCCGTGCCCACCTACATGCCCATGCAGGAAGCCGCGGTTAAATTCCGTGAAACCGGTAAACGTCACTTACTGGTGGTCGACGCCGATGGCAAGGCAGCCGGTATTCTCTCGCAAACTGACATGGCGATAAACCAAGGTATTGAACCCTATCTGCGTTTGCGAGACGTGCGCTCCGCCACCGCCACAATGCCACTGTCTATAGACGGTGATAAGACCCTGGCGGAAGCAGCGGCTAGCATGTACAAAAACCGCGCTCATGCGGCGATTATTGATTGTAAAAAGCTGGGATTGGGGATTCTTACCGAGCGCGACATAGTCCGTCTTATCAGCCGCAATACCGGTAATAAAGTGGTCGGCCCCCTGGCTAGCCGCCCATTGATAACCGTGCACGAGGACGAGCCGCTTATTCACGCCCGTGATCGCCTTATGAACCTGCGCATCCGTAACTTGGCGGTGATCAATGACGATAACCAGGTGATCGGCCTGGTGGGCTACGGTCAGATGCTTGCCGGTGTGGAACAGCTATATATGCAGGATTTACGCGCTGCACTGGAGCTTCGGGACTCGGCCCTGGCCCAGTCGCGGCGAACCCTGCAATTGGCTGAGCGGGTGATTTCCTCTTCAATGGAAGGCATCATGATTACCGATGCCAAATCGCGCATAGAATTCACTAACCCCATGTTTACCCAACTGACCGGTTACAACACGGACGATGTCATTGGTAAAACGCCGGCGCTGCTTTCGTCTGGTCGCCATGACAAAGCCTTTTACGACCAGATGTGGCAAGCCCTGGGGCGGGAAGGCGTATGGCGTGGCGAAATCTGGAACCGGCGCAAAACCGGCGAGCTGTATCTGGAATTGCTGACCATTACTGCAGTAACAGATGATGATGACATCATAACCCACTACGCGGCCCTGTTTACCGACATCACCCAGAACCGCCGCAACGAGGAACGCATTTGCCAGATGGCCTATTACGATGCGCTCACCGGCATCCCCAACCGCCGGCTGATGGAAGACCGCCTGGAACACGCTATCCGCCAGGCCCACCGCAACCGACTGGTGCTAGCCGTGCTGTTCATTGACCTGGATCATTTCAAACAGATTAACGACACTCTGGGGCATCAAGTAGGCGATTCTTTGCTGCTTCAGTTCACCGAAAGAGCACAGACCTGCCTTCGCGAGGGCGACACATTAGCCCGCCTTGGCGGCGATGAATTTGTGGTGATACTGCCAGAATTGAACAGTCCCGAAGCGGCAAAAAAGATTGCGCAGCGCTTGCTGAACAAGCACCGCGAGGACTATCAAATTGATGGCCATACCCTGAGCGCCAGCGCCAGCGTAGGCATAAGCCTGTATTCGAGCGAAGCCGACACCGCCCGTCAGCTGCTGGAGAGGGCCGATGCGGCCATGTATTCGGCCAAACGCGCCGGCCGTAACGCCATTTGCTTATTTACAAACGCCGAAAACGAAAAAAACGAAATTAGCGGGCAGATAGCGTCTGCTCATGTGCCAGCAGCGCTTTTTTGATAGCAACACCACCGTTATAGCCGCCCAGGTCGCCATTGCTGCGCAATACCCGATGGCAAGGCACCAGCACAGCCACCGGGTTGGCCCCGCAAGCGCTGGCGGCGGCGCGCACAGCTTTTGGGCACCCTGCCCGCCGCGCCAGCTCGGCGTAGCTGATGACTTCACCACTGGGAATGCTTTGTAGCGCTTGCCAGACTTGCTGCTGAAACTTCGTACCGCGCAAATCCAGAGCTAGGGGTTCCGCGCTGCGGCCGTCTGTCAGGTGGGCTTTCACTTTGCCCAGCCAACTCGGGCAAGCACTCTCTGCTTGGCATAATTGAGCGCGTGGGAAGCGGCTGCGCAATCGCTCCATTAGTGGTGGCAGTGTCTGCCCGGTCAGCAAAGCGCACACACCCGTGTCACTGCAGGCCACAAGCACCTGGCCGAGATAGCATTGCGCTGATTGCCAGGTGATGTGCTCTGCGACTTGAGATGATGACATAGCGACCTCCTCTTTTTACGCCAGCGTAAGAAAGCAGTATGGCGCAAATTTCGGCCGCCGCGTAATCAGAACCGAGCAGGCCAAATTAATTAACGCGGAATCGCCCCGCCAAAGCTTCGATATTGCCGACAGAGGCCTCAAGGCGCTCGCAGGTTGCAACGAGTTCGTCAATTTCATCAAGGCTGGCGTTTGCGGAGCTGCTGATTTCGTTTACCTGGCGAGCAACCGACTTACTTACACTTTCCTGTTCATCCATCCCCAAACGGGTTTGATCGGCTCCGTGATGAATTCGCGCCATGGCACTGCGGATCTTTTCGGCGCCTTCGGAAACACTGGCCATCAGCGTTCTGACTGCCGCCAGTTGCGAAAAGTTATTATTCATTGAGCGGACGGATTCTGATGCCTCACCCTGAAGACGCTCTACCAACGTGCGGATGGTCTCGGTGCTTTCCGTGGTTTTCCGGGCCAGGCCCCGAACCTCGTCCGCGACGACTGCAAAGCCGCGCCCGGCTTCTCCGGCCCGGGCAGATTCAATCGCGGCGTTCAATGCCAGTAGATTCGTCTGATTGGCGATACCATCGATCACTTCGGTAATTCGCCCGATGTCCTGAGACGCCTTTTCAAGTTCATGAAGCTTGGCCGCCGTGTGACCGGATTGGGTCTCGAGCTCTGCCACACAGAGGCTTCCACGTTCTGCATCGGACAGGTTCTCTGCAACCTGCTGATTTATCTCACCGACCAATTCGTGAGTTCCCCGTACTGAACCCGCCACCTCGCGAGCAGACGCCTCCATTTGGGTCATAGCCGCCGCTATGGCAACGAGTTCTTCAGACTGTCCGCGCACCCGTTCATTGAAGTCCCGGGCAAAACGGGCATTGCCTGTTGCAATAACGGCAATGTCGCCACCCGCCTGCTGCAGGCTTCCCAGAACAGTCGCCATAGCGTCTGACAACTGGTTCACGGAAGCTTTAAGGTCAATAAACTCACCCTTGGCGTTGAACTCCAGTCGGCGCGAATAATCACCCTTTGCCATGCTGGCCAAGTGCGAAAGTGTGGCCCTAAGGGGCAGGCTGATCATTCTGGCAAGCCACACCGAGGTACCCAAAGCGAACAAAACAACCAGCGATAACAACCAGTAAACCAACTGTTCGGACCGCCTGGCAGACTCGTCAAGCACCGCGACCGTTTGGGTAATCCGGTCTGAAACCGCCACTCTCATCCCGTCGAGATTATCCGCAAGATCACCCAAGTGCTGATCCACTTCCCGCCCGGCCTCAGCCAGCTTCAGGCGATTCTGACGATAACCCAAGTACTGGTTAATGATGCCGTCATCTTGATTCACCGCCGCCATAAAATGACTGATCAAAACGGGAAGCCCTTCCAGTCGCGGAACTTCTGACACTAACGCATTAATATCCGGTTCAATGATCTGGGTATTCATCCGCAGATTCTCGATGACACTCGCGAGTTTATTTGCATCGTCGGTACTGACCATTCGCATAATGAGCAGTTCAATGTTCGCCAAGTTTTCCATAATCGTAGTAAACAAGTCCCGGATATAAATATCGTCACCGGCGGGTTCCGTGCCCTCTCTCACTAAGAGCCGTTTCATTTCTGCGTTATTAGCCAGAAATGCTGACAAACCTTCGTTAACTATTTCGGAAACTTCCAACACCGAACGATTGTATTCGTCCAGCTGATCAACGGACAATTTCAACGCGATAACATTCTGTGCGACACGTTGATTTCGAGTTTGCACCACAGGAAATTTTTCTATGTTGTCTAACGAAGAAATACCATTCGCTAACATGTTTAATGTACTAATGGTTGTTTCAAGCGCAGAGAGCCTGACAGACAACACATCGGGGTCTTCTGCCGCCATCATAGAAAGCGCCTGCTTTCCGGCTTCAGCCCGGTGAGTGTCAACTTGTTGGATTTGAGCAGCGAGGGGAAAGTAGTCTGATGTCAGCTCGTGGGTGGTGTCCGAGAAAGACGACATAATGCGACTGTTAAACACGCCCCAACAAACAATGATTAAACAAAGAATCGCAAAACCAGCGTAGAGCCGGTGAATGACTGAGATTTTATTCATGTTTTTTTACTCTCACCACTAGCCCAAAATGAACTGAGCAAAAGAGCAGAAAAGGCCGACAAAAAACACGTGGGCCAGGACAGATAATGTGACCTAATATAATCGGGGGGGAAATGAGAAATTAACCAGACTCACCATGGTAACGGTGAATTGCAGGTCGCAATCGAGAGATTCGATTGCGACCTGCATCGGTCTTCGGGAGTTAGCTCTTGCGAGCGTCTTCCCAAGTTTTGAGCAGTTCATTGTAAGGTACGGTTACGCCTTGTACCTTTTCGTTGGCCAGCTTGGGCTTGGGTGCGCCCGGCTGATCCAACCAGTACTGCGGGTCACGCGGCTCGTTCAGCTTAGGACCGCAGGTTTCCAGTACGTTGGCACGTTCCAGACGCTCCATTACGCGATCTTGAGCATCTGCCAAGCCATCCAAAGCTTCCTGAGGAGTCGCTTCGCCACTGGCTGCCTGGGCAATGTACTGCCACCACAACTGGGCCAACTTCGGGTAATCAGGAACGTTGGTGCCAGTCGGCGTCCATTGAACCCGTGCCGGGCTGCGATAGAACTCAACCAGACCACCGAGCTTCGGCGCCATTTCCGACATTACGTCAGAGTTGAGGTCAGATTCGCGAATCGGCGTCAGGCCAGCAACGGTTTTTTCCAGAGACACAGTCTTGGAAACCGTGAACTGGGCGTACAACCAAGCCGCCAGGCGACGCTTCTCAGGAGTTGATTCCAGGAAGGTCCAGGAACCTACGTCCTGATAGCCCAGCTTCATGCCTTCTTCCCAGTAAGGGCCACGGGGCGAAGGCGCCATACGCCATTTCGGAGTACCGTCTTCATTTACAACCGGCAGTCCTTCTTCGATCATGCTGGCGGTAAAGGCCGTGTACCAGAAAATCTGCTGGGCGATGGCGCCCTGGGCAGGTACTGGGCCAGATTCAGAGAAGGTCATACCCGTTGCTTCGGGCGGCGCATACTTTTGCATCCATTCCACGTACTTGGTGGTCGCGTAAACCGCTGCTGGGCCGTTGGTGGCACCGCCACGGGACACGTTGGAACCGACCGGACGACAGTCTTCAACCCGAATACCCCACTCGTCTACCGGCAAGCCGTTAGGCAGGCCTTTGTCGCCGGCACCCGCCATAGAAAACCAGGCATCAGTGAAGCGCCAGCCAAGAGACGGGTCTTTCTTGCCGTAGTCCATGTGGCCGTATACTTTCTTGCCATCAATTTCTTTCACGTGAACCGAGAAAAACTCGGCAATATCTTCGTAGGCCGACCAGTTTACCGGAACGCCCAAGTCATAACCGTAGATATCTGAAAACTGCTTTTTCAGGTCTTCACGTTCAAACCAGTCAGCTCGAAACCAGTACAGATTGGCGAACTGCTGAGTAGGCAACTGATACAGTTTGCCATCAGGCCCAGTGGTAAACTCCAACCCGATAAAATCTTCAAGATCCAGCGTTGGCAGAGTTAGATCTTTGCCAGAGCCAGCCATGATGTCGTCAACTGCTACAACCTTACCGTACCGGAAGTGAGTACCGATCAGGTCGGAGTCATTCACATAGCCGTCGTAAATGTTTCGGCCTGACTGCATCTGGGTCTGCAGCTTTTCGATAACGTCGCCTTCCTGGATCAGGTTATGGGTCAGTTTGATGCCGGTAATTTCGGAGAATGCTTTAGCCAGAACGTTGGATTCATACTCGTGAGTGGCAATGGTTTCTGAAACCACGTTAATTTCCATTCCACGGAACTCTTCCGCAGCCTGGGTAAACCACGCCATCTCCGCCAGCTGCTGTTCCTTGCTGAGAGTCGACTTTTTGAATGACTCACTCACCCACTTTTCAGCCGCGTCCGAATACTGATCGGCGTAAGCTTGCAGGCTCAGACTCATACTGGCAGCGGCAATCGCGGCACTGAGTATAAGAGTTTTAGGATGTTTGTTATTTTTGAACATACCCGACCTCATTTACTTTTTATGGATGGAGCGGGACCAGACCGCACTCCGTTTTTACATCTACATCACTTATAGCACTAGAGTCCTTAAAGCGTGGTACACATTGCACGTTATACGCACTAAACGTTGTGCTCGCGAATTGGTTAATGATCGCTTTCGATCATGGATTTAAAAATAGTTCGGTTCCGAATCCTTTACAACCACTTTTAACCAAATATTGTCCATTATTTCAAGACACACTGTGCTTTTCAATGCACCGCTTTGGTTTAACCCCAGCGCAGCAACACGCCCATCCAGGCTACAGAGACCGCCAGCGCTACCCACAAGCTCACATCGCTGACCGCAAGAAAGGTCAGATGAATGTAAGCGGTCGACAGCAAGCCAATAAACAACCGGTCGCCACGAGTGGTTTCGATAGGCAAAAATCCTTTGCGCTCACGACAAGGCGAAACGACTTCGTAAACAGTCATAACCGCAAGAATCGAAGCGATCACCACAAAAAAGATTACGACCGTGGGGGTCCAGTTCATCCAGTCAATCATCAGTATTCTCCTTATACGCGTCCGAGAGCGAAGCCTTTGGCCACATGGTTACGAACGAACCAAATCACCAATATGCCGGGAATAATCGTCAGAACGCCGGCTGCCGACAGCACACCCCAATCAATACCGCTGGCCCCGATGGTCCGCGTCATGATGGCGCCAATCGGCTGGGCGTCTACAGATGTCAGAGTGCGGGCAAGCAACAGTTCTACCCATGAAAACATAAAGGTAAAAAACGCGGTTACGCCGATGCCAGAGCGGATCATTGGCAGGAATACTTTGATAAAGAACCTTGGAAAGCTGTAACCGTCAATAAAGGCCATCTCGTCGTACTCACGCGGTACACCTTTCATAAAGCCTTCCAGAATCCACACTGCCAGAGGTACGGTGAACAAACAGTGCGCAAGTGCAACGGCAATGTGTGTATCAAACAGACCAATCGACGAGTACAGCTGGAAGAATGGCAACAGGAATACCGCCGGCGGCGCCATTCGGTTGCTCAGCAGCCAGAAAAACAGATGCTTGTCGCCCAGGAATTTGTAGCGGCTGAATGCGTAAGCGGCCGGCAACGCCACCAGAAGCGTGATGACCACGTTCATGGACACATACGTCATCGAGTTCAAGTAGCCATTGTACCAACTGGGATCACTAAAAATGACCGCATAGTTATCAAGGGTGAAGATTTTTGGAAAAAACGTAAGGCCCCCCAGAATTTCCTGGTTTGTTTTGAACGACATATTCAATAACCAGTAAACCGGGGTTAGCAAAAGCGCTATAAAAAGGGTGATCGCGACGCTTTTTAAACGGGTTTGTTTCATCACACTCTCCTTATTTTTCTTTGTCAGCTTGAGTGATGGCGGTAAAGAACAGCCACGAAATCAACAGCACAATCATGAAGTAGATCAGCGAGAAGGCAGCTGCACGACCCAGGTCAAACTGTCCGATGGCCATGGTGGTCAATGTTTGGCTCAAGAAGGTGGTCGAACTGCCAGGCCCACCGCCGGTCAATACAAACGGCTCGGTATAAATCATAAAGCTGTCCATAAAGCGCAACAGCACCGCAATGATCAACACGCTTTTCAGCCGTGGAAGCTGGATGTAACGGAACACTGCCCATTTAGAGGCGCGGTCAATCTCAGCTGCTTGATAAAAGGCTTCCGGGATGGCGCGCAGGCCCGAGTAGCAAAGCAGCGCTACCAGCGGAGTCCAGTGCCACACGTCCATTAGCAAAACCGTTAACCACGCGTCGACGGTGTCGCCGGTGTAGTTGTAGTCAAAGCCAAGCTCGTTAAGACCCCAGCCAAACAGGCCAATGTCGCCCCTGGCGAAAACCTGCCAGATGGTGCCTACCACGTTCCAGGGAATCAGCAGCGGAATAGCGATCAGAATCAGACACACAGACCCTTTAATGCCAGACTTCGGCATCATCAGCGCAACGCTGATGCCCAACGGGATCTGAATAAGCAGCACAGCGCCAGAGAACATGAACTGGCGAATCAGGGAATCCTGCAAACGCTCGTCACCCAGGACCTCTTTGAACCACTCGGTACCGACGAAAAACGCCTGCCCCGGGCCAAAAATATCCTGTACCGAATAGTTTACAACGGTCATCAACGGGATCAACGCTGAAAAAGCGACCAGCAAAAATACCGGCAACACCAGCCACCACGCGCGGTTATTCTGAATTTTTTGCATCACTGCTGCTCCTGTACCAGGAATTCATCGACATACAGCTTCAGCCACTGTTGCGGGAACGAAAGGTTCGTGCGGCTGCCAATGGCGCCCTCAAACTCTTCGTTCATCCGCACTTTCATCTCCTGCTGATCCAGCTGCACGGTGATAATTTTGTAGGTACCGAGGTCTTCCATATCCAGAATCTCGGCCTCGTAGGTGTCGTCCGAAGCAGTCGGGGACAGCTGGATAAATTCCGGACGGATCCCGATTTTGATGTTTTTGGATGTGAGGCGTTTCAACAGTTCGACCTGCCACGGCGCCAGGTCTACCTGAGTAGACCTGAAACGAACCCCTGCGGCGCTACGCTCTACTTCAACCAGGTTCATACCCGGGCTGCCAATAAAGTAGCCAACAAAGGTATGGTTAGGCTGCTCGAACAACTCGGTGGGCGTGCCGAACTGAACGATCTGGCCGCCATACATCACCGCAATCTTGTCGGCAAATGTAGACGCTTCCAGCTGATCGTGGGTCACGTACACCATGGTGATGTCAAACTGCTCGTGAATCTGCTTCAGTTTGCGCCGCAGTTTCCACTTCAACTGGGGGTCAATCACCGTAAGCGGTTCATCAAACAGAATGGCCGACACGTCTTCCCGCACCAGACCGCGCCCCATGGACACTTTCTGCTTTTCGTCGGCGGTCAGATTTTTAGCCTTCTTGTAGAGCTTGTCTTCAATTTCCAGCACTTCGGCAATTTCTTGCACCCGCGCCTTGATGCGTGACTTCGGTATTTTGTTGTTCTTTAACGGAAATGCCAGGTTATCAAACACGGTCATGGAGTCGTAAACAACCGGAAACTGGAACACTTGGGCGATGTTACGATCCCGCGGCGACAGCTCGTTGACCCGCTTACCGTCAAACAGTACTTCACCTTCAGAAGGCTGAACCAGGCCGGAAATAATATTCAGCATGGTGCTTTTGCCACAACCAGATGGCCCTAGCAGAGCGTAGGCGCCGCCTTCATGCCAAACGTGGTCGAGCTGGCGAATCGCATAGTCTTCTGGCCCGCCAGGCTTATCGCTGTAGCTGTGAGCCAGTGATTTCAATTGAATTTCAGCCATTAGACAGCCCCTCCTGGTATCCGCGATGGTGTTTGCACCAACTTTTCGGCGCTGTCGAAAACGAACAGCTTGTTGATGGGCAGGTAGACCTTAACCGGGGCACCGGTGTGGTATTGGTGAACACCCATCAGCTGCATCACCATTTCAAAATGGCTGTTTTCGATGTGTATAAACGTTTCCGAACCGCTGATTTCGCTCAGCGCGACTTCCATCGAAATTTCAAGATCGTCGTCGTTGGCCGGCACCAGAGCGATGTGGCTAGGGCGAACCCCGAACCAGTAATCTCCTGGCATCAGTTTGGACAATTCTTGAGTCAAAGCATGATGGGAGTATTCATCAAACGTTACTTCGGTGTCTGTCACGCGTCCGCGGATCATATTCATCGGCGGTTCGCTGAACAGCTGCGCAGCCAGGGTATTTACCGGTGACCGGTACACATCCATAACCGGACCGTTCTGAATCACACTCCCTTCATGCAACAGCGTGGTTGTACCGCCTAACGCCAAGGCTTCGTTGGCTTCCGTGGTGGCGTATACCGCAATACACTGGCGTTCACGGAACAGGTCGCGCAGTTCGGCCCGCAGTTCTTCCCGCAATTTATAATCAAGGTTGACCAAGGGTTCATCGAACAGCACCAATGTGGCATCTTTAACCAATGCTCGCGCCATCGCCGTACGCTGTTGCTGGCCACCGGAAAGTTCAAGAGGATAGCGCTTCAGAAGGGGGCTAATCTGCAGCATCGCCGCGGTTTCTTTCACCCGGCGGTCAATCTCAGACTCAGTCATTTTCGCCAGGCGCAAAGGCGACGCGATGTTTTCATACACGGTTATGCCTGGGTAATTGATGAACTGCTGGTAGATCATCGAGACGTTCCGGGCTTGCACGCTCTGTCCGGTTACATCTTGGCCGTTGAAGATCAACCGACCTTCGTTGGGTTTATCAAGCCCGGCCATCAAGCGCATCATCGAGGTCTTGCCCGAGAGCGTTCGACCTAGCAGCACATTGAAAGAGCCAGCCTGAAAGGTGAGATTGGCATTCCGGATATAGTCGACACCGTCGACCCTGTGGGAGAGGTTCTCCAGGGTTAAGGACATATCTGTTCCTTGTTGTTCTTGTGGAAACACATCTGAGCAAATGATCGCACCCGATCTTTTGATTGCGTGTCAGGCAACGCAAAGGCCATACCAGCTTTTCGTAATTCTACGTAAGAATACTTATATTTATGATTTATATAAACTTTTTTTATACCCGTTCTTTCTAAATCGAAATTAAAGATGTTCGCTTAACACTACTTTGTTCAACTTGAACATTGACCTCAACACAAATTACACAGATTATTGAACAGTATTTAGGGCAATAATGACCAACCCGCTCCGCACATCGGCACCGAATAACTCGAAAACGAACACAGAGATGCGGCTTAATGAAAAATACCAAATACGAAATTGAACGCAGTCTGGTCGAACAATCCTGGGATCGCTGCATCGCCTGGGGCCTTGATCACGACTTCGAACCCACTCCACCGGCACCCGGTGCGGCACAGGTAGAAGAGCTGGAACGCCAATATCACGAGCTACTGGCCAGTACCGAAGCCGAAGTGCTGCCGTACTATCGCAACGTGCTTTCCAGTAGCCGCTGCCTGATTCTGCTGGCAAACCGGCACGCAACGGTGCTTAAAAGCTGGGGGGACGAGCGCGTTACTGAGGCACAGTTGAAACCCTGGTTCCAGCAAGGCGCAAACTGGCAGGAGGAGCGCTGTGGTACAAACGCCATAGGCACTGCGATTGCCACCAACAAAGCGGTGCAGATTCAGCGCAACGAACACTTTCTAAAACTCAATCGCAGCATGATTGGTTCAGCCGCGCCTATTTTTGACGCACACAAGCAGTTGGTCGGCGTACTCAGCGTATTCAGTGACGCCTACCTGCCCCAGGCTCACACTCTGGGCGTGGTTCGGTTGCTGGCGCAGTCGGTAGACAATCGCCTGCTAAAGCGGCAATTTGAGCGCGACCATTTCATGCTGACACTCAGTACCACCGCAGACAACTTCGACAGCCCCTGGTCTGGCATACTGATTTGCGATGATTTGGGGCGTGTCGTGGCCAGCAATCAACGGGCCGACCAACTGTTAAGTAGAACGACCGTTGGGGTTCGGCTGGACGACCTGTTTACGACCCATCGCAATCACATTCTTGGGCACCCAGCGCAATCTGCATTACAACTCAGCACTAAAAATCGGGTGCGCCTGAGTGCTAAAGTCCAACGACCCACGGTTGCTCAGGTACGGCCGCCCGCCCGGGCCCCGTCAGCAGTAGCAACTCAAAGCAAGGCGACAAATACAAACAGCGCCGACTTTTCAACACTCGAATACGGCGACGCAACCGTTCGCCGCTGCGCCGAGCAAAGCCTGAAAGTGCTGGAGCGCGGCGTGCCAGTGCTGATTACCGGGGAAACCGGGGTTGGCAAAGAAGTTCTGGTTAAAGCACTGCATCAGGCCACACAGCGCAAAGAGCAGGCGTTGGTTGCGGTTAATTGCGCGGCTATTCCGCTGGAGCTGGTGGAATCGGAACTGTTCGGCTACGAAGCCGGCGCCTTTACCGGAGCACGGGCGCAAGGTTCATTGGGGTTCATTCGTAAAGCTCACAAAGGCATTTTGTTTCTGGATGAAATTGGCGAAATGCCATTATCGGCACAGTCCAGGTTATTGCGGGTACTTCAGGAACGGGTGGTAACACCGGTTGGGGCCACCGACAGTATTGCGGTAGATATTCTACTGATAACAGCCACGAACCGTGCACCGGCCTTACACGTTGAATCGGGACAATTACGCGCAGACCTTTACTATCGCATCAACGGGCTGTGTGTCGAGCTGCCAGCACTTCGTGATCGCACTGACAAACACAAGCTGGTGCAACATATTTACAGCCAATACCGCGATCCAGTGCAAAGCGAGGCACTGTCGCCGCGAATTCTGGCAGCCCTGACCCATCACCCGTGGCCCGGAAATATTCGCCAACTGGTCAATGTGATCAGGGTAGCTGTTGCCATTGCCGACGGCGAAGATCTCCAGATATGGCATCTGCCCGCCGATTTTCTGGCCCAGCTTGATGCTACCGCTACCGCAAACCTGCCAGGCGCAGTTAACTCCGCCAACGGCAAGAGCGGCTCGGGGCCCACGTTTGGCGAACTGAAAAAAGTCGCGCCAGAACCCCTTGCTCACACCTTGCAGGTCTATCAAAAATGCATGGGCAACATTTCCAGCGCAGCGCGGGAGCTATCAATCAGCCGCAACACACTCTACAAGCGCCTGCGGGAACTGGGGGTGCGCTAGCGCGCGCAACCGAGGTTTATAATTCCCGCTTTGCTCAAAGCTTGTGCACCGCCTGAATCCAGCCCGCATACAATCGGTCGCGATCTGACTTCGACATCATCGGTTCAAAGCGGCGTTCGCAGCGCCATAACTCGGTGAGCTCTTCCAGCGAACCGTATACACCGGCTTTTAAGCCCGCCAAATAAGCGACGCCCAGGGCCGTGGTCTCTACCATCGACGGCCGATCGACGGTAGCGCCCAAAATATCTGCCAAGAACTGCATCACCCAGTTGTTTTTGACCATGCCACCATCGACTCGCAAAGTGATTGGACGAATACCGTCTTTCTCCATGGCTTTCTGCAGATCTTTGGTCTGATAACACACCGACTGCAATCCGGCGGTCACAATTTCCTTGATGCCGGTATCGCGGGTCAGGCCAAAAATAGCACCGCGGGCGTTAGGGTCCCAGTAAGGTGCACCCAGCCCGGTAAACGCCGGCACCAAATAAACGCCGTGATCTACCGGCGTGCCTTCCGCCAGCGGTTCGGCCTCGGATGCGTTACTGATCAGTTGCAAACCATCGCGCAGCCACTGAATCGTTGCCCCGGCAATAAAGATACTGCCCTCTATCGCATAGGTCGGTTTACCCTTCAGGCGGTAGGCGACCGTTGTCAGCAAGCGATGCTCGGATTGCAGCGCTTTATCGCCGGTATTGAGCATTAAAAAACAACCGGTGCCGTAGGTGCTCTTTGCCATACCAACCTCGAAACAGGTCTGGCCGAACAACGCCGCCTGCTGATCGCCGGCAACCCCTAAAACAGACACGCCGTTCAGGGCACCGCCTTCCGTGATTTTGCCAAAATCGTCTGACGAGTCCATCACCTCGGGCAGCAAGGACGCAGGAATGTCGAATAATTCCAGTAGCTCTTCATCCCACTGCTGGGTATGAATATTGAACAGCAACGTGCGGCTGGCGTTGGTTGCGTCGGTGCGGTGTACCTGCCCCCCTGTGAGCTTCCACAACAGAAAACTGTCAACGGTTCCAAAAGCCAGTTCCCCACGTTCCGCCCGCTCTCGCGTGCCGGGAACATTTTCCAGGATCCAACGGATTTTTGTGGCAGAAAAATAAGGGTCTATTAACAGTCCGGTTTTGCTGTGCACTGCGGGTTCATGGCTGGACGACTTCATTGTTTTACAGTAATCGGCAGTTCGACGATCCTGCCAAACAATCGCGTTATAAACCGGCTCGCCGGTTTTCCGATCCCATATAATGGTGGTCTCACGTTGATTGGTAATACCCACCGCGACCACTTCGTCATTAACACCGAACTCTTCTGCCATCACGTCGTCACAGGTACTTTTCACCGTTGACCAGATGTCTGCAGGCTTATGCTCTACCCAGCCACTGTCAGGAAAATGCTGTGGAAACTCCTGCTGCCGTACCGCATGAATATTGCCGTGCAAATTAAAAAGAATGGCGCGGGAACTGGTGGTTCCCTGATCTATGGAAAGTATATATTGACTCATTTTTTGTAGACCTCGCTTTCTTATTTGTTCGAATTTTTACTTTTTTGAACATGAATGCCAAGAAGTTTCGCCTATATCTGCACTCCACTCACCTCTACTGGACCCGAACGGCTGCATACAACATCGAAAACGACTAAACTTTTATAGTATTTTCAATTAAACACACAATCATACAAAAAGAACCCAAAGTGGAGGATGTTGAATGGCTCAGCGGCGCCGACAGGATTTGATTATGGAACTGATCCAGCACAACGGGTTTGTAACCACCGAACAGCTGGTAGAACAGTTCAAAGTAACGCCGCAAACCATTCGCCGAGACTTGAACGAGCTAGCAAAACATAAAAAGCTAAGGCGCCATCACGGTGGCGCGGGCATAGACTCAAGCACCGTCAACACCGATTATCAGGCTCGCAAGATTATGGACCTGGACGCCAAAGAACGCATTGCCGAAGCCATGATCAAGCTGATTCCCGACAATTCCTCGATGTTCATCAATATTGGCACAACCACTGAAACCATTGCCAAAGCCTTGCTTGAGAAGAAAAACTTGCAGATTGTAACCAACAATTTGCATGTAGCCTCTATTTTATCCGCCAAAGACGACTTCCACGTTATTATCGCAGGTGGCGAAGTACGTAGTCGCGATGGTGGCATTGTAGGCGAAGCCACACGAGATTTTATCAATCAGTTCAAAATGGATTTTGGCATTATCGGCATCAGCGGTATTCACAACGACGGCTCACTACTGGATTTTGATTACCGCGAAGTGCGGGTAGCCCAGTCAATCATTGCCAATTCCGGTCAAGTTCTGCTGGCGGCGGACCACTCCAAGTTTGGCCGCAACGCCATGGTTCGGCTAGGCAACATCACCCAAGCCGATCACGTATTTACTGACCAGCCACCCCCCCCGGAAATCTCGCGACTGCTCATTGAGCACGATGTTACCCTTCATTTAGTCTGATTTTTGTGGAACTAGTTGGATTGTTGCTTTATATGTCCTTTTATTTTCGCTTTTTTTCCATTTTTTCCTTTACGAATATATCGAGCTTCCGCATACTAGATTTTTTAGCGCGTATGAACTCTGAAAAGCGCGCATAACCAGAAAGCGCCCTTTCGAATGGCATCAGGAGATGACCGACTATGACTGCAGATCACCAACGTTATGACGTCGTTATCGTTGGCGGCGGCGTAAATGGTACAGGCATCGCAATGGACGCTGCAGGCCGAGGCTTAAAAGTACTGCTTTGCGAAATGAATGATTTGGCTTCGGCGACGTCATCCAGCAGCAGCAAGCTTATTCACGGCGGACTGCGTTACCTGGAACACTATGAATTTCGCCTGGTGCAAAAAGCACTGGCCGAGCGCGAGTCGCTTTTGCGCAATTCTCCTCACATCATGTGGCCCATGCGCTTTCGTTTGCCACACCGGTCGCACTTGCGCCCGGCGTGGATGATTCGCGCAGGTTTGTTTCTATATGACCATTTGGCCAAGCGGGAAATTTTGCCCGGTTCCAAATCCATCCGTTTTGATGAGTCCGGTCCGTTAAAACCGGATATCACCCGCGGCTTTGAATATTCCGATGGCTGGGTAGACGACGCACGACTGGTGGTTCTGACCGCTAAAAAAGCCCAGCAATCTGGCGCCACCATTTTAACTCGCACCAAGTGCGTAGATGCGGTACGCGGTCGCGACGAATGGCAAATTACCCTTCGTGACACCGACACAAACGCAGATCAAATGATTTCTGCCAAGTGCATTGTGAACGCTTCGGGCCCTTGGGTAAGTTCATTGTTTGGTGAGAGTCTGTCGATGCCGGCGCCGAAAATGATCCGCATGGTAAAAGGCAGCCACATTGTAGTGCCCCGCCTGAACCAGGAAGAAGAGGCCTATATTCTTCAAAACGAAGACGACCGCATTGTGTTCGTCATTCCTTACGAAGATAACTTCTCGCTGATTGGCACCACCGACGTTGAATACGAAGGAAACCCGAAAGATGCCAAAATTTCGCCGGAAGAAACCACCTATTTGCTGAAAATTGTGAACTCGCACTTTAAGCGACAGCTGCAACCGTCTGACGTGGTCTGGTCTTATTCGGGCGTGCGCCCGCTGATGGACGGTGAAGAAGAGAACGCACAGAAAGCCTCCCGCGACTACACCTTTGAAGTGAGCGAAGAGAAAGACAAAGCGCCTTTGGTTTCGGTGTTTGGTGGCAAAATCACCACATATCGCAAATTGGCGGAAGCGGCTACCGATAAAGTGTGCCACTTCTTCAAAAACACCCAGGGCCATTGGACCAAAACGGCCGTGCTTCCAGGTGGCGACTTTGACAACCAGATTAATCTGGCCGCTTCACTCAATCAGGCCTATCCGTGGTTGCCGGAAAAACTGGTCAGCCGCTACGTGCGCACCTACGGCACAACGTCACGGGATATTCTGAACAATTGCGCTAGCGTAGATGATCTTGGCAAGCACTTCGTGGGCACGCTGTATGAGAGAGAAGTAGAGCACTTGGTCAGAAACGAATGGGCCATGACCACTGAAGACATCCTTTGGCGCCGCACCAAGCAAGGACTTTACGCCTCAGACATCGACGTTGCGGCATTGGACAGCTACCTGGCAGACAAAGAAGCAGCGTAACGCGACAAATCCTGTCCACGCTCTATTTTCTTTTCTCCATTCTCCAATACAGTGCCTGATACTTTCTCAGACACTTTTCTCCGGCCGGACTGTTCCGTCCGGAGTTTTTTTTGCCTGATATTAAGGAAAAAGTCAGACCTGACGTTGTTTTGTAAAAAAAACAAAATTGCAGTCCTATATGTCAGTTTCGTTGTCGTAATTCCAGAACACACTGGCGCCCTGTTCCGGACTGCTGGCGCTGCGGCGCATCCAACCAAACAGTTCACGGCCATGGCCGTGATGGGATGCCGCTAGGTTAGGTTTTACCGGTTCGCGACTGGCAAGAACCTGTTCGTCTAACAAAAGCTCCAGCGAACCGGTACCTGCATTCAGGGATATAACGTCACCATTGCGCACTTTGGCCAGGGCACCACCGGTAAGTGCTTCCGGATAAACGTGTATGGCCGCTGGCACTTTGCCCGAGGCGCCAGACATACGCCCATCGGTCACCAGCGCCACCTGAAATCCGCGATCCTGCAGAACACCCAGGTAGGGCGTCAGCTTATGCAACTCCGGCATGCCGTTGGCTTTTGGCCCCTGAAAACGCACAACCACTACGCAATCCCGATTCAGCTCACCGGCATCAAACGCGGCTTTCAGTTCGTTCTGGTCGTTGAATACCACTGCTGGCGCCTGCACTTTGTGATGCTGAGGTGCTACCGCCGACACTTTTATAACTCCACGGCCAAGGTTGCCGTTAAGCACCTTCAGGCCTCCGCCTTCGGCAAACGGCTTGGCAGCACTGCTCAGCACGCTCGGGTCAAGGCTCTTTGCCGGTGCCGGCTGCCAGGTCAGTTCGCCGTTTTTCAGCGCAGGCCCCCGGGTGTAACGCTCAAGACCAAAACCCATCACGGTTTGTACATCGTTGTGCAAATAGCCGTGGCTGAGCAGTTCGCGAATCAAAAAAGGTGTGCCACCGGCGTCGTGGAAGGCATTGATATCCGCTTCGCCATTGGGATAAATGCGGGTCATGGAAGGCACCACCGACGACAGCTCAGCGTAGTCGTTCCAGTCAATAATAACGCCGGCAGCGCGAGCAATGGCCACCCAGTGCAAGGTGTGGTTGGTGGACCCACCAGTGACCAGCAATGCTACCAGCGCATTTACAATGGACTTTTCATCCACCATGTCACCCAACCCTAGAGTGCCGCCCTGGGGTTTCGAAAGGCGAATAACCTGCTCTGTAGAGACACGAGTCAGCTGCTCACGCAAGGGCGTGCCAGGATTCACAAACGCACTGCCCGGCAGGTGCAGACCCATCACCTCAACCAACAACTGGTTGCTGTTGGCAGTACCGTAAAAGGTGCAGGTGCCGGGACTGTGGTAGGACTTACTTTCGGCTTCCAGCAGTTCTTCTTTACCAATTTTGCCCTCGGCGTGCAGTTGCCGAATGCGCTGTTTCTCTTTGTTAGGAAGCCCGGACGGCATGGGGCCGGCCGGCAACAGAATTGTTGGCAAGTAGCCGAAGCTGAGTGCGCCTATCAACAGTCCCGGAACAATCTTGTCGCAAATGCCCAGCAGCAATGTTGCATCGAACATGTTGTGGCTGAGCGAAACCGCCGTACTCATGGCGATGGTGTCTCGAGAAAACAGGCTAAGCTCCATACCCGGCTGGCCCTGGGTAACGCCATCACACATGGCCGGTGTACCACCCGCGAACTGGGCCATAGACCCCATGCCACGGGCAGCCTTACGAATAACATCGGGAAACGACGCGTAAGGCTGGTGCGCCGACAACATATCGTTGTACGCAGACACAATCGCTACATTGGCCCGGTTCATCAGCTTAAGAGTGTCTTTATCACCCTGCTCGCAAGCGGCAAAACCGTGGGCCAGATTACCGCAAGACAAGGTGCCGCGCTGGGGCGAACTGTTCTTCAACGCCTGCATACGGGTCAGATAATCTAGACGCCATGCTCGGCTGCGCTCAATAATTCTTTGGGTTACGCGATCAACGGTCGGGTTCATGGCAAGCTCCACTGGCAGCAGGTTTGTTTGATTATTTTGGCAAAAAACGTAGTTTTACGTTCGATTTCTTACATTTTACCGGTTTCAGTGTTCATTTGTTTGCGTTTTGTTGATACATTTACTACATCAGTCGTGTTTTCGAAAAAAGATCATCCGCACAGGAGTAAGATTATGACCATCCTAATCGCAATTAACGGGTTTGGCCGCATTGGCCGCAACACGCTTCGCGCTCTTTACGAGAACAATTATCGCGAGCAGATGCAGGTGGTCGCTATTAATGACCTGGGCGATGCCGAAACCAACGCTCACCTGCTCAAGTATGACAGTGTTCACGGGCGTTTTGCTGCCGACGTAAGCCACGATGCCGACTCCCTCAGCGTGAACGGCGACCGCATTGCCATCAGCGCGATCCGCAACCCCGTCGACCTGCCGTGGAAAGATCTGGGCGTAGACGTGGTGCTGGAATGCACAGGCCTGTTCACAACACGTGAAAAAGCCGCGGGCCATTTACAGGCGGGAGCGCGCAAAGTGATTATTTCTGCACCCAGCCCAGACGCAGACGCCATGGTGGTTTTCGGTGTAAACGACCAGATTCTGAACGCCGACCATCACATTATTTCCAACGCCTCCTGCACCACTAACTGCCTGGCACCGATTGCAGAAGCGTTGAACAATGCGGTCGGAATTGAAAGCGGATTAATGACCACCATTCACTCCTATACCAACGACCAGAATTTGAGCGATGTGTACCATTCAGACCTGTACCGCGCGCGCTCAGCCACCCAGTCGATGATCCCTACCAAAACCGGTGCCGCGGCCGCGATTGGTAAAATCATTCCGGCACTGAACGGCAAGCTGGACGGCCTGGCGATTCGTGTACCGACCATTAATGTATCGCTGGTCGACTTTGGTTTTATCGCGAACCGCGACACCTCCGTAGAGGAAGTCAACGCAGCGGTAAAAGCCGCGGCTGAAAAAAACAGCGTACTGGGATACAACCAGGAAAAACTGGTAAGCGTTGACT
The DNA here is from genome assembly GCF_000283275.1 of Marinobacter sp. BSs20148. Taxonomy (NCBI): domain Bacteria; kingdom Pseudomonadati; phylum Pseudomonadota; class Gammaproteobacteria; order Pseudomonadales; family Marinobacteraceae; genus Marinobacter; species Marinobacter sp. BSs20148. The sequence goes on from NC_018268.1 coordinate 2,558,064, forward strand.
TTAACCATGACGCTCGTTCGAGTATTTTTGATGCCAACCACACACGCGTGATCGGGCGTCATGTAAAAGTCATGGCTTGGTATGATAATGAATGGGGTTTCTCGAACCGAATGCTGGATAATGCGGCTGCACTTATAAAAGTCAGCCAATGAAGGCAAAAGCCGACAGCCAGCCAAACCGCATAAGCGAAACACCTTCCCATTCTGAAAGGACACCCACTATGCTCCGGCGTACAAAGATTGTTGCCACCCTTGGTCCCGCTACCGACAGCCCCGAGTCTTTGGGCGCTATTATTGCTGCGGGTGTCGACGTTACCCGTCTGAATTTTTCCCACGGCACTGCGGAAGATCACGAAAAGCGCGCGCGCCTGGTCCGCGACACCGCCAAGGCACAGGGACGTTTTGTCGCTATTATGGCCGACCTGCAAGGACCAAAATTGCGCATTGCCCGCTTTTGCGACAATAAAGTTACCCTGACCGCCGGCCAAACCTTTGTGCTGGACGCCACCATGGACAAAGAAAGTGGCACCTCCGATTGCGTAGGCATCGATTACGAACAGCTTATCCGCGATGTAAAACCCGGTGACATTCTGGTGCTGGACGACGGCCGTATCGAAATGCAGATAGACGCGGTAGACGATCACAGCATCACCTCCACAGTTTTGATTGGTGGACCCTTGTCTAACAACAAAGGCCTGAACAAGCGCGGCGGTGGCCTGTCGGCTGAGGCGCTGACCGAGAAAGACAAGCAAGACATTGTTACTGCCGCCAGATTGGGCGCAGATTATGTTGCCGTTTCTTTCGTTCGCAACGCCGAAGACATGCACACCGCCCGTCGTTTGCTGAAAGAGGCCGGCTCTGAAGCAGGGCTGGTCGCAAAAATTGAACGCGCCGAGCTGGCCCACGATGACGCCGCACTGGATGCGGTTATCGAAGCTTCTGACGTGGTCATGGTTGCCCGCGGCGATCTGGCAGTGGAAATCGGCGATGCCGAACTAGTCGGTGTGCAAAAGCACATTATTCAGCGCGCTCGAATTCTCAATCGCGCGGTGATTACGGCCACCCAGATGATGGAATCGATGATCACCAACCCTATGCCCACCCGCGCCGAAGTGTCGGATGTGGCTAACGCGGTGATGGATTACACTGACGCCGTGATGCTGTCGGCAGAAACTGCTGTGGGTGATTATCCGGTGGAAGCGGTAGCCGCCATGGTGCGAATTTGCATTGGTGCGGAGAAACACCCCTCCATGCACCAGTCCAAACATCGGATGCACGAATCCATGGGACAAGTAGACGAAGCCATTGCTCTGTCTACCATGTACGCGGCCAATCACTTGAACGGCATAGCCGCTATCATCTGCCTAACCGAAACCGGTGCAACCCCGCGGCTAATGTCTCGTATCAAGTCCAGCCTGCCGATTTATGCGTTTTCACGCCATCACACCACCCAGCACCGAGTCGTGATGTACCGTGGCGTACAAACCGTACCCTTTGATGCTGCAAACTTTGCAGCCGAAGAGACCAATACCCAGGCGGTTGAGCAACTGGTAAAACGAGGCGTGGTGAAAGACGGCGACTTGGTTGTTGTTACCAAAGGCAACTTTACCAATGCCCAAGGCGGCACGAACTCCATGCAGATTCTGCGTGTTGGTGAACATCTGCACTAAACCGCGGGTTATTCAGACAAAAAAAACGCCGGCTTGCTGGCGTTTTTTTGTGTCTGTTCACGGCCTATTCGTGTGAACTTTACGTCTCAGTTACGCTACTCCACACGCCTAGTTCGGCTAGGCTTGCCCTGGCCAGTTCGCGGACTCTCGCCCAATCGCCGGTGACCACTGCGTCTTCCGGCGCCAGCCAGGTTCCGCCCACGGTCATCACGTTGTCCAAAGCCAGGTAATCCGCTGCGGTGTTTTGGCGAATACCGCCGGTAGGGCAAAACCGAACTCCGGCAAACGGTCCACTTAGCGCTCGCAAGCCCGCCGTGCCACCGGCCACTTCTGCTGGAAAGAACTTGAAACGGCGGTATCCCAACTGGTAACCACTCATTAATTCTGACGCCGTAGCAATGCCTGGCAGCAGCGGCACCTGAGCTTGCAACCCGTATTCCAGCAACGGCAGTGTGATTCCCGGTGTTACGACAAAATGCGCACCCGCCGCCTCTGCCTGCTTATACTGCTCTACCGTTAACACCGTACCGGCGCCTACAAAGGCGTCAGGAAGCGCCTTACGCAGAGCACGAATAGCATCCAGGCCGTATTCAGTGCGCAGAGTGATCTCGAACACCTTAAGCCCGCCTTGCATCAACGCCTCGCACAGAGGCACTGCGGTGTCTGGGTGATTAATGGTGATCACCGGCAGCAGCGGCGACAGGCTGACGATGTCGTCTAACCGCTGGCATTGGGCTTGCGCTTGAACATTCATCAATAAGGTCACTTTGCGGGGCTCCAAAAAATGTGCAAACCCGACCGCAGAAACACGCGGATTGGCATTTGCGCCCAGTTATCAGGTTCGATCAATGCCTTGCTTAGAGTGGCCAGTTTGTCGTCGCCCTGAATGTGCAGAATACAATTACGGGCGCCGGCAATGGCGCTGCGGGTCAGAGTGATTCTCGCCTGGGCTTGTTGTGGTGGGGTTATCGCCGCCAATTTACTGCCGTTATGCTCCGCCATGGCCGCGACCAGTTCCGGCGCATCCGGAAATAACGATGCGGTATGGCCGTCGTTGCCCATACCCAACACCACTACGTCCAGCGGCCAGTTCAGAGATTCAAGCCGCTGGCCAACCGCACCCAGGCCGGCTGAAGGACTTGCGACGTTTTCGTACAGTGGATGAAAACGTGCCACTGCAGCCCCTCCCTGCAACAGATGCGCGCGTATCTGGGCGCTGTTGCTGTCTGGGTGCGACGGATCTACCCAGCGTTCGTCTACCTGCACAACGTCTATACGCTGCCAGTCCAGAACTTGCTGGGCCAAAGCCTTAAACAGCAAAATCGGTGTACTGCCGCCAGACAACGCCACGCTAGCCCGCGGCGCTGCTTCAAGACGTTGGCGCAGAATCAACGCAATTTGCTCTGCCAATTTCCGGGCAAGGTCGGCCGGTGTTGCAGCCTGGAACCAAAATACGCCATTAGGCAATAAGGGCTTAAACATCTTCATACCAGTTTCGTCCGTCACGGGTTATTAAAGCCACCGATGCCACCGGCCCCCAACCACCTGCAGCGTAACGTTTTGGTGGCTCGCCGCTGTCTTGCCAATTGGTGATGATCTGGTCTATCCAGCGCCAGGCGTGTTCAACTTCGTCGCGGCGCACAAACAGGTATTGGTGGCCTTTCATGACTTCCCACAGCAGCCGTTCATAAGCTTCGGGGATGCGAACCTTGGCAAAAGTTTCGGCGAAACTCAGTTCCAACGGCCCCTGGCGCAGGCGCATGCCTTTATCCAGGCCTTGGTCTTTGGTGAGTATTTTCAGCGCCATACCTTCGTCTGGCTGCAGGCGGATAATCAATTTATTGTTGGCCAGATGTTTCTGGTCCGGGTCAAAGATATAGTGCGGTGCCGGTTTGAAATGAATTACGATTTGGGAAAACTTTTCAGGCAGCCGTTTGCCTGTGCGGATGTAAAATGGCACACCGGACCAGCGCCAGTTATCGATTTCTACTTTCAGGGCGACAAAGGTTTCGGTATCACTGGATTTATCAGCACCTTTTTCATCAAGGTATCCGGGCACCGCCTTGCCCTCGCTGGAACCTGCAGTGTACTGCCCGCGCACCGCGTAATGTTCCATCATGGCGGGCGTAATTTTGCGCAGAGCCTTCAGTACTTTCACTTTTTCATCGCGAATGCTGTCTGCCGACAAATCAGACGGTGGATCCATGGCAATCAGGCACAGCAGTTGCAAAAGGTGGTTCTGAATCATGTCACGCAATTGCCCGGCCTTGTCGAAATAGCCCCAACGCCCTTCAATACCCAAGCTTTCTGCCACAGTTATTTCCACGTGAGAAATGTGGTTCTGATCCCACTGGGAGGCAAAAAGATTGTTGGCGAAACGCAGGGCAATCAGATTTTGCACGGTCTCTTTGCCCAGATAATGGTCAATACGGAACAGCTCACTTTCAGCGTATACCTCACCCAGTGCATCATTGATGACCCGCGACGATTGCAGATCATGGCCAATGGGTTTCTCAACCACCACCCGAATGTTCTCACTGCAACAGTCGGAATCTCGTAGATTGCGCGCAATCACCCCGTACAACGACGGTGGTGTAGCCATGTACACAATCAGATTGTTATTGACGCTGTCGCGCCAACCGTTCAATTCCGGGTAACTCTCGCGGCAGCTGAAATCAAGGCTGCGGTATTCCACCCGCTGCACCAGACGCTCTACAACCAATTGGTCAAATTCTTCAGCCGGAACCCGCTGGCGCAAATTATCGGCAATCTGCTGGCGCACGTCGTCAGTGCTGTGCTCGTGCCGGGCCAGTGCCAGAACACGGCTTCCTTCAGCAAGCAATTCCGCGCGCTCAAGCTGGTAAAGCGCCGGAAACAGTTTGCGGTTGGCCAGGTCGCCCAAAGCGCCAAAAATCATCAAGTCGCAGCGAGTATGGTCTGATTTGGTCATTGTAGTAATTTTATCCAATAATCGTCGCTAAAATGTGAGCATCTCATCATTTAACCCCACTTCCGACACTTTTACTACACCCCAAACCCGTCAAACAGGGTATAATTTTTAAAAATTCGCATCAAACATTTCGTATCAACCAAAGTAATCAGGGAGCTTCAGGCATGGCTGCAACTACCCTCACCCATTCCCGCCGGGATGACAATCTGCTTGAGGATATTCAGCAGAGGCTGGAGCAGCTCAACAAATCCGAGCGCAAGGTGGCAGAGGCCATCATGCGCGACCCCAGCGCCGCAACGCGTTACAGTATTGCCGCGCTGGCGCGGGCGTCTGACGTTAGCGAGCCGACGGTTAACCGTTTTTGCCGCGGGTTCTCCGCCACCGGTTTTCCCGACTTCAAGATTCGTCTGGCACAAAGCATTGCCACCGGCACTCCCTATGTCGGTCAGAACGTTGAGCCCGACGACACGGTGGCAGAGTTTTCCGACAAAATCATACTCAGCACCATGGCGAGCCTGGATAAGGCACGCCAGACGCTGGATGCCAAGGCACTGGCGCAGGCCATCGATTCGCTGATTCAAGCCAAGCAGATCAGCTTCTTTGGCATGGGTGCCTCGGCGTCGGTGGCGATGGACGCCCAGCACAAGTTTTTCCGCTTCAACATACCCGTTACGACTTACGACGACGCCTTGATTCAGCGAATGGTGGCTGCTGGCTCCAACGTGGGCGATGTGATTGTGGCTATCTCTTACACCGGCCGCACCCGAGAAACCGTGGAAATAGCACAAATTGCCCGCGATAACGGCGCCACAGTCATTGGCATTACCAACCCTCAATCGCCCCTGGCGGCAGTGTCCAGCGTGGTGTTACCGGTGATTTCGCCGGAAGATACCGAAGTTTATATGCCCATGTCGTCGCGTATTATCCAGCTTACCGTCATCGACATTCTGGCTACTGGGGTGACGTTAAAACGCGGTCCGGATTTTCTCAGCCACTTAAAAAAGATTAAAGAAAGCCTGCGCCCTACCCGCCTGCCACTGACGCAACCCTGACAGCACATGCGCTAAAAGCAACGTTGACGTTAGAAACAAAAAAACCCGAACCGGAGAGCCGGTTCGGGTTTTTTTACTCTCTTTGGGCGTCATCCTGCCCTGGCGTTTCCCTAGCTTTGTTCTAGCTGCGTACTAAAACTGTACTACGGACGCTCCACCTCGGCGTTATTCCGCAGCCACTGTTGGTAAGCCGTATATTCGCGCTGGCCGTCCAGTGAAGCCAGAAACTCCTGCAACTGCAAGTATTCGGTGCTGTCGGTGTTGACCTCGCCTTCATTAACCTTATCCAGAGCGATTATAACGGCACCGTTGCCGGTAACAGTGTGGCCATAGCTGACGCCACCTGCTTGTGGGCGCGGCAACGCGTAAACCGTCTGCATGACCCCACCGCCTAATTCCGGCGCACTGCGCGGCTGTTCGATGTACGTCGTCCAGCTGTCGTCGGTGATATCCTGCAACGATTCGCCGGCCTGTAACTGCGCGGCCATTTCGCTGGCACGGGCCACCAGCGCGGTACGGGTTTTTTCGGCCTCCAAATTGCTGCGAATAGCGTCCCCTACGTCGGCTAGCGGCAACATCTCTGCCCCGCGATAAACCCGCACGCGGGCGACCACAGCGCGATTGTCGGCAACGTCAATCAGCTCGGTGTTATAGCCACCGCTCAAAACGTCTTCCGAAAACAGTTGGCGCACCAGTCCGGCATGGTCAAACGGCTCACCGCCGCCGTTACGGGTAATATTGTCAGCCTGGCGAAGCTCAAGATTCAGGTCTTTCGCTGGCCCTTCCAGATTGTCGGCCGCGTAAGCCGAGTCCGCCAGTGTTGTACGTGCCTGGGCATAAGCTTCACGCGCTTGCTCGCGGGCCAGATCGTCACGCAACTGCGCAGCGACGTCAGCCAGGGCGGGCACGTCTGAACGGCGAACGTCGTTCACTTTGATCAGGTGTACGCCAAAGCTGGTGCGAACCGGGTCTGAAACAACGCCGGGTTCAAGGCTGAACAGAGCCTCATCGAAGGCCGGGTCGTAAACGCCACGGCCGGCAAAGCCCAGATCGCCGCCCTGCTCGCCAGAAACCGTATCAATCGACAGTTCCTGCGCCAGCGCTGCGAAGTCTTCACCGTCAGCCAGGCGCTGTTGGATACTCTCAACCAAGGCGTTTGCATCGGCGGTGTCTTCAATCAGGATATGCGCCGCTCGGCGCTCTTCGCGAGCCAGGTCGGCCTCGCGACTTTGGTAATAAGTCAGCAACTCTTCGTCGCTGATGACGATGGCGTCAGCAAGCGCGGTTAGCGATAACACAACATAGCTGACATCGACTTGTTCGGGCTGCTGAAACAAGTTTGGATTGCTGTCGTAAAACGCTTGTATGTCATCGGCGCTGACGTTCACCTGGTCAGCCACGGCATTGGCCGAAATACTCAACAGGCGGAAGTCGCGGGTTTGATTTTGAATCTTCATCAGCCGCGTAATGCTATCGCTGGTGACAACGCCACTGGCGACGATACCGGCGCGAATCTGGTTGACAACGGTTTGCTTGCGCATGGCACTGCGGAATTCGCCAACGCCCATACCCGCATTGCGGACGACAGCAACAAACTGATCGCGATTGAACTGGCCGTTTACTTGAAACTGCGACATCTGGGTGATCAGCGCATCAACATCGGCGTCCGACAACGCCAGACCCTGCTCGTCTGCATCCTGCGCCAACACCTGCTCTTCAATCAGTGCCTGCAGTACGTCAACTCGAATCTGATCTTCGTCCAACAGAGAAGGATCCGGCCGTTCCATACGGGACAGGCGATTCTGGCTTTCCAGCTGCACCACCCGCAAAAATTCGCGCTCAGTAATGTCTTGGCCATTCACCGTAGCCACTTCCGGTTCGCCACCGAAGCCGCCAATAATGGCGTCCATTCCCCAAACGGAAAGCGATAAAATCAGCAAGCCGATAATAACCTTGGCAATGGTGCCCTGAGCGTTTTCCCGCATATCTTGAAGCATGTATCTCCCGAATCCCTGTTCAAGGTCGTGCTGTGCCAGCGAATGCCGGCGGATTTTTCGTCGTCATCAACGCCACTCTGGCGTTGATGACGTAAATCTGTCGCTGTTAACGTGAAAAGGCGCATTCAGTGTGGAATGCGCCTTTAATATCTCTGGCGCAGCTCCAAAACTCGGAGCTGCCGTCAAAAAACCCGTTACTTAACGGCGTCTTTCAGGGCTTTACCTGCTTTAAAACCAGGCACTTTAGAAGCTTTAATCTGAATCTCGGCGCCTGTCTGCGGGTTACGGCCAGTACGGGCAGCTCGTTCTTTCACGGAGAAAGTACCAAAACCAATCAACGTTACCTGGTCATCCTTTTTCAGGGCGCTGGTAATGGATGTGGTCATGGCATCCAGAGCGCGGCCAGCGGCGGCTTTGGAAATATCAGCAGACTCTGCAATTGCATCAATAAGTTCGGACTTGTTCACACTAAACCCCTTCGTTTTCAGGTTGAAGATGTTATAGGTCGGTGGATCTCAAACGCAGAGACTATTGCACATACGTTTACAGAATTCCATTCGGCAATTATTTTTATTCCTTGCGGCAACAATCCGTGAGTCGGAGCGGTAAACCGTCAATCGGAATAACATTATATAACGCGGGAGCCCTTGGTACAGGCTGCTTCACGGCGAAACAGTTATACCAATGGGCTCTTCCGTGTGTCAACAATTCATGTCGGGTTTAGTGCGTATTTGGGCGTTCGTTCGATTCTGCGTCGTCACCACAACCGGCCTTGGCGGCCGATTTTGCAGCGATCTCACCTGCCATTACCTCCGGCGAATACACCAACGCAATGTCCAACACTTCGTCAATCCATTTGACCGGACGAATCTCCAGAGACTCTTTTATATTTTCAGGTATCTCTTTGAGATCTCTGACATTTTCATCAGGAATTAGAACCGTTTTGATGCCTCCCCGGTGCGCTGCCAACAGCTTTTCCTTAAGCCCGCCAATGGGCAGAACTCGACCCCGCAGAGTTATTTCACCGGTCATGGCAACGTCGCTGCGCACCGGGTTACGGGTTAACGCCGACACCAGTGCTGTACACATACCAATACCAGCGCTGGGGCCGTCTTTTGGCGTCGCGCCCTCGGGCACATGCACGTGCAAATCGTGTTTTTCATGGAAATCATCGGCAATACCCAGCGCTTTAGCGCGACTGCGCACAACAGTTAATGCCGTCTGGATAGACTCCTGCATAACGTCGCCCAGCGAACCGGTTTTCACCACCCGACCTTTGCCCGGCGTAAGCGCACATTCGATGGTCAGTAATTCGCCGCCCACTTGGGTCCAGGCCAGACCGGTCACTTGGCCAATTTCGTTATTTTCTTCTGCTAGACCGTATTTGAATTTCTGCACGCCAGAATAGTCTTCCAGCATCGCCGGCGTTATCGCTACCTGGCTCTTATCGCCGCTTGAGACGTGCTCACGCACCACCTTACGGCAGATCTTGGCAATCTCGCGCTCCAGTCCACGCACTCCAGCCTCGCGGGTGTAGTAACGCACCAGGTCGCGCAGAGTTTCTTCCGGAAGATCCAGTTCTTTGTCGCGCAGACCGTTGGCTTTCGTCTGCTTGGGCACCAAGTAACGCAGAGCGATATTCACTTTTTCATCTTCGGTGTAACCTGGAATGCGGATAATTTCCATACGGTCCAGCAGCGCCGACGGAATATTCATCGAGTTCGAGGTGCACACGAACATCACATCCGACAGATCGTAATCCACTTCCAGATAGTGATCGTTGAAGGTGTGATTCTGTTCCGGGTCTAGCACTTCCAGCAGGGCAGAGCCGGGGTCTCCGCGCTGATCCATGCCCATCTTGTCAATTTCATCAAACAGGAACAGCGGATTTTTCACCCCGACTTTGGCCAGTTTCTGCAGCAGCTTGCCAGGCAAGGCGCCGATGTACGTTTTGCGATGGCCGCGAATTTCAGCTTCGTCACGCACGCCACCCAAGGCCATACGGGTGTACTTGCGATTAGTGGCGCGGGCAATAGACTGCCCCAAAGAGGTTTTACCCACTCCAGGAGGCCCTACCAGGCACAACACCGGCCCTTTGATCTTCTTCACCCGGGTTTGTACTGCCAGGTATTCCAGAATCCGGGTTTTTACCTCGTCCAGACCATAATGATCTTCATCGAGTATTTCACGGGCCCTATCAATATCGTGGCGCACCCGGCTGCGCTTTTTCCAGGGCACCGCTAACATCCAGTCGATATAGCCACGAACCACTGTGGCTTCCGCCGACATCGGCGACATCATTTTCAGCTTGTTCAGCTCGCTTTCCGTTTTTTTACGAGCTTCTTCCGGCAGACCGGCGTCTTCCAGTTTCTGTTCCAGTTCCTCAAAATCGTTATTACCGTCGCCCATCTGGCCTATTTCTTTCTGGATGGCCTTCATCTGCTCGTTCAGGTAATACTCGCGCTGGCTGCGCTCCATCTGTTTTTTGACCCGGCCACGGATGCGCTTTTCTACTTCAATCAGGTCAATTTCACCGTCCAGCTTGCCCAACAGCAGTTCAATTCGCTCACGGGTATCCAGCGCTTCGAGCAGCTCCTGCTTTTGCGGGATCTGCAAGTCCAGATGGGCAGCAATGGTATCCACCAGGCGCTCTACGCCGGTAATCCCGTTGAGCGCACCAGAGACCTCGGCCGGCACCTTTTTGGAAAGCTTCACAAACTTCTCGAACTCTTCCATCAAGGTCTTACTGAGCACTTCTTCTTCGCGCTCCGGCAAGGGTTCTTCGTGCAGAATTCGGGCGTGTGCTATCAGGTAGTCGCCATCTTCGATCTGTTCTAGCGCGGTACGCTCGTTGCCCTCTACCAGAACTTTCACGGTGCCGTCTGGCAATCGCAGCATCTGCAGGATAGTGGCCAGGGTGCCAATGTTGAAAACGTCGCTTACACCGGGGTCGTCTGTGGCCGCATCACGCTGAGCAACCAGCAGAATTTCCTTGCCGCGCTCCATCGCCGCTTCCAGCGCTTGAATAGACTTCTCTCGGCCCACAAACAGGGGCACAACCATGTGCGGGAACACCACCACGTCGCGTAGCGGGAGCAGTGGGTAAACTTTCACGGTTTCTTCGGGTGTCCGGGTCATAGGGAATCCTCTGACGGGGTATTAATAGAGAGTTTTAATCGGCATTACATCAATCATTGGGGCATCTGTGGCATAAAAAAAGGGGCTAATTAGCCCCTTTTTCAGTCATTACGCGGATTTAGCAAATCAATCGTCCGGCGCAACTTTGGCCAAGTCGTTGTTGGCGTAAATCTTAAACGGTTCAGAATCACCGCTGATCACGCTTTCATCAACCACTACCTTGCACACATCCTGTTCCGACGGGATCTGATACATGGTGTCTAGCAGCGTTGCTTCCATAATCGAGCGCAAACCACGAGCACCCGTATTGCGTTCTTTCGCTTTACGAGCCACCGCGCGCAGGGCTTCCTCACGGAAATCCAGTTCTACACCTTCCATTTCGAACAGCTTCTGGTACTGCTTGGTCAAAGCGTTCTTGGGCTCGGTCAAAATCTGAATCAGGGCGTCTTCGTCCAGCTCGGTCAGGGTCGCCACAACCGGCAAGCGGCCGACAAACTCCGGAATCAAACCAAACTTCACCAGATCTTCGGTTTGAACATCTTTAATGATCTCACCGGGGGATTTGATGTTGTCCTTGCTCGCCACTTCTGCTGAAAAGCCGATGGATGAACGCGCGGAACGTTGCTGTATCACCTTATCCAAACCGGCAAACGCACCACCGCAAATAAACAGAATATTGCTTGTGTTCACCTGCAGGAATTCCTGCTGCGGATGCTTGCGGCCACCTTGGGGTGGTACCGAAGCCACGGTGCCTTCAATTAGCTTCAACAGCGCCTGCTGCACACCTTCACCAGACACATCCCGGGTGATGGAGGGGTTGTCAGACTTGCGGGAAATCTTGTCAATTTCATCGATGTAGACAATGCCACGCTGGGCTTTCTCGACATCATAATCGCATTTCTGCAACAGTTTCTGAATGATGTTTTCAACGTCCTCCCCCACATAACCGGCTTCGGTCAGGGTGGTAGCGTCGGCGATGGTAAAGGGTACATTCAGTACCCGCGCCAAAGTTTCAGCCAGTAGAGTCTTGCCGCTGCCAGTAGGGCCAATCAGCAGGATATTGCTTTTACCCAGCTCGACTTCGGCCTTACCCTCACCGTAGCGCAAACGCTTGTAGTGATTGTATACAGCAACTGCCAGAACCACTTTAGCCCGGTCCTGGCCGATCACGTACTCGTTCAGTGTTTCACGAATTTCGGCCGGTGTCGGCAGACGATCGCTGGCCTCTTCCTGAGCATTTTCCTGAATTTCTTCACGGATAATGTCGTTGCAAAGGTCAACGCACTCGTCGCAGACGAACACCGAAGGCCCCGCTATGAGCTTCCGGACTTCGTGCTGGCTCTTTCCACAAAACGAGCAGTACAGCAACTTGCTGCTATCGTCACCTCTGCCGTTTCTTTCGTCTGCCATTGAAATACCTCTGATCTCTGTTTGCCGGCGGCGATTAAAAACAGAACGCCACGCCGGCCACGGATGGAGCGTGTTACCCAAGTATTATTTATTCGGTACGCGCTTATCAAGTACTGAATCGATCAGGCCATAGGCCTTAGCCTGGATCGGATCCATAAAATTGTCGCGATCGGTGTCGCGTGAAATGGTTTCTAGATCTTGGCCGGTATGGTGCGCCAGAATGGAATTCAGGGTGTGGCGAATCTTGAGAATCTCACGGGTGTGAATCTCGATATCCGTTGCCTGGCCCTGATAGCCACCCAGCGGCTGATGAATCATCACCCGCGAGTTGGGCAGGCAAGCACGTTTGCCCGCAGCGCCGCCCGCCAACAAGAATGCACCCATGCTGGCCGCCTGGCCCACGCATAAAGTCGCAACGTCGGGTTTGATAAACTGCATGGTGTCGTAAATCGACATACCCGCACTGACCGAACCACCCGGGCTATTGATATAAAGATGGATGTCTTTGTCCGGATTTTCTGATTCCAGAAACAGCAACTGTGCCACCACCAGGTTGGCCATTTGATCTTCCACCGGGCCTACCATAAATATAACCCGCTCTTTCAACAGGCGGGAAAAAATGTCAAACGAACGCTCGCCGCGCGCAGTTTGTTCAATAACCATCGGCACCAGAGCGGCACTGGTAGACATTGCGGGACCGTCAATCGGTTTTTGCATCATGATGCGCCTGAACTCCTTATGAACAATGGGCGTGAACCGTTGTCACCACTTTACGCGGCCTGTAGCCACAACAGCCTACAGGCGTTTATAAAGCGGGCAACGACCACTTGGGCCAACCTAGAAAAGACAGCCGGACATGCCGACTGCTTGCAATGATCGTTTGCGCCGGCTGCTAGCGTTCGCAACCGGCCAACCATCAACGCTGGGTTTGACCCGCCTGAATGGCCTCTTCGTACTTCATGGCCTTTTCAGTTACTTGGGCCTGACCCAGCACATATTCAACCACTGCGTCTTCCAGAACGGTAGATTCTATCTGGGACTTCTGCTCCGGGCTGCTGTTGAAGTGTGCAATCACTTCCTCAGGTTGTTCATACGTAGACGCAATTTCCTGGATCTTTTCTTCTACTTTTTCCGCGTCGGCGGTCAATTCGTTCTTTTTGACCACTTCCTGAAATAACAACCCGGTCTTCACGCGACGCGTAGCCTGCTCTTCAAAGATTTCCTTGGGCAACTGCTTGAAGTCCATCTGGCCGCCGAAACGCTGAACCGCGTCCTGACGCAGACGATCAATTTCCTGATCAACCAAGGACGCCGGAACGTCAAACTCTGTGCTGTTCAGCAGCGCGTCAACCACGTCATTTTTGACCTTGTTGGAAACCGCCTGTTTGAGCTCACGCTCCATGTTCTTTTTCACTTCGACGCGGAACGCAGCTTCGTCTTCGGCTTCAATACCGAACTTCTTGAAGAACTCGGCATCCAGCTCTGGCAGCTGCGGCTCTTCCACTTCGTGGATCGTGATCTGGAATTTGACCGGCTTACCTTTCAACTCTTCGTTGTGGTAATCCTCGGGGAACGTCAAGTCAATTTCCAATTCCTCGCCGGCCTTACTGCCCACGATGGCTTTCTCGAAGCCTGGGATCATCTGGTCAGAGCCCAGAGTCAAACGATGTTTTTCAGCCGTGCCGCCTTCGAATTCTTCACCGTCGATGGTGCCTTTAAAATCAATAACGGCGATGTCTTTGTTCTTGCACTTGCGTTTGACAGACTTCATGGTGGCCTGCTGGGTGCGCAGGTTGTCAATCATGGTGTCGATGTCTGCGTCGGCTACATCAGCCTGGGGCTTCTCGATGGTAACTGCAGACAGGTCTCCCAGCTCGATTTCCGGCAGCACTTCGAAGATGGCCACAAACTCAAGGTCTTTGCCTTCTTCCATAGTCTTGGGTTCAAAGCGTGGCCAGCCAGCGGGATTAAGGTCCTGCTCCTTCAACGCCTTTACGTAATTGTCGCGCATGATTTCGCCAACAATTTCCTGACGCACGCTCTCACCAAAACGACGCTTTACCACGCTCATAGGCACTTTGCCCGGGCGGAAACCATTCAGGCGTACGGTGCGCGCAGTTTCCTGCAGGCGCTTCTGAACCGCCTGGTCAATTTCTTGGGCGGGCACACCAATCGTCATATGACGTTCGATGTTGGAAGTCGTTTCAACAGACACTTGCATGGAGAATCCTCAAAATCAGGTTCGGACAATGGATGAATTTAACGCTTAAAAGCTCTCGGCGACACGCAGCCGCAGAAGCACTGAAAAATTAAAGCCGGCAGTTTATCACGGTTTGCCGTGCCGAGAGAATCACCTGTTTGCAACAAGCAACTGTTGACCGCACAAACGCCCATCAGACGTCACCGGGAATACCCAGGTCTGCAATCATTTTTCGGGCCTGAGCCCGCAGTTTGTCGGCCTGCACCCGCACAAACACGGAGTCGCCACGGCAGGTCATAATGTCGCCGGCCCAGACTTCACAAATCACCCGCGACTTGCAACCGACTTCACCTTCTACCCAGGCCTTTAGAGTCAGTTCAACGCCCATAGGTGTTGGTTTTTTATAGCCAATACCCAGATGCCCGGTGACGCATTCAATGGGCTCTTCGCCGTCGCCGGCGGTACGGCCATCCTGGCGGTAATGATAGGCGATCGAGGTGTGGTTGGAGTGACAATCAACCAGCATCGCAATCAGGCCACCGTAAACCAGCCCAGGCCAACCGATATAGCGCGTGTCGGGTGTAAACCGGCAGATGACCGATTCGCCATCGTCGCTCCAGTGGCTTTTAATCTGCAAGCCTTCTGGGTGAAGCGGCCCACAGCCGAAGCACTGACCGTTTGGCGTGGATAAATCTTGTAATGCAACGCTAGAATTCGTCATAAAAGGCTACCTATATAGTACATTCAGCAATGAGCCGAAAATTAGGTCGGCTATTTCAAAAATGCTTACTATACGAAAAAACCGGTTCTTCTTTATCCGATACGCTGGTCTATATAACCTTTTTTTCAGAAACCACAAAAAACCCCGCAGGCGCGAACCTGCAGGGCTTTCAAATAATGGTGCGGGTGGAGGGACTTGAACCCCCACATCTCTCGATACCAGAACCTAAATCTGGCGTGTCTACCAATTCCACCACACCCGCATAATTCTTTTGCACCCGCCTGATTTTGGCTGCCGCTGATCCAACACTTCTACTAAAACAAAAAAACCGGAAACCCGCTGTTGCAAGGTCCGGATCTGGCTCGAAGCGGTAAAATGGGGTGGACGAAGGGGATCGAACCCTCGACCGCAGGAGTCACAATCCTGAGCTCTACCAACTGAGCTACGCCCACCATATACACACGCCGAAGCGTGAAACACCATCAAAACCACTTGGAAGACTTTGCTGCCCCTGACCGAAGCTAAATGGTGCGCCCGGCAGGACTCGAACCTGCGACCACCGGCTTAGAAGGCTGGTGCTCTATCCAGCTGAGCTACAGGCGCATTAACCGCTTGCCCACCTGAACAGTCAGAAAAGTGGTCGGGGTAGAGAGATTCGAACTCCCGACATCCTGCTCCCAAAGCAGGCGCGCTACCAGGCTGCGCTATACCCCGTCTGAACTGCACAACAACGTGTGTCAGCAAAGTTGGCGCAGATATTAGCGGCGACGAGGGCCTTCGTCAACCATCATTTGAAAAGTTTGTTAAAAAAACGCCCAGTGAACGCGCCCAAGCCTTTAGAATCCGGGCGTTAATTGGCCTGAACCCGGAAGCATGCGACAATGCTGAGCCTTTTTAATCGACCAATTCACGTCCAACCCATAAAGACGAACCATGAGCGCCGAACTGATAAATGGAAAAAAGATTGCCACCCAGGTTCGCCATCAGGTGGCCGAAGGTGTAAAAGCCCGCCTCGACAAAGGTCTGAGGGCGCCTGGCCTGGCGGTGGTTCTGGTGGGCAGCGATGCTGCATCACGGGTTTACGTGGGCAACAAGCGCAAAGCCTGCGAAGCGGCAGGCATTGTGTCGCTGTCTTACGATTTAGCGACAGATACCTCGCAACAAGCTCTGGAAAGCCTGATCGACGAGTTGAATGATAACCCACTGGTAGACGGCATATTGGTGCAACTGCCCTTGCCCGCCCAGCTGGACGCCGACCCCATTTTGCTGAAGATTCGACCGGATAAAGACGTTGACGGCTTTCACCCGTTCAACGTCGGCCGCCTAAGTCAGCGCAGACCCGTTATACGCCCGTGTACACCGGCCGGTATTATCACCCTGCTAGACAGCATAGGCACTCCCTACAAAGGCCAGCACGCGGTCATTGTAGGCGCTTCTAACATCGTTGGCCGCCCCATGAGCATGGAACTGCTACTAAAAGGCGCAACCATTACCGTGTGCCACCGTTTTACAGCGGATCTGGAGCGTTTTGTGCGTGACGCCGATATATTGATTGCCGCGGTGGGCAAACCCGGGCTGATCAAAGGCGAATGGGTAAAACAGGGTGCGACAGTGATTGATGTGGGCATTAACCGGATGGAAGACGGCACTCTGCAGGGCGACGTGGATTTCGCCGCTGCATCGGAGCGCGCCGCCTACATTACTCCGGTACCAGGTGGCGTCGGCCCTATGACCATTGCTACTTTGCTGCAGAACACATTGCACGCAGCAAACATTCTGAGCAACGAATAATTGCATGGCACTCTTGCTCACGATTACAGAGAGAGCAGCCGAAAAAAATTTGCCTGGGCATGACATTTCGACTGCCCTCGTCAATACCATTTCGCGTTGCCCTGCAAGTTGCTCAGTAGAGAGCACTTGCCTGAACTATTATGTATATTGTCCGCTTAGCAGGCATCCGGCGTTGGGCACAATGGGCGCCAGACCCAACGCTTTTAACATCTGAAAAGTCGTGCAGGTGGCGGCCGACACTACCGGTAACCTGATGCTGTCTTCAACCTGCTGAATGGCCGCCAGTGATGGCATTTGAACACAGGCGGACAGCACTACCGCGTCTGCATCGACCCACTTTAGACGCTTGACGATCTCCAACAAATTCAGCGGATCCTGACGCCCAACCTCAAGGTTGTCAGGAATTTCCAGCGCAATGCTATCGACCACCTCAATACCTTCGGATTGAATGTAATCCACTACCATTTGCGTCAGTGGCTTCATATAGGGCGTAATAATCGCCACTTTTTTGGCTCCTAATGTCGCCAAGCCTTCCACAAGGGCACCTGCACTGCTGATCACCGGAGTCGGGAAACCATTATCAATGGTTGCTTCGTGCAACCGTCGCTGAGACTGCCGATGGTAACCCGCACCACGACTCATAATCGCGATCAGGCAGGCGTAACCCATCACGTCCACTTGGGCATCAGAAAGCTCAAGTGCGCAGCGACCGGACTCATCGTCCATGGCCGCCAGCTCCTCGCGGGTAACCTTTTTCATCCGCATGCGACTGGAGTGAAACGTAAAGCGCTCCGATGCAACCGCTTCGCGCGCGCGAAACATAGCAGGAATTTCCGTTTCCATCGTGGTGTTGGAACTCGGTACGATTTGGCCGATACGATAGCTTTTATTGATCATGAACATCTCTTTGCGCTAAATATGGATTAGGCGTCGGCGTAAATGTCTTTGTATTGATCCCGCAACTGATTTTTCTGGACTTTGCCCATTGTGTTGCGGGGTAAGCTGTCAACAAAAAACACCCGTTTAGGTTGCTTGTACTTGGCCAGCTTGTCAGACAACTCAAACAGCACATCGGCTTCTTCGACCTTGGCACCCGGCTTCAAAACCAATACGGCCGTCACACCCTCGCCGAAATCGGGGTGTGACACACCGATCACCGCCGACTCCACAACGCCAACCATTTCATCAATAACCTGTTCAACTTCCTTCGGATAAACGTTGAAACCACCTGAAATCACCAAGTCTTTGTCACGACCAACTATATGGATGTACCCGCGCTCATCGAGCATGGCGAGATCGCCGGTTACGAAGAAGCCGTCATCAAGAAGTTCGGCGCGGGTTTTCTCGGGCATACGCCAATAACCGCTGAACACATTAGGGCCGCGAACTTCCAACATACCAATATCGCCGGGCGCGATTGTCTTGTGAGTCTCGGCATCGGTGATTCGAACTTCGACGCCGGATAAAGGCATGCCAACGGTACCAGCAAGACGCTCACCATCGTAAGGATTCGAGGTAATCATATTGGTTTCAGTCATCCCGTAGCGTTCAAGAATGGCGAACCCGGTACGCTGTCGGAATGCATTGTGAGTGTCGGCCGTCAGGGGTGCAGAACCAGACGTAAACAAACGTATATTAGCGGTGAGCTCAGGGGTCAGGCGTGGGTCCTGCAAAAGGCGGGTATAAAATGTTGGCACACCCATGAGCACGGTGCCATCCGCCATAGCGCCAATAACGTTGTCGACGTCAAACCGGGGCAAAAAGTACATGCTGGCGCCGGACATCAGCACAACGTTGCAGGCTACAAACAAACCGTGAGTATGAAAAATAGGCAGGGCATGAATCAACCGGTCGGTTTCGGTAAAACGCCATGCCTCTGCCAACGTTTTGGCATTAGAGCCCAGGTTACCGTGGGTCAACATGGCGCCTTTGGAGCGTCCAGTCGTACCAGAAGTATAAAGAATAGCCGCCAGATCGCCATCAGCCCTGGTTTCAATACCTGAAAACGGTGTCGCGCCGGCGGTCTGTTCCATCAACGTGCCGTCACCCTTTGTACCCAGAGTGACCACCTGAGGGCAGCCGGTATCTGCCGCAACCTGGCTGGCCGCTTCAAGGGAATCGGGCCGGCAAACAAACAGAGCTGGCTCTGCATCGCCTAAAAAGTACCCGATCTCCGACGCGGTATAACCCGTGTTCAAGGGCAAATACACACCACCCATGCGCAAACAAGCAAGGTAAAGCAAGATGGCCTCTGGGCTTTTGTCGACCTGCACAGCCACCCGATCGCCTAAACTGACCCCCAAAGATATCAAAGTAGCGGCCAGAGTGGCGCTCATATCGAGTGCCTGGGCATAGGTGTAGTTGCGCCCTTCTGGTGTGGTGATGAAATTTGCATTTTGGCGAGCGCGCATACGGGTTGAGAAAGTTTCAAACAGGTTATGGCTCATTTTTCAGACTCTCCTTTGAGCAGCTTGCGGCTCCGGCGGCTAAGATCACGAACGCCTGATGAACACACAGTGGTGCCGCTGGTGCTGTATTGCTCATGATTGCGTTCAATGTTGTCGAGTACATACAGGTAATTAACCATAAGCCCGGCAGATTGCTTCATGCCTTTGGCCGACGTATCGCCGAGCCAATTGATGCGGTGCAGTTCAGCCCCATTACCCAGATGAAAGCGGGCAACCGGGTTCAGTGGCTGGCCGTTAGTGGTTTTTTCTTTCAGTAAGTAACGTGCCGCCAACGGTTTAATGACGCTACTGAGACGCTCCGAAAGCTCTTCGTTCTTTTGCCACGCAGGATCATCCAAATGTTTGAGTGTTGCCTGGGCTTCTGGGCTTAGCATGCCCGCATCATCGGAGCAGGTCGTTTCCAACCATATGCGGAAATTGGGCACCGGCGATAAAGTCACAAAGTATTTCAAGTTAGGTAGCTCTTGCTTCAGTTCCTGCACCACCTGCTTTATCAGAAAATTACCGAATGAAATGCCCCGCAACCCAACCTGACAGTTACTAATACCGAAGAAAGCCGCCGTATCAGCGGACTCAGGATCGTCAATATCGTAGCTGTCACTATCCAGAATAGGCTGAATCTGGCTAGGCAATCCTTTGTTGAGCGCAACTTCAACAAAAATCAGCGGTTCATCACCAATAGCGGGGTGGAAAAAACCGAAACAACGGCGATCCCTGGCATCCAATCGGCGCCGAAGATCATCCCAGTCCTGAATTTCATGCACCGCTTCGTAGCGGATAAGTTTTTCCAGGATATTGGCAGGCGTATTCCAGTCAATGCGCTTCAGCACCAGAAAGCCCCGGTTAAACCACGAGCCAAAAAGGTGCATAAAATCCGAATTAATGGCTTTAAGATCTGCACTATTAGCCATCAAGGCGAGCATGTCCTCGCGCATTTTCACCAGCTTGTGCGTGCCACCACTGGACAGGTTAAGCCGTCTTAATAACTCTTGCCGCCGTGGCTCGCAGGATTCAAACAAAGTCTCAAGATTTTCATTGGTTCGTGATGCTTTATAAGCCAGATAAGCTCGATCAATTTGCTCAGGCTCGGCTGAAAAAAGTATAGCCAACTGTTCAAAAAAAGAACGTTTTTCGTCATCGTCCAAACGGGCATAAATTTCCAGCGCCCGACTAGCGAGGCTTATACTTGAAGCCTCACCGTCGCTTTGTAACAGGGCCTGGCAGGCCGTTATCAGCTGACTGTGGGTGCAATGGTCAATGCCGCCAATGCGCCGCCAAACAGAAGCTTCTCGCTGGGTAATGCTGTTAAACAGCTCTTGCAGAAAACTCATGTTCATAACGCCTTTCCTCGGAGATACCGGAAATTTAAAGGGCGAGCTAGGAATCCATAATCAGGTCAGGAAGCCACGTTACAATTTCCGGGAAGAAGCACAACAGTATGATGCCAAGCACCATGCATAGAGCATAAGGCAGACTGCCCAGTAAGATGTCGCGCAGCGCAATATCAGGCGCTATGCCTTTTATAATGAACAGATTCAAACCAACCGGCGGTGTGATCAGACCAATTTCCAAGTTGATGGTCAGGATCACTGCAAACCAGTAAGGGTCAAAATTTGCTGCCAATATAATGGGCAATAAAATAGGAGCCGCCATCACGATAACGGCCACTGGCGGCAGGAAAAAACCCGACACCAACAAGAACAGATTAATAATGCCCATCAGCACCCATCGATTAACTTCAAGGTCGGCGATGGCGCCAGCGACGGTTTGAGTGATGAACAAAGACGACAACGCAAAAGCAAAAATCTCGGCGCAAGCGATGATCAACATGATCATCACGCTTTCACGTAGCGCGTCCCGCATAATGATAGTGATCGGTTTGACCTGCCACATTCTGTACACAATGATAGCAAGCGCCAGACACAGGAATGCGCCCACGCCGGCCGCTTCGGAAGGTGTCGCAACGCCGCCATATAAAGCAAACAAAATACCTGACACTACAACCATGAAAGGCAGCACCCGTATCAGGGCTTTCATATTGCCTTCAACATTGTCTTTCATTTGGGCGGCGGCTTGAGCCACTGGGTTGGAACTGCCATAACCACCGTGAAGCTTGCAGGCAATCAGCGTCCAAACCATGAAAAGGCCGGCCAACATAAGTCCTGGAATGGCACCTGCTATAAACAACCGGCCAATCGATGTTTCAGTGGAAATGCCATACACAATCATTGTGACCGAGGGCGGTATCAGGATGCCCAGGGTGCCACCGGCTGCAATACAGCCTGCGGCCACACCATCTGGGTAGCCACGCTTTCGCATTTCGGGAATACCAAGCTTGCCGATCGCTGCGCTCGTCGCCGGCGACGAGCCGGACAAGGCTGCAAAAATTGAGCAAGCGGCAATGTTTGAGATCGCCAGCCCTCCCGGCAGCTTACCCATCCACAGGTCCAGTGAGCGATACAGATCGCGGCCGGTCGGGGAAGAGGCAACAGCCGCACCCATCAGGATAAACATAGGAATGGCAACGAAACCGAACGAAGCCACATTGCCGAAAAAGGTTTCGCCAAAATAGATCAGCTCACCGATGCCGCGGTCTAACATTAAAGCGCCAAGGGAAACAGCGCCCAGAGCAAACGCGATGGGAGTGCCTATGGCCATTAGAATTAAAAGCGCCAAAACAACCAGAATACCACTTGTCACGGGATCCATGATCAGGTCTCTCCACGAAGAATTTCGGCTACGTACTGAAGCGACAACAGACTGATACCAACTGCCATGGGCAACACCGCGGGCCACAGGGGTGGGTTCCACACGGTACCGGTGGTCCAATCCATGCTGTAGGCTTCAAAAACGTAGTACCAAGAGCCATAGGCTAGGGCCAGGCAGAAACTCAGCCCAACCAGCGAGGCCATCAGGCGCATGATGCGCTTGGGTAGCCCGCTCAGGGAGTCAGGCAGCACGGTCACGGCAACATGGCCGCCCGTTTTCAAAACGTAAGGCGTTCCCAGCAACATGGCAGCAGTAATAGCAAAGGTCGTAAATTCGGTTTGCCAAACGGTGCTTTCACTAAGTACGTAGCGGGTAAAAACCATATGAACAACCACCAAGACTCCGAGCGCAAGTAAAGTGGCGGCGAGCACGGCCGTTGCAATGGAAAGCGTGTCCATAAGACGGATATACTTTGCAATTAAACTGTTCCGCGATTCTTTTGGGTAGATTAAAGGCTGAGATTGAGATTGGGACATGGGACCCCCGAAGACGGGCAATATGGGCATCGCCCCGGCAGCGGGGCGTCACGGATTGACACCAAAGGCACCGGGGCCTGAAGCCCCGGTCGATGGTCTATTAATGGCTTATTCGACGGCTAGCGCCGCGTCAATCAGGGCTTGTCCGTTTGGTACGTTTTCAGCAAACGTTTTGTAGGAGCTCTTTTTGGCAATATCGAGCCACGCCTGATAGTTCTCAGGTGACATGTTCACGACTTCAACACCATTCTCTGCAAAAACGTCAGCCATCTTCTGGTCAAGATTCGCAGCCTCTTTGGCAAAGTACGCTTCGGCCTTGTCCGCAGCAGCCATCAGGGCATTTTGCTGGGCTTCATCGAGTTTTCCCCAGCTTTGCTCCGAAATCAGAATTGGCTCATACATGAACCAAAGAGCGTTGGCCCCGGGTGCAGTCAGGCAAGTTACCTGCTCGTAGATGCGGTAAGAGACAAACGAACCTGAAGAGGTGTTGGCTCCGTCCAGCACGCCGGTTTGCATTGCAGTATATATTTCGGACGATGGCATAGAGGCAATTGATGCGCCCGCGACGGCAAGCATCTCATCAAATGCGGGGCCAGCCGCTCGCATGGTCTGCCCCTGGACAGTATCGGGCGAAGTCACACACTGCTTATTGGATGCAAAACCACCGGCTAACCAAGCATCTGCCAGCACCCGGGCACCCGCATCGTTAATAACCGTTTTAATCATATCCATAAATTTAGAGTCGTTCAGCCGCTGAGCGCGTTCATGGCTGCGAACCAAACCGGGCATCAGGGTTGCTGAGAATTCCGGGTGACGTCCACTGGCGTAGTCCAGCGGCAGAGAAGTCATATCCAGCCGTCCGCGAACGAGCGCACCCCACTGCTCTTTTGCTTTGAACAGTGACTGACCGGGGTAAATTTGTAGTTCCAGACCAACATCCGCGGCTTTTACTTCACGGGCCATGAGCTGGACCATTTCATCCCTGACGTCACCTTTGCCACCTGGGAACTGATGCGACACTCTTAATGTCGTATCGGCTGCGGCTGCACCAATGAGTGAAAACGAGAGGCTGGCAGCGATAGCCAGTTTTGCGAAAGGCAGTTTCATAGTGATCTTCTCCGAAGCTTTTGTTTTTGTAATATCCATCAGGCGTAGCTGATATATATATCATTATCCTTTATGTGTACTATTGTCAATGTGGCGTAATGAACAGCGAGAGACCACGAGGCAAAATCTGTGTTGACAACCGCCGGAGCAAAGCCAGCATGAAGCGTCCAAATACTCAAAAGCTCAAAGATTTCCTGGAAGACGCCATCATTAATGGCCGCCTGCTACCCGGAGAGAAATTGGATCCCGAAGCACTTTCAAAACAGTTCGGCGTGTCCAGAACCCCTATCCGAGAGGCGATTCAGCAGCTTTCTACCAGTGGCTTGGTGGTGGTATTACCGAAAAAAGGCACCTTTGTCGCAAAGGTGAGCTTCGATCAGCTCATCGAAATGTTCGAAGTGATGGCAGAATTCGAAGGGATGTGCGGACGGTTGGCCGCCCGCCGCATAACGGAAGATGAGCTGGTTGTGTTGAAGGGTGCGTTACTGCGCTGTGAAGACCCGGCTATTCGAGCAAACCCTGACGACTACTATTACGAAAATGAACACTTTCATAATTGTATTTACAACGCCAGTCACAATGCATTCCTTGCCACCGAAGCACGTCAACTCAAACAACGCTTGAAGCCATACCGTCGCTTACAGCTTCAAATTCGTGGTCGCGTAACAGACTCCATTAAAGAGCATCGCAATATCTATTCAGCAATTAATGCGGGGGATGCGGCACTAGCGGAGGAGAGACTTCGGCAACACGTGCTGATTCAGGGCGAGAATTTTGGCGATTTCGCGGTACGGGTCAAGGCGTACAGCGACTTGTCACGGGAACCGATTCAAAATGCCCGCGACCCAATAACCCAATAAAATCAAGAAACATGCAGTTCCTACCACATAGACTTCTGGGCGGTAGAAACTGCATCGACGGCGAATTATTGTCCGTATTTCGCTTTTGCTTTCAACCGGTATGCGTGCAGTAACGGTTCTGTGTAGCCATTAGGCTGCTCGGCGCCTTTCAGAACCAAATCCATAGCCGCCTGAAACGCAATGCTGTCGGTAAAGTTATCGGCCATTGGGCGATAACTTGCGTCACCGGCGTTCTGCTTGTCCACGATCAGTGCCATGCGCTTCATGGTCTCTTCAATCTGGTGCTTGTTGCAGATACCGTGATACAGCCAGTTCGCCAGCAGCTGCGACGAAATTCGCAGGGTGGCGCGGTCTTCCATCAGGCCCACGTTATTGATGTCAGGCACTTTGGAGCAACCTACGCCGCTGTCGATCCAGCGCACCACGTAGCCCAAAATACTTTGGGCGTTGTTATCCAATTCCTCTTGAATTTCCGCAGCGGTCAGATCTTTTGAATTCAGATTGATGGGCACCGTAAGAATATCATCCACACTTGCACGCTTGCGGCTTTCCAGCATCTGCTGGATATCAGCCACACTCACCTGATGATAATGCGTGGCGTGCAGGGTGGCAGCGGTCGGTGATGGAACCCAAGCGGTGTTGGCACCGGCTTTTAGATGCCCGATTTTCTGTTCCAGCATATCGGCCATCAAATCCGGCATGGCCCACATGCCCTTGCCAATTTGCGCCACACCGCGAAACCCGGTTTCCAGACCGATGTCTACGTTCGACTGTTCGTAAGCGCCAATCCACGTGGCCTGCTTCATTTTCCCTTTGCGGATAAATGGCGCAAGCTTCATGGAGGTGTGAATTTCGTCACCGGTGCGATCCAAAAAGCCGGTGTTAATAAACGCCACGCGATCTTTCGCGGCGTGAATGCAGGCCTTCAAGTTCACCGTTGTGCGGCGTTCTTCATCCATAATCCCCACTTTCAAGGTAAAGCGCGGCAAGCCCAAAACATCTTCCACCCGACCGAAAAACTCGTTGGTAAACGCAACTTCTTCCGGGCCGTGCATCTTCGGCTTAACAATATACATCGAGCCTTGGGCGCTATTCTGAAACCGGCTGTTGCCTTTCAGGTCGTGCATGGCCATCAGCGATGTCATCACTCCATCCAGCAGGCCTTCCGGCACTTCGCTGCCATCTGCCAGCAGAATCGCCGGGTTGGTCATCAGGTGGCCCACATTACGGATGAACATCACGCTGCGGCCCTTCAGTTGCAGCTCGCTACCGTCGGCGGCGGTGTAAACGCGATCCGCGTTCATCTTGCGGGTTAACGGCTTACCACCTTTATCAAAGGTCTCTTCCAAGCTGCCATTCATCAGGCCCAGCCAGTTGCGGTAAGCCAGGACTTTGTCGTCTGCATCTACTGCGGCTACCGAGTCTTCGCAATCCATAATGGTGGTCAGCGCCGATTCCATCAACACGTCTTTAACGTGAGCACCATCGGTTTTGCCAATGGGATGGGTGGCGTCAATCTGGATTTCAAAGTGCATGCCGTTCTTAACCAGCAGAATGCCCGTAGGAGCGTCTGCCGAACCGGTGTAACCCACAAAACCGGTTTCATCTTTCAAACCGATGCTGTCACCGTTTTGCAGGTCCACAACCAGTTTGCCACCGGCAACATGATAGAGCGCTGCGTCTTTGTGACTGCCGGAGGCTAAAGGTGCCGAACTGTCCAGAAGGTCACGGGCAAACTCGATCACGAGCTCGCCGCGCTTCGGATTGTAGCCTGCAGTCTTTTCGGCGCCGCCTGTTTCAGGGATCGCGTCGGTGCCGTAAAGCGCATCGTACAAACTGCCCCAACGGCTGTTGACTGCGTTCAGGGCAAAGCGCGCGTTCATGATTGGCACAACAAGCTGTGGCCCCGCCATGACGGCTACTTCAGGGTCTACGTTAACAGTGGAAATGCTGAAATTAGCGGGCTCGTCGACCAAATAGCCGATTTCTTTCAAGAAATCTTTATAGACGTGCATATCCGGAGTCTGGTGCTGGTGATTATGGTTCCAGGCGTCCAGTTTTTCCTGCAGGGAATCGCGTTTGGCTAGCAGCTCACGATTGCGAGGCGCAAGATCGTTGACGATTTTGGCGAAATCTGCCCAGAATTTGTCTGCGTCCAGACCCGTTCCAGGAATCGCTTCGCTGTTGATGAAGTCGTATAAATTCCCGGCAACCTGAAGACCGTCAAGCTGTACGCGTGATGTCATCGTATTTCCCTCACTAAGTTAAGAAATTACCAAACGCAGCATTCTACGTGATATCGCGTATCGGATCATACCCCAAATGAATCCTTCGCTCGGGGTACGATCCTAATAAAGCAAGGCTTATACAGCGTTTTAGGCGGCTTAACCGCGCCGCCAGCTGGTACCCTCGCGAGAATCGTCCAGAATAACTCTCCGTGTTAACAGCTCGTCACGAATCTGATCTGCGCCGGCGAAGTCGCGGGTTTTGCGGGCGTCCGCACGAGACTGAATCATCGTCTCGATTTGCTCGGCACTTAACTCATTGCCCTCCCCGCTGCCGCTGTCACTCTGGAAAAACAACTCCGGGTCTTGCTGTAACAAACCCAAAATCGAGCCCAAGCGAACAAGCACCGTAGCGCTAGCAGCAGCAGCTTGTTCGTCACCATCACGGCGCTGCTGATTCATCTCGCCGGCGAGCGCGTGCAGAATCGCCATCGCGCCCGCACAGTTAAAATCGTCATCCATGCGCTTGTCGAACAGCGTGTCGTGTGACGTCCGCGCCACCGCGTCACTGGCCAGCGGAGTAACACCGCGCAGCGCATTGTAAAGTTTGGTCAGGCTACGACCGGATTCAATCAGATTGTCTTCTGAGTAATCCACCTGGCTGCGGTAATGGCTGGACACTAAAAAGTAGCGCACCACTTCCGCCGGATAGGTTTCCATAATCTCGCGAATGGTAAAAAAATTGCCCAGTGATTTGGACATCTTTTCTTTGTTCACCCGAATGGCGCCGGCGTGCATCCAGGTATTCACAAACGTGTGGCCGGTGGCACATTCTGACTGGGCAATTTCGTTTTCGTGGTGGGGAAACAACAGGTCTGGCCCACCACCGTGAAGATCAAAGGTGTCACCCAGGCAGTGATTGGCCATGGCCGAGCATTCAATGTGCCAACCCGGGCGACCGTTGCCCCATGGCGATGGCCAGAACACTTCATCAGGCTTTGCTGCTTTCCACAAGGCAAAATCCGCCGGGCTGCGTTTTGCCTGTTCTACGTCTACCCGGGCGCCCGCCAGCAGGTCTTCCAACTTTTTCCTGCTGAGTTTGCCGTAATCCGCAAACGACGATACCGAAAAATACACATCGCCGTTGTCTGCCGCGTAGGCGTGGTCGCCGGCAATCAGAGTTTTAATCATCGCGATCATGTCACTAATGAATGCCGTAGCACGGGGTTCAGCGTTCGGCAACAGCACGCCCAGACGGGCTTCGTCTTCGTGCATGGCGGCAATCATGCGCTCAGTCAGGTCGGTGTACACCTCGCCGTTTTCAGCGGCGCGGCGCAGAATTTTGTCGTCTATGTCGGTAATATTGCGCACGTAGTTCACATCAAAACCACTGTGGCGCAAATATCGGGTGATCACATCAAACGCTACCAATATCCGAGCGTGGCCCAGATGACAGTAGTCGTACACGGTCATGCCGCACACGTACAGGCCCACTTTACCCGGCTCGATGGGTTTGAACTGTTCTTTTTTCTGGCTCAGGGTGTTATAGATTCTAATCACAAAATACTCTCGTTTACTGTTCCATTGCGGGCCTGAACGCAACGAGCCGGCCTTTTAAAAGGCCGGCTCGTGGTCGATTATTTACCCCAGGAATCGCGGAGGGTGACGGTGCGATTGAACACCGGCTTGCCAGCATTTTCCGTCAGCTTCTGGTCGAAGAAAAAATACCCTTCGCGCTCGAACTGATACGGCAGGTCGCTTGCCGGCAACGCCAGATTGCGTTCGGCGCGGGCGCCTTTCAAAACTACCAAAGATTGCGGGTTCAGGTGATCCAGCATATCGCCTTCTTTATCGCTGTCTGGCGTTTCCGCGTTGAACAGGCGGTCGTACACGTTGATGTCGCACTCCACGCTGTCCGTTGCAGATACCCAGTGAATCACACCGTTGGGCTTGTAGCCTTCAGGGTTCACACCCAGAGTGTTTTCGTCGTATTCGCACTTCAGCTCGATAATCTCGCCACTCTGGTCGCGGATAATTTCGCGGCAAGTCATCACATAACCACCGCGCATGCGCACGGCCTGATCCGGGGCCAGTCGCTTCCATTTGCGTGGCGCTTCCAGGGCGAAATCTTCGCGATCAATAAACAGGGTTTGGCTCCAGGTCACTTCGCGACTGCCCATGTCCGGATTTTGCGGATGCACCGGCAGCACCAGGGTTTCGGTTTTGTCAGCTGGGTAGTTGGTCAGAGTTACCTTTAACGGACGCATCACGCACATAGCGCGGGGCGAACGTATGTTCAAATCTTCGCGAATGGCGAACTCCAGCATGCCCACGTCTACGGTACCGCCAGCTTTGTTCACGCCGATCATGTCGCAGAAGGTGCGCAAAGACTCAGGCGTGTAACCGCGGCGGCGCAACCCTGAAATGGTGGGCATGCGCGGGTCGTCCCAACCGTCAACGACGTGCTCGTCCACTAAACGTTTGAGTTTGCGTTTGCTGGTAATAGTGTAGTTCAGGTTCAACCGCGCAAATTCAATCTGGCGCGGGTGACAAGGTACGCTGATGTTGTCCAGCACCCAGTCATACAGTGGACGATGGTCTTCAAATTCCAGCGTACACAGGGAATGGGTAATGCCTTCCAGCGCGTCTGAAATCGGATGGGTGTAGTCGTACATCGGGTAGATGCACCATTTATTGCCGGTCTGGTGGTGCTCAGCGTAGCGGATACGGTACAGAATCGGGTCACGCATGTTGATGTTGGGCGACGCCATATCAATCTTCGCCCGCAGCACCATTTCGCCGTTTTGGAAATCGCCGTCGCGCATCTGGCGGAACAGTTTCAGGTTTTCTTCCACCGCGCGCTCGCGATATGGGCTGTTGCGGCCAGGCTCTTTAAGGCTGCCGCGGAAGTCCGCCATTTCGTCGGCGCTGAGGGCACACACGTAAGCATGGCCGCGCTCAATCAGCTCTTCCGCAAAGTTGTACAGGGCATCAAAGTAGTCAGAGGCAAAGTGCACTTTGCCTTGCCATTGATAACCAAGCCACTCCACATCCGCTTTTATCGCGTTGATGTATTCCTGGCTTTCTTTTTCCGGGTTGGTGTCGTCAAAGCGCAGATTGCATTCGCCGCCAAAGGTATTGGCAATGCCAAAATTCAGGCAAATGGCTTTGGCGTGCCCAACGTGCAGATATCCGTTGGGCTCCGGCGGGAAACGGGTCACTACCGTGCCTGTGTGCGCGCCTTTGACGACAGCGTCTTCAATCAGGCTTTGAATAAAGTTATGGGCTTTCTTGGGCTCGGCGCTCATACAATCTCTGCAAAAAGGAGGTGGATCTGAGCGAGCTATTATACGCATAAAAACACAGCAGACTCATGCGCCACACCAAAGTCTTGCGTACAATGGCAGACAACGCGCGCAGTGCGCGCAAACTTACCCCAAAAAACAGGAAAACCCGATGATTCTACTGACAACCAACCACGGCCCTATCAAGCTGGAGCTGGATTATGACAAAGCACCGGAAACCGCTAAAAACTTCGAAAAGTATGTGCGCGAGGGCTTTTTTGATGGCCTGATATTTCACCGGATAATCAGCAACTTCATGGTTCAGGGCGGCGGCTTCGAGCCGGACATGAGCCCGCGCAAAACCCACGCGCCTATCCAGAACGAAGCGGATAACGGCCTAAACAACATGGCCGGCACCGTTGCAATGGCCCGCACCATGGACCCGCACTCCGCAACCGCGCAGTTTTTCATTAACGTTGAAAACAACGGTTTTCTGGACCATTCCGCCAAAACTGCGGAAGGCTGGGGTTATTGCGTTTTTGCTAAGGTGGCCGAAGGCATGGACGTAGTCGACAAAATTCGCGCAGTGCGGACCACGATGAAAGCCGGCCACCAGGATGTTCCTGCTGACGACGTGATCATCGAAAAAGCCGAAGTGCTTGAGGACGGAGACGCAGCGTGACCACGTTGTTCATTTCCGATCTGCATTTGGAAGAGTCACGCCCGGACATTACCCGGGCGTTTCTTGCCTTCTTACACGATCGCGCGGTGAGTGCTCACACGCTGTACATTCTGGGCGATTTCTTTGAAGCCTGGATTGGCGACGATGAGCACACGCCCTTACAGGAAGAGATTGCTGCCGCATTGAAGCAGGTCAGCGACGGCGGCACCGCTGTGTATGTGATGCATGGCAACCGAGACTTTTTGCTGGGCCAGGATTATTGCCAGCGGCTTGGGGCAACCCTGCTGGACGACCCAACTGTGATTGATCTTTACGGCACCCCCACGCTGCTGATGCACGGCGACAGCCTGTGCACCGCCGATGTGGAATATCAGAAATTCCGCGCCAACATGCGTAACCCGAAAACCCAGCAAATGCTGCTGGCTCGCCCGCTGAAAGACCGCCAGCTGATGGCTCGCCAACTGCGCGAACTGAGTATGGCCAAGAACAAGGGCAAGACCCAAGCCATTATGGATGTGACACCAGAAGAAGCAGTGCGGGTGATGGAACAGCATCATGTGCCGCAGTTGATTCACGGCCACACCCATCGCCCGGCCCGGCATCCGTTGCAGGTGAATGATCACCACGCTGAGCGGATTGTCCTAGGGGATTGGGATAGCCACGTTTGGTGGCTGGAAGCCGCAGCGGACCAGCCGCTGCAGCTGAACAAACAGGCGCTTTAACTCAGACCGGGCGGCTATCGACCATATTGGTGGCGTAACCCTCGGCAACCACTTTGCCATCGACCGTACACACGGTTTTTAGCTTGACCCGGCGCCGTCTCAAATCAATTTCCTGTACTTCCGCACTCGCCACAACGGCGTCACCAATAAACACCGGCGCCTTAAAGCGCAGCTGCTGGTCAATGTAGATCGCACCCGGCCCAGGTAACCTCGTGCCAAGCACCGCCGAGATCAGCGCTGCGCTGAACATACCGTGAACAACGCGGGCTTTGAACGGAGTGGTTTTGGCGTAATCGTCGTTCAGGTGAACCGGGTTGTTATCGCCGCTTAACTCAGCAAACTGCACAACGTCTGCGTCGGTGATAATTTTGGTTACGCTGGCTGTCATGCCTACTTCCAAATCTTCCAGATAATAACCGTGTAACTCGTCCATCGTGATCTCTTTTTTGGTCAGAAAAATCCGGGGAAACCGCACACCGGCGCAAACACACACGTAAAGCGTTCCAACAACAGAACGGGTATGCAACTAAAGCCCAACAGAACTTTTATATTGCCCTGCTACACTGAAAATGTAACCTGATTTTCATCGTTGAAACAGACTACTAAAAAATACCAACCGGCAGACACACAAATTATTGCTGGGCTGAATTAACGGAATATGAAATAAAATCCAAGGGAGAATCATATGCCAAATCGTGTCGCCATTGTAACGGGTGCAATCGGAGCCCTAGGCACTGCAATGTGCAAACAGCTGACCGATCAGGATCGTACCGTTATCGCCACTCACCGCCCAGGCGACGAGCCGCGCAAAAAAGCTGAACAGTGGCAAAAAATCATGGCCGAAGCAGGCTACACCGTTAACATTATGCCGGTGGACGTTGCCGACTATGACAGCTGCAAAGTCTTTATGGAAAGCGTGGAAAAAGAGTTCGGACCCGTCGATGTGCTGGTCAATAATGCCGGCATCACCAACGATGCACCGTTGAAAAGAATGGGGGCAGATCAGTGGACCCAGGTGATCAATGTTAACCTGAACTCCATGTTTAACATGTGCCGCCACGCGTTCGAGGGCATGTGCAACCGTGGCTTTGGCCGCATTGTAAACATATCTTCTATTAACGGTGGCAAAGGCCAGTTCGGGCAGAGCAACTACGCTGCTGCCAAGGCCGGCGTTTACGGCTTCACCAAATCGATCGCACTGGAAGGCGCCCGTAAAGGCGTGACCGTAAACTCGATTTCGCCGGGCTACATCGATTCCCCGATGGTGCGCGCAGTGCCTGACAAAGTACTGGAAAGTATTGTTGCGGACATTCCGGTGGGCCGCCTTGGGCAGCCAGACGACATCGCCCGCGCGGTGGCCTTTTTGACCGCCGACGACGCTGGCTTTGTGACTGGCGCAGACCTCGTGGTCAACGGCGGCCAGTTCATGGGCTAACGCCAAACCCTGAAAAGCCTAAAGTGAAAAAGCCAGAGTGTATGAACTCCGGCTTTTTTAATGACTAGATTTTAAAAGTGCATCCAGCTGGCTGGCTGGCGATTATGATTCCGGCAATGCCATTACGTCCGGCTCGCGATAGGTGTTCAGTCGCTTGCGCCAGCCGGGCAACCACTGCTCGCGTTCGCGCGCCTGAGTCGCTAGCTCAGCGCGGCGGGTTAACACTTTATCGGCCGCTTCGCGGAACTGTTGCAACACCGGATCGGCAGATTGCTCCGGCATGGTTTGAAGAACCTGCAGCAAGCCCCAGCCCTCACCTTGATAACGCTCAGACACTGCTAACCCTTCGCCCTTAAAGTTCACATAATCCACCAACGCATAAACTCCGCCCGGTGTTTGGCTCAGCTGCGCCAGGTTATTGCTTACCGCAAGCTGCCGGGCCAATGGTGCCGCCTCAACAACGGTCTTCATGGATGCTTGCGCGCGACGAAATATGAATTCGGCCTGAACACCCTGAGTGCTCGCCAAAAACTCTCTCAGTTGTGCGACCTGGGGTGAATTCTCCACCGCATCAAAGGCAGCCTGGTCTTCCCAAGGTGCATCAAACGGCTTCAGGTCCCGCAGCCAGTCCGGAATAGACCGCTGGCGCTGGGCCATGTAATTGATCAGTGTAGGAAAGCTCTCGACAAATCCAGCTTCAACGTCTTTTGGGTACCAGATAAAATGGCCGATACCAAGTGACGGAAACGCCTCGCCGTCGTTCCAGTGCACCAGGCAGCGGAACTGTCCTGCACATTCGTTGTGGAAAATCTGCTGCCCAATCCAATCAAGCTGCGCGGGCTTCAACACCAGAGAAATGTCGCTAACGCCCCCGCCGTCTGTCTGCGGCTGATTCGCACTCAGGGTCTCGGGCGCTGGATTTGCGCTCTGCCCGACCAGCCCGATATCAGCGTTTTTTCCGCAACCATAAAGCAATGCCGCCAGAGCACCCACCAGCATCAAGGCTAAAGGTGCAGACGCTCGACTGCGAACCGTGCACCACCTGCGAAGACTATTTTGGCCCAACGTTCAGGCGCCCCCGCCAGGTTTTATTTTGTCTTCTGTGCGCAGTTCGAAATCGCTGGCGTGGTGGCGCTCGCGGAGCTGTTTGTGAGGCTCGCCGGTCACTTTATTCACCATACGGCCACGCTGTACCGCCGGGCGCTTTGCCACTTCTGCGGCCCAGCGCAGCACGTGGGTATAGCTTTGCGCGTCCAGAAATTCTGCTGCTTCGTAAACCAGATTGTTTACCAGTGCTCCGTACCAGGGCCAAATCGCAATGTCTGCGATGGTGTAGGTGTCACCCGCAATGTAGCGATTGTGCGCCAGCTGCTTATCCAGCACATCTAGTTGGCGCTTTACTTCCATCGCGTAGCGGTCAATCGGGTACTCGTATTTTTCGGGTGCGTAGGCGTAGAAGTGGCCGAAACCTCCGCCCAACATCGGCGTGCTGGCCATCTGCCAAAATAGCCAGTTCAGGGTTTCGGTGCGGCCAGCGGCGTCTTCAGGCAACAGTGCGCCAAATTTCTCGGCCAAGTACAACAGCATGGAGCCTGACTCAAACAACCGCTGCGGCGGTTGCGCAGAGTGGTCCAGCAGCGCCGGAATTTTGGAGTTGGGATTTATCTCGACAAAACCACTGCCAAACTGATCCCCCTCGCCAATGTTGATCAGCCAGGCGTCGTATTCGGCATCCACAAAACCCAGTTCCAGCAGTTCCTCCAACATCACGGTTACTTTTACGCCGTTGGGCGTCGCCAGTGAATACAACTGAAACGGATGTTTGCCTATCGGCAGCGTCTTATCGTGGGTAGCACCGGCAACCGGCCTGTTAATGTTGGCGAAAGCACCGCCGTTGGCTTTATCCCAAGTCCATACCTTTGGCGGTGTGTAAATGTTGTCTGACATTATTTACCATCCGAATTGCGAAGTGAATGTGTGGAGCTGGCCGACGCAATCGGCGGGCATAAAACCTTAAGAGAACCTTACTGCTCCACAAACGCCCGTTCGACAACGTAATGCCCCATATCTCCCCCACGAGCTTCTTTGAAGCCCATGCTGTTGAGTATGGTGCAGGTGTCTTTGAGCATACTGGGGCTGCCGCAAATCATGAAGCGATCATTCTCGACATCAAGCTCTGACAAGCCCAAATCCTGGGTGATTTTGCCGCTTTCCATAGCGTGTGTCAGCCGCCCGGTGTGGCGAAAAGGTTCGCGAGTTACCGTCGGGTAATACAGCAGTTTGCCTTCCACCATTTCACCAAAGAACTCGTTTTGTGGCAGGGCCTCGATTTCATGCTGGTATGCCAATTCGGTAACGTAGCGAACACCGTGAGTTATAATCACTTTATCAAAGGCTTCGTAAACGTCCGGATCTTTTATGATGCTCATAAAGGGCGCAAGACCGGTGCCGGTGGCAATCAACCACAGATTTTTTCCTGGCAGCAGGTTGTCTAGAATTAGCGTACCGGTAGGCTTACGACTAATAAGAATTTCATCACCTACTTTTATTTTCTGTAGTCTGGACGTCAGCGGGCCGTCTTGCACTTTGATGGAGAGAAACTCGAGCTCTTCTTCATAATTTGCGCTGGCGATACTGTAGGCGCGCATCAGCGGTTTTCCTTCCGTTTCCAGACCAATCATCACAAAGTGGCCGTTCTTGAAACGAAAGCTGGGATCGCGACTGGTTTTGAAGCTGAACAGAGTATCGTTCCAATGATGCACACTGGTGACGGTTTCTTTAATCAAATTGCTCATTTCACCCTCTTGTGTCAATTCGCGTTAGATAGGAATAGCGTATTTGTTAGCGAGCGGCTACCTCAGCGGACCGCTGTGAAAACGAAACTCGGAATCTGGCTGTTCAATCAACTCTTGTTCGATGGCCAAAAATACCGCAACTCTGTCATCAACCGCGCCTCTATTGGCCTGTACGGCCAAAGCCAGGTAGTCGCGATAGTGGCGGGCTTCAGATTTCAGAAGTCCGTTATAAAAATTTGAGAGTTCAATATCAAGATACGGTGCAAGGGTCGCAAAGCGCTCACAAGAACGTGCCTCAATGATGGCGCCTATCACCAGCAAATCGACCAGACGCCCAGGGTCATTGCTGCGCACTGCGGCTCGCAGCCCTGCGGCATAACGCGCAGGAGTTAAATGACAATAGCTGATTCCGCGCACCGTCATCAGAGCCAGAACCTGCTCAAAGTGCCTTAACTCTTCCCGTGCCAATCGCGACATTTTGTGCAGCAGATCGGCGTTATCCACATAACGGTACATCAGGCTAAGCGCTGTGGAAGCTGCTTTTTTCTCGCAGTGGGCGTGGTCAATCAGCAGCAAGTCCTGATTCGCCAAAGCATTATCAATCCAGGCCTGAGGCGTCCGACACAACAAAAAGTCGTTAATACTATCATGAGCACCCTTGTGAATACGTTCGTTAGTGCTGTCGATATTAGTCTCGATAGTACTATCGATATTGCTGTTGATAGTGCTGTTGATAGCGCCGTAAATAGTGCTCTGCAGGGCGTCGTTCATGGCATCCCGAATATTGGATTAAAATTGATGCGCCAGTATAGCGCAGCCAACAAATCTCTCCGACCTCTGTCCAATTTAACTTTATAAGGGCTTTCCTATACACTGCAACGCCAGTTTAAAGCCTTTTTACCATAACATTTCCGCCAGGCGCCTTGCGCCAACCAAGCGGAACACTTCAACCGATGAGGGTCAAACCGTGTTAGAAGCTTACCGTGAACACGTTGCCGAGCGTGCAGCTCTGGGTATTCCACCCAAGCCTCTGAACGCCGAACAAACCGCCGCACTGGTGGAACTGCTGAAAAAGCCGTCCGCCCCTGAAAACGAAGACGAAAACGTACTGATTGACCTGTTGGAAAACCGTGTTCCGCCCGGGGTGGATGAAGCCGCCTATGTAAAAGCCGCGTTCCTGACCGCCCTTGTGAAAGGCGAAGCCAGTTCCCCAGCGATTAACAACGGCAAAGCAATTCAGTTGCTTGGAATGATGCAGGGCGGCTATAACATTACCACCCTGGTAGACCTGTTAGACGATCCCGCACTGGCCGAACCCGCCGGCATTCAGCTCAAACACACTTTGTTGATGTTCGACGCTTTCAACGACGTGAAAGTAAAAATGGACGCTGGCAACGCCGTCGCCAAAGACGTGATTGAATCGTGGGCTAACGCTGAATGGTTCACCAAGCGTAACAAAGTTGCCGACAGCATCAAAATGGTGGTGTTTAAAGTCACCGGCGAAACCAACACCGACGACCTGTCACCAGCACCCGATGCCTGGTCACGTCCTGACATTCCGTTGCATTCCCGCGCTGCTTATAAAATGACCCGCGATGGCCTGAGCCCCGAAGAACACGGTGTTACCGGCCCCATGAGCCAGATTGCCGACATCAGCGCCAAAGGCCTGCCCGTTGCTTTCGTAGGCGACGTTGTAGGTACCGGCTCTTCCCGTAAATCCGCCACCAACTCGGTGCTGTGGTTCTTCGGTGACGACATCCCTGGCGTGCCGAACAAGCGCGGCGGCGGTGTGTGTATCGGCAACAAAGTTGCCCCTATCTTCTTCAACACCATGGAAGACGCGGGCGCGCTGGTATTCGAAGCGCCGGTTGACGACATGAACATGGGCGACGTAATTGATATCCGCCCGTACGAAGGCAAAATTCTGAACGAAAACGGCGATGTGATCGCTGAATTCGGTTTCAAGTCTGACGTGATTCTGGACGAAGTTCAGGCTGGCGGCCGTATTCCGCTGATCATCGGCCGCGGCCTGACCACCAAGGCCCGTGAAACACTGGGCCTGGGCGCTACCGACATCTTCCGCCTGCCAGACGACCCTGAAGTTGGCACCAAGGGTTTCACCCTGGCGCAAAAAATGGTCGGCAAAGCCTGCGGACTGGAAGAAGGCCAAGGCGTTCGCCCCGGCACCTACTGCGAGCCGAAAATGACCACCGTGGGTTCCCAAGACACCACCGGCCCGATGACCCGTGACGAATTGAAAGATCTGGCGTGCCTGGGCTTCCAGGCCGACCTGGTCATGCAGTCATTCTGCCACACAGCCGCTTACCCCAAGCCGATTGACGTGGAAATGCAGCACACCATGCCAGACTTCATGCGTACCCGCGGCGGTGTTTCTCTGCGCCCGGGCGACGGCATCATCCACTCGTGGCTGAACCGCATGCTGCTGCCCGACACTGTAGGCACCGGTGGTGATTCCCACACCCGTTTTCCTATGGGCATTTCCTTCCCGGCCGGTTCTGGCTTGGTCGCGTTTGCCGCTGCCACCGGCGTTATGCCGCTGGACATGCCGGAATCAATACTGGTGCGTTTCAAAGGCGAACTGCAGCCCGGCATTACCCTGCGTGACCTGGTGCACGCCATTCCCCTTTATGGCATCAAGCAAGGCATGCTGACCGTTGAGAAGAAAGGCAAGATCAACGAATTCTCTGGCCGCGTGCTGGAAATCGAGGGTCTAGAGCACCTGACTGCAGAGCAGGCGTTCGAGCTGTCTGACGCGTCTGCCGAGCGCTCCGCTGCGGGCTGCACCATCAACTTGTCAGAAGAGTCGGTGGCCGAGTATCTGCGCTCCAACATCACCATGCTGCGCTGGATGATTGCCGAAGGTTATGGCGACGCGCGAACTCTGGAGCGTCGTGCCCAGGGTATGGAAGCCTGGCTGGCCAAGCCTGGCCTGATGCGCGCCGATTCCGATGCCGAGTACGCTCACACCATCGAAATTGATCTGGCCGATATCAAAGAGCCGATCGTGTGCTGCCCGAACGATCCGGACGACGCCCGCATTCTGTCCGATGTCGCCGGCGACAAGGTCGACGAAGTGTTCATCGGTTCGTGCATGACCAACATCGGTCACTTCCGCGCCGCCGGTAAACTGCTGGAGCAGAACAAAGAACCCCTGAAAGTGCGCCTCTGGATGTCTCCGCCCACCAAGATGGACGAG
This sequence comes from Marinobacter sp. BSs20148, assembly GCF_000283275.1. Classification (NCBI taxonomy): domain Bacteria; kingdom Pseudomonadati; phylum Pseudomonadota; class Gammaproteobacteria; order Pseudomonadales; family Marinobacteraceae; genus Marinobacter; species Marinobacter sp. BSs20148. The sequence goes on from NC_018268.1 coordinate 2,597,032, forward strand.
TCCCAGCTGATGGAAGAAGGCTACTTCAAAATCTACAGCGAAGCCGGTGTGCGTACCGAGATGCCGGGCTGTTCGCTGTGCATGGGTAACCAGGCGCGGGTAGGCGCTGGCACCACCGTATTGTCTACTTCCACCCGTAACTTTCCCAACCGTTTGGGCGATGGTGCAAACGTGTATCTGACTTCAGCGGAACTGGCGTCAGTAGGTGCGATTCTGGGCAAACTGCCAACACCGGCTGAGTACATGGAGTACGCCAAAAACCTGAACAGCATGTCGAAAGAGATCTACAACTACCTGAGCTTTGACAAGATGGACAACTACACCAGCAAAGCTGCAGAAGCCGATATCGCTTAAGCCTTTGTAAGGATTAAACCGGGGATCAAGCCGGAGACCAAGCCAAACCGGGGACAGATTTGAAATCTGTCCCCTATTTTGAGAACGCCAGCCTGAGAGCTGGCGTTTTTTATGCCCAGACACAAAAAAAGAGACCCCCGAAGGAGCCCCTTTTATCAACAATCGGGGACAGATTTGAAATCTGCCCCTATCCTCTTCGTTTACCGCTCGATGTGCTGATATTCACCGGTATCAGCCGTCATGCTACTAACAGCCATGATCGCAATCCAGGAAGCGACAAAGCCAGGAATGATCGCGTAAACACCCGGACCACCCATGAACTCGCCGCCCCAGCCCAGTGAAATCCAGACCATAACAGTAACCGCACCCACAACCAGACCAGCAATGGCACCGGTACCGTTAGTGCGCGGCCACATCAGCGACAGCAGAATCAGCGGACCGAACGCTGCACCAAAGCCTGCCCAGGCGTTACTGACCAGCCCCAAAACCTGAGAGTCGGGATCAGATGCAATAAACGCAGCAACCAGTCCAACCAGAACCACACAAACACGACCAATGTTCACACACTCGCGATCAGTTGCTTCTTTGCGCAGGAACAGGCGATAGAAGTCTTCAGTCAAAGAAGACGAGGACACCAGAAGCTGGCTGGAAATGGTACTCATAACCGCAGCCAACAGCGCAGCATAAAGGAAACCCGTAATCAGCGGGTGGAACAGCAGGTCAGACAAGATGATAAAGAGCGTTTCCGGATCATCGATCTCTATACCATTGCGCACTGCATAAGCCCGGCCAAAGACACCCAGAGAAATGGCACCGATCAGCGAAATAGCCATCCAGCCCATACCGATGTTACGGGCAATCGGAACATCTTTAAGGGTACGAATAGCCATAAAGCGCACGATGATATGAGGCTGACCAAAATAACCCAAGCCCCAGGTAACCGCAGAAAGCCATCCAACAAAGGTCAGCCCTTCTGTCCAGGACAGAAGCGTGGGGTCGATTTCATTCAAGGTCTGAGCTGCTTGCGTATAACCGCCGCCGCCTTCACCAAAGAGCACAACCGCCGGCATAAGAACCAGCGCCAGCATCATGATGACGCCCTGAACAAAGTCGGTCATGCTCACTGCCAGGAATCCACCGATAACCGTGTACACCAGCACCACGCCCAGTGTAATGATAATACCCACGGCGTAGTCGTTCAGACCACCGAAGTTGAAAATGCCGGAAAACGCACTTTCAAACAGCTTACCGCCAGCAACCAGGCCAGACGCGGTGTAAACGGCGAAGAAGATAACGATGACGATTGCCGACACCGTGCGCAATGACAGCGCCTGAGTCGGGAACCGATTTGCCAGAAAGGATGGAATGGTAATGGCATTACCATAATGAACCGTTTGTTCGCGCAGTCGGGGCGCAACAAGCGTCCAGTTTACGAACGCGCCCACAAACAGGCCAATACCGATCCAAGCTGAGGCCAAACCAGATACGTACAACGCACCCGGAAGACCCAGAAGTAACCATCCGCTCATGTCCGAGGCGCCAGCCGAAAGGGCCGCCACCTTTGGACTGAGCGATCGCCCGCCCAACATGTAATCTTCGGATGAGGACGTAGATGTGCGCATCGCATAAATGCCGATAGCAATCATGAGCGCAAAATAACCAATTAGACTGATCCAAACGCCAATAGCCATGAAACTCCTCCAGTTCAAATAGGACGGAATCAACTCCGACCGTTCGGCGCATTCACCCGGTAAATTCAGATGGTCGCACCGTTTGTTTTTTTACTTTCTTTGTTTTCGCCTGATAAAGCTCGACTACCTACAACGTATGCCTCGACATCACAACACTTACTGCCTCCCTACCGTTTCATTTCATTTTTTTCATTTCGTGCTGTTTCCATTCCCTACTGATTTAAGAGCATCTCACCCCTCAAACCTGTTCAATACCCAGCGACAACAACGATGCGTTACCGCCTACCGCTGTGGTGTTAATCGTGCGAGTACGTTCGGTAGCGAAACGTAACACGTAGTGTGGACCACCCGCTTTCGGGCCAGTGCCAGACAACCCCCGCCCACCAAATGGTTGCACCCCAACCACCGCACCAATTTGGTTACGGTTGACGTAGCAATTGCCCACTTTTACCCGGCGTTCGATGTAGGCGGCGGTGGATTCGCTACGGCTGTGAATGCCCAGGGTAAGGCCGTAACCGGTGGTGTTGATTTCGTCGATGACGTTGTCGAGCTGTTCTGCCTCGTAACGTATTACGTGCAAAATGGGACCGAAATGCTCGCCGTCCAGATCGTTAATGCTGTTAATACCGTAGGCAGACGGAACTACAAAATAGCCTGCAGAACAATCACTTGGCAACTCTTTGCGCCCAATCAACCGAGCGTTGGCTTCAAGATTGACCAAGTGTTTCTCAAGATTCTCTTTGGCTTTCTGGTCGATCACCGGGCCCACGTCAGTGCTGTGGCTTTGTGGGTTACCGACCACCAGCTCATTCATAGCGCCCGCCAAAAGGGTTTCCATGCGATCGGCTACGTCTTGCTGAACGTAGAGGACCCGCAGTGCTGAACAGCGTTGACCTGCACTGGCGAACGCAGACTGCACCACGTCGCGCACAACCTGTTCAGGTAAGGCGCTGCTGTCAACAATCATCGCGTTCTGGCCGCCGGTTTCGGCGATCAGCGGCACAATAGCACCGCTGCGCTGCGCCAGCGTGCGGTTCAAAAAATGTGCAACTAGGGTCGAACCGGTAAAGCAGACGCCGGCAATGCGTGAATCTGGCGTCAGCACCTTACCGAGTTTGGCGCCGTCGCCCGGCAAGAACTGCAGCACATTGGCCGGGAAACCGGCTTCCAGCATCAGCTCCATTCCACGCATGGCCACTAGACTGGTCTGCTCTGCGGGTTTTGCAATCACGGTATTGCCCGCTACCAGAGCCGCCATAATTTGGCCCGTGTAAATAGCCAGCGGGAAGTTCCAGGGACTGATGCACAGGAAAACGCCGCGGCCTTCCATGTACAGCTCGTTGCTTTCCCCGGTGGGCCCTGGCAGTGCGATGGCCTTGGCAAAGCGGGCACGGCCATCGTTGGCGTAGTAGCGGCAGAAATCGACGGCTTCACGCACTTCGTCAATACCGTCCTGCATGGTTTTTCCAGCTTCCTGGCAGCACAGAGCCATCAGCTCTTCCATGTGCTTTTCCATCAGGTTCGCAAACTTTTCAAGACACAGAGCGCGCTCTTCAACCGGGCGTTCATTCCATTTGCGGAAGCCGGCAAAGGCCACTTTTAAGGCGTCTTCCGCGTGTTTTTCATTAGCCCAAACGACGTCGCCTACCCGTTTGCTTCGGTCATAAGGCGCGCGCACTTCGGTTTTATCGCCGTCGCTGCGGCGCTCGCCGTTAATGACCGGGCAAGCGTGCCAACGGGCGCTGTTCCACTTCTGCAGATTGTTTATTAACGGCTCTAGCTGGGATGCCACGTGAATATTAATGCCGCGGGAATTACGGCGCTGCTCGCCAAAAATATCCATAGGCCGAGGAATGCGACTGTTCGCCAGCGAGTCGTATTTCTGCAGTTCCTGCACCGGGTTTTGCACCAGGTGTTCAATCGGGGTACTGGCATCTACCAAGCGATGTACAAATGAGGAGTTGGCGCCATTTTCCAGCAACCGGCGAACCAGATACGGCAGTAGATCTTTATGGGCACCCACCGGGGCATAGATACGAACCGGAATGTCGTGTTCTTGGAGAATGCTGTTGTACAGAGCGTCACCCATACCGTGCAGGCGCTGGAACTCAATTTTGCGATTGCGCTTCTTGGCCATAGCCAGAACCGCCGCAACGGTGTGTGCGTTATGACTCGCAAGCTGCGGGTACAGAGCACCCTGAGTGTAATCACTCAACAAAAACCGCAGGCACGCCAGATAGGACGTATCGGTGGCTTCTTTGCGAGTGAATACCGGATAGCTTTCAATGCCCATTTGCTGGCACATCTTGATTTCAGTGTCCCAGTAGGCGCCTTTCACCAAGCGAATGGGAATTTCGTCACCGGTTTCCTTCGCCAGCTTGGTCAGCCAACACAGCGCCGGCAGAGCGCGCTTTGAGTAGGCCTGAATAACCAAGCCGAAACCGCCCCAGCCGGATGCAGCCGGTGACGTCAGGATTTTCTCAAACAGCTTCAGTGACAACTCCAGCCGGTCCATTTCTTCAGCGTCTATGGTGATAGACACGTCTCTGTCACGGGCGAACTGCACAAGGTCGCACACGGTACGGTATAGTTCGGTGAGCACCCGGTGTTCCTGGGAAACTTCATAACGTGGATGCAGGGCTGACAGCTTGATGGAAATCGACAGCCGCGGAGCGTTATTTTGCGGATCAGGATCGTTGCCCACCGCCTCAATCGCCTGTAAATACTCTTTGAGGTAGAGATCAGCATCGTCTTGCGCCATCGCGGCTTCGCCGAGCATGTCGAAGGAATAGCTGTAACCCATCTTGCGGTCATCACGGGCCTGTTTCAGAGCTTCGGTGATGTCACGGCCCAATACAAACTGCTTGCCCATAATGGCCATGGCTTGGTTCATAGCGCCGCGAATCACTGGCTCGCCGCTGCGTTTAACCAAGCGGTTCCAGACGTTCGACGGTGAACCATCGAGGCGTTTGTCCATCTTCACCACACGACCGGTCAGCATCAAACCCCAAGTGGAGGCGTTAACCAGCGTCGATTCACTGCGCCCAACGTGTTTTTTCCAGTCAGCGCTCAACATTTTGTCTCTGATCAGCGCATCAGCCGTGTGCTTGTCCGGAATACGCATCAACGCTTCTGCCAAACACATCAACAGGATACCTTCCTCGGTATCCAGGCTGTATTCCTGAAGCAGCGCGTCAATCATGTGCACAGCGCCGTCTTGCGCGCGCACTTTCCCAATCAGCGAACTGGCGGTATCGGTTATCGCCTTGTGCTCGGAGGCGTCACTCTGTGCAAGCGGTATCAGCTCTTTCAGATAGGCAGCTTCGTCCACCTGATAGTTTTCCGTTAATCCCTGCCAGAAGAAGGAACGCGGCTGCTCTTGAAACGCCGGCTCCAGAACCTTACTCGCACGAAACATAAAGACACCTCTGCCAAAAACGGATACCCCGGGAGCAAGTTTGTCTCCAATTCAGGCACACCAAAAAAATTGATAGGCTGTTTATCAATACCAATAGTCATACATTAGTATTACTACGGATCTCGATCTTGCAAATTTCTACTGTTTATTTACAAAATCCTGCGGAAATTGACTTCGCTCGCTAAAAACCCGAAAAATCAGACGCCATTGGGGGAAATTGAAGGAAAACGGAAGGAAAACGGAGCTTAACGCCGCGCGCGCAGAGCACTCGCGGTCGTTCCGCGGTACTTTTTCAGCGCGTTAGCCAATGCGCTTTGAGAAGAAAATCCAGTGCGGTGGCTAATTTCAGACACAGACAGTGACGTTCTCTCAAGCAGTTTCGAGGCTTGATCGAGTCGGATTTGCAACAGAAATTGGTGCGGTGTGGTGCCGGTACTCTGACGGAACAGATCGTGAAAGCGGCTGGCACTCAGACAAGAAACAGCAGCCATGTCCCGAACGCCGATGTCACGATGCAGATTTTCAAGCAAAAAACGGCGCACCATGTCCGGGTTCACAGCGTTGCGCAGCGGCGCAGGTTGGCGTGGCGTTTCTGCCAGGCGCTGAGCCAGGCAATGCAGAATCGTTCCCGCGAAGTGCTGGTGCAGTGAGCTGTTTTCCGGAGCCCGGTCAAACTCGTCTGCAGCAAACTGCACCAGGCCCTGAAGGCGGTTGTCCAGGCTCAGGGTGCTGGGTTGCCAGAACAGAGGCTTCAGGCGTTGATAGTGGCTGTGAGCATTACTGCCAACGCTGGGCATATAAGGATCGACATCGATCACCAGTACATGATTACGCTGGTCGCCGCTGTAATCATGACGCGCATCTGTGGGAACCAGGCACGCTCGCCAGGCATCAATGTGGGACGCATTGCCGTCAACGAACAGATCAGCTTCCCCCTGCACACCCACAACCACCTGATGATGTTCGTGGCGATGCTGGTGCGAAGCGGTAGGCAGTTTCAACAGCTTTGCGGTCAGCATAAGTTCCGCTCTTTGACGCGGATTAGCGCCTTTCAGGATTCACTCGTGTGCACGGAGTATCCACGTGCCCCTAAAGTAAAGCAGTCATCGCGCCAATATTCAAAGACTGACTATGTCTTGAAACAAGCGTTTCACATCGGCACTGACCCGCGCCAGCGGTTGGCCTGCGTCAACAATGTGATAACGCTGAGGTTCGCGACGGGCACGCTGCAAATAGGTCGCGCGAATGCGGTCGAAGAATTCAACGGTTTCCTGTTCAAAGCGGTCCAACTCTCCACGCTTGCGGGCGCGAGCCATACCGGTTTCCACTGGCGCATCGAGCAGCACAATATGGTCAGGGCGAAGCTCGCCCTGCACCAGCGTTTCCAGCAATCCGATACGCTCGGCAGGCGTGCCGCGGCCACCGCCCTGGTAAGCGAAGGTTGCATCGGTAAAACGGTCACACAGCACCCACTGCCCGGCGGTTAGCGCCGGCAGTATAAGTGTATGCAGGTGCTGGGCACGAGCGGCGAACATCAGTAGCAACTCGGTCAGCTCATGCACCGGTTCATCCCGCGGCGCCAGAAGCAGCTCACGAATCGCCTCGGCCATCGGTGTACCGCCGGGCTCGCGAGTGACCAGAACATTTATACCCGCAGCGCGCAAGCTGGCCGCAGCAGTGGCCAACTGGGTGGACTTCCCCATCCCTTCGGTGCCTTCAAAAGTTATAAAACGGCCCCGCTGACTCATGGCTGTTTTTCCTGTACTTCCTGTTGTGTGGAGCTGCTCTCGGTGGCGTCCTCCCCGGGAGCAACGGGCGCCGGAGACGACCGGTAATCACTACGCCGGTTCAGCTGGAACTGCCGAACTGCCCGCTGGTGTTGAGCCAGAGTATGGGAAAACGTGTGCGTGCCATCACCGCGAGCCACGAAAAACAGCGCTTTACCATCAGCGGGCTGCAGAGCTGCGTGAATAGCTTCGCGACCGGCCAGGGCAATGGGCGTGGGCGGCAGGCCGTCAATTCGGTAAGTGTTGTAAGGCGTGTGCGTCTGCAGATCTTTACGAGTAATACGGCCTTTATACTGGTCACCCATGCCATAAATCACCGTTGGGTCGGTTTGCAGGCGCATGCCCTTATGCATGCGCCGCACAAACACGCCAGCTACCTGCTTACGCTCGTGCGCTGCGCCGGTTTCACGCTCGACAATAGACGCCATAATCAGAGCTTCATAAGGCGTTTTGTAGGGCAAATCCGCGGCCCGCGCAGCCCACTCCTCCGCCAGCACGCTCTGCATACGGTCGAACGAGCGCTGCAGCACATCAAGGTCAGAGTTGCTGCTGATAAACAAATAGGTATCGGGGAAAAACCAACCTTCGGGATGCTCGCCTTCGGCACCTACAGCCGTCATGATTTCAGCGTTGCTCCAGTCTGCTGTTTTTTGTTGCAGGCGCGGAGCCGCGGCCAGCGCCTTGCGCGCATCGGCAAAGGTCCAACCTTCGATAAATTGCAGCGCCCAGTGCTTGGTGTCGCCGTCAATCATCATTTGCAGCATGTTTTTCGGGCTTTGGCCGTCTATAAATTCATACTCACCGGCCTTAACCAAGGTTTGCTGCGGATGCAGCTTGCCGTATACCCGCAACCACAGGCTATCGGGCACCAGGTTCTGTTGCTCCAATTGCCGCGCCACCTGACTAAAAGCGGTACCTTGGGGTACGGCGAACAATTGCGGCTGTTCCAGTTGGCTTGGCAGATCCAGAGTTTCCAGGCCTTGGGACACCCACAGCGCCGTCCCGGCCGCTGTCAGCATCGCCGCGCCTAGCATCATTAGAATTAATTTATTCAACAAGGACAGTTTTTTAAACAAGGAATCTATTCCAGAGTGGTCAGCAGGTCACAGATTGTCGCAAGTCCGCCGGTGACAGGCAAATGAGCATCAGCCAATTGATAAACTGGCACCACACCCAGCACGCTACTGAGCAAATACAGACCTTCGCAGGCGGGCACCCTAAGGTCAGCCAGCCCGAGCGAACGCTCCAATACCGGTTCACCGCGGCGGCGCAGGCAATCCAGCACCCACTGGCGCATCACACCGTCTACCGCCAGAGCCGTTGCCGGCGGCGTTATCCATCCGGCAGTGGTCTTTACCAGTAGATTGGTTCTTGTGCCCTCTACCAGACAATCGTTGTGATCACGCATGATCAACTCGAAAACCCCATCGGTCAGTTCACGAGCCGCCATCACCTGCTCCAGGCGATTCAGGGTTTTCATACCAGCCAACTGTGGGTTAACCGTTAATCTTTGCCGTGCAATATCCGCGACCACGCCCGTTGCGGGCGGCAGTGGCGGCAACGGCCCGGCGCTGATCAGCAACTGCGGGCGGCTGTTACTGTCTGGGCGATAGCCGCGCCCGCCCGGGCCACGGCTAAGAATCAGCTTCAGCACCCAGCCACCTTGCCCGAGCCAACCGTCTGTCCCGGAATGAGCGTCAGATTTTTCACCAAAACCCGGAGCATAGCGTTCCGCCGCCAATTGGCAGGCGCGGCTCAGGGCATCGTGGGTAACCGTAATACCCAGGCGTTCGGCATCGACTAGCAGTCGGCGCTGGTGGCGGCCCAGCAGTGCACCACGCTGGCCCTGCATGCGAATGGTTTCGAACAGTCCGTCACCGTAGGCCAGCCCGCGGTCATTTGCCGCCAGCCCGCCCTCTTCCGCCCAAACAACATTCACCATCTGCCAGCTCTCACTTTTGATTCTTTCTCTTTTTATGCTTCCGCTTTCGAGCCGATTTTGGCCAATAAAAAAGCCGCACCTTGAATTACCAAGAGCGGCTTTTTTACTGCCTATCGAACGTCAGCGTATCAGGTGTGCGATACGATGTAGTCGATGGCATTCTGAACGCTGGCCAGTTTTTCGGCTTCTTCGTCAGGAATTTCAGTTTCGAATTCCTCTTCCAACGCCATAACCAGCTCAACGGTGTCCAGTGAGTCAGCGCCCAGATCTTCAACAAAAGAAGATGAGTTTTGAACTTCGGACTCTTTAACGCCCAACTGCTCACAAACAATCTTCTTAACGCGCTCTTCAACTGTACTCATAATGTCCTCACTTTGTGTGTCAACCAAGCAACCAATTGCTGCCAGTTTAGTGTAAAGCCTAACTGCAAACAAGCAGCGGCTGTTGGTAACCAATTGTGCGCCAAGGGTTTACCGCACATGCCCGACTGCGGGCTTAACCCATGTACATACCGCCATTTACGTGAATGGTTTCACCCGTCACATAGGCAGCTGCATTTGATGCCAGAAACGCGACAACTGCCGCGACTTCTTCCGGCTCACCCAAACGACCCGCAGGAATAACGTTCAGCATAGCGTCACGCTGACCGTCGTCCAGTTTACGGGTCATATCAGTATCAATAAACCCGGGAGCCACACAGTTGGCCGTAATTCCACGGGCAGACATTTCTTTTGCCAGGCTTCTGGTAAACCCCTCAACACCGGCCTTGGCCGCGCAGTAGTTACCTTGACCCGCATTGCCCATACTGGCAACGACCGAGCTGATATTAATCACCCGGCCCCAGCGCGCTTTTGCCATGCCACGCAGTACCGCTTTACTGGTGCGGTATACGCTGGTCAAGTTGGTTTCCAGCACATCGGCCCAGTCATCATCTTTTAAACGTAATAAAAGATTATCACGGGTAATACCGGCGTTATTGACCAGAATCAGCGGAGCGCCGGATTTTTCGGCGATCGTTTTCAGGCCGTCTTCAATGCTCTTCAAGTCGGCAACGTTCATCACCAAACCGTAGCCTTTGAAGCCACCGGCCTGCAATTCGGCGCTGATCGATTCAGCACCTGCGGTGGTTGTGGCGGTACCGATTACTTCGGCACCCTGCTCTGCCAAAGCCCGGGCCACGGCTTTACCAATTCCCCGGGTAGCACCGGTAACCAGTGCAACTTTGCCTTCCAGAGACATGCAATGCTTCCTTATTCAGAACGAATTTAGAGTTGAATAATCAACAGATTCAGCCTGCTATCCGGCTTTAGGAAACGCCGCCAGTGCTTTTTTCAAGTTGGCTTCGTCTTCAATATGGTATACCGCCAAATCACGATCTATGCGTTTGATCAGCCCTGCCAGTACTTTTCCACTGCCGCATTCAACGGCCACTTCTACACTATTATCAACCAGAGTGCGCACCGAATCGGTCCAGAGTACTGGCGAATAGAGCTGTTGCAAAAGGTTTGACTTAAGCTTGGCGGAATCAGTCTCGGCCGCGGCGTTAACATTTTGTATAACAGGTACACGGGCGTCGCTGAACCTTACCGCGTCTAGGGCTTCTGCCAGTTCTTCAGCCGCGCCTTTCATCAGCGCGCAATGTGATGGCACACTGACCGGAAGCACCATCGCCTTGCGCGCGCCTTTCTCTTTACAGGCTTCAATCGCGCGATCGACAGCGGCGGTATTACCGGCAATAACCACTTGACCCGGAGCGTTAAAATTCACCGCCGATACCACATGCCCTTGAGCCGCACTGGCACACGCCGCAATTACGTCGGCGGGTTCCAGACCAAGAATAGCGGCCATTTTACCTTCACCGGCGGGCACCGCTTCTTGCATAAGTTCGCCGCGCAGCCGCACCAGCTTAACGGCTTCCACAAAATCCAGGCTCTCGGCTGCGACCAAAGCGCTGTATTCACCCAGGCTGTGACCGGCGAAAAAATCCGGCACAACACCACCTTCAACACACCACTGACGCCACAGAGCCACGCTCGCGGTCAGTAATGCAGGCTGGGTAATCATGGTCTGATTCAGCTCTTCAACCGGGCCTTTCTGGCACAACTGCCATAAGTCATAACCCAACACGTTCGACGCATCGTCAAAGGTTTTGTTAATAATGGGCCAAGTCTCGGCGGCTGCAGACAACATGCCGATAGACTGAGAACCCTGGCCGGGGAAAATAAAGGCTGATTTCATAGGGCGAATCTTATCGTCTTTAGAGGTTTGCGGAAGTTAGCCATTAGTGCAAGCCAAGTCGTACACGCCAGAGTGGCTATGCGTGCTTGGCCAGTACCGGGCAAAATCAATTTAGCCGCAGTGTAGCCTATGCGCCAGGCCGACGCAGATTCTGCGCCTTGATTATAACAGGATTTCATCAAGCCGTTCGTTAATGCGCCGGGGTACCTCGCACTCAACCTCACGCACTGCCAGGCGAACCGCTGCCAGCACAGCACGCTCATTGGCATTACCGTGGCTTTTAACCACTACCCCCTGCAAGCCAAGCAAACTGGCTCCGTTGTGACGCGACGGATCAATTAGCCGCAACAGTTTCCGCAGCAGCGGCTTAGCCAGCAAGCCCACGAAACGCCCATACAACGAGCGCGTGAACGCCTGCTCTAACAGCTCAATTAACAGCCCGGCCACACCTTCGCCGGTTTTCAGGGCGATATTACCGACAAAACCGTCGCACACCACGACATCGGCAACATCACGGAACAGATCGCTGCCCTCCACGTAGCCAATGTAGTTAATGGTATCGCTCTGGGCCAGTAAGTGGGATGCAAGACGCACCTGTTCATTGCCTTTGATCTCTTCTTCACCCACGTTCAAAAGCGCCACACGGGGTTCAGACTTGCCGGCGACAGCGGAGGCCAACAAAGACCCCATAAGCGCGTGCTGGTAAAGGTTTTCAGCGCTGGCGTCTACGTTGGCGCCGAGGTCTAGCACGTAGCAGCGACCCCTTAACGACGGTATCAGTTTCGCGATCGCGGGGCGCTCGATACCCGAATACATGCCAATGATACTGCGCCCAAAACCCATCAGAGCTCCGGTGTTGCCGGCACTAACGCAACCGCCGGCTTTACCCTCGGCAACCAGGCGCACAGCCACTGCCATCGAAGAGTTTCGCCTGTGGCGCAGGGCGAACGATGGGCGGTCATTCATTCGCACTACGTCAGCCGCTTCCTCAACACGGATACGACTGTGACCCTGTGGCGCACTCTTTAACAACAAAGCCTCGAGCTCGCTCTGGATTCCCACCAGAATGATGCTCAAGGCTTTATTTTCGTGCACTGCCTGAACCGCCGCCGAAACAGTCACCGCAGGCCCGCGATCACCGCTCATGGCGTCAATCGCAATTGTGACAGGCCTCACCGTGTGTGTTTCAAGCATAGATCAAAGCCATTCCGTAACGGAATTACTCGTCGCGCGCTTCAATTACCTGCTTACCACGGTAGAAGCCATCAGGCGACACGTGGTGGCGGCGATGTACTTCACCAGTAGTAACGTCGGTAGACAGCGCAGTGGCGCTCAACGCGTCGTGTGAACGACGCATGCCACGCCTGGAACGGGTTTTACGACTCTTCTGTACAGCCATGATTCAACTCCTGACCTGTAAACGCAATCCTGAGCTAAAACGCTGCAGGTCATGCGTATGGTTAATAATGAAAATGAAATGCACTGAAAACCGATTTTGAAACAATGGTGCGAAAATATCGTTCAAAAAAAGCTTTCAATGCTTCGTGTTCTTCAGACCCGCCAGCACACTGAACGGATTCTCGGCGGATTTTCTGGCCGGCTTTCCTGCATTGCCGCCAGGCTCCAAGGCTTCAAGATCTTCCCGCGCCGGGCACTCGTCGCGTTCATGGAGCGGGAACGGCGGCAGCACCAACAACAGTTCGTCTTCAACCATGAACCAGAGGTTCGCGTTGAAGTCGTTTGTCAAAAACGGTTCGAGGCTCTGCGGTAGCCGTTGCGCCTGCTCGTCGCTGGTTACTAGTCCCAACTCAAAGTGTGAACGCAACGTTACCTGCATTGGCCCCATGCAACGCTGACACTGCAGCTGTGCCGGAGCCGCCAGCTCTCCACTTACGACACGGCGACGTTCAGGGTCCATCCGAAAGGACAGACGAACGCTGCAAACAGCGTTGTCATCCAGGCCCATAACGGCCTCACGGAAACGCAATAGTGCCCCGGTAGGCACTTCGCCTTCCAGAACCGTATGCTGTTCCGCCAACTTGTATGGATCGACGGATTTGGGTAGCTTGGGATTTATCGCATTTGACATAGGCGCGCAATTCTAGGGGCGACATGGCCCCGTGTCAAAGACTTCGTCGGCTTTTGGCCGGGTTTTACAGATAGCCCAACAAGGATACACCATGGTAAACGAATCTTTACCCCACAGCGACCACGCAAAGCAAACCGACAATGACGCTAAGCCCACCCTGGTGCTGGCGTCGTCTTCGCCTTGGCGGCGGGAGCTGCTTCAGCGCCTGGGCCTGAATTTCGACTGTGCCAGCCCAAATATTGATGAAAGCCCGGCCAACGACGAAGTACCGCAAGAACTGGCTTTACGCCTGGCCCGGCAAAAAGCCGAAGCCCTGGCTGAACGCTACCCGCACCACTGGATTATCGGCTCGGACCAGGTCGCCTGCCTGGCCAATGGCGAACTTCTCGACAAACCCGGAACACACAGCAACGCCGTGAGCCAGCTCATCCGCAGCAGCGGGCAACAGGTGTCCTTTTATACCAGCCTGTATTTATTAGACAGCTCTAACGGTGCCAGTCAGCAGCATTGCGAGCCATTCAGCGTGCAGTTCCGCTCCCTGAGCCTGGCGGAAATAGAAGCCTACTTGCGCCGCGAGCAACCCTACCAGTGCGCTGGCGCCTTTATGATGGAAGGCCTCGGCATCACTTTGTTCGATAGCCTGCAGGGGCAAGACCCGAACGCGCTGATTGGCTTGCCCCTGATTGCTCTCAACCGAATGCTCATTAACTGGCACTGCAACCCGCTGCTGCAAAACACCCGCTAACGCGTGAGTGCCAGCGTATTAACGCAGGCTTTCAAACTCAACACTCATTAACGCAGCTCTTTACCGCAATTCCAGGCGCTGCTCGCTGACGTATTGCGCCACACCATGGCCCACCGAAACGCCAAGCTGATCCACCAGATTCCGAAGCGGCGAGCGCGTACGGCTGTAATCAACCAGATTCTCATGGCCGACAATCTGCCGTGCCACATAGGAGGCACTGCCAAGGCCATCAATCAGACCAAGTTCCAACGCCTGTTCACCACTCCAGATCAGGCCACTGAACACTCTTGGATCGTCTGCGAGGCGATCACCTCGACCTTCCTGCACGGCCGCAATAAACTGCCCGTGCGTGTTTTCCAGAACGCTTTGCCAGAACGCCACCTCTTCTGGCTTCTCGGCAGAAAACGGATCTAGAAAACCCTTACTCTCGCCGGCGGTGTACAGCCTGCGCTCTACCCCCAGTTTCCCCATCACTTCGGTAAAACCAAACCCGCCAGCAACCACGCCAATGGAACCTACCAAACTGGCGCGATTGGCGTAAATTTCATCGGCCGCGGACGCAATGTAGTAAGCACCCGAGGCACCGATGTCGGAAATGACCGCGTACACTTTCTTATCGGGATGCTCAGCCCGCAAGCGCTTAATTTCGTCATACACGTATCCGGATTGCACCGGGCTGCCACCTGGGCTATTGATGCGCAAAATCACCGCAGCGGCGTCAGGCTCTTTAAACGCCGCGCGCAACGAACTGACAATATTATCGGCGCTGGCCAACTCATCGGCAGCAATGGGCCCATCTACGCCTATTACTGCGGTGTGCATGCCACCGGTCGCACTTTCGAGCCCTTGCCCCAGCGGAAACTTGAACAGCAATACGATTCCGAACAAATATGCAAAAGTCAAAAACTTGAAGAAGATGCCCCAACGCCGGCTTCGGCGCTGCTCCACCTGCATCGACATGACCAGTTTATCAATCAGTTTGCGGTCCTGACGGCTCTGCTTTCCTTCGCTTACGTCGGCTACTGCCGCTGGCTGATCATTCCAGCCTGGTTTGCCGTCGTTTTTGCCTGAATCCCATTCGCTCATTACATACCCTCTATGATGACTGCCTTATTTTTACAAACCCAAAACCTGACGCAAATCTGTGACCGTTTCAACAATGGCGTGGGGCGAATACTGGCCCAGCACATCACGCTTGTGCACCCCCCACTCCACGCCGATGGATGGCATACCAATGCGTTGCGCCATGTCCAGATCGTAGCGAGTATCACCGATCATCACCGCCTGTTCAGGCTTGACACCATAAAACTCCAAAATCCGCGCCAACATCGCTGGATCTGGCTTTGAGCGGGTTTCATCGGCGCACTGGGTGATGCCAAAATGCGGGCCCAAACCGCTGGTGCTAAGCGCGGAATCCAGCCCACTCCGATTTTTACCGGTGGCTACGGCACAATGACGCCCAGCACCGCGCAAATCCGTCAGGGTATCGGCAATACCGGCAAACACATTTTGCGGGGTTGTGGTTTTTTTGAAAAAATACTCACGATAGCTCTCACGCATACCCGCGATGCTTGCAGCGCTAATGCCGGGGTATAACTTTTGCAGTGCCTCTTCAATGCCAAGGCCGATAATGTCCCGGTAAGCCTCGCGCTCCAGCGCCGGAAAACCCAAGGCGGTCGAGGCCAGGTGCAAACTCTCGGCAATGTGCTCTACCGAGTCCACTAAGGTCCCGTCCCAATCGAAAATAACCACTTTCACGTTCATGAATTGCGTCCTGTACGGGCTGCAAGTTTCTTTAAGGCCGCCGCGAAGGCGTTGTCATAAGGCGCTTCCAACTTCAGCGCAGGGCTTTCGCCTTCGCTGTCAGGCGGCAAGCTCAACTCCAACGCCCGTGCGTGCAGCATCAGACGCGCCCCCCCCAATGCGCGAAATGCCTTCAAACTGGCATCGTCCATATATTTGTCGTCACCGGCAATAGGGTGGCCGGCAAAGGCGGCGTGCACGCGAATCTGATGAGTACGGCCGGTGACCGGTGACGCCTCCACCAGGCTGTAACCGGGATAGCGCTCGATGCAGCGAAACAACGTCAGCGATTCTTTGCCGGAACTGTCCACTTTTACCCGGCGTTCGCCGTTAGGCATCTCATAACGCAGCAACGGTTGAGCCACTTTGCCCACCCCTGCCGACCAATCGCCAGAGACAAGGGCGTGGTAGTGCTTACGAATGTGCCTGTGCCGCAGTTCATCTTGCAGGTAACGCAGCGCCGAGCGTTTCTTCGCCACCATCACCAATCCCGAGGTATCCCGGTCAAGCCTGTGCACCAATTCCAGAAATCGCGCCTGTGGTCGCCCGGCCCTCAGCACCTCTATCAGTCCGAAGCTCAAGCCGCTGCCGCCATGAACCGCAATACCCGACGGTTTATTGACCACCAGCAGCTGTTCATTCTCAAACACGACAGCCGCCTCTATCAACGCCTGCACCCTATCGCCGGGCGCGACCTGAGGCACTTTTTCTTTGCGTACCACCGGAGGAATGCGCACTTGATCGCCGGTTTTTACCCGAGTATCAGGCTTTACGCGGCCCTTGTTAATTCGAACTTCGCCCTTGCGAACGATGCGGTAGATGATACTTTTAGGAACACCCCGCAGTTGCGCCATCAGGAAATTATCCAGACGCTGGCCGTCATTGTCTTCATCTACGGTTACCCACAACACAGCTGGGCGTGGAGTCTCCAGAGACGGATTTTTCTGCGACATGAAATTCCTTTAAAATGAAGCGGGCAGCGTTGCTTAGCCCGGGAAATACTGCTATATTCCGATGTGCTTCGCCGTTTGTTTACGGCCTGACAGGTTTCAGTCAGAAGCCGGAGCGGTTGTAGTATACCGACACTACTTGCGAGTTTGAATTGCAGTGGCTTGGAAGTTTGAGATGAAGTAGCTCTTTAGATTGAAGTGCAATAGCAATGCCGGGCTCTTAAATTGTTACAGCCTGGGCAACGAAAGACTCCCCACACCCCGGTGCAGATCCAACATTGGCTGCCAACTGGCACGGGAGCCGAAACAAACCTTGCGGAACACCGCCGGGGACGACATAACGAAGATTCATTGCCATGCAAGGCCGGGCCGTCCAGTTTACGAATACGACGTAAGACCAAGCACTTGTGTGAACCTGAAAACGGATAACATGCGCCTACAGACAATCACCTTAACCGATCCTTTCCTGCCTGCGGGCACCGGAACCATCGGTGGTGGTCTAGAACCAACAGAGTTGAGCCCCGTAAGGGCTTGATTCGTCTGGCAGCCTCCACTTCGCTAATGCCTTTCTCGATGGTTTTCTGTTTAAATCAAACGACAGGAATTCATCCTTTCCATGAAAAGAATGCTTATAAATGCAACTCATCCCGAAGAGTTGCGCGTCGCCCTGGTTGACGGCCAGCGTCTGTTTGACCTCGATATCGAATCCAGCTCGCGCGAGCAAAAAAAGGCGAATATCTACAAGGGTAAAATTACCCGCGTAGAGCCCAGCCTTGAAGCCGCATTTGTGGATTTTGGTGCTGATCGTCACGGTTTTCTGCCGTTAAAAGAAATTTCCAAGGAATACTTCAAAAAATCTCCCGGCCAGATCGAAGGCAAGGTCAACATCAAAGAGGTGATCGCCGAAGGCCAGGAAGTTATTGTTCAGGTAGATAAAGAAGAACGCGGCAACAAAGGCGCAGCGCTGACCACTTATATCTCGCTGGCTGGCCGTTACCTGGTGCTGATGCCCAACAATGCCCGTGCTGGTGGCATTTCCCGCCGAATTGAAGGCGAAGAACGGGCCCAGCTTAAAGAAGCCATGAATCAGGTTCAGGTACCCAAGGCCATGGGCATCATTGTTCGCACCGCGGGCATTGGCCGCAACAGCGAAGAGCTGCAATGGGACTTGGATTACCTAGTTCAGTTTTGGGAAGCCATTACCCAGGCCGCAGGCGAGCGTAAAGCACCTTTCCTGATTCATCAGGAAAGCAACGTAATTATCCGCGCCGTGCGGGATTACCTGCGCCAAGACATCGGCGAAGTGCTGATTGACGCTCCCGCCGTGCACGAAGACGTGTTGAATTTTGTGCGCGCTGTTATGCCTACCTTTGAAAACAAAATCAAACTGTACAGCGACGAAATCCCGCTGTTCAGCCGCTACCAGATCGAAGGCCAAATCGAAACCGCCTTCCAGCGTGAAGTAAAACTGCCGTCTGGCGGCTCTATCGTGATTGACCCGACCGAAGCGCTGGTGTCTATCGACATCAACTCCTCGCGGGCCACAAAAGGCCACGACATCGAAGAAACGGCGCTGCAAACCAACCTGGAAGCCGCCGAAGAAATTGGCCGCCAGCTACGTCTGCGGGATATGGGCGGCTTGATTGTTATCGACTTCATCGATATGACCCCGGCCCGTAACCAGCGCGAAGTAGAAAACAAAATGCGCGAAGCCCTGGAAATCGACCGCGCCCGTGTTCAGGTCGGCAAGATTTCCCGCTTTGGCTTGCTGGAAATGTCGCGCCAGCGTCTGCGCCCGTCACTGGGTGAAACCCGCAGCGAGGTTTGCCCGCGCTGTGAAGGCCAGGGCACCATTCGTGGTATCGAATCCTTGGCGCTGAGCATCATGCGCCTGATTTACGAAGAGTCTTCCAAAGACAAAACCGGCGAAGTACGTGCCGTTGTGCCGGTATCCGTGGCTACCTTCCTGCTGAACGAAAAGCGCAAGCAGCTGGCGACAATTGAAGCCAATCAGGAAGTATCGATTGTTATCGTGCCGGTTCCGCAAATGGAAACCCCGCACTTTGAAATCATCCGCATGCGCGACGACGAAGCCGGCTCCGAGCACGTATCCAGCCACCAGGTGGCTCAGGAATACAGCGAGCGCGAAGAGGAAGTCGCTGACGTGACCGTGCAAGAAAAACCCGTGCGCGAACAGGCCGCCGTAAAATCTGTGCGCCCCGCCTCGCCTGCGCCTGCGCCTGCGACAACACCGGCAGCAAAACCCGCTAAAGCCGCCGCAGAGAAAACCCGTGACGAAGGCATGTTCAGCCGTTTAGGGCGTAAAATTGCGATCTTTTTCAACGGTGAAGAAGAAAGCCAGCCTGCTGTTGCTAGCAGCAGTAGCCGCAATGCCAAACAGGCAGGCGGCGACGACCGCTCCAGGCAGCGCCCCGCGTCAAGCCGCAATGATCGCCCGGAACGTCGCAAAACACGCGTCGCCCGTGACGACCAGCAAGACAACCGAAGCCGTGGCGAACGCAGCAGTAGCAACAGTAGCTCCGGGTCCAGCAATCTTGGCGACGATAACCGAAGCAATCGCACCGACGACAGCCGCAGCCGCAACAACCGCGGACGAACTCGCAGTGAAGGTCGCAGCGAAGACAAAACCAACGCTGGCAGCCAGAACAGCAATGTTCAAAGCAGCAGCGGCCAGAACAGCAGCGCCCAGAACAGCAGCGCCCAGAACAATAATGCACAGAACGGCAACACCCAAAGCAGCGGCAACGACACTCGCCGCGATGGTCGCCGCGACAACCAGAATCGTAGCCGCTCCAATCGCGATTCAAGTCGTGACACAAGTCGCGATGGCAATAAGCCAAATGCTGAACAGGCAGATCAGAAGCCGGCTATAGAGCAGAAATCTGCAGAACTCCGCAGTTCAAGCCCGAGCCCGAGCTATAACGACCAGAACGATGCGCAAAGCCCAGCAGTCGCAGGCAAAGCCGGCGGTGACGAAAAACGCCGCAGCAAGCCTCGCCGCAGCCGTGGCCGTGATGGTTCACCGGCGGAGAAACCGGTATCAAACCCGGCTGAGCGTAAGGCAGCTCGCAGTGAGATTCATCAGCAAGACACGCAGCCGGAAACCCGTGACGCAGAAGACCGCGCCAAAGCGAAGGCCAAGACCGCTGATAAGCCCGCAGAGTCGCAGGTACAGCCTTCAGCCATGGCAGTACCTGCCGAGCAAGCAGCGCCGCAGGTTGCACAAGCCCCGGCCGATGCATCGCCTGAAACAACCAGCGAGCAGCCCGTTGCAGTCAAGCCAGTAGAACAATCGCCAGAGCCAGAGGTAAGCAAACCCGCTGCGCCTGCATCCGAAGTGCCTGTTGAGGCAGCCGAGGAAAGCGCAGATGTTTCTGCTGCCGAAGCCGCACCTTCCCGGATAGATGCCTACAATGGCGGCACCCGAAAGGCTGCAGAAAAGGCCGAAAAAGCCGACGCACTTGAAGTAGACAGCTCGGACACAGATAGCGCACCGGTCGAGGCTGAAGCCCCCAACGCCGAGACTCATACCTCTGAGGCTGCACCAGCCGACGCAGAGGACGAAAGCGCGGATAGGCCAACCAAGCCAACCCGCAAACGCACCCCGGCTCGCAAAGCCAAAGCGGCGAAAACAGAACCCGCTGATGAGCAAGAGGTGCAGCTCGCAAACACTGGCGTCAGCGACAACGATGCAACTGCAGCCGACGTTGCCGTAGCGCCGCCAGCAGCAGCACCGGTTGCCGACGCAGCATCCGAAACCCCGGCAGCACCAGTAGCACCAGGCCGCGCTTATAACGACCCACGTGAAGTACGTATGCGCCAGCGTGCAGCGGACGCTGCCAAAAATGGCGGGAGCGAGTAATTATGCTGAACGACGCTGACATTGAAGCCCTGGAAGAAATTCTGTTTGCAGAGCCCTGGGGTGAAGACGCAGTAGACTTCTTCGGCTTCCACGGTTTGGTGTGTGCCAGCGTTGTAGGACCGGTGGACTTCTCGGTAGACGAGTTGTTTCTGCTGGCCACAGGCGTTGACGCCCTTCCTGACGGCAAGGTGCCAGACGTGTTCAGTCGCTGTGTGCAGAAACTGAGCGGTGCCATGGCCAACGCGCTGGATATGGGCCTGGCTCTGGAGCTGCCCGAGCCTGAAGACGATGACCCCATGAACGCACTGGAAAACTGGTGCGCCGGATTCATTGAAACCTTTATGGAACGGGAAGACGCCTGGATGGAAGCCGCCAGCGAAGAAGAAGTGGGCGATTTGATTCTGCCCATGCTGGCGCTGTCGGGCTTATTCGAAGATGAAGACTTCCAGAACGTGCGCGACAGCGAAACCCTGTCGACACAGATGGCAGAAGCGATCCCCGATTCGCTTACCGACCTGTACTTGCTGTTCCACGCGCCGGACTGATTTGGCGCGTTAATCGGCCAGAATTAAAGCGCGATGGGTTGGTTGAAATGATGCCAGACGGGTGAAAGCCCTTCTGGCATTTTTTGTATGCGCCCCAGCTCTGCCCAAGGCGCCTTAGGCGTGTGAAAGTCACTGCCCTGAGATGCCCACAATCCCTCGCTTTGGCAAAGCTGCGCCAGAAAGTTCACATCAGACGCCGTTTGGCCCGGGCTACACACCTCCATACCACGGCCAGCTGCACGGCGAAAATCCGCCACCAAGGCCCGCAGTTTGGTCGCGCTCAAGTCGTACTTACGCGGGTGCGCCAGCACTGCTATACCGCCAGCGTCGTTTACCCAGCGCACCACTTCTTCCAACTCCGGCCAATACGCTTTTACATCTCCCGGCTTGCCTGCGCCCAAGTGACGCTTGAAAGCTTGTGCGATATTATTTACCACACCGGCATCCACTAACGCCTGGGCAAAATGTGGGCGCCCTGGCACATCACCACCGGCGTGTTTGGTCGCGTGTTCGAGCAGATTATCAACCTTCAACCTGGTCAAACGCTCGACAATCAAGCCGGCACGGGCGTGACGATTGGCATTCTGCTGCTGCAATCGCGCAAGAAACTGCGGATTGTCTTCGGTAAAGTCCAAACCTACAATGTGAATGGTATGGCTTCTCCAGACGCAAGACAGTTCAACGCCGGAAATCAGCTCAATGTTGTAATCCTGAGCGGCAAGGCGCGCCGACCCCAAGCCGTTAAGGGTATCGTGATCGGTTAATGCTAGATGGCTAACGCCCTTCTCATGTGCTCGGGCCAGCAAATCAGCGGGGCTTAGAGCGCCGTCTGAGGCAGTACTGTGGCAATGCAGGTCGATGCACAACGGTGATTGTTGCGGTATAGTCGCGTCATGCTGCTGAGTTGGCTGTTGCTGCATAATAGTCACAAGCATTCCTGATTACGGGGAAGGGTAAAAAACGAAAAGCAACCCACTATAACAGCCATCGCCGGTACGACCGAGCTTAAACACCGAACCTAAACGCCGAATCTAAACGAAGAGCGCCCCCTTATGTACTACGCTATTATCAGTGAAGACATCAATGACAGCCTGGCACTTCGCCAAAGCGCCCGCTCGGCTCACCTGGAGCGTTTGCAGGCCTTGGCCAATGAAGGCCGCTTATTGGTCGCTGGCCCGCACCCGGCCATAGACACCAATGACCCGGGCAATGCCGGCTTCAGTGGCAGCTTGGTAATCGCCGAGTTTGAATCACTTGAACACGCGCAAAGCTGGGCGGACGCAGACCCTTACGTCAGCGCCGGGGTTTACCAGCAGGTAAAGGTCAAACCGTTCAAACGGGTATTGCCCTAGTGCTCTGCAACAAATGCCGAGTAATTGTCGCCATGAGCGTTTGGTAATGAATACACGCTTGATCGACAAAGCCAGTGTGCCAAAATTACGTTCTTATCCATTTTTTGTTCAAACAGAAACTTTCAGGAACCCCGCCCAGTGACCCCTTTTCGTTTGCTTGTTGTCCTCTTTTTTGTATTCTCGTCCATTGCCACGGCCCAAGCCAGAACTGTGTGGGTAGACGACAAAATCTACCTGCCGGTGCGCTCTGGCGCAGGCAGCCAGTTCCGGATTATTGAAAACGCCGTTCCCAGTGGCACCGCTATGGAGCTGTTAGAATCCGACCAAAATGGCTACAGCAAAGTACGCACCACCAAAGGCACCGAGGGCTGGGTTTCCAGCCAGTATCTGAGTTCGACACCGATTGCCGCAACACAGCTCAAAAAAGCGCGACAGGATCTGGAAGCCGCACAGGCGGAAGTACGCCAGGTGCAGGACATACTGGCAAGCGTGACCGGTGAACGCGACAGTCTGCAAAATTCTGAAAGCAGCCTGGCTGACCGCTCGTCCGAACTGATGGCTGAACTCAAACGTATCAAGGATATTGCCGCTAATTCGATTAATCTTGAGCGCCGCAATGGCGAGTTGCTGGAAGAAAATCAAAAAATCCACAATGAACTGGAAATACTGACAGCTGAAAACGAACGCATGGAAGCCGGTAAAGAATCAGATTTCATGCTGCTCGGTGCCGGCTTGGTGCTAGGCGGTGTATTGTTGGCACTTCTGGTACCGATGCTAAAACCCACCCGTAAAAGCGACAATTGGGCCTGACTGCTATGAGGGAATATTCAGAAAAGCGTGATTTTCATCGAATGCAGGTGAACACGGATATTGAGATTATAGACAGTAACGGGAATACCTTTGCCGGCGTGTGCCGTGACCTGAGCGCTTCGGGAATGCAGATTCTGGTCGCTCAGCGAATGACTGTAGGCTCTGAGCTGCGCACGACCCTTCATCCCACAAGCGACAAGTTTCCGCCACTGGAAACCCTGTGCGAGGTTCTGCGCTGCGAACCCGAAGGTGATGGTTTTTTGTTAGGTGTGAACATTGCCGAAGTGACTGACTAGCGAATCAGGGACAGATTTGAAACCTGTCCCTGATTCGTAGTTTGCCAATCAGAACAGCGCTTTTTCCGACACAATAATGCCGTTGTTATCGGCGTACAAAAAATGCCCCGGGTGGAAGGTAACGCCACCGAAAGTCACGGCAATGTTCAAATCGCCAACGTCACGCTTTTCAGTTTTGCGCGGGTGGGTGCCCAAAGCCTGTACGCCAAGAGGGGTTTTAGCAATCACATCGGCATCACGGATACAGCCATAAATAATCAGCCCGGCCCAACCGTTACTGGCCGCTTTTTCCGCCAGTATATCCCCCAGCAGCGCATTACGCTTTGACCCACCACCGTCGACGACCATTACCCGGCCATGGCCCGGTAAGCCTACCTGCTGCTTCACCACTGAGTTATCTTCAAAACACTTCACGGTAACAATCTCGCCGCCAAAGTTGTCGATGGCGCCAAAATTACGAAACCCCGGTTCAACCACCTGTACTTCAGGAAATTCGTCGCACAGATCGGGGGTTGTAACGGCTATAACCGTTGCAGTGGCCACGCGGCCAACATCAGACACATTCTCAGACACGATTTGTTCACTCCTTTTATCAGTGTGGGGCCGCTCTAACGTATCGTGATAGAACCAAACACGCCGCCTGCATCGATTGCGGTTGCAATGAATGCGGTGCAGGCGGCGCCTACTCATAAGTCTGGTTTCTGATCTGCCAGAAAGAACCAGGTATCCAGCACCGAATCCGGGTTTAAAGACACACTGTCGATGCCCTGTTCCATCAGCCACTTGGCCAGGTCCGGATGGTCAGACGGGCCCTGCCCACAAATACCAATGTACTTGCCGGCTTTCCGGCAAGCCTGAATGGCGCTCGACAGGAGCACTT
Organism: Marinobacter sp. BSs20148; assembly: GCF_000283275.1. Taxonomy (NCBI): domain Bacteria; kingdom Pseudomonadati; phylum Pseudomonadota; class Gammaproteobacteria; order Pseudomonadales; family Marinobacteraceae; genus Marinobacter; species Marinobacter sp. BSs20148. The sequence continues at coordinate 2,621,815 of NC_018268.1, forward strand.
TTACCGCGTCGTTACGCTCATCAAAGAGGTGGGCAATAATGCCGGAATCCCGATCCAGGCCCAAAGTAAGCTGGGTAAGATCGTTAGAACCAATAGAAAAGCCGTCGAAGTGCTCGAGGAACTGATCCGCCAGCAGAGCGTTGCTGGGCAGCTCGCACATCATGATCACCCGCAGGCCATTCTCGCCCCGCTTCAGACCGTTCTCCGCCAACAAGTCCATAACCTGGGCCGCTTCGCCTACGGTGCGTACAAACGGAATCATCACTTCTACGTTGGTGAAGCCCATGTCGTTACGCACCCGCTTCATGGCACGGCATTCCAGCTCGAAACAGTCGCGGAAGGTTTCAGAGATGTAGCGCGATGCACCGCGGAACCCCAACATCGGGTTTTCTTCATCCGGCTCGTAAAGCGCGCCGCCGATCAGGTTGGCGTACTCGTTAGACTTAAAGTCTGACATGCGCACAATCACTTTCTTGGGCGCAAACGCCCCTGCCAGGGTCGAAATACCCTCCACCAGCTTGTCAACGTAAAAATCCACCGGCGAGGCGTAACCGGAAATACGTTTGTTGACCGTCTGCTGAATATCCCGCGGCAGAGTGTCGTAGTTCAACAGCGCTTTGGGGTGAACACCAATCATCCGATTGATGATAAATTCCAGACGGGCCAGGCCAACGCCTTCGTTTGGCAGCGCCTGGAAATCGAAGGCGCGATCCGGGTTGCCCACATTCATCATAATCTTGAACGGAATATTTGGCATGGATTCTATGGTGTTTTCGCGCAGCTCAAAGTCCAGCGCACCCTCATAAATAAAACCGGTGTCGCCTTCAGCGCAGGAAACCGTCACTTCCTGGCCATTTTTCAGTAAGTCGGTGGCATCGCCACAGCCAACCACCGCAGGAATACCCAGTTCACGGGCAATAATGGCCGCGTGGCAGGTACGGCCGCCACGGTCAGTAACGATGGCGGAAGCGCGCTTCATCACCGGTTCCCAATCTGGGTCGGTCATGTCGGTAACCAACACATCGCCGTCTTGCACTTTGTCCATTTCATTGATGCTGGTGATGATTTTCACCGGGCCGGCACCAATCTTGTGGCCAATGCTGCGGCCTTCCACCAGCACCTTGCCGGTCTCTTTCAGCAAGTAGCGCTCCATCACGTTGGCAGAAGCACGGCTTTTCACGGTTTCAGGGCGCGCTTGAACAATGTAAATCCGGCCATCGTCGCCGTCTTTGGCCCATTCGATGTCCATCGGACGCTGGTAGTGATTTTCAATAATCATCGCCTGCTTGGCCAATTCTTCCACTTCCGCATCGGTAATGCAGAAGCGGCCACGTTCGGCGGCATCTACCTTCACGGTTTCCACAAACTCACCTTCGGTCGGGTTTGTGTGATAGATCATTTTGATGGCTTTGCTGCCCAGGTTGCGGCGCAGCACCGCAGGGCGGCCAGCGGTCAGCGTGGACTTGTGCACGTAGAATTCGTCAGGGTTCACTGCGCCCTGCACCACGGTTTCGCCCAGCCCATAAGAGCCGGTGATAAACACCACACCGCGGAAACCCGATTCGGTGTCCAGAGTAAACATAACGCCGCTGGAGGCGGTCTCACTGCGCACCATTTTCTGGATGCCTGCCGACAGAGCGACCAGTTTGTGGTCGAAGCCATGGTGAACACGGTAGGAAATCGCGCGGTCGTTAAACAAAGAGGCAAAAACTTCTTTCACCGACGTGCGAATCTTGTCCAAACCCACCACGTTCAGGAAGGTTTCCTGCTGACCCGCAAAAGAGGCGTCTGGCAGGTCTTCCGCGGTGGCGGAGGAACGCACCGCCACGGCCATTTTAGAGTTGCCGTTCTGCAGTTGGGCATAGGCTTCAGCCAGTGCATTATCCAGCACTGCGGGGAAAGGCGTATCAATCACCCATTGGCGGATCTTCGCGCCAACGCGGGCAAGTTCGTTAACGTCGTTAACGTCCAGCGCGTCCAGGGTTTCATCAATTTTGTCTTTCAGGCCATTGGTCGCCAGAAACTCACGGTAGGCATGAGAGGTAGTCGCGAACCCACCCGGCACAGTCACGCCAGCATTGGCGAGATTACTGATCATTTCACCGAGGGAAGCGTTCTTTCCGCCTACCCGGTCCACATCAGACATTCCCAGGTGTTCAAACCAAATGATGTAATCGTGCAAAATGCATCTCCCTTGAGTCGGTTTTGCGGAGTGTCGAATTTGGGGTGTCGAATTTGGAGCGTACAATGTGGTGCGTTTAATTTGGAGTGTATAATACTGGAAATTGTGGCAATTACCTAGGGAACCGCTCCAACATGAAACGCACCGCATTCTTTCTGTCAGACGGAACAGGCCTGACTGCCGAAGGGCTAGGACACGCGCTGCTTGCTCAGTTCGAGAAGATCGACTTTGAACGCATCACCGTTCCTTATATTGATGACGAAACCAAAGCCCACGAAATTGTGGAGCGCATCAACCTTGCCGCTGAAAACGACGATGCCCGCCCCTTGGTATTTGACACCATTGTTAACAGCGATATCCGCAGCATTGTGTCTACCGCAAACGGTTTTATGGTGGATATATTCGGAACGTTTTTAAACCCGCTGGAACAGGAATTGCAGTCTGCATCGTCCTACACCGTGGGCAAATCACACTCCATTGTGAACGGCGACAATTACGAACGCCGTATAAACGCAGTGAACTTTGCACTGGATAACGACGACGGCGCGCGCATTCGCCATTACGACGAAGCCGACCTGATTCTGGTGGGCGCATCCCGCAGCGGCAAAACACCAACGTGTTTGTATCTGGCCCTGCAATACGGCGTGAAAGCGGCCAATTACCCGATTACCGAAGAAGACCTGACAGACCAGCAGCTACCAAAAGCACTGCGGCCCCACAAACAGAAAGTGTTCGGCCTGACCATCGATCCAGAACGGCTAGCCACCATTCGCAACGAACGCAAGCCAAACTCCCGCTACGCGTCCATCAGCCAATGCATGCATGAAATTGAGGAAATAGAGCTTATCTACCGCCGCGAGCGCGTTCCGTATCTGAACACCACGGCTTACTCGGTGGAAGAAATATCGACCCGCATTATGGTATCGACCGGGCTCAAACGAAATCGCTGAGCCCGGGCTACTTGTTTGCCAAAGCCCGCCTTACAGCTCCTGAACAGCCAGGCCTAACTGTTCTACCAGCGCGCGATTGTCGGCGCTGGTGACCACCGCAGTGCTGGCTTTTTCTGGCGCCAACCAAGCTGCAGCCACCCGTTTCAGGTCGTCAATTGTGGTCGCAAGAACGCGCTCGCGGAAACGTCCACGCTGCTCGGCGCTGCGGCCAAACAACGCACTGTGAAACGCATGGCGCGCTGCGCCGGCCGGCGAGTGGGGTTTGTCCAGCTGGCCGATCACGCCCAGAATAGACTCTTCCAAATCCTGATAGCTGTGATCGGTTTCAACCAACCACTCCAGAGCCTTGTCAAAATCCGCCAGGGTATCGGCCAGGCGCGGGTCGCGGTAAGAGAAAAACTTGAACGTACCGTTCACGCTGTCCTGCGCTGCACCGCCGCCGTAAGCACCGCCTTTTTCGCGAATGGCACGGTGTAAATAACCGTTACGCAAGAATCCGCCCAGCACCGTCAGCGCGGCCGCATCCGGGTGATCGATCGCCACCGTGGGATAGGCCTTGGCGCAGAAGTTCACCTGGGTTGACGTCAGCCAGGCTTCATTGGTGATGTAATTCACCGGCTCCATGCGCCACGGGGTATCTGGCGCAAACTCCGCGTTTTGCCACAGGCTTTTCACGTCGTCCAACATCGGCTGCAGTTGCTCGTCTTCACCAATCAACAGGAACTGGCGGCTTTGCTTACCCACCTTCTGATGCAAATCCGCCAGCTTTTGGCAAAACGCCTTCAGTTCGGACGGCTCTTTCAAGGATTTATCTAATGATTTGGTGCGGCGAATGGCTTCCAGCCCGCCCAGACGGAAACTCAACCAAGCGCCCGAGCTCATGCCCTGGGCCGCAGCGCTCATGGCCAAAGCATGACCACTGCCAGTAACGGCTTGCTCACGACGGGAACGAATCTGAGCAATAATTTCCGCAATACGGCCGGTTTCATCAAAACGGGCGTTGCTGTAAACGTCTTTCAGCAAACGCGCCAATGCGTCACTGTTGCGCGCCAGAGCCTTGCCGCTGAACACCAGATAGCCAGACATATCCTGCACGTCGTCAATCTTGCCCTTGCTGACAAAGCTGGCCGAAATGCCACCGGTCTCTGCGGAGATGCGGTCCTGCATCTGCAGGTAATCCAGCTCACCACAGCCCACTTCTGAAATCAGCGTGGTGTAATAAGGCATCAGCGCCAGCTCTTCTTCATTCAAAGACGGCAGTGGCAACACCACCTGTTGATAAACCAATCCGTTGGTACCGCGGGCATAGACCGTGGCCGACAGGTCACCATCAAAACGACCTTCTGGCTCCGGCATCTGCAGGGGCACATCGGTCAAATCCACTTTTGGCAGAATGGAATCGTCGTCTTTGCGGGTTTGGCGGCTTTCGAGGGCTTGGGCACGCTCAACGATCTGAGCTGTTTCTTCGTCGCTCAGCTTGGCCTTGCGCTGCGCCAGGGCCGCACGAATAGACTCGGTACGCAGGCCTTCCAGCTTGTCGTCTGGGCGCAGGGTCAAAGTTACGCGATGCGGGTTGTCCAGCAACTTGCGACGAATCAAGTTCGGCACAAACTGTGGGTCCTGAATTTTCTCCCGCAGACGAGCCAGAACCGGCTCCAGATCAAGCAGATCCACCGGGTCACCGCCGTGCACCATTGGCGAAATGGCGGACATAATCAGCTGCAGACCGTAGGGGAAACCGTCACCGGAAATTTCGCGCTGGTGCAATTCCAACTGGTGCAAAATCGCTTCCAATCGTTCACTGCTAACGCCGTCTTCAACAACCTTCTTCAGGGTGTCTTCAATCAGCTGCTCAAGCGCTTGTTGCTGCTCGGGCTCGCTGCCTTCTATACCGCACACGAACGTCATTTCACGGTTGGAATCTTCCAGCCCGCACAAAGGCGAAGGCGCCTGGCCCAGCTCGGTGGTCTCCAAAGCGCGCATCAGCGGTGACGCGCTGTTGTCCAGTAACACCGAAGACAACAGCTGGCCTTCCAGGTTTTCTTCCAAGTCAAAACTGTGGCCTAACAGCCAGCCCATCACAATGTGGGTCTTAGCCTCTGTTGGTTCGCCCTCGTTCACCGCATAAGCCTGCTCAACCCGCAGCGGCGCGAACATGCGCTTTTCATCGTAAACCGGCAGTTTTACATCCAGCTTGTCAAAACGCTTGAGCACCAGCTCTTCGAAGCGCTCCTGATGCTCAACGGCCGGAATATTGCCGTAGGTCGCAAAAATCGCGTTACTGGGGTGGTAATGATGCTTGTAGAACGCCAACAGGTCGTCATAGGACAAATCGGTAATGTGATCCGGCTCGCCACCGCTGTTGTAATGGTAGGTCGTGGTGGGAAACAGATGACTGGACAGATTCTGCCATAGTTGAGACGTGGCCGAACTCATAGCGCCCTTCATCTCGTTGTAAACCACACCGCGATAGACCAAATCGCTGGTCGGATCCTCCGGCTTGTCGAACTCCAGGCGGTGGCCTTCCTGGGCAAAATCCAGTTTATCCAGCTTGGAAAAAAACACCGAGTCCAGATACACGTCCAGCAGGTTGTCAAAATCCTTGCGGTTCATGCTGGCAAACGGGTACGCGGTCCAGTCGCTGCTGGTGAAGGCGTTCATAAAGGTATTCAGCGATCGGCGAATCATCATAAAGAACGGATCGCGTACCGGATAACGCTCGCTGCCGCACAGTGCGGTATGCTCGAGGATGTGAGCCACGCCGGATGAGTCCATCGGGAACGTGCGCAAAGCCACAAAGAACACGTTTTCGTCGTTATCTGCAGCCATGTGCAGGTGGCGCGCGCCCGTCTTGATATGGCGATATTCTTCAACATCCAGATTCAGGGTGCCGATGTGGTGGGAACGGATTTTTTCAAACGCCGGGTGCATTGCGTTATCAGATGTTGCAGCCATTCAAACTGTCCTGTTGTTGACTCTATAGTTGACTCGAGAGACGAATCGAGAGATGAACCAATTATGGGTTGCGCGGTAAAATCGTTACACGCTGACGCTGTTCCAAGGTGGTACGTTATGAACAGATACGATGTAAGAAGCGCAAAGGTACAGCGTAACACGGGTTATCCGTTATCATGCAGCACACCCGGTGCAACAAGGTTATTGCTATCACTATGAGCCCAATAGAAAATACCCTCGGCAACCCCGCAGACTCACAAACACCAAAACCGTCCCTGGCATTAAGCACCAGCCAGGCGCCTGGCGACCCAGTTCCGGCCCGTGAAGTCGCCGCTTACTGGGATGAGCGCAGACGCTACCTGAAAAGCATCCGCAAGACACCGGCTGTGCGCCATCACTACTGGCGAGCCATGACGGTTTATCTGTTGCGGCGGGTATTGTGGTCATTCGGGTTTTTTCCGGTGTTTTTCGCCTTCTGGATTCCGCTGGTGCTGGCCCAATTTAATCCGGTTGTACTGGCCAATGATATGATTGCGCTACTGCAGGACTTCATCGGCAGCAATCCGGAACTTCAAGCCAACACCCTCAGTACCTTGGTGATTGCCTGGGCGTCTATCGGCTGCTTCTTTTTGATCTTTGATTTTGTTCTGTCGCCGTTCCACTCGCCTTATGAATACGAAGCCGACGTCTACATGCGCGCCTGGGAGCACCAATACAGCACAGCCGACGCGGCACTCAGCACGTCGCCAAACACATCACCAAACACACCACCAAACGCACTTACCAGTAGCACGGCATCGAATAGCCTATTATCTAAAACACCCTCCAACACTGCGGAAGCTCCATGAATCACCTGTTTGTAGACAACCTCACCGTCATCGACTTCGCCTACCTGGACGCAACCCGCGGCTTAGTGGGTGAAAGCTGGATTGCCGATATTGTTCTGGGCGGCGAGCTGGACGAACAGGGCATGGTGTTCGATTTTTCACACGTCAAACGGGTGATCAAGCAGGTGATCGACGCCCAGGTAGACCACCGCCTGGTCGTACCAAAAGGCCACCCGGGATTGCTGCGGAATGACCAAACACCCCAGCACTTTGTATGGCCGCTCACCAACGGTGAACAGATCGCCCACACTGGCCCGGATGAAGCCGTGCTCTGGCTGGCAGGCGATACCGTCACCAAAGCGGCTGTTGCCACGCTGCTGGAACACGAACTGAAAGCCGTACTGCCAAAAAACGTGATCTCCGTAGACGTACACCTGCGCGAAGAAGTGCTTGAAGGGCCTTATTACCATTACGTGCACGGCCTGAAAAAGCACCTGGGCAACTGCCAGCGCATCGCCCACGGCCATCGCTCGCCCATTTGCATCCATCGCAACGAACAGCGAGACACAGCTCTGGAAGCGCTCTGGGCCAAACTCTGGAAAGACATCTACGTGGGCACCGAAGAAGACGTCAGCCGCCGCTTTGTAGACGACCATGGCACCGAATACATCCACTTCGAATACGAAGCCAACCAGGGCGAGTTCGCCTTAACCCTTCCCGCCAGCCGCGTGTACATGATGGACACAGACACCACGGTGGAACTGATCGCCGGGCACATCGCCGATCAGCTGAAGCAGGAGTTTCCTGAAGATTCGATTCGGGTGAGGGCCTATGAGGGTGTTGGGAAAGGGGGCATGGCGTCGCGATGAGCCAGTCAGGGACGGATTTGAAATCCGTCCCTTTGACCTTATATTACAGGCACAAAAAAACCACCCGAAGGTGGTTTTTTTGATGGCTTGCCGGTGGACTAAACCTGCAAGCCGTATTGGCGTCCCCTAGGGGGTTCGAACCCCTGTTGCCGCCGTGAAAGGGCGGAGTCCTAGGCCGCTAGACGAAGGGGACTAGAAAAAAATTGGTGGAGCCAGACGGGATCGAACCGTCGACCTCAACACTGCCAGTGTTGCGCTCTCCCAGCTGAGCTATGGCCCCCAACGGATGCGTATATTAAGGATCGACCCCTGGGCCGTCAACCCTTTTCTGTCACTTTTTTCAGGTCTGTCGAAATCCGCCGGCATCCCTGCCGCTCGCGTTTAATAATTAACCAGATAGCGCTTACCGATTGAACAGATTGATTATTCCGCACTCAACGCAGCGTATTCTTTCTCTACCTTTTTGGTTTCCTTCTTGGAAAAACCACCCAAAACTTCCAACCCATGGCGCAAACGCGCACGGGTCATGTCTGGCCCCAACTGTTCCATAGAGTCCATCACCGACCAGGAATTCGGCGTACCGGCAATCGCCACGAACACAGCGAACATAAAATCGCCCATTTTCAGGTCCATCGCCTTAGCCAGAAACTTCACATCGGCAAATATGTTGTCTTTACTCCAGTGGCGCTGAGCCTCCAGTTGCCACAACGTAAACTGCAGGACCCGCTTCACCTGCCCTTCTTCCAATTTATTGTGGGCGAAGCTCTCTGGCGTCAACGGCAACATGCCGCTGAACATAAACTGGGCCATGGGTGCCACATCCGAGAACACGTCGGCACGGCCCTTCACAAACGGCACCAGCGCCGCCAAATCGTTCTGATTGAACCACCATTGACTCATACGCTGCAGAAACTGCTCATCGCTGAGCTCTTCCCGCAGCCACAGGCCGTTCAGCCAGCGCAGTTTCTCGACATCAAACACCGGGCCACCCAGCGACACTCGCTGAATATCAAAATCACTGATCATCTCGTCCAGAGTGAACTTCTCGCGCTCATCCGGCATCGACCAGCCCATGCGGCCCAGGTAATTGGTCACCGCTTCCGGCAGAAAGCCCATACGCTCATAAAAATTGATGCTGGTAGGATTCTTGCGCTTCGACAGTTTGCTCTTGTCCGGGTTACGCAGCAGCGGCAAGTGACACAGCACCGGCATGTCCCAGCCGAAATACTCATACAGCAGCTTGTGCTTGGGCGCCGAGTTAATCCATTCCTCACCGCGCAGCACGTGGGTGATTTCCATCAGGTGGTCGTCCACCACGTTCGCCAAGTGGTACGTGGGCATGCCGTCAGACTTCAGCAAAATCTGGCAGTCTACTTGGGCCCAGTCGATCTCGATGATACCGCGCAGCATGTCGGCAATTTCGCACACGCCATCATCGGGCACTTTCATGCGAATGACATAGGGGTCGCCCGCTTCCCGGCGACGATGCACCTCTTCCTGTGACAGCTCTAGATTGCCCTTAATGCCCGGGTTCAGCCCCGCGGCCTTGCGCTCTTCACGAATCACATCCAGCTCTTCCGGCGTACGAAAGCAATAGAACGCGTGGCCGGCCGTAACCAGGTCTTCAGCGTACTGGGCGTAAGAATCCTTGCGCTCCGATTGGCGATAAGGGCCGTGGGGGCCGCCCACATCGGGGCCTTCATCCCAGTTCAAACCAAGCCAGCGCAGCGCAGTCAAAATTTCCTGTTCGGATTCCGGTGTACTGCGGGCCTGGTCGGTGTCTTCAATGCGCAAAATAAACTGGCCACCGTGCTGGCGCGCGAAACACAGGTTGAACAAGGCCACGTAAGCGGTGCCAACGTGCGGATCGCCAGTGGGCGACGGGGCAATTCGAGTACGGACTAAAGTCATGAATGGTTCCTGAAATAAATTCCCGAGAATAGCCTGGGAATAAGAGCATTAGAGAATAAAGTGAGAGCCTGAAAGACTGGAAAGTGGCCGTTAATCGTCAATTAGTCCTTCATTATAACGACCAAACCGGCAAACCGCATTGCCACCAACGCTTTCGCTTAAGACTGCATTTGCGCCGCACCTCGTTAATGTAATATTATAACATTCTTAAAGCACTCGGCGGCCACCGCCGCCTACCCTGATAAATCTGAATGGAACACCAAGCCATGAACACCCAACTGCGCCTGCCCCATGCCGTTTTTATGACCGGCCTGATAACACTCGCCGCTGCCCTACCCGCAGCCGCCGACACACAGATAGTCACATCCATCAAACCGCTGGAACTACTGGTACGCGCCGTGGCCACCGATGACGTCACTGTTACCAGCCTCGTCGCCCCGGGCGGCAGCCCGCACAACTACACCCTGCGCCCGTCCCAGCGCCGCGCTCTGGAGCAGGCCGACGCCATCTTCTGGGTAGGGCCAGAGGTGGAAAGCTTCCTTACCCGCCTACTGGCCAATAACGAATTCAGCGGCAGAACCCATCAACTGATGGGCCAAACTGACAACCGTAACGAAGAAGCCCCCCACGCCGACGATGATCAAAGCCGTGAGCACAATGACCATCAACAACACCAGGCTGACGAAGAAAAACACAATGATCACAGTGACGAAGAAAACCACAATGGTCACAGTGACGAAGACGAACACAATAATCACACTGGCAAAAAAGAAGAACACAGCGACCACGGCGACGAGCACACCCAGCCCAATGATGAACACAATCACGACCACGGCACGGGTGACGACCCACACATTTGGGTAGACCCACAACAGGCCCTTGAAATGGCCCACGCCATTGCACAAACACTGTCAAAGCTGGACAGCACCAACGCCCAGGCCATTCAGCAAAATCTGGAAGCGTTTGAACAACGCCTGAATGCCCGCGAAGCCAGCATCCGCGAGCAACTCGAACCGCTGCAAAACCGGACACTGTTCTCCTACCACAGCGCCTTCACCCGCTTCGCCGAACACTACGGCCTGCAACTGCAAGGCGTACTCACACTGAACCCGGCACTCAGCCCCGGCGCCAAGCACATCGCCGAAGTACAAAACCAGCTACAACAGGCCGGCAGCGCCTGCCTGCTCACCGAACCCCAATTCAACACTCAATGGTGGACAAGCATTACAGAGGGCCTAGACATCACCTTCAGCACCTGGGACCCACTGGCCACCGACATACCCGCAACGCCCGAAGGCTATGAGCAGTTCCAACAAAGCATCGCCGATGCCGTGCTGAACTGCCGCTAGTGAGGGGGGCCAGGGGACGGATTTCAAATCCGTCCCCTCTTTGGCTTTCGTCCTTCGGGACAGATTTCAAATCTGTCCCGAAAGTAAGCTTTATGAGAAACTGCTCCCCCAAAAAGGAGCTTCAGCCATGCCCGAGCACAGCCCATCACCCAATCACCACCCCGCCACCCGCATCATTCACAACCGGCGCCATCGGGACCAGCAAGGCAGCCCTTACTCGCCGATTTACAACACCACCACCTACCGCTTCGACACCGCCGCCGAACAGCTGGCCGTGGTAAAAGGTGAAAACGACGGCAACCTGTACACCCGCTGGGGCACCAATCCCACCATTAAAGAGTTGGAACAAGGTCTGGCGCAGCTGGAATCAGCGCAAGCCGGATTAGCGTTTGCCTCCGGCATGGCGGCCATCTCTGCCACCCTGTTTGCCCATGGCCGCAACGGCATAGTGTGCGCAGGCGACCTGTACGGCGGCACCCAAGAACTGCTGGTGAATCATTTTGAACCCCTGGGCATTGCCGTCATATTTCTGCTGAACCAACAGCTGGATGAGCTGGAACAGCATCTGACCAAACCCGGTATGCTGGTGTACTGCGAAACCCCAGCCAACCCAACCATGGCCATACTCGACATCGCCGACCTGGCCCGCCGCGCCCACGCCAAGGGCGCCTTATTGGCCGTTGATAACACCTTCGCCAGCCCCATCAACCAGCGCCCGCTGGAACTTGGCGCGGACCTGGTCATGCACAGCGCCACAAAATACCTGGCCGGCCACAGCGACTTAACCGCCGGCGCCTTTATGTCCAGCGCAGAACTCGCCAAACCCGTCGTCGCCTGGCGTAAAAGCCTGGGCCAGATACTGGCACCGGAAATCGCCGCGCTTCTGTCGCGCAGCCTACGAACCCTGCACGTACGAGTCCGCCAGCACAACGAAAACGCCATGGCCGTCGCCATCGCCATGGAAAAACACCCGAAAGTCAGCCGCGTACTCTACCCCGGCCTGCCAGATTTCCCCGGCCACCAACTCGCCAAACAACAAATGCACGGTTTCGGAGGCATGCTTAGTATTGATATTGTAGGCGGCGGCAAAGCCGCAGAATGTGTGGAAGACCACCTGCAAATCTTCCTGCTGGCCACCAGCCTGGGTGGCGTAGAGAGCTTGGTCAGCCAGCCAATCGCCACCAGCCACTACCGCCTGACACCCGAAGACCGAGCACAAAGGGGAATCAGTGATGGCTTACTGCGATTGTCGGTGGGGCTTGAAGATGCGGGGGATTTGATTGCAGATTTGGAGCAGGCGCTGGATAGCCCGGCGGACTAGCTGGGTTCTAAGCTGTCTTGTTTGGTGCTCACAACCCACCTTTCCGGTCACTATTTTGGTTTTAAGCTAGATAACGGAGCAACAAAGACAAAATAGTGATTTTGAGGGGTGAAAAAAACACAATACTGACCATAAATTGTTAAATGACTTTTAAATCAGTTTGTTGACGGAAACCGAGACTTAAAAACCTTAAGCAGCGATCGTCACTGGGTGCAGGTTTACCCGCGCAGCCATCGATACCAAAGCATCAATAGAGAACACGCTGACATGGCCTCTGGCAACATCACCAATTCTTGAGCGCTGCACACCCATTAAATCCGCTGCTTGCTGTTGAGTTAAGCCATGCGAGGCAATGTAATTACGAATGCAATCCAGCAGCGCCGCCTTAACCTTCAGCACTTCCGCTGCCGCAGCGTCCTCTTCGATAGCATCGAATACCGAGCCCTTAGTGATTTCAATTGTCATGACAACCTCTCTTTCGCTTCGCGATAACGTTCAACAATTACATCTTTATCGCTCAGGTCGGTCTAACTTGACCCGACCCATACAACATCGTTGAGCATAGATTTCCTATTACTTTTGACTTCACAAATTTAAAGTACAATATTTTGTACACAAGGGCAAGCGGCTCGATTTAAGCACCTGATCGGAATGGCAGTAATTAATTACATGTCGAAAATAAAGCCAGCCGCGTTGTAATGCATCACTTAGCAAGTGATCACCCTCGAACTCACCGGCCGCCTGACACCCGAAGACCGGGCACAAAGGGGCATCTCTGACGGCTTATTGCGATTGTCGGTAGGATTGGAACACGCGGAGAATCTGATGGCGGATTTAGAGCAGGCACTGAATGCACTAGTTCAATGATTCCGGACACCAACGTAGGTGGCAATATCGTCATGAAGTACATGGAGTTAGCCCATTTTATCTATCCTAAGAGCCATCGATTAATCAGAAATATGAAGAATACTTGCACAGCCCAACAAAACGCCCACAAAAAAAACTGTCGTTGGCAAAGCGAGCCATTGCTAGCTTATAAAAAGCCTGTAAATAGGGCCCGGCAGATCTGCCACGCATCCCGTTGATATTTATAACTATACCTGACTTTTTTAGGCCATCTGATTTTCGACAACCCGCCAGAGTAAGCGGGCTGAAGTTAGTGAGCTACGTAAAAAATGCAAAAACTCCAGTACTGCTTTATGTAGCCTCTATTAACGTGTATATTTTGTAACGTTAAATTATTTTAGGGTCAAGCAGTCCGTGTCGTGTGTCCGCGTTAAAAACCTTAGTAATGTCGGCAAGTTAGATTGCAGTAGAGATAAAACCAAAAACTATAGGGACTTAGAAAATGAGTGTGATTGAACAGGATGGTAACGCATCATTATTGCTCATCGATGGTGTATATAAGATCTCTACGAATTCAGATTTGCTCACCCTAAAGCGGAGTGATGGTTCGGAATATGGTGAAAGTAACTTTTATAGTTACACCCATGTCGAGCCTTCGGGGGATGGCTACGTGGCCGTTCTGGAATTTGCCGATGGTCGCATCGACCTGCGCTGGTTTGATGGAATGGGCACGCTGCAGACCTACACCGATGCGGATACCGTTGAAAGCTACGTCGAGCGCGAAGCCGAAATCGGCATTGACCTCAATGGCGATGGCGTTCTGTCTGGGTCGGGAGTCAACGAAGGTGTCGTAAAGCAGATTGATGGGGCATCGCTTCAATGGACGGCGTCAGGTTATACGGTAACCATTAATGGTGTGACAACGTCTGTTCTGGATGGCAGTGGAAGCCAGGTCGTGCTTTCTGACACGTTTGAAATGGTTAACCTGGTTCGTCAGGATTCGGGCTCCGATAAAACTGAGTACCTGGCGATTGGCCGCGATGCCGTTTCTGGCGACTATCAGGTGTTCATTTATGACCAGTTTGCCAGCCAGATAGAACTTATTGGCCCGCTACCGGAAAGTGTGCTTCAGGCTTATGAAATCCTGGACGGCATCGATTTCAATGCTGATGGCCTTATTGGCCGAGGCCTTGATGCGCGCGAAGGAGTTACCTCGGATTTATCAGGTCATTGGGGTAACGAAGGCGCAATTTATGGAACCGCTGGCGCAGACGACATTGTGATTCCGGATGTTCTGCCGGAAGGTACCAACAGCTCAAACTCCGGGGTAGATATTTTCGGGGGCGCTGGTGATGACATCATTGTGGGTGGTAACGGTGAGAACTATTTCATCGGTGGTGCGGGTGATGACACCTTGATGGGCCAGGAAGATTCTGACAGTAATCAGGACCAGGAAGCCTATTACGATGCGCGAGGTAATGGCGCAACCCAGGCACCGGATATTCGCACTGAACAGAACGGCGATGTGGTGATCTTTGATGATACAGGCGATCTCTACCGACTGAATCTGACCGGCAGCGACTTCAACTGGGTTGAAGATCTCTCCCTTGCCGATGGTCTCGATGAAGGGCGCGACACCCTGGTAAATGTCGACGTTGTTTTCGTTTTGAACGGCCAGGGTGAGTTTGGTATTACGTATAACCAGGAAACCGGTGAGTACTTCTACAAGTCGCCCCACGAGTTGTTTGTAGAGGTTGAGGACGAAGACTGGGGCAAAGAGGCCGAAGTTGCTGGCACCACGGCCAGTGAAATCATTGACGTCGAAACCATTCCTCAGTTAGCGGACTTCACCGAGAGCAACTGGATTGATGTTGAAGGCGGAAATGGCGACGATACTCTGTTTGGCCATGCTGGTGGTAATTACATGGAAGGGGGCCGCGGCGACGACACTCTGGATGGTCGCGGGGGCTATGATACCGCTGCGTTCAGCCTTTTCGACCTCGAGAATTATACTCCGTTTCTGAATTTCGAAGACCTTGGTGATGGCAAGCTGACCATTACCAAGGATGGAACAGCAGTCATGACCGTTGAGTTGAATGCCGATGGCACGGGAACAGTGACGGATCTTCGCCCCGGCACCGAAAACCTCGGTACTGATACCTTGATAGGGATTCAGGTTGTTAAAATTGAAGGTACTGTGGATTGGCTTAAGATCTCGATCACAGATGAAGGAGGCTATCAGGTATCCGGCACCACGATTGCGGAAATAAGCACAGCGCCCGAAAATGGTTATATGGATGGTACGCAGTCTGCCGACACTTTAATTGTAAGCGAAGAGAATGGCTTCGATCCGCAGGTATTTGACGAAAACTCCGACATCTGGCTCTGGGGCGGTGGCGGAGACGACACGCTGGTGGGGCATGTTGGCAGCAATTGGTTTGAGGGCGGTGCTGGCGATGACTTTATTGACGGTGTGGCGGATTCACAATGGGATTCAGCCTATTACGGTTCAGCCACTCCTTCTGCGTTCGATCAATTTTGGGATGCCGAAGGTAGCACTTATGTCTTTGATTACAGGATTGAAGATAACGGCTCCATCACTGTCTTCGTTAACAATCAGGACCTTTACAACCTGAGCCTTGAAGGCGTGGGTTGGGTAAATGATTTGTGGGCTGCTGACGGTGATAATGGCCGGGATACCGTTGTTAATGTGAACCATGTCAGTATTGATGGTCCCTTTGGGGCGCAAATGCAAGTCGAGTTTGATGCTGAGCGGGGCTACGACGTTTGGGGAAGCAATGTTCCCAGTGATATTTACGCAGAATCAGATGATTTTGGCTTTGACGCAGTGTTTGGCACAAACGATGCTGACTTTATCAATGTTGCTGACTTCGCAGCGGATATCGATGTTTCCGATACGTCAACCGTTTGGGTTGAGGGCAGAGGTGGTGACGATTGGCTCGTGGGTCACGCTGGCGCCAATTATTTATTCGGGGGTGCTGGTAACGACATGATGGATGGCGCCGGTGGTGACGACACTGCCGTGTACCAAACTCGATACTACGATGGCCCGGTTACGGCCCCAGAAGTTAATGTCTTTGTAAACGGTTCGACGGTAACGATCGGAACGACTTTCTATGGGGATCTTTACAACATCATTCTAAACGATGTGATTTCTTTGGATGGTGTTGGCGACAATCCGCAGGAAGCCTCGGATGCACTAACGGCCGGTAATGCTGTGAGCTCTGCATTTGAATCCAATTACGACGTTGATACGTTCGCCGTTGCGGTTGATGCGGGGCAGACCTACGTTATTCGTGGTCAGGGTGACGATTCAACTGGCCAGGGAGCTGATCCTATTGTTAGAGGCATTACGGGCGAGTTTGATGGTTACGTCGGTGACTGGTTCAACAAGGTTGATAATGCAGGTGAGTATATTGAGTTTACTCCGAACGTTACGGGTACGGTCTATGTAAGCGTGGAAAGCTATTTTGCGATGACAGGTGACTATACGCTGGAGGTATTGCCACAGGGTGTGGCAGCGCCCGCGAAAACTGTCGAGGTGCCGCGGGACTACATCTCTGCCGTAACCGTCCAGGACGTTGGTTATGACGATATCTGGGAGGGCACTGACGCGGTGATCAATACCGAGTTCTTTGAGTTCAGTATCGATAACGGCTCTGGTGAAGCGAATGTTTCCATTGATCGGACCGACACTGGCTATGACATCATGGTGAATGGTGCCAAACAAGACGACGTCATGTTCGCGTAACACCCCTTAACAACCTTCGGGTTGTGTCAACAACGACCCCGGCTATCATGCCGGGGTCGTTTTTTCTGCTTTTCTTCTGGATTCCTATGCAAGACAAAAACCAGGTCAACCTGATTCGGGAAGTGTTTGCGCTGTGTAAACGTTCGTTCTGGTTTGTGGTGGTGTTCAGTTTTTGTATTAACCTGCTGATGATTGTGCCCGCCATTTATATGTTGCAGGTGTACGACAGGGTTATTACCAGTGGCAGCTACAACACTTTATTGGTGCTGACACTGATTATGGCCTTTTTGATGATTTCCATGGGTGGCCTGGAGTGGGTTCGCTCCCGGGTGTTGATTCACCTGGGTGAGCGTATTGATGCTTTGTTGGCTACCCGGCTGTTCAACGCCGGTTTTGTGAACAAGCTGCGGGCGGCGCCGAACAGTGGCTCCCAAGGCCTGCAGGATCTGTTCGGTTTGAAGAATTTCATCACCGGCAATGGCCTGTTCGCGTTTCTGGACTTTCCCTGGTTGCCGGTGTACCTCGCCATCATGTTTGTGTTTCACCCCCTTTATGGCTGGATGGGGGTGGGAGCAGCACTGGTGTTGCTGGCACTGGCATTCACTAACGAGTACCTCACCAACCCGCTGTTGCAGGATGCCAGCAAAAAATCGGTTGGCGTGCATCAGCTGCTTACCCGCAATTTCCAGAATGCTGAGGCAGTGCATGCCATGGGCATGCTGGGCAGCGTGCGCGGTAAATGGCAGCCCATGCATCAGGAAGTTCAGGCGTTGCAGGCGCAAGCCAGCAAGCGCTCGGCGGCGTTAACCAGTGCTTCCCGGAATCTTCGTATGCTGGTGCAGTCGCTGATTCTGGGGCTGGGTGGTTACTTGGTGCTGGAGCAGCAGATTTCACCCGGGGTGATGATTGCCGGTTCTATTTTGTTGGGCCGTGCGCTGTCGCCGATTGACCAACTGATTGGTGCTTGGCGGGGATTCAGTGCGGCGCGCAGTCAGTACCAGCGGGTTACCGATTTGCTGAACGAAGTGCCAGAACAGCCGCCCCGCATGAATTTGCCGGAACCGGTTGGCAAACTGGCGTTTGAGCAGGCGTTTGTGGTGCCGCCGGGCTCGGAAGTGCCGGTGTTGAAAAACCTGTCGTTTGCGATTAATGCCGGTGAGGTGGTGGCGGTGATTGGCCCCAGTGCCTCTGGCAAATCCAGCCTGGCCCGTGCGGCGCTGGGAGTATGGCCTGCCGCCAAAGGGTGTGTACGGCTCGACAGCGCCGATATAACCCAGTGGGACCGGGAGCAGCTTGGCCCGTTTGTGGGTTATGTACCGCAGGATGTTGAGCTGTTTGATGGTTTCGTGAAAGACAACATTGCCCGCTTTGGCGATGTAGATGCCGATGCCGTGGTGGAGGCCGCCAAACTGGCGGGTGTGCATGAGCTGATTCTGCGTTTGCCCCAGGGCTACGATACGGTAATCGGCCAGAGCGGCGGCGTGCTGTCTGGTGGCCAACGCCAGCGTATTGCGCTAGCTCGGGCTTTGTACAAATTCCCTAAACTGGTGGTACTGGATGAACCTAATTCCAATCTGGACGATGCCGGTGAACGGGATCTGGCGCGGGCGATTGCTGAACTCAAACGCAGGGGTATTACCGTGCTGGTGATTACTCACCGGATGTCGCTGGTAAGTGCGGTCGATAAAATATTGGTGTTGGTGGACGGCCAGGTTCGTGATTTTGATGAGCGTGCCAAGGTGCTGGAAGCCATGAACCAGGCCGCCAGGCCGGCACCGGTGCCGGTGCGCAAGATTGCCCGTAATCCGGTTCCGGGAGCTTCACAATAATGGCCGGGCCATCGTTGAGTAGTTTTAGTGGTAAGGGCTCGGCTGGCACAGCGGCCGGTGCTTCTGGTGATCGCCGGGTGTTGTTGTTTGGGTCGGCCATTGTGGTGCTAGTGTTTTTGGTGTTTGGTGTGTGGTCGGCTTTGGCCCCTTTAGAGTCTGCGGCGATGGCGCAAGGCATTGTGAAGGTAGAGGGCAATCGCAAGCGGGTTCAGCACTACGAAGGCGGTATTGTTGAAACCATTCTGGTGCAAGAGGGGCAGTCTGTTCAGCAAGCGGATTTGTTGATGCGCCTGGACGACACCCAGGCCCGGGCTGAGCGGCAGATTCTGACCGGTCAGCTGATGGCCGCGAAGGCAGAAGACGCGCGGTTTATGGCGGAGTTGACCGGTGCAGATGAGCCAGAGTTCGCGGATATTCTGCAGCAGGATGGCCGCGGGGCCGAAGCCCGGAAAGCGTCCTATGAGCTTTTTGTGGCTCGGCGTGAGGCTCGTCTGGGGGAGGTGGCGATGCTGGAGCAGCAGATCGAGCAGTTGAAACTGCAGGCTCAGGGGCTGCAGGAGATGATTGGGGCCAAAACCCGCATGGTGACGTCTTACAATGAAGAAATTGCTCAGTACGATGCGCTTTTTGCCAAGGGGCTTTCCAATAACCTTCGGATTCGTGAGCTGCAACGCCAGCGTGATGAGTACATGGGTGAAATTGCCGAACACAAATCCGAAATAGCCAGCACCAATGTGCGGGTAACCGAAGCAGGGCTGAAGATTATTCAGGTTGAGCGCAACGCTAAAACCGAAGCAGCCAATGAGCTTTCAGGCATCAAATCCGAGATTTATGACCTGGAAGAGCGTTTGTATGTGGTGGAGGACCGTATTCGTAAAGCGGACGTTCGGGCGCCGGTGGATGGCATGGTGATGGGGCTTGCGGTGCACACGATAGGTGGGGTAATTCGTCAGGGCGATGTGCTGATGGAAGTGGTGCCTAGTGATGCCAAACTGGTGATGGAAGCCAGGATTGCTCCTTCGGATATTGATTCGGTAGCGCTGGGTATGCTGGCTGACCTGCGTTTCCCCGGCTTCAATACGGCGAACACGCCGATCGTGCAGGGTCAGCTGGTTGATCTTTCAGCCGACAGCTTCGTGAATGAAGAAGATGGCAGCGCCTATTATATTGGCAAGCTGGTGGCAGACCCGAAATCGTTGGAACAGCAGCTGGGTAAGTTCCGGTTGGTGCCGGGCATGCCGGTTGAAGTAGTCATCAAAACCGGTTCCCGAACGTTGTTCCAATACCTGATGAAGCCAGCGCTGAATGTGCTGAACACGTCGTTACTTGAACATTGATAAAGGGCTGCAATGATCCGGTTGAGTGCGGCCCCCCTAAAAATGGGGGAATTACCCTGGCAACTATGGATGCATCACTCAGCAATCATCACCCTCGAACTCACCGCCGCCGCCAGCACCTGCTTAAACGCCACCTTGGCGTCATCATCCCCATGCACAATTCGAATTTCCATGGGTGCCTCAGGAATACCTAACACAAAATTCAGCAAGTCACTCTGCCCAGCATGGGCTGAATAACCACCAACCTGATGAATACGGGCGCAGATGGGGTAACGTTTATCATCAAGCTCCACCCAGCCAGCCTGATCCGGAGTTCGCACACCCGCGTTGCTGCCGTATTTTAAAATATCCCGACCTGGTGTGCCCGCGGCTTGATAGCCCACAAACAACACATCATTACGGGCGTCGCCCAGCATCGCTTTCAGATAGTTCACCACCCGGCCACCAGCGCACATACCTGAACCCGCCAACACCACCGCCGGGCGCTTGAAACTGGCCAAATACTCAACCGCCTCAAGATGACTCGCATGACTGTTAATCAGCGTAAGCTGGTCGAAACCCAGCGGGTGCCGGCCTTGGCTCAGCACTTCCTGAGCTTCCGCATCCCACATGGGTTTTAACTGGCGATAAATACGGGTGAACTCTGCCGCCAAGGGCGAATCCACCACAATTTCCAGATCTTGCCACTGCACACCCGGCGCCACAGGCTCAGCGCCGAATTCATGAATCAAGCTTTCAATTTCGTACAGCAAATCCTGAGTTCGGCCAATACTGAACGCCGGTACAATGACCGTACCGCCGTCGGCCAGCGCGCTCTGCAACACCTGTTTTAACCGCAAACGTCGTGTAGTGCGATCTTCGTGATCTTTATCGCCGTAGGTGCTCTCAATCACCAACCGATCAGCTCGTTCCGGCGACACCGGTGCCGTCAGCAACGGCGCGTAGGAAGCACCTAAATCACCACTGAAGACTATGCGCTCATTAACCAGCTCGCCCTGTTCCCCTACACGCTCGCCTTCGCCTTCTCCACCGTGCGCTCCCTCTTGCCCTACTGCGGTAACATCACATTCCACATAGGCCGAGCCCAAAATGTGACCTGCCGGCTGAAAACGAACATCCAAAGAACCACCGGATTCGTCATCCGCCACAAACACCGAATGCCATTGCCCATAAGGCACCGGAACCAGGCGATCGCGAATTAATCCCAGCACCCTCTCAATGAGCGCCCTATCCCGGGTGAAGCCAATTTTCAGGGCGTCTTCCAGAATCTCAGGCAACATAATGGCTGAAGCCTCAGTGCAGATAATCGGGCCTTCAAACCCCGCCGCCAGCAAATACGGAATACGGCCAACGTGGTCTATGTGCACGTGGGTAACCACCAGCGCACAAATGTGATCAAGGGGGAAATCAATAGAAAGGTCAGCGACCGACGACTTGCCAGCAGCGTCTGCGCCCTGGAACAGGCCGCAGTCAATCAGGATACCCGCCGCAGGATGCGACGAACCAGGCGGAGTAATGCTTAGCTCGTGACAAGAGCCAGTAACGCCAGAAACGGCGCCGTGATGGGATATATTGATCATAACAACCTCCTTGTTGCTAAAAAGTGAACCAACTCCTGAACGTTAGACGTCAACCTACAGGGGACAACTCACTTTTCATTTCCAGCCCTCGACACAGCTTCGAAATCTGTGTCGAGGGTTCTGGGTATGACCGGCTGCGGATTCAGATTCCACACCAAATCCCCAACGCCCTCATTAGGCGCAAAACCCGTCGGCGCCGCTTTAAGAATAGACAGCACTTCCTCACAATCAAACGCATGGCTGGCGTGTTGCAGTTGTTTCACCGTATCCGCTACCTCTGGCCAGGACATACACACTTCACGGGCCATCATGATCCGTGGATGGGCGGTGCCTTGGGGATCGTCACCTATCAACAGCTCTTCAAATAATTTCTCACCGGGGCGCAGGCCACTGAACACCAGCTCTATTTCGCCATCTGGCTGTTCGGCGGTTCTTTCGCGGCGGCCCATCAAATGCATCATTTTACGAGCCAAATCGGCAATTTTGACCGGCTCGCCCATGTCCAGCACAAACACCTCACCACCCTGGCCCATACTACCGGCCTGCAACACCAGCTGACTGGCTTCGGGGATGGTCATGAAATAGCGAATAATGTCCGGATGGGTAACCGTAACCGGGCCACCGCTGCTGATCTGATCCCGGAACAAAGGCACCACAGACCCAGACGAGCCCAGCACGTTACCAAAACGCACCATAGAGAAAACCGTGTCGCTCTGGCGCTGCGCCAGCCCCTGCAACACCAACTCCGCCATGCGCTTACTGGCGCCCATCACGTTGGTGGGCCTTACCGCTTTATCAGTAGAAATCAGCACAAACAACTCAACACCCGCCGCAACTGCCGCCTCGGCTGTGTGCAACGTGCCAAACACGTTGTTCTGCACACCTTCAATCACATTGTGCTCTACCAGCGGCACATGCTTGTAAGCCGCCGCGTGGTAAACCGTTTGCACCCCAAACGAGCGCATCACCGTTTCACAGCGGCGACGATGCACCACACTGCCCAACAGCGGGTGTACACACACATTCAAACCTTCCGCAGCGTTAATCTGCTGAAGCTCGCGCTCGATGGCGTATAACGCAAATTCGGACTGTTCAAACAGCACCAGACATTTTGGCTGGTGGCTGATAATCTGCCGGCACAATTCGGAACCAATCGAACCACCGGCACCGGTCACCATCACCGAACGCCCAAACAGCGACGACGCTACCTGGGCGTTGTCTGACCGCACCGGATCGCGCCCCAGCAAGTCTTCAATTTCAAGATCGCGAATATCGTTAATGCGCGCCTGGCCGGCAATCACTTCACTGAACGACGGAACGGTTTGTACCGGCAAATTCAACTTTTCCAGCTGCGTTAACAATTCACGACGATTGACATCTATATCCGCATCCACCGCCAACAACAGGCGCTGAACGCCGTGGCTTCGCACCGCCTCTTCCAAATGGCTCAACGCAAACGCCGGCAAACCCACAACCAGGGTTTTATGATTGGCCGGTATCAAGCTGATGAACATGACAGGGTGATGCTCATCACCCTGTTGCAGAGCTTTAGCCAGCTGCACAGCGGTTTTACCAGCGCCCACAATGGCTACGCGCTCTTTGTCGCGCCCAGACGAGTATTGAACCAGCATGCGCATGCTCATGCGGCTACCGCCAACAAAAATGAACGCCAGCGCGGCGTAAATCAGCGGAACAGAACGGGGGACAAACACATTCAAACCGTAGCTAAGCACCACCAGCAACAAAGCAGAAGCGGCAACGCCGGTGATGATGGTTATGAAGGCCCGGTCACTCATGTAACGAATAACCGCGCGGTATAAGCCAAGGCGAACAAAAACGCCCAGCGTAAACACCACCGTAAGCAGCGAAATCAGCGCCTGGTCCTTATTTGGCTGCCACAGACCCACATCCAGGCGAAGGGCAAAAGAAGCCCAAAGCGCAAAAGAAAGCGCGACAAAATCCACCGTTAAGGAAATTACGCGCTTTTTAAGACGGGACAATTTAAGGAATGCGTTAAACATGGTCATTCACGGCTTGCTTCATGACTGACGTTAACACGCGACACGTTTTCTCGATTTCATCCGCTGTCAAAGTTGGATGCACCAAAAACATCAGGCTGGTCTCTCCGAGCTCGCGGGCAACAGATAAAGGCACTTCGGGGCGCCAACCGGTATTGTCGAACGCCTTTTCGAGATAAACCTCCGAGCAGGAACCAGAAAAGCAGGGAACGCTTGCTTCTACAATAGCATTGATAATCCGATCTCGGTTCCAGCCTCCAGCCAATCTGCCAGACTCGACAAACACATAGCACTTATAAGCCGCGTGCTCTACATCCTGCGGAACTTGGGGAACCCGCAATCCGGGCAAACGGCTGGCCGTTTGCCAAATTACTTTCGCATTCGCTTGTCGGGTGCTGCGCCAATCGTCCATTCGTTTAAGTTGGATGCGGCCCAGAACACCCTGTATTTCGGTCATTCGCCAATTCGTGCCAAAGCTTTCATGCAGCCAACGAAACCCTGGTGCGTGTTCGCGCTCATAGATGGCGTTCCAGCTTTTACCGTGATCCTTAAACGACCACATCCGCGACCACAGATCCCGATCTTGGCAAGTCACTATGCCCCCCTCACCCCCGGTGGTCATAATCTTGTCCTGGCAAAACGACCAACACCCCACATCACCTATGGAGCCCACAGCACGCCCCTTATACTCAGCTCCATGAGCCTGAGCGCAATCCTCAATCACGAACAAACCGCGCTCTTTAGCCAGGGCCATCATCGGATCCATGTCGCAGGGCCAGCCGGCCAAGTGCACACAAATCACTGCGCGGGTGCGCTCAGTGAGCACCGCGCGCACGGTTTCCGCTGTAATATTCTGGGAATCCGCATCCACCTCTGCAAATACGGGTACCGCACCGGCCGTTACAATACTGGAGACAGAGGCCAAAAAGGTGCGCGGCGTAACCACTACCTCATCACCGGGGCCAATGCCCAATCCCTTCAGGGCCAAATCCAGCGCGAGAGTGCCGTTGGCCAGCGCAATAGCGTATTTGGAGTCGGCAAACTCGGCAAACTCAAGCTCAAACTCACGGCATTGCTGGCCGGTCCAGTAATTGACCTTATTGGACAGCAGAACATCGGAAACAGCGCGGGCCTCTTCTTCGGTGAAGGAGGGCCAGGGGGAGAAAGGTCCGTTTAGCATGGTTACTCTGTTTTGTGTCGGGTTTGAATGGAGTGGGTATTCTAATCTCGGGACTCAAAAACCTTCGCCGGGTTACCAACCACTGTCACACCAGGTGGCACATCCTTGGTCACAACAGCTCCCATACCAACAATTGCACCTCTACCAATCACCAACGGCTTATCAGGCGAGCCTTGCTTAATAACTGCGCCAGTACCGATATAGGCATGATCTTCGATAACAACGTTGCCGTTGCAACGCACAGCGGGAGCGAACGTTACATAATCGCCAATAACACAATCATGGGCAACATAACTGTAGATGTTTGCGTGAAAGTACTTGCCAATTCGAATGTTGGACGTAAGCTGCGTAAAATGGCAGAGAATCGCGCCTTCGCCGATTGAAACCTCATCTAATACCACCGCATTTTCAGCCACCAAAGTAAGCGCCGGAATACTATCGGCCGCACACCTCAGAGCCAGCTTTTCCCTTATCACACTGTTAGCGATTGCGAAAACAACCTGCTTTTCCGAAGCCTCGTCAGCCAAAAACTGCTGATAACCAAGAATTCTGTATCCGTTCATCGAAAGGCCAATATCGCCATCATCAATAAACACAAATTCCGCGTTAACCGCCTTTAATTGCTCTCGCACCAAAGGTAAAACCTCCCGCCCGAAACCACTTGCGCCATATATACCTATAAGAGTTCTAGCCATATCAATCAGCTTCCTTTTGATCACTTCCGGTAAATCTGGACATAGTAACCTCGCCCTCACCACTAATTCCATCTCGAACCAATACCTTCTTAACCGTCAGCAGCAGAATTTTCAAATCTAGCCAAAATGAGCGGTTATCGACATACCAAACATCCAGCTTGAACTTCTCCTCCCAAGAAATCGCATTACGGCCGTTAACCTGTGCCCAGCCGGTCACGCCCGGGCGAACGTCGTGGCGACGATACTGTTCATTTGAATACAGTGGCAGGTATTCCATCAACAATGGGCGCGGGCCCACAAGGCTCAGCTCGCCTGTCAAAACGTTCCAGAGTCCGGGCAGCTCGTCCAGACTACTGGAACGCAGGAACTGACCGAATGGAGTCATCCGTTCTGAATCCGGTAAAGGACTACCTTGGGAGTCCAACACATCCAGCATGGTGCGGAGCTTAATCATCTGGAAGGGTTTGCCATGCAGGCCGGGGCGAGTTTGGCGGAAGAACACTGGAGAGCCAAGCTTGTGCTTTACCTGCCAGGCTACGATCAGAATAACCGGGGCCAGGATTAGCAAACCAAAAGCGGCAGCGAAAGCATCAAACAGCCTTTTTAACATAAGTACTTAACCCTTGGTATACGGCTCAAAAAAACACAATATCCTGCAATCTTTGTGCAAAATAAGAAATCTGAAGCCGCTCTCTAATCTCATCCACAACAGTGAAACTCTCGCCCTCTCTCTGCTCAAGCAAAAAAAAGCAGTTAACCAAGGCATCGTGATCTGCATCACACACCACTCCAACCTTAAGCTTCTGTACCCACCGGGCTACGCTGGTTTGCGCTCCGCAAACAGCTATTACACCAGAACCAGATAGCGCATAGCCGGAGGATTTACTGGGAAAGGCGTATTTGGTTACTTCATCATCAATCGGCAGCAGCGCCCAGCGGTGATTGTTAACAAGTTCGGCGGCCTCTGTTGCGGGGATGAAACCGAGGTAGTCCACTTGTTCGTGTGCATCAGCCAGAGCCTTCACATCCTGAGCGTATACACCACCTCCGGCAAAAGTAAACCAAAGGTTGCCACCCTTCTGCAAATACTCGCGTATTGCCGTCATCAACAGCGGAATCCGCTGAAGGCGGCCAGCATTTCCACAAAACACGATATCTTTGGTGCGTTGCGCCATGGGCACTGGAGTAACTTCGAACGAGGGATTGTCCAATAAATAAATAGGACTACGGGTATCGCTGCGCTGCTGGATATACGCCTTCATATCCTCAGAGAGAGTGATGATGACCTTGGCGTGGCGCAGGGTGTAGTTGTCAATGCCTTTAAGCATTCGCAACACCAAACCGTTCAACGGCACCACAATGTTGGCGGCCTCCGGGTGAATATCCTGCAAGTGGTAAACATAATTGGCGTTGAACAACCGACAATACACCGCCACGATGAAGGGCACCACCACAGGGGGATTGGTGGAGACGTACACATTGGCAGGCTTTGCCCGAACAAGACTGATGAACGTCCACAGCATGAAGAACACCGCTTCTGCCATACGCTTGATCAACCCACTGGCAGATGTGGTGTAGGCTTTGCAGACGCGAACTTGTACCCCCTGCCCTCTGCCTTTGCTGGCCAGAAGCTCCCCCAAATCACCCTCTTCCTGAGTGATCACACATACAGAATGTTGTTTCGCGGCCAACTCGGCAAACTGCAGCAGACCTTCACCAATCACTTGGCTTTTAGGCCAGAAACTGCGATTCACAATTGCGATATCCGTTTTTTTAGGTCCCATGTTAACGCTACTTCCTTAGTACTGCTTCCAAACCGTCTGCATTACATAATCACGATAACTATGAATAATACGCACAACCTTATCCGCTACATTCGGCATACTGTAATCTGCCACCAAGCTAAGGGTGCGCTCATAGCCACGACCCTGGGTTTCCAGAATAGCCAGGCCCTGCAGCACTCGCTCTTTGCTCAGGCCCACCATCATAGCCGCAGTTTCTTCCATGCCTTCGGGTCGTTCGTGTGCTTCACGAATGTTCAGCGCCGGGAAGTTGAGAATCGAGGCTTCTTCGTTGATAGTGCCGCTGTCAGACAACACGGCTTTAGCGCTCAACTGCAGCTTGTTGTAGTCCTTGAAGCCCAGCGGTTTTAGCAGGCGCACGTTCTCATGGAACTGCACACCCATGACATCAACCCGTTTCTGAGTTCTGGGGTGGGTGGAGACAATCACCGGGTAACCGTACTGCTGCGCCACGGCGTTCAGGGTGTCGACCAGGGCCTGAAAGTTCTTGTCAGAGTCCACATTTTCTTCCCGGTGGGCACTAACCACAAAGAACTGCCCTTCCGTTAGGCCCAGGCGTTCCAGAACATCAGAATTGTCAATGCCCTTGCGGAAGTGGTTTAGTACTTCAAACATTGGACTACCGGTTTTGATTACCCGATCTGGTGGCAGGCCTTCGCGTAGCAAGTAATCCCGCGCAATCGAACTGTAGGTGAGGTTGATATCAGCGGTGTGGTCCACAATGCGGCGATTAATTTCTTCCGGCACCCTCATATCAAAACAGCGATTGCCAGCTTCCATGTGGAAGGTCGGAATCTTGCGGCGCTTCGCGGAGATAACCGCCATGCAGCTGTTGGTATCGCCCAGCACCAGCAACGCTTCTGGCTGCACTTCGGCCAGCACCCTATCAACGGCTATAATTACGTTGCCGATGGTTTCAGCACCGCTAGCACCGGCCGCACTCAGAAAATAGTCAGGTTTGCGAATACCCAAGTCCTGAAAGAAGATTTCATTCAGCTCAAAATCGTAGTTCTGGCCGGTGTGTACCAAAATGTGCTCACAGTGCTCATCCAGTCTGGGAATTACTCGCGACAGACGAATAATCTCCGGCCGGGTGCCAACCACGGTCATTACTTTCAGTTTTTTCATAAAGTCACTCTGCAGTTCCTACTGGGCAGGCAAAAGTATCCGGCCGCTCGCGATCAAAAATCTCGTTGGCCCAAAGCATGCACACCAGCTCGCTGTCACCTACATTGGTAATGTCGTGGGTCCAGCCTGGAACGGTTTCCACAATCTCCGATTTGTTGCCGGAGGTGTGCAGTTCGTAGAACTCGCCGGTTAGCATGTGGCGGAAACGGAAACAGGCCTCACCTTTGATCACCAGGAACTTTTCAGTCTTAGAATGATGGTAATGGCCCCCACGGGTAATGCCGGGGTGGGCGGTAAAAAAGGAGAACTGGCCCGCATCCGTGGTTTTCATCATCTCCACAAACACACCGCGTTCATCCCCATGTTGGGGAACGGTGTAGGTAAAGCTTTCCGGTGGTAGGTAGCTCACATACGTAGAATATAAGGCGCGGGTCAATCCGGTGCCAACCGGCTCGGTAATCAGGTTATCCCGGGTCGCTTTGAAGCGTTGTAATTGCGCCGACAGCTCACCCACGGTAATTTGATAAATCGGTTCTACCTCGGCGAAGGGTGTGGGCTGTTCCACGCCGCCCAGCAAGCCGACAAAGCTGGCGACCACATCGTCAATGTAAACCAGCTGGATCACCGCATCCGGATCATTAATCTGTACCGGCAACTCCCGGGCGATGTTGTGGCAGAAGGTAGCCACCGCCGAGTTGTAATTGGGCCGCGCCCATTTACCAAATACATTGGGCAAGCGGTAGATGTAAACTGGACAATCTGTAGATTGGTGTAGTTCCAGCAGTGCGTCTTCCGCAGCACGTTTGCTGGTGCCGTAGTCGTTATCCCAATCTACCTGACTAGAGGAGGTATAAACCACAGGACTCTTGCAGCCGCTTTCCTTTATCGCTTTACACAGCGCCTGGGTAAGCCCGGCATTGCCGGTCACGAACTCTGATGGGTCTTCCGGGCGATTAATGCCAGCCAGGTGAAACACCCAGTCCACACCTTTCAGCAGGCCGAGCAAATCCGATTCCGTGTGCTCACGGGTGAATGGCACAATCTCGACATCACTCTCCGCACCACCCAGCTCGCGCAAATGCATTTGCAAATTTTTGCCGATAAAACCGTTAGCACCGGTTACCAATACACGCATGGTTCACTCCTCCGTGTTGAGGTATTCGCCCCGTTCCAGGGCTCGAATGAAATCCAGCTTACGTAACAAGGTTTGCATACCGGCTACATCCAGGCGCTCGGTGTTGTGGGAGTTGTAATCTACAGTGTGAGAAATTTTCTCCTCGCCCTGCTCTACAAACTTGCCGTAGTTCAAATCCCGCAGGTCGGGTGGCACCTGGTAATAGCCGCCCAAGTCCTGCGCGCAGGCCATTTCCTCACGACTCAAAAGAGCTTCGAACAACTTTTCGCCATGACGGGTGCCAATCACGTTAATAGGATGATTCGGCTTTCCCATCAAATCGGTCAGCGCCCGCGCCAGAGTTTCGATTGTCGCCGCAGGGGCTTTTTGTACAAACAGGTCACCGTTGGAGCCGTGCTCAAAGGCATAAAGCACCAAGTCCACCGCATCCGCCAGGGTCATCATGAAGCGGGTCATATTCGGATCAGTAATGGTCAAGGCTTGATCCGCACGAATCTGATCCACGAACAGGGGAATAACGGAACCACGAGACGCCATCACGTTGCCGTAACGGGTACCGCAGATCATGGTTTTGTCCGGATCCACATTACGGGACTTGGCCACCATCACCTTTTCCATCATAGCCTTGGAAATACCCATGGCATTAATGGGATAAACCGCCTTGTCTGTGCTCAGGCAAACAACACGCTTCACTTCATTTTGAATAGCGGCCTCCAATACATTCTCAGTACCGAGAATGTTGGTTTTCACTGCTTCCATAGGGTGGAATTCACAGGAAGGCACCTGTTTAAGCGCGGCTGCATGGAAGATGAAATCCACGCCACGGGTGGCATTCAGAATGCTTTGGTAATCGCGCACATCGCCAATGTAGAACTTGAGTTTGGGATTGGCGTAGCGCTTACGCATGTCGTCCTGTTTTTTCTCATCCCGGCTGAAGATGCGGATTTCTTCTATGTCGGTGTCCAGAAATCGTTTGAGTACGGCGTTGCCGAAGGAGCCGGTGCCGCCGGTGATTAATAGCGTTCTATTGTCAAAACTCATGTTTCACGAATCCATCTAATTTTTGCCGATTTTACTCGTTGTCCATAATTAACAAATATAAAAATAAATATCACAAAGAAAAAAGCGTTCGGACTGAACAAGAGCCCTTTTGCGTTAAGTATAAGCCCGGCTCCAAACCAAGCCACACTTAGCCAACTTTTTCCAAATGCCGAAAAACATAAAAAAGCCAAAAACAAAACATATAAAACTGTAAAAAAAACACCCCCATAATTATAAATGTGGACCCAACCAACATCGGAATAGTGATCAAGCTCACCTAAAAAAACATAGATCCCTTCGCCAAACAAGTGCCCCCAGACGCTATTGTTCAGATAAAAAAGATGGTCCTCAAAAAGCACCTTAACTGTTCTAGATTGACCAGATCCAAATTCTGCAAAGAGCCTAGGGAAAAATTCTTCACCAAAAAGATAGAGAAAATATGTTGCAAGAAAAAATAAACAACCTACTAACAGTTTTCTTAAGTTAGATATCTTCGAAAATAAAAGACCGATAACAACTGCAAAGACCACCAAGTTTGAGTTAACCAGTTGAGTCAAAGATGTCGATAAACTAATCACATTTCTTCTTAAAAGCAAAAGACAAACCAAAACAGATACAAATGGAGATGTGAAATTTATCTCATTTGAAATACCAAACCCTCGAACCTCCAAGTTATGACTCTTGAGATTAACAGAGTTTTCCCCACCCCCCATAAGCTTAACAAAATAGACTTTCAAAGTGGGATCAAAATAAGTAATAACCCAAAAACATAACTGAATCCAAAAAGAAACTGCAACAGTATCCAGAACAGAATCATAGTCATACTTCAGAAGATAGACCACAACGAAGAATGCTGGAACTGCTGAAATGAAAAAAATTGAAATTGCCCTAACAAAAAAACTATTAAAAAAATTATTCAGCAACGCACCTGTCACCATATCCACAGCTAATGAAAAGACCACTATTGCCAGAAAAACACAAATAACCTTCAGGCCGATAGAACAAAAAAAGGCTTTACTGTACTTTATTACAAAAAACAATCCAAAAAAAGAAACAAAGATAGAAAGGTAAAGCTTAGGACTTATTATAGATATCTTATAAAATGTAACAAAAAACACGAAAATCGCCAGAACTTTCATTTTCGCACCAGATTTTTCAAATATGGGTAAAAAAGAAAAAAAGTCAAAACATATCTTGCCAACCTAAGAGGGTGGAGTCTTTTGTAGTTTTTCAGCACAAATTGAAACTTTGCTTTCATTTGTTTTCTAGGATTCTTTGTAATTCTCTCACCGTCATGTTGAATAACATCAACAAAAACATCGGATAAAACATAGGCATCCGTCAACTCTGACGCTCTCAAGAGAATATCAGTATCTTGGCCAGCAACTAAATCAGCATCCCACCCCCCAATCTTTTCAAAAAGGGAAAAGCTAAACAAAACGCAAGACGTATTCACCTCATTACCATATCGAGAAAACCTTGAAAACAATTTATCACCGACAGGTATACAAACTCTGTTGCTATCTCCTTTGATAAAATTAGCTGACAGGAAAAGCATTTTTTGCTTGTCGCCAACTTCTTTAATTACTCTTAAAACAGCTCTTATATCTTTTGAAGCAACAGAATCATCATCATCTAAAAACCACATCCATTTTGAGAGAGAAACTTCTGCCCCTTTATTTCTCGCGCCTGCCCCTCCAGTATTCTCACTTAAAAATACGAATTTTATGAGCGGGTACTCATAGGACAATTCCTTTAACTTACCCACTTCACTAGCGATGCTACAGTCATCTACAACAATTACCTCAATATCCGACTCACCGGCAACAGAGCCCATATTTCTCAAGAGGGCTTCAACCAAGAAAGGTCTATTAAAAGTTGGAATTACAATACTTAATAATCTCAAAACGAACTCACAATAGTTATATTGTTAAACATGAAATCTCCAAAACCATTAAGATTCTAAAAACACCTAAAATCATTATTCATAAAGTGCGAGCCTCCAACTCCAGGTGCAACACTCAGTTCAATGAACGCCTGATGGCGCTTCTTGGGTCCGGCTGATCCGATCCATAAACACTTCCAGCGGTGGTTTGAAGCCTAACCGCTTTCGAGGCCGAGTGTTGAGCTGGAAGGCAAAAGCGTCCAGCTCATCCTGGCTGAACACAGACCGGTCTGTTCCCTTCGGCATGTACTGCCGCAACAAGCCATTAGTGTTCTCGTTAATAGCACGCGGCCCTGGTCGTAAGTGAAAGTCTGGCGCATCTCCAGCGGTACCCGATTCAACGCAGCACTGAAGCCCTGAACGGCCGCTGTGGCGGTGGCACCGTCCATCTTGGCCAGGAACACCAGACCACTGACACGCTCCACCAGGGTGCCAACGGCTGAGCGATTGAAGGCACCCTTGATCAAGTCGCCTTCCCAGTGCCCAGGCAGCAGCTGTTCTTCGACTTCCGGCGGTCGCAAATGGATGCTGACCAAATCCGGGATTTGTTGGCGACGATCAACCCCGCCGGCACGGGGGCGGCGCTTGGTGTGACCCTGACGCAGGCAGGCAATCAGCTCCTTGCGCAGCTCGCCGTGAGGCTGGGCATAAATGGCTTTGTACACGGTCTCATGTGAGACTTGAAGCTCAGGACGACGAGGAAACATGGCCTTCAGTGTGCCGCTGATTTGCTGAGGAGACCACTTTTTTCGCAGCATGTCGACGACTACCTCGTGAATGTCAAGGGTACTATGTTAAACATTACTAAGCTGAAAACAGGGCGATCTCCAACTCCAAGTGCAACACCCGGTTAATGAACCCCGGCTGGGGCGCTCTGGGTGCGTTTGAGCAGATCCATAAAAACTTCCAGCGGTGCCTTGAAACCGAGCCGCTTTCGAGGCCGGATGTTGAGCTTCGTCGTCTGTCAAGGTAGTTGGCACCTGATTCATTTAGGCTCTAATGAGCCACGTATTGCTCTTTAACATCTTGCTCTTCTGGTAGTGAATTCAGCCACACGGGTCCGATTGGTTCACAGTTACGGACATCGGTTGACCAACGGCCAGGATTCTTTTCTTTGGCCCTGAGTAGCGTCATTTTGCGCCTTGCCAGTATGTCAGCATCCTTACCTTCATGACGGTCTGCCGGCGTCACATAGCGGATCGCGCTGTGACGGTGCTCTTCGTTATACCAGGTGATGAACTTCATCACCCAGTCACGCGCCAGCTCAAGGCTCTCAAAGCCTTCTGGCGTGTATTCCGGGCGCTGTTTGGTGGTGCCGAACAGCGATTCGATGTAGGGGTTGTCGTTAGACACACATGGCCGACTGTAGGACGGTGTCACGCCCAACTGCTCGAACGTGGCCGGTAACGTACGTGCCGCCTTTCATGGCGCTGCCGTTGACAGAATGCACCACCGGGGGCTTGTTCACGCAGCCTTGCCGGAGTAGCGCTTTGCGCAGCACAATTTCGTTGTTGACCGCGTTTTCCGCATCGAACACTTCGGCTCCCACGATTTTGCGACTGTAGATGTCGAACATGAAGTACAGATAAAAAAATCGACCCCGGACGGTCGTTTTGAGATATGTAACGTCCCAACACCAGACCTGATTCGGCCTGGTCGCTTCGTGACGGCGTGGCGGGCCGACTCGACCGGAGTGTCGACTACCCCTGCGATGATTCTCATTGTGCTCTGTCAGAACGCGGTAGAAGGAGAATTCCGAGGCGATGTACCAGCCGCTCATCTCGTTCATTGGCAGTTTCACAGCTCTGTCACCAACGGCGGACCTGTTCCGGGTAGATGCCGCGTTTGCGACAATACTCGCCCAATTCGGATTCATTCAGTGCCGCTGCCTCAGGTACCGCATTGAACTTATCGCGGGAACTCCAGCCTTCTGGATCCGAACCGTGATCTGGCAACAACTGTCCTGATTTTCTGGCCTCGTTACGCCAGTTGTACAAGGTCGCATCGGAGATACCTTCTTCCTGCGCCACTTCGGTAACCGGTCAATTATTGGGTGGCAGCAACTTGCGCAGGATGGCTTCGCGACGTTCCGGTGAATATTTCATAAAGACCTCTGTCTCGCCCCACTTTACTGATAGAGTCTAACATCGGGTGGGGTTCCAACTACCTTGACAGAGGGGGGAAAGCCAGCCCCTGTAGGCAGACTTCGGAGGGTCGGTTCCTCCATCATTTCAACAGCTTCTCATGCTGCACATATGACTCCTGTCTTACTGTGCGCATTGCTGTGGCACACACAACTGGGTTGAAAACCGTCTCTAACCCAATATATCCCGAATAAACCAACGAACCCCTTTTGCGCTGTTATACCCGCCACGCATCAACAAACTGCTGGCAGCCACGATTCTTGCAAAAAACGGTTTCTCGACGACTACCAAGCGTTGTTCGGTAGTGTCTGCATGCTCCCGATAGCGTTTCTCCAGTGCAGCCAGTTCCGTTTTGTAATGCTCTGGTGCCTTTTTCTCGGCATCACGAACACCATCAGCGAATATTTGGAGCTGTTGCAAACCAGCCCTCACCTGCTCTACCGCGTTTTGGTTCAATACAGTCTTGATTGCGTTCAATCGTGCCTGGGTGCGAGTCACTTTAGTGGTTCTGTTCGCTATGAACTGGGAAACATTCGACTCGTGTCGTCGGTAGTACTGCAGTACTGTTTCATCCACTAGCTTGGCGTTTAGGCCATCCGCGAATTGCACTAGCCAGTTGTCGTGGCCCTTTACTCCAGCGCGTATGGGCATGCACAGATCCAGCAGTTCCCGGCGAACAGCGCAACAACAGCCCATCACGAAGCTGTCCATACTAAAGCCGGCAGACCGGATTTGTCCCACCTTGGTCAACCCCAATTCATTTAGCCGACCGTCTGTTAACGCGGCATCGTTCATCACCACCAACGCTTCGGGATTTCGCTCGGCAACGCCCACCATGTGCTCGATCTTATCCGGAAACCAAACGTCGTCCTGGTCGCATAGAAAAACCAGGTCTCCAGAAGTTTTCATCAGCGCTGCGTTGAAGTTACCGCAGTAGCCCATGTTCTTTTCGTTGCGGAAGAACTCGACTTTGAAAGGCGCTTTTCTGGCGAACTCACGGACGATGGCTTCTGTTTCGTCAGTTGAACAGTCGTCGGTGATGATCAGCTCGTCGGGTTGGAGAGTTTGGTCGACGAGGCTTTGTAGTTGGGCTTTGAGGTATTTGGCACCGTTGTATGTGGCCATGGCAATTGAAACTTTCATGCTGGCGCCTTCTGATTGTCCAAACCTAAAGCTTGAACCAATCGGTGGTTATTCTTCAGTCCAAGCTCTATCAGATGCTCAGAGTGAGCACAAAAATGTGCTTTGTTGACGTTCACCACTGACTCAAAAATATCGGGTATTTCTAGAACGGAGTAGCACCTTGCTGAAGGACCGAGACTCCAATCTGCCAGAAACCTGTCCAACTTCGCTACCCTTCGATTAACACCAACATGTGGTATTGAAAACGATAAGGCAGTGATTACACCATGAAGACTCGTTCCGATAAAAGCTTTCGAGTATCGGATTACAGACATAATCTCCCACACATTTAAATCGTCAAGAATTTCAAACTCACCAGCAGAAAGTTTTCCAACTTCCCGCAAAAATTCGATATCATCATGTCCGCTTGCATAACCAATCGGACACAATATAACCTTCAATCCATACTGTTCTGACAGTGATCTCAATACTTCTTTACATTCATAATATGAAGCACCTACTTTCTCAGGAGCAGCCTGAAAACAAATATAATCTTCATTCTTGAGTTCATTTATACGAGCGCCACTTTCTTTTTCTAAAAACTCGTCGTTGACAAAGTGCGCCATTACTATTGCGGAATCGGGAAACACCTCCGGCGAACAGAAAGTTTTAAGTGACCCTTCTGTTCTTTTATCTCTCACAGACAAGTAATCTGCCTCAGAAAGTCGTGCTCGGACAGAATGAATATAGGGCTCTAAAGCATTTCGTGAGACCCCTCCCCCGACCGTATTAAAACCAACCTTAATATGGGGCTCCAGTTTCTGGGGAATATAAGGATATTCCCATGGGAGCTTATAAAACTTTTTGCAAACAATATCCGCCAAGAACGAAAATCTCTTCCACTTCAGAAGCTTAACAAATTTTACGAACCTCTTGGAATGATTCATGTGGAAGAAAAGCCCACTGGAAGAAGCACAGAGCACCTCGCCGCCAATGCTAATGACTGCCTGGATATCATCGAGCCGCCCGTCGAAAACCTTCGACATCGCTACCGTTTTTTTTGCCCGATACTTAGATAAATCCGAATCAGTGAGGGCAGAAAACTCCAAGTGGTAGCTATTAAAAAAACCAGGATAATATTCTCTCAGAAAAAACTCAAAGAGAATTGGCATCAGATTATCGCCATAATTGTAGCGATCAAATGCACCAAGGATCACTACTTTTTTCATGAATTTGACGCCTCTAACTTTGATAGTTTCAACTTATCCGAACTCCTGATCACCTGAACGACTTTAATTATCAAAAAACACTGACAAACCACTCCAAAAAGGGAAAACATAGCAACAGAAGCCACATCAGATTCAAACAAAAGCGCGCCCAGATAAAAGCCAACAAGACTCAAAACCATGTTTAACAGACCATTTCGAAACAAAAAACCATCCAAGCCATAAACTGATACTGCTGCTGCAGCTGCTTTATTCAAGAAATTAAAAGCGAACCAAATTGCCATCCACGCGGCATATATCCCTGAAGTCTTCCACTCCCCACCAAACAAAAATTCAAATATGTACCCACCAGCGAAGAACACAATAATCAATGGAAAGACAGAAAGCGCCGCCAAACCAAGTGTAACTTTAATCACAAACTGAAGATTAGCCTGCCCTTCGTTGTAACGCTGCGCAATCTTTGGGTATGACGCATCGTAGACTGCCTTTCCAATCAACGTGACCGGAGCCCCCAAGACAGTTCTCGTCAACGCAAAAAAACCCGCATATTTAGCGCCATAAAAAGCGGTTAACAAAAAAATAGGAGCCGTCTGACTAACCACAGCCATCATTGCGTGAGGTGTTCTATAGAGAGGAAACCTTATGTACTTTTTAGCAACAGCCAAATGCCTTTTTTTTACAGCCAAAATATCAGTGAGTTTGACGCCCGCTCTTAAATTAACCGAAAAAACAACAACATTAACAATAAGAATAAAAACCGAGATCGAAATCAGGGTTACCGCACTCGGATAGTAGTATCCAAAAATCACCTTCGCAGAACCTGCGCCAAGAGCGGTCAGGATAGTCACTAGTGCAACCAGGCGAAATCGTCCATATTTAATAGCCCACTGCGTATAAGCCATTACGCAGAACGACAGGAACATCCCGATGGGCACAAAAAAATAGCTGCCATTAAAAGGAACAATGCGATCAAAAAAGAGCTCTATCAGAAAGAGACCCACTCCCGTTACAAAACTCATAACAAGAGCAAGTTTTAATGACAGATCAAATATGACTTTTGCTTCACTCCTTCGTTTCGGTAAAACCAACGCCAATGGGTAACAAAATGCGGCCAAGGGAGTGAGAAATCCGAGTAATGAGGAGAAATACCCCAAACCACCAAACGCTTCCGGGCCGTATAGACGAGTAATGAGCGGTAGAAAAAGGAGGCTTGCAGCCTGGGCAATGGCTGTTCCCGACACCAGCGTCACTACATTGCGCAGGAACTTTCCCTTACACCAGTTCGGAAGAAAGCTTTGAATATTACCCATGAATACTCAGTAGTAATCAGCAGATGAAAATGGTGTGCCTGCACTGTCTTTTCCAGAAACGAGCGGTTCTTCCGTTGTTCCCAGAGGCCATGTGATACCCAACGATAAATCGGCCCAATGAATTGATCTCTCATACTCCGGCGCATAGAAATCCGTGCACTTGTATTGAAAATCTGCCATTTCACTGGTCACCAGAAACCCGTGAGCGAACCCCGGCGGCACCCACAGCATGCGGTTGTTTTCTTCCGAGAGATACTCTCCTACCCACTGACCAAAGGTGGGTGAGGCTGTACGCAGGTCTACGGCTACATCAAACACTTCGCCGCGGGTTACCCTTACCAGTTTCCCCTGAGGATGTTTGATCTGGTAGTGCAGCCCGCGCAGGGTGTTTTTTACCGAGCGGCTGTGGTTATCCTGCACAAAGGAGGCGTCAATGCCCGCTTCCCGGAAGGCCTTTTCGTTCCAGGTTTCCATGAAAAAGCCGCGGTCATCTCCGAATACGTTAGGTTCGATGAGTTTAACGTCAGGAATTCTGGTTTCGGTAATTTTCATAGAGTTCGCTTACTTGCCTGTTTTGACCAGTTTTTTCAGGTATTCGCCATAGCTGTTCTTCTTCAGCGCTTCAGCTTCGGCCAATAGTTGTTCCTTGCCGATAAAACCCATGCGGTAAGCAATCTCTTCCAGGCAGGCGATCTTCAGGCCCTGGCGCTTCTCCAGGGTTTCGATAAAGCCTGATGCTTCGTGTAGCGAATCGAAGGTGCCGGTGTCCAGCCAAGCAAAACCTCGACCCAACAGTTCTACGTTGAGATCGCCCCGCTCCAGATATGCCTGGTTAACACTGGTAATTTCCAACTCGCCACGGGCGGAGGGTTTAACCTGTTTGGCGATGTTGACTACATCGTTGTCGTAGAAATAGAGGCCGGTCACTGCGTAGTCGGACTTCGGATTGACTGGCTTTTCTTCGATGGAGATGGCGCGGTGGTTGTCGTCAAACTCGACCACACCGAAGCGCTCCGGATCGGTCACCTGATAACCGAATACGGTCGCGCCTTTGCCTCTGGTTGCAGCGGTTTGCAGCATTTTGCTCAGGCCCTGGCCGTAGTAGATGTTATCGCCGAGCACCAGGCACACACTGTCCTGACCGATGAAATCTTCGCCGATGATAAAAGCTTGGGCGAGGCCGTCCGGACTTGGCTGAGTCGCATAAGTCAGGTTAATACCCCATTGGTTACCGTCGCCGAGCAGGCGCTTGAAGCCATCCTGGTCTTCTCGCGTGGTAATAACGAGGACATCCCGAATACCCGCCAGCATGAGAACCGACAGTGGGTAGTAAATCATGGGTTTGTCGTACACTGGGAGGAGCTGTTTGGAAATGCCCCTTGTGATTGGGTATAGACGGCTGCCGGAGCCTCCGGCGAGGATAATGCCTTTCATTTACTGCTCCAGGTATTCGCTCAGCGTCAGTTCCAGCTGGCTTTGCCATGCTGGGAGCCGGACCTTGAGGGCTTGTTCTAGTTTGGTGACGTCCATCCGTGAATTCAGCGGCCGGGTTGCGGATGTTGGGTAATCGCTGGTGGGGATGGGGTTTGCTTTAGTATTTTTGCCGGCCAAGCGGAAGATCTCTTTGGCGAAGCCTTGCCAGCTGGTTTCGGCGGTTGGGGCCAGGTGGTAGACCCCTGTTTCTAGCTTGCTGTGGATAGCCAGTGCGGTTACCTGGGCGATGAGCCTTGCCGGGGTGGGTGTGCCGATTTGATCTGCCACTATATTGAGTGCGGCTTTGCTTTCGGCCAAGCGCAGCATGGTTTTCATAAAGTTATTGCCGCGCGCGCTGTAAACCCAGCTGGTGCGGAAGATGAAGTGGTCTGCACCGCTTTTTTCGACGGCCTGGTCACCTTTGAGTTTGGTTTTACCGTAGTGGCTTAGGGGGCCGGTGGGGCTGGTTTCCTGCCACGGGGTTGTACCATTGCCCGGGTAAACATAATCGCTGCTGTAGTGAACTAGTCGGCCTTTATTAGTGGCTGCATATTCGGCCAGCTGTTTGGGCAGATCGGTGTTTAGGCGCTCTGCTTCCACCTGATGGGCTTCTGCAGAGTCTACGGCTGTCCAGGCGGCGGCGTTTACAATCAGGTTTGGCCGGTGTTGGTCCAGGTAACTGGCTACCGCCTGTTCTTTCGTCAAGTCAAGGTCTTCTCTGCCCGGGGCGGTGATGGCGCCGAGGGTGGCGAGGGTTCTGTGTAGCTCGAAGCCTACCTGGCCAGTTTTGCCTAGGAGTAAAATGTTCATTCCCCTCCCCCTAAACGCTCGCGCTGATAGCTACCGTCTTGTACTCGCTGGCACCAGTCGAGGTTGTCGAGATACCACTGCACGGTTTTTCTTAAGCCCGTTTCGAAGGTTTCTTCTGGTACCCAACCCAATTCTTTCTGGATTTTGCTGGCATCTATGGCATAGCGAAGATCATGGCCGGGGCGATCTGTTACGTAGGTAATCAAATCAGAGTAATGCAGAACGTTCATTGGTTTTTCGGGGGCTAGCTCTTCGAGCAGCTTACAGATCGCGTGCACCACTTCAATGTTCTGTTTCTCGTTGTGGCCACCGATGTTGTAGGTTTCCCCTACTTTACCTTCAATGACTACTTTACAAAGTGCACGTGCGTGATCTTCAACGTATAACCAGTCCCGAACCTGTTCACCTTTACCGTAAACCGGCAGGGGCTTGCCCTCTAAAGCATTCAGAATCATCAAGGGAATCAGCTTTTCCGGGAAGTGATACGGGCCGTAATTGTTGGAACAGTTGGTGACCACAACAGGCAGGCTGTAGGTTCTGTACCAGGCCCGTACCAGGTGATCTGAACTGGCTTTGCTGGCTGAGTAAGGGCTACTGGGAGCGTAAGATGTGGCTTCTGTGAACAGATCCGTAGTGCCTTCCAGGTCGCCATACACCTCATCGGTGCTGATGTGATGGAAGCGAAAACTGGTTTTCTGCTCAGCCGCCAACGAGTTCCAATAACTGCGTGTTGCTTCAAGCAGCGTGTAAGTACCAACAATATTGGTTTCAATAAAATCGGCTGGGCCGTCAATAGAGCGGTCAACGTGGCTTTCGGCAGCCAAATGCATGATAGCGTCTGGCCGGTGCTGAATCAGGGCTCTGTCAACAGCCACACGGTCACAAATGTCAACTTGTTCAAAACAGTAACGCCCGCTGCTACTCACGTCGGCAAGGCTTTCCAGATTGCCTGCATAGGTGAGCTTGTCCAGGTTAACAACATCGTGATTCGTATTCTGGATAACATGGCGAATAACGGCTGAACCGATAAAACCGGCACCGCCGGTGATCAGAAGTTTCATGATTTCTTGGTACCACTGTTTTTTAAGGCAGCCAAAGCTATTGCCTAGGCTCAAACTATTTAAGCAAACTTCACCGGCCGTCAGTAACCGCCAACTGTTTTTTTACACTCGCACCAAACTCGGCCATAAACGCGACAAAAATTCCCAGCATAAGGCCCAAAACCACGGCCAATGCAACAATCAGGCTTCGCTTCGGTCCGGTTTTTTCAATACTTTGACGGGCGCTAACAATGACTTCTAAGTTACCCAGGCTTTGCAATGCGTTCTCAAGTGCTGATTTTCTCTGAATTGCGGCAGAAAGCGCTGACCCATCACCATCTGTTGCCTTCCCTGCCATAGAATCTATAACAGTGCTTAATGATTTAATTTGCGCATTGATGCTAGCTTCTTCAATTCTTATAAGGTTTTCCTGATGCTGGCTCAGCTTTGCAATCAATGCAGCGTGAACTTCTTCAACTTGCTGTTTCTGTTTGACGGTCGTGCCGGTTGTAAAACGAATCAGCGCGGTGTCTTTCGTATTTTGAAACGACACGCCAAATGGCAGTTTGCTTTCGTTTTCAGCGTAATAAAGCACTTGCTGTTCGGGCAGCCATCGCGCTTCAAGGGTCGCGATAACGGTTTCCGGTGTCTGAATTAACGTCTCACTGTCTTTTTCCGCTAGCTGTACAAGGCTGACGTAATCGAACTTTTCGGGTGTGAGCAAAGCATAAGCCAAGCCCCCTAGCGTGCATAATAGAAACACGGCATAAAACACCCTGCGCCGGCGAATAAACGTCGCGGCCAAATCTACCAGGCTGATTTCGTCTGAATACTCAGGTTGGTACGTGTTATTCGGTTGATTACGTCTCTCTTCCATTCCACTCTTCCCTGTAGCTGCTTTTCGCGCTTGGGCACGCTACCGCCCTGCCGATGGTGATCAGCATAGCGGTTAAAGATGCCTATACTACAGGGTTTGGCCCGCCGTTTATGCTACCAGAAATTAGCGTTTTCAATTTTTCTTTATAAAGGCGCGTACAAACACAACGAACACGCCCAGCATGCCACCTAGCATCACCGCCAAAACAGCGATTAACGCCCGTTTTGGTTCACTTTTCTCTTGTGGGGCAACGGCTGGGTCTACGGTTTTAAACACGTATTCCGGTTGGGCGTTGGCCAGCATAACGGTGCGGGTTTCACTTTCGATCAGTTGATAAAACACTTGCTGCATACCGGCGATGTTGGTTTCGCTGAGTTTGCTTTCCAGGTAGGTTATGCGGGCCTCTGAGGTGCCCACATCTTCCCGGCGCATGTGCTCATTAATGTCGGCGATGAG
This sequence comes from Marinobacter sp. BSs20148, assembly GCF_000283275.1. Lineage (NCBI taxonomy): Bacteria > Pseudomonadati > Pseudomonadota > Gammaproteobacteria > Pseudomonadales > Marinobacteraceae > Marinobacter > Marinobacter sp. BSs20148. The sequence goes on from NC_018268.1 coordinate 2,664,945, forward strand.
TTGGGTTGCCCACTCTTTTGCCGCAGTCGGCGACAGGCTTTTGATACTGAGGGTGAGCATTCCTGTGTCTTTACTCTCGCTTACGCTCAAATGGTTTTCTCTGAATGCTTTTACCAGGTCCCAGTCGGTAGGCGCTTTGCTTTCACCATCGTCATTTAGCTGCCATTCGCCAGTGCCTGGGTTATAGAGTTCTCGGTCGTAATGCCACTGCTGGCTATTCATATCCCAACCAATCGTCGCTTTAAGCGGAACTGCTAATTTGTGCTTGCGGATAAAGTTGCTCAGAAAAGCTCGAGATTGCAGCACTTCCTTGGCGATGACGATTTGATTGGAGCCGCCCGAACCCAAGTTTATACCTGCGAGGCTGGCAAGGCCGCCGAGTTGACCGCTCAGGCCTTGCGTTCCGCCCTCTTCGTTGGCGGGTGCCACTAAAACATTAGCCTGGTAAATGTCTGGCTTCGATAACGCAAAAGCCACACCACCAGCTGCAAACACTATGGTAAAAGCGATGATTAGCCATTTTCCGGCCCACAGCGTTGCGAACAACTGGCGCAGGTCTATTTCGTCATCGGCGTACTGATTGGGTTGCTCAATGTGTGCATACTGATTCATTACAGATTCCCCACGGCAGCAGCGCCCAGGGCCATCTGATACACAATTTGGCTGACGTTGGTCCACAGCTCCAGCTGGTTCAGGCGGTCTACATCAATAGGCATGATAACGGTATCACCCGGGTGCAACTGCTGACTGCGACCACCAAACCAGGCGCTTTTTTCAGGCAGCATGACTGAGCCATCGGCTTTGACCACGTAAACGCGGTTTTCGTCCGCTTGACGGGTTGGGCCGCCGGAACGTTCCAGATAGTCGTCTACTGTTAATCCGGCTAGGTGCAGATGACTGGTGGGAAACTGAACTTCGCCGAATACGCTAACGGCTTGCGGAATGGTGGGTACAGTTAGCGTGTCGCCGTCTTGCAGGCGGATAGACTGGTAATCGCTGTTTGACAATACGGCCTGCAAATCGATGACCATGCGGCCAACGGGGCGACTGCTCTGTACATCGTCAAGAAGGCCTTTTACCTCATCCACGCGTTGAGCGTTCTGGCCGCCAAAGCTATCTCCTTCTAGCTTCCCACCCAGCAGGTCGCCCTGCAGGCGCTGTTCTGCCTCGCGCAGGCGCTGTGCTTCTAATTGGCGCAATTTTTCACGGGTGAATACAGAACCACGGGGAAAGGCGTTGTTGGTAAGCCCACCGGCACGCTGAAGCACCGCGCTTAAAGTCTCGCCATCGCTGAAGGTGTATTCGCCCGGGTAGACCACTTCGCCTTCAAGCGAGATGGTGTGCGTAGCGCCAAACAACGGTATGGATTTGACCATCAAGCGGTCACGGCTTTGCAGAGCTACGTTTCCCTGGCCGTTCATGGCGCTAGCCAGGTCAACGGTTTGAAGGCGGGTTTGCTCCACGCCATTGGCATTGAGGGTGCGGCGGGCCAGTTCTGCTCCCAGCATTAGGGCCGAATCTTTTAAACCACCGGCCATTACGATGGCGTCTTTTACTTTCCCGCTGGCAGGTAATGGGTACTCGCCGGGGTATCGTACCGGGCCGCTAATGGTCATTGTTTGCTGCGGCGCTTGCGGTGTGGCTTGTGTTTTTAAGCGTTTTACAACCTTGTTGAACAAAGCCTCACGGCTGAAGCGTTGGGCACCTTCTTCACCGCCTTGCTCGAAGTTGCTTTTGCCGTTATCTGCAAACAGCAGTAGTTGATCTTTTTCCTGAAGAATCAGGTCAGCCGCTCTGCCCGGGTGGGCAATGGCGTTTTTCAGTTCCAGGCTCAGCACTGAAATCTGCTGGGTTTCAGGGTTGGTTCTAACGATGGCGGCGAAGTTAGTGTCGGCTATGGGCAATAAGTCGGCATCACTATTACGTATGATCGAACTTACGCGCATGCCCGGAACCCAGGCAAACTTGCCTGTGCGCGTAGCTGCGCCGGAGATCTCAATGTATTGGCCAGTTACGTTTGCAATGGATGCCACAGACACCCTGTCACCGGCTTTCACTCGCGCCTGTTTACCCGCCGCTTTGGTCAGGTCTGCTTCCGCGATGATTCGCAAGAACTCCAGATTTGTTCGTTCTATGCGCGTAATTTGTGGGTAGGCCTGGGCCGTTAAGCCTCCAGCGAGATTAACCAGATCTTGCAAACTGGTGGCGCCATCAAGTTCATACAGTGCTGGTCGGTATACTTCACCGTCTATACCCACTCGCGGCCCAACGGCGGGGATGAAAATAGCGTCGCCCGCTTGCAGGCGCGCATCGCCGCTGGTGTCGCCTTTCAACAGGAGCTCGTAAAGATCAAGGGTGTGAACAACTTTGCCATTGCGCTTCAGCTGAATATTACGCAGCGAACCGGTATGACGAATGCCGCCCGACACATACAGAGCGGTTGTAATGGTAGACAACGAGCTGACACTGAACGAACCAGGCGTGCGGGTTTCACCTAACACAAACACGCGCACGCTGCGCAACTCGCCCAGCGACACGGCGGCTTTTACGCCGATGTACTGTTCAGACACCAGCCTGCTAATTTCATCACGCGCCTGCTGAAAGCTCAGCCCTGCCACGTTAATAGGCCCACGCTCTGGCATGTCGATGGTGCCATCGCGGGAGACCGTGAGTGACCATTGGCGGTTCTCATTGCCCCAAAGCTGCACTTTTATTTCATCGCCGGGCCCTAGTGTGTAGTTGGCGGGCACGGGCACTTCCGTAACAGGTGCAAAGGTGCTGGGCTTGCCTTCGAACAGCTCGTAGCCAAAGGGCTGTAGGCCGTTGTTCTTTTCGGCGAACGCCTGCTCTTCTTTTGTTGGCTTACGATCGCCTCCGTTTTCCGTGTTATCGCTTTGGAGCGGTTCAACAACCGATATCGCTTGGCGAACTGTCGATCCATTGGAGCCCGAAGGGCCTTGAACCTGATCGAGATCCACACCGTATTGCCGCGCAAGTGCTTCTTGCTGCGCTTTTGGCAATGACTTGAATTGCTGCATTTGCGCAGCTGATATGGATTGCGCGGAAACACACAATGGTGCTAACAGCGACACCAGAGATAACGAGAGTAAAAGGTACTTTAGGTTCACAAAGGGTATCCGGTGAGTGTTAAATAAAAATTTGACGTTTTATGTACTAAAAAGACGTTAGAACCGGTAGCGCCAGCTAGCGCCAACAGACCATTGCCCGCTTTCATTTTCGGCAGGGTTGACCAGCTGGAGCTTTTTATCGGCGAACTGGGCGCTTAGGTCTAGCCAGCCATTGAGCAATTCGGTGCCATAGCCAACTTTTGCGATCACTTGTTTGGCGTTTTCTGCGGGAACCATCAGCTTGATATTTTCATTAATGACCGGCGTTCGACTTATTCCATCTTTGTTAAATTCGACAAAGTTCAAGCTGGCCGATAGGTTGCGGCCGTCGTCGAAGAAGTGGAAGCCACCTAATGTGATCGCTTCGGCATCGCCGCTGAAGCTGGCACCCATGGTGCGGCCATAGTAACGATAGCCACTGCTATAGCGGGAGTGATCGTAGGTGATGTTAGGTCGGGCGTCGCCCAGAAAGTCATCGGCCAGGGTGTTGGCATACTCGATAAACCACTGCTGGTCGCCGTTGAATAATTGTGCGGTCCAGTCGCTACCCAATAGCCAGGATTTGCGCGCCGGGAAGGCGCCGGCTTCGTCTTCGCCCATCATCTGGCCGTACAGACCCATAGCCTGACGGCCCAGGGAAAAGCCATAACGAGCGTCTATGCCGGCAAGTTGATTACCCGGGTCGTTCTCTTCCAGCTGGCCGTTGTCTTTACCGATCAGCGCATTCCAGACGGTAGAGGGGCCTTCGGGCCGGCCTTCGCCACCGAACATGATGGCGCGGGAAAAGCCGACTTCCAGGCCGTCCAGCGGGCGCAGGTTCAAGCGCATACCAATCAGCTTGGCTTCAGGTACGGCGCGTTGTTTTTCGTATTGACCGGCCAGAACCGTGAGCTGCCACGGGCCAATCCAGCTTAACCAAGAGGTTTCAGGCGCGGACGGGTCTTTACGATTGAACCACACTGAGGGCATGGGCCGGGCGTTGTTAGAGAAAATCAGGCTGGACTGCCAGCCCGGCCCCCACCATCGGTCGATGGCGCCTGCACCAAACACCCAGTTACCAGCGGTTGCGGCTAAATAGGACCCATCGAAACGAGCGTTTTCGTCATCGTCTGGATTGAGCGCATACGTAGGGCTTAAGCCCAGTGCGAATCGCTCACCTTGCCATTGCACATTCAGCGTCGCTGAGCCTTGCGCCATAGGGCCGCGTTCAAACCCCTGCACCATGGCCACTTCGTTGGTTGCCGATAGTTCAAACTGTGCGCGAATTCCAGTGGATGCTTGCTGTTCCTGCTCAAACTCAAGATATGCGCGAGCCATGCCCGTTACCTCGGAGCTTTTATCAGCAGATTCGACCAAGGCGCTGTCTACAGATGCCCACATGATGGGCCAGCTGGTCACCGGGCGATTAAATTGCCCTTGATCCGCCAGTTTTTGTATTGCGAATCGGGCCCGGGCATCACCTGGCGCTATCCACGGCGCCGCCGCTGCAGAAATCGTGTTCAGGCACGCTACCGCCCCACATACCAAGACTAAGTGTTTTAAGGTCATGAACTTCATGTTTTTAAATGCAGGGATACAACTGGCTTTATAAGGAGAGAAACCGAGCTATCCCTGACCGATTTTGGCGCAAGCGCCGGAAAGCGAGGATGATACGCGTCAAAGAAATATACACAAGTGGTTAGCAAGCTTGCTAGCGTAAAAAAGCGTTAAGAATTGTAACGTTACGTGAAATACCTTGGGGTCAGACCCCCAATTCAGCTGAGAAATTGCCGGCGCCCTGACGTTTTTAGAACAACTGCGGGTGAATTTCTTGCCCTATGCGATAGCCGTTATGTTTGCGGCGTCGGCGTCTTTTATCACGCCCCTTGGTTACCAGACCAATCTAATGGTCTATGGTCTAGGGCACTATGAGTTTGCTGGTGGGGTCTGTGGCAATCGGGTTAATCCCGTTGGTTTGGTCGTTCCACGGATCGTTCTTCGCACGAAAGCATGGAGGTGATGGTCGAAGAAAAAGTTGAGTGGGGGGTAGGGAAACTGCTAAAACCTCATTATGGATATCCTTGTATCTATTTTGCTATGAATGTCCATGTAATGGATATGGAGGTATCTAATGATTAGTCTTGTATCGGGGCGAGATGTTCAGGCCGCATTGGCGGGCTACGTGCAGCAGCGCCGTGAGGCGGTTTACTTGTCGCTGGCAGAGCGAGCGGGCTTGCAGCCTCCCCGTTGGCAGTTGCTTGCCGCCCCGGGGGAATCCGGTGCCAGGGCCTGGCTTGCGGTTGAGCGGTTTGACCGGGTATGGCGCGCCGATGATGTGTCGGGCTGTGTGCATCTGCACAGCGCCTGTGGCTTGCTGGATGCTGATTCGCGCGCGCCCAGTCTGGATTATTAGGATTTAATCAAAGCCAGCGGCCAGTTGTGTCGTGGCGCTAAGGCTGCACAATTACAGTTCTTGCGGGCGGTGTTTAATCTATTTGCCTTGAATCAGGATGATCACAGCAAAAACTGGCCGCTGAAGCGGGTTGTGCCAATTGGCCGCAGGCTCGCCAGGAAATACAGCACGTGGTGGGTGCACTAGCCGGGTTTTCAGCGGTCGCAACAGAGCTTGGGGTGGGCGCCGAGACCACCCGGTTAATACAGCAGCAGCTCGATCAAACGTATCAGCAGAACAGTGGGATTCTGTAGAATGTCTTGGGGTCTGACCCCTACTTGAGTTTTTTGATCTGCTGAGGCAGATTACCAATACTAAAGATAAGTTCACAAGGAATGTGAAATGCCCCGCCGACTACGGATTTGTCCCACCGGGATGCCCCAGCATGTGATTCAGCGGGGCAATAACCGGCAGATTTGTTTTCAGGATTTGGCCGATCGAGCCACTTACGCCATGTATCTTTCGCGCTACCAGCGCAAGTTCGAGGTAGATGTTCACGCCTGGGTGCTGATGAACAATCACACACACCTACTGGTTACGCCGAACTCTGACACCGCACTCTCTGACTTCATGAAGGCCGTGGGCCAGAACTATGCCCAGTATTACAACCACAAGCATGAGCGCTCCGGGACTCTGTGGGAGGGCCGATTCAAGTCTTGCCTGGTGGATACCGAACAGTATTTTCTTCAGTGCCAGCGCTATATCGAGCTGAATCCGGTGAAGGCAGGGCTGGTGGCTTATGCCGGCGACTATCAATGGTCCAGTTACAACTGCCACGCTTATGGCATGCACTCCAAACTGCACACACCGCACAAGTGTTACCTGAATTTTCAGCCGGATCCCGACAAGCGCTTCATGAGTTACCGGTCGTTTGTCGCCAGTCCCGCGCCTGAGGGCATGGCCGATCAGATTCACCAAGCGGCGATTTCCGGGAAGGCGCTGGGGTCGGAGGAGTTCCAAGCGCGTGTGGCCGCCCGGTTTCGATAAGCTGGGGTCTGACCCCACTTTCACTAAGGAGAATACGCCATGACTTCTAACGGTATGCGCCCAATCCACCCTGGGGAAATACTTCGGGAAGAGTATCTAAAGCCACTGGAAATGAGCGTAAATGCACTTTCCAAGGCACTGCATGTTCCGACAACCCGGATGAATGAAACTGTCCGAGAAAACCGAGGTATCACAGCAGACACAGCGATGCGTCTTGCCCGTTACTTCGGAACCAGTGAGCGCTTCTGGCTAAATTTGCAAACTGAGTATGAGCTTCGCAAGGCACAGATCAACAAGGCGGAGCAAGTGGCGCGAGAGGTTCAGCCTCATGCGGCGTGATCATTTTGGGGTCTGACCCCAATTTAGAAAACGGCCAGTACCTCTTCCAGCTCTTGAATCATTTGCCGTATAAGTTGTTTGTACTGGGAAATATCGTCTTTCGCTTCCACGCTGGACAGTTGCTGCTTCGCGCCGCCGATGGTGTAGCCCTGATCGTACAATAAGCTACGGATCTGGCGGATGGTGATGACGTCGGCGCGTTGATAGTAGCGGCGATTGCCGCGGCGCTTTACCGGGGACAATTGGGGGAATTCCTGTTCCCAGTAGCGCAATACGTGAGCTTTTACAGCGCACAGCTCTGCTACCTCGCCAATGGCAAAATAGCGTTTGCCCGGGATGACCGGCAGTTCGTTGTTATTGCTGGGTTCCAACATACTTATTGCCCGATTCCAATCTGGCTGAACTAGGGACGGGCTTCAAGCAGGGACAGACTTGAATTCTGTCCCTGCTTAAAGCCCGTCCCCATCTGTAAAGTCTGGTTATTGCTTAGGTTCAACGTAGGCTTCGACTTTTGCCTTGAGCTTCTGGCCGGGGCGGAAGGTGACCACACGGCGGGCGCAGATGGGGATTTCTTCACCGGTTTTTGGATTGCGGCCGGGGCGCTCTTTTTTATCGCGCAGGTCAAAATTGCCGAATCCTGACAATTTCACCTGTTCGTTATGGCTGAGTGCGCCGCGAACTTCGTCGAAAAAGGCCTCTACCATTTCCTTGGCTTCACGTTTGTTCAGGCCAAGTTCGTCGTATAGGCGCTCGGCCATTTCCGCTTTTGTCAAAGCCGTCATCCGTTAACTCCTTAGTGTTGCCCCCAATTCAGCTTTCAGGGCTTCTATTACGCCGTTAAACAGCCCGTGCACTTCGTCTTCGGTCAGTGTGCGCTGCGGGTGTTGCCAGAACAAGCTGAGTGCCAAGCTACGATTGCCTTCGCTCTCGCCTTTACCGAGGCTTTCGCCCTGGTATACATCGAATGCACGAAGTGCGTTTAGGTGCTCGCCGGCGTGGGATGTTGCCACACGCTCGACGTCCGCAAATTTCACGTCGCTTCCGATAATAATAGCCAAATCTCGACGAACTTCTGGGAATTTTGAAACATCTTTGAAATTAGGCACATAACCGGTAACGATTGGGTTCAAGAATAGCTCAAACATTATAACTGTGCCATTAAGTTCCATATTTTTCTGCACCTGCGGGTGCAAGGTGCCCAACCACCCTACTGGCTGCCCGTCGCGCAGCAATTCGGCGGTCTGACCGGGGTGCAACGCCGGGTGTTTTCCGGCGCGAAACTCCACTGTAATGCCTAGCAAGCGGAACAGACTTTCCAATTCTCCTTTTACATCAAAGAAGTCGGTGTTTCTGCGACCGTTTACCCAGTTTTCAGGATTTTGGTTGCCGGTGACGACGCCTGCCAGCATGGGCTGTTGAAGAATGCGTTCGCCATCTTTCACAAACCGCAGGCCACTTTCAAACAGGCGAATGCGTGGCTGCTGCCGGTTCTGGTTGTGGACCACGGTTTTTAGCAGGCCGCTCCACAGGGTAGTGCGCATGACGGACAGCTCTACAGAGATCGGATTGGCCAAAGCGATGCCTTCGTTCTGCGGATCTAACTGTTCCTGCACTTTCGGGTCCACGAAGCTATAGGTAATGGCTTCCTGGTAACCATTGGCGACAAAATAGTTGCGGATGGCGCTCAGAGGGCGGGTGTCTTCGGCTTTGGGACGCAGGCCCAGTGAACCTGTGGGTTCGGTGACCGGCAAGTTATTATAGCCGTAGATGCGCCCTACTTCTTCGATCAGGTCTTCTTCGATGGTGATGTCCGGGCGGAAGCTGGGAGCGCTGACTTTCCAGCCGTTGTCTAACCTCTCTTCTACCGCCAGGCCCAGGCGGGTAAGGATATCTTCCACTTTGGCGTTTGCGATGGCCAAGCCCAGTACGTCAGCCAGGCGCTTTTCGCGCAATACGATGGAGATCGGCGTTGGCAGATGTTCGGTGCTGGTGACGTCCACAATCTCACCGGGCTCACCACCGACGATACTAACCAACAGCTCGGTGGCGCGTTCCATGGCGTCGCGGGCCAAGTTGTAGTCTACGCCACGCTCGAAACGGTGACTGGCATCTGTGTGCAAGCCGTAATGACGGGCTTTTCCGGCCAGGGTGATCGGGTCGAAATAGGCCGATTCCAGCACCAGGTCACGAGTTTTTGGGCTCACACCGGAGTGTTCGCCGCCCATTACGCCGGCAATGGCGATGGGCTTGCTGTGGTCTGCTATTACCAGAGTCTGTTCGCTCAGGGTGACTTCCAGGCCGTCCAGCAGTACCAGCTTTTCTTCAGGCTTGGCCATGCGCACCACAATGCCACCGTCAATTTCGGCGCGATCAAAGGCGTGCATGGGCTGGCCTTGCTCCAGCAGAATGTAGTTGGTGACGTCTACTGCAGCGTCTATAGAACGGACGCCGGAGCGACGCAGTTTTTCCTTCAACCACAGTGGGCTTTTCGCGGTTAAGTCCACATTGCGCAGAATGCGGCCCAGGTAGCGCGGGCAGCCGGCGGGGGCTTCTACGCGCACATCGGGCACCTCGCTGTGGGTGGCGGCTACCTTCCGGATAGAAGGCGCGTTCAGCGGCAGGCTGTTAAGTACGCCTACTTCCCGGGCCAGGCCTTTGATGGAGAGGCAATCAGCGCGGTTTGGGGTTAGATCTACATCGATAGCAATGTCGTTCAATTGCAGGTAATCGGCAAAAGACGTGCCCACAGGGGCGTCGGCCGGCAACTCCAAGATGCCATCGTGGTCATCAGACAGACCCAGTTCGGCGCCCGAACACAGCATGCCGACAGAGGGCTGGCCGCGGAGTTTGGCTTTTTTAATTTTGAAATCGCCGGGCAATACAGCGCCCAGTTCGGCGAAGGGTACTTTGATGCCGGCACGCACATTAGGAGCGCCGCAGACCACTTGCACTTGGGTGCTGCCGTTGCTGACCTGGCACACTCGCAGTTTGTCTGCATCTGGGTGAGCGTCTACGCTGAGGACTTCGCCAACGATTATGCCGGAAAATTTGCCCGCCACCGATTCGAAGCCGTCGACTTCCAGGCCGGCCATGGTGATTTGGTCCATCAACTGCTGGGAGTCCAGAGCCGGGTTAACCCATTCGCGCAGCCACTGTTCACTGAATTTCATGGTAATCGCCTTAATCTATTGCGGTGTCGCCTGTTGACTGAAATGCCGTGCCGTTTTTGGCTGGCGTGCCGTCCCGGTTCAAAAGGGTATTTAACGGAACTGGCGCAGAAAGCGCAGATCGTTCTCGAAGAACATGCGCAGGTCGTTGACGCCGTAGCGCAGCATGGCCAGGCGTTCTACGCCCATGCCAAAGGCAAAGCCACGGTATTCTTCGGCGTCTATGCCGCAGTGCTCGAACACTTTCGGGTGCACCATGCCGCAGCCCATGACTTCCAGCCACTTGATGCTGCCATCGGCTTCACGGCCCCACTCGATGTCTACTTCCGCCGAGGGCTCGGTAAACGGGAAGTAAGACGGGCGGAAACGTACTTTCAGGTCGCGCTCGAAGAACACCCGCAAAAACGCTTCCACGGTGCTTTTCAGGTCGGCGAAGCTGACGTTCTTTTCAATCAACAGTCCTTCCACCTGATGGAACATGGGGGTGTGGGTCATGTCGGAATCGCAGCGGTACACGCGGCCTGGGCAGATCATGCGGAACGGCGGTTTACCGGCTTCCATGGTGCGGATCTGTACTGGCGAGGTGTGAGTGCGCAGCAGGGTGCCAGGATCAAAATAAAAGGTGTCGTGCATGGCACGGGCCGGGTGGTGGCCGGGAATATTTAGGGCTTCGAAGTTATGGTAGTCGTCTTCGATTTCCGGGCCTTGTTCCACGCTGTAACCGGCACTGGCAAAAAAGTCTTCAATGCGCTGCAGGGTGCGGGTAACCGGGTGTAAACCACCGAGTTCCTGGCCGCGGCCTGGTAGGGTTACGTCAATGGATTCGCTGGCCAGTTTGGCTTCAATGGCGATGCGTTCAAGGTCGCTGCGGCGGGCGTTGATGGCCTGCTCTACCTGGCTTTTGGCGTCGTTGATTTTCTGACCCGCAGCGGGGCGTTCCTCGCTAGAGAGCTTGCCCAGTGTTTTAGCCTGCTGGGTAATCGCCCCTTTTTTGCCCAGGTATTCCACACGAATGTAATCAAGCGCCTGCAGGTTGTCGGCGTTTGCAACCCCCGCTAATCCGTCCTGAACCAGCTGCTTCAGGTTTTCCATTGACCCTGCTCCAAACCAGAAATGAAGACGTCACCCTTTACGTTCATAAACGGGTGAAATCTATAAAAAGTGAAGTCTATAAACAAACGAAATCCGGAAACAAAAATAGGGGAAGAGCGTGCCCTTCCCCTATTAAACGCTGCCAGGCCGTTAATGCTTGGCAGCGGATCGATTCGTGATCGATGATAGAGCTTACGCGATCACAAGGATGCTTTGGCTTTCTCAACAACCGCAGCAAACGTTTGCTGCTCGTTCATGGCCAGGTCGGCCAGAACTTTACGGTCGATTTCCACGTTGGCCTTTTTCAGGCCAGCGATCAAACGGCTGTAAGACAAGCCATTGGCACGGGCACCGGCGTTAATACGCGCAATCCACAGTGCGCGGAAGGCGCGCTTGCGGTTACGACGGTCACGGTACGCATACTGACCTGCTTTAATAACCGCTTGCTTGGCAACGCGGTACACACGACTACGGGCACCGTAGTAACCTTTAGCCTGCTTTAGAATCTTCTTGTGACGACGGCGTGCAACCACACCACGTTTAACACGAGCCATACTATAATCCTTCTACCTTAAAAACCGTTGAGGTGCGTGTGCTCTAAACTCCGAGCATGCGCTTTACGGAAGCCACATCAGACTTTGCGATAAGCTTGGTTCCACGCAGCTGACGCTTACGCTTCGGGCTTTTCTTGGTCAGGATGTGACTGGTGAAGGACGACTTGTGTTTGAAGCCGGTGGCAGTTTTCTTAAACCGCTTGGCTGCTCCACTTTTCGTTTTCATTTTCGGCATTTTTTAAAACTCCGCATTCTGTTTTTTTGATACATCGAGTGTAAACCTGAAACGCAAACCCCCCACATTTGGCAGGGGATGAGCAACAACGACAGGCTTACTTCTTTTTGCGGGGGGCGATAATCATGGTCATCTGGCGGCCTTCCATTTTCGGACGCATCTCTACAGTTGCCATTTCTTCCATGTCTACTTCAATGCGTTCCATGAGTTTCATACCAATTTCTTGGTGTGCCATCTCACGGCCACGGAAGCGAACAGTGATTTTGCCGCGGTCCCCGGCTTCAAGGAAACGTATCAGGTTGCGTAGTTTTACCTGATAATCCCCTTCTTCAGTTCCTGGACGGAACTTAAGCTCTTTGACTTGCGTCTGTCTTTGTTTCTTCTTGGCAACGGCCTTCGCTTTTTTCTCGTCGAAGATCTTCTTGCCATAATCCATTATTTTACAGACGATCGGATCGGAATCTGTCACTTGCACCAGATCCAGAGTCGCCTCTTCTGCCATCCTGAGGGCTTCTGCGATTGAAACCACACCTACTTGCTCGCCATCGGCGTCAATCAGACGGACTTCAGTTGCATCAATGTTCTCATTGATTGGCGCCTTTGGTGTACGCGCACCCCGATTCGTTCTCTGTTTAATAATTAATTCTCCAACTTGGTTCTGCTCTTGCGCCCAACATCTTCTTGCAGAAGTTGTTCGAACGCTTCGAGCGATAGTGTTCCCAAATCTTCACCTTTGCGGGTTCTCACCGCAACGGTGTTGTTCTCGACTTCTTTATCGCCGACAACCACAAGAAAGGGAACCTTGTTAATTGTGTGCTCGCGGATTTTAAAGCCGATCTTCTCGTTTCTCAAGTCAGCATTCACCCTAAAGCCCAAAGAATCCCACTTTTTCGCAAGATTCTCGCAATATTCCCGCTGATTATCGGTGATATTGAGAATGGCAACCTGTGTTGGGGCTAGCCAACTGGGGAATGCGCCTTCGTATTCTTCAATCAGAATACCGATGAAACGCTCAAACGACCCAAGTACCGCACGGTGCAGCATAACCGGCGTTTTGCGTTCGGAGTTATCCGACACATATTGTGCGCCTAAACGGCCCGGCATGCTGAAGTCTACCTGAATGGTCCCGCATTGCCATACCCGGCCGATGCAGTCTTTCAGGGAAAACTCAATTTTCGGGCCATAAAACGCGCCTTCGCCTGGCAACAGTTCCCATTTCACGCCTTCGCGGTTCAAAGCCTGTTCCAGTGCGGCTTCGGATTTGTCCCAGACTTCGTCAGAACCCACGCGCTTTTCCGGGCGGGTCGACAGTTTATATAGAATCTCGGTGAAGCCGAAGTCTTTGTAAACTTCGTGCAACAGGTCGATGAATTTCGACACTTCGTTCTGGATGTCGCTTTCTTCACAGAAGATGTGGGCATCGTCTTGGGTAAAGCCGCGCACGCGCATCAGACCGTGCAATGCACCGGACGCTTCGTTGCGGTGGCAGGAGCCGAATTCCGCCAGGCGCAGGGGCAAATCTTTGTGGCTTTTCAGGCCTTGGTTGAACACCTGGATGTGGCATGGGCAGTTCATAGGCTTGATAGCAAAGTCGTGTTTTTCCGACTCGGTGGTAAACATGCCCTCTTTAAACTTGTCCCAGTGGCCGGACTTTTCCCACAGCGAGCGGGACACAATCTGGGGTGTTTTGATTTCCTGATAACCGTGGCGGCGCAGGATATCGCGCATGTACTGTTCCATTTTCTGATAAATGGTCCAGCCGTCCGGATGCCAGAACACCATACCCGGGGCTTCTTCTTGCATGTGGAACAGGTTCAGCTTTTTGCCAACTTTGCGGTGGTCGCGCTTTTCGGCTTCTTCGATACGATGCACGTAAGCTTTCAGGTCTTTCTTATTGGCCCAGGCGGTGCCGTAGACACGCTGCAACTGTTCGTTGTTAGTATCACCACGCCAGAACGCACCGGATACCTTTGTCAGCTTGAAGGCTTTCATTTTGCCGGTGCTGGGCACGTGGGGGCCGCGGCACAGGTCGATGAAATCACCCTGGCGGTAAAATGACAGGTCTTCTGCGCCGGGAATGTCTTCAATGATGCGAACTTTGTACTCTTCGCCCATGCTGCTGAACAGCTCTACGGCTTCGCTGCGAGACATAACCGAGCGGGAAACCGGCAGGTCTTGCTTGGCCAGTTCTGCCATGCGTTTTTCAATACGGGCCAGGTCTTCGTTGGTGAAGGGGCGATCGTATTTGAAATCGTAGTAAAAACCGTCGTCAATCACTGGGCCGATGGTGACCTGGGCTTCCGGGAACAGCTCTTTAACCGCCATAGCCAGCAGGTGGGCGGTGGAGTGACGGATAACATCAAGGCCGTCTTCGTCACGCTCGGTGATAATAGCCAGCTGTGCGTCGTGTTTAATCAGGTAGCTGGTGTCGACAAGCGTTCCGTCGACTTTACCGGCCAGTGCGGCCTTGGCTAGGCCGGCGCCAATGTCGGCGGCCACGTCGTGCACGGTGACGGCTTCGGAAAAACTTCGGTGACTGCCGTCAGGCAAGGTTACTACGGGCATGGTGTGCTCCTGAGAGTGCTCAGCGGTGATCTATACCAGAGATCACTTGTTTGGATGGCCGCCACGATACAAACCGCGGTGCCGAGATTGGTGCGGAGTCTAACAGAAAAGAACCCGGCGGGTTAATGGCGGGTTCTGCTTAGGTCGCAGAGCGGGGGCGGATTTTAAATCCGTCCCCTACTTGAAGGATTGTGCTTACTGCATCAGGCCGGCTTCTTTGTAGTATCTGACGGCACCCGGATGCAGGGGGGCACTTAAGGCATCTGACACCATTTCTTCTTTGTTCAGGTTATGAAAGGCAGGATGCAGGCGTTTGAAGCTGTCAAAGTTTTCAAACACGGCGCGTACCACTTGGTAAACCACATCGTCTGGCACGTCTGTAGACGATACAAAAGTGGCTGCAACGCCGAAGGTGGTTACGTCTGCATCGCTACCGCGGTACATGCCACCGGGAATGATGGCTTTGCGGTAGTAGGGATAGTTGTTGATCAGTTTTTTGGTGGCGCTGTTGTCAACGCTGACTATAACGCTGTTGCAGGAAGTGGTGGCATCTTTTATCGCGCCTGATGGATGGCCTACGGTGTAGAAGAACGCGTCGATATTGCCATTGCACAGGGCCTGGGACTGATCGGCCGCTTTCAGCTCGGCCGCCAAAGCGAATTTGTCCATTTTCCAGCCCATTTCTTTCATCAGCGTTTCGGCGGTGGCACGCTGCCCGGACTCCGGGTCGCCAACCGCGACTCGCTTGCCTTTCAGATCTTCAAAGGTGGTGATTCCCGAGCTTTTGCTGGCAACAACGGTGAACGGCTCCGGGTGCATGGAGAAAACCGCGCGCAGTTTTTTGTTGGCACCGTCGCCCTCAAACTGGCTGCTGCCGTTGTAAGCGTGAAACTGCCAGTCAGATTGGACGACGGCCAAGTCCAGCTCACCTTGGGCTATGGCGTTCAAGTTGAAGACAGAACCACCGGTGCTTTTAACTGAGCAGCGAATGCCATGGTCTTTACGGTCCATATTGACCAGGCGGCAAATAGCTCCACCGGCCGGGTAATACACACCGGTAACGCCACCAGTACCGATTGTAATGAACCGCTGCTCTTGAGCAGAAACCGTGGCAAAGGCTCCGCCGAGACTCAGTGCCGCGGTAATCGCCAACACAGAGACTTTCAGTTTCACCGCCATCTTGGTTGTCCTTTTTACTGTCATGACCCTTAGAGCCCCGCGAACGAGAAAATCCAGCTTTTGGCGAGCTATTAAAACATAGACCCACCAGCCGGATAAATGAATCTGGCCATTTAAGCCAGAAGGGACACCAGACGCCTGAGTAAAAAGAAAAAACCGCCCTGTCATGACCTGCCAGGGCGGTTTCCACGGCTAGCTTTTAGCGCTTGCCAGACGGGCTTTCTCGCGCATCTGTTCCGGCTTCAGCAGGAAGTGCGCCAGCGCCGGCAACAGCCAGATAGAGCCAATCATGTTCCAGATGAACATAAAGAACAGCAGCAAGCCCATATCGGCCTGGAATTTGATGGGGGAGAAAATCCAGGTAACCACACCAAGGCCTAGGGTAATGCCGGTGAATATCACCGCCTTACCGGTGGAGCGCAGGGTTTCAAAGTAAGCTTCCTGCAAGGATTTACCTTCCAGCAGAAATTTCTCCAGCTTGCTGTAAATGTAGATACCGTAGTCCACACCTATGCCCACACCTAGTGCTATCACCGGCAAGGTGGCCACTTTGATGCCAATGCCGCTCATGGCCATGATGGCTTCCGCCAGCACAGAGGTAAGCCCCAGCGGAACCACAATGCAAAGCACTGCCCGCCAGGAACGGAAGGTGGCAAAGCACAGCAGGCTGACCACACCATAGACGAACACCAGCATCCAGTCTTTGGCTTTCGCGATGACGTCGTTGGTGGCCGCTTCTACCCCGGCGTTACCCGCCGCCAGCAGGAAAGTATGGTCTTCGTTACTGTTGTTGGCAGCGAAAACTTCCACCGCGTTCACCACAGTTTTCAGGGTTTCGGCTTTGTGATCTTCCAGAAACACCAACGTGGGCGTAAGGCTGCAATCGGTGTTGATCAACCCGGATGGCGCGTCACGAATCGAAGCGTTAATGATGGTTTGGTTGCGGGAAATGGCATACCAGTTCCAGTTACCTTCGTTCAGCGCTTTGGTGACGACCTTCGACACGTCCGCCAGCGAGACGGTGGATTGCACACCCGGGGTGTTTTGTAACTCCCACTGCAAGGTGTCCATGGCTCGCAACACGTTGTACTGGGTGCACTGTTCGACCGGGGTTTTCACCATAACCACCAGCACGTCAGCACTGGTGGAATAGTTATCGATAATGAAAGCGTTGTCTGTGTTGTAGCGAGAATCGGCACGCAATTCCGGGGCGCCTTGGTCTAAATCCCCTACTTTCAGGTCTTGCTTGAGGTAGACACCAACGCCCAGGCCCAACAGTGCAATCAGCACGGATATAGGCGCGGCTTTTGGGCTGGCAAACGCTGACAGGCGACGCCATTTTCGATCGGTTTCTTCACCCTGTTTTTGCACGTGGCGAATACCACCGGCGGTAATGCCAATGTACGACATAAGCAGCGGGTGCAGAACCAGGTTAGTGATGATCACGATAGCCACGCCCAAGCCTGCGGCTACGGCCAGGTCTTTGATGACGTCGATATCGATAAACAGCAGCGTTAAGAAGCCGAAGGCGTCGGAAATCAGCGCCAGCATGCCGGGAATGTAAAGACCCCGAAACGCCAGGCGAGCGGCGTTGAGCGGATCAAAACCGCGGGCGGCTTCTACCGCCATGGCGTTCACCAGCTGCACCCCGTGGCTTATGCCAATGGCAAACACCAGAAACGGCACCAGCACCGAATACGGGTCTAACCCGTAACCCAGTATTTTTAGCGCCCCTAACTGCCAGAATACCGCCACAATGGACGTCAGCACCGGCACCAGAGTGCCGGCGATGCAGCGGGAGTACCAGAACAGCAACAGCGTGGTCAAAGCAATGGTGATGCCGGCAAACCAGGCAATCGCACCAATACCTTCAATCAGGTCGCCGACTTTTTTGGCGAAGCCGACGATGTGAATACTGACGTTCGGATTCTGAGCCTGATACTTGTCCCGAATCTTCTCTTCTAGCTCGCGGGAAAAAGCAGCGTAGTTCAGCGGTTCACCGGTTTGCGGGTCGTTTTCGTAAAGCGGTGCGTACACGATGGTAGAGCGGAAGTTGTCGGATATCAGGCGCCCCACTTCACTTGAACGCAATACGTTCTGGCGCAACTGCTCCAGGCTTTCAGCAGAGCTGCCGTCGTAATTGTCCGGAATTATGGTGCCGCCCTGGAAGCCCTGCTCGGTGACTTCTACCCAGCGCACGTTGGGGGTCCATAGGGATTTCAGACCGCTGCGATCAACACCGCTGAGATAGAACACTTCGTCGGTGATCTGGCGCAGAGTTTCCATATACTCTTCGGTAAAAATATCACTGCCGTCTTTTGTAGCCACGGCAATGCGCACGAAGTTACCCAGGTTCTCTAAATCATCCCGGTGTTCCAGCATGTTCACGATGTACGGATGTTCTAGGGGAATCATCCGCTCGAAGCTGGCATCGGGCTGAATTTTAACCGCGTTGTAGCCCAGAAATGCGGTCAGCACCGCGAACAGAACCAGTATAGTGACGCGATTGTTGAAAATCAGCCGTTCCAGAAAGGGCTCGGCTTTGGGTGTAGTGAGGTAGTGTTCGCCTCTGGCATGCTTTGGATTTGTCATTCAACCGCCCCTTGTTCTTCCATACCTGCGTCGCCTTCCACTAGAACTACGCCGCCCTCACCCACCAGCAGCAGGCTCTGCGTGCCATTCACCACAACACCCATCAAGCCCAGGCGATCGGCTCGCAGGGTTTCCCTGAACTCGTCATTGGCGCTGTCGCGAATCACCAAGGTGCCGTTGTTCCCCACCAACACCAGGCGTTCGCCAGCGCTGGCGCCATCATTCAAGGTGGTGCTGGAGCCAGTTTGTAAGCGTTCCCAACTTAAGCCGTTATCGGTTGTGTGCATCACTGTGCCACGCAAGCCAAAGGCAAGAGCTTCACCGCTATTGCCAGTACCTGTCACGCCAAACAGCGAGCCTTCGTAGCCGCTATCGCGGCGTTCCCAGGTAATGCCGTTGTCTTCAGACACGTGAATTTGCCCGGCTTCGCCAGCAATCACCAGCGCGCCACCACTAATTTTGGTGATGGCATTGAGGTGAAATTTGTCGGCATTGTCCAGTTTTCGCGCCCAGTCCTGCCATTGATTGCCACCATCATCGGTGTGAAAAATCATGCCATAGGCGCCAATCACAAAGCCGTGGTCTGCATCTTCAAACCACACGTCCAGAAACGGGTTCACCGGCCCTACCGACAAATCTGCCTGCATGTTTTCGAGGCCAAACACCAGGTCGTCCAGTGCCCATTCCAGATCGCCGACGTCGTCTTCGGCCGCAGTTTCAAGGCGCTGTTCCGTAGCCTCGATTTCCTGCTGTATACCGGCAATGGCCAGATTGGCGGCCTGAATGCCGGTCATCTGCAGGGTCCAGTTAGACCCGCTGTCGCTGCTGTGCAGCACCGCGCCACTGTGCCCCACGGCCCAGCCGTGACTGGCCGAGCCAAAATCGACCCCGGTAAGGGTGACCGACACCGGCACGCTGGCTTGGGTCCATTTTGCGCCGCCGTCATCGGAGTAAATGATGTGACCGCGTTCGCCGACGGCTACCAAACGCTCGCTGCCGCCTGCACGCGCAACATCGTTGAGCAAACTGACCGTGGCCAGTTCGGTGCTGCGAGCGGGTGTTTCCAGTAAGTCAGCGACGGCGAATGCCGTTGAGGGGGTTAAAACACAAAGCGCAGCCAAGCTGATGGCTGCAGCAAATCCCGGGCAGGCGCAGATGGAACGCCTGTTGCGTATGGCCATTCGATTTCCTATTGCTGATGTTGTTGTAATTGATGTGCGCAAAGCGCCGCAATAGGTTGAGTGTAGTGCATTTCTAGCGAGTTGCTATCGCCCGAAAGTGCGATTTTTATGGTGAAGCGGGGGATTTGAGGGAAACAGTGGAGACGGACTTGTAAAGCGGGGACATAAAAATGGGGACGGATTTGAAATCCGTCCCCTGGGTGAAATCTATTCCCTTGTGCTAGAACAATTAGTCCGCCAGGCTTTTGTACACTACTTCGTACAAATCCCCGGACAGGTTTTCTTTGTCGCGAATCTGCATTAGCGCTGCTTGCATCTGCTGGCTGTACTCGGGGGCAAATTTGCGCCAGCGGGTCAGCGGGCTCACGAGCCGCGCGGCAATTTGCGGGTTGCTATCGTCTAGTTTGCAGACTTGGTCGGCCAGGAACTGGTAGCCAGAACCGTCCGGATTGTGGAAGTTCACCAGGTTCTGGCCAGCGAAGGCGCCGATCACCGCGCGGATTTTGTTGGGGTTTTTCCAATCAAACGCCGGGTGTTCCAGCAACGCGTGAATGTGTGACAGCTGCCCGGTCCGACGGCTAGCCGCCTGCACCGAGAACCACTGTTCCACTACTTGGGGGTCGTGCTGAAAGGTCTGGTAAAAATCGTTCAAGCTAGCCGCACGATCGTCGTCGTAACCGGAGTTCACAAACGCCTTCAGGGCGCCCATGCGGTCGGTCATGTTGTCGGCGTCGCGATACTGACCTAAACCGAGGGAGCGGCCTTCTTCGTCATTAATAAGCAGCAGCCAGGCCAGCGCGGTGTTGCGCAGGCTGCGACGGGCAACGGCTTCGGGGCCAAGTTGGTAAGGGCCGCTGTCGATGTTGCGGCGGTAGCAGGCCACAAGTTCGTCGCGCAAGGCAATCGCCAGATGCTTCAACACCCGGCGGCGGGCCCGGTGAATAGCAGGCACGTCGGCGCCATCCGTCAGTTCGGCCAGATAAGCCACCGTCGGCAGCACCAGCATTTTTGCCACCAACGCCTGATCCAGGTCGGCATCGCTGATCAGGTGGCGGAAAGCGCCTACCAGGCGAGCATCTACGGTGACGTCTTTTGGCGCGCCAATCATCTGCTGGATAACGTCTATGGCCAGGCGCTGGCCCGCGTCCCAGCGGTTGAAGCCGTCTGAGTCGTGGTTCATCAGGAACAGCAGTTGTTCGCGGGTCCACGGATAGCTCACCCGCACCGGTGCTGAAAAATGCCGCAGCAGGGATGGCACCGGGCGTTCGCTGAGGCCGTGAAATTCAAAACTGTGGCTGGCTTCAGTGAGTTCCAGCACGCGCTCTTGCGGGGCGTCGGCTTTGGCCAATTCCTCGGCACTTAACGCCAGCGCCAAAGCTTCACCGCGGCTACCTAACAGGCCCAGAGCAAAAGGAATGTGCTGAGGCTGTTTGTCGGTTTGGCCCGGGGTGTCTGGCAGGGTTTGTTTGATGTGCAGGTGATAAACGCCGGCGCTTTCATCGTATTCGTCACTGATCGCCAACTGCGGCGTACCGGCTTGCTCGTACCACAAGCGGAACTGGCCAAGATCGCGACCTGAAGCGTCTTCCATGGCTTTTACAAAGTCATCTGTGGTGACGGCCTGGCCGTCGTGGCGTTCAAAGTACAGATCACTGCCTTTGCGGAACAGATCCGGCCCTAGCAGGGTGTGAATCATCCGCACCACTTCGGCGCCCTTTACATAAATGGTCAGGGTGTAGAAGTTGGTAATTTCCATATAAGACGCCGGGCGCACCGAGTGAGCCATGGGGCCTGCGTCTTCGGCAAACTGGGCGGTACGCAGCACAGTGGCACTTTCAATACGTTTGACCGTGGCCGAGCCCATGTCCCCAGAGAACTGAGTGTCGCGGAACACGGTAAAGCCTTCTTTCAAGCTGAGCTGGAACCAGTCACGGCAGGTAACCCGGTTGCCGGACCAGTTGTGAAAATATTCATGGGCGACAATGGATTCAATGCGCTCGAAAGCCATATCCGTCGCTGTTTCCTGGCTGGCCAGAACGCACGAGGAGTTGAATATATTCAAGCCCTTATTTTCCATGGCGCCCATGTTGAAATCATCAACTGCAACGATCATGAAAATGTCGAGGTCGTACTCGCGGCCATAGGTTTGTTCGTCCCAAGCCATGGCGCGCTTCAGGGAGTCCAGCGCGTACTCGCATTTTTCAGAGTTGCGCGGCTCTACGTACATGCGCAGGTCTACCTTGCGGCCGCTCATGGTGGTAAAGCTATCCTGCTTTTCCAACAGGTCACCGGCGACCAGAGCAAACAAATAGGCTGGTTTCGGGAACGGATCTTCCCAGGTCACGAAGTGGCGGCCATCGCTCAGGTCGCCCTGCTCGACGGGGTTGCCGTTCGACAACAGCACCGGATAGGCGGTTTTGTCCGCTTCGATGCGGGTACTGAAGCGGGCCATCACGTCTGGACGGTCCGGGAAATAAGTGATGCAGCGGAAACCTTCAGCTTCGCACTGGGTACAGAACATGGCAGCGGATTTGTACAGGCCTTCCAGACGGGTGTTGTTCTGCGGCTCTATCCAGGTGACTACTTGCAGAGTGAAGTGTTGCGGCACCTGGTTAACAGTCAACAGCTCGTCGCTGACGCTGTAGTTGCTCGTGGCCACAGCCTCGCCGTTCAATACCAGACTTTCCAATTTCAGGCTGTCGCCGTGAAGTTGCAGGGGCGCGCCAGTTTCCTGGCTTTCCTGGCAATCGGGGTTACGGCGAAAAGCCAAGGTGCTGTGTACCCGTGCGCCGTCTTCAAACAGTTCAAACCGCAGGTCGGCGGTGTCCACCAGATAGGCGGGCACCTTGTAATCGCTCAGGTAAATGGTTTGCGGCTGATTGCTAGGCATTGCTGTCTCCCGTGTTCGCCGGTGCGCAGAAGCGGACTTGATAACCGGTGTATTTGCGAATGTTGATCACGCCCGTGTCCAGAATCAGGTACTGGCCTTTTACGCCTTGCAGTACGCCCGACACGCGGGGTGTTTTGTCCAGATTGTGCGATGTTACTTTTTGTGGCCAAACGTCTACCGGGTAGCTTAAACCCAGAGACGGTTCCTGCACCGCGCGGATGCTGTCTGCGCCGTGTTCTGCGCGCAGGGCGTCCAGTTCTTCGGCCACCAGGGCCAGCAGTTTGTCGCGTTCTGCAGCCAGGTTTAGCTCGGTGGTTTCGCCTTTCAACATGGTACGCCAATTGGTGCGATCTGCCACGTGGGCTTTGCAGGCTACTTCCACAAAACCGGACAACTGACGGGTGGCAACGCGCAACATGGGAATGGCGTCTACTGCGCCTTGGTCAATCCAGCGAGTAGGCACTTGGGTGCCGCGGGTAATGCCGACTTTTAAACCCGACGAGTTGGCCAGGTAGACCACGTGCTCGACCATGCAGTTGGCTTGACCCCACTCGGGTTCGCGGCACGTGCCCAGGTGAAAATGACACTTTTCCGGGCTCATGATGCAGCTGTCGCAGGATGCCAGCTTGCGCATGCAGGGAAAACAGAAACCTTGGCTGAAGCTTTTTTTGGTGACGCGGTCGCAGTTCATGCAGCGGATAATGCCGTTAAACTCAATACTGATGGGCTGGCCAATCAGTTCGTTCAGTGCGACATGCTCATCACCCAGGCGCAGTTCGTATTGCACTGGATTGCCGATAGAGTGCCCAGCACTGGCGGGCATTTTGCGCAGGCGGCCGCTAACGTCCACCGGATTTACGGGTGCTTGGTTCAAACCTTTACCTCGGTGTATTGCTCGGAGCCGTCGCTGCTCTCATCTAAAGAACCATTTGCAGCGTCATTTTTAACAGCGTTTTTAGCGGCTTTTTTCTGCATGCGCACAGTGGGGTCGCAATCGGTACCGGCTTTGGCACCGCGGTCAATGTAACCCGTGCGCTCTTCTTCCGGCATGTTGTGGGTGTTTTCGTAGTGAATCACCGCTTCCAGGCTGATGGAGCGTTGCTCTCGGCTAACTATGCGGCCATCGGGCCATTTACCCAGTTCAATAGACTGACGCAGGCTGCGGTAGACGTTCGGATCTAACCGTTCAATTAATTCTTCGTATGTCATGACACAGACCTCCTGAAACAAGCTTTAAAAAAGACTATCAATAACCTTTGACATATGCGAACGATAACGATTATTATTTATTCACCAAATGGCATCAAGCAACACGGTCGTTCATTTGGCGTCTCTCTCATCAGAGCTATAACGCTCTCTTAATGCCCCACCTTTTGGTGGGGTTTTTTTATGCTTTTCGCCTGCCCGGCGGTGACAAAACTACAGCGACTATTAAACCTGCCACAAAACCACCCAGGTGGGCTTCGTTGGCCATGTTGCCCATGCCCAGCATATTGGGCAGCGGGGTAAAGCCGAGGACCATCCACGCCAAGGCGAAGGTGATCAGCGCCGGCGGGAACTGGAATCTGGGCAGCCGCCGCTGGCTTAGCCAGCAATAGCCCATAATGGCGTAGACCACCCCCGACAAACCGCCAAACAGCGGGCCGGTAACCAGATATTGCAGGCCATTCGACAGCAAGCTGGCCACCAACGCCAACACCAGCAGCCGGGTGCGGCCGTCTATAAATTCGACCTGACTACCCAGAAACCACAACATCACCGAATTGAAGATGATGTGGGGCCAGCTAAAGTGCAGGAAATCTGGCGTAATCAGGCGCCACACCTGCCCTTTCGACAGGGTATCCAGTAACGCGTTCAGACGGTCAGCCAGACTGAACCATTCGTACTGGCGCGGGTCGATGACCATCAAGCCGGTAGCCAATTCATTGCGGCTCATGGAGGTTAGCCACACCGTAACCACCGCAATCACGATGAGGCTGATTACCACCGGTGCATGACCGGGGGACGGTTGCCAGCGGCCGTTGACGATGGGAGAACGGCGGCCGAGTTTTATCTGTTGATCGTCCATTAGCGTGTCAAACTGTCTTCGCTGGTGGGGTAATTGCGCTGGTCTATGTTGCTAGGCCATTGCACATCTACCCATACGAATTTATCCGGCGACAAGACTCTTTCGCCGTCCATACGATAAGCCGCCAGCTTGCCGTATTTCACCGCGCTGTAGTCAACGCAGGCCACATTGGACTTTAGCTGTGACGGTTTACCGTCCATCCAATAATGGCCCACAAACACCGCGGGCGCATCCAGCGGATAGCTTAATAGCTGGCGGTGTTCATCCGGCGTCAGCACATGCACGGCCACGTCTGCGGGCAAGGGGTCGGGCTGGAACACCACGTCGGCGTAGGTGTGTGGATCGTCTGCCCAGAACTTGGTGCGGAAAAACTTGCGTACAAATCCGTCACTGCCGGTAATTGCGACACCTTCCGGCAAGCGCAAATCGGTGCCGCGCAGCAGGGTGTCCATCACTTCGCCGGGGAAAGAATCATTCACCGACGAGGCGTGCAGAAAATCTTCGGTAATGCAGCCGTCAGGGTGTTCCTGGCGGAATCGGCTAATCAGGCCATCGTCCCAGCAGGCGTGCACGGCGCGGAAATGTTCGTCTTCTATAAACAGCGGGATGGTGTAAAACCACGCCAGGAAGTCTTTCCACTCGCCGGGGTGCGCCTCGAACTGCTCCAGAGTCTCTTTGATCAGGCGGTTGTGGCGGGGTATGTGCTCACGCAGGTAAGTATTGCCGCTGCCTGGGCGGGCACGGGTACAGTAACCCAGGGCGTTGTATTCGTGGTTACCCATCACAATGCGGGCTGAGCCACGCTCAACCATGTCGCGCACCAGGTGCAGCGCTTCGCGGATACGCGGGCCACGGTCGATAATGTCGCCGATAAAGATGGCCTGTCGGCGTTTGTGCTCGTACACGCCTTTCACCTTGGCATAACCCATCCGTTGCAAAAGGCTTTCCAAGGTAAGCGAACAGCCGTGAATATCGCCAATAATGTCGTAGCCGCGGCAGGGATTGCTGGACGGTGTGGCCATGTTCAACTCGCTGTTGTGTTGCTAGCCCAGCCAAGTTTATCTCGGCAGGTGGCGTAAAAGTTGTGATCGGTTGGGTGAATCAGACGAATTTTGAACGGTTTTTTACTGATCCGAATGATGTCACCCGGCGCGCAGGCAATGTTCATCTGGCCGTCAAAACTGACCTGCGGGTAGGCTTCGTTTGTTTCGCCAATCACCAGTTTTATTTCGCTGCGACCGTCCACCACGATGGGGCGGCTGCTGAGCGTGTGCGGAAACATAGGCACCAGCACAATGGCATCCAGCTTGGGATGCATAATGGGGCCACCGGCGGACAAGGAATAAGCTGTGGAGCCGGTAGGCGTGGCGACAATAAGGCCATCGGAGCGCTGGGCGTACACGAAGTGGCCATCAATAAACAGGTCAAAGGCGATCATGCGGGTGGATTTGCCCGGGTGCAGTACCACATCGTTCAGCGCCGTGCCAAAGCCCAGGGGTTTACCGTTGCGCTCTACGTGGCCGTCCAACAGAAAGCGGTGCTCAACAATGTATTCGCCCTTAAGCACTTTGCTCAGGCGCTCTTCCAGATCGCTGGGGGAGATATCGGTCAAAAAACCCAGGCGGCCGCGATTGACGCCCAACAAGGGTATTTTGGACTTGGCCAGTTCACGGGCAGCACCCAGCAAGCTGCCGTCGCCGCCGACAACAATCACCAAATCGCAAATTTCACCCAGCAGCTTTTTACTGGCGACCTGCTGGCCGTGGCCGGGAAGTATGCTGGCCGTGTCTTCTTCCAAAATTACCTGATAATTATTGGCGACCAGATATTGTTTGAGCTGGCGCAGGGTTTCAACCACCTTGACGCTGCCCATGCGGCCAATAACACCAATGTTGCGGAATTGCTCCATGGAATTTCCTGTTGTTCTGCCGGGTTGCCATTCTAAAGCTGGCAACCCGCTAGTACCAGCTTGCAAACTGGCGTTTCGGTATTGGCAGTTTGAGCGTGCCAGTTTGAGAATGCCAGTTTGAAAATACACGACAATAAAAAACGGGCGCCAAGCGCCCGTTAAAAACTTCTGATGCTGAGGCTGGGCCTTTACAGCTCGGCGGCTAAGTAGCAGCCCTGGTTGATGGCGCGTTTGGCGTCTAGCTCCGCTGCCACGTCGGCACCTCCAATCAGATGCGTTGAAACATTGGCAGCTTCCAGTTCTGCCTGAAGCTCGCGCATTGGGTCTTGGCCTGTGCAGATGATGATGGTGTCCACCGGCAACAGCTTGTCTTCGCCCTTCTCCGCATGCTTGGCAGTAACGGTGATGTGCAGACCTTCGTCGTCAATCTTGCGATAGGTGACGCCTGGGATCATCTGTACTTCACGATGTTTGAGTGATGTACGGTGAATCCAGCCCGTTGTCTTACCCAGGTTCTTACCAATTTTCGAGGTTTTGCGCTGTAGCAGATACACCTGGCGCGCCGGCTCTGGCAGCTGGGCTTTTACGCCCTTCACACCACCACGATGCTGGCCACTGAAATCTACACCCCACTCTTTCATGAATTCGTCAGTATCCAGCGCGGCGGAAGCGCCCTGATGGGTAATGAACTCGGACACGTCAAAACCGATTCCGCCAGCGCCGATCACCGCAACCCGCTTGCCTACGGGCTTGCGATTTTTCAACGCATCCAGATAGCTGATAACACTGGGGTGTTCAATGCCCTCGATGTCTGGCATGCGCGGCTGAACGCCGGTGGCCAGTATGACTTCATCATAACCGCCAGCAATCAGGTCCTTGGCGCTAACGCGGGTGTTCAGGCGCACGTCTGCATTGTGTTTTTTCAACATGACGCCGTAATAGCGCAAGGTTTCGTAGAACTCTTCCTTGCCGGGAATCAGTTTGGCAATATTGAACTGACCGCCAATTTCCTCAGCCGAGTCAAACAAGGTGACCCTATGGCCACGCTCGGCAGCCACTGACGCGGCCGCCATACCTGCCGGGCCCGCGCCTACCACCGCGATGTTTTTTGGGTTGGCAGTTTTCACGTAATTCAGTTCAGTTTCGTGACAAGCCCTTGGGTTAACCAGGCAACTGGTCAGCTTGTTGCTGAAGGTATGATCCAGACAGGCCTGATTGCAGCCGATGCAGGTGTTGATTTCCTGAGAGCGATCTTCGGCGGCTTTTTGTACCAGTTCGGCATCGGCCAGGAAGGGCCGCGCCATGGACACCATGTCGGCGTCGCCTTCAGCCAGAATTTTTTCAGCCACTTCCGGCATGTTGATGCGGTTGGTGGTAATCAGCGGAATGCTGACTTCGCTCTTCAGCCGCGCAGTGACTTTGGAAAAGGCGCCACGGGGCACAGATGTCGCAATCGTGGGTATGCGCGCTTCGTGCCAGCCAATGCCAGTGTTGATCAGGGTAGCGCCGGCTTTTTCGATCTCTTTCGCCAACTGCACCACTTCTTCCCAGGTGCTGCCGTCTTCAATCAGGTCCAACATCGACAGGCGATAAATCAAAATGAAGTTCGGCCCTACCCGTTCGCGCACACGGCGCACAATTTCGACAGGCAGGCGAATGCGGTTTTCGTAGCTACCGCCCCATTGATCCGTGCG
Organism: Marinobacter sp. BSs20148; assembly: GCF_000283275.1. Taxonomy (NCBI): domain Bacteria; kingdom Pseudomonadati; phylum Pseudomonadota; class Gammaproteobacteria; order Pseudomonadales; family Marinobacteraceae; genus Marinobacter; species Marinobacter sp. BSs20148. The sequence goes on from NC_018268.1 coordinate 2,692,956, forward strand.
CTGGTTGGTGTGAGCCACAATAAACTGATTGATGAAGTAGCCTTCAGAACCCATGATTTCGACGCCGTCGTAGCCGGCTTTTTGGGCCAGCTGCGCGCACACAGCGTAGTCTTCGATCTGTTTTTCAATACCGGCTTCGTCCAGCTCTTTGGGAGTAAACGGATTAATAGGCGCCTGAATGGCAGACGGCCCCACCAACGCCGGTGAGTATGCGTAACGACCGGCGTGCAGGATCTGCATGCAGATTTTACCATCGGCCTGGTGCACGGCATCGGTGATAACCTGGTGTTGTTTAACTTCGTCGTCGGTGGTCATTTTTGCAGCGTGCTGGAATACGCCGCCTTCTTCGTTGGGCGCAATACCGCCGGTGACAATCAGAGCCACGCCGCCACGGGCGCGCTCAGAGTAAAACACGGCCAGGCGTTCAAAGCCGTTTTTGGCCTCTTCGAGGCCGGTATGCATAGAGCCCATCAACGCGCGGTTGCGCAGCTTGGTAAAACCCAGGTCCAATGGTTCTAACAAGTGGGGGTATTTGCTCAGCCCCGGCGTAGCCGCTGCGTTAGGATTGGTGGCGGTCGTCATAGTCATGCATCTTCCTCGTCATCAGGCTTATGTTTTTTGTATAAGCTACCCTTGTGTTCGCAGTTCAACAATATCCTAAGGGTACAATTTGCTATCCTTGAATGACTTTAAGAAGACCACTGTGTGGCTCTTTGAAAAGCGCGCTAAGCGACACTCGACAAAATCGGTTAAGTAGATCTCTAAACACTCTCTTTTTAATAGCTTGAACCAATGCTGACAACAAAGACTACCAAGCCCAAACCAGCTTACGCCCTAGGTGACATAAGCGTGCTCTACGCTGCGGTGCTGTTGCGTGCCGCCGCTGCAGAAGGCGCAGACGCCGCGGGGCTGGCGCATCGATTTCGGCTAGACGCACAAACCCTGGAGTCGGCCGAGGCACGTATCAGCATTCCCCACTACATGCGCTTGGGCCATGCCACCATTACCGAAACCGGCAACCGCGCTCTGGGTTTACGTATGGGGGCGCTGTCAAGACCTGTAGATGCAGGTTTGGCGGGGTTGGCTGGCGAGTGCGCAGCCAGCGCCGGTGTCGGTCTGAGCACACTGATTCGCTATGCACTGCTCACCAGCCAAAACAGCCGCGGTTTACCCGAGGTACAAAGTGCAGCTCGCAAGGCGGTGTTCTATTCCATTCGCCCCTATAACGACTACAACTGCTTTGTTGTGGATTCGGTTCTGGCGGCCTGGACCCAGTTTTTACGAACCCTGACCGGCGATTATGGCGTGCTGGAAAAAGTGCAGATTGAGTACCCGTCTCAGGGGATGGACGAGCTGTATGAAAGCTGGTTCCGCTGCCCGGTGCAGTTCGACGCCGCTGAAAACAGCTTGGTGGTAAAAGCCGACACATGGCAACAAGCCCCGCGCCAAGCCCAACCGGCCATGCACGGCGCAATGGTTCGGCAATGTGAGCAGCAATTACAGCAAGTGCAACGGGGCTGGACGCTTCAACAACAAGTGCAATACTGCTTAACACCGCTGTTTCAGGGCGAAACCCCGGCTTTGGGCACCGTCGCCGCAAAACTGGGCCTGACGCCATGGACCCTGCAAAGGCGACTGGCCGCCGAAGGCATAAAGTATAAAGATTTAGTCGACAACACCCGCCAGCAACTTGCCGCGGACTACCTGCGCGAAACCCGCCTGTCGCTGGCTGAGGTGTCGTGGCTGCTGGGCTTTGCGAATCCAGCGGCTTTTCATAAGGCTTACAAGCGCTGGTTTTTGGTGAGTCCCGGAGAACACCGAAAGTGGCTGACTGGCCGGGGGCAAGCAAGTCGGGGGCCAGACCGGGGACAGATTTGAAATCTGTCCCCATTAAATCCGCCCCTGTGCTTCCCCGTTCGTTATCAGTCTGGATTGGTCGCCAGAATCTTTTTCAGAAAGTCCTGTGTGCGGGGGTCTTGCGGGTTCGAGAAGATCTCGCTGGGTGGCCCCTGTTCCACAATTCTGCCGCCATCGATAAAAATCACCCGGTCAGCGACATCTCGGGCAAAGGACATTTCGTGGGTGACCACCATCATGGTCTGGCGCTCCGATGCCAGTTGTTTCATGAGCCCCAGCACTTCTTCCACCCATTCTGGATCAAGAGATGAGGTGGGCTCGTCAAACAGGATGACGTCAGCTCCGGTGGCCATGGCACGGCCAATACCCACCCGTTGCTGCTGGCCACCGGACATCGAGGCAGGGTAGGCATCTGCTTTGTCCGCCAGGCCGATACGTTCGAGAATCTCCCGCGCGCGCTGGTAAGCCTTTTGTTTTGGCCACTTGTCGACCACCACCAACCGTTCAGCAACGTTTTCCAGTGCGGTTTTGTTAGCAAACAAAGCGTAATTTTGAAACACAAAAGCCGTTCGACGGCGTAGTGAGAGGATCTCCGCCCGGCTTGCCCGGTTCACATCCACCGTAAGGTCGCCGACGGTGATTTCCCCCGCCGTGGGGTGTTCCAGAAAATTAACACAGCGCAGAAGCGTGGATTTACCCGTTCCCGATGGACCAATAATGACAATGATCTCGCCCTTCTTGATGGTCAGATCAATACCGTCGAGAACAACATTCTTGCCGAAGTGTTTACTGAGAGATTTAAGTTCAATCATCGGCTGTAGGCCTTATTCAGGCGAATTTCCAGGTACTTTTGCAATTGTGAGAGTATCTCGACCACGATCCAGTACATAACAGCGGCGACGATGAATGCCTCAAAATACAGAAAACTGCCAGAGGCTTCTTTCTGGGTCGCCCCCATCAGTTCGGTGACCCCGAGGGTAAACGCCAACGAAGTAGCCTTGATCATATCGATGAAGTAGTTCATCAGTGTGGGCAGGGCAACCCGGGTGGCCTGAGGCAGGATAATGCGCCGCATCAGCTGACTATTGGTCATGCCAATCGAGAGCGCGGCCTCGGTCTGGCTGCGATCCACCCCGATGATGGCGGCGCGGATCGATTCCGCCATGTACGCTGAAAAGTGCAGAGTCAGGCCCATGATGGTCGCGGTGACGCCGTCTATCACGGTTAACACACTGAACAATTGTGGCAGCCCGTAATAGAACAAAAACAACTGGACCAGCAGCGGCGTGCCCCGGAAAAACGAGATGAACACGATGGTCAATTGATTGAGTACCGGGATGCCCAGCACCCGCACAACTGCGAACACACAGGCAAGAATCAATGCCATTACCATCGCAGCCCCCGCCAGTTGCAGGGTAAGGGGCAGATAGCCAAGCAGAACAGGTACCAGCCCGAGCATGTACTCTACGTTCAGAACGTCCATAGGGTGTCAGGCCTTGTGGTGCCTATCATGGCTGGGTGATGTCAGTGCCAAACCATTTTTTGGAAATGGATGCCAGGGTGCCGTCTTCCCGCAGCTTTTTCAGGGCCTGATTGACCTCGTCTCGCAGAGCTCGCCCTGTTTCTGTGTCTTGGAACGGATAGGCATTGGTGATTTGTGAGAAGGCTTTACCGGCCAGTGCCAGCGGCAGGGGTTTGTCTTTGATGATCTGGCTGGCGCTGACTCGATCCATCACAAAGGCATCCACCCGGCCCAGGGCGGTGTCGCGCTCAATATTGCTCTCGTAGGTTTTGATGTTGATCTGATCGGCGTAAGGCAGTTCACGCAACAGTGATTCGAAATTAGAGCCGAGGTTCACCGCGACCGTTTTGCCTTTGAGGTCCTCGACACCCTGAACCTCGGTGTTGCCTTGCTTGACCACCACTTGGGCACCGTCGTAAACGTAGGGTTCACTGAAAATATACGCCTGTTGCCGTTCTTCGGTGATGGTGATCTGATTGGCGACGGTGTCGATACGTCCGGTCCCCAGCAGACCAAACAGCCCCGAGAAATTCGCAGTCTGGAAGATAATCTCCCGCCCCATCTCTTTGCCCAGGGCGTTCATGATATCTACCTCAAAGCCTTTGAGTTCGTCTTGCTCCACGAAGGTAAACGGAAAGTATTGCCCGGACATGCCCACTTTGATTGGGTTTTCTTGGGCCAGCAACTGGGGGCTGACAGCGAGCGATAAAACCATGAGTGTGTTGATTAGCAAAAATTTCATAGTGTCTCCTGAGCGTTTGTGAGCTTTTAGGAAAATGACCAACCGGGCCTGAGCTTAATTTGAGTGCCTGGGATCATTTGTCTCTATTTCTGATCACTCATTTTAGAATATTGGGTAAATTATGAAGGTCCGCCAAATCCAAGAGCCAGGGAGAGTGAACTCGATACCTGGATTGAAAGACGTTTTGTGGGACAAACTATACGTTGAATGATCGCTCAAAAATAGACGTAGTTAGGTTGCTGAGCAATCCAGACCTCTTCTTGATGGTCTGGTCAAAGCTTTCGGCATGATTACAGGGCCACACGCGGTCACGGCTGAATCCCAGCAGGTGCGTGAAGCTTTTGAAAAAATTACAGGAACTGGTGCTGGCAAACAGTTTCGATAAGGATGAGACTGCGGTGTTGTAGCAAGCGATAGACGTGGAGATGTCAACTCGAGACAGATTTGAAATCTGTCCCCTGGTGCCCCGCTCGATCGGCAGCTAAAGCGTTAGGGAGTCTTTGTAAATACCATCAACAATGCGTTTGAGAGATTCGATGAGGAGATACCTTCCGGGGCCTCAGCTGAGCAGTCAAAACCTGGTGCCACATCGACACCCAAGAGCGCCAACACAGGTTAGTTTTGACAACCGCAATTACAACTCTACCGCATCATTCACGCCTTCATCGTCGTCGTATTCTTCCGCGCGGATTTCAAGCAGTTCTTCTTGGTAGTCGTTCATTTTTATGCTCCATTCTCTGTTTTTTACAGCATGGGGCGTGATTATTACCGGCTGATGACAACAAACGGGAGTCAGATTATTGATATGGCTCAGAGCGCAGCAGACTCATCGCTTTGCGCTTTTCGGTAAATACATGCCAGGCCCAATAACGACAACCCCAATCCCATAAACGCCGCCACCCGCCAGAAACCTTCAAGACCTGACATGTCTATGAGGAAAATTTTCCCGATCACCACACCCAGCAACGCTATACCGGTTTTATAAACCAGCGCCTGATGACTCTGCGCCGAACTGCGTGTGGAATAGATAATAGCGGCGATCGCGTACAGCATGCCGACCACCGAATAAGTGTACAGCTCGCCCTCGCTGATTCCAGACCACAGGACCATATCGCTGCCCTGCCAGAGCTGCCGGATTTCCAAAGCGGTGAACACAAGAAAGCCCGCCGCAGCGGCGCACAACGACCATAACCTGGGCGCAGTACTTGGAAACCGGCTAATAACCAAGGCCAGAAGCACCGGGCCACCGAAGGCTGGGAGCAGCATATTGAAAATAGGCGTAGCGCTGATAATCCTGGCGTTGGTTTGCGAGGGCCGCGTGGTGTTCGTGCAACATGGCGTAAGCTGGTTTTTTGAAGGTGTAGTCTTTCATCACCACGGCCGAGGCTTTTACGCGTTCTTCGGAGCGCAAGCGAAATACGGCAGGTTGCCGGCTACTGCCGCCCGCTTTGGAGCTGTATTCCGCGTTCTTGCAAAAGCGCGCTGGCAATGGACTCTGTGGTCTGGCCCTGAAAAATACGACTGTTGTACATCAATTCAAAGCGCCACAGAGGCGACTGCAGCACGATTTCATAACGGGTTCGGTGATGGCCGTTGTCACCAATGACAAATTCGCTGACTACGCCGGTAACGCGCCGCAAAGGCTCGTTATGCTGCCATATCACCAGGTCAACCGATTGTTCAAGAACACTGCCGGGGTCAATATCAGAATCGGTGCTGGCCAACTGCCGACGACCGAAAAATAGCTGTGACAGGCTTTCTGTTAGCTCAAAGCCAACAACGGAGAATGTTTCTGAGGGAAACTCACCAACTTGTGAGGTGAACTTCAATCCATTTGCCTTAGGCATATCTTCAGTCCTTGAAGGTATGTGTTTGGGAAATGATGCTCTATCTTCGCCATGCTGCGCTGCGTGTCGCAAATTGTGCAGATGGGGACGGATTTGAAATCCGTCCCTGGGAAACGACGTCTGTCCTTTAACGAAAAAATCCCAGATTGTTTCCAATCTGGGATTTTTAAATTTGGCGGAGCGGACGGGACTCGAACCCGCGACCCCCGGCGTGACAGGCCGGTATTCTAACCAACTGAACTACCGCTCCAAGCTGAAACCGTGTGTGCAATCTTTTCGGATTGCTCGGTGACAACGAGGGCGAATTATAGAGACACCCCACTTTATGTCAACGGTTTTTATGAATATTTTTTATTTTTTGGCATCTAAGCTTCTGGCAACGCTGCCACAAAGCCTGCTCAATCAGCTTCGGGCCGGGCAACAACCGCTACCGGCAGCGTGAAGTAAAAACGGGTGCCACCGTCTATCGGACGCTCAAAACCAATCTCACCACCTTGGGCGTGAATCAGCGATTGACAGGTGGTCAAGCCGATGCCCATGCCTTCACTTTTGGTGGTGTAGAACGGCAGGAACAGCTTTTCCTCGGCGTCATCTTGCAGACCAATGCCATGGTCACGCACCTCGATGCGCACGAAGCCCTGTGCGGTGAGTGTTGCGCTCACCTCCACCGGTACCGCGGAATCAACACTGCGGGTAGCCTCCAGGCCGTTACGGATCAGATTAAGGGCTACCTGCTGAACCTGAATCGGATCTGCCAGCACATCGGGCAGGTTTGGGGCCAGAGTCAGCTCTATTCCGCCCTCGTTATTACGCATGTCGACTTCCGCGAACTGGCGGGTATCTTCAAGCAAAGCGGCGATAGCGACAATTTCTTTGCCGGTGGCTGGCTTTTTCATAAACCGGCGGATACGACGAATGATCTCACTGGCTCGGTGCGACTGTGCCTCTACTTTGTCCATGGTCTGCTGCAGCAGCACTAAATCCGGCTCTGCTTTGCCCACCAGGCGTTTGGCCACGCGGGCGTAATTGGTAATAGCGGTCAGCGGCTGGTTCACTTCGTGGGCAAAACCTGCGGCCATTTCGCCCATGGTGGTCATGCGCGAGGTATGAGCAAGCTGGTCGCGCTGGTCCTGCACCGTGGCACGGGCTTCTTCCAGCGCCTGTTCGTTAGCCAATTCTTCGGTAATGTCGCGGAACACTACAACAGCGCCGTGCAACTCGTCAGCATCCTGCTTGGGCGAGGACCGATATTTTGCGCGAAATGCCGACCGGTCTACGCGCAACATCTGAATATCGCGCTGTGCTTCTGCAATGCCGTGGCGACAGGTGGCCTGAACCGGCAGGGGGTCCTCGCTATCGCCCATCGCTGCAAAATGCAGATCAAAAAAACATTGGCCAATCAGCTCTGCCACCGGAGCGTTCATAATCTGGCCGGCGGCGGGATTAGCAAATTCAATGATGCCGTTTTCGTCGAGGCCGTAAATGCCCTCGCTGATGGCGTTAAGAATACGGGACTGATCGCTTTGTAATTCACGGTTGCGCGCTTGAAGTTCGCGCTCGAGGCGAATAACCCGGGCGTGGGTTTTTACCCTCGCAATCACTTCTTGTGACTGAAACGGTTTGGAAATGTAGTCGGCGCCACCCAGCGAAAAACCTCTTACCTTAGCGCTCAGGTCATCAAGGGCTGACAAGAAAACCACCGCACAATCGGCGGTGGCCGGGTCAGTTTTCAAGCGACGGCAAACTTCATAGCCATCCATTTCCGGCATCATGATGTCCAGCAGAATGACTTCTGGCTGATGACAATGGGCCAGTTCCAGCGCTTTCCCGCCTCCGTTGGCGATCAGCAGCCGATAGCCTTTGTCTTTCAAAGTCTCATACAGCACTTTCAGGTTCTGGGGATTGTCATCCACTAGCAGAACCGTTACCTCACGGTTGTCGATGACGGTATCAGTCATATGCAAGAAGCCGGTTACCAAAGTAACCGTATGATGCCGTTCGGATCATCGTGGGTCGATAAGGTTCTTTACTGACAGCACCATGCGGACCAAATGTGCCAGCGAGTGGGTGCCCATCTTGTGCATCACTCGGGAGCGGTGAATTTCTACCGTGCGCTGACTGATTTCCAGCTCTATGGCAATCACCTTGTTGGCCTGACCAGCAATCATGCGGTCCATAATTTCGTGTTCGCGAGGGGTCAAGCTTTTTACACGGCGCACAATTTCCTGCTTTTCACCCAGGCTTTTGCGCTGCTGGCGGTCTTGCACCAGAGCGGCTTCGATCTTTTCCAACAGGGCTTCTTCGCGGTAGGGCTTCTGAATGAAGTCTATAGCGCCCTCTTTCATGGCATCTACCGCCATGGGAACGTCGCCGTGCCCTGTTACAAAGATAATTGGCAGAATCGAGTGTTTGTCGTTAAGTTTTTTCTGTAGCTCCATGCCATCCATACCCGGCATGCGAATATCCAGAACTATGCAGCCCGCCATGGCGTCAGAATAGCTTTTCAGAAACGCGGTAGCGCTGTCGTAGGTTTTTACCGGTTTGTCGTCTGACTGCAGCAGCAGCTCCAGTGAATCGCGCACCGCTTCGTCGTCTTCAACCACGTATACCGTTTGTTGGATGTCCGTCATGGCGCTGTAATCTCCTGTCCGTTTTATAGTGCTGGTCAGTGAATGGACGGATCTTTGTTTTCATCCCGACTATGTTCCTGACGCTCGTGTTCACGCATTTTTTCAAACCGTTGCTGGATAATGCCAAAAACGGTGCCTTTAGGGTACCTGCCTTTGCTATCGGGCGTACCCGCTGGCGTACCCATCAGCATGGCTACAGCTTCCTCCACGTGGCTGACAGCGTAAACATGGAAGTCGCCGGCTTTCACCGCAGCAACCACTTCGCTGTCTAGCATCAGGTTTTGTACGTTGCTGGCCGGCATAATGACGCCTTGGTTGCCACTAAGACCACCCTTGAGCTGGCATGTCGTGAAAAAACCCTCTATTTTCTCGTTTACCCCACCAATCGGCTGCACTTCGCCAAACTGGTTAATGGAACCGGTAATGGCCAAATCCTGCCTGACCGGCAGCTGAGATATAGAAGATACCAAAGCGCACAGCTCTGCTAAAGAGGCACTGTCGCCGTCTACTTCGCCATAATTTTGCTCAAATGTAAGGCTGGCCGACAGGTGCATCGGGTCGTCTACGGCAAACCGTGACGCCAGCCACGATGTCAGAATCATCACACCTTTCGAGTGAATGCTGCCACCCAATTTTACGTCGCGTTCAATATCAATGACGTCGCCATCACCATAATAACTGCTAGCGGTAATGCGGTTTGACAAACCAAATTCGAAACCGCCGGTAGAAAGCACTGAAAGCGCGTTGACCTGGCCAACACAGCTGCCGCTCGTAGTCACCAAGGTGGTGCCATCGCGAATGGCGTCGTAAAAATGATCGCGAATACGGCTGTTGCGGTAACGGGCGCTAACCAAAGCACGCTCTACGTGCACATCCTGAATCTGTTTGGCCTCGGCTTGGCGCGCCCAGTAGTCTGACTCGCGCAGCAGGTTTGCGATGTCTGCGGCGTGCAACGACAGGCGGTTCTGGTGCTCAGCCATGCGGGCACTTTGCTCAATCACTCGCGCCACGGCTTTATGGGTGCAGTGCAGCAGTTTTTTCTCGACCACCAGGCTGGCAATAAACTTGGCGTACGCCAGCTGGCTGTGGTCATTACGATACATTTCGTCTTCGAAATCTGCGGTCACGCGGAACAGTTCTGAAAACTCGGGATCGTATTCCTGCAGCAGCATCCAGGTTTCACGGTCGCCGAACAGTACGATTTTCACGTCCAGTGGCACCGGCTCGGGCTCAATGGAGATGGTGCCAGACAGGGTCAGTTCGCGCTCCAGGGAGTTAATCTGGATACAATGAGACTGCAACGCACGCTTGAGGGCATCCCAAGCGAACGGCTGCTCCAATACTTTTGTGGCGTCCATCAATAGATAACCGCCGTTGGCGCGGTGCAAGCTGCCCGGGCGAATCAGCGAAAAGTCGGTAAACACCGTGCCTTTATAGGTAACGTTTTCGACGTAACCGAACAGGTTGTGATAAGTCGGGTTGTCTTCCACCTCTACCGGAATCTCTTTGGTTTTCTGATGTACCAGCAGATTCACCAAATAGCGCCGCGGCATTTTCTTATCCAGTGACGCGTAGGCAATCGTGGCCTGCTCATCATCGTCATCCAGAAAAATCTCCAGATTCTCGGACAAATCTTTACGCACGGCTTCAATAAAACCGGCCACTTCTGGCAGGTCTTTGTAACGTTCTTTTAACTCATCAATCTGGTGACCGGTAACGCCTTCCAGGGTTTCCTGGTTTAGCGCTTGCTGTTTGTCAGCGTATTCCTGCTCCCAGTCGGCTAGTTTGCGCAAGGCGCGGCGCAGACGTTTTTCCAGATTATTGACAATCTCTTCGAACTTTTCGCGTTGAGCGTCCGTCAGGGCCTTAAAAGACTCGGCGGTATGAGCCTCATCACCACTCATAGCCACTAGCCGATAACCGCCCGGGGTGCTTATGGTCAAGCTGACTTTTTGACGCTTGGCCTGCTTCGCGACTTTTTCCAGCTCGCCATCCTGAAGCGCGGTGTAATCGCTTTTCAACTTTTCAGCACGTTCCAAAAAGCCATCGCTATCGAAGGTTTGCGGAATCACCTTCACTAGCCGGCTCATCAGCTTTTCCATATCGCGCTTTAGCTGCGTGCCCTGACCGGCCGGCAGTTTCAGCAGCTTTGGCACCCGCGGCTCTTCAAAGTCGGCCACGTAGCACCAATCGTGGGACCGCAAATTGGTGTCTTTATGGTGTTCCAGGTACCGCAGCATCATGGTGCGCTTACCCAGGCCATTGATACCGACCGCATACACGTTGTAACCACCGTGCGGCATAGCCAGCGCAAAGCGCACCGCTTCCTGAGCACGATTCTGGCCCACAATTTCAGCCAGGGGCTCTAGCTGGCGGGTGCTTTTAAATGGCAAATCTTTCAGAACACAGGCTTTATAGAGCTGATGCGAAGGCAATGACTTCAAGGTTTAATCCTGTAACAGTCGGAATACAAAGATGACTTACTGCACACGGCGGCAAGTCTGATTAACTAATCGAACTATTGTACATTTTTTAGCGGCGAGGGGCTGTTGCAAGCCGTTTAGATCAGACCGTTATCGAGACTGGCCGCAATGTACAACCCCAACTCTTCGCACTGCTGTTCAAACTCATCGGCGTAATTGCCGCGGCACAGCAGAGGCTCTTGCACCAGCTTCCAGCGCAGGCCGATGGTAATGCTATCGATCGCACGGCGGGTGCCAGTACCGTCATGGCCGGCCCTTATATAAAAGGTAAATGGCAGGCCCTGGGTTTTTTCCAAGCACGGATAATAACAGCGATCGAAAAAATCTTTCAACGCGCCGCTCATGTAACCCAGATTTTCGGTGGTGCCGAGAATAATAGCGTCGCAAGCCAGAACATCTTCGGGGCCTGCATCCAGCGGAGCAAGAACCGTCACATTAACGTTTTCAATATCGTTATGGTTAGCACCAGCGGCGACTGCGTTGCGCAATTTGAGGGTATTTGGCGAGGGAGCGTGGGCAACAATTAATAGCTTTTTGGCGCTGGGCTTTCCGACTTCTGACGTTTCAGAGTCTGAACCTTTAGAGTCTGACCTTTTAGAGCCTGGCATAGCCGGCCTCACATTTAGTGCTTGCCAGCGCACTGCATCAACAGTGCGCTGGCAAGCTAACAGTCTTACAGTAGTTCGTCGCTAGCTTCTGCAGGCGCCACTGCAGCAGCTTTTCCTGCATTTTTCCCTGCATTCTTTCCTGCGTCTTTCCCCGCATCTTTCCCTGCATCTTTTGCCGCGTCTTTTTTCTCTGGTTTGGGCATCAGCTTGTCGCGCACTTTGGTTTCAATTTCTTTCGCCATTTCCAGGTTTTCTTCCAGAAATTTGCAAGCATTGGCTTTGCCTTGGCCAATTTTATCACCGTTGTAGGCGTACCAGGCGCCAGCCTTATCTACAAAGCCTTCCTTTACACCCATGTCCACCACTTCGGCCATGCGGTAAATGCCCTTGCCGTACAAAATCTGGAATTCGGCCTGGCGGAACGGCGGTGCCACTTTGTTTTTAACCACTTTCACCCGGGTTTCGTTACCGGTGACTTCGTCGCCGTCTTTCACTGCGCCAATGCGACGGATATCCAGACGCACAGAGGCATAGAATTTCAACGCGTTGCCGCCGGTAGTGGTTTCGGGGCTGCCGAACATCACACCTATTTTCATGCGGATCTGGTTGATGAAAATCAGCAGGACGTTGGCATTCTTGACGTTGCCATTCAGTTTGCGCAGAGCCTGTGACATCAGGCGGGCCTGAAGACCAACATGAGAGTCACCCATTTCGCCTTCAATTTCAGCTTTTGGCGTCAATGCGGCAACGGAGTCCACAATGATGACATCCACCGCGTTGGAGCGCACCAGCATGTCGCAGATTTCTAACGCCTGCTCACCGGTATCGGGCTGGGAAACCAGCAACTCATCAACGTTCACGCCCAGCTTTTCAGCATATTGAGGATCAAGGGCGTGCTCAGCATCAACAAAAGCACACGTCTTGCCCTGCTTCTGGGCTTCGGCAATAACCTGCAAAGTCAGCGTAGTTTTACCAGAGCTTTCAGGGCCGTAGATTTCACAAACCCGGCCATAAGGCAGGCCACCAATGCCAAGAGCAACGTCCAGACCAAGAGAACCGGTAGAGACGGACGGGATTGCCTCACGGGGGTGGTCGCCCATCTTCATGATGGCGCCTTTACCAAACTGGCGTTCAATCTGGGTCAGAGCGGCGGATAAAGCTTTCTTGCGGTTGTCATCCATAGGTACGAACCTTCTTCAAAATGGTACGTTAGAATAATAGGCTGATAAGGTGCGCCGGTAATATGATGCGCCAAACTAAACTTGGGAACTGGTTGCCCCGGAAAATCACTGTATATTTAACCAGCATTAAACCACATTAGACAAAGCAGACCAACCCTTGTGTGGGGGATTTTTTAACCATTGCGGGTCAGATATCACTCGATAAGAAACGGCGCACACTTTCAATCGCAAAGATCACAGCCTGGCGCCGCACCTGGTCGCGATCGCCGTCAAAATGCTTCAAACCGGTGCTGATATTTTCAGCGCTGCCCCAGGCGAACCACACCGCTCCTACCGGCTTGGCGTCGCTGCCACCGCCCGGTCCGGCAACGCCGCTTATTGAAATGGCGACGCTTGCACCCGACGCTCGCAGCGCTCCGGCGACCATCTGCCGCACCACCGGCTCGCTCACCGCGCCGTGTTCCGCCAGCGTCTGCTCACTGACACCCAGCAACGCGTGTTTAGCGTGGTTGCTGTAGGTAACCAGCCCACCCGTGACATAAGCCGAAGATCCAGCTTGGTCGGTCATGGCCTTTGCCACCCAGCCGCCGGTGCAGCTTTCTGCAGTCACCAGCATGGCGCCGGCGCGGGTTAATACACTGCCCAGTTCTACCGCCTGCTGGCGGATGTCTTCATCAGTGATCTCGGGCATGGTGACCTCATTGATAATCAACGTTTCATCCTGCGGTGTAATTTTCTACAATCCACCGCCCGTTCCTCAAAACAGCCATCGCGGATGTCCCATGCCAGCAGCGCACACCGAAAGTCCAAAAATCACGCCCATGATGCAGCAATACCTGAAAATAAAGGGCCAGCATCCCAACGAGCTGGTGTTCTACCGCATGGGGGATTTTTACGAGCTGTTTTATGACGACGCCAAAAAAGCCTCGGAACTGATGGATATCACCCTGACCGCCCGCGGCCAATCGGGGGGCAATCCAATTCCCATGGCGGGCATTCCGTACCATGCGGCTGAGGGTTACATTGCCCGCCTGGTGCGCGCAGGTCAATCTATTGCAATTTGCGAGCAGATGGGTGACCCGGCCACCAGCAAAGGCCCTGTCGATCGCCAAGTGGTGCGCATTGTCACCCCCGGCACCCTGAGCGACGACGCTTACTTGGAAGACCGCCGTGACAACCTGCTGGTGGCGATTTATCACCATAAACAGCACTTCGGTTTTTCCTCTCTGGATATTTCCAGTGGCCGCTTCGCAGTGTCAGAACTGAACAGCCCTGAAGCCCTGCAAGGCGAACTGCAACGGCTGAGTCCGGCAGAGATTTTGATCAGCGAAGACTTTCCTTTTGCCGATTTACTGGAAGGCTTTACCGGCATTCGTCGCCAGGGGCCCTGGCTGTTCGAACCCGATACCGCGCGACGGGTGATTACCCAGCAATTGCAGGTGCGCGACCTTACCGGTTTTGGCTGTGAAGATATGCACTTAGCCGTGTGCGCCGCCGGCTGCCTGCTGCAATACGCACGGGAGACCCAGCGCACCGCCCTGCCCCACATTCGCAAACTCAGCCGCGAGCGCCGCGAAGACGCGGTCATTATGGACGCTGCCAGCCGTCGCAACCTGGAAATTGACACCAACCTGATGGGAGGCACCCAGTACACTTTGGCCTGGGTGATGGACCGCACTGCCACTGCCATGGGCGGGCGGCAGCTGAGGCGTTGGTTGAACCGTCCGCTACGCGATGTGGCGGTGGTACGTCAGCGCCAGCAAGCGGTCAGTGCACTATTGAAAGATTTCGACTGTGAACCTATCCACGACCAACTGAAATCCATCGGCGATATAGAACGCATTCTGGCGCGCGTGGCGCTGCGTTCGGCACGGCCCCGTGATATTGCACGGCTGCGGGATGCGTTTGCCGTGTTGCCCGATTTGCAAAAAAGCCTGGCTATGGTTGATTCCACCCACGTCGGCCAGCTTGCCACGACGATTGGCGAATATCCGCAGTTAGCGGATTTGCTGGGCCGGGCAATTATTGATAACCCACCGGTAGTGATTCGCGAAGGCGGGGTAATTGCAGACGGGTTTGACGCTGAACTGGACGACTTGCGTAACATCAGCGAGAACGCTGGCCAATATCTGTTGGACGTAGAAACACGCGAAAAACAACGTACTGGCATCAGTACCCTAAAAGTGGGCTACAACCGGGTACATGGCTATTACATTGAAATCAGCCGCTTACAATCGGCCCAGGCGCCTGCGGATTATATTCGCCGGCAAACCCTGAAAAACGCTGAGCGTTTTATTACCCCTGAACTAAAAGAGTTTGAAGACAAGGCCCTAAGCGCCAAAAGTCGTGCCCTTGCTCGGGAAAAAGCCCTGTGGGATGAGGTTCTGGAGACGGTCGCGGCAGAACTTGCACCGCTGCAAGATGCCGCTCAAGCGCTGGCCGAGCTGGACGTGCTAAGCAACTTTGCCGAGCGCGCCTCCAGTTTGCGCCTTTGTGCACCGCAGTTCAGCGATGAACCCGGCCTGCAGATTGAGGAAGGCCGGCACCCGGTGGTCGAGCAGCTATTAGACGATCCGTTCGTGCCTAACAATCTGCTGATAGACGCCAAACGCCGCATGCTGGTGATTACCGGCCCCAACATGGGCGGTAAATCCACCTATATGCGCCAGGTAGCACTGATCGCTTTACTGGCTTACACCGGCAGTTTTGTGCCTGCCGACAGCGCGGTGCTTGGGCCGGTAGACCGAATATTCACCCGCATGGGGTCGTCTGACGACATTGCCGGCGGGCGCTCCACGTTTATGGTGGAGATGACCGAAACCGCCAATATTCTGCACAACGCCACCAAACACAGCTTGGTGCTGATGGATGAAGTAGGCCGCGGCACCAGCACCTTTGATGGTTTGTCATTGGCCTGGGCCACGGCCGAATATTTAGCGCGGGACATTCTTTGCTACACGCTATTTGCCACCCACTATTTTGAGCTGACCCAGCTCGCGGATGAACTGGAGCACGCCGTTAACGTTCACCTGACAGCGACCGAGCACGATGACAGTATTGTGTTTCTGCACAACGTTCACGAAGGCCCCGCCAGCCAGAGCTACGGTTTGCAGGTGGCCAAACTGGCCGGCGTGCCGCTAGAGGTTATCCGCAATGCCAAAGCTCAGCTGGCGAATCTGGAAGGCGCCAGTGCAACGCTCGATGCAAAACGCCCAACCAACGGGTTGCCGCACAAAGTGACGCGACGGGCGACGGCTATTGCGGAGTCAACTGCGTTTCAGGGGGATATGTTCGCCAAGCTAGAGCCCAGCGCGTTAGAGCTGGCGGTGAGCGCGCTCAACCTGGATGACATGACTCCGCGCCAGGCGCTCGAGCATCTGTATCAGCTGAAACAGCAACTTGAAACGTAGTGGCAGAAAAAGTACGAATAAATTGATCTAAGTATAACGTTATAGAATACGGGTGCTTGCGACCGGAGTAGTGGCTCCCTACAATATCGCGCATCAAACTATAATCTCGGGAGCCTGCAATCTAAGCTCCTGATGAGACAGACCTGCTAACCAGGAATATGAACATGACGTTTATCGTTACTGATAACTGCATCAAGTGCAAACACACCGACTGTGTGGAAGTTTGCCCGGTAGATTGCTTCTACGAGGGCCCGAACTTTTTGGTTATTGACCCTGACGAGTGCATTGACTGCGCCCTGTGCGAGCCTGAATGCCCGGTTGAGGCTATTTTCTCGGAAGACGAGCTGCCTGACAACCAGAAAGTGTTTATCGAACTGAACGCAGATCTGGCCGGAAAATGGCCTAACATCACAGAGAAAAAAGAGGCAATGGTTGACGCTGAACAATGGGACGGCGTGCCAGACAAGCTGCAGTATCTGGAAAAGTAACTATTCATAAATAGTAAAACCGTTAACGTGTGCGAGATAGCAAAGAGCCGGCTGACTGCCGGCTTTTTTGTGTCTGGTGATCGTGTTTTTCCAGACACAAAAAAGGGAGGCACTAAGGCCTCCCAAGGACACACATCGTTTTGCCGCCGGGGCCTTGTGACCCCGGTCGGCAGAGTTCTTTAGCTTTTTGGTATGGTTTCCGGCTGAACGATCACGTCATCGGCACCCGGGGAGTCCGGATCCGGCGTGAAGCCCAGCAGCTTTGTGCGCTCAATCAGGAAGTAGAGCACCGCGCCGTGGCCAAGCCCCAGCCCGCGCCATATACCGCAAGAACCACACCCATGGTGCAGGCCATGGTGTTAGTAACAGCGGTCCAGATCGGGCCGGCCAAACCGGGGGAAGGGGCGAAGAAAGCGTGACCACCGTTACGGATAGCGGTGACCAGATGGACGCGGTCGATGCTGTTGTCGATGTCTTCGTCACGACGCAGGTGATCAACACGATTCATAAGTGACTGACCCACAACAATGTCACCAAAGGCAATGACGTAGGCAATCACCGCGGTCGGTATGGCGTACATAAATACGCTGGCATCCGGGAAACCGACGCTGAATGGAAGGTAGTTCCACAGCTCACCAAAATTGGGTGTGGTAATGCCCCACTTTACGTCCGGAACAGCATATTCGCCGGTGGCAAAGCCCACCAGAATCGCCACAATCATGCCCGGCACCATGCCGTAGTTGGCAATTTTGCGCGCAAACGAGTTGGTTTCAACAAAGCCTTTAAACGACACCGAAAACATCAGGTACAGACACACCAGTCCGCCTACAATCAGCGAAATAGGTGTGGTTGCCAAACGGCCACCGGCTTCGATCTCGCCCATCAGAGCAGCAATACCCGCACCGATAATAATGCCGCCTTTCATGGAACGCGGTATGAGGTCGACGAGTTTGCTGCCAAGACGTGTCACGCCCAGAAACAGGAAGATGATAAACACCAGGAACTGCAGGGCGAACAACGCCTGAATGGCTTCAGGGCCGGGCTCATAATCGCTCAAGAACAGCAGCACCACGGGAATACCTGGTGTGATCCAGCCTGGAATCATGGCCAAGCTGACTACGAACATAATCAGCGCTTGCGCCATTTCCACGAATTCCCAGCGGTAATGCACAAACGGCATGCGAATCTTGAAGGGGCCCGCCGGCCAGTAGGGTTGTTCTTCGCCGTTCTTGCGATGGAACATTTACATCTAACGTTTTCTCCGAATACCCGGCGAACCGGGTGTTAATGTTGTTTTTGTGTAAGATCTTCTGTGAGCTCTTGTATAAGTCCCCGCAAGGCGCTTTCCAGCTACTCGATTTCCTTAGCCTGGTCGCGCAGCAGGAATTTCTGGACTTTACCGGTCGAGGTTTTCGGCAGGTCCGAAAACACCACGGTTTTTGGAACCTTAAAGCGAGCCATGTGCTTACGGCAGAAGTCGATTATTTCTGCTTCGGTCACGTTGCCGGCGTCGGGCTTTAGGGTCACAAAGGCGCAGGGCGTTTCGCCCCACTTTTCATCCGGACGGGCGACAACGGCCGCTTCCATAACCGCTGGGTGACGATAAAGAACGTTTTCAATTTCAATGGTGGAAATGTTCTCGCCGCCGGAAATAATGATGTCTTTCAGGCGATCCTTGATTTCCATGTAACCGTCTTCGTGCCAAACAGCCAGGTCGCCGGTATGGAACCAGCCGCCGCGGAAGGCTTCTTCGGTCGCTTTCGGGTTTTTCAGGTAGCCCTTCATCACGGTGTTACCGCGCAGAAAGATTTCACCAATGGTTTTGCCGTCTTTCGGCGTCGGCTTCATGGTGCCCGGATCTGCGATCATGGTGCCGCCCAGAGTGTGGTAGCGAACGCCCTGGCGGGATTTGATGGCAGCGCGCTCTTCCAGCGGCAGATCGTTCCAACGATCTTTCCAGGCACAGACGGTCACCGGGCCGTATACTTCGGTCAGGCCGTAGGTGTGGGTCAACGCGATGCCCATTTCTTCAACTGCACCAATAACCTGGGCCGGAGGCGGAGCACCGGCAACCATAGCCTTCACAACGTGATCAATACCGGCCTTGGATGCAGGTGGCACGTTCAACAACGCGTTCAGCACAATCGGGGCGCCGCACATGTGGGTAACACGATGCTCGCGGATCAGCTGCAGAATTTTTTCCGGATCAACCCGGCGCAGGCACACGTGGGTGCCGGCCATGGCGGTGATGGTCCAGGGGAAACACCAGCCGTTACAATGGAACATCGGCAGGGTCCACAGGTACACCGGATGCATGGCCATAGACCATACCGCGGTATTACCCAATGAATTCAAGTAAGCCCCACGGTGGTGATACACCACACCTTTGGGGTTGCCGGTGGTGCCGGAGGTGTAGTTCAGGGAAATGGCGTCCCATTCATCCGTCGGCATATCCCACTGGTATTCGGGGTCGCCTTCTTGCAAAAAGGCTTCATAATCCAGATCGCTGACCTTAACGCCTTCACCGTATTCAGGGTCGTCTACATCAATTATCAGCGGCTTTTTGTCCAGGCGGCTGACGGCGTCCAGAATGACTTCGCCAAATTCGCGATCCACCAGGATGACTTTGGCTTCTGCGTGTTCAAGCATGAAAGCAATCACTTCGGCATCGAGCCGAACGTTCAAGGCGTTCATTACCGCGCCGGTCATGGGCACACCAAAATGACACTCGACCATGGCAGGAATATTGGGCAGCATGACGGCGACGGTATCGCCTTTTTTGATGCCGCGGCCGACCAGCGCCGACGCCAGGCGCAAACAGCGCTCGTGAGTCTCGGCCCAGGTTCGGCGAATGGCACCGTGAATAATCGCAGGATAATCCGGATAAACACTGGCGGTGCGAGTAATAAAATCGATAGGGGTTTGAACGGCGTAATTGGCGTCAACGGGCGTAAGGCCCTGGTCGTAGATTGAAGTCATACTGTGTGGTCCTATAGGTAGGCATAAACGCTGTCTTTATTGGTATATTCTGACGAATTACCAAATTATTTATAATTTTCGGCTGAACAAATAGTATTAAATAGAAGTTTTACTATAAATTACACCAATGTATTATAGTATAAATACTATAAAATTGACCGAATATTGAAGATCTCCTTGCCATGAACACAAATTGCTTTGACTTATCAATGGGCTTTGCCGCCACCGATCCGCAACCACTGCTGATTGTTGACCACAAAAGTCGCACGCTGAGTATGAATCCGGCCATGAAAAACCTGGCCGAAGCGGATGACGAGTCGCCCAATGCAGCTGACCACTCCGGCCCGATAGCTGATCCTCGACGTTTTTTGCCGGTGAACGTGGAGGAACTGGTGCGAGCCTGCCTGAATCAACAACGCCCTGTGGACAACGCGGAAGCGCGTCACAAGGGCCAAATTTACCTTTGGGCGCTGGTTCCTGACATTGTTCAAAATCAGGTGTTGTTAAAGGGCCGGGATGCAACCCGAGAGCTGGAACTGCAAGAACAGGCGGTACGCTCCAACCGTTTATATCGGCTGATCACCGAGAACACCACCGACCTGATTTCCCGCCACGCGCCGGATGGCCGTTTTATTGACGCTACGCCGGCGTCGTGGCGGCTGCTGGGCTACTGGCCGGAAGACCTGCGCGGACGCCTGCTGGAAGACCTGTTTCCCAGTGGCCAGCCACAAAAGCACCTAGTAGAAGCCCGCAACCGGCTGAGCGAAGATGGCTACGCTATTGTAACCGCGCAAATTATGCACCGTGACGGCACCCCACGCTGGTTTGAAATTGCCAGCCGCGCCATTCGTGAAACCTACACAGGCGCGGTAGTAGAGGTAATCAGTGTATCTCGAGACATAAGCGCGCGGGTGACGTCGGAAGAAAATAACCGCCGCCTGGCGAACGAACTAGCCCATACCGCACGGCTGGCCACGCTTGGTGAACTGGCCAGCAGCATTGCCCACGAAATGAATCAGCCGCTGGCGTCTATTGTAAATTTTGCCAGCGCCAGCCAGCGCTTTCTGAAAACCGCAGACACCCAGCCCGCTAACTTGACCCGGGTAGGCGACGGCCTGACGAAAGTGATTCACCACGCCAATCGCGCCTCGGAAGTCATTCGCCGGCTGCGGGCGTTTTTGCGCAAGGGCCGCAAACGTTCAGAACTGCTGGTGCTGAATCAGTTGGCCAGCAACGTTGCCCTTCTGTGCCAGTGGGAAGCCGACAAGCATCGAGTATCGGTCGTGTGCCGGCTGCCAGAAAGCAGCCCTAACCTGACCGCTGACCCGGTACTGCTAGAACAGGTACTCATCAACCTGGTGCGTAACGCCATCGAAGCCAATGTGGAGGCCCGCGTTGATGCCAGCTCCGCATCGGCCATTACCCTGACCATTCGAGTGAACGATCTGGGCGAGACCCTGGTCGAAGTGATGGATCAAGGTCCGGGTTTGAACGCCGATGGCATCCGCCAGATGTTTCAGCCATTTTACACCAGCAAGCCTGAAGGCCTGGGGCTTGGACTGTCCATGAGCCGTTCTATTGTTGAAGGTTTCGGCGGTTTTCTGGATGCTTACCCGGCGCCAACCGGCGGTTTAACGCTGGTTTGTCGGTTTCCACCACCGGCCTGTCAAAAATCTATTATGAGTCCACGGGAGGCACCCAATTGCCAATGACTGACCAGCCCACAGCCCAAACAACCTTGGTGTATGTCGTGGACGACGACGCCGGCATGCTGGAGTCCACGCAATGGCTGCTGGAATCGGTGGGCCTGGCCGTGGAAGCCTACAGCGACGGCCGTAAATTTCTGGATTCCATGACCGCACAAAGCAACGGCTGCGTTGTGCTTGATATCCGCATGCCCGGGCTCGGAGGCCTGAACGTGCAGGAAGAACTGCAAAAGCGTGGGTTGGCGTTGCCCATTATCTTTGTATCTGGCCACGCCGATGTGCCCATTGTGGTGCGCGCGTTCAAATCCGGCGCCTTTGATTTTATTGAGAAGCCCTTTAACGAACAGCTACTGCTAGACAGCGTGCAACAGGCACTGCAGGAGCGGCAACAGACCAGCCATCAACAGCAGGACAGCAGCCAGACCCCTGCACTACTAGACACCCTCACCCGTCGCGAGCGGGATGTATTTTTGCCTTTAGCAAAAGGCTACACCAGCCGTGAAATTGCCGAACAGTTGGGGGTAGGCGTAAAAACCATCGACCTTTATCGTGCGCGGGTGATGAAACGGCTAGGGGCAGACAGGCTGCCAGACGTCACGGGCATCGCTCTTGCCGCAGGTTTGATTGACGCGCTGGATTTGCGCAACAAACGCTAACTGGCAATATAATCGCTAAATCGACCGCGCCTGTACTTCGTGGGCAAGCGCGCCAAGCCTTACAACAGCGTGGTCGATTCGGTCACTCCATGGGTTGCCACAGTTTATTCGCAGGCAAGATTCAAACTTGTTTGAGATAGAGAACATCAAGCCCGGTGCAACATTGATGTTCTCTGCCCTGGCAAGCTGATAGACCAGTGTGCCGGAAACTCCAGCCGGCAGTTGAACCCAAAGCACAAAGCCGCCTTGGGGCCGGCTTATGGCTGTACCTTCGGGAAATGATCGAGCAACCGCTGTACGCATTCGTTCCGTAGCTTGGCGATAATTCTGTCGCGCAAAACGCAGATAACGATCATAACCGCCCTGTTCAAGAAAATGCGCAACGGCCATTTGTGGGATAGAAGACGTCGCCAGATTCGAGAAATATTTGTGTTGCCTGGCGCTCGCCATATAACGCCCGGGCAACATCCAGCCCACTCTCAGTCCTGGCGAAATGGTTTTTGATACGGAGCTGCAATAAATTACATTACCTGTGTGGTCAAAGGCCTTCGCGGGTTTCGGTCTTTCACCGGAATGGTACAAGTCGCCATAAATGTCATCTTCAATCAACGGTACGCCCGCAACAGCAAGCATTAAAACCAGCTGTTGTTTGCGCTCATCCGACATTCTGGCGCCCATTGGATTGCTGTGATTACACACCACCACACAAGCTTTGACAGGCCACTGCTCCAGGGCCAACTCCAAACCCTCAAGACTGAGGCCTTCCGCGGTATGAGTAGGGATCTCCAGCGCTCTCAAACCAACAACTTCTAGCGCTTGAAGAATTCCGGGAAACGACGGTGACTCAACCGCGACGATGTCTCCGGGTTGGGTCACCGCCCTAAGACCAAGAATGATTGCTTCCTGCGCTCCGTTGGTAACGAGCACGTCCTCAGGAGTGATCGGCACGCCTATCGTCGCCATACGCTGAGCAATTTGTCGGCGTAATGGTTCCTTGCCAGGAAAAGCATATTCCAGTGTTTCAATGCCACGTCGCGCCGCCCAGAGTGCGCTTTGCTGAATCTGGCGAAAGGGCAGAAAATCCGCATGAGGAATGGCTCCAGAAAGGGGCACCATGCGTTTTTGCTCGTCAGCGCACAATTCCACGGTCATTTCCCGTGCATTAACAGGAACGGGACGGCTCCGATCGGTTTGCATGACGGGTTCCGGAGCATCCCACAGCGGCAAGCGTGCAAAGTAGCCGCTGCGCTCGCGAGCCTGAACATAACCGCGGGCCTCAAGCGTCTGGTGCGCGTGCAATATCGTCGAAACGCTGACGCCAAACTGCCGGCTTAGTGCCCTGACACCGGGCAGCCGATCGCCATCCCGAAAGACCCCATCCTGAACCTGAGCCTGAAGCCTGTCTGCTACCTCGTTATAAAGAGCGCCCATCCTGTTTGCCTCGTTAAACCAAAAAGATTATAGCCTTTAAGCAGACGTTGGCTTTATTTCAACAGACCGGCGGCAAAACAGAACATCACAGATGCCACTGAAAATTGCAGTACAGAAAACCGAAAATACAATCTGTACCGGTTCAAAACCAGGTTATCTGATTCTGTTTTGGAATTTGGTATGGGCGGAAAATAGCAATACCGTAACGAGAAGAAGGAATTTGATCATGGGTATAACCAACAATCCTGCGTTCAGCGCAAGTCAAAATAACCTTTTTGGTTTCAGGCCGCCATCTGTGAAACTTGCCGCAAAACATCCTGATCAAACCCGTAAGGATTTGGCAATACTAGGTCTATCTGTTTGCCAGTGCGAGTCAAAACACTGGATGGTAACGCATCGCGCTACCCTGCCCGAGCTGCACTTTTACAGTGAGTGGGAATTAACGCAGTTTGCCAACCACAAGGCACACCAATACGCCAATCAACCATTAACGGAGAACACATGACACGCTATCCCATTTATCAGGTAGACGCGTTTACCAGCGAAATTTTCAAAGGTAACCCGGCCGCGGTCATGCCCTTAAAGGCGTGGCTTCCCGACGGGGTTCTTCAGGCCCTTGCCGCCGAGAACAACTTGTCAGAAACGGCCTTTTTTGTTCCTGAGCCAGAGGCTAGTGAAGCAGACTTCCATATTCGCTGGTTCACGCCAGAAATCGAAGTTCCGCTGTGCGGTCACGCTACGCTGGCAAGCGCCTGGGTTATTTTTAACAAACTGGGTTGGACTTCAGACCAGATTCGCCTGCGCTCTAAAAGCGGTCCGCTTGGTGTGCACAAGCAATCCGACGGTTGGCTGGTTTTGGACTTCCCAAACCTTGCGGTTACCGAACAATCTACACCCAGCATCATACTTGAAGCTTTGGCGGATGCGCCGACTACGATTTTTTACGTCGCCAAAGACACCAACTACATGCTGGTGTTAGAAAATGAAGCTGCGGTAAAAGCAACACAACCCGACATGCAGAAAATTAAACAGCTTAAGAGTTTGGGGTTGATAGTCACCGCGCCCGGAACTGATTCGGACTTTGTTAGTCGTTACTTTGTGCCGTGCGCCGGTATTAACGAAGACCCTGTGACCGGTTCTATACACAGTGCGCTGGTACCGTATTGGGCAGAGAAATTGGGCAAGAAAGTTCTGGAAGCGCGTCAGCTGTCTGCACGTGGTGGTCTGCTGCGCTGCGAATTGAAGGGAGAACGGGTAGCCATTGCCGGCCAAGCGGCGTTTTACATGGAAGGCACCGTATACCTTCAATAGGGCTGGTATACTCTTTGCCCACATTTTTAGCGGCAGACGGTAATGACAACGCTTTCCAGTAACCAGAACGCCAGCAATCAGCACGCTAATGATCATCGCGGCAGCCATTACGATGTCGTCATCGTCGGTGCCGGCGCGGCCGGGCTGATGTGCGCCGCTACCGCTGGTTATCGCGGCCGTAAAGTGCTGGTACTGGACCATGCTAACAAGGCCGGCAAGAAAATTCTGATGAGCGGCGGCGGGCGTTGTAATTTTACTAATCTGAACAGCACCACCGCGAACTTTCTGTCAGACAATCCGCATTACTGCATTTCGGCGCTGAAACGCTACACCCCTCAGCATTTTCTGGAGCTGGTGGAACGGCACGGTGTGGAATACGAGGAAAAGACACCGGGCCAGTTATTCTGCCAACACAGTGCTAAAGACATTCTGAACATGCTGCTAACCGAATGTGAATGGGCCGGCGCTGAAGTGCGCCTGAAAACCGGCGTAACGCAGGTGGCCAGAACGCCCAAAGGTTATTGCCTGACGGCGGGTGGCGAAGCATTAACCTGTGAGTCTTTGGTCGTTGCCTGTGGCGGGCTGTCTATCCCCACCCTGGGGGCTTCCGGCTTCGGCTACGACCTGGCCCGCCAATTCGGGCTGGAAATACTACCCACCCGCGCCGGGTTGGTGCCCTTTACCCTACACCCCGAGCTGAAGATGACACTGGCGCCGTTGGCTGGTATCAGCTGCCCGGTAAGCGCGGAGTGCAATCATGAACAGTTCCAGGAACCGATGCTGGTTACCCATCGCGGTTTAAGTGGCCCCAGCATGCTGCAAATTTCCAGCTTCTGGCAGCCCGGTGACGAACTGTACATCAACCTGCTACCGCAGCAGCAGGTTGAGCAAGATCTGCTAAGCCTGCGCAAGCTCAAACCGCAAAGCACGCTCGAACACTATCTGAATGCGCACCTGCCAAAACGCTTCGCGCAAGCCTTCAATGAGCTGCAGCGCTGGGCCGGTCCGCTTCAAAGCTACCGCAACCCGGATATCGAACACATCAGCCGCACGCTGCAGCAGTGGACCATAAAGCCCGCAGGCACCGAAGGCTACCGCACTGCGGAGGTGACCCTGGGCGGCGTAGATACCCACCAGCTGTCCTCAAAAACCATGGCGGTTCTGGAACAGCCGGATTTGTACTTTATCGGTGAAGTGGTAGACGTAACTGGCCACCTGGGTGGCCATAACTTTCAGTGGGCCTGGGCATCGGGGGTGGCGGCCGGGCAGGCCGCATGAGTATGCAAAAACCGCAAACCGTAAAGCGGGGACAGGTTTCAGTGCAAGCCGGGGACAGATTTCAAATCTGTCCCCTAGTCCGTATTTTCTCAGCGCAGAATAACCAAAGGTTTTTTGGCGGATTTCAGCATGTTGGTGGTGGTACTACCGAGCAGGAACCTGCGGATTTTTGAGTGACCGTAGGCGCCCATCACCAGCAGGTCGATGTTGTGCTCGTCTTGGTACCGGTGCAGCACTGGCTCTACCTCACCACTGCGAATGGCCAGGGTTATTTCGGCGTCCAGCGGCGCCAGCATGGCCTCGGCTTTGCGCAATTGCACCATGGCCTCTGGGCTTTCCTCGCCCACCATCACCAAGTGCAGCGGCATGCCTCTCAAAACCTGGCTGGCGGCTAAGTGCTCTACTCCACGGAACGCGGTAGCACTGCCGTCAAAGGCCAACATCGAGCTTTTCGGCGCAGAAAAGTTGTTAGGCACTAGCAGAATTGGGCGACTCATGCTGCGAATGACCGTCTCCAGCTGACTGCCAATGTTCACATTGCGGTCGGAGCTGCCTTCGCCATAAAGGCCTAT
Source organism: Marinobacter sp. BSs20148 (assembly GCF_000283275.1). NCBI lineage: Bacteria > Pseudomonadati > Pseudomonadota > Gammaproteobacteria > Pseudomonadales > Marinobacteraceae > Marinobacter > Marinobacter sp. BSs20148. The sequence goes on from NC_018268.1 coordinate 2,719,657, forward strand.
CACCAGCAAGCGCGTCTGTTCCTGAAGCGCCAGTAGGGATTCGGTCAGGTCGCCGTGGCGCTGACGCTTTTTGACATCACTAATGCCCGCCTGCTTCACTCGCTGCTCGGCGTTTTCCAGCATGTGATTGCCGTGCTCCAACGCGAGTTTAGAGCGTTTTCGATCCAGTTCGGCCAGTTCGTCCAGCAAATGCTCCCGGCTGCCAAGACCAATGTTGCCGGCTAGGTCCGGCTCTGACGGGTAGCGCTCTTCGTCCAGCACGTGCAGCAGGGTCAGCGGCGAGTCCATGTATTTGCTCGCCCAGGCAGCGTAGTCACACACCGCCGGCGCAGCGCGTGAACCGTCAATGCAGGCCACCACGTGCAAGGTGTCTTGCGGCGCGTTTTGCGGCATCTCTTGTGACGTTTTTTGCGACGTTTGTTGTGACGTTTGTTGTAAAGAGTGCTTGGCGTTCGGTGTGGTATTTTGCATATTAATGGCCTATCAGCTGGTCAACGCCTTCCGGCTTGTCGTGCACACCAAAGCGGTCAACGATGGTGGCACTGGCTTCGTTCATGCCAATAACTTCTACCTCGGCGCCTTCGCGGCGGAACTTGATAACAACCTTGTCTAGCGCTCCCACGGCGGTAATGTCCCAGAAGTGGGCGCGACTCACATCTACGACTACCTTATCGACCACTTCACGGAAGTCAAAGGCGGCTATAAACTTTTCCGACGAACTGAAGAATACTTGCCCGGTAACCTTGTAGGTACGGGTACTGTCGGCCTCGTTCAAAATACTGTCCACGCCCATGTAATGGCCAATTTTGTTGGCAAAGAACAGCGCAGCTAACAGCACACCGGCAAATACGCCCAGTGCCAGGTTGTGAGTGAACACCACCACCACCACCGTCACCAGCATCACGATGTTGGACGACAACGGATGGGTTTTCAGGTTGCGGATAGACTCCCAGGAGAAGGTGCCGATGGACACCATGATCATCACCGCTACCAACGCGGCCATGGGAATGCGCACTAGAAAGTCGTCCAGCACCAGAATCAACACCATCAGGAAAACACCTGCGGTAAGCGTTGACAGACGGCCACGGCCACCGGATTTGATATTAATGATCGACTGGCCAATCATCGCGCAGCCAGCCATACCACCGAGCAAACCAGAGCCAATATTGGCAATACCCTGCCCTTTACATTCACGGTTACGATCGCTTTCGGTATCGGTTAGGTCGTCCACGATGGTGGCGGTCATCATCGATTCCAGCAGGCCCACCGCCGCCAACGGTATGGCGTAAGGCAAAATAATCATCAGGGTTTCAAGATTCAGCGGCACATCTGGCCATAGGAAAATCGGCAGTGTATCCGGCAGGTCGCCCATATCACCGACGGTGCGCACGTCGATATCAAACAGGAACGCAACAACCGTCAGCCCCACAATGCAAACCAACGGCGACGGCAGCACCTTGCCCAGTTTCGGTATATAAGGAAACAAATAGATGATGCCCAGCCCAGCTGCCGTCAGCGCGTATACGTGCCAGGTAACGTTGGTCAGTTCCGGCAGCTGGGCCATGAAGATCAGGATAGCCAGGGCGTTGACAAAGCCGGTCACCACCGAGCGCGACACAAAACGCATTAGGCTGCCAAGCTTTAAGTAGCCGGCTACGAGCTGAATCAGACCGGTCAGCAAGGTAGCTGCCATCAGGTATTCCAGGCCGTGTTCTTTTACCAGGGTAACCATGAGCAGCGCCATGGCGCCAGTGGCCGCGGAGACCATGCCTGGCCGGCCGCCGACAAAGGCAATGATCACGGCGATGCAGAATGACGCGTACAGCCCTACTTTCGGGTCTACGCCGGCAATAATGGAAAAGGCAATGGCTTCGGGAATCAGCGCCAGCGCCACCACCACGCCAGCGAGTAAATCGCCGCGCACATTCGACAGCCATTGATGTTTAAGGGTGTTCACCATATCGGGTTCCGTTTTTACTTAAGAGTTACTTAAGAGTTTTTCAAGGGTTACTCAGGTCGAGTCATTGCGACAGCCGCTACGTCTACAACCGTCTGCGGTTGTGGTAATGGGTTGTAAGCGTAAAAATAGCTGTAAAAAGGCGATAGAGTTTAGCAGATTGTGTTGCCTGGCAAAAACCGCTGTGCAGGACCGTTATTACCATGGGCGACGTAACCGCTGATTTTTAGCCAGTAATCAACCCACTATCTATTTAGCCATTGCTTTGTGGCTGGTGGCCAGTTTACTGACGGCATTATTAAAGGCGCCTTAAACTTGAACGAGAAGCCGAGAATTGTGCGAAAAATACCGTTATAACGCGCTATTCATGTATTAAGTGGCAAAAACCCGTATATTTCCACGGTCTAAATATTTTACAAAGGATACCTTAATGCTGTTTGCAATCATTCTGGGTGGCCTGATTGGCTCAGCCTTTGGCGGCTTCGTCGGCTTCATTATTGGCGGCGCGATTGGTGGATTTTTACTGAACCGAATAAAAAGCCGGTTAATTGGGAAGCTGCAAAATATTCAAAGCGGTTTTGTTGAGTCTGTGTTTGCGGTCATGGGCGCGGTGTGCAAAGCCGACGGCGTGGTTTCACAAAATGAAATCGCCGTGGCGGAAGCTATGTTTACCCGCTTTCGCCTGAACGAAAGCCAAAAAACCAACGCCCGCGCCGCGTTCAACCGCGGCAAAGCAAGGGAGTTTGATCTGGACGCCGAACTGCAACGCTTTATGCGCGTCAGCGGCGGCCAGCCGGCTTTGTTGCAGATGTTTCTGCAAGTACAGGTATCTGCCGTAGCCGCCGATGGTGTGGTGCACCCGGCCGAGCACGACATGCTGGTTAAAATTGCCCGCGGCCTGGGGTTGCCAGAAAGCCAGGTTGACCAGCTGGAAGCCATGCTGCGTGGTGCCCATTATAGCCAGACGGGCGGCGGCCAGCGCTCCAGCGGCCAACAGACTGACGACGCTTACAAAGTGCTGGGCGTGTCGCCGCAAGACAGCGATGACAACATCAAAAAGGTGTACCGCAAGCTGATGAGCGAAAACCATCCGGACAAACTGGCCGGCCGCGGCTTACCGGAAAGCATGCGCGAGATGGCCGAAGAGCGCACCGGCGAAATCACCCATGCTTACGATGTAATCAAAAACGCCCGCAGTGCAAATGGGTAGTGAAATAGGTAGTGCAAACAGAGAGTGCAAACAAAGAGTGCAAACGGATGGCTCTAATGCTTACCTCGACTCCCGGGGACGGATTTCAAATCCGGCCCCTAACTCCGAGCTTGCCCCTTAGCTCAGAGCAACTTTTTCACTTTCTGCCCGGTTTGTTCGCCCAATACCAGCAGCGCCGGTGTTAGCAGCAGCGTAAGCAGGGTTGCGAACGTCAGTCCGCCGGCAATGGCGCTGGACATCTGGGTCCACCATTGGGTAGATGGCGCGTTTAGCCCTAGTGACGGCGTAATCAAATCCACGTTTATGCCCAGTACCATCGGCATCAGGCCCAGTACTGTGGTAATGGCAGTTAGCAACACCGGACGCAAGCGCAAACAGCCGGTTTCCAGTGCCGCTGCCGCCGGTTCCATGCCGTCGGCCCGCATCTGGTTGTAAGTATCAATCAGAATGATGTTGTTGTTCACCACAATACCGGCCAACGCAATGGTGCCCATACCCACCATCACAATGCCAAACGGCTGACTGTTCAGTAACAGGCCCAGCAGCACGCCGGCGGTGGACAACACAATGGCCGACAAAATCAGAAAGCTTTGGTACAGCGAGTTGAACTGGGTCACCAGAATCAGCAGCATCAGCCCTATGGCCACCATAAATGCGTTAATCAGGAAGTTGGCCGCTTGTTGCTGATCTTCACTTTCGCCACCTTCAAGCACGGTTATGCCGTCCGGCAACTCGGGCATAGTGGCGCGCAGCTCTCGCAGCGCCTCCTCCACCTGCCGGCCGGGTTGCAGATCAGCTTTGATGGTGATGGTACGGCGGCCATCCACCCGCACGATGTTGCCGGTTTTATCACCGGGTTCTAAACTGACAAACTGCGACAGCGGTACCTGGCCCCGTGAGGTGTTCAGGGTTTGCCGTTCCAGCTGATCCAGTTCACGCCAGTTGTTAGGCACGCGCACCACAATGTCCACTTCGTCACGCACGTCTTCAGGGCGGTAACTGGCCAGTACCAAGCCGTTGGTAACCAGCCGCACGGCGTTGCCGATGCTGGCCACGTCGGTACCGAAACGGGCAGCCGCTTCGCGATTCACCTCCAGGCGCCATTCAATGCCGTCAAGGCTGCGGTCGTCTTCGGTGTCGGCATACGCACCCTGCTCCAGCATTTGCGCACGAATCGCGCTGACCGCAGTTTCCAGCTTGTCGGGATTACTGCTGCTAACCAGTAACTCAATCGGTTTGCCACCGGCCGGGCCATCTTCCTGCTTACGAAACTCTAACTCCACACCCGGAATGTCTGCGGTGCGCTGGCGAAAATCCTCCAGAATAATATCGGCGGCACGCCGGGTGTACCAATCGTTGAACTGAAACTGCAACACACCAATAACGTCCGGCGCCATCTGCTGGCTGCCGCCGATCATCGAACGGCTGTACAAGGCACGTACTTCGGGCATGCCCTGTAAACGGCCGGCCACGGTCTGCACAATGGCGTCGCGCTCCCAGATGGACAAATCGCCGCGGGCGCGCACCTGAACCTGGGCCGACTCCGGTTCTACGCTGGGGAAAAATTCCACGCCGTGGTTTAAACGGCCATAAATGGCGTAAACCACGCCAATCACCAGAATCACCGCTAGTAGCGTCAGTCCGGGGCGGCGCAATATGGCAGCCAGGGTGTTGCGGTAGACGCCCATCAGGTGATTGTCTGTTTGCACCGCCCGCGCCCGGCGACCGCCGCCAATACCACCAAGCACCGGCAAAAACACCAGTGCCATCGCTAAAGACGCCAGCAGGCAGATAATCACCGTGATAGGCAAAAACTTCATGAATTCGCCGACTAAACCGGGCCAGAACAGCAAAGGCACAAACACTGCCAAGGTGGTCGCAGTGGATGCAATAATGGGCCAGGCCATGCGGCTGGCGGCTTCGCCCCAGGCGCTGTTAACGTTCAGGCCGTCCGACAGATTCCGGTCTGCCAGCTCCGATACCACAATGGCGCCGTCTACCAGCATGCCGGTCACCAGAATCAGGGAGAACAGCACAATAATGTTAAGGGTCATTCCTATAGACCAGATCACCAGAATTGCCGTCAGGAAGGCGCCCGGAATGGTCAGGCCGACTAAGATTGCCGCACGGGGGCCCATGGTCGCGATGATCACGATGGTAACCAGCACAATGGCGGTCAGCACGTTGTTCAGCAGGTCGATCAGCATATCCTGCACCTCGCCCGACTGGTCCATGATGTAACGGATATCCAGCTCGTCAGGCAGGCGTTCTTGCGCCGCCACGATCAATGCGCGCACCTGAGTACTGGTCGCGATGATATTGGCTCCGGAACGCTTGGACACTTCTAGCACCAGCGCCCGTTCACCGTTAATACGGGCAAAGCCCTGGGGGTCTTTGTAACTGCGCTGCAACATGGCCACATCACCAAAGGTGATCACCGTGTCGCCATCTACCTTGACCGGTATCGACATCACATCTTCGACGTTTTCAATCACGCCTGGCACTTTCAACGTCATCCGTCCGTTGCCGGTGTCAATAGAGCCAGCCGCCACCAGCTGATTGTTACGCGACACCAGTGTGCCTAACTGGTTGAAGTCCAAGCCGTAGCTTTCCAGCACCTGGGGATCGACCACAATTTCCAGCAGATCTTCGCGATCGCCGGCAATGTCGACTTCAAGAACTTCCGGAATGGCCTCGATGGCGTCTTTCAAGCCGCGGGCGATAGAGATCAGTTCACGCTCGGCCAGCGGCCCGGAGAGGCCAATGGACATCACCGGAAACAGTGCAATATTTACTTCATTCACCCGCGGCTCGTCGGCTTCCTCTGGCAGATTGCTGCGTGCCGTATCCACCTGTTCGCGTACGTCTTGCAGGGCTTTGTCGGCGTCGAAACCGGCGTCAAATTCCAGCATGACGGAAGCGTGGCCTTCGGAGGCGTTGCCGCGCATTTCCTTAACGCCTTCCAGCGAGCGCAACTCCTGCTCCATCGGCCGCACTAACAAACGCTCGGCGTCTTCCGGACTGACGCCTTCGAGGCTCATGGATACATAAATCATCGGAATGGCGATGTCAGGATTGGCTTCTTTGGGAATGGCCATGTAGGCGGCGTAACCGCCAACCACCAGAAATAGAAGTAACAGCAGCGTGGTGCGGCTGCGGTCTATGGCTGCAAATATAAGAGAGCGCATGGATTAGCCCTCGCCGTTGTTTGCGGCAACAGCGGTGACTTCCTCACCCACGCTGACAAATCCAGCGCCGCGGGTAATCAAGCGCAGGTTGTCCGGCAAACCATCGACCCAGGCACCATCGGTTTTCACGCTGAGCAGGCGAACCCGGGAAAACACCACTTTGTTGTCGTCGCTGACGTGTTTTACGCCAGGCTTACCGTTGTTATCCAACGCCAAAAATGCAGGCGACAGGTGGTGGGCGCTGACCTCTGGCAAGGCAATGGCCAGGTTGGCGCTGCCACCGGCGATGCGCCTTTGCTGCGGGTTGTCCACCTCCACTTCGATCGCAAAGCTGCGGGTACCAGTGTCGGCGGCGCTGGCGACAAACCGGATGCGTCCGTTTAATTCATCTCCATCCAGCAACCGCACACTAACCAACTGACCTTCGGCAACTTGGTGCACCGCCTGTTGGGGTATCTGGGCCGTGGCTTTTAGCCGGTCTACCTGAACCACGCGCATTAATGCCGAGCCTGGCTGTACCAGGTCGCCTGCGTCGATGGACTTCTGATTGACCACGCCATCAAAGGGCGCTTTGGGCGCTAAATCGGCAATTGCCTGATTGGCCATTTCCAGTTCGGCTTTGGCCTCCGCCAGTTCGCTTTCCAGGCCCAGCAACTCCGACTCAGACGCCAGATTGCGACTGCGCAAACTCTGGGCCGCGTTCAAATCCGCGTTCAGTTTGCGCACCCGTGCCAGCCAGCGACTGCGTTCAGCGCTGCGGCCGTCGTCGGTGAGGGTGAGTAATGTTTGCCCCTGGCTGACGGTGTCACCCAGTTCCACTGCCAGTGATTTCACCGTTGAGGACACCCGTGCCGACACCATAACGGATCGCCACGGTAAGACCTGCCCTTGTACCAACAATTCGGGATGATAATTAAGAGCGTTCAGGGTTGTGACCTCTACCCGGCTCCACTCAGTGTTCTGCTTTACCGATAGTTCCGGCGCTTTGGTTTCTGTCTGTTTGATTTCGCCGCTGGCCATCCAGACTAGCAACGCCAAAATTAACAATACAGACAGGCCGACAGAACTCCATTTGAATTTTTTCATACTGCTCTCATTGAAAAAACCGGTTGTTGCGAACACGACTGAAAAAACGGGTTGCCACGCGCATAAAAATCAGGTTAGATTCTACACACGTTGGATAAATGAATTTCAAAGAGACACGTATTAAATGAACTTTAACGTTGTGGTTGTCCTAGTGAAGCTAGTCCTGGTGGTGATGGTATCCCCCGGGGGCTTTTGCGTGGATACACAGTTGAGGCGAGATTTCTAAACCGACACTGCAAACACCAAAGCCCCCGGCACCGAAAGGTCCCGGGGGCTTTTTTTTGGCCTTTTTGGAAACACTTGAAACGGTAAACCAACACTCAAAAGGACTCAGACCATGAACGGCGCGCAACACATACTTCAGGCTTTCCAGCAGCACAGTATTACTACGGTATTTGGCTACCCTGGCGGTTGCATCATGCCGCTATACGATGCTCTGGTGGGTGATGCGAGTGTGGAACATGTGCTGTGTCGCCATGAGCAAGGCTGCGCCCTGGCCGCTGACGGCTACGCCCGCGCAAGCGGCAACTTGGGCGTGTGCATTGCCACGTCCGGCCCGGGCGCTACCAACCTGATTACCGGAGTGGCTAATGCGTTTCAGGATTCGGTGCCGCTGCTGGTCATCACCGGCCAGGTGCCTTCGGAGCTGATTGGCACCGATGCGTTTCAAGAGACCGATGTACTGGGCATGACTTTGGGCATTGTTAAGCACAGCTATCTGGTGGATGACGCCGACAGCCTGCCCGACATTCTTATTGAAGCGATTGCATTGGCGCAAAGCGGTCGGCCAGGACCGGTATGGATCGATATTCCCAAAGATATTCTGCTGACTCAGGTAAACCCGGAAGCAGCTGATCAGAAGGAACGCGAGGGTTGTGACAGCGCAGAGCCACGAACTGATTCGGCCACACATAACGGCGCTATTGATAAAGGCATCAACGAGACTCTGCGGCTGCTGCGCGCGGCCCGTAAGCCATTATTGTACAGCGGCGGGGGCATTACGTTAGCCAGCGCTGAGGACAGCTTTCGCGAGTTTGCTGAACAATCTGCCCTGCCCGGTGTTGTCACTCTAAAAGGCATTGGTAATCCGGGCCGGCACAACCCAAACCACTTGGGCATGCTCGGCATGCACGGCTGTCGTGCCGCCAATCGCGCTGTAGACGAGTGTGATCTGCTTCTGGTGTTCGGCGCCCGCCTGGACGACCGCGCGACCGGCAAGCCGGAAACCTTTGCTCCCAACGCAAAGATTATTCACATCGATGCCGACAGCGCCGAGTTTCATAAGATCAAAGCGGCGGTATTAACCATCAGTGCCGATCTTAATGACGTATTGCACGCTCTTACCTGCGGGGTGAAAGCGCAGCCGCTGAATATCGAAGCCTGGCAGAAGCAATGCCGCACGTGGCTCACTACCGGTGGATTTCAGGCGGCAGATAACGAGGAAGCCCTGGCCCCCATTACCGGCCCGGCGTTTGTACGCCAGCTGTCTCGCATTGCCAGTGACGACACGATTATTTCCTGCGACGTAGGCCAGCACCAGATGTGGGTAGCCCAGTATTACCAGTTCAACCATCCGCGCCAGCACCTGACCAGCGGCGGTCTGGGCACCATGGGCTTCGGCCTGCCCGCTGCCATTGGTGCACAGTTCGCCCAGCGCGACGCCACAATCATAAACGTGACCGGTGACGGTTCGTTCATGATGAACGCCCAGGAGCTGGCGACTATTCGCCGTTATCGCCTGCCGCTGAAAATAATCATTCTGGATAACCAGTGCCTGGGCATGGTGCGCCAGCAGCAGGAGCTGTTTTACGAAAACCGCGAAAGCCACATAAACCTGGACGACAACCCGGACTTTGTCGCTATGGCGCGGGCCTTTGATATTCCAGCGTTGCACATCAACCGCACCGATCAGGTTCGCCGTAGCATTGAGACTATTTTGGCTTATAAGGGCCCGATGCTGTTGCACGTGGCCATTGCTCGCGAGGAGAACGTTTGGCCGACGGTAAAACCCGGCGGTAGCAACCGCGAGATGATTGAAAACACCAAATCAGCGAAGAAGAAAACCGAGGAGAGTGCAGCATGAATCAGGTCATCCCATCCAGCACGACCACGTCCAACCGGCATGTTTTGCATTGTCGTATGCAGTCGGAGCCCGCTGGCCTTGAACGCCTGTGCCGCGTGGTGCGGGTTCGGGGTTTTCGGATTGCCGGTATGTCGGTTGAGAGCAGCGGGGAGCATTTTGATATTGCTCTGACTCTGGAGGGTAGCCGGTCGATTTCTATGCTTCAATCGCAGTTGTTGAAGCTGCATACGGTGGGTGAGGTTGTTCTGGGTGCTCAGCAGGCTCGTTCTGTTGCGTGAGCATTTACACTCGGTAGCCTTTTGATTTGGTGGCGGGTACCCCCCGCCTCGCTGCTCTCCCCCATGTCAAAACACAGAAGGAAGAACCACCAAAAGTCAGATCAACTCAATAGCCACTGCCGTGGCCTCACCACCGCCGATGCACAGTGCCGCAACGCCGCGTTTCAGGCCTTTTTGCTTCAATGCGTTAATCAGAGTGACCAAGATTCTTGAGCCGGAGGAGCCAATGGGGTGGCCGAGGGCGCAGGCGCCGCCGTACACGTTTACTTTATTGGCATCCAGGCCCAGTTCGTTGATGGCCAAAAGGGAGACCACCGCGAAGGCTTCGTTGATTTCGTAAAGGTCTACGTCGTCTTTGCCCCAGCCGGCTTTTTTCAGGACTTTGTCGATGGCGCCGATGGGGGCCAGGGTGAACTCAGCGGGTAACTGGGCGTGGGTGGCGTGGGCAATGATTTTTGCCTGTGGGTGCAGGCCACGAGCTTTGGCTTCTTTTGCAGAAGCCAGCACCAGTGCTGAGGCGCCGTCGCTGATGGAGCTGGCATTGGCAGCGGTTACCGTTCCGTCTTTCTTGAACGCGGGTTTCAGCGTGGGGATCTTGTCCGGGCGGGCATTGCCGGGCTGCTCGTCGGTATCTACCACTGTGTCGCCACCACGACCGGCGATGCTGACCGCGCAGATTTCGGGCGCGAACCAGCCGTTATCGATGGCTGCGTTAGCACGGTTAAGGGACTCGATGGCAAAGTTATCCATTTGCTCACGGGTGATTTTGTAGTCATCGGCGCTTTTTTGTGCAAACACGCCCATCAGGCCTCCTTCGTAGGCGTCTTCCAGGCCGTCGAGGAACATGCTGTCCATCACCTGGCCATGGCCCATGCGCATTCCGCCGCGGGCTTTGGGCAAAATGTAAGGTGCCTGGCTCATGTTTTCCATGCCACCAGCAATCATGATGTTGTTGGTGCCGGCTTTGATCTGATCGTGGGCGATCATGACCGCCTGCATGCCCGATCCACACATTTTGTTAACGGTGGTGCAGCCGGAGCTGTCTGGTATGCCGGCGCCGCGGGAGGCCTGGCGCGCGGGTGCCTGGCCTAAGCCGGCCGGTAATACGCAACCCATGATGACTTCATCAATGTCAGCAGGCTTCAGGCCCGAACGCTCGATAGCGGCTTTTATCGCAACCGCGCCCAACTGTGGCGAAGGTACGCTGCTTAGCGAGCCCATCATGCCGCCCATGGGCGTGCGGGCGGCGCCGGCTATTACTACAAAATGATCATTAGAGGTGTCAGTCATCGTTGCTTGTCCCCGTTTTATTGAAAGGTTTAGTTGTTATTGGCAATCGTTAATCAGGCGCGCCCGAAAATTGAGCGAGCAATAATTTCCTTCATAATTTCCGACGTACCGCCGTAAATGCGCTGCACGCGGGCATCAGCAAAGGCCCGTGAAATCGGGTACTCACTGGTATAGCCGTAACCGCCAAACAATTGCAGGCAGCCATCCGTCACCCGGCACTGCATTTCAGTCGCGCTGTATTTGGCCATAGAGGCCGTCGCAGCATCCAGAGTGCCGGCGACGTATTCGTTGATGCACTGATCTACAAAAGCCTTGTTGATGCGGTATTCGGTTTCCATGCGGGCCATTTCGAAACGGGTGTTCTGCAACTGGGCCAACTTCTGGCCAAAAAGCACCCGCTCCTGACAGTAAGCAACGGTCAGGTCCAGCGCACCGCGGGCAGCCGCAACGCCCAACGCACCAATCACCAGGCGTTCACGCGCCAGTTCCTGCATCAAATAAACAAAGCCTTTGCCGGCCTCGCCCAATAACGCCGACGCCGGCACCCGCATATCCGCAAAGAACAACTCGGAGGTATCACCGGCATGCTGGCCAATCTTGTCCAGATTGCGACCAACGCCATAACCTTCCAGCGTGGTGTCCACCAGAAACAGGCTGACGCCCTTGGCACCGGCGGAAGGATCGGTTTTGGCGGCCACGATCACCATATCCGCGTGCTGGCCATTGGTAATGAACGTTTTGGAGCCGTTCAGAATGTAGTCGTCACCCTCTTTTACGGCACTGGTGCGCATCGCCTGCAAATCACTGCCAGCGCCGGGTTCGGTCATGGCGATGGCGCCCACGGCTTCACCGGAAACCATTTTTGGTAGCCACTGCTGTTTTTGCTCGTCGTTGCCCAAGTGGCTCAGGTAAGGCGCGACAATATCGGAGTGCACCATCACATTGGTGGACAGCGCACCAAAACCCATCCGCGCCAGCTCCTCACCCACCACCACCGAATACTGAAAGGGTGCGCCGCAACCGCCACAGTCCTCGGGCACGTCTACGCACAGCATGCCGGCATCGCCCAGAGTGTTCCAAAGCTTGCGCGGGGCAATGCCGTCTTTTTCCCACTGCTCGTAGTGGGGTTTGATTTCTTTTTCCAGTGCCTTGATTACCGACCCACGGAATAACGTCAATTCTTCTTGATCGACAGTCGCAGTCATACCAACTCCTGCTTGTGATAAATTGCTGAAGGGCCGCTTATCTCGGGGCCATACGCAAAGCGCTATCAAGACGGATGACTTCGCCATTCAGCACCGGGTTACGCACCATCTGGTCTACCATCATGCCAAACTCTTCCGGCTTACCCAGGCGTTTGGGAAACAGCAAAGTTGCCGCCAGGCTGTCTTGTACTTCCTGCGGCATGCCGGCAATCATGGGCGTCATAAACAACCCAGGGGCAATGGTGTTCACCCGAATACCCTCACGCGCCAGCTCACGGGCAGCCTGCAGAGTTAAGGCAACAACGCCGCCCTTGGACGCACTGTAGGCCGCCTGACCAACCTGTCCTTCATAGGCTGCAATAGACGCAGTGTTGATGATAACGCCCCGTTCACCGTCGGCATTGGGTTCACGCTGGGCCATTTCCGCCGCTGCCAGTCGCAGAATGTTAAAAGTTCCGATCAGATTGACTTGCACCACCTTACTGAAATTTTCCAGTGGCAGCACACCCTCGCGCCCTAGAATTTTACCAGCGGTGGCGACGCCTGCGCAGTTTACGGCAACGCCACAAAAACCATGCGCTTCGTTGGCTTTGGCGAAAGCCGCTTCGGCACTTGCGGCGGAACTGACGTCGCACTCAACAAAGATCCCCCCCAACTCTTTTGCAACGGCTTCACCGCGTTCCTTCTGCAAATCGAAGATCGCTACCTTGCAACCAGCTGCCGCCAGCGCCCGCGCTGCGCCTTCGCCAAGGCCAGATGCGCCGCCTGTCACAATGGCTGCTACGTTCTGAAATTCCATCGGATACTCCCGTTGCTGTGGATAACAATACAATCAAATGCTTTACGTTTACGTAAACTTTAACTAACCTGACAAAAAAAGGAAACACTCAATGGCTGCAAAGAAAACATACAGCATCAGCGAACTGGCTCAGGAGTTTGACGTAACGACCCGTAGCGTTCGCTTTTACGAAGATCAGGGCTTGCTAAAGCCCAGCCGTAAGGGCCAAACCCGCATCTTCAGTTCCAAAGACCGGGTGCGGCTGAAATTAATCCTGCGCGGTAAACGCATGGGACTGTCGCTGGCCGAGACCAAAGAGTTGTTTGACCTGTGGGACGAAACCAACAGTGGTAATGAAAAACAGCTGTTGCTGATGCTGCAAACTATAAAACGCCGCCGTGAGGCACTCGCTCAGCAGAAAGAAGACATCGCGATCGTTGAGATGGAAATGGAAAACGCCGAGGCCCGCTGTCTCGAAGCATTGAGCGAACTGCAAATAAAAAAGCAGACGGCAACACAGCACTAACGACCCAACAACAAGGTGACCATCATGAAATCGCAATACTCGGAACTGAACTTCGGCCTTGGCGAAACCCTGGACATGCTGCGTGAGCAAATCAACGGTTTCGCCACCCGCGAAATTGCACCGCGTGCGGCGGACATTGACCGGTCCAACGAGTTCCCCATGGATTTGTGGAAGAAGTTTGGCGACATGGGCCTGCTCGGCATCACCGTCGACGAAGCCTACGGCGGTTCCGGCATGGGCTACCTGGCCCACGTAATTGCGATGGAAGAAATCAGCCGCGCCTCCGCATCGGTAGGTTTGTCTTACGGCGCTCACTCTAATTTGTGTGTGAACCAGATTCACAGCAACGGCACCGAAGAGCAGAAACAGCAATATCTACCCAAGCTGCTCAGCGGCGAACACATAGGCGCTTTGGCCATGTCTGAACCCAACTCTGGTTCCGACGTCATCTCCATGAAACTGAGCGCCAAAGACGCCGGTGACCACTACGTGCTGAACGGCAATAAAATGTGGATCACCAACGGCCCTGACGCCCACGTTTACGTGATCTACGCCAAAACTGACGTGAAAGCCGGCTCGAAAGGCATCACCGCCTTCATCGTAGAACGCGACGCGCCTGGCTTCAGTCGCCACCAGAAACTCGACAAGCTGGGCATGCGCGGCTCCAACACCTGCGAACTGGTGTTTCAAGATTGCCAAGTACCCAAAGAAAACATCCTTGGCCAACTCGGTGGCGGTGCCCGAGTACTGATGAGCGGCCTCGACTACGAACGCCTGGTACTCGCAGGTGGCCCGTTGGGCATTATGCAAGCCGCCATGGACGTGGTTGTGCCCTACATCCGCGAACGCAAACAGTTCGGCCAGGCGATCGGCGAATTCGAACTGGTACAAGGCAAAGTGGCCGACATGTACACCTACATGAACACTGCCAAATCCTATGTCTACATGGTCGCCCAGTCTGCCGACCGCGGTGAAACCACCCGCAAAGACGCCGCCGGTGCAATCCTCTACTCCGCCGAAATGGGGACAAAACTGGCCCTGGACGCGATCCAGCTGCTGGGCGGCAACGGCTACGTCAACGACTACCCCACCGGCCGCCTGCTGCGCGACGCCAAGCTTTACGAAATCGGTGCTGGCACGTCGGAAATACGGCGCATGTTGATTGGACGAGAGCTGTTTCTGAATAAATAGCGGCAATAGGGACAGATTTAAAACCTGTCCCTGCGGTAAGGGCGATGGGGACAGATTTCAAATCTGTCCCCGCGGTAGAAGTTCGCCCGGCAACCAATCTACAACTGCACCGAAACCCGATGCACGGAAACCAAGGCTATGACAATACTCCAAAGCAAAATCAACTCCAGATCTGAAGAATTTCAGGCCAAACACCAATCCATGGCCGACGCCGTAGCCGACCTGCGGGAAAAAGTTGCCACTATCCAGCAAGGCGGCGGCCCCAGCTACCAGGAACGCCACATTGCCCGTGGCAAATTGCTGCCCCGGGAACGTATTAACCGCTTGCTGGACGACGGCTCGCCGTTCCTCGAAATCGGCCAGTTCGCTGCCTATGACGTCTATGAAGACAACATACCCGCCGCCGGTCTGATTGCCGGTATCGGCCGCGTTAACGGCACCGAATGCATGATCATCGCGAACGACGCCACCGTAAAAGGCGGCACCTACTACCCGCTGACCGTTAAGAAACACCTGCGGGCCCAGGAAATCGCCCTAGCCAACCGCCTGCCCTGCATCTACCTGGTAGACTCCGGCGGCGCCTACCTGCCGCGCCAGGATGAAGTATTCCCTGATCGTGATCACTTCGGCCGCATATTTTACAACCAGGCCCGCATGTCCGCCGAAGACATCCCACAGATTGCCGTGGTGATGGGTTTGTGCACCGCCGGCGGCGCTTACGTTCCGGCCATGGCAGACGAATCCATCATCGTGCGCAACCAGGGCACCATCTTTCTGGCCGGCCCGCCACTGGTCAAAGCCGCCACCGGTGAAGTGGTCAGCGCCGAAGATCTGGGCGGTGCCGACGTACACTGCAAAGTGTCCGGTGTGGCCGACCATTACGCCGAAAACGACGCCCACGCCTTAGACATCGCGCGCCGCTGCGTGTCTAACCTCAACCGCCGTAAACCCGCAGACGTGCAAATTCGCAAACCCAAGGCGCCCCTGTTCGACGCCAGCGAAATTTACGGCATTGTCGGCACCGACCTGCGCAAACAGTTTGACGTGCGCGACGTCATCGCCCGCGTTGTCGACGGTTCAGAATTCGACGAATTCAAACGCTATTACGGTCAGACCCTGGTCACCGGCTTTGCCCATGTGCACGGCTATCCGGTAGGCATTATTGCCAACAACGGCATACTGTTCAGCGAATCCGCCCAAAAAGGCGCGCACTTCATAGAGCTTTGCTGCCAGCGCAATATTCCGCTGCTGTTCCTGCAAAATGTGACCGGCTTTATGGTGGGCCAGAAGCACGAGGCCGAAGGCATTGCCAAACACGGCGCCAAAATGGTGATGGCCGTCGCCTGCGCCAACGTGCCAAAAATTACCGTACTGATCGGCGGCAGCTTCGGCGCAGGAAACTACGGCATGTGCGGCCGCGCCTACAGCCCTGATTTCCTGTGGATGTGGCCTAACGCCCGCATTTCCGTAATGGGTGGCGAACAGGCTGCCGGTGTACTCGCACAGGTTCGCCGCGACGGCATGGAACGCAATGGCGAAACCTGGAGCCAGGACGACGAAGCCGCCTTTAAACAACCCATTATTGACACCTACGAACACCAGGGCCACCCCTACTTCGCCAGTGCCCGCCTGTGGGACGACGGCGTGATAGATCCAGCCCAAACCCGCGAAGTATTGGCTCTTAGTCTATCAGCCACACTCAACCGCCCCGCCCAGCCAACACGCTTCGGCGTGTTCCGCATGTAACGGGGAAATGACCATGACCGAACCAAATTCTGTTCCAACTTCTGCTCCAAACCCGGCCCCTGACTCTGCCCAAAATCTGGCCGTTGTGATTAACACCCGCAGCCCCGGCGTAACCGAGGTGGTGTTGAACCGCCCCAAAAAACGCAACGCCTTTGACGACGTGATCATCAGCCAACTGATTGCCGCGTTCGAACAGATCGGGCAAGACAGCAGCACGAACGTGGTGGTACTGCGCTCCGAAGGCAAACATTTTTCCGCCGGAGCCGACCTGGGCTGGATGCGGCGCATGGCCGACAACAGCCAACAGGAAAACCTGAACGATTCGCGGCAGCTCGCGCGCCTTATGTCGGTGCTGAACAGCCTGCCACAGCCCGTGATCGGACTGGTTCAGGGCGCCGCTTTTGGCGGTGCCGTGGGCCTTGCAGCCTGCTGCGATATGGTGATCGCAACCGAACAAAGCACGTTCTGCTTGAGCGAAGTGAAGCTGGGGCTGATTCCAGCCGTGATCAGCCCTTACGTGGTGCGTGCCATCGGCGAACGCCAGGCGCGGCGCTATTTTCTGACGGCGGAGGTATTCGACGCCCATCAGGCCTGCGAGTTTGGGCTGGTCCACATTGTTGCGAGCGACAACGACGACCTGCAAACCCGCTGCGACCACATGCTGCAGCAGCTTGCCGGCAATGGCCCGCAAGCCATGGGCGCAGCCAAAGCGCTCATTTTTGCCGTCAGCCAACAGCCACTAAGTGCAGATGTGATTGAAGACACGGCCCGGCGCATTGCCGATATCCGCGTGGGACAAGAAGGCCAGGAAGGCCTTGCCGCTTTTCTTGAAAAACGTGCCGCCAGCTGGGTTCCGGAGGACCAACACTGATGTTTACAAAAATACTGATCGCCAACCGCGGCGAAATCGCCTGCCGGATCATAGAAACCGCACACGCCATGGGTATCCGCTGTGTGGCTGTCTATTCCGATGCCGACGCCAACGCCCGCCACGTGGCCATGGCCGACGAGGCCTTTCGCATCGGCCCCGCTGCCAGCTCTGAAAGTTATTTACGCGGTGACATCATTATTGAGGTCGCGCTGAAAAGCGGCGCCCAGGCCATTCACCCCGGTTACGGATTTTTGTCCGAAAACACTGGCTTTGCCGAGTCCTGCGAGACTCATAATCTGGTATTTATTGGCCCGCCCTCCTCGGCCATCGCCGCCATGGGTTCCAAATCCGCCGCCAAGGAGATTATGGGCAAAGCCGGCGTGCCGTTGGTGCCTGGCTACCATGGTGCCGACCAGGCACTGAAAACCCTGCGCGCCGAAGCCGAAAAATGCGGTTTCCCACTGCTACTGAAAGCCGTCGCCGGCGGCGGCGGCAAAGGTATGCGAGTAGTGACTCACATAGGCGAGTTTGATGAAGCCCTGGCCGCCGCCCAGCGTGAGTCTAAAAACGCGTTCGGCAACCCGGATATGCTGATCGAGCGCTATCTGACCCAGCCCCGCCACGTGGAAATCCAGGTGTTTTGCGACCAGCACGGAAACGGCGTTTATCTGGCCGAGCGCGACTGCTCGGTACAACGGCGCCATCAGAAAGTGCTGGAAGAAGCCCCCGCACCTGGTCTGAGTGATGAAACCCGCAAGGCCATGGGTGAAGCCGCTGTAACCGCCGCCAAAGCGATACATTACGTTGGCGCCGGCACCGTTGAATTTCTCTACGACGTCGACGGCTCGTTCTTCTTTATGGAAATGAACACCCGGTTGCAAGTAGAGCACCCGGTCACCGAAATGGTCACCGGCCAGGATTTGGTGGAATGGCAATTGAAAGTAGCCTGGGGCGACCTGCTGCCACTGGCTCAAGACGACGTAAAAACCCGTGGTCACGCACTGGAAGCGCGGATTTACGCCGAAGACCCGGATCAGGACTTTCTGCCCGCCACCGGCACCCTGCGCTATTTGACCACGCCCGATGAAAACGCACACGTACGGGTAGACACCGGCGTGACCGAAGGCGACGAGATCAGCATTCATTACGACCCGATGATTGCCAAACTGATTGTCTGGGATGAAACCCGGGAACAAGCCATCAACCGCATGGTGCAGGCGCTGGAGAGCTACCGCATCGCAGGGGTGAAAACCAACATCCGCTTTTTGCACGCTCTGGCCGACGCCCAGCCCTTCCGCGAGGCCAAGCTAACCACCGGTTTCATCGACGACCACCACGATTTGCTGTTCCCGAAATCACGGCTAGACACTCAAAAAGCCCTGGTACTGGCCGCTGGCTTTGTACTAGAGCAGCGTAAAGCCGGCGAAGTAAACGCCCAGGATCCCTGGTCGCCATTCGGCCGCCAGAACAGCTGGCGCATGAACTCGGAATACGCTCAACCATTGCAGTTCAAAGTGGGCGACGACATCCACGAGCTGAAGGTGTTGGAGCAAGACGACGGTTATCAGGTAACGGTAAACGGCAACCTTTACAACTTGAATGCCCGGCTCGACGATGATCACCTACAAGCGGTGGTTAACGGCCACCGCCTGAGCGTGCACGGCAACCTGCATAACGATCAACTGGTTTTGTTCCATCAAGGGCAGACCTTCCCGTGTGTGGTTTATCGTGAAACCTACGGCTTTGAAGAAATGGCCAGCGAAGGCAGCTTGGCCGCACCCATGAACGGCGCAGTAGTGGCGATTCAGGCCAAAGTAGGCGATAAAGTAGTCAGCGGCCAAACTCTGGTGATTATGGAAGCCATGAAAATGGAGCACGCCATTAAGGCGCCATCAGACGGCGTAGTAACCGACATCTTCTACGCCGAGGGTGACCAGGTGGCGGAAGGCGCAGAATTGATTGCAGTGCAAGTAGACACTGAGAGCGAGCAACAGGAGGCAGGCTAATGGCCTTTCCCAAGCGTGTAAGACTGGTAGAAATGAGCCCCCGCGATGGCTTGCAGAACGAGCCCGGCCCGGTGATTCCTACCGCAGTAAAAGCTCGGCTGATCAAGCGTTTGGTAGAGTGCGGGCTTACCCATGTGGAAGCTGCCAGCTTTGTATCACCACGCTGGGTGCCGCAAATGGCTGACGCCAGCGACGTGATGGCACTGATCGAGCGCAAGCCCGGTGTGTGCTATGCAGCGCTAACACCCAACCTGCGTGGTTTTGAAGGCGCTCTGGCCGCGGGTGCTGGAGAAGTGGCCGTGTTTGGCGCGGCCTCAGAATCGTTCAGCCAGAAAAACATCAACTGCTCCATCGCCGAAAGCCTTGAGCGCTTTGCTCCAGTCATGGAAGCCGCAAAGCACAACGGTATTCCCGTGCGTGGTTACGTGTCCACCGTGCTGGGCTGCCCTTACGAAGGCGAGATTGCCCCGGCCAAAGTGGCTGAAGTGGCCAAAGCCCTGTTTGACATGGGCTGCCATGAAATTTCACTCGGCGACACCATTGGCACCGGCACCCCGGCCAAGGCCAAGCGTATGCTCGAAGCCGTTGCCCGTCATGTACCGGTTGAACACCTGGCGGCACACTTTCACGACACCTACGGCCAGGCCCTGGCCAATCTGTACGCGGTGTTAGAAGAAGGCGTGGCGGTGATAGATGCCTCCGTGGCTGGCCTGGGTGGCTGCCCTTACGCCAAGGGTGCATCTGGCAATGTGGCCACCGAAGACGTGCTGTACATGCTGGATGGGCTGGGCATTGAAACCGGCGTTGATCTGCGCCAGCTGGTGGCGACAGGAAACTGGATCAGCTATCGCCTGAAGCGCCGCAACGGCTCCAAGGTCGGCCTGGCACTGGCGGAATCAGACTCTCGCTAACGGCACTTTGAATTTAACAAAAGGACCTGACATGAATCACAAAAACAACGCGGTCGCTCTTGATCTTCCCATTCCTGACCTTGCCGAGTTGCCAGACGACGTTCGCAAGTATTTTGCAATCTGCCAGGAAAAGCTGGGCATGGTTCCAAACGTGCTGACCGCCTTCAGCCAGAACCTGAAACAGCTTTATGGTTTTTCCCGCCTTTACAACGAGCTGATGATGGGTGAAGGCGAACTCAGCAAGCTGGAGCGGGAAATGGTGGCGGTGGTGGTGTCCTCGGAAAACAAATGTTTTTACTGCCTGGTGGCTCACGGCGCCGCGGTAAGGGTTATGAGTGGCGACCCGGCCCTGGGCGAACACCTGGTGATGAACTACCGAACCGCAACGCTGGATAAACGCCAGCGGGCGATGCTGGATTACGCCTCGCACCTGACCGTCTCGCCCGCCACCGTTGGCGAAGAACAGGTGCAAGCTCTACGCGACGCTGGCTTTAGTGACCCTGGTATCTGGGACCTGGGTAACGTGATTGGTTTCTACAACATGTCGAACCGCGTGGCCATCACCAGTGATATGCGACCCAATCCTGAATACCATAGCCAGAGCCGCTGAACACTCTGATAAACCTCTTAGCCCTAGACAAAAATAATCGGAGGCAAACAATGAGCCAGACACTTTCAAGTAATCCGTTACCCAGTTACACAAGCGGGCCATCAACTACCCCACTGCTAGGCATGACCATCGGCGAAATGCTGGACCGCACCGCTGAAAAGTTTCCGCACAACGAAGCCCTGGTGTGCCTGCATCAAAACATTCGCTGGACCTATAAAGAATTCTTGGCCAAGGTCAACGAGGCGGCGCGAGCGTTCCTGGCCATTGACGTCAAGCGTGGCGACCGGGTGGGCATCTGGTCGCCCAACCGTTACGAATGGACCGTTACCCAGTTTGCCACCGCCAAAATAGGCGCCATTCTGGTGAATCTAAACCCGGCCTACGGTGCCCATGAGCTGGAATACGCCATGAACCTGTCGGGCATCAGCGTGCTGGTCACCGCTGACCGATTCAAAGCATCTGATTACCGTAAAACACTCTATGAGCTGGCGCCCGAACTGAAAGCCAGCGCCGCTGGCAAGATCAAAGCCAGGCGCCTGGCAGACTTGCGTGCCGTGGTCAATATGGACACAGAACAACACGCAGGCATGTGGAGCTGGGCCGAATTTATCGGGTTTGCCGATCAGGTCGACCAGAAAAACGTCGACAAGATCCAAAGCCAACTCCAATTCGACGACCCTATCAACATCCAATTCACCTCTGGTACCACCGGAAGCCCGAAAGGCGCCGCCCTTACCCACCACAACATCCTTAACAACGGCTTTTTTGTCGGCGAAAGCCAGCGCCTGAGCGAGAAAGACCGATTGGTCATTCCGGTACCCCTGTACCACTGCTTTGGCATGGTGATGGGCAACCTTGGCTGCGTCACTCACGGTTCTACCATGATCTACCCCGGCGAAGGCTTTGAGCCAAAAGCTGTGTTGCAGGCCGTGCACCAGGAAAAAGCGACTGCGCTTTACGGCGTACCCACCATGTTCATTGCGGAATTGGCAGATCCAGAGTTTGAAATCTATGACTTGTCGACTCTACGCACCGGTATTATGGCCGGCTCTATCTGCCCGGCCGAGGTGATGAGAAAGGTCAACGGCAAGATGAACATGAAGGAAGTTCAAATAGCCTACGGCATGACCGAAACCAGCCCGGTATCTACCCAGACCAGCTCCCAGGATCCGTTCGAGAAGCAGGTGACCACCGTAGGCCGCACTCAGCCCCACCTGGAGAATAAAATTGTTGAGCCGGCCAATGGTAATATAGTGGCCCGCGGCACGATTGGAGAGCTGTGCACCCGCGGTTACAGCGTCATGCTGAAGTATTGGAACAACGACGAAAAAACTCGCGAAACCATAGACGATGCAGGCTGGATGCACACCGGCGACCTGGCCACCATGGATGAGGACGGCTACATTCAAATTGTCGGCCGAATTAAGGACATGGTGATCCGCGGCGGCGAAAACATCTATCCGAAAGAAGTTGAAGAGTTTTTGTACACCCACCCTTCCATTGAAGAAGTTCAGGTAACCGGCATTCCAAACGAAAAATTCGGTGAAGAACTGGTGGCTTGGGTGAAACTTCGCCCCGATGCGGACTCGGTCGATGCCGATGATCTGATCGCATTCTGTAAAGGTAAAATCGCCCACTACAAGATTCCGCGGAACTACAAATTTGTGGAGGCGTTCCCGATGACAGTGACGGGCAAGATCCAGAAGTTTAAAATGCGGGAAATGTCCATCGAAGAAATGGGGTTAAAAAAATAGTACCTATGCCAAGTTCGACATCCCGACCAAAGCCAAAGCCCAGCTCGATTCGCGTCGGCCACCGCTACCGTGCGAACCGACTGAAAGGCCCTTATGACGCTATTGTGATTGGCTCTGGCATTGGCGGGCTGGCCGCGGCAGCTTGCATGAGCAAACTGGGTCAAAAAGTGGCCGTGTTTGAACAGCACTACACCGCCGGCGGCTTTACCCACAGTTACGACCGTAACGGCTACGAGTGGGACGTGGGCGTGCACTACATTGGAGATATGGGCACCAGCCACACCTTGGGCCGGCGCCTGTTTGACCACATCACCGACGGCGAGCTGAAGTGGGCGCCCATGGACGCTCACTTCGACCGAATTTTTGTGGGCGACAAACAGGTAGATCTGGTCGCTGGGCCAGAGCCTTTTAAGGCCGAGCTGGTCGCAGCTTTCCCGGATGAAGCCAGCACCATCGACACCTATCTGGATTACCTGCGCCAGGTGTCCAAGGCCATGCCGGGCATTGTTCTGGGCAAGATTTTGCCCGATCTGGCCGTAGGCCCGCTGGCGAAAATTACAAAACGTCGTGCGCCGGCATTTTTGAACAAACCGACTCGCCAGGTTCTGGAAAGCCTGACCTCCAACCAGGAACTGATTGCCGTGCTTACCGGCCAATGGGGCGATAACGGCCTGCCGCCGGCACAGTCCAGCTTTATCATCCACGCGTTGATAGCCCGGCACTATTTACACGGTGGTTACTACCCGATCGGCGGTGCGTCAGAGATGGCGAAAACCATTATGCCGGTGATTCAAAAAAGCGGCGGCGAAGTCTTCACCTACGCTGACGTCACTCGTATTCTGATTGAAAATGGCAAAGCCGTAGGTGTCACCATGGCCGACGGTGAGGGAGTGAGGGCACCCCTGGTCATCAGCAACGCCGGTGTGTTCAACACTTTCAACACGCTGCTGCCAAAAACAGCACCAAGCTGGGACTACTATCAGGACAAGCTGACCACGGTAGAACGCTCTATGGCCAGCAACTGCCTTTACATAGGCCTGAAAGACACCGCTGAAAATCTGGGCCTGCCAAAAACCAATTACTGGATTTACCCCGGCCCCCATTACGAGCAGCAGGTACAGGATTTCATGGACGATCCTGACGCCAACGACATCCCGCTCACCTACATTTCTTTCCCCTCTGCCAAGGACCCCAGCTTCGCCGAACGTTACCCCGGCCGCGCCACCATCGAAATTGTCGCTCCCGGTCCGTTTGAGTGGTATGCCGAATGGGCGGGCAAAACCTGGGGCAAACGCGGTGACGACTACGAAACCAAGAAAGAAAAATACGCCCAGCGGTTGCTGACTAAGCTTTACCAAAAGTTCCCGCACCTGGAGGGAAAAGTGGATTACTACGAGCTGTCTACACCGCTTTCTACCCATCACTTCTGCCGTTACAGCCAGGGCGAAATTTATGGCGTGGCACACACCCCAGACCGCTTCGAGCAGGACTGGCTAAAACCCAAAACGCGCATCCCCGGCCTGTACCTGACAGGCCAGGACATCATGACGTGCGGCGTCGTAGGCGCGATGATTGGAGGGCTGATAACGGCCGTTGCAGTGAGCGGTTTACGCGGCCTGCCGCTGGCCAAAAAGATGTTTTTAGGCTGACACTTTCTTTACCTGAGACACGCTCTTGGTATTTTACTCCCGGGAAACCGGTGCCTTTCTAACAACGAGGTTGCATGAAAACCATTGGCCTCATCGGTGGTATGAGCTGGGAATCAACTCAGACTTATTACCGCCTGATTAACCAGAAAGTACGAGAACAGCTCGGCGGGCTCCACTCGGCAAAACTCATACTCTACAGCGTGGACTTTTCCGAGATTGAAGCGCTCCAGCACAAGGGCGACTGGGAGGGGGCCGCCAGAATACTGGTCGCCGCAGCGCAATCCGTGCAGTCCGCCGGAGCTGATTTTTTGGTTATTTGCACCAACACCATGCACAAGGTCGCCCCGCAAATTGAACAGGCCACGGCCATACCCCTGCTTCATATTGCTGACGCCACCGCTAAAGCACTGCTCAACAATGGAATAACCTCGGTGGGGCTGCTTGGTACCCAATTCACCATGGAACAAGCGTTCTACCGGGAACGGCTTGAGCAAAAGGGCATTACCGTTATCATTCCAAATGATAACGAGCGGGCTGTAGGCCACCGAATAATCTTCGACGAATTGTGTCAAGGCATTATTAATCCTGAGTCAAAGGCCTGGTATCTTGATGTGGTCGCTGCATTGGCCGCTCGAGGGGCGCAGGCCGTTATTTTAGGGTGCACCGAGATCAGCCTGCTCATCCAGGCCTCCGATACACAGGTTGCGCTTTATGACACAACAGACATTCATGCCGGTCAGGCTGTTACGCTCGCACTGAATTGAACCTGCGGTCACCTTTAGCCTCCGAGGCGTGAAATACACCCATCCGTACAAATCTAAAGCCCACAGCGGGTGGCTGTGGTATTGCCATGTTGGACTCCGCGGTGAGCGGCCCACCTGGGGCGATTTAGTGTTTGTGTGGCTGATGCTGTTTTTCCTGTTTCCTTCGATTGAAGAAACCGCCATGGATCTGGGCTGCACCCCACTAAAAACGTTTTTTGTCGTGACCCTACAGGTGATTACCCCAGCGCTGGCGTCTGACTGGTTACTGGTTACTGGTTACTGGTTACTGGCGTTTACCCTATCATTGGACGATCTGGTGATTGCCAGCTTTGTGTCTGGCCCAGGCGCCACAATCCTGCCAATGGTGGTGTTCTCGTCAGTACGCATGGGTGTATCACCAAAGATTAACGCGTTGGCCACGTTGATTATTCTGGCAGTATCGCTGGTGGCGTTTGTGGTTTGGTACATTATGCGCCGCCACGAAAAAAAGCAGCGCAGTGGCCGCCTTTCTTAACCCCCTGCAAACCGGGGACAGATTTTAAATCTGTCCCCGGTTTGTATTAAGGACAGATTTGAAATCTGTCCTTGCTTTATATCTCCTGATTAACCGATATTTTTCTTCATGAACTTCTGTACCTGGCCAACAATCCCGCTCTGGAACATCATCACAGTCAGTACAAAGATAGCGCCAAGAATGGCATCTACCCAGTCAGACAGCGGGCCTTGCGACAGCTGATATTCCAGGTTAACCACAAAAGCTGCGCCCACCACCGGGCCCAACAGGGTTCCGGTGCCGCCTAGCAACGTCATCAGAATGACTTCACCCGACATGTGCCAATGGGCGTCATTGAGAGAGGCCAACTGGAACACCACGGTTTTCATGGACCCCGCCAAACCTGCCAGGCCTGCAGAAATCACAAAAGCGATGATCTTGTAACGGTTGACGTTATAGCCCAGAGAAATCGCCCGTGGCTCATTCTGCTTGATGGCTTTGAGAACCTGGCCATAGGGGCTGCCCACAATTCGCTGCACCATAAGATACCCGGCTAGAAACACCGCCAAGACAAAATAGTACATGTTGAGATTATCGTTCAAATCAATCAGCCCCAGGAACTGACCACGGGGTATGCCGTGCAAGCCATCTTCGCCGCCGGTGAAACTCGATTGCACAAAGAAGAAAAAAACCAGCTGCGACAGCGCCAAGGTGATCATCGCAAAGTAGATACCCTGGCGACGAATGGCCACCAATGCGAAACCGAGACCCAGCAAGGTTGCTACCAGCGTGCCTGCGATAATGCCAAGCTCGGTGCTCAAACCCGAAAAAGTGGTTAACAGATAACCGGTGGTATAGGCTCCACTGGCCAAGAAAGCTGCATGGCCAAACGACAGCAAACCGGTGAAGCCAAGCAGCAGGTTAAAAGCGACCGCAAACAGGGCAAAACACAGTATTTTCATCAAAAACACCGGGTACATCACCATCGGTGCCACCATAAGCAGCGCCAGCAAAACCAGATTCAATATCAAACGTCTACGATGATCTGATTTTTGCTGGTCGAGCATGGTTTTGTGAATATCCGCCGGATTTACGGAATCGCTCATGGTTACGCCTCCTTTCCAAACAAGCCGGATGGACGCACAAACAGCACAACCACCATCACCAGAAAAATCACCGCCGACGAAGCCGGCGGGTAGAAGGTTTTAGTCAGCCCTTCTACCACCCCCATCAGAACTCCAGTGATGATCGCACCAGCAATAGACCCCATGCCGCCAATGACCACCACCGCAAACACCACAATCAAAATGTGCGAACCCATATCCGGGGTAACCGAATAAATGGGTGCTGCCAATGCGCCGGCAAAAGCTGCCAGCATGACCCCGAAGCCGTAGGTAAGGCTAACCAGCAAGGGCACGTTGATGCCAAAGCCCTGCATCAGCTGCGAATCTTCGGTGCCGGCCCGCAGATAAGCACCGAGCTTGGTTTTTTCGATCATGAACCAGGTACCAAAGCACACCAATAGCGCAATCACGATCACCCAGGCTCGATAATAAGGCAGAAACATGAAGCCCAGATTCATACCGCCTTTGAACACGTCAGGCATGGAATAACGCAAGCCAGATACGCCGTAGATGTTGGTCAGCACGCCCTGAATGATCAGCGCGACGCCAAAGGTCAACAACAGGCTGTAAATATGATCCTGACCCGCGATTTTACGCAGCAGGAAATACTCGATGGCAACACCCACGCAGCCCACCAGAATCGGCGCCACAAACAGCGCCGCCCAATAGCTGATACCCAGGGTATCGAACAGAATAACGGTGGCCATGGCGCCGAGCATATAGAGGGCGCCGTGAGCAAAGTTAATGATTTTCAGAAGACCAAATATAACAGCGAGGCCCAGGCTTAAAAGCGCGTAAAAGGCTCCGTTAATCAGCCCAAGCAGTAACTGGCCGAAGAGCACAGCGACAGGGACTCCCAAAATCATGGACATGTAGCTAACTCCAAAAGCAATGCAGGGGGCACCAGAGGTTGGTGCCCGTTCTGCTTGAGTCCGAGGGCTCCCCGCCGTGATTGCCGGGGAGCCCGTGGTTCAACTGCTTACTTGCTGGTTACCAGCGGGCACTGGCTTTCAGACAGCGGGCGGAAAGCTTCTTCAGCCGGGATGGTGCGCACGATGTTGTACAGATCCCATTCGTTTGTAGACTCGGCCGGGGTTTTCACCTGCGCCAGGTACATATCGTGGACCATGCGGCCGTCTTCACGAATGCGGCCGTTGGTGGCGAACATATCGTTGATGGGCGTGTCCATCATTTGCTTGCGCACTGCTTGAGCTTCGTCTGAACCCGTGGCTTTTATGGCGTTCAGATACTGCATGGTGCTGGAGTAGATACCCGCGTGAACCATGCTCGGGCGCACTCCGGTTTCTTCCATAAAGCGATCAGCCCAGGCACGGGCGTCGGCGTTCATATCCCAGTACCAGCCTGTGGTCAGCTGAATACCCTGAGCCGCTTCAGCGCCGAGGGCGTGTACGTCAGTGAGGAACAACAGCAAAGCAGCTAAGGTCTGGCCAGACTGGGTAAGCCCAAACTCGCCGGCCGTAGTGATAGCGTTGGTTGTGTCTCCACCGGCGTTGGCCAGGGCTACAACATCCGCTCCAGAGCCTTGGGCCTGTAGAATAAATGACGAGAAATCCGGAGTCGGGAAAGGATGGCGAATAGTACCAATGACTTCGCCACCGTTGGCTTCCACTACCTTTGTTACGTCTGCCTCAAGAGCGTGGCCAAAGGCGTAATCGGCGGTGAGGATAAACCAGGTTTTGCCACCTTCTTTAACGATGGCGCTGGCGGTACCGTTAGCCAGTGGGTAGGTGTCATACACATAGTGGATATGGTTAGGCGTGCAATGCTCGTTAGTAATGCTAGAGGCCGCAGACCCGGACACAATGCCCAGTTTGCCACTTTCTTCCAGAATGTCGCTGACCGCGATGCTGACCGACGATGCCACCAGGCCGGCAACCATGTCGACGTTGTCATTTTCAACCCAGCGACGCACCGTGCTGGAGGCAACGTCCGGGCTATTGCGGTCATCTGCGCTGACGATCTCAATTTTTTTGCCGTTCACCTGGCCACCAAAGTCGGCCACGGCCATTTCCAGGGCTATCAAGCCATTTGGGCCAGCAATATCGCGATAGGTGCCTGACATATCGGCCAAATAGCCGATTTTAACCATATCATCGGAAATTTGTGCCTGGGCAGCACCGGCCATCAGAGTGGTCGCTATGGCGGTGGTCAGCAGCTTTTTAATCATTGTCATTGTTATTTCTCCACTACGTTCATGCGTGATTTTTATTGGTTTTCGATTTCGCTTACTGCACTTATACTTCTCTTTATTGAGCCCCGTTCCGCAAGTTTTTGTGATTACACCCCCAGATATCCGTTCAGTAAAGAGCGCTTGGAGTCCAGTTCTGAGGCACTTACTTCCTCCACAATCTGGCCATGCTCGACCACGTAGTGCCGATCCGCCAGAGGTGCAGCGAAGTGGAAATTCTGCTCTACCAGAATAATAGTCAGACCTTTACGTTTGAGCTTCATCAGAACCTCACCCAGCTTTTCCACAATCACCGGGGCCAGGCCCTCGGTAATCTCATCAAGCAGCAGCATATTGGCACCGGTGCGAAGAATGCGTGCCAGAGCCAGCATCTGCTGCTCGCCGCCTGACAGTTTATTGCCAGGGCTGTCGCGGCGCTCATACAGGTTAGGAAACATGGTGTAAATTTCTTCCAGACTCATACCACCACTGCGCACAACAGGCGGCAACGTCAGATTTTCCTCTACGTTCAGCGACGCGAAAATTCCGCGGTGTTCGGGACAGAACCCCACACCCAGACGCGCTATGTGGTGGGGCGCGCAGCTCATGGTTTCTTCGCCGTTGATCATGATCGAACCGGTGCGCCGGCCCACCATGTTCATAATAGCTTTAAGCGTGGTGCTACGCCCGGCGCCATTGCGCCCAAGCAGTGTTACCAGCTCACCCCGGTTCACGACCAGATCAATGCCGTGAAGGATGTGAGATTCGCCGTAGAACGCATGCAAGCCAGAAACACGGAGCTGTTCGTAGTCTTTTTTTCCAACTTGGTTTTGGACAGCCGGGTTCATGCGTTTGCCTCCTTCTCCGACGCCTTAGGATCGCTGGCGCTGCCCATATAAACTTCCCGCACCCGCGGGTCTGCCGACACGGTTTTGTAGTCGCCTTCAGTAAGCACTGCCCCCTGGGCCAGCACAGTGATGCGGTCGCAGAGTTTACTGACAACGCCAAGGTTGTGTTCCACCATCAGCACTGTGCGGCCGACAGCCGCCTTGCGCACCAGTTCAACCACCTGACCAACATCCTCAGCACCCATTCCCTGGGTGGGCTCATCCAGCAACATCAACTGCGGCTCCATCGCAAGAGTGGTCGCCAGTTCCAACGCGCGCTTGCGGCCATAGGCCAGCTCAACGGTGGTAATGTGGGCGAACTCTGCGAGCCCTACCGAATCCAGCAACTCCATGGCGCGATCGTTCAATTTGTTCAGGCAGTTGCCGGATTTCCAAAAACTGAATGAGTTGCCTTCAAAGCTTTGCAGCGCCACCCGGATGTTCTCCAAGGCCGTCATGTGAGGGAACACCGCCGAAATCTGAAACGACCGCACCACGCCTTCGCGGGCAATAGCGGCGGATTTCATCGTGGTGATATCGCGACCATTGAACAAGATCTGGCCCCGAGTAGGAATCAGGAATTTTGTGAGCAGGTTAAACACTGTGGTCTTTCCTGCGCCGTTAGGCCCTATCAGCGCGTGAATATGGCCTTTGCGGATGTTCAGGTTAACGTCGTCAACGGCGACAAAGCCTTTGAATTCCTTAACGAGGTTGCGCGTTTCCAGAACGTACTCTTCGCTCATGAGCCAATATGCCTTTTTTATTGTTGTACATCAGAACCAATCATAGATTGGCTTAACGTATACGTAAACGTCAATCATTAATTCAGCGATTTTCCCGTGTTTTTTTTGCTGACCACTTGTGGCCGCAACGCTGAAGACCATCTGTCAGCGTTGCGGCGGTATGGAGTAAGTCATCGTGGAGTGCGCGACTGGCTCCTCGACTCCCCGAGAATATATAAACACCTCCCCTACCGCCATTGTTTTGCCCACCTTAAGCATGGTCGCACGGGCCCATATGGGCTGATGCGCCTCTGGCTTGCGTAGAAAATTGATATTCAAGTTGGTGGTCACCGCCAGCGGCACCAAGCCGATTTTGGACAGCAGCGCCGCGTAGAGCGTGACATCCGCCAGCCCCATCATCACCGGTCCAGACACGGTGCCGCCGGGGCGCAAATGGGTTTCGTCTACGTCGAGCATCATTTCTGCGCTGCCATCGCCCAGCTCGTACAGAGTCCCAAATGCGGCGCCTTGCGGAAACTGCTCGTCTAGAAAAGCCTGCAACTGCTCCATTGTTACTTTCATTCGCTGGTGTCTTCCCTGGCGCGATCGCGCAGAATAAAGCGCTGTATCTTGCCGCTCGGCGTTTTGGGTAGCTCGTCAACAAACTCGATTTCCCGCGGGAAAGCGTGGGTGGACAGACGCCGGCGCACATGGTTCTGCAGTTCTTCTCTCAGAACCTGGTCATCGGCCGGAATCTGGTCGCTTTTGATCACCACGTAGGCCTTGATGATGGCGCCACGCTTTTCATCGGGCTTGGCTACCACACCAGACTCCGCCACAGCCGGATGCTCCAACAATGAGCTTTCAACATCGGCTGGCCCCACTCGATAACCTGAGGTGGTAATGATGTCGTCGTCGCGCCCACTGAACGAGAAACTGCCGTCGCCGTTGTTAATGGCCATATCGCCGGTCAGGTAGTAACCCTGGGCGAACGGGTCTTTTTCACCCCAGGTGTAGCCATCGAAATGAAACAAAGGCGATGCAGCCACCTCAATGGCAACTTGCCCGACTTCACCGGTACCCACCTCTTCATGCTTTTCATTCAGCGCTACAACACGGTGCCCTAACGATGAGAAACCCATGGCGCCCTCCTTTACCGGGTGCGCCAAGCCGTGGAAGTTGCAGCAGGTCATGCCCGTTTCAGTCTGACCGTAGTGATCTTTTACCTCACAGAAATGACGACGACGGATCCAGTTAACCACCTCCGGATTCAAGGGCTCGCCGGCGCTACTCGCTACCCGTAGCCCGAGATTTTCACCTTCAGGCAGCACGTGATCATTCGCTTTTAACAACCGATAGGCCGTGGGCGCCGCCGCAAGATTTGTAATTTTGTACTTGCGGATCATGTCGTAGGTGCTTTCAGGGGTAAACGCGTTGGGATTGAAGTGGGTAGCGTGGCCCATCAGCAGCGGCCCGATAACCGCATAGTACAAACCGTAAGCCCAACCCGGGTCTGCCACGTTCCAGAATGTGTCGCTGTCACGAAGGCCCACCGCATCGCGCATGTAAACATAGAATGACAACAGTGCCCGGGCTGGAACAGACACCCCTTTGGGCTTGCCCACGGTGCCCGAGGTAAACATTTGCAGGAAAGGGTCAGTGCCTTTAATCAGCACCGGTTCAAATTGGCCGGACTGCTCGCCCAGCGCCTGATAAAAGTCAGCATCACCATGGCCAGCTTCCGCCGAATCGACACACAATACCGACGGGCAGTTTTTAACGTCATCCAGCTTCAAACGATTTTCCGGGTTGGTGACGATCAATTTGGTGCTCGCCCGCTCCAGGCGGTATTCGATAGCGCCAGAGCCAAACGCAGTAAACAACGGTTGATAAACAGCGCCAATGCGCCAAGCGCCCGCCATAACAATGAGCAGTTCCGGAGTGCGCGGTAACAAACCCGCAACACGGTCGCCCTTGCCCACTCCCTGCAACTTCAGGTAGTTGGCAAAACGGGCGGACGCCTGTTTCAACTCGGCAAAAGTAAGAACGCCGTCACCGCCGTCTTCCGTTTCGTAATACAGCACAACTTTTTCGGCATTGGCTGCCCATTTATCGCAAATTTCGTGGCAAACATTCAGCCCACTGTCCAGGCGACCATCCAATACTTCGGCCTCCAGAGCAGCAAGGTCAAAATTGTTGTACGCATCGACGTATTCCGGAAGGCTCATTTTTTGCTCCTGTTATTTTTGTCTGTGGCTCTACATACACCAGATTTATCATAGGTGCTAGTTTACGTAAAGGTAAACTTTAGGCCAAGACAAGTCCAAGCAAGCGTTATAGGCTTCTTTGCGAGCAATAAATTTATGAACTGGACGCCGACGCAGAATCTGCTGGAATACCCCCCCGAACAGCCCTCATCAATGGCGCTGCCAGCAGGCCCCACACTGCCGGATTGGGCAGACCAATAGTCTATGCCGTCAGCCCGGTGGCAATGCCCACTAGCAGGAAATAGGGGGCAGCTTACCTGCACCGCTGAATTGGCGCATGGCGATTAAACAATGGCTCGCCCATTGCCATCAAAACCTTACCGCTTGCCTAAAAACCGTGGTTGCTCAATATCATGGTGCTGCAGCCACCGATATATGGTGGGCCGGGACACATCGAAGCGCCGGGCCACTTCGGTAATGTTCCACCGATAGGTTTCAAGTGCCACCAGCAGACAACGCCGCCCGTCAGGGCTTTCACTCGGTTCTGTGGGCACAGACACACTCTTTTGCTTCAAACAGGCTTCTGGCAGATCTTCAGCGGTGATTTCGTGGTTATCACAGGTGGCTTCCGCAAAGGCCAAAGCGTTGACCAATTCACGAATATTTCCTGGCCAATGGTACGCCAGCATGGCACTCATGGCGTCGGCCCGAATGTGGACATCCTCGACTTGACCTTGCTTTATAAGCTTTCGCAATACACTGTTAATAACATGCTGGCGATCAGCTCTCTGGCACAGCGAGGGCAATTTTAAAGTCGCACCGTTCAAGCGATAGTATAGGTCAGAGCGGAAAGCCCCCGACTGAACCAGCTGCTCAAGGTTCTGATGCGTTGCCGCCATGAAACGGCAGTTCACCCGAATCGGTGCCTCTGCGCCAACCGGAAGAACTTCACCTTCTGCAAGCACCCGCAACAGCCGCGTCTGTAGATGCAGGGGCATGTCTCCGATTTCGTCCAGAAACAATGTTCCACCTTCTGCCTGTTGAATAAGGCCGCGCATGCCTTTGCCACGCGCGCCGGTAAATGCTCCGGCCACATAGCCGAACAACTCACTTTCAATCAGGGATTCTGGAATTGCTGCACAGTTAACAGCAATGAACGCGCCGCTCGCCCGGCTGCCTGACTGATGTATGGCCTTGGCCAAAACTTCTTTGCCAGTGCCCGTTTCGCCAAGAATAAGTAGCCCGACATCGCGGTTCCGCAGGCGTTTGGCCAACGAAAGGGTACGCCGCATAACCGGGTCGTCTGCGGCCAGCTGGTCTAACTCCGGCACGCGCTCGTCGTTACTGGCCTTTACGCTACCGGAGTAATCGGCCGGTTTGGCTTTTGGTTTGATCAGTGTGGCAAACAAGGTGTCTTTATTGGCGTAATGCCTGAATGCCTTAACCTGATCATCGTGATCGTACGGAATACTCCAGATATCTCGAAGATCGCATTCAAACAATTCGGTCACCCCGGAAACCCCATCGATAAGGCCGGCGGCATTTTTGGGCATGAGCGAGCGCCCTGCGGTATTGGCGGCTTCGATGCGGCCACCTTCGTCAATCGCAAACAGATACTGGCCATTAACCTGGACAAATTCGCGGGAAACGCCGCAGCGTAGAACGGTCTGATTACGGTAACGTCGTAAAAAATAAGCGTCTTCAATCAAGCGAGCATAAAGCTGGGTCAAGTGCAGCGCGAACGTCTGGCTTTCACGGGCATTTGGCGAGTCCAGAGCCGATATGTCGAGCACTGCAAGTAAATCGCCGGAAGGGTCACGAATCGGCGCCGACGTGCAGGTAAGGCTGATGTGCGTTGCATCGAAATGATCAACCCGGTGGCAGGTCAACGCTTGTTGTTCCTGAATGCAGGTGCCCACAGCGCAAGTGCCGGCATACTGCTCGTTCCAATCGGCACCTAAATAAAGCCCTGCTTTACGCAAACGGCGGTCGTAGCGTCGGTCGCCAAGGTATTGAACGGTAATCCCCCGGTGGTCGGTCAACAGCACTACGTAACCAAGGCCCGCAATAATCCCGTAAAGCTGGTCTACCCCTGCCCGGGCCACGTTCAGGAACTCGTCCACCGAATCCTGATGCTCGCGCAAGGTCTGCTGCGTAACAATGCGAGCGCTGCGCGGCCGGCTCGGGTCCATGCCGTAGTCTTCAATACAGCGTTTCCAGGATCGCCCGATCAACTCGGCGCTTGGCGTTAACGCAGGGTAAGAGTCTTTCGCCGCAAAGTTCAGGATTGAATGAATATGACGACTCTGCGCCAGCTGATGGGTCATAACAGGCCTCGCGATGCTGTGCTCATTTTGTTGTTGTTGACAACGAATATAAAGGCAACCAATAAAGAGCATAGACCGCACAGCACCATAACGACATGCTTCATTAGTACACTCTACCGGCAATCTCTATTAGCCCCCCTTGCGTTACACCTGTAACACCAATGAGCTCTGCGATGTTTCAGGTGTAACACCAAAACCTTCTCTAATCCGCTTACACCCCCCAACTCCCGCACAGTTAAAACCCATTTATTTTTTGATTTTCAATAATTTATATTTCACAAAGTTTTCTGTAAAAAAACTGGCATGCCTGCTGCATCCTGACAATTGTCATGAAGGAGTAAATTCCTGCAGTGGGTGCCATGCACCCCGGTAACAAAAAAAATCTAACACCGGAAAGCTAGGATGACGGAGACCAAGATGACTGAAAATAAAGTGACAGCGACCCAACAAGCCCAGCAATGGCTTGACAGCTTTGAGGAAACCCTGAATTCGGATAACCCCGCGCAAGCAGCCGATCTGTTCGAAGACGGTGGCTTCTGGCGCGACCTGGTCACCATGACTTGGAACATTAAAACAATGGAAGGGCGCGGAGCAATTCGCGACATGCTCAGCGCCACGGCCAAGCGAACCCAGCCCGCAAACTGGCAGGTTTCCGAAGAGGCGACCGAACAGGATGGCGTGATCGACGCCTGGGTCACCTTCGAAACCGTTGATGCCATTGGCAAGGGCCATCTGCGCCTACGCAACGGCCATGCATGGACACTGCTGACAACCATGCAGGAACTGAAGGGATTTCCTGAGAAGCGCAAATTCAACCGCGCCAAGGGCGCAGAGCACGGCGCCAGCAAATCCCGTAAATCCTGGCTCGAAACCCTGCAAGACGAGCAGCAGGAATTAGGTTATAGCCGCCAGCCTTACTGCGTCATTATCGGCGGCGGCCAGGGTGGTATTGCCCTGGCTGCCCGGTTGAAGCAACTGGACGTGCCCACTATTGTTGTAGAACGCAGCGCCAAAGCCGGTGACTCCTGGCGCAACCGTTATAAGTCGCTGTGTCTGCACGACCCGATATGGTACGACCACCTGCCTTATTTACCGTTTCCCGATCACTGGCCCGTTTTCGCACCAAAAGACAAAATTGGTGATTGGCTGGAAATGTACACAAAAATCATGGAGCTCAACTATTGGAGTTCTACCGAATGCACCGCCGCCAGCTATGACGAAGCCAGCAAAGAGTGGGTAGTAGACGTGGTTCGTGATGGCGAAAAGGTGACCCTGCGCCCGCAGCAGCTGGTGCTGGCCACCGGCATGTCCGGCATCCCGAATGTTCCCGACATTCCCGGTATGGACACGTTTGAAGGCGAGCAACATCACTCCAGCCGGCACCCCGGCGGCGAAGCCTTCAAAGGTAAGAAGTGCGTGATTCTTGGCGCCAACAATTCCGCTCACGACATCTGTGCAGCGCTTTGGGAAAACAGCGCCGACGTGACAATGATCCAGCGCTCATCGACTCACATCATCAAGTCGGACACCTTGATGGATGACGTTCTTGGCGGGCTCTATTCGGAACAGGCGATTGCCGATGGCATGACGACGGAAAAAGCTGACCTTACCTTTGCGTCTGTACCTTTCCGAATCATGCCCGATTTCCATATTCCAGTTTACAAACAGGTGGCCGAAAAGGACGCAGATTTCTACGGACGGCTGAAAAAAGCCGGATTTATGCTGGACTTCGGTGACGACGGTTCCGGCCTGTTCATGAAATATCTTCGCCGGGGATCGGGTTACTACATTGATGTGGGTGCGTCAGAGTTGGTCGCAGACGGCGAGATAAAACTGAAAAGTGGCGTCGGTATCGAACACATCAACCCACGCTCTGTAACCCTGACAGACGGCACGGAGCTGCCTGCTGACCTGATTGTTTACGCCACCGGTTATGGCTCTATGAACGGCTGGGCGGCACGCATTATTTCTGAAGAAGTTGCTGACAAGGTGGGGAAATGTTGGGGAATGGGATCGGACACCACCAAAGACCCAGGCCCGTGGGAAGGTGAACTGAGAAACATGTGGAAACCCACGCAACAGGAAGCCCTGTGGTTCCACGGCGGCAACCTGCACCAGTCCCGGCACTATTCGCTGTATCTGGCGCTGCAGTTAAAAGCGCGCAAAGAAGGCATTGATACGCCGGTGTATGGACAGGAATCGGTACATCATTTGTCTTGATTAGCCACAAGGGCTGGCCGTAACGGTCAGCCCTTGTTATTTCCTGCCGGTCGCTCTCTAGCGGATACCTTTTACCGTTAAACTCTGCTGGCTTACTTTGGACTGTAAAGCCGCTGAATACTGGAAAAATCCAGATCTGCATTTCCCTGCCCCGCGTGAAGCGAGAAAAGGTTACGAGCCAGTGAGCCCATGGGAATCGACGCCTCGTTTTTCACTGCATTGTCGAATGCCAGGCCCAAATCTTTGGTCATCAGTTTTACCAAAAAGCCGCCTTCGTAGTTGCGTGATGCCGGCGCCGCTTCCATCACTCCCGGCCAGGGGTTATACACGTTCAACGCCCAGTTACCGCCAGAGCTTTGCTTCATGATTTCCGACAGTACGGCTGGGTCCAGCCCGTTCTTCACACCCAAAGCCAATGCTTCGCTGGTGCCCGCCATCAAGATGGCCAGCAGCATGTTGTTGCAGATTTTGGCCACCTGCCCCGAACCGTGTTCACCAGCGCGAAAAATGTTCTTGCCCATGTCCTGCAGAATGGGCTGGGCAGCCGCGTAATCGGCCTCGGAGCCACCGCAGATGAACGTTAACGTGCCGGCCTTTGCACCACCCACGCCACCGGACACCGGTGCATCCAGAAATCGGATTTTGTGCTCTGAGGCTTGCGCCGCTACTTTTTTGGCGGTTTCCGGAGCAATGGTCGAGGAATCAATTACCAGGGTGCCTTCCGGCAGAACTGCCAGTAAACCTTCAGCGCCCAGATAAACCGCTTCTACGTGCTGGCCAGCAGGAAGCATAGTAATCACGCACTCAGCGCCTTTAACGGCTTCATGAGCGGTGTCGGCGCTGCCTGCACCTTCGGCTTTCAGCGCGCTGACGGCGTCTGCCGACAAATCAAACACGGTGACCTGGTGGCCGGCTTTCAGCAGATTGCTGGCCATAGGGCCGCCCATATTACCAAGGCCAATAAATGAAATAATTGCCATCGTATTCCCCTCTTTTGTTTTAGTGCGGCTTCTTTTGTTAAATGCTGTTAAGTGCCATGCTCATAGAGGCTCTAACAGGCTCAAACAAAAAAGTCGTTAATCCATTCGTTATCGATGTCCGCCAGGGTGGCGTAACGCCATCTTGGTTGCTGGTCTTTGTCGATCAGCAAAGCCCGCACGCCCTCGGCAAACTCACCTTTGCTCAGGCAGTTGGTGGACAGCAGCAATTCTTTGTCAAACACCTGCTTCAAGCCATCCAGGCGGCAGCGATGCATGTGTTCCCACACCAACGCAAGAGCCACCGGCGACGCTGCCGCGAGCGGCTTCACGGCTTTGGCCAGCCAGCCATCGCCCGACGCCAATTCCTTCAACTGGGCAATGGTCTGCGCCAGGGTGTCGGCATCGGTGGCGCGGTTGATTTCATCAAAGTGATCGCGAACGGGTGAAGCAGGCTGGGCATCGGCGCTCTGTTGCTCAAACTGACGCAATACCGAGCCTACGACCTCATGGCCATGGCGGCTTTGCCAGTCGGCTCGAGTCAGTTCGGCAACCACCTGAGCTTTCAAATCGTGCTTTATAAAACGATCAGCCATGCCGGTGAACAGCGCATCGGCGCCGTTCATACGGGCGCCCGTGAGGCCCAAAAACAGACCGGTTCGGCCGGGGCAGCGATTGAGAAACCAGCCACCGCCCACATCCGGGTAAAGCCCGATGGTGGTTTCAGGCATCGCCAGTTTTGAGCTTTCGGTCACTACCCGATAGGAAGCGCCCTGCATAATGCCCATGCCGCCGCCCATCACAATGCCATGGCCCCAGCACACAACCGGTTTGGGGTAGCTGTGAATCAAGTAGTCCAGTTCGTATTCTTCGGTGAAGAACGCCTTGCCGATATCAGCGCTTCCGGCCTCCGTCATACTGCGATACAGAGCAACGATATCGCCGCCGGCACAAAACGCCTTGTCGCCTTCGGCTTCCAGCCACACAGCGCATATCCGTTCATCTTCAGCCCAGGCTTTCAGCTGTGGAGTCAGCAGGCGAATCATTTCCAGTGACAAAGAGTTCAGCGAGCGCGGCGCGTTCAGGCGTGCGACTCCGATGGCGGCGTCGCCTGCGGTTTGCCACTGCTCAAATACAATCGGTTGATCACTCATGGTGAATCCTTTGGCCCATGTGTCGGATTGGCGTTAGCGGTTTTTCCACTGCGGCTTTCGCTTGCCTAAAAACGCATTGACGCCTTCTTTCTGGTCTTCAGTAGAAAACAGCTCGATGAACAGTTCCCGCTCCAAGCGCCAGCCGTCCTCATGGTTATGACCGTCGCGCACGTTCATGATCAGATTCTTACAGCGAGCAATGGACGACGGGCTTTGCTTGCAAGCGCCTTCTGCCAGCTCCAAAGCTTTCGCCAAACTTTGGCCGGTGGGGACCACTTCTTCCACCAGACCAATGCTCAGAGCCTTGTCGGCTTTCAGGCGCTCACCACACAGAATCATGCGCTTGGCCCAACCTTCGCCCACCAGCCATGGCAAGTTTTGAGTGCCGCCAGCGCAGGGCAACAGGCCAACTGATGCTTCTGGTAGAGCCAATTGCGCGTGCTCTTCAGCAATACGGATATCACAGGCCAACGCGCATTCCAGGCCGCCGCCCATGGCGTAACCGTTAATGGCCGCAATGGACACGCCGCGGAAGTGGGTTAGCGCGTCAAACGCCGAGCCAAAAGCCCGGGACATGTCTGTGGCGCGAGCAATGTCGCCGTCGGCAAAGGCATTCAGATCCGCTCCGGCAGAGAAGAATTTCTCGCCTTGGCCGGTAACCACCAACGCAAAAATGTCTTTGTCAGCGTTCAATTCAGCGATCGTGTGTTGTAATTTGCTTAACGAGTCGCGGGTCCAGGTATTCGCCGGTGGGTTGCTGATCGTCAGCACGGCAATGTGGCCGCGTTTTTCCAGTTGCAGCTTATCGCTCTTAAAATCGAGTGTGTCGCTCATAAGATCTCCGCAATATGATGTTGAATGAATTCCGCTACTGAATCGCTTCCGCGACGCCCTGCTCCAGAATGCGGCGGGCCACAATCAGGCGCATGACTTCGTTGGTGCCTTCCAAGATCTGGTGCACCCGCAAGTCCCGCAGGTATCGCTCAAGGGGGTATTCCCGAATATAGCCGTAGCCACCGTGGAGTTGCAGGGCGTCGTTGACCACGTCGAAACACACGTCGGTGGCAAAGCGTTTGGCCATGGCGCAGTGCAGTGTGGCTTCAGGGTCGCCGTTGTCTAATTTGAACGCGCCCAGGCGCACCATTTGCCGCGCTGCAACCAGATTGGTGGCCATATCCGCCAGTTTAAACTGCAAAGCCTGAAACGCCGCCAGCGGTTTGCCAAACTGGGCGCGGGCGTGCATGTAGTCACGAGCACGCAGCAACGCCGCTTGGGCACCGCCGAGGGAACAGGTGGCAATATTCAAGCGGCCACCGTCGAGGCCCTTCATAGCGATGGCAAAACCTTCGCCTTCGGCGCCTAAGCGGTTGGCCACTGGCACCCGAACATTTTCCAGTGTGACCGAGCGGGTCGGTTGGCTGTGCCAGCCCATTTTCTTTTCATTCTTGCCATAGGACACGCCGTCGGCATCCGCCGGAATCAAAAACGCAGAAATGCCTTTGGCACCGCTGTCCGGGCCACCAGTACGAGCCATTAAAATCAGCACATCGGTTGCCCCAGCACCGGAAATAAAAACCTTGCTGCCGTTGATGACATAATCATCACCATCCCGTTCTGCTTTGGTACGCAGGCTTGCTGCATCGGACCCTGCGCCGGGCTCGGTCAAGCAATAAGACGCCAATTTCTCACCGCTGGCCAAGGTAGGCACGACATTCTGTTTGACCTCATCTGTGCCAAAACTGGCCAGCATCCAGGTTGCCATGTTGTGAATGGTTATAAAGGCTGCAGTAGAGGGGCAGGCAGCCGCCAGCTCCTCTACAATCACCGCGGTGTCTTGGCGCGAAAGCCCCATGCCACCAAAGGCTTCCGGCGTGTAGAGCCCGCAAAAGCCCATTTCGCCGGCTTCTCGAAGCACATCTTTTGGAAAAATGCTTTCTTCGTCCCAGTGCGCAGCAAAAGGCGCCATGGATTTCTGCGCGAATGCCCGCGCTGCCTCGCGAAACGCCTGCTGGTCTTCGGTCAGGTCAAAGTTCATAGCTGGCTCCTGCTCGTATCCCGCCTGCCTGACCAGCAAACTTGTGCGTCAGATAGACGGGACACTGCGAATCAACGCAACTGAATAGAGAAGTTGGCTTCGGTGCTGGTGGCTTCTGAGCTGAACCAGCGTGAGGTGACGGTTTTGGTTTCGGTGTAGAAACGCACGGCCTGCTTGCCGTAAGCATGCTGATCACCGTAGAAAGAACCTTTCCAGCCGGTGAACGAGAAGAACGGCAGGGGCACCGGAATGGGGATGTTCACACCCACCTGACCTACTTCAATTTCGTGCTGGAAGCGACGGGCTGCGCCACCTGAGCCGGTAAAGATAGATGTACCATTGCCATACGGGCTTCGGTTAATGAACTCGATGGCTTCGCCCAGGGAATCTACTTCGGAACAGCACAACACCGGGCCGAAAATTTCTTCGTTGTAAATGTCCATTTCGCTGGTCACACCGGCGAACAGTGTAGGGCCTACCCAGTTGCCATTCGGCAAACCGTCCACGGTGCAATTGCGGCCGTCCAGCAGCAGCTGGGCACCCTGGGCTTCACCCGTTGCGATCAGCGCCTCGACACGCTCTTTGGCTTTCGGGCTTATAACCGGGCCATAGCTGGCGCCGGAATCGTTCCAGGCACCGGGGCGCACTTTGGCCATAGCTTCTTTTAACTGCGGGATCCACTGTCGCGCTTCGCCTACGAATACCGCAACCGAGATGGCCATGCAACGCTGCCCTGCCGCGCCCACAGAGGCGCCTACTAGAGCGTTGAGCACCTGCTGCTTGTCGGCATCCGGCATGATAACCATGTGGTTTTTAGCGCCTGCGAAAGACTGCACACGCTTCATGTTGCGGGTGCCGGTTTCATAGATGTAGCGCCCAACTGGCACAGAACCAACAAAAGAAATCGCTTTAACGGCAGGGTCGTTCAGCAGGGTATCTACCTGCTCTTTACCACCGTGAACAACCTGCAAAACGCCCTTGGGCGCGCCGGCCTGTTCGAACAACTCAGCAAGACGTGTCGGTGTCAGGGGATCCTGTTCCGACGGCTTCAGAATAAAGGTGTTACCGCAGGCAATGGCTAAAGGAAACATCCACAGGGGAATCATTGCGGGGAAGTTGAACGGCGTAATACCCGTGCATACGCCCAAGGGCTGAATCCAGGAATGAGTGTCGACTTCGCGGGCCACGTTTTCAACGGTTTCGCCCATCATCATCGACGCTACGTTGGCGGCGTGCTCAACCACTTCGATACCGCGCCATAGATCACCCTTTGCATCGTCAAACGTTTTACCGGTTTCCTGGGCCAGGATCTCGGCAATTTCATCGTGGTGTTCCTTCAACAACGCCTGATAACGCAGCATCACCCTTGCCCGCTCTGACACTGGCACTTCTTTCCAGGTTTTGAAGGTTTCAGCCGCAAAATCGATGGCCTTGCGCATCTCTGCAGGCGTGGTATTCGGAGCCCTGGCGATGACTTCATTGGTGGCGGGATTTGTCACGTCAATCCAGCTGTCGGTCTGGCTTTGAACAAATTCACCTGCAAGGTACAGAGGAACATTTTTCATGGGCGGATCCTGCGTGTTGTGTATATCGAGAGTTTTGTTGTTGTGCAAATGTTGAGCGATGCCGGATTATCGTGCGGATTAGCTCAAGCTTGTCGTTCAGACTAGCACGGTAATTGGGACCGTGTGATTGACTAAGTTTCGCCAATAATGGACTATCTTTCGATCACGAAAAGCGGGAATTCCATATGGCCCTAACGTCGCAATGGCCGGCGCCGCCCGACAGCGTGCGCTACTTGCTACCCGAACCCAGTGTTCAACTTCTGAGCTCGCACCCGCTTACTCGCGAGCTCTATCCCATCGCTTTCGGCCACTATCGGCGGGCGAGCGGGCACCACATGCACCGGGAGCAACCTGCGCATCATTTGCTGATCTATTGCAGCGATGGCCAGGCTTTTCTTAATGTGAGTGGCGAAGCTTTTACCGTTAGCGCGGGAGACCTGGTGTTGCTGCCTGCCGGCGCTAGCCACCGTTATACCGCTGATCCGGCCAACCCCTGGACGATTCACTGGGTACATTACACCGGCCCGTTAGCCGATGCTTTTACCGGCCACATGGGATTTGACCAGCAAACTCCGGTGCTTTATATCGGCCGCCAGCCAAGGCTATTGGTGGATTTCAACGGGTTGCTGTCGGTGCGGCAAACCGGCTTTCGCACCAGCGGATTAATTCACGTAGCCAATCGCCTGCGTCAACTGCTGGCGGCAATACCCATGATTGCGGAACACAGCGAACACGACGCCGGTCCAGACCTGGAAGTATTGAACAGTTACATGCGGGAAAACCTGGAACAAAGGCTAACACTGGAGCAGCTGGCGGAATTGGCTGGTTTGTCGCCAGCGCATTTCGCTACCCGCTATCGCGAACGCACGGGCATTTCACCCATCCAGCACTTTTTGCGTTTAAAAGTGGAGCGCTCTTGCCAGTTGCTGGATAGCACAACGTTGCCGTTCGCGGCTATAAGCCGCCAGTTGGGCTACGATGACGCCTACTACTTTTCACGACTGTTCAAAAAAATCATGGGGAAGTCACCGCGGGATTACAGACACACCGCACGGCACTGAATCGCGGCTTAAGATACGTTTGCAAAATATTAGCAAACGACTTTTGCGAAATTGATCTGAGGCAACGCTCTGTTTTGATTGATTCCGTAAGCTCCAAGGGAGTATTTAATGAGCATTTTTTAGGAGAATAACATGGCCACAGAACCCATTACGCTGTTCGATAACGGGCACCACAAATGCTTGATGTTTGATTCGCTGGTTATTGGTGAGGGCGTTCAATCAAACCAGTTTCTGCTGGTAGATGGCCAACACGAAGCCCTGATTGACCCAGGTGGT
This sequence comes from Marinobacter sp. BSs20148, assembly GCF_000283275.1. Taxonomy (NCBI): domain Bacteria; kingdom Pseudomonadati; phylum Pseudomonadota; class Gammaproteobacteria; order Pseudomonadales; family Marinobacteraceae; genus Marinobacter; species Marinobacter sp. BSs20148. The sequence goes on from NC_018268.1 coordinate 2,763,996, forward strand.
GATCTTACCTATACGCCGCTGGCCTTGGCTGCGTCGCGTTTCATGAATATTCGCGAATTGGATTACGTATTCGCATCACACCAGGACCCGGACATTATTGGCGCTATTGACCGTTGGCTGGTGCACACCCGCGCCAAAGTGGTGACATCCAAACTATGGGCTCGCTTCCTTCCTCATCTGGTGTCTGAGCATGTGGCTAAACTGGTGGGCGGCAACGTTTATGATCGCATTATGGCGATACCGGATGCCGGAGCGAATGTTCGCTTTGGAGACACTTACGTTCAATGTTTACCCGCCCACTTCATGCACTCGGTGGGTAACATTCAGTTTTACGATCCGATCGCGAAAATTTTGTTTTCTGGGGATTTAGGCGCGTCTATGGGCGGCCCCGATGAACACCTCCCGGTAACCGATTTCGACAAGCACATTCCTTACATGATGGACTTTCATCGCCGTTATATTGCCTCGCAGAAGGTATGCCGCCTCTGGGCCAATATGATTCGGGAAATGGATGTACAGGCCATTGTGCCCCAGCATGGCAAGCGTTTTGAAGGCCCGGAAATGGTGGAACGCTTTCTGAACTGGGTCAGCTCGGTAGAGTGCGGTATCGACCTTGTGACTCAGGATAGCTACCGTCCACCGGTAGATTACGTCTAAAAGGAATAAACACTGTTCGATCCCTGCGTTGTCCAGTAAAATCCTGCGCTCTTAAAAAATTTTTCAACGGGGTCCAAAAAGATTTTCAACGGGCCCTAAAAACAGTTTCAACGGGGCTCAAAAGAGTTTTCAACAAAGCTTAAAAAGAGTTTCAACCGAGCTTAAAAAGAGTTCCACCCTGCAATCAAAGAGGCAGCGCACATGGGCAGAGCCTATCAGAACCGCAAACAATCCATGGCCAAGACGGCCGACGCCAAGACCAAGGTTTACAGCAAGTACGGTCGTGAAATCTATATGTCCGCGAAATCCGGCGGCACCGACCCAGACGGTAACCTGTCTCTGCGCGCGCTGATCGATCGCGCCAAAAAAGACCAGGTTCCCAGCCACGTTATTGAAAAAGCCATCGACAAAGCCCACGGCGGTACCGGTGAAGATTACTCACCAGCGCGCTATGAAGGCTACGGCCCGGGTAATTGCATGGTCATTGTGGACTGCTTGACCGACAACCCCAACCGCACCTTTGGTGATGTGCGCCTGGCGTTTACCAAAACCAAAGCCAAAATCGGCACGCCGGGCACCGTTGCCCACATGTTCGACCACTGCGCGATCTTTGCCTTCAAGGGGCAAGATGAAGACGCTGTTCTGGAAGCGTTGATGGATGCGGATGTAGACGTAACCGACATCGAAACGGAAAACGAACTGATCACTGTGTTCGCGCCCCACACCGAATACGCCAAGGCCCGCCAAGCGCTAATAGACGCGTTCGAAGGCATTGATTTCGACGCTGACGACATTCAGTTTCTGGCAAAAACCACCACAGAGGTGAGCGGCGACGACATTCCGATGTTTGAGAAATTTCTGGATATGCTGAATGAGCTGGACGATGTTCAGACCGTGTTCCACAACGCGGAACTGCCGCAGGAACAAACATCCTGAGCAGGGATCTTTTCGGCGATGACGACTCCGCTCGCTAACACTCGCAAGCCGCGCGTTACCATCGTAAAAACCGGCGCAACCTACCCACAGATTCGCGAACGCTGTGGCGATTTCGAATACTGGTTTGTTGGTGGATTATCTTCGGTGCTGGAGCGGGCATACCGCACAATGGCTGGCCGCGGCGGTAACCGCAAAAGTGCCGGTGCCGGGCGAGTGCTATGGACTCCAGTTGTTGGATCACGTCCTGGGTGGCACTCCGGTGCACCCTCACTCTGCTTTGGTAAAAATAGCCACATCCTTTCTCGGTATTTCCAGCGCCCATTTATACCGCTCAGCGATTAACACCAGGGTTTCTTCTTTGTAAAACACCACATGAGTGGGATCGCGCCGGTAATGCCAGCTTGCAAAGCGGGTGTCATCCGTCTGAAAGCAGGTCATCACGGCCAGCAAGCCGCCAGGCTTTAGTAGGCTATCCAGCTGGCGTAAGACCGCCGCAGGCTGGTGCAAATGTTCTAGCACTTCCGTGCAGGTGATGAAGTCGTATTGTTGCTGTAGAACGTCAGGCTGCGGATGGAAAAACGGATCGTAAAGCGCCATGGTCATACCCGCTTCCTCCAGCATACCAGCCAGCACCGGGCCTGGGCCGCAGCCAAAATCCAGGCCGTGAGCTCCGCGGGGAAGTCGGGCCAATAAGGGATCTGCTGCCTTAGACAGGAAACGACGATAACCGGGATCGCCCGGGTTGTTGTCGTGGTATTGGTAGATGGTTTTTTCCTGCTCGGCGCTTAAACGACTGTCAGGAGCCATCACGGTGCATTGGCATTCCGAACAGCGCAAATAGTGCTGGTTTTTGAGGGTCTGGAAGTGCTGTAACTCGGCCTGCTCGCAGACAGGGCAAATTATTGAAAGCGTTGAGGGCATCGGGGGGTTCTAGGTGAGTTAAGCGGGCGTTATCGAGCAACAATGGCAGAGGCGGGTATTCACGTCCAGCGCTCTGGTTAACACTCTGGCGATTAAACCCTTACCGAGTGTCGGCTGCGACCGGAGCGCTCGCCTGTTATGATGCACCGCTTAATTGAACCCACACCCAGCCGGTGCCCTGCATGACCCAGTCTTCTTCCACACGCCTGAACAAATACATCAGCGAGAGCGGCATTTGTTCGCGGCGCGAGGCCGACCGATACATCGAGCAGGGTAGTGTGCGAATCAACGGCAAGCGTGCCAGCGTTGGCGATCAGGTATTGCCGACGGATACGGTGATGGTCAACGGCCAAATCATTGAGCCCCGTGCTGAGGAAGATCAGGTATTCATCGCTCTGAACAAGCCGGTGGGCATTGTCAGCACCACCGACAGCGCCGAACGCGACAATATTCAGCGCTTTGTCGGGCACACGGTGAGAATTTTCCCTATCGGCCGGCTAGACAAGGATTCTCAGGGACTGATTTTTATGACCAGCAACGGCGATCTGGTCAACAAGATCCTGCGGGCGGGTAATAATCACGAGAAAGAGTATTTGGTCACCGTTGATAAGCCCATCACCAAGACCTTTATTGACGGTATGGCCGGCGGGGTGCCAATTCTGGGTACGGTTACAAAAAGATGCCGGGTGTCGCAGGAGTCGCGCTGTGTGTTCCGCATTGTTCTGGTACAAGGCCTGAACCGGCAGATTCGACGCATGGCGGAGCATTTTGGCTTTGACGTAACGCGCCTGGAACGGCAGCGCATTATGAATATTAGCCTGGGCAATCTGCCCGTTGGCCAATGGCGGGATTTAACATCAAAAGAACTGGCGGTGCTGATGGACAGCATTCGGGATTCGTCATCCGATGCCCCAGCTGCGACTCAAAAGCCCGCCGGTAAGACGACGCCGGTCAATGTTCCAGCACACAAGCGCGACAGCCACAAGCCACGCGCCGGCAATAAGCCCCCTCCTAGGCCAGGCGCCAAATCTGCAGAAAAGCCCGGCAGACGGCCCGATAACCGCCCCGGCTCAAAGCCGGCGGCGCGGCCAAAACCCAAGCCGAAGAAGCAGCGCCAGCGCAGCACTAAACGCTAGCGCAGGCTTTTACCTTTTTTCTCTAATCTGCACTCTTTTCGGCACTCTTTTCGACACTAATTTTGGCACTATTTCCGGTTTACACGTCTTTAATCGCAGGCGTAGGCCGCACCAGTATTTCGTTAACGTCTACATGTGCCGGCTGGGCCACGGCGTACATGACTGCGTTGGCAATGTCGTCTGGCTGCAGCGCGTTGTCTGGCTGCTGATCAAAGAAGGGTGTGTCTACCATGCCCGGCTCGATCAGGGTTACTCGAATACCGGAGCCCCGCAGTTCTTCGCGAGCGCCATAGCCAATGGCCGACACTGCCCACTTGGTGGCGCTGTACATAGATCCCGGAATGGTTACCCGTCCGGCGGCAGAGCCCGTCAATAACAGATGCCCACGGCTCTCCCTCAACGCTGGCAGGCAATGCTGCACAGTCAGGCCAACGCCGTAGATGTTGGTCAGAATCATGTCTTTCCAGACTTCCGCATCTGCACCACTGAAGCCGCCGGGCTCACCCCCGCGGCCGGCGTTGGCGAATACGGCATCGATGCGACCAAAACTGGCCAGCGCCTTTTTCACCATTTCACGCTGATCTGTGTCGCTTTGCACGTCGCAGCGCACCGTTAATACCTGCTCTTTACCGCCCAGTTCCTGTTGTAACTTGTGCAGTTTAGCTTCCGAACGAGCCGCCAGTACCAGGCGATAGCCCTGTTTGGCCGCTGCCCGTGCGGTAGCCGCCCCAATACCTGAAGATGCGCCTGTAATCAGCATTACGGGTTGATCGCTCATGATTTGTTCCACTGTGGTCAATGAATGTTGATAACCATTACTTACCTTAGGCCGCCGGCTCACAGTTTCAACCGCGAGCGGTATTGAATCTGGCAACCAACGCGTGCTTATGCAATGCTTAAAACCGAAACTGCAAGTGGCTGGTGAGGCGTTTTTATGATGTGGGTTCTGTATTTACTGATCTTTATCGGGCTGTTTTTGCTGATTTTTTTAACCGTGTCGTTCGTGCTGCTCCGGCCAGAAGACTATTCGACGTTTGATAGTCATGAGTTCAAATCGCGCACCGCACTGCCTAGCGTCGCCAACAAAGAGGTGATCGAGCGCGTACGCAATATGGGGCGACAGCTGCATGGCGTTAGGGGGCGTGCGCGAATTCTTGCCATGCGCCAGTATATGGACGGCATCAGCGATGACCTGCACATGGTGTCTACCGTGACTGCGACCGACCAGCCCCGCGGTGAGTGGGTGGTAGCTCCCGGCGCCGATACCCGTCGGCGTATCCTGTACATTCATGGCGGCGCCTGGATGGCCGGCAGCCCGCGCAGCCATCGCAGCATGACCGACCAGCTGTCGCAAATTGGCAAGGCTGCGGTGTTTGCGGTGGACTATCGGCTGATGCCGGAATATCGCTATATAGCCGGCATGGAGGACTGCCGCAAGGCCTATGAGTGGCTGCTGGACAACGGCCCGGAGGGCAAGGAGGAGGCTCAAATTATGGTGATTGCGGGTGATTCGGCCGGTGGCAGCCATACTTTGGCTCTGATTGCCTGGCTGCGCGACCAGAAGCTGCGCCAAGCCGATGCGGCTATTGCGCTGTCGCCGTCCACTGACATGACCATGACCGCGCCCAGCAATCGAAGAAATATAGCCACAGACCCCATGCTAGGCCCAATGTTTGGTGGCCTGCAAAAAGTGCCGCTGCCGGTTTTGTGGTGGTTCAGTACAGCCACTTTCCGCATGCGACCGGCCAGCCCCGTGGCTTCGCCACTGCGCGGGCCGTTGCACGACCTGCCGCCCACACTGATTCAGGCCAGTGACTGCGAAATGCTGATAGATAACGCAAGGCGCTACGCCGCCAAGGCGCAAGCAGAAGGCTCACCGGTGGAACTGCATATCTGGCAGGGAATGGTGCACGTATGGCAGATTTTTGGCCCGATGCTGCCAGAAGCAGACGAAGCTTTTGACGATATGGCGGAGTTTCTGAGAGTTCACACCGGAGCAGCAGAACAGGATCGGGCGGGCTAAACTTGAACCTTTCCCCGCAACGCTTTGGTACGGCCCTTTTGCACTTTACCGTCGGTGCGCTTGCGCTTGGCGGATTTGCTGGGTTTTGTGGCGCGGCGAGCTTTTTGCGGTTTTACCGCTTGCAGGATCAACGCTTTAAGCCGCTGCATGGCGTCGTTTTTGTTCAGCTCTAGCGTACGATGGCTTTGTGCTTTGAGCACCAGTACACCGTCTTTGCTGATGCGCTGATCGTTCAGCGCCATCAGGCGTTCTTTATAAAACAGGGGCAGCGACGAGTTCCAAATATCAAAGCGCAGGTGCACCGCAGAGGAGACCTTGTTGACATTCTGCCCACCGGCACCCTGAGCGCGGATCTGGGTGATTTCGATCTCCCAGTCCGCAAGTTCAACAGCGTTGGATAATTTAAGCATGACCTACTTTACCACGCCAGATGGGGCACTAGTCCGAAGCATGTACAAATATGCGCGCTTCTACCGGCAGGTTTGCCAGCTTGCGATGCAGCCGGAATCTAAGGCGGTTGATATCGTCCGACCAATTAACAGGCAGAGCCACTTCTACCATCAGTGATGGGCCAACTTTGATGGTACTGGCACAGTCCGGATGCAAGCCAACATCCCACATGGCCTCAGATACACAGCTTTGCAATTCTTCAGACGGAGCAGACAAAAGTAGTTCACGCACAGCTGCCGCGGTCATTTTCACCGGAACGACCAAAAAGTAACCTGAAATAAGCACCATCATCGTCGGATCGGCGTACTTGGCTAGGTGACCCCAGGCACCGGTTTCTAGCAAAGCGGCTGCTAAAAAACCAATCAGCACGGCCCCACTCAGCCCCATATCCATCAGCCACTGCTTCTTTTCCGCCAGCAGCAAACCGGACTGGCTGCGGCCCGTAGCCCAATGCAAATAGACCCACACCAGCGCACAACCCATCACGCTGACGCCTGAGAAAATCAGAGCCATACCGGTGTCAACCACCTGACCACCGCTGAACAAAGCGGCAATGGCAGAGAGCAGCGAGATAACACACACCAAGGCGATCGTCAGGCCTTTTACCGCAATCACCAAGGGCTCCAAAGCACCACGACCCAAGGGGAACGCATCGCAGGCCGGCTTGCGCATCAGGCGCGCCGCATAAAGCGACAACAGCGACAACATCAAACTCACCAACGAGTAGGCGCCATCAAACAGAATAACCAAAGAATCGACCCACAAGCCCCAGGTAATCCCCAGAACCGCAAACAGGGCAGCACCCATCGACGATAAAATCAGCGCCAGGTTTTCCCGCGCCAGAAAAGCAGCCATAAACACCTCCAGTGACTGGCTACTGATATTAATGATAGATACACTGAGACGCGAGTCGGTGGCCGACGGTTTATCCGTCGCTAATACGGGTAAATACGCAATTTAAGGCACTTTCTTAGGCATTCCTAAGGTACTTTTCTAAGGAACTTCTAGCGTGAAAACGTCGCAAATACAGATTTTTCTGGCGATTGTGCGCTTTGGCACCGTTGCCGCGGCTGCTCGCGAGCTCGGCCGCAGCCGCACCACCGTCAGCACAGCATTGGCGGCGTTGGAAGACGAGCTGGGTGCGCTGCTGTTCGAACGCAGTGGTAACCAACTTCAATTGACCGCTGTGGGCCACTCCATCGTGACCGACTGCCGGCGCTTTGATCAGGTAGCAGGCCAAATCATGGCGCGTTGCGAGCACCACCTCAGCGGTGCTGAAACCGCCCTCCGTATCGGCCGTGATGATTCCCTGCCCGAGTCGGCATGGCGCAGAATTTTGCAGCGCCTGAAACAACGATTCCCCCATACCAGTATTGCGGTGTATCTGGCCTCACCCCGGGAATTGCCGGCGCTGGTGGAGAACCAATCGGTGGATGTGTGTTACGGCTTGATGCCCGAACCCACCACCGAAGGCTATGAATGGCGGCGCGAGTTGGCAGATGTGCGCATGTTAACGGTGGCCGCAAGCAACCACCCGTTGTGCCAGCTGGAACGGGTAACTCAAGACAACCTGGTGACGCACACCGAAATCACCTTAGCTTCTATACGCGATATGCGCCTGGAGCCGGAATCCCCGGAAACAGCCAACTATCTGGCGTTTACCCAGTACGAACTGATACGGGACTCAGTGATTGACGGCGCAGGCTGGGCGGATTTACCGCTGCCACTGATTCGCGAGGCGTTGGCCAACGGCGAGCTGACCACCATCCACCACCGTAGTGCAAAATGGTGGAAAGTGTTCAGCGCGCTGGAATCCGAGTATGCCCAGGGTGGCGCCGTGGTGGGCTGGCTGGGCAATGAACTAGAAACCTATTTGGCCGATGTGGCCAGCTAGCCTTGTCTAGGCTACAGGGGTGACCACTGTGCTAGCGCAACGGCCAGGGCAGAGGCGTCAGCCTGCCTTGCGGCGAATGTAAAGCACCTTGCGCACGCGAGCAACCAGCTCGCCTTGTTCATCATGCACTTCGACATCCCAAGTGGGCAGCATTTTCTCGCCATCGGCGGTGGCTGCTCGAATTTCATCGAGGCGTTCGTCCGTCAGCTCAAAGTGCGCCACAACTTTGCCTTTGCCAGGGCGGATGAAATCGATGTGGGCAGATTTGTCCCACACAACGTAGCCATTGCCCAAGCGACGCATTAGCAGCAGCATATACATCGGGTCCAACATACTATAAAGCGAGCCACCAAAATGAGTGCCAACGTAGTTGGTGTTGTACCAGCGCTGACGCATTTCCACCGTGGCAGAGCCAAAGTCGTCGGCGATATGGGTCACCCGGATGCCCGCACCCAAATAGGGCGAGTAGGCAGACATGATTCGGCGCAAGGCGCCTGCGCTGGCAAACAAGCGGCGAATAGTTTTATTCATGAACTGGCTCGAAGTGATGTTTTTAACGCCACTTTGGTCACGGTTGGTTCTCGTGCAGCTTATTGAAGTCTAAGAATACGCGTTAAAGAGCGCTACAGACTGCCATTAAGAGCCAGTTGCAACGCTATCGCCGCCATCATTAAACCAATCAGGCCGTCAATAACGCGCCAGGCCAGTGGCCGCGACAACACGGGAGCCAAAGCTGCACCGCCCCACGCCAGCAGGCTAAACCACACCACCGAAGCGGTGCTGGCGCCGATTACAAAAGCCACGGCACTGTTCTGCTGGGCACCAATCGCCGGCACCAGCAACAACGTGTCGAGGTAAACCTGAGGGTTCAGCAGAGTGACCGCCAGCGCGGTCAATACAACCTTGCGCAAACTGCCTCGAGTGGCCGCTCCAACTTTTAACGCAGCGCGGCCCCTCCAGACACGCACGGCCGCCTGAAGTGCCAGCCAGCCCAAAAAAATCACGCCTAGCCAGCGCAAAAACTCCAACGCCTGGGGCACGGCTATCAGCGCCGCACTCACGCCGAACATGCCCAGGGTGAACAGACTGGCATCGCACACTGCGCAAATAGCCGCCACCGGCCAATGGTGCTCCCGGCGAATGGCTTGGCTCAGCAGGTAGGCATTTTGCGCGCCAATGGCAATAATTAAACCGCCACACACCAGTAAGCCGGTTAAGTAACTTTCAAGCACACGCAGATTCCTTAAAAAAGCTCGGCTTTCTAGACGCTGCGCAGAATATCGGCTTTACACCACAATCTCCATTAATGATCCATATCGGAGTGGCTCATGTTGGAATGATCTATTGTGGAGTGGTTCATCGTCGAATGGTCCACTCCACCATCGTCTTTGCCACTGTTATCCAGGGACCTGACGTCCAGTACGGCTTTCTGCGCCGGAATGCGTTCAAACTTTAGCGTAACAGGAATTTTCTGCCCGACCTTTAACGGCTGTTTTAAACCTTCCAGCATAAGGTGATAGCTGAGGGGCTTAAACTCCACGCTCTGACCAGAGTCTATGCTCAAGCCATCCGGCAACGGTTTCATGCGCATCATACCGTTGTCTGCGATGGTTTTATGAATGGAAACGTCGGTGGCAACCTCGCTGGTGACGCCGGTGAGGCGAACTGCTGCGTCAGTGTGGTTGTGGATGACCATGTAGCCAACCCCAACCGCTGTGCCCGGCGGCGTTGGCCGGCTCCAACCGTACTCCACCATGACACCGCTAGCATGGGGCTCGGGAGCAGTGCCGGCGGCGGCCATCAACGGAATGCAACTGGCGACCGCGGCAACAACAGCGATCGTACTACCATGACGGGCAAAGCGACGAATCAAGGAAGAAGGTTCCATCAAAAACTCCTACAAGGTCAAAGTCAATAATCAGCATAGCCTGCCACAAACAGCTACAGCGACGCTGCGACCAATTGTCGCTGGACCAAATCAGCCAGAAAAAACACGATTAGTGGGGGGACTTCGGCCCAACAGCAAGAGCGGACGGACGGCCAAAATAGTAGCCCTGAAACAATTTACAACCCATTGCTATTAACGCCAGGTATTGACCTTCTGTTTCTACGCCTTCGGCAACAAGCTCAAGCTGATGACTGCGAGCAATGCTGACAATACTGGCAACCATGTTTTGAACTTTGTGATCATCCAATAGGCCGTCAATGAAGCTTTTGTCAATTTTCAGCTCGTCAAGCGGCAGGGTTCTCAGCAAGCTAAGCGACGAGTAACCGGTACCAAAATCGTCCATCGATACCCGCACACCCTGTTTGCGCAATTCGTTGAGTACGGTCAGTACATCGTCAAAATTGGAGATAAACAGACTCTCGGTAATTTCCAACACCAACTGCTTGGGCGACAGCCCATATCGCGATAGTAAAGACAAAACATCATTGGTAAAACCCGGCTGCAAAAATTGCAATACCGATATGTTCACCGCCAGTTGCCACATTTTACCTTGGGCACCCAAAAACTCGGAAAACTCGCGAATGCTGGTTTCCATCACAAACTTGCCCAACGCTGGCATCAGGCCGCTGGACTCAGCAACTCCGACAAATTCATCGGGGCCGACCTGGCCGAGTTCGTCGTCGTACCAGCGCACAAGCGCTTCGTATCCATAAACGGCTTTGACGTGATCAACCTGGGGCTGAAACACCATGGTCAGCTGCCCGAGGCTCAACGCTTGGCGCAAGCGTTGTTCAATCTGCACTCGGCGGATGTAGGCCTGTTCGAGTTCTTCCCGATACAGACACCAGTCATTGAGGCTCTTCTTGGCCTGATACAAGGCCAAATGCGCGCTGCGTAAAAGTGTGTTCACCGAATCACCATCGCGGGGGTACACCGCAACACCGATGCTGGCACCCAGCTGCAAGGGAAACTGCTCCAGTTCCAGCGGTTTGTCCAACTGGTGGCTAAGCTGGCGCGCGTGACTCTCGATCGCCTGAAAATTCACCGCTTTAATCAGTAACACAAACTCATCGGCGCCCAACCGAGCCACTACGTCCTTTTCGTCGACTACGCTGAGCAGCCTGCGTGCAAATGCGCAGAGCACCTGGTCACCGTATTCTTGCCCAAAACGGTCATTAACGCCGCGAAAATGGTCGATATTGATGACAGCCACCATAAAGCTTTGTTTACGCCGCAGCAGGCTGTTGATGCTAGCGCTTAGTCCTGAACGATTGCCTACGCCTGTCAGTTCATCGTGTCGCGACAGGTACATCAGCTCTTTGAGGCGCTTGGCTTCGGCGACCGCAGTAATACGAAAAATGATAAACAAAGCCAGAAAACCGCCTAGAAAAATGCTGACGTATAACAATGCGGTTTTAAAAAACCTCATCCACAACGGGCGCATCAGGGTTTCAGACATAACCCACATTTGGAACTGATTGTTGAATTGGACAGCCCCCAGATAGTTTTGCTGATCACGATGAATGCGATAGGTATGAGGTGTGTCTGATAGCTGTATGTCTGCCGTGGGCAGATTTTTCCAATGCGGATTCTGGTCTGTAAGCGTTTCGGCCTGGTAACGGAGTTTGGAATATTGCTCTGGCCCCATGCCCTGCTCTGAAATAAACTGCACATAGCCGTCTGACGCTCGCGCCAACATAACCCGATCGTAAGCGCCGCTGTGTAAGGAATTGCTCAGGACACCGGCGTTGCCGTCAATACGGAGACCCGCCGTCATTACCGCAACCACCTCACCCTCGGAATTGCGCAGCGCTTTGCGCACCGGAATTGTCCACTTATTGATCGCGCCCATAAAATACGTGCGCCCCAAAACCATGGTGTCGGTTGCCAAGGCTTCTTGAAAACTGTCTCGCGAAGTTTTGGCTCGCAACAGGTTTGGCAACAAACCCAGATCCAGGTTTGAACTCACCAGCATCATCTGCCCGTCTGAACGGGCCATTCCCAAACCAATAGCAACGGGGTTTTCCTGCAGGATACGATCCAGTTCAGCTGAATGCTGGGGCGTCTGTGGCAAATCTCCAGAACGCAGGATTTCGCGACCAACAACCGTGAGCAATAACTCTTGGGTACGCAAAACGCTGTCCATAGACTGCGCCACCAGTGCCACCCGCGAGCTGTGGACTGAATTACGCTCGGCAAGAATCGATTGCCAGAACGACAACAAAAGCAGGACAAGAATCGCACTTCCCGCTGCCAGCGTCAGCAAAAAGAGCGTCCATAAATTGCGTTTTAATAATGCCAAAGAAAAAGTTTCCGCTGGAATTGCAGGTTTTTCCGTCTTTTCACAATAATCATTTGGGATTAGCCATTTGCGAATGTTCCTTCAATTCAATCTGCATATTAACAGCTAAATCCCGGATTTTCACAATCTGGAGCACATACTCAGCATCAGACTTTTTTGACGAACTCCGACTTCAGTTTCATCGGTCCAATACCGTCTATTTTGCAGTCAATATCGTGATCACCACCAACCAACCTTATACTTTTAACCTTTGTGCCCACTTTCACCACCAGCGAAGAACCTTTCACTTTAAGGTCTTTAATGACCGTTACGCTGTCGCCGTCTTGCAGTTCATTGCCGTTGGCATCACGGATTATTTTCTCTGATTCTGCGGCGGCAGCCTCGGTTTCGCTCCACTCGTGGCCGCACTCCGGACACACTAACTGGGTGCCGTCTTCGTAGGTAAATTCAGAGGCGCATTGGGGGCAAGGTGGCAACTGTGACATGGCAGGTTTCCTCGGTGATTGAATAGGGTGCGTATTATAGCAGAATCACCCCCCGACCCAGTCACATCGAGCAGTACTTGACCTGAGTGTTAACGTGATAGACCACTTTTATAAAGGAACTTGACCAGTCAGAGCCAGCGCGGCCAGCAAAAGGCAGATAAACAAACCCGCAATTCCGGCAATTTTCAGCCCACCCATCAATTCCTGTTCCGGTGTCATAGCACTTCCTTAATTCCAGATGTATCCCAATTCAGCATTGGCCAACATTAAACTGCCTTATGGTGACTCCCCCCGCACGTGCGCATTCACAAACAACAGTGAAACGCCACACAAACAATTTAATGCGAATCATTATTATTTGCAATTAATTTATTATGACGCCACTCTCCGAATTGCCTATACAACTCAGTGGGGATCGTTCGTGCGCTCCGTCTTATCGAACTGTGGTAGCGAATCAGTGATCTGAAACCAGTCTGACTGCGCTGCTACATGAACGTGTTGGGCCGCGATTTTGCCCAAAGGTTTTTCCAGCGCGCCTACCCGCAGCCGCAAAATGGCGGGAATGGCGTCTACCCTGCTATACAGCTGAGAGCCGCAGCGGCCACAAAAGCCGCGGTATTTGCCCGGGCTGGAAGCGTATTCTTTTAGCTGGTCTGCGCCGATCAACCACTGCATGTGAATTGCCTGTGCCGGCGCGCTGGCAGAAAACGCACTACCATGCGCCCGCTGACACTGTTTACAATGGCACAAGACCACCGGGCCCAAGGGGCCATCATACCGAAACTGGATGTCACCGCAGAGACACCGACCGCTGTACGCCATCGTTAATTTCCTCCCAACAGTAAAGAGGTCGTAACCGCACCAAGAACGCTGAATGTGAGCGTCAAAGAGTTGTTCATTCAATGTCCTTTTATAAAAAAATAACAAGCTAGAAAGAATATTTAATACTTTGCCGAGCCGTGTGAATGGTAGCTGCAGAGAAAATAAGCTACTGTTTAATGTGTCGAAAGTTTAATCAACACGCAACACCGCCCTGCCACTTCGGATTCTATTATGCCCTGCTCGTTTCCCACTGTGAACGCGTTTACTACCCTGCCGGCTAAAGCTCGCCGCCTAGGCGGGTTGGCGTTAGCTGCACTGCTGGCATGGCCGGGGACTCCGGCACTGGCCGCAGACACGAATGGCCAAAGCGCAATGGCGCAGGCAGGCGCATGGAACGGCACCATGCGGGCTTATGCCAGCAAGTCGCTGAATAGCGACAGCGCCCTGGGCATGGCCGCGCTGCCTATGAACGGGCCGGGCGTAGAGCAGTTTATTAATGCCGACACCCTGATGAGCCCGGGCTCCATCATGAAAGTCCTGACCACTTACGCCGCCTTGGAGATACTTGGACCCAACTACACTTGGGACACGGATTTTCTCACCAACGGTGACATGTCCGACAGCACGCTTAATGGCAATCTTTATGTGCGCTTCGGCGGTGATCCAAAACTGACCTTCGAACGCTTATGGTCAACGCTCAGAGAACTGCGGGACATGGGCATAACAAAAGTCAATGGCGACCTGATTCTAGACGGCAGCTATTTCCAGATTGACGGCGGTTTTCCACCTTTCCACGATAACGGCAGCAACCCCCACGCCCCGTTTCTGGTGGAACCCTCTGCGTACCTGACGAACCTCAACCTGAGCCAGCTGGAGGTTCGTTCAGACGAACGCGGCACCCGCTCATGGAGTACACCGAACCTGGCTGAGGTGGTGATCGACAACCAGGTCATTGCCTCAGCCAAAGGCCCTTGCCCGGGCCGCGGTTCATTCATCTGGACACCGGTTTTTCACAGCGACCAAAGCGTGACCGTGTCCGTTAAAGGCACATTACCCATGGGCTGTCGGACCACACGTTACTTGTCTCTGCAATCCCATGAGCGCTACAGCGCATCAATGATCCGCTCGCTACTGGCAGAAATGGGTGTAGAAATCAGCGGCGTCAACCGCTTAAGCAGTACGCCTGAGAACGCGAAACTGATTATGCGCACCACATCGCCAGATCTGGTAACCATGGTGCGCGACATCAATAAATGGAGCAGTAACGTGATGGCGCGCCAGCTGTTACTGGGTATTGGCGCAGAAAAACGCACAGCTGCAGACAACGATGACCGGGTAACGGGTATTCGTGCCATTTACAGCTGGCTGGAAGATAAAGGTATTAACACCACCGGTATGGTGATCGATAACGGAGCCGGTTTGACCCGACATGGCCGCATCAGCGCACGCCAAGGCGTGGATATTCTGAGAAATGCCTGGAATAGCCGCTATTCAGCGGACTTGATGGCCTCAATGCCATTGATTGCAATGGATGGCACCATGGCCCGCAGACTGCGGGACACAGGTATGAAGGGCGAAGGCAGGATCAAAACCGGTTACCTGGAAAATGTGCGTTCCATTGCCGGATTTACTCGTGATCAGAACAACACCACCTGGGCCGTGGTAGGCATGGTCAATCACAACCCTGCCTGGAACGGCCAAGCGGTGCTCGACCGCATTTTGTATTCACTGCATTACAAACCGCCAGTGCCGACGACCCTGTCACAATCTGCAGGCCAGAGCGAAAACCGCATTCGGCAGTAATGAGCAACCGGTTTGATGTCCCGTCTGACTAATTCCCAAGCCTACTGCCTCGCACTTAGCGGCCAAACGGCTTTTCAGGTTTTTGACCGGTAATCTGGCGCAGGGTGAACTCGGTCAGCTTGCCCGCAATGGGAGCAATAAACGTTACCAGCGGAAAAGCCACAGCCCAAGCCACAAGAAATGCACGCAACCAGCGGAATACGAACTGCGCATCCAGCCCGGTGTTCATAAAGGTAATTACTCCAGACATTAGTAATGACATCATGCAAGACATATAAAAGCCAAAAATGAGCTGGCGCACTCGGGCAGAATTAAGGCAGAAGAACATTTCTGTAACGTCTAAAAGCAGGCAACTGTCGTAGGTTAGTTGGAATCAATGGCGTGTTCTAATGCTCTACGCATAGTAGTGAGTAAGCAATCTTTTAGGTAGCGTTTAATGTTTGCACCCATCCGACCACAACGCATGACACCCGCCACTTTATTACGTTTGGCGATCGCAATAGTGCTGGTGCTGGCAATTGCCGGCTGTAGCTCTGCCAAGCTGGCTTACCGTTACGCGGACTGGGGCACGGTGTGGTGGACGGAAAACTATGTATCACTCACCGGCGCTCAACAGCAGGCCCTTGAACAGGGCGTTCGCGATTTTCGCCAATGGCATTGCAGCCGGGAGCTGCCCCGTTACGAACGCTGGTTAAGCACCGTTATAGCCGATGCCAATTCAGCTCTACTGACGAATTCAGCGCGTATGGAGTTCCATCAGGAGCAACTGTTAGCCTTGCTGCCAGCAATCACTGAGAGAGCTACGCCCATGGTAGTGGCCTTCCTCAAAACATTGAGTGACGAGCAGGTTCAGGAATTGGCGGTCAATATGGCCGACCGCCAGCAAGAGCTAGAGCAAGACTTGCTGAAGCGCTCCCCGGAAGCCACTGCCTCGGCTCGCGCTGAACGTACCGCGGAGCGTCTTGAATCGTGGCTAGGCGACTTCAGTGATGACCAGTATTTTCGCATTCAGCGCTGGTCTGCGGCCCAGGCCGGCCAAACCGATATCTGGCTAGAGGGTCGAGAGCGCTGGCAGCAAGTATTTCTGGAAGCCCTGCAACAGCGACAGCAGGCAGAATTCGCCAGCGTTATCTCCGATTTATTGCAAAACCCCGAACAAGCCCGTGGACTGGCTTACCAACAGACCATGGCACAAAGCAAAAATGCTATGGCCAACCTGTTAAGCGACCTACTGGCAATGGGTGGCGAATCTGCCCTGGAACAAGTCAAAGTCAAAGCCGCCGAACTGAAAAGCGACGTTGACGTACTTACCTGCCCACTGCCTACAGTCTGAGGCCGTGCCATTTGCGCCACTTCAAATGGTCAAATAGCCACCGTCAGCGTTCACACAAGCACCGGTGGTGTAACTGGATGCGGCCGATACCAAATACAGCACTGTGCCCGCCATTTCGTCCGGGCTGGCTACCCGCTTCATAGGTATGTGCGCCATCGCCTGTTTTTTGATCGCTTCGTTGCTGGTCAGCGCACTGGCAAATTTTGTATCCGTCAGCCCCGGTAAAAGTGCGTTCACCCGAATGTTCATGGGCCCCAATTCCATAGCGAAAGATTTGGTCATGGAAATGACTGCGGCCTTGGTAATGGAATAAATACCCTGAAAGTGCCCGGGGTTAACGCCATTTACCGACGCCACATTCACAATGGCTCCGCCACCGTATTTTTTCATTAGCTGTGCACCCTTGGCGCACATAAAAAAGTAACCGCGAATATTCACATCCACGGTTTTATTGAAGGCGGCCATATCGGTATCTTCTACCGGCCCAAAATAAGGGTTGGTAGCAGCGTTGTTCACCAGAATGTCCAGCTTGCCGTGCTTTTGTGCTATGTGTTCCCAAACCGCGTCAATCTGGCCCATCTCGCCAATATGGCAGGCGAAGGCCTCAGCGCTGCCACCAGCGCTGCGAATACTGCTGGCCACGGCCTCGCAGCCGTCCAGTTTGCGACTGCTGACAATCACGTGGGCGCCTTGGGCGGCTAATGTGCGAGCAATACTCTCGCCAATACCGCGGCTGGCACCGGTGATTAACGCGATTTTCCCATTCAAATCAAACAGATTTGTGCTCATGGATTCCCCTATTTTTAGCGAAGTTTTTGGCGAAATTGTTAGCGAAAGGTTACCAGGGCGGGGTCTTCCGCCTCTAGGTGGCTGTAGTTGTTGAAAACCGCCAAACTGCGCCGACTGTCGCCATGGCGCTCGCGGCTGCTATAAAGCACTCGGGTAACGCTGGTGTTGGCGATCATGCTGTTCAAGTCCAGAGTGCGCTCATCGCTCAGATCAAGCAGCGCTTGGACGATCACTGCGATGGGGCCACCTGAGGTCGCAACCAACAGATCTTTACCGGCAGCGCAGCTGACTGCCTCGTCCAACGCCGCCAAAACCCGTGTCTTGAACCCAGGCCAGCTTTCCGCGTATTCGTGATCAAAGCCGCCACTGGCCCAGCGCTGCACCGCCGCGAAAAATTCCATTTGAAACGTTTTGGCTGGCGCGATGGACGCAGCCAGATCCCGCGCCATTACGCTGTGGTCCTGCCACTGGGGCCGATGGCGGTGAATCAGCGCCACATGGTCAAACTCATCAAAACCGGACGCTACCTGCATAGCTCGCAAGCCGTCACCAAAACCGCGATCCATAGCCTCCACGGTTTCTCGATGACGCCGCAGCGTACCGCCAAAAACCGCAAGCGGCTTTGCGGCTGTCGCTTGCGAACACTTCAGCGCACGCCCCAGCACCCGCCCCTGCTGCCAGCCGATTTGCGAAAGGCGATCGTAATCTTCAGCGCCAAAGCTGGCCTGGCCGTGGCGCACCAGATAGATCGTTGCCATTATAGGCTGCTCTTTGAAATCAGCTTTTCACAGCGCATTTGTAAATAATTGGCGGCCTGACCAAACATCGCAAAGCGTTTGTCTACAGTCTGGCCATGGTAATAGCGGGTGTAGATCTGCTGAACAATCACCGCCAGACGAAACAGGCCGTAAACCTCGTAAAAATCAAAGTTATCGATCTGTCGCCCTGATTGTTGAGCGTAGTAAGTGACGACCTCGTCGCGAGTCAGCATGCCCGGCTGATGAGTTGGCTGGCGCCGCAACATCTTAAAGGGTGCCTCGTCGTCCGCCTGTACCCAATAAGCCAGACTGTTGCCCAAATCCATCAACGGATCGCCAATGGTCGCCATTTCCCAATCCAGCACCCCAATCACCTCAAAAGGGTTATCTGGATTCAGCACCACGTTGTCAAAACGGTAATCGTTGTGGATAACCACTTGGGCGACATCGTCTGGCATCTTGTCATTCAGCCATTGCATTACCGTGGCAAAATCGCCTACGTCGTCGGTTCGGGCTTTTACAAAGCGGTCGCTCCAACCGCGAATCTGACGCTGCACATAGCCGTCACCTTTGCCCAAATGATTCAGGCCCGCAGCTTCGGCATCGACCTTGTGCAGCTCAACCAGCTTATCGATCACGTTGGTGCAAAGTGTGCGGACGTCTTCTGCTGGCATGGCCAGATCCGCCGGGAAATCCTGGCGCAGAATGACGCCTTCAAGGCGCTGCATCACGTAAAAATCGCAGCCCAGAACGCTGTGGTCATCACAGGTGGCAACAATCTCTGGCACATAACCGTAAACTGGCTTGAGCGTCGCCATCACGCGGGCTTCGCGCAGCATGTCGTGGGCTGAACGGGCAATTTTTCCAAACGGCGGCCGGCGTAGGACAAACGAATGCGAGCCATAATCCACCTGATAGGTCAGATTTGAAGCGCCACCGGGATACTGGCGAATCACTGGCTCGCCCTTTAGATCAGCCACCGCCTGCTTCATAAAGCGATCGACCGCTGAGGCATCCAGCTCCTCGCCATCGCGCACCGCTACCGCCTGATCAATCTGACTCATTACATCCACTCCCGTTTTACAAAATTCGACCGTGCCGCACCTTCAGGATTTGGGCTTCGCACCCACCTTTTTAATCCAGCTCTTACTGCCCTGATGCATCAGCCAATCAAAAGCCCAGGGGGCGTGGCGTTTGAGCACCCACATACGACGCTCCTTGGTATGGGGCAGAACCCAGAAAGTGTTGCTCTGAACCGCCCGAAAAATGTCATCGGCCACATCTTCCGCCGAAATCGTGGAGCGTTTCATCAACTTGGCGACATTACCCTGAACACCTGGAATCACCGAGCGCATACCTTCGGTCAGATTGGTCTGAAAAAACGCCGGGCATACGCAACTGACCTGAATACCGCTCTCGCGCAGCTCTTGGCTCATAGTTTCCGACAGAGCAATGACACCGGCCTTGGACACATTGTAACTGTTCATCATCGGCGCCAGCATCAGGCCTGCCATAGACGCAATATTCACAAACGTACCCGCGCCCTGCTGTTTGAACATCGGTGTAAACGCCTTACAACCGCGCACCACGCCCAGCACGTTGATATCCAGAATCCACTCCCAATCCGCCATCGGCGTGTCTTCAATAGACCCGGCCGACGCCACACCGGCGTTATTCACCACAATATCCACACCGCCCCAACGCGCGACCAGATCATCCCGAACCCGCTCCAGATCCTTCAGCCGGCGAACATCACAACCCACATAATAGCTCTCGCCACCCGCCTTGCTGATTTCCTGCTCTACCAAAGCGCCCTGCTGCGGATTCACATCGCCAATGCAAACCTTCGCGCCCTCACGGGCATAGCGCAGCGCAATCGCCCGCCCCAAACCACTGGCTCCGCCGGTAATAAATACTCTTGTTGTCATAGTTATGTCCTGATGTTTGAAAAACAGTTGATACTAAAACCGGCTAAAACTGTGATGAGCCATAAGTGGCGGAGCCCAAACCGCGCTGGAAGCCTTGAGGCGTGTTTCATCCGCACCAACGGCCAGTCGCCAACCTCCGTTTCTAGCGCTTGGGGCACAAAACGCCTATGCCAAATAAAAACCTATTTGTACTTACGCAATTCAAGCCGAGCCACCGTAGCTCTATGCACCTCATCTGGCCCATCCGCCAAACGCAACACCCGCGCATAGGCAAACAATGCCGTCAGCGGAGAGTCATCATCACTCACACCAGCCCCACCGTGAATCTGAATAGCGTCATCCACAATTGTCTGCAGCATCTGCGGCACCACCGCCTTGATCATCGACACCTCCTGCAATGCTCCAGCAATGCCCTTGGTATCCAAGGCCCAGGCGCACTTCAACGTCAACAAACGTGCTTGCTCGATGGCCATACGCGCGTTGGCAATCTTGTCCACATTGCCCCCCAATTTAGCCAAAGGGCGACCGAACGCCTCACGCGATAACGCACGCTTAACCAACAGCTCAAGCGCCCGCTCAGCCGCGCCAATGGCGCGCATGCAGTGGTGCACCCGCCCCGGCCCCAAACGGCCCTGGGCAACCTCAAAGCCGCGACCAGGCCCGGCAATAAACGCCGAGACCGGCAGCCGCACGTTATCAAACGCCACCACGCCATGGCCGTAAGGCTCATCGTAGGCACCAAATACCGGCAACATGCGCTCAATGCTAACACCCGGCGCGTCCATCGGTACCAACACCATCGAATGGCGACGGTGCTTGGCCGCATCGGTATCGGTTACGCCCATAAAAATGGCGACCTTGCAGTCCGGATGGCCCACACCTGTGCTCCACCACTTGCGCCCGTTCAGAACCACCTCATCGCCGTCCACCGTGGCGGTAGCCGCCATAGTCGTCGCGTCTGACGAGGCCACGTCGGGTTCGGTCATACAAAAAGCCGAACGAACTTCACCACTAAGCAAACGCGGCAGCCATTCTGCTTTCTGCTGATCTGAACCGTAATGGATCAGCACCTCCATGTTGCCGGTGTCTGGCGCGTTGCAGTTGAAGATTTCCGGCGCAATAAAGCTGCGACCGGTCTCCTCGGCAATCAGCGCGTAGTCGGAATTCAGCAGGCCACAACCGTAGGTGTCATCGGGAAAAAACAGATTCCACAGGCCTTGCTCCTGAGCTTTGGCCTTCAGTTCG
Source organism: Marinobacter sp. BSs20148 (assembly GCF_000283275.1). Taxonomy (NCBI): domain Bacteria; kingdom Pseudomonadati; phylum Pseudomonadota; class Gammaproteobacteria; order Pseudomonadales; family Marinobacteraceae; genus Marinobacter; species Marinobacter sp. BSs20148. The sequence continues at coordinate 2,785,426 of NC_018268.1, forward strand.
CGAATAACGGGCAGCACCACCCAACGGTTATCCAGTGCCGCCAGTTCCCGGTGGTACTGTGCCTCTACCGGATAAATCTCGTCGGCCATGAAGCGTTTTACCCGCTCCAGGTAATCCTGGCCCTTGGCTGAAATTGAAAAATCCATTGTTTTACCTCCTACGCTGACTGAGCGCTACTGACACTCGCGGTTTGCGACTGGTTTCAGTGTAGGCACAGGCAAAGTATTACGCGACTGAATTATTTTTATCCTTTACCATTAGTAAAATTGATATCACTGCGCATCTTGGGGATGAAAAACATGGCGGCAAACCGGCCAGACCTGAATCTGCTTCAGGTTTTTGACACTATTTATCGCGAAGGCAGTCTGACTCGCGCCGCCAAGACCCTGCACTTGACTCAGCCTGCGCTCAGCCACTCGCTGGCGCGGTTGCGGACCTGGTTTAATGATCCACTGTTCAGCCGCCAGGGCAACCGCATGGTACCTACGCCGCTGGCCACCCGATTTATAGACTCCATGCGGCCAGGGCTCAACCAGATACACAGCGCCGTCGCTCAGTTCCATAGCTTTGACCCGACACATCAGCGTAAGACGTTTTCGCTGGCTCTGCGCGACATTTTGGAATCGACATTTTTGCCCCACCTGATGACGCAGCTAGCGCCCTATCCGGATCTGGCCATTGTTAGCCAAAGAGTGGCGCGCCGGGACATGGAAAGCCAACTGGCGGCGGGAAAACTGGATTTTGCAATTGACGTGCTGCTGCCCGTGAGCGAACACACCGGCCACCAATGGCTGCACCAAGACCCACTTGTGGTTCTCGCGCGCAAAGACCATCCGTGGGTGACTATGGCGCCGACCGAGGCCAGTGGCGAGTTTTTGGCTGAGCGCTATTTGGAAGCGTACCTGCAAGCACAGCACGTACTGGTGTCGTCGCGGGCCACAGGTTCGGGAGTAGAGGATTTCGAGTTATCAAGATTGGGACTGCAGCGGGACATACGTTTGCGCTGTCAGCACTATTTTGCAGCCTGCCGGGTGGTCGCCAACACCGAGCTGTTGCTGACCATGCCGGCTTCTTACGCGCGGCTACTGGCCAGCCATCATGACCTTGCCGTTATGCCAACGCCGGCGCCGTTTCCGCCGGTGAATGTTCATTTGTACTGGCACAAAGCCTATGAGCAAGAACCCGCACTGGTGTGGTTTCGCCAAAAACTGATACGTGACCAGCCTCAATAGGCGCCCACCAGTCCCAGAAATCCGAAGAAGCCGGCTGCGGTAATGCCCAATGAGGCAACCACAATCGCAAACCCCCACCAAATTGCCTTACCCGGGTCAACGTTCAGATTATACCCGCGCAGGGCCCGGTAAAATGCCCAGGGTCCCAATACAAAAGCGCCCGCAATGGCAAACACCAGGCCCACACTTATACCCAAAAATGTCCAAGTGGCCAGGTTAGTGGCGCGTTCCTGCAACTGTTCGGTAACTCCCTGACGCTGCAAAAAAATTCGGCAAAATAGCCAAACCAGAGCGAACAAAATGGCGACAAAAACGGCGCCACCTATAGCGGTCAAAATTCGATAAAACACAAGCACCTGCCTTATAAGGGAGAAATAAAAAATACGGGTTCGACCAAATTAATCTTCTGGAAAAAAAGATTCCGGCAATTTTTCAAAGCCTAGTCTGGCGAACAGGTAACCCTGAAACAGGCTGATGCCCCTTTGCCGAACCCAGCGATATTCTTCCATGGTTTCCACACCTTCGGCTATCACCCGGCTACCGAGTTGGTCCGACATGACCAGATTACCGTTAACCACTGCTTGTTGTTTATCATTACGCTCAATACCACGCAACAGAGTCATATCCAGCTTAATCAGGTTGGTAGACTGCGTTGGGCATGCAATTGATGCTTAACCGCGCTTGCAGCTTCAGGCTTGCCGCCAACTTTACTGCTTTGACCTTGCACCTCTGGTCAAACGAGTATCTGTTGAGTTGGTTTACGCGGTTCAAAATAGTGCGAGCGCCCTCGCCTTGGGCACCTCACACCTACGCTCACTATAGTCGTCACCCGCTGAACCGTAAATAACTCATCGATTTAGCCGGTGGCATTGGCTGCCATCACAGCTACACTCATCACAACTACGCTACCGTAGTGCTTTTTTGTTTACCGGCCAAGGAGTTTGAATGTCTGCTACAACTAACATCGCTATCACACCCGGCGACGGTATTGGCCCGGAAGTGGTCAATCAAGCTGTTAATTGCCTCGTATTATTGCGTCAGCGCTTCAAACTGGACCTGGACTGGCACCCATTCCCCTGGCCCTCACACCGTTGGCACCAGCAACACGGCGAATCCATGCCTGCTGACGCTCTAGAACAACTAGGCGCCTTTGATGCCATTTTGCTGGGCGCTCTGGGCGACCCTGGCCCGGTGACCGATCACAATCGTTATCTGTTGTCTGATAGCGTGTCGCTGGCGCCGTTACTGCAGATCCGTAAAGGCTTTGACCAGTGGGTTTGCGAGCGCCCCGCGCGCTTGCTGCCCGGTGCTCGCCAGTATCTAGCGGACGATCGCGCCCGCGACATCGACATGCTGGTCATTCGGGAAAACTCAGAGGGAGAATACGTCAGCCAGGGCGGACGCCTGCGCCAGGGTACGCCCCATGAAGTGGCTACCCAGATTGAAGTATTTACCCATTTTGCCAGCGAGCGCATCATTCGTTACGGCTTCGAACAAGCCCGTGCGCGAGCCATTCAGCGCCAGCAACACCATCAGACACGCCAATTTCAGACATTGGATGGTCGCGTCTGCGACAGCCAGGTTTGCCTGGTGACCAAACGCAACGCCTTGCGTTACTGGGGTGACCTTTATACCGAAGTGTTTGAACGCATGAGCCTGGAGTACCCAGATGTAGCAACCCACCATGAGTTGGTGGATGCCGCCTGCATGAAGTTCGTACAAAGCCCGTGGACGTTCGATGTCGTGGTAGCCAGTAATCTGCAAGGCGACATTTTAACCGATCTGGCCGCGGTGCTGTCCGGCGGCATGGGGGTAGCACCATCCTGCAACCTGAATCCCACGGACCCGACCATGCCGTCAATGTTCGAGCCGACTCACGGCAGCGCGCCGGATATTGCCGGCCAGGGCCTTGCGGACCCCACAGCGATGTTATTTACCACTGCGCGCATGCTGGACTGGTTAGCCCATAAAGATCCCATCATGGCCGCGGCAGGCCTTGCTCTGTTTGAGGCTACCGCTGCAGACCTGGCACAGCATGGCGGCAAACGACGATCAACCGCTGAGATCGGCGCAGCCGTTTGTGCACGGTTAAAGGCCTGACCTCAAAGTAAACACCGCTGCGCCTAGTCGGCCATAACAAATTCAAGCCGGCCTGGCGCTACGCGGATATCCATGGGCACCATGCCAAGCATACGCTGGGCCATGCTGCTATCGTCTAAGCGATATATCGGCATAGTTTCCAGCATTTGCGCCACTACCCGCATAACCGTGTCGGTAACGGGTTTAAGATCACCACGGAAAAGTGGTGATTCAACGCTGCTTTCCAATAGTTGTAAACGACGAAGATACACCGCCTTTTCAGCGCTGTCATAAACCGGAGCGCCCTCCAGCTTCAACGAGATATCCACTGGCAGTTTTGCCATTAAAACGGTAAGAGCTACTTGCCCTTTCAACCCTATTATGGCCACATCACGACCGTCCGGGCCAAGGGTAATGTCGGCGTCATTCAAACTCAGGCTTAATGGCGAGCCACTTTGCAACTGCTTGCGATCGTAATCGCGCACAGCATCCTGCAGGTGGCGTTCAAGCTCACCTTCGGAAACTGCATAAGGAGAAAGGCTGGCGCAACCACTGGCCAGAACGGCCAGCAAGACAATGCTCAAACAGCGCAGGGTATTCAAAAATCCGACCATCAGTGTTGCCTCCGTGGGATCGGACTCTATCCTGACCCACGGCTGCCAAGCGGGCAAGGCCCGCTTGGCCTTATTGGCTGGCTATTATCAGGTTGATCATAAGTTCTGCTTGGCCATCCACGGAATGATCCGGTCAAACGCCGCATCCAGTTTCTCGCAGGTGGTGGAAAAACTGAAACGCAGAGCATTGGTGCAACCCTCACCAAAGGAGTCTCCCGGCACCACGCACACGCCCGTTTCTTTCAGCATCCGCAGCGCCAGATCTGTTCCATCCACATGGGGGGGTAAGTCTGGAAACGCAAAAAACGCACCGCCAGGTTTATAGCCGTTCAGGTGTGGGGTTTGCGCAATCAGGTCCACAATTTTGTCGCGGCGCTCGCGATAAATATTCAACATGTCGGTCACACATTGCTGATCGCCGTTCAGTGCCGCAACACCGGCGAACTGCGCCGGCGTGTTCGCCACTGACGTGGTAAACATGTGGTAGCGCCGCAGCGACTTGATGGCCGCCTGACTGGAAATCACCCAGCCTACCCTCAACCCCGCCATACTGTACGTCTTGGAGAAACTACTGATGCACATGATGTTGTCTAGATCCACCGCACAATTGAGCACGCTGGCAAATTCGTCGTCATCAAAAATAAAGTGGTCATACACCTCATCCGCGTACACCTGAATTCCACGATAAGCACACTCCTCCAGAATCGCTTCTACCGTTGAACGCGGATACACCGCTCCGGTGGGGTTATTCGGATTGTTCAGAATCAGCGCGAAGGTGCGCGGCCCAATCGCTCGGATAACGTCGTTTGGATCCAACTGGTGGTTGTTTTCCACGTAGGTCGGCACATATTTCACCTCGCCACCATTCATCCGGATCAGCGGCGCGTACAGCAGAAAAGACGGATCTGTCACTAGGAACTGACGCCCCGGTGCGGCAGTTGCCGCTATGGCCAGGTACATAGCCTCGGTGGCGCCATTGGTCACCAGGATGTTGTCGCGAGTAAGCTTGCGGTTGTAGCGTTTGCCATAATAGTCGCGCAGTGCTGTCACCAGTTCCGGCAGGCCCGCATCCATTGTATAGCCGGTTTGGCCAGCGTGAAGAGCATCCACGTAAGCGTCAATAATATGTTTGGGCGTGGGCAAATCAGGCTGACCAATAGACAGATGAATCACGTCTTTCATCGTGGCCGCCAGATTCACCATACGACGAATGCCGGGTATGGGAACAGCCTGCATAGCAGGGTTCCAGCTGGCTTTGGTTTTGCGGTATTTGACGGTCCTGCTTTTGGCTTGGCTGCTTTCGTGGTTGGCGGACGCCACCATAAATTAACTCCTACAAGCTGCGACGAGGTGAGACGGAAAAGTTCCGCTGAAATTGCAGGTTAGCCTCGTTACGCAGGCTCTACAAGCACGCATCTGCAGGTTGACCCCGGCGCATGTGCTGTCCAGACTGTAAGCACGCTCGCTAATCCATTCAAGCCCCAGGGCTCAAGGGAAAAAACACTCATGGCCACACAAAAAAAACCAGTGATTACCATTCTGACTGCGCCCGGTGATCCACAACCCGAGGGCTTACATGCCTTGCGGTCACGAGTAGAAATACGTCACGCCTGGGACGAGAGAACCCTAAAAAATACCTTGCCCGGTACCTCGGTAATGTTGGTCACTGATTTTCGTACCGAAGCGCTGGAAGCCGCCTGGCACTGCGCCGATGAGCTGCGCTGGATTCACGCCACCAGCGCAGGCGTGGATGCGCTGATGTTCCCTGCGCTGGTGAGCAGCAAGGTGATGGTTACCAACGCCCGCGGTATTTTCGACCGCACGATTGCCGAGTATGTGTTGTGCACCATTCTCATGTTTGCCAAGGATTTCCCGGCATCATTGCGACTTCAGTCAGCGCATCGCTGGCAGCACCGCGACACCGAAAGAGCGGAAGGCAAACACGTGCTGGTGGTGGGTGCCGGTTCCATCGGTCGACAAATTGCCCGCCTAACGAAGGCCATTGGCATGAACCCCCATGGCATCGCCCGCAGCGCCCGCTCGCAAGATGCAGACTTCATTGCGGTACACTCCAACGACCAGCTCCATGAGCAACTTGGCAAAGCTGACTACGTGGTCATTGCGGCACCACTGACACCACAAACCGAGGGCCTTTTTGACAGCGTCGCCTTTGCCGCGATGCGCAAGGAAGCACGCCTGATCAACATTGGTCGTGGCCCGATTGTTAAGACCGATGACCTGGTCGCCGCTCTGGAACAGGGCCAGATTGCCGGTGCCGCGTTGGACGTGTTTGAGGAAGAACCGCTGCCGGCCGACCATCCGCTATGGGATCGAGAAAACGTGATCATGACGGCCCATATGGCCGGCGATTTTATTGGCTGGCGGCGGGCTCTGGTGGATCAGTTCCTGCAGAACTTCGATCGCTGGCACCAGAATAAAGAGGTGTTCAATCGCGTTGACAAAGGATTGGGCTACGCCGCCAAAGGCTAAAAATACGGCGCCGAACAAAAACAAAAAAAACAAAAAAGCCGACGGCTGTGACAGCACGTCGGCTTTTTTGTTACCCGTTTTAGATTAGCTGCCCGAGAGCGACTGTTCCGACGGGTCAATCTCCATCTGCTGAATGGCAATCACAGCCTGGGTGCGATTACGCACACCCAGTTTGCGGAAAACCGCCGTAATGTGGGCTTTGATCGTGGCTTCAGATACCTCTAGATCGTAAGCGATCTGCTTATTCAACAGGCCTTCGGCCAACATACCTAACACACGAAACTGCTGAGGTGTGAGTGACGCCAGTTTCTCGGAAAAATCGGTGGCATCTGAATGCATACGTTCGATTTTGTCCGCGGCGCCCTCGGGCAACCATACATCGCCCTGCAGCACGTCCTGAATGGCCTTGGTAATGGTGGGCAGCGGCGCCGATTTCGGAATAAATCCAGACGCTCCATAGTCGATTGAACGGCGCACTACCTGCAACTGCTCCGAACCCGACACCACCACCACCGGCAAGCCAGGATACTGCCCGCGCATGAACACCAGCCCAGAGAAGCCGTGAGCACCCGGCATGTTCAGATCCAGTAGCACCAGATCGGAATCCGGGTGAGCCTCTATCGCCGCTTGCAGCGCCTTGATGCTGTCAACCTCTATGGTAAGCGCATCGGGTACTGCCTGGTTCACCGCTTGCTTCAATGCTGCCCGAAACAGCGGGTGATCGTCCGCGACAATAATTGTTTGTGCCATTCCACGGTATCCTTGACGATGCCGGCGCTTGCCGAACGATTGCGTTAACTGACTGCTACTTTGACTGACGGCTGTTGATCAGATCATCGACGACGCTCGGGTCGGCCAGTGTAGACGTGTCTCCCAACTGATCGTACTCGTTGGCCGCAATTTTACGCAAAATGCGGCGCATAATCTTGCCTGAACGGGTTTTTGGCAAGCCCGTTGCCCACTGAATAACGTCCGGAGAGGCGATAGGGCCGATTTCTTTGCGCACCCATTGTACCAGCTCTTTTTTCAACTCGTCAGTCGGCTCTTCGCCCTGCATCAACGTAACATACACGTAGATGCCTTGCCCTTTGATGTCGTGGGGGTAACCTACCACCGCGGCTTCCGCTACTTTTGGATGGGACACCATGGCACTTTCTACCTCAGCGGTCCCAAGGCGGTGGCCAGATACGTTTAGCACGTCGTCAACCCTGCCGGTAATCCAGTAGTCACCATCGGCGTCACGGCGGGCGCCGTCACCGGTAAAGTACATGCCTTTGTAAGCGCTGAAGTAGGTCTGAATGAAACGTTCATGGTCGCCATAAATAGTGCGCATCTGCCCGGGCCAGCTGTCCATAATCACCAGATTGCCTTCGGCTTCGCCTTCCAGCAACGTGCCTTCTGCGTCTACCAAGGCCGGCTGAACACCGAAGAATGGCACGGTCGCAGAGCCCGGTTTCAAATCGGTAGCGCCCGGCAGAGGGGAGATCAGGATACCGCCGGTTTCGGTCTGCCACCAGGTATCGACAATCGGGCATTCGCCATTGCCAATGACCCGGTGGTACCACTTCCAGGCTTCAGGGTTGATGGGCTCACCGACTGAACCCAAAATTCTCAGGCTGCTGCGACTGGTGCCGTCCATGCAACTTTCGCCTTGAGCCATTAATGCTCGAATCGCTGTAGGCGCAGTGTACAGGATGTTCACCTGGTGCTTGTCGACGACCTGGCCCATGCGCGAGCTATCTGGGTAATTGGGCACCCCTTCAAACAGTAGCGTTGTGGCGCCGTTAACCAAGGGGCCATACAAAATATAGCTGTGCCCGGTAACCCAACCGAAATCGGCGGTGCACCAGTACACATCACCATCGTGATAATCAAAAATATATTGGTGGGTCATGGAGGCGTACACCAAGTAACCACCGGTGGTGTGTAACACACCCTTGGGCTCGCCGGTAGAACCAGAGGTGTACAGCATGAACAGCGGGTCTTCGGCGTTCATGGGCTCGGGCTTGCAGTCTGCCGAAGCATTGGCCATCAGGTCTTCGTAGCGCTGGTCGCGGCCTTCTGTCCAAGCAATATCGCCGCCGGTACGAGTAACCACAATGACGGTTTTTACCGTGTGGCGGTCGTCGTTTTTAAGCGCCGCGTCTACGTTCTTCTTAAGCGGGATTTTGCGACCGGCGCGAAGGCCTTCATCGGCGGTAATCACGATATTGGATTTGCCGTTAACCACCCGGGAGCCAAGTGCTTCTGGTGAAAAACCGCCAAAGACCACCGAATGGATAGCGCCAATACGGGTACACGCCAACATAACAACGGCGGTTTCGACGATCATCGGCATGTAAATGGTGACAACATCGCCTTTTTTAACCCCTTGGCTTTTCAACACGTTGGCAAATTTGCACACTTGCTCGTGCAGTTCGCGGTAGCTGACATTGCGGGAGTCTGACGGGTCATCGCCTTCAAAAATGATGGCGGTCTGGTCGCCACGGCTTTCCAGATGGCGGTCCAGGCAGTTGACAGAAGCGTTCAGTTCGCCATCTTCAAACCATTTGATGGACAACGCATTGTAATCGTAAGTGGTGTTTTTGACCTTGGTAAACGGCTTTATCCAGTCTACACGCTTGCCATGCTCGGCCCAGAACTGATCCGGGTTTTCGATGGATTGCTTGTACATCGCCTGGTACTGGTCTTTATTAATCAGCGCGTGTTTTGCCACTTCCGGGGTTACCGGATACACCTGCTTATCAGTCATGTTGCTCCCCATTTTCCTGGTCTATTGTCATTATGGATTCGAAATTCAGAGCGAGCGAACCTGACGGCCCGCTATCGGGATACCCAAAGTTCACAACAGTTCACCACGCCGATGACCTTTTGTTGAATTAGACGAACGTACTAATTAACGTGAACGTGTGGCAAAGTTGCGAAAATGACGCTAACAAGACGACAAATTACGAGCTTACGTCGACTTTAAATATGGCCCCAAAAACTAACTATAGCACCGGGAGCGAGGCCCAGGCCGGTCATGAAACGTTCTATTCCGGGCGGCGCCGACGCGCTGAACAGCGCCTGCTGCAAAGGCTTTGGCGATATGCCGGGCTGCAGCCGCGACGTGAGCGCTTGCGGTTGCGCCGACTTTGATGCGAGCAACTGCTCTACCCTGCGCGCGATGGCATCACCACTGTCGACCCAAAACCGCACGCCGGGCGCTGCCTGCTTCAAGGCAGGCAGCAGCAGTGGATAATGAGTGCAACCCAGCACCACCGTGTCTACCCCTGCAAGCTCAAACGGAGCCAGAATCTCAACCAGCCGAGACTGCGGCACGGGCTCGCCTCGCGCAAGCCCCTCCGCCCAATGCACCAGGCTTCGGTGACCAATACGACACACTTGGCAGTCAGCTGCGTAATCCGCAATCAGCTGATCCAGATACGGCCTTGCCACAGTGGCCGGCGTCGCCAGTATCCCGATACGGCGATTAACACTGATCGCCGCCGCCGGTTTGATGGCTGGCACAACACCCACAACCGCCTCTGATACACATTGGCGCAACGCGGGCAACGCCACGGTACTGGCAGTGTTGCAGGCTAAAACCACAATCTGGCAATCAAACTGCGACAGAGCGCTGGTTACCAGGTTGCAGGTGCGCCTTGTGACCTCCGCCTCGGGTTTGTCGCCATAGGGAAACCCTGCGTTGTCCGCCAGATACACCAGAGGCACTTGCGGACACAGGCGTCGAATGCTGGCAGCCACGCTGAGCCCGCCTACACCCGAATCAAACACCAGCACACTGGGGAGCGACGCTTCGTTCACCGATTCGCCCTGCCCGCGATGTCCAGCAAAATCTCCTCAGCCATATCATGAATAAGCTGCCCGGAAATAGTGGTTAATGGCGGTATTGGCGGCGTGTGATCTGGCACAAACCAGCCTGCGTCTGCCAACTCATCCTGCTGCAAAACCAGTTCTCCACTTTCATAGTCAGCAAAAAACCCAGCCATCAGCTGATGGGGAAACGGCCAGGGCTGTGACAACCGATAGCGTATATTGGACACCTGCAAACCAGTCTCTTCCTTAACCTCGCGGGCCACCGCTTGCTCCAGGCTTTCGCCGGGCTCAACGAAGCCCGCAATCAGGCTGTACATGGGCCTGCGCGTGCGAGACGAACGCGCCAGCAGCATGCGCTCGCCGCGGCGAATAACCACAATCACGCAGGGCGCAACCCGCGGATACCAGGGTATTTCACAAGTTTGGCACCAGCATGCGCGCACGCGGGCGTGAATGACGGTGGCCGCGCCACAGCGTCCGCAGAACCGTTGGTCGCGCCACCAATGCGCTAGCTGCACCGCGATGCTAACCAGCGCTACCGGGGCGTCATCGATGTGCAAAATCACGTCGCGCAGCAACAAGGGCTCCAAACCTGCCAGGGCACCGTCTGTCTGATTGACCACAAACAGCGGCCGGTCCTGAAACTGACCCAACGAAACCGCACTGGCGGACAGCGCAGCCACCTCATCGGCGGCCACCGCCTGCAACCAGCCGTTGGCGGGTTTCAGCACGATATCGCCGCTTACTCGCAACACCCAGTCACCCGCTTGCAACGGCTGTAGTGACCAACCGGTAACCCAATTTGCTTCGAGCTCGCGACCGCTTTGATAGGGTGGAACGTTTCTTTTAGACATGATTACAACCCGACTCTGATATAACACCGGTGCATGCTTTTTGCGCCGGCCCTGAAAACGTTGGCTTTAATGTATCATAGCGCCTGCGGCCAAAGCACAGACAGCGCCCGCACCGTCAGCACAGAATGACGGGCCGCTTTGCCGCTGCGCGCCGCGCCGGTAAACTCGACAGCTGAATTTCAACGGAGCAACACCCCCCATGGCATTTTTCCAGGGCATTCGCCGCCTGATTCTCGCCATTTTTCGGAAAATCCTGTTTCTTTGGGTGCGCACCCAGGTCACCGGTGCCACACCCGAAGCCCTTGGCCTGAGCCCGAAACAGCCAGTGTGTTACGTATTGCAATACAGCTCGCTGTCCAGTCGCCTGGTGTTAGAGCAAGAAGTTCTGCGCGCAGGTTTGCCCCACGATACCCGCAAGAAAACGCCGAAGTCTGCTGCCGTGCCCTGGTTTGTTTTTCTGTACCACCGCGTGGGCAGGCTTCTTCGAGGCGGGCGCCAAACACTGGTAGCTACTGATAACTTCAAGGCGGTGGTTCGGCACGCTATCAGAAACCCCGATCAAGATTGGCATATTGTTCCGGTATCACTGTTCTGGGGGCGCTCGCCGGAAAAAGAAAAGTCGCTATTCAAACTTTTGCTATCAGACACCTGGTCGGTGGTGGGCCGTTTGCAAAAGTTTTTAATCATTCTGGTGAACGGCCGCAACACTTACGTACAGTTCGACAAAGCGCTGCGCCTACAGCCGCTGTTGGAGGAATATCGCGACAGCGAAGAACTGGCCAGCCGCAAGCTAGCGCGGCTGCTGCGCACTCACTTTCGTCGGGTTCGCCAGGCCGTATTAGGACCAGACCTGTCGCACCGCCGCACACTGGTCGAAGATCTTTTGCGCACACAAGCCGTAAAGCAGGCCGTCCGTGACATAGCCGCGCAGCAAAACATGGCCGAAGACAAAGCGCAGCTTAGAGCCTACAAATACGCCGACGAAATCGCCGCCAACATGTCGGTAGCGACCGTGCGCGTGATGGACGTAGTACTAACCTGGCTGTGGAATCGCATTTATAACGGCGTTTCAGTGAATAATATTCAAGCAGTCAGAGACGTGGCCCGTGACAACGCGGTTATTTACGTACCCTGCCACCGCTCCCACATTGATTACCTGCTGCTGTCATATGTGCTTTACCAGAACGGCCTGGTACCACCGCACATAGCGGCGGGTATCAACCTGAACATGCCGCTAGTAGGTTCCATACTGCGCCGCGGCGGCGCCTTTTTTATGCGCCGCAGCTTCCGCGACAACCCGCTGTACGCCACCGTGTTCAACGAATACATGCACGTTATGCTAACCCGCGGCTACTCCGTAGAATACTTCGTTGAGGGTGGACGCAGTCGCACCGGCCGCATGCTGCAGCCACGGCTCGGTATGCTGGCGATGACGGTGCGCAGCTTTTTGCGCAATCACCAGAAGCCTATTGTGTTTGTACCGGTTTACGTGGGCTATGAAAAAGTGATGGAAGGCCGTTCCTATTTGGGCGAGCTACGGGGCAAGAAAAAACAGAAGGAGAGCGTGTTTGGCCTGGCCAAAACCGTACGCAAACTCAATAATTCCTTCGGCCGGGTTGCCCTTAATTTCGGCGATGCCATCCCCTTGGCCGAGGTGCTGGACCACACTCAGAGCGACTGGCGCGAACTATCCTATGGCACCGATTACCGGCCGCCCTGGCTAAACCAGGCCGTCAGCGCGCTGTCTGCGCGTGTCGCGCAGAACATCAATGCGGCGGTCGCGGTCAATCCCATTGGCATGACCGCGACCGTGCTGCTGGGCAACGAACGCCCGGCCATGGGTGAAACCCAGCTGGTTCGCTTGATGGACCAGTGCGCAGACCTTCTGCGAGCTTGCCCCTACGCCGACACGGTTACCCTGCCCGATGGCAGCGGCAGCGACTGGCTGGCGTATTCCGAAGCCATGGGACTGGTAGGCCGTCAGCCGCAAAAGCTGGGGGACATTATCGTTCTGCAAGGCAGTAACGCGATCCTGATGACCTATTATCGCAACAACATTCAGCACCTGTTTGCCCTGCCTTCACTGATTGCCTGCTTATTCGAAAATCGCCACTCACTGGCGCGGAAAAACATCGTGTTTCTGGCCAGCATCGCCTATCCCTATTTGCAGAGCGAGCTGTTCCTGAAGTACCAAGGCGATGAGCAGGTCACCCATATTATTAACCGCTGGCTGGACGTTCTGATCGCCCAAGGGCTGTTGCTAATGCAAGAAGATGGGCGGATTGCACGACCGGTTGACGGCACGGATGCCATGGTGCGGCTCCGCTTACTGTCACGGTTCATCATCCAGACGCTAGAGCGCTATCACATTGTGGTGGGTATATTACGCCGCTACGGCTCAGGTAAAATCACCACAGAGGCACTGGAGGAGCAAAGCACTCTTCTAGCCGAGCGCATGTCCATTCTGTTTGGTCTGAATGCGCCAGAGTTTTTTGACAAAAATCTGTTTCGCCACTTTATTACCGCATTGCAGAGCAACGACGTCATTAGCACTGACGAACACGGGGTGATTTATTACGACGACAGTCTGGACAAAGTCGCCAAAGATGCGCGACTGGTGCTCAGCGTAGAAAAACAGCAGGCCATTGAAAACGTTACCCGCATGGGGATTTAAAAGCAGAGATTCAGGGTAGAGCTCGTAAACTGTAAATATCGTAACGACTGCTCTTGCCTTCTACCCGGGTGGTGGGTGTGACGCCATCTATAGCCGGCGCTTTGCGCGGGCGTTTGACCACCACACGGTAGCGCGCGGCGTTTAGCGCCAGCTTAAGCAACTGTGTCGTGTCTTCATCTTGCCCGACGAGGTGGCGGAACACCTGCATTTCCTTTTTCACCAGAGCAGTTTTGTCTTGATGGGGAAACATTGGGTCCAGATAAATGACATCCGCCAACGCATGTTCCGGCTCGCCGGATTCGGCCTGCCTTAAAAAATCCAGACTACTGCCGGCACGCAGGTCCATGCGCGCAACTACCGGCGCGCACTCAACGTTGAGTGCCGCGCGGGCCAAACCGTCTTGCAGCAAGGCGTTAATAACTGGGTGGCGTTCAAACAGAGTCAACCGGCAGCCTAGGCCAGCCAGAATAAAAGCGTCTTGGCCCAGGCCTGCAGTGGCGTCCAGCACGTGCAAAGGAGTGCGGGTTTTATGCAGACCCACCGCCCGCGCCACCAGTTGCCCGGTGCCACCGCCGTGTTCGCGACGAAAGCCTATTTTGCCGCTAACGAATTCGGCCCGAACGGGGCCCGGCGCGCCCTTCCCCGTTAACTGCAAGGCCAGCCCCTGCTCATCAAGGATCAGCAACAAGGGAACACTCGTCACGCGGCGTGGATCTGTGGCGGCCACCATAGACACACCTAGCTCCGTGGCCAACTCCGTTGCAAGATGCTTGTCGCCTAGAGCAGAACAGGCTACGGCCAGAGAATCCTGCATTATTTGCGGCCTGGCAGTTTTTGCCAGGTTACTTCGTCGCGCAGGTACACAGGCTGGGCCTGCTCTGCCGAAACACCGGCACCCAGGGCAAACTGTTTGGCGGCCAGGCGGGCAACGCACGCAGCTCTTGGCACCAAATCAACACTGGGCAAGGCCGCCAACGCAGAGGTCACAGCCACGGGCATCTGTTCGATCAACGCCCAACCGGAACCCGCGCCAAGCCAATCGGCGTTGTTCGCTCTGACATGAGCACCTCCAACGTCGCGAGCAGCGCTTTCTGCTGCGGGCATTACCAGCGCGACTGGTGCGCAGACCCGCTCTTTTCCAAGCAGCACTGGTGCGCCATCAAGCAACTGATAACAGCCCCAGTAAACTTCGCCCATACGTGCGTCAAAGGCCACCGCCACGCGCTGGCCTTGAGCGGCATTTGCCTGGGTAAGAGCATCCAAAGCGACGGCCGCCAATGATGACACCGGTATTGCCGGTATATTCAAGCCCCATGTCAGGCCTTGCACTACGCCGGTGGCAATACGCAACCCGGCAAACGAACCCGGCCCGCAGGCGAAAGCGACTGCATCAAGGTCAGCAGGCTGCAGCCCGTGCTCCTGCAGCAGGCTTCGAACCATAGGCATCAGCAAGCGAGTATGGCCCCGGGGCGCAATTTCAAAACGCTCATGGGCTAGACCCGCCTCTGCACTGCCCAGCCAGAGAGCCGCCGAACAGCCTGCGCCCGAAGTGTCCAGTGCCAGTAATTTCATTGGCTTACGTCAGCTTGGCGCTGATCTGGGCGCGAATATCGTCCAGACTGCCAACGCCTTCAACTTGAACATAACGTGGCGCGCCGTCCGCATCCTTGGCAACCCAATCCCGGTAGTAACCGATAAGTGGAGCCGTTTGCTGGTGATAGATACCCAGGCGTTTGCGCACGGTTTCTTCACTATCGTCTTCACGCTGAATCAACGCTTCGCCGGTTTCGTTGTCTTTGTCTTCCACTTTTGGTGCATCGTATTTGACGTGATAGATGCGGCCACTGCTTTCGTGCACGCGCCGGCCTGACAGGCGGCTGACAATTTCCTCATCGGCCACGGTGATCTCAACCACGTAATCGATAGCGATGCCCTGGTTTTTCAGCGCTTCAGCCTGAGGAATGGTGCGCGGAAAACCGTCGAGCAAAAAGCCATTTTTGCAATCTGCTTTCTGGATACGCTCGTCAATCAAAGCAATGATGATGTCGTCTGACACCAAACCACCCGAGGCCATTACTTCCTTGACCTTACTTCCCAGATCCGACTCGGCCTTAACCGCGGCGCGCAACATGTCGCCAGTGGAGATCTGAGGAATATCAAACCTCTCTGTCATGAACTGAGCCTGTGTACCCTTCCCAGCGCCCGGGGCGCCCAACATGATGATGCGCATAGTTTGTGCTCCTGAAATGATGAATAATTTGAAAAAGCTATGGCAAAAACAGGTGCTTTTGCCGCAGCCTCTCGACTTTTTTTACCCGAGTTAAGGGTTGAAGGTGGCGCATTATACGAAGTCGAGCCGGCAAGCGAAAGCCGACCTCAGTATCATGCCCGTTTGTATACAGTGGAATACCGAAATAAAGTCTGCCTTGGCCCTGTCATCATGAGAAGAGCATTGATAGATGGGAAGAAAAGCGATAAAGAAAAATAAAGATGAGTCAGGAACAGTCAACCGTGGTCCGCGCTGTTAGCTTAGCGCCGCCGCCACCGCGTCGAGATCATCGGCCACATCGGCAATTTCCCGCCGGGCCTGGTCCAGGTCGCTCTGTTCCAAGCCCAGCTTAGCGGCCAGAGCGACGGTATCGTCGGGGACAAATTCATCACCAATACCGATGTCTTTAAGAAGGGCATTTGCCAGTATCACTGCATTCACATAAAGTTGATGCTCGCCGCTGTATTCGCCGCACTGGTGCATGGCTGCCGCCTTTATGACCGGCCCCGGCAAATTCCACAGCCTATGCAGAACACCACCGATGGTGCCGTGGCCCACAGCCATCATGGCTTGATCAGCTCCGCCGAATATCTCCTGCTCCAATTGTTGCATACTGGCTTCTGGTTCGGCGTCACGCAACTCGCTAAGGCGAACGTACTCTGCCGGAAACAGATGCCCGATAAGAAGCAGCCCAAAATTATGCAAAAGCCCACACATATAGGCCATACCGGATTCGGCACCGCAGCGACGGGCCAGGCTGGCGCTCAGAAAAGCACAATACAAGGAATGGCGCCAAAATTGGTCAACCCCTAGCGGCCCCTCACGGGGCACATCAAAAGATTTTACTGCGGCAATACCCATAGCCACATGGGCGACCCGCTCAAATCCCAACACGCGTGCAACCGCATCTTGCACCGAATTAATCTGGCCGCGATAGCCGAACAGCGCCGAGCGGGCGTAACGCAGCAGTTGCGCAGTCATGCTTGGATCTAGCTCAATCACCTCGGCCAACTGTTTTGCAGTCGCTTCTGGCTTGGCCGTCAGTTCCAGAATCCGGAAAGCCAGTGCCGGCATCGGCGGCAGTCGATACAGCTTTTGCAGCCTGGCAGCAATCTCATCCAGCGTTAGCTGGTTTGTACTGACATCAGGCGCCAACTCTGTCGCCAGCGGCCCTTTGCGGGCGCCAGCCACAGCCAGCCGCAGGCCACGCCCCTCTAGCACCAAAAGCCGGCCACTGGAGCCACTGGTGAAGATCGCCCGGGGCAAGTCGTCCACCTGGCTGTCTACTAGCATAGGCAAATCGTAAGCTGCACCCAGCGGCGGCAGAAAACCCGAATCGCAGTCGTCAAACAAACGGGCAACCTGGCGTTCGGTCAGCACCTGCATCTGACGCCCCGTCAGCCGGTATACCGCGGCTAGATTTACCTCGCCGTGCAGGCGGTGAGTGACCATTAGTGCACCCTTGCTGTCAATCAGCACCGTGCCAGTAATGACCGTCGACAGCGACTGACCGGCGGCGCTGACGGCCGCCTCCAGCGTGGCCGCCGGCAGCAAGCCCAGCGTCTGAAACGCAATTGCCTTGCGGGCCAGAAACAGCTCAATTCGCGTTGCAGATTGCAAAGTTCAACTCCAGCGAATGCGTTACAAAAATGACGAAGGTATTTACGACACCTTAACCGGTGTTGCGCATACCCGCTGAGATCCCTGCCATGGTGACCTTTAGAGCCCTCTCAACCAGTTCCGGCACTTTCCCGTTACGGTCGCCATCATCGCCGCCTTTGCCTTCACTTTGGCGCTCGCGCCGCAGCAGTTCTGCCTGCAGATAATGCAATGGATCGGTGTACGGATTACGCACATTCATGGAATGAGCAAATACTGGCTCGGCTGCCAGCAGGTGGTCTTGTTGTTTCAATTCCAGCACCCGATGAATGCAGCGGCTCAAGCGCTGGCGCAGATTTTCACCCAGGGCCCGCAACGCCGGGTCGTCCACCAAGGTCTGCTCGTAATAGCTGGCGATGCGCAGGTCGGCCTTTGCCAAAACCATCTCCAGCATATCGATGTAGGTGCGGAAGAACGGCCAACCCGCCATCATTTCCCGCAACTGGTCTATACGCTGATCTTCGGCGGCGGCTTCCAGAGCGACGTCGCTGCCCAGCCAAGCCGGCAGCATCAGGCGCATTTGAGTCCAGGCAAATATCCAGGGTATGGCTCTTAGGCTTTCAACGCCACCACCGGCTTTGCGCCGCGCCGGGCGACTGCCCAAGGCCAGCTTGCCCAGCGCCTGCTCCGGGGTAACCTGTCGGAAATAAAGCACAAATTGCGGGTCGTCCCGCACCACGTCGCGGTAAGCCTTTAACGAGCGTTCAGTCAACCAGTTCATGGTTTCTCGCCAACTGTCTTGGGGCTGGGGCGGCGGCGCCAGTGTGGCCTCGATGACCGCAGTGGTGTAAAGCGTCAGACTTTGCACGGCAAGATCCGGCATGCCGAATTTGAAGCGAATCATCTCGCCCTGCTCGGTAATGCGAAAGCTGCCGTTGACCGATCCCGGCGGCTGCGAAAGGATCGCCCGGTTAGCCGGGCCGCCTCCACGACCAACCGTACCGCCACGGCCGTGGAACAAGGTCAAGCGCATATCGTATTCTGCAGCCACTTTTGTCAGCGCTTCCTGGGCTTGGTACTGGGCCCATGCAGCCATCATCTGGCCAGCATCTTTCGACGAATCGGAATAGCCGATCATGACTTCCTGCTTGCCGTCACAGTATTCGCGATACCAGTCAATCTGATAAAGCTCGGTCATGCTTTGCGGCGCGCCGCTCAGGTCATTCAATGTTTCAAATAGCGGTACAACCGCCATTGGATACTGCATGCCCGCCTCGCGCAGCAGCAGAATAACGCTCAGCACATCGGACGGCTTACTGGCCATGGAAATCACATAAGAGCCCAACGCCTGAGGCGTTTGCTCGGCCACCACTTTGCAGGTAGCCAGCACTTCCTGCACTGCTTCACTGGGCTGCCAGTTACGCGGAATCAGCGGGCGACGGCCTTTAAGCTCGCGCACCAGAAACGCCTGACGTTCTACTTCTGACCAGGCCTGATAATCCCCAAGCCCCAGATACCCCACAATTTCGGCCACAGCCTCAGCGTGACGGGCCGCTTCCTGACGAATATCGAGACGGCTCAGTGGCAAGCCAAAGGTATGGGCGCGACGAATAGTGTCCAGCAGCGGTCCATTGGCAATGTACTCAAGACCACATTCAACCAGTGAGCGGTAACACAGCTCCAAGGGTTCAGTGAACTCACTGTTGGCGAACAATATGCCGTTGCTGTCGGCGGCAGCACCACTAATACTGGCTTCCGCCCAGTCACGGGTGCGGCTAAGCTGGTCGCGTAGCTCGCCCAGAATTTGGCGATAAGGCTCACGGGTATCGCCTACCCTTGCTCGCAGCTCATCGCTGGCCTGCCACATAGACAGTTCGGCGCGCAGCGCTGTGATGTCTTTCATATACAGATCTGCAGCCATCCAGCGGCCCAGCAAAAACACCTCTCGCGTAACCTGGTGGGTGACGTTAGGGTTGCCGTCACGGTCACCGCCCATCCAGGACGCTACCCGCACCGGAGTGGCTTGCAGCGGCAGGCCTTTACCGGTGGCTTCCACCAGAGCAGTATCCAGACTTTCGAGGAATCTTGGTAACGCTGTCCACAGGCTGTTTTCGATCACCGCAAAGCCCCATTTGGCTTCGTCTACCGCAGTGGGGCGATCGTAACGAATTTCATCGGTGTGCCAGGCCTCGGCAATCAGCCGGGTCAAACGGCGCACGATTCCGTCGCGCTCGCTGGGCATCAGATCCTGGTGGTCCAGCTGCTCCAGGCAGTCAGACATGTCGTCGTACTTCATAATCAGTGTGCGGCGGGTCACTTCTGTTGGGTGAGCTGTCAGCACAAACTCCACCCGCAAATTGACCACCTGACGGTGCAGTTCGTCAGCGCTTATGCCGCCAGCTAGCAGACGTTGGAACACTTCGGAGAATGATTCCACCATCAGATCAGCGCTGTGACCGCGATTGCGACGGATGCCATGATATTGCTCGGCCAGGTTGGCCAGGTTCAGAAATTGGTTAAAGGCGCGGGTCACCGGCAGGATTTCTTCGTCGCCCAGCTGGCCCAACAAATTCACCAGGCGTTGGCCCGAGCCGCTTTCCTGAAGCCGGTCCGCTTTGGCGGCAGCTCGCACTTGTTCAATTGTGTCAAAGCACTGCTGCCCGAGATGCTGGCGTATACTCTGCCCTAACAGCTCTCCCAACATCCTTACGTTTTCCCGCAAATCCGGATGTAATTCAGTCACATTGGCATCCTTTTGTCCTGTTTAGGGCAACATCAGACTTGTTCCTCGTTAAGATACTAAGGAACCACTGCCGAAGTCTACGCGGCTTGACCATCTCAACGCTGACGCTCCACACCTTTCACCGACTGCCAGATGGCGTCCAGCGCCTCTAGGGTCTCGCTGTCCATATTACGGCCCTGGGCCACAAGCTCGGCTTCGATAGCGCGAAAACGCGCTTCAAATTTATGATTGGTGCGTTTCAAAGCCTGCTCCGGGTTCACCTTCATGAAGCGCGCCAGATTCACGCACACGAACATCACGTCACCCAGCTCATCTTCCAGGGCGTCGCGTTCGCCACTGCCGTCATAGGCGGCTTGCCAGGCTTCTTTCAGCTCATCAATCTCTTCGTACAGTTTGTCAAACACTGGGGCAATGTCGGGCCAGTCAAAGCCGTGGCGGGCAGCCCGATTCTGCAGTTTTTCAGCACGCGCCATGGCCGGCAGAGTACGGGCAATAGCGTCCAGACGGCCCGCAGGTTCGGCGCTATAAGGCGCAGGCTTTAGCGACCGCTCTTCCGCCTTGATGCGTTCCCAGCTCTGTTTGATCCAGTCTTCGCCTGGGCGATTGTGTGGGTTAATCCGGCTCGCCAGCGTGCCTTCGGGGAACACATGGGGGTGGCGACGGATCAGTTTACACACCAGGTTGTCCACCACCGAATCAAAATCGAAATGCTGCGATTCCTGCCCGATCTGGCTGTGAAAAATGACCTGAAACAGCAGGTCGCCCAGCTCGTCTTCCAGATGGGGATAATCCTCGCGTTCGATGGCGTCAGCCACTTCGTAGGCTTCTTCCAAGGTGTGGGGCACGATAGACGCAAACGTCTGGCGGGTATCCCAAGGGCAACCGGTGTCTGGATCGCGCAGGCGCGCCATAAGGGTTCTCAAGTCGTCCAGCGAATAGCTCATCAGCGTTTTCTCTTAGCCTCAATGACGTTGGGCAGGTTGCGAATCTGGGACAGCAGTTTGGCCAGTTGTTCCAGATCGGAGATTTCTACAGTGACCGTCAGGTTGGCCGTGTTGTCGTCACGATTGCTCTGGGTGTTTAACGCCAGCACATCGCAGCGCGATGCCGACAGCACTTGGGTGATATCGCGCAAAAGGCCCGAACGGTCATAAGCATCAACGCTAATATCCACCGGGTATACCGAGGCTTGGCGCACGCCCCAACTGACCTCGATAATGCGGTGTGGCTCTGTTTCCACCAGCCCCATGTAAGTGTTGCAGTCCTGCCGGTGAACGGTCACACCGCGGCCAACGGTAATGTAGCCGCCAATATCATCACCCGGTAGGGGCTTGCAGCATTTAGCCACTTGGGTTTTCAGCTGGCCCACACCCACAATGCGAATGTCAGATTCGGTATCGTAGGCTTTGCTTTGCTTGCGCAGCTTCAGTTCGGGCTGTTCATGTTTTGGCTCCAGCATTTGCTGGGCCACATTGGCCACTTGGGCTGGGCGCAGGTCGCCCGCGCCAATGGCCGCACACATGTCTTCAGCGCTGTGGTAATTCACCTTCTTGGCAAGCAGTTCCAGATTGCAGTCGTGCAATGACAAACGCTTGAATTCGTCGTCCAGAATGGCACGGCCATCGCTGATATTACGACCGCGGTCCTGCTGTTTGAACCAGCTGATGACCTTGGCGCGGGAGCGCGAACTCCGAATGTAGCCCAGGTTGGGGTTGAGCCAATCGCGGCTGGGCGTCGCATTTTTAGACGTCAGTATGAACACTTGATCGCCGGTTTTCAGCGGGTAGATCAAGGGCACGATACGCCCGTTGATGCGCGCGCCTCGGCAAGCGTGACCGACTTCTGTATGTACCCTGTAAGCAAAGTCTACGGCGGTGGAACCCTGGGGCAGATCAACCACATGGCCCTCAGGCGTAAACACGTAAACCCGATCGGATGTCACCTCGGATTTCAGGTGTTCCGCCAAGCCGGACAGATCGCCCAACTCTTCTTGCCATTCCAGCACCTGGCGCAACCAGTTTATTTTGGCATCGTAACCGGTGGATTTGTTTTTAGTGTCGGTCCCCTTATAAAGCCAATGGGCGCAGACACCCAGTTCGGCTTCTTCGTGCATGTCACGGGTGCGAATCTGCACCTCCATCACCTTGCCTTCCGGGCCGATGACCGCGGTGTGCAGAGACTGGTAACCATTTTCTTTGACGTTAGCGATGTAGTCGTCAAATTCGTTAGGAATATGGCGCCACAGACCGTGGACTACGCCCAACACGGCGTAGCAGTCGCGTACCTCCGGCACCAGAATACGCACCGCGCGCACGTCATACACCTGGCTGAAATCAATGCCTTTTCTGCGCATTTTGCGCCAGATGCTATAGATGTGCTTAACGCGGCCAGACACATCGCCTTTAATGCCGGCGCTGCCCAGCTCGGACTCCAGCGCAGCCACCACCCGTTTGATGTAGCTTTCCCGATTCAGGCGCTTTTCATCCAGCAGTTTGGCAATTTTCTTGTAAGCGGTTTCGTGCAGATAGCGGAAAGACAGGTCTTCCAGCTCCCATTTGATATAGCCAATGCCCAGCCGGTGCGCCAACGGGGCATAGATCTCAAATACTTCCCGCGCAACTCGCATGCGTTTTTCCGGCAATGCGTCTTTCACTCCGCGGATGGCGCAGGTGCGCTCAGCGAGTTTGATCAGCGCAACCCGCACGTCGTCAACCATGGTCACAAGCATTTTACGCACGTTGTCGAGCTGACCTTCGCTCTGGCCCAAAACGTTGCCTTTCAGGGGGTGATGGATAGACGAAATCGCCGCCATCTGCAGCACGCCTTTGATCAGGCCAGCCACTTCGTCGCCAAACTCTTTACGCACAGCCTCCAGCGTTACCCGTTCTTCGCGTACAGCGCGATACAGCACAGCAGCCGTCAGACTGGCCTGATCCAGGTGCAGTTCTGCCAGCACTCGAGCCATTTCAATGCCGGTACGGAAACTGCTGGCGCCGGGGGTCCATTGTCGGTCTTCCCGATAGGCCTGAAGGTCTATCGCCGCGGCTCTTTCGCAAGCTTGGCGCAGCAGACTGTCATCCTCAAGTCGGGTTTGCTCAGCCAGCTGGCGCACGCAGTGAGCAATGTCTACTTCACCGCTACCGGTCACGGCGTAATCTTCGCGAACTTTTACCATGTCGACTCTTTTCCAGATTAGCCGGAATCGCGTTTAACCAGAATCACGTTCAAAAAGCGCGATGGATTCCACATGAGTAGTATGCGGGAACATATCCATGACACCCGCTTGCACCAAGCGGTAGCCGTTACGCACCATAACACCCGCATCCCGCGCCAAAGTGGCCGGATTGCAAGACACATACACAATGCGGCTAGCGTTAAAGGCGGTTAAGTACTGGCAAATGTCTTCGGCGCCGGAGCGCGGCGGGTCAATCAGGATTTTGTCGAAACCCTCTTTGGCCCAGCTCTGGTCAGTAAAATCGCCGTGCAAGTCGGCGCCAAAAAAGGTCACATTATCCAGGCCGTTCAGCACGGCGTTCTCGCGGCCGCGCTCAACCATGGCGTCGTCGCCTTCAACACCGACCACCTGGCCACCACTGCGAGCCAGCGGCAGGGTAAAATTACCCAAGCCGCAAAAAAGATCCAAGACTCGCTCACCGGGCTGCACATCCAGCCAGTCGATGGCGCGCTTAACCATTACCTGGTTGATGCTGGCATTCACCTGGGTGAAATCCATTGGGTGAAACGCCAGGGTCAAATCAAATTCCGGCAAGCTGTAACTTAAACGTTCATCCTGGCGACCTGCAGATTTCGGCCAAATACGGTGAACCGTGTCCGGGCCTTTAGGTTGCAAATAGATGTGCAGATCGTGGTTTTGACCAAACACAATCAGCTTGCTGCGGTCACCGTCGCTCAAGTCCTCCATATTACGGAACACCATCACGGCCACATCATCACCGCAGGCAACCTCTACCTGGGGAATGCGGTCAAAAGCATCCATGCCGCGCAGCAATTCGCGCAGCGGCATAATGCGTTCACCAATACGTGGGTCCAGCACCAGGCAGCGGTCAATATCCGTCAGAAAATTACTGCCCTTTTCGCGGAAGCCAACCAGCACTGAGTCACGTGCTGTTACGAAACGCACACCCAGCCGCGCTTTGCGGCGGTAACCCAAGGTGTCAGCGCGCAGTGGTTTAACCCACTGTTCGGGCTCGATACCACCAAAATGGGTAAAGTGCTCTTTCAGAGTGTTTTCCTTGAACGCAATCTGCGCTTCTGCACTCATGTGCTGCAGGCTGCAGCCACCGCACACGGCGGCAAAGTCGCAGGGCGGAACCTGGCGGTCGGGAGCCGCGTTGAGTACTTCAAGGGTACGCAATTCGTCAAATTTGCTGCGACTGCCAACGATCTTGGCCAACACTGTTTCGCCTGGCAGCGCGCCGCTGACAAATTGGACCTTACCCTCGTTACGGGCAATACCACGGCCATCATGACCGAGCTTTTCGACCTCGCAGCGCACAGGCTCCTGGGGCAACACTTTTCTGCGTCTTCTACTCATCAATTCTTCTCTTTTTTAATCAGACTCAAGCGCCAGGAAATACGCCGGTAGACAGGTAGCGGTCACCACGGTCACAGATAATGCCCACGATGACGGCGTTTTCAAGCGTTTGGGAAAGTCGCAGCGCCGCAGCGATTGAACCGCCAGACGATACGCCGCAAAAAATACCTTCTTTTTCAGCCAGCGCGCGCATCGTGGTTTCGGCCTCGACCTGACCAATATCCATTACCTGATCAACCGCCTTGGCATCAAAAATTTTAGGCATGTAGGCTTCTGGCCAGCGCCGAATGCCCGGTATGGCCGCGCCTTCGCTGGGTTGCAGGCCAACAATGCGGACCTCGGGGTTACGCTCTTTTAAATAGCGGGACACGCCCATAACCGTTCCCGTGGTGCCCATCGAGGCCACGAAATGGGTTACCCGGCCATTGGTCTGCTCCCAGATTTCAGGGCCGGTGGTGCGGTAGTGCGCCAGTGGGTTGTCAGCATTGGCAAACTGATCCAAAACCTTGCCTTTGCCTTCGGCCTGCATGCGTTCGGCCAGATCGCGGGCGCCTTCCATACCGTATTCCTTGCTCACCGCAATAATTTCGGCGCCATAAGCGCGCATGGACGCGCGCCTCTCTTCGCTCATATTGGAGGGCATAATCAACACCATGCGGTAACCCTTTATCGCCGCCGCCATAGCCAGGGCAATACCGGTATTACCGCTGGTAGCTTCAATCAGAGTATCACCGGGCTTGATGTCGCCGCGGATTTCGGCTTGTTGGATCATGCTGATCGCGGGCCGATCTTTGACCGAACCGGCCGGATTATTACCTTCCAGTTTGGCAAGGATGACATTACTGGTATCGCCTGGCAGGCGCTGCAGGCGAACCAGGGGGGTTTTACCAACATAATCTTCAATGGTTGGAAAGTACATAATGAGTCTCTGTGGTACACTTTTGGTGTTAAATCATACGCCTTATAGCGACTCCAGCCCAATACAGCTTATGGCTATCGCAAGAGCCTGGCGCTATCGCTACGAATTAGGTCACCTGCTGCCGGCAACAACACCCGTCGGGCGCAAATACCGAACCAACAGACTGATGCCCGTAGTCAGCGGGCAAAATGCCATTTTCAGGGATTGTTTATGGGGCGCTGGGGTTTTGCCAACCGTGGTATTCGTCACTGGGGCATTCGCAACAAGGTACTGATGGCCACACTGGCACCCACACTGGCTACCACTTTATTGCTGGGCCTGTTTTTCAGTTCAAGTTGGGTTGACCAGATTGAAAGCCTGCTGCGGGACCGCGGCGAAGCCTTGTCGCGGCAACTCGCGGCGGGCTCAGAATACGGCCTGTTTACGGCCAACCGGCACTTATTAGGCAGCCTTTCCAACGCGTTACTGCAAGAGCAAGATGTACGCTCTATCAGCTTTTTCGACAGCGCCGGCGAACGTCTTTTGCACACCGGCCCCGACACCCACAAACACGATATCGGCGAGCAGCTGCGGGATCAGGTCGCGCAGCAGCTGCCGCACCCGCAGAGCACTCTTTTCATTACGCCGGTTACCCTGCAGGGCCTGATGATCGAGAACCTGGTCAATGGCAAGGCTGAGGCGCCTAGTGCCCAACAAACGCTAGGCTGGGTAGCGGTGGAAATGTCCCATATCCGCACCGAAAAAGAAACCTACAAAGCGTTGCTGATTTCCCTGCTGTTAGTCCTTTCCGGTGTGGTGTTCAGCATGCTGGTGTCGCTGTGCCTGAGCCGGGCTTTCACCAGTCCTGTTTATAAGCTTAATAAAGCCGTTGCCGAGCTTAAAGAAGGCAAATTGGAAACCCGGGTTTGTACTCAAGCTGGACCCGAGTTTGAACAGCTTGAGTCTGGCCTGAACGCCATGGCGGCTGCCTTGAGCATGGCCCAGGCAGACATGCAGCAAAACGTGAACCAGGCAACCGAAGACCTGAGGGAAACGCTGGAAACTATTGAAGTCCAAAATATTGAACTGGATTTTGCGCGTAAGGAAGCGCTCGAAGCGAGCCGCATAAAATCGGAATTTCTGGCCAATATGTCCCACGAAATCCGGACTCCGCTCAACGGTATTATCGGATTCACCGAACTGCTGTTAAAAGGCTCTCTGGCCCGCCAGCAAAAAGATCACCTGAACACCATTCGCAAGTCATCGGAAATCCTGCTGACCATCATTAACGACATTCTCGACTTTTCTAAAATCGAAGCCGGCAAGCTAACGTTTGACCGAGTACCGTTCCAGCTGCGGGACATTGTGGAAGAAGTCATGGTGATGCTTGCGCCGGCAGCGCACGACAAAAACCTGGACCTGGTAAATCTGGTTTACAACGATGTGCCCAACAACTTGATGGGCGACCCATTAAGATTGAAACAGATTATTACCAATTTGCTCAACAACGCCATCAAGTTTACCCACGCCGGCGAAGTCGTCCTGCGTGCCAGCCTAGAAGAAGAGGACGCCAGTAATGGCTCCGTTACCCTGCGTATCAGCGTAGCGGATACAGGTATGGGACTGTCACGTGCACAACAGCGACCATTGTTCGATGCGTTTAGCCAGGCCGACGCATCAACCGCACGGCAATATGGTGGCACCGGGCTCGGGCTGGCTATATCCAAACGCCTGACAGAGGAAATGGGCGGCAAGATCGGCCTGGAAAGCGCGCTGGGAAAAGGCTCTACATTCTGGTTCACCCTGACCAGCACGCGGGCCAGCCAAAACGATAGCGACAGCCCCCGTAACGGCCTGCGCGGTGAACGCATGATTTACTTGGAGCAACAAAAAACTACTGGCCTGGCGATGGAGCACCTGTTGCGGAACTGGGGCGTTACCGTAGAGCGGGTTAGCTCTCCTGGCGCCATGCAAGAGCGCATCGAACAGGCGCAACAAGAACAGACCGGCTTTGCCGTCGCGCTGATTGGTATTAATCGCCATTTACTCAATTCCAACCGATATCGCAGTCTGGTGCACAGTATTGAGGTTGACCGCGATTGTCGCACCCTGTTGCTCACGCCAACCATGGAGAGCCACGACACACCCCTGGTAGCCAATGTTAGCAGCCACCTAACCAAACCCGTCTTGCGCGCGGAGCTCTACAATGAACTGACGTTACTGGTGCACGGCATCAACGCTAACGACCACACGGCTGATCGCGGTTACGGTCTGGCAACACCACAACCGGAACCCGGCAGAGAAAGCCTCAACCCCTGGGTTCTGGCGGTAGACGACAACGAAGCCAATCTTAAACTGGTACTGACCCTGCTACAGGATGCGGGCGTAAACACGGTAGGCGCCGCAAGTGGCTTTGAAGCGTTGACAAAGGCCCGCTGCCGTCAATTCGATTTGGTATTCATGGATCTGCAGATGCCAGGTATGGACGGCGTGGCCACCACCCAAAAGCTAAGGCAGCTGGAAACCGCCAGCTGCCAACGTGCCGCCATTATTGCACTGACCGCGCACGCCATGAGTGACGAGCGAGGCCGGTTGGCGCGGCAGGGATTCGACGGCTACATGACCAAGCCGGTCAGCAGCCGCCAACTGCTGGACGCCGTCCAGCAACACACAGGATTGATATATTACGACGGCGCCGAAGACGGCGATCGAGCTAACGAAGTGCGCGATAGTCGAAGAGCACTGCGACCGTCGAGTCGACGAATGACCAGGGAATGCATCAGTATTGAGGAAAGCCTGCGCTTGGCAGCCGGCAAAGCAGACCTGGCCGAAGAGTTGCTCAGCATGCTGCTGGAACAGATAACACCCACCGTTGAAACCATTGAACATCATTGGCGCGATGGCAACAGACTGGAACTGCTCGAGTGCGTGCACAAGCTGCACGGTGGCACCCGCTACTGCGGCGTACCGGAAGTTCGAGCCGCTGCCAATCAACTGGAGACCGCGTTAAAAACGGCTGACAGCGATATTAATCCCCTGACCGATCAGCTGTTGAGAGCATTGAAGCGGCTATTAAACTGGGGCGACAACACCCATTGGCAGTTACTCTTCAGACAACACGGCAGCCCTATGCACTTTTAGAGTCGACGCACTCCTAACGCCGGCAAGCGTTATCGATCAGTGTTTTCATGTCCCGCACTGCTTCTTTCAGACCGGTGAAGACCGCTCGGGCGATAATAGCGTGGCCGATATTCAACTCATTAATCCCGGCAATCGCGGCCACCCGCTCGGTGTTGTGATAATTCAGACCATGGCCTGCGTTAACCACCAAACCCTTCTTGCGAGCGTAGGTGACCGCTTCCACCAATACCTTGAAAGCCGCATCCGCAGCCGCGCCGCTGGCCTCGGCGTACTCACCGGTGTGCAATTCAATCACCGGCGCGCCACAGCGCACGGCAGCATCAATCTGAGTTTTGTTAGGGTCGATAAACAGGGATACTTCCGCACCTATGGCCGCCAGGCGTTCGCAGGCTCTGGCGATGCGGGCTTCCTGGCCATCAACGTCCAAACCACCCTCGGTGGTCAGTTCTTCGCGTTTTTCAGGCACCAAGCACACGCAGGCCGGGCGGATTTGTTCGGCAAAATCCAGCATGGCGTCGGTAACCGCCATTTCAAGGTTCATTTTGGTCTGCAAGGTATCGCGTAACAGCAACACGTCACGGTCTTGAATGTGGCGACGATCTTCCCGCGGGTGAATGGTTATGCCGTCGGCGCCGGCTTCTTCCGCCAGCAATGCAGCCTGTACCGGATCGGGATACCGTGTACCGCGGGCCTGACGTAAAGTGGCCACGTGATCGATATTCACACCAAGCAATACTCTGGAGTTCATTTTACTGCCCCTGGCTGGATAAAAAGTTGGCGGCTGTGCAACGGTCGCCCCTGTAATAAATAGTCTACCAGCGAGCGCATCACCCGCTTGGCGCTGCGGCGCGCTTCAATTTCACTGTAATCATTGGCAGCAAGCGCAAGCAGCGCATCGCCACGAAGTTTTTTCACCCGCACATCGGCACCCGGGCGCTCAATAATGCCCTGCTGCGGGTGATATCCGTAAAACCAGCCCGATTGCACCGGTGCACCGCTATCGGTAGCAAGGTCCCAAGCAAAATCGTACCCCAGGGCCAGCGCCAGACTGCGCTCGAAACGCCGCAGCACGGGTTCCAGCTCAGCAGCAGCAGCCAGCTCGGCCATGGCATCAAGATAAGCAGCAAATAACAATGGATAGGGGTCAGCTGCGGGCAAAATGCGCTGAAGCAATTCATTCAGATAAAAACCGCTGAACAGCGCTTGCGATTGCGCCAAAACCGGCGCATATCGAACGTCTGCCTGGGTCAAGGTTTTCAGGTCCCCGCGACCGACCCAGTCCAGCAATAGCGGCTGAAAAGGTTGCAACTGGGCTTTGAGCGGGCTTTTGCTAGTGCTGGCGCCGCGAGCAATCAAGTCAATACGGCCATAATTCAGGGTGAAAACATCTACTTGCAAGCTGGTTTCACGCCAGGGCCGGCGATGAATCACATAGCCCGGCTCCTGAATGACCTTGCCCCTCATACAACAAGCACCTTAGCCCTCATGGCAGACTCAGAAGTCGTTCATGCCAAGGCTTTTCAAAGCCCGTTCACTGTCGGCCCAGCCGCGTTTAACCTTCACCCAAAGCCGCAGCATGACTTTGTTGTCGAACATGCGTTCCATATCGATCCGGGCATCCTGGCCAATGCTGCGCAGGCGGTCGCCCTTGTCCCCAATGATAATTTTCTTCTGACCTTCACGCTCCACCAGTATCACGGCCGACACGTGCAAGGTTTTACCATCATGTTTGAACTCTTCAATTTCCACCGCCACCGAATATGGCAACTCTGCACCTAGCTGGCGGGTGATTTTTTCACGCACCATTTCCGAGGCCATAAAGCGCTCGCTGCGGTCGGTAATCTGGTCGTCTGGGTAAAAGTGCACGCTCTGCGGCAGGAAGCGGCCGACACACTCTTCAAGCGGTAGCAGATTCGTCTGGCGCAGCGCCGAGACGGGAATCATTTCGGCGAAATCGCGCTTGCGCGACAGCATGTCCAAATGCGGCAGCAGGGTTTCCCGCTTTTCAATCTTGTCGACCTTGTTGATCGCCAGAATCACCGGGCATTTCAAGCTAGAAAGTTTCTCCAACACCAGTTCATCGGCGGTGGTCCAGGCCAGCTGGTCAAGCACAAATACCACCACGTCGACACCTTTCAAGGCCGAGGTAGCAGCCTTGTTCATGTATCGGTTTATCGCCCGTGGTTCTTCTTCATGCATACCCGGTGTATCGACATACACAGCCTGCACCGGGCCAATGGTTTTTATACCCAAAACCTGGTGACGGGTGGTTTGCGGCTTGCGCGAGGTAATACTGAGCTTCTGGCCCAGTATGTGATTCATCAGGGTAGACTTGCCCACATTGGGGCGCCCTACGATGGCCACAAAGCCACAACGGCTGTCGGGGTCTTGCGGGCGGGTTGTATCCGTCATCAATCGTTCTCCACACCCAGTTCTTTCAGGGCATTACGGGCGGCTTGCTGTTCGGCTATGCGGCGACTGTTGCCGCTACCTGTGGTTTTGCGCCCTAATGAGGACAGCGCGCAGGATATGTGAAATGTCTGATTGTGGGCCTCACCGTCAACTGCCTGAACGTCATAAATCGGCAGCGGAAACTGGCGCGACTGAAGATATTCCTGCAGGCGGGTTTTCGGATCTTTCTGAGTATCCTGTAAGTCCAGATTCTGCAGGCGCAAATCAAACCAACGCAATATCTGAGCTTGACAGGTAACAAAATCACTGTCCAGATAGATAGCGCCGATGACAGACTCTACCGCATCCGCCAGTATCGATTCACGACGAAAACCGCCGCTTTTGAGCTCACCTGAACCCAAGCGCAGATAGGAGCCTAAATCAAACTCCCGCCCAATTTCCGCCAGAGTTACGCCCTTGACCATGCGCGCCCGCAAGCGGCTTAGCTGCCCTTCACGGGCTTTGGGAAAGCGCCTGAACAAATGCTCGGCAATCACCATGTTCACAATGGAGTCACCCAGAAACTCAAGGCGTTCATTGTTCTGATTGCCAAAACTACGGTGAGTCAGGGCCAGCAGCAGACGTTCCTGGGATTTGAACTGATAACCGATACGACGCTGTAAGGGCTCAAGGTCGGGCTGTACGCTCATTGGCCACTCATATCGTAAGCGTGCTTGAAGTGCATCACGGCATCTATGTTACTAATTACCGGCGAGCGCACTTCATAGTCCACCACAATCAGCACCCGGTCACCGTCTTTGTCAACGGTAATACTCTCGGCGCTAAGGGTGCGAACATTGTTCACACTCAGGCGCTTATTAATCAGTGAACGCACTTGAGCCGGCCCCATTGCTGACAATCCTTTGGTACCGTCCAGGGCTTCGAGTGCCTCCTGAATGGTGTAATCATCCATGTACGCTGGCCCAAGTTTCAGCAACAGGGTCAGCAGGCTGCCAAAAAACAGAACCATGACCAGCATGACCAAACCGGATGCGCCGCGCTGCGTGTTTATATTTGACCCATTGTTGGTCATTCCCTGTATCCTCATTAGGTTGCCCATTATTCTATGCCCCCCACCCGACGAAACGATGGCAAGCTGGCCAGCGATTCCCAGTGCATCCAGATAGCAAAGGCCTTGCCGACAACAAGGTCGTCTGGAACCGTGCCCCAGTAGCGGCTGTCATTACTGTTGTCACGGTTGTCACCCATTACAAAATAGTAGCCTTCGGGTACTTGCCATTCGCCTTCACCGCCAGTGCCCAGGCGGCCCTTGGTCAGAAAAATATCATGCTCCATCCCACCTAGCTGCTCGCGCCTGTATTCATTGGGCGGCAGACGCGCCACAAATCGCGATTCCACTTTTTCACCGTTTATGAACAAAGTTTTATCGCGGTAGCGAATCTGGTCACCGGGCAACCCAACCACTCGTTTTATGTAGTTGGTTTTACGGTCTTCAGGGTAGCGAAATACCATGACATCACCGCGGCCTGGATCGTCGATGCTGACCACTTTTGAGCCCAGAACCGGCAGCCGAAGGCCATAAGCAAACTTGTTCACCAAAATGAAATCGCCCACCTCCAGGGTAGGCAACATAGAGCCGGAGGGAATCTGGAATGGCTCTACCAGAAACGAACGCAGAACCAACACAATGGCCAATACCGGAAAAAACGAACGGCTCAGCTCGACTAAATAAGGCTCTGTTACGGCCGACTCTTTCTCTGGGGCCACGACACTCGCGTTAGCGGCGCGGCGCGGGCGTAAAAACAGTTTGTCGGCAAGCCAGACCAAACCCGTCGCAAAGGTCAGGATGACCAAAATCAGCGGAAAATCGATATCCATTCAGATGCCTACTTATCAGATGCCTGTTTATCAGGTGCCTATTTATAAGACGCCCATTTTTTTCGATTTTCTAGTTGTCGATTTTCAATACCGCTAGAAACGCATCTTGGGGCACTTCCACGTTACCCACTTGCTTCATGCGTTTTTTACCGTCTTTCTGCTTTTGCAGCAGTTTCTTTTTGCGACTGACATCGCCGCCGTAACATTTGGCGGTCACGTTCTTACGCAAGGCTTTCACCGTCACTCGCGACACGACCTGGTTGCCAATAGCCGCCTGAATCGCAATATCAAACATCTGCCGCGGAATCAGCTCTTTCATTTTTTCCACCAGTTGACGGCCCTTGTGATTCGCCAGTTCACGATGAACAATCAAAGCCAGAGCATCAACTCGCTCACCGTTGATCAGCACGTCCAGACGCACGAGATTAGCGGCCTGAAACCGAATGAAGTGGTAATCCAGTGAAGCGAAGCCTCGGCTGACGGATTTTAGCCGGTCGAAAAAGTCGAGAACCACTTCGGCCATGGGCAGTTCGTAGGAGAGCTGCACCTGCCTGGTAGTAAAGTGCATACTTTTTTGTACGCCGCGTTTTTGCTCGCACAGGGCAATTACATTTCCCAAATGCTCTTGCGGCACCAAAATGTTGGCTTGCACAATGGGCTCACGCATTTCCTCAATTGAGCCAATATCCGGCAACTTTGAGGGGCTGTCTACCGATAATGTCTCACCCTGTTTAGTGAGCACTTCATAAATAACCGTGGGCGCGGTGGTAACCAGATCAATATCGTACTCACGCTCTAGCCGCTCCTGAATAATTTCCATGTGCAGCATGCCCAGGAAACCACAGCGAAAACCAAAGCCCAAAGCGTCGGAGCTTTCCGGCTCGAAAAATAAGGACGCGTCATTCAGCGTCAGCTTATCCAGAGCATCACGAAAATCGTTATAATCGTCGGAGCTGACTGGAAATAAACCAGCGTATACCTGCGGCTGAATTTTTTTAAAGCCCGGCAGTCTGGGAGTTTCGTCGGCAAATTTGTGATGCACAATGGTATCGCCCACCGGCGCACCGTGAATGGCTTTGATACCGGCAACCACAAAACCTACATCACCCGCTTCCAGAATGTTGGTATCGTAGGGCTTTGGCTTAAAAATACCCACTTTGTCTGCATTCCAAGCCTTGCCCGTCGACTTGATAACAATTTTTTCGCCCTTTCTCAGCACGCCCTGGGTCACCCGCACCAGCGACACGACGCCCAAATAATTATCAAACCAGGAGTCGATAATCAGTGCCTGTAGCGGCGCCGAACGATCACCCGTTGGCGGTGGAATTTTCTGGATCAGATCTTCCAGCACATCTTCCACACCCATGCCATTCTTTGCCGAGCAGCGCACGGCGCTGCTGGCATCTATGCCGATGATGTCTTCGATCTCGGCGGCTACCCGCTCCGGTTCTGCCTGCGGCAAGTCCATCTTGTTCAGCACTGGCACAACTTCCAGACCCTGTTCAATAGCGGTATAGCAGTTGGCCACCGACTGAGCTTCAACGCCCTGCCCGGCATCCACCACCAGCAGCGCGCCTTCGCAAGCGTAGAGTGAACGTGACACTTCGTAGGAAAAGTCTACGTGTCCCGGCGTATCAATAAAGTTGAGTTTGTAAACCTGGCCGTCACGAGCGGTGTAATTCAGGGTCACGCACTGCGCTTTAATAGTAATACCCCGTTCACGCTCAATGTCCATGGAGTCAAGCACCTGCTCTGCCATTTCTCTGGAGGTCAGGCCACCGCAGGTCTGGATAAACCGGTCTGCGAGTGTGGATTTGCCATGGTCAATGTGGGCAATAATAGAAAAGTTACGAATTCGGCTCAGTTCAGTCACAGACAATTAATACTCGTATAAGACACAGGATTGAGCCCGGGAAGGGCCGCTGCCGTATGCAGCAGCGGAAATATTTTACAGTTTACCGGCCGCCATTGCCATTGCTGTCGGCGACCGGGTTTGAAGAGGTATTAAGGTTTCATGACCAAATAGAGCGCACGACCCTGACGCACTATGCGCACTGGCACGGCGCGATCGTCGGCCAGATTGCCGGCAATGTTGCGGAAGTCCGCCACCGACGTCACCGCTTTGCGATCGATTTCTGTGATCACGTCATTGGGGCGTATGCCTGCGTCGAAAGCAGGGCCACCCTGAACATCAGCCACTAATACGCCGACACTGATGCCCTGAGCGTCGGTCATGCTCGCCGGCAGCGGCTCAACGCTCAGACCAAACAACGGCGAAGAACTGTCGCCGGGGGTTGCGGGGCTCTGCGTCTGGGCGCCACGCTCATCTGGCAGCTGACCAATTTTCACATCAATAGACATTTCGTTTCCCCCACGCAACACCGTCAACCGCGCTAACTCACCAATCGGCGTGCGCCCCACCATCGGCGGCAGCTCAGATGACAGCTGCAATTCTTCACCGTCATAAGCCAGTACAATATCACCGGACTGCAAGCCAGCGGCCTCTGCTGGTGAACCGCCAAGCACTTCGGCAACCAGCGCGCCGCGCGGACGCTTTAAGCCAAAACTCTCGGCCAGATCACGGTTTACTTCTTGAATGAGCACGCCCAACCAACCGCGGGATACACTGCCATTGTCGCGGATCTGACGGAATACGCTCATGGCGTCATCGATGGGAATGGCGAAAGACACCCCCATAAAACCACCGGAACGAGTATAAATCTGGGAATTGATGCCAATCACATCGCCGTCCATGTTGAACAACGGCCCACCGGAATTACCGGGATTAATAGCAACATCGGTCTGAATGAACGGCACGTAATTTTCGCTAGGCAGTGAGCGGCCAAGAGCGCTGACGATGCCGGCGGTGACGGTATAGTCAAAACCGAAGGGTGATCCGATGGCAAAAACCCACTCGCCCACTTTTAAATCTTTCGACTTGCCCACTTGGACCACAGGCAGATCGTCACCGGTTTCAATTTTCAACACGGCCATATCAGAGCGCGGATCCGTGCCAATCAGGCGTGCTGGCAGTTCACGGCGGTCATTCAAGCGCACAATAATTTCGTCAGCGCCCTCCACTACGTGATTGTTCGTCAGCACGTAGCCATCGCGGGACACGATAAAACCAGAGCCCATAGACTGGCGCGGCTGAGCGCGACCACCTTCGGAATTACCCGAGCCAGGACCCCGAAAAAAATCCTGAAAAAATTCTGGCATCTGCTCCAACTGGCGTTCATCAAAAGGCAGATTCTGGAGACGGCTTGTACTTTCCGGCGCTGCCGAGGTAGTGCTGATATTCACTACCGCTCCGGCATTGTCTTCCACCAACTCGGTAAAATCAGGCAGGCCACGGGCTTGGGTGGCTTGGCTCCATACCAGAAGTATCATCAGAACAGTGGCCAGCAGCGCCGCCCACATCGAAGTCACAAGGTTGGTGGACTGTCTGGCAGCCACAACCGGAGGTGTTTTTGGCATCGAGCAACTCCCGTAATAAGTTCTATGCTGACCTAAACAGCCAGCGAACAGTGATAACAAGCTAATGAGTGAGGGCGAAGCCCGCTATTTCAATATACGAGCGCTGGAAGAAATTATAACGCTTGGGCAGGGGCGTGCTTATTAACCTTCATTAAGTGTGGCTGATAATCGCCAGGCATATGGCGCTGCCAGCGCCTTGCTACGAAAAAGCCTGCACCCAGGCCAAGGCCAGCGGCCAGAATAGCAACGCCGTCGCTGCCCGCCACCAGCTGGTTTGCCGCTATGCTCGCAGCGACCATTAATAGCAGCGGTAACGCATACACCAATAGCGACGCCTGCAATAACGCCTGTTCCGCAATGCCCAGAGTTACATCGTCGCCCACACCCGCGTGCAGAGTGTTCAGAACTTGCACCTGATTGGCCCGACCACCGCTGGCAGCTGCCAGCACACGCTGACCACAGCCACTGCGGGCGGAGCAACTCTGGCACGTACTCTGGCGAATGGTTTGCACCCATACGGTGTTGCCAGATACCGCGACCACCCGACCGCTTTCGGTGATCATCGGCTCGCGCCCTGACGCTCGATCAGGCTTGAAGTGGCGTTATCGACATTAGCGTTATCGACATTAGCACTATCGCCGCTAGAACTATCAACCGTAGCGCCGTCAAAACGCACCGACTCTGCCACTTTTCGGGCGGTGATCGGGGGCACTTCGCCGACCACCGAAATCAACACTTGGCGACCGTCAGACTGCACCGGCCGCAAATACACGGTGGTAGCACCAATACGCGATGCACCTGTCGGCATATCGAGGCTGGCAATGTCTTCAACAAACACCGAAAAAGCCGCCAAACCATCACTGAAGGCGATCACCTGGCGTTTATCCGATCGCGGCGTCGCCGCAGGCTCAAAACCCGCGGGCAGCCAATCCAGCGACCAACCTTGCAGACGAGTCACCAGCTCGGTCGCCGGACTGCCAACTTCAAGACTAAAAGTGCTGGTCTGATGCTTGTCAGCCGTCGCTATCTGCAGCTCGCTATCGGCAATATCATCGGTAATATCGAGGCTGGTGAACTGGAAATGCTCCAGGATCTGATCGTCAGCATTACGGGTTTGGCTTTTTACCAGCAGGCCGGTGTCTTTTTCCAGCCACAAGCGATAGCTGTAGCGGTAAGGGTCGTTAGCGTTCAAGGCAATTTTTACCACGGCGTAGCCTGCTACGCGGCCCTCTCCCAGCATTTGCGCCTGGTACCAGAGCGTTGCAGGCAGTAGCTGATCACTAAACGAATCCGCCAGTGGACCGGAGGGAATAATAGAATCTAATGTAACGGTATCTCGGGCTGGCAACACGCAAACAACCTCCATGTCACGACGTACAATTTCGCCGCTGCCGCCGTCCTGAATAACAAGTCTCTCCTCAACTATACTGCCGTTGTAGCGATGGGCCACTTGCATGGAGTGCACCTGCTGACCGCGGCCATACACAAAAACACCCCGGTAGGAGGTCATGTTCATCGCCGGGCCCAAGCGCTGCAACCACTGGACCGCTTCTGCGCTATTCGCCGTTTGAGGCTGCGCCTCGGTCGCCCGTGTCGCCGCCGGCATCCACAAAAACATAACCGCAAGGGCCAGGAAAAAACGCAACCATACTTTGCCTGCCTGCCCGTTCACGGTTTAATAACCCCCTGCATCAACGCTGACCAGACGCGCATAGCCCACTGAGCCCCGACCGGCACCCACACTGTTATGCTGGGCGTGTTCCAGCAGATAACGGTGAATTTGCTGCCGCTGCCTGTCATCGAGGCTCTGCAGCGATACTTCGCTGACCGTTGCAGCCGAGCTTGGTTCCACTAAGGTCTGTGCCGCAATCAGCTCCGGATCAGCGGCGCTTTGCCAGCCCGAACCCGCGCCAAAACCCACCACCAACGCCATCGCAATCATGGCCACCGCGGGCCAGTGCCAACGCTGAAGACTTGTTGACTCTGCTGCATTGTGCTTTGACGCAGGTACCCCGCCGTCAAGGCGCTGCCAAACACCAGCACTTACATCTGCGGCCGGCGAAACTGAGTCGGCTGCAGCGCCTGAGCCATGCATCAGGTCGTGAATCTGCTGCCAGCGTTGCCACTGGCCGCGCACTTCATCCTGATCGGAAAAGCACAGCAAACGCCGCACAGCGAGCTCGTCTGCTTCGTCGTCCATCATGGCCGACAGGGTTTCTCTGAGACGATCATCCATGGGATGCAACCTCAATTGTTTGCAGAATGGTTGAGCAAGGGGCCAAGATGGCGGTCTACCGCATCCCGAGCCCGAAAAATACGGGAACGCACCGTGCCAATCGGGCATTCCAGTATGCGAGCAATGTCTTCGTAACTCAGGCCATCATATTCTCGTAACAAAAACGCCGAACGCAATTCTTCCGGCAGTGCGTCTATGGCTTTGTTCAGGGCCCGCTGCAACTGGTCGCGCTGCAGCAGCTTCTCTGGCGAAGCAATATCACGCAGGCGTTGGCCATCGTCATAGTTTTCCGCGTCCGCCGAATCCGCACTGCTCTGAGGGCGCCGACTGCGCGCTTCCAGATAGTTTTTGGCTGTATTAACCGCTATGCGGTAAAGCCAGGTGTAAAATGCGCTGTCGCCCCGAAAACGGTCTATGGCGCGAAAGGCTTTAACGAAAGTTTCCTGGGTAAGATCCATCACTTCATGACTATCGAATACATAACGACTAATGATAGAGGCTACTCGCGACTGGTATTTCAGCACCAGCAGATCGAATGCAGCGCGGTCGCCATTGCGTACCTTGCGCACTAACTGCAAATCGGTCTGGCTGTCGCCCTGGTCGAGGGCTGTCTGATCGATACTGGACGTCATGGACGGTTTGCCGGCACTCACTGGTTCGGTGGCCTGAGTTCTGGCCTGTTTAAGAATGGAATGCATCATGTTGCTGCCCGGCGTCCATTTTTGGAGTTTTCGGGAAAAATGACCGCTTAAAAGCGACTTCCCGGTTCTGGCAAATGGACAGCGAGCACAAAGTTTAGTTCAATACCCATCCACATTATGGCCTGTGATACTAACCCAATGCCACAATCCTTCGAGTTCGATGTACTGGTGATCGGCAGTGGCGCTGCCGGTTTGACGGTGGCTCTGAATCTGCCACCCCATTTGCGCGTCTGTGTCCTTAGCAAGGCCGCCATCAGCAGCGGCGCCACCCTTTGGGCCCAAGGCGGAATTGCGGCGGTTCTTGACGAGGAAGACTCCGTTGAAAACCACATTCAAGACACCCTGGACGCCGGAGCAGGCCTATGCCATAAAGACGCCGTGCGCTTTACTGTAGAGCACAGCAAGGCCAGCATTGACTGGCTGGTTGATTCCGGCGTGGACTTCACTCGCGATAACAACGCCGCTTTCCACCTGACACGCGAAGGTGGCCACAGCCATCGCCGCATTATCCACGCTGCAGATGCTACCGGGCAGGCGGTGTCTTCTACCTTGGTGGCCCAAACCGAAGCACGAGCTAATATCACGCTGATGTCTGGTCGGGTCGCGGTGGATCTGATCACCAACCGCAAACTATCGCTGCCTGGCAATCGCTGCGTGGGCGCTTACGTGCTGAATCTCGACGACAATCACGTCGAATTGATCCGTGCCCGCTTTACTGTAATTGCCACCGGAGGGGCCTCCAAGGCCTACCGCTACACCACCAACCCAGACGGTGCTTCTGGTGACGGCATTGCTATGGCATGGCGTGCGGGCTGCCGCGTCGCCAATATGGAATTCAACCAGTTTCACCCGACCTGCCTTTATCACCCGCTCGCCAAATCGTTTTTAATCAGCGAAGCTCTGCGCGGCGAAGGTGGGCATTTGAAGTTGCCGGACGGCAGCCGCTTTATGGACCGTTTCGACAGTCGTGCGGAACTGGCACCCAGAGACATTGTTGCCCGCGCGATCGATCACGAGATGAAACGCCTGGGCGCAGACCATTTGTACCTGGACATCAGCCACAAGCCGGCAGATTTTATAAAGCATCACTTTCCGACCATTTACGAAACCTGCCTGACCTATGGCATTGATATCACCTGCGAGCCAATTCCAGTGGTGCCAGCTGCTCATTACACCTGCGGTGGCATCATGAGTGACCAACGCGCCAGAACCGACATCAACCAGCTTTACGTGGTCGGCGAAGCCGCTTTCACCGGCCTGCACGGTGCCAACCGCATGGCCAGCAACTCTCTGCTAGAATGCTTGGTGTATGGCCGCGCTGCAGCGGAAGACATTACCCGCCGAGAAGCCGACATACCGGCCGTGCCAGATGTTCCGGAGTGGGATGAAAGCCAGGTTCGCGATTCTGATGAAGACGTCGTTATTTCCCACAACTGGGACGAACTTCGCCACTTTATGTGGGACTATGTCGGCATAGTTCGCACCACAAAGCGCTTGCAGCGGGCCAAGCACCGGGTCGATTTGCTGTCTCGGGAAATCGGTGATTTTTACAGCAATTATCGGGTATCCAACGATTTACTGGAATTGCGCAATCTGGTTACCGTGGCTGACCTTATTATCTGTTCCGCGCTGCAACGGCATGAAAGCCGTGGCCTTCACTACACCCTGGATTATCCGGGGCTGCAGGCGAAAGCCCGTGACACTCTATTGGTACCAACAACGTACCGCACTTCGGAACCTTGACACTCCATAGGAGTGACACCAAGTAGCACCAAACCCAAAACTGACAGGATACGATATGTCTGAAGCCCCAATCACCTCAAACTCTCCCGAGTTCAAGCGTTTATGGTGGCACAGCCGCCGCGGTATGCTGGAACTGGATAATCTCCTGGTGCCGTTTCTGGAGCAGGCCTACTGCGATTTGAACCCAAACGACCAAGCCTGCTATGAAAAACTGCTGACCTGTGAAGACAGCGACATGTTCGAGTGGTTTATGCAACGCAACAAGTCCGACGACCCAGATCTGCAGCGCATCGTTGAAGTTATTCTGAAACGTGTCCAGCCGGATTGATATCAGACTGTGTCCAGCCGGACTGGTGGGTGCTTTCGCCGCCCTACCTTGGCTGGTGCTAGCGGGTTTTGTGAGTTTGCTGTCCGCTGATGGCCAGGTGTGGTTATTGGCGATGATTCCTCTGGCCGCTGTTGGTGCGTCTCATGCTGTTCGCAGCCACGGCTTGCTGCTGGGGCAACACTGCGTTGTTGGATTGCGCCTTCATGACGGCCAACTGTGGGCCTTACACCACGACAACGCGGCGGTCGCCGTCAATCCGGGCCCTGGCAGCCGCATTGGCGCCCGCTTCAGCGTTCTGCAATTGCGCCAGGTCCACAGCAACCGCTATTACACAACGGTATTGCTGCTCAGCGGCTGCCATGGCAACCTGCCTTCAGACGATGCGCGCCGTTTGCGCCTGTGGCTAAGGCTTGGGCAAAAACCTATGCCCACCACCGTTTGACCCCATTTGCATTTGTTTTGCGGAGCTTGTAATGAGTGACACCACCACCTACCCGTCAGTTGACAGCCCAATTGCACCCTCCATTGCGAATGGGATAGCAGAACAAGCACTGCCAGAAAACAACTGGGCAGAGCTGAGTGACCGGCTCATGCTGACAGTCAGCGGGGCTGGCACCGAGAAATTTTTGCAAGGCCAGTTCAGCCAGAACGTGAGCGAAGTCACCGCGGATAAGTCCCTGCATGCAGCCGCCTGTAATCGCAAAGGCCGAGCCTACGCCTTGGTGCGTATGGTGCGCCACGATAGCGATATTCTGATGGACTTTAGCCGCGAACTGGCGGATGCCACTGAGGCCGAGCTGCGCAAATATTTGATGCTGTTTCGCGGCACCACCATGGTCCGCCTGGATGACAGCAAGATCATCGGCATCTTTGGCAGTGAACTGGCACAGGCGGTGGTTGGTGAACAGGCTGCGCTAGTCACCGACCTGCGGCAACCCGGAGACACCCTGGCCACTGGGCACGGCCACCTGATTTTGCTGGAGCCTTCCATCGAAGGCCCTGCACGCTATGAGCTCTGGTCACCAAACGGCGCCTTACCCGATGTACTGGAAACCAACAATCAATGCAGCCTGGCTGCTTGGCAAGCCGGACAAATTGCCGCCGGGGTACCATGGCTGACCAGCGCAACCGTCGGCGCCTACGTGCCACAGATGCTGAACTGGCAACATTTAGGAGGCGTCCACTTCAAAAAAGGCTGTTACACCGGCCAGGAAATTATTGCGCGCATGCACTTTCTCGGGCAGCTGAAAAAAAGCCTTTACCGGCTGGCCGTTACCGCCGATGCAGAACCGGCCGTTGGCGACGCTATCAGCAATGGCGAACGCAGCGTGGGCGAAGTGGTCAATATCTCGCAGACCGGGCCGCAGCAGTATCATTTACTGGCGGTCATTCGCCATAACGCTTCAAACGGCCCGCTGACACTGGCCGATAGCGGCGGTGCCAACCTGCAACTGTGCCCGCTGACGTACGCCGTGCCGGAACGTGAACAACCGCAAAACGCGGCAGATACATAA
This sequence comes from Marinobacter sp. BSs20148, assembly GCF_000283275.1. Taxonomy (NCBI): domain Bacteria; kingdom Pseudomonadati; phylum Pseudomonadota; class Gammaproteobacteria; order Pseudomonadales; family Marinobacteraceae; genus Marinobacter; species Marinobacter sp. BSs20148. Next base: position 2,828,682 of record NC_018268.1, read on the forward strand.
CGTGACAAGCAAGCATCACCAAATTTGCTGTAAACTCGTCCATGATGCGAATACCCATCGGGCCACAGGCCAGTGCTTCACCGCTTAACCGGACGCGATCACCCTATGTCGAACATCGCTGAAACAATCAAGAACGACCTGATTACCGCCATCAACCGCGACAAGCTGGTGCTGCCCACACTGCCCGAGGCTGCGCTTAAAGTTCGTGATATCGCACAGTCTGAGGACTCGGCAATCACAGACCTGGTCAAGGTGATCAGCAACGATACAGCGTTGTCTGCGCGTCTTATTCGCGTTTGTAATAGCCCGTTGTTCCGCGGTAATCGCCCGATCGAGAACCTGAGTATGGCGGTTAACCGTCTGGGCATGACTTACACCAGCAGCCTGGCCATGGGTCTGGCTATGGAGCAGATGTTTCAGGCAACCTCGGACATGATCGACAAACGCATGCGCGCGACATGGCAGGCCAGCATAGAGGTCGCTGGCATTTGTCACGTTCTGACCAAGAATTACACGCGCCTTAGACCCGAACAGGCCACCCTGGCAGGCATGGTGCACTTGATTGGTATGCTTCCGATACTGCGCTATATCGAAGACAATGACATCAAAATCAGCGGCATTGTGCTGGATGAAATCATTGCGGAACTGCACCCGCAGATCGGCGCCATTATCCTCAAGCGCTGGGATTTTCCCGCCGACCTGCAGGATGTTCCGTTACTTTATAACCAGTTCGACCGCAGCCCTGCTAAGGTCGATTACAGCGATCTGGTGATGATAGCCAATCTGCAGAGAGTTGCCGGAACCGATCACCCCTGGGCTCAGATGGACTGGACCGCCATTAGCGCGTTCGAACGGCTTGGGCTTGATCCTGCAGGAAGTGACGATGAGAACCTGGACGCCCAGATGGCGGCCGCCATGGCAATGTTGCAGTAACGAGACCAGGAAAAGTCAACGCGGGGAACAGCAGGGGCGCTGGGGCAGCGCCCAGTCAATAGCTGTAAGACCCCTCTCACCCAGCCATCGATTGGCCTGGGAAAAATGTTGGCAACCAAAAAAGCCGCGATAGGCGCTCAGAGGTGATGGATGCGGCGCTTCCAGCACCAAATGTTTTTGGTGATCAATACCGCGGCCCTTTTTATGGGCGTAACTGCCCCAAAGCATAAATACCACCCCTTTGTCCTGCTCATTGACCGCTGCGATCACAGAGTTAGTAAATTCTTCCCAGCCCATACCTCGGTGCGCACCAGCACGGCCCTTTTCGACGGTTAAAACGCTGTTCAGCAGCAAGACGCCTTGGTCGGCCCAGGCCTGCAGACACCCGTGAACTGACGGCTCGATGCCAAGGTCACTGCGAATTTCCTTAAACATATTAACCAGCGATGGCGGCGTACGGGTACCAGGCAACACCGAAAAGCTCAAACCGTGGGCCTGGCAAGGCCCGTGGTAGGGGTCCTGCCCCAGAATAACCGCTTTCACCTGTTCCAACGGCGTACTGTTCAGCGCGTTAAATACCTGGCGCGCCGGTGGGTAAATGTTCTTACCCGCCGCTTCCTCTGCTGCTAAAAACTGCGCCAAAAACGCCATATACGGCTGCCGGAACTCGGCTGCCAGCCGTTCTGACCAACCGCGGCCGGGCAGCAGTTGCTGCGCCAACCTCTGTAACGGCGCCACCGCTTAGCCTTCGCTCTTTTTGCTATCCGCTTTATGTTCCGGGCGCATGGCCGGAAACAGGATAACGTCGCGGATAGACGCGGAGTTGGTGAGCAGCATAGCCAGACGGTCGATACCAATGCCTTCGCCCGCGGTGGGCGGCATGCCGTATTCCAGCGCCATCACATAGTCTTCATCGTAGAACATGGCTTCGTCATCGCCGGCGTCTTTTTCCGCCACCTGGGCGCGGAAACGCTCGGCCTGGTCTTCAGCGTCATTCAACTCGGAGAAGCCGTTGGCAATTTCACGGCCGCCGACAAAGAACTCGAAGCGCTCGGTGACAAACGGATTACTGTCTTTGCAGCGGGCCAGCGGTGACACTTCTTTCGGGTATTCGGTAATGAACGTGGGCTGCATCAAGCGGTGCTCGGCGGTTTCCTCGAAAATCTCGATATGCACTTTGCCAAGGCCCCAGCTGTCTTTTATTTTAACGCCTAGGTCTTTCGCCATCTGCCGCGCAAAGGTTTCGTCCGCCAGTTGTTCGGAGCTGACGTTTTCGTTATAACGCACAATAGCGTCAACGACGGTCAGCCGATCAAACGTTTTGCCAAAGTCGTATTCGATACGGGTTTCATTACCGTCGGCGTCAACCGCCGTATTCACTACTAGGCTGGAGCCCAAAACCTGCTCAGCGATGCTGCGCAGCATGTCTTCGGTCATATCCATCAGGTCGTTGTAGTCGGCGTAAGCCTGGTAGAATTCGACCATGGTAAATTCCGGGTTGTGACGGGTAGAGAGACCTTCATTGCGGAAATTACGGTTAATTTCAAACACCCGCTCGAAACCGCCTACGACAAGGCGTTTTAGATACAGTTCCGGCGCGATGCGCAAGTACATGTCAATGCCCAGAGCGTTGTGGTGTGTCATAAACGGCCGCGCTGTGGCGCCGCCGGGGATCACCTGCAACATGGGCGTCTCAACTTCCATGAAGTCACGATCAGCGAAAAACTGGCGCATGGCGGTAATGATTTTCGAGCGCGCCAAAAACACCCGGCGACTGTCTTCGTTGACCATCAAATCTACATAGCGATGGCGATAGCGGGACTCGGTATCGGTCAGGCCTTTGTGCTTTTCCGGCAGCGGGCGCAGAGATTTTGTCAGCAGCCGATAATCGTCCATGATGACGTAAAGGTCACCCTTGCCCGAGCGCGCCAATATGCCGCGAACCCCGATAATGTCTCCTAAATCCCAGTGCTTTGTCGCCTTTTGCACATCTTTGGTGGCGTACACCTGAATTCGGCCAGTCACGTCCTGAACCACCTTGAACGCCTTGCGATCCAGCATCATGCGGCCGGCTATGGCCACCGGAATCGCCATGTCTTCCAACTGCTGCTTGCTATAGTCCGCGTACTTTTCCAGCAGTTCGGCAGCGGTACTGTCGCGACGAAAATCGTTGGGAAACGCATTGCCCTGCTCGCGAATATCCGCCAGTTTAGCGCGGCGCTCGGCAATCAGCTTGTTGTCATCGGGCTGGGCATTGTGCATCTGTTCGGTCATTTTGGCTCACTGGGAATAAGAATCGGGTTAATCCGGATCAAAGGGAAGGGCGCTGGATCACAGCGCCATTTTCAGGCTGGCTTCAATAAACTTGTCGATATCGCCATCAAGTACCGACTGGGTATTGCTGGTTTCTACCTTGGTGCGCAAATCCTTGACACGGCTGTCATCCAGCACGTAAGAGCGGATCTGGCTGCCCCAGCCGATGTCGGACTTGGAGTCTTCCAACTTTTGTTTCTCGGCGTTACGGGCCTGCATTTCGTGTTCGAATAACTTGGCTTTCAGCTGTTTCATGGCCTGATCTTTGTTCTGATGCTGGCTACGACCGGCTTGGCAGGCTACAACAATGCCAGTTGGGTTGTGGGTCAAACGCACGGCCGACTCGGTGCGGTTAACGTGCTGGCCACCAGCACCAGAAGCACGATACACATCCACCCGCAGATCCGCCGGGTTGATTTCAATAACAATGCTGTCGTCTACCTCAGGTGCCACAAACACCGATGAAAACGAGGTGTGGCGGCGGTTACCGGAATCAAACGGCGACTTGCGTACTAAACGATGCACGCCGGTTTCGGTGCGCAGCCAGCCAAAAGCGTAATCGCCTTGAATGTGAAGCGTAGCGCTCTTGATGCCCGCCACTTCGCCTTCCTGCAACTCGACAATCTCGGCCTTAAAGCCGCGACGCTCGGCCCAGCGCAGATACATGCGCAGCAGCATATTGCCCCAGTCTTGGGCTTCGGTTCCGCCAGAGCCTGCCTGAATGTCCAGATAGGCATTGTTGGGGTCCATTTCGCCGGAAAACATGCGACGGAACTCAAGCTTTGCCAGATTTGCATCCAGCTCTGCAAGATCATTTTCGATATCGGCAACCGTGGTTTCGTCGTCTTCTTCAACGGCCATCTCAAGCAGGCCTTCGGCGTCGGTCAGGCCGCTGGTCAGTCGATCAATGGTGGACACGATCAGCTCCAGATCGGAGCGTTCTTTACCAAGAGCTTGCGCCCGCTCGGGATCTTCCCAAACGCTTGGCATTTCCAGTTCGCGCTCTACTTCGGTCAGACGTTCGCTGCGCTGGTCGTAGTCAAAGATACCCCCTGAGCGCTTCAGTGCGCTCACGCAGTTCTTTGATCTTCATAACAATGGGATTAATTTCCATGAAATGCGGACTCGCTCTGGCAAGTGATGGTTAAAACAAGGGCATTATTCTACCGGAAATCCGCCGTTAAATCAGCCGCTACAAAGCCACACACAGCGGGCTTTTTTTGCGGTTGGGACACACCCTTCTGCCTGACCCACTAATTCAACACGAAATTGGCAAAGGTTTCTCAAAACTGGCACAAGTTTCGCTAGCTATCCATCAACACACGATTAAATGCCGGCATAACTGCAGGGTTTTGCCGCTTCTTATGCGAACACGAGGTGCCCCATGCACGCACAGTCCGAAGCCCGTCACAATCACGATCACCAAACTGAAACAGCTCGGCTGCTTCTGCTGGCCAATGAGACTTATGGCCGTTCTAACCAAAGCGACACGGCCTACGCTCAGCGCGTGGCCGCGCGTATCGAATGCCGCGAACAGCTGCAAAGCCTGTTAATGCGAGCACCCGAAAATGCTCAGGCGCAAGGTTTGATGGGCAGAGTGGAGATGGACGATGGCAACCTGCAAAAAGCCCGCAACTTGTTTGACAACAGCCTGAAACTGCAGCCCAACCAAGCACAGCAATACATTAACCTGGGTTACTGGGCGTTGAGAGTTGAGCGCCCCGCTCAGGCCGAGCAGTATTTTTCCCAAGCGTTGCAGCACGAACGGCAATCTGCTTCCGCATTTGGTGGCATAGCCCATGCAAAACGGCTTCAAAATCAATTTGATGTTGCCTATCTACATTACCGCTCGCTGATCCGCAGCGGCCACGCCAATACGAGGGTTTACAGTGCAATGCTGGAGTGTGCCAGCCACCTTAGCGTTCATAGCGCGGATCCGCTGCTGCGTGCAGACGCCATAACCTTGCTCAACCAGAGCCACTTGGCGCACCAGAAAATCGGACGCTTTGTGTGCGAGATTCTACGCCAGCACTATTCACCAGACATATCCGGCACAATGGATGAACTGGCCGTTGCAGCCAGCGACGAGCTCCTGCTTCTAGCGCTGAATCAGATTATCCTGCCGGATCCGGCTGTGGAATCACTGATTACGTCATTGAGACACCAGCTGGCACAGCACATTGCCCGCAACGGCGAGCTAGAGGACGACCTGCAACAGCTCGCGCTCGGGCTAGGTCGCTACGCGGAACGAACCGGTTACGCGCTGGCCACCCAAGATGATGAACAGCAATTGGCAGCGACCATAAACATCAACCTACGAGCACAGTTCAGTCAGGGAGACGGCCCGGAGGCTCTGGCTGGATCGGTCATTATCAGCGCGCTTTACGGCGCTCTGTTCCACCAGGATTTTGCCGCCGCGCTGGGCCACTGGAATCTGGTGGATTGGCCGCTGGCAATGCAGCCACTGATGGCAGCAAGTTATTACGACCGTGCCTGGGAAGAGGCCGTGAAACAGAATTTTGCAGAGAAAGCGGAGGAACTGCACCTGGATCGCGACGACACGCCCCAGGCCTGGCCGGCATGGGCAGAGCTCAACAGCAACACTGAAACCAGCCTCCGAGCGCTGATGGCTAACGAATTAGGCCTGCCGGTCGAGCAGCTGCCACCTACATTGCGGTTGATGGTGTGCGGCTGCCAGAGCGGCCAAAGAGCGTTAGAATTGGCGCGTTATTTAAGCGATGTGGAAGTCATCGCGGTGGACGAATCTCTGGCAAATGTAGCCCGCGGAAGCGCCATGGCCGAGGCGACAAATATTGATAATATTGTGTTCTGGCCATGGTCGTTGGCGCAACGCTTCATTGCCGACGGCCACCAGGTGCACTGGGTTGAAATAGGCCGTTTGCCCTCTCCAGCAATGGCCGACCTATCGCTGGCAAACTTGGTAGACCAAGTTACCGCCTCTGGCGCAGTCATCCATCTGCACACCGATATGGCCGAGCAAACTCGTGGTGACAAGCAGATACGCCGGCTTATCAGCGAGCACAATTTGGAGCCCCGCCGTAATACGTTGCAACAACTGCGGCACATGGTACTGAATAATCGCTCAGGCGACGTATGGCAGAGCCTGCTGCAAGATGAAAATTTCTACAGTCTGGGCGGTTGTCACGACCGCTGGTTCCGGCCACAGAGCGAGCAGCAACTGAAATCTGTGCTGGCCATGGTCAGTAACGAAGTGCAGTGGAAGCTGGTCAAAGCCCGCGACGAAGACGGTCACAGCCTGGCCACCGGCCCGGTGCAGCAGCAAATTCGCGAGGAAGCTCTAGGCAGCCACGTTCAAAGTCTGCTGGGCCAGCAATTGAGTGTGTATTTTCAGCGTCGACGCTGATTGCGACAACTTTGACTATCGCGAATAAAGAAAACACAACGGGCCTCAACGGCCCGTTATTCGTTAGCTCTACAAGTAAGGGGAAATAGCTTCACCATACAGGTGCAATTCTTCGAGAATGTGCAGCTGTTGCCGAGTTACATCTGGCTTAGCCATCAAGCGCTGGAGTTCCGCGCCATATTCGGCAAGCGACAACCAACCTTTCGCTGGCTGGGTCAATCTTTGCTCGCGAAACTGCTCCCAACGCTCCATTTCATCAGCGCTCAAGGTATCCGGATAATTGCGAGCACGATAACGAAATAGCATTTCGGCCAAGCGTGGGTCGGTAAACTGGAATTCGCTTTCCGCAAGCTGTTGCGGCGTTATGGCCAGCGCCCGATCCATTTGCGAACGGTCACTCGGACTGAAAAAGCCACCGGCGTATATCTGCTCGTCTGGATCTGTCAGCTTGTTGTCGTGATCACGCTCGAAGGCAGCAGCCACACGCTGCCCAAAATCTGGCCCTGCCTGGCGCAGAATGGCCAGATGGCGACGCATTTGCTCACCATCCAGGTTCAGCTGCTGCAAACGTTCCGGCGAAAGCGCTGCCAGCATAGTCGCCGGCGCCAATACCGGGCACTTATTCAGCTGAATCGCCTTTAGCGGGAATCGGCGAACACCTTCCGGTAACGCTGATTGAGCGGTAAAAACCCGCTCGCGAATCTTCTCAACGCTGGCGTTAATCAGTTCATCAGGATTTTCACGCAAGTCATAAACAATCACCTGGTTTTTGTTGCTGGCGTGTTCGGCAACTGGTGCTACCAGCGCGCAACTGCCCTGGCTGGCCGGGTACTTTCCGGACACGTGAAAAACCGGCTTTCGTGTGGAGGTATCCAGCATTTTACGGGCCGCCTGCTTGGATTTGTTGGCCAGCGCAAATTCAAACAATCGGGGTTGACGCTCCTTGATCAGTCGCGCCAGCGCAAGCGTCGCAGTTACATCAGACATGGCATCATGGGCTTGGCCATGTTCAAGGCCATTGGCTCGGGCCAAATCCTCTAGGCGAAAGCTCGGGCTACCATCGGGCTTTAGCGGCCATTCTATGCCGTCTGGGCGCAGCGTATGAGCCAAGCGCACCACATCAATCAGGTCCCACCGCGAATTACCATTTTGCCATTCCCGGCCGTAGGGGTCGAGCAGGTTGCGATACAGGGTATTGCGAGTTACTTCATCATCAAAGCGCAAACTGTTATAGCCGACCACGCAGGTGCCTGGCTGACTGAAGGCGCTGTTGATCATGGTAATGAATTCGGCCTCAGGATAGCCTTCCTGCGTGGCTTGCTGCGGCGTTATCCCGGTAATCAGACAGGCTTCAGGGGCCGGCAGATAATCATCAGCGGGCCTGCAGAAGATCACCAAAGGCTCTTCAATAATATTGAGCTCGCTATCAGTCCGCACACCTGCGAACTGACAGGGCCTGTCGTGCAATGGGTCAACACCGAAGGTTTCGTAATCGTGCCAGTAAAATGTGGGAATCAAAACCGCAAGCTCCTGCAAATAATACGGCGCCGATTCTGACAGAAAATACTGCCAACGCCTGGTTGTAGCCGGCAAACACAAAAGCTCCGACTCTTTATTTATATACGGATCTCATATAATTAGCGTAGCACCAATGTACACACGAGGCTTCACTGTTATAATGCCTCAACACTTTAATTTTACCTGGGTTTGCTTATGTTACCTGACATACTGATTTGCGACGACTCCGAGATGGCTCGCAAACAGATGGCTCGAGCTCTGCCAGCCGCACTACGGCACCAAGTCAGCTTCTGCCGCAATGGTAGTGAAGCACTTGCCCGCATACGCCACAGCGTGCCAGACATGCTGTTTCTGGACTTGAATATGCCCGACCTGGACGGCTATGAGGTGCTTGAGCACCTTCGCAGCGAACAGATCGAGTTACTAACCATCGTGGTGTCTGGTGATATTCAGCCCCAGGCAAAGGCCCGGGTTTTTAGTTTGGGGGCCGTGGCTTTTCTTAATAAGCCGACAGCTCCAGAAAAGGTTGCCAAGCTTCTTGCCCAATACGGCATTTACTGTGAGCCAGAGAAATCGTCACTTTCAGGCTCACAGCCGGAAACCAACACCCCGAGCTACCCTGCAAGCATCAACTCTGACCCGCAATTATTGCTGAATGACTACCTGCGGGAGATCGCCAACGTCGCCATGGGGCGCTCATCAGACCTGTTAGCACGTTTACTGGGTATTTTCGTACGCCAGCCGATACCGAAAGTGGCTTTTATTGCCAGTTCCGAACTGCACATGACCATCGCCGCGGCGGATGATGAAGCGCATTATTCGGCAGTATGCCAAGGCTTTACCGGAGCCGGAGTTGCCGGCGAAGCTATGTTGCTGTTCGCAGACAGCAGTTTTCGCGAAATGGCAGAAATGTTGCACTACGACAATTTGGACGGCCCGGCGGTCAATGTTGAAGTCTTAATGGACATGTCCAGCATTTTATTCGGCGCATTTTTGAAAGGCATTGGCGATCAGATGGATTTACGGCTGGGTCTTAGCCACCCAACGGTCCTGGGCCAGCACCGACAGATTAACGAACTGCTGGACCACCATCGTAATCATGAACAGCAACTGTTGTGCATTGAAATCGCTTACGCCATTGAAAACCGTAATATCCAATGTGACATGCTAGTGCTGTTTACCGAAGATTCGCTGCCATTTTTGCAGCAACGTTTACAGTACTTAGCGGAGTAACGAATGCCATCATTAAACTCGGAAAGCCTAAGCTCGTTCCACTGGATGGCCAACATGGTTGAGTCTGTGGAGGTTGGCTTGGTGGTGCTAGACTTGGACTTCCGTGTGCAGATGTGGAATGGCTTCATGGAGCATCACAGCGGCATGACCGCCAGTAAAGTTCACAATCAGGTGTTGTTCGAGCTGTTTCCGGACATCCCCCGCGCTTGGCTAAGCAGCAAAGTTGAAGCCGTGACCCAGTTGAACACTCGTGCGTTTACGTCGTGGGAGCAGCGCCCTTATCTGCTGCGCTTTCGCAATACCCGGCCAATTACCGGCACCGAAGAATTCATGTATCAAAACCTCACCATTAGCCCGCTATGCGGCCCGTCTGGAAAAGTAGAAAAAGTGTGCCTGATGATCTACGACGTTACCGATATTGCCAGCAACAAGCGGGCACTGGAGCGCGCCAACGATCAACTTGCCAAACTCAGTATGATCGACAGACTGACGGGACTGCTTAACCGCGGCACTTGGGAAAACCTGCTGGATGCAGAATTTTCACGCTATAGGCGCTACGGCAGCAATAGCACATTGGTGATGTTTGATATTGATCACTTTAAGGCCATTAACGATCGCTTCGGACACTTGGTAGGAGATGAAGTCATTCGCCACACCGCAGCAACAACCCGCAGCCACTTGCGCCATTCAGACAGCGCCGGGCGTTATGGCGGAGAAGAATTCGGTATTATCCTGCCGGAAACCGATACGGAAGGGGCTCTCACTATTTGCAAGCGCATTTTAAGCGCTATTTCCCGCGAACCAGTGACGGTAGACAGCCACAACATTACCTACACCATCAGTATTGGTGTCGCACCATTAACTGATAGACCAAAAAATTATATGGCTTGGTTAGAACAGGCCGACCAGGCTATGTACTCGGCAAAACAGGCTGGGCGCAATCAGATTGTCACGTTTTCGTGACGGTTTTTGATGGTAGCTGCGGCAATTCAATAGCCACTTGAGCCCCAGTAGTAATGCTTGCCAGTAAAAACACAAACCGGAGCGCTGGTGAATAGGCGCTCCGGTCGGTTAAACATTATGCCTGCAGACAGATTATGGCTGGCAGATTAGTCCTGCCAGCTCTGTACTGCCTCTTTTCCGTGCTTTTCACGCCACTCGTTAAGCGTCTTGTGGTTACCACCACGGGTTTTAACCACTTCGCCGGTGTGCGGGTTGCGATAGGTTTTTTCCGGACGCTTGGCGCGATTTCCACCGCCAGTCGTAGCGGCTGATGTCGAAGCAATGGACGGATCAATCGCTGCCAGAATTTGCAGGACGTCTTTCGGAGATTTGCTGTATTCGCCCATCAGTTCGCGGACTTTGGTTTCAAACGCCAATTCGCTTTTCAGCGCTTGATCTTCTTCCAGCTTCTCCAGCTCTGCCGCCAGCTTTTCCATCAGCTGCTTCTTTTGATAATAGTCGTTAATTTTCGCCATGAAATTTAAACCTTAAGGTCTGAAGTGCCTGATATGAACGATGACAATATACTAATTGTATGTAGCCACCAAAGTGACAGTATCAATAGTAATGAATCAGTAACGCCAAATCAAAGCATTAATGAACTATCTAGCATATTAAAACTTACAATCACTTCAGATTCCAAAAACTCTGACGTTTTTGTTAAAGTATTATCAATTATTACTGATTTTTTAATGACGATATCGGCACAGATATACGCTGACTTTTCTGCATGAACTCAATCAACACAATTGCCCGTTCATCGCCATCGTAACATTGGAATATTGCCCCCATGCCAGCAAACGGGCCTTCTGCAACGTCTACATCGTCCCCACTTTTAATGCCTCCCACGGAAGCAACCCGGTCAAGACTGGCGCGTAAATGATCGACTACTTCATCTTCAACTGGCAAAGGTTTACCACCGAACCCAACAACTCTTATCACACCGCGAGTAGAACGCAGTTTTGACCAGACTGGATTCAATTGTGACAAATTGATAAAAATATAGCCCGAGAAAAGCGCTTCCAGCTTGCAACTACGCTTTCCCGAGTGCAGCTTCTCCACCATTACTTTCGGGTAAAAACAGGGAATATCCTGATTTTGTAAATGCATAAGAGCACGATCTCCTTGACCCGGCTTGCACTGCAGGACATACCACTTCATAAAAGAGCCTATTAACAACACTTCGTGGATTATACGTATGATGAGTTTGAGGGTTAACACACCTATCCGGCAACCATTGAACATCTAGCCACAACGCCCCTTATTGCAACCTCGGCGTCAGCTGTAATTGTAACGCGAATATGGCGGCAAGATCATTGGCAAACATGACACGTGAAAAGTCTGTGGGCTACACTGAAGTAGACACAGACTGATTTAAAGATGACATCATGAAACTGAAATCCTTTGGCTGCACCGGCACCCTTTACAGGTTCACGCTATCTTGTGTCAGACAAAAAGCATCGCCTGCCGCAAGACTGCGGCATGTACCAGATAGAACAAACCTTATGCCTGCGCAACCCGTGCGCGCTTTCCAGTCTGACCAGGCAGGATTGAAGCCGTTGCGCTGACCCACGCCCATATTGATCGTTCTGGTTACTTGACAGCGATCAAAGCCACCGAGATTTTCTGTCACTTTCACAAAAACCACCGGAACAACCCCGCCTAATGCCAAAGCATTAATGAGCAAACTGTGTATGCGTGCAAGGTCGAAGACTCCATCAAACTCGATGCCGCTCGTTATCCCTGCATCATCACCTCCGCTAGCGGCATGGCGAGTGGCAGGAGGGTACTGCACCATTATTAACACCCTGCTGCCTAATCATCGCAACATCGTTATTTTCGCTGGCTTCCAGAGGGCCTCCAGGAGGTTTCCAGGCGCCAGGCACCCGCGGTAATGCTTTGTCCAGCGAAGTAACGTCCACGGTAAATACTGGCCGGTGAAGGCTCAAATACACAACCTGACGTCACTGTGGGCCCACAGTGAACCAGTTGCCAACGACCAAATGCGCCGTCGCCTGCATGAGACACTGGGTTGGAACACCAAGGTGCCGGAGCTGAGAACTGAGCTAGATATAAAATGTGGCACGCGTTCTGGGTTCGTTTTTTGTAAGCCTGAACTTACACAACAAAGGGTAAAAGGCTTACAACAAAGCGCAGCAGAATTGGTTACACTTTAACGGTCAAGGATGACACGCTGGCATGGAACGCCAACACATGGAAGAAACCCCACGGAACCGGGGGCGCTCGAAGGAGTCGGGCATACAAGGATGGAATTCAGGGAAGATGCACCCAGGATGGGTGAAGCCTGACGGATCAGGCCGGGGTCATAGTCACGGGCAACACAGCTGGCAAGGATGCCAGTTGTGCCGTGCGCCCCTGTAGCCATCTACTTTCTTGTCTCTTGAAGTTTCGCCTCCCCTTTCGGCTCTGGTTTAGTCCCGTGGTGCCATGTGGATACTAACCACAACAACCGACGAGAACGTCCGGAGTTAACTCATGAAACACAGCTCATTGCTCGCTACGCTTACTCTTTTGTTAAGCCTAATGTCCGGCTTTGCCTTTGCTCAGGCGGCGAGCGTCAATATCAATACCGCCGACAGCACCAGTCTGACCTCGCTTTCAGGCATTGGCCAAAGCAAAGCCGAAGCAATTGTGGAATACAGAGAGGCTAACGGCCCGTTCACCAGCACCCAAGACCTAGCAAATGTTAAGGGCATTGGCGCACGAACGGTCGAAAAAAATGCAAACCGGCTAACGACTCAAGACACAAATAGCCCCAAGGCACCGTAACAAAACGGGTGGTTGCTATTAAGCAACCACCCGTTTTGTTCGTGCCAGCCAGCCCGACCTCTGCCTTATAACATTTCGATCGCCATCGCGGTTGCTTCACCACCGCCTATACACAGGGCCGCAACACCTTTCTTTTTTCCGTAACGCTGCAGCGCGTACATCAGAGTGACCAAAATTCGCGAACCTGTCGAGCCTACGGGGTGGCCCTGGGCACAGGCACCGCCATGAACGTTCACTTTATCCGGATCAAGCCCTAGCTCTTGAATGGGCATCATCGCCACCATAGCGAAGGCTTCGTTGATTTCGTACAGATCAACGTCGTCCTTACTCCAGCCGGTTTTGGCAAACAAGGTTTCCAGCGCACCCAACGGGGCACAGGTGAATTCTGACGGATGCTGGGATTGCGTGCTGTGAGCAACCACTCGAGCCAAAGGTTTGAGCCCGCGCTTTTCAGCTTCGGATTCACGCATCAGCACCAGCGCAGATGCGCCGTCAGAAATAGAAGAGGCGTTGGCAGCCGTGATGGTGCCATCTTTGCTGAACGCCGGACGCAACGCTGGGATTTTTTCCAGGTTGGCATTAAATGGCTGCTCGTCGTGCTCTACCAGGATGTCACCCTTGCGGGTTTTAACGGTGACCGGGACAATTTCGTCTTTTAACAGGCCCTGTTCAATTGCGCGCTGCGCACGCTTGAGGGAGCTGATGGCGTAGTTATCCATGTCTTCTCGGGTATAGCCTTTTTTATCAGCCATTTCCTGCGCAAAAGCACCCATCAAACGGCCCGTTTCAGCATCTTCCAGGCCGTCAAAAAAACATGTGATCCTGAGCCGCATCGCCTGGCCCCATACGGTAACCACTGCGTGCTTTTAACAGCAAATACGGAGCGCTCGACATGTTTTCCATACCGCCAGCCACCATGATGTCATTGCTGCCTGCTTTGATCAGGTCATGGGCAAGCATCGCCGCCTTCATGCCCGAACCACACAACTTGTTGATCGCGGTTGCACCAGTGCTATCTGGCAAGCCGGCTTTCCGCATGGCCTGTCGCGCGGGGCCTTGGCGCAAACCCGCAGGCAATACGTTGCCCATGATCACTTCTTGCACGTCACTTGGCTGTATACCAGCGCGACGCACGGCTTCAGCAATGCACACAGCACCCAGCTCCGGTGCAGGCACAGAGGACAAACTACCCTGAAACCCGCCCATTGGCGTACGCACTCCGCTGACAATCACTACCTGATCGCTGCTGTTCATATTAACTCCTTGTACCCTTGATATTGGCATCGCTGTTCTCGACGCAAGCCGGCTCGCCCAAGCGTAGTTCAGTGTTCAAGCCACTGCACGAAAGCTTACGGTTTATGAGGCGCGGCAAGATAATCTTGAGATTGCATTTCCAGCAAGCGCGACTCAGTGCGCTCAAATTCGAAATTCAGCCGACCACCGGCGTATAATTCTACAATTGGTACCGCCGCCGAGATAATAACCTTTACATTACGATCGTAGAATTCATCAATCATATTGACAAAGCGTCGAGCCTGGTCGTCCCTGTCCCCGCCCAACAACGGCACGTTGCTGATAATAATAGCGTGGAACTGGCGGGCCAACTCGATATAGTCATTCTGGCTGCGAGGGCCGTCGCACACCGCCTCAAAATCGAACCACACCACGTCATCGGCATGGGCACGGGCTGGAATTTTGCGACCGTTTATTTCCATCGATTTACTGTGCTTACCTGCTTCCACCGCCAAATTCTCAAAGCTCTTGGTCAGACTGGCATCAGCTTCAGCCCCCAGCGGTGAATGATAAAGCCGGGCTTGTTCCAGCGTGCGTAAGCGGTAATCTACGCCGCCATCCACATTCACCACATCGGTATGTTTTTTTACCAGCTCAATGGCCGGCAGAAAGCGCGCCCGCTGCAGACCGTCTTTGTACAAGCCGTCAGGAACAATGTTAGACGTGCACACCAAAGTAACGCCACGCTCAAACAAACCTCGCATTAAGGTTGCCAGTATCATCGCGTCACCAATGTCGGACACAAAAAACTCGTCAAAACAGATAACCCGGGTTTCATCGGCAAATTTTTTGGCCACGAGCTCCAAGGGATTCTTTCGACCCTTCAACAGCTTGAGTTCATTATGAACACGTTGCATAAAGCGGTGAAAATGCACTCTCATTTTGCGATCGAACGGCAGGGCTTCAAAAAAAGTGTCCATCAGATAGGTTTTTCCGCGGCCAACGCCACCCCAAAAATACAGACCTGTGATTGGTTCCTTTTTGCCCGCTCCTTTGCTTAGCTTACGACGCAATTTTGACATCTTGCTGTCGCGGGAGCTTTCAGCTGCCACCAGTTTGTCGTAAAGTAATTGAAGACGCTTTACAGCATCCTCCTGCGCAGCATCACGCAGGAACTCCGGACGCTGAAGGTCCTGCTGGTAGCGTTGCCAGGGTGGCATATTGATCGAACTGGCAGTGGACATAGACGCTGTCATCAGTGGCTTCCAAGGGTTACTGGTTTATTTTGGCGCTACATTCTCGCGCAATTGAGTTTTTCGTCATCGTAGTGCCACAACGCGACAATAAGACGATTGGCTCAAGCTTTTGTCGTGGGCGTATAGAGTCAGTGACGTTATACTCATGACCTGTTCTACGGTTCACTATTTTTAAAAGGACAAAGCAACTTATGACAAACCTGACTATGGCAGCAGTTGCCGCCCTGATAGTTGGCATTCTGATAGGGATATTGCTGGGCCGCTCTACCGGGCAAGGCTCATCTCTTCGGCAGCGTCGCACCGAACAGCAAATTGATGAGCTGCGCAACGAATATACCCGCTATCAAGCGCAGGTTAACGAACACTTTATGGAGTCTGCCCACCTGCTGCGCCGCTTCAATGACAGCTATCGCGATGTGAATCAGCATATGGCCAAAAGCGCAACGCGTCTGTGCAACGACGACGAGCTGATACATGAACTCGAACAGAACTCAGCCCAACGCCTGAAAGATGATCGCAAAGAGGGTTCAGAACCGCCCCGCGACTATGCCCCAAAAGACCCTGACGGTTCTGGCACGCTGGCAGAAGATTACGGTCTGAAAGAAAAAGCAAAAGCTAAAGTGTGAGCCTGAACAAAGGCTGGCCTAAGCAGGGTTATCGCACTCGATAAACCGGTGGGCCAGCCCCAACTCCTTCGCCAACGCTTCCCCTAATGCCTGAACGCCGTAACGCTCTGTAGCGTGATGGCCAGCCGCAAAATAGTGAATCCCCCGCTCTCTGGCGGTGTGAGTCGTAGGTTCTGAAATCTCTCCGCTTATGTAGGCGTCCAGTCCTGCATCCGCCGCAGTATCAATAAAACCCTGCGCACCACCGGTGCACCAAGCCACTGTTTTGATCAGGTCTGGCCCACCTTCAATATGCAAAGGTTGCCGTTGCAAACAGCTCGAAATACGCTCGCTTAGCGCCTGTGGCGTTAACGCCTGGGGAAACTCACCACGCCACACCAGACCATTCAAAGGCTCCGGGCTATCGATACCCAACACCCGGGCCAAATTGCGGTTGTTGCCATACCGCGGATGGTCATCCAATGGCAAGTGATAAGCCACCAGATTTATCTCGTGAATTAGCAACGTTTTCAAACGATTGCGCTTTATACCCACCACGCGCTGGTTTTCGCCTTTCCAGAAATAACCGTGGTGCACCAGAACCATATCGGCTTTCAGCTCCACCGCCGCATCCAGTAGCGCCTGTGAGGCTGTAACGCCCGTAATCAGGGTATTTATCTCGGCCTTGCCTTCCACCTGAAGCCCGTTGGGGCTGTAATCCTGAAATTTTTCGGGCGTCAGCCAGCTTTCCAGCAGCGCCATAATCTCGTTTCGATGCGCCATAGCAGTGCCAGACCTCGATAATCAGCGTGAATTACAGAGTGTTTTTAACGCCTCCAACAGAGCATCATTCTGCGGCGCTTTAGCAATAGTGATACGCAGAAACTCGTTGATCCGCGGCTTGTTGAAGTGCCGAACGATCACACCCTGCTCGCGTAAACCGTTTGCCAAATCAAATCCAGCCCATTGCGGATGGCGGGCAAACACAAAGTTGGCTCTGGACGGAAGCACCTCAAAGCCCAGTTTATGCAGACATTCGCTAACCCGCTCACGCTCACGAATTACCCCGTTTCGGCTGTCCTGAAACCAGTCATCATCTTCATACGCGGCCTGTGCGCCCGCCAAAGCAAGGCGATCAAGAGGGTAGCTGTTGAAGCTGTCTTTCACCCGGTTCAGAGCCTCTATCAGTTCCGCATTACCGGCAGCAAATCCTACCCGCAAACCCGCCAGCGAACGTGATTTCGACAGGGTTTGGGTAACCAGCAGATTTGGATAAAAGTCAATTAAGTTAATGGCGGTTTCGCCGCCGAAGTCGATGTAAGCTTCGTCAATAACGACGACTCGGTCGGGATTGGCCTTCAGCACCACAGCAATTTCGGTAAGGTTCAGATAGCGGCCAGTGGGCGCATTCGGATTGGGGAAAATGACGCCTCCGTTGGGCTGATTGTAATCGTCAGGGTCAATCGCAAACTCGTCATTCAATGGCACTTTGCGAGCCTTGATGCCGTAAAGACCGCAATAAACCGGATAAAAGCTGTAGCTGATGTCCGGGTAAAGTATCGGCTGATCCTGCTGAAACAGTGCGAAAAAAACGTGCGCTAAAACTTCGTCGGAACCGTTGCCCAGAAACACTTGGTCGGCTTTAATACCGTGGTAGGTGGCAATAGTTGCCTTCAGCGCCTGACCCTCGGGATCCGGATACAGGCGCAAATTATCATTAAGCTCGGCCTGAATGGCTTCGATGACCTTGGGCGACGGGCCAAACGGATTCTCGTTGGTGTTAAGTTTTACCAAGTTAGCGTTTTTGGGCTGCTCGCCGGGAATATAAGGCACCAAATCGTGAACCAGTGGGCTCCAGAATTTGCTCATGGGTTTTCTCCGTGGCGGTGGCCATTGGTAATGAAGCGTCTAATCTCGCTGAATCCGGTATTCTGCCGAGCGCGCGTGGGCGGTCAGGCCCTCGCCTCTGGCCAGCACGGAAGCCACTCGCCCCATACGGCTCGCACCTTCGGCGCTGAATCCAATAATAGATGAGCGCTTCTGGAAATCGTAAACACCCAGAGGCGACGAAAAACGCGCGGTACCACTAGTAGGCAGCACGTGATTCGGGCCGGCGCAATAGTCCCCAAGGGCCTCGGCGGTATACCGGCCCATAAAGATAGCACCGGCATGGCGGATGTCCGCCAGCAATGCTTGCGGATCAGCAACGGACAATTCCAGATGCTCCGGCGCAATTCGATTTGATACCTTGGCCGCTTCTGCCAGATCAGCAACCTGAATCAGAGCAGCGCGATCGGCTAATGAGGTGCGGATAATCTCCGCCCGCTCCATGGTGGGCAGTAGTCGTTCAATACTGGCTTCCACCGCATCCAGAAACTCGGCGCTGGGGCTGATCAGAATCGACTGGGCCTGCTCGTCGTGCTCGGCCTGGGAAAACAGATCCATCGCAATCCAGTCCGGATGGGTCTGACCGTCACAAATCACCAAAATTTCCGACGGCCCGGCAATCATGTCGATACCCACGGTGCCAAACACCTCGCGCTTGGCAGCAGCTACAAAAATGTTGCCGGGGCCCACAATCTTATCCACCGCCGGCACCGTGTCAGTGCCGTAAGCCAGCGCAGCCACTGCCTGAGCACCACCGATGGTGAATACCCGATCTACTCCGGCAATCGCCGCCGCTGCCAGCACCAAGTCATTCACCACGCCATCCGGTGCCGGCACCACCATAATCACTTCGGCCACGCCGGCGACTTTTGCCGGTATGGCGTTCATCAGAACCGACGATGGATAAGCCGCTTTGCCGCCGGGCACATACAGACCGGCCCGATCCAGCGGCGTAATTTTCTGCCCCAGCACCGTGCCGTCGGCTTCCTCATATTGCCAGGACTCCTGACTCTGACGCTGATGATAATCCCGCACCCGGCGGGCCGCATGTTCCAAGGCATCACGCTGGTCCTGGGGAATGGTTTTCAAGGCATGCTGCAACCGTTCCTGACTCATTTCCAGCTCGGCTACGCTGCCAACGCTCAGGCGGTCAAACTTGGCCGTGAACTCCAGAACAGCCGCGTCGCCGCGGGTTTTCACCTCGTGCAAAATATGGCGCACCGACTCGTTCACCTGATGATCCACGCTGTCATCCCAGGCCAACAGGGCCGATAGCGCGCTGTCAAAGCCTGCATCGGAGGCGTTCAATCGCTGGATATTAACGGTCATGTGTCAAACCCTGTCGTGAATAAAAACTGAAGTTGAAACTAAAAAGTGATGCCTGTAGGCAACTCGTGGCAAGCGCTCGTAATGGGCTTCCCACCACCCAAAGTTCAGCGAAGGAACTGTGGGGCGGTCTACCCAAACTGTGCGGAGCCATGGATGGCGTAGCCCAAGCGTCACATGGACGTGTTTGAACGTGTCTTGGTAGGCCGCCCCACAAGCGCTAAAGGCACCAACGTAAAGATGCAAGCCGTTTACGGGCGCAACCTCTCATGTATCCGTGAACTAACGGCGTTTTTCCACCGCGGCCGACATCATTTCGATAATGGGATTTATACGTTCGTGTTTCATTTTCATGGAGGCACGATTCACAATTAATCGGGTGCTGATATGTTCGATCAATTCCCGCGCTTCCAGACCGTTGGCTTTCAACGTATTGCCCGTATCAACGATGTCGACAATCTCATCGGCCAGACCCAAAATCGGCGCCAGTTCCATCGCGCCGTAGAGCTTTATGATATCGGCTTGGCGGCCTTGGGCTGCGTAATAGCGCCGTGCAAGATTCACAAACTTGGTAGCGACCTTCAAGCGCCCTGTTGGAACCGGACACCCTTTGGCGCCGGCGGTCATCAGACGGCAGCGAGCGATATTGAGGTCCAGCGGCTCGTAGAGGCCTTCACCACCGTGTTCCATCAGCGTGTCTTTGCCCGTCACGCCCAAGTCAGCGGCACCATATTGCACATAGGTCGGAACGTCTGTGGCTCTAAGGATAAGCACGCGCACATGGCTGTTGGTGGTAGGAAATACCAGCTTGCGGGACTTATTTACATCGTCGATCAACTCAATTCCGGCTTCTGCCAGCAAGGGCAAGGTTTCTTCCAGAATGCGGCCTTTCGACAAGGCAATAGTAATGGAATCTGTCATATCGTATCCGGTTTCCCGTTAGCTCTTTGCTGCCGTGTTACTTAACCCGGCAAACGGCGAATGCTGGCACCCAGCAACTGCAGTTTTTCCTCGATGCATTCGTAACCGCGATCGATGTGGTAAATACGATCAACCACCGTATCGCCTTGGGCTACCAAGCCCGCAATCACAAGACTGGCAGAGGCACGCAAGTCGGTGGCCATGACCGGTGCGCCAGTCAAATGGTCAACGCCCTTTATAATCGCCGCGTTGCCTTCCATGGTGATATCGGCACCCATGCGGATCAGCTCTTGCAAATGCATGAAGCGGTTTTCAAAAACCGTTTCTATAATGGTGCCCGTGCCTTCAGCGATACAGTTCATGGCCGCAAACTGGGCCTGCATGTCGGTAGGAAATGCAGGATAGGGAGCTGTACGAATACTGACGGCTTTGGGACGTTTGCCCTTCATATCCAGCTCTATCCAGTCTTTACCACTGGTAATGTGGGCGCCCGCTTCTTCCAGCTTGGATAACACCACATCCATAAGACCTTCGCGGGTATCTTTCAGTTTTATTCTGCCACCGGTAGCAGCGGCAGCCACAAGATAGGTGCCAATTTCAATTCGGTCGGGCAGTACATGATGGTGGCAGCCATGCAGACGCTCCACACCGTTAATCTCAATGGTAGAAGTGCCATGCCCTTTAATATCGGCGCCCATGGCAATAAGGCACTCAGCCAAATCCACCACTTCTGGCTCGCACGCGGAATTTTCCAGAATGGTTTTGCCATCGGCCAGAGTCGCTGCCATCAGCAGATTTTCAGTACCGGTAACGGTCACCATATCCATAAAAATGTGCGCGCCTTTCAGGCGGCCATTGGTTTTCGCTTTTATGTACCCATTTTCCACGGAAATTTCAGCGCCCATGGCTTCCAGGCCCTGAATGTGTAGGTTTACCGGGCGGCTACCAATGGCACAACCGCCAGGCAAAGAAACCTGTGCTTCGCCAAAATGCGCGACCAACGGGCCTAACACCAGAATGGACGCACGCATGGTTTTCACAAGCTCGTAGGGCGCATGAAAGTGCTTGATGGTGTTGGCGTGAATTTCGACACTCATCTTCTCATCAATCATCAGCTCAACGCCCATTCGGCCAAGCAGCTCAATCATGGTGGTGACATCGTGCAGGTGCGGCAGATTGCTGATGGTGACCGGTTCATCGGCTAAAAGTGTCGCAGCAAGAATCGGCAAAGCAGCGTTTTTGGCGCCGGAAATACGGATTTCACCGTCTAGCGGCCGGCCTCCGTGAATCAGAAGTTTATCCACAACGAATAGTATCCTGTGTTTGCGGGCTATCAGCCCTGGCGCGCAGCCCATTCGGCGGGGGTAAAGGCCTTGGGGTGCAGAGCGTGAATTGTGCCATCCATAACCATCTGAAATAACGCTTTGTTGATCAGCTGTTGGCGTTTGATGGTTGGTAAACCTTCAAAAACGTCGCCCACTGCCACGACCATGCAATGTGAACCGTCAACCTGCACCTGAATCTCACAGCTTGGCAGCGCATTCTGCACCAGCGTGGTTATTTCGGCGACATCCATAAACATTCCTCAGATAGTAAAAAATCAAGGGGCGGGATTGTAACTAATTCTTCAGCTGCGGTCAGCCTTCGCATTGGATAATCCGCATCAACGCTAGCCGCCAACGATGCTTGCCCGGTTAATCCGGATTTACGCCCGGCCTGACAGCGGAAAACCCTGGTAATGCGTCATTCAGATTCGCCAGCGCGGCCAGCGCCAGCAAGCGCTCACCAGGGTTATCATAGCGCAGGTTCAGCGCGCGCTCGCGGGCGAACCGTTGCCAACACAAAAGTACTGACAGCAACGAGCTGCTAGCGCTGGTCAACTTTGCCAAATCGACGGTGATGTCGCCTTTGGCCCCGGCCAGCAAAGCCTCTCCGCGCTGGCGCAGGTCGGCAGCGACCATGGCATCGGCTTCGCCGTCAATTGTCAGGTTATTGTCGCTGAAATTAAGCGTCGGCTGCGGGTTACTGGCGCTCATTATTGTCCTGCTTTTTCGTCAATGACCTGTTCCAGATTGAGGCTATCGGCCGCATCGTTCCAGCCGTCGATCACCACCTGCACTTGGTCCCGATTGGCCTCCATTTCCTGACTGAAACGGTCACGGAACGCGAGTCCGATGTTCACGCCTTCCACGATCACGTTCTCCATCATCCACTGGTCGTTTTTGGCGCGATACATGGAATAGGTAACCGGATAGCGATTGCCTGTTTCGGTGATCACCTGCATATCCACAGACGCACGATTATCATCACGGGGGTTAAACGTAGCGCCTAGCACCTCGATGCGAAAGTTGCGCGATTCTACTAAAGCCTGGGCATAGCTCTCAAACAAGCTGCGTTTGAACTTTTCTACAAACTGATCACGCTGTTCCGGAGACGCCTGGCGGGCATAACGCCCCATCACCCGGGCAGCAATGCGGCGAAAGTCAACAAAGCCGTCCATCGTTTGATTCATGCTGCTGTAAAACGCGTCGGAGTCGTCTTGGTATAAGCCCCGCTCCCGGTTGAGCTGTTCAACCATACGCTGGGTATTGTCGTTCACATAAGCTCGTAACTGTTCTTCAGTATCGGCTTGAACAGACACAGCCAGCAGACTGAGCAAAACGAACAGAAAAATGGATCGATAATGCGCAACGGCCATCTTGGCGTCTCCGATTGAGTGCTTATTAAAAGGCCTTAGCGGCCAGAGGCAAAATTACTGATCAGCCGTTCGATATTCATCGCCGACTGAGTGGTGTAAAAGTTGTCACCCGGCTGCAGGGACTCCAGATCACCACCAATGGATATGTCAATATATTGTTCACCCAGCAGACCAGACGTGCGTATCATCGCGGCGCTGTCAGCAGGGATGTTGTTTACATCGGAGTTAATAGATAATGTTACACGGGCCTTAAACGTGTCTCGATCCAGCTCTATAGACTCGATAGAACCAACCTGCACGCCCGCCATTGACACTCTACCCCGCGACCCAAGGCCTCCAGTATCGGTAAAGTCTGCATACACAGTGTAGGTGCTGCCGGCCGCAGCCAATGACAAACCGCTGACCTGCAGTGCCAAAAACATCATGGCACCCATGCCTGCCAGCACGAACAATCCAACAATTATTTCAATGGTTCTTTGCGCCATCACCGGCTCCTGTTAATTTCCAGATCATCAGAAATTGCCGAACATTACGGCGGTCAATATAAAGTCCAGCCCAAGCACGGCCAGCGACGAATACACCACAGTTTTTGTGGTTGCCGAACTGATGCCGGCGGATGTTGGCACACAGTCATAGCCTTGATACACCGCAATCCAGGCGCACACAAAGCCAAACACCACACTTTTTATGACGCCGTTTAGTACGTCGTCACGAAAATCAACCGAAGCCTGCATGTTGCCCCAGAACGAGCCTTCGAACACACCCAGCCATTCCACTCCCACCAGCATACCACCAAGGATACCCACCATCGAAAACACCAGGGCCAGAATAGGCATGCTCAGAAAGCCCGCCCATAATCGCGGCGCTATCACCCGGCGCAAAGGGTCCACGCCCATCATTTCCATGCTCGAAAGCTGCTCTGTGGCTTTCATCAAGCCAATTTCTGCGGTCAACGCCGACCCAGCGCGGCCAGCAAACAAGAGCGCGGTCACCACCGGCCCCAATTCGCGCACCAGGGTGAGGGCAATCAGCTGGCCAATGGCCGACTCAGAGCCAAAGTCGCTGAGAATCGTGTAGCCCTGTAACCCAAGTACCATCCCAATAAACAGCCCGGAAACCATCACAATCACCAGTGACAGCACCCCAACCGAATATATCTGTTTCAACAGCAGTGGCAGGCCCACCGCCGGTTTTGGCACGCCTGCCAGCGCGCCCAGCAAAAACTGGCTGGCTCGCCCAAAAGACGCCAGGAAATCCAGCGTATTTTTGCCCAGGCGGGCGATCGCATCCATCATTGCTTTGCTCCCAGCCCGAAATCGACGGCGCGTTCTGGCGCCGGATAGTGAAAAGGTACGGGGCCATCGGGCTTGCCCTGCAAGAACTGCTGCACCTTGTCTGATGAGTGCTCGCGCAATTGTTCCGGCGTGCCCGCGCCGATCACCTTGCCGTCAGAAAGAATACAGGCGTAGTGACAAATGCTGAGTGATTCCGGCACGTCGTGAGACACCAGCACGCTGGTCAGACCCATGGCAATGTTCAGTTGTCGGATAAGCTTCACCACCACGCCCATGGCAATGGGGTCTTGGCCGGCAAAGGGTTCGTCATACATAATCAGTTCTGGGTCCAACACAATGCTGCGAGCCAGTGCCACTCGCCGCGTCATGCCGCCGGACAGCTCTGCGGGCATCAGGTCGCGCGCGCCGCGCAGGCCCACGGCTTCCAACTTCATCAGAACGATGTCGCGAATCATGTCTTCCGGCAGTTTGGTGTGTACCCTCAGGGGGAAGGCTACGTTCTCGTACACGCTCACATCGGTAAACAAGGCCCCGCTTTGGAACAGCATGCCCATCTTTTTCCGCAGCTGAAACAGCGCACCGCGCCGCAGCTTGGGTATGTTGTGGCCGTCAACCAAAACCGAGCCAGACTCCGGCTTCAGCTGTCCGCCAATTAGACGCAACAATGTTGTTTTCCCAGTGCCACTAGGGCCCATGATCGCAGTGATCTTGCCACGAGGAATTTGCAAACTGAGGCCATCAAAAACACGCCGCCCAGAGCGCGAGAAAACCACGTTTTCCAAGGAAATATAAGCAGCTTCTGCCATAACCTACCCCTTAAAAGAGCCGCTACATTATGCCAAGACGCACTCAAGCTCAATCCGCTATGGCTAAAATTTCACCTTGCGAACTGGCCGCAGCCGTGTTTTAACCCATTCAGAGACAGCCCACGGCTGTCCAATGTTATACTCTGTTTCACGACAGCCCAAGCGGCGCTTCATGACAGCCCAAGTGGCGAAATCTCGGCCATCAGCCGAATTAGACTTAAAGAGCAGGAACAGGATGACAGACCCAGTGCCAAAGGATTTTCGAGAATCCGCGCTCAACACCATCCGCATCGAGCGCGATGCCATTACCAGCCTTGAGCAGCGTATTGGCGAATCATTCACACGTGCCTGCCAGGCAATTATGGCTTGCCGCGGCCGTGTCGTGGTGACCGGTATGGGCAAATCTGGCCATATCGGCAACAAAATTGCCGCCACTCTGGCCAGCACCGGCACACCGGCTTTTTTTGTTCATCCTGGTGAAGCCAGCCACGGTGATCTAGGCATGATTACCAGCCAGGACGTGGTAATCGCCATCTCCAACAGCGGCAATACCAACGAAGTGGTCACCCTGCTGCCAATGTTGAAACGCATGGGCACGCCGCTGATCAGCATGACTGGTGACCCGCAGTCGATTCTGGCACAGGAAGCATTGGCCAATCTGGACGTTAGCGTACTTAAAGAAGCCTGCCCACTAGGCCTGGCACCCACATCAAGTACCACCGCCACATTGGTAATGGGCGATGCCCTGGCCGTTGCCCTGTTGGAAGCGCGGGGTTTTAGCGCCGAGGACTTTGCGTTTTCGCACCCTGGGGGACGCCTGGGCCGCCGTCTGCTGCTGCGAGTACTAGACATCATGCACAGTGGCGATAGCGTTCCGGTAGTCAGTGAAGGTACGACCCTCAGCGGTGCGCTACTGGAAATTTCCCGCAAGGGCCTGGGTATGACCACTGTGGTGGACAGTAACGGCCTCCTGATAGGCGTATTCACTGACGGTGACCTGCGCCGCAGCCTGGATAAAAATGTAGACGTACACACCACCGCCATAGAACAGCTGATGACCCATAATGGCAAAACCATTCGCGCCGACCAACTGGCAGTAGAAGCTCTGAATATTATGGAAGAAATGAAGATCAGCGCCCTGCCAGTGGTCGGTGAGCACGGTGAGCTGGTGGGGGCCTTGAATATGCATGATCTGCTGCGTGCGGGAGTCATTTAATGGACACACTTGTAAAAGATACCCCTAATTTCCGGCCGCAATGGCCGGCCAGCGTGCTTGCCAAAGCAGCCAACATTCGCCTGATTGCACTAGATGTGGATGGCATCATGAGCGATGGCAAAATTTACTTCAGTGCCAGCGGTGACGAGCTAAAAGCCTTCAACATTCTCGACGGGCTCGGACTCAAGCAGCTGATGGCCGCAGGCATTGCGGTCGCAGTCATTACCGGAAGGCGTTCACCACTGACCGAAAAACGCATGACTGACCTGGGTATCCCGCACCTGTTGCAAGGCCGCAAGGACAAACGCACCGCACTGCTGGAGATTGTCGATCTGCTGGGCATCCCGGCCAGTGATATTGCGTATATGGGCGACGATTTGCCGGATTTGCCAGCGCTTCGCTACGCTGGCCTCGGCATTACCGTGCCCAACGGCTATTGGCTGCTTCAGGAGCACGCCGATTATTGCACCCGAAGCCGCGGCGGTGATGGCGCGGTGCGCGAGGCCTGCGATCTGATTCTCGCGTCCCAGGGCAAGCTCGACACGGCCCTTGCACCCTATCTTGAAGCCTATATTGAGCCCGTCCGCGACGCGGGAAGCGCACCATGACTTTAGGTAAAGGCGGCGGCCTGCTTGCTGCGCTGTTGCCGGAACAACGCCCCAGGTGGCAAACGATGGCCCTTCTGGCCACGTTCATTGCCACCGCTGCCCTGCTGTGGCACAGCGACAACGAAGTGCCAACGCCAACACAAGACAGCGAACTGCGCGGTGACCGCGAGCCCGACAGCTTTGTGGTGGACGCCCTGTACACTTCTTACGACGAACAAGGCACCGTCAAAATCCAGTTTGTCAGCCCTCGCATTGAGCAGTTTGAGGCCAACGGATACGCCATCATGGCCGAACCGCAGGCCACAATCCAAGGCCAGCCCGGTTCAGAACCCTGGCAGCTTACGGCCAAACACGGCAAACTGCGCGACGGCAACAGCCAGCTGGAGCTTGAGGGTGATGTGCGCGTTGTCCGACAGATTGGTGAGCGCAGCGCCACCTTGAGCACGACCAGATTGACGCTGGATAACCGCACGAATATGGCGTACACCGATGCCCCCGTCGAAATCGTTGACGCCACCGGCACCACCCACGCCACGGGCATGAAAGCCTGGCTCAATGAACGTATTCTGGAACTTGATTCCCAGGTGGAAGGACGCTATGAAACTGGCAACTGAACGTAACGCATCCTTTTGGCGCCGAGCACCAGGCTTGGGTATGAGGCTGGGCATTAGCGTCGGGCTGGCGGCCTTACTCGTTAGCACGCCAGGCTTGGCCTTTGATCTTGATTCCAACATCCCCATCAACGTGGCCGCCAATTCAGCAAGGCTTGACGATGCCAAAGGCGTTGCAACCTACACCGGCGATGTTGAACTGGTGCAAGGCGATACCAAGCTGTTTGCTCAAGAGGTGGTGCTCTACCGCGACATAAATGGGCTTAACCGCATTGAAGCCACCGGCACCCCGGCCCATTACGTTCAGCCCACGGCCAACGGAAAAGGGGAAACCGACGCAAAAGCCCTTACCATAACCTGGTCTGCTGCCGAGAAGCAGCTGACCTTTGAACGCGACGCAGTGATCAGGCAAACTGGCAATATTTTTCGCGGTGAACTGATTCTTTACGATACCGTGAACCGCGTCGTCACTGCCCAAGGCAGCATCGAAGCAGGCTCCGGGTCAGGCCGGGTAGAAATGACAATCCAGCCGCGCAGCACGCAGGAGTCCGATGGCCGTTCTCAGAGCCAGTAATCTGGCAAAAAGCTACAAACAGAAAAAAGTGGTGATTGACGTTTCGCTGGAAATTCGCAGCGGCGAAATCGTCGGACTGCTAGGCCCTAATGGTGCCGGCAAAACCACCTGCTTTTACATGATTGTGGGGCTGGTGCAGGCCGACCACGGCCGCATTACGATCGATAACCAGGACATCACCCCGCTGCCGATGCACGGCCGTGCCCGCAAAGGCATTGGCTATCTGCCCCAGGAAGCCTCGGTGTTCCGCAAACTTAGCGTGCGCGACAATATCATGGCCATTCTGGAAACCCGCAAAGGTATGAAACGGGCGGAACGCGACGCGAAGTTAGAGGAATTGCTAGCCGAGTTTCACATCAATCACATCCGCGACAGTATGGGTATGGCACTGTCTGGGGGCGAGCGTCGCCGGGTAGAAATTGCTCGCGCTCTGGCTATGGAGCCCGCTTTTATTCTGTTGGACGAACCCTTCGCCGGGGTCGACCCAATCTCGGTTAGCGACATCAAGCAAATCATTCGCCACCTGCGCGACAAAGGCATAGGCGTATTGATCACCGACCACAACGTGCGCGATACGCTGGACATCTGCGAAAACGCCTACATTGTATCCGGCGGCCATATTATTGCTTCCGGCAGCTCCGCTGAAATTTTTGCCAATCAACAAGTCAAAGAGGTCTACCTAGGCAACGAATTCCGGTTGTAATGAACCTTAGAAGTGGGTTTGCGATGACATCGCCACAGGTGAATCGGTTGATTCCCCGGCGAACTCTAGTAGACTCGGCAGAGAACTTGCTTGTGAACGCAAACCCCGGTTAGCCAACCTTTTTTAGTGGCTGCCACGCGCCAACCGATCGAGTAATGGATTTCCAAGAATGGTAATGAAAGCTTCTTTGCAGCTCAAGCTGGGCCAGAGCCTGACCATGACGCCCCAGCTCCAGCAGGCGATTCGCCTGTTACAGCTTTCTACCCTCGACTTGCAACAAGAAATCCAGCAGGCGCTGGAATCCAACCCCATGTTGGAAGCACCGGAAGACGACGATCACGGCGACGAGGAATCCACGCACGCGGACACGAACAACGATCAAAACACGGACTCCAGTGCAGACGATCGTGGGATAGATAGTGGGATAAATAGCGGGGTGGACGGCACCGCTGAAAGCGCAGCAGAGACATCTTCAGACACCAGCAAAGACTGGGACGAAAACGAAAACGGTCCCGACTGGGCCAGCGAAAATGAAATACCCGATACCTTGCCAGACGACCTGCCGGTAGATACGGCCTGGGACGACGTGTACCAATCTGCGCCGGCGCCGGCCAGCAGTAATGGCGACGATAACGACTACGATTTTGAAACCCGCAACTCGCCCACTGAAACCCTGCGCGATCACCTGGAGTGGCAGCTAAACCTGACCACCATGACGGAACGCGACCGCGCCGTTGCTCACGCCCTGATGGACGCTGTTGACGAACGCGGCTACCTGACCAGCTCGCTGGCCGAGATTTATACCGGCCTGCAGGACGAGCATGACGACGACCCTCTGGAACTGGATGAACTGGAAGCGGTACTACGACGCCTGCAGTTTTTTGACCCACCCGGTGTGTTTGGTCGCGACTTGCAGGAATGCCTTCTAATCCAGCTGAACCAGATGCCACCAGACACCCCTTGGGTTTCTCAGGCGCGCATGGTCATCACCCACTACATCAGCCTGCTGGGCAACCGTGACTACGCCCAACTGCTGCGCCGTAGCCGCCTCAAAGAAGACCAGCTAAAACAGGTACTGGCGCTGATTACCAGCCTGAACCCGCGCCCCGGCAATGTGATTGACCAAACCGAACCGGACTACGTAATTCCAGACGTGATTGTGTACAAGCGCAACGAGCGCTGGCGGGTAGAGTTGAACCCAGAAATTGCACCGCGCATTCGTGTCAATGCCAGCTATGCTTCATTGATAAAGCGTGCCGATAGCAGCGCTGACAACACCTACATGCGGGATCAGTTACAAGAGGCTAAATGGTTCATCAAAAGTCTGCAAAGCCGCAACGAAACGCTGCTAAAAGTGGCTACCCGTATTGTGGAATACCAACAGGGTTTTCTAGACCAGGGGGAAGAAGCTATGAAGCCGCTGATCCTTTCGGAAATCGCCCAAGCCGTAGAAATGCATGAATCTACCATCTCCCGGGTAACCACCCAGAAGTTCATGCACACACCTCGCGGCATTTTTGAGCTCAAATATTTTTTCTCAAGCCATGTCAGTACCGATGCTGGCGGAGAATGTTCTTCAACCGCCATCCGCGCCATGATAAAAAAACTGATAGCCGTCGAAACCTCCAAAAAACCGTTGAGCGACAGCAAGATTGCCGCCATGCTTGGGGAACAGGGAATCCAAGTGGCGCGGCGTACCGTGGCCAAATACCGGGAGGCACTGCAAATACCTCCATCGAACGAAAGAAAGCGACTGGTGTAGCAACACCGACCTAACAACACCCATGCGATAGCAGGAGAAGCCTATGCAACTCAATATTTCTGGCCATCATGTCGAACTGACCGAAGCACTCAAAGAGTACGTGAACGAAAAGTTCCAGCGCCTGGAGCGCCACTTCGACCAGATAAGTAACACCAATGTGACTCTACAGGTGGAAAAATTGCGCCAGATAGCCGAAGCTACCGTAAATATTAGTGGTGGCGAATTGCACGCTAAGGCAGAAAGCGAAGACATGTACGCAGCTATTGACGCTCTGGTGGACAAACTGGACCGCCAGATTCTCAAGCACAAAGAAAAGCAAGTATCCCGGATGCACGGTAACTAACACCGGATACAACGCGTAAACGCTTCACGCGCTGCGGCATGGCACCATGCCGCAGCCTTTTTTTTAATGGAAGTACCGTCGACCCATGAGCGAGACATCCCTGACAATAGAAACCATCCTTGCCCCGGAACTGACACTTTGCAACGTGCCAGCGTCCAGCAAGAAAAGGGTTCTTGAGTTTATTGCAGAGCAGATTCACCTGCATAACGCCACCTTGGGCGACACTCAGATATTCAGCAATCTGATTGCCCGCGAGCGCCTGGGGTCCACCGGGATCGGCCAGGGCATCGCCATTCCTCACTGCCGCCTGGAAGGCCTGGAGCACGTTATTGGCCTGCTCGTCACCCTTAGCGAGAGCGTGGACTTCGATGCAATTGACAACCAGCCGGTAGATTTGGTGTTTGCTCTGGTTGTACCAAAAGAAGCCACCAGCGAGCATCTTGAGCTGCTTAGTCAGCTTGCAGAAAAATTCAACGATCGGGCTTTTTGTGACCGCCTGCGCCAGTCGGAAGATGCCATTACCCTATTTCAGCGCATGACCTCCGGACGCTAGTCTGTCTTGGCCTGATCCACTTCGACCGTTCGCAATCAAAGGGTTATTGACGATGAAACTGATTATTGTTAGCGGCCGTTCCGGATCGGGTAAAAGTACCGCCTTGCACGTTCTTGAAGATCTGGGTTTTTACTGCATCGACAACCTACCCATTGGCCTGCTGTTCCCGCTGACCAGAGAAGCGGCCGCACAAGAGCCCGCCGGCCGCCTGCACAAAATGGCGGTGAGCATAGACGCGCGCAACCTGTCCGGTGAGCTGGCCAATTTCGAAGATATTCACCGACGCCTGAAGGACACAGGCATCAGTGCTGAAATCATATTTTTAGACGCCGACGAGCAATCTCTACTGCAACGCTTTCATGCTACCCGACGCAAGCACCCACTGAGCGACGATCACACGTCATTGCGCGAAGCCATCAGCTCGGAAAAAAAACTGCTGGAACCCTTGTCGAATCTGGCTGACCTTTACATCAACACCACTGGCATGGGCATGTACGATTTGCGGGACATGGTCAAACAGCGGGTGGTCGGCCGCAAAGACCAAGAACTGGCGCTGCTGTTCCAGTCATTCGGTTTCAAGCACGGCGTACCGGTTGATTCAGACTACGTATTTGACGTGCGTTGCCTGCCCAATCCCCACTGGGACACCTCTCTGCGCAAGTTTACCGGCATGGACCAACCGGTGATCAAGTTTTTGGAAAACGAACCCATGAGCGCAAAAATGGTGCAGGAAATCATCGCTTTTCTGACCTCGTGGCTACCGGCATTTGCCGACAGCAACCGCAGCTACATGACTATTTCCATTGGCTGCACCGGCGGCCAGCATCGCTCGGTTTACGTCTGCGAGCAAATGGGCGCCCACTTCCGCCAGCACAGCAATAACGTGCAAGTACGTCACTCCGAACTACTGCACCTGAAAACCGTACAGGACGCCTGATTCAACCATGATCCGCCGCCAGCTGTTTATCATCAACAAACTGGGTCTGCACGCCCGCGCAACGGCCAAACTGGTGGCCACAGCGTCTGCCCACCAAAGCAAGGTCAGAATCGCTGGAAAAGGCCGTGAAGTGGATGCAAAAAACATCATGCAGGTAATGATGCTGGCCGCCAGCCAGGGCACGGAAGTTGAACTGATTGCCGACGGTGAAGACGAGCAACAGGCCATTATCGCGCTGACAGAACTGATCAATGATTACTTTGGCGAGGGCGAGTAGTCGCTCACGCAGCGCCTGCAAGTCCGCTATAATACAGCCGTTTTCTGACCGCGGATAAGCCATGACCGATATTCTGGAAAAAAGCCAGGCACGCCAGCGACTTCGCTCATTAGGCGAAGCGCTGGACAGTGGCGCCCTGAAACAAGTCGCACGCATCCTCAATGGCGGCCTCAGCCCCAGTGATATCGCCCACCTGCTGGAATCATCGCCCCCGCGGCAACGGTCGCTGCTGTGGAATCTGGTCGACAAACAACTTGAAGGCGAAGTCCTTCAGTATCTAAACGAAGACATTCGGGGCGATTTCCTAAGCAAATTCAGCGCTCAGGAGCTGGCTGATCTGATTGAAGACTTTGAGTCGGACGATCTGGCCGACTTGCTTCAACAGCTCCCCGACACGGTGATTCAGGAAGTTCTGAACACCATGGACGAACAAGACCGCCAGCGTGTGGAGGAGGTACTGTCGTACCCCGAAGACACCGCCGGCGGTTTAATGAACACCGACACCATTACGGTGCGCCCGGACATCAGCATTGACGTGGTGCTGCGTTATCTGCGCCGCCACCGCACCCTGCCACCCATGACCGACAGCCTGATTGTGGTCAGCCGTCGCGATGAATTTATCGGCATGCTCCCGGTTACTTCCTTGCTAGTATCGAACCCTGCCGCCACCGTGCGTGAAGTGATGGACACCGATATTGAGCCCATCCCTGTGACTTTGTCAGATACCAAGGTTGCCATCCTGTTTGAGCGCTATGACCTGATCTCGGCGCCGGTGGTCGCCGAAAATGGCAAACTGCTGGGCCGCATCACCATCGATGACGTGGTCGATGTTATCCGCGAGGATGCTGATCACTCGCTGATGCGGATGGCGGGTTTGGATGACGATGAAGATACCTTTGCGCCGGTATGGAAAACCTCGCGCAGGCGCGCGGTTTGGCTGGGCATTAATTTAATGACCGCGTTTATCGCCTCTGGCGTGATCGGTCTGTTTGAAGAGACCATCACCAAGGTTGTGGCACTGGCGGTGCTGATGCCCATTGTGGCCAGTATGGGCGGCATTGCCGGCAGCCAGACCCTGACACTGGTCATCCGCGGTATGGCCGTTGGTCAGATCAGCAGCGCCAATGTAGGCTGGTTGTTAAACCGCGAGTTTCTGGTGAGTGTAATGAACGGCGTGCTCTGGGCGTTGGTGGTGGCCGGCGCGGCGACCCTGTGGTTCGGGGACATTATGCTGGGCGCTATTATTGCCGCAGCTCTGGTGATAAACCTTGTCGCTGCAGCCCTGGTGGGCACCGTGTTACCGTTGTTTCTGAAGTCGCGTAATATTGACCCTGCACTGGCCGGCGGTGTGATCCTAACCACCGTCACCGACGTTGTCGGGTTTGTGTCCTTTCTGGGCCTGGCGACTCTTTTTTATGCCTGAGCTTTTTACATCTCGATGCTCTTTACATCTAACTAAATTTTTACATCTGAATAGCTTTTTACACCTAAGTAACCGGTAATCTAATGATTGATCATAACGAAGAAGAGTTTGAATACGACGGCCCCAGCAAGTCCCAGCTCAAGCGCGAGATGCACGCGCTGCAAAGCATGGGCAAGCAAATGCTGGAGCTAAACCATGAGCAGCTCGATAGCCTGCAAATCAGCGACACGCTGCGCCGCGCCATCGACGAATCGGTCCGCATTCGCCAAAACGAAGCCAAGCGCCGGCACCTGCAATACATTGGCAAGATCATCCGTCAGGAGCCTGACCCCGAAGCACTGCAGGCCGCTATCACCGCGTTCTCCGCGGGCAGTGTAGAGCACACACGCCGCCATCACCTGGCTGAACGCTGGCGCGACCGTATCATCACCGAGGGCGATAGCATTATTGGCGAGTTTTTGAGCCACTGCCCGGATTCGGATATCCAGCATTTGCGCAATTTGGCACGAAATGCCCGCAATGAAGTGCAGAAGCCGCAAAGCGCCAGCCACGGCCGAAAACTGTTCCGCTACCTGCGCGAGTGCATTGACGCCAACGAGCAAATGTAAGCCGTTACGCAAGCGGTTCCAACCGCTTGCGTAACGGCCGTTACAGGCGGCGATGACTCCATACCGGCATTTGCTGGCGCAGCTGATCCAGCCAGTGTTTGTCCAAAGCTGCGGTCACCATCCCGGGGCCGTCCTCGTTGACCTCAGCCAGTACACTGCCCCAGGGGTCGCAAATCAGACTGTGGCCGTAGGTGCGGCGCTGACTGCTGTTGTGCCCGCCTTGCCCGGCCGCCACTACGTATAGCTGATTTTCAATGGCACGCGCCCTAATCAGCGCGTGCCAGTGGGCATTTCCGGTTTTCCAGGTAAAGGCGCTGGGCAGGCATACCCAGTCAGCGCCTTTATCACGCAGCGCGCGGAACAGCTCCGGAAAGCGAAGGTCATAACAAACCGCCAGTCCCAGGCGCCCGGCTGGCGTGTCCACGGTGACCACCTGGTCCCCCGCTTCGAAGGTATCCGACTCGCGGTATTGGCCGTGAGCATCGTCCACCTGGGCATCAAACAGGTGGATTTTGTCATAGCGCGCCACTTCGTCGCCCCGGTCATTGAACACCAGGCAACTGGCTCGCACCCGATCAGCAATGACCGACCCATCCGGGCGCAGAGCCAACGGCAATGAACCGCCTACAATCCAAACCTTCAGGGTTTTCGCCTGTTGTGCTAGAAAAGTTCGAATAATGCTTTCGCTACCAGCCTCCTGCTGCCCGCAGGGAAGCATTTGGTCGCTGGCCAGCACTGCGAAGTTTTCCGGCAGCACCGCCACCTTTACGCCCGCCTCCGCAGCCTTCTGTAAAAGTGCCGCAGCAGCGTTCAGGTTATCCTGAAGTTGGTGCCCACTGACCATTTGCAGAGCCGCCACAAGCGCCGGGGATTGCTGTGTCATCACCACACTCCTTAATTGTTATCGCCAAATAACGTAATTGTTACTGACACGCACCTTACTCCTGTGCACATGACCAACGCGATTATGAACCCGAACCGCAGCAGGGTTCAGTTACCTGCGCCGAACACACCCTGCAAGTTGGTTTTGGGCTCGTCCCAAGTACCAGATACTTTATAACTGGCACTGGTCAGCTTGCTTAACGGATCGCCCAGTATTTTATCCAGTACAAAAAGAGCACCTCCAATTGGCGCTCCTGCCCCCAATAGCAACGCCGCCAAAGGCAAATTCTGAGTTAGCGGCACCACCACGACCAACCGCATGTCCAGGCTCTCAGAAGCCATATCGGTGGTGCCGCTGAGTTTAAAGGCGCCAGAAGGACCCACAATTTGCAGTTCGGGGTTCAGGGTTAGCAGCCCATTAGCAATCTGCGCCTTGCCGGAAAGCGCATCAAACGCTACGCCGCGTTCATACAAATCGGAGAAATCCAACTGCAGCCTACGCCACAGGGTATCGGTGTTCAGCAGGTTGAACACACGAAACAGCTGAGCGCTGTTGTTTTGTTGCAAAATCACACCGTCTTCCAGGGTCATACTGATATCGCCGCTCAGCTGCTTGAGCCCGAACTGGTCCGGGCGACCTGGCCATTCCAGCGCTAGCTCAATATTGGTCGCAAGGTTCTCAAGAGGTACATCCGCACCAAACAACCCACCAAGTTCCGCCAGTTGCCCCCCCGTAACGCTACCTTTAAAACGGCTAACCTGATTTTGCCCTTGCAACAGCCAGTTGAATTCACCCGCCAGCGCCAGGGATTCCAGTTTGCCCTCAATGGACTCGATGCTTACGCCACCAGCCTGGGGGCGCAGCAAGAATGACCATTGCCCCAGTGGCTCGCCGGCCAGGGCGAGCTGAGCTATGCGAACATTCGCGGAAGGCCAGTCTTGGGGCCGCAGTTCGGCCGCAGCGCCTGAGTCAACGCTCGCCGCTGCACTGGGTGCTGGGTCCTGCGAATCGTTACGAGGCAAGTTCAGGTGTTGTAAATCCACCGTCAACTCAGAGCCGTCGTTCGGAACCTCTATGCGCCCGCTGACCAGGTCTGAGTCCAATCGCACTGTCCATTGCTTGTCCAGATCCAGAGCACTGATGTTTATATCACTTAATCGACTGCTACCAAGCTGAAGGTAATCCACACGGGCATCAAACCCGGTGTCCAGTGAACGCACATAGCCATGACCACGATTTTCCCAATTCACTCCAAATGCCACGCCGTCTTTTACTGACGAATCCAGAGTCAGGCGTAAAGGCGCGGTCTCGGTCGTCGCTTTTTCGAGCGACCCTGGCCAGTCTATAGCCAGCCCGCGTAAGTCTGAATACAGTTCCAACTCCGGCGGACTAGCCGCCATAAGAACCAGATCAGCGCTGTAGGTTAACGCTCCACTGATGCCGTAACTGGCGTCAGTGCCTACACCCACTAATTGCCTCAGGGCTTCAGCACCCAACTGGCCACTCTGGGTAACGGTTACCCCGTCCGGTTCGTTACTGGCGAAACCTATGGTGACAGGCTGGCCCTCAAACACGCCCTGCATCGGAGCGCCGCTGAAACCCTGTTTACTGCGATACCGGGCCTGCCCGCGAATCTGCGTCCATTTCAGGCCTGAAGGCAGATGTTGCAAACCAACATCGCTGGCCGCCACCAGGGCATCCACTGAAAATTGCCGGGGCTGATTTAAGGGTAAGCGCAAAGCCAGATTTAAATCTGCACTGCCGGTAAACGAAATCTGACTTAGACCGTCGCCGACAACCTCTCCCAGTGGGCTGTCCTTCATCCACAGGTCAACGGCTTTCGCGGGCACTTGAGCCGCTATGTTAACGCTCACCACGGGGCTTTCGTTATCAGTCACCAGCCGCACGGTGCTCGGCCTAAGTTGCAAGCCACCGCTATTTGCCTGTTCTACACTGACCACCGCCGAGCCGTTATGAACTTCCACCCGGCCGCGGGCGCCGGTCACCGCCGGCCACTTTGAGTCATAGCGCAAAATGGCGTCTTCAAACTGGTACCACATAGCCGACATAAACGACTCCGCTGGCGCCCCAGCGCCAATCTGGCCGTGGCCGTAATAAGCGCCAGAGGAAATCCCGCCGGCCTCAATGGCGGTCGTCAACCATTTATAGAGCTCCGGTGCTACGGCGTACTCTGGCACCAGGTCCGCAATCATTGCAGCGTCACCGTTCTCAATCTGTACCTGCAAACCCAGATTGTCATCGCCGTGCTGATCCAGGCGCAGATCAAAACCACCAATTAACTCGGTCTGCTCACCAAAACCGAGGCGCATGCCTTCAGAAAAAACCCGTATCAGAGCACCGTCAATCTGCCAGGCTACCAGGGCTTTGAAGCGGGGAAACTGCCAGCGTGCCGAAAACAGTTCAGGAAACTCTATTTCTACCGGCTGCTCTGCGGCATAGGTATCCACGTAGCCGCCACGGCGGTCAACGTAAATGTGCCCTTGCACATGGCTGGCAGCCGGCGCGCCGTTGTGTGCGTTAACTTTGACATCGCGCAGCCGGGCGCTGAGCTGAAAATCGGCTGGGTCCGCATGGGGTATGTCCAACCTCACAGCATCCAGAAAGCCTGCGGGTTTGTAGTCGTCCAACGCCGCTCGGGCAAGCTGCGGCAATGCCGCCACAAGCCGGCGCAATGGCCGCAGGGGGAGCGCATCAGCCACGAATCTTAAACCAGCGGATTCAGTACCGGCCTCGGCAGAACTGCTGGGCAGCGTTGTTAGTCGTGCGCTGAATGGCGACACCTGATCGCCGTTCCAACGCCATTGCAACTGCCGCAGGTGCCATTCACCGATGCCGCCGGGCGTTTGCTCGTCGCGGCGCCATCCAAAGCGAGCGCGAATGTCTTCCAGCGGAGCCAGCGACATGGCGCCGACACCCAATTGCAAGTAAGGAGTGCGCAAAGTTCCGTTGACCTGCTCCAACTGGCCGTCACGAAAGCTGAGCCAGGCCTGGCCGCCCACATCAAAGCCTTCTACCCGCATATCACGCCAGCGATAGTCGTCGATCAAACCATCAAAAAGGCGCCCGGAAGCAACGTCTACGTATAGTTGACCGGTGAACTGACCCAACAGAAAGCGCCGGCCTACCAGGCGAAAACTGGCCAATTGCTGATTGGTGCCGGCTTGCATGGCGCGGCCGGAAGCGCGGAAAAGACCGCGCTGATAAAGCAGATCAAGTTGCGGAATGTCCAGTTGACGCAGGTTTCCACTGCTGTCGGTAACGGCTAGCTGAATGCGTGTGATGCGGACAAAAGGTTTTGAAAGCCAGCGTTCGGCCAAAGCGACCAAGCGTTGCAACGAATTGTCGCTAACCTCAATACCGCTGCCGGCAAGGACCACCTGGCCAGCCACTTTCTGGCGCAGGGTCAGATCCAGGCCGTCAGCCTCGAACTTTTCCAGCACCAGGCGCAAACGCAACACCGAGGCCAGAAAATCCACCCGCATTCGCAGATGTCTCAGGTAGGCCAAAGGCTCGTCCAGGCCGGTTTCTGTGACTATCACATCTTTTGCACTGAATTCCGGGTTTAGCCAATACCAGCGCGCTGACAGTTCAGCAATGCTGACTGTGTAGCCCAGCTGTTCCGACAGCTGGGTTTGCAAAGTATCGCGGTACTGGTTCATGTCCGCAGTCAACTGGCGCCCCAAACCGGCATAAAGAGCTAACAGCAGCAACAAAGCCAGCGCCAGCCACCATACCAGCGCAGACAAACTCGCTAACCAGCGCAGCGGCAAGGAATTCGGGGCCGGGGGCGGAGATTCCTGCTTTGACACCGAGCCTTACCCCAAACACCGGTTGCCAGCAGCAAGCTTACAACAGCACAACATCATACTGCTCCTGGCTGTAGAAAGGTTCGACTTGAAAGCGAATGGTTTTGCAGATGAAGGTTTCCAGATCGGCCACATTATCCGACTCTTCATCAACCAACAGGTCAACAACGCTTTGCGACGCCATTACCAGATAGCTTTCGGTGTCATAAGCGCGATTCACCCGCAATATTTCGCGAAAAATTTCATAACACACCGTTTCACCCGTTTTCAAAAAGCCACGGCCGTCGCAGATCGGGCAGGGCTCACATAGCACCTGGCCCAAAGATTCGGTGGTGCGCTTGCGGGTCATTTCCACCAGGCCCAGTTCGGATACCCCGGTAATTTTAGTTTTGGCGTGGTCCCTTTCGAGCATTTTTTCCAGCATGCGGTGCACCTGGCGTTTGTGTTCGGCGTCGTCCATATCGATAAAGTCGATAATAATAATGCCGCCCAGATTACGCAGGCGCAGCTGGCGGCTGATGGCACGAGCCGCTTCCAGGTTGGTTTTAAAAATGGTTTCTTCAAGATTGCGGTGGCCAACAAAGGCCCCGGTATTGATGTCAATCGTGGTCATCGCTTCGGTTTGGTCGATGATCACATAGCCGCCGGATTTTAGCTGCACTTTGCGGCTAAGGGCCTTCTGGATTTCATCTTCTACCGAATACAGATCAAAAATCGGGCGTTCACCCGGGTAATACTCCACTTTGTCAGCAAACTCGCTAACAAACTCGTGCACAAACTCCATCACCCGCTGATGGCTTTCACGGCTGTCGATGCGCACTTTTTCAGTCTGAGGACGAATCAGATCGCGAATGGTGCGAATAAACAGCGGCAGATCCTGATAAATCACCGCTGGCGCCTGAACTTTTTCCATACGCTCGTTGATAGACTGGCCAAGCCGGTGCAAATATTTCATGTCGGCGGTCAGATCATCTGCGCTGGCGGCTTCTGCGGCGGTACGGATGATGTAGCCGCCCTGAATAGCCACGGAGGACGCCTGCTCTGAGGCGGCTCCATCTACAATCGCCTTGAGCCGAGCACGTTCGGTATCGTCTTCGATGCGCTGGGAGATGCCAATGTGATTAACGCCCGGCATAAAAACCAGATAGCGGGAAGGAATTGAAAGCTGGGTGGTCAAGCGTGCGCCTTTGGTGCCAATAGGATCTTTAGTGACCTGCACCACCAGCGACTGACCTTCGCGCAGCAAGGTGCGAATATCTGGCACCACACGGGGGCCGTCGCTGATGTCATCACTACCTGGCTGACTGGTAACCACATCAGACGCGTGAATGAAGGCCGCACGCTCAAGGCCGATATCAACAAACGCGGCTTCCATACCCGGAAGCACCCGCACCACTTTGCCTTTGTAAATGTTGCCGACAATACCTTTGCGGCTGGCGCGTTCGATGTAGGCTTCCTGCAACATCCCGTTTTCAACGAGCGCAACACGGGTTTCTACCGGTGTTACGTTGATCAGAATTTCTTCACTCATGATTGGCGCTCCTTACTGCATGGCCACTGGTTCCACACAGGATAGCCTGCTGTGCTCAGCAATGCCGCGGTTTCCTGAAGCGGTAAACCCACCACCGCACTGTAACTTCCCTGCAATTGTTCAACAAACATGCCGCCAAGGCCCTGAATGCCGTAACTGCCGGCTTTGTCCATGGGCTCACCGGTGGCGACGTAGGCGTTAATTTGTGCCTCCGTTAGAGTGCAAAAACTTACGTTGGTGGTTACCAGACAAGAACGGCAGCCATCCGCGCTTGCCAGCGCTACGGCGGTGAGCACTTGGTGTGTGCGCCCAGACAACGCTGCCAGTGTGGCCCTCGCATCGGCAGCGTCAGCGGGTTTCCCCAAAATAACGCCGTCCACTATCACCGAGGTGTCCGAGCCCAATACCAATGCACCGGCTTGCGCGGCAGCAGCCACGAATAGCGCTTTTTCTCGCGCCATGCGTTCAACATAGTCGGCGGCAGGCTCAGCGGGGCGAGGGGTTTCATCAATAGCGGCAGGACACACATCAAAGAGTGCACCAATTTGCTGCAATAATTCGGCGCGGCGTGGAGAAGCCGAAGCCAGTATCAGTGTCTGCATTGACTGCCTCTTGTGCGGGCCTAGCCCAGTCGGCGATTTATGTTGTCCAACACCAGGCTCAGGAAGGGCCAAACTACCGCGCTGGTCAGCGCCGGCCACAAATACCCGAAACCGGTATTATCTGCCCCCAGAGACTGTTTGATAACGTGCACCACCATCTGATTAATACCCAGCAGCAGAAACACAATGGCGCACTGTTGTGGCAATGGGTACATGCGCAGGCGCTGGTGTACGGTTAGAACCAGAAACGCCACAACCGCCATGGCCATGGCGTTCACACCCAGCGGTGTTGACTCGAGCACATCCAGCAACAGACCCAGAGCGGCAGCGAGGAAAACGCCAAATTGCGCAGGCGCACGCACGGTCCAGTAAAACACCATTAACGCCAGCCATTCGGGGCGAAACTCCAGCCACCCAGAAGGTACCGAAGCAATGCTCAGCGTCAGCGCCAGCAGCACCGACAGAGCAAACACCGGATAGCTAATCACAGACAGCATCAGCGTTTCTCCTGCAAACGATCGTCCGCACTCGTGCCGCTTTTCTCAGGATCAAGCTCATTTTCTAAACGTTTGTTGTCGGAGACTAGAGCTTGAAACACAACCAGCAACATACGGCTCTGATTGAGTTTGGCGGTGGGTGTGGCTTCAATAGTGATAAAAGGTTCGCCAGGTTCCTTGCTGATCCGGCTCACTTTAGCGACTGGATAGCCGCGGGGGAAACGCCCGCCCAAGCCGGAACTCACCAGTAAATCACCTTCACGAATGTTGGCCGTATCCGGAACGTGCACCAGTTCCAGACTGTTAGCTTTACCGGTGCCCAGCAGAATAGCCCGCAGGCCATTGCGCACCACTTCTACCGGCACCGCATGGCTGCTGTCAGATACCAACAAAACGCGAGCGGTTATCTGGCTGACCTGAATCACCTGCCCCATCAGGCCGCCAGCGTCCAGTATCGCCTGACCTTCTTGAACACCGTCGCTGCGGCCTTTATTGATGACCAGTTCATGGGCAAATGGGTCAGGCGAAACGCCCACAACTTCGCTAACTATAACGCGGTCGTCGAGCACTTCAGAGGAATTCATCAGGCGGCGCAGTTCATTATTTTCGGAGGCCAGAGCGGCATATTTCAGAGCACGACGTTCCAGAATTAGCAGCCGCGCCTGCAATTCGTCGTTGTCACGCTTGAGGTCATCTTTGTTGACGAACAGGCTGCTAACCCAATCCGAAAATTGAGTGGGCGCGTTGCCCAGCCAGTAGACCGGTGTCAGCCCCGTGGCCAGCGAACTGCGTACCACTGCCAGCTTGTCAAAGCGGGCATCCGCAACAATCAACCCCAGCGCCAACACCACAATCAACAGCAACCGGAATCCCGGAACCGGCCCCTGCACGAATATGGTTTTAATAACTTGTTCTCCCCACGGGATCAGCTCTCTTGGAAGAACATTCCAATGCCGCCGCGATCAATCACTTCCAGCGCTTTGCCACCACCACGGGCGACACAGGTCAGGGGATCTTCAGCGACGATCACCGGCAGGCCGGTTTCTTCGCTAATCAATTTATCCAGCCCACGCAACAGGGCGCCGCCGCCGGTCAGCACAATGCCGCGTTCGGCAATATCAGATGCCAGTTCCGGTGGCGACTGTTCCAGAGCACTTTTAACGGTCTGGACAATTTGCGCCAAGGACTCTTGCAGAGCATCTAGGATTTCTTCGCTGTTCAGCGTGAACGCCCGCGGCACGCCTTCAGCCAAATTGCGGCCACGCACGTCAATTTCACGAACTTCCAAACCTTCGTAGGCGCAGCCGATTTCATGCTTGATGCGCTCCGCGGTGGATTCACCAATCAGGCTGCCGTAGTTACGACGCACATACGTGACAATAGCTTCATCAAATTTGTCACCGCCTACCCGCACCGAATCGGCATAAACAATACCGTTCAGAGAAATAATGGCAATTTCAGAGGTGCCACCGCCAATATCCACAATCATTGAGCCGCTGGCTTCTTCCACTGGAAGGCCGGCACCGATGGCTGCCGCCATAGGCTCTTCTATCAGGAACACTTCGCGCGCACCCGCACCCATCGCCGACTCGCGAATGGCCTTGCGTTCCACCTGGGTGGATTTGCTCGGCACACACACCAATACCCGAGGGCTGGGAGTAATAAAGCTGTTTTCATGCACTTTGTGAATAAAGTGCTGAAGCATTTTTTCCGTCACCACAAAGTCAGCAATTACGCCATCTTTCATCGGGCGAATGGCGCTTATATTGCCCGGGGTGCGGCCCAGCATTCGCTTGGCTTCGGCGCCAACAGCGGCAACCATTTTCTGCGAATTAGTGGTACGGATAGCTACAACGGAAGGTTCATTTAATACAATGCCGCGACCGCGTACGTAAATAAGAGTGTTTGCGGTGCCCAAATCAATGGACAGATCGCTAGAGAATAATCCTCGGAGTCTTTTAATCAACATTCGTGTAGTTTCAACCTGAGAGTGGCGGCTGCGAAAAGATTCGGCAACTTTAGCAGCGCCCCCACGCACAGGCAAGGCGCAGCCTTCGCAAAAGCAAATGACCTACCCCAGCATGAACGAACCGTCATGCACTTACGGAGCAAAATACCGCTTTGAATGCCTTGTGGTTTGACGAGAGTCAGCAATTAGACATTGATTAGGTTGATAATAGCCGACACCAATGCCGTAATTAGGCGGATCAACCTGCAATAGTAGATGTTTGCTATGAAAGTTCTCTATGCCTCAATTTTATTGATGGTTCTAGCGCTCGCCAGCGGTTTGACCGACTGCAATCCCCTGACTCCAGCCGATGAAGCGCTCAATACGACCCCGGACACTCACCTATCCA
Source organism: Marinobacter sp. BSs20148 (assembly GCF_000283275.1). NCBI lineage: Bacteria > Pseudomonadati > Pseudomonadota > Gammaproteobacteria > Pseudomonadales > Marinobacteraceae > Marinobacter > Marinobacter sp. BSs20148. The sequence goes on from NC_018268.1 coordinate 2,873,195, forward strand.
GGCAGGTGCGCGAGGAGCGCAGCGACGCCACCTCCGAAGACATGCTGAAGACGCCAGGTCAGTTGAATAGTTTTCAACACAGGTTCTCGAAGACGATCAGACGTCATCTTCAGAAGACCACCGCGCGTCTCCCGCAAAGCCACGAATCTGTTACCATATCGACCTTAATTACTCAGCTCAGACAGAGCGGGTGGAGGTCGATATAAACTCCGCCGTGAAAACGCTGCGGCGCAGTCTGAATATCAAATACGAAAAACCGGAGTCAACGTGACCATTTCCCGCGCAGACATTGAAAAAGTCGCCGTGCTGGCCCGTATCCGTCTTGATGACGAACAGATACCCGCACTGGAAAACGACCTGAGCAACATCCTCAGCCTGGTTGACCAACTCAGCGCCGCCAACACTGACAACGTAGAGCCTCTGGCCCACCCACTGGATGCGGTACAGCGTCTGCGCGCCGACGAAGTTACCGAAAGCAACCAGCGCGATGCCTTCCAGGCCATAGCGCCCGCCACCGAGAGCGGCCTCTATCTTGTACCCCGAGTGATTGAGTGAGCGAAGGAAATCGAGTGATCGGACGAACCACACCATCAGGATTGAACATGCATAAAAAATCCGTAGCAGAGCTTTCCCGCGAACTGGAAAGCGGCAAGATTTCAAGCGTGGAACTGACCCGCGAGTTCCTCGATCGCATCAAAGCAGAAGACGGCCAGTACAACAGCTTTATAACCGTCACCGAAGACCTTGCCATGGCCGATGCCAAAGCCGCTGACGAACAGCGTGCGGCCGGCAACGCCAGCGTCTGGACCGGCGTACCCTTTGCCCATAAAGACATTTTCTGCACCAATGGCGTGGCGACCACCGCCGGGTCGAAAATGCTGGCTAATTTTGTACCGCCCTATGACGCTACGGTCGTGGCCAATTTTCGCGCTGCCGGCGCCGTGTGCCTGGGTAAAACCAATATGGACGAGTTCGCCATGGGCTCGTCTACCGAATCCAGCTTTTTTGGCCCGGTGACCAACCCCTGGGGCTTTAATAAGGGCGAGAAGCGCGTACCCGGTGGCTCTTCAGGTGGCTCTGCAGCGGCTATCGCCGCACGCCTGGTGCCTGCTGCCACAGCCACCGACACCGGCGGCTCCATTCGCCAACCGGCAGCGCTGTGTGGCGTGACCGGTTTGAAACCTACCTATGGCAGGGTGTCTCGCTACGGCATGATCGCTTTCGCCTCTAGCCTGGATCAGGGCGGCACCATGGCGCGCACCGCCGAAGACAACGCGCTGATGCTAAATGTAATGGCCGGGTTTGACCCAAAAGACTCTACATCTGCTAATCGCACCGTGCCGGATTACACCGCAACTCTGAACCAGCCTTTAAAAGGCCTGCGCGTGGGCCTACCGAAAGAGTATTTCTCCGACCAGCTCAATCCCGCCATGGAACAGCAGGTGCGCAACGCGGTAAAGGAATACGAAAAACTGGGCGCCACGGTGAAGGAAGTGTCCCTGCCCCACGCCGAACTGGCCATTGCCGCCTATTACGTCATCGCTCCGGCCGAGGCTTCCGCCAATCTGTCGCGCTTTGACGGCGTGCGTTACGGCTATCGCTGCGACAAGCCGCAGGATCTGAACGACCTATACACCCGCACCCGTGCCGAAGGCTTTGGTAACGAAGTTAAACGCCGCATACTGGTAGGCACTTACGCCCTGTCCGCCGGCTATTTTGACGCCTACTATTTAAAGGCACAGAAAGTACGTCGTCTGATTCAACAGGATTTCATCAACGCGTTTAAAGAAGTGGACGTTCTGATGAGCCCGGTATCACCGTCGCCCGCCTTTGTCCAAGGCGAGAAAACCAGCGACCCGGTGACCATGTACCTGGAAGATATATTCACCATCGCAGTCAATCTTGCGGGCGTTCCGGCGATGTCGGTACCGGCCGGTTTTGTCGACGGTTTACCGGTGGGCCTGCAGATAATCGGCAATTATTTTGAAGAAGCGCGCCTGCTGAACGCAGCCCATCAGTTCCAGCAGGTTACCGGCTGGCACCAGAAATTTCCCCAGTAAGCCTGAATCAGGAGAACCGTAATGCAGTGGGATATTGTGATCGGGCTGGAAATACACGCTCAGCTTGCCACCAAAACCAAGATTTTTTCCGGCTCCAGCACCGCCTTTGGCGCCGAGCCCAACACCCAGGCCAGCGCGGTCGACCTGGCCATGCCCGGTACCTTACCGGTGCCCAACGAACAGGCCTTCCGCTACGCAGTGATGTTTGGCTTGGCGGTGAACGCCGAAATTGGCCGGCGCTCGGTGTTCGACCGCAAAAACTACTTTTACCCGGATTCGCCAAAGGGCTATCAGACCACGCAGCTGGACCACCCTATTGTGGGCTCGGGCTTCGTGGACGTTGATTTAGCCGGCGGCCGCAACAAGCGCGTTCGCATCCACCACGCCCACCTGGAAGAAGATGCCGGCAAATCCCTGCACGAATCTCTTTTTGATGAGCGTGGCCAAGGCATGACAGGTATCGACTTAAACCGTGCCGGCACACCGCTAATCGAAATTGTGACCGAACCGGATATGAACAGCGCCGAAGAAGCCGTCGCTTTCGCCAAAAAGCTGCACAGCCTGGTGTCGTCTCTGGGCATCTGCGATGGCGATATGAGCCAGGGCTCGCTGCGCTTTGACGTGAATATCTCACTCAAGCCCAAAGGCTCTGACACCCTGGGCACCCGCACTGAAACCAAAAACCTGAACTCCTTCCGTTTTATGGAGCAGGCCATCGCCCATGAAGTAGCGCGGCAGATGGACATTCTGGAAGACGGTGGCCGCATCATTCAGGAAACCCGCCTGTACAACGGCGATCGCGACGAATCGCGCTCTATGCGCAGCAAAGAAGAAGCCAACGATTACCGCTACTTCCCCTGCCCTGATCTGCTGCCGGTGGTGATCGATGACGCCTTTATCGAAAGTGCGCGTGTTCTGTTGCCAGAATTGCCCGACGCCCGCAAAGCACGCTTCAAAGAGCAATATAACCTGAACGACTACGACGCCAGTCTGTTGAGCGACGACGCTCGCCTGTCAGCGTTTTTTGAAGACACCGTCAGTCACTGCAAAGACGCCAAGCTGGCCGCAAACTGGGTGTTAGGCGAGTTTTCAGCGCGCCTGAACGCAGATAACGAAACCGTAGCGCGGGCGCCCATCAGCGGCGTCCAACTGGGCCAGCTTGTCGCGCGCATCGCAGACAACACGGTGTCGTCCTCAGGCGCAAAGAAGGTGTTTGAAGCACTGTGGAATGGCGATGGCGGCTCTGAGGGTAATGCGGCTGACGCCATCATAGAAGCTCAAGGCCTAAAACAGGTTTCAGACACCGGCGCTCTGGAAACCATTGTGGATGAAGTACTGGCGGGCATGCCCGAGCAGATTGCCCAGTTTCAGGAAGCCGACGAAAAAAAGCGGAAGAAGCTGATGGGCGGTTTTATGGGGCCGCTAATGAAAGCCTCAAAAGGCCAGGGTAACCCTCGCTTGTTCACCGAAATTCTGCAAAGAAAACTCAACGCCTAAAGTGATGCCTCAGGCCCTTCTATTGCTCGAAGCGCCTGAGGAACAACTGCTCAAACCGGCGGATGTTCTGCTGCACATAATCAATAAACGCCCGCATGGCCGGGGTTGGGTGGCGCGCCTGGGGATACACCACGCACCAGCTGCGCCTTAGTGGAAACCCGGCGATATTCACAATGCTCAGGCTGCCCAGGGCCAACTCGGACAGCACCCCCAGCTTCGGCAAAACAGCCACCCCCAAGCCTGCCAGCACCGCATGCTTCACCGCGTCGTTAGAGCCAAGCTCCATACTTGGAATCGCCCGCAAACGCTGATTCTGGCAGTGCAGCTCCAGCGCCAGGCGGCTGCCAGAGCCGCTCTCACGCACCAACAAACCGCTGTCCAGAAACGCCTGGGCGCTCACGCTCGTCTGATCAAGCAACGGATGCCCCCGCGGTACCACTGGCACCAGCTCGTTGTCCAGAAACGGCAAAGACGTCAATGGCCGCTCCGCCGGCACCATGCCCATAATCACCAGGTCATCAGCGTTGTCATTCAGCCTTTGCAGCGCCGTTGCGCGGTTTACCACCGACACCGACACGGTTACCTGCGGGTTTAGCTGCAAAAACGCCCCCAACATATAAGGCACCACATATTGCGCCGTATTGACGGCCACCAGGCGTAACTCTCCGGCCACCTGCCCTTCCAGCGCCGCCAAATTGTTCTGCACCTGCTCCAGGGCAGCAAACACCAAACGCACACATTTCGCCATTTCCTCACCGGCGGCGGTGCAATAAAGCTTGCGCCCAACATACTCAAACATCGGCAACCCTAATGCCTGTTCCAAATGACGCACCTGACTGCTGATAGCCGGCTGCGTCAACCCCAACAACTCCCCTGCCTTGCTGTAGCTTTTTAAATCGTAAACCGCTTTAAACACCTGAAGCTGACGAAAGGTCAGGCGACTGGCGAGGTTTTGAATGCTTAACGGCATGGCACTGGGCCTTTCTAAATTGACTCATAAGGGATTACTTATACTCAAGCAAAATAATACCAATTTTTACAAAAGAGTCGAGAGCGCTACTCTTTTTGAATTCGCCATTCGGGTTTTATTACCTTCATTAGGGACGCAGAAATGAGGAGTCTCCCATGTTGAAGAAAGTACTCATCGCTAACCGCGGCGAGATCGCCGTCCGCATTGTGCGGGCCTGTGCGGAAATGGGGATACGCTCCGTCGCCATCTACACCGAGCCAGACCGTTATGGCCTGCACGTAAAGCGCGCCGACGAAGCCTATTCTTTGGGCGACGACCCATTGGCAGGGTATCTGGACCCGGCCCGCATCGTTAACCTTGCGGTAGAGACCGGCTGCGACGCCATTCACCCCGGTTACGGCTTTTTATCAGAAAACGCCAACTTTGCGCGTTTGTGCGAACAAAAAGGCGTGGCGTTTATCGGCCCAAAATCCGACGTTGTGCACAAAATGGGCGATAAAACCCAAGCTCGCGACAGTATGCGCGCCGCCGGCATACCCATCACCCCCGGCTCTGACGGCAACCTTGCAGATCTGGAGGAAGCCTTGAAACTGGCCAACGAGATTGGCTACCCGGTCATGGTGAAAGCCACCTCGGGCGGCGGCGGCCGGGGTATTCGCCGCTGCGACACACCTCAGGAACTGACAGCCCAGTACCCGCGCGTCATTTCTGAGGCCACCAAGGCCTTTGGCTCTGCCGAAGTGTTTATGGAAAAGTGCATTGTGAATCCGCGCCACATTGAGGTGCAGATACTGGCGGACAGTCACGGCAACGTTATTCACTTGTTCGAACGCGATTGTTCGATACAACGGCGCAACCAAAAGCTGATTGAAATTGCACCCAGCCCGCAGCTCACGCCGGAGCAACGACAGTACATTGGCGCCTTGGCAGTGAGGGCGGCTGAAGCCGTAGGCTACGAAAACGCCGGCACCGTGGAATTTCTGCTGGCCGGCAACGAAGTGCACTTTATGGAAATGAACACCCGGGTGCAGGTGGAACACACCATCACCGAGGCCATTACCGGAGTGGATATTGTGCGTGAACAACTGCGCATCGCTGCCGGCCTGCCCCTGAGTTATCGCCAGGAAGACATTCAGTTCCGTGGCTATGCGCTGCAATTTCGCATCAACGCGGAAGATCCGAAAAACGACTTTTTGCCCAGTTTTGGCCGTATTACCCATTACTACGCGCCCGGCGGCCCCGGCGTACGTGTGGACACCGCTATCTACACCGGCTACGAAATCCCGCCCTATTACGACTCTATGTGCCTGAAGCTGGTGGTGTGGGCGCTGACCTGGGACGAAGTCATCGCCCGCGGCAAGCGCGCTCTGGACGACATGCGTTTGCACGGCATCAAAACCACGGCCCAGTACTACCAGCAGATTCTGGAGCATCCAGACTTCCGCGCTGGCAACTTTGACACCAGCTTTGTGCCCAGCCACCCGGAACTTTTGAAATATTCCACTAAACGCCACCCCAGTGCCATTGCACTCGCCATTGCCGCCACCATCGCCGCGCACTCCGGCTGGTAATTCGCAGGAGAATAAGATCATGAGCAAAGCAAAACGAATTGAGGTAACCGACCTGATTCTGCGTGACGCGCACCAGTCGCTGATTGCCACCCGCATGCGCACTGAAGACATGTTGCCCATCTGCGGCAAGTTGGATCAGGTAGGCTACTGGTCTCTGGAAGTCTGGGGCGGTGCCACCTTTGACGCCTGCGTGCGGTTTCTGAAAGAAGACCCCTGGGAGCGCCTGCAAAAGCTGCGGGAAGCGCTGCCCAACACACGCCTGCAAATGCTGTTGCGGGGCCAGAATCTTCTGGGCTATCGCCATTACGCAGACGACGTGGTGGAGGCCTTTGTACAAAAAGCCGCAGAAAATGGCGTCGACGTGTTTCGGGTGTTTGATGCGCTAAACGATCTACGCAACATCGAAGTCGCGATGAAAGCGGTGAAAAAAGCCGGCAAGCATGCCCAAGGCACCATCTGCTACACCACCAGCCCGGTGCACACCGCAGAATTGTTTGTTCAGCAAGCCAAAGACATGCAGGCCATGGGCGCCGACTCCATCGCCATCAAGGATATGGCGGGACTGCTGACGCCTTACGGCACCTACGATCTGGTCAAAGCCATCAAGGCGAAGGTGGATCTGCCGCTGGTGATCCACAGCCACTCCACTTCTGGCCTGGCGCCTCTGTGCCAGCTCAAAGCCATTGAAGCCGGCGTAGACCGCATGGATACGGCCATTTCTTCGTTCGCCTCCGGCACCAGTCATCCGGCAACCGAATCCCAGGTGGCCGCGCTGAAGGGCACCGATTACGACACCGGCCTGGATTTGAATCTGCTGAGCGAAATCGCCGATTACTTCCGCGAAGTTCGCAAGAAGTACCGGCAGTTCGAAAGCGAGTTCACCCGCGAAGACGTGTCTGTTCAGATTAATCAGGTGCCCGGCGGCATGATGTCCAACCTGGCCAACCAACTCAAAGAACAGAACGCGCTGGACCGTATCCGCGAAGTGTTCGATGAAATTCCGCGGGTACGGGAAGACCTCGGTTTTCCACCGCTGGTTACGCCCACCTCACAGATTGTCGGTACCCAGGCGGTATACAACGTACTGGCCGGCCAGCGCTATAAAACCATCACCAACGAAGTAAAACGCTACCTGCAGGGTGGCTATGGTCGGCCGCCAGCGCCGGTGAACGCCGACCTGCGCAAAAAAGCCATTGGCAATAAAACCGTTGACGAAGGCCGCCCGGCCGACCATCTCAGCCCCGAAATGGACAAACTGCGCAAAGACATTGGCGAGCTGGCCCTTAACGAGGAAGACGTGCTCACCTTCGCCATGTTCCCTGACCTCGGCCGCGAGTTCCTGCAGCAACGCAAAGACGGCACACTGGTGCCGGAGGCCCTGTTGCAACCGGAAACAAAATCCGGTGGTCGCCTGGTCACCGGTGTTGCCACCGAATTCCGCATTGAAGTGCACGGTGAGAGCTACGAAGTGGCGGTCACCGGCTCCGGTGAATCCGGTGTGGGTAAACGCAAACTCTATCTGTCACTTGACGGCATGCCGGAAGAAGTGGTGTTTGAATCCCTCAACGACTATGTGGCACAAAGCAGCAACGGCCGCAAAAAGGCATCCATGCCCGGCCACGTCAGCACCGCCATGCCCGGCAATGTGGTCGAGGTTCTGGTGAAAGAAGGCGACACGGTGAGTGCCGGTCAAGCCGTACTGATCACCGAAGCGATGAAGATGGAAACCGAAGTACACGCTGACATTGACGGCAAAATCGCGGCCATTTACGTCACCAAAGGCGACCGGGTAACCCCGGGTGAAATGCTGATCGATATCGTCTGATTAGGGTGAAATCTGTTTTGAATAAAAGCAAAAAGCCGCCTCTGAGATCAGAGACGGCTTTTTAAGTTCAATAACCCATCAGGCCAGAGTCGCCCAAAGGTCATGCTCGTCCGCGTGGTCCACCACCGCCCGAACAATCTGCCCGGGCACCAAATCCGTGGCATCGTTCAGATACACCATGCCATCAATTTCTGGCGCATCGGCTTTTGATCGCCCGATGGCGCCTTCTTCGTCTACTTCGTCAATCAGCACGTCAATGGTGGTGCCAATTTTTGCCTGCAAGCGGGCGGCTGAAATCTCGGCCTGCTTGGTCATAAACCGAGCCAGACGTTCTTCTTTAACGTCTTCCGGTACCGCGCCTTCGATCTCGTTAGCCTTGGCTCCTTCAACCGCGCTATAGGTGAATGCACCAACACGATCCAGCTGCGCCTGGTCCAGCCAATCCAGCAGGTATTGGAAATCTTCTTCGGTTTCACCGGGGAAGCCCACAATAAAGGTGGAACGAATGGTGAGCTCCGGGCAGATTTCCCGCCATTTACGAATGCGGTCCAGGGTTTTGCTGTCGTGGGCAGGGCGCTTCATGGCTTTCAGCACTTTCGGGCTGGCGTGCTGGAACGGAATGTCCAGATACGGCAGAATTTTCCCTTCGGCCATTAACGGAATAATGTCGTCCACATGAGGATACGGATACACGTAATGCAAGCGTACCCAAACGCCCATTTCGCCCAGCGCTTCGCACAGCGACTGCATTTTGGTTTTAATCGGGCGCCCCTGCCAGAAACCGGTGCGGTACTTGGTGTCTACGCCGTAGGCCGAGGTGTCCTGGGAAATAACGAGCAGTTCTTTAACACCCGCGTCGACCAAACGTTGAGCTTCATCCATCACATCGCCAATGGGACGGCTGACCAGATCGCCGCGCATCGACGGGATAATGCAGAAGGTGCAGCGATGATTGCAGCCTTCGGAGATTTTCAGGTAGGCATAGTGCCGCGGCGTCAGCTTGATACCTTGGGGCGGCACCAGATCCGTGAACGGGTCGTGCTTGCGGGTGGGCGGCACAAACTGGTGTACCGCACCGACCACTTCTTCATACGCATGGGGCCCCGATACCGCCAGCACGCCGGGATGGGTTTCGCGGATTTTGTCTGCTTCAACGCCCATACAACCGGTGACAATGACTTTACCGTTTTCACTGATAGCTTCACCAATGGCGTCCAGAGACTCCTGTTTCGCCGCATCAATAAAACCGCAGGTGTTCACCACCACAATGTCGGCGTCTTTGTAGGTTGGTACTACGTCATACCCGTCCAACCTCAGCTGGGTCAGAATACGCTCGGAGTCTACCAGGGCCTTGGGGCAACCCAGACTGATAAAACCAACTCTGCCGTTACTGGCTTTTGTGTTTTCGGTCTTTTCTATCATAGAGCGGTTCGTAGTTCCTGATGCCGAGCGTATCAACGCAAATAAATGGAAGTAATATTTTACACCAGACGAGCGCGCCGCTACAGCAAAAGCCGAAACCTGCTCCATCGACAATGGATCATTCCAAGTGAAAATTTGTGAACATCCATCCGTAAAAAAGCGAATAATCTGCCACACTATGAACCATATGAATTTAAACCATATAACCTCAGACTGATTGAGCCCGACCACTGCCTATGAAATTCACATCTGCACAACCAAATCTACGCGATCAGCAACGGGTTGACGTCAAGACCGATATCGTTATTGAAAGGCCAGATGGTTGCCAGTGCAGTTGCACAACGGCAAACTTGTCGCGTTCAGGTGTGATGGTATCTTGCAATCAATCGACTGCGAACCTTCTGGCCCAGGGCAACCGGGCGCTGGCGCCGGGAAACCCCATGCCGGTGAAAGCCCGTTTTTCCGTGCCCATGCAACCGGCACAGCCGGTTATTATCGCCGCAGGTAATATTGTGCATTTTCGACGAATTGCCCAAGACCGGTTTCAGGTTGGCATTCAATTTGAAGAATTTGAGGGCGGTGGATGCGCTTGTGTTGACCAGTATGTACGCAGTCTTCTTAATGAACGCGGCAAATTTACCTGAAAGCCCCGAACTCCCCGCCGAAACCATTACAATACCCGGCCAGCTGAGCTGTAATCAGACTCGGCGTTATTCGATCACCCATCAGGGACCCGCTATTTCATGGCAATCAAATATCTTCGCACGGCTTTCGCCAGCCAATACCAGCCGGGGCAACCTGCACGCTTGCGCAGCGGCGAAGCTCTGGAAGAGCCTGGTGGCGATTACGAGGCCCTGCACAAACAGATGAAGCGTCTGTTCAACGCCAAACCCGGAAAGAAATTCGGCCGTTTCTCTGACGATATCGGCGAAAGCCCTTTCAGCACCTGGCTGAAAGATTATCTGGAAGGCAAACAGGGCTTTGCGGCCATGAGCAGCCGGCTTTTCGATCAATGGCAGGAACTGCTCAGCGGCTGCCAGGAAGAGCATCACGGCCATTTGATGCTGGTGCACGAGGCCCTGGCGGATACAGAGGTTGCGTACTTGCTGGTTGTAGAAGCAGACAGCGCCATGCGATTTGATGGTAACCAGGCGTTAGACGCCACCGACATTCTCAGCCTTTCACGGTTGAACCTGGCGCTGCGAATTGAGCTTACCGACTGGCAGCGTAATGGCGGTGGCGGTGCCAGCAGCGACAGCGACAGCGACAGCAACTATTTGACGCTGGTACACGCCCGCGGCACCGCTGAGCCGGGTGAACTGTTTATTCGTCTGTGCGGTTTTACCAATCAGGTAGATGTAGAAAAAGAGACCCTGACGTTTCTGGACGCGGTGGAAGCTTTCGCAAAAACCGAGCAGCCGGGTAAAGCGGGCGAAGTGCGCAGCCGCGCCTATGAATTCTGTAAGGAACAGCACGCTCTGGGAGAGCCGGTGGCCATCGAGGCGTTGTCGGGTTATCTCGATCAAGACCAACCTGAGCGTTTTCGCGAGTTCGCCAGTAAAACGGCTGAGTTGCCCGCAAGCGGCGTGCTGCATCCGGATCATCGTAAGGTGAAGAAGCTGGTGCGCATTGGGGGATCGGGTGGTGGTATGAGCGTGTCTTTTTCGTCGGACTTGATGAATCAGGCGGTTTATTATGACCGCGACAAAGATTCTTTGACAATTACTCGTTTGCCTAAAGTTTTGCGGGAGCAGTTGCAGCGTTATCTTGATAGTCGCGAGGAGTAAATTGGCTTGGGTTGGGTGGCTAAATCTCGGAACTGAGCTTTGGTGGCTGGCTACGCGGCGGGGAGAGTCTTTTCTTATGAAAAAAGAACTCGCTGCGCTCAGACACCTTTTTCCTGCCAGAAAAGACTCTCCCCACCCCGCAGCCAACATGACTTTGTGGCTGCAGCCCAGTGGTTCTTTTGAATTAGGTCTGTTCAACTTTTATCTTTGTTAGGAAATAGGCCTGTTTCATTTATACTCATTTTTTTGAGCTGTTTATCAGCAGGCTTTTATTATGAATATCGATAAGGCAAAAAAGCGGATCGCAAAGCTGGTAAAGAAGGGCTTTGATGGCTATCCGTTGATTTCGTTGGAATACTTTGGAGAGACGTCGGACTCCGCTATGAAAGTTGTTATTTCATTTGTTGCGGAGGAGAACGCAGAGCCTCAGAAGCAGGCATTTTCGAGCGTTACTGACGCCCGGAAAGACGAAGCGATTCAATCGACCCTGGTGAAGATTATTGAGCGATCTGACGTTAGAACGGTGGTTGAAGTTGAGGGTGTTTCAAAATGATACGGCTGACGAATATTCAACTGGTGCTTGATCACGATGATCAAGCGATGACCAGCGCTGTATTGGATCGTTTATCAATCACGGCCGACGATCTGGTGAGCATTCACGTGCATAAGCGCGGATACGATGCCCGTAAAAAAACCAATATCATGCTTATTTACACGCTCGATGTTGAGACCACCCATAACGAATCCCTGATCAAAAAATTTACTGAACATCAGCTGGTTAAGGCAACTCCGGATATGAGCTACCAGTTCGTGGCGAAGGCCCCGGCAGATTTACAGGAACGCCCGGTTGTCATCGGTTTTGGGCCCTGTGGTCTGTTGGCCGGCTTGGTGCTAGCGCAGATGGGTTATAAACCCATTATTCTGGATCGCGGCAAAGAGGTGCGTGAGCGTACGAAAGACACCTTTGGTTTTTGGCGCAAGAAAATCCTTAATACCGAATCCAATGTGCAGTTTGGGGAAGGCGGTGCCGGAACCTTCTCTGACGGTAAGCTTTACAGCCAGGTGAAAGACCCGAATCACTACGGTCGTAAGGTATTAACCGAATTTGTGGCGTCCGGAGCACCAGACGAGATCATGTTTGTCAGTAAACCGCACATAGGTACTTTTCGACTGGTCACTATGGTTGAGCAGATACGTGCGAAAATCATCGAACTGGGAGGCGAGATACGTTTCAGCGCCCGCGTTGACGGTGTGCAAATCGACAACAGCCAGATTACCGGTGTGGTATTAGCCGATGGCGAAGTGATTCATTCCAGACACATCGCGTTGGCGATTGGTCACAGTGCCCGCGATACTTTTCAGATGCTCTACGATAGCAAGGTATATATCGAGGCCAAGCCGTTTTCTGTTGGTTTCCGCATCGAGCACCCACAATCCGTCATTGATAAAGCGCGTTTTGGCAAAAATGTGGGCAACCCGATTCTGGGTGCTGCCGACTATAAGCTGGTTCATCATTGTAAAAGCGGGCGCTCTGTATACAGCTTTTGTATGTGCCCGGGTGGCACTGTGGTGGCTGCCGCTTCGGAGGAACATGGCGTGGTGACCAATGGTATGAGCCAATATTCCCGTGCCGAACGTAATGCCAACAGTGCGATTGTCGTGGGTATTGATCCGTCAGATTACCCGGGAAATCCACTGGCAGGAATCGATTTCCAGCGAGCACTCGAGCGTAATGCCTACGTGTTAGGTGGTTCCAACTACGATGCGCCAGCACAGAAAGTGGGTAACTTTTTAAAAGGAACGTCCTCCGAAACGGTTGGCAGTGTAGAGCCCTCTTTCCAACCCGGCGTCAAACTGACCGACTTGTCGAAAGCGCTGCCTGATTTTTGTATCGAGGCTATTCGCGAAGCCATTCCGGTTTTCAACAGAAAAATTAAAGGCTTTGCTTTGGAAGATGCGCTATTGACCGGTGTAGAAACCCGAACGTCTGCACCTATCTGCATAAAGCGCGGTAAAGATTTTCAGAGCATCAACACTCAAGGTTTGTACCCCGCCGGTGAAGGCGCGGGCTATGCCGGTGGCATTCTGTCAGCGGCCATAGACGGCATTAAAGTCGCCGAAGCTATGGCGCTCAGCATCAACACCTGGCATCAGAAGTCCGCATAAAAACGTCGGGGCCATAGCATTGCAAATCTGGAAGATTACCGAGACAGCGCTGGTTGCGGAATGATCGCCCCGTTATACTATTCAGTTGCTTCTCTTATTATGTTTGCGAAAGCTTCTTGCCCGAAAATCCTGACTGCGGGCACCCAATACATCCAGTTGCGTTGAGACCCATGGCCAAAAAGTTATTCATCAAAACCCACGGCTGCCAGATGAATGAATACGATTCATCCCGCATGGCTGATCTTTTAAAAGTCGGTGAAGCGGTTGAAATGACCGACAGCCCGGAAGACGCCGATATTCTATTGCTGAATACCTGCTCCATTCGTGAAAAGGCCCAGGAAAAGGTGTTTCACCAATTGGGTCGCTGGAAAAATCTGAAAAAGAACAAACCGGGGCTGATCATCGGCGTTGGCGGTTGCGTGGCCAGCCAGGAAGGCCAAGCGATTATTGACCGTGCGCCCTTTGTAGATATGGTCTTCGGCCCGCAAACGCTGCACCGTTTGCCGGCCATGATTACCGAGGTACGGATGAAGGGTAACGGCGTCGGCGTGGTCGATGTCAGCTTCCCGGAAATTGAAAAATTCGACAATCTCCCAGAGCCCGGCGCCGATGGCCCGTCTGCATTTGTGTCGATTATGGAAGGCTGCAGCAAATACTGCACATTCTGCGTGGTGCCCTACACCCGCGGCGAAGAAGTCAGCCGGCCGGCGGACGATGTGATTGCGGAAGTGGCTCATCTGGCCTCACAGAACGTGCGCGAAATTAACCTTTTGGGCCAAAACGTGAACGCCTACCGTGGCGACACTCACGATGGCGATGTGATGGACTTGGCCGAACTGATCACGCTGATTGCCACCATTGATGGCATTGACCGCATTCGCTACACCACCTCACACCCGGTGGAATTCACCGATGCGTTGATTGATGTTTACGAGCAGGTACCAGAACTGGTCAACCATCTGCACCTGCCGGTGCAAAGCGGCTCTGATCGCATACTCTCAGCCATGAAGCGCGGCCATACGGCTTTGGAGTACAAATCCAAGCTTCGCCGCCTGCGTAAGATTCGACCGGACATCAGTTTTTCATCGGACTTCATCATTGGGTTCCCCGGTGAAACCGAGAAAGATTTTGAAGACACGATGAAGCTGATCAATGACATTGGTTTCGATATGTCGTTCAGCTTTATTTACAGCGCACGCCCCGGCACTCCAGCGTCAGATTTGCCGGATAATACGGAGATGGCGGTGAAGAAGCAGCGTCTGAAGATTCTGCAGGATCGTATAAACCAAACGGTTATGGACATCAGCCGCAAAATGGTGGGTACTACGCAGCGCATTTTGGTGACCGGTCTGTCTAAAAAGGATCCGGGCGAGCTTTCAGGCCGCACGGAGAACAACCGTATCGTCAATTTCCGCCATGACAATTCAGCGGCTATCGGGCATTTTATAGACGTTGAGATCATAGCGGCTTATTCGAATTCCTTGCGTGGTTTGCCGGTGGATTCTGAATTGTATTGAAAAATTTTGCCCATCGCCGATATCAGCAAAATCAAAAAATGCTCCCTACAAGAACCACGGGGGTAAAACGGAGAAAACTTGGACGCCAACGATTCCAGACAATTTGATTTGTACCCGATTGATCAGCGCCGTTTAACGACTCTTTGCGGCCAGTTTGATGAAAATCTGAAACAGGTTGAGCGTCGCTTGCAGGTTTCTATCAGCCGCCGCGGGCATCACTTCCGCGTTCAGGGTGCGACCGAAAATGTGGCAGCCGCCACTGAGGTTGTGCGGCACATGTATCGGGAAACAGAAGCCACCGAGGATCTGACGCCAGACACAGTGCATCTGTATATCCGCGAAACCGGTTTTGAACGGTTGCCGGAAGATATTCCGTTTGACGGTGCCGTAACCATTATCAAAACCCCGAAGCTAACCGCCAAACCTCGTGGTGCCAACCAGCAGCGATATGTGCACAATATTCGCACCCACGACATAAACTTTGGCATTGGGCCAGCGGGTACGGGTAAAACCTGGCTAGCGGTTGCCTGCGCAGTGGAAGCATTAAAAGACGAGCAAGTTAAACGCATACTGCTGGTGCGCCCGGCGGTGGAAGCGGGCGAAAAACTGGGTTTCCTGCCCGGCGATCTGGCGCAGAAGGTCGACCCATACCTTCGCCCGCTGTACGACGCTCTTTACGAGATGCTGGGCTTTGAACATGTAACGCGTCTGATTGAAAAAAGCGTGATCGAGATTGCACCGCTGGCGTTTATGCGCGGGCGCACACTGAACAACTCGTTCATCATTCTGGACGAAAGCCAAAACACCACCCGCGAGCAGATGAAGATGTTCCTGACCCGCATCGGCTTTGGCTCTACCGCGGTAATTACCGGGGACACAACTCAGATTGACCTACCCCGCGGCCAGAATTCAGGGCTGATTCACGCCGCCACGGTACTGAATAATGTCGCCGGGATAAGTTTTATTCGTTTTGAATCCAAAGACGTGGTTCGCCACCCGCTGGTTCAGCGTATCGTTGAAGCTTACGGTGCTATTAACGATGGTAACGATCGCAACGGCAGCAACGAGCGGTGAACACCGTCACACTGGACTTGCAGTTAGCCAGCGACGCGGCGAACATCCCGTCGGAAAACCAATTCCGGCAGTGGTCGCAGTTGGCCTGGCAGGGCGATGAGCCAACCGAAGTCACCATTCGTATCGTTGACGAATCTGAAATGCATGCCTTGAATTTCCAGTACCGCGGAAAAGACAAACCGACGAACGTCCTGTCCTTTCCATTTGAAGCGCCGGCCGGTATACACATTCCATTAGCGGGTGATCTGGTTATTTGCGCTCCAATAGTTGCACAAGAAGCCCGGGAACAGTACAAAGACACTCACGCCCATTGGGCGCATATGATTATTCATGGCATGCTGCATCTGCAGAGCTACGACCACATCGACGATAACGAGGCAGAGGAAATGGAAGGCCTCGAAATACGTCTGCTGGCGCAGATCGGCATTACCAATCCTTACGACCACGCAGAGGTAACCGAAAAAGACTCATGAGCGATGATCACTCGAGTCACAGCCAGGGTAGCAGTAACAAATCTTGGCTGGAGCGTATATCACAGGCCTTTTCCAGCGGGCCAGAATCTGTAGAAGACGTGCTGGAAATTCTGCGCGATGCCGAAGCCCAAGAAATCATCGACACCGATGCCATGAGCATCATCGAAGGTGCGATGCAGGTTCTGGACATGCGCGTAGAAGAAATCATGATTCCTCGCTCGCAAATGATTACGGTGAAAGCGAACCAGGACCCCCGTGAATTCCTTGGTGAAATCATCTCCTCCGCCCACAGTCGTTTTCCGGTGATTGGCGACAACCCGGATGACGTCATTGGCGTGCTGCTGGCCAAAGACCTGTTGCCACTGGCGATGGATGGCGAGCTGGACTGGAATCATATCCGCGAAATTCTGCGACCACCCAATTTTGTGCCCGAGAGCAAGCGCTTGAACCAGTTGCTCAAGGAATTTAAAGAAAATCGGAACCATATGGCGATGGTGGTTGACGAATACGGCGGTACCGCCGGTCTGGTCACCATCGAAGACGTGTTGGAACAGATTGTGGGCGAAATCGAAGACGAGCACGATTTCGACGAAGAAACCCACATCAAAGCCCACGGCGATGACAGCTGGGCGGTGAAAGCCGTGACCCCTATTGATGACTTCAATGAAGCCTTCAGCGCCAGTTTTGACGAAGAAGAATTCGACACCATTGGCGGCCTGGTTCTCAAGGAATTCGGACACCTGCCAAGGCGCGGTGAAACGGTTGAATTCGGTGGCTTGCGTTTTACCATTGCCAACGCCGACAACCGCGTTATTCGCTTATTACAGGTTACCCGCAGTGAGTTGTAGGTGAATAACACGAGCAACCAACACCCCGCCAGCATTCCCTCTGCCGTCACCCGCTCCCTGTCAGCCAACCGCTGGCTAGGAGCCGCGCTGCTGTTGATTGCCGGCGGGCTGCAAACCCTGACCTTTGCGCCCTACTATTTATGGTTGCTGGGTCCTGTTTCCATATTGCTGATTCTGTTGGTGTGCGTGCCTCTGGCTTCCAGCCAGCTGTTCCGTGCCGGTTGGCTTACCGGCCTTGGGCTGTTCGCCAGCGGCGCCAGCTGGGTATACGTCAGCATCAGCCAGTACGGCAATACCAGTCAGTGGATCGCCATTGTGCTGACCGCGCTGTTTGTGGCTGGCCTGGCTCTGTTTCATGGCCTGGCATTCTGGTTCTGGGGCAAGCTCGCGCGCTCCAGCGCAGTGCGCCGGCTGCTGTTATTCCCGGCTATTTGGCTTTTGGGCGACTGGCTACGGGGCTGGGTACTCACGGGCTTTCCCTGGCTGTATCTGGGCACCGCACACACCGACGGGCCGCTGGCCGGGTTAGCGCCCCTAGGCGGAGTGCATCTGGTTACTCTCGCCATAATAACGACCGCCGTTGCCGCCTATGGCGCGCTCTGGCTGATACTACAAACGCGGCACACTTTTGCTGCTACCGTGGTGGTCGCAGGGTTATTCCCCTGGCTGATCGCCCCTGCCCTGAATCGCACAGACTGGACGACTCTGGCGCAAGAGCCCACATCCGTGGCCGCCATGCAGGGCAATATTCCCCAGCAGATCAAGTGGGATCCGGAGTTTTTGAAAGACCAGATTGTGGCGTATCTGGGCATGACCGAAGACCACTGGAACACCGACATTATTCTTTGGCCGGAAACCGCCATTCCTATTCCCCAGGATAAAGCCGGCAAGATCATTGACCATATCAACGAACGTCTGGGCGAGAACAGCACACTGATTACAGGCATACCCTGGTACGGCTTCAGTGAGCGATCGGAAGGCTTTACCTACCACAACAGCATTACCGCACTGGGCGCCGGCGAAGGCATTTATCACAAGCAGAAACTGGTGCCATTTGGTGAGTACGTGCCGCTAGAAAAATATCTGCGGGGACTGATCGGTTTTTTTGATTTGCCCATGTCTAGCTTCACGCCAGGTCCGAAAAACCAATCGGCTCTGAATGCGAATGGGCTGCGGGTAATGCCGTTTATTTGCTACGAAGTAGCCTATCCGGATTTTTTGGCACGTAACGCGTTGAACGCGGATCTACTGCTAACCATCAGCAATGACGGTTGGTTTGGTGATTCCATCGGGCCGTTGCAGCACCTGCAATTGGCCCGAATGCGAGCTTTGGAAACCGGGCGCTACATGCTGCGCGGCACCAATAACGGCGTAACCGCGATCATCAACAATAAAGGCCAGATAACCGAACGCATTCCGCAGTTCGAACGTGCCGTTATGACCGGCCAGATTTATGGCGCCAGCGGCAGCACGCCTTATATGGTGACGTCATCTTGGCCGGTACTGACGTTTGCGCTTATCTTAATTGTGTTTGTCCGCGAGCGGGTTATACCGAAGCTCTAACAGGCCACAAATCAACTTGCCTTAATCGGCCAGCGACTGGTCACCCGCTCGTAATAGTGCGACCCGCAGGCTTCGCAGGGTTGCAGATGGCTAGTGGAGGTAAGGCATAACATGTGCTCGCAGTTCAGGCAGCGGAACATGCCCGCGGTGGCCACTTCACCGGAGATATACTGCCCGGCCTCGTGGCTTTCCAGCTTCTGGCGCAGTGCCAGCGTATCAACCATCGTTTGGTCAGCAATCGACAACAGGCGCTCGGTCAGCCGTTGCTCCAGTAACGACAGATCCAGTTGCAGCCATTCCGCCAGGCCTTCTCCGGTCTCGCCCACAAAGTCCATCAAATGCTCCAGATCCCGCTGCAGGTAAGCCCCCAACAAGCTCAGCTCATCACGGGTCATCTCCTGCAGTTCATGTTCGGCTTCAATCGCTTTGTCGATCTCCTCTTCCAGGGTTTCCATGGAGGTTTCCTGCACCGTACGAAGGCGGCTCTGCACCTGCTCAAGCATGCGATCGTAGGCCTCAAGGGCTTTTCCAGATAGCTGATTACGTTCGGGTTCGGTCATGGGCGTTTCCTTCCGCTTTGCTGATAACTTTGGGGGGGGCAAGGCACTTCAAAATTCACCGAAAATGCAACACTGCCACCAGTTTCGGTGTTAAAACACTGCCGATTAATCCCATCATGGCACACATTATTAAAGTTGGCGCGCCTCCCGCAGTGACGGTAGTTCGCCCAAATGCGACACCACCAAAGCCACAGCGAGCGCGGAACTCAAGCAGACTACTTGTTACCGCCCGTGTGCGTTAGAATAACCGCCCGCTGCGAACATCATATTGATACAGGGTAACTTTGGTAATGGCAGGTATGGACGAGCAATACAATCCCCGTGACGTAGAACAGACCGCCCGCGATTTCTGGGCTGATAACAACACGTTTACGGTGAAGGAAGAACCGGGCAAACCAAAGTACTACTGCCTGTCCATGTTCCCCTACCCCAGCGGCAAGCTGCACATGGGCCACGTTCGCAACTACACCATCGGCGACGTAATCTCCCGCTACCAGCGCATGCTGGGGAAAAACGTCATGCAGCCTATGGGCTGGGACGCCTTTGGCCTGCCTGCGGAAAACGCCGCCATTGCCAACAAGACTGCGCCCGCCAAGTGGACTTATTCCAATATTGAATATATGAAGAACCAGCTCAAACAGCTGGGCTTCGGCTACGACTGGAGCCGCGAGCTGGCCACCTGCAAGCCGGATTACTACCGCTGGGAACAGTGGTTCTTTGCCCGTCTGTATGAAAAAGGCCTAGTGTACAAAAAGATGTCCACCGTGAACTGGGACCCGGTCGACCAGACCGTGCTGGCTAACGAGCAAGTTGTTGATGGTCGCGGCTGGCGCTCCGGCGCGCTGGTGGAAAAGAAAGCCATACCCCAGTGGTTTATCCGCATTACCGATTATGCCGAACAACTGTTGAACGACATGGACGATATGGATGGCTGGCCGGAACAGGTCAAGACCATGCAGCGCAACTGGATTGGCAAATCCGTGGGTACCGAACTCACCTTCCCGCTGAAAAACAGCGAAGACGGCCTGACGGTTTATACCACCCGCCCCGACACCCTGATGGGCGTCACTTACATGGCGATCGCTGCAGAACATCGATTAGCCAAAGCGTCTGCCGAGCGCCATCCAGGCGTTGCCCGTTTTGTAGATGAGTGCCGCAACAGCAAAACCGCGGAAGCCGACATGGCGACCATGGAGAAAAAAGGCATTGATACCGGTTTCAAAGTCGTGCACCCGCTGACCCAGGAAGATATTCCGGTGTGGATCGCCAACTTTGTACTGACCGACTACGGCACCGGCGCTCTGATGGCCGTTCCCGGCCACGATGAGCGCGACCACGAATTCGCCTTGAAGTACCGCCTGCCGATCAAACAGGTGATCTCCGCCAGCGACAAACCTGATATAGACGTGCAAGAAAAAGCCTTCACTGAAAAAGGCGTTTTGGTGTCGTCTGGCAAATACAGTGGCATGACCAGCGATGAAGCCTTCGAGTCCATCGCCGACCATCTGGAACACCAAGGTATTGGCAAACGCACCATAAACTATCGCCTGCGCGACTGGGGCGTATCGCGCCAGCGCTACTGGGGCGCGCCCATTCCGATGATGACTCTGGAAGACGGCAGCCAACGCCCGGTTCCAGACGACCAGCTTCCGGTATTGTTGCCCGAAAACGTCGAAATGACCGGCGTACAGTCCCCGATTAAAGCGGACCCAGAGTGGGCCAAAACCTCTTTTGAGGGCCAACCTGCCACCCGCGAAACCGACACCTTTGACACGTTCATGGAGTCGTCCTGGTACTACGCGCGCTTCTGCAGCCCCAACTACGACAAAGGAATGCTAGACCCGGCCGCCGCCAATTACTGGCTGCCGGTAGACCAATACATCGGCGGCATTGAACACGCCATATTGCACCTGTTGTATGCCCGCTTCTTCCATAAGCTGCTGCGCGACGTAGGCCTGGTCACCAGCTCCGAGCCATTCAAGCAACTGCTGACCCAAGGCATGGTGCTGGCAGAAACCTATTCCCGCGAAAACGCCAAAGGCGGCACCGTTTGGATTCCACCCACCGACGTGATCGCCGAGCGCGATGACAAAGGCCAGATAACCGGCTACGTCCATAAAGACGACGGCCAACCGGTGCATGCCGGTGGCGTTACCAAGATGTCAAAGTCGAAAAACAACGGCATTGACCCGCAATCGATCATCGACGCCCACGGCGCCGATACCGTGCGCCTGTTTATGATGTTTGCGGCACCCCCCGAGCAGTCGCTGGAGTGGTCAGACAGCGGTGTTGAAGGCGCCCACCGCTTCCTTAAGCGCCTGTGGCGCCTGGTGAATGAGCAAGTGACCAGCGCCGGCACAGTGCCTGCTATAGACGTCACAGCGCTGAATGACAGTCAGAAGAACCTGCGCCGCAAAACTCACGAAACCATTGCCAAGGTCAGTGACGACATCAGCCGCCGGCTGACGTTCAATACCGCCATTGCCGCGGTGATGGAGCTGCTGAACGAAGTCAGCAAGCTCAACGACAGCGAGCCCCAGGCCCGCGCCGTACGCCAGGAAGCCCTGGAAACCGCAGTGATGATGCTGTCGCCAATTGTGCCCCACGTGTGCCACAGTCTGTGGCAATCACTGGGCCACAACGAGCCTGTGGTCGATGCACGCTGGCCGGTGGCAGACGAAAGCGCCATGGTGCGCAGTGAAATCCAGATTGTGCTGCAGGTGAACGGTAAAGTGCGCTCCAAGATAGACGTGCCGGCAGACATCAGCAAAGCCGACCTAGAACAGCTGGCCCTGCAAAACGACAACGTGGTGCGCTTCACCGAAGGCAATACCGTGCGCAAGGTGATTGTTGTTCCCGGCAAACTGGTTAACGTGGTGGCGAACTGATATGACCCAACGGCAGCCTGCATCACAACGGACACCAGCCTTGGCGCGAAGCGTTCTTCTAACCATTGGTCTGTTGGCAACCGCCAGCGGCTGCGGTTTTCAGCTTCGTGGTGCGGCGCCGGTTTCTGCTGCGCTACAGCCACTGGCTTTGCAGTGCACCCGTGATGTACCGATAGACCTTTGTCAGTCGGTTCGTCAGCAGTTGACTCTGGGAGACGTGGATGTTCGTGAAGCCAACGCCGCCGATTACATACTCGCAATCGGCCAGTACACCGAAGACCGCCGCGCCAGTGCCATTACGATTAACGCAGGTGCGGCCGAATACACCCTGCGCCAGTCGGTCAGCATCAACCTGATCAGTCGCGACAACGTGCCCTTGATTGCCGACACCCGCCTGAATGCCAGTGAAAGCTATCGCTATGATGAAACCAACGTGCTGGCCAAGCAGCGCGAAGAAAAGACGTTGCAAAAACAGCTGCAGGAGCGACTGGCCCAGCAAATTATTTTCCGTCTGGCACCCCTGACCCAAGCGCGTATTGATGCCCTTCGCGAACAATATCAGGAGGCTACTGGCAACTCTGTGGAAAGCTCCGAAGCGGGAACAGAACCGGCAGCCAAGACACCGGTTCCAGCTCCATGAAAACCACACCGGCGCAACTGCCCCAAAGCCTTAAGAAAGGCCTGGCGCCGGTGTACCTGGTATCCGGTGACGAACCGCTATTGGTGCAAGAATGCTGCGATCAGATCCGTAAAGTCGCCCGCGATCAAGGATTTCTGGACCGGCTCACCTTTCACGCCGACAACCATTTTGACTGGAACATCGTGGCCGATGAAGTCAACGCCATGTCATTGTTCGCCGAAAAACGTCGCATCGAAGTCCACTTACCAACAGGCAAGCTAGGTGACGGCCGCGCCGTAATGGAACGGATACTCGCGCAACCCGCCGACGACATTGTGTTGCTGCTGATCAGCGCCCGTCTGGATGCGGCTGAAACCCGCCGTAAATGGTACAAAGACCTGCAAGGCAAAGGCCTGCACGTGCCGGTATGGCCGGTAGACGCTGACAAGTTTTCCGGCTGGTTACAACAGCGCGCCGCCAGTCGTGGTCTGACTCTAACCCGCGACGCTTTGGCAATACTGGCGGAGCGGCTGGAAGGCAATCTGCTGGCCGCCAGCCAGGAACTGGAACGCCTGGCGCTATTCAGCAAGGGCGCAACTATTGACGAAAGCCTGGTGGAACAGGCTGTGCAGGACAGCTCGCGTTTTAACGGTTTTGAACTGGTCAGCGAACTGCTGACGGGGAATGCGTCGCACGCCTGCAAAATGATCGGTATATTACAACAGGAAGGCGAAAACCCGCTTGGCTTGCTCACCGTGCTGGCGCGGGACATTCATCTGCTGCTGGAACTGAAAGCCGCCGGGCAAAACACCGCACCTGCTGCTTTTTTTAAAAAACGCGGAGTCTTCCAGCCGCAGCGGGCAAAGACCCTGGAGCAGGCGGCAAAACGCCTCAACCGTTCACAACTGAATAACGCCATTCACCTGTGCAGCGAAGTGGACCGCGCAGCCAAAGGCTTCGACCCACTGGGCCCCTGGCACTATTTAAGAGACATGTCCGCGTTACTTGTCAGCAGATCCTGACGCAGATCAAACCGGCTCTATACAGGCTCGATGCAGTGCATCAGACGCTTGAAACTTCCCACCATCCGGCGCATTGTTTAGTTCTTATCCATGTAAGGAGGCGTCAAATATGGGACTTCAGGAAGAACTAAAAACGCTGCCAGAAAAAATCAGACAATACCGCGACGAAGCACGCGTACAGCTCCATCTGGCACGTCAAGATGTCAAAGACGAGTTTGATAATCTGGAACAGGAGTGGGACCGATTCAAAGGCAAGTGTGATCACGCACTGGATGACGCCACCGAGGTTTCCACCGAAGCGTTGTTAACGGTTCAGATTATGGGTGAAGATCTGAAGAAGGGATATCAGAACATTCGCGACAAGATCAAGTAACACTTAGCAGAGTCTAAGCGTTGGATAACCCAAAAAAAGCAGGCTTGATAGCCTGCTTTTTTGTTTAGCATCGACAGAAACTGATCAGAACTCTTCAGCCGTCAACGCCATCATCGATTCACTGCCGCTGCGAATGCCTTCCGCCAGCGACACAGTCTTTGGCAACAAGCGATCGTAGTAGAAGCGCGCCGTTTTCAGCTTGCCGGTATAAAAACCAGAGGTGTCACCCTCGGCTTTCACTGCAGCCGCTTTCACTATCCGGGCCCACATATACGCCAGTGCGGTCAGGCCGAACAGATCCAGATAATCCACCGAAGCCGCACCTACAGCATCAGGGGTTTCTGATGCCTGATTGATCACGTGCTCGGTTACGTCTGACAGGCGCTCAAGAGCCGCAGCCAATAGCTTCAGATACGGGCGCAGGCTTTGTTCGTCGCTGTTTTCCTCAATGAACGTCGCTACGTCTTGGGCAAACAGCTCGTAAAGCTTGCCCTGGCTGCCCACAACCTTGCGGCCCATCAGGTCCAGTGCCTGAATGCCGTTGGTGCCTTCGTAAATCTGGGTAATGCGACAATCACGTACTAACTGCTCTTGGCCCCATTCGCGGATAAAGCCATGGCCACCCAACACCTGTTGACCAATAATGCAGACGTCCAAGCCACGGTCAGTCAGAAAAGCCTTAGCCACCGGCGTCAGCAACGACACCATGCCTTCAGCATGGATGCGACGCTCCTGCTCGCTGTCGTCGGCGTATTTGGCGATATCCAGCCACTGCGCGACGTAGGTAGAGAAAGCACGACCGCCTTCCACATAGCCTTTCATGGTTAGCAGCATGCGGCGAACGTCCGGGTGCACCAGAATTGGGTCAGCGGCTTTTTCTGGCTGCTGAGCGCCAGTGGGCGCGCGGCTTTGAATACGGTCTTTGGCGTATTCACGGGCACTCTGCAGTGACGCTTCAGCTGCGCCCAAACCCTGCACTCCAACACCCAAGCGCTCATAGTTCATCATAGTGAACATGGCGTTCAGGCCTTTATTTTCTTCCCCTACCAGCCAGCCTCTGGCTGCATCGTAGTTCATCACGCAAGTAGCTGAGCCTTTGATACCCATTTTCTTTTCGATAGAGCCGCAGGTTACCGGGTTGCGATCGCCCAGCGAGCCGTCGTCTTTCACTAGAAACTTTGGCACCAAGAACATGGAAATGCCCTTGGGACCTTTAGGTGCACCCGGAAGCTTGGCTAGCACCAGGTGAACAATGTTCTCCGCCATGTCGTGCTCGCCCCAAGTAATGAATATCTTGGTGCCGGTGACGGCGAAGGAGCCGTCATCGTTGGGCTCGGCTTTGGTGCGGATGATACCCAGATCGGTGCCGGCGTGGGGCTCGGTCAAATCCATCGCGCCACTCCAGACACCGGAGTACAGTTTCGGCAAATACGTTTCTTTCAGTTCATCGCTGCCGTGAGCATCGAGCGCCAGGCAGGCACCGGCGGTAAGCATAGGCGCCAGACCGAACGCCATGTTGGCGCCCTGCAGCATTTCCTCAAACTGGGACACCAGAGTTTTTGGCATGCCCATGCCACCCTGTTCCGGGTTGCCACCCAGACCATTCCAGCCGCCGTCCACAATGGTCTGGTAGGCTTCTTTGAAACCTTCAGGGCTAGTGACACCCTCGGCTGTCCATTTGCAGCCTTGCTCATCGCCTTCGCGGTTCAACGGCGCCAGCACGGCACTGGTGATTTTGCCAGCTTCTTCCAAAATGGCATCGGCAGTGTCCGGGTCTACGTTTTCTGCTACTTTTGGCAACGACGCCCACAGTGCGGGGGCATCGAACACTTCATTCAAAACAAAACGCATTTCGCGTAAGGGTGCCTGATAATCGGCCATTAAAGCTCTCCAACATTCAGTAACAGTCTGTCTGGTCAGGACGCGGTCCGGTAGAAAAAAGCCGGTGCCCTGTCTGTACGTGTGTCCGCGATTATTATTTTTTTACTGCGCAGAGTTTACCGCAATCCCGTCACTAACTCATAAAAAAAGGCCCGTCCCAGATCGAGACGGGCCTTTTGCGGCGTTAGCAATGACTCAACCGCCTCAGCGCTAAATAATAAACGCCTCTTCCGGCATATCCAGCAGGGTGTCAGCACCCGCCAGCATGGTTACTGCATGGGCCCGGGTGCGCGGCAGCATACGGGTGAAGTAGAAGCGTGCAGTCTGCAATTTGGCGTTGTAGAACAACTCTTCCGTGCTGCCTTCTGCCAACTTGTCCTGAGCAATTTTTGCCATCTGCGCCCACAGGTATGCAAATACCGCGTAACCGGAGTACATCAGGTAGTCCACAGACGCGGCACCAATCTCTTCGCGGTTTTTCATAGCGCTCACGCCCAGCTTCATGGTCAGCTCACCCCATTCTTTGTTGATCGCCGCTAACGGTTCAACAAACGGCTTCATGTGTTCGTTGTCGGTATTTTCCTTGCAGAAAGTGTGTACTAACTTAGTAAAGCCTTTCAACGATTCGCCTTGAGTCATCAGCACCTTACGACCCAACAAGTCCAGCGCCTGAATGCCGGTGGTGCCTTCATAGATCATGCCGATACGGGCGTCACGCACGTTCTGCTCCATGCCCCACTCGGAGACATAGCCGTGACCACCGAATACCTGCATTCCCAGGCTGGCTGATTCGTATCCAATTTCAGTCAGGAACGCTTTGGCAATGGGTGTCAAAAAACCCAACAATTCGTCAGCGGCCTTGCGCTCTTCTTCGGTTTTACCACTCTGAACAATATCGGCTTTCTGTGCGGTCATGTAAATCAGCGCACGGGCGCCTTCAGCGATGGCTTTCTGGGTCAGCAGCATGCGGCGAACGTCCGGATGCACAATGATCGGGTCTGCATAGCTGTCCGGATTTTTTGCACCACTTAACGCACGCATGGCCAGGCGGTCTTTGGCATAGGCCACTGAGCCTTGAAGACCCAGCTCTGCCGCACCCAGACCCTGAATAGCGGTACCAATACGTGCGACGTTCATAAAGGTGAACATAGCGTTCAGGCCTTTGTTTTCCGCGCCAATCAACCAGCCCTTGGCGCCGTCGAAGTTCATCAAGCAGGTGGCGTTCGCGTGGATGCCCATTTTGTGTTCAATAGAGCCACAAGACAACGCATTACGCTCGCCAGCTGAACCGTCCTGCGCGGGCAGGCACTTGGGCACCACAAACAGGGAAATGCCCCTGGTGCCTACCGGTGCGCCAGGCAAACGGGCCAGCACAATGTGAACGATGTTGTCGGTCAGGTCATGCTCGCCTGCCGAAATAAAGATCTTGGTGCCGGTGATGCTGTACGAGCCATCCATATTGGGTTCGGCTTTCGTGCGCAGAGTTCCCAGATCCGACCCGCAGTGTGCTTCGGTCAGGCACATAGTCCCAGTCCACTCGCCGCTGATCATCTTGGTCAGGTACGTCTGCTTCTGATCTTCCGTACCGTGTTCTTCCAAAGTGTTGATGGCGCCGTGGCTCAAACCCGGGTACATGCCCCAAGACCAGTTGGCTGTGCCATTCATTTCGCTCATCACGATACCCAGGGAGCTAGGCAAGCCCTGCCCACCGTAATTAGGGTCAGCCGCCAATGACGGCCAGCCGCCCTCAACAAACTTGCTGTAGGCTTGCTTAAAACCGGCCGGTGTTTTAACGCCGCTCTCGCTCCAGGTACAACCTTCACGGTCGCCGCTCTGGTTCAATGGCGACAGTACCTGTTCTGCAAATTTTGCGCCTTCCTGAATGATCGCATCGATCATATCCGGCGTTGCGTCTTCGGCGCCTTCCAGGTTGGCGTAGTGGCTGTCGCTGTTCAGCAGCTCACTCATTACAAATTTGATGTCGCGCAGCGGTGCTTTGTAGTCAGGCATGTAATCGACCTCGGTTTTCAATGATGGCTGCCTTGAATTGTGGCAGCTGGAGACCCGATGCAGCCGGACAAATTCCGGTAACGTGCGTCGAGTTTTTAAACGATTGTTTGAAACATACGTTTCGAAGCACAGAATTGTCAATAGTCGTGTCAAATAACTTGTTCTGCGTCAACTCCCTCCCACATGAACCCGGCATCCGTCAGCCATTGAAACTGTGAAATTAGCGTTTACGTTAGCTTACTAAGATTAAGGCGCGATAAGTCGCGAAAAAGGGTTTAATGGGCATCATAAGAAGTCGAAAGATATAGAAATTTTCAGACAGAGACGTTCAGAAAACCAGTTGTACGAGGACTGTTGTCTTCGCCAAAGGCGGACACCCTTGCGTAAGCGTCGCGGGCCAGGCGAACGCCCAGCGGCTCTTTCACGGCCGGGTTTGCCAACTCTACCTGAGCTTGCTGCAAGGTTTGCATGGCTTGGGCAGCCACGGCGAGATCCGCTGATGAAGGCTGGGCCGGGGCCATTGCGGCCGCGCGCACGGTGCGCATTTTTTCAACCGTGGCTTTGGGGTCACCTGAAACCGCCGATACGCTGATAGGCACTTCACCGCCCACCGCGTACTGCACGCCGTCTGGCCCTTGCTCGTAGGTCAACGACATTGCACCAGCATGTTGACCACCCGCGGCCTGGTGGGCAGCCTCATGGGCACGCACCTCTCGGTCACGGGCTTTTAGCTGTGTCAGCAGTTTTAAATCGGATTCAGTCAGGCGGGGCGACTGCCCGCTGGCAGGCGACGGGCGCAGAATTGCAGCTGATGTTTGAGGAGCAGCGGACGAAATATTCATGGTGTCAGAGTATAACCCTAACTATCAGAGCGAGGGCCTTAAGCCATGATATCGAGGAGCGACCCCAGGGTTTCGTCCGCGGTTTTTACCACCTGCGCGGACGCTTCAACGCTGCGCTTGTACAACTGTAAATCCACTATGGGCTCGATCATCCCACTTGCAGTTGGGCCACCACTGCCCTGGGGGCCATCCACACCACCGCGGGCGATACGGCGGGCAGCATCTTCCATGCCGGCAACACCGCTCTGTATGCCTTGCATACCGCTATTGAGCGCACTGGGAAGACTACTGTTGATCATGGTTACCTACCAGAGGAGATAGTTACAGCCTTAGTAAGCCACAATGCTGTTCAATTTTCAATCAACGGCGTCACATTCAGGAATTTAGCCAAAGCCTGTGGCCGGGGCTCACTCAGCCAGGGCATAACACCCAGGCACGGGCAGCCCAAGTGCTGTTGCAGATACGCCAGGGTATCGGTTTCACAGCTCATCACAGCTTCCCGCGGCCGATTAGCCACCCAGCCGGCCAATACCAACCCATCGCGGCGAATGGCTTCGGCGCTCAGCAACGCGTGGTTAATGCACCCAAGCTCCAAACTGACTACCAGAATCACCGGGATATTCAATAGCTGCGCCAGGGCACTGTAGGTTTCACGATCGTTTAAAGGCACCCGCCAGCCGCCAGCTCCCTCGATCAGTAACAGGTCTGCCGGGCGCAGCTGTATGCCGCGACAAAACCCCGCCAACCGATCGGCGCTCAGATTACGCCCTGCCTGCGAAGCCGCCACGTGGGGTGCAATCGCAGGTTCCAAAGCGACTGGATTGACCACGTCATAAGGCAGCTGTTCAGTCATCGCGTTCTGCAGAATAAGCGCGTCACTGTTACGCAAGCCATCTGGCGTTTGCACGCATCCAGAGGCAACCGGTTTCATCGCCAGGGTACGTTTACCCGCCAGCTTCGCGGCCTCCAGCAACGCTGCGGTAACCACGGTCTTGCCCACATCAGTATTGGTGCCGGTCACAAAATAGGTTTTTTTAGCCATTGAAGTTGCCCTGACAGGGTGAGTGTTTAATCGCAGGTTAATGGTGTTAGCAACGGTTTTCGCCATTCTAACCAGCCCGCATGATAGCTGGCGACTATGCTTCCATCGGGCTGCTGCGGATAGTTCTGGCACATCTGTTTTAATCGGCCGGGTGCAGTGGCGGTCTTGCGCCGCTGAATATCTTTGTAGCCCGCCCCCAGTTGCCTGAGCTCGTTCATCAACGCCATCGGCGTTGGATAATCCAGAGTGATCATCTGCGAGCGCCATTGTGCCGCTGGCAAAATCTCAACGGTGGTGGCCGCGAAATCCGCGGCAGAAATAAACCCGTTTACATGCTGCTGATGTGGATCGGCCAGGGTCCACGCCTGTTGCAGCTCCTGCAGTGTCCCCAGCAACAGCGTTGACACCCACAACTGACCACCCGGGCGCAACACCCGCTGGCATTCCCGCAATACGCCTTGTGGATTATGGCACCACTGGATCATCAGATTGCTGTAAATCAGATCCACACTCTGGCCAGCCAATGGCAACCGCTCCGCATCTGCCTCTAACCATTGGATAGTTGCAGGGCGCAGTGCGTTCGAGGGTGCTTTGGACAGCGCTTTTGATTGTGCTTTTGCAAATGCCAGCATACCGGGCGCCAGGTCTACACCGACGGTATGCGCACCAAAGCGCTGCGCCAACTGGCGCGTATACCAGCCAGTACCGCAGCCCAAATCAATAACAGTGGCGTCCTGTGGTACTGGCTGGGCAATCGTTTCCAACATGGCATCACCCATTTTCCGTTGCAGCCGCGCCGCACCTTCATAGCTGGCGCTGGCGCCACCAAAATCGGAGGCGACCGCCTGTTTAGTGGCAAGCATCGTGTGAACTCGTTAGAAAATCGTGAATGGCTTGCCAGCATTCGGGGCCATAGTACTCCCCGGGCCAATGGCCCATGCCGTCAATGCTAAGCGCCCGGCTGTGAGCGGGCATAGCCAGATGCTGGGCCCAAGGCGGAACCACTGGCATCGCAGCTGCCCCGCAGATGTAATGTTGGCACCGGGCACTGCTGCCAGGTATGCAACTGGCAGCAGTGCCGCAACCAGCGCACGCCTTTTGCCAATGGCTCGATCGGCTCGGGCAAGCCCTGCTTCAAACAAGCGTTTATCGCGCGCACCTGTTCTGCCTGGTGTTCGCTGCCATCAATCATCTGAGCGAAAAAAGACGCCCGACAGGCCTTTGGCTCACGCTCAAAATATCGTTCAAAACGCCGGAAAATAGCGGGCGAAACGCCCCAAGGCCAGTTTTGCGACGCCACAAATTGCGGAAAACCACCCAGGGTCACAACTTTGTTAACCGAGTGCGGATTGGCCTGAGCCGCAGCCATGGCGACTTGTGCGCCCAACGACCACCCGAGCCACACCGACGGCTGGGGGTAACGCTGGAGGAGAATCTCGGCCGCGTGTGCGGGGCTGTCGCAGGAACTTAACCCGTCATCGGTTAATGAAACGACTTGCACCACGCCTTGCCAATACCGATACACTGGTTCCAGCATGGCCGCCGGCACACCCCAACCGCCTATCACCACAAGTGAACTGGTGCATGCCATCAAACATTCTCTACAAAGGGTTCACTAAACACGGGGCTTACGACACAATCGGGGCGACATTGCACCAGCGCCCGCAACAGGCGGTTCAAATCGTCAAAGCTATGGGCAGCGCTGAGGGTGATGCGCAAACGGGCCTGGCCGTCGGGCACAGTGGGCGGGCGAATAGCCGTCACCAGCAGGCCGCGGTTCTGTAACTCAGCGCTGAGCGCCAGCGTCGCTTCGTTAGAGCCCACGACAATCGGTTGAATGGGCGTGGCCGAGGGCATCAGGTGATAGCCCATAAGCGTAACCTGATCGCGAAACCGATCAATCAGCGCCGCCAGGTGTGTGCGCTGTGAATCAAAGCTTTCGATCAGGCTCAAGCTATTGCAGCTGGCCTGAGCCAGAGCCGGAGGCATGGCCGTGGTGTAAATGTAGGTCCGCGCTTTTTGCACCAGATATTCGGTTAACCACGCAGGGCCTGCTACAAAGGCGCCGCTGGTGCCTGCGGCTTTGCCCAGAGTGCCCATCAGCACCGGCACCTGTTCTTCATTTAACCCAGCCGCCGCAACGCTGCCACGCCCTTGGGGACCCAGCACGCCAAAACCGTGGGCGTCGTCGATCATCAGCAGGGCATCGTGCTTTGTGCACAACTGCGCTAATGGCACCAACGCGGCCACATCGCCATCCATGCTGAACACGCCGTCGCTTACCACCAGTTTGTGGCCCGCGGTTTCTTCCAACATTCGCGCCAACGCCTCCAGATCGCCGTGGTGATAACGCCTGACCCTTGCCCCACTGAGTCTGCAGCCATCTACAATGGAAGCATGATTAAGGCGATCCGAAAAAATCGTATCGCCGCGACCTGCAAGCGCCGAGATGACACCCAAGTTGGCCATGTATCCGGTTGAGAACAGCAGCGCCGAGCTGCGCCCGGTAAAAGCCGCCAGTTGGTTTTCCAACTGCTGATGAGCCCGGTGATGGCCACAAATCAGGTGGGAAGATGCACCGCCCAGGCCGTTCTCGTCGAGCGCCTCAGACAGCACTCTGCGGTTATCCGGATGATTGGCCAGCCCCAAGTAATCATTGCTACAAAACGACAACAATGGCTGGCCATTCACGGTTAACGCTGGCCGCTGAGGGCCCGAGATTTCCCGGCGCTGGCGATGCAGACCGGCCTCGCGGCGTTGCCGCAACTCAAGCTGGAAGTCACGCATGCTCGGTCACTCGCGGGTCAAGCTGACGCTGGTTCGCGGGCCGCATCGTAAAACAGATGGCGCGTTGCTTCCTGGTTGACAGCCTCTGTAAGCACTTCTTCGTGCTGTTGCTCTGTGCCGCACTGCTCGCGCTGCTCCGGGCGAATCCCCAAGCGGCGGAACAGGGCCATGTCGGCATCGGCTTCCGGGTTGGCGGTGGTGAGCAGTTTTTCACCATAAAATATGGAATTGGCACCGGCCATAAAGCACAAAGCCTGCATTTGCTCGTTCATATCCTCCCGGCCAGCGGAAAGGCGCACGTGGGAGGCAGGCATCATAATCCGCGCAACCGCAATCATCCGCACAAAATCAAACGGGTCCAGATCGGCTACGTTTTCCAATGGAGTACCCTTCACCTTCACCAGCATATTCACCGGAACACTTTCCGGATGCTGGGGCAGGTTCGCCAACTGCATCAGCAGGCCCATGCGGTCGTCATCGTCTTCACCCATGCCCAGAATACCGCCGCAGCAGACTTTCATGCCGGAGTTACGCACGTTGCTCAGGGTATCCAGGCGATCCTGATAGGTGCGCGTGGTAATGATATGGCTGTAGAATTTTTCCGAGGTGTCCAGGTTGTGGTTGTAATAATCCAGCCCGGCCGCTGCCAGCTCGTCGGCCTGCTCGGATTTGAGCATGCCCAGGGTCATGCAGGTTTCCATGCCCATTGATTTCACCTGTTTAACCATATCCAACACGTAAGGCATGTCTTTTTTGGACGGACTGCGCCAGGCAGCGCCCATGCAAAAGCGCGAAGCGCCCTTGGCCTTGGCCGCACGTGCCTCGGCGACGACTTTTTCAACGTCCAGCAGCTTTTCTTTTTTCAGCCCGGTGTTGTAATGGCCACTCTGGGGGCAATACTTGCAGTCTTCCGGGCAAGCGCCGGTTTTTATCGACAGCAGGGTGCTAATTTGCACCTCGTTAGGATCGAAGTACTGGCGGTGTAAAGTCTGGGCACGAAACAGCAGGTCGCTGAATGGCAGCTCGAATAATGCCCGGGCCTGTTGCAGTGTCCAGTCGTGACGGAGTTCATTGGCGCTCATAGAAGTTCCTGTTAACCTTTTAAGGATTCTTGGTTTACGGAGAAGCCAAATGATAAAGCCATCGGCGTGGCTGTCAACCCTAAACAAAATTTTGGTTAACAGCAGAAGCGGTTTTTTGGTTAACAAAGGAGGCCGAGCCGGGCGCTGTGTCGGCTGTTTAAACCCGGTTGCCCGCAACGGTCTGTGTCGGGGCTGTTACAACGACCTGCCGTGGAATCGCTGGCATTGCCGATGTTGCGCACTGCCCTTGCCGTTTCCGGCAGCCGATCATCTTTGCGGCGAGTGCATTCAGCGACCACCGGCGTTCGACTTAACGTTGGCGCCCCTGCGCTACCAGTTTCCGGTGGCGGCAATGATCGGCCGTTACAAATACCAGGGCCAAAGAGCCTATGCCCGCCCGCTGACCGCCGCACTGGCGGAATTGGCCCACGAAAGTCTGCTGCGCCAGCCGCAACTTCGGCCGGATGTACTGATACCCGCTCCCATGCATCCCCAGCGCAGGCGCCAGCGCGGTTTTAATCAGGCCAGAGATATTGCAGAACAGCTAGGCACGCGGCTGGATATTCCGCTGGCAGGCAATTTGGTGCAGCGTCAACGCACCGTTCAAGCGCAACGCACGTTGAGTCGTTCACAACGGTTAGCCAATCTGCAAGGCGTATTTCAAACCACCGGCACGCCTCCGCCAAGAATTGCGATTATCGATGATGTTGTAACCACCGGCGCCACCGCGCGCTTGCTGGCGCATGTGCTGCAGCAGGCCGGGGCTGAACATATCCAGATCTGGGCGCTGGCGCGAACTCCAGGCTAGCGCAGGCGCTCGGCGACCTCATCGGCAATGGCCAGGCAAGCGGTTAACCCCGGCGATTCTATGCCAAACAAATTTACCAGCCCGGCCACGCCATGCTGGAGCGGGCCATCGATGCGGAAATCACGAAAGCCGCTGTCTGGCCCCGCCAGTTTTGGCCGAATACCGGCGTAGGCAGGCTGTAACTTTTCCGGATTCAGCCCAGGCCACCATTGGCGAATGGCGTCGACAAAGGCGGCCTTGCGTTCCGGTTGAACGCTGTAATCTTCACGTTCAATCCATTCCACATCCGGGCCAAAACGAATCTGGCCTGCCAGATCGAGAGTCAAGTGAACACCCAGACCGCCGGGTTCCGGCAGCGGATACACCAACTGACGAAACGAATGCTGGCCGCTGTAGCTAAAATACACGCCGCGGGCGTACCACTGCTGCGGTTTCTGGCTAGCGGGCAACCCCTGCCAGTTGCGGGTTAGCGCGACCGCACCCAACCCTGCCGCGTTGATCAGGTTGTCTACTTCCAACACGCAAGGCATAGCGCCACCCAACGTCAGCCGGTGCTTTCCGCCGGCTGCGGCGTCGCCACTGTCAATAGCGTTGACCGGCGTATGCAAAGCAAGTTGGCCACCAGCGCTTTCCAGATCTCCCTGCAACGACAACATCAGCCCGTGACTGTCAATAATTCCGGTGCGCGGCGACCACAACCCGGCTAAAACAGTCAACTCCGGCAGTGCCTTTTTTATCTCAGCTCGGCCGTGCAAAGCCAGCTCCACCCCGTTGCCAGCAGCTTGGGCCTGAATACCCGCCAAGCGCTCGGTCTGGGTATCGCTGGTGGCCACCAGCCACTTACCGCAATTACTGACATTCACCTTGTGCTGGCGACAGTATTGGTAAAGTTGTTCACGACCTGCCACGCACAGCCGCGCCTTCAGGGAATCCTGAGGGTAATAAATGCCGGCGTGTATCACCTCGCTGTTGCGAGATGAAATACCCTCACCAATGTGCCCGGCAGCCTCCACCACAATCACTTCGTGGCCCAGTTGCGCCAGCCGGCGCGCCACCGCCAAGCCAACAACACCGGCCCCGATCACGGCGGTTTTTGCGATTAACAACGGTAAGGCCATCATTCCCCCTCGGCTGAATAGCCTTATTGTGGACTGTGGGATTGTATCAGCCAAAACCGCGAGGCATAGGTGCGCTGTCAAGATTACGCCAGCGACGATACCGGTTATACTGGCCGGCAAATTCATGATGGCAGCGAATTCATGACTGAACATTCTGACAATGTGATTTCCGGGCACCCATACGATGCCCTGAAGCCAGACGCGCTTTTAGATGCGATGGAAGACGCAGGCTTTGCGGTCAGCGGTCGCCTGTTTGCGCTTAACAGCTATGAAAACCGGGTGTATCAGATCGGGCTAGACGAAGGCCCGCCAGTGATTGCAAAATTTTATCGCCCGGGACGCTGGACCGAAGCCTCGATTCGCGAAGAGCACAGTTTCACCAAAGAACTGGAGGCCGCGGATATTCCTGTGGTTGCACCACTTACTCTACCCAATGGCGATACCTTGGGCCAGAGTGGACCTTTCCGGTTCGCCGTATTTCCCCAGCGCGGTGGCCAGGCGCCGGATGTCAGCGTAGAAGACACCCTGTACCGGCTAGGCCAATGGCTGGGCCAGATTCACAATGTTGGCGCTGCCCGAAAATTCAGCCATCGCCCCGACCTGTCGGTGGCGTCAATACCAACCGGCATTGAGCAAAATAACGAACTGCTTCTGAAAGGTAACTGGGTGCCGCGGGACCTGCGCCCGGCTTGGGACAGCCTGATGGTAGATCTACTGCGTTTATGTCGTACCCGTATTAACGACGCAGGCAACATCAATACGTTGCGCCTGCACGGCGACTGTCACGCCGGCAATATTTTATGCCGTGAGGAAAGGATGCTGTTTGTCGATCTGGACGATTGCCGCAGCGGGCCCGCTATTCAAGATATGTGGCTGTTGTTAAACGGTGAAGACAACGAGCGCGGAGCGCAACTGGGCGAAATATTGGAAGGTTATGAAATGTTCCGGCCTTTTGATCGCCGCGAACGCCACCTGATTGAGCCTCTGCGCTGCTATCGCCAAGTCAGCCACTGCGCCTGGCTGGCGAAGCGCTGGGACGACCCGGCCTTTCCCCGGTTTTTCCCTTGGTTCGGCCAGCCGCGCTTCTGGTCAGATCAGATATTGTCGTTGCGCGAGCAACTTTCAGCCCTCCAGGCACCGTCGATTTCGCTGCCCGGTCAATACTGAGCCTTTTCCGTATTTGTAATTAAATTCTTTCAGACATTTTACAGAGGCCATTATATGAGTCAGGATTCGAAACTCTATACCACCCGCAGTTTGATTCTCACCGCCATCGCCGCCATCGCCGGCTCGGTACTGGTGCTGGAGGTGACCGGAAAAATTGATCATTCTGACAATAAAGAGAACCTCCCCATCGCTGAATTTACGGCCATTCAGGTCGCCCCTGGGGAATCCTTCAACATGTCATCAAAAGCCTCTGAACTGCACGCGAGATGTGAAAACGGCTACCTGGCCATTGCGGCCGATATCGACCCTTCCTATCTCGGCGTTCTGGTGGATTACAAGAATCGTGGCGTGCGCTGTTCGCGTCCCTCACCGACCGGACCGTCGGCCCTGCCGGCGCCGGAAAACCCGGGGCAACGGGACCAGAGCGATGACTGAACGCTCTAAACCGGTGGCGCCGCAGGAACTCACTGACCGGCTGTTTGCCACCGAGCGCAACCCGGAAGATTTCCGCTTTGACGCCGCAGTAGCGCGAGTGTTTCCGGATATGATCCGGCGTTCAGTACCAGGCTACACCACGATTATCCCAATGATTCAGGTAATCACCGAGCAGTACATTCAACCCGGCACCAACGCCTATGATCTGGGTTGTTCGCTGGGAGCGTCTACCCTGGCCATGCGCCATGGCATCCAATACCGCGACTGCGAACTCATTGGTGTCGACAACTCGGTGGCGATGATCGAACGCTGCCAGCACTACGTTGCTCTGGATGACCACCCATTGCCGGTCAGCCTGCGCTGTGAAAATATACTGAACACCGACCTATGCAACGCCTCGGTGACCACCCTCAATTTCACCCTGCAGTTTGTGCCGCTCGCTGATCGCGCAGATCTGCTGACGCGCATTGCCGAGGCCACACGTCCGGGTGGCGCGCTGATTCTGTCGGAAAAACTGCGCTTTGACGACGACACCGATCAGGAAATACAAACTCGCCTACATCACGAGTTCAAACGTGCCAACGGCTATTCGGATCTGGAAATCAGCCAGAAACGTAGCGCCATAGAGCACGTAATGATTCCAGAAACTCTGGAATCCCATCGCCAACGACTTTTAAAAGCCGGTTTTGAAAGGGCGCTGGTGTGGTACCAGTGCTTCAATTTCGTCTCAATTCTGGCCATTAAATGAGCTATTTCAACTGGCAGACCTGTTATGACGACCTGTTCAAACACCTTGATCAGCAGAATCACGGCGCTTGGGCCACGCAGATTCGTCAGCAGCTGACTCAACGCTTTGATGAAACGCCTCACGGCGACGTTCCACGCTGGCAAAGTGCGTTGAATTTACTGCCGCCGCTGCCGAATGTGCAACCCAGACTGGATGCGCCCGCCGTGACCCTGCGCATCGGCCAAACCCTGACCCGGGAACAATCTGCAGATCTGGAAACGGGATTACGGGGCTTGATGCCCTGGCGCAAAGGCCCGTTTGATTTTTTTGGCACCGCGATTGATACCGAGTGGCGCTCAGACTGGAAATGGAACCGAGTGGCGCCGTTTCTGGCTGACCTGCACGGGCGCCAGGTGTTGGACGTTGGTTGCGGCTCTGGCTATCATTGTTGGCGCATGCGCGGCGCCGGCGCCGCGCGGGTGATTGGCATTGATCCGGGACTGTTATTTCTATTCCAGTTTCTAGCGGTAAAAAACTATCTAAGCGATGTGCCGGTGGACCTGCTACCCCTTCGCATTGAGGACTTGCCGCCAAAACTCCAGGCCTTTGATACCACTTTTTCTATGGGCGTTTTGTATCACCGACGCTCGCCACTGGACCATCTATTGGAACTTAAAGGCACCCTGCGCAATGGTGGTGAGTTGGTGCTAGAAACCCTAGTAATAGAAGGCCCGGAAGGCGCCAGCATGATGCCGGAAGATCGCTACGGCCAAATGCGCAACGTCTGGTTTCTGCCCAGTTGCGCTACTCTGCTGCGCTGGCTCGACCGTTGTGGTTTTGTCAATGCACGGGTAGTAGATGTGACGGCCACCAGCACCGAAGAACAACGCAGTACCGACTGGATGCGGTTCAATTCACTACAGGACTTTCTCGATCCCGATGACCCCTCTCGCACCATCGAAGGTTATCCCGGCCCGCTAAGAGCGACCCTGATTGCGAACAAACCCAACTAAAAATCCAGGGACAGATTTGAAATCTGTCCCTGGACCTGATGCATTACTCACCAAACGGATGACGCAGAACAATCGTTTCAACCCGGTCAGGGCCAGTAGAAATGATGTCAATCGGCGCTTCAATCTGTTCTTCCAAGAAGCGAATATAGGCTCTAGCATTTTCGGGAAGCTGGTCGAGACGGGTCAGCCCTACAGTGCTTTCATGCCATCCCGGCAAATCCACATAAATCGGCTCAATGTCTTTGTAAGTGTCGCAGCCAATGGGCGGACGGGTAATTTCACCATTCGGCGTTTTATAGCCGATACAAACCTTAACCACGTCCATGCCGTCCAGAACATCGAGCTTGGTCAGGCAAATACCCGAGACACTGTTAATCTGAATAGCGTGGCGCAAAGCAACCGCGTCAAACCAGCCACAGCGACGTGCACGGCCGGTGGTGGTCCCTACTTCATTACCTTTCACCGACAGGTACTTACCCATTTCATCAAACAGCTCGGTGGGGAACGGACCAGCGCCAACGCGAGTGGTGTAGGCCTTAGTGATTCCCAGCACATAATCAAGAAACAACGGACCGAAACCAGACCCTGTCGCAGTACCGCCAGCCGTAGTATTGGAGGAAGTCACGTACGGATAGGTGCCCAAATCGATGTCCAGCAAAGACCCCTGGGCGCCTTCGAACATAATATGTTCGCCACGTTTGCGGTAATCGTGCAGCAAATCGGTGACGTCCGCAGCCATCGGCAGAATCTCTTCGCCCATCTGACGCAACTCGGCCAAAGCCGCATCTACGTCTTCGGCTTCTTCTTTGAAGTACTCGGTCAATACAAAGTTGTGATAGCTCATGATTTCGCGCAGCTTGACTTCAAAATTAGCCATATTGCACAAATCGCCCACTCGCAGGCCTCGGCGTGACACTTTGTCTTCGTAAGCGGGACCGATGCCACGGCCGGTGGTGCCGATTTTATCGTTTCCACGGGCGTGTTCACGGGCCACATCGATGCGCACGTGGGTGCGCAGGATCAATGGGCAGGCTAGACTGATTTTGAGACGGTCACGAACCGCAACGCCGTTGCTTTCCAGCTCCCGTACTTCTTTCAGCAGCGCTTCCGGCGAGAGCACCACACCGTTACCAATCAGACACTGAACGTCCTGACGCAAAATACCGGACGGGATCAGGTGCAAGGCGGTTTTCTTGCCCTCAATCACCAGCGTATGACCCGCGTTGTGGCCACCCTGGAAGCGCACGACTGCGGCCACTTTTTCGGTTAACAGGTCTACAATCTTACCCTTACCCTCGTCACCCCATTGGGTACCCAGCACAACAACGTTTTTGCCCATGATTCTCTCTCTGTGCGGCCGGCCAACAATGAACGGCCTGCAAGTTTGACTATTAAAAGTG
This sequence comes from Marinobacter sp. BSs20148, assembly GCF_000283275.1. Classification (NCBI taxonomy): domain Bacteria; kingdom Pseudomonadati; phylum Pseudomonadota; class Gammaproteobacteria; order Pseudomonadales; family Marinobacteraceae; genus Marinobacter; species Marinobacter sp. BSs20148. The sequence continues at coordinate 2,913,742 of NC_018268.1, forward strand.
CAATAAATACCGACGCGATGCCGCGTCAGCCGAGTTTTTCAACAATCCACTGGCCTTGATACTTCACCAGCTGGCGGTCGCAGCCGCGAGCGCCAGGGTCGCAGTTGTGGTCTTCCGGCAGTGCGCGGATAACCGTATCGCTGCGTCGTAATTCCGCAATGGCCACGGCCAGTGTGGGATCAGGGTTCATCGGAGCCCAGATTGCGCCTTGTGTAGGCACCGTACTGCTGCCCAGAGCCACCAGCGCGCGAATGTCCAGGCTGAAACCGGTTGCCGGCCGTGAACGGCCAAAGTCACTGCCAATGGCATCGTAACGGCCACCTTTGGCAACTGCGTCGCCGTGGCCGGGCACGTAAGCGGCAAACACCAGGCCGGTGTGGTAGTTGTAACCACGTAATTCACAAAAATCGAAGCCCAGGTGAATGCCCGGAAACTGTTGGCCAAGAGCATCAGCTACCCGGCCCAGTTGATCCAGCGCCGCGTCCAGTTCAGTTGAGGCACCCTGAACAATGTCACGGGCCTGCTCCAGCGCTTCACGGCCACCGCTAACGGCGGCCAGGCGGCGCAGACGCCCACCGGCGCTGTCCGCTGCTTCCTCACCCAACAAAACGTTCAGTTCGGGCAAGGACTTTCGACCCATGGCGTCAAACACTGCGGCTTCGATATCGCGGTCGAAACCGGCATCGGCGATCAGGTGCTGATAGATGGCCACGTGGGCCAGGTCCATGTGAATTGCCGGCAGACCGGCAACACTCAGCGCTTCCAGCGCCAGACTGATAATTTCCATGTCGGCGCTTTCAGAACTGCTGCCAAACAGTTCGCAGCCGGCCTGAATAGGCGTACGGCCTGTCAACATGTGCCTGGGACGGGTATGTAATACGTGCCCGACGTAACACAGCCGGGTAATACCTTCCTCCGCCAGAGTATGGGCGTCAATGCGCGCAGCCTGAGGCGTCATGTCGGCGCGCACACCCATCATTCGGCCCGTCAGCTGGTCCGTCAACTTGAACGTTTGTAACTCTAAATCATGCCCTGTGCCGGTAAACAGTGACTCCAGGTACTCTATCAGCGGAGGAATCACCAGTTGGTAACCCCAATGCTGACATACGTCCATAATGTTGCGGCGCAAGGATTCAATCTGACCCGCCAGGGGCGGCAGAATATCCTCGACACCGTCTGGCAACAACCAGCGATCAGATACTGTCATGAGATTCCGTTATCTGTTTTAACCATGCCGGGAGCATCCCGGAACCCAAACCGGTCAGAGTTTACACTCTCGGCAGACACAAAAAAACCGGAGTACCTGAGTATTCCGGTTTTTTCGTTTTCTACCCGGGCTTAATTAGCGCCCTGGGGGTCCTTAAGGAACTTAAGAAAAGCGCTGTTGGCGTCGATCACCATCAGGTCGTCCTTGTTCGCAAAAGTGTTACGGTAGGCTTCCAGGCTTCGATAGAAACTGTAGAAGTCCGGGTTCGAGCCATAGGCGTCAGCATAAGTTCTTGCCGCCTGGCCGTCGCCTTCACCACGCGTCGTTTCTGAGCGCGCGAACGCCTCTGCCAGAACGACGGTGCGCTGACGGTCGGCGTCAGCACGAATGCCTTCTCCCAATTCGCGACCGCGGGAGCGAAATTCCTGCGCCAGCTTCATCCGTTCTGTCGCCATACGGCGGAAAACGTTCTCACTAACCTGGCCAGGAAATTCTATACCTTTCACCCGTATGTCCCGGACTTCGATGCCAAACTCGCTAACGGAGGTTTGGTTGACCAAGTCAACCAAGTTCGACATCAGCTGGTCGCGCTCACCGGAAACCACCTCCACCATGGTGCGAATACCGAACTCGTCGCGCAGGCCGTTGTCGACCCGTGACAACAACAGCGACTGAGCACGAAACTCGTCGCCACCGGTAGCACGATAGAACTGATCGACGTCCTGAATCTTCCAGGCGATATAGGAATCGACATCCAACGGCTTCTTCTCGACCGTCAGGTACTGCCGCGTTGGCAGATCCATGGTCAAAATACGGATGTCGAACTCACGCACTTGGTCAATCACAGGCACTTTAAAGTGAATGCCAGCCTGTATATCGGTTTGCACCAATTCACCAAAACGCAATTTTACGCCGCGGTGAGTCTCCGGAATAATAAACACACTCGACAATACCAGCAGGACAACAATCAGGGCACCTGCAAGACCAACAATACTTTTAGGTCCCATGATTATCTGCTCCTTCGGGCATTAGTGTCTTGACGGGTGTTCATTTCCTGGATGACCTGATTGGTAACATCCTGAATATCAGCCCGAGAAGCGCTGTCGCCATTACCCCTGAGCGATGCCGCCGCGCCTTGGGTCAATCGATCCAGAGGCAACAACATCATATTGCCGCTACTCTCGGTATCAATCAGCACTTTGCTGCTGTTTGACAACACAGTTTCCATGGTCTGCAAATACATCCGCTCGCGGGTAACAACCGGCGCCAGCTGATAGACCGCAAGCAGCTCCAGGAAGCGAGCCGTTTCACCGTTGGCGCGCTCGGTTACCTGCGCTTTGTAAGCGTTAGCTTCTTCAATCATGCGCTGGGCTTCACCACGAGCTTCAGGAACCACCTTGTTACGGTAGGTTTCCGCTTCTTCTTTTACTCGCTGCTCGTCTTCACGGGCACGCTGTACTTCGCGGAAGGCATCCTGCACCGCGGGTGGCGGCTGGGTGCTCTCTACGTTAACTCGTACAATTTCCAGGCCTGTGCCGTAATCGACCAGAAATTTTTGCAGGCGCTGTTCAACCATCACACCGAGCTGAGCACGGCCTTCGGTCAGAACCTGATCCAGCGTGGCGCTACCCACTTCGTGGCGCAACGCGCTGTCGGTGGCAAAGGCCAGAGCCTGGTTGGAATCACGCACGTTCAGAACGTAGGCTTTTGCATCGCCTACCCGATACTGAACCTGCAATTCAACGGTCACCAGGTTTTCGTCTTGAGTCAACATCTGGCCGCTTGTCTGCGCGGTGCGAACGTTGGTTACGCCCACTTTTGTGACGTCGTCAATAAGCGGCACTTTAAATTGCAAGCCCGGGGTTTCAGTACGATCATACTCACCGAAACGCAGAACTACAGCACGTTCCTGCTCGTCAACCGTGTAGAACGACTGAAAAACAACATAGCCGACCACAAGTATGCCCGCCAGTGCCAGAATGGCACCGACGCCACCGGACTTGCCGCCGATGCCCATATTGCCACCGCCGCCGGAGTTGCTGCCTTTACCTTTACCACCCAGAAGGCTGCTGAGCTTATCAAGGCCCCTTTTCAGCGCTTCGTCGAGATCTGGTGGTCCCTGATCTTTGCCGCCACGACCACCGTTGCCCCAAGGGTCGTTATCGTTGCGGTTTCCACCCGGTTCATTCCAGGCCATAGTACTCTCCGTTCCTAACATGTCGAATGGCTGCAAATACTAGAGATTTACTGGCTTACGGGCAATAGGCGATGATTGTCACTCGCTGCCTGCCCGGAACACCAGTTCATCCTCCCGCACTCCCGCCCGGCTCAGTAGCTGATGCCAGTCGCGGTTTTGCAATCGCACTTCCAGTATGGTTTCACCGGTTTCCCGGCTGGACTCGCTCAATACCGAACCCGCTTCATGAAGCAGCGCACGGAACTTGCCATCGGCCGGTCCCAGCACAACAAAATGATGCACAACGTCTTGCGCCAGGCGCTCTACAACGGCATCAAAAAGCCCCTGTAAACCGTCCCCGGTAACGGCCGATACCCAGGCCCTCACCGGCACGCCTTCTTGATTGCGATCCACTCGCGGAACAAACTCGTCTAGCAGATCCGTTTTGTTAAACACTTGCAGGACCGGCACGTCGTCAGCTCCGATTTCCGCCAGAACATCTTCTACTTGAGCTATATTGTCATCACGACGTTCGTCGTGACAATCAATCACATGCAACAGCAGCGCGGCTTCGTTCGTTTCTTCCAATGTAGCGCGAAACGATTCCACCAGTTTGTGTGGCAAGTGGCGGATGAAGCCCACAGTATCCGCCAGAATGACCGCACCGATATCCGGTAGTTCCAGGCGCCGCATAGTTGGGTCGAGCGTCGCAAATAACTGGTCAGCAGTGTATACGTCGGAACTGGTGATTCGGTTGAATAGTGTAGACTTTCCAGCGTTGGTATAACCAACCAGCGACACCGTGGGCAAATCTGCCCTCACCCGCGCCCGACGCCCTTGGTCGCGCTGTCTGCGCACTTTTTCAAGGCGCTTGTTGATCGACTTGATGCGCTCGCGCAGCAACCGGCGATCTGTTTCAAGCTGGGTCTCGCCGGGGCCACGCAGACCAATACCGCCTTTTTGACGCTCCAGGTGAGTCCAGCCCCGCACCAGACGCGTTGACATGTGCTGAAGCTGTGCAAGCTCTACCTGCAGCTTGCCTTCGTGGGTGCGGGCGCGCTGGGCAAAAATGTCCAGAATAACGCCAGTACGGTCTAAAACCCTGCACTGCAGTTCGCGCTCGATATTACGCTCTTGGCTTGGACTTAAGGAATGATTGAAAAGCACCACGTCGGCTCCTGCGGCGGCTACCGCGGCGCGAATCTCCTCAAGCTTGCCATCACCCACAAAAAAGCGCGGGCTCGGCTGCTTGCGCGACCCGGTGACTGTATCCACCGGTTCTACACCAGCAGAAATGACCAGCTCGCGGAATTCGCCAGGATCTTCGTTACCATCGTGCGCGGTAAAATCAATATTGACCAGAACCGCGCGCTCACCAACGTCAGGACGCTCAAACAATGGGCAGTTTCTCCGGATTACTCAATCAGAAAGTCGGATTCATATAAACAAACACCCGCGTTCCCGCTGAACCCTGGGGTTCGTCAGGAGCGCGGGTGTACCACTGGAACCCGCATAGCAGGACAGAAGAATCAGTCTTCAGACTCGCCTTCGTCCTCGCCCTCGCCCTCGCCTGCGGGGTTCTGCGGCGGAATGCGAACATTTCTTGCCGGCACAACGGTAGATATAGCGTGCTTATAGACCATCTGACTGACGGTATTTTTCAGCAAAATAACAAATTGGTCGAAAGATTCGATCTGGCCCTGCAATTTGATGCCATTGACCAAAAAAATAGAAACGGGAATGCGCTCTTTTCGCAGTGCATTCAGGTAAGGGTCTTGTAAAGAATGCCCTTTTGACATGTGTATTCTCCTGTTTGAGTAAGTCAGATCGTCAATTCAAGTATTCAATGTGGTGTTAAGGCCGGCTTTTTTCAAGGCATCCGCAACGATATCTTTGTTATCACTGCCCAGCCAAAGCGCATCTGGCCATTTTCGCAGCCAGGTTAGCTGTCGCTTGGCCAATTGACGGGTGGCGGCAACGCCTTTGTCCACAAAGGCTGTGTGGTCGCACTGGCCGGACAAGTGCTCCCATGCCTGGCGGTAACCGACACAGCGCATGGATGGCATAGAGGGATCAAGATCACCGCGAGCCATCAAACCTTCAACTTCACTCAAGAGACCTGCATCCAGCATAGCCAGAAAACGCTGGTTAATACGATCATGCAGTATCTGGCGCTGCTGCGGCGCAACAACCAACTGAGTTATAGTATACGGAAGGCTAGAGCCTGCGTCTGCCTGCCAACCGGTGAAATAAGTGTAATTCTCGTTATCAGCAGCGCTAGCATCCGCGATGTTCGCGGTCGCTGCTGGCGGTGCTTGCCAAAATGACGAAATCGGCTGCCCGGTCAAGCGCTGCACTTCCAACGCGCGGATCAGCCGCTGGCGGTTATTAGGGTGAATAAGGCGAGCCGCAACCGGGTCCGCCGCCGCTAACTCCCGGTGCAGCGCCTCCCAACCCTGCACTTGAGCCTGTTGCACCAGCTGCTCACGCACTTGCGGATTCGCCGACGGCAAATCCGACATGCCATGAAGCAACGCTTTGAAATACATCATGGTGCCACCCACTAACAACGGAATACGGCCCGCTGCCGTGATCTCAGCCATTTCGATCAGCGCATCGCGGCGGAAATCAGCCGCAGAATAGCTATCAGCGGCGTCACAGATATCAATCAGGCGGTGAGGCGCCAGCGCCAGCTCGGCGGCGCTGGGCTTGGCCGTACCAATATCCATACCGCGATAAATCATCGCCGAATCCACGCTGATAATATCGCAGGGTAAGTGCTGGCAGAGCTGAAGAGCCAGGTCCGTTTTACCGGAGGCGGTCGGGCCCATAATAAAAATAACAGGCGGCAATGCTGCCGCTGCGGATTGATCGGCAAAACCGACAGCGTTCATCAACGCCCCCGTAGAAACAGTTTATCCAACTCGGCCAGCGTCATCACTGTCCAGGTTGGGCGGCCGTGGTTGCATTGACCGCTACGTTCAGTGGCCTCCATATCCCGCAGCAGCGAGTTCATTTCCGGAACGGTCAACTGGCGGTTGGCCCGCACCGAGCCGTGGCACGCCATGGTGCCCAATAATTCCTGAGTGACCGCTTCAACCCTGTCACTCCGGCCATGCTCAATCAAATCAGACAGCACATCCCGCACCAGCTGCTCACCATCGGCACCGCGCAACAACGCCGGAATTTGTCGCACCGCCAGCGTCTCTGGCCCAATGCGCTCTATTACCAGGCCCAACTGTTGCAGTTCATCGCCGTGGGTCTCAACCAGTCCGGCCTCTTTTTGGCTGACTGCCAGCGATAGCGGCACCAACAAAGGCTGGCTTTTCAGATCCTGCTGAGCCAACGCCTGTTTCATGCGCTCGTACGTAATGCGCTCGTGCGCCGCGTGCATATCCACCATAATCAATCCGGCGCGGCTCTGTGCCAGAATATAAATACCGTGCAACTGAGCAATGGCATAGCCCAAGGGCGGCTCTTGTTCGCTGTCTTCGGGCATTTGCGGAGAGTGAGCGGCAACGATTGCCTGGTGGCCTGCAGACACACCGCCCCCGGCATTCAGAGCCTTATAAAAACCGAGCTGGTCACTGGCCTGCCACTGATGTTGCGGATTTGGATGTGTCACTTGGCCAGGCGTTCGATCGAGGCCGCCCGGGTAGCCCAAAGCCGATTCACTTGCGGCCGATCCTGGCGACGGCAGCCCTTCAGCAGAAGCCGCAACCCCCGTTCCAGTTGCAACCGCGTTTTCGCGACCCAGAGACTGCGCTACCGCACCACGCAAGTGGTCGTCCGGGCGCACGTCTGCCAGCGCTTTGTGCAGAGTACGAAACAGAAAATCGTGGACCAGACGACCATCGCGGAAGCGCACCTCGTCTTTGGTAGGGTGCACATTGACATCCACTGATCCCGGGGCCACTTCCAGATACAGCACAAAAGCGGCGTGGCGATTGTTATACAGCACATCTCTGTAGGCCTGGCGTACCGCATGCGCCACCAGACGGTCACGAATCACACGACCGTTGACGAAAAAGTACTGAAGGTCAGTCTGACTGCGGGAAAAGGTGGGCAGAGCAACCCAACCCCACAGTTTCAACCCGGTGGCTTCGGCGCTAATGGCCACTGCATTGTCGATAAACTGCTGACCACACAGCGACGCAATCCGCCGCTCTTTATCCAGCTCTGACAAGGCCGGTCGCAGGCTTTGCACGGCACGCTGGTTATGGCGCAGATTGAAGCCGGTATCGAAACGACTCAGAGCCTGTCGCCGGACGCACTCTTCTACGTGGCCAAATTCGGTTTTTTCAGTACGCAAAAACTTGCGCCTCGCCGGCGTGTTAAAAAATAGATCGCGAACCTCTACCGTGGAGCCCACCGGGTGCGCCGCCGGCGATACGTGCGCGTCCATCTCGCGGCCTTCTACTTCGACTTTGCTTGCGGCTTCCTGATTTTCGGTGCGCGAGGTCAGGCTCAGGCGGGATACGGAACTGATACTGGCCAGTGCTTCACCGCGGAAACCCAGCGAAGCGACTGCTTCAAGGTCGTCCAGACTGGTAATCTTGCTGGTAGCGTGGCGACTCAGGGCCAGGGACAGGTCTTCAGCGGCGATACCACAGCCGTCGTCGCGCACCCGGATCAGCTTGACGCCGCCCTGCTCAATGTCCACATCCACCCTACTGGCGCCGGCATCCAGAGCATTTTCTATCAATTCTTTAACCACGGATGCCGGCCGTTCCACCACTTCACCGGCGGCAATCTGGTTCGCGAGCCGGGGGGTCAGCAAATGTATATGGGGCATGACTGGCGAGGACCTCTTCTGCAACGAATTGTTTAGCTAATCGCTCAGCTGGCAGGAATAGTTATGGTTTGACCTACCATAACACGGTCGCTCTGCATGCCGTTAAGGTGCATAAGCTCACGCACGGACAGCTGATTTTCCCGCGCCAGATCAGACAGGGTGTCACCTCGCTGGATGCGGTAGCGGCTCACGCGGTTCTGCATCTGGCCGTTCTGCTTCTGCCACGCCAGCAGCGTACCCGGTGGCGGTGTTTTGCGGAAATAGCCGTCAATACCGGTCATAATCGCAGCAGATAAGCGCTTACGATAGAGCTCAGTGGACAAGTTCTTTTCTTCCTGAGGGTTTGAGATAAAGCCGGCCTCCACCAATATAGACGGTATATCCGGCGATTTGAGCACCACAAAAGAGGCCTGCTCCACGCCGGGCTTGTGAAGTTCGGTCACTCCCCCCAGCTGCCCCAGTATTGCGCTACCCACGCCCAGACTGGCGTTAATGCTGGCGGTCATAGACAGGTCCAGAAGAACCCCGGCAAGGGTGTCATCGCGGCCTTCCAGCGAGACGCCTGAGCCGCCAATCAGGTCAGAGCGGTTTTCGCTTTGCGCCAACCAGCGTGCGGTCTCACTGGTCGCTCCCCGTTGCGACAGAGCAAATACCGATGCCCCTTTTGGCTGTGGCGTGCGGAACGCATCCGCATGCACTGACACAAAAAGATCGGCGTTGTATTTACGGGCCAGAAGCGTGCGATTACGCAGGCCAATGTAGTAGTCGCCGGTGCGGGTCAGCTTGGCGCTGTAACCCGGGCGGCTGTTGATAAGGTCGTGCAGGGTTTTAGCCATGCTCAGCACCACGTCTTTTTCACGCGTACCGCGGGGCCCGATAGCGCCCGGATCTTCACCGCCGTGGCCAGCGTCAATCACTATGACAATGTCGCGCTTACCCGCGGAGTCGTGGGTAATGGTCGGCTTTGCCGCCTTGGCCCTATCAACGCGGGTGCCACCCTCGTCAATCAGGTCTATCACTAAACGGTGGCCGTATTGCTGGTTCGGTTTTAATAAAAAACTGCGAGGTTTCACGCTTTTTTGCAGATCCAGCACAACCCTCAGATCTTTACCATTGCGCACCGCGCTGCGAATACGGCGGATAGGGCTGCCAGACAAGTCCAGCTTGTCCAGGCTCGTCTGCAGCCGGGTGTCTTTCAAGTCTATAACCAGGCGGTCTGGGCCCGCCAGCGCGAAAATAGTGTGATTGACTTCGCTGGCTGTATCGATGACCAAGCGAGTGTGATCCGGCGCCGGCCAGATTCGCAGGCCTTCAACACGGGTACCCGCCTGAGCCACCTGCGTGAGAAGTAGCAGGTTCAGGGCCAGACAAGCCAGCACGGTTCTGCTGCAGATCCTGTTATAGAAATAAGCCATTGGTCATCCCTTTGTCACGAGTCGGTATGGTGCGCATCTTCCGGGCCAATTATTTCCAGCTCATTCAGCATATCGGCGCCCATCTGAGAGCCAGCGCGCAAGATGGCCGAGCGACCATTGCCCTGGGATTCCAAATGCACTGTCAGGTCCGCCTTGGGCAGTAGCTCTTCGCCCCTCTCCGGCCACTCCACCAAGCATAAATTATGATCATTAAAATAATCACGAATGCCCATAAACTCCAGTTCTTCCGGGTCTTTCAAACGATACAGGTCAAAGTGATACACCGGCGGCTGCAAGTTCTCGTAAGGCTCCACGATGGTGTAAGTCGGGCTTTTTACCGCACCCTCGTGCCCTAACCCGCGCAGCAGGCCCCGGCTGAGCGTGGTTTTGCCCATACCCAGATCACCATCCAGATAAATCGCCAGCGCGTTTTCTGCGCGCTGGACCAAGCGCGCCAACTCCCGGCCCAAACGTTCAGTTTCACTCTCATCCGCCAGGAACAGCCTGCGCTCATTGCCAAAAATTGTCATAGGTCCTCCGGTGTGCCGCGAACTTGTTTACATAACGCTGCGTTCAGTTACTGTTCCATTCAATGCCCTGAGCAAGCTAACACCCGGGGCAAAGCGTCAATAACATCGGTTGGCTGCAGACCCATATAGCCGAACTGCTGAGTTGCCATATTAGCTGCCGCCAGGTGCAGGGCTGCGGCCGTCACGACTGCCTGGGTCGGACCCGTCAGCTGAGCCAATAAACCACCCGCAATACCCGCCAGTACATCCCCCATCCCCCCGGTAGCCAACCCCGGATTACTGCCGCTGACCACAAATATTTGACCGTGCATGGTCGCAATCACGGTGCCAGCGCCCTTAAGTAGAATGACGCCTCCGTAGCGCGACTGTAACTTGCGCGCTGCACTTAACCGGTCAATCTCAACCTCTGCAACGGTGCAACCCAAAAGACGCGCAGCCTCACCAGGGTGGGGGGTCAAAACACGATTGTCCGCGGCTACCGACGCTTTGTTCGCCATCAGGCCGCCTGCCATCAGATTCAAGGCGTCGGCATCCAACACCTGCGGTTTGTTACATTCCAACACCTGCTGCAACATCTGTTGACCCCAGGCCGACTGGCCAAGGCCTGGCCCACAAACCACCACGGTTGCAGCCGCTAGCAGAGGCGCCAGCTCAGAACCATGCACAACGCCGTGGCTCATTACCGACGGGCACCGGCTCAGTGCTGCAGCCACATGCTCTTGCCGGGTTGCCAAGGAAACCAGCCCTGCACCGCTGCGCGCAGCAGCCTCAGCCACCAGCAGCCCCGCACCACCAAAACCGCGATCGCCCGCAACCACTAACACATGGCCAAAATTGCCTTTGTGAGCGTTGGCAGCGCGCTTCGAAATACCCAAAGTAACGGAGGACCAGTCAGCCCGTGTGGCTAACACCGGCTCGGCACAGCCACCAAGCTGCTGGGCAAAACCCAAATCCTCGAAAACCACCTCACCGCAAACAGCAGGACCGTGGCCGGTGAACAGGCCGGCTTTCAAACCTATAAACGTCACCGTAGCGTCCGCAGCAACAACATCACCCGCGGCTGCGCCGGTAGTAGCATTGAGCCCTGAAGGTATGTCCAGCGCCAAAACGCCCGCAGCTGATTGATTGCAAAGCACAACAACTCGTGCGAATTCACCCCGTGGCGCGCCATTCAGGCCAGTGCCCAACATAGCGTCTACCGTAACATCGGCCTGTTCCAGAAAACTCGTCAAATCCGTGTCAGTCGACTGCGCTGACGTCACCATACTGATTTTCTGATCGTTCGCCCGCTGCCAGGCTTTACCGGCATCACCCTGCAGTTTAGCGGGATCTGTCAGCACCAGGCAGGTTACGCCCAAGCCATGGCGCAGAGCGCACGTCGCCAACAGATAACCATCGCCGCCATTATTACCCGCACCGCAGAGCACCAACACCCGGCGGCACTGGGGCCAGCGTCGCAAAAGCTGGCGAAAAGCACTGCGGGCAGCGGCCTGCATCAACTCAAAGCCATCGACTCCTTGCTCGTCAATCAAGTACCGATCCAGATTGCGCACCGAACTGGCGCTGTACAAAGTCTGTGGCAGGCCAGCTCCGCGCCCTGCGGGCGCTGACAGATCAGGCTTTGATAGACAAGACTCTGATAGACTGTTCCTTGCTGACCACGACATCGGACACTCCAAGCCAAAGAAACCGGTTTAAGACAAATTGCCAGCTATCTGTAAAGCATAGCAAAACCACAAAAAAGGTCACAACTTAATCAAATTAAATCTGTACGCCAACGCCAGCAAAACGCAGATTCGCCCCACACAAACGGCCGGCCAATGACAGCATCACCAGCAACATCAACAACCTGCGCAAAAAACAGTGACCAGACGGCGAATCTGCAGGCATTGGTGCAACAGATTCGCGACTGGGCCCAAGAGCTGGGTTTTGCCGACCTCGGCATCACCAGCGCCGATACGGGCGAACACGCGCAACGCTTGCAACACTGGCTGGAACAGGGCTACCACGGCACCATGGATTACATGGCAAACCACGGTGACAAACGCTATACCCCGGCGTCGCTGGTTCCGGGCACCGCGCGCGTCATTTCCGTGCGCATGGATTACCTGACGCTGCCCGACAACCCAGAACAGGCGCTCCGCAATCGCGAAAATGCGTACATCAGTCGTTATACCTTGGGGCGCGATTACCATAAGCTTATGCGTAAGCGCCTGGCGCAGCTGGCCAAACGTATCGACAGCGCTCTTGAAGGCCACCAGCATCGCGCCTTTGTGGACAGTGCTCCTGTGCTTGAACGCGCTCTGGCCCAGCGTGCCGGGCTTGGCTGGATTGGCAAAAACAACATGGTGATACACCCCAAAGCGGGCTCGTTCTTTTTCCTCGGGGAGATTTACACCAGCGCGCCTTTGCCCATAGACGCGCCCTTTACAACTGACCACTGCGGCAGCTGCTCGGCCTGCCTGCAGCTGTGCCCTACCAATGCATTTGTGGACGCACACATGCTGGATGCGCGGCGCTGCATAAGCTATCTGACCATTGAATTGAAAGAGAGTATTCCGGAAGAGCTGCGTCCACTAATGGGCAACCGGGTGTTTGGTTGCGACGACTGCCAGTTGGTGTGTCCGTGGAACAAGTTCAGCAAACATTCAGAAGAAGACGACTTCAAACCCCGCCACGGTCTGGATAACACGTCTCTGGCAGCGCTGATGATGTGGAGCGAAGAACAGTTTTTGCAGCGTACAGAAGGCTCGGCTATTCGCCGCACCGGTTATCACGGCTGGTTGCGCAATCTGGCGGTCGGGCTGGGCAACGCCCCTACCACCATTCCAGTGTTAGAAGCGCTGCGGGCGCGCCAGGATTACCCGTCTGAGATGGTACGCGAGCATGTGGAGTGGGCGTTGGCCCAACACGGACTGGCACCTTGAAAGCCAGCAGTTGCTCCCCGGGCGTTCGTATCGCTTGAGCGCATCAGAATTTAAACGATCTTACAGTTTGAAAAAATGCTCGCGATAATGGCGCAGCTCGTTAATAGAATCGCGAATATCGTCCAGCGCTAGATGATTGCCCTGTTTCTTGACTCCGTTCAGCACATCCGGACGCCAACGCCGCGCCAGCTCTTTGATGGTAGACACATCCAGATTGCGGTAATGGAAGAACTCTTCTAGCTGCGGCATGTACTTGACCAAAAAGCGCCGGTCTTGGCCGATACTGTTGCCGCACAAAGGAGAATCACCCGATTCCAGGTGTTCGCGCAAAAACGCCAGGGTCTGCTGCTCGGCTTCGGCTTCGCTGATACGACTGTCTTTTACCCGTTGGGTCAGACCACTTTCACCGTGGGTACGGGTACACCATTCGTCCATCGCGCCCATCAGAGTGTCAGACTGATGCACCGCAAGCACCGGGCCTTCGGCAATCAGATTGAGTTCGGAATCGGTAATCAGGGTAGCCATTTCAATAATGCGCTCCTGCTCCGGATCCAGACCTGTCATTTCCAAGTCAATCCAAACCAGGCGATTGCCCTTTTCCATCGATATTTCTCCTGCATGGTGCTAACGGTAAAATCCGGAATTTATCAGCGAAACAGTCGATAGTGCAGTCGCCAAACCGGTTGTATGACAAATAGTATGCCAATATGATGACACAGCAGCTTTAAAACAACCCTGAAACTTTACCCGGTTAATGAAAACTCTATGGCAAAACGGCGACTTAACAAACAGCAACAATGGCGCATCGAAAAAATTCAGGGCGAACGGACAGCGCGCGCCGCACGTAAGGAAGAACAGGTAAAAGAGCAGGTCGATGCGGGTGAGTTAGGACCGGAAGTTCAAGGTTTGATTATTGCGCACTACGGCCAGCAACTGGACGTAGAAGCCCTTGAAGGCGAGTACCAAGGAACCGTTGTACGCTGCTTTGTGCGCGCCAATATCGACAGTTTGGTCACCGGCGACAAAGTCATTTGGCGCTCCGGTAAAAATCTGACCGGCGTAATCGTCGCTCGCTGCGAACGCATCAACCTGCTGCAGCGGCCGGACAACTTCGGCGCGCTGAAACCGGTGGCGGCGAATATTGACTACATTATTCTGGTGATTGCCCCCGAGCCCGAGCCCCACGACAACCTGATTGACCGCTATCTGGTGGCGTCAGAAACCACTGACATTCCGGCCATACTGCTGCTGAATAAAACCGACCTGATCAACGACGACAACCGCAGCGCCATAGACGCACTTCTGGCACGCTATGAAGCATTGGGCTATCAGGTGGTGCGCACGTCCGCTGCCTTGGCTGGCAACCAGCCACCGCCAGAGCTGGAAGCCCTGGTGAAAGATCGTACGACGGTGTTTGTGGGCCAGTCTGGGGTGGGTAAATCGTCCATCATTCAAACCCTGCTGCCCGATGAAGAACTGCGGGTGGGCGCAGTGTCGCAGAGCACCGGCAAAGGCATTCACACCACCACCACCGCCAAGCTGTTTCACCTGCCCATCGGCGGCGACCTAATTGACTCGCCGGGCATTCGCGAGTTTGGCCTTTGGCATATGACACCGCAAGAAATCGAGTATGGCTTTCGCGAAATTCGTGACCTGATGGGCTACTGCAAGTTCCGCAACTGCCGTCACGCCGGCGACCCCGGTTGCGCCATTGATGCCGCTGCGGAAGACGGTCGCCTAAGCCCGGAACGCAAAAGGAGTTTCCACCGCATTTTACAGGCGATGGCAGAGCAACAGGCTCGCGGCCTTAAACTGGCTCAACCCGGAATACGGTAGCGCCGGAAATCTTGTGCGTTGGGGTATACACTTTTTGATGAAATGGGCCGTTTGTTAAACTTCGCGCCATCGTAGCCAAAGGATTTTTCTGATGATGGAAAAGCTGTTTGTTCTGAGCCAGCATATTACGCCCCAGCACTCACTCTCCCGTCTGGCTGGGCGCCTGGCTGACAGCACCGGTACGCCAGCCTTACGCCGCCGCTTGATACGCTGGTTCATTAACCGCTATGGCGTCAACATGAGCGAAGCTGAAAACAGTGACCCCGAAGCCTACGACAGCTTCAATGATTTTTTTACCCGAGCACTCAAGCCTGGCTTGCGACCCATTGAGGGTAACGAAAGCACGCTGGTTAGCCCGGTAGACGGTTGTGTCAGCCAGTTGGGCAATATAAGCGGGGGCCGCATCTTTCAGGCCAAGGGCCAATCGTTCAGCTTGCTGGAACTGTTAGGCGGTGATCAGCAGCGGGCCGATATCTTCGCCGAAGGTGAATTCGCCACCATTTACCTGGCCCCCGGCGACTATCATCGGATTCACATGCCGATGGCCGGAAAGCTGCAGGAGATGGTGCACGTGCCCGGCCGATTGTTCTCTGTAAATCCGACTACCGCGGCCAGCGTGCCCAACCTGTTTGCCCGCAATGAACGCGTCGTCTGCATGTTTGATACCGCGGCTGGCCCAATGGCGCTGGTCTTGGTAGGCGCAATGATTGTTGGCAGTGTGGAAACACCCTGGGCCGGCGTCGTGAAACCGGGAGCGGCGCCGGGCGACGGCGGTGTTAGCCAGCAAAGCTACAGCGACGAGCAGGCCCTGAAGTTTGCACGGGGTGAGGAAATGGGTCGTTTCCGCCTGGGTTCTACCGTCGTGATGGTGATGTCGAAAGGCCGAGCACAGTGGAGTAATGCCCAAAAACCCGGAAAAAAAGTGAAGTTAGGCGAAGTTTTCGGCCAGGTCAAAGCGTGAAGTTTGAGGCTTGTATTTGGAAACGATCGCGCTCAGGCCTTGGCGAATGGAAAGGCTAGCACCTCATCAATCGAGCTGGCACCCAGTTTCAGCATCAACAACCGGTCCAGCCCCAGGGCAACGCCGGCGCAATCGGGCAAACCGCTGTCCATCGCGGCCAGAAAAGCGTCGTCTTGCTCTATGGCTGCCTGGCCGCGGGCCTGACGGAGCCGGTTATCCGCTGCAAAACGCCGGCGCTGCTCATCCGCATCCGCCAGCTCCCAGTAGCCATTACACAACTCCAGCCCATTAATATACAACTCAAAGCGATGAGCGACCGCGAAACCGCCAACCTGGCTGGTGCGCGCCAGCGAGGCCTGTGAAGCAGGGTACTGATGGATAAACACCGGGCAGTCCAACCCTAACCGGGGCTCGACCGCAAAACTCATCAGCAAGTCCAGACAGTCATCGCGACTCATACCCACAAGCTGCTGCGGCTCCATCCATTGCCCGCAGCGGGCGTGCAGCTGCGCATCGGTGCAGGTAAATGGATCAATATGCGCCCAGCGGTGTAGCGCTTCGCGATAACTCAGAGTGTGCGGTCGCAAGCAGTCAAGCCAGGAACAGACCAGGTCCGCTACATCGTTCATCAGGGTTTGGTCATCAAAGCCGCAGCGGTACCATTCCAGCATGGAAAATTCAGGGTTGTGCCGACGCCCGCTTTCACCGTCGCGAAATACTTTTGTAACCTGGTAGATATCGCCACAGCCCGCTGCCAACAAGCGCTTCATGTGATATTCCGGAGAAGTCTGCAACCACCCGCCTTGACGGCCCGCTGCGCTCACCCGGGCAGCAATACCGCTCAGATTCGGGTCGGTGACACCGCAGCGGCCAAGCACCGGGGTTTCAACCTCCAGCACTTGGCGCTGCGCAAAAAAGCTGCGCACAAACGACAGTTGTTGTGCGCGGCTTTTCAGGGCTCGGCTGGCAGCGCTGGGCCGCCAGTTATCAGCATTGCTCATCAACGCCCTAGCTTTTAACCCGATTCATATATTCACCGGTGCGAGTGTCTACTTTTAACACTTCACCAATGGTAATAAACAGCGGCACGCTCACCACGGCGCCAGTGGACAAAGTCGCCGGTTTGGAGCCGCCTTGGGCGGTATCGCCTTTCATGCCGGGATCGGTTTCAACCACTTCCAGCTCGACAAAATTCGGCGGCGTAATCGTCAGTGGAGCACCGTTAAACAAGGTAACCGTATAAACATTCTGTTCTTTTAGCCATTTAAGAGTATCGCCCACGGCTTTTCCATCGGCCGCGTACTGCTCAAACGAACCATCGGTGAGCATGAAGTGCCAGAATTGGCCGTCGGTGTACAGGTATTCCATGTCCTGATCCATCACGTCTGCACCTTCCAGACTTTCGTTAGACTTGAAGGTACGGTCCCACACCCGGTTGGTCATCAGGTTGCGCAGGCGCACCCGACTGAAGCCCTGGCCTTTACCGGGTTTTACAAATTCGTTTTCCAGAATGATGCAGGGGTCGCCTTCAAACAAAACCTTAAGACCGCCGCGAAATTCGTTGGTAGAATATGAAGCCATGAAATGTCCACCTGCCAATAGGCTGTTCAGAATTTTAAGGCCGCTATGATACAGCGAACCCCCGTACGTATAGAAGCCCGCGCTCACCCGGAGTGTGGGGAAAGTTCAGAGTCCGCCAGCTGGCAACAGATTTTAGCCAGCTCCATCAACCGTCCGGCAGAACTGCTGGAACGTCTGGGGCTCTGCCCTGAACAATGGCTGGCCGGAGCAGATGCTGGGCACCTGCTGTTTTCGATACGGGTGCCCGAGCCTTTTTTAGCTCGCATGGAATATGGCAACCCCAACGACCCCTTGCTGCGCCAGGTACTGCCACTGGTCGACGAAACCCGCACCCTGGCCGGATTTGTCGCCGACCCACTGGCCGAAGCCGACGCCATGGCAACAACAGGGCTGATCAGAAAATACAAAAGCCGCGCCTTACTTATGGTGACAGGGCAATGCGCCATTAATTGCCGCTACTGTTTCCGTCGTCACTTTCCCTACGACGAGCAACGGCTCAAACCCCAGGACCGCCAAACCGTGCTGAACACACTGGCAAACAGTCCGGAAATTAACGAAGTGATTTTCAGCGGGGGCGACCCTTTGGCCGCCAACGACAAATTACTGGCGCAATGGGTCCAAGCTCTGGAGCAGATCCCTCACCTACGCCGGCTGAGGGTTCACACCCGGCTGCCGGTCGTGATTCCACAGCGGGTTTGCGATGCGCTTTTACAATGGATTCGCGCCACCCGATTACGGGTTGTTGTGGTGCTGCACATCAACCATCCTGCGGAAATCGACCAAGCTACTGTTCAGGCCCTGCAAAGGTTAACCGACGCCGGTGTGACCCTACTGAACCAGAGTGTTATACTACGCGGCGTGAATGACAGCGTCGATGTACTGGAACAACTCAGCGAGCGGATGTTCGATGCCGGTGTATTACCCTACTACCTGCACGCGTTTGACCCTGTAGCGGGGGCTCATCATTTTGCCGTCCCGGACAGCGAGGCCAAAGCTCTGACACGTGGACTGCTTGAACGCCTGCCAGGTTTTCTGGTACCGCGTTTAGTGCGCGAATTACCCGGTGCTGGCAGCAAAACGCCCCTTAATTTGGAGTAATGCGAAACAGCTTACTTTGTAACAAATTGTCGCGTCGGTGGTTTTTTGCTTTGCGTATTTGCTTTGCTGGCCTACATTACGTAGTGAATTTACACACTTATTCCTCGACGCACTGACTTTTTATTATGGATGGCACCTTTCTGAAACCAGATATCCGGGTACCAGAGCAAAAAACCGCGAGCCTTTCGTTCTGCGACACCACACCCAAAGCCTTCAAAAAATGGGCCGGGTTATTGCCTATGGCCAACATTGGCGAAGTGTCGCGTCAGCTCTATCACGCCATTATTGAACTAAATCAGCTTTTTTTGCCGCCACATCAGCGCTTGCAACTGTTAGACGTTATTCGTGAAAAAATCCACTTTGTGTGCTCAGAGCTGTCCAGCCACTTCATCGGTACCGCGGTATCAATGCCGGAAAAGCAACGCAAGATCGCCAATCTGGCACAGGCCCTGCAATTGCACCTGTCCGGAGGTTACAAACTCTGCGTGATAGAGCTGCTGAATGCAGGCACCCCGGATAAAAATCGCAAAGCTCTGGTCATCGCCATTCACCGCAGCATTGCCGAGCTGTCCGGCACCATACTGCGAGCGTATCAGCTTTACTGCCCTACCCCGCCAAACAGCTGGCTGGATTGCCATAAGCTTTACAAGTTTGCGCTCGCGCATCAGCTAACCGCTATTAAAGTTGACGATGCCACTCCTAGCCAGCGCAATTCAAGCAGCATTGACGATGCCTACAAACGCATTTTATTGTTGGGGTGCGCCCGCCCTAACCAGTTGCGCCAAACGGAACTGAGCCAGCTTTTTACGCTGTTTGAACCCTGGACCGATCTGACAGATTTCGTGCCCGGCGACCAAGGTGACAGTTTGTTCGTGGTAAATATGCGCGCAGACAAGTCGCCGGTATACCGCAGCCTGCTGGGCGAGGCTGAAGAAGGCGACTTTTTCAGTTTTGACAGCAGCCGCCTGTCGGCCCAAATTAGCCAGGCCATTCAAACAGCTGATAGTGACGAAGCAAGCGAGCTGACGCTGCCTCCACATACCAGTGATACCCTGCTGATACACCTCGCCCAGGCGCTGGGCACTCTTGCCAAACGCAATTTCAACCGCGTAACCAACCAGGGCAGCCTCGAACTGTGTGTCGGGCTGACCGCGGTGCACTATTTTATGGCGGGACGCAAAACCCTGAACGACTTCACCCGACAGCCTGAAGCGGAAGACACCGAAGACAACATGTTTATCCGCAGCTCCACTCGAAAAAATGACGCTTGGGCCGGCGTGCGCGATGACGATAACAGAGTCGAAGGCATGCTGGCCGGCAATGCCCCTATAAACTTCACCAGCGCCAGCGCCCGTGCCAGCGCGGTACTCAAAAACGCGCCCGGCGCCTGTCGCACAAAGATGATAAATACCAGCCCAGGCGGCTTTTGCATTGTCTGGGACAGCCAAATACCGAGCAGCCTGCAGACAGGCGAAATTCTCGGCGTACGCGAGCAGAATTCACAACCCTGGAGTGTTGCCGTGGTTCGCTGGATTCGCCAGATTAAAAACGAGGGCACGCAAATTGGCATTGAACTACAAGCACCCACGGCGACACCTTGCGCTGTGCGCTTAATTCAGAAACTGGGTAACAGTAGCGAGTACTTACGCGGGCTGATGCTGCCGGAAATCAGCGTCATCAACCAGCCTGCCACGCTTATTGTACCGCGGATACCGTTTCAATCTGGAAACCGCATTACCCTGCTGATTGATGACCAGGAAGAGCAAGGCCAGCTGTTGAAAAAAAGGACGGCGACGGGCAGCATCAACCAATTTGAAATAAAACTTCAGAGCAGGCCTGACGCTAAAACCAGCACCGATAGACCCGGTCCTGCATCCAGCGAAGATGAATTTGATTCGCTCTGGCCCTTGCTGTGAGGCGCGTAAATTCTTTGTACCTGATTGCCTAATCAGAACTTCGCGTGTCTCAACTCAGTGCCACGCCCGTGCCGGACTTGTTATTAACCGGCAACCTCTTCATTATTCACACTCATCCAAGAACCGGGCTTTGTCAGCGGCCCGGCTCCGTCAGTGTGCAGCACGAGATTGTCGAGTCATGCAGAAGAAAGCCTCCACCGTTCATATGCTTATTCTGGATCCGTCACTGAATGACGCGGAAAACCTGATCAGCCTGTTACGCAATTCCGGTCGCGCTACCCGAGCCCATCGCATTACCTCCGAGGAAGACCTCGAAGAGGCCCTCAAAAATGGCAACTGGGACATAATGCTGGCGCGTGACACTGAACAGGAATGCCCTGTAGACGCGGCGTTAGCCATGTTGCGGCGGCTTGGTAAAGACGTTCCTTTCATATTGCTGACCGATGACTACGACGCTGCCCGCGCCACGGCTGTTCTTAAAGCCGGCGGACAAGACACCGTACCTTACAGCGAACAGGCGCTGCTGGTGCTGGTCGTGAATCGCGAACTGACGGACCTTGACGAGCGCCGACGCCGTCGGCTTTTGGAATCTCACCTGCGCGAAGCCGAACAACGCTGCCAACGCCTGCTGGAAAGCTCAAAAGACGCCATTGCCTATGTCATTGAAGGCATGCACGTTTATGCTAATGAGTCCTATTTAGAGTTTCTGGGTTACGACGACATCGACGAACTGATGTGTGTCCCAGTACTGGACACCCTCGGCAGCCAGAGCCAAGACGACTACCGCCAACTGATTAAAGGCTTTGCCGACCAAAGTAGCGAACGGATGAGCCAAAAAGTAACTGCGCGGCGCAGTGACGGCCGCGAACTGACCGCCAATATGCAGGCCTCGCCTGCCACCTTTGACGGCGAACGCTGCACCCAGATTGTGCTGCGGCCGGAACACAACGGCGAAGAACTGGAAGAAAAGCTGAGGCAATTCAGTAATCAGGACCTACTTACCGGCCTCTATAACCGCTCATTCTTCATGGCCTCGCTAGCGGAAGCTATTACCCAAGCCGGCGCCAGCAGCGAATCTGGCTCGTTGGCTTATATTTCATTGGATAACTTTGCGCCGCTGAAGCGGGACGTTGGCATTACAGGTGTCGATTTTCTGCTGCGCGATCTGGCCACTCTGCTGCGCGAGCAGGTAGGTGCAGACATCACCTTGGCGCGCCTGAGCGACGATTCATTCGCACTGCTATACCTGCCCTTCAGCGAAAAGGACATGGTCAGCCTGGCACAGGAAATCTGTATAGCCATTGAGAGTTCGCTGTTCGATGTCGACGGCCACTCGGTGCAGCTCACGGTGAGTATCGGCGTTGCTGCCGTCACCGAAAATTCGCCCAAAGCCGAAGAGTTAATGGCCCGCGCGCACCGCGCTTCAGCCGAACTAAAAAAACAGAACGAGCAGAGCCATGGCAACGGTGTTCGGGTACACAATGCCGCCGAACATCTAATGCTTAACGATAACACCGCCATAGACTATATACACAGTGCGCTGGACAACGATCAGTTTCGCCTGCTATTCCAGCCCGTTATCAATCTGCGCGGGGAAAATGAAGAACACTACGAAGTATACGTGCGCATGCTGGACGACAAAGGCGAAGAGGTTTCACCCTACGACTTTTTGCCACCCCTAGGGCCCACAGACACGGCTGTGAAGATCGACCGGTGGGTTTTTTTGCAAGCCATAAAAAAACTGGCTGCGCACCGGGTGAAGGGCCAGAACACCCGGCTATTTCTGAACGTGACCGCCGAAACCCTGCACGACAAAACCTTCACTCCCTGGCTCAGTGTGGCTCTGAAAGCTGCTCGTCTGCCTGGTGACACGCTGATATTCCAGCTCCGCGAATGCGACGCCAATAATTTCACAAAA
The DNA here is from genome assembly GCF_000283275.1 of Marinobacter sp. BSs20148. Lineage (NCBI taxonomy): Bacteria > Pseudomonadati > Pseudomonadota > Gammaproteobacteria > Pseudomonadales > Marinobacteraceae > Marinobacter > Marinobacter sp. BSs20148. Next base: position 2,936,102 of record NC_018268.1, read on the forward strand.
CAGGCAAAGGACTTCGCAAAAACTCTGCACCAACTGCATTGCAAGGTGTCCATCACCCAGTTTGGCTGCACTTTGAACCCGTTTCATGCGCTCAACCATATCGACACCGACTACATAAAAATAGACGGCTCGTTTACTGAGGAGCTGCAGAATGATCACGACGCCCGCGAACGCCTCAAGGAGATGGTGCAGTCACTGCAAAGCGCCGGCAAACTGTCTATTGTGCCGTTGGTAGAAAGCGCCGGCATACTGGCAACCCTGTGGCAGGCCGGGGTAAATTACATTCAGGGCTACTACTTACAACCGCCTACGCCTGAAATGACCTACGATTTCAGCGACAACTGATCCCCAGGCACTATTTCAAACGCTATTTCAGGCGCTATTTATAGCCCTGACTCATGGTCTCGGGGCGGTTCCACCTGCTGATTGGTTTCGCTTTCACGAAAGCCAATCAGGTACAGAATAGCGTCTAACCCGAGGGTTGAAATGGCGTGGCGGGCAGATTCCTTCACCACGGGTTTAGCACGAAACGCCACGCCCAAGCCAGCTTCGCTGAGCATGGGCAAATCATTAGCGCCGTCACCCACTGCGATAACCTGTTCGTGGGAAATGCGTTCTTTTTTTGCAATTTCCAGCAGCAGTTCGGCCTTGCGCGCACCGTCTACAATGGTGCCAGACACCCGGCCGGTTACCTTACCGTCCACAATCTCCAATTCGTTGGCGTAAACATAATCAATGCCCAGTTGGCGCTGAAGGTTACGGGCGAAGTAGGTAAAGCCTCCTGACAGAATTGCAGTCCGGTAACCCAACGCCTTCAAGCTTCGAATCAGGTGCTCGGCGCCTTCTGTCATCTTCAGGCGCGCGGCAACCCGCTCCAGAACCGACTCATCCAGCCCCTTCAACAGCGCAAGGCGCTCGGCAAAGCTCTGACTGAAATCCAGCTCACCTCGCATGGTACGCTCAGTGATGGCCGCCACCTGAGGCCCTACACCAGCCTCCAACGCCAGCTCGTCAATCACCTCGGCTTCAATTAGGGTGGAATCCATATCGAATACCACAAGGCGGCGGTTGCGGCGGAAAATAGAATCTTCCTGGAACGCAATATCCACGTTCATTTCGCTGGCCAGATGCAGAAAATCCGCCCTCAACTGTGCCAGATTGTCTGGCGTACCACGCACGGAAAATTCCACACAGGCAGTGCGGTTTTCATCCACGTTCAGTGACGGCCGCGCCGATAGGCGCGTGATGTTGTCAATATTGAGCTGGTGGCGCGCGGTAATCGCCGACACCCGCGCAATCTGTTCGGCGGTTATGTCCCGCGCCAGCAGCGTTACAATGTAGCAGGCGCGATTGCGGCCCTGAGCCCACTGTTGGTATTCCTCGGGTGTAATCGGCGCAAACCGTACCTGCAAATCCAGGGCGTGAAAGCGAAATAACAAATCGCGGATCACCGGTGATGAGTGCGACGCGTCAGGAATCTGGATCAGAATCCCCCACGTTAGGTAATCGTGAATTACCGCCTGGCCGATATCCAGAATACGCACCTCGTACTGGCCCATGATACCGGTAATCTCGGAGGTCAGGCCGGGCTTGTCGCGCCCGGAAACGTTGATCAGAACCAGTTCACTCACTGTCTGTTTGCTCCTGTTGATGGGCCGCACCGGTTGCCGCCACCACCACAACTGTGACCCCGATACGGTCAACCCGCTGCAGGCCCCGTGGTAGCTTGTGGCCGCGACGGCCGCGCTCGCCCAGATAATGCTCAAGATCGCTGAACTGAAGGCTCATTTTGCGTTTACCGGCGTGGATTTCGAGCTGGTCGCTGTGGGCGAATACCGCCACTGCTACCACAAACTCATCACGGGACTGCACCCGCGCCGAAGGAATACTGATCAACTTGTTGCCTTTGCCTTTGACCAGTTCCGGCAGTTCTGTAAGCGGAAACACCAACATTCGGCCTTCGTTGGACACCGCAGCCACGTATAGGGTTTCGCGACTTTCAGGCGCCATCACCGGCACCATCACCGGCGCCATAAGGTGGGCACCCTTCGGCACACTGACCAGAGTCTTACCGTTGCGATTCTTGCTCAGCATGTCACCCAGCGAGGTTGCAAAGCCATAACCTCCATCGGTCACCAGCACCACCTTGCGCTGGCTGTCGCCCATCAGCAAGCCGCAGAATTGAGCGCCCGGCGGCGGGTTGATGTGCCCGCTCAACGGTTCGCCCTGACCTCTCGCTGACGGCAGGCTGTGAGCCATCAGGGCGTAGGCGCGTCCGGTCGAGTCAAGAAAAATAACCTGCTGATTATTGCGCCCGTGTACCTGCAAAGAAAACTTGTCACCGGCTTTGTAACTCAGACCCAGCGGATCGATATCGTGGCCTTTGGCTGCTCGCACCCAGCCTTTTTCAGACAGCACAATGGTGACAGGATCGTTGGACACCAGGTCAATATTACTAAACGCCCGCGATTCACCACGTTCTACGATCGGTGAACGGCGGTCATCGCCGTAAGTTTCGGCATCTTGCTGCAATTCAGTTTTAATCAACTGGCGCAGATTTTTCTCGGAACCCAGAATGGCCTGCAAGTGGTCGCGTTCGATGGCCAGTTCATCCTGTTCGCCACGAATTTTCATCTCTTCCAGCTTCGCCAGGTGGCGCAGCTTCAGCTCAAGAATTGCCTCGGCTTGGTCCGCCGACAACGAGAACCGAGCCATCAATTCGGCTTTAGGCTTATCCTCATAGCGGATAATTTCGATCACTTCGTCCAGATTCAGATAAGCAATCAGCAGCCCTTCCAGCAAGTGAAGTCGGGCCAGCACTTTATCCAGCCGGTATTGCAGGCGCCTTATCACCGTGGCGCGGCGGAACGTAAGCCACTCGGTCAGCAGCTGCACCAGGCCTTTCACACCAGGACGGCCGTCGTTACCAATCACGTTGATATTCACCCGATAAGGCTTTTCCAAGTCGGTACTGGCAAACAGATGTGCCATCAGGCCTTCGGCGTCTACCCTGTTTGAACGGGGTACAATCACCAGCCTGGTCGGGTTCTCGTGGTCTGACTCATCGCGCAAATCTGCCACCATGGGCAGTTTTTTGGCCTGCATCTGTTGGGCAATCTGCTCCAGCACCCGGTTACCGGATACCTGATGGGGCAAGTCAGTGATTACCAAGTCGCCGCCTTCATTCACCCAACGCGCACGCATGCGCAGCGAACCGCGACCGGTTTCGTACATTTGCAGCAGGTCTTTACGCGGGGTAATAATTTCCGCTCGAGTGGGGTAATCCGGCCCTTGAATGTATTCGCACAGCTGTTCTACCGTGGCATCGGGCGCATCCAGCAGATGAACACAGGCCGCCGTCACTTCGCGCACGTTATGGGGCGGTATGTCCGTCGCCATGCCCACGGCAATGCCCGTGGTGCCGTTGAGCAACACATGGGGCAAGCGCGCCGGCAGTATGGAGGGCTCGTCCATGGTGCCGTCAAAGTTGGGCACCCAATCGGCCGTACCCTGGCCCAGTTCGCTGAGCAGCACATCGGCGAAGCGCGCCAAACGCGATTCGGTATAGCGCATGGCAGCGAACGATTTTGGATCGTCTGGCGAACCCCAGTTACCCTGGCCATCCACCAGCGGATAGCGGTAAGAAAATGGCTGCGCCATCAACACCATGGCTTCGTAACAGGCACTGTCGCCGTGGGGGTGGAATTTACCCAGCACGTCGCCCACGGTGCGGGCAGACTTTTTGTATTTGGACGTCGACTTCAGGCCCAGTTCCGACATAGCGTAAATAATGCGCCGCTGAACCGGCTTCAGCCCGTCCCCGACATTGGGAAGAGCACGATCAAGAATGACGTACATGGAGTAGTCAAGATAGGCTTTTTCCGTATAGTCCCTGAGCGCAACCCGCTCAAAGCCTTCGTCCGTTGTCTGAAACTCTGGCATGGATGCCTCTTTTTTGCCTGTACTGCCTGATGTTTAAGGAGGCCGTGATGCTACCCTGTGCGCTCGGAATAATCACGACCCGTTAGCGCGAAACATTATATGGAGCAGCACGCGGATACACCAATAACCTATGGCACCTCGCATCAAAGCCTTCATCCAGAATGCGCCTGGCCAAAAAAGCCAACCAACTATTTTTCCGGCAAATAACTGACAGCGACCACGGCGCTGCTATGATTAGACCAGCATTGGCAGACACCTACCGAGGCAAGCTCGCATGATTCTAGGAAAGCGCTTAGGGCTCCGACTAAAATCGCCCTCCCTTTCGTTATCACGTCTATTGCTCTTATATTCATAGGGCTATTCAACGTAAGCACCACAAAGAACCTGGTTTCAGGAACAGATGACATTGCCGAAACCTACCTCACTTCCATTAGTCGAATTCTGAACGCAGACCGTGACCTTTATCAGGCTTTGGTCGCACAGATGTCTTACGTCGATGCGCGAACAAACTCCGAAGACGGCTCTCGTTTTCTTTCAGCGTTTGAAGAAAACGCCGATCAGGCCAAAGAGCGATTTGAAACAACCGTAAAGCAACTGGAAAACACCGGTGTTTCAGAGATAGCTGCCGGCTTCGATACCGCCTATGCCAGCTGGCACCAATCAGCCCGCGAAGCTCTCAGTCTGGCAAAAAAAACCAACAAAAAGCAGCCAGAGAGCTGGCAGCGACTGAGACTTCCGTCCGCTTCGACTCCTTGCGTAATTATTTTGATGACGTGGGTGCTTACGCGGACGCCAAGGCCGAGGAACGCCTGCTCAGTGTATCTTCTGAAGGCCAAAGCAGCTCTGTCGCAATACTGGTGACCACAGTTTTGGCGCTCGGAGGCAGCATAGCGCTGTTTATCGTGTTTCTGCGAATAATTATTCTATCAATTTCAACGTTCAAGGAGCAGCTAGATAACATTGCCAAAGGCGAAGGCGCCCTTGCGCGAAGCTTTAACCAGGTTCTGGAAAACCTCCAACAAATGATTGCGACAATACAGACGCTATCCGTAGAGTTAGGCAAAGGTGCAGACGAACTGCGCCAGGCCTCAAAGGATAACAGTAAGGGTACTGACCAGCAGACCGGTGCCATCTCCATGGTTGCGACGGCGATTAACGAAATGCAGAGCGCGATCAAGGAAGTTGCTGGCAATGCCTCCCGGGCGGCAGAAGTTACCAAGGAAGCAGATCAAAAAGGTCAAAATAGCTCAGAGATCTTCCGTAAATCCTCAGTCCAAGTTCATCGCCTTGCCGCGCAAATCGAAAAAGCAGTCAAGGTTATCCGCGCGCTCTCTGACAATTCCGACAAGATCACGTCGGTATTGGACGTTATCCGGGGCGTTGCCGAACAGACCAACTTGCTCGCCCTGAATGCCGCAATAGAAGCCGCAAGGGCCGGCGAACCGGGCCGCGGATTCGCGGTGGTTGCGTACGAAGTCAGGACTCTGGCACAGCGCACGCAAAAGTCGACAGCAGACATTCAAACCATGATTGGAATATTACAGAGCGGCGTCGCAGATATAGTGTCGGTTATGGAAACCGGCAGTCAGGAAGCGTCCTAGCAGGGTCATCCTTGCGACAGAAGCCGAACAGGAGCTGAACGCCGTTCTTGAGGCAATAACCCGAATAACCGACATGAACACCAGCGTTGCATCCGCCACCGAGGAGCAAACCCAAGTGGTTGATGAAATAAATCGCAGCATCACAGACATTAACGACCTGGCCTGTGCATCCGCAGCCAGATCAGAAGAGATTAATGCGCCCAGCCACGCGCTGGATGGTTATGCCCGCGAACCGGAGAAGCAGACGGACGAGTTCCGCGTATAGGCTCGGAGCCTGAATCTGCCAATTCCAATAGCGGAATTCCCGAATGGAGCGGTTTCCATAATCATCGTATGCTCCTCGGCGATAATAGAAGACCGTTTTTTCTTTCACTAAGCTGACCACTATGAAGCCAAACCTGAAAGCCTGCGGGCAAGCCATGATGACTGCGTTGGTTAATGCAGTGCTAGCGTTAGTGCTGATGTTGTTGGTGGAGTTTGCCATCAGCGGCAGCTTCCGCGTTCCGGCGGCGTATCTGTGGGCCTGCCTGGTGATTTGGCTGGTTATTTTTGTCGGTCAGTTCTGGCGTATGCGCTACCCGTGCCAAGGCAGTAAACCGCGCCACAAAGAAGCCTGAACCCGCTCATCAAAAGCCCATACAAAAATGGCGGAGCCACACGGCCCCGCCATTTTCTTGCGCCGATTTATTGCACTCGCCATTTGGAGGATTACTGGCGGATACCTTCCACCGAGATCTCCAGAGTAACAACCTCTGACGCCGGGCCCAAATTGGTGGGAATGCCAAAGTCAGCAAGCCGAAACTCGGTTTCTGCCTCAAAACCCATGCGATAACCACCCCAGGGATCGGCGCCGTGGCCAATTATCTCCGCATCCAAGACGACTTCACGGGTCACACCGCGCAGTGTCAGGTCACCCACAATATCAGCTTCTCCTTCTTCGTCCAGACGAATGCCGGTGCTTTTGAACGTAGCTTGCGGGTATTCACCGGTGTAGAGAAAATCTTCATCGCGGAGATGCTTGTCGCGCTCGGCGTGATTGCTGTCAACACTGGTGGTATCAATGGACACCGACACCGAGCTGTTCTGCGGATTTTCGGCGTCGTACACAAACTGGCCGTCAAAATCGTTGAAGCGCCCGTACAGCCAACTGTAACCCAAGTGTGAAATACGGAAGTTGATGAACTGGTGAGCACCCTTTTTATCAAAAGCGTAGGTGCCGGAGTGGTCTGCGGCCTGAGCGCCACCGACCAAAGCCAGAGACACAGCCGATGCCAAAAAAAATCGTTTCATAGCAGATTCCTCACACGGTAAATGTCAGTACCGGACACTTTTAACGCCCAACTATACGGCGCAAAGTATTGTCTCGGTCAATAAAATGGTGTTTAAGCGCGCCAAGCGCATGAATACCCGCTAATAAGACGACACTCCAGGTTACCCAATAATGCACCACACCGGCGGTGTCTTCCATGCCCTTGACGCGACCCATGATGGAGGGCACATCAAACCAGCCAAACACGCTTACCGATGAGCCGTCGGCGGTAGAGATCAGGTAGCCGCTGACCATGGCAACAAACAGCAGCACATACAACAAACCATGGGCTAAGTGCGCCGACGCACGCTCCCAGCGCCGATGACCCGGCACCGGCTCCGGCCGCGGATTCATAAGGCGCCACACAACCTGCAGCAGCATGGCAATAAATACCAAAACGCCTACACTGCGATGAATATCCGGCCCTTGTTTGTACCAGGCGTCGTAATAAGTAAGCCCTACCATCCAATAACCCAAACCAAACATGCCCGCCACGGTTAAGGCCACCAACCAGTGCAGAAACACCGCCACCAAGCCATAAGTAGCCTGACTGTTAAGCAGTTTCATAGCGCTTCACGCTCCTTTTCCGACATAAGTCATTTGCCGTATAGGGCATTTACGGATTGTTCAAAAATAGCTCAACGCTATGATGGCCATACTGAATCCCAATAAACAGAAAAAGACGCTTTATTATGGAACTTGAATTCGACGAACACGTGGTTGTACCCAGCAATAACTAAAGGCAACGCCAACACTGCGACGGCTCACGCCGGGTAAGTTGTTACGACTTCGCTGATTTCCCTGAACCCTTCATAAAAGAAGCTGGCCCGGAAAATCAGCGAAGTCGTTTTGCTTTTGGTGGGCCTATTTTCCCGAGTTTATACCGGAACATCCGCCATATTACCGTAGGCTTCCAGCCAGGCACGCCGATCGGGCGCCCGCTTTTTACCCAATAACATGTCCATGCAGCTGTCCGTGTCGTCGCCATCTTTAATGGTCAGCATCACCAGCCTGCGGGTATCCGGCGCCATGGTGGTTTCGCGCAGCTGCAGTGGGTTCATCTCGCCCAGGCCCTTAAACCGCGTGACCGACACTTTTCCACGGCTGTTCTCTGCTGCCAGGCGGTCGATAATGCCCTGCTTTTCCGATTCATCCAGAGCGTAAAAGGTCTGCTTGCCAAGATCTACCCGATACAGCGGCGGCATGGCCACAAACACGTGGCCGGCAGCAACCACCGGCCGGAAGTGCTTCACAAACAGCGCGCAAAGCAGCGTGGCGATGTGCAGCCCGTCAGAGTCGGCATCGGCCAGAATACAAACCTTGTTGTAGCGCAAACCGGTCAGCTCGTCCGAACCCGGGTCTACTCCGATGGCCACTGCAATGTCGTGAATTTCCTGCGACGCCAGTACTTCGCTGGAATCCACTTCCCAGGTATTCAGAATTTTGCCCTTCAACGGCATAACGGCCTGAAATTCGCGGTCCCGAGCCTGCTTCGCCGAGCCACCGGCGGAGTCGCCCTCCACCAGAAACAACTCCGACCGAGCGGTGTCACTGCCCGAGCAATCCGCCAACTTGCCCGGCAATGCAGGGCCCGAGGTAATTCGTTTACGGGCTACTTTTTTACTCGCTTTGAGGCGGCGCTGGGCGTTACTGATAAAAAGCTCAGCCAGTATTTCGGCAATGTCAGTGTGCTGATTCAGCCACAAACTGAAGGCGTCTTTCACCACACCGGAAATAAACGCGGCAGCCTGGCGCGATGACAGGCGCTCTTTCGTCTGGCCGGAAAACTGCGGCTCCTGCATCTTGAAGGACAACACATAAACCACCCGCTCCCAGATGTCCTCCGGTGACAGCTTGATACCACGGGGCAGCAGGCTGCGAAACTCACAAAAGTCACGCATGGCTTCTAGCAGGCCGGTGCGTAGACCGTTGACGTGGGTGCCGCCCTGGGCGGTTGGAATAAGGTTTACGTAGCTTTCGGCAACGGCGTCACCGCCGTCAGGCAACCACTGGATGGCCCAGTCCACGGTTTCTGTATTGCCAGAAAAGCTGCCCGTAAACGGCTCAAGAGGCACCACTTCACTGCCCGCCAGAGAAATACGCAAATAGTCCCGCAGGCCGTCCTGATAACACCACTCGTCTTTCTCACCGGTTTTTTCCTGGCTAAAGGTCATCGTTAACCCAGGACACAAAACGGCTTTGGCACGCAAATTGTGGCGCAGGCGGCTGACCGAGAAATTGGCCGAGTCGAAATATCGAGTGTCCGGTGTGAATTTTAGCCGGGTACCGGTATTGCGCTTGCCGCAGCTGTCAACGACCTCCAGCTCAGTCACTTTATCGCCGTTGGCGAACGTCATCCGGTGTACCTGACCGTTGCGCCGAATCAGCACTTCCAGATGCGTCGACAACGCGTTGACCACCGACACGCCTACCCCGTGCAAACCACCGGAAAAACTGTAGCTACCCTCGGAAAACTTACCGCCGGCGTGCAACCGCGACAGAATCAGCTCTACCCCCGGCACGCCCTCTTCCTTGTGCATATCCACCGGCATGCCCCGGCCATCGTCTTCCACGCTCAGTGAGCCGTCGCTGTAAAGCACGACATCAATACGCTTTGCGTGGCCGGCCAGAGCCTCATCCACGCTGTTATCAACCACTTCCTGGGCAAGATGATTGGGGCGGCTGGTGTCGGTGTACATTCCCGGCCTTTTTCGCACCGGGTCCAAACCGCTTAAAACTTCAATGGCATCGGCGTTGTAAGTTTGTTCGCTCATGGGCGGGGTAAAGCTCCGAATGGGAAATAGTGGACCGCGGCCTAGCTTAGAGAATCAGCAGCAAAGTTCAACGGCTGTTTAACAACGCCAGGCTACAAGGACTCAGAACCCAACTTTAAGGACCACCTTACCAGTGGCACGGCGCTCAGTCAGGGCACCGAGGGCCTTGGCGTAATCCTCAAACTCGAAAACCTCGCTTATTTTCGGATCAATTTTACCCTCGGCGAAGAGCTTCATCAGCTCTATCATGTTCTGGGCACTCGCTTCCGGCTCTCGCTGGGTAAAGCTGCCCCAGAACACGCCAACGACAGAGCAGCCTTTCAAGAGCGTCAAGTTCGCTGGAATTTTCGGGATATCGCCCGCGGCAAAACCAATAATTAGATGGCGGCCGTTCCAGGCCATGGCTCGCAGTGCCTGCTCTGTGTAATCACCACCCACGGGGTCGTAAATTACATCCACGCCCTTGCTGTTGGTCAGGCGCTTTATGGCGTCCTTAAGGGGCTCTTCCGTGTAATTGATCAACTCATCCGCACCCGCGGCTTCGGCAACTGCCAGCTTCTGTGCCGAGCTTGCGGCAGCAATCACACGGGCACCCATGACCTTGCCCAATTCAACCGTCGCCCGCCCTACACCACCACTGGCGCCCAGAACCAGAAGACTTTCCCCAGTCTGGATGTTCGCGCGCTGCTTCAGAGCGTAATAGGACGTGCCGTAAACCATCATAAATGCAGCGGCTTTTTCGTCGCTCATGTCGTCTGGCAAGAGCAACAAATTATGCTCAGGCACAATCACTTCTTCAGCAAAAGCGCCATAACCGGTCAAGCCCGCAACCCGATCGCCGACTTTAAAACGAGTAACTTTTTCTCCCACTGCAATCACTTCACCGGACATTTCGCCGCCTGGAGAAAACGGCAAGGTCGGCTTTAGCTGGTATTTGCCTTCGATAATAAGCGTATCAGGAAAGTTCAGGCCCGCTGCTTTGACGCGCACTTTTACACCGCGGCCTTTCGCTTTAGGGCTAGGCACATCTTCAATTACGAGCTTGTCAGCAGGGCCGTATTCTTTACAGAGAATGGCTTTCACAGAAACTCCCATACGATGTCGTTGCTTGATTCTGACAGGGCAAAATTCTGCTCCCTTTTTAGTTGCCCTCAAGCTAACCACAGTCAACCCATGAAGCAAATAGATCTTTCTTATTCAACGAAATAAACACGATCTATAGCCTCTACTATTACTCAATAGCTCTATAAATTAAGGCTCTATGCGTTAAAGCGCGATTGATTAAAGACGATTTTTAAAGACTCATTTGTTAAACACAATTTCTAAAGAATGGTACCGACAAAAATCAACGCCCCCAGAAAGCAGGCAGCCGCTAGGAGAACCTCAATGCACTGCCCGGGAGCATCCACCCGTGGCTTTTGTCTGGTTAACCACTCCTAACAGCGAATAATAGGTTCTTGGTTTTGACTGGAACTGCGAGCAAAATCAATCATCCCTTGGCCTGAGCGCCGTCAGGCGTTAACATTGCCGTTTTTTAAGCAGCTCGATTTTTCTAATCAGACCGACTCCTGAAATCCCAGCATCTGTGAGGCAGACCCCCGTCATGCTCGAACGATTTTTTAAACTCAAGGCCCACGGCACCAACGTTCGTAAAGAAGTCGTTGCCGGCATTACCACCTTTTTAACCATGGCCTACATTATCGTGGTTAACCCCAGCATTCTGTCATCCACAGGTATGGATTTTGGCGCGGTGTTCGTAGCCACCTGCCTGGCGGCGGTTGTTGGCACCCTGATTATGGGCCTGTGGGCCAACTACCCGATTGCCCTTGCACCGGGGATGGGCCTGAACGCGTTTTTCTCGTTCACCGTGGTTGGCAGTATGGGATACACCTGGCAGGTGGCTCTTGGCGCTGTGTTTCTGTCGGGTTTGATATTCTTTGCGCTGAGTATTTTTAAAGTGCGGGAGTGGATTATCAACTCCATACCATTGTCTTTGCGCTTTGGCATTTCTGCCGGTATCGGTTTCTTTCTGGCGTTGATTGCCCTGAAAAACGCCGGCATTGTGGTCGACAACCCAGCCACCCTGGTGGGTATGGGCGACGTCAAAGCAGCCGAGAGCCTGCTGTTTTTTGGCGGTTTTATTTTAATTTGCGCGCTGTCGTTCCGCCGCGTTACTGGCGCGGTGATGATCGGCATTATTGCCGTAACCCTGGTAGCGCTGACCACTGGCATGATTGAATACAAAGGCCTGTTTTCAGCACCGCCCAGCCTGGCCCCCACCTTTATGCAGCTAGACCTGGCCGGCGCGTTTAACGTCGGCATGATCAGCGTTATTTTTGCCTTTCTGTTTGTCGACCTGTTTGACACTTCTGGCACCCTGATCGGCGCCGCCCAACGTGGTGGCCTGCTGGACGAAAATGGCAAACTGCCACGCTTGGGCCGCGCGCTCATGTCAGACTCCGTGGCCACCATGTCGGGTGCTGTTCTTGGCACATCTACCACCACCAGCTATGTGGAATCCACCGCCGGTATTGCCGCGGGTGGTCGCACCGGCCTGACGGCGGTGGTTGTCGCCGGCCTGTTCGCCGCGTGCCTGGTGCTGGCGCCCCTTGCCAGCATCGTCCCCGCCTACGCCACCGCTCCGGCGCTGTTGTACGTGGCCGTGCTGATGGCCAGTAGCCTGAAACTGATCGACTGGGACGATGTGACCGATGCCGCACCAGCGGTTGTCACCGCGCTGATGATGCCGCTGACGTTCTCGATTGCTAACGGCATCGCTCTGGGCTTTGTCACCTACGCGGTACTGAAAGCCCTGAGCGGTCGTTGGTCTGATCTCAATCTGAGCGTGGTCGTTATCGCTCTGGTGTTTATTCTTAAATTCATTTTCCTGGATGTCGCGTAAGCGGCGCCCGGGCGTAAGGCAGGGGTTTCATGGATTACTTTTCCCAGAGCATCAAGCAGGCTATCCGCACAGTTCCGGACTGGCCGAAGCCCGGTGTCACTTTCCGCGACATCACGACGGTGCTGCAGAACAAAACCGCGTTTCGCAAACTGATCGATGCCTTTGTACATCGTTACCACGACCAGCGTATAGACGCGATTGCTGCGGTAGATGCCCGTGGATTTATCATTGGCTCTGCTCTGGCGTATGAACTGAACGCCTCGTTGGTGCTGATTCGCAAGAAAGGCAAGCTGCCGTTTGATACCTTAGTGGAAGACTACGAACTGGAATACGGCACCGCCTCGGTGGAGTTGCACAAAGACGCCCTCAAACCCGGCGACAAAGTGGTGCTGGTCGATGATCTGATCGCCACCGGTGGCACCATGTTGGCCGCCTCCCGGCTGATTCGCCGGATTGGCGCCGAAATTGTAGAAGTAGCGGCGATGATTGATCTGCCCGACCTGGGCGGTTCTGACAAGCTGCGAGCCGAAGGCTTAACGGTTTATACTGTATGCTCATTCGAGGGAGAATAAGCCGCCCTCAAAGAGGATACTATCGTGAATTATCAGCACCATTGGCACGATGCCAACCCTATTCATTTGCCCCTGGGCAAAATTGTGTGCATCGGCCGTAACTATGCCGAACACGCCAAAGAACTGAACAACCCGATCCCGACCGAGCCCCTGCTGTTCATAAAGCCCGCCACCGCCGCGGTACACCTGACGAGGCCTCTGGACTTCCCGCGGGATCAAGGCGCCGTGCACTTTGAAACCGAATTAGCCGTGCTGATTGGCAGACCCCTGACGAACGCCTCTGCCAGCGATGCAGAAGCGGCGATACTGGGTTATGGCCTGGCGCTGGATTTAACCCTCCGTGACCTGCAAAGCCGTCTTAAAAAGCAGGGGCACCCATGGGAGCGGGCTAAAGGTTTTGATCGTGCCTGCCCACTCACGCCGTTCGTTCCGGCCAGCGATCTGGACCAGCGCCGCCTGCACTTCAGCCTGGATATCGACGGCGAGCGCCAGCAAAGCGGCGACACCGCCGACATGCTGTTTCCGGTGGTGCCCCTGATTGCCCACATCAGTACACAGTTCTCTCTGTTACCCGGGGATGTAATACTGACTGGCACGCCCAAAGGTGTCGGGCCACTGCAATCCGGACAAATCCTGCAACTGACGCTGGAAGATCGCCTGTCGGTGTCGACCAGAGTGGTTTAAAAAGAGATTTAGAAAAAGAGTTAAAAAGCGATTTAAAGAGTGATATAAAACGAGCGTTAGACAACAGCCTCAGCGTGGTCTGACGTGACGACGCTGAATCGTTTTTTGGTTAGGAGCGTATATCTGGCATGGCAAAAAAACCGGTTACCACTCGCAGCGGTCGATTTTTCAAACTCGCAGGTATGACTGCCTCTGTGGCCGGACAATTCGCTAGTCAAAAGGCGCGCAGTTTCTTCAGCAGTGAAAATGATGAAGGCGCCCGCAGCGAGAGCTACAGCCGCATGGCGGCGCGCATTACCGACACTCTGGGGGAAATGAAAGGCGCCGCCATGAAGGTCGGCCAAATAGCCTCGCAAACCCAAGATTTTCTACCCCGTGAATTTTCTGACGCCCTGCAAAAGCTTCAAAAAGAAGCGCCGCCCATGCCCTTCGAAGTGATTCGCCAGCAAATTGAAACCGCCTTGGGCAAACCGGTACACGAGCTTTATGAGTACCTGCAGGAAGCACCTTACGCGGCAGCTTCTATAGGCCAGGTACACCGGGCGCGGATGCACGACGGCACCGACGTTATCGTAAAGGTGCAGTACCCGGGTGTTGATGAATCCTGTGACTCCGACCTCAAACAGCTTCGACTGGCTCTAAGGTTGGGCGGCCTGCTGAAAATGCCCAAGGAATCGGTAGATCAGCTGTTCGCTGAAATCCGCGAGCGCCTGCACGAAGAGCTGGATTACGACAACGAAGCTCGCAATCTTGATATGTTCCGCGAGTTTCATCGCAACGATCGCTGGGTGGTTATTCCAGCGGTGGTGCCCAGCCATTCAACTCGCCACGTGATGACTCTGGAGCTGGAGGAAGGTGACCACGTAGGTGATATCACCCCAGAGCGTTACGACCAAGACACCATCAATCTGATCGGCCACCGCATTTTTACCGCGATGGCCGATCAGCTATTTCGTTTTCAGTGCATTCACGGTGACCCACACGCCGGTAACTTTGCTTACCGGCCGGACGGCACCATTGTGATGTACGATTTTGGCTGTGTGAAGAAGCTGAAACCAGAGATTGTGCGGGCTTACCGCAATGCGGTGACGGCTGCTTTAGAGCAGGATTATAAGGCGCTGGATCAGTATTTGATTGATTTAGGTGCGCGAGTTGAGAGCCAACCGGCGATTGACGAGGCCTATTACGCCATGTGGCGGGATATTTTGGTTGTGCCGTTTGAGTCTGAGCAGCCCTACGATTTCGGTCAGGCGCGGCTGCATAAGGACGTGGCAGCCAAGACGAGTACAGTGTTTAAATATCTGGATTCTTTCAAACCGCCGGTGGAGAGTATTTTTATTGACCGGATGATTGCGGGGCATTATTGGATGCTGAAGCGGTTGGGTGTTCAGGCCGCTTTTGGTGATGAATTGCGGGCTTATTTGGCGGAGTTTCGTTAATTTCTAGTTCTGAGTAGTCGGCACAGGTCTTTCTGGTTTTTGCCTGTCGAGTCTTTTATCGCTTAAAACTGTTTACCCATTCTGCTACGCCTTCCACAGCATTTTTTTGAATAAACCGGGCGCGGGAGAATCTTCCTGTGGGGGTGACCGGGTTGATGACGGTGATGGGCACATCGCGCTCTACTTCGTGGACTAAGCCCGCGGCCGGGTAGACTTGTAGTGAGGTGCCGACTATGAGCAGGTCGTCAGCGCTGCGGACTATGTCGATAGCGACTTCCAGCATCGGGACCTCTTCGCCGAACCAGACGATGTGGGGACGCAGTTGGCTGCAGTCTTGGCTGCGTTCACCCAAACGGATATCGCGGTAGCCGATGGTGTGAATGGCTCGGGGGTTTTTGCTGCTGCGGGCTTTCGTGAGTTCGCCGTGCAGGTGTAACACTTGGGTAGAGCCGCCGCGTTCGTGTAAGTCATCGACATTCTGGGTGACGATGGTCACCCGATAACTCCGTTCCAACTCTGCCAGCAAGCGGTGAGCGCGGTTGGGTTGAGTGTTGGCCAGTTGGCGACGGCGCTCGTTGTAAAAGCGAAGCACCAAGCCCGGGTCGCGCTGGAAGGCTTCGGGGGTGGCTACATCGTTTACGTTGTGTTTTTCCCACAGCCCGTCGTTGTCACGGAAGGTAGCCAAGCCGCTTTCGGCGCTGATACCAGCACCGCTGAGCACTACAATGTGTCGCTTCATGTTCGCGCTAACCACCTTGTTAGTCGAAGATTTTACCCGGGTTGATGATGCCGTTCGGGTCGAAAACCTGCTTGATGCCTCTCAGATACGCAATTTCAGCTTCGCTTCGGGTGTACTGCAGGTAGGCTTTTTTGGTCATGCCCACGCCGTGTTCAGCGGACACGCTGCCTTGGTATCTTTCAACGATTTCAAAAACCCACTTGTTTACCTTCTGACACTTTTCGAAGAAGTCTTCTTTTGCCATATCCTCGGGTTTAAGGATGTTCAGGTGCAAGTTGCCGTCGCCGATGTGACCAAACCAGATAATTTCGAAATCCGGATAGTGGTCGCTGACCACTTGATTGATTTCTTCCAGAAAGCCCGGCACCCGGGATACCACCACAGAGATGTCGTTTTTGTAGGGGATGCGCGGAGCAATGGATTCAGAAATGCGCTCGCGCAGCAGCCACAGGCTCTGAGCTTGAGTTTCGCTTTGGCTGATCACGCCGTCGAGCACCCAGCCGTTTTCCATGCACCGCTCGAACAGTTCCATGGCTTGTTCCATCACCTGTTCAGACACCGCTTCAAATTCCAGCAGCGCATAGTAAGGCGCCTCGGTGTCAAAGGGCGCCTTTACCTGGCCATGGGCCAACACGTGATTCATCGCCTGGTGAGAGAAAAACTCGTAAGCCGTTAAGTCCAGCTTACTGCGGAAAGTGTTCAGCACGTCCATAGTGCTGCCCAAATCGTTCAGGCCCAGCACGAACACGGTAAGATTGTCGGGCTGGCGTGACAGCTTCATGGTGGCTTCGGTAATAAAACCCAAGGTCCCTTCGGCACCGATAAACAAGTGGCGAAGGTCATAGCCGGTGTTGTTCTTTTCCAGGTCTTTGTTCAGATCCAGAACATCGCCTTTACCGGTGACGACTTTTAGGCCGGCAACCCAGTCGCGGCTCATGCCATAGCGGATAACTTTGATGCCACCGGCGTTGGTGGACAGGTTACCGCCCAGCTGGCTGGAGCCGGCGGACGCAAAGTCTACCGGGTAATAAAGGCCATTTTCCTCAGCAAAATTCTGCAACTGTTCAGTGATAACACCGGCCTGGCAACGAACGGTGCGGTCACTGGCGTTGAAGTCCAGAATCTGGTTCATATTGTCAAACGCCACCACCACTTCACCGTTGGCGGCTACGGCGCCGGCGCTCAAGCCAGTTCGGCCGCCAGAAGGCACCAAAGCAACGTTGTTTTGGTTGGCGAACTGAACCAGCGACCGCACGTGTTCGGTGGTTTTAGGCAGCACAATAGCGACTGGATTTGGGGTATATATCCGGGTCCAGTCGGTGCCGTAAGTGGCAAGGTCAGACGGATCTGTCAGCACTTTGCCTGGGGCGTCGCCTTCGGCCATCAGTTGCTTCAGGGCGGCTATGATCTGTTCAGGTGTCATCAGGCTGGGCTCTCGCTCAAATGTGTCTCGAAATAGGACGGTACGGTCAAAACAAGACCGGCTGGTAACGCCAAGTCCGTATAAAAATGGGGATGTTCGGTACGCTGCCAACGCCAAGGATTATGTTATCATACCGCCCCTGTTCTGTGCGTCAGCCCATGCGATGTAAAGCTGAAATGACTGGCCACGGGTGGTTAAACGCGACAAAAAGTTGGAAAGTAAGCCCATGTCCAATACGTCTCTGCAAAAAAGCAAAATCCGAATTCTGTTGCTGGAAGGCGTGCACCAGTCTGCACTCGATTCTCTGCACGCCGCCGGTTACACCAACATTGAGTCCCTGTCGCACTCGTTGGCTGAAGACGAGCTGATCGAGAAAATTGCCGACGCGCATTTTATCGGCCTTCGGTCGCGCACACAGCTGACAGAGGCCGTATTCGAAGCGGCCAAGAAATTGGTGGCGGTGGGTTGCTTCTGTATTGGCACCAACCAAGTAGATCTGCAGGCTGCTACGCGCCGCGGTGTGGCGGTGTTTAATGCGCCCTTCTCTAACACTCGCTCAGTAGCCGAGCTGGTGTTGGCACAAGCCATTTTGTTGCTGCGCGGCGTGCCGGAAAAAAACGCCAAGGCCCACCGTGGCGAGTGGCTTAAATCAGCCAAAAACAGCTATGAAATCCGCGGCAAGAAGCTGGGCATTATTGGCTATGGCAACATTGGCACTCAGTTCAGTGTGCTGGCCGAAGGCTTGGGCATGGACGTATACTTTTACGATGTGGTATCCAAACTTTCCATCGGTAACGCCACGCAAGTGGGTTCCATGCAGGAACTGCTAAACCTGTGTGATGTGGTGAGCCTGCACGTACCAGAGACCGCAGCCACCAAATATATGTTCAAAGCCGAGCAGCTCGCGCAAATGAAGCCGGGTTCTATTCTGATGAACGCCTCGCGCGGCTCAGTGGTCGACATTGGCGCCCTGGCTGACTCCTTGCGCAGCGGCAAGTTGCTGGGCGCTGCCGTCGACGTTTTCCCGGTTGAACCAAAATCCAACGGCGAGGAATTTGTCTCACCGCTACGCGAATTCGACAACGTTATCCTGACCCCACACGTGGGTGGTTCCACCATCGAAGCCCAGGAAAATATCGGCCGTGAAGTCGCTGAAAAGCTGTCCATGTACAGCGACAACGGTACATCTGTATCGTCAGTAAACTTCCCCGAAGTGGCCCTGCCCTCGCACCCGAACCAGCATCGGTTGTTGCACATTCACGAAAACGTGCCGGGAGTGATGTCAGAGATCAACCAAGTCTTTTCCGCTAACGGTATTAACGTTTGCGGTCAGTACCTGCAAACCAAGGACGACATTGGCTACGTGGTAATCGACGTCGACAAAGCCTACGGTGAGCTGGCGCTGGAAAAGCTGCTGGAAGTGAAAGGCACCATTCGCTGCCGCGTGCTGTTTTAAGCTAGCAAGGCTGCATAAGAAAAACCGGGGCCACGAGCCCCGGTTTTTCTTGCTCTTAGGGAACAAATTTCAAATCTGCCCCCGGCCTACCTAGGCCCCGGCTTTCTTACTCAAAGGGGACGGATTTGAACTTCGTCCCCGATCTTTTTGAGCAGTCCTCTCACTCAACGAGCCTTTGATTCCACCATAATCTGACGATGATAGCGTGCGGAAGTGTTAACGCGGCCAGCGCCCAGAACATGACTCTGACGGCATCAACCAGCAAACTTGTGGAAGGCCCGATCAGTACGATCACCCCCCAGGCGACACACGCCATTGCGATCGCCCCCAGCGTTGCAGGCAAGATTTTACGGACCGGAAACGCTTGAAATAGGCTTTTTCGATTCGACAACAAGCGGTGTTCGGCAATCGAAAGGAAGTGACGCACGCTGTGAATCGCACAAAAATAGAATGCGAATCCCAGAAGCGGTGGCAATGCAGTCAAGGCAGCACCCACCAGGAATAACTCGACCAACACTCTTGGATCGGGTCGATTAAGGCGCCCGAACAACAGGCATCCGAAACCAAAAAGCCAAACCACCGCCAAACAAGGCCCAAACCATACCACGATGTCCAAAACCACCTGTGGTTCAATCTTAATCAGCCAGGCAAACAACTCGCTCGTTTGCTGCGAATGCCCGAGCAGCGGACCCAGAATGGGCGTACTGCCGCTTAGCCAACGCAACAGAGGGTTTTTCGCCGAGCTTAGAAAAGCTTCGTCGGTATAACCAAAATGCCAGATCGACAAACCCAGAAACATCAGCAGCGCCACCACCGGCAGCGCCCAGATTAACGCAACAAAAGCCAACGAAGCCATCAAGTAAGCGCAGAAAACAACGAACAAACCGATTGGCGAGGTCGCAGTCAGTTGTTTGAGAATCATGGGGTCAGCGCCCCCGTGGGACAGACCGAACACACCAATAGGCAGCAACACAATCCAGAACTGTTGTTCAATAGACAGAACCGGCATTGTAACGCCGACAATGAGCGCGAGACCGGCAATCATCAATACAACAAATTGGTGACGGCGTCCGCCTGAACTTTGGTAAAGCACATTTTCAGTGTAAGCGGTGTCGTTTATCACCATGGCAATACGGCTCGCACAAAGGGCCCTGGCGGTAGCGCGCTGGCCACTGCCAGAGCATCACGCCAGCGTGGCTGGTCGTTCATAAACCGGCTCATTTGTGCAGCACTCGTGGCAGCAAACAGCCCCACGAACCACTGCGGTGCTTTGTCCGGGTGTCGCTTCAATGCCCGCAGAAACACGCTGTCCATCCAGTCCAGCCAGCCAGCCCGCACCGTTGGGTCCTGGAGCCTCCAGTCGCCACTGGCATGAGCTGCAAGAATCTGACGGGCAAGCGCCGCGCTACCTCTTTGGCAACTAACAAAATGATAGCCGGTAGCGGCCCTCATCCAGCCTGCACCGACGCCGGCCCTGATCACCCGACCAAAGCTCTGAACCGTCGGCATACGCAACATAGGCAGGCTACCAGACTCCTCTCTTGTGACCTCGTAATACCCCAGGTTCTGTCGCTGTAGCCATAACTCAAGGTCTGAGCGATAGTCCGACGCAGACTCTTTCTCCGGTTGAAAGGCGGTCCACTCAATCAGAAAGTGATCCTCGTCGAGAGGCAACAGGTACAAAAAACAAGGGTGCGGGTAGCCGGGCTGAAAATCCATCAGTGTGGCCGTAGAGGTATCAAAACCGTGCTTGGGACAGATAACCTCAAGGCCTGAGAAAACCTGCCAAAACCCAACGCCGGACATCAGCTGACCTTTGTCGGGCGGACGCGTGTCTATGACTGACTTTGCCTGCCAACGGCGTTGATCGGCTGACACCAGAGCGCCATCATCGGTGTGTTCAACGCCGCTAACGGTCACACCAAGGTGCAAGTCAAAGGCCGGTATCTCTTCTATTTTGGCCAATGCATAACGATACAGAACATCTGCCGGCAGCATTGCGTAAGCAGCGGCCCTGTCAGACTGACAAGCTGTTTGATCACCTTGGCTGACCTCCCAGCGAAACCAGCGATGGGTGATAAGATCGCGAAAAGGATGTGGCTCAAGGTCCCAGAAACACCATGTTCGATCGTTACTGTAGGATGTTCGTGGTTCTAGAAAACAGACTCTGGGTAATGTTGCCTGCCCATCTTCTGCTAATTGCAGGAGCCAGCAGGCCAAGCTGAGCCCGGTTAACCCAGCTCCAATAATGACAAGATCATACTCACCGACTGGCGCAGCGCGCTGGCTTGTGGACGCTGGTCCAGATTCAGGTTCGGATTCAAGACGACGGTTCATCGCTTTTCAGGTTGGCGCAGTTTGAGGCTGGTTGTCAGGCCTTGGTGCAGTGCGTGATCGTGACGAATAGGCTGCCGGCTGATTGCGCCTGCCGCCAGTTGAACAACGGCTCCCACCGACACCCTCAGCTTCTCGGCTGAACCAACCACACATCGGCCCTGCCAATAACGTTGCTCACCCCTTTGCAGAATCTGTCGGCCAATTTGCCGATAGACCTTCGCAGCCACGGCAATGGCCAGACGTGCCCTGAACGGCAGATAACCCAACCCCTGCCACCCACTGCGATAATAAGCCTCGGACAGGTCCAGCAAATCGCGCACGCCCAACCAGGCACTGTGCCGCGCAACTCGATTTCCAGCCACAATATCTTCTGGCGCGATCGTGCCCGCTGCCCCATCGGCCGGCAGGTACAAGCGGTTTAACTGGGCATCCTCCAGAACATCTCGAGAGATGTTGGTCAGCTGCATGGCAATTCCTAAATCAATGGCGTGCGGTAGGGCTTTTTCCCGCTCACGCGCGTTTAATAGGCAAGTCATCATAACCCCTACCGTTCCCGCCACACCGTAGCAGTAACGAAGGAGTTCGGCCTGATCCGCCACTCTAACCAGGTCAAGATCCCTACACACCGTGTCAACAAGATCACCCAATGCACTCAGCGCCATCGGATATTCTCCCAGCAGCAATTCCGCCTGATGGTAAAGATTGGGAGGTTCATCGGCCAGTGTTGGCCGGGATATCAGTGCCTGGTGAAATTCGCCAAGCTGTCGCTCAGCTGCCATTGCTTGGGCGGGTGTTGATGCCTCGTCCACCAAATCGTCTATATTTCGGCATATCTGATATAGGTCTGCGGCGCTCTCAAGCTGTTCTGCGGTTAGTAGCTGGCCAGCCCAGTAAAAGCTTTTCCCTTTGCGCCGCAGAACATCGGCGCCGGTTGCGGATAGATTGGTCTCGGCAACCGACTCAGTCATTTCGCGCCTCTAATGGCGGTGCCTGCTGGCGCTCCCGCCTCGCTATCGGCCTGAGATTCAAAGGCTCTGACCACTAAGCGCTCAACCACACCGGCAGAACACACCACACCCGGCACGCCTGCACCGGGATGAACGCCTGCACCGACAAAAAACAGGTTTCGGTACCGCGGCGACTGGTTATGAAAGCGCAGCCCGGCCGATTGTGTGAGCGTAGGCGCAATGGAGAACCCACTACCAAAGGGACTGTTCAACTCAGTGTGGAAATAGGTCGGAGAAATGCTGTGCTTAGCGCGGATTTGCTGCGGAAGGTCCGGCATGAGCCGCTGAGTCAAAATGCTGATGATTTGATCTTCAACGTCACTAGAAATCTGACCCCAATCCTGATCGCCCTGAAGATTAGGAACCGGGGCCAGCACGTAAAAGGCGTCACCACTTTTTGGCGCCATTGTCGGGTCTGTCGCGCCTGGCCTGTGCAAATACAGACTCAAATCTTCCGGAATCTGGCGCTGTTCAAAGATCTCGGTCAAAATTTCCCGGAACGTTTCACCGAACACAATCGTGTGATGCTCAATATCGGAGTAAACTCGTTCGGTGGTGAAATAAAGCACAAACAGCCCCATAGACTGCTTTAGTCGTGCCCTGTGGCTATCGGCAAGCCGCTGGAGGGTGGTTCTCTCAATCCAGTGATCGTAGACATATAGCGGATCAGCGTTACTCACGACCAAGTCGGCATCAAAACGCCTGCCCTGGTCGGTCACAGCTGCGCGCACATTTAGGCCGTCCATTTCCAGATGCTGCACTGACTGGCCCACATGCAAGCGACCTCCGTGTCGCTCAAACAGCTCCGCCAATGCCTTAATGAGCGCACCGGTTCCGCCTTGCACATACCAAACACCGCTTTTACGCTCCAAAGCATGAATCAGGGCGTAAAGTGCTGATGTCTGAAACGGATTGCCCCCCACCAGCAGGGAAGGCACAGAGAAAGCTCTACGCAGACGCTCATCGCTGAAAAACTGGGAAACAAATTGGTAAATACTGCGGTCAGCCCTGAGCTTAATGAGGTCTGGCAAAACCTCCAGCATGTCTGCAACCCGGGTAAAAGGCCGCTGAGCCAGCTCGGTGAAGCCGCGATCGTACATTGCTTCGGCGGCGCGCAGAAACTCCGGGTAATGTTCGCCTTCGCCCGGCGATAGCCGGTCGATCTCTGCGACCAGCGCCTCTGTTGTGCCGTGATAGTCAAAGTGGCTGCCATCGGCAAAGTCCATGCGGTAAAAAGGCGACACCGGTAATAGTGTCACCTGATTTTCCATAACTTCACCAAAACGTTCGAACAATTCAGCAAAAAGAAAGGGCGCGGTTATAACGGTTGGCCCGCCATCAAAACTATGACCATCCAGCTCAAAGGTTCTGGCTCGCCCCCCCAAATCCGCGTGTTTTTCCAGAAGATCAACCCTGTAACCTCGGGCCAACAAGCGCAGGGCAACAGCAAGTCCGCCAAAACCGGCTCCAACAACCACCGCTGTTTTCGCCGTACTAACCCCACGTATTTGTTGTGTCATGATATCCCTCCCCATTCGATCCAAAGGAGTAGCGATGTGCTTGTGCCCTGCATTCCAATTTCATCAGTAACGGGCCTAACGTGGGCGTAATCGGCGTAGACATCTTTTCTTCAAGACACTTCAGCTGGCATCGGCCACGCTGCAATGCAGCCAGCGCGTGGCGGGTCGCCCTTTGAACTCTAAGCTCCGGACTGTCGCTCAATCTACCACGATGATGGTGCCAGGCATGAAAAGGGTGAAGCGATTTCACCTTGCTTTTCAAATCGGCCTTTGACTCTACCAGATCGTCCAGATCGTCGATGATCTGATAGGCCAGACCAACCGCCTCGGCGAACCGCCTTATAGAGTCCAGAATCGACAACCCGGCTTTCACCGCTATCGCACCTGTCATCAGCGGAAGCTGAATCAGTGGGACAGTTTTTGCTTGCGCAGCTTCTATATAGTCTCTGAACCGGGGCTGAAAGCCGGGTTCTACCGGTGCAATCTCAATGCTTTGTCCGACAATAACTCTACCTGTCATCGCCGCCAGATATTGGGTCAAAAGACGGGACTGTTGGGCATCGTTCAAACCAGCGGACACAGCAAAAGCCGTGCAAAGAAGTAAGTCGCCGGCGCACAAAGCAACCCCTCTTCCGTGTCTTTTCCATACTGTCGCTTGCCCTCTTCGAAGCTGATCGCCGTCGAGAAGGTCATCGTGTACTAAAGACGCGTTGTGGATGAGTTCGCAGCATGCAGCGGCAACAACCGCATATTCTTGGGAACATTCAAAACTTCTGCAACTGGCCAGCGCCAGACGGGCTCTCAACAAGCTCCCCCTGGTACTGATTTGGTATTGGCTCGCGTTGTTTGCCGGCCCTTCCATTACACCTTGCAAGGCGTCGAGCATCAACTCTCTAACCTGCTCTAACGCTCGCGTATGATCGACCTTGTCGGCTGATTGGACCGCTACAACGTTAGCACTGGCGTTTTTTCTCAAAGGTACTTCGGCGCCTAAGACGGAAACAGTCATTGTTATTCTCCCTACGCGGGGATGAGTACTGAAAGCCGTTTATTGAGACCGCTTGATCTTAATAGAAAAAAGCGGAACCGACACGGACCAGATCCGTGCCGGTTTGATCACAATGGCTGACAATCAGCAGTCAAGTTCCGACAGATCTTACGACTGCTTTCAAGCGCCTTTTTTCACCGGAGTTTTCTGCTCTGCTTGTGTGACTGTTTCTGCAGGTACTTCCGCATGTTCGCGTTCATCTGCCTTACTCTTGCGCACTGCAATCGTAAAGATCAACAGCCCGAACACGGCTTTCGCAACAATGTCCGCAATGGTGTAGCCGGTTTCTACAGCTACAATTGCCGCACCGCCCGTCACGCCAAGAAGTGGTAGCAAGTAAACGATCGGATAGAACGCCCAAGACGCTACGACAAGAATGGCCGCCGCATTGATCAAACCTTTCACTTCGTCTGGTTGCTGCGAGATCGATTCTTTGAGACCAACGACAAGCTCACGCACGATGTACAGGAACGGAATCATCGACAGAATCCAGAACAGTGCCCGGGTTCCGACTTCATCCGATACTTCACCAGGATAGCCAAGGATAATCATTAGCGCGGCTGCGCCACCAAGCTTGACAGACCGGCTCACAGTCTCGCTATTGCTGAGCTTCATCACCAAAATCAGCTCAATCAACAGTAGAGGCACTGTTAACAGCCAATCTACATAACGGTATGCACGGTTAAAACCTTCTCCCGTTGCCACTATTTCCCCAGTCGTCACCGTCGCTGCCCCATCCCAAGACAGCATGATTTGAAGATAATGGTAGGCCGCAATAGCCGTTACCAAACCGCTGATCGTGATGGCCATTTGATAGGCCGGGGCAACAGACGACTTCATCAACCACAAAAACAGCGTAGCCGATGCCATAACAGCCAAACCGAAAGAAAAAACATTTCCTATAAAGCCATATTGACCCACTGATAAACTTTCGAGCTCTAGCATGTCCTTAACCCTCAAATCTATTGTACTTAGAAATCAGCCATCGGCATGCTCTCGAAGCTTTTCTAAACCGACTGCCGACCTTGGGGACAAGATAAACGCAACCTTGCGACAGATAGTTACGTTTAATCGATTTTTTGGATCAGGCTAATGCCGCAATTAATAAGAAATTTTCCGTAAAAATTGCAAGCAACCTGGGAAATTGCATTTTCGCTGCAGTCGGCGGCAATTTGTCATAGGTAATCGCATACGTAGACCAGAAACGCTGCTAGACGAGATAAACCTCATCACCAACGTCTATCAACCCTGCACTCTGGATATTGCCGTAAATCCCAAGGTTCTGGCCCGCTTCCCGAACAATGCTGCGCAGCAGGCTGGCGTCTGCGCCAAAGCCGCCTTGCTTCCTTGTAACGGCACCGCAGCGTGGCGCAGGACCACTACATTCAATAACGAGTTCACCCATTTTCAGGACCTTACCAATCCAGTCCTGTTCGGCTAACCCCGTCATCCCTGGCAGTGTGTCGCTGATGAGGTTGGGGCGAAAGCATTCCACACGCCAATCCGACTCTGGATTCTGCTGTTTCATGTGATTCAGGCTAGCCGTTGTCAGAATATGAAAAGGCGATACCAGAAAAAACGTGCCTGGAACGGACACAAAGTCCTGCATGGATGGTGGCAAGTTATCGAGATCGGGCAATGGCTCGCCTTCTTCTCGCGCAAATGTGGCTTTCAGCTCCTCAAGCCAGGTGTACTAATCGGTTTTATAACGACGATAAAAGTTATCATCTGTCTTAGGACGCAAGGGTTGCAACACGCTGTCGTGACCCACCAAGGCTGACACCTCTGCGTTGGCCTGCGGATTATCACACCGAAGCCTTTTGCCATTCGGAAACGTGATCTCGACATAGCCGCTGGCAATGTTTCCCCGAGACCGTGCACAGCACTGAAGGAGTTGTGGCCTAAACTTGCAGCTTTGGATCTCTTGGCGCTGCACATCCTGTAACGCCCAGATACGGTCACCCTTCACACCGCCGGCATCAAAAACGCAGCTCTGAACACGCTCACCCGACATACCTTTCACCGGATAACGCCAAATCGATTTGATCGTACCAATCTTCATCACAGTCACCTTTAAGAACAGCTCTTTAAGGTATTTCAGGCGGTTTCGGGTGTCCATACGTCAGAGAGTGTAGAGTCGCGCTGGTGCGGTGATTTGCTGTCGCAATAATAAGGCATCAAAAAAGTTTAGAAAGGCTCTGGCTCATGAGTGAGCAATAAAAAAACCTGTCCGAGCACAAACTCGGACAGGCGTTTCAGACGCTTGGGCTAGCCAATGACAAAAATCAGGAAACGTTCAATGTCGTCCGCGCCTCTCTAACCGCAGCCGAAAGTTCCCGCGTAAGCGACAACACATCATCGCGACCCTGCGCTTCGGTATCTGCATTGGCTATGCATTCCACCAAAGCCGAACCCACCACTACGGCATCGGCAAAACGCGCAATACGCTCAGCTTGGGGTGCGGTACGAATACCGAAGCCCACGGCCACCGGCAAGTTTGTATGCTGTCGAATCCGCGCCAGTTCTTTTTCCACTTTTTCAGCGGTAGGTGCCACAGAGCCAGTAACACCTGTGCTGGAAACGTAGTACAAAAAGCCGGAAGTATTTACCAGCACACCAGGCAGCCGGGCAGCATCGGTGGTCGGCGTTGCCAGACGAATAAAGTGAATACCAGCTTCGCGGGCCGGCACGCACAGTTCGTCGTCATGCTCTGGCGGCAAATCCACCACGATCATACCGTCTACACCGGACGCTGCGGCATCATTCAGAAAACGCTCTACACCGTAGCAGTAAATTGGGTTGTAATAGCCCATCAGTACAATCGGGGTGTGCTGATTATGCTCGCGGAATTCACGCACCATCTGCAGGGTTTTGATGGTGTTGTGACCACCGGCCAAAGCGCGCTGGCTAGCAAGCTGAATGGGCACACCATCGGCCATAGGGTCGGTGAATGGCATTCCCAGTTCGATGATATCGGCACCGGCTTCAGGCAACCCTTTTAAAATCTCCGCGCTGTGCTGATAGTCCGGATAGCCTGCGGTTACAAACGTAACCAGGGCAGCACGATCTTGCTGGCGCAAGGCTTCAAAACAACGATCAATACGACTTACGCTCATATCAGGCTTCCCCTTTAACGGCTTTACCAGCGTTTTTTTCGGCGTTTTCCGCACTGGCGTCCATCGCGGCAAGGACGGTCGACATGTCTTTATCACCGCGGCCGCTCAGGTTGATAACAATCAAGTGGTCCTGCGGCAATGTCGGAGCCACTTTCATCACGTAAGCAATAGCATGGGCTGTTTCCAGCGCCGGAATAATACCTTCAATGCGGCACAACGTGTGGAAGGCTTCGAGAGCTTCGTCATCAGTAATGGCGGCGTAGCTGACCCGGCCAATCTCGTTTAACCAGGCGTGTTCTGGGCCAATGCCCGGGTAATCCAGACCCGCCGAAATCGAATGGGCATCCTGAATCTGACCGTCAGCGGATTGAAGCAGGAAGGTACGGTTGCCGTGCAATATGCCCGGGGTGCCGCCTTTCAGGCTGGCCGCGTGACGCTTGTCCAAGCCTTCACCGGCGGCCTCAACACCCACCATAGCGACGCTCTTATCATCCAAAAACGGATGGAACAGACCCAAGGCGTTTGAGCCGCCACCGACGCAGGCTACCAACGTGTCGGGCAGGCGCCCCTCACGCTCGATAATCTGCTCGCGGGTTTCTTCACCAATAATCGATTGGAAATCACGCACCATAGCCGGATAGGGGTGCGGGCCTGCTACTGTGCCGATGATATAAAAAGTATCGGCCACGTTGGTAACCCAGTCACGCAGGGCATCATTCATAGCGTCTTTCAGAGTGCCTGCACCGCTGGTGACCGGGATTACTTTGGCGCCCAGCAAACGCATGCGCTGCACGTTGGGCTGCTGACGGTGAATGTCGACGCTGCCCATGTACACCACGCATTCCATACCAAAGCGCGCAGCTACGGTGGCGGTTGCCACACCGTGCATGCCCGCCCCGGTTTCCGCGATGATACGGGTTTTACCCATGCGTTTGGCCAACAAAATCTGGCCTAGGCAATTGTTGATCTTGTGAGCGCCGGTGTGCAAAAGATCTTCCCGCTTGAGGTATACCTTGGCCCCGCCGAGCTGTTCAGTTAACCGTTCAGCCAGATACAGCGGGCTTTTGCGGCCGACAAAGTCACGTCGCAAAGCGTCCATCTCATCAATAAATTCTTTTGAATTGCGCGCCCTTGCATATTCTTCTTGCAGTTCAAGAACGAGCGGCATCAAGGTCTCGGCCACAAAACGGCCACCAAAATGACCGAAAAAACCGTTAATGTCCGGGCCCTGTCGTAGCGTGGTTGCTGTGCTCATGCGATTGACTCCGTTACTCTGATTCGATTTCTAATTGATATCTAGTGTAAAGCAGGACAGCATAGGTGGGAATCGATAAAATCGCACCAACCTGTGAGAAAAAGTAAACGATTTATGGACCATGCCAACCTGCCTTTACCGTCGCTGAATGCGCTACGCGCCTTTAATGCCGCGGCACGCCTACTAAGCATGAGCCGTGCCGCTGAAACCCTCAGCGTGACTCACGGTGCCGTCAGCCGGCAAATTGGCCAGCTTGAACAACAACTCGGCATAGCGTTATTCGAGCGCCAGGGCCGCGGCATTGCTTTAACCACCGCAGGCCATCAGCTGTTCACCACCACGGATTCGGTTTTTTCACAACTGGAACAGGCATGCGAGCGCCTGCGGCGAGAAGCCCGTGATGCCCCCCTGGTGTTGAGCTGTTCAGGTAGCTTTCTGGCGCGTTGGTTTATTCCGCGCCTGGGCCGATTACGCCAGGATTGCCCCGGGCTGGACATTCACCTGACCACCACCGACGAAGAGCTGCACCTGCCCGCGGGGGTAGACGCTGCTCTGGGCTTCACCTCTGCGCCAGCGCCCTCAGGCCAGAACCTGATTGTTCTGGGCCCTGAACGAATCGGGCCGGTGATGGCCCCCGGGCTGGCCCCTGCCAACCAAGGCATGCCGGCGAGTGCCCTGCTGGAATTGCCACTACTGGAAACCCTGTCACGGCCGCAAGCCTGGCCACAGTGGTGTAAGCACCAGCAATTAGATACGCAGAGTCTGCCGATCCGGCAATCATTCGAGCATTTAAATTACATGCTAGAGGCAGCATTGGTAGGGTTGGGCGTGGCAATAGCGCCGCAATATCTGGTGGAGGAAGATCTGCGCAGCGGGCGATTGCTGGCGCCTTGGGGCTTTATAGAAACCAGCGACACCCTGAGCCTGCGGCTTCCCGGTGATACGGTGTCGCCGCGGGCTCAGCGCCTTGCCGACTGGTTGGCCAAGGCACTGGCACGATGATACTCGTGCCTTAGCCCATGGGCACAAGTGTTAGTTCAACGCGCCGATTCTGCTCGCGCCCGCCTGAGGTATCGTTAGAAGCCACCGGATAACGCTCGCCATAACCCACAGCGCGGGTGCGCCTGGACTCAATGCCTTGGTTTAGCAGAAAGTCACGAACAGAAGACGCGCGCCGCTCACTCAACAACTGGTTATAGCTGTCTCCGCCCTGGCTGTCGGTGTGTCCTTCTATCTGGATAATAGTTTGATCAAACTCTTTCAATACTAAGGCAACAGACTCCAGAGTTCCGGCAAACTGCGAGCGGATACTGGTCTGGTTGAGATCAAAAGTAATGTTGCCCGGCATGACCAGCGAGATTTCGTCGCCATTACGCACCACACGTACGCCAGTGCCTTCAAGCTGCTGGCGCAGTCGCGCTTCCTGGCGATCCATGTACACGCCAACACCGCCACCTATAGCCGCACCGCCAGCAGCGCCGATCAGCGCACCTTTACCACGGTCACTTTTACTGGAAGTGGCCGCACCAATTACCGCGCCGCCAAGTGCGCCGATCACGCTACCCTTAGTGGCGTTCGATGTTTTCTGTTCGCCGGTGTATGGGTCGTATGTCATACAGCCGCCAAGCGTCAGGCTGGCCAGCGTAACCGCAAGTATCGTTTTTTTCACAGCGTGTTCCTTATTTATGTGAGTCTACGACAACGTGTTCACACGTCTGCCGTAAAAGTGTCGATGATGGTATTAAACACCGTTGCCTGCAAGTCATGGGCCTCGTTAACCAGATGGTGCCGGCCCAGTGGCAACTTAACTTCATGAACTCGGGCAAACTTGTTACGAATAATCCGCAAATTATGAGGCCAATCTACGGTTAGGTCTTTTTCGCCCTGTACCACGGTTATATCGAACTCAACCGGGCGCGCAGACTCAATATGGGGTACCCATTGGCGCAATGCCGAAACCCAGTCAACGTGAATAGCGCGGGCCTGCAGCGGGTCGACCTTACGAAGAAATTTCAAAAACTCCGAGTTGCCACTGTTAGCACTGAATGCCCGCCGCCAGCGGCTGACAAAGGGCCTTAGCACCGTGTGCAACACACGGGCCTTAACCCAACCCGCAGGGCGTATCAGTGGCGCCAGTAAAACCACTTTGCGAAACTCTGATGAGGCCCGGGTATGATGATTCGACAGCAGGTAGTCAATCAGTATGGCGCCGCCCGTGCTCTGCCCCACCGCATACCAGGGCCCGCGAATTTTCTGTCGCACCTTTGCCGTTACATCGCTGAGCACCTGCTGGTACTCCAAAAAACTGCCTATCGCCGCCGGCGTGCCACTGGAAAGCCCGTGGCCCGGCTGGTCATACGCCAGCACATCAAAGCCTTCCGCCAAGCAGCGGTCTATCAGCTGGGTGTAGAGCCCAACGTGATCGAAATAACCGTGCATTACAAAAACTGTTCCGCGGCAATGTGTTGCAGCTGTGCTTCGGTAATAGTGCACCATGACCTGATGCTTGCCGGAGTTCACATAGCCTTGGTGGTATTCCACCTGCGAATGCTCTACCCAAAGGTCCAGCCCATAAAAATGACAGTAAGCCATCATTTCATGGCTCAGCTCTCGCTCATTGTCTGGTTCGAACGCTTCCAGCCTGTCCAGCAACGAGTTGCGGTCCCAATCCGGTATTTTTATAGTATCTGTTTTCCAGTACACGAGAGGCTAAACACCTGTGGTGAGTAAGAAAAAGTCGCTAAAAGATCATAATCTACGCCTTCAAGCTCACGAAACCCTACTGGTCGGGAAGCCAGTCGTCCAGCGTAAGCTGGCCATTGCACAACGCTTCTTTACGGTTTTTGGGCCAGCGTTTGATTTTCCACTCTAACTGCATGGCTTGAGCGCGGCCACCAACACAGCTCTGGAACGCCAGAACCAGCGGGCCCTTGCCGCGGAGGCTGCGAGCACCTTTGACGCTGCCCTGATGTTCTGAAAAACGCCGTTCCACATCCGTAGACACCCCGGTGTATAAGGCGCCGGCGGCGGTTCGCACCAGGTAAACCGACCACTCAGCCGCCACCGCTCACGACTCCTGCGGCGGCATCCTGTTTCTGCGCGGCTTTTTTCTGCTGCAACCACAAGCCGGCCATAATCAGTACCAGCCCTACGTAAGTAGACGGCAAAATTCGCTCACCCAAAATAAACCAGATAAACACCAACGACAAAAACGGCGATATAAATATAAGATTGCTAACTTTCGCTGTGTTTTCGGCTTTTTTCATGGCGTAGGACCAAAGCACGAACGCAATACCCATTTCAAACACGCCGACATAACCGGCCGCCAATAGTGAACCCGTCAGCGAAAAATGCAGGCTATCGGTGGCTACAGCCGCTGCAACAATGACCGGCAAGCCAAATAGAAAGTTCAGGAACAAACCCACCACCGGATCGCGGGTATCGCGGGTGGCAATAATCCAATAGCTGGCCCATACCAACGTACTGCCAACGGCAAAGGCCACTCCCACCGGATCTGAAAAACTCAGGTCAGTTACCGCGCCACGAGTGGCAATCACGAATACGCCGGCGTAACACACCAGCCCGGCCGCGATGTCGCGCCCGCGCAGACGTTGACCGAGAAAGGGAACAGACAGGTAAGCCAACACCAGCGCCCAGGTGTAATTGATGGGTTGAGCCTCCTGAGCCGGCAGGCGGTCAAAGGCACCAAACAGGAGAAAATAGTAGAGGCACGGGTTAATAAGACCCATCATAAATGACTGCGCATACTGCCCGCGGCGCAGCTGGAAAACCAGGAGCCAGCGGCCCTGAAGCACCAGAATCGTGCCCATCACCAAAACAGAGGCCACACAGGCAATTAAGAGCAGCTGCAGCGGGGATAGATCCGCCAGTGCCAACTTGAACGCGGTGGCCACGGTGGACCACAGCAATACCGTGGCGAGGCCAAACATCATGGCCTGTTTTTGATTGGTCATAGTTTACACTCTCACCACGGCTTTGATGCCGAATTCTAGGCCACGCAGTATACCTATCCTTACCGGCCTTATACAGGTCGTTAATTTGCTAACAATATCACCTTGTGACAGCCTAAAGCCTGACTTTGTATCATTATTGGAAGCTCTCGCCATGAACAAAAGGATTCAAAGCGTTCTCACCACCACAGTGCTCGTCAGCCTGCTCAGCGCTGCCAGCGCGATGGCTCAACAGGCTCCGGCGATTGAGCAGATTACTGAAGGTTTCAGCGCTCCGGCAGAGGCCGGAACGCACACGGCGTTTTACAGCGATGCGCAGTTACACAAGTTCGTCGATGCACAGCAACAGATGAACACGCTACGGGAAGAATACAAAGACCGCACTGACAGCGCAGAGTCTGAAGCCGATACAACAGGCCTGCGCGATGAGATGAATGCTCGCATGGCAGAGATTATTGAAAACCAGAATCTGGATATTGACACCTATAACGCCATAGCCATTGCCTACAACAGCGAACCGCGCGTTCGCAACCGAATTGATGCCCTGATGCCCTGATGCCCTGATGCCCTGATGCCCTGATGCAGTATTGGCACCTCTGGGACAGTCGGGGAAACAACACAGCCCTCGCCACTCTCCGGAAAAAGACGGCGCGACCGCTAACACCGATTGTCATGACCGCTGACGTGTTTACTGCTGTCGCCATTTACCTGCTCCGGCTTGTGTTTGACCACTTGCCCGCCAATACCTTAATAATTGTCGAAGACTTGATAACCCACACCATAGTACGAAAGCACAGCGGTGCTACTCGGGAGCCAACCATTCCATCTGTTGCCCCAAGCCCAGACGCGCTGCCGGCTCCAAATCGCTCATCATCGCCGACAGCCGTTCATCCATACCCCAGGGTGGATTGATAACCAGCATCCCGGAACCGACCATACCGCGCTCCGGTGGCGTATGCAGCCGCACTTCACTACGCAGGATTTTGCGAATCGGGCCGGCCCTGAGGCCGTCCAGCAAAGCCTGCTCAAGGCCAGAGGTCAACATGGGATACCACACCAGAAACACTCCGTGGCGGCATTTTTGCCATGCACGACTGAGTGTTTCGGCTACGGCGGTATAGTCGGTTTTTACTTCATAAGACGGGTCAATAAGCACGAGCAAGCGCGGCTGACGGGGTGGAAGCACTTTTAGCAGCCCCGCCAGACCGTCCTTCTGGGTTACTCGCAACCGTTTGCCGCGAGCCCACTGGATCAAACTGCTGGTTTCTGACGGATGCAGTTCGAACGCACCCAGGCTGTCCTGCGCGCGTAGATAATGCCCAAACCACGCAGGCGACCCAGGATATTGGCGCAGGTTCGCGCCGGAGTTTAGTTGCTGCAAATACTGCCGCAACAGCTGCCAATCGGCTGCCGCCAGGCTGTCCAATTGGGGCCAGAGTTTGCGGATACCCGCATCAGCTTCGGCGGTTTTGCGGGCGCGTTCATCATCAAGATCGTAAAGTGCACTGCCGGCGTGGGTGTCAATAAAGGCAATGCCCGACCCTTTTGTCTGCATCATATTCAGCGCCAGCACCAGCGCCGCGTGCTTGTGCACATCGGCGAAATTGCCAGCGTGAAAGGCATGTAGATAACTCAACATAAACGGGTTCCCTGTTAATGGGAGCCATTAAGCCCGAACACGGCTGGTGTACGCAAGGGCATCACAGGTGAACAACGCCCACCACAATCACCCTGGTGTATCAGGACGTATCAGCAACCACTTTGCCAGTTTACCGGCGCTCGCTACTGAGCTGTGGTTTAGTAAGGTCGGCCATTCCTGACGATGCAGAACAACTGGCCACTTTCTCCCTACACTGGGATAACCATCTGGTTTAGCCCATCCATAGCGACTAGTATGCTTGGCACTCACGTTTCACAGGGAGTGCTGGTGTGCCACCATCCAAAACACCTTTAGACCGACTCTATGGGCTGATAGCCAACGAAGAAGACGTAAGGGTCTGCAAAGACATTCCCGATTCAGCCTGCCGCGAAGTACCGCGTAACTTTTTCCTGATTCTGGCGGCAAACGTTCTCACCAAACTCGGTGACCTGCTGATCAGTCCAAAAACGGTGCTGGCCTGGCTAATGAGTGCGGTTGGCGCCCCGGCCCTGGTGGCCTGGTTGGTACCCATTCGTGAATCCGGCTCTATGGTTCCGCAAATGGTGATAGCCGCCTGGGTGCGGCGTAAGCCTGTGCGTAAATGGTTCTGGACTCTGGGCAGCCTGGGCCAAGCCCTGAGCGTGGCCGCCATGGCCGCCAGCGTCTGGTTTCTGAACGGTTACAGCGCCGGCTATGGTCTGATTATCGCGCTCATCCTGTTCTCCCTCTCCCGCGGTTTCTGCTCGGTATCGATGAAAGATGTTCAGGGCAAGTGCATTCCAAAAACCCGTCGTGGCCGATTGTCTGGCCTGGCCTCCACCCTCGGCGGCACTGCCACCGTTGCCCTCACCGCCCTGTTGTTCTGGGATCGGGGCGACCCAAGCATGGCTTTTTACAGCCTGCTTCTGTTGCTGGCTGCTGCTTTGTGGCTGATTGCCGGCGCGCTGTTTGCCGGCGTTGAAGAATACCCCGGTGAAACCGGCGGTGGCGGCAACGCCATCCACGATGCCATTTCCAGCCTGTCGCTGCTGAAAACCGACAAACCGTTCCGCCACTTTGTGATTACCCGCGCTCTGCTGCTGTGCTCTGCCCTGGCCGCACCGTATTTCGTGGTGTTGGCTCAACAGCAAACCGAATCCGGCTGGGCATTGGGGGTTTTCTTGCTGGCCAGTAGCCTGGCCAGTTCATTGAGCGCCAGTTTTTGGGGCTGGGCCGCCGATACGTCTAGCCGTAAAGTCATGATTCGCGGCGCGCTCATGGCCAGCATGGTGTGCTTGGGTGTTGCAGGTACCGCTCTGGTAATGGGAGAGTCCATGGGCGGCGTGTGGTTCTATCCAGGCGCCTTTTTTGTGCTCAGCATTGCCCACGCCGGCGTAAGACTTGGCCGGAAAACCTATCTGGTGGATATGGCGGGGGGCAACAAACGCACAGATTACACCGCGGTCAGCAACACCGTTATCGGTGTTTTACTGCTGGCAACCGGAGCTCTGACCGCACTGATCTCAACTTTTTCGAATATTGCGGTTATTTTGGTGCTGGGGCTCATGGGCCTGGCCGGTGCGGTCAGCGCCATGGGCTTGAGTGAAGTGACCAGCGACGATAACCCCTAAGCGCCTAGCGCCAGTCGCGCTAGCCATTTTAACGGCATTGCTAGCGCTTTGAACTGCTTTGAGGGTGGTAACCAATGCGGAACCCGCCCCAATGTTTGCCGTCGATGTAAATGGGCACTGACAGGTCGTGCATAATTTCACCGGTGTCGCGGCGATACGTTTGCAGCAGCATTTCTTGGGTATGGCTGCCGCAGCGAATGCCCGTGCGATCATTGAACAACCGCTTACTGCGGCTCCGCGCCAAATCGGTGGCGGCATTGCCGGTAGAAGCGTGGGCGAACTCACGGTTATGGGTAGGCACGTAGCCATCCGGCGCCGTGGTAATAGCGTACACGATCTGCGCGTTGGAGCCCTTTATCGCCTCCTGAATAACAGGCAGGGCCTGATCAGTGAAGCGGTCAAACCCAGAGGTGTATTTTGGCGGATTGGTATTGGCCACAGGCTGACGATTTCGATCGAACAGGGCCGCGGCGCTGAGTTTATTGTCCCTGAGAGCTTTGGCCAGAACATCAGCAACTTGCGCTGCGCCAACGCTGGCGTGTTGGAAAAACGGACGGTGGTAACTGGTCTCGCTGTTTAATGCAAACACCGCGTTTGTGGTTTCAGCGATTTCCATAAGGCGAGTGGCCTGCTTTGCCAGCGACGCGACACTGACATCGCTCTCGGTAATGTCATCGCGCACCGTTTCGATCACCGTGAATATTTGCTGCAAATTGTGTTCGTTATCGCGATCAATGCTCGCAATCTGCGAGACCTGTTGCTGGAGCTGGTCAGACTGCTCACGAATACCGTCCAGCTGTGTTCCCACCGATTCCACCGACGCCACGCCCTGCTCAATGCTGACCGTCAAGGCTTCTATTCCGGTCACAATCTGGGCAGTGTCTTCGCGAATTTCCCCCAAGGTGGCTGCAACATCGGCCGTGGCCTCTGCGGTGCGACGTGCCAGCTGCCTTACCTCGTCGGCAACCACGGCAAACCCACGCCCTTGATCGCCAGCCCGAGCTGCTTCAATAGCCGCGTTCAGAGCCAACAGATTGGTTTGCTCCGCAATGCCCTGAATCGTGTTAGTAACCCCCTGAATCCGATTAGACTTTTCATTAAGGTGTTGAATGCGTATCAAGTTCTCATCAGACTGACGATGCACATTACGAATACGCTCAATCACCTGCACCAGTGCCTGACGGCCGTCTTGGCTCGCCGAACTGGCCTGCTGCGCAAGGGCCGCCGCATCATTGGCCTGCAAGGTCGATGCCTGAGTGGCGCCAGTAATCTCGCCGGCGAATTCGGCAAGCCTGGCGGTCTCCTTTACCTGGCGGTCCAACCGCAGTTTCAACTGATCGGCAGCATAAGACACTTCAGCGGCAGAAATGGCGTTGGTATTGGCGCTATGGCGAAGATTTTCCAGCAGCGCGCGGCCTGCTTTCGCATCGCTGAGTAGCTGCGCGCACAAACTTGCAAGCGGGTGACCCGGTGCTAACTGGCCCTGGCTGAGATGAATGAGACTGCGTTGTGCCGGCGCGAGAATTCGCCAGGCAATAAAAAAACTGGCCACCCCCAGACCAACCGCCGAACCGGTCAATACGGAAACCAGATCAAGCGCGGTAACGGCCGCGACCAAAGCGCCACCAGCCAGCGTAGCCAGCACCATTACCAAGCCCCAGCCTTTCGTTGCCTTGTCTACAAACACCATCTGATTACCCCGTTTTTATCATTGTTCGTTGTCGGGCGCAGCGCGCAGCGCGCAATCCGCAATCTGTCACCAACGTTGCTTATAGCTTACCGAAAAAGACACCGCCAGGCCTTGCGACTTTGGTAAAGAACGCTTGCGGTTACTTATGTTACGACTGCAGTGGGTGTTTCTGAAGTGCGTGATCTGGCCAAATACGCAAAACAAAAAAACCGGAGCAATGGCCCGGTTTTTTGATCTGTGCCGATGCTT
The DNA here is from genome assembly GCF_000283275.1 of Marinobacter sp. BSs20148. Lineage (NCBI taxonomy): Bacteria > Pseudomonadati > Pseudomonadota > Gammaproteobacteria > Pseudomonadales > Marinobacteraceae > Marinobacter > Marinobacter sp. BSs20148. The sequence continues at coordinate 2,974,385 of NC_018268.1, forward strand.
ACTGGGTAGCGTCATCCATAGCATCTTCCGCTGCGTCGCTGGCCTCTTCTGCGGCCTCACCAAGTTCTTCCCCCATATCTTCGGCGGCATCTTTGATTTCTTCCCCGGCGCTATCGTTCTGTCCGGTAATGTCTTCATAGCTTTCTTCAATGGCATCGCCGGCATCATCCGCCATATTGCTGATATTGTCGCCAGCCTTTTCCAAATCTACCATCTCGTCATCATCGGAACTGCAGCCCGCCAAGCCCATAGTCAGAACCAATGCCAATGCGCCTATTGTAAATTTTCTCATAAAAACCCCATTGATCGTCATTGAAAACAGCGCCAAGATTACGCTGCGATCCGGCGAAAACACAATTAAACAAGGGTTACCCTTTGGTTAATCGGGCAAGGTGCTAAAACCACTCCGCTTTCATTACCAAGCAGGTGTCGTCCATGTTGCGCAGCAAAACCAGATCCTGAGCAACGGAGGGTAACTCCCAATGGAAAAAGTACTGCGCGGCCTGCAATTTACCCTCATAAAAATAGCGTTCACGATCGTTGCTGGCATCGCTCAATCCTATCGCGGCGGCGTTGGCTTGGCGCAGCCACATCCAGGCAACACAGATGTGACCAAACAAGTGCAAATAGCAAGAGGCGTTGGCCAGGGCCTGCTCGGTTTCACCAGCCATCAGCGTTTTACCCAGGCTTTGGGTCACTTTAACCGCCTGCTGCAAAGTTTCGCTGAGCGACAGGGCCCAGGGTTCGCAGCGGGCGCTGGTCGCAGCTTGCAGATCAGCCTGCATGGCATCGAGCAACAACTGCAAGCCATGGCTTTGGTTCTGCCACACTTTGCGACCCAGCAGATCCAGTGCCTGAATACCATTGGTGCCTTCATGGATCGGGTTCAACCGGTTATCACGCCAGCATTGCTCCACCGGATATTCGCGGGTGTAACCTGCACCGCCGTAAACCTGAATCGCCAGATCGTTGGCCTTGGGGCCATATTCCGAAGGCCAGGCTTTAATAACCGGGGTCAGCAGATCCAGCAGTTGCCGGGCGTCCTGGCGTTTTTGCGGTTCCGGATGAGTGTTCTGGTCGTCCATCAGCCGGGCGCCATAAAGGCACAGCGCCAATCCACCTTCGCTGTAGGCTTTCTGAGCCAGCAGCATGCGCCGTACATCGGCGTGTTCGATAATTGGAACCTGTTCACTTTGCGGATTGTTATCCGCTGCCCGACGCCCCTGAAGACGATCTTTGGCATAGGCCAGGCTGTGCATATAACCACGGTAGCCAATCACCGCCGCGCCACAGCCCACGCCAACCCGGGCCTCGTTCATCATCTGGAACATGTACTTCAATCCCTGATGGGGCTCGCCCACCAGGTAACCGTGGCATTCGGCGTCGTCACCAAAACTCAAGGCCGTCGAGGTGGTTCCACGATAGCCCAGCTTGTGAATCAAGCCGGCCAAAGCCACCCCGTTGCGTTCACCCGAGCCGCCGGTTTCGCTCAAACGGAGTTTGGGCACAATAAACAGTGAAATACCCTTCACACCGGCCGGCGCACCTTTTATTTTGGCCAGCACCATATGAACGATATTTTCGGTGATATTTTGCTCGCCACCGGAGATGTATATCTTCGCGCCCTTGATCAAATAATGACCAGCGTTGTCAGGCGTAGCCGACGTGCGAATGTCTGCCAGCGACGAACCCGCATGGGGTTCGGTAAGTGCCATGGTGCCGGCGTATTGGCCACTAAGCATAGGTGGCAGAAACAGACTCTTCTGCGACTCGCTGCCAAACACGCGAATCAGATTCGCTGCAGCCGTGGTCAGGAACGGATAGCCCGCGGTGCCGGGATTCGCCGCGGTAAAAAAACCGTTACAGGCGGCCATGACCGTTTCCGGCAACTGCATGCCGCCAAGTTCGTAATCGTAACGACCGGCAATGAACCCGGCGCGGGCGTAGGCGTCGAAGGCCTGCTTTACCTGTGGCAGCATGGCCACCTTGCCATCCACAAACCGCGGCTCGTCCTGATCAGCGGCCCGATTGTGATTCGCGAAGGTCTCCCGCGCCATTTTGTCAGCGGTCTCGATGACGGCATCGAAGGTGTCGCGGCTGTGGTCAGCAAAACGCTCGCGCTCAGCCAACACCTCAACATCCAGCACTTCGTAGAGTTGGAACGACAGGTCGCGACGGTCAATCAGGGTATCGGTCATTACACGGTCTCCGGCTTCGGGCCATTTTCATACGGTCGTTTTAAAATTGCTGCGCTCTTTATGCCACAGATAACCGCTGGATAGCCACTTTTTAACATGGCGCCAACATAAGCGCGGTTATGGCGCCGGGCCACAAGTTACTTGACCTTCAGACTGCGGCACGTATCATCCTTTTGATATTTTCTATACGGAGTAACCATGACGGAGAGATCGCACATCTGCTGGTTTGCATCAGATCTACTTCGCCTGGCTGACATCGCCCGCTATCGCGGCAAGCTTCCCTATTTGTCCAGACCCTCCACGGCATTAGGAAGCTCATCGTTAGCGGGTACTAGCTCGCTGGTGATAGCCCGTTAGTAATAGATCGCTGGTACCATCTTTTTCTGTCCTACACCTACAATTGAGATTGCGATGTCGCTCCCCCTGGTTGTTTTACTGCCCTTTTTAGGCGCCATGGCCGCACCACTGTTCGCCCAGGGCGGGCGCACAGCCATCGCTATTGCGTCAACCGTTCCCGCGCTGATTGCCCTCGCCGCGTTGTTCCCCCACTGGCAAACACTGGCAGACGGCGGTGTTGTCCTGTACACCTACGAATGGCTACCTGCGATCGGGCTGTCGCTGAGTTTCCGCCTGGATGGCTTGTCACTGCTGTTTGCGCTGCTGATTCTGGTGATTGGTATCCTGATCATTCTTTACGCCCGCTACTACCTGAAACCTGAAGAAAACATTGGCAAGTTTTACGGCCTTCTGCTGTGCTTCATGGGTTCAATGCTTGGCATTGTGCTGTCCAGCAATTTGTTGCTGATGATGATTTTCTGGGAAATCACCAGCTTGGTGTCGTTTTTACTGATCAGTTTCTGGACCCACAAAAAAGGCGCGCGGCGCGGTGCCCGGATGGCGCTGACGGTTACCGGCGGCGGTGGCCTGGCCCTGTTGGCAGGTGTTCTCATAATTGGTCAGATTGTCGGCAGCTACGAGCTGGACGATGTACTGGCCGCAGGGCCCATCATCAAAGCACACGCTCTGTATCCGGTTGCGCTCACCCTGGTGCTGCTGGGTGCATTCACAAAATCGGCCCAATTTCCATTCCATTTTTGGTTGCCCCACGCCATGCAGGCGCCTACGCCGGTATCGGCCTACTTACATTCGGCCACCATGGTAAAGGCCGGTATATTCCTGCTGGCGCGGCTGTATCCGGCGCTGGCAGGTACCGAACAATGGTTTTACATGGTCAGCTTTACCGGCATGGCAACGCTGCTGCTGGGCGCTTATATCGCCATGTTCAAGCACGACCTCAAAGGCTTGCTGGCGAACTCCACGATTAGCCATCTGGGGTTGATTGTTCTGTTGCTCGGCATGGGCACGGAACTCGCCACGGTTGCTGCCCTGTTTCACGTCATCAACCACGCTACGTTCAAGGCCTCGCTGTTCATGGCGGCCGGCATTATTGACCATGAAACCGGTACCCGCGACATGCGCCGCATTAACGGGCTTTGGCGATTCATGCCCCACACCGCCACTCTGGCCATGGTGGCAGCAGCTTCTATGGCTGGTGTTCCACTGCTGAACGGTTTTCTCAGTAAGGAAATGTTTTTTGCCGAATCTCTGGCCCTGAATCTGCCCGGTTACTGGGCCTGGCTACCGCCCATTGTGGCGACCCTGGCCGGCATTTTCGCGGTTGCTTACTCCGCCCGGTTTATTCACGACGTATTTTTTAACGGCAAGCCGATAAATTTGCCTATTTACCCGCCCCATGAACCGCCGCGCTATATGAAAATCCCTGTGGAAATATTGGTGTTCGCCTGTCTGATGGTGGGTATGTTCCCGACCATATCAGTGGGCCCACTGCTTTACGCGGCATCTTCTGCAACATTGGGCGTGCCGGCACCGGAATATCAGCTGGCGGTACTGCACGGCTTCAATCTGCCGCTATTTATGAGCTTTTTAGCGTTCTTTGGCGGCTTGCTGATGTACAGCCAGCGCAAGCGTTTCTTTGCCTTTCACGACCGCTTCCGCGAGATTGACGAAAAAGCGATCTTTGAAAAAGTGGTGTTCAGCCTTGGTCTGAGGGCCAACCGGTTCACTGCCGCTACCGAAAACGGCTCGCTGCAGCGCTACCTTATGCTGCTGATTGTCAGCGCTTTGGCCGTGGCGTTTTTACCGATCAGCGAAATGGGCTTGTTTATTGGCAGCAACGGGCTAACCCCGGTGGATTGGCCCACGGCAACTTTGGGTGCGGTTCTGATTGCCAGCGCTCTGGCCACTGCAGCCATGCACCGCGAACGCTTCTTTGCGCTGGTACTGATCAGCGTCGTCGGGTTGTTAACTGCGCTCACCTTTGTGCGTTTCTCGGCGCCAGATCTGACGATGACCCAACTGTCGGTGGAAGTCGTCACCGTTGTGCTGTTAATGCTGGCACTTTACTACATGCCCTCATGGACACCCGTTGAGAGCAGCCGTGGTCGCCGCTTTCGTGACATCGGGATAGCCCTGTTAGCCGGCAGCGGCATGACCATAATTACCCTGGCCATTCTGACCCAGCCGTTCAGTTCGATTTCCGAGTTCTTTCTGGCAAACAGCAAAACAGGTGGTGGTGGTACCAACGTGGTCAATGTGATCTTGGTGGACTTCCGCGGCTTCGACACCTTGGGTGAAATTTCAGTGCTGGCGATTGCAGCCTTGGGCATTTTTGCCATGCTCAAAAACACGACACTTACGCCGCCTCCGGGCGACGGCCTGGGCCATGCATGGGCCCGCCAAAGCCACCCCACCATGCTCAAACAGATTGCCCGTCCGATGCTACCAATGGCGCTGATGGTATCCGCGTTTATATTCTTGCGCGGTCATAACCTGCCTGGAGGGGGCTTTATTGCCGGGCTGATAACCGCCGTGGCGCTGATCCTTCAGTACATCGCCAGTGGCTTTTCCTGGACCGAGGACCGCATCGCCATGCGCTACCACAATGTGATTGCGCTGGGCCTGCTGTTTGCTGTTATGACTGGCGCCGGCAGCCTGGCGTTTGGTTATCCGTTCCTGACCTCCACATTCGGCTACATCACCTGGCCGGTGGTGGGCAAGTTCGAGCTGGCCTCGGCGCTGGTGTTTGATTTGGGCGTGTACCTGGCCGTAGTGGGTGCCACACTGATGATGCTGGTCAGTGTAGGCCGCATCAGCCCCCATTCCGCTATCCGCGCTATCAACAGCGAGTTGAGTCACGACGCTGACACTACTACCCTGACTCAAAGAGAGACCAAATAATGGAACTTGTATTCGCACTGACCATTGGTGCGCTCACAGCCGGCGGGGTGTACCTGTTGCTGCGCGCCCGCACGTTTCCGGTGGTACTGGGCCTGACCATGCTGTCGTACGGGGTAAATCTGTTCCTGTTCGCCAGCGGGCGCCTGGCCACCGGCAGCCAGCCGGTTCTGGGCACCGCTGCCCAGTACGCAGACCCCTTGCCCCAGGCGCTGGTGTTAACGGCGATTGTGATTGGCTTCGCCATGACCGCATTCGTGGTGGTGTTGTCACTGCGCAACCTGGCCGACCACGGTGATGATCACGTAGACGGCGACCCGAAGAAGCGTACGCCGACGTCCAAGCATGCGCGGGAGCGTCGGCCACTATGACCCACTGGCTGCTTGCTCCGATTCTGATCCCGCTACTGGGCGCTATTCTGCAAATATTTGTGGGCTACGCGCCCATGCCGCTGCGCCGGGTGCTGGCTATTATTACCTCGGCTCTGACCCTGGCCGCCGCCATTGTTCTGCTGAACCTGGCCGGCGACGACACCTATCGTGTCTACGCCATGGGAAACTGGCAGCCACCCTTCGGCATTGTGATGGTGCTGGACCGTTTGGCCGCCATGATGTTGGTTCTGACGGCGTCGCTGGCACTGCTGTGCCATCTATTCGCCATAGGAGGTACCGACGAAGGCACGCGCCAGTTCCACAGTCTGTTCCTGTTCCAGCTGATGGGTCTGAACATCGCCTTCCTGACCGGCGACCTGTTCAACCTTTTTGTTGCGTTTGAGATTCTGCTGATTGCCTCTTACGGACTGCTGATGCACGGCAGTGGCAGCACGCGCTCAACGCCAGGGCTGCATTATGTGGTATTGAACCTGGTAGGCTCGTCGCTGTTTCTGATCAGCGTGGGCATGATTTACAGCGTTACCGGCACCTTGAATATGGCCGACCTGGCAGTGAAAGTGCCGCTAGTCAGCGGCGACCAACGTTTTCTGGTCGAAGCCGGTGGCATGCTGTTGTTGGTGGTATTTGCCCTTAAAGCAGCGGTGTTGCCACTAACCTTTTGGCTGCCGCGGGCCTATGCCAGCGCTACCGCGCCGGTCGCTGCATTTTTTGCCATTATGACCAAAGTCGGTATCTACGGGATTATCCGGGTTTACCCACTGGTTTTTGGCGCCAACGCCGGCGAGATGGCTAATCTGGGCATGAACTGGCTTTTCCCGCTAGCGCTTGCCACCCTTATTATGGGCGTTATTGGCGTTATGGGTGCACAAACCTTGCGCACTCTGGTGACCTGGCAGCTGGTCATTTCGGTTGGCACTCTTCTAGCACCCATCGCACTGGGCTCCCAAAAAGGCCTGGCTGCGGCCCTGTTCTACTTGCTGAGCACTACCTGGACAGTGGGCGGTTTGTTTTTGCTGATTGAGCTGGTGCGCAGCCAGCGCGGGTCCGCTTCTGACAAAATCGTTATGGCACCGCAGATTCGTCATCGAACCCTGCTTAGCTCGCTGTTTTTCTTTGGCGCGGTGTCCGCTGCGGGTTTACCGCCCCTAAGCGGTTTCTTTGGCAAATTGATGATTCTGCAATCCACCACCAGCGGCGTGGAAATGGCGTGGCTTTGGGGTACGATTCTCACGGGGAGCTTTTTCACTCTGATTGCCTATAGCCGCGCCGGCAGCGTGGTCTTTTGGCGCAATATTGAAGGCGAAATTAAAAACAGCACCCCGGTAACGCCGTTGTTGGCCATTTCTACCGGCGCGCTGATTGGTATGAGCGTATTAATGGTGGCACTGGCCGGGCCTATCAGTGCCTATACCAGCGCCACGGCAGCACAATTGCTGGACACTCGTGGTTATATCCAAACGTTGCAGGCACCAATGGTTGAGGAGGGTTCGTAATGCTGGGTCGCCTGAGTTTCCCGCAACCCTGGCTCAGCCTTCTGCTGTTCAGCATTTGGCAGTTGCTTGCCGATGACGTTGGCGGCGGAAGCGTGGTTGTGGGTGTAATACTGGCCTGGGGTATTCCGCAGCTCACCCAAAACTTCTGGCCTGAGCGTCCGGCGGTGTTCAAGGCTTGGCGTTTACCGGGCTATTTGCTGCTGGTGTTATGGGACATCGTGATTGCCAGCTTTGAAGTGGCCTGGCTGATTATAAGCCCGCGCCGGCCGGAACCGATGTTTATCAGCTACCCGCTGCAGCTTGACTGCCCACAGGCGATCGCTATTTTGGCCAGTACCATTTCCCTGACACCGGGCACGGTGACCGCCGATATCAGCGATGATCACAAGATTCTGCTGATTCACGCGCTAGACACCCGAACCGCAGAAGAAGTAATTGAGGCCATTCACAATCGTTATGAAAAGCCTTTGATGGAGATGTTCCAATGATTGCCATTGTGTTGAAAATATCCATCGTCCTGGTGGTGATTGCGGCTTTGCTTAATGTGTATCGTCTGATTGTTGGCCCACATGCCCCAGACCGGGTTCTGGCCATAGATACTCTGGCCATTAACGCCATCGCACTAATCATTCTTCTGGGTATTACGTTGAACACCCGTATGTATCTGGAGGCCGCGTTGCTGATTGCCGTCATGGGTTTTGTCAGCACAGTGGCTATGGCCAAATACCTGAAACGCGGCAGCGTTATTGAATAACAAGAGTACATAGCGAGGCGCCAGGCGCGTTGCAAAGGAGACGACACAAGAATGAACCTGTTTATCGAGTACATTATCGCAGCACTGTTGTTGCTGGGTGCCGTATTTACATTGGTGGGCGCCATCGGGCTTGCGGTCTTGCCTGATTTTTTCACCCGCCTGCACGGACCCACCAAGGCCACCACCGTGGGTGTGGGAGCTATGGCGTTAGCGTCGATGATGTGGTTCGCCAACCAGCCCATGGGCACAGGCTTCGTGGAGATTTTGATTATGGTCTTTTTGCTGCTGACCGCACCGCCAAGCGCCAATATGATGGCAAAAGCCGCAATGCACATGGAAGTACCTAAAGTTGGCAATACCCGCGGCGACCCCTGGGGGCAATGAAACCACCCTCGAATGTGAGTGCCTGCAAAGCGGTAGTGGTGCGCTAGGTTAGATAGTGCGCTAGATTAGGCGCGTAGCTAATACACAGAATGGTTTCTGAAACAGTCCGACACGGAGTTCTGTTTATGCTCAAGGTAAATGAATATTTTGATGGCAAAGCAAAGTCGATCGCCTTTCAGTCAGACGCTTTACCCGCCACCATTGGCGTAATAAGCCCTGGCGAATACCAGTTCAGCACCCAGCAAAAAGAAACCATGACCATTGTCAGCGGTGTGATGTCGGTGTGCTTGCCGGGCTTGGAAACATGGATGACCTACGGTGCCGGTGAATGCTTCGGGGTTGCGCCCGATTCCACCTTTCGGGTTACCGTCGAATACGATACCGCCTATTTGTGCACCTACGGCTGAGGTAGCCCACCTTCCCCAACAACAAAAGGACATTGTCATGGCCTCGACCCGCTTGCTAACTCCAGCAGAAAACGCCTATCAGTACCCACTGCTGATCAAACAATTACTGACTTCTGGGCCGCGATTCGCCGCCTCCCAGGAAATTATTTACGCAAATAGAAGTCGCTACACCTACTCCGAATTGCAAGCCCGTATCGGCCGCCTGGCCAACGCCCTGACCAAAGCCGGAGTTAAAGCCGGCGACACCGTTGCGGTGATGGACTGGGATACGCCCCGCTATCTTGAATGCTTTTTTGCGGTACCGATGATTGGCGCCGTTCTGCACACCGTTAACGTGCGGCTGTCACCGGATCAGATCGTATACACCATGAATCACGCCGAAGACGATGTGGTGCTGATACACGACGATTTCCTACCCATACTCGATGCTGTTAAAGACCAGATCGAGACGGTAAAGCACTACATACAGCTGACCGATAACAACCAGCCTGCAGCCGCCAGCGTGCCGGTGTTGGGTGAATACGAGCAGCTTCTGGCACAGGAAGACAGCCACTTCGACTTCCCGGATTTTGACGAAAACAGCGTAGCCACCTGCTTTTACACTACTGGCACGACCGGCAAGCCGAAAGGTGTGATGTTCAGCCATCGCCAGTTGGTGATGCACACTATGGCCATGGTAGGTTCCCTTTCGATGTTCGATGAGGCGCCGCTGCTACGCTCCCGTTCTGTCTACATGCCGATGACGCCCATGTTCCACGTGCACGCATGGGGTGTTCCCTACGCTGCCACCTTAATGGGCATTAAACAGGTATACCCCGGGCGCTATGAACCCGAACTGCTGATGGACCTGATCAAAACCCACAATGTGACCTTCTCCCACTGCGTGCCCACCATTATGCAGATGCTGCTGGCCACCGAGTCCATCAAAGACGCAGATCTGAGCAACTGGCAGGTACTGATAGGCGGTAGTGCCCTCACTAAAGGGCTGTGTGAAGCCGGAGCCGAGCGGGGCATTCGCATGTACACCGGCTACGGCATGTCGGAAACCTGCCCGATTCTGACCATCACCCACCTGACACCGGAAGATCTGGAATTGCCGCTGGCGCAGCAAGCCGAAGTGCGGGTGAAAACCGGTGTCGCCATTCCGTTGGTGCAAGTTGAAATTGTGGACACCAATGGCAAACCGGTCGCCCACGACGGCCAGGCCAAAGGCGAAGTTGTTGCGCGTACGCCCTGGTTAACCCAAAGCTATCTGAAAGAACCGGAAAAAGGCGAAGAACTTTGGCTACACGGCTGGCTGCACACTGGCGACGTGGCCAGTATGGAGCCAAATCAGACCCTGATGATTAAAGACCGCATCAAGGATGTGATCAAAACCGGGGGTGAATGGTTGTCGTCACTGGATCTGGAAAACCTGATTAGCCAGCATCCGGCGGTCGCAGCCGCTGCGGTTGTCGGCGTTGCCGATGAGAAATGGGGCGAGCGCCCACACGCACTGATCACGCTAAAACCCGGCCAGGATGCCACACAAGAAGACATTCAAGCGCACTTACAGCGCTATGTGGATAAAGGCGAAATCAATAAGTGGGCGATCCCCCGGCAAATGGACTTTGTGGACGACATTCCAAAAACCAGCGTGGGCAAGATCAACAAGAAGCAGATTCGCGATCAGCTAGGCTAGCTTGCCTTATGTCACTGAGACGCCACTGAAACGAAAATCCAGCTGCGGCGGCCGACCGGCGATAATATCCGCCAGCGCGGCCGCTGACCCGCATGCATGGGTCCATCCCAAAGTACCGTGGCCAGTATTCAGAAACAGATTGCTAATAACGCTCTTACCCACATAGGGCACGCTGGACGGCGTCGATGGCCGCAACCCGCTCCAGTATTCAGCCTGCTCCCAGTGACCCGCCTCGGGCATAACAGCCGCCACTCGGCGCAACACGGCCCGGCAGCGGGTGACATTCAGTCGTCTGGAATAGCCGCTGAACTCTGCAGTACCCGCGATCCGCATACGATCACCCAAACGTGAGTAAACCAGTTTGTACTCATCGTCGGTCAGGCTGACATTGAACGCGGCCTCAGGATTTTTCACCGGCACGGTGATGGAATAGCCCTTGGCTGGATAAATATTCAAAGCCAGTCCCAATTGCCTCGCCAGTGGCGCGCTAAAGCTCCCCAAACTGAGAACCCAAGCGTCTGCGCGCAAATTATGGTGATATCCTTGGGACAGGGTTTCCACCGCATCTATACGCCCGATACCGCGCTCAAACCCAACTACTTCGGTGTTGTATTTGAACACCACACCCGCTTGTTTACAGCGCTCTGCCAGGGCCTGGGTAAATTTACGAGCATCACCGGATTCGTCTTCCTCGGTGTAGGTACCCCCTGCGAGGCGATGCTTCAAGGGCGCTAAAGCGGGCTCCAGTTCGATTGCCCGCGCAGCACTCACCACTTGCCTGTCACACCCCAGCTCGCGCATCTGCCGCGCCGGTTCCAGGGCACTGTCGAATTCTTTCTGGCTGGTGTAGAAGTGCAGAATTCCACGGGTTAGATGGTCGTACTCTAAACCCAGTTCGACCCGCAGTTCCTGTAATTTGCTGCGACTGTAAAGGCCCAGGTTGACCATCTGACGCAGATTGTCAGCCGCCCGTGCAGAGGTGCACTGGCCCAGAAACGCCAGCGCCCAGCGCCACTGGGCAGCATCCAAGCGTGGCCGGAACAGCAGCGGCGCGTCATTACGGTGCAGCCATTTCAGAACCTTCAGCGGCGTCGATGGGTTGGCCCAAGGCTCGGCATGGCACACTGAAACCTGGCCGCCATTGGCGTAACTGGTTTCAAGCCCGGCTGCTGGCTGACGATCTATCACTGTGACCTGGTAACCCTGACGCTGCAAAAACCAGGCACTGGTAACGCCAACCACACCCGCGCCTAAAACCACTACGTGCATACCCGTTCCTGTCGGTTCTTCGTGTTGTTCATTGTTCATTGTTCATTGTCGATTATTGCTTACTGCTTAGTAATGACTGTTTGTTGATGAGCAGGGTCAGCCACCGGAACGTTTTACCTCCCAGCCTTTTTGCATCAGCAATAGCAATAAAATATCTCGTTGGTCACCCTGAATTTCAACAATGCCGTCTTTTAAAGTGCCACCGGTGCCGCATTTGACTTTCAGCTCTTTGGTGTAGGCTTTCAACTCTTTTTCTGCCAAGGGTATGCCGCTAATCAGAGTAACGCCCTTACCTTTGCGGCCTTTGGTTTCGCGACTGACCCGCACGACACCATCACCCAGCGGGCGTTGTTCCCGGCTGCAGCTGCACCGTTCCTGCGGATGACGACACCGGGGGCACATGCGACCCTGATCGGTGGAATAAACCAGTCCACCGTCGTGCTTTTTACTCATTCAGTCCAGCCCGGGCGGATATTTGGTGAACATTTCCTGAACCACTTCGTCGATCAGCTTGCGCCGTGTTTCTGGTGACTGGTTTTCGTTCAGGTAACGCCTGCTGGCTGCACGCCAAATCACCTGGCGGCTTTGCGCATCAGCCAGTTCAATCACCAGTTTACCTTCGTTGACTTCACGCACCGGAGGTGGTGCCGACAGCCCCCAGCCAAAATTACCGGTACCAAACCCGAACCCCAGGCCCAAACCGCTTTGCTCAAGACGCTCTTCCTTTGCAATCTGCCAATTTACCAGCACGTCGGCCTCAGCAGCGCTTACCGGCTTCATAGCCTTGCTTGCCAGCTCACGTTCCAGCGCGCTTTTTACGCGGCTACCGTCGAGCGACATGAAAGAATCGGAGCCGGCATTGTCAGCGTAGGCCCAAGTGTTGTAATCACCAAAAGCCGTGGCTGGATTATAATCCGTCACCACGTTGCTTGCGCAACCGGCCAGAGCCAGCGCGACAACTACACAGGTTACAAAGCGCATTAGTGGGTTCTCCTCAAATTGGCGGCTCATTAGAGTATACGCGCTGCCCGGCGAGCGGGTCAGGTATCGAAATGAAAATTCAGTCCGCGGGAGTTGCAAAAACCAGAAAAATCCTCTGTCGCAGGTTCTGGCACGTCAACAGATACCGCCACTTGCTGGCCATAATTGATCTCGGTAATGGTCGCGTTGTGCCGTTCGCACCAATGCCGCAGAGGTTGTTCATCGGCAAAACCAATCACCGCCAAGGCTAGCTGGCTGGGCTGATGCACCACCCGTTCTACCGCCGACAGTACACTTTCTGCAGCGCCTGCGTAGGCCCGCACCAGGCCGCCTGCGCCCAGTTTTATGCCGCCAAAATAGCGAATGACCAATACCAGTACATCCCCCATGTCTTTGTGCTGAATAACACTGAGTATCGGTTTTCCAGCGGTGCCAGAGGGCTCGCCGTCGTCGTTCATGGCGGCTTCGGCTGCCGAGCCAGGGCGGCCAATCTGATACGCCCAGCAGATATGGCGGGCATCATTATGATCTGCCTGCGCCTTTGCCAGCCATTGATGAACCTCATCACGACTGTTTACCGGAGCCACGCGGGCTATAAACCGGCTCTTTTTAATTTCCGTGACACGCTCCAGATAACCGGCGGGGACGGGGTAGTCTTTTTTCATTCGATTTTGCCTATTTTGCTCTTGACGGTGCTCTGGAGGTTGGTGGTTCCAAATCGAGACATTGCAACGACGCAATTCGGGTTCTCAGAAGCTCAGCTGACCACAAACACTGGTAACTGGACCCTTACCACCAGACCTCCAGCAACCGCGTTGGCGGCGGAGACCTCGCCATCGTGGGCGAAAATTACCTTTTGTGCGATCGCCAGCCCCAGGCCCCATCCCTGGCCACCACGGGATTGGTCGCTGCGGTAGAACGGCTCAAACAGGTGCGCCAGTGCTTCGTCTGGCGCACCTGGGCCGCTGTCGGTGAATTCAATCCATAACCGGTTGTCTGCAACCGTGGCCGCAACCGTCAAGGCTTGCCTTGGTGGCGTATGGTCCAGAGCATTCTGCAGAATATTATCAAAGGCTCGTCGCAACAGCCCGGTATCACCCAGAACCAGCACGTGAGTTGCCTGCTCGCTCGCATTCATTCGGCATTTCACATCCCGTCCACGGGCATACCCTGCTGCGTCTTGCAGCACAGCGCTTAATAGCTCCATAACAGCCACTGGCTGGCACGCAAACTGCTCGCCCTGGGCGGCCAACCGGTAAAGAGTCAACACCTCTTCGGTCATGGCTTCCAGGCGTTCGTTCTGGCGCAGTATGCTGTTTAGCAATGCACCATCGCCACCGCCGTCCAGAGCCAGTTCAATGGCTACCCGCTGCCTTGCCAGTGGCGTGCGCAAATCATGGGAAATATCCCGTAATAATTGCTGCTGGCGATCAAGAAGACCCCACAGCTGTGCCGTCATGGCGTTAAATGCGTTGGCAAGAGCGCCAATCTCATCACTGCGTGAGGCAACCTTGGGGTCAACCCGCAGGCTTTTGTCGCCGGCGGCAATAGCGCGAGCGGTGGCCTCCATGGTTTTTAACGGCTGAGACAGGCGCCGGGCAATCAGCCAGCAGGCCAGGGAAATCAGCACTACCGCAAAGCCGGCGTTAATGAATCTTAAAGACCCAGGGGACAACCAGCCGGCGGTTTTGCCGCGCGGCCAGGCAATCAACTTATAATCCCCTGCCAGTTCAATCACTGCGGGTTTCAAGGCAAACCAATGCGAATCCATGCGTTTATGAACGGAGGCCGGCAGGTTTCGACTATGGCCGGGCTCGCCGGAAGCCTCAGGCGCGGCCAGTATCAGGTGCAGGCCCAGGGTTCGGCCTTGCTGGCGCAAAAACTGGCGGACCGCATCAGCGCCGCCGTTCTGGCTGAGCGCAAGCACTTCCTGGCCTAGTTCATACAGCCCAAGCTGGCGCGTCATCGCCTGCTGTTCTTGTGCCACCAGCAACCGTGACACCAGCTGTCCAGCTCCCAGCGTTAACGCCATGGCCAGCCAAACCATCAAAAAAATGCGCCAAAACAGTGACACCGTAAAACGTCGCTGCGGCTCGGCAGTTTCATCGGCGCCGCTATTGTTTTTGCTATGGACTGGTTTCATGGCACTACCCGGTAGCTATAACCAAGCCCGCGCACGGTTTCGATGCGCGGCGGTTCTTCGTTGCCGAGCTTCTTGCGCAGATTGCTAATGTGCATATCCAGAGTGCGATCGTAAGTTTCAAGACGCCGGCCCAGCGCCCACTGCATTAGATCGGTTTTGCGTACCACACGGCCGGCGTGAGCCAGAAGCACCTGCAGAACTTCGTATTCGGTAGCGGTCAAGTCCAGCGGAGTGCCATTCTGGCGCACCCGCCTGTGGTCGGGCTCAAGGCGCAAATCACCGTAGCTTCGACTGTCGTTCGGTTCCGCTTTCTGGTCCCACGCAATACGGCGCAACAATGCGTGCAAACGTGCCACCAGCTCACGGGGGTTGCAGGGTTTGGCGATATAATCATCGGCACCCACTTCAAAGCCCACAATGCGATCGGTTTCATCACCGTGGGCGGTCAGCAGAATCACTGGCAGATGAGCACTGACACGCAGCTGTCGCAGTACGTCGAGCCCGTTGATATCAGGCAACATAATATCCAGAACTACAATGTCACAGGATTCGCTTCGAGCCAGTGCCAGTCCGTTTTGACCGTTGGCCGCTTCGCGCACAGTGAAGCCTTGGGTAACAAGGTAACGGGCCAGCAACATGCGCAGCTCTTCGTCATCTTCTATTAATAGCACCCGATTTTGCATGCCGTCTTCACTCCGTCTGGAACTGCTCTGGCTTAGCGCAAGTCTACCATGCCCGCACTCACCCAATTTGGCTGGCCGCTAAGGCTTTACAGAACCTTTACCCAACGCTGACAGCGCTTGACACTGCAGTGATTAATATGGAGTCACCTAAACGAAGCCACTAACCCTTAATGGCTTTATCGCAAACCCGTTACCGGAGAAATCACCATGAAAACACCCCAATCTGTTCGCATCGCAGCTGCCTTGATAACCTGCGCATTGCTGTCCGCCGCTCCGCTTGCCATGGCCCAGGGTTTCGAGAAAGTCGCGAACAAATATCAACGGATGCAAGAACAGTGTGAACAAATGACCAGCACCGACATACAGGCCCGGCAGGCGCAACAACAGCAAAAAATGATGGAACGCCGCAACGAAACGGCCGACCGTCTTAAGCTAACAGATGAACAGCGCGGAACCTGGAACGATATGCAAAAAGAGCGTCAGCAACAGATGCAAAAGAAAATGGAGAAACAGCAAAAGCGTTGCGACAAGATGGCTAAATAAATCGCAACGGGTGATCGCCTGGGTGGTTCTGGCGTAAGGTATGTGCAGTGAGTACATCGTCTTACAGGAAATCGAACGTCCATGAACCAGCCAGATAGCCAACCACTAAGCCTGACCTTTGACGGCCCGGCACAAAGCAAGGTCCACATTTGCCGGTCTATCGACGATATTAACGCTGCAGACTGGCAGAGCTTGGCCGGTAGTGATTACCCCTTTGCGCGATACGATTTTCTTCAGGCACTGGAGCACAGTGGTTGCACCAATGCGGCTACGGGCTGGCAGCCCAGCCATCTGGTGATCCACCAGCAGGGTCAGGTTACCGGCATTATTCCAGCATTCTTAAAAAACAATTCCCGTGGCGAATACGTGTTCGATTTTGCCTGGGCCGAAGCCTACCAGCGTCACGGCCAACCTTATTATCCAAAGTTGCTGATGGCCATTCCCTTTACTCCGTCACAGGGGCCGCGGCTGCTGTTAACACCGCAGTTGCGCGAAATTCTGGACAGCGCATCGCTTCATAAGCTGCTTGATACAGCCACCACTGCACTCGGCGCCCATTCCTGGCATTTGCTGTTTCCCAACAGCGCGGATCAAGCGCTGCTTTGCCAGCCGCAAACACCAGACAGCTCGCAATTGCATCGGCTAGGCTGCCAGTTTCACTGGCACAATGCCGGGTACGAAGCCTTTGACAACTTTCTGGCGCTGTTAACATCGCGCAAGCGCAAGTCCATCCGCAAAGAACGCAAACAAGTCAGCGATCAGGGTATTGAGTTTCAGCGTGTCAGCGGCTCAGACATATCTGACCGAGTGCTTGATGGTTTCTACGTGTTCTACCAGGCAACTTATCTTAAGCGCGGCCAGCAGCCCTATCTGAACCGTGACTTTTTCGAGCGTTTGTTCCGCCAGATGCCAGAGCATGTACACATCGTGATCGCTCTCAAACAAGGTGAAATGATCGCCAGCGCGCTGTTCCTAAGCGGCACTGACACCCTTTACGGGCGCTACTGGGGTTGCCTGGACGAGTACAATCATTTGCACTTTGAAACCTGCTATTACCAGGGAATAGAACTGGCCATAGACCTTGGCCTGCAGCATTTTGACGCCGGTGCTCAGGGTGAGCACAAACTGGTGCGGGGTTTTGAACCGTTACTGACCCACTCGTGGCACAGTATAGAGCACCCGGGCTTTCGCGATGCCATTGCAAATTTCGTCGCTGAAGAGCGCGAGGGAGTTCGCCGCTATTTTGAAGAGAGTAAAACATTACTGCCATTTCGCCAGACTGAAAACGACAAAGGCGGCTGATTGCGCAGCCGCCTTTTTGATTTTGCCATTCAACATGAACCAGCGTGCAAAATCAGTCTTTACCAATGCGAAAACCAATTTTCAAACTGACTTGGTAATGGCCCACCTTGCCATCAACAATGTGGCCGCGGGTTTCAACCACTTCAAACCACTCCATATTACGCACGCTTTTACCACATTCGTCCAGTGCGCTCTGAATAGCCTCCTCAATGCTGTTGGGAGATGACCCTACAATTTCAACTTTCTTGTAAACATGCGAGCTGCTCAAAATTGAACCCCTCTTATCCTCATGAATTGACAAGTGCTTTGAGCCTAGAACAGGCTTTCATACAATGCAATTTCACGAGAGCGGATTTTTTACCCGGCTTGCGGCTAAAGCTGGTTAACACACACCTCAAGGGTGTCCGAAATACTGGCGTTAAGTCTGAGCATTGCCAGAGATTCCGCACGGGTTCGGCCCAGGTTCAATGTTGCAATGGGCTTACCCCATTCATGAGCGTAACGGCAAAAGCGGAATCCGGAGTAAACCATCAGTGACGAGCCAATCACCAGTAGGCCATCGCTGGCTTTAAGCGCATCCAGTGCGGCATACACCCGCTGTTTAGGCACGTAATCGCCAAAGAACACCACATCCGGCTTTAAAATACCGCCGCACAGCGGGCAGTCTGCCAACTGGAAGTCTGCAAAATCGATGTCTAAATCGGCATCACCATCCGGCGCTACGTCTGCCGTAAACGCACTGAATTGCGGATTAAGAATCGCACAGCGCTGGTGCACCTCGTCCCTCATACATCGATAATCGCAGCTCATGCATAGCACCTCATCAGCGCGGCCGTGCAAATCGGTTACCGCCTGAGTTCCTGCTTTTTGGTGCAACCTGTCCACATTCTGGGTAACCACCAGCGCACTGTGATTGAGCATTTCAAGTTGGGAAATATGATGGTGAGAGGCATTCGGTGAGGCGTTGCGCATCAGCGGCCAGCCTATCAGGCTGCGGCCCCAGTAACGTTGGCGGGTTTGAACGCTGCCCATAAAGGCCTGATGCTGTACCGGCTGCTTACGTTTCCAGGCGCCGTCGCCATCGCGGTAATCCGGAATACCGGAATCGGTGCTGACACCAGCGCCAGTCAGAATCAACAATCTGGGATGGCGGTGAATATAGTCGGCGAGCATGGCACCAGCCTGTTCGGGCTGATGCGCATTGGGCGTTATATCAGTATCTGGCAGCCGCTGATCAGAGCTAAAGGGGCGGGAACGGTGACGGGTTTCAGACATGCACACTCCGATCAGGAACGATTTTCCAGGCAACTCGCCAGAAGGGCGCGCATTTTCTGGACACCCAGTTTTCGCGTGAGTTCAATATTACGGTCTGGAATGTCATCTACGTTCGGATAGTGCTCAATGGCCACTTCCAGGCTGGCTTCGCGCAGCAGATGCAGCATCGGGTAGGGCGATCGATTGGTGTAGTTCTCGGCATCATCCGGCCCGGTGCCAGCGAACTGATAGTGCGGGTGAAAACTGGCAACCTGGTAAACACCTTCCAGTTCCATAACCGCCAACAGACCGTTGACTTCCTCCAGAAACTCGTTGTACCGGATGAAGTCGCCCAGTGCGTAGGGATGAATCAGCAGCGTGGCTTCCAGATCTGGCTCGTTATCCAGGCGCTGGAGTTCCTGCTGCAGATACTGCAGCAGGAACTCTTCGTTTGTCGCTTCACACACCGTAAAACGCACGCTGCCTTTAGCGAGTTCGCGCTTGGCGAACGGACAAAAGTTTAACCCAACGACGACTGTGTCCACCCAGTTACGGGTAGCGCTAATAATGTCTGACTGGTTCACACCCTATCCTCTTGCATAACCAAGTGCATTAGTTGCCCTTACTCATACGTAACCGCGGCTTCGCAGGTATTCGTCGTAGCTGCCGCTGAAATCGATGACTCCGCTAGCGTCGAGCTCAATAATACGGGTCGCCAGGGACGATACAAACTCCCGGTCGTGGCTCACAAAAATAAGCGTGCCTTCGTAGTTTTCAAGAGCCAGGTTTAGCGCTTCAATCGACTCCATGTCCATGTGGTTGGTAGGTTCGTCCAGCAGCATCACGTTGGGCTGTTGCAAAATCAGTTTGCCAAACAGCATTCGGCCCTGCTCCCCTCCTGACAACACGTGAACAGATTTTTCGATGTCGTCGCTGGAAAACAGCATGCGACCCAATGTGCCGCGAATCACTTGCTCACCGCCGGTGGTCCAGCGTGCCATCCAGTCGTTCAGGTTCATGTCCTGCGCGAAATCTGACGTATGGTCCTGGGCAAAATAGCCAACCTGAGCGCTGTCAGTCCACTTCACCTCACCGCTATCCGGCTGGTAAGCCCCTGTCAGACACTGTAAAAACGTGGTTTTTCCAACGCCATTGGGTCCAATGATCGCAACCCGTTCACCGGCTTCAATTTGCAGATTGAGTTTTTTGAACAGCGGGATGTCGGTAAAACCCTTGGTCAGTTCCTTCAGCGTTAACGCTTGGCGGTGAATCTTCTTACCCGATTCAAAACGGATAAACGGGCTGACACGGCTGGACGGTTTCACATCATCCAGTTGAATCTTGTCGATCTGGCGCGCCCGCGAAGTGGCTTGTTTGGCTTTAGAGGCGTTGGCTGAAAAACGACTAACAAATTGCTGAAGCTCGGCAATTTGGGTCTTTTTCTTGGCGTTTTCTGACAGCATGCGCTCGCGGGCCTGGGTGGCAGCGGTCATGTACTCATCGTAGTTACCCGGGAACAAGCGCAACTCACCGTAATCCAGATCCGCCATGTGGGTGCACACGCTGTTCAGGAAGTGGCGATCGTGCGAAATAATAATCATGGTGCTGTTGCGCGCCACCAGAATGCTTTCCAGCCAACGGATGGTGTTAATGTCCAAGTGGTTAGTGGGCTCATCCAGCAACAACACATCCGGATTTGAAAACAGTGCTTGGGCCAGCAAAACCCGAAGCTTCCAGCCGGGCGCCAGCGCACTCATCGGGCCATCGTGCTGGTTCAGAGGAATGTCCAGGCCCAGCAATAACTCACCCGCGCGGGATTCCGAGGTATAACCATCCATCTCGGCAAATTGCACTTCCAGATCCGCCACGGCCATGCCATCGTCTTCGGTCATCTCTGGCAGCGAATAAATACGGTCGCGCTCTTTCTTCACCGTCCACAATTCTTCGTGACCCATGATCACGGTGTCAATCACCGTGGAGTTCTCGTAGGCGAACTGGTCCTGGTGTAACTTACCCAGGCGAATATTAGGATCGAGCATAATATGCCCGGAGGACGGCTCCAGATCGCCACCCATGATTTTCATCAGCGTCGACTTTCCACAACCGTTGGCACCAATCAGACCATAGCGATTGCCGTTACCAAATTTGGCTGAGACGTTTTCGAACAGGGGCTTGGCCCCGAATTGCATCGTAATGTTAGCAGTAGCGATCAAGGCAGCAACCTGTAGACGTAAGGCCGGTTCCGGCAATTCACCAGTGAATCCGGAGTGGCTGAAAATAGACGACGTATTGTACAGGATTGCGCACAAAATGGTCAGCCAGCATTAACACTGACAAAAAGCTCTTGCCAGAGGCCGCCATGGCGGGCAGCATTCGCCCGTCATCTTTAAACACACAAAATCATTTGAGGAAGCAAAACATGGCACAAGCAACAGCGCGTCACATTCTGGTGGACACCGAAACAAAGTGTGAAGAACTGAAAAAAGACATCGAAGGCGGGCAGGATTTTGCCGAAGTCGCCAAGAAGCACTCATCTTGTCCGTCTGGCCGCAACGGCGGCGACCTGGGCTCCTTCGGCCCCGGCCAGATGGTTCCAGAATTCGACACCGTGGTTTTTAGCGCTGACCTGAACACCGTGCAGGGCCCGGTAAAAACCCAGTTCGGCTATCACCTGCTAGAAGTGACCAGCCGCGGCTGATTTTCTCGCCCGGCGAATCGCTCATGGCTCGCCGGGCGTTTAGTACAAAACGACGCTCCAACATAACGACTATTTCGTAGTGGCCTGGGGTACTAAAAACTGGCCCAGCTGCTCGCCAATGCTCTCTACCGGCTCAATAACCGCTTGCTTCACGCCACTGGATACCACGCGGGTAAAAGCCGCGCCAGCATCGCTTTCCAGAAAGCGTAGATACTGCTCCATTTCCGCACCACTGATATCCTGGTAGGCATACAGGTAACTGTTAAACACCTGTTGCTCCACAACCCCTTTCAAAACCGGACGCTGGCTTTCTATACGCTTTTGAAGAGTTTCGAAGTTCACCGAATCACTGCTGAACGCTGCCATGGTAGACGCTAATCCAAGCTGCACCGCAATGGTGGTATCGACAGCGCTTTGAGTTGCGCGCGAAGCGCGGTTAAAACGCACAAAACTCTTGGCACGATCGGTATTACCGAATCTTTGGGCCAGCTGGTCAGCCTGCGCGCTAATTTGCGGCCACACCGCCGGTGCTGACGCGGCTACTTCGGCTCTTGAGATTTTCTGCGCGACGGGCGTGTTGTACCAGTCAGCCACGGCTTGCAACTGCCCATTACTCAACTCAGCCTGCAGGCGGCCTGCCACCTGCTGCTCTATTTTCTGCGGATTAAAACTGTTGCTAACCACATACCCAACCGCATCGGCGACCATCGGCGGAACCTGCCCCGTCTGCTTAAGGCCATCGCGTATGCCCTGGCTCATCATGGCGGGGTACTGAGCAATAATGTCGTCCATTGGCGAGGCTCTGAGCACCTGCCTGGCGTCCACCGTCTGCTGCTGTTTTGCAGCGGGTGACGTTGCCGCAACAGTAAAGACAGGGCTACCCAGCAGTGCCGCAGACATCAGAAAAACACAAATTTTGTTACCGCCCTTCATACATGCCGCCATCCAAAGATAATGTGGGCTGTTTATGACACGACCAGCGCCCACGCGGCAAGTAAATCCCTGCGCGAGCGGATGACAGTTTGGTAGGGTTAATCGCCGTGCGGCACACCGCAACGAGCATTAATACGTGGTGCTGAACTCCAGGCTAGCCTCAAGAGCTCGTAAGCGGGATACCAGAAAAGCCATTACCAGCCGCACCCGAGCCATTTGCTGGGTGTCCTGATTCACGTGTAGCCATAAATCCACACTTTCACCTTCCAGCGGCTCCGACAGGCGCCGCAATTCACGGGCGTCTTCACCCAGATAGCAGGGCAATACAGCCACCCCCGCGCCACTGCGGGCCAGCGCCACCATTGCCTGCAAGCTATTACAACGAATTACCGAGGTTGCATGTTTCAGGTGGCGACGATACCAGCGCCCGGTAGCCAGCAGGCTGAAAGTTTCATCGGGGATAATCCAGCGCAGCTGTTCCGGCCGCTGGTCAAGATCGAAACCGCGGTTACGGCGACAGTATCCCGGGGTGGCATACACAGCGTATTCCATCGCCGCAATGCGCTCACCCTCCCATGTCGCCTGGGGTTTGTTTTCCGAGCGCAGGGTCAAATCGGCTTCGCGATGGCTTAAATTGCTGACGTCGTTGTCGGTCAGAACTTCCAGTTCGATGTCTGGGTACTTTATAAGCAAGCTCGCCAGAATCGGCGCTAACAGCTCAGTCATCAGCGTGTCCGGGGTGGCGATGCGTATCTTGCCCTCAAGCGCAGTTGTTTCCTGGCGCAGTTTGCGCTCCAGGTTTTCTATTTCCGCCGCCAGTTTTTCAGCCTCGTGAAAAGCCATTTCACCGGCAGCCGTCAGCTTCAAACCTTCGCGGCTGCGCTCGAAAAACCGAACTGCCAGGGCCTCCTCCATATGGTCAAGCCGACGCAACACCGTGGTTTGGTGCACACCCAGTATTTCTCCGGCTTTGGCGAGCGTTCCACCTATTGCCAAAGCGCGTACGTATCGTAGATAATCCCAATCCATAAATCACTGCATATTTGCAACGTGGATAGGGATTATAACGTATTTATACTGCGAATATGGATCTATATAGTTAACTATATATTCGGCAAACACCCGAAACCCACTGTTGAGAAATTTCTTTAAGGAGGAAAGCATTATGGTCACCAAACCAGCCGCAACCGTTCACCAGCTGCCGTCATCTATCCTCCACAACAGTGGCGCTGTCCGGAGCCAGTACACGCGTGAAGCCAGCCGTCTCATGGTTCAGTTGATCGTACGCAAATTTCGCTCCTGGAACAAAAGAGCGGTGGCTGTGGCTAACGACATCGGCCAGGTGCAGGGCGGCCACTAAGCCAACCTGAAAATCAAAAAAACGCCGGCAAGCGCTAAGCTCCCGGCGTTTTTTGTGGATGGAATTTATTAATCGAAAACCCAATTGAAAAAAAGCACCCATGAGACCCAGTCGCGTGCCATAGTCTATAGTGACTGACGAAGCGCATAACTCGAACCAACTATAATAAAAGGAAGAAATTGCCATGAGACTTTCACGCAGAGCGTCTTACACCACGGCCGCCTGGGCCTTCATAATGATTGGCTCAACCGCGTTTTTCCTGTCCAGCTATTTTGGATTTATGGGCTTTTAAGCCCACATTGAACCAGTGTTGCCGCTCCGCCCTAATCAAGTCAGTGCCAAACTGAATACGCAACTGAAGCTCGTTCAGCATTTGCCTTACGAAGCGGGGATGGCAAATAACGCACAGGCAGCGCTGGGTGAGCCAAGAGCCGCCCTATGGGCGTCACGATTTTGTAAGTGCAGGCTCATACCGCCTTTCGCACCCTGCCCTGCCACGAGGAAATACTGTACACAATCAGCGCCAGCCAGATCACCATAAAACTTGTTAACTGAATAGGGCTTAAAGGCTCGTTGAAAACCAACAGGGCGATTACGAACTGCAACGTCGGGTTTATGTACATCAGAAAGCCAACAGTCGCTAACCTCAGGCGTCGCGCGGCGCCGGCGAATAGCAGCAGGGGAATGGCCGTCAACACGCCGCTGGCCATCAACAAGCTGCCCGTGGGCAAATCCCGGGTAAAGTTCGAAGCGCCCGATGTCGCCAGCCAGCCAAAGGTCATTAAGCCCAAGGGCAGTAGCAGAAGGGTTTCCACAAATAAACCGGACAAACCGTCTAGTTGAATCTGCTTGCGCAGAAGCCCATACACGCCAAAACTGAATGCCAACACCAAGCTAATCCAGGGTAGCTCGCCCAGCATCAGTAACTGGAGCACGATGCCAAAGCCCGCAATAGCGACCGCTGCCATCTGCCAACGCCCCATCTGTTCGCGCAACACCACCATGCCTAAGGCTACATTCACCAGCGGCGTCAGAAAATAGCCCAGGCTAGCCTGCAACACGTGGCGGGTTTCAACGGCGTATATGTACACGCCCCAGTTAAGCGCGATAAGCAGCGCGCAGCCCAACACCCGCCAAAGTTGTCGCGGACTGGCAAAAGCGTCTTTTACAGGTTGCCAGCGCCTTAACCCGGAAATCAGGATGGCCAGAAACACACAGGACCAGATAATTCGATGCACCAGAATCTCAAGCGCCGGCACGCCCTGAAACAGCGCAAAAAATAGCGGGAATGAACCCCAAATAGTGTAGGCGCACACGCCATACCAAACGCCTTTGGTCTGTTCGGGCACTGAGCTCTCCGCTGTGAAACAGGCGATAAAGAAACGTCGGGCCCTGCGCCCGTGGCGCAGCCCGAAGTGCAGGATCTATGATCAGTAAAATCAGAGATTAACGGATTATTTGCTGCTCAGTATCGCGAGCAACATTTGCGCCTGCTCGATCGCTTCGCTACCCAATGCGGTCAGGTAGCCGCCGTCGTCGCGGGTAATCAGACCTTTACTGAACAAGCGCTCTGCCGCCGAAACCAGCTCTGGGTCGGCCTCATTGCGATGTACTTTGATACCTTCCTGGGCGGACGAAGAATCGAACTGGGTTAAAAGATTCAGCTCAGCCAGGTGATCTGCAGAGAATGCCATGTAATTTCCTCGTATAATGTCAGATGTCCGGC
Source organism: Marinobacter sp. BSs20148 (assembly GCF_000283275.1). Lineage (NCBI taxonomy): Bacteria > Pseudomonadati > Pseudomonadota > Gammaproteobacteria > Pseudomonadales > Marinobacteraceae > Marinobacter > Marinobacter sp. BSs20148. The sequence continues at coordinate 2,999,841 of NC_018268.1, forward strand.
TTCGCGCCGGTTGTTACAGTCTATACCATGAGCGCCATGAAACTTTCCCGTATTGTTAGCAACCAACCCGATATAAGCCGCAAACAAGCGAATTGGTTGATTGCTACCGGCCAAGTGCACGTTAACGACCTGAGTTGCCGTAGGGCAGACGCCGATGTGGACGAATTTGCGGCTGTCAGCGTCAACGGACAAACCATACAGCAGGGCCATCGCGCCCACTATATTATGCTGCACAAACCCGCAGGTTATCTTAGCGCTACCGAAGATGATACGCACCCTACGGTTCTGCAATTGTTGCCTCCTGCTTTAAGCCAGTGCCTGCACATTGCCGGCCGGCTGGATCGCGCCACTACCGGCCTGATGATACTGACCAACAACGGCACCTGGTCACGGCAATTAACGCTGCCCGGCATGGGCATTGCCAAGGTTTATCGGGTAACAACCGCCTACCCGATTGGGCCAGACACGCCGCTGCGCTTTGCTGAGGGTATCTGGTTCGAATACGAGCAGCTCACCACAGCCCCCGCAATTCTTGAATTGCTGGAACCAACACTGGCAAGGCTGACTATTTATGAAGGCCGTTATCACCAGGTAAAGCGCATGTTCCACGCCGTAGGCAATCGGGTCAATGCGCTACACCGGGAACAAATTGGCCACTTGCAATTAAACAGCGATTTAGCCGAAGGTCACTTCAGAATGCTGACGGGTTCAGAGATTGAAGGGCTGAATCGGTATTACACTTGAGGAATAACCCTTGTTGAAGCGATATACTCCATAGCCATGAAATACGCTCACACGTTTTGCTCTCCGCTTCTCGCACTTTTTCTGGCATTTGCCAGCAGCGCGACCTGTGGCGACACCATCAAACGTATTGTACACAGCGACGGCAGCGTGGAGTTTTCCAATGTAAAAAACGACAGCCCGCTGGCTTCGGATGGCGCAGCCACGGTGTACCGTTATCAAGACAAATACGGCGTGGTGTCCTACAGCGGCGAACGCCCGGCGAACGCCAAGTTTTCAGTGATTCGCTTTCACTGCTTTGCCTGTGATCCCTCGTCTACGGTGAATTGGGACACCACGCCGCTGTTTGCATCCCGCTACAATGAACAGATCGAGACGGCGGCCAAAGAGTTCAATGTAGATCCCGCCCTCGTTCGCGCCGTTATTCACGCCGAGTCGGCATTTAATCCCAAGGCTCTGTCACCCAAAGGGGCACAGGGGCTTATGCAGCTAATGCCCGCCACTGCAAACGAGCTGGGGGTGGTCAACGCCATGGTTGCCGAAGACAACATTCGCGGTGGTGCAAATTATCTGGCGCAAATGCTGGCTCGCTTTCGGGGCGACACCAAGCTGGCCACCGCAGCCTACAACGCCGGCCCCGGAGCCGTTAGCCGCCACAATGGCATTCCGCCCTACGCAGAAACTCGGGCTTACGTAAAACGAGTGGGTATTCTGTACCGCCGTTACGCCGCGCTTTAACGCGCTTTGTCCAAAACCCGCCAAGCCCATAGCCCCTTCACCCAAAAGCCAGCCAAACACCCACCAGCATCATCAGGCTGCCTGAAATTCGATTGGCCAGCCGTACTTTATCACCACTGCGCAGAGCCCGGCGCAAGGTACGGCCGCCATTGGCATACAGCAACAAGCACAAAAATTCCATGCTCAGAATAATCAGTATCAGGGCCGTAAGCTGCGGTGCCATTGGCAGTGAGCTGTCTATAAACGGCGGCAGCAAAACCACCAGAAACGCCCAGCCTTTAGGGTTGGCAATAGCGGTTATAAAACCCTGCATAGCCAACTGCCAGCGGGTGCTGCTCGGCAATATCGCGCCTTCTTCCGGCATCGCCATTTTGCCGCGGGAACGCCACAGTTGTACGCCCAACCATATCAAATAGGCACCGCCCGCGACTTTGGCAACTTCAAACACCGTGGGATAACCCAGCATAAATGTAGCCACGCCTACAGCAGACGCAATGGCCACAATACCAACGCCCAGCAGTTCGCCGATCATCATCCACAACGCCCGGCGCACACCCACAGTAATGCCCAGCGACAACGCCAGGGTCATGCACATGCCGGGGGTGATAGACACCACAAAAAAGGTGGGCAGAAACACCGACAACAACGCCAAATTCAAAACCGACATAACCATCCTCAAACGTTTGCAGCGACGCTGCACATAAATTTCCCGGCATAACGCCGCTACAGCAACACGCTGACAATGCCCACACTGCTAACGATGAACAGCACAATGCCCAGCAGACGGAAAAACACAGGCGTTTCGGCTTTCAAAATACGGTCGTGAAAGCGCAGCCCTATCACATGTCCGATGGCAGCGCAGGGCAACAGCCACAGATGGTGAATCAGCTGCAGATCCAGCCCAACCCAGATAAACGCAGCCAGTTTGATCAGCACTAGAATGAACCAGAGACCAAACAAGGTGTCACGCAGCTTTTCCCGGGGCAGATGCTGCGCCGCTACCGCAATAATCAACGGTGCGCCGATCAGCGAGGTACCGCTGATGTAACCACCGGCCATCAGCAAACCCACGTCCACCGCTTTGCTGTTGCTGCGAAAAGGCCGGTTGAGGATATAAGACACCGAATAAATCGCAACAATCACAAATATGATGGAGCTAAGCACATTCGCTGGCAGCGTAAACAGCCCAAACACGCCAATCAGTTTGGGCACCAGCATAATGCGAAGCATACGCCACAGGTACGGCCAATCCACCGTGCTTTCCCGCGCTGTTACAACTGCACCCGGCCCAAAGCCGGTTAATGTCTGGTCGCTTTTATCTCCCTTATAGCTTTGACTGCGGCGGTTGTTCATCCAAATGGTGAGTGATGAAAACACCAGCAGTTGAACGGCTATGATCGGCAAAAAAACCAGTGGGGCGTCTTTTACCAGCAGCAAAAACGGCAACGACAATACAGCCCCACCGAAGCCCAATCCGGAGCGTACAAAACCGCTCCAAATGAAGATTAGCGCAATCAAACCGTACTGAATTAGAGAAAGATCTGACATAACGTCCTGAGCGGTAGGAACAAATTCGTTCGAGTGTAACGGTTTTTCAATAAAAAACACCGGGCAAGGCCCGGTGCAACCTACGTAATTTATCCGCCGTGGCGGCTTACCAGAGCGTTTAATCGCTCACTGGGCCCTCCTTGATGGAAGAACGCATGCGCCGGCGTAATATTGGCCCGACCAGCGTTGGCAGCACCAGGCCCAAACCAGCAACCAGCCACAAACCAATGGCCAAAGGGCTAGACCAGAGTGTCATCCAGTCTCCGTCAGACAATATCAACGCGTGACCCAAGTTCTTTTCCATTTCTGGCCCCAACAGCAGGCCTAGAATAATGGGAACCATGGGAATTTCCAGTTTGCGCAGAATAAACCCGCCAACTCCAAACACAATCATGAAGTACAAATCAAAGGTGCTGTGGCTAATGGAGTAAATACCCACAAACGCTACCATGGTAACGATCGGCAGCAGATACATAGGCGGTACCGACAGCAACCGAACAAACACGCCAATCATCGGAATGTTCAGTATCAGCAGCAATACGTTGCCAATCAACAGCGCTGCGATCACTCCCCACACAATGTCGGCGTTCTGCGTAAACATTAACGGCCCCGGCGTGATATTCAGGGAAATCAGCATGGCCAGCAACACCGCCGTGGTGCCACTACCCGGTACCCCTAAGGTCAACATGGGTACCAAAGCGCCCGATGCCGCACCGTTGTTGCCCGCTTCTGGCGCCACAACACCGCGAATGTCACCTTCGCCAAAGCGACCTTTTTTGCCGATCACCGACTTTTCAAGGGTGTAGCTGATAAAGCTACCCAAAGACGCACCCGCCCCCGGCAACACACCAGCAATAAAACCCAGCACACCACCGCGCAGTTGGGTGGGAATAGTCGACACAATTTCTTTGAAGCTCAGCGTCAGTTTCCCCACCTTCACTTTGCTGCGGCCTTTGCCCATTCGTGCTTCAACAAAAAACAACAGCTCAGATATGGCGAACAGCCCAACAATCGCCAATATGAAGTCGATACCTTCAAACAGCTCCAACACACCGGCGGTATAACGCTGGGTGCCAGTGGATATGTCGATACCCACGGTGGAAATCATGATGCCAAGCGCTGCAGCAATCACCGTTTTCATCGGATTTTTGCCGGTTATGCCGCCAAGAGTGGCGAACGCCAGCAAAAAAAGAGCGAAGTATTCCACCGGCCCGAAGGTCAGTGCGAATCGCGCCAGCACCGGTGCCAATATGATCAGCCCTATCGTGCCGATCAGACTCCCCGCGAAGGACGCAATCGCTGAAATGGCCAAAGCGTCTGCCGCACGGCCTTGTTGCGCCATGGGATAACCGTCCAGACAGGTCATCATGGCTGGCTCGTCGCCCGGTATGTTTAGCAGGATGGACGAAATTCGCCCGCCGTACATAGCACCGGCATAAACCGAGGTCAGCAGAATCATCGCCGTTTCCGGTGGCAGCCCCAGGGTGAAGGCCAGCGGAATAAGAATGGCAACGCCGTTAGCCGGGCCCAGGCCTGGCAAGCAACCAATCAGGGTGCCGACAAAGGCGCCAAACAATGCAAACATCAGGTTGTACGGCGTTAGCGCCACCGCAAACCCGTCCATCAGAAAGCCAATAGTTTCCATGGTCAGAAGCCTCCCAGCAGGCCGTTAGGCAGGCTTAGCGACAAGCCATAGTTGAACAATCCAAACACCACAACGGCACTGATTAAGCCGGTCACAAATGCCCGCCGTGGCGGCGCACCCATGCGCCAGCTTAAGACGCCGACAGCCAACGTGGTGGATATAATAAAGCCCAATGGCTCAAGCAGCAGTGCATAAACCACCAGCACAATGATGGAAATCACCAGTTCCAAAGCGGACTTTCCCACCGGCCATTTAGCATCGGCGTCTGGTTTGATCATCAGGTACAGGCTGCCCACCACCAGCACAATCGCCAGAATGGTGGGAAAAGTTTCTGGCCCTACGCCCTCGGCACCGCCGAAGGGTTCAGGCCATTGCTGTGCTACCCAGCCATAGGCAACCGCCACTACCAGCAGGCACAAGCCCAGAATACGGTCGCCCATGCCGGTCATTTTAGTAGACCGATTTCCCGGGACAGGTTTTCAATGTCCTGCACCTGGTTGGTTACAAAGCTTTCAAACTCGCCGGCCTTGGGATGAAACGGAATCAGACCGTTGCTTTTCATCACGGCTTTCCATTCTTCGCTGGCGTAAATAGTGTCCATCGCTTCTACCCAGTATTGCTGAGCTTCTTCCGAGGTGTCTTTGGGCATATAAAACCCGCGCCAGTTGGGGCCAAGTGCATCAATACCCTGTTCGCGGGCCGTAGGGATGTTGCCAAATTTGCCCGGCAGACGTTCTTCGGAAAGCACCGCCAGTACGCGCAAATCGCCCGATTCCATAAAGCCGGTCGCTTCAGATACGTCACCGGTAAAGGCATCCACCTGGCCACCCACTACCTGAGTCATGGCTTCGCCGCCGTTGTTATAAGACAGATAAGGAATAGAAGGCAGCTTGTCGGCACCCGCCGCTTTTGCTGCAATCAGCACTTTCAAGTGGTCCCAACCGCCGCGAGCACTGCCGCCAGCAAACTTCACCGCGCGCGGGTCTTTTTTCAGCGCGTCCATCAACTGGTTGAGGTTTTGGTACTCGGAATCTTTGCTCACGGCGATAATGCCGTAGTCGGCTCCCAAAGCGCCGATCCACTTCACCATAGACGCGTCCATACTCGGAAACTGCTTCTGTGCCAAGCGTGTGGTGGTCGCGGTAGACGCTGCAACAATCAGCTTGTCGTCGTTTTTACGCTTGCTGACCGTGTGGGCATAAGCCACGCCGCCGCCGGCGCCAGCCATGTTGACGGTTTGTACAGAGCCTTCTACCAGCTTAAGCTGCTGCATGACGTTGCCAACACTGCGGCAGGTGAAATCCCAGCCGCCGCCCGGGTCAGCCGGAGCCAGGCACTCTACTTTTCCGCTGGGCTGCCAGGCCATGGCAGACATACTAAAAGCGGCCGCCGCCGCGAGTGTTATTGCTCTTTTAATAAACATACACATCACCTTTTTGTTGTTTCACCAAACACCTTAGAAGGCAATGCGTAATTGCTGAAGCTTGCGGGCGTAACGGATATAAAAAAACTAACGTTCATTTTGTGCATTAAGTTCACGAGCAAAACCGGTTACGGTGTTTTAACCTGAAGAATTCGGGCGCGCAGCGCCGATGGACTAAGCTGACGGACGTCTATGCCTGTAAAGCGACGCACTAAACTTAAAACCCGCATGATTCTCACCCTGGGTCTGGTAAGTGTTCTACAGACCGTTTTTATTGGCGTGTTTGCCGGTTATTACCTCAGCGAATCCCTTTACAACGAGATTGGCCAACGGGCCTTGATGGTCGCCAAAACCATTGCCGCCAGCCCTGCGGTTATCCGCGGTATACAGCAGCGGAATCTTGACGATCTCAACACCCTCACCCACACCCTGGCCCAAACAAACGAAGCCCTGTTTATTGTAATTGGCGATCACGACGCCATTCGCCTGGCGCACCCTTTACCCGAGCGCATCGGGCGCTCCATGGCCGACGACGAAGGCGATTATGGCCGCCGCGCACTGGTGGAGGGCAAGGGCTATGTCGCCCGTGCGCTCGGCAACCTGGGCGAATCCATGCGAGGCAAAGCGCCGGTGTTTGAACCCGACAGTGGCGCGATTATCGGAATCGTGTCGGTGGGCTACAGCGTAAGCCAAGTAGAGGCCACCGTGCAGCGATACAATTTTGTCCTGTACGGGGTTCTGGGGGTGGTTTTACTGATTAGCATTCTGGCAGCGGTGGTGATTGCCAGTCGTTTCAAGAGCGCTATTTTTGGCCTCGAGCCAGAGGAAATCGCCGGTCTGTTCCAAGAGCGCAACGCTACGCTGCAATCGGTGCGTGAAGGCATTATTGCCATTAACCGCGACGGCATTATTACCACGGTGAATCGTGCGGCCCTGCTCACTCTTGGGCTTGATACCGAGATGCCGGTGTTAGGGCGCCCAATTCACGAGATACTTCCGGAGAGCGGTTTAATGTCCGTTCTGGCCACCGGCACGCCAGAATTCGACCGCGAAGTGTGGCTGCGCAACCGCCAGATGGTGGTCAACCGGCTGCCAATGCGCCAAGGCACCGACATAATCGGCGTGGTGTCCAGCTTCCGTTTGCGTAACGAGCTGGATCAAGTCAGCCAGCAGCTCACCCGCATCCAGCAATACGCCGATACTCTGCGCAGCCAAACCCACGAGTACTCCAATAAGTTGCACACCATCGCAGGGCTGATACAGCTGGGTGCCTACAACGACGCTCTGGGGCTTATTGGCAGCGAAGTCAGCAGCCATCAGGCACTGATTCATTTGCTGCTGGAAGCCGTGCCTGACCCCATCATTGCCGGTTGCCTATTGGGCAAACACAACCGTGCCCGGGAAATGGGCCTGCATCTGGACATAGACCCGGATAGCCAGATGACGGACCTGCCGCACAATTTGCCGCGAGAACAACTGGTAAGCGTACTCGGCAACCTGATTGATAACGCGCTGGAAGCCACCCGTCGACATACCGGTGCTAATGGCCGGGTACAGCTGTCGATGACCGATCTTGGCCAAGATCTGATTTTCGAGGTGGAAGACCAAGGCCCGGGCATTCCTCTGGAAGTTCAAAACCGAATGTTTGAAAAGGGTGTTACCAGCAAAACAGGCACCCATCACGGCTTTGGCTTGCATCTGGTGCGCCAGTTTCTGGACAGCTGGGGTGGCTCGGTGACGGTGGAAAACCTGAAAGCCACTGGCGGCAGCCGCTTCACCTTATATTTACCAAAAAAACCCACCGGAAGGAGCCAACCTTGCCCCCCATCCGACTGCTGATTGCTGAAGACGACCGTCAGATTGCGGAAATCCAGCGCCGCTTTATCCAGCGGTTAAAGCAGGTAGAACTTTGCGGCATTGCCCATACCCTGGCCGATGCCCGCGAACAGGCCGACGTATTAAAGCCTGACCTGATACTGCTCGACGTGTATTTCCCCGACGGCAACGGATTAGATTTGCTGCGTGAGCTACGCGCCAGTAATAGCAGCAGCGACGTGATCCTGATCACCGCCGCCAAAGAAGTAGAAACATTGCGGACCGCCCTGCGCGGTGGCGTGTTTGATTACATCCTGAAACCCTTGGTGTTCGAACGCCTGGAAGAAGCCATTAAACGCTTCTGTGACCATGCTGAACGACTGTCGGCACTGAAGCATTTAGGTCAGGACGAAGTAGACGCCCTGCTCCCACGCAACAGCGGCGAAAATGGCAACGACAACCATCACCGACTGCCCAAAGGCATTGATGTGATTACGCTAGACCGGATTCGTGAGGTCGTTGCCGACGGCAAGCCCTGGAGTGCAGAGGAAGTAGGCGGCGTCATGGGTGCATCGCGCACCACAGCCAGACGCTACCTCGAATATATGACCGGCACCAGAACCCTGGTGGCCGAAGTGACCTATGGCAGTATTGGCCGGCCGGAAAGACGCTACCGAATGCAGCGCCTACCGGCCTGAAAACGCCCCGCCCGGCCTTAGTTCTTTGTAGATAACTCTACAACGCCAGACAGAACACCCGCCTGCTATATCAGCTTCTGCGCCCGCGCCATGGCAAACGCAGCCTGCGGGCCTGTCCACAGCGATGGCAGAATAATCAGCGACACCGGAATGGCGGTTAGCACAATAAACTGCTGCAACACACCAATCTGGCCGGCACCCATGTACAACAGAATCGCCGCCATAACAGCCATGGCTCCGCCCCAAAAGGCGCGAATGGCGTAGTGCGGTTCATCGTGGCCTGCGCCTACGGTGGCAATGGCATAGCTCATGGAGTCGCCGGTGGTGGCCACGAAAATGGTGGTCAACAGTAGCACGGCTGCGGCCATCATTACGCCGCCGGGTAAGTTCTTGGCAACCGTTAGTGTGGCTTGATCAAAACGGAACGCGTTCAGCGCTTCGGTTAGGTCAAACACACCCGTGAGCTGGTAATAAACACCCGAACCACCCAGCAGGGTGAACCAGATGGTGGTGGCGATCGGTGCCAGAATGGATACCGCCAAAATAGTCTGGCGAATGGTGCGACCGCGAGAAATACGCGCCACGAAAATCGACATCAGTGGGGTGTAGCCAATAAACCAGGCAAAGAAGAATACCGTCCACCATTTCATCCACCATTCGGGCGCCGTTTCACTGGTCATGGTGGCCATAGCGAAGAACGACGTTAGATACTCGCCCATAGACGCCATGTAGGTATTGACTAAAAACAAGGTGGGGCCAAACGCGAAGATCACCGCGCCGATGACCAGTGCTAAAATGACATTGAACCGGCTCAGCAACTGAATACCACGGTGAATACCACTGACCGCCGAGGCCACGTAAACAGCGGCCAGCAGGCCAAGAATGACCAATTGGGTGCTGAATTCGTCTGCCACGCCGAACAATTCATGCAGGCCAAAACTCATCTGTGTGGCCAAAAAGCCAATGGGGCCGACGGTACCGGCAACCACCGCGATGACGCACATGGCGTCAACAACGCCGCCTAGCCAGCTGCTCATAATGCGCTCACCAAACACCGGGTAAAGCAAGGTACGCGGCTGTAATGGTTTGCCCTGAACGTAGTGGGCGTGAGCCAGAACCATCGCGGTTAACGACCCGAGTACGCTCCAAGCTAAAAAACCCCAGTGCATAAACGCTTGAGCCATGGCCGGCGCAACGGCTTGTGCCGTGCCGGCTTCGGTGTCAAACGCCGGTGGCGTTACCACAAAGTGATACACCGGCTCGCCAGCAGCAAAAAAAACACCACCACCCGCCAGCAGAGTACATAGAATCATCGACAGCCAGCGGAAGGTGCTGAATTCAGGCTTTTCCATACCGCCCAGGCGGGCGGCACCAGCGCGGCTAACGGCCACACCCATCGCAATGAAGAAGGTCAGCAACAGCAACAACTGAAAAAAGGTGCCCATATACTTGGCCGTCCAGGCGAAGCCCACGTCAATCACGGCAGCAAGACTGTCGGCATCCATCAGCGACCAGCCTACGAACAGCAATATAAAGCCAATGGTGAGAACCAGTACAACAGGATCACCAAAGCGGTGGGCATCTGCGGAGCCAGCGGGGGAAGAATCAGAGGAGGTGGAACGGAGGTTATCGGTAGTGCTAGCCGTGCTTGAAGACATTTATCAACCAGTTTCGAAAATTAGCCGACCACCGTACACACCTGGTTTTGTATTATCCACCACGTTTGAACATTTTCGCGTTCAAAGATCTGTTTTTTCGGGTGGGCCCAGCTGCTTCAACTCGTCGCTATACAGGGCCACCAGCAAGGGTTCGCCTTGTTCGTTCACCCGAAACTGACCGTACCTGGCGGCCTCGTAATATTCAGCATCGCCCTCCTGGAAAAAGAATGCGTTGGTGGCGAAGTGCACGATGTCATGGCGTATCCGGTAGCGCAGCAACAACTCTTCCGGAGCCAAATCTTGTCCGTTGAACAGCGTTTTGAAGCTCGCCCTGTTCTGGCTGTCGAGGGTAACAATGACGTAGTGGGTTGACGTCTTCGCCATTAAAAACGCCTGCGCACTGTGTCCAAAGGCACGGCGAATTTCCTGGCCGATAGCGAAGCTCAGGGTCATGTAGTCGCCTTGCATCAGCGAGCGCGGATCTACCGGCGCTAAATCAAGATAAACCACCTTGCCATGAGCCAACTGCTGCTCTTTTTGGAACACCGACAGGTTCACCATCACCAACGCGACCAACAAGGCTAGCAAACCAATAAGTCGGCGACTGAACCATTGCTTCATGGGTTCTCTCCCGCCTGGCCATTCACCAGTCTTAACATCAACCAGCGCACGGCCAGCAGCAGTAAACCGGTGGCTAACAAAACCTGGGATTTAACCATCAAGGTTGCATGCAGCTGGTAATAAAAAGCACTGGCGTAAAACAATAGGCCCGCAATGCCGATGCCTTTCAGCAAGGTGTTGCTGCCGGTTTGGCCCAGCACGATGACCATCATGCACACCAGCAAGCCCGGCGCGACGGCACTGGCTAACACCAGGGCTGTCAGGGCACAAAGCGCCAATATTTGAACCCGAGCAGCTGTCTTCAGGCGCTGGCACACGCTGTACACAATATAAACAGCAGCCAGACCTTCCAACAGCGTTGCCAACCAGCCATAAATCGTAGGCAGCGTATTAAGCATTCCGTTCGTCACCGACCAATTCAGACCCAGCACAACCTCACTTCTGCTGGTAACCAGCGCCAGCCCGCCGCCATAGCCCCAGGCTCGCAGCGCTGGCGACATCCGCGGAAACTGGAATTCATGCAGCCACACCCAGCCCGTAAAAACCAGCACAACGCCGCCCGCCACCACGTTCAGTAAGGGCAACTCGACAAACACAAGCAAGCCAAGTGCGGCCACACAAGTTGAAAAAACGCGGTGGATAAAGTCTGGCATAAACACCGCTAAAAGCATTTGAAAGCCAGTAATCAACAGCGTGGCACCTATAGCATCAGCGCCTCCAAACGAGCCCCAGGCCACAAAACCCTGCCCTGCGAGGCTAAACGCCAACGCCATGTGCCTTACAAACTCGCTAGCCGCACTTCGCAGCAGCCAGAATGCAACGCCAATCAACAATAGCCCTATTGTCCACAGCAATAGCGGGCTTTCAAAAAACCGATCAAGCTCCAGGTCAAAGAAAAACAGCAGCGCAATGGCCAAAAACAAAAACAGCGCCGCCAGCCAGCCAAAAAAGCCCATAAACACCAAGATGTACCAGGGCGAACCTGCCTCTCCCGGTGCTGGCGGTGCCCCCTCTACCAGGCCTTGCTGTTGCAAGCTAATCCATAGCCGTTGATGTTCAGCGTTCATACCTGCCATCCCCGGTGAACAGACCGCAACCAGTTAACGGCTGACGTAGTCATAACCATCAACGTTACGGCCATCAGTAATACACCCCCGCTGTTGTCGAAGTTCCACACCACATGTTTAACCAGCAGGCTGACAACAATCGCAATCACCGAAACCGCCGCGAGCGTCAGCATAAACAAATCCTGACGTTGGTAGCGGTAAACCCCATACACAATCGCCAGTGCCAATAGAAACACCGCCGCGGGAAGCCATAAATTGCTGCTAAAAAACACACTTTCAACGACTCGCAGCGTCAGTGGCATTAAGGTAGCCATTGCCAACAACCGCACCGCCCAACGCTGATTAAGCCAGGGCGCACGGCCGGCCAGCCACTCCCATGCACACAACATAAACCCGTTCGCGGCAAACTGGACCCACAACAGTTGCCCATAAGCCTCCGCTGAAAAGCGGCCACTAGGCTGAAAGTACAACGTCAGCGCGAGGTTGACCAAAACGGCCCAAAGTACCCACAGCGGTGCAAATCGGCCAATCAGGGCAAAGGGTGTCAGTAGTAACATCCACACAAAAAACAGCTGCCAGGGATCGGCACCGGTCTGGTAGGTTTGCCCGAACAGCGCCAGCAATCCGCCCAACAGAAGACCGGTCGAAAGCAGCGCAACCTTGCCAGCCAAGGTTTCGCGTCCGGCCAGCCAGTAACCCACAAACGCCAGCAGTAAAGCTCCTTCGACCAACGCGAAACGAGCCAGTCGGCCCAGCTCACCCCAGTTGAAGGCTACAAAAAGCAGTACGGAAAAGGCCAGCGCCAAGCCACCCAGGCACAACAGCAACACGTCTAAAAAGCGCAGCCACTGCCGGCCCGCCGGAAACACACCGGCTATCGCCGCGGCGCGGTTTGAATCTATGGGCGCAATCTGGCCGCCGTCAACCAAAGCAACAAACGCTTTACGTGTTTCAGACTGTATTTCAGGCTTTGCTTCAGATTGCGTTTCAAACATAGCGGCTGCGCCCTCCTGGCACGACTTACTAGGCAGATGCCCGTTACTCCGCGGTCGCCCGCCCCATAAACCTGCGTTCTTCCACATTCACTTTGATGCGGTCGCCGGTGGAAATGTATTCAGGCACCTGAATCACCAAGCCTGTGACCATAGTCGCTGGTTTGGTTCTGGCTGTGGCAGAGCCACCTTTCACCGAAGGCGCTGTGTCCACGATTTCAAAATCGACCGTGGGGGGCAGAGCCAGCGCTACGGGTGCATCTTTGATCAACACAACCATAATGCCTTGGGTTTCTTCGGTCACAAACAGCAGCTCCTCGGCAATGGCTTCTTTGCTGAGCATATACTGTGTGTAATCTTCGGTATCCATAAACACGTATTCTTCGCCGTCGGCGTAAGAAAAAGACGCAGTACGGCGGGTCAAGTCCGCCAGATTCAGCATATCGCCGTCTTTGAAGGTCTCGTCTTTCTTGATGTTGGTAACCACATCGTACAACCGCATGCGGTAAAGGCTGCCGCCAGCTCGGCCTTGGGGTACAGACCGCTCGATATCCTTGACAAAATACACCCGACCTTCAAACTCGATAGCAGAGTTTTTCTTGATTTCACTTGCTCTAGGCATTTTCAAAGCTCCAAAACAGCAGGATAAACGAACCGGTGCCGAGCAAATGCCGGCGCGGGTTCAGGCCGGGTGATTCTACCGTCAGAAGCGCTTTGCTGGTAGCTCTCACAGATCAACACAACCAAAACCGATTTGATGTAACATTGCGGCCCTATGAAAACACCAAAACGATTACAATCCCTGTTAGATGACGGGCTGATAGACAGCGTGCTGTATCAGCTTATGAGCGGCAAAGAAGCTCAGGTATACGTGGTGCAGTGTGGCGACCATGTTCGCTGTGCCAAAGTGTTTAAAGAAGCGTCAAAACGCAGCTTCAAGCAGGCCGTGGAATACCAGGAAGGCCGCAAGGTACGCAACAGTCGCCGTGCCCGCGCCATGGGTAAAAAAACCCGCTACGGCCAAAAAGAGCATGAAGACGCCTGGCTGAACGCCGAGGTAGACGCCCTTTACCGCCTGGCGGATGCCGGTGTGCGAGTGCCACGGCCATCAGGCTTTGTTGATGGGGTACTGCTGATGGAACTGATCAGCGATGCCGATGGCAAAGCCGCGCCCAGGCTGGACGACGTTGAACTGACCCGCGAACAGGCGCTGGACTACCACCAGCAGGTGATTGCCGAAGTCGTGCGAATGCTCAGCGCCGGACTTATTCACGGCGACTTGTCAGAGTTCAACGTACTGCTGGATGATCAGGGGCCCGTAATTATCGACCTGCCCCAGGCGGTAAACGCCTCTGGCAACAACAACGCCGAGCGCATGCTGGAGCGCGACGTAGACAACATGCGCCGTTACTTTGGCAAGTACGCGCCAGAGCTGATGAACACCGATTACGGCAAAGAAATCTGGGAGCTGTACGAAAGTGGCCGCCTGCACCCCGCCAGCAAACTGACCGGGTGCTTTATTCACGACACCCACAGCGCGGACCTGGGCGAAATAATGGAAGTGATTGACGCGGCGAAGGAAGAAGAACGGGATCGCCTGGATCGCCAACAGGCCAACGAGGAAGATGATTAACAAATATTGCAGCAAAGCTGGCGCCAAAACGTCAGCTTTGTTTCACCTGCTATTTTAGAATCTTCGTAAAAATCAGTAACCCGCTAAAACAACAATCTGACCGGCAGCACAAGTGCCCGCCGGTGATAACGGCGGGCACTTTTTTCACCATGGAAGTAACTCACCGGTCTGATGCCAGAACGAACCAGTGTTCTCCAGGTTCAGCTCTTCAATCCGCGCCGTCAGCCCACTGACGGATTCGGCGGTCGTAATCTCCCCCCGGCCTTTGGTCATGCCGGTTTGCACAAAACCCGGATGCAACTGAGCCACCGCAATGCCTTTAGGTTTAAGGTCTACCGCAAGAGATTTGCCAAGCGCATTCAATGCCGCCTTTGAAGCCCGGTAGCCATACCTGGCTCCCGAATTGTTCAGGGTTATTGAGCCCAACTTGCTGGTAATGTTGGCCACTTTTCCGCCAGACGGAATGAGTGACATAAGCGCCTCGGTCACTCGCAGCGGCGCATAAGCGTTTACTTCCATTTGTGCCCGCAGGGAATCGAAGTCAATGCAGCCCAGTTCGTTTTCCTGCAGCAAGCCTGCGTTGTTGATCAAAAGATCAATGCGTTCCCCTGCCAACGCCCCTGCCAGCCTTTCCACACTCTCACCTGACGTTACATCCACGTGTGCAATTACCCGCGCAGCTGCCGCCTCCAGCTCGTCAGAGGTTTGTCGACATACGCCAATGACGTAATGCCCAACATGGCTATAGTGCTGCGCCAGTTCCAAGCCAATACCGCGGTTGGCACCCGTAATGACAACAACCCGTTTTTTCATCGTTCATTCCCCTGTCAATGGCGATTGTACGTCGATTAAAACCAGTAATACGTTTTCCTCAGTCAAAAAAAACGGTGAAAAGGCATCATCCTCTTCACCGTTTTTTATCAGCCGTCGATTCCGTCAGGTATCGTGGCGGCTTTCAGAGCGGGCAATAATAGAGGTGCCCACCAGATCGCCGGTTACGTTCAGGCCGGTTGCGCCCATACCCACCAAGGCATCGATAGACACCAGCAACGCCACGGTTTCAATCGGCAGGCCAACCTGTGCAAACACCGTGGCAATCATCACAATACCGGCGCCTGGCACGCCAGCGGTGCCAATCGATGCAAGCGTGCCAATCAGCACAATCTCGGCCATGGCCAACAAGTCCAGCGGAACGCCCATCACATTAGCAGCAAACACGGCGGAAATGGCGATGCGAATGGCGGCACCGTCCATATTAATGGTGGCGCCTAACGGCAAGCTGAAACCGTATATTCGCTGGGGTATGTTCAACTTGCGGGCTGCGGTAATGGTCAGCGGCAAGGTGCCAGAACTGCTCTGGGTAGCGAACGCCGTCGCCATAGGCGTTCTGGCTTCCCGGAAAAACCCTCGCACATTCACACCAAAGCCACGCATGATCACGCAATACACCACCAGTTGAACCGCCAGCGCGATGTACAGCACCACTACCATATCGCCCAGGGCCATAATAGTTTCTATGCCCTGCTCACCGGCGGTTTTCGCCACAATCGCAAATACCCCGATGGGTACGTATTGCAACACCCCTGCCATCACTTTCAGGGTCATTTCACTGAGCCCCTCAATCACCTTATAAAGGTGCTCGCCCAGCTCTGCGTGCTGTTCTGACTCACGCAGCTTCAACAGCGCAATACCGAATACAATGGCGGTGAAAATAATCCCCAGCAAATTCAATTCGGTGAAAGCCGTAAAAATATTATCTGGAATAATGTTCAGCAACACCGCCGCAAAGCCCGGGTTGTCCGGAACTTTTATGGTCGCATTTTCATTCAGCGTCATACCACTGCCGGGCTCAAGCCAGGTTGCAACGGCCAACCCAACAATAATCGCCAGCGCTGAAGAGGCAATGTAGTACAGCATCAGTTTGCGACCGACCCGCCCCATACTGCCGATATTGGCCTGGTTGATACCCACCATTAAAGTGAACAGCACGATGGGTACAATCAGGAATTTCAGCAAACGCAGTAACAACTCGCCAAACGGTGCCAGCCAGTCAGCCACAGGCTGGCCACCAATAAGCCCAACGGCGATGCCCAACACCAACGCAATGCTAACGCGCAGAATCAATGACGAATTGAGGTAGCCCTGAAGCAAAGCTTTCATCGGCCGACTCCCGACAAAACTGAACAATCGTGTGCCATAAAACCGGTTCCTGATTTTGAATGGCGCCGATTGTGGTGGAAATTAACCGATAGGTAAACTGATGCAACTAATCATAAGCTAATAGCTTCAGTGAGTCTCTATCTTTGGCTGAGCCGGGAATTTTTACCCACAAAAGCTGTGGATAACCTTGTGAGAAGCCTTGGGACAGCCTCGCATAACCCTGTAGCCATGGGCACAGACGGAAGTTGGCGGGAAATTGACCGGCTGATAAGTGATGTCCGCCAAACACTGCACTGGCCTGTTTCATATTACAGGCTCATTATCAGAGTTAGGCTTTCTATATAAGGACAATTGCTATGCCAACGATCGGATGGATTATCTTACTCGCCTCGCTGGCGCTGATTCTAGGCAGCCTGTTTATGCTGCGTGACACGTCTAGCACCATGAGCCTGTCTGGCGACAAACTGGAAAAGGTGCGCAAACGCAAGGCCGAGCAGGAAGCCCTCGACAAACAGGATAAACAGGAAGACTGAACGCACTCAGGCTAATTCAACTGAGCGCCCAGCCACTGATCAATCTGAGCCTGATTCATGCCGCCACTCTGACGAGCATGCTCGCGGCCGTTGCGAAACAGAATCAGCGTGGGAATACTGCGAATCCCAAACTGCCCCGACGGGCCTGGTTGCTGTTCCGTATTCAGCTTGGCAAATCGCACCTTACCCTTCCAGCCTTTTGCCGCCAGCGCAAACTGCGGCGCCATCGCCTTGCACGGGCCGCACCAGCTGGCCCAAAAATCCACCAGCACCGGCAAGTCGCTACGGGCGATGTGAGTGGCGAACACCTGTTCAGTAAATTCGGGCACATTATCTGGCCACAACGGCTGTTTGCACGCACCGCAGGTGCCACCCGCTGACAAGCGACTGGCAGGAACCCGATTTACTTTGCTGCAATGTGGGCAAACAATCTGCCGGTTTTCATCCACCATGGAATTACCTCACTCAAGATACTATTTAAGACACTTCTCAGTTTACGATACTGCTCAAGATACTATTCAAGATACTACTCAAAAGTCGCACTTTACGTTAAGGTCAACTTCTCTATGGGTGAGTTCGCACAATGCGTTCTATACTCTGGAAAAGATTAGCACCCTTAACCTGATAAAACCAAAGCCCTCACAAGGGGCTCTGTGTTCCTCCAGCCACCACCCAAGGACGAGGATAATGACAACAACAAAGCCAAAAACCGTGCACTCCCCCATTTTCACTAATGGCGCGGAGTTTCGAATTGCCACCTTCAAACTGCTAAAACAGGACGGCTCGCTTTACAAAGGCGGTAAGGCGCCTGATATAGGCAAAGAAAAAGCCCTGCGCATTTATCGCGCCATGGTCACTACCCGCATTCTGGACGAACGCATGTTAGCCGCCCAACGCCAGGGCCGCCTCAGCTTTTACATGCAATGCACCGGTGAAGAAGCCGCCGTTATTGGCAGCGCAGCAGCGCTGGGTGATAGCGACATGATTATGGCCCAATACCGAGAACAAGGTGCGCTGGCCTACCGTGGATTCACCATCGACGAGTTCATGAACCAACTGTTCGGTAACGACAAAGACTACGGCAAAGGCCGGCAGATGCCGGTGCATTACGGTTCGAAAAAACTCTATTACATGACCATTTCATCACCGTTGGCCACCCAGATTCCCCAAGCCACCGGTTATGCCTATGGCCAGAAACTGGCCGGTGAAGGCCACTGCACCCTGGTCTACTTTGGTGAAGGCGCCGCCTCCGAAGGCGACTTCCATGCGGCCCTGAATATGGCCGCGGTTCACCAGGTACCGGTGATCTTTTTCTGCCGCAATAACGGCTACGCAATTTCCACACCGGCCTCCGAGCAGTTCGCTGCTGACGGTGTAGCACCGCGGGCTTACGGCTATAAAATGGATGTGATCCGGGTAGACGGCAACGACGTTCTGGCGGTTTACCAGGCTACCGAAAAAGCCCGCCAACTAGCCGTTGAAGAGAACCGCCCTGTACTGATTGAAGCCATGACGTACCGCTTGGCCGCCCACTCTTCTTCCGATGACCCCTCCGGTTACCGCAGCAAAGACGAAGAAGCCATCTGGCGTGAAAAAGATCCGATTCTGCGGACCCAACACTGGCTGAAGTCACACGGTTGGTGGAGCGACAACGAAGAAAAAGAATTGCAGGAACGCCTGCGCCGCGAGGTTCTCGAAACCATGAAGCAAGCGCAGAAACGACCACCACCGGCGCTGGAAACCTTGATTACCGATGTTTATAAAGAAGTGCCTCCAGCCCTGAATGCGCAATTCGAGAAATTGAAAGCGCACATTCGACGGCACCCGGACGCCTACCCAAAGAGCGCAAACGATCCGGCCATCACTGGAAAACCCGCCAGCACCAAAGAAGGAGGGGCTTAAAATGGCGAAGATGAACATGCTGCAAGCCATCAACAACGCCCTGGATACTGCTATGGCGGCTAATGAGCGGGTGCTGTGCTTTGGCGAAGATGTGGGCATTTTTGGCGGCGTATTCCGCGCCACCAGCAATCTGCAACAAAAGTACGGTAAGTCGCGTTGTTTTAACACGCCCTTAGTAGAACAAGGCATCATCGGCTTCGCCAACGGCCTGGCGGCCCAGGGCTCGGTGCCAGTAGCTGAAATACAATTCGCCGATTACATTTTTCCGGCTTTTGACCAGATCGTAAACGAAACCGCGAAATTCCGTTACCGCTCCGGCAACCTGTTTGACGTCGGCGGACTGACCATTCGCGCACCCTACGGTGGTGGCATTGCCGGCGGTCTTTATCACTCCCAGTCGCCAGAAGCCTATTTTGCTCACACACCGGGCCTGAAAGTGGTAGTGCCACGCAATCCACATCAGGCCAAAGGCCTCTTGTTGGCCGCCATTCACGACCCCGACCCAGTGCTGTTCTTTGAACCCAAGCGCCTGTACCGGGCATCCGTAGGCGAAGTGCCAGAAGAAGAATACCAACTTCCATTAGGCAAGGCCGAATTACTCAAAGAAGGCACAGATGTAACTGTTCTGGGCTGGGGTGCACAAATGGAAGTAATCGAACACGCCGTGGACATGGCGGAAAAAGACGGCATTTCCTGCGAAGTGATCGATCTACGCAGCATTTTACCCTGGGACATCGATACCGTGGCTGAATCAGTTCTGAAAACCGGGCGCCTGGTGATTACCCACGAAGCTCCGTTGACCGGCGGCTTTGCCGGCGAAATCGCGGCTACTATTCAAGAACGATGCTTTCTGTATTTGGAATCGCCTATTGCCCGGGTAGCCGGATTAGACACGCCCTTCCCGCTGGTGCTGGAAAAAGAACACTTTCCCAATCTGTTGAAGGTGTATGAAGCGATTTGCGACAGCGTCGAATTCTAACCCGGTATCAGGACAGGAGAACCAACATGAGTGATTTTATACTGCCCGATATCGGCGAAGGTATTGTGGAGTGCGAAGTGGTGAAGTGGCTGATCAGCGAAGGCGACATGATCGAAGAAGATCAACCGGTGGTCGAGGTCATGACCGACAAAGCGCTGGTGGAAATACCGGCACCTCACAAAGGACAGATTAAGCGTCTTTATTACAAAGAAGGCGACATTGCCAAAGTGCACGCACCGCTGTTTGAGTTGTCAGAAGAGGGTGGCGAGCAAGAACACGGCACCCTCAACGATACCGACGACTCCGCCTCAGAAAAAGCCACCGCAAGCTCAACGCCGGCCAGTCAAAAGGCCGACACAAAAAAACAGGCGAGCGATAGCGCCAACTCTGATGAAACAACCCGCGCAGCGGAAATCAAAACACCGGCCAGCCCGTCAGTGAGACGCCTGGTGCGCGAATACGACTTGTCATTGGGTCACATCAGCGGCTCTGGTAGAGACGGCCGGGTATTGAAAGAAGATGTGCTGGCTCACCTGAAGCAATCAGAAGGCCAAACAGACGAGTCTGCGGGCGCTCAATCAGGCAATCTATTAGCAAAGCGCTCCGGCACCACTGACCAGCAGGTTTGGGTAGAGCCCATCAAGGGCATAAAGGCGGTGATGGCCAAGCGTATGGTTGCCGCAGCCTCCAGCATCCCGCACTTTATCTTCAGCGAAGATATTGATGTGACCGAACTGTTGGCTCTCCGCGCGCAGCTCAAACCCCTGGCCGAAGCCAGCGGATCACGGCTCACCTTGATGCCGTTCATCATGAAAGCCATGGCACTGGCCATTCGCGACTACCCGATTCTGAACAGCCAGGTAAACGACGAGGTCACCGAAATCCATTACCAGCCCCAATGCAACATTGGTATGGCGGTGGACAGCAAAGCCGGGCTGATGGTGCCCAACATCAAAGGCGTGGAACACCTCAGCCTGCTGGAAATTGCCAATGAAGTGGCGCGCCTGACCGAAGCTGCCCGCGAAGGCCGCGTAGCTCAAGACGACCTGAAAGGCGGTACCATCACCATTTCCAACATTGGGGCATTAGGCGGCACTTACGCGTCACCCATCATCAACGCACCGGAAGTGGCGATTGTAGCCCTGGGCCGAACCCAAACGCTGCCGCGCTTTGACCAGGCAGGCAATGTAACTGCGCGCTCCATTATGCCCGTCAGCTGGGCGGGGGATCACCGCATTATCGACGGCGGCACCATTGCCCGTTTCAGCAATTGCTGGAAAGGCTATCTGGAATCGCCACAGTCCATGCTCTTGCACCTGGGCTGAGCCCGATGACCCGGCAGAAAAAAATGCGAGGGCAGCAAGCGCCGCCTTCGCAGATTCAACAGTTTTACATACCCGAAGAGCAGTCCATTTACCTGCTCAGTCACAACGACGCGCGCAAACTGAAAAACTGGGTTGCGCTCTGTACGACTCAATTGCAAGCGCTGGGCTACCGCGACATCGAGATGATCGGTAAAGGCGCTTACGGTTTTGTGTTTTCAGGCAAGCTTGCGCTGGAAGGCGCTAGCGATCTGGAACACGTGTTCAAATTTATCCGCATCAATCTGCCACGCCAGCTGCACGACCGCCTGGAAGACGAGGCCTATATTCTGGAACAAGTGGAGCACCCGCGGGTGCCGCGCCTGATTTCCTTCCAGCGGGCGCGCAGCCAGCCCATCCTAGTGATGGAACGGGCGCCAGGGCTGAATCTGGAAGTGGTATCGCTGCGCGAAGGGCGCCTGACGCCGCGGCTGATCATCTGCATTGCCGACCAGCTGGCAGACATTCTGCGCAATCTGCGCCGGGAATCCACCGATGGCAAACGGCCCATTGTGCACGGCGACATCAAACCCTCGAATCTGGTCTTCGACGCCAAGCACGAAAACATCGCCCTGATCGACTGGGGCTCGTCGGTGTTCGCCCAGCTGGATGCCAGTCAGCAGTTCCTCAACAACAGCGTGATGGAGCTGATGTCGGACAATCTGCAACACACCAACGCACGGCTGGGCGATGTGTACTTTATTGGCGAAGAACAGCTTTACGGCGGACTGTCATCGCCGCGCTTTGACGAGCAAGGCGCCGCAGCGACTCTTTACGCCCTGGCCTCTGGCCAATCCTGCCGCTTTGGCCACCAGGCAATACCCGCCGACTCCTTGGGATTGCCCATGGAATTCGCCCGCATGCTGGACGGCATGCTCAGCCCTGATCCCCAGCAGCGCCAGCAAGCCGGTGACTACTACATTCGGGAAATGCCCAGAATGGCGCGCACGGTGATGATTGATCTGCCCGAACCTGCGCCCGTTCCACTGGTGCCAGTATGGATACGCCAGCCCGGGCGCGAAATCGACACGGTGGTGTACAGCTCGCGTAAATCCTTCCTGCGCCAGGAAGGCGCGGTAAACACCCTGAACGACGTCAACGACGTGCAGTTAGACCGCTACTACAAAAACTTCATGCAGGGCATGGGCGACACCGAAAAAGCGTTCTTGGCAGCAGTCAGCCGCCTTGGCCGCTACCCGGTAGAGGGCGGCCTGGCAGTGCGTTGGGAGCCTGACGGTATTTATGTAGACACTTCCTTGCACCTGCACGACCCACAACTGAAAAGCGCCTTCACCACCGCCGTCAACAACATGGTCAACCTGGCCCAGGCCATCTACCGCCAAGGCATCTTTAAGAGCTGCCTGTTCAACGCCCGCGACACACTGCACATTGAACGCGATCAAGCCGAGCAGCCGTTTGTCACGCCGCCAGCCATGCATTTGCCGTATCAGATCAGTTCGGCGCCAGAGGTAGAAGACCGTTCACGAGTGCACTCCTATTTTGAAGACGGCCCTGACCCAGAAGAGTTTCTGGTGTTGCCGCCCACCATTATTACCGCGCTTGAAGCCTTGAACGGCATCCGCCACACCGGCATGATCATCTTTGAGGCCCTGCCCCTGCACCTGAAAATTCACAGCCAATACCGCCTGCTGGACCCGGCCAAAGAGGACGAATTCCGCCAGCACCTAGACGAAATTCTGGCCGCCGTCGATGAGGTCACCGGCCTTGGCGTATCCGGTTTTATGAAAATGCCTTACAAAGACACTCGCTTCTTTCCCCACATCGAACGCCTGCCTGAACGCTATTACCCCCGTAACCCGCGGCAGGAAGTGACTCAAGCAAGCTAGTATTTCGCCTGGCTAATTCCCTTCGCAAACACAGTGCTTTGGGATACGATGCCGCGCCCACCCGATTTACCGCTCACACTCAGGCTGCCATGTCCTCCAACGCGCTCTACACCGACCTGTCGGACTATTATGATTTGCTGTGCACCGACATCGACTACGAGACGCAGAGCCACAGCGCACAGCGCCTGCATCAGTTATTCGGCAATGGCGGCAACAGCCATCTGGATCTGGCCTGCGGCACCGGCCCCCACGTGCGTTACTTTATCGATGCCGGCTACGAAAGCCGCGGGCTGGACATCAGTCAGCCCATGCTGGAAATGGCAAAAATCCGCTGCCCCGAAGCGCCGTTTTCACTGGGCGACATGTGCGATTTTCAAGTGAGCGAAAAGCTGGACCTGATCACCTGTTTTCTGTATTCCATTCATTACAGCGGCGAACTTGAAGCGCTACAAAAATGCTTCGCCCGCGTGCACCAAGCGTTAAAGCCAGGCGGCGTGTTCTGTTTTAACGCGGTCGACAAACACAAAATCGACAACAACTTGTGCGTCAACCACAGTACCAACCATGAAGGCAGTCACTTCACCTTCAGTTCGGCCTGGTATTACAGTGGTTTGGGCGACCGGCAATCGCTCAAACTGGGCATCTGCAAAACCACAAGCGGTATTACACAAACGTGGCAAGACGAGCACCCGATGGTAGCGGTGAGTTATGACCAACTAAAAGAGCTTCTGCTGCCGTATTTCGACGTTCACATCTTCGAGCACGATTACGACAAAATTATCCCTTGGGACCAGGACTCTGGAAACGCGCTTTTTGTGTGCGTTAAATTGTAGGCAAGTGTTCAAAACCGAGAGCTGGTCTCAAGATTTTTCAACAGATACACATATTTTCAAGGACTGAAGATGTGCACCAAGCAAATGGATTGCAGTTTACTGCCCGTGTCGGCGAACTGCCCGAAGATATTTTCTCGTTAGTCGGTTTTGAACTCACCGAAGGCCTGTCGGAGCTAGTTCATGGCCGTCTTAAAATGGCCAGCAACCTGCCAAAGCTGGCAGCCGCTGACATATTAGAGCAGCACTTAGAGCTGACCATCTGGCAGAACGGCGCAGCAATTCGCCGCTTTACCGGTGTTGTCAGCGAGTTTGTTCGCGGCGACAGCGGACACCGCCGCACTCACTACGAAGTAGTTATCCAGCCGCCCCTATGGCGCCTGGGGCTAATGCACTACAGCCGCATATTCCAAAGCCAGAGCACCGACAACATACTGAGGTCGCTTATACGCGGAAGGGATATTGCCGATGCGGTGTTTGACCTGCGGCGCCAAAGTGCAGCTCACCCGCCACAACAATGAAAAATTAAATCAGGACTGGCTGATAACCCACGTTGCTCACAGCGGCAGCCAACCACAGGCTCTGAAAAAAGAAGCCGGTGCTAAGCCAACCACCTACCACAACCGCTTCAGCGCGGTTCCCGAAAACATCAATTGGCGCCCCCGATGCACTCACCGGCCGCTGATGGACGGCCCACAAATCGCCGTCGTAACCGGGCCTGAAGGTGAGGAAATCCACTGCGACCAACACGGCCGCGTTCAAGTACGCTTCTCTTGGGATCAGCGTTTACGGACGGGCCAGGCAGAGAGTTCTGAATCAAGCGCGGCGCAAAGCAGTGCCTGGTTGAGAGTCAGCCAGGGTTGGGCAGGCGGTCAGTTCGGCTTTGTGGCTTTGCCCAGAGTGGGCCAAGAAGTGATCGTGTCATTTCTGGACGGCGATCCAGACCAGCCCATCATCACCGGCCGCACTTACCACGCCACCAACACATCGCCCTACGCCCTGCCCCGGCACAAAACACGCACCACCCTGAAAACCCAGACCCATAAGGGCGAAGGCAGCAACGAACTGCGCTTCGAAGACGAAGCGGACAAAGAACACATCTACATCCACGCACAGAAAAACCTGGACTTGCTGACCCAGAACAACCGCACCGAAGTCATCAAAATTGACAGCCATCTGACCTTTGGGGAAAACCGCTTCAGCTACATTAAAGGCGACGAGCACAGCACCATTAACGGCGAACAGCGGCAGCATACCGGCGGTAACAGCAGCCTCACCACAGACGGCAGCCACCACAGCCACGTCGGCAAAGCCCAACTGGTCGAAGCCGGAAACGAGATTCATCACAAAGCCGGCCTGAAAGTAATCATTGAAGCAGGCGCAGAAATCACACTGTCAGCCGGCGGCGGTTTTCTGAAGCTCGACCTGTATGGCGTTAGAAAACTCTTAGAGGAAGCTGAGAAACGTCATTCCGCTGACAATATCGCCATCTCGATAAAAGCGACACTGCATCTTTTTTGAAAGAGGCCGCCAGCACGGAGGGTACGGTTGTAAAGCTGGCGCCATCACGCTTCAATAACTCCGCAAACTATGCTCCGGTACTTCCGTTCACTCAAATGAACGGGCGCCTGATTGAATTCACGTCGAGCGCCATCCGTATGAAATAAGCAATCTACATCAGGACATTACCAATCAATGGCGCTCCCCTATTTTCTCGGCTGCCCGCAATGGCAAGACCCTGCCTGGAACACGTTGCTACCACCGGGCCAAGCACCACTGGCGCGTTACAGCCAGGTGCTGAATTGTGTAGAAGGCAACACGACGTTTTACGCCACGCCCAGCCAGGAGCAGTGCCGTCAGTGGCGCTCGCAGGTGCCAGGCGATTTTCGCTTTGTGTTCAAATTTCCCCGTCGAATTACTCACGATCAATTACTGTCGGGAGTAACGGCTGACACAAACGCCTTTTTGGATATACTTTCGCCGTTGAATGATGTGCTCGGACCAATGTTCATTCAGCTGCCGGCGGCTTTTAAGCCGGAACATCTGGATCGGCTTTGGCGGTTTATGGATAAATTGCCAGAGTCTCTCACCTGCGCTGTGGAAGTTCGTAACAGCGCCTTTTTCAGCAAGGGCGAGGCCGAAAAAACACTCAACCGCGGGCTGCGTGAGCGCAACAAGGCCCGTGTCTGTCTGGACAGTCGGGCGCTGTTCTCGGCACAACCCGGCACCGACATCATTCGCGATGCCCAGCGCAAAAAGCCGAGGGTTCCGGTTCATCTCCTGCCGGTGGACGCTCCACCGATGATCCGCTACATCGGCCATCCCCGGCTTGAGCAGAACCCTCCTTTTCTGGCGCCTTGGGTAGAACGTGTCGGCCAATGGATTGAACAGGGCCAACAGCCTTATGTGTTCATGCATATGCCGGATAACGGCGATGCACTGGCTCTGGCGCAACTTTGGAGTAAGCTGTTACAAGAACGCTTACCACAGGTAGCCGCTTTGGATCTGGCCGCGCAACGGCCCCAGCTTGGATTGTTTTAATGAAAAGAACCTCGCTCACCCTCGAAAATCTTGACTACGGCGCACAACAACTCGCCGCTGTTGATGCGGATCTTGGCCGCATTTATACCCGCTTGGGCACCCCACCGCTGTGGGCGCGGGAACCTGGTTTTGCTTCACTGGTGCACATTATTCTGGAGCAACAGATTTCTATAAAGGCCGCGCAAACCGTGTTCGAACGGCTATGTACACATTTGGGTGAGATGTCGCCGCAGCGGATGGTTTCAGCAGGTGAGGAAGGACTAAAAGCGTTCGGGCTAACCCGCCAAAAAGCCCGTTATTGCTTTGGATTGGCAGACCTCATTCATAACGGCAAACTCAATCTGGAACAGCTGGACGATCTGAGTGACACCGAAGGACGCGACGCGCTCCTCGCCGTCCCCGGGCTAGGCCCATGGAGTGTTGACGTGTACTACCTGATGGCGTTGCGCCGGCCGGATGTGTGGCCACTGGGTGATCTTGCACTGGCGGCCGCCATGCAGGAAGTAAAACAGCTGGACGCACCCGCAACCCGCCAGCAACAGGTAGACATTGCCAGTGCTTGGTCACCCTGGCGCGCCGTCGCCGCGCGGCTGCTATGGATGCACTACTTAGACAGCCGCTGACGCCCACGACCAAAACCCAGCACAAAGGTGACAACGCCTCATTATTTATATTACTTACCCACCGACAGTTACCCACAGAAGCTGTGGATAACATTGTGAGCAGGGCAAGGATAGGTCCAGTGAACCCCTAAAACACAGGGCTTGCGGGAATGTGGTGCGAAAATGATCAGCTCGAGCAAGCTGATTACTTTATGATCAACCCGTAGCATTAAGCGAGCAAGCGCCAGCGCCCTAAAATTTCAATCCGCTTGACACAGGGGGCAATAATACAACCGCCGGCTGGCAACACTGATTTTTACGATGGGCGTCTCGCATTCGTAGCAAGGCGCGGAGTCGCGATTGAACACCATAAATCGGCGTTGAGAAAAGGTGCGCCCTTCCCGCTTTAATTTTTTCACTCGTTCAGGGTCGTTGGTAATGCCTTTCAGGCGGTAAGTTCGTTCGATCAAAACCAGAATGGCCTTGGCCAGCCGCTCACGGGCTTCTGATGACAAGTCCTTTGGCTTTACGGACGGCATCAAGCCCGCTTCAAACAGAATTTCCGAACGCAGATAATTGCCCACGCCAGCAACAAACCCTTGGTCCAAAAGTAAACCGCCCAAGCCGCGGCCGCGAAAGCGCTTATCATCAAATTGCGCGAGCACGTTTTCAACTGAAATGGTCTGGTTGACCGGGTCGGGCCCTAGCCGCGCCAGATACACCACCTGCTCCAAATCGTCAGGCCGCACCAGTCGAATGTCAGATGCGCTATAAAGCCAAGCGGCTTTGTCTGACCCGACAACCGCAAAGCGCAGTTGGCGCCCGGTTTTTGGTTGAGCATCCGCCTTGCTAATTCGCCACTGGCCGTAAAGCTGGTTATGGCTGTATACGCACCACGGTCCGTCGTCGCCGAGGGCCGAAAAAAACACCAGTACGGCTTTACCGCGGGCCTCTACCGCCGTTACCCGGCGGCCGGCCAAGGTTGGTTCAAAGCTCTTGAAACGGTCGAAGGCGAAAAACACCTTGTCCGCCTTGCATTGGCCAACGGCGTTTTGAATATCGTCGACCATGCGACGTATCTCGGGTCCTTCAGGCACTGTTGTTCTCCATCACTGTTCGCCGTGGATTAAATTGTCATTCAACCTACGGGGCTAAGAACAGAACCGATGACATCACAGCGCCGCCAACGCCTCATCCACCTGGGTAGTGCCAGAGAGCACTTCGAATGTGCGGTTATCGCAGTTGTCTGAATTCAACACCGCCAGCAGTACATTGGCTACGTCTTCCCGGGGAATGTCGCCCGGGCGGTCCAGGTTTTCACGAATATCAACCTTACCGCTACCGGAATCTTCAGTAAGTGGGCCGGGACGTACAATCGTGTAGGTCAGGCCGCTGGCCATCAGATGCTCGTCGGCTTTGTGTTTTGCTTCCAGATAATGGCGAATCTTTTCAGGGGCGTCGCCAGGCTTGTCTGCGCGCATACTGCTGACAATTATAAAGCGCTTGATACCCATTTTTTTTGCGGTGTCCATCAGATTGATGGCGCCGTTCTGGTCTACGTCGACGGTTTTTTCAGGGCCGGTTTTGGGGCCTGAACCTGCGGTAAAAATAACCGCATCACAACTACGTAACGCTTCGCGGCAATCACCTTCCAGGTTGCCCACCACGGTTTCGGTAGCGCCTAGTTTTTGCAGATCAGGCCCCTGCTCCGGGTCACGAATCAAGGCTCGTGCCTCGTGCTCGGTGTCTGCCATCTTTTCCAGTAAATGACGGCCTATCTGGCCATTGGCTCCAGCAATTAATACCCGCATGATGTGATCTCCTGTTGCAATGACCTAATAGTGAACCTAATGATCTCTGTGCGCCAACGCGCTCTTTCAAGGCCTGACGAAGCTGCGTCGTAACTAAGTGGAAACCAGGGAGGAACAAAGGATGAAAAGACTCTTCGCTGTTTTTGTATTGGCCGCCTTACTGGCCACTTTTTTCAGCCTTGCTGCCGAACCCGTTCCGGTTGAGCAAAAACTCATCCGCATTAACGCCAACGATGTGCTGGGCGAGTTTCCCGGCATTGAGCATGAATCCGTTGATTTGCAAGCTGTTCTAGCCGATATGGCTCAGGATCCGCTGCTGGTACTAAAGGCAAGAGCCGCTCTGTTGAAATACCCGGTTATGGCGCGCCAGCTGCTACAAATTTACGGCGGCGAGCCGGAATTTCAGGACATTCTGCGGCAACATGGCGATTCGGTGTTGCCGCCCATCCACTATTTTGTGTCCAATCCTGTTGGATCCATTGAATGGATGAACAGGGCTGGCACGCAATATCAGCTCTTCAAAAAATGGTTTACCGATCACGAAAAGAGCTCAACGGCCGTTGATTCTGTAGAGCCACTAACAGCCACCGAGCGCGGCTGGTATGCGGTTCAGTACATTCATACTGAAGGTCATGATTTTCTAGGCCAGTTTCTGGTTAATCCTGAGGGCAAGGTTGAATGGCTTGCTAGCGAGCGTGTTCTGGAAGGCCTGAATCAGTTTTTCGCCGGTGGCCTGCGCCAACTGGAAAAACGCCATCGCATGGATGAACCTATTGGCGCCGGTGACATTGGCTGGGCAGCGTTGGATGTGGTGGTATTCGCCAGCGCGGTGAAAGTTCTGCGTATCGGCCGATTCGCTGCCGCAACCACCCAGAATGCCAGCCGCGGCACGCGCTCTGCGGCACTGGCAGTGCGTTTCAGCCGCGGTAGCCGCTTAGTGCTCAGCAGTGCCCGCTATGCCAAATGGCCGCTGATTGTAGGCGCAGGCTATCTGGTTATTACCCACCCCAGCCTGATTAACGACCTCCTTGTCGAGCTGGCTGACGTGATTGGCGCACCGGCCTTACTGATTCAATGGGTTGGTTGGTTATTGCTACTAATGCCAGCTCTTTATCTTTTACGCGGCCTTCTTTGGCTGACAACGCCTCTGTTGCAAGCTGTACTTTGGAGTATCGGGCGTCTGCTAGCGCAGCTTAGCGGTCGCAGCGCGGTGTAAAGAGGTTCGCAACCCCGCGGTGCGTGACATTGTCACTGAACCCTCGACCACAGTGCCCTATGGTGGATGCATGCCGAATTCATCCAATCATTCAGGAGTTCCAAACTTTGATGAAATCACTCAAAGCACTGGCGGTAGCAGCTGTAATGTCGGTGACGGCTATGGCCCCAATGGCTGCACAAGCGGGAGATCAGCACATGATTGACGAAGTACTGGTGATTCTGTCCAGCGAATCCCTGCAAACCCAGGGCATGGCGATGGTACTGTCTAACACCATGGCCCAGAAGGGTGCCAAGGTGAACGTATTGCTGTGTGACAAAGCTGGCGACCTGGCCTTGAAAACTTACGACGCACCGGCTCTGAAGCCGAAAGACGTGACTCCGGGCCAGATGCTGAATTCAGAAATGCGCACCTTTACCTTTTAAATCCATAGCGGAACAGTACAACCAGCGTTTGAGGAGGGATTTGGTTCGTCTAGTAAATCCCCAATAGATGCTCGGGAATTGATAAAAAGGTAACCGGAAAGTGACAACGGCCGCGCAGGAAACTGAGCGGCCGTTGTTTTATTTTGAACACACACAAACGGGCTAGTAGCAACATGCCCCAACGCCTATCATAGCTTCCTTTCTTTTTGCCGGATGTTCTTATGCTCAGGGGCGTATTACTAATCGCATTTGCGGCCGTGCTTTGGTCGACTACCAGCATCGTCGCTAAATTTCTGTTTGCCAGTTCTGATCTGGGAGGCCTTACCCTGGCCTTACTCAGATTAATGGTGGCTCTGCCATTTTTCTGGCTGCTAATGCGCCGCGAGCAGCACCGGTTGGCCCTCCAGCACCGGCAAAACCCGACAGACGGCCCTGCGCCACTGACGCGCCTGCGCCAGATTCCGTTAAAGGCCCTGATACCACTGGCCGGGCTGGGCATTTTTCAGGCTGTATACCAGAGCAGCTACCTGGTAGCAGTAGACTTAACCGGTGCCGCCATCGCCACGTTGATTTCACTGTGCCTGCCACCGGTTTTTGTAGCCCTGCTGGCGGCCCCCATACTGGGTGAAAAACCGGGTGCGATTACCCTGGCGGCGCTTTTCGTGGCTATAGCCGGTACCGTTATGCTGGTGTTGAGCGATGTGGAAACCGCCGGAACATTGCGCCTGGCAGGTATTCTAATGTCGCTGCTGGCCGCGGCTGTTTACACTGGATTCAACCTGACCAGCCGTTACAACTCTGCGCGAACGCCGGTGTTTACTACCGCTTTTCTGTGTTTCTTCACCGCGACGTTGGTCTTGCTGCCAGCGGTCTATTTCAGCGGTGGCTTTGCCGATGTGCAAAATTTGCAATGGCAACACTGGCTGATGGTGATTTACATCGGGGTAGTGCCAACCTGTATTGCTTACCTGTGCTTTTTTGACGGTATGCAGACAACGCCGGCCACCCTGGCCAGTATCATCGTCATTTTGGAACCCTTATTTGTCGCGCTATTGGCATGGCTGATTCTGGGCGAGGAATTGGGCACGATAGGTATTGCGGGCGCATTTATACTCACCGTAGCGGTAGTGGTCGCGTCACGCTACGGTAACCCACCACGGCCAGCTACCTAACGAGTGAGCGTTGAAGGCTGACGGCACGCGTCAGTCTTTGCGCTGGTACTCAAGCATATCGGGCTGCAGAATTTCAATCCAGTAGCCGTCTGGGTCCTTGATAAACGCCAGGCCCTTCATCTTGCCGTCATCCGGCTTTTTCACAAAATCGACGTGCAAAGCCTCAAACCGATCACAAGCCGAGTAAACATCCGGTACTGCGATACCAATATGGCCAAAGCCTTGGGGCTGGTCGTTGCCGTTGTGGTAGGCAAAATCGTCGTCGTTCTCGGTGCCCCAGTTGTGGGTCAACTCCAACATGGCTTCGCGGCCAAAGGTGTAAGTGGTGCGATAGGCATCGTCGGTCGGGACGGTGCTGGCCTGACGCTCATCCAGATACCCCAGAAAATACAGAGTGAACTTCATCTCCGGAAAGTCCAGTTTGCGGACCAAACGCATACCCAGAACCCGACTGTAAAAATCCAGGGATTTTTGAGGATCTTTTACTCGTAACATGGTCTGGTTAAATACGAAGCCTTCGGTTTCTGGCACCGGCTCATGATGAAGTCCGGGCGCCTGTTCAAAGTGTTTTGGCATGATAAAAACCTGTTGGTAAGCCGCGCAACGCCTATAAGCACGCAGCCAATGAATGGCAGGTGTATAAGGTTGGTTGTGATCTATTGAAGGCTTTTCAAGGTTAACCCTTAAATCGGCCATGTCACTTTTACGCGCCTAACGTGAGTTCTTACGCTGTGAACCAGCCTTGTGAAAAACATCAAACGCGCCCAAAAGCGTCGAAGCCGACACCCAAAGCGCGGGCTAAAAGCTCTAGCAGACGATCAGGAACGGGCTTTTTCACCTTCCAGACTGAGTTTGGCCTGACGTGCGCGCTCAACCTGCTTGCGTTTTTTGCGTTCAGCAACAACGCGGGCCGCATCGCCTCCCACGTGAACTTCTCCACGCTCTTCGGCCAGACGCATTTGCCGTTCACGCTCGGCAAAGCGCGCCTTTTGAGACTCGGTTGATACACCAGCGCACTGATGACAACTCACGCCTTTGTTATATTCCGGCCGCAGCTTGTCATTTTCAGTGATCGGGCGACGGCAGGCGTGGCACTGGTCGTACTCGCCACGCTCAAGACGATGATTGACGGTAACCCGATCATCAAATACGAAACATTCACCTTCCCACAAGCTTTTCTCTTCCGGCATCTCTTCCAGGTACTTTAAAATGCCGCCTTTTAAGTGATAAACCTCGTCAAAGCCCTGCTCTTTCATATAGGCAGTCGATTTTTCACAGCGGATACCACCGGTGCAGAACATGGCGACTTTCTTGTGCTTGGCCGGATCAAGGTTCTGTCTTACGTATTCGGGAAATTCGCGAAACGTATCTGTAGCGGGATTGAGGGCGTTTTTGAAGGTGCCAATTTCCACTTCATACTGGTTGCGGGTATCAACCAGCACCACCTCAGGATCGGAAATCAATTCGTTCCACTGCTCGGGGTTCAGGTAGGTGCCCACGATGCGCTTTGGATCAATGCCTTCAACGCCCATGGTGACAATTTCTTTCTTCAGCTTGACCTTGGTGCGCTTGAACGGCTGCTCGCCGACAAACGATTCCTTGTATTCAATGCCGGCAAAACGGTCATCGTTGTTAATCCAGGTCTTTACCGCATCAACGCCCTCACGGCTGCCGGCTACGGTGCCATTAATGCCCTCGCCGGCCAACAATAATGTGCCATGCACACCCCTTGCCAGCATCAGGTTCAGCAGCGGCTGGCGAAGGGCCTGGTAGTCGTTCAAAACCGCGAATTTATACAGCGCACACACAACAACGGAATCAGTCATAGCAATCTCCTGCGGGCCGGATCGTAAATCCGGAGCATGGTTGGGGTAGTCGGGTATTCAAACAAGGGGGGTGATTTTAGTCAATTAAGGCGATGGATCAAGTCAGGAGTGGCCGCAGCAGTGCAATGCTGCGGCCAGGTATCACCAAAAAAGTCAGCGGATGATAGTCAGTTCGCGTTCCACCACAGCCGACAGCTGCCCCCAGCCCGGGCGGGTCAGGACGATGTTATCGACCATCACAGTGGGCGTGCTGACCACTCGCAGCTGGGTTGCCACTTTGGCGCTTTGTTCGATGGCCTCGCGGTGCAGTTCGGTAGCCATGCAGCGGCTGAAGCGATTTTCACTCAGGCCAAGGTCGCTGGCATAGCGGGTAAACGTTGCCTGCGGATCTGATACGCCTGCCCAGGCCGATTGATTGCTGTACAGTGCCTCGTGCATGGACCAAAAGGCGTTCTGGTCGCCCGCGCAGCGAGCGGCCTCGGCAGCCGGCATGGCGTTAGCGTGCTGTGATAACGGCAGCTCAAAGTACACAAAACGCACCTTACCGCTTTCCACGTACTCTTTTTTCAAGCGTTGGCTAGCGTCGGCGAAGCGGGCGCAGGCCGGACACTGATAATCCGCAAATTCCCGCACCACAACCGGCGCATCAGCGGCACCCACTGAAACACCAAATTTGTCCAACTCGGCTGGAAAATCCGGCGTACCTTGTTTTGCAACTGGCAGCTCATCGGAATCCGGCGACGGGCCAGACATTATAAAAAACAGGCCTATCAACATGGCGACGACCATCAAAGTCATAACACCCAAGGCCAGCGAGCGCTTGCTAGCCGGTTTACGAACCGCAGCGGAACCGCTGTAATGGCGACGTTTTGCTTCACCCATGAAAACCAACTCCGTTGTGTATTAAACGCTTAGCAGTAGAGCATAACCGGTAGTGCCGGCCTAGTCATCGGATTCGATGTATTTGCCGTATACACCTAAAATTCTATCAACCAAGGAGGAATCAATGTTGGGATTCTTTAAAAGCGATCCAAAGAAAAAATTGCAAAAAGCTTATGAGGCCAAGTTAGAGAAAGCATTGCACTCTCAGCGCAATGGTGATTTACGCACCCACAGCACGTTAATGGAGGAAGCAGAAAAGCTGTATGCGGAAATTCAGGCGCTCGAAAAGAGCACCTGAACTCGAGAGAATGGCGCCACTGTTATGAACACGCGCCCTCTATTGTTGTGTCGCCTATTCCCCTGATAACTGCCGCAGACGCTGGTTCAGGCGGCTCACTTCCCTACGCATTTGCTGAACTTCATCCAGCAAATCGAGCGATACGGCCAGACCCGGCAAATTCAGTTTCAGATCCTGCTGCAATCTCAGGGCCCGCTGCAGGCGTGTTAAGGCCATCACATCGAATTGCCAGTCCAGTGGAAAGTGGTGCTCTTCGATGGGCGATAGAATGCCGTAATTCACCAGCTTAATCACGAATTCTGCGTGGCATTCACCACGTTCGCAAACCTCGTGCAATGTAAACAAGCCACCGTCGGCATCGGTAATTTCGACAGTCAAAGTACGGTCTTGTCTGCTCATCCCAAACCTCCGGTTACACGTGCAGTTTGGCGCGTGGGTTGAAGTCTTTTTCAGCGTCTGCCAGCTGTTGGTAAATGGCCAGCGCTTGTTCCGAATGCTCCTCAGCTAGCGTCACCTGCAAAGTCACAATCTGATCTCCCACGTGCTTGCCAGGCAAGCCTTTGCCTTTTAGGCGCAGTTTGCGACCGCTGGAAGAACCTTTCGGTACCTTCACACTCACTTTACCACCGACCACCGGCACAGCAATGCTTGCACCTAACGCACCCTCCCACGGGCTGATAGGCACAGTGATCAGTACATCGTTTCCTTCTACTGTGAACTGCGGATGGGGCGCCAGCTCCACTTCGATAAATAGGTCCCCGGCGCTGGCACCACCCAC
The DNA here is from genome assembly GCF_000283275.1 of Marinobacter sp. BSs20148. Taxonomy (NCBI): domain Bacteria; kingdom Pseudomonadati; phylum Pseudomonadota; class Gammaproteobacteria; order Pseudomonadales; family Marinobacteraceae; genus Marinobacter; species Marinobacter sp. BSs20148. Next base: position 3,035,583 of record NC_018268.1, read on the forward strand.
ACCGGGCGAGCCCTGGCCTTTCAGGCGTATGTGCTGACCCTCGCGCATACCGGCGGGAATTTTGACCTTGAGGGTTTTCTGCCGCGCCACTAAGCGGCCACGCTCGTCTGCATCGTGAACAGCGAACGACACCTGTTTATCGCAACCGTTGTAGGCTTCTTCCAGAAACAGCGCCAGGCGGGCATGAATGTCTTCACCGCGCACGCGTATGTTCTGACGAAAACCGCCGCCACCGGTTTGCTTGCCACGGCCAAACATCTGCTCGAAAAAATCGCTGAACTGGCTGGAATCGGCCTCGGTGTAGCCACCGCGACCAAAACCGGACTCACTCTGCCAGCCAGGGGGTGGCTGAAATGAACCGTCAGGTTGGGCGCCGTATTTGCGTAACTGGTCGTATTCGGTGCGTTTTTCCGGGTCCTTCAGAACTTCGTAGGCTTCACCAACATTTTTGAACATGTCATCGGCGTTGTCTTCCTTGCTCACGTCCGGATGATATTTCCGCGCCAGTTTGCGATAGGACTTTTTAATGTCTTCGGGAGAGGCAGACTCGCTCACACCGAGCACGGCGTAATAATCTTTGAAATCCATAGATTTCCTCGCAGCGGCTCGAAGATGATTGTCCTACTATCTATCATCGGCCCAAACGGGAAAATTGCAAGTGAGTCCTAGGTGTTAAAGGCGTGAAATGAATCCCGCCGCCCACTCACGTATGATGAGGTCTCGTTTATTGGCACCGCAGTTAATCTGCTCAATTATTACCTCAGGAGAATCCCATGATCTGGACTGTCTATCTTTCTGGCGAAATTCATACAGACTGGCGTGAACAAATTGAGGCGGGCGCAGAAGCGGCCGGTCTGCCCGTCGAATTCACCGCTCCGGTCACAAACCACGCAGCCAGCGATGCGGCAGGCGATATGCTGGGCAAGCCCGATGTGGCGTTTTGGCGCGATCACCAATCCTCTAAAGTAAACGGCATTCGCACGAAAACGATGTTGGAACAGTGCGACCTTGCCGTGATTCGCTTCGGTGACAAGTACAAACAGTGGAACGCCGCTTTTGACGCCGGGTTCTGCGCCGCCATGGGCACGCCTTACATTACCCTGCACAACGACGACATTGTTCACCCGCTGAAAGAAGTGGACTCCGCCGCCATGGCGTGGGCACAGACGCCAGAACAGGTGGTTGAGGTTTTGAAATACGTGACTGCGGCTGGGTAAAAATAGGATCGGGGACAGATTTGAAATCTGTCCCCTAGCTTTGGGATTTAAATCTGCCCCCCACCTTACCTAAAAGCTCGACATCTCTTCTTGCAGGTCACGCTTTAATTCTTCTGGCGAGGTTATCCACAAAGTACCGTCTGCGCCGGGGAACACACCTACTTCCAACTTGTCTTTGGTCAGGCCCGGTACCCATTTTTTGAAAAAGTCTGGCAGGGAAATGCTCTTCGGGGTCAGATCGTCTGATCCCTTGGCGTACTCCGCGGCGAATTCGGCGCTGGGCCACACCGGCACGTGCGCCACGCCTTCCTCTTCTGAAACAAGTTTCAGAAAACGGTTGTCGGTATTGATCAGTATCCAGATATCCCGCTCTTCAAGCACAGCGCTCAAAAAGTAGTCGTAGCGCTCTTCGCCGTTCATTTCGAGCACGTCGGTTAATTCGTTACTGCTCATAAAAATTCCATCAATTTAAAAATTTAAACTCGAGTTTTCTTGCTCAGGAGTTTGGCTCCGGCCACTGGGAGAACCGAATAAACTCATAGTCGTCCGCAAGCGTCTCTACAATGTGCCGCACATGCTCCGGTGTAATCTCGCAGCAGCCGCCAATAACTGTTGCCCCATCAGCTAGCCACTGGCGCACATGGGCCACATAGGCCTGTGGAGAAATATCTTCCCGCGCCTCCAGGGCATCCACTAAACCACCCCTCGCCATAGCCTCCACCGACTTAAAGGCGTTGGCATAACCACCCACGCAGGGGTGCAATTTAACCAGCTCGGGCATGGCAGCAGAAATCAATTCGGGGTCACAGCAATTGAGCATTACCGCCGTAGGTGAGTACGGGGAAACGGCGGAAACCGCCTCAGCCAGGGTTTCACCAGACCTTAGTTTGCCGTCTGCCTCAAGGCGAAACGCGACGGAAAAAGGCTTGCCCAACTCGCTCGCAGCGGCACAGGCCGCACACGCTTCCAGGGTATTGGTCATGGTTTCAATCAGCAGAACGTCAGCCACGGCCTGCTGCTTTACCAGCACCGAGTATTCATCCCGCAAATCCTCAAACGAACGCGCGGGCTGGCCCTGATAACTTCCGGCCAGGGGCGGCAGGCAACCTGCAATATCCACGCATGCGCCTGTGGCTTTTACAGCCTGCCCCAGCAATTCGAACGCATGTTGATGTATGGTCGCCAACTGCTCCAACTGGCCGTGCTGAAGCAAACGGGACGGCGTGGCGGCATAAGTGTTGAGGGATAACGTTTTGGCGCCAGCGCGGATAAAGTCGGAGTGCACCGCGGTAACCACGTCTGGCTGCTCGTGCATAACCGCAACCGACCATAGCGCTGAACTAACGTTGGCAGCACGCCGATAAATCTCTTGGCCGAGGCCACCATCAAGAAGCACTACAGGGCGCATAAAACGGTTTAACTCCTCAAAATAAAAATATGAACTTGAGCATTGCTGGCGTTACTTTGCCATATGCCCCACATAAGCCGCTGTAAATGCGGTTTCCTGAAAAATCTTCAAACCGGTGTCTGCAAACGGAACAGGCAAAGGATTCGATGAGAGCGTCGATTTAATCAGTGCAGACGGAAGCAGAACAACCCCAACGTCAGCACCGGTCATTAATTGAATAGCGGCTTCTAACTTGAAGCTGACGGCACCGCCAGCGAACTTGCCTTTTGGCATACGCTCTTTAATAGCCACTCTATTAACGTTGTGCTCCGTCAAAAACGCCACGAACGATACCTGAAACTCCTGCAAATCAGCACGGGTATGGTTTTTCTTCAAACTTAACTTACGAACCTTACTGTCTGGCAGACTGAAATGCCCCTGATCCAGGTTCAGCAAACACACCACAGCATCGCTGCCGGTTAATTCAACACCACAAACGCGCATACAATATCCCCGCGGCTTAACCGCAGCACTTTTTGAATTTAACACCGCTGCCGCAACTGCAAGGATCGTTTCGGGCCGGTACCTGAGCCTGCGTTACGGTTACGCCCTTGTCCAGAATGGTCGTTAGCTCGGCAATGGATTCAACCGCATCCGCGCTTTCATCTACCGTAATGTTGGCGAACAGATCTGCTTCAGCCACCAGAGCTTCAACTTCCTGCTTTCGTGCTTCACTGGTAACAACCAGCGTTAACGGGAACTTCTTACTACCCGGCTTCTTGCTGGCATTGGTCTGAAAACCGCCGCGCGCCGTGTGGTGCTGACGGGCATCCTGCCGGCCTTTAAAAAAGAACTTGTCGGACATGCTGCTATCTCTGATGGGTAAAAACGATGTGCCCGAGCCTATAAACGCAGGTTGCTGTCGGGGGAAAATGGTTTTAACACGGTTATCGAGCGGGATATATAGTAGATGGTGGAAAATACGATGTTGTTTGGCGCATTTAAGGTGCGTAAACAGGAAAACTCTCTGCTGGCTCCCGCGGTACACGTGTTCATTATCATTAGCCAAAAGACTTCAGTAAGCTTCAGGCTCAAAGACGACACCCGCAGCAGCAATCAAAGGCCATTAATATGAAAAGCATTACCCTTTCAAGCCCCGGCGGCCTGGAACGCCTTAGCCTTAACAATAGCGCGGAACCCGGTGCGCCAGGGCCTGGCCAAATGCGGGTCCGCATTCATGCCTGCTCTCTTAACTATCACGATTATGCAGTGGTTGTTGGGGCCATCCCAACCGAAGACCAACGCATCCCCATGGCGGATGGCGCGGGCGTTGTGCAGGCCATCGGTGAAGGTGTCAGCGAATTCAAGATTGGCGACCATGTGGTGTCAACCTTTTTCCCTGAGTGGTTGAATGGATCTGCCCCCATTGATAATTTCAGCACCACGCCCGGTGACGGCCAGGATGGTTACGCTCGCGAACAGGTCGTGCGCTCAACCAACTGGTTTACCCACGCACCCAAGGGCTATACCCATGCTGAAGCAGCCACCCTGACCACTGCTGGTTTAACAGCATGGCGAGCACTGGTCGTTAATGGTGGTTTAAAAGCAGGCGATACCGTGCTCACGCTGGGCACCGGTGGGGTGTCTGTGTTTGCACTGCAGTTCGCCAAGTTGATGGGCGCGCGAGTTATTTCCACGTCGTCTTCAGACGAAAAACTGGAACGGCTAACAGCGCTGGGTGCAGATCACACCATCAATTACAAAACAACGCCGGCTTGGGGCGCGCGAGTCCAAGAGCTGACAAACGGCGTGGGTGTTGATCACGTTATCGAAGTAGGTGGCCCTGGCACTCTTCCGGAATCCATCGATGCCGTTCGCATTGGCGGCCATATCGCGCTTATAGGCGTACTGACCGGCCGGGCTGGCGATATTCCCACCGCAAAACTGATGGCGAAGCAGGCTCGACTGCAAGGCTTGATTGTGGGCAGCCGAACCCATCAGCAAGAAATGATTCGCGCGATTGAAGTGAACGGCATGCACCCGATTCTTGACCGGTCTTTTGCGCTGGAGGAAATCGCTGAGGCTTTTCGCCATGAAGAATCCGGCAAGCACTTCGGAAAGATCTGCCTGGAATTCTAATACGGACGCCTGGTTTAACCGGCCACTCCTAACGGTGGTCTGGTTACACCCATGCGTAAAGCACGAGTTTGTTGTCAGGAGTTTGTTATGCCCGAAGATATACACTTCTACGAACCCGCCAAAGGTCACCGACTTGCACACGACCCATTCAATGCCCTGGTGGCCCCGAGGCCGATTGGATGGATTTCTACGAAAAGCCGTGACGGCGCGCTTAATCTTGCGCCTTATAGCTTCTTCAACGCCTTCAACTATGTTCCCCCAATCGTCGGATTCTCCAGCGTCGGCTACAAAGACTCCGTGCGTAATGCGGAAGAAACCGGTGAGTTTTGCTGGAATCTGGCGACTCGTCCTCTGGCCGAAGCCATGAACCAAACCTGCGTCGCTGTAGGACCTGACGTCGATGAGTTCGCTCTTTCAGGGCTGACACCGAAGCCTTCGCGGATTATCTCTGTGCCGCACGTGGCGGAAAGCCCGGTAACATTTGAATGTCGGGTCACGCAGATTATTCAGTTGGCAGGCGTCGACGGCCAGAAAGTCGATACCTGGATGGTGTTCGGCGAGGTGGTGGGCGTGCACATAGCGCAACATCTGCTGCGGGAAGGCGTTTACGATACGGCAGCGGGCGAACCCATTCTTCGCGGCGGCGGACCGGCGGACTACTTTGCAGTGAACGCGTCGCAAAAATTTCAGATGCATCGGCCGAAATAAATCAGCCCCGACTTAACCGGAGTGCGTTAAATTTCGCTGCGTTAAAGATAGCGGCCCTAACATCAAGAAGGTGCAAACAGTTCGCGCGCGCTTTTGCACCCTTAGTCATTCAAAAAGCGATACCGCTATCGGCTTACGAGCAAGAACCACAGCAAACGCCCGGGTCGCCGTGCTTACCTTTCTTTTTGGGCGCCATCTCGGCGTCAACAGCGGCTTCTTCTTGTGCTTTTGGGTCAAAGTGCTGAGCTGAATCAGCTTGCACTGACTCGGCTTTTTTTCCTTTGAATACGTCTTTAAATGATTGAACCATTGGATTGCACCTTGACTGCGATCTTTAACATTTATTTATAATGAATCTTATTGGTTGGACCAAAAGTAGTCAAGAGGTTCTTTGCCCGCGGGGCGTGCTGCGTTAAAAAAACGCTAAAACCCGGCTTCCATTCATAGAGGGGCTTCTGCGACCTATGTACAATGCTCCTCACGCTAATTCTTTGTTGCGAATCAACCTTTCGAAACCTTCACTAGACCATTATGCAATCATCAACGACGAACACAGACCCTCATAGCTTGTCAGCATTTCTGGTATTTCTCGGCGCCGCCTTCGCATTCAGCGTGGTGATGATCGGTACCACCATGCCAACTCCGCTTTACCCCATCTATCAGGATGCTTTCGGGTTTTCCCAGTTGATGATTACCATTATTTTTGCCGCGTACGCCTTCGGCGTCATTGCAGCGCTGGTCATCACCGGGCGCTGGTCTGATCAGCTAGGGCGCCGGCCGTTGCTGTTTGCCGGCATCGCGTGTTCGATTATCAGCGATTTGGTATTCTGGCAGGCCGACGGGCTAGTAATGATTCTTGTGGGCCGTGTCCTATCCGGGCTCTCGGCAGGTATTTTTACCGGCACCGCGACCGTGGCCGTGCTGGAACTGGCACCACCGCACTGGCGTGAGCGGGCCACATTTTTTGCCACCGCCGCGAATATGGGCGGATTGGGCCTTGGCCCTATGCTTGCGGGCGCACTTTCACAATACCTGCCCTCTCCACTGCAATTAACCTACTTGATACACATCGCGCTTGCCCTTCTGGCATTCATCTGCATCTGGCGAGCCCCCGAAACCGTAACAAGACCAACTCAGCCAAAGCTGTCACTTCAGCGCCTGAATGTGCCCCCGGAAGTACGCGGTGTGTTTGTGCCCGCCGCCATCGCGGGCTTTGCTGGTTTTGCGGTTTGTGGCTTCTTCACCTCGATAGCGCCAGCGATGATGGGCAATGTGCTGGGCTATGATAACCGTCTATTGGTCGGCGTTGTAGCGGGCAGTATCTTTATTGCCTCAACACTCGGCCAGTTCCTGCAGGATAAACTGCCGCTGCGCCAGCGTTTACCCATCGGGTGCGCCACGCTCGTTGCTGGCGTGACGCCCGTAGCGCTCGGTATCTATTCTCAGTCGCTCACCCTGTTCATGGCCGGTGCAGTCATCGCTGGCATGGGCCAGGGAATCGCTTTTCGCGCCGGCCTGGGCGCTATAAACGCTGCTTGTCCGCCGGCGGAACGCGCCGCGGTAACCTCAACCTTCTTTATTGTTGCCTACATCGCCATCTCAGTACCGGTGATTGGCATCGGCTTGATGGCCAGCCTGCTCAGCCTTAAGGCAACCGGTATTATCTTCTCCGTCTTCGTTGGCGCAATGGCAGCCGTGGCATTGCTGATTCTTCTATGGCGTGATTACCGTACAAACTGATGGGTAGAAAAGGCGTGCCCGTAAAACCCGTAGTGGGCACAAAATTTGCTTACTACCCAACAAAATATGCTAGGTTATTAGTGACTACTCCCCCAAGAATCACCGGGGCACAGACGCTGTCCAAACCGTACTTTTACCGGGGCAACGCCCAGAAAATGACCATCGGGTGGTGTATGAGCCAAGAAATCTGCTCGATAATACCGCAACCCAGAACTCAAGCAGGACAAACACATGATGTACTTTGTTCACGAGATAGGCCGCGCTGCGATGAAGCCTATGCGCATGGTCACCAGCGCCCATAGCACCTTGCTCCAACACCGCCTGAGCCCCTTATCCCGCATTCCCGGTTCACGCAGCATTGCCTCGGCTTACGATGTGTTCGGAGATCTCACCCGTCGTTACTCGAAACCGGCTTTCAATCTGCCTACAACCCTCTGTGACGGCCAGCAAGTCGACGTTCATGAAGCCATCTTATGCCGCAAACCGTTTGCGCAGCTCAAACACTTCCAACGTGACGTAGCGCGGCCCGATGACCCAAAACTGCTGATCGTCGCGCCGCTGTCCGGCCACTTTGCCTCGCTCTTGCGCGGCACCGTGGAGGCCATGTTGCCGGATCATGACGTGTACATTACCGACTGGCGCGATGCCTGCAAGGTTCCGCTGTCAAAAGGCGATTTTGGCCTTGATGATTACATCGACTACGTCATTGACTTCATTGCCCACCTGGGGCCAGACACCCACGTACTGGCCGTCTGCCAACCAGTGGTGCCAGTGCTTGCAGCCACCGCCATCATGGCCGAGGATGGCCACCCCGCCGCACCTCGCTCGCTGACGTTGATGAGCGGCCCCGTCGACGGTCGGGTTGACCCCACCGCGCCGTGTAAAGTGGCCACCCAACACAATCTGGCGTGGTTCAAGCGCAATCTGGTTCACTCGGTACCCGCACCCTACCCCGGAGCCATGCGCAAGGTTTACCCCGGATTTCTTCAGCTGACCGGGTTTGTAAACATGAATTTCGACCGCCACGTTGATGCGTATCGCGGGCTGTTCAGATCCATTCGCGACAACGAGACCGAGAAGGTCAGCCGTCACCGTGAGTTCTATAACGAGTACCTGGCGGTAATGGATTTACCAGCCACCTATTATCTCGACACCATAGAACGCGTTTTTAAGGAATTTCATCTAGCCCGGGGCTGTTTCAAACACCGCGGGCGCCTGGTGAACCCGGCTGCTATTCGTAACACAGCTCTGATGACTGTCGAAGGTGAGAAAGACGACATTTCGAGCCCCGGACAAACCCGGGCCGCGCAAGATCTGTGCGTCAATGTACCAGACTCCCGCCGACTGCATCACCTGCAACCAGACGTTGGCCATTACGGCGTCTTCAACGGCAGTAAATGGCGCGAATCCATTGCGCCGCGGTTACGGGACTTCATCCGCGCCGCCTGAGCGGTTGATGTATGCCGAGTCTTTATAATGCAGAAAGACAGCGTGTGAGCGCTTAAAAAAAGCTAGGTTATAGCCCCTATACTTATTAGCTATAACTTAGCTTTAACCAAAGCTTTCAGCAATTTTCATACGATCTAAATAACTGTGAATTTCTTATATAACGACGTCTGTTATGTCTGAACAATGATCTTCACGGCTGACTCATTGTTGTGAATCAGCCTCTCGAAACCTTCAGCCACCAAATCATCAAGTTTAATTCGTTGGGTAATGAAAGGTTCCAAATTAACTTTGCCTTCCTCTACCAGCTTAATGGTTTCTGCATGGTTGTTTGCGTAAGCAATGGTTCCACGCACGTCCAGTTCTTTCATCACAACGCTGTGTACATTCACCGTCGCTGGGTGGCTCCAAATCGATACAATAACAACGGTCCCGCCCGGTTTTGTCGTCTCTACCAGCGTATCCAGCACTTCATTGATGCTGCTGCACTCAAAAGAAACATCCACACCCCGATCTTTGGTAATTTTCATAACCTCTTCGGTTACGTTGACTTCGGAGGGATCCAAAACATAATCCGCAACGCCGGTTTCTTTCGCTTTTTCCTTACGCTTTGCGCTCAACTCCGTGAGGATAACGGTTATACCCTTAGCCTTTAACACAGCCCCCAATAACAGGCCAATAGGCCCGCCACCGCCAACCAGAGCAATATCACCGGCCTTAGCGCCACTGCGAACAAACGCATGATAGCCAACCGTAAGAGGTTCAATCAAAGCGGCTTGATCGAGGGGAATGGCGGCAGAAATCGGATGCACCCAGCGACGCTTGACTGCGATTTTTTCGGATAAGCCGCCACCGTTGCCACCAAGGCCAATAAAGTTCATGTTTTTGGACAACTGGTAACTCTGACCCGGGCCCGTGTCTACATCATCCGCAATAATATAAGGTTCAACCACAACGTGCTGACCGATTTCAATATCGTCTACACCGTCACCAACAGCATAAACCACACCTGAAAACTCATGCCCCATTGTTATTGGCGCAGATTCCCCTGAGACCGGATGGGGGTGGCCGCACGGCGGAATAAAGATGGGCCCCTCCATAAATTCATGCAAATCGGTACCACAGATACCGCACCAGGCTACATCTATGCCCACAGTGCCGGGTTCTATCGTCGGTTCGGGGATATCTTCAATCCGGATATCCCCTTTGTCATAAAAACGAGCAGCTTTCATTTCAATCTCCTTGCTTTTAATTGAAAAGAAACACTAGATCTTCACCATCAACTTGCCCTTGTTACCACCGCTCAGGAACAGGTTCAGGCCGTCCATAGCCGACTCCAGTCCCTCCAGAACGTGGGTTCGATATTTGATATCGCCGTTCTGAACGTAAGGGGCCAGTTTAGCTTGCAGCTCCTGCGCCTTGTGCATGTGGTCAGGCATAGTGAAGCCTTGAATGGTCAGGCGCTTTTTGATGATACGCATCCAGCTTGGGCCAGGGCGTGGGGTTTCGGCGGTGTAATCGGCAATCATCCCGCACACCACAATACGGCCGTGCGCATTCATGCGGTCGAACACGCAGTGCTGAATCGGGCCACCGGTGTTTTCGAAATACACATCAATGCCACTCGGCACCAGTTCATCCAGTTTCGCGTTCAGGTCGTCGGTCTTATAATTCACGGCACCGTCGAAACCAAGCTCGTTAACAATCCAGTCCGCTTTCTCCTGGCTGCCAACGACACCAATAACCCGCAGGCCTTCAGCTTTGGCCAGCTGGCCAACAATCGAGCCGACCGAGCCAGCCGCTCCGGACACTACCAGCGTTTCACCCGACTTGGGATGGCCACAGCCGAACAGCCCCTGAGTGGCGGTCAGCCCCGGCAGTGCAAACACCGCCAGCGCCATTTCCGGTGGTATTTTTTTATCCACCTTGTTGATGCCTTTGCCGTCGGTCAGAGCCATTTCCTGCCAGCCGAACATTCCTATCACCTGATCGCCCACGGCAAAATCAGCGTGCCTGGATGCAACCACCTCACCAACGCCGGATGAACGCATCACCGTCCCAAGTTCCACCGGCGGGATGTAGCTGTCGGTGTCGCCTGTCATCCAACCCATCATGGCCGGGTCCATAGACATGAAAGCTTGCTTGACCAGAAACTCGCCGTCGCCAGGTTCCGGCACGGTTTTTTCCACCACCTCGAACAGCTCCGGTCCCGGTTTTCCCTTGAGGTGTCTCACCAAATTGATCACTTTGTAGGTACTCATAAACAAGTCTCTCCTATGATAATTAGCGGGATTCTTATCAGCGCTTGATGAGTAAACTCTAACGCAGCCAGCGTCGAAATCGCATTGCCATAAAGACACAAACAAACGATTCAAGAACGATGACGGGAAAACCTGATGCAAGTCAAAAATCTGTACTGGTTTTCCCTGTTGCTTTGGTCAATCGCCGGACTCAGAACAATACGGGCTCGTTGTCACAGTGAATGCCGACGAATTCCGAGCACTGGATCACGTTGGGCGGCGGGGTGTACGCTACAAGCGCGTATAATGAACCCCGGAAGATGGCAAATCGGCTTGGGTGTACCGGCTGACGGAGCCGTATCGGCTGGAGTTTTCAGAAGAAATTTCCGATTGACCCATAAGACCGCTGGCCGCACGCAGCCGTTCAAGGAAGGAGAACAACATGCCCCGCCGTAACCCACCCCGTTTCGATACCTCACGCCTGAAAACCCACATTGACGCCATGGCAGAGCAAACGGTGGAGGTATCTCCGGACGCCTCGTCCCGGCACTTGCACAATGGCGTGGATACCCCATTGCCACCTGCGGATCTGCATGGGAGCTATGTCAATCATCGCCCGCTGCCAACCGAAGGCGTCGACAAACGCCATGCCTACATTATTGGCAGTGGGATCGGCGGTCTGTGCGCAGCTTTTTTTCTGGTTCGTGACGGTCACATGCCGGCAGAGAATATCACCATTCTCGAGTCCCAAAAGGTCGAGGGAGGCGCACTGGACGGCGCGGGCAATGCCGAGGAAGGCTACATCGTCCGCGGTGGCCGCGAAATGGAAGCGACTTACCAGAACTTCTGGGACGTTTTCTCGGAAATACCGGCACTCGAGCTGCCAGCACCCTTCACCGTACTCGACGAATACCGGATCGTTAACGACGCCGACAAGAACTGGTCAAAAGCCCGGCTTCTGGAAAAACAGGGCCAGATCCGTGACTCCGCAACCATGGGCCTCAGCCGCCTGCAACAGGTTGAACTGGCTAGGCTTTTTCTAGCTCGCAAGGAAGATCTGGACGACATTACGGTTGAAGAATGGTTTAGTGAAGGCTTCCTGAACAGCAACTTCTACACATTGTGGCGCACCATGTTCGCCTTCCAGAACTGGCATTCCGTGCTTGAAATGAAGCTATATATGCACCGTTTCCTGCACCTTCTGGACGGCCTGAATGATATGACCGCCCTCGTTTTTCCCAAGTACAACCAATATGACAGCTTTGTGCGCCCGTTGATGGGCTGGCTGATAGCGCAAGGTGTTAACGTTCAGTACGACACCGTTGTGCGTGACCTGGAGATGGATATCCGAGGCGAATCCAAAACCACCACTGCGATTCTCTGCCGCACCACTGATGGCGAAAAGACCATCAAGGTACGACCGCGTGACCTGGTATTCGTAACCATCGGCTCAATCGTCGAAGACACCGCCTACGGAACGGATGACACAGAGCCCAAACTGCAGGTGAACCAGCCAGATCCGCGGATCGGCTCAAGCTGGCAGCTTTGGAAAAAGCTCGCCGAAAAATCCCCCGACTTCGGGCGACCCGAGAAATTCTGTGCCGACGTACCGAGCTCAACCTGGGAATCGGCAACACTGACGTGCAAACCCTCCCCCCTGACCGAGAAGATCAAGGAACTGGCGGTCAACGACCCCTATTCCGGAAAAACCGTAACCGGCGGCGTCGTGACCTTCACTGACTCCGCCTGGCTGATGAGCCTGACCGTCAACCGCCAGCCACACTTTCTGGACCAGCCCTCTGACGTAATCGTGCCTTGGGTTTATGGGCTGTTCATGGACAAGCCCGGCGATTATGTGAAAAAACCTATGCCGGAATGCACCGGCGAGGAAATCCTGACCGAACTGTGCTATCACCTCGGGCTGATCGATCAGGTCGGCGACGTCATGGCCGCGACCATAGTACGTTCCGCGCTGATGCCCTATATCACCGCTCAATTCATGCCCCGTGCTCAGGGAGACCGCCCTTGGGCGGTGCCGGCAGGCTCTACCAACCTCGCCTGCCTCGGCCAATTCGTTGAAACCCATAACGACGTGGTGTTTACCCTCGAAAGTTCCGTGCGTACGGCACGCATCGGTGTTTACAGCCTGCTGGGCATCAAGAAGCAGGTACCGGACATTTACCCGGGCCAATACGATATCCGCCGCCTGCTACGGGCAACACGCACACTGAACAATGACGAGGCCGTTCTCGGCGAGGGCCTGCTGCGCCTGTTTCTGGAGGGGACCTATCTCGAAAACATCCTGCCCCTTGGTCCCAACGAAACACCCGATGATCTGAAAGGTACCGGTATGTTCGAGCAACAACTGAACCATTTGCGTGGGTTGCTTGAGGGCAAACATTCACTGGCGACCGCGAAGGGATGGCTCCAGGGAGCGATCAATAATTTCCGCAAACGGCACTGAGCGAGCACGCTAACGTTTTTCTGTCAGGTTCATGTGGAGATGTTTCGGGCTTTTAATCCTCACCTGGGGGCGTCCATACAGGAACATCCCCAGGCTTTGGTGCTTCCCAGTCCCCCTGCATGGAAGTGCTCAACGCTTCTTCGAGCTTCATGAAAAGCTCGCCATAGCGGGGGCTGAAGTTAATGCCTTCCTCGATTTCTTTCCAGGCTTCAAATAACTCTGCGTCGTGGGCCCGCTCATTTTCAACGAATGCCCAGGTCATCTGTTTTGCCCGCATGGGGTGCACGCCCATCGCCGTAAGCGCATAGCCACCCAATTCCAGAGCAGAGTGATAGGTTTCGCTCATCACATCATCAGCACCCGCCTCCAGAAGCTGATATCCATGGCCACGGTCGAAGGCACGCGCCAGTACCCACACACCCGGGAAGAACTTCTTCACATGCTTCACCATTGCCACAGCGCGGTCTCGATCATCAATCGCCACAATCAACAGACGTGCCTGTTCAATACCCGCTTTTTCCAGCAAATCGGGACGACTGGCATCCCCAAAAAAACTCTTGATGTTGATTCGTCGAACATTTTCAATCTGCTCGAACTCATGGTCGAGCACGACGATGGGAACGCTGTTAGCCCGCAGTAAACGGCAGACGATCTGCCCAAACCGCCCCACGCCAGCCACGATAACAGGGGCTTGCTCGTCAATGGTGTCAGCATCCCTGTCATCGTTTTGTGAGCGTCGGTAACGCGGCAGCACAATACGGTCGTAAACGATAAACAACAGAGGTGTAAGGAACATAGACAGCGCGACAACCAGAGAAAGAATCTGGGAAATTTCTAGTGGAATTACATCGCTTTGCACACTGTAGGTGAGCAACACAAAACCGAACTCACCTGCCTGCGCCAACCCCAGAGTAAATAGCCAGCCGTTGCTGCTGTGAATCCCGAACATCTTCGCAAGCGCAAATAGAATAAGCGCCTTGACCGCAATAACCGCCGCGCCCAAAGAAACGATGGCGCCCCACTCGGCCAGCAACACCTCGAAGTTAATTCCAGCACCCACAGTAATAAAAAACAGACCCAGCAACAGACCTTTGAACGGCTCGATGTTGGCTTCCAGCTCGTGGCGAAACTCGCTGTTGGCCAAAACTACACCTGCCAGAAAAGCCCCCAAGGCGGGCGAGAGGTTAACAACACTCATGAGTGCCGCAATACCAATAACCAACATCAGCGCCGTGGCGGTGAAAACCTCTCGTAACCCGGACTTCACCACATAACGAAACAACGGGCGGCTCAGATAATAGCCGCCAACAATGACGGCAGCCACCGCGCCGACAACAACAAGGGCATGAGCCCAGCCCGGAAGGCCAGCCACCAGGCTCAGGCCCGCGTCTTGGATGGACCCAGAGGTGGAATTACCTTTCAATCCTGGCAATGCCAACAGCGGAATCAGGGCTAGCATGGGAATAACGGCGATGTCCTGGAACAGCAACACAGAAAATGTATTGCGGCCGCCTTCCGTCTTCGACAGCCCTTTCTCGTCCAGGGTTTGCAGCACAATGGCCGTAGACGACAGCGCGAAAATAAGGCCAACGGCCAGGGCCGTCTGCCACTGAAGCCCAAACCACCAGGCCCCAGCCATACCTGCGGCCGCCGTCAACGTAACCTGAAGACCGCCGAGCCCCAATAAGCGAACCCTCATGGCCCAAAGCGTTTTCGGATCGATTTCCATACCGATCAGAAATAGCATCATGACAACACCGAATTCCGCAAAATGCTGAATAGTGCTGGTTTCCTGTCCCACCAGACCCGTAACCGGCCCGATCACCACGCCAGCAACCAGGTAACCAAGTACCGAGCCCAGGCCGCAGCGCTTTGCCAAAGGCACTGCAATCACCGCAGCCAAAAGGTAAATAAACGCCTGAATGAAATAGGCCGTCATGGTTGGGTCACAATCCTGCTGACAGACATCTGATGCAATCGCCCTTCTGCAAAGTGGTCCGTCACGATGCCTGACTGTCGGTTAAGAAAAAACCAATATTATTCTTAACCAAAAAAAAGACGGCCGCAAAGGCCGTCTTTTTTCTATTCAGTCTCTTTCAGTTCTGGAACTACGGCATCAGCACCGTATCAATCACGTGCACTACGCCATTAGACTGCATCAAATCTGCCGCCACCACTGTGGCCATATTTCCTGCTGAGTCCTCGATCATCAACGAGTCACCCTGCAGGCTGAACGTAAGCTCGCCGCCCTGAACCGTGACTATTGATGCCGATCCACCACCATCCTGAACCATCTTAATGGCTGCCGCAGCAGGCGCTTCGATCGCCAACACGTGATAGGTCAGAATCGATTGGAGTTGTTCTTTATTCTCTGGTTTCAACAATGTTTCGACGGTGCCTGCGGGCAGTTTCGCAAACGCTTCGTTGGTGGGTGCAAATACTGTGAAAGGACCTTCTCCGGAAAGCGTTTCTACCAAGCCGGCTGCTTTGACCGCAGCAACCAACGTACTCAGGCTGTCTGTCTCTACCGCTTTTTCTACAATATTCATTTTATCCATTTTGCCCATCGCATGATTTTCAGCGAAAGCTGGCAAGGCAACGACTGCAGCGCCCAACATCAGCGAAGAAATTACAAACGACTGTACGATTCCTGTTTTTTTCACGTCATCATCCTCTGTTCTGCTTCAGTTAATTACTGCTATGTTTACGGACACTTGACGGTGGCGGATTCTGACGATCAGCTTAAATTGATTAACTTTTATACAGACAAAGATATTAGAGCTCAATTTTGAAAGATCCAGATCTGTTACCAAGCAGGGCATTTTTTATGAAAAATAGATCTATCCCGATACCTCAGGATTTTAATCCATGGCTAGGGGCTACCAAACCTGAAAACCCTCAGGCTTCATAAACAACTCGCCACATTAGGGGGTGAAGTTAATGCCTTTCACGATTTCAATCCAAGCCTTAAACAGCTGTACACCCTCGCACCATTGCCGTCATTTACCACAAAAACTGCACCGATGAGGCGCACATCAATCCTGAAAAACACGTACAGCGACACCCGATTGTGCATTTTGCACAACGCCTCCGCAGATTTCCGGTGCCTATCCCTGCCTAAACCGGCTCTGGCACGAAGGTTGCCAACAATCAACGTGTTTACTCACGATACGGAGAGATCGCCATGACCACGCAGGCAACCCCAAAAGAGCAGGACTATCCTTTAAGCCCGGTGCCTATGGATCAACGCAAAAGCGTCTGGTCCATGGGGCTGGTTCTTCTTGGTTTCACCTTTTTCACCGCGACCATGTGGGCCGGTGGCAGTGTGGGCGTCGCGTTTGACTTCTCAACCATGCTGCTAATTCTGGCCGCAGGTAATCTGCTGCTCGGAACCTACGCCGCCGTGCTGGGCTACATTGCCGCGGAAACCGGTTTGAATACTGCACTGATGAGCCGTTTCACCTTTGGTGAAATAGGCAGTAAGCTTTCGGACATTATCCTCGGCTTCACTCAAATTGGCTGGTACGCCTGGGGCACTGCGACCATGGCCATCCTTCTGGTAAAATTGACAGGCCTGCCAGAAAGCCTGACGACACCGTTGATGGTCGTGTTCGGTTTCGGCTTCTGCATAACCGCTTTTATTGGCTACCGTGGCCTGGAGTGGCTGTCACGCATTGCCGTGCCCGCGATGATCATTCTGGTCGCCGTCAGTATGACCATCGCCACCTCTGATGCCGGTGGCCTTTCAGGCTTGCTGACCATTACCCCAACCGACAACATGACCGTCGCCGCCGCCATCACTCTGGTGTTCGGAACTTTTGTCAGCGGCGGCACCCAGGCAACTAACTGGACCCGCTTCGCTAAATCCGGAAAGACCGCCGTATTTGCTACGTTGCTGGCCTTCTTCCTTGGCAACGGTCTGATGACCCTGATCGGTGCCTTTGGAGCCCTGGTGTATCAGCAAGCTGATATTGTCGACATCATGGTGACCCAAGGTCTGGCAACGCTCGGTATCCTGATGCTGTTCCTGAACCTCTGGACCACGCAAGACAACACCGTTTATAACTTTGCCATTGCAGGCTGCAACCTGGTGCGTACCCGTCGGCGCAAACTGGTAACGATTGCCGGTGCTTCCATTGGCACCGTGCTGGCCGTCATGGGCATGTATGAATGGCTGATTCCCTTCCTGATATTGCTAGGTACGTTTATTCCACCCATTGGCGGGGTGATCATGGCCAGCTATTTTGTTGGCTATAAGCGCCAGTACCCGGCTCTGGGTGAGGTGACGCTGCCCGCTTTTAACGTAACCGGCCTTGCTGCCTATGCCATTGGTTCGGCTGCGGCATACACGTCGCCCTGGATCGCGCCCATTGTGGGTGTTCTTGTGGCCGCCCTGAGTTACAGCGTGATTCTGGTGGTCAGCCAGGGCGTGCGCGAGCGCCGGGCCCAACTTATGGGTGCCGCGTAAGTGCCACTGCGATGCGACGAAATCCCCAAACTTCCCGGCCTGGGCGCCATTCGGCTCCGGGGCGGGAGCGCGGCGGCAAAAAACCCGGTGCGCTGGCCTTACGTGGCGGAAAACCGCTCGTTCAAAAGCTGGGTAAAAGGCGGCGAGCTGGTGTTTGTCACCGGTATCAGCCGGCATCGCAGTCCCGAGAACCTGGCGGAATGCCTGTACGAGGGCAAAGAGTGCGCTATATCAGGCTTGGTGGTACTCACCGGCGATGCGTATATCGGCCACCTACCGAACACTCTGTGCAAACTGGCCGATGACCTGGCCATCCCGCTGTTCGAGCAGCCCTATTCCTTGCCTATGGTGGCGGTTAGCGAAACGGTTGGCAGGGCCATCGTCTGGTCCGAACAGGCCGCTGGGCATACGTTCGATGCCGATACCCTGGCCGGTTCCGCAGACCTACTAAACGCCTGGATTGCGTGCCGGGGTAACCAGCTCGCCATGGCGCAAACACTTGGCTGCCATAGAAACACCGTGCGCAATCGAATGAACCAACTGAGCCACAATCTGCCTGGGGAAACTGACTCCACAGACCACTTCAAAATACGGTTAATGGCTCATTTGCTGTTACAGCCATAACCGCACCGAGCGATCACCCGGAGACACCATGACGAAAACATTAAGTGCCATCGTAAACGCCCGCTTACAAGGCCAGGAGGGCCTGCACCGGCTCACCATCGCCAATGGCCGTTTCGCCGAAATCATCGTCCAACCCGAGCTGGTAGCGGGTACAGACAGCGAACTGGATGCTGCCGGCAATCTGGTCACCCCGGCCTTCGTGGAACCTCACATTCATCTGGACGCTTCGATGACCGCAGGCGAACCCCGCTGGAATCAGAGCGGCACTCTATTCGAAGGCATCGAGTGCTGGGCGGAACGCAAGGCTACCCTGAGCCGTCAGGATGTTATTAACCGGGCCACCCGAACGTTAAAAATGTTCGCGGCCCACGGCATCCAGTATGTCCGTACCCATGTCGACGTAACCGACCCGAGCCTGACCGCGCTCAAGGCCATGCTGGAAGTGCGCGAGCTGGTAGCCGGTTTTGTCAACTTACAAATTGTGGCCTTTCCCCAGGAAGGTATCTGGTCTTTCCCGAACGGCCGCGAACTGATGGAAGAAGCCATACGCCTTGGTGCCGATGTGGTTGGGGGCATTCCTCACTTTGAGTTCACGCGGGATTACGGCACCGAATCCGTTCGCTGGCTGATGGAGCTCGCCCACAAACACGACCTGCTGGTCGACGTTCACTGTGACGAAATCGATGATCCCGAATCTCGGTTTCTGGAAGTGCTCGCCGCTGAAGCCCTGCGGCTGGATTACGGCTCCCGGGTTGCCGCCAGCCACACCTGTGCCATGGGCTCCTACAACGACGCCTACTGCAGCCGGCTGTTTCGGTTGCTGAAAAAATCCGGCCTGCGATTCCTCTGCATGCCGACAGAGAACCTGCACCTGCAGGGCCGGTTCGACAGCTATCCAAAGCGCCGCGGCATCACCCGCGTCCCCGAACTGCTGGACGCCGGCCTGAAAGTCGCCTTCGGCCAGGACTCCATCCGCGACCCCTGGTACCCCATGGGCAATGGCAACCTTCTGCGCACTCTTGATGTGGGATTGCACGCCTGTCACATGCTGGGCATGAGCCGGATCGATCGCTGCCTGGAACTGATCACCGACAACGGTGCAGCCGCCATGAACTTGAAAGAGTATGGCATTGCCACAGGGCTACCGGCACGGTGCGTTGTACTTCAGGGGCAGACGCCTTATGAGGTTTTGCTGGGACAGCATCCGGTTTTAGCGTCTGTTCGGGATGGTAGAGTGTTGCTTCACAGAGAAGCGATAAATCAGGAGGCTGGTTTGGTGCTCCCGTAAAAACCTGAGGCCCTCTTTAGGGAAGCCCTGGTACTGATTAGTCGTCTAGCCCGCGCAGGTATTGCAGCCCGGACAACTGTTCCATTTGGCCCCGGATCCACGCAATCCGACCCCATACATAGGCTGAAGGTTGTGCGGCACTGAGCACTTTCGGGTTCGGAAGAACCGCCGCAAGCTTGGCAGCCTGCGTTTGCGACAACTGGCTGGCTGGAATACCGAAATACCGCCTGCTGGCCGCTTCCACGCCGTAAACCCCGCGGCCAAATTCCGCAATATTCAGGTAAACCTCAAGGATTCTGCGCTTCGGCCAAAGTGCATCAATGGCAATCGCCAAGCCGGCCTCCAGAGCCTTGCGAACAAAGCTGCGACCATTCCAGAGGAACAGGTTTTTAGCGGTTTGCTGAGTGATCGTGCTGGCGCCACGCAGGCCCTGCCCCCTCTTGTGCTCTGAAACGGCTTGGCGGATAGCGGCAAAATCGACGCCATGATGTTCAGGGAATCGCTGATCTTCGCTGGCAACCACCGCCAGCGGCATCCACGGGGAAATATCCGATAGCGCCACCCACTTTTGCTGAAGCTCAGGGTTTGTATCTGTCACCAGATAAGCCAACACAAACGCAGAAGTCGGCGGATTCACGAATCGGAACAACAGTATCACCAACAACACAAACAGCACACAGCCGGCAAGGAACCCGGTAAGGCGGCGGAGCAATTTTCGAATCAATGATTGTCGGGCCACGATTTTATCTTCACGCTGTTTTGGGTCAGAATCAAATCTGAACAGAAACTGGAGGAACTTTCCATGAAACACGTAACGATTGATATTGTGTCAGACATCGCCTGCCCGTGGTGTGCAATTGGCTATGCACGGCTGGAAAATGCCATGGACCAACTGAAAAACGAAATGGATTTTGCCATCGAATGGCACGCTTTCGAGCTCAACCCGGACCCATCAGGCGACGGCGAACCGATACTCCCGGCGCTGAGCCGAAAATATGGGCGCAATGAAGACGAAATGAGGGCAAATCAGGCCCAGATGATAGACGTCGCCCACAGCCTCGGCCTGAATTTCGAAAAACTGCAGGAACGCTATACCCGCAATACTTTTGATGCTCATCGATTGGTGAAGTGGGCTGGGCAGCACAACAAGCAGACGGCGATGAAACAAGCATTTTTCGAAGCCTATTTCGGCCGCGCCGAAAACATCGCCCAGGCGGACGTTCTTGTTCAATGCGTGGAGCAGATTGGCTTGAACGGTTCTGAAGCCCGAGAGGTTCTTACATCAAACCGGTATTCCGATGAGGTAAGACAAGACGAGGCTAAATACCAGCAAGCTGGGGTCTCAGCCGTGCCTGCCTATATCGTTAATGGCAAATATATGATTTCTGGTGCCCAGGAACCGGAAACGCTGGTCACAGCCTTGCGGGAGATCGCAGCGGAGCCGGTCTAGGTCTTTGCATTGCCGGGCGCGGGGCCCTTCCAAGGGTCACCCGAGCCTTATGACGAGATTGCTTACTCAGACGCAGCGATCAGGCTGGCATTGCCGCCAGCAGCCGTTGTGTCAATACACAGGTGGCGCTCAATCACGTACCGCTGATCAAGTTTATGCTCGGTTATCAGTGGCAGCAGCGCACCATCGCGCTTTCTCAGCGCCTGGCGGTAAGGTTTCAGCACTGAGTGCTCGCCACAGCTGGTCACGGCCTCGAAGCCCTTAACGGTTTCAAGAGCATCTGGCTCCAGCTGGCCTTCCACACCAACCACCGGCAAACCCGCTTTGGCAGCGCGATCTACGGTATCACTGACACCCGGCGCAACCACCACGGCTTTGTTGCCTTGTGCCAAAGCCATAACCATCTGTTCGATCGCTGTTTCTTTATCCGGGCCAAGACACAGCACCGTGCCACGGGCGTGATTGGTCAGGATATTGCTTTCACCGGTTGGCCCAGGCATTACCTCTTCGTGGGCGTCAAGTGGCTCCGGAACACTGTCAAAAACCGACTGCATGGCCTCAACCCGCGCTTTTGGCGCTTGGGTGTTCATTCTGCCAAGCTTGCCGATCAGACTCTCCAGCGCTCTTGCATCCACTTTCTTGCCGCCCGATTCTGCCGGCCGCTGAACCGTTTCACCTTTCATAAATCGACGCACATACTGCGGGCCACCGGCTTTCGGACCAGTCCCCGACAAACCTTCGCCACCGAACGGCTGAGAACCCACGACCGCACCGATCTGATTCCGGTTGACGTAGATGTTACCGACCTTGATGCGACGGGAGATACGATCAATTCGGCTGTCTACCCGGCTGTGAACACCAAAGGTCAGGCCGTAGCCCTTTGCATTAATGTCATCCACTACCTTGTCGATATCTTTCGCGTCAAAAGTAGCCACATGGAGAACCGGGCCGAAGATTTCTTCTTCCAGATCCGCAATACCGTTCACTTTGATCACCGCAGGAGACACAAAGTTGCCTTTGTGCGGCACTGACAGTTTCTTCAGCAGCTGGTTCTTGTTCTCGAACTTCTTGCAGTGATCGATGATTTTCTTCGCAGACGGTTCATCAATGACCGGGCCTACATCTGTAGACAATATCCACGGATCACCAATACCCAGCTCTTCCATAGCGCCGAACAACATTTTCAACAGACTATCTGCAATGTCTTTCTGCACATACAACATCCGCAGCGCAGAGCAACGCTGGCCAGCACTCTGGAAGGAAGAAGCCAGCACATCACGAACGACCTGTTCCGGCAATGCGGTGGAATCGACAATCATGGCGTTCAAGCCGCCGGTCTCTGCCACCAAGACTGCATCCGGTGCCATGTTTTCGGCCATGGCCTTGTCGATGATCTTGGCGGTATTGGTAGAACCGGTAAAACAGACGCCGGCTATACGAGAATCCGAAGTCAGGCCTGCACCCACCGTAGCGCCGGTGCCCGGCACCAGTTGAATCGCATCTTTGGGAATGCCTGCCTCGTGCATCAGCTCTACTGCTCGAGCGGCCAGCAGCGACGTTTGCTCGGCTGGCTTGGCCAGAACGACGTTACCCACCACCAGGTTAGCCAGAATCTGACCGGTGAAAATAGCCAGCGGGAAATTCCAGGGTGAGATACACACCACCGGGCCTATGGCTTCACCGCTGTTTTCATAGCGAACGCCTTCGTTGGCATAATAGTGGGCAAAATCTACCGCTTCGCGAATTTCAGCGACTGCATCCGACAGCGATTTACCCGCCTCGCGGGTGGCCAGTGCAAACAGCTCGAGGGTGTTCTCTTCATAAAGATCCGCGACTCTACGCAGGCAGGCGGCCCGTTCTTCTGCGGGCGTGGCAGACCAGGACTTAAAACCTTTCTGCGCGGCAGAAATTGCGGTTTCGATATCGGCTTCGTTAGCCTGAGTAACATGACCCACCAAATCTTCCGGATTGGCCGGGTTGCGAACTACCTGTACTTCGGTGCCCGATACCTCACCCGCAATCAGCGGCCCGCCGTTCCAATGGTGCTCTCTGTAAGCATCGCGGCCCTTGTCGATGGCTTCGATAGTGACTGAATCAGTCAAGTCCCAGCCTTTGGAGTTGCGACGATTCTCACCAAAAAGCCTGGCAGGACGCACAATCGCCTTGCTGGAAATGTCGTCACCCATTTCCTTGACCAGATCGATCGGATCTTTTGCGATCATTTCAGGCGAAATGTCTTCATCCACAATTTGATTTACAAAGGAGCTGTTGGCACCGTTCTCCAGCAGACGACGAACCAGATACGCCAGCAGTTCGTGATGAGGGCCTACTGGCGCATAGATCCGACAGGGTACGCCGCTATCTCCCATGACCTGGCTGTGCAGCGATTCACCCATGCCATGCAGGCGCTGAAACTCGAAGTTAGCTTCACCACGAACTCTGGCCAGCTCAAGAATCGCCGACACGGAGTGCGCGTTGTGGGTCGCGAACTGAGGGTAAATGCGATCCGTCATGTTCATCAATTTGGTAGAACAAGACAGGAACGACACATCAGTACAGGCCTTGCGGGTAAACACAGGAAATCCGTCCAGACCCATGACTTGGGCACGCTTTATTTCAGCGTCCCAGTAGGCACCTTTAACCAGTCGCACCATGATCCGGCGATCGTATTTTTTGGCAATTCCGTACAACCAGTCCAGCATGAAAGGCGCGCGCTTACCGTAAGCCTGCACAACGACGCCGAAGCCATTCCAGCCTGCAAGTTCAGGGTCACTCAGCAGAGCCTCAATGACGTCCATTGAGAGTTCCAGCCGGTCCTGCTCTTCCGCGTCAATATTGAAGCCCATATTAGCGGCGGCCGCTTTTTTGACCAGTCGCATAGCCCTGGGCACAAGCTCCTTCATGACCCGTTCTTTATTGCCGTACTCATACCGTGCAAGCAGTGCAGAGAGCTTTACAGAAATGCCCGGATTCTTGCGAACGTCACCACTGCAATGCTTGGCGATGCTGTCAATCCCGTCAGAGTAGGCATTGTAGTAACGCTGGGCATCGTGATCCGTGCGGGCAGCTTCTCCCAGCATGTCATAAGAATAGGTGTAGCCCTTTTTCATGTAGCCTTCACCGGCGCTCTGGGCTTCTTTGATATCGCGCCCCAGAACGAATTGCCGCCCCATTTCCTTCATGGCTTGGCCTGCCACCGTGCGAATCACCGGTTCACCCAAGCGCTTCAGAAGCTTGCGGAGGGTTTCGCCCACGTTTTTGCGCTCGGAATCCTTGAGCAGATTGCTGGTCATCAGCAGGGCGATGGTCGCCGTGTTTATCAAAGAGGAAGAGGCCCTGCCCACATGGTCACCCCAGCACCCGGACGTGATCTTGTCTTCGATCAGATCATTAATAGTCGTAGCGTCCGGCACACGCAGCATGGCCTCAGCCAGGCACATGAGAGCAATACCCTCTTTCGTGGTCAGCCCGTACTCGGCCAGGAATTTTTCCATGATGGTGGGCTTGGCGTTCTTCCGAACGCCGCGAACCAGATCGGCCGCTCTAGCAGAGATGGCCTTGCTCTCGGACGGGGATAACTGAGCGCCAACAATCATCTCGTGGACCACGACATGCTCGAACGCAAGATTGTAATCACGAATCGCCTGTCGGCTGTCGACAACTGCGGGAGTCTCTGATTGCTGCGGTCTCATGGTTGTACCCTCGTCTTCATTGTTTGTATTGCTCACCGTTCCCGCATTCTACCGAGAACAGCAAAAAAATTTTCACTGTAAAAAAGGAATTCACAGGCCAATTTGTCTTTTTTTGGAGGTAAAAAATGGCAAAAACTCTGAAGCAGCGCTGCTCGATAGGCTAAACTGCCTGATCTGAACACGTGAACACCACTATTTACCCTGATTACAGCACGCTTTCAGAACTTAAGCGTGGCCGTAATATCGGTGCTTTGCAGGCGTTGATGGATGCAGAACCAAAACCTAGATAACTAAATTTCGGAATTACTTTAATTTTACGTATGAAAAACGGAAAAGTTCAAACAGACCGGTGCGTACCCAGCAGGAGATAATGATCGTGGAACTGGACCGGATTGATCACTCAATCATTCGCGAATTGCAGAAGAACGCTCGAGTCACCGTCACCGAGTTGGCGTCCCGGGTTGGACTGTCCAAGACACCCTGTCAGGTGCGTATGCGGCGGCTCGAAGAACAAGGGTACATTACCGGTTATACAGCGCTGGTTAATCACACCAAATTGCAACAAAGCCACATCGCGTTTACTGAGGTAAAACTGAGCGATACCAACAGCCACGCTCTCATCGCGTTCAACGAGGCTGTCATCCAGATCTCCGCCGTTGAGCAGTGCCACATGATTGCCGGTAACTTTGATTATCTGCTCAAAGTCCGCACCCGCAACATGGCTGAATACCGGCAAGTTCTCGGTGAACAAATTTCAGCCTTGCCCCACGTTTTACAAACCAGCACCTTTGTGGTGATGGAGAACGTCAAAGACGTAGGGGTCTGACACGTAAACCTAAACAAAATCGATGATAGAAGCGCTCGCTCACGCGCTTTCTTGCCTTTAATCAAGTTGTCGGATAGTCTCCCAAGTTGTTGAGAAAGAAGCGATAGTTAACATTTTAGGTTGGTTCCTCACCGGCAGTAACCTAATTATTTTAAAGGACCTGACTGGAGCGCGATCAACCTATGCTACTGGCTGTATTATCAGGGTTTTTACTCGCAATAGCCGTTCCGGCGCTACACCGGATGACCGGGAAATACATTGGTTGGGCGCTCGCCCTGCTGCCCGCTAGCCTTACGGTCTACTTCGCCAGCCTGATCCCAGCCGTCCAAGCCGATGGTTCACTGCTTATCGAATATGCCTGGCTGCCCGGCCTGGATATCACGCTGAATTTCCTGGTAGATGGGCTCTCCCTAGTTTTTGCATTGCTGATCAGCAGCATCGGCACGTTTATCCTTATTTATTCTGGCTCTTACCTCGCCGGACACAAATATCTGGCCCGGTTCTTTGTGTTGATGCTGTCTTTTATGGCGTCGATGTTCGGTCTGGTGCTTTCAGACAATCTTGTAACGCTCTTCGTATTCTGGGAATTGACCAGCATTACGTCCTACCTGTTGATTGGTTTTAATCACGAAGACATTGAAACCCGAAAGTCTGCCTTACAAGGTCTTTTCGTAACGGTTGCCGGTGGCCTGGCACTGATGGCGGGCCTGATTCTGCTAGCCATCATGAGCGGCAGCTATTCGTTGTCTGAAATCTTGTCGTCAAACATGGCGCTGCACGAGCACGCGTTTTACACCGCAGCGGTTATTTGCATCCTGGCAGGCACGTTTACCAAATCAGCCCAAGTGCCCTTTCATTTCTGGCTTCCCAACGCCATGGCCGCACCCACGCCGGTTTCCGCGTTTCTACATTCCGCTACC
Organism: Marinobacter sp. BSs20148; assembly: GCF_000283275.1. NCBI lineage: Bacteria > Pseudomonadati > Pseudomonadota > Gammaproteobacteria > Pseudomonadales > Marinobacteraceae > Marinobacter > Marinobacter sp. BSs20148. The sequence goes on from NC_018268.1 coordinate 3,062,192, forward strand.
ATGGTTAAGGCCGGTATCTACCTGATGGCCCGACTGAACCCCTCTCTTGGAGAAGGTGAACTCTGGAGCCAGACGCTCATGCTTTTCGGCGCCGCAACTATGCTGACCGGAGCCTATCTGGCTTTCAGTAACACCGGTATTAAGAAGGTATTGGCCTATTCCACCATAATGGCTCTGGGCACCCTGACCATGCTAATCGGCGTGGGCACGGAACTGGCCCTGACCGCTTTTATCTGTTTTTTAGTAGCGCACTCCCTGTACAAGGGCGCCCTGTTCATGATCGCCGGGGCACTGGATCACCAGACCGGCACCAAGGACATCACCGTTATGGGTGGACTGCGAAAGGCCATGCCGGTTACGGCGGTAATTGCCTGCCTCGCCGCTCTTTCCCAGGCAGGATTGCCGCCGCTGTTCGGCTTTATCGCCAAGGAATTGCTGTTTGAGTCTCTTCTTGAATCGCCAATCTGGTCAGCCGGGCTAACCATCGCAACGGTCTTGGCGGCGATGCTGCTTGTAGGCGTGGCCGGATTGGTTGCGGTCAAACCGTTCTTTGGACAAAGCGGCAACACACCAAAAAAACCCCATGAAGCGCCCTTTGGCATGCTGATTGGCCCGGCGGTGCTATCAGTGACTGCCCTAACGTTTGGTCTGGTACCTTTCCTTCCCGAAGCTGCATTACTGCAGGCAGCGGTCGCAAGCGTTAATGGAGCCGCCGTTGAAACCAATCTGGCGCTCTGGCATGGCGTCAACAAGCCGCTGATGCTGTCGGTCATTAGTCTGCTTCTAGGGTGGGGCCTGCTGGCCAGCTGGAATCGGCTTCAGTCCCGTCTTCATGCGATCAATACGTCAGCCGCACGATTTGGCCCAGAGGCCGGGTATTTCAAATTTATGGAAGGCATCACCATCATCGCCGCCTGGCAAACCCGGGTACTCCAGAACGGTGTGCTTGGGCTGTATCTGCTGATTCTGGTTGCCGTGACCTTCGGTTTAACCGGTTATACGCTGCTGACTCAGCACGGAATCAATCTGACACTGAACCTTGCCGACAGTCATTTTTATGAGTGGGGGATTGCTCTGTTGTTGGTAGCGGCCGCGACTTTCTCCAGCACGACCCATTCACGCCTGGGTTCTGTTGCATCCATGGGCGTGCTTGGCTTTGGTGTTGCACTCACGTTCATTCTGTTCAGCGCACCGGATCTGGGTATCACCCAGCTGCTGGTAGAGACGTTGACAGTGATTCTACTGGTGCTGGTGCTTTTCAAACTGCCTGAATTTGGCAACCTGTCGTCCCCGTTTGAGCGTTACCGCGATCTTGCCGTTGCGATTTTCGCTGGCATGGTTATGACCCTGGTTATTCTTGCGGCGCTGGACGTGCAGTACTTCGAAAGCATCTCAAGCTATTACATTGAGAACAGCGCAACGCTTGCCTACGGGCGCAACATCGTCAACGTCATTCTGGTGGACTTCCGGGCGCTAGACACTCTGGGCGAAATCTTTGTTCTGTCTCTTGCGGCATTGGGTGTGCTCTCAATGATTAAATTGAAGGCGGAGGATCAGCACAAACCATGAAAACCAATACGCTGATTCTGCACACGGCGGCACTCTTCATTATGCCGTTGCAATTAATGTTCTCGTTGTTTCTGCTGCTCCGCGGCCATGACGAACCCGGCGGCGGCTTTATTGGCGGGCTTGTCGCCGCAAGCGCGTTCGTGCTTTATGCCTTCGCATTCGGTTCGACAGCCACGCGGCGTATTCTTCGGGTCGACCCCCGGGATTTGCTGTCAGCGGGCCTACTCTTCGCCCTTGCATCAACGATTCCCGCATTTTTGGCCGGTCAACCCATGTTAACGGCCCATTGGTGGGAACTGCCTTTGCCTGGCGATACCTATCTCAAGCTGTCGACCGTATTGATCTTCGATATCGGCGTTTACGCAGCCGTGCTCGGAACCATCATGACGTTTGTAATTAGCCTGATGGAGTCGGAGGAATGATTCAGGATTACCATAACCACTCGCCCCCGTTAAACACACAAGGAGAGCCAGTATGGAAAGCTTGATGGCTTATGTCGTCGGCATCCTGTTCGCTGCAGCGATTTACATGATGCTGCGTCGCTCCATCGTCAAACTGGTTATCGGTCTGATCTTGTTAAGCAACGCTGCCAACCTCCTTATTTTTGTGGTCTCAGGCATGACCCGCGGAGCGCCGCCGCTGATTCCGGAAGGGACCAGTGCACCACTGGGTGCCATAGCCGACCCGCTACCCCAAGCGTTGATCCTCACAGCGATTGTTATTGCCTTTGGTGTTCTGGCATTTGCAGTGGTTCTGATACGCCGCGCCTATGAAGTCGTGGGAACCGATGACCTCGACCAGATGAAGGATACGGACACTTGAACCTGGAACTTGCCCTACCGATTCTGATACCGCTGACTGCCGGAGCAGTGTCGATAGCACTCTGGCGGTCGGTTCGCTATCAGCGCATTGTTGCCGTGCTGGCGACCGCTTTGCTTCTTGCAGCCAGCGTATGGTTGCTGCGCTCCACCATAGACCAGGGATTTCTGGTTATGGAAATGGGAAGCTGGCCAGCGCCGTTCAGCATTGTGTTTGTCTCTGATATGCTCAGTGCCATCATGATCGTGCTGACCGGCATCATAGGGCTGTCCATCGCCATCTATTCGCTGGCCTCCACGCCCAAAGGTCACGAAAAGTTTGGCTACTACCCACTGATGCATCTGCTGCTGGCAGGGGTTGCCGGCTCTTTTCTAACCGGCGATATTTTTAACCTTTTTGTTTGGTTCGAGGTGATGCTGCTCGCCTCCTTCGCCCTACTAACCTTGGGTGGTGAACGGGCACAAATGGAGGGCGCGATAAAATACGTCACCCTGAACTTGTTCTCCTCGGCCATTTTCCTGTCTGCGGTGGGTTTGCTTTACGGCACGGTCGGCACACTCAATATGGCCGACATTGCACAAAAAGTGGCCACCATTGAAGACCCCGGTATGATCACCGTCATATCGATGATGTTCATGGTGTCTTTCGGTATAAAGGCGGCGGCCTTTCCGCTATTTTTCTGGCTACCGGCTTCTTATCACACCCCCCAAGTGGCTGTTTCTGCGCTGTTCGCCGGCCTGCTAACCAAGGTAGGTGTCTACGCCCTTTACCGAGTTTTTACGCTCATTTTTACCCAAGACGTTGACTACACCCATACAATTCTTTTGTGGGCTGCCGCACTGACTATGCTGACCGGCGTACTTGGGGCTGCCGCGCAATTCGAGTTCCGCAGAATCCTATCGTTCCATATTGTCAGCCAGATTGGCTACATGCTTCTGGGCTTGGCGCTATTCACGCCGTTGGCCATTATTGGCGGGGTGTTTTACATCATGCACCACATCATTGTTAAGACGAATCTGTTCCTTATCAGCGGTATCACCTACCGTTTGCTTGGCAGTTACGACCTGAAAGACCTCGGAGGTATTTACAAAGAACGTCCTCTTTTGGCGCTGCTTTTCCTTATCCCCGCCCTATCACTTGCGGGCATTCCGCCGCTGTCCGGTTTCTTTGCAAAATTCGTGGTTATCCGCGCTGGCCTCGAAGCAGAGGCCTATGTTGTCACCGGTATTGCCTTGCTGGTCGGTTTGCTGACGCTCTATTCCATGATCAAAATCTGGGCGGAAGTGTTCTGGAAGAAAACACCGGAACACGTGACCGATTTGCGCCGTTTGCGGGGCGAGGTGAAAGAAAAACACAACTGGGCCTACTTCGTGCCAGTCATCGGCCTTGCCGCGTGCACCGTGTTTATTGGCCTTAACGGTCAGCCGATCTATGAGCTGGCAGAAATGGCCGCGCATCAGCTGTTGAATCCACAGCTTTATATCGAAGCGGTTCTGGGGGCACAGCAATGATCGGTTTTTTCTGGAACATAATGTTGGCGCTGGCATGGGCAGCACTGAGCGGCGACTTCAGCGGCATGAATTTCGTGGCAGGCTTCTTCTTCGGCTATCTGGCGCTCATGGTCTTGCAAAGACAGGTGCCGGTACTTAAAGGCTATTCCAGGCGCATTCCGAGGGTCGTCGCGTTTTTGGTGTTCTTTACAAAGGAACTGGTAAAAGCGAATTACCGCGTCGCCTACGACGTTGCCACACCGGTCTGGTATATGAAGCCCGGCGTTATTGCGTTTCGCCTCGAGGCCCGAACGGATGTCGAGATTATGTTCCTGAGCAGTGTAATTTCACTGACGCCAGGCACTCTGAGCCTGGACGTATCCGACGACAGAAAGGTGCTTTTTATACACGCCATGTTTCTGCAGGATGAAACACAGTTGCGGCAAGACCTCAGGGAACTTGAGCACAAAATCCTGAAGATCTTGCGCTGAGGAGCCAAAACGTGATCCCGTTTGTCATCAATATTGTTTATTTTCTGCTTTCCTTGGCGCTCTTGCTTGCGTTCATTCGCCTGACGCGAGGCCCGTCTCTTCCAGACAGAGTGGTGGCTTTGGAACTGATTGCATCGATCGTGGTCGGCTTTGTCGGGGTTCATGCGATTGACACCGGCATTTCAAGCCTGCTGGACGTCGCGATTGTTATCGCCCTGACCGCGTTTCTTGCAGCCATCGGCTTTGCGCGGTTTCTGGAACGGGGGACGCAAGAATGACAGATATCATCGTATCCATAATGCTACTGGCGGGCGCCAGCTTCATGTTGCTGGCTGCCGTTGGCATCGTTCGCCTTCCGGACTTGCCCACACGTATGCATGCATCCACTAAAGCGGGCGCCATGGGGGCCATGTTTACAATGGCTGGAGTGGCGTTTTTCTTTGCCGACGGCGTCGTATTAGCAAGGGCTCTCGCCATCGTCGTGTTCATCCTGATTACCTCGCCAATCGCCGCCCATGTTATCGGGCGTGCCGGTTACTTTATTGGAACACCACTCTGGAGCGGCACGGTAAAAGACGAACTTCGGGACAACTATGACTCGCAAACCCACACTCTCAAGAGCGGTTATGAGGACAGCCCTGAAAGCGTTACGCCACCTCATAAGCCGAAGCCAGACAAGACCCCCTAAACGCACCACCATCCCGTTAGTCGGGAGAATCAACACCCTGCATTTGTGCTGAACCGCCTCACGTCATTACAGCCCGCCCTATCGAAAAGTGCTTGATGCAATGCGGTAACAAGAACATTAAAAAAGGGGTCGAGTTTTCACTCGACCCCTTACAAATGCATATCAGCAATGTCTTATCAGCGTACTTTTGACAGAAACTTCTGAGTTAGCGGGTTTTGCGGATCGGTAATAACCTGTTTAGCTTCACCAAGCTCGGCAATAACACCTTCGTGAAAGTAAGCCACGCGATCAGACACATCACGCGCGAAACCCATTTCATGTGTCACACAGATCATAGTCATTCCCTCATCCGCCAACAGGCGCAGTGTATCCAGAACCTCACCCACCAATTCCGGATCAAGAGCGGATGTAACCTCATCAAAAAGCATATAATCAGGTTTCATGGCAAGGGCGCGGGCAATCGCAAGCCGCTGCTGTTGGCCACCAGACATTTTGGTAGGGTAAACGTCAAACTTGTCACCCAGGCCAACGTGCACTAGCTCTTTTTTAGCGACTTCAATCGCTTCTGCCTTGCTCATTTTTTTGACGATTCTGGGCGCCAGAGCGGCATTTTCCAGCACGGTCATGTGCGGAAAGGAATTCCATTGCTGAAATACCATGCCCAGTTTCTGGCGCAGCTTATCTTTATTGGTCTCTTTGCTATGAACATCAACGTCATCGACAAAGATTTTACCTTTGTGAATGCCCTCAATGGCATTGATGCAATACAGCAGAGTCGACTTACCGCTTCCGGAACCGCCGATAATGCTGAGCACTTCGCCTTTTTGAACATCTAGGCTAACGCCTTTCAGAACCTCTAGATCGCCAAAGGATTTATGGACATTCTGGATACTAATCATATTGCCATTTTCCTTTCAACATACCGACCATATGACGATAAGGGGTATGAAATAATAAAGTAAAAGATACCAACACCAATCAAAATCTCTAGTGGCTGCTGGCTACGGGAGATGAGCTGGTCAGACGTACGCAGCAACTCCATATAACCAATAACAGAGACCAGAGCCGAGTCTTTGATGACACTTAAGGCAACACCCAACCAAGAGGGAAAGACAGCGCGCAAACCGATGGGTAAACGAATATAGAAAATGGTTTGCGCGTATGACATACCCAATGAGCGGGCTGAAGTCCGCATGGATTGATGCACGCTTTCGAAGCCACTACGGAAAACTTCGCTCATGAACGCCATGGTGTAAAGCGAAAGAATAATGGAACCAGCCACAAACGGATCGAGTGGATATCCCATTACGCCAACAAAGGTCGAAAAAAGAATCAGCTGAATGATCAGCGGCACACTTCTGAGTATATCCAGCACACCACCAAGCAGTATGTTGACCACCTTGCTGCTTTCAGCGCGGAAAAAACCGACGACCAAACCCAGCAGGGTTCCCAGCACTATCGCTACTATCGATATGGTCACCGTATTCATGACGCCGGTAAGAATAAAACCGGTATCGCTCCAAGACACAGGCGTAAACAAAGAATTCATCAGATTTCTCCTTTGAACAGTTTGCGGGAAAGAAGCGACGAACTGAACAGCACCAGCTTAGTGATGATGAAGTACATAACTGCTGCCACCATAAAGAACTCAAGCGTCCGGAATGACAACGACTGGAGCCTTTGGGTTGTCCCTGAAAGCTCGCCCATTCCCACCAAAATACCCAAGGAACTCATTAAGATAGACCAGACGAACTGGTTAGTCATCGGGTGATAGATTCGTCGGAGCATTTGCGGCAGGATGATGTATCGATACACTTGAATACTGGTCATGCCTAAAGATTTAGAAGCGCTGTACTGTGTGCTGGGTATAGACTGAAATCCTCCGCGGAAAGTCTCGGTCAAATAACCTGCATTGATAAAAATCAGTGCGCTCAACACAGCAACATAAGGGCTTAAATGAATACCTAAAGCTCCCAGCCCAAAATAAGCCATATAGATTTGGAAAAGTGCGGGAGTGTTTCGGGCTATCTCGACCCACGTGGTCGCAATATAACAATAGGGTTTGCTGTTGTTCATCTTTGCAATCGCCAACAATATCGCTATCACAATGCCCAGAAGCATTGCGAGCACAGATACGTGCAGGGTTACAAAGGCCCCATTCAGCAACTCAGGCATATTCTGGAACACGACGTTCCAGTGAAATTCATAATCCATACCTTGGCCACTTTCTGTGGTTAAGAAGGGACCTGATGAGTGCTTTATCAAAACACCCGTCAGAACTCGAAGCCGTTATGCATAAAAATATGCGCTTGGCCTGTCAACAAGTAATATTGGCAGCCGCCTGACTGGCGGCCACCGATATTGTTATTACTTGTTATCCCTCAAGGACTGAATCAAATCAGCGGGCGCATCTGAACCGAAGTACGTGTTGTAGTGCGTATTCATGTTGCCATCGCGAATTTGATGCACCAGGAACAGGTTCAGGTAGCTAATCCAGGCGCCTTCGCTTCTTTTTGCAATAAGACCTACGACGTCGTCATAGTTGGGTACGAAAGGCCCTGCAGCAAAATCTTTAAACTCTGCACTTTGCAGCTTGGTGGCAATGTTGGTGTTGGTTGAAATAACCGCATCCACTTTGCCTTGGTACAAGCCCAAATAGGCATCGTTTTCAGACTTGAACGCTGTGTAATTGTCTGTTCCCCAGCCTTTTTTCTCAGCATAGGCAAGGTATTCAGTTTCGTAAGTAGTGCCCAGTGCAGCACCAACCTTCAGATTCTCAAGATCGTCAAACGACTGGATATTCTTGTCTTTCGAGGCAATTACCTGGAACTTGAAAACAAAGTACGGGTAGGTGAATCCAACGGATTTTGCACGTTCCAGAGTGTCGGAAGTAGAGCCGATAACCACATCGGTTTTTCCGGAGATCAAGGATGGAATTCGATCACCCCAGGTAAGATTGAGTATGTTTGACTCCACGCCGAGGGCGGCAGCCAGATCGTTACAATAACCTACGTCAAAGCCTGCGGGCTGATTGTTTGCGTCAAAATAGCCCATTGGTGGAAAATCGAGGACCACACCACAGTTCAACGTGCCTCGCTGAATCACGGTGTCAAGCTGATCGGCTGTAGCATTCACGGAGGTGAACGCAATGCAGGAAAGTACGAGTGACGTTGCTAATTTACGCATCATAGTTTGTTTCTCTGGTTCTTTTTTGTTACGTCATAAGTTACGAAACTTACATAGACTTGAACTAATCAATTGCAGCTTACCTTAGATTTGTGAGTGAAAATCACTAAAAAGCATGATTAAAGAGGCTATTTAACTTTTATACATATCTTTGATAGGAAATTACGAAAAAAACCAATGAAAATTCAGTCGAAACCGCCCAAAAATAAGATCAAGATGCCGGTCCAGTCTTTTGAATTATGACTTTGTTACCCTTAACCCACAGAATATGAACAGAATTATTTTGAGGCCCGCCTGAGTGAAAGGAAAATCCTCCGCGGGGTTTTGTGAACGACAAGAAAATCAGAATAACGGTAATCGTTCGTTATAAGGCTTCCTGCTATCGCGTCCCGCGACCCCGAAAAACGCATTATTGCTCTCAAGCAGTCCACATCGGCGCAGTCGCAACAACTCCCTGTCAGAGGATGGGGATGGGGATGGGGATGGGGATGGGGATCGGGATGGGGATGGGGATGGGGATACGACTCATTGAGCCACTACATGACAAGTATTACCGCAATCTGCGCATGTTTCGGTTTTTTATTTCAGCCTTGAAACAAGCCGAGCCAGTTGCTCGCTGGTGCTTTCAAGATACTGCGCTGCATGTGCGATAGCGTCACTTTTACTGATCGGCCCCGGGGCAATCGAAAAAACCGACGTAATGCCCGCCTCATGAATGGCCGTCATATTTTCGCCCCCCAACATGCCAGCGAGGCCAATAACAGGTACCTGATAGCGCTGTGCCAGTTTGGCAACGCCTGTCGGCGTTTTACCAGAAGCACTTTGGCCGTCAATCGCCCCTTCAGCCGTAATCACCAAGTCGGCTGCCTTCATCTGTGCGTCCATACCCACGGCGGCCATCACCAATTCGATACCGGGTTTTAAAAGCCCACCGAGAATCCCGGCGACCGTTCCCCCGATGCCGCCTGCTGCGCCACTTCCTGTAAAGCTGCTTATGTCGTAACCATTTAGCTTCACACACTGGGCGAAGTGACTGAGGTTGGCGTCGAGCACTTTGACGTCGTCTGGCGAAGCGCCTTTTTGTGGCCCAAACACGGCTGCGGCACCCAAGTTGCCGAGTAAGGGATTCGTCACATCGCATGCGACCACAACATCTATACCTGCCAGGTTTGCTTTCGCGTCGGCAATGTCAAAGTGGCTGATGTATTTTAAACCGTCACCACCGGGAGGTATGGATCGGCCTTTACTATCCAGTAATTGTGCGCCCATAGCTTGCAGCAAACCCGCGCCACCATCGGTGGTGGCACTGCCACCCAAACAAACGATAAGGGTCCTCGGCCGGTGTTTCAACGCAGCCATGATGAGCTGGCCGGTGCCATAACTGGACGCTGTCATCGCATTACGGTCAGGCTCGGCCACACAGTGCAGGCCGCTTGCCTCAGCAACTTCAACAATGGCGGTTTTGCCATTATCGATCAGCCCGTAACTGGCATTGATAGGGTCGCCGGAAGGGCCGCTTACCCGCGTCTGGTGCAGTTTGCCGTGCATAGCCCCCACAAGAGTGGCCGTTGTGCCTTCGCCGCCATCTGCCAGGGGGATTTTAATCACCTGGTCAGCCGGAGCACCACGCAACCAACCTACGGCGATCGCGTCAGCAACGGCTTTCGCCGTCAGACACTCTTTGAACGAGTCAGGGGCAATGAGCACACGCATACTGCGGTCCTTACCAATATATCGGTTAATTCATCACTCACAGTGATACCAGAAATACCAAGCCACAATTATTCGGCCTTGCTCTTCATCCTGATAATGCCTTCATCGGATTAGAAAGCACCCACGTGATTTCCAGTCCCTGACAAACTAATCAAAGATCCTAAGGAAACCAACCATGCGAAACATTACCGCAACCACAACCGCACTCGTAGCCGTCTTGGCCGCTTTCGCCCTTCCGGCTTCTGCCAGCCTGGCAGACCGAAAGTCAGATGAGCAGAAGATCGTGCAGCCAGCGGCTCCCGCTCCATACAGCGGTCGGGACGTAATTCGCGGCGAGATTATTGCCAGCCTGGCAGACCGAAAGTCCGATGAGCAGAAGATCGAACAGCCAGCGGCACCCGCTCCATACAGCGGTCACGACGTAATTCGCGGCGAGATTATTGCCAGCCTGGCAGATCGAAAATCCGATGAGCAGAAGATCGAACAGCCAGCGGCACCCGCTCCATACAGCGATAACGACGTAATTCGCGGCTAGATTATTGCCGCTGACCACACATCCAGCTAACTCACACCCCAAAACCTGAACAGCATAGCCACTGTGTTCAAGCACTCGAAGGTCGGAATGTATTTTTTACCCGCTGCTCAGCGGTAAACCATATTTTTCCGACCTGCGGGGCTTAATTCTGCACTTGCAATATCATCATAAATGCCGGCTTAGCCTGTCGTGTCCATGATGCTTGAGTAACGTTCTTTCAGCGAGCTCTCGATCAACTCCCGCAACCAGACAACGCCGGGATCGCGGTCGTGCCTGGTATGCCAAAACAAATAGAGGCTGCTGGGATCCAAGTCAAACGGCAAGCACGTGACCCATAGATTCTCTGTGAAGTCGCTACTTTGAAGAATAACCTCCGGGACTGCACAAATAAGGTCGGTGTGACGCAACAACTTGGGCACTCCCACAAACTCATTCACCGTCACCGCAATGCGCCGGTTCAGCCCTTCCAGGTCTAGATAGCTGTCGACAATCCCGTGAGCTTCGCCGGACATAGTCACCAATAAGTGCCGCGCATCAATGAAGTCTTCCATAGATAGCAATTTATTTGCGAGTGGATGATCGGCCCGCATGGCAACCTGATAACCCCCCTGAAACAAAAAGATACTTCTAAGGCTGTTGTCATGATGGCTGATCGGCCCAATCGCGAGATCCACGCTGGCTTCGCGTAAATCATTGTAGGTCCCTTCCGGTGTGAAGGGTACAGCGTGAAGGTCGATGCCTGGAGCCACTCGCTCAAGTTTTTGAGCCAGTTGGCGCCAGATCATCTCTACGGTGAGATCCGTAACCGCAATCCGGAAAGTCCGGCTCGCCTGCGCGGGGTCGAATTTAGTGGATCTGACGGCGGTTGACAGGTCATAGATTGGGCCCCGAATACGGTCCCAAAGGCTGAACGCATAGGATGTCGGTTCAATTTTGCGCCCCTTTCGCACGAACAGCGGGTCTTTCCAAACCTGCCGCATTCGCGAAATCGCGTTGGATACCGCTGGTTGCGTCATTGCCAGGCTTTCAGCCGCGCGAGTGACCGAACGCTCGGTCATGATCGCATCGAACACATAAAGTAGCTGCAACTCGTGGCTTTTCATCGAGCGGTTTTACTCCGGTCTGGAAAGACCCGCTGTTCGTGCGAAAGGGGTGCAGGAAAACGGTCGTCACATGCCGTAAACGCCTAAGCCTGAGCTTAGGCTTAGGCTTAGCGCACGATCATTACCGACATCTTGGCATGATGCACCACATGCTCGGCATTGGGACCCAGCACATAATCGGCAAATTTGCGCTTGTTATGGGATGCCATAACGATCAAATCGATCTCGAGTTTCTTGGCCACCTTGATGATCGCCTCCCAGGGTGAGCCATCAACGATGACACTTTGCGCTCTTACATCCGCGGGCACGTTCGCCTTAATAAACGCGCGTTGAGCCTCGGCTATCGCTTCATGTGCTTTCGAAGCGAAGTCCTTGGGAAAGTAAGACCCCACTATGGGCATGTTGTAGTCCGGCAGAACCGTGACCAAATGTAGCGAGGCGTTGAAACTTCTGCATAGCGTCAAAGCCGTTGGAAGCGCTTTCGACCAGGATTCCTCTTCATTAAGATCCACTGGCAACATGATTTTGCTGTACATGGCAATCTCCTTCAAGCAGTGGCGGTAGCCGCCGTATTATCACGACGCCGGCGCTGCAACATGACGACCAGCCCAAATACAAGGAAGGCGGGAATCCACATCAGTTCCTTAGTCCAGCGGTCAACAGGCGCCAGTACCTCGATAATTTCCTGGTCAAAGTCGAAGCCAAGATCAGACGCCTGGCTGCCATAGGCCACCATATCGACAATTGCCTTGTCGCCTTCGATCAACAGCTCCAGGCCCAGATTATCGAGCCGCTCCTGCCCACTATCGCCGTCTGGCACCGGCACGGTCATGTAGGTGGTCATGGGATCGCCGAACGCATCAAGACCTGCAATCTGTATGCGCAAGGCAGAGTCTTCATCGGCACTGCCCATGGCCTCCACGAATTGTGCAGGTGGCATGGACTCATAGGGATCGTGAATCATGTCCATCCAGAACCCGGGCCGGAACAGCGTGAACGCAATCAGCAACAACACGGCGGATTCGTACCAGCGGCTGCGGGTGATCATGTAACCCTGAGTCGCCGCCGCGAAGATCAGCATGGCGATTGTCGACACCACAAAAATCAAAATCCCCTGCAAGAAAGTTACATCGATCAGCAACAGGTCCGTATTAAAGATGAACAGGAACGGAAGCGCCGCCGTGCGAAGACTGTAGTAAAATGCCTGAAAACCGGTCCGGATAGGATCGCCGCCGGAAACCGCCGCCGCCGCGAAGGACGCCAGCCCCACCGGCGGCGTAACGTCAGCCATGATGCCAAAGTAAAACACGAACAGATGCACCGCAATCAACGGCACCAGCAGCCCGTTCTCTGCGCCCAACTGAACAATAACCGGCGCCAGCAGCGCCGAGACCACAATGTAGTTGGCCGTAGTAGGCAAACCCATGCCAAGAATCAGACTAAGCACCGCCGTAAGCAGCAAGATTAGCAGCAGGTTCCCCATCGCGAGAATTTCCACTACTTCCGCCAGCACCAACCCCACTCCGGTCTGCGACACAGCCCCAACGATGATACCCGCCGTGGCCGTGGCAATACCGATGCCAATCATGTTGCGGGCACCTGTAACCAATCCAACCCACAAATCCAGGGCGCCTTCGCGCAAGTCAGCGCCCATTTTGCTGCGACCGCGGAAAATGGAGGTAATAGGACGCTGGGTCAAAATGATAAAGACCATGAACACCGTAGCCCAGAAAGCCGACAAACCCGGCGACAGGCGTTCCACCATCAAACACCAGACCAGCACAACTACCGGTAAGATGTACTGCAAACCAACCAACACGGTGGGCCTGGTTTGCGGCAGCGAATAGATTGGCTGGTTGGGGTCATCCAACTCGAGTTCAGGGTAACCGGCTGCCAGTTTAAGCAGAGCGACATAAATCGCCGCCAGCCCAACCGAGACCACCCAGGGAGTGGCATCGCCAAGAACCGGTTTGAGCCAGCCAAGGCCGTAATAGACGACCATAGCCGTCACCATCATCAACAGAAGCCCACCGAGAAAACCCATCACCTTGCGCACCAGGGGCTTAGGCGGATTGCTGCTTGCAAGGCCCTCCATGTTCGCTTTCAAGGCCTCCAGGTGAACGATATAGACCAGTGCAATATAAGAAATCAATGCAGGCAAGAAGGCATGCTTGATGACATCAACATAGGAAATGCCCACATACTCAACCATCAGGAACGCGGCTGCGCCCATGACAGGCGGCATGATCTGACCATTGACCGAAGACGCCACTTCAACAGCTCCGGCCTTTTCGGCGGAAAAACCGACGCGCTTCATCATCGGAATAGTGAAGGTGCCCGTGGTAACCACGTTGGCAATCGATGAGCCGGAGATCAGCCCGGTCATGGCAGACGCCACGACGGCAGCCTTGGCCGGCCCGCCCTTGTAATGGCCAAGCAACGAGAACGCCACCTTAATGAAATAGTTGCCCGCTCCGGCCTTGTCGAGCAAAGCGCCGAACAACACGAACAGGAACACAAAACTAGTAGAGACCCCCAGCGCGATGCCGAAAACCCCTTGGGTCGTCAACCACTGGTGATTAATAAGCCCAAAAATGCTGACCCCGCCATGGGACAGAATACCGGGCATCCATGGGCCAGCAAGGCTATAAATAAGAAAAACCGACGCCACAATCATCAGCGGCGGGCCCAGCGCTCGGCGGGTCGCCTCGAGCAGCAGCAGTACCCCTGCCACCCCGACAATCACGTCCTGCAATATCGGCGCACCAGGGCGCTGAGACAGTCCTTCGTAGAAGATAAACATGTAAGCGCCGCAGAAGGCCGCCAACGTAGCAAGCACCCAATCCTGGATGGGAATTCGGTCGCGGGGCGAACGCTTAAATGCGGGATAGGCCATATAGGCCAGAAAAAGCGCAAATGCCAAGTGAATGGAGCGGGACTCCGTGGCACTAAATACACCGAAACCCAAAATGAAAGGCACCGGAGAGGCAATCCACAATTGAAACAGCGACCATGCCGCCGCAATGCTCACCAACAACTTACCGGGCATACCAGCTGGTTTGCGGGCTCCCGAGTCACTGGAGGCGACCATGTCCTCCAAATCGGCACTCGAGTCTCGAGGTTTTGTATTTTCGTCAGCCATACTCAGCCCTATCCGACGTCAATCAGGTTGCCATTAACATTATTATTGCGCTTGAAAACGGCACTACAAACGCAATGCGCGGATACCTACAAGCATCCGCGCATCGGTCACTCGGTTTTAAAAGCCGTCAGAAACAGCCATCAAAACAAAATCACTCAATCCAGCCTTGCTCACGATAATAGCGGGCAGCGCCATCATGCAGCGGTGCTGAAAGCCCCTGTGTCGCCATTTCCTCGGCAACCAAGTTCTCGAAGGCCGGGTGCAGACGCTTGAAGCGATCGAAATTATCAAAGACGGCCTTGACCGTCTGATAGATAACTTCGTCGTCAGCCTTAACGGTGGTCACGAAAGTTGCCGCCACGCCGAAGGTTTCGACGTCTTCGTCATTGCCTTTGTAAAGGCCACCAGGGATCACTGATGCGGAGTAGTACGGATACTCGGCGACGATGCCTTTAACTTCTTCGTCGTTCAACGGGATAAGACGAGCATCGACGGTCGTAGTCGCTTCCTGAATGGAGCCGTTGGGGTGCCCTACTACATAAACCATCGCATCGATATTGTTATCGGCGAGCGCTGAGGCTTGCTCAGCGGCATCCAACTGCGACGCCAGGGAGAAGGTATCCATGGTCCAGCCTTTGGCGTCCATTACCACTTGCATCGTATTGCGCTGGCCAGAGCCGGGGTTACCGATGTTCACTCGCTTGCCTTCCAGATCGTCCAGGGTCGTGATGCCGGAATCAGCACGTGCCAGCAAAGTCAAAGGCTCGCCATGAACCCGAAAAACGGCACGCAGGTCCGTATAGGCATCGCCTTCGAAGCTTTTGGTGCCGTTGTAGGCCTGGTACTGAACATCGGACTGAGCGACACCCATGTCCAACTCGCCGGACTTGATGCCATTGATGTTGGCAACAGAACCACCGGTAGATGGCGCATTGCACTTAATATTGGCGTCTTCCAGACGATTGACCAGACGACAGATCGACTGACCAACCACGTAGTAAACGCCCGTCTGGCCGCCGGTGCCGATGGTGATGAACTGCTCTTGGTCTTGGGCCATCGCAGGTGATGCAAACATGGCAGCACTCAGCAGGGTGCCGGCAAATGCGGCGGAGAAAGTATGGCGTTTCATAAACACACCTCAATAATTGTCGTTATGGTCGGTAAAAGTTTGCGAGATCTGCATTCGGCGGATTTACCGACGGCTCAACATCTCGCGTTACTTTAGCGAAAAAATACGCGTACGGAAAAAGCCTGCTTAGTGAGGTCTGTTTCCCTTATCTCTCAGTTTAGCCGCGACTTACGTGAAGTAAAGCCTAATTTACAGACCCTAACGCCCCAAAGCCCAACTGTTTTGGGCCAAGTGCATAGCCTGTTTTACGTCATCGATTGGAATATCACCCGGCTCACCCTTTTCGAGCGGGTCATAGTGAAACACGTACAACCGCGAGGCAAACTCGGCCACCGGCAACGAGGCTTCACCGTAGAGCTCGCCGTGGCCTTGGGTCGAGGTGACAATTCCCTGACCCCAGTTTTGCCCGCTGTCGTTATTAGGATTAAAGAAATAAACGCGCATAACCTCAGCTGGATCCAGCGCAAGCCGCTGGATAGTGATGGCGTGCCAGCCAAGAAAGCGTGTGGCGCTGTCGGTCACTGCGATACCGGCTGGCTGAGGATTAATAACCGGAATGTTGCCGTTGTAAAAAGGATGATAGGCAGCATAAAAATCTCGAATAAACCCTTCAAAGTCCTTCAGGCCACCGGTGAATATGTCAACGGCTATGCGAAATCCGTGACCCACACGATCACCGTGAAATGCGGAGTTAACCCATTTGTGCGGGTCTTCTCCGCGCCCGGCGCTGCGACGACCCATTTCAAAGTAGATGCGGTCCAAGTGCGGCACAGTCAGCAGTGAAACGGCATCTACATCCACCGGAGGCTCGCTGGCCAGCCCGGCGCCCAGATCCCGCGAAGAAATGCTATTGCCCTCAAAGCGCATCACCACTTCGTCGTCGCGTGCTGCCCAGGCAAGAATCCGAAGCAGTTCCGCCGGCATGTTGTAAGCCCACATAGACAAGGCACGTGTCGACTGACAAGTAGGATAGTTCCCCTGCCCCACCCCTAGAGGGCACCCGAGCACATTAAGCACATCCGCAAGCAGAAAGCATTCCGGCGAACGGCTGCGCCCAAAGACCGCCACAATTTTCTCAGATGCGGCCTCACACAGCGACAGTCGTATTTGTCGCCACAGAGACGGCGCCACCGGAGGCGCGTAGAGGATGCCCCGTTCGAGCATCATCGCCAGTCCGTAGGCACATTGGCTAGTCTCGGGAAACAAGGCCTCGTCAATCAGGGTGTGAATCAACGCCGGATAGCAGTGAAAGGCGTCGGCGCCCGTGTGGCTCAGGCCCAAAGCGGTGGGAATCAGGTCGTTCCAACGGCTACGCAGGTAACGTATAAACCCAGGCATATACGGCGAAACCAGGCCGGTACTGTGCATGGCCTTGGCAAAGGCGATAGCCTCTCGCAGCAAGGTGGCATCGTCCATCTGTGCCAGCCGTTCAGCGTAAACATCGAAGCCGGGATCTTCGCGGCAACCCTCGGTAGGGCTGAACACGGCATGGATCAGTTGCAGCGCGTCGTCGCCGACGTCGCCACCGAGCGCATCCGGCTTTTGCAGGCAGACGGCGATCTGCGTCACCATTTGTTTAACACCACCCACCTGAACCGGCCGTTGCGCCAGAATTCGCCAGACTTCGGCCACTAAATGTTCCAAAAGATTCTCGTAGCCCAAATGCCGGAGCAGAAAGTGATACAGACCCTGAACGGCGAAGCCGAGCCCATCTGGCCGCAGCCGGTCGCTCTCCTGAAGATCACTGACCACCAGATCCAGATTCATCGCCAGTACCTGGGCGAGAAAGTGATGGGCGTGTTCTGCCGAGATAGAAGGATGACGGTAATGGCCTTTAGCCACCGCTAAAAGGCGAATCTGGCTAAGAATTTCAACCAGGGTTACTACCGGTTCGCCATGGCGAATCGTGCGCACGGCCAGCGAGGGCACCAACGTCTGAGGATAATCCCAATCACTGCCACCAAAGCACCCCGCCGCTTCAATCGCCGGCACGCGCTGGTAGAGAGTTTCGAGGCCTTCGTCAGTAAACATTAAGGCCCGTGCCGCTTCGATGACCTCTAAAACGGGCGACACGACCTCAGTCGCATTGATTTCGGCAAGGCGTTTGATGGCCGCGTCGAGTGACTTTGCTAGCTCATCTGACGCACTGTTGTGCTGATTCACGGGGGTATATGTGGTTTTAATCATACGTCGTGATCCTCCGGTCAATCCCGGGACATGTCAACCTGACCCGGTTTCCAAGCGCACATACCTTGGGCGGAAAACCGCCATTCACTGTGCCGCCGGCTCGGCGCGACTGACCCGCCAGATGATATTGCCCACATCATCCGCCACTAAAAGCCCACCCTGCTTGTCGATAATAACGCCAACAGGACGCCCCTGGGCTTTGTCGTCGGCATTAATGAACCCGGTGAGTATATCGACCGGCTGACCATCGGGCTCACCACCGTTGAAAGGAACAAAAATGACTTTATAACCACTGCGGGGTTTGCGGTTCCAGGAGCCATGCTGGCCCACAAACATGCCGTTTTTGAATTGCTCGGGTAACGTGTTGCCCTCGGCGGCCGTTAGCCCCAGTGAAGCGGTGTGCGGCCCGAGGGCGTAATCGGGCTTGATGGCCCGGGCCACTTTCCCCGGGTGTTGCGGCTTTACCCTCTCATCCACATTCTGGCCAAAATAGCTAAAGGGCCAACCGTAGAAACCACCATCCGCCACCGATGTCATGTAATCCGGCACCAGATCACTGCCAAGCAGGTCACGCTCATTGACGGCAACCCAGAGCTCGCCGCTTTCCGGCTGCCAGGCCATACCCACCGGATTGCGAAGGCCAGTGGCAAATTCGCGGTGCTGACCGATTTCGGGGTCGATTTCCCAAATAGATGCGCGACCTTCTTCATTCTCAAGACCGTTTTCGCCGATATTACTGTTCGATCCCACACCGACGTAAAGCTTGCTGCCATCCGGGCTGGCAATCATGCTCTTGGTCCAGTGATGATTGATCTTGCCGGCTGGCAGATCGGTAACTTTGGTGCCTTCGGCGGTGATGCGTGTCTGGCCCGTCTTGTAGGGAAAACGCATGACGGCGTTCGTGTTGGCAACGTAGAAGTCGTTCCCGATCAGAGCCATACCAAAAGGAGAGTGCAGGTCTTTAAGTAGCGTCGAACGTTTGTCGGCTACGCCGTCACCATCACTGTCCCGCAGCAGAGTAATCCTGTCGGCGCTGGGAACAGTGGCACCGGCATCGTCCATGATCATTCTCGTGATCCAGCCACGAATACCTTGATGACTGTCCAGGTTCGGCTGGGCATTGGTTTCGGCAACCAGCACATCACCATTGGGTAGCACATAGAGCCAGCGGGGATGTTCCAGATTGTCTGCGAAGGCGACCACCCGGGTTCCCGCAACGGCATCGGGTTTTCCGCTGGAAGGCCAGCCGGTGGCTTTGGCAATATTGACGGTGGGAATCAGGGATTCGCTCGGACTGGGCAATACCGGATCAGGGCCGGTTCCCTCGGCAACGGAGAACTGAGCTGTATTCCCGCAGGCAGTAAGCGTGAGTATCAGGCCGATAGGTAATAACAGGTGACGCTGTTTCATACTCATAAACTCCAAAATCAGAACAACCAGAGCGTAGGCCGATTTCGCTGTCACTGCGAGAGACTTCCGACGTTTATTGACTGATTTGGTACTGAACTTTTCGTGCTCACCCAGGTTCTGGGTGTCATCCTGCGCTTTGGATTTTTGCCATTGAGCCATAAAAAAAGGGAGGCGCGAAGGCCTCCCAAGGACACACAATTATCTCTATCAGACAGAAGCAGTGGTGGTTGTCTTCTTGGCCGGGCTTTTCGTAGCAGTCGGCTTTCCGGTGTTGACTTTTTGCTTGGCAGACTGCGCTAAGCTGGTCACATCATCGGCGACGTCAGATACAACTTCAGCAACCGCATCGGTGCCGTCAGCTGCTTCTTTCTCAAGCTTTGTCAGGATGTCGGCAGCGAAACTACCCATCCGCAAGTTCAGACTGCGAAGCTGGCTAAACAGCGTTTCACTGTAGCCAAAGTAGTGTTCGCGCAATGATTTAACGCTGTATTCGCGAGCGCCAGATTCCAGTTTCTCAGCGTACTCGAAAGGCTTGGCAGACAGCTTTTTCTGTTGCGTTTCTGCAGCATTGATACCTTTCTCGACAATTTCCTGAATCTGTTGCTGATATGTTTTGAGTTTACCCATTTTAAATCTCCTGATTGCTAATGATCGCTTTGATTAAATAAGGGTTCACCAAGCGAATTTGTCGACTAAAGTTCGTCGAACTTCGAACTCAGTACCTACGTTACGGTAGAAAAATTAGAGTGTTCATACTAGATCGACAAAAAAATTGGAAAAGAAAAACAGTTTTATAATTCTGGATCGCGTTGAATCGGACGCTACGCCGTCAATAACTCCAGAAAGTGGCTGTACAGCCCGATACCAATCAATACGTTAAACGGGAAAGTCACACCAAGAGAAGCCAGCATCGCCAGCCCGATATCCGCTTCTGGAATGGCGTGCCTTATCGCTACCGGTGCGGCAATGTAAGAAGCGCTGGCGGTAAGGGCACCCAAAATCACAACCGTTCCGGTCTCCAGACCCAGCCACAGCCCGACTAAAAGCCCTGGCACGGAAAGGATCGGGGGCATGCACAGTGCGAAAGCAATCAAACGCCAATGTCGAAGCTGAACCTTGCGCAGTGTTTCCGCCGCAACCAGACCCATTTCCAGCAAGAACAGCGAAAGCACCAGGGAAAAAGCACCCGTTAGCGGCGCCGTAACACCATCACCGTTGTCAGGCCCGTAAAGAATACCGATAACCACGCCACCCACCAGCAAAACCACGCTTCTGTTAGTGAGGGTTTCCTGCCACATGGGTGTGCCTGTGCTGCTTGTTTGAGCCGCATCCTGGGTGTAGCGCCGATACAGCCACAGGCCGGTAAGAATCGCTGGCAACTCCAACAGCACCAAGTACAAGGTAACCTGCCCGTTAGTCGCCAACCCCCGGGACTCAACCCAAGCCAACGCCACTGCGAAAGTACCCGCGCTGACAGATCCATAATGGGCGCAGAAACTGGCGGCATCCGCCACATTCAAGCGCACAAGGTAGCGGAGCATCGGGAACAGCGCCAAAGGAATGGCAAAGCCCAACGCCATAATCGCCAGCACTTGCGTAACCAGACCCCAATGAAGATTACCGTGCAGAGCCATGCCGCCCTTGAGGCCTATAGTCAGCATTAACAGAAGACTGAGAATATCGTAAACGGCTTTTGGGATCGTCAGGTCAGAGCGAAGGGCTCCCGCGATTACTCCAAGCAAAAAGAACATCACGATGATGTCGGGCATGAATCAAACGCTCCGGTAAATCGGCACAGGGGCGATAGAATAACTGATCAACCTGCATGTCGATAACTTTTACACTATGATGCGGCCCTCATAAACAATACCTGTCCTACCGGCCTTCATACATCGAATTTTTTAACACCCAGATTTAGTCCCGGAACCGGGTTGTTGCAGGTTTTCTACGTGCCCGGCTTTTTTACTTTCGCGAAAGCCTCGGGGTAACGCCGTTTCATTTTCGCCAGCCGGTATATGGTGATGAAGTTAACGATCAACACCATGGCTTCCGCCAGCGTGCCGCCCACCGAACCAATGGCAATATTGTTCAGCATCCAGGCAACCGCGGCGGCGGCCAGCATCAGCCGCATTGGAATGCCCCTGAGCATGAACATGCCGAAGGTGCCAAAAATAGCCGCGGCAATAGCGAAAAAATCTACCGGACTGCGCCAGGTCAGTAACGCTGCCACCAGATTCACCCCCAATACAGCCAGCATCACCTGCCAGCTGCCCATATAACGCCGCGCCAGCATAATGCGGCCGATCACCAGCAAGCTCAGCGTCGCCGCCGTCCAGCTACCAAACAGCGCAAACTGCAACGCAAAGGCCACATTCGCCGCAATTAACAGCACCATCAGCCTGTCATCGTGCTTGCTGGTAAAGCCGACAATGCAGAAGCCCAGCGCAATAAGGCTGACAATCTGGCCCGCCAGGGCTGTGTAACTCATTTCCTCGAACATCATCAGAGTTTACGGCACAGGCACGATCGAAAGAAGCCAGCCAAAAAACCCGGACCTGCATTTCTTCTGAGCTCCACAAGCCCACGTAAAGGTGTCAAGCCAGCGCGGCCCGCACCTTCTTGCCCAGATGACCCATGTCAACCCGACCAAGTACCTGAGGGCGCAGCTCGTTCATCACCTGCCCCATGCTCTGCATTCCCTGAGCATCAGTTGAGCTAATGGCCGCACGGATAAGGCCATCCAGGTCGTCCTCAGTCAGGGCGGCGGGCATGAACTCCTCAATAACCAGCATTTCTGCCCGCTCGATGTCGCCCAACTCCTTGCGACCGGCATCGTCGTATTGACTGGCGGAATCGCGGCGCTGTTTAAGCATTTTGTCCAGCACCTTCAGAACGTCGTCGTCATTCACCTCGCGGCGTTCATCAATCTCGATCTGCTTGACCGCGGCCTGAACCAACCGCAAGGTGCCAAGCCGAAATTTTTCCCTATTCCGCATCGCGTCTTTTACCGCGTTGCTCAATTGTTCCTTGAGTGATAATTCCGCCATTGCCGGGCTCCTGCTTCATAAGTTAGGGGGGCTAGTTTCGCATTAAACGAAGACTTAGATGTACTTGTCATCACCAAATTAGAGTCTGTAAAGACTTCGACAAATCAAAACCCAACGGCCGTCGAAAGCCCTCAATACAAACGATCGATATAAGACTCGTGGGGCTTCGCCGTGCGGTTGTCGTCATGCGACCATTCGCGCGGAGGCAGGTCGGGGACCGGCGGCAGGGCGCGGCTATAATCGAATTGCTCCAGCAGATTGCTGATACAGTTCAACCGGGCATGGCGCTTAACGTCGGCGTCTACCATCCGCCACGGTGCGTATGGCAGGTCCGTGTAACGCAGCATGTCGTCCTTGGCCCTTGAGTACTCGGCCCACAGCTCGCGCGACTTGAGATCCATCGGGGAGATTTTCCAGCGCTTGGTAGGATCGGCGGCACGCGCCTGAAAGCGCTGCTCCTGAACTTCCTCGCTGACCGAGAACCAGTACTTCAGCAGGATAATGCCTTCCTCGACAAGCATGTGCTCGAATTCGGGGCAGGTGTGCATGAACAGCTCGACCTCCTCGGCCGAAGCGAACCCCATCACCCGTTCAACGCCCGCACGGTTGTACCAGGAGCGGTCAAACAGCACCATCTCCCCGGCCGCCGGCAAGTGGGCCACGTATCGCTGAAAGTACCACTGGCTACGCTCGCGATCAGACGGTTTGCCAAGTGCGACCGTGCGCACAACGCGGGGATTCGTCTTCTCGGTAATGCGTTTGATGGTTCCGCCTTTGCCAGCGGCGTCGCGTCCCTCGAATAAGACCACGATGCGCAGGCCTTCGTCGGTAATGGTGCGCTGGAGCTTGGCCAGCTCCTCCTCCAATCGCGCCAGTTCCTTCTCGTAGATTTCCTTCTTCAATATACCGTGCTTATCGTAAGCATCGTCGCTGAAGCGGCGACTCGGCGACAATAGCTGCATGCGGCCTCTCCAGATTGACTGCCCGGCTTTGTAAGCCGTGAGCTTACTTACATTACAGAAATGTGACAAAATAAAATACGTCATAGAATTCTTGCCGTACCAATGGTTTTGCGCCCTGACTGCACGGAATCAAACCCGCACCAACCGCGGGAAAGGTAAGCCAATGAACTACCGCCAACTCGTCTTCGCCGGAATACTCAGTTTTCTGGCTTTTGCGCTCTGGGCGAGCCCCGAGTTCAAACACATTGCCGCCGGGGTTGCGATCTTCCTGTTTGGCATGCTCTCGCTCGAAAACGGGTTCCGCCAATTCACCGGCGGATTTCTGGAGAATGTGCTGCGCCGAACAACAGATACGATTCCGAAGAGTCTCGGTTTTGGCATCGTCAGTACCGCTATTATGCAATCCAGCTCCCTGGTATCGGTCATCACGATATCGTTCGTGAGTGCCGGCTTGCTCCCCCTGATCACCGGCATCGGCATCATTTTCGGAGCCAACCTGGGCTCCACAACCGGCGCGTGGCTGTTCGCCACCATCGGCATGAAAATGAGCCTCTCGGCCTTCGCGCTGCCCATGCTCGTCTTCGGCGTGGTGCTGAATTTCCAGCAACCCCGCGCACTGAAAGCCATCGGCGCAATTCTGGCCGGTCTGGGATTTCTGTTTCTCGGCATCGATTTCATGAAGGAGGGGTTCGTAAGCTACCAGTCGGCGGTCGATCTGCGTGAATATGCGATGACGGGCATCACAGGACTGCTCATTTATACGGGGCTCGGAGTTCTGGCGACGGTCATCATGCAGTCGAGCCACGCAACGCTGGCTCTAACCCTGGCCGGCCTGGCCACCGGCCAGATAACCTACGAGAACTCGCTCGCCCTGGCTATCGGTGCCAATATCGGCACAACGGTGACCGCACTGACCGGCGGTCTTGGCGCGAATATCGTCGGCAAGCGACTGGCCGGCGCCCACCTCTTATTCAATATGGCAACGGCGGTGATCGCCTTGATACTGATCGAGCCCCTGCGCTGGTCCGTTGACCTTCTGTCGGCACTCATGTCGATCGCCGAAGACGATTATACGGTCAAACTCGCCGTGTTCCACACCCTGTTCAACTGCCTGGGTGTCGCCGTGATGTTGCCACTGATATCGCGGATGGCGAGCGCACTGGAGCGCTGGTTACCAGAAAAAGCGGAAGAGGCCGCGGCGAAGCCGAAGTACCTGAACCCCGCTGCGATGGACTCCCCCGATAGCGCAAACGCAGCGGTCCGCAGGGAAGTCTGGCACCTGTTCGACCAGGCCTTCGTCATCCTCGCCCATGGCCTTCACCTGCACCGTGAACAGATCCGCAACTGCGACGACCTGGAAGCAACGATCAATAACAGCCGGGAGCGCATCGACATCGACATCGACTTGGTCTATCGGCAGCGCGTCAAGCGTCTCTATAATGCCATCCTTGATTTCATTTCCGGGCGAATGACGCGAATATCGTCAGCCAGTTCCACCGAGTCACTCTACCGCCTACAGCACGCCGCCGGCGAGATGGTGGAAGCCATCAAGCACGTTAAACACCTGCGCAAGAATCTCACTATCTACATGGTTGCGGATAACACCGCTATCCGCAGGGAGTACAACGATCTGCGGCTGCGGGTCGCGATGGTGTTGCGGGAAACCCATCGGTTTTACACGGGCAAATTTGACCACGCAAGCACGGCCATACTAGAGCTCGACGAAATCGCTGTTCGTGCCCGAGTAGACCGCGAATCCATGGTCGCGCGCGTTACGAAACTCCTCGGCGCGAAGCGGATAGACTCAGCAATGGCCACTTCCCTGCTCAACGATTCTGCTTATGCCAGCGAGACAGTGGATGCTATTCTAACCGGAACGCGCGCGCTCCTGACGGCCACGGATGTGGAAGCCGCCCGGACCGCAGAAGCACTGTCTGTGAGCGATGCAGGCCAGGCAGACATCATCATCTGACGCGTAATGGGCTCGTGACGGCGCCCCAACCGACCAATCTTCGAACACGGAGGATTCAGGCAATGGGTTTCAAAGACTTGGTCTCAACGTTCGACGATGCACTGCGCAGACACGACAAGGGCAATTCCCTCAAGCGCAAAGAACTGAAGCATCTCGAACAGGCACTGAAAAAAAAGCGAGCAAAATACCGCGACCGGCTGTATTCCGGCTCGTCAGAAGAAACATCTGCTCAGACCGAGGTTCGCCTACGCGTGGTCGAGGCTCAACTCGCTAAGCTGCGCGAGCTCATGGAAGAAGCATCCCTCTGATGGTAAAGAGCAGCGGGGCGTCGTCAGCCGGGCATTAGCTTGGCGGGGCCACCACGTAGCGGTCCCGACCATCATTCTTCGCAGCATAGAGCGCATCATCGGCTCGCTGCAGAAATCGGGTACGGTCCTCTGTCTTATCTCCCAGCACGGCAATACCGATACTGGTGCGAAAGCTGACTTCCTCACCCGTTGGTACCTTGAGTGTTTGATTGTGGCATCCGTCGCGCACGGCATTAGCTACCTTAACTGCCCCTGACTGATCCGTACCCGGTAGAATCACCAGAAACTCCTCACCCCCAAAGCGCCCGGCGAGGTCCATCTTGCGTTTGGCGCCATCCTTGAGAATTTTGGCAAACTGTTTGAGCACCAAATCCCCGGCAGCATGGCCGTGGTTGTCGTTGAAACTTTTGAACTTGTCGAGGTCAAACAGCAACACCGACAGCGGCTTGTTCTGCTCGTGAGCATCCTTGATATCGCCATCCAGCTGCGCCATTACCTGGCGACGATTGGCCAGCCCGGTAAGCGGGTCACGGGTCGCTTGACGGTAAAGCACCAGCAGCATGCTGAGCTGATTCACCGAAGCCCAGCCTGCAATGCAGCCCAACACTGCCAGCAGCCAAAGGTCGTTCAACCCATTCACCAACCCAAACTCGCCGCGCCATAGCTGGTTAACCAGCTCGACCAGAATGACAAACACCGCAAAACCAACCACTTCTACTATGGTCAAAGCGAAGATGGCCAGCATAGTAATGATCATGAAAGGAAAGAAGGCATAGCCGGCCAATATCTCTGACCCTAGACCCTGTTCAATTAACACCCAGTTGCTCCAGGACTGGAACACCGTCAGCACCAACACCAGCAGCAACAAACGAATCAGTGAAATCTCAAGCCGATAGGGATGACTGAACCAGAGCCCCAGCGCCAAACAAGACACACTGGCGACGATTCGTCCGTAAGCGATGGTACTGCTGACGTCCTCTGGAAGTAACAGCCAGTCCACCAGAATCCACGCTGTCTGCAACACCGCCAAAATCCAGGCAATCATGCGGACGCGAGAGAACAAGCTGTAGCTTCGTGTGTGATTAAAATAGCGCGAGTGTCGGCCCGCTCTAAAGAGGTCATTCGTCATTTCAGGCATGCCTTGTCATTCCTTGTTGTCGACACGGGTTGAGTAAATTATACAACGTCAAATCAGCTATGCATTCCCCACGGGCATCTTCATCGTGACGTCAAACGGTAGGGGTGCGCCAAAGCAACCCGAGTTTCGCCAATGAAAGAGGCTTCGACAAATCAAAGCCCAACTGCGGCCTAGCAGGGCAAACTGCAGCGCAAAGGCCACATTTGCCACAATTATTGCGTTTATGAGCAGGGTGCAGTCGACCTTCTTAGCGCAGGGTATAAACAGCGCCATGATTCAGTAAGTTGTGCCAATTTTAATGCGCTTCTCGGTCGAGCATGGGGTTAGCTCATCCCTGCCTGACTAACTACAAAGTCTTTGGGCGCCTACCGGCTGAGAAGATAATATTAATTCCGATTTATTCGCGATTTTTTAAGCAGCGCAAGACTTTTTTAATGACTATTATGCGCTGACATAAATGATTATCAGGAGCTTCGCATGCAATTACTGGATCGATACGTCTACCCGCACAGGCTCCTCCACTGGTCAGTCTCTGGTGTGGTGTTACTCTCTTTAGCCAGTGGCTTAACGATAGGCTTTCTGGATTTTGACGGAGCCGTTGCTCTGTTAGGCAACACACTGACAGACGTGCTTTACGGCGGCCACAAAACGCTGGGCGTGTTGATATTACTACTGATGATACTGCGTGTTATCACCCGCCTGGCTTTTGCAGTACCAGACCATGTACCGCCCTTGGATACCTTCGAGAGAGTGGTCAGTAAAAGTGTCCAACATTTGCTCTATTTAGCGCTGATCGCCATGCCGTTACTCGGCTGGGCAGGAACAGCCGCCGGCGGCTACCCGGTTGAATTTTTCCTCTGGCAATTGCCCGGGTTTATTGGCAAGGATGAACAGCTCTCTGAACAGCTCTTTTTTGCTACATGAGTGGCTTAGCTGGATTATTTTAGCATTGGTGGCGCTGCATGTGACGGGTGCGATGTTCCATTGGAAAATCAAGCGCGATAATGTCATGAAGCGTATGAGCCTATTTGATTAGGAAATAAGATGGCGCCTCAAACCTTGCTCAAGGAACTCCGAATCCTTTCTGCGCGTTCGATGACGACATCAGTCGAATGGTCGAGTGTTGTGTAACGGCAACATTGCTCCGGCCAAATTCGACCCGAAAACCACTCAGAAAAGATTTGATGGGCAATATTCTCTGCTCAGGTCGAGCACTACTTCAACGCCTAACCTGTACTTTTTCAGAATCTCGCAAATCTGTCCGTCCTCCCGGATAGTCCTAATGCCGCGATCGAAAGCCTCGGCGATGGCGTTTGACCGGTCCGGGTCTTCTGGGGAAAGGGCCAGGTAACCGGCATGGCGTCCGTCGAGACAACCGGCATTCACCAAGCCAACGCTGTTCTGGCTGGATTCGAACAGAAGCCGATCATCGAGAAGCGCATCAACGCGTCCCCTTCTTACAATCTCTCGGAGGCGATTGGATACGTCGGCTCCCCCGATCAGAATTACGCGCCCACCCTGATTGTTAGAAATATAAGCGTCCATATCTTCGCCATAGCTGTAGCCTGAAGTGGCCACAAATCGCATGTTCTCGATTGAATCCAGGCCGCTATAGCGGCGGGGTTCGTCCTCCGGAACGTAAAAACAATATTCAGTCAGCGACACTGCATATGAGGGAAACACAAAGCTGGGGGCCTCGCCCTTGAACGTCGGCATTATGGCGTCAATACGACCGCTTTTTGCCTCAACCAGTGCCCGGTCGTAGGGCAGGTTTTTATAAACGACTTTGTGCCCCTCAGACTCCAGCGCGGCACGGGCGATATCAACTGTGAACCCCGAGCGTAATCCATGCGCACCACAGGCGTACGGGCACCAATAGGCCGGTGCGGCAATTGAGACGGTAAGCGATCCCTCCGCCTGGATTTCAGACCAGGCAGGCGAAACCGTCAATGCCAAAAACGCTCCTATCAAAGATTTAGCGGCAACTATTATCACTCTGCTTCCTTTTCTGAAAAACACGCAATTGAAAGCCAAGCCCCTTTTCAGTCTTCTAGGGTGCCCCTTAAAAAACAAGTTTCAATCACAAAATAGTAGTGCTTGCCCATCAGGCAGTAGGCGGGGTGGACAAAACCCGATGCCGGGCAGGCAAACCACAAGCTCTTGGCTGAGCGTTTTCATTGCAGCACTCCTGCTTTTCGAGCACACCGGCCAGAAATCGAAAAATATGAAAATAACTCTGTCCCGGTTTCAGTGACTAAACTAAAGTGTTACGAATAGCTACTAGGAGCGCCGCATGCAAGCACTGGATCGCTATGCCTACCCACACCGGCTACTTCACTGGTCAGTGTCTGGTGTGGTGTTACTCTCGTTAGCCAGCGGCTTAACGATAGGATTTCTGGATTTTGACGGCGCCGTCGATCTGCTAGGAAACACACTAACGAACGTGCTCTACGGCGGCCATAAAACGCTGGGTGTGTTGATATTAATGTTGATGATACTGCGTGTTATCACCCGCCTGGCTTTTGCAGTACCAGACCATGTACCGCCCTTGGATACCTTCGAGAGAGTGCTCAGTAAAAGCGTCCAACGTTTGCTCTATTTAGCGCTGATCGCCATGCCGTTACTCGGCTGGGCAGGCACAGCCGCCGGCGGCTACCCGGTTGAATTTTTCCTCTGGCAGTTGCCCGGATTTATTGGCAAGGATGAACAGCTCTCTGAACAGCTCTTTCTTCTACATGAGTGGCTTAGCTGGATTATTTTAGCGTTAGTGGCGCTGCATGTGACGGGTGCGATGTTCCATTGGAAAATCAAGCGCGATAACGTTATGAAGCGTATGAGCCTATTCGATTAACGATGATGAACTGCCTTTATCAGCTTAGCCACGTTCATCACAGCAGAGGACTATGATTGTCAAGCAGCATTTCTTGAACGAACGGTCTCATAGTCATAGTTGTTTACTCCGAAATCTTGCTCAGACCGAACTTGATCCATTGTTTCTTTTTGATTAACAGACGGGACTAACGCAGGCACACATAAGGTAAGTGGCTCGGCGAGTTCCTGACGTTTTTGATGACGCGCTTTAAGCTTTTGCACCCAAATACTAAAACGTTTGCGCAGGTACTGGTTACGGAAATCACGGCTGTTGTTGACGGCGGTGAAGGGTGTGTAAGCCATTGTCTTTCTCTTCGGAAAAGGTTGGTTAATTTGTATACGACATTTTAAATTTAGTTAGTTTACTCAACAATAAGTCACAGTACTTATCAGCGGAGTTTTTGGGCCTGTAATTATTAATTTTCGTAAATCATTTCGAAACAGAAAAGGCGCACTCTCTCGTATCCGAAGCCTCCCAGATCTCGCCGATGCGGATCGTTACGAAAGCTCACGCAGAGTCGCTGTTACTATGCCCGTTGCCACATCACCCGAGCAAAACGTCTCCGAAGTTGAAATAGAGCAGGCAATCCGCTCAGGCATCAAGCGCTACTTTGACGACTGCCGGGCGCGGATACCGACGTTTATTGACCGGCATTTTCATTATCCCGGTGCCATAGCGACCAACCAAATGGCGCTGGGATGGGACATGTTACGGGCACCCATCAACCTACTGTGGGCGCCCGTGTACGCCTTGGTATGCCTGTTAAAAATTCTGGTTCCCAAACGAACAGGCCTGATGTGGCTGCACAGTTTGGCAAATCATGTACCCGCCGGTTTGACCACCCGGGTACAACAGCACATCTCGCACCTGATTTTGGTGGACCTTTTGAACAATGGTCAGCAGAGCTCAATTCTGGAGGGATATCTTATTGCGGCACTGGAGCAGGTCTACGAGCGCCATACCTGCAAGCCAGTCGATCACCAGCGGTTTAGCACCCTGATTGAACCGCTGGTCGCGGACGCTCTCAGTCAGTACCGGATGACCCGGACGGCGTCTGCCGATATCACCAACAGTATTTTATGCACGGTGTTGGGCGCGTTCGCGTTCCAGAAGTTTACCCCAGGCGGCATTGGGCTCGGGGTGGTGCTCGCAACCATGCTCGCAACGACCCTCGCCGCCCATGACTTTATCCTTGGTGAAACCCTCGGCAGTTGGTACTACAGCTGGTTTCCACCAGAGCCCTCACTAGCGACAATGGCCAGTGTTATGGTTGCTGTCATGGGCTCGTTGGCGGCGTTTGCAGCTTTTTCCGGCGTTATATTCGATCCAGCTCAGGCGGCAGTCGGTTTGCATCGTCGGAGACTGAACAAGCTACTGGATCACCTGCAGCGAGACGTTACAATCAGCACTCAAAGCAGCTTTCGCCCGAAAGACTTATTTGTGGCGCGGATTCTGGACATGTTCGACATGATCAAAACGGGTTTACTGTAGTTACTTTAGTTACTTGAGTTACTGTAGTTACTGTAGTTACTGTAGTTACTGTAGTTACTGTAGTTACCGGAGCTTCTGCATCATGACCATAAAGGTTTGGACCCATTGGACACCGAGTTAACGTTTTCGAATGATGACGCCAAATCCGATCGCGGAGGCATCTTTATAGCAAAATTTTACGCAGCAACTCCCCCCTCAACGTCGTCTCAGTAACTCTCGCCGTCACCAAAAGGGGACCCGAAACACTGGTCCATACCAGAAGGCCGCCTGTACCTGAACTACAACCAGTTCGTGCAAGACCAGTGGCTAGAAAATCTTGACGGGTCTATTCATCAGGCGGATGTGAATTGGCCGAAGGTTCTGGAGTAGTAACTATTTCTAACTCAATGAACTTCTCCCTGTAGAGTTTAATACCGGAAGCAGGCCTCTTTAAATTCTCGCGCTCCGCGCGCACAATTGAAAGGCAACTCACTTTCAAGCGAATACGCTCACGATGGCATTAAACGTAAAAACCCGGATTCTCTTCTACTCCAAACGCCTGAGCATTTACCTGGTGCGTTACCCGGAGGGCCACAAGGTGGTTCCCCACGTGGACATGGTATCCGAAGGCCGGCTGTACAAGCTCAATTGCGTACTGGTTAAGCCCAAAACCGGCGGTGAGTTCACCTGCGAAAAAAACGTATTCAATCTGTTTGGGAGAGTCATACTGTTCCGACCAGACCTTTACCAACACCGGGTTTCGAAGATTGAGCGCGGCAACCGCTGGCTACTCAGTTTCGCGCTGACCCAAAACTGAGCGACAACCAAGAACAATGGAATTCACCTTCCTGGGCACGTCTGCCGGAACACCGACACGTTCACGCAACGTAACCGCCCTGGCCCTGTCGCACTCTGGCCACAAACCCTGGTATCTGGTGGACTGTGGCGAAGGCACTCAGCACCAGCTGCTACGCGCTCACTACTCGGTGATGCAATTGCGGGCAATATTCATCACTCATATCCACGGTGACCACACCTTCGGCCTGCCAGGGCTGCTCACCAGTGCATCAATGCTGGGCCGCACAGAATCTTTGGACATCGTCGCCCCCGTCCAAACTCAACGATTCATCAACGCAACGCTTGAAAACAGCGACTCCAGTCTCGGCTATACCCTGAACTTCATAGATTCTGAAGCACCGGACTTCTGCTGGAAGGATCAAGACTTCGGGGTGACGAACGTGGCGTTGTCCCATCGAGTGCCTTGCCGTGCCTACGTGTTCACTGAGCGAAACATTGAGCGACAACTGTTGCAGGACAAGCTGAACGAAGACGGCGTCGAACCCGGGCCCAGCTGGGGGGAGTTGCAGAAAGGCAATGACGTGACGCAGGAGGATGGACGCCTGCTAAGGAGTGACGATTACACACAAACTCCCCGCGTTGCCCGCCGCCTGATCGTCGCCGGCGACAATGACGACCCTACCCTGTTGACCGGCGCCTGCGAAGGCAGCCATGTGCTGATTCACGAAGCCACCTACACTCAGGACGTGGCCGATCGGGTTGGGCCCTGGCCCCAGCACAGCTCCGCAGAACAGGTCGCCCGGTTTGCTCAACAGGCCCAGTTGCCTAATCTGGTACTTACCCACTTCAGCTCGCGCTACCAGTCCGCGCCGGATGTCAAACCCAACATCAACCAATTGGCAGCCGAAGCCATGCGACACTATCGGGGGCCGCTGTTTATGGCTCGGGATTTCGACGCTTACCGGCTGGAGAAGGACTTATCGCTGATATATCTTAGCGCATAAGAGGGCAGGCAACCCCCCCATAGCCCGCTCCGCTTTGACTTGCTCAAGCGTCGCATCAGACTGATATAGTGGCTTCAACTTATGCATGACGCTACTGATAAATGGAACCAACAATATGAGCGCACGCCTCTCTCCAGAAATAGAGCAGCCAAAAGTAGAGCAACCAAAAGCACAGCCGCAAAAACAGGAACGGGTACTGATTGATATCGAGGACGGGATTGCCACGGTTACCTTGAACAGACCCGACAAATACAACGGTCTGGACATGCCCATGTTCGATGCCGTTGCTAAAGCCGCCAAAACGCTGAAAAAAGACCGCAGCGTGCGCGTTATTATTCTGTGTGGCGCCGGCGAGGCTTTCTGCTCCGGCCTGGACATAAAAACCGTTTCCCGAAACCCGATAAACTTCCTCAAGCTACTTTTCAAGCCAGGGCGCAAGATCAGCAATCTCGCCCAGGATATTGGATACCTCTGGCGTGACGTGCCGGCACCGGTGATTGCCGTTACCCACGGTTACTGCTTTGGCGGCGGTTTGCAGATTGCATTGGGGGCTGATTTCCGATTCTCTAGCGCCGACTGCGAGTTCTCGGTTATGGAGAGTAAGTGGGGACTCATTCCAGACATGAGCCTAGCGGTGACCCTGCGCGAACTGATTCCTATCGATCTTGCCAAAGAGCTGACCATGACCGCGCGTCGCTTCAATGGCACCGAAGCAAAGGCGATGGGGCTGGTTACCCGAATCAGCGATGACCCGATGGCTGACGCTCTTACCTTTGCACGAGAACTGGCGGAGCGATCTCCGGATGCTGTTGCAGCCAGCAAACTGTTGTTTAACCGCAGTTGGAACGCAACCGACAAGGTGGCACTGGACTGGGAAACGAAACTGCAGAAAAAGATTCTCGGCCGGGCCAACCAGCGTATTGCGGTAGCTCGGAATACGAGTTCTCCCGAGAAGCCTTGGCAGGATCGCCGGGAGTTATAATCGGGTATCAAGCGGCCAGCGCCCTCTGATCTGAACTTAGTCAGGCTTTACGCTTAACAGGCTTTACGCTTAATACGCCTTACGATAGTTACCCTGATAATCAAAGATCCGTTCCTGCACCTGCCAGTAGTGCTTTTGTTTGCGGGCAATGACAAAATCCGGCGCAGGCAGCAAGGCTTGTATCTCAAGCACCTGTTCAATCCTGCTGAACTCTTGCGGGGCCTGGCTATTCGCTAAACGCCGGCCAAACAGTTTGTTAAAGACCTTGCGCTGTGCCGGTTTGCTGAAATCAAAAGACTCGCTGAGTTCTTCCCCATCTTCACCGTGATAAGTGATTCTCAGTTTGCTCTCGTTTTTGCTGTCGGTTTTGCCATTATGGGCGCTTAATGTAACCCCGGCGCAACGGATCACCATGGCATCTTTGAGTTTCAGCGCGTCTCTTAGCTGATCATCCGGGTCAATAATGGCTTTTTTACACTGCTGGCAGTTACGGGCCGCGATATCATTTTCAGCACCGCAGTGTGGGCACTCCTTGAAACGAAAACGGTAATCGCACTGTTCAGGGCGTCTGTTCTGCGCTGCAGGTTCATCCGCTTCAGCAGGCCCTAGCAGCCCCTGACAACGGCGACCGAAGTGCTCGATAACATGGCCCTCACTGTCTGTTTTACCCCAGAAGATATTGGCAAAACCGCAGCCCGGGCAGAATACCTGCACCGGCTCACAGTCCGGGTTCGGTTTCTTCTCCCCCACTTCCGGGTGATACAGATTGACACTGTTACCCGCATAATCAATCACCAGACAGTCCTGTTTACCTTCGTCCAGACGAAGACCACGACCCACAATCTGCTGATACAGGCTGACCGACTGGGTAGGACGAAGAATGGCGATGAAGTCCACATGGGGCGCATCAAAGCCCGTGGTGAGTACGGATACATTCACCAGATACTTTAACTGCCGCTGTTTAAAGCGCTGAATCAGAAAATCACGTTCATTCAGATCGGTAGCGCCGGTAATCAAGGCTGTTTGTTGTTCCGGTAGATAGCCGGTGATTTCCCGCGCATGATCCACCGTTGCAGCAAAAAGCATCACCGCCTGCCGCTTAACGGCCAGCTCCATCACCTGTTCAATAATGGCACGGGTTACGCGCCGATGCTTGCCAAGCAGCTGGTTAACGTCTTTTTCGGCGTATTCGCCAAAACGGTTCTGAAACAGCGCAGAGAAGTCGTATTGCGCCACTGCCGCATTAACCCACTCAGGCCTGGTGAGATACCCCCGATGAATCATATAGCTCAGCGACAGCTCATAAATGCAATGCTCAAAGGGCTTGTCCTGCTCATCACTACCGCTACGGACAAAGCCCCGGTAGTGATAACGATAGATCCAGCCCATGCCCAGGCGATAGGGTGTGGCAGTTAACCCGAGCACTTTAAGGGAGTCATTTTGATGCCGTAACAGCCCAATGATTGTTTGATACTGGCTGCTGTCATCGTCACTGACCCGATGGCACTCATCGATGATAATCAATGAGTATTCGTCTCTGAACTGATCCAGATTCGCCGATACAGACTGCACACTGGCGAAGGTCACCTGATGCAAGTTTTCCTTACGTTTTAACCCGGCGGAGAAGACGCCACCCGTTAACCCATAACTTTGGTATTTGGCGTGATTCTGCTCAACTAACTCTTTTACGTGGGTCAACACCAGAATTTTACGCCGGGCAAGGCGGGCCAACTCGGCAATCACCAAGCTTTTACCCGCACCGGTCGGCAGCACAATAACGGCGGAATCATCCGATTTGCGAAAATGTTTCAACGTGGCGTCAACAGCTTCCTGCTGGTAAGGCCGCAGCTTAAAAGGAGCATTCATTTTGCAGTACTTGATTGTTATCAGGATGAGAAGAGGAATTCATATTATCAAGGATCGATGCCGTTACCTGCATCCGTTTGAAACGACACGCCCCACCAGTGAAAACGGGCGGGCTTTATGGTTCTAGAACAATTCAGACTTCCTCGATTTGAGCAAATTTCCTTGGGCTAAGGTTGTAGTCGGCCTCGGTTACCGCCAGATGGTTGGGAAGCCGCCTCGCAACCTTAAGTTATGTTACGGCAAGGCTCATCGTTTAACACTCTTCAGTAAGTTGTTATACGTGTTAGTACGAACTTATCACTGGAGAGTATCGAATGGCGAGGAAAGCTCACACAGACATTTCACGATTAAGCAGAGTGGCCCAGAGGACTGTAGACATGAATATAAAACAGAAAACAGAGCGACAACTCGCTCAAAAGAAAGTGGGCCGATCTCCCTTCGACCGGGAGCTCGTGTGGGAGAGCAAGCGTGATACCGTTCTGAGCGTCGCGGCGTCTGCGTTTAACCGGGGGGGGTTACGCGAACACGTCAATGGAAAACGTGGCGGAGGCGCTGCAGATCACCAAACCCACTCTCTACCGGTATTTCAAGAACAAACAACAGATCCTTTTCGAGCTCCACATGCACGCCATGAACCACGGCGAAGAAGCATTGCGGCTCGCGCACGCGACCGGTTCTACCGGTCTTGAAAAATTTTTGATTTACTGCCGACGGTATATGCAGGGTATTTTCGGCGAATTTGGCACCTTTCCGGTGCTGGTGGACGTCGGCTCGCTGAAAAACCCCGAAAAGGATCTCGTGATCGAGCGGCGCGCAAAAATTTCAAAAGCAACGGTGGAAATTATTCAGGAAGGAATCGCCGATGGCACCATCGGCGCGTACGACGCTAAACTTGCTACACTTTACACACTGGGTGCTCTCAACTGGATGCCACTCTGGTATCGCGACGACAGTCGCAAAACAGCCGACGAAGTAGCTGACGAATTCCTGGAACTCTTCGAACGAACGCTGACCGGACAAGCGAGCCATCAACGCCCTCTTGCTCAGAGGCAAAAGACATAGGTTCGAATCCTATCGTCCTAACCCATCAGGTTTTTAGTAACGTGCGTCTATTTCGAACGCACATCAAACAAAGGGAGAAGCTCAATGAAAATCCGCGCAGCCGTCCTCCAAGCTATCGGCGCTCAGCGTCCTTATAGCGACACCCAGCCTCTGATTATTGAAGAACTGGTTCTCGACCCACCCGGCGATCACGAGGTACTGGTGCAGATCAAAGCTGCAGGCCTTTGCCATTCGGACCTCTCTGTGATTGACGGAAACAGGCCCCGCCCGGTACCTATGGCACTGGGCCACGAAGCGGCGGGAGTGGTGAAAGCTTTAGGTAACGGTGTCCATGATCTGAAGCTAGGGGATCATGTAATTACCGTATTCGTGCCAAGTTGCGGCCATTGCGCGCCCTGCGCCGAAGGCCGGCCAGCGTTATGTGAGCCGGCAGCCAAAGCCAATAACGCCGGCACCTTGATCAGCGGTTCTCATCGCATGCACCGAGCAGACGGCACATCCATTAACCATCATCTCGGCGTTTCTGCCTTTGCCGACCATGTGGTGGTATCAAGAACTTCGCTGATAAAAGTCGATGCGTCGTTGCCCTTTCACCATGCCGCCCTGTTCGGTTGTGCGGTACTGACCGGTGTCGGCGCAGTCATCAACTCTGCCGACATCAAAGCCGGACAAACAGTGGCCGTGATCGGACTGGGTGGCGTAGGGTTGAACAGTGTCCTTGGCGCTCTGGTGGCTGGTGCTGGCGAAGTCATCGCCATCGATCTGGACAACAGCAAACTCGCTCTGGCAAAAGAACTCGGTGCCAGCCACACATTCAACTCAGCCGAAGACGGCTGCGTGGATACTATCAAAGCACTCACTAATGGCGGCGTCGACTGTGCCATCGAAATGGCTGGCTCGGAAAAAGCCCTGGAATTTGCCTATCAGGTCACACGCCGGGGTGGAACCACAGTTACCGGTGGCCTAGCTCATCCGGACAAAAAAGTCGCCATCCAGCAGGTTAGCTTAGTGGCAGAGGAGCGCACTCTGAAAGGCAGTTACGTGGGCAGCTGCGTGCCAGTCCGGGACGTTGCTCGCTACGTCAGCCTGTTCCGCCAAGGAAAACTCCCGGTGGACAAACTGCTAAGCTCTACGCTCCGGCTGGAGCAGATCAACGAAGGCTTCGAAGCACTGGCCGCTGGCAAGGCCATTCGGCAAGTAATTCTGTTCGATGATTAACACAGGGAGTGATGCCTTGAACCGCACAAATTTTTCGGTTTTTTATCCGATCACCACTCGATGGATGGACAACGACATCTACGGTCATGTGAACAATGTAACCTACTATTCCTACTTTGATTCCGCCATCAACCGTTACCTCATTGAAGAGGGCGGGCTCGATATTCACAACGCGCCGGTGGTTGGCTTTATCGTCAGTTCAAACTGTCAGTTCAAAAAACCCATCGCCTACCCTGATGCGATTGAAGTGGGACTTCGTGTGAGCAAGCTGGGCAGCAAGTCAGTGACCTATGAGGTGGCCATTTTCTGTGAAGGGGAACCTGACGCCGCTGCCATTGGGCAATTGGTACACGTATTTGTGAACCGCAACGACAATACCTCAACACCCATTCCAGTTGCCATTCGGGCTGCCCTTGAGAAGATTGCCCACTCCCCTGCACCAAGTGGCAGCTGAAGCCCAGAAAGCCCGCTTCCTTTCCCGGCTCCTTTTCATAAGAAATGAATCATAGGTTTTGAATGGTCGACATTCCGCCATCGACACCCAATATTTGCCCGGTAATCCAGGATGCCTTTTCACTAAGCAAAAATGAGGCTGCCTCAGAGATGTCTTCGGGCTTTCCATACCTTTTGAGGGGGTGGCGTTTGTTTCCGGCTTCTTTTTTTGAGTCACTGCCGAGCAAGCGATCCGCCATTGGCGTATCGGTCAATGAGAGTGCAATTCCATTTACGCGAATTGTTGGTGCAAGCTCAGCACTCAGTGCCCTTATCAGACCCTCTATCCCACCTTTGGCTGCAGCCACCGAAGCATGGAAGGTTAGTCCTCTTTGTACCGCGACAGTACTAAAAAGAACAATAGCGGCACTTCCAGCTTTTTTCATTCCCGGAAGCGACGCCTGAATGGTATTGACGGCGCCAATGACGTTTACATTAAAGTCTTCTATGAAATCTTTGTTGCTCAGTCGCTGGAAAGGCTTCAGATTAATGCTTCCACCCAAATACACCACTCCGTGTATCTCCTCCGGCAAAAATGACCAATTTGCAGAATCGTCTGTCGCATCAATATCAGCGACCGTAATATTACCGCCGCTTTCGAGCCGCGACGTCGCACTCCTTGACGCGATGTAAAGATGTACATCGGTTTTTTCCAAGCTCTCTTTCAAGGCCTTACCAATCCCAGTTGTGCCGCCAATCAAAACAATATTTCTTGACATTATTCCTCCAGCCTCTCAATTTCTTTGAATGTTATACGTATCTACGCCCTTGAAAAGACCCTGGCCCACCTCACGATTTTCCGCCCTGCCAGGGAATCCGGTGTAAAAAGGAATATGAAGCCATGAATTATCCCCAACGCATTATCTGCCTCACTGAGGAAACCACGGAAACACTCTACGCCATCGGCGCGGAGGATCGGATCGTTGGCATCTCTGGATTCACAGTCAGGCCCGAAAGGGCCAGGAAGGAAAAGCCCAAGGTTTCCGCCTTCACCTCCGCCAAGATCGGGCGAATCCTCGAGCTGAAGCCGGATCTGGTCCTAGGCTTCTCGGACATGCAGGCGGACATTGCTGCCGAACTGGTGCGAAATGGCGTGGCCGTACACGTCTTTAATCAACGTACCGTGGCTGGAATTTTGTCCATGATCCGAACCCTCGGCGGCATGCTGGGCCTCTCCGCCAAGACAGACGCCTACGCCCACGAGCTGGCCGCCAGGGTTGAACAAATCCGGCTCGAAAGGATGAGAACACATCGCCCGCGTGTCTACTTCGAAGAATGGGGCGACCCCATGATCACCGGCATAGGCTGGGTATCGGAGCTGATTAGCATCGCGGGTGGCGAAGATATCTTTCCTGAAAAAGCAGCCGAACCTGGTGCGAAAGAACGCATCATCGAGAATCCCGAAGAGGTCGTGAACCGCAAGCCGGATATCATCATCGGTTCCTGGTGCGGGCGTAAGTTTCGCCCGGATCAAGTGGCTGGGCGATCCGGCTGGGAAGCTATCCCTGCCGTGGCAAACAACCACCTCTACGAAATTAAGTCACCTCTGATTCTTCAACCCGGGCCAGCTGCTCTGACGGACGGGTTGGACGCGTTGTGCCAGATCATTGACCGGGTGTGACGATTACAACGAAATGGCAAGGCAGGCGCGAAACGTAAGACCTGACCCCAGCGCCTCACGCCTCATAAATTACGTGTTGATCATTTCGTAAAAAAGCGTAATATTACCCACTATGATACTCGAACAGATCAAAGCTCTGGGTAATGACACTCGCATGCAAATGATGGAGTGGCTCAAAGACCCGCTCAATAATTTCCCACCTCAGGATCATGGCGATCCTGCTATTGGGGTATGCGTGACCCACTTGCAGCACAAGGCCGGGCTTTCACCTTCTACCGCTTCTGCGCACTTGGCCATCCTGCAACGTGCAGGCTTCGTGCAAAGCACTCGCGTTGGCAAGTGGACCTACTACCGGCGCAATGAGCAGGTGATTACTGGCTTTGTAGCAAAGCTGATCATCGAGTTGTAATTTTTAATCATTCATTTCGTTATTTTGCGTAATTTAAAAATATAAAGGAGCCCTATGAGCATCAAGACTATCTTCGTACAACCTGGCGGCGGCTATGAAAAAGTCGTTGTTGGCAGCCGCGAAGCCAGCACCACAGAACGTGATGAAATCACCGTGCGCCTTCACGCCAACTCGCTCAACTACCACGACTTCGCGGTGGTCAGCGGCATGTGGGGCCCTAGCGAAAAACGCATTCCCATGGCCGATGGCGCAGGTGAAGTCATCGCCGTCGGCCCGGATGTCACTGAATTCAAAGTTGGTGACTCGGTCGTAAGCACATTCTTTCCCGAGTGGATCGACGGCACTCCGCTGGTTGAAGGCTTTGCCGGCGTGCCAGGTGATGGCATTGACGGCTACGCCCGTGAACAAGTGACGGCCAAAG
Source organism: Marinobacter sp. BSs20148 (assembly GCF_000283275.1). NCBI lineage: Bacteria > Pseudomonadati > Pseudomonadota > Gammaproteobacteria > Pseudomonadales > Marinobacteraceae > Marinobacter > Marinobacter sp. BSs20148. The sequence continues at coordinate 3,103,296 of NC_018268.1, forward strand.
CCACCTCGTTCACCCTTGCCCCTGCGGGCTACAGCCACGCTGAAGCGTCAACGCTAACCACCGCCGGACTGACCGCATGGCGCGCTTTGATGGCCGATGACTCGCTCAAGCCGGGCGACACGGTGCTTGTCCAAGGCACTGGCGGCGTTTCTATTTTTGCCCTACAGTTCGCCAAAATGGCCGGTGCTACCGTCATCGCTACCTCTTCAAGCGATGAAAAACTTGAACGTTTGAAAGCTCTGGGCGCTGATCATGTGATCAATTATCGCAAAAACCTTAACTGGGGCGAAACGGCACGCGCTCTTACGGGTGGTCGTGGTGTCGATCACATTATCGAAGTCGGCGGTCCGGCAACGCTTGAGCAATCGATGATTGCAATCCGGGTTGCTGGTCACATCTCGATTATCGGGATATTGAGTGGCGTAAGCGGTGCAATGAACTTTGTACCGGCACTGATCAAGCAAATACGCCTGCAAGGCGTGCTGGTGGGCAGTCGCAGCCAGCAGCAAGAGATGATCCGTGCCATCAATACCAATGGCATGCGCCCGATTATTGATCGTCATTTCCCGTTGAGCGAGATTGTCGAAGCGTTCAAGTATCAAGAAACCAGCCAGCATTTCGGCAAAATCTGCCTGGATATCTAGCCGGCCCATCACCCGTTGAAGGCCTCACACACGTCGTCGAAAACTGACTCCAGCACTTTGGGGCTTATTTCCAGCAAGTGTTGCGCAGGGCTGCGTCGCCGGCTGAACCGCCGACTAAAACACCGCGCACGCCTGTTGAGGTCAGGGTAAAGGTTCCACACGAATCGGCACCCATCGACCCGCCGGTAACCGGAGCCATTCTGAGTTCATAACCGAAGGCAGTCAGCGTTGCCGTTGGAATCGAAAGCTGATAAATCGCGCTTCCGTCTGCAGGCGACTGCTTTAGGCTATCTGGAATTTGATCGATCACATCGTTGCCGGCGCGATCTTTTTTAAAACTGTCATTGGCCGCATAAAAACGCTGCATGAACTGGGCAACCTGCAGCAACTGAGTTCGGGCGTCCGCCCTCTTTGCGCGCGCTATATACTGGGTATAAGACGGCAGCGCTATGCTGGCTAAAATTCCGACAATTACCACCGTGATCATGAGCTCGATCAAAGTAAACCCGGCACTAAACCGACGCGGTGAGCGTTTAACCGAGTGGAAATTAAAGCGCATAAAACGTACTCCTGATTCAATGTGGGAGGATGTATTTCCTGCTACCGCATCAAAATTTGACGCCACTGGCGCGATATTATTCGTGGCGGTGATAATACTGTTTCTGGCGGTAGTATGTGGGGGTCAATACTTTCGCAGTTTGCGTCCATTCTCTCGCCGACGGTTGCACCAGCCCCGATTGTTCGAGCGCCCGCTTTGTGGACAGTGACCCCGCCTGTGACGTTAGCCAAAGCGCCGATAGTAATAGCACCTGCTGTGGCGGTTTCAACATTGCCGCCAACGTTTGCACCAGTCCCGATAGTGATAGCGCCGGAGTTGCCGGTGCAGGTACTAAAGGCAATATCTGCGCCAGCCTCAACTGTAATAGCTCCATCGTTGGCGCTAACGTTGCCGGCAACTTTTGCGTCAACCCCAACGGTAATTGCACCGGTGTTCGTGGTTACCGAGCCAGCGACCTCGCTACCGCTATTGATGGTGATAGCGCCAGCACCAATCTCGCTGCCTTCGTAGGTGGTAGCGACATCGCCCATAGCTATTACGTGAACCCCTATGGTGACAGCACCCGCCAGACTAGAGAGGATCGAACCATTGACCGTGCTTCTATCGCCGACGTTGATAGCACCCGATAAGGTGGTAAGGTCACCGCCTACAACGCTGTCAGCACCGATTGTTATAACGCCTGCCAAACTGGATTTGATCGAACCTGTGACCGTGCTTCTATCGCCGACGTTGATGGCACCCGACAGGGTGTTGAGATCACCGACGACAACGCTGTCAGCGCCGATGTTGATGACGCCTGCGGTGGTTGTGGTCAGGTCACCTTCAACTTGGCTGTTAGCGCCAATGGTGATAGTCCCAGTTGTGGCGTTGTTGCCAATAATGTTTCCTTTAAGAATTGTGCTGGCGCCCAACTCGGTAATCCCGGTAACCGTAATAGTCAGGTCGGTGGAGTCTCCTGCGGCATTGATTTGGGTGAAGTTGCCGGTTGTGAAATCACCGCTGACAGTGATGGCGGTTGGCCCTGTGATGGTGATGGTGTCTCCGGCGGCAAGCGTTAGTGGACTGCAGGTGTAAACATCACTCACAGGTCCTGTACAGACGGCTGGAATATTGTCTGTTGGTATATTGTTAGTGAAAGAGTAATTTGCCGCTTGAGCCGGTAGCCAAACCAATAACAACAGTAGTGCCAACGACTGCCGTGACCACGGTCTCCAGTTATTGGACCTTTTAACGGTCGATAAGGAAGTGCACAAGAGCTTAATCATGGGGATTTCATCCTGTGTTTTAATATGTGAATTTACTCATCATCTTTGTAATAGCGTATTTTAATCTGAGATTGCAGCCAGACTTCACTGCCAACGGGACGGCCGGCACCATTTTCCACTTCAGGACCAAACCCGCGGGCAGTGATCCGAAACAAGGAATCCGGATCTATCTTGTACTTTGCTGGTACAGTTGGCACCGCCGGCACAGCTGGCACAGCCGATGAGGTACCCCCAGGGCCAGCCGGTATAGCCGGTACCGCCGGTATAGCGGGTACCGCCTCCACTACAATCCTCGCTATAATCATGCGCTCGACCATGCATTCGGGTGCTCGCTTGTAGGTGGCAGCCATGCCAGCTTGGTTGACCATGCTCAGGGGAAGCAAATAAGCCTTAGATGAGGTGCCATCCCACATTGTCGTATTTTGCCAATCCGGCGGTTTAGCCTCGAATAAAATATTATCGTCAGTGAATGTGGTTGCGTAGTCGTCGGTGCCGCCAGCGTCAACTTTCAATATCTGCAAAACAGAGCGCTCGCAATGCTGTAAAGCAATCTCCGCGGCTTGGGTGGCCAGTTCAGTGGTGCGTACATTGCCAGATACACTGATTGTGGTGGTGGCGTTGCGGATACTAATGGCGGCAAGCATCGAGATGACGACCAGCATAATCAGTGCAATGATCAGTACGACGCCATGCTGGGACTTTGCCAACCGGGAGTGCGCCAACCGGGAGTGCCGCGAGATTTTTCCCGGCGTTGGGCTGGGTACAGATTGGATGGACACTTTCATAGCGAGGTGTGGGCAGTAATTTCTAGCCAATTTCGCAACATAACGGTGGTGGAGTAAGCGCGCCTTAGCCGAAGGTCGCCTGGGGGCGAAGTTTCCAGGGTGCCAGCACAGTTGAAGTAACGCGCTGAGGCCGAGTCTGATACCACGGCATTCTCGCTGCGCAGCAGTAGACAAATACGAACTGTGACGACTTTTCTCCAGCGTTCCTGTGCGGAAAAAGCCGTCAAGTCGGGATGAACGAGGAGTTCATCGGCGCGCATATAGCCGGCCACAGTTCGCGTTTGATTGTCGGGAATCTCTACCCCGTAGGTGATCTGCATGTCCTCAATGTTCTCGACTAAAGGTTGAGCTGTACTGTCGATCCCATTACCTTGGCAATACAGGCTGGGTACGGACGGCGGTGTGGCAGTGGCAGAGGATGTATCAATATAAAACCGATTGTCTGCCATGAAATAGAACACATCTTTAGACACGGCAGAGAAAACACCTAAACCTGGGCCAACTGGAATTCCGGGAATTTCGGCCTTAATCTTATTCAACGCATACCCAAGGCAATCGGTCGGAGGCGGTGCGCTGGCGATGGCAGGCACAGTATTGAATTCATCGGCTTGGTAACTAAGGGCAATGGAGTCTGGTTCAGCGATGACGGCAGCCGTTGCGACGCAGTCGAGCTCATCGAGACTGGTTGCCGCAGTAACGTTGCTGAACGCTCCGTCGCAGCCACGAATGCTGTAATTGGAGAGTTCGAGCGCTGGAGTAACTAATGCGTCGACAAACTCAGGCGATATATCACCAGAATAGGTCAAACCAGAAGATGTCGGCTTCGTGTAGATAGGGTCTTTTACACTGGTGTCGAGCCGATCAGTCTGATCGGGGTTGTTGCCCGCCATCCGTAACTGCTGGGTCAGAATGGTCAGTGCGGCCTGGGCATCTTCGTACATGCGCCCCTGAGCTTCGGCCATTCTTGCGGCTCCCGCTGTGCCCACGTACGCGGACAAAGCCGCAGCTATAATGATCAACCCAAGGGCCAGAGAAATCATCAGTTCGATCAACGAGAAACCCTGAAGGCAGCGCGATTCCGGTAAGCGGCGATGGGGTGTCAAAGTTTAAATCTCACATACAAGCAACGCGGGTTGGGGTCGGTACTCGCAACGCCGGTGGGGCAATTGTCAGAGGATGATGGACTGAGTGCATCAAACGAGTCAGGTTCCTGCCACATAACCCACAGGTTGCCGATGCCGTTGCTGCAATCGCCGACGTCGCACGATACGACAATACCGCCGGCAGGCAGTTCGCGACGAGCTGCGACTTGCATCTCATAGACGTCCCGAGTGACCAAGGTGGCGGTTTCGCAATCGGGGTAGTTGCAGAGACTCCCCGGGACACCTATGGCATCTTGTGTACCGTCGTAACTACTGTCTTTCGCGCCGTAAGGGAAGAGCTGGGCCAGACCGGCCGGGTTGGCCGGATTGGCCGGATTGGCCCGCATGCGTTCGACATAGTTGGATGCCAGGTTAACGGCTGTTGCACGGTAGCCCGCTAATTTTGGCATCTGTACGGCGAAAGTCATCATCGCAACAAGAGGCAGTACTCCAAGCGATAGCATCAGCGTCGCGACCAAGACTTCGATCAAAAAGGCGCCGCTTTGAGAACGATTTTCCATAGGCGGCATTTTCCTAGTCATGGAGGCTAGTCGCATGAGGCAATATTCCCGTCGCCAGCAATTTGGGCGCGACCGCTAAGGCTGACACACACCACGCGCTGCATTGTTTTGGCAAACATGCTATCGCCGCCAAATGGCATTGTTGCCACCCCGGTTAAGTTGCGCAGGCGTCCGGTCGCCGTAAAGCTAAATGTGGTGGAGGATGAGCTGTCGGGTAAGATGCCCAGAATGGAATTTATCGCGATGATGGGTGCCTGCACGCGCAGCAGTGGATCGTTTGTGTTTTTGTTCCCGTCATTGCTCAAGTCCTGAAAAATAATCCAGCCACTGACCCAGCCATTTCCACCAGGGCCGAAGCCGCTACCACAAGCAGGAGCGGCCGCTTCAGGGGCGTCACTACGACACAGCACAACACCTCCGCCGCGCCGAATGCCTTCACTGCGCGCATAGCGCATGTCGGACAGAAATGTATTTACATTGCTGGATATCGTGACTTTCTGGATCATCCACTGGAACGATGGCACTGCAAACGTGATGAGGATGGCGACAATAACGATCACCAACATTAATTCGAGTAGGGTAAATCCACGAGATCTGCACATGACGCAGGAGGTTACATACAGGAAACATTCTCCGTCAAGACAGCCCTCCTTGTTTAAGCGCACTTAGACAGACTTAATCGTCCGCAATTGACCTGCGACACTTTTTTAACGCCCACTTCAGCTCCAAGTTCAGTGGCAACAGTGCCTACAGCTTTTTCAGCGTGTCTGCTTCGGCGATTCGCGCCAGCACATATTGGATATAAACCGAGGATTCCAGGCTGACGGTTTTCGCGGTTTCGATCAGGGAATAGCACGTTGCTGATCTAGTAGGTCGCCTCGTTCGCAGTAACCTACCGGGATGGGCGAATCATCGTTGGTTTCAGCATGCATCTCACGCTGATTTCCGCGAGGCGGACTAAAACGATTGCAACGAAAGGGCAAGGCAGAGGCAAAACGCACGACCTGACCCCGGCGCTTCTCTGTTTTGCTAAATCAACATCAGCCGCCTACGAGCAAAGGGGCCCCAGTCTATTGGCTTGCTCATCAGGCGATGGACTGAATAAAGGCCGACAGTTCAGGTGTTTGTGGATTATTAAAGAGATCTTTGGGATCGCCAGACTCATGCACCCTGCCGTGATGCATGAAGATGACCTTGTCACTGACATCCCGAGCAAATCGCATTTCATGGGTCACAATAATCAGTGTTATACCCTCATCTGCCAGTTGGCGAACCACCGTCAAGACCTCGTTCACAAGCTCAGGATCCAACGCAGACGTAATCTCGTCACACAACAATACCTTTGGCGACATTGCCAGTGCCCGGGCTATTGCTACGCGCTGCTGCTGCCCCCCGGACAGCTGATCCGGATAGACGTCAAACTTTTCAAGCAGCCCTACTTTCTCCATAGCCTTCAGCGCCATCTCCCGAGCTTCAGCTTCATCAATACCCTTGACTACCTTGAGTGCCAACATTACGTTCTGGCCGGCTTTAAGATGAGGAAAGAGATTGAACTGCTGAAAGACCATTCCTACCTTCAGGCGCAATTCACGAAGACTCTTCGTGCTTGACACGAGCTCATGGCCATCGACGTGAATAGTTCCGCCATCGATCCATTCCAAGCCGTTAATTGTACGCAGCAATGTACTTTTGCCAGAACCACTGCGACCAATAATAGTAACAACTTCACCCTCCTGAACCTCCAGGGTAACCCCCTTCAGAACATGAAGATCGTCAAAGTATTTATGAATTTCATTGATATTAACGAGTGACACGAGCGCCTCCTTCCAAACGACGAGCAAACAGAGACAGTGGCCAGCATAGGGCGAAGTACCCCAGCGCCACCAAGCCGAAGACAGTGAATGGATCGAAAGTCGCGTTTGCGATCATAGTCCCGGTCTTGGTGAGCTCTGCGAAACCAATGATTGACGCCACTGACGTGCCTTTCACCACCTGTACGGAGAAACCTACCGTGGGCGGAATTGCGATACGAAAGGCTTGGGGCAAAATAACGTAGCGCATCTGCTCCCAGTAACTGAATGCCAGACTGTCCGTAGCTTCCCATTGGCCCTCCGGAATCGATTGAACACAGCCGCGCCAGATCTCCGCTAAAAACGCGCTGGTAAAAAGTGTCAGTCCGAGAGCAGCGGCAACCAATGGCGAGATATCCAGACCCATCAGCGAGATTCCAAAGAACAGCATGAACAACTGCATGAGCAGCGGTGTTCCCTGAAACAGCTCAATATAGACTTTCGCAAAGGTTCGCAGAGTTACGCTGCTTGACATCCGGGCGAACAGGATAAGAAGCCCCATAGTGCCACCGAGCACGAACGCCAGCAGCGACAAGCCGAGCGTCCACTGCAGCCCCCCCCAAAGTCCTCGCAACATATCGAATAGGGTAAAGTCCGTCATGCAGCACCTCTCCCGGTCTGTGGACGACCAACAATAATGTACCGACCCACTAAGTTAAATATCTGACGAATTCCCAGCGCCATCAAAAAATAAATAGCGGTTGTCACTGCGTAAGTTTCAAAGGCTCGAAAATTGCGCGACTGAATAAAGTTTGCCGCAGAGGTCAACTCCTCTGTTGCAATCTGCGAGCAAACAGCCGAGCCAAGCATAACGATAATCACTTGACTGCTCAGCGCTGGCCAAACCCTCTGTAGTGCAGGACGTAACACGATATGGCGAAAGATTTGGAAACGATTGAACGCCAGCGACTCGCCGGCCTCAATCTGACCTTGCATCGTAGACTGAATACCTGCGCGAATGATTTCCGTGGAGTACGCTCCCAGGTTGATCACCATCGCCAATACCGCCGCTTCCCAACTGCTTATGCGAATACCCAGAGAAGGCAGGCCAAAAAAGATGAAGAAAAGCTGAACCAGAAATGGCGTATTCCTGATCAGCTCCACATAGACCGCGGCAATCCAGTTAAAGGGTTTTATCGCCCATGCCCGGCAAACGGCACAAACAATACCAAGAGAAATGCCGAATACACTGCCAACTGCCGTCAGAGCAAGAGTGAATCCCGCCCCTTTCAACAATAAGTCTGCATATTGAAAGATGGCGGCAAAATCAAAATCGTAAGCCATACTTTTTCGCACCACGCTTTAGGCTGAAGCCCGGCGCGGAGCCGGGCCGCAGGTTTTACTAGAAGTCCGCCGGCAGCGGTGCGTTCAACCAGCGTTTGGAGATCTCGTTAAGGCGACCGTCCTGCTTGGCCTTCTTGATAATCTCGTTTACTGTTGCGATCAGAGCCGTATCGCCCTTCGCCACACCGACAAAGCAAGGCGAGTTTTTGATCAAGAATTTTACTTCCAGTCCACGGCCAGAAGTTTGCTCGGCAACGGCAGCGGCAACCACGTTGCCGGTCGCAATCAGGTCAGTTTGTCCAGAGAGGAAGGCTGAGATGGTGCCATTGTTGTCTTCGAAACGCTTTAGCGTAGCGCCTTCCGGAGCAATTTTTGTAAGCTCCAGATCCTCGATGGAACCGCGGGTAACGGCGATCATTTTACCATCCAGGTCATCGGCATTTTTTACATCCGAAGACTCAGGACCGAATACCCCGTTAAAAAACGGAGCGTATGGATCAGTGAAATCAATCACTTTGGCACGATCAGGGTTCTTTCCAAGGCTCGAAATAACCAGATCAACCTTACCGGTCGTTAGAAACGGGATCCGGTTCGCACTGGTAACCGGTACAAGTTCTACATTGACTCCCAGCTCCTCGCCGATAAGGTTAGCCATGTCAATGTCATAGCCTCTGGGCGCCATATCCGAACCGATACTGCCAAATGGCGGGAAATCTTGAGGCACAGCAACTTTCAGCACACCATCTTTTTTGATGTCAGATAACGTTGTCGCCTGCACTGAGGCGACGCTAGCGAACACTGCGAATACAGCAAACACGGCTGCAAAAAGAGGCTTGAAGAATGACTGACTTCGTTTTTCCGAAAGAACTTTCATCATTTGCATGATCGATTTCTCCTTATTTACGTTTTAGGTTGCTCGTTAATCAGGGTTGTTCAAAGCGAATGCCGATTCGATCTGCGGCTAAAAGAAGATGCTTCTGGATGGCTGCACGGGCGAGATCAGAATCCCCGTCAGCGATTGCCTTGATAATGGCGCCGTGCTCGTCAAAGGTTTCCCAAATTCGCCGAGTATTGGCGAATGGCAGGCGCAGACTGTAACCGACCTTAATTTGGCTCTGCTGTACCACCTCCAAAAGCGACGGATTTCCAGAAAGCATCGCCAGGCGCTGGTGAAACTCAAGGTCCCATTCCGCTGCACGGACAAGATCCAGCTTTTGAAGCGCGTTGCCTAAACCATCCTGGGTTTCCTGCAGCTGATCGACACTGTCAGCCCGTTTTGCCGCCAGCGAAGCTGCCGCAGGCTCAAAGATGTATCGCAGTTGAAAGATAGATTCCGGGCTCACTCCCTCAGGTCCTTTTGGAACATTGCTGCCGTCGTTCATTGATCTTTGGGTTACATACACTCCCCGGCCGGGATGAGCATGCACCAGCCCAAGTGCCTCCAGCATTGAGATGGCTTCTCTGAGAGAGGTTCGACTGATACCCAGATCCATCGCCAGACTACGCTGTGGTGGTAACCTCGCGCCTTGCAAGTATTCACCACTAACAATTCTTCGCTGTAAGGCCTGCGCGGCCGCGTTTGCAAGGGTTGACATGATGCTCACAGTGTTAAGGAGTCTGGAACTGCCCTGAGTAACTGGTATGACCGGTATGAACAGTTGCTAACAAGAGCAATTGGGATGCCAACCCGGAAAAAAACATCCTATCTCATTGATTTTAAGCAATAGCCGCGATCTGGCGCAGTTAGCTTTATTGGTTAACCACTGAGCAACACGCACAGAACGGACGCAGCAGCACCAATTTAAAGCATAGGTTTACAGCGCTTGACCATCACGGGGAGCGCTGGCGTCAAGGTGACATCGCTAGAGAGGTCTGATTGTTGCTGAACGGATACCCAGCAGGCCTGCGAGTATGGCGGCGATAATGCCTGAGGCGGAGCAGACTGTGATCGTTTCCGCGGTGCTTCCTTGTAACGGTTGATTGAACAAGGATCTGTTACTGACCCAGCGCGGTTCCCTCGCCCCGCGGGTCATGCATGGCTTCTCGGCGGCCGTCGGGGTGCACCGCGATGGCGCCGGCCAGGCCGGTGAACGGGCTCAGCTCCGGGATCCACTCGATGCGGTGGCCCCGGAGTGCTAACGCCTCGCCCACCGCCGGGGCGATGTTCTGCTCCAGCTTCAGATTCTCGCTGCTGCCAAAGAAACTTCGCCCCTGCAGGAAACGGGGTGCGCGCAACGCTTGCTCGATCGGCTGCTGGTAATCCACCAGCTGCGTGGCCAGCACCATTTGGGTCTGGGGCTGGCCATCACCACCTTGGGTGCCGAAGTAGAATTGCCGGCCATCGTCCGCGAGATAAGCCGATGGATTGAGAGTATGGGCAGGTCGTTTGCCCGGAGCCCAGGCGTTGGCATGAGCGGGGTCCGAGTTAAAGCCGGCAGCCCGGTTAAGCCAGAGGATACCGGTGTCACCAATCACGCAGCCAGAGCCGAAGTCGTGAAACAGACTCTGCATCAGGCAAGCGGTTCGGCCCTGGCTATCCGTGGCGCCGAGCCAGACGGTATCCGCCGGTTTGCCTTGCTCGGACCACGGAGAAGCGTTTTCCGGGTCGATGGTTTCATAGTTTGAAGTTGCTCGTTCCGGGCTGAGCAATCGTCGAATATCCAGACTGCCGCCAGCCGGGTCACACAGTTGGCGATTACGTTGCCGCAACTGGGCCTTGATAGCTTCCACTAGGTAATGGAGGTAATCGGCGCCGCCGTTGGTCAGTGCCGATAGGTCCACAGAATTGAGAGCGTTCAAAGCGCTGAGGGTATACAAGCCTTGGGTCGGCGGTGGGAAATTGTACAGGGTACCCTCTCGATAGCGGATGCTTAGGGGCTTGCTGTGCCAGGCTTGTGTTCTGACCAGATCGTCCCGTGTCAAGCCGTTGCCAAGGCGTTCAAAGCCTTCGGCCAGCGCAGTCGCCAATTCGCCTTCGTAAAAATCCGTCATCCCGACCCGAGACAAATGCTCCAGGGTATTGGCCAGCTCGGAACGGGTCACCCGGGTGCCGGGTGCCAAAAGGTTGCCTTGCTTATCACAACAAAAGGCGCCGAGATCTGGCAGTTCCTGAATCAGCTCATGGCGCTGTTGTTGCCAGAACGCCTGGTTGGCCGAAACTTCATAGCCATCCCGGGCCAGGGCGATGGCAGGCTTTAGCAGGTCCGGCCAAGTAAAGGCAGACCCCCAACGCTCGCGACTCCAGTCACGGGCCAGGGACCATCCGCGCATTGCGCCGGCGGTGGTGGCACCCGATGCAGGCCCCCGCATACTAATCGCGCCAGCATCGGGCAGTCGTCGACCGGCCTGGCCCAGGCCCATCAGGGTATCCACCCGCTTGCCGTTACTGAGCAGCCACAGGGCATCGCCACCGATACCGCACATATGGGGACAAACCACAGACAGCACCGCGCCCGCAGCCGTGGCCGCATCGATCGCCGTGCCCCCGGCTTGTAGCACCGTCTGTCCCGCGGCCGTGGCCCTGGGGTCGGGGGTGCAGATCACGCCCTTCTTCGACTCGGCTTTCATGCGGTGGGCTACCTGTAGTTGCTAGAATGCGATTGATGGATAGCGTTTATGCACGGCATCGTGGCCCGCTCCCGGGCCGGAAGGTCAGCCGTGACGTGTCGGTACGAGGAGCAGCGCTGGCTTGCGCTCAAAACTCTGACGACCACCCTTGAACGCCATCAGTGGCTGCGCCAGACTGGCGATTACCGCCGCCGGTGATTCGGCACCCAGTACAATAAAATCGGCGTTACAACCTGGCGTCAAACCATAGTTCTGCAGCCGAATCAGCTTCGCCGATTCCTCCGAAATCCATGATAGGCAGCGCATCAGCTCCGCCGACGTACCCAAATGACATACATTAGCCAACAGGTTGGCCTGGCGAATCAGCGAGACATCGCCAAACGGCGTGAAGGGATTGCCGACGTTATTGGTAGACAATGAACAGGTCACACCATAGTCATGGAGTCTTGCCAGCGGCGCTACGCCTCGAGGCACATTGTGGGTAGCCTCCCGGCCGTTAAGGAACAGGTCGGTGGACGGTAACGCGGTCACCTGAACTCCAGCGTCTGCCAGAGCCAGAGCGATTTCCCGAAACGGGTCTGGCGCTAATGCCGACAGCTTGGTGGCATGGCCGATCGTAACGCGGTGCTGCCAGCCATAGGCGCGGGTGCACCGGATCACCTCCGGTATGGTCATGCCTTCGGGGTTGAGGTCGAAATCCAGGTGCAGATCTAGATCACAGTTGTAACGCTCCGCCAATTCGAACAATCGCCGAATCTGACCGGCAGGATCGTCGTCCATGTAAGGGCAGCCGCCAAGGACTGTGGCGCCATTTTCCAGCGCTTCGCACAATAGCTCTTCGGTACCAGGATTATTGAGCAGGCCTTCCTGAGGAAATACACAGATTTCCAGGCTGACACCCCAGGCATAGTCCTGCTGCAGTCGGCGGATGGCGCGAAAGCCGGTCAGGCCGATGCCGGGATCCAGTTCCACATGGGTGCGCATATGTGTGGTGCCCTGAGTGATGGCTTGTTCCAGGATGCGAGCGCCCCGCTGGTAGACATCCGCCTCAGTGAACTCCGCCTTGGCGGCGCTGGTACTGGCCACCGCTTCCTTCAAGGTACCTTCCTTCAGCTTGCAGCGGTCCATGATGCAGGCCTTGTCGAGGTGAATATGGGTTTCAATGAGTCCTGGCAGAACCAGATTGCCCCCCAAATCGATCTCGGTTAAAGGTGACGCATCGTCGGCAAAAGTCTCAATGAATCTGCCATTTTCCACCCGTAATTCAGTAATCCGATTCGGTTGATTCGGAAGTCTCAGGTTCTTAAATAGTATTGAATTCATGTAATATTCCCTCCCAGATAAGCGGCTTCCAGTTCCGGATCGTTGAGGAGAGCTTCGGCATCGCCGGAATGAACCACACGCCCTGTTTCCAATACATAAGCCCGGTCCGCCACCTGCAGGGCAAGATTGGCCATCTGATCCACCAACAGCAGGGTGACGCCCTCATCCCGCAGGGCGGCCAGAGCGTCATAAAGCTCGGCCACCATGGCTGGTGCCAACCCCAGAGACGGTTCGTCCAACAGCAGGATCGAAGGTTTCGCCATTAGCCCACGACCGATAGCGACCATTTGCTGTTCGCCCCCTGAAAGCAGCCCAGCGGGGCTGTTAATGCGGTCCTGCAATCGAGGAAAGCGTGCCAGGACGTCATCCACGTCTTGGTCCAGATGAGCACGATCGGTGCGGGTGTAGGCACCCATCAGCAGGTTATCCCGAACACTCAGCTCCGGGAACACTTGGCGGCCCTCAGGCACCAGCGCTAGACCTTTGCCGGCAATCTGGCTGGCGTCAAGGATTTCAATATTTTCGTTGTTGAGCACCACTGAGCCATAAGAGGCGGAGTGCAGTCCCGCAATGGCCCGGAGAATGCTGGATTTACCGGCGCCATTAGCCCCAAGAATAGCAATCAGCTCGCCTGGATTTACCACTAGGTTCACCCCCTCGACCACCGGGGCGGCACCGTAGTCAATGACCAAATCTTTGACGAACAAAGTGGCGTCCCGACTGCCATCCCAAAGTTTGGAGCGAGGCGGTGCCTGGTAATCGGTGCTCCCGAGGTAAGCCCTTACCACCTCAGGGTTGGAACGAACCTCTTCGGGCTCCCCCCAGGCGATTGGGCGTCCGGCATCCAGCACCAGGATGCGGTCCGAAACCGACATCACCATGGTCATGTCATGCTCCACCAGAATCACCGCAATACCATAGTTGGCGATGGTCCGAAGCAGTCCGGCGACCTGATCAGTATCAACTCGGCTCAGGCCGGCGGCTGGTTCGTCCAGCAACAACACCCTTGGCCGCAGTGCAAGAGCTCGGGCGATTTCCACCAGGCGGCGATCGACATGAGGCAGGGCCTCGGCCAGGGTATGCACCGAGCCGCGGTAGCCAACCAAGGCCAGCAGATCCATGGCAACGTCCACTTGTTGGGGGTTTGGCTTGCGCCAACAATCCCCCAGGCGGCCACGTTGCATACCTGCCAGCAGGTTCTCAAGCACAGTGAGTCCGACAAACAACTGGGTGGTCTGGTAAGTTCGGGCAATGCCAGCCCGGGCGATTTTCCAAGCAGGCAGACCTGCCAGGTCACCGTCGAGGTCGATGCGGCCGCTGTCCGGTGCGTAAAAACCGCTGACCAGATTCAGTACCGTAGTCTTGCCGGCACCGTTGGGCCCGATGATGCTGGTGACGGTGCCCGGTGCGGCATTGAAACTGACCCGCTCGGCCGCTTGTACGCCGCCGAACCGGATGCCGATGTCCTTCACTCGCAAGCCGTCAGGGGCGCCCGCATCGCAGGTCAGAAAACTCGCCAGCCGGGTAGCGTCCGGCTGATGCCGGGGCACCAGTCGCTCCGGTTTCGAAAACCGGGCCTGAAGCACGCCGAGCACGCCGGTTGGTGCAATCCATAGCACCCCGAGCAGAACGCCGGCGAACAGCAGCAGTCGCATTTCCGCCATGCTTGACAGCAATTCCGGCACCAGCACGATGAGAACGGCACCCAGCAAAGGCCCGAACACGGTTCCGGCACCGCCAACAATGACCGCCAGTACAAAGAGAATGGACTGGGTAAATGGAAAGGAATCCGGGTTAATAAACATCATCAACGGCGACAGCAGCGACCCCGCCAGCCCTGCGAAAAGCGCCGACAGGGCAAAGGCCAGAGTCTTGGTCTGCACTGGATTAAAGCCCAGCGAACGGGCCGCGATCTCGGTGGCCTTGACGGCGCGGATCGCCCGCCCACAGCTGCTGCCGGCCAGGCGGTGAAAAAACATCAGCGAGGCGACCATCAGTGCCACCGCAATCAAGGCCAGCCCGGTGCTGGCCGGCAGGCTACCAGTATCCGGCATCGGCACCCCGGCCAAACCGTTGGCGCCACCGGTAAGGGATCGCCACTCAATCAGGCCATGATGCACGATAAAGCCGAAGGCGATGGTCACCATGGCAAGGTAGGGGCCGCTGACACGCACCGCCGGTATTGCCAGCAAGGCGCCGACACCTGCGGTGACGATGGCAGCACTGGCCATACCCAATACCAGTGGGACCCCTGCCATGGTCATCAGTGCCGAGATATAGGCGCCAATGGCGTAGAACGCAACATGGCCGAATGATATCTGGCCACTGAGACCAATCAGAATATTGAGACCGCTACACACCACCGTTGTCAGAGCGATCAGGGTCATGACCAGCAGGCCATAACCACCCAGGGTAAAGGACAGCACCGCACCCGTCAGTGCCAGCAGACCCAGCAGGCTCGGTACCAGCCATCGATGCGAGGCCAAGGCATTCCGGGACATCATACTTTCACCAGCGCTTTGGAACCGAACAGACCGTTGGGGCGTATCGCCAAGGCAACGATTACAAGGCTGAAAGTCAGGAGCTGAGAGAGCGTGGAGCCTAGGTAGACAATAATCAACGCTTCCGCAAGACCGAACAGAAGGCCAGCGAACACCACGCCCTTGAGACTGTTTATGCCGCCGAGGATCGCTACGGCGAAGGCCTTGAGACCGAACAGCATGCCCATTTCCGAATGCACGCTCACAAGGGGCGCGATCAGAAGTCCGGCGATGCCGGCAAACACGGTTGAGACAGCAAAGGAAATTGCCACCACACGGGTTACGTGGATGCCCATCATCCGCGCCGCCGTGGGGTTCTGGACCGTGGCACCCAGAACCTTGCCCAAGCGGGTGTATCGCCGAACCAGCACCAGCACCAGCACGATTGCCGCCACCACGGCGGGAATGATCAGCTGCATCAGGCCGATACCCGTGCCAAACAGTTCCAGACGATGGTCGACACCTTCCAGTATGAACCGGCGGGGCTCATTGCCAAAAGTGAACATCACCAGATTGTCTACCAACAGGCCCCCGGCCACCGTGGCCAGCAGCCAGGCTTCCGAGCCCCGGCTGTGGAACGGGCGCACCAGGAAGCGCTCGATCGCCAGGCCATAGAGCGCGCAAACGACCAGGGTCAGAAACGCGGCCACCAACCAGGGCAAACCCAGAGTGATACAAAAAGTGTAGCCCAGCACGGCACCTACCATCATCGCGCTACCCTGAGCGAAATTGACCGTCTGGGAAACGATGAAGGTTATGTGAAACCCCAGTGCCAGCAGAGCATACATGCTGCCCATGCCCAGCCCACTGATGATACTGGCGGTGATCATGATGTGGTGTCCTCCTGCCGGCCGAACCCTAGATCCGACCGGCTGTTACCGAATGCCTGCATGCGAGGTTCGAAGAGCCGTGGCTTAGCGATCAAGGGGAATGATGCGGCCATCAACAAAATGCGTGAAAACATAGTCCTCTGGACCCACAGCGTCGTGCTGCTCTGGTGAGAAGGGCTTGAGGTAGTTCTTGATCAGGCCGTCGTACTCGGTAATGGCGTAGTAACCCTTGCGGATAGCCGCGCCATCGGTGCTGCCAGCATTCTCGATGGCCAGCGCCGTCAGGTGCATGGCGTCGTAGGCGTTTGCGATGCCGACTGCCGGTGTGACATCGGCAAGATCCTGAATTTCCGGGTAACGTTTTTTCAGTGCAGCCATGACATCAGCACCCTTGCCTTGCTGATCTTCAACAAAAGTAAAGGTCTGGATAAAGTGGACCTTGGCGGCATTTTCACCGGCAAGTTCGCTGAAGCGACCACCTGCAGGGCCCCAATGGGAAATAATCGGCACATCCCAGCCCATCCGGTCGAGGGATTTCACTATCTGCGCAGACGGTGCGACATTGGCAACCATCAACAGGGAATCGGCCCCAGCACCCTTAAGGCGGCTCAGCTGTGGCACCATGTCAATATCATTGCCCTCAACCCGTTCAATGCCGGCCCATTCCATATCCCGAGATTCCAGCGCTTTACGGAAACCCTTTTCGTTGGACTCACCCCAAGGGTTGTTAATCAGGATCATGCCCGGCTTTTCCATGCCAAACTCGTCGATACCGTATTGCACCAAGGCTTCGTCCACCAATTCGTCCACAGCGGACACCCGGAAAACATAGTTTTCATCGGCGCCGTTCTGGGTGATCGGCGTACCGGCAGCCCACACACCCATGAACGGAAATTTCATGCTATTGGCCAGCGGCACAATGGCCAAGGAGACAGGCGTGTCCAGGCCACCGAAGAGCACCGCTACCTCTTCTCGTTGAATCAGTTCACGGGCGGCCAAAAGCCCTTTATTGGGGTTGCTCTCGTCATCCCGACGCAGCAGTTCCACTTTACGACCAAGAATGCCGCCTTTGGCGTTAATTTCGTCGATTGCGATGGTCAGTCCGCGGGTAATAGCCTCACCGGACTTGGCGGATTGGCCCGACAGGGCCGCCACCAAACCGATCTTCAGGGGATCTTCCGCCTGAACCAGACCGGTCAGGGAGAACAGCCCGGTCGCGGCCAGGGGCAGGAACCAATGTTTGATCCGTGTTGTTAAGCGCATTGCATTTCTCCACATTTACTTGCGTGTGTACACATATTGCTAGCAATATAGGTGCCAGTATAATGCGGCTGCTATTCAGTAAAGTTTCGTTTTATTGCACTAAAAAAGCGTTTTATCGATATTTTTGCACCAAAATAGCGCGCTTATCGGTGTGACCATCATCATCAATCAGGAGCATTGACCGTGTCAGATAAAGATGAAGCAATAAATATTGTTAGCAATTTTTTGGAAGCATCTATGGCGCCGGACCCGGAGCGCGCTGCCACCTATATGGCACCGGATGTGCGCATCACCTTTACCGGGGGGCGCGTTATGGCAAGCACCCACGCCATTACTGAGTTCAACGGTGGCCGCTATGCCTGGGTAAAGAAGGAGCTCGGATCGTTCGACTGGACCGAACACAGCGATCACACAGTGGTCTATTCCAACGGCACACTCTATGGACAATGGCCTGACGGTCGCCCGTTTGCTGGCAACCGTTATGTGGACCGATTCGAAGTTCGTAACGGCAAGATTACCCGCATGGACGTCTGGAATGACAGCGCTGAGTGGCTGCTGACGCCGGATTTAAACCGGCAGTCATAGAGCGCTCAGGCCGCACTTCTCCAAGACCGGAGCCCTTCAATGACCGGCTTCCGGTCTCCGGTCTCCGGTCTCCCAGTCGGGAACTTCATGTGTTTTGGGTTGCTGTGTAAAGAGAGCGAAGGTGCTCCCCAGACGTGGTAGGTGGGTATTTTGCCGTTGTGTCCGGTACCAGATTACTGATCGCTGCGTCGTAATTCGGATTATGGAAAAACACCAGAGACTGACGCCGGGTTTCGGGGCCGGAGTTGGCAGGCGGGTTTACCACGCGATGCAAAGTTGACACCCAGGTATCATTGGTCCAACGCGCTAACAGGTCGCCAATATTAATGATGAAACAATCGGGGACAATTGGCACGTCAACCCACTCGCCTTCGGCGTTGCAGACCTGCAAACCTCCAGGCCGGTCCTCAGTGGCGAGAATAGTAAGGCTGCCATAGTCAGAGTGGGCACCCGCTCGGATCTGGCCCGGGGCCGGCTTCTTCAGCTGCGGTGGGTAGTTGCGCACTCGCAGACGGCTGATGTGCCGGTCTATTCGATCATCAAAGTAATCTTCTGGAAGCTTCAGCGCCATCGCAAAAACACGCATGAGCAGGGCGGCAAGCTGGCCCATTTCCCGGTAATAATGAGTCCAGACCTGTCTCAGCTCGGCTGGCCTCTCAGGCCAGATGTTGGGGGCAAAATGTTTACCGGCAGCTGGGGCGCTGGAGTAGTCCTGGTGCGGTGCGTCTACCGGCCCGACCATGAAACTTTCATTCAGATCACTGCCGGTGGCTTGCGGCTCTCGGGAGCGCGCAAGTGATTCCTCATCCACACCAATATAGCCCCGGGCGACGTCTATCGATGGCCTTGCAACCTTTTTTTTATCTGCAAGCGGAAGGTCAAAAAAATCACGAGATACCTCGCGGGTCCGGGCAATGAGTTCGGGGCTGATGCCATGTCCCTTGATGATAAGAAAGCCGATGTCACAACAGGCCCGGTCGACGGCCTCTGCAACCTGTTTTTTGTCGGCTTCGCTGCCGCGACGGAAGGGTTTCAGATCAATGACGGGCACATTTAACAATTTCATGGGGTGGCTCCTACGGGTAAACGGGGCACTAGACCAGTGCATCGCCACCATCCACCAGCACGATTGAGCCAGTGGCGGAGGGATTGGTCGCAACATACAAAATGGCGTGGGCGATATCGTCGGCAGCGGCCACCTGCGCAGTAAGCAGCCGCCGCCGCATGGAAGCGAACTTCGCTTCGCGGCCCTCTGGCCCCAGGCGGTCCCATAGCGGAGTTTCAGTGGTACTGGGTGATACGGCGTTGACCCGGATTCCTACGGGCGCAAGCTCCAGCGCAAGTCCTCGCATAAGGCCTTCAACCGCGGAATTGAGGGCGCCCTGAAGCACCGCATTGACGTTCGGCCGCTGGGCATAAATGCCGGAGACGAACGTCAGTGAGCCGCCTACGCAAATGTGGGCACTGCGACCAACATGGTAGGCGCCCCAGAATTTGCTTTGCATGCTGTCATGAGCCTGATCCAGAGGCAGCGACTGAATCGTGCCGACCCGAGTAGAAGATCCTGCCAGAATGACGTGATTCCACGGCGCCTGAGTGGCAAAGAAGTTTTCGACTGCGGACGCCGACCGAACGTCAAGCTCCCGCTCCAGCACACCCTTTGGTAATCGCTGCAAAGCGGCGTTAAGACGTTCCGGTGTGCGCGAGGCAATCGTTACCGTTGCACCTGCGTTGGCGGCACGCAGGGCGGTGGCCTCGCCAATACCCGAGCTGCCTCCGATGACCAGTACACGTTGGTTTTTGATGACGTAGCCCTCACTGTATCGTTAGCAAAGAGTTATATTGCTAGCAAATAAAGTGCCATGGCTGCGTCGTGATGACCGGGGAGGTCATGCCGGTATTTCTGCGTTTCTTTAAACCAGAGCCTTGATGAGGTCTACGGCGGGCTTGCTCTCGTCATTGAATTGAAGCTCGCTTTCCAGGTGGTTCAGGTGATCAAGCATCAGCGCGGCTGCCCCTTCGCGATCGCCCAACTCCAGAGCCGAAAGGATTGCTTTGTGCTCGCTGTGTTGACAGTTAGGAATATCATTACGCTGATACAGAGCAACAATTAACGAACTTCGCAGCATCAGGTTATCCAGAATGGTGGATAGCACCTTGTTTTCGGAAACGCTCCCAAGTAACCGATGAAAATTACAAAGTTCACGAATGATCGCGCGCCGATCGTCGCCCGCCGTCGCCCCGAACTCCGCTTGCATGTGCTCCTCGAGAGCTTTGATATGACGCTTCATCTTGTCTTGAGAGATATTTTCCACAACGCCCTGTTCCACCGCCCTTCTGGCCGCGAAAACGTCCCGCGCCTCCTGTGCCGAGGGTTCTGAAACATGAGCGCCACAATTCGGCTCAATGGTAACGATGTTCTGAAGTACCAGTCGCTGAATGGCAGATTGAACGTGGTTTCGGTTGGCACTGAGTGCCTCAACAATCTGTGCTTCAACAAGGCGAGTGCCCGGGGGGAGCGAATGTCGGGCAATGGCGCTTGAAAGCGCATCAAAAATCCGCTGAACTTCCTGTTGCTTGCCGCTATTTTTTTTTGAAGACGTTCCCATTAACGTGTGATCACCATTGCTAGCTAATACCGAGGATACATTGCCAGCTTAATCCAAAAGTCACCTGAAAAAGGGGTTTAAAGACCGTGTGAATTGCTAGCGCTACATGACTTCGATCGCAATTCTAGCACTTGAATCGAGCAGCCTGTCTAATATAGGTGCGTTCTTCAGTGATCTAATCCCCCTCCCCCTCCAAATTCCCTTTTCCAACGTTTTTTGGAATAACGCAGAAAGAGACGCCTAGCATGCGAATTAGCAAACACTTTTCGTGCAAAATTAATTGGGCAGGGTAAGCGTTCATTCCCTAGATTCGTTGACGTCTCCTCGGGGCCAGGTCTTGCGTTTTCCTCTCGAATAATCCGGCTTACGCGAGAATAATGCAGTCCAAAAAGGCTACTTGGCGCTGCCGAAAATCCAGCCTTTGATATTCTTGGCTTCCACCACGAACACGCCAAACTTGCTTTTAAACCAGAAGGTTTTGACGATCCCAGCAATGATGAGGAAGGGTACTAAGTACCAGAGCACCGCAACCAACGGCTGGAATATTAGGTTAAAGTCCATTTAACGGGCGTCCTTGTGGCATTTCTTTAACGGGGCCAAAAAATCAGGCCCAGTATTGCACGCCTGAATCAGACAACTTCAGAAATTTAGCACTCACAAGCGGGTTAAGCTCTTTCTGAATCGCTATCAGCCTGCAGCGTCCAAGACATCCCCCAAAGCCAGCCCAGCTTTAATCAGAGTGGTCATTGTCACGCCAGTATCTTTGTCATCAAGTAGCCGGTTAACCACTGTGCGGCTGGGTGACGACGATCCGCACGCGGGCTGTGAAACCCCGGACACCTGATGTGGCAACCATTGAGTCGGCTTCCTCCTCCCCGCCCCCACATTGTGCATAGGTATTTTTGATAAACTCGCTGCCTTTGCTTCGAGCCTATACTGAAAGAACAGAGTCAACTCGAGGTACTGAATAATGAAACTGAAAACATCGTGGTGGATGGCGGCATGGCGCGTAAGATGGTCTACGAAGAGTCGGGGGCACCTCCCTCGCTGGCGGCCCACCCTTCATAAAGCTTAGAGCCTTCTTCGCTTGCATAAGAACGAATTGATCCTATGGCCCCAGAAGAATCGTTCATACTTGTTTTGAGCAGTATCTGATCGCAATGAAGATCGAGGGCCATACACATGAACACAGCTACAGGTATTTTAACCGCTTTGATTCTGATGATCCCTGCCAGCCAGGTTGTGGCAGACGATAGCAGTGAGCTTCTCAAGGATGCTCTGAGTGCAGCGCCTGTTTCGCTTCGCAATCAGGTAACTGTTATGGACTGGGATAACAACGTGCTGCAGGAAGGAAGCAGCAATTACGTCTGTTTCCCCACACCACCCACCCTTCAAGGCACGGCCCCCATGTGCTTGGATGGCCCCTGGCAGAAGTGGGCGGCGGCATGGATGAGCAAACAGCCCTTCACATCACCCGGACTCGGCATTTCTTATATGCTGGGCGGTGACGAGGGAGCAAGTAACATCGATCCATACGCCAAGGGCAAAACCGACGACAACGACTGGATCAAGGAGGGCCCGCACCTGATGCTTATTGTCTCTGACCCGAAAGACCTCGACGCCCTACCAACCGATCCGCATAACGGCGGGCCCTATGTCATGTGGAAAGGAACAGACTATGCGCACATCATGGTCCCGGTGCGCCTGAACTAACCGGGACAGATTTATTTTTTGATTAGCTTTCCGGCTAACCTGTCCTGAAGCGTGCCTATGGCTCGTCAATAGTCAGCATCTTCAGTTGCCCACCGATTCAGGGCAGGGAATAACCCATAGGTTAACCCTCAATTCTATCCAGCGATTTCGCCAGGGCTGCCACCCGTTGATTAGTTTCGTCCATAAGGACGTCTATTTCACCTGCCGAGCCACTGGATTTGCGAGCCAATGAACGGACCTCATCGGCGAATACAGAGAATTCTCGCCCGGCATCGCCAGCACGCGCGGCCTCTGTTGCAGCATTCAGGGCCAACAGTTTGGTCTGGTCAGCGATATCATTAATCGTGGAAACAATGCCACTGATCTTCTTGCTTGCCTTTAGCACGGAGTTCATCGTTTCCTGAGTTTCACGTACTGCAAGTACCAGACTTGTGCTCTCCTCCAAGATATTGTTTTTTTATTGTGAGCAGTTTGTGAAGTGTTTAGAAAATCAGACGATTTACTCAAGGAGTAAACACCCAAAGTTTGCATTCCGAGGGCGCACTTTGATAACCCTCGTAGAGATAGACCGTCGGCGGATCATCTGCAGAACGGCCGCCAGCTACACTTTTTTCTGCTTTTCTTTGTTCTTTTCTGAGTAACACTTTATCCAGAATAGTGCCCAGTCTTGAATGCGTGAGCCGACGTTGCGCAGCCTCCATTCTTAATCGTTCGATTTAAGCAGGACGCCGGCGGCCAGATCGGCCGGTGAGCTAGAACATCCGCGCTTAATGTGGTAAAAAAATGCCTGCACCTCAGTCCCATGAAACGTCGACCACCATTTGTTGTCCGAGCCGCAACCCGCGCAACCCTTTGCTAGGCGAGCACGGGGATCGTTGCCTCAGCCAGCCGGATACTAGTCAATGTCTATTTTAATTCTCACAGATATCCCAGAATGGGTTCGCCCCCTCGTTGACCTTTTAGAATCGAGGGGCATCAAAGTACAAGTCGCTGATGATCCGGAGGAGATCGTAGCGAATGGGTTGATCGTCAACCGCGTATCTTCCCTTCTTGCTGAGCGGGATAAGGCTCAGGCCGATCGGATCACCCATTCTTTGCGAACCTGGGAGGCTGAGGGTAGATCTGTGATCAACGGATCACTCTGCTTCCAGACCGGCTACAGTAAGCTGGATCAAGCCAAGCTTTTTACCGAGTGCGGAGTGCTGACGCCGCTAACGTACCCCGCCGTTCCCGGCGGACGCGCCATACATGGACAAGCTGTCCTTCTCAAGCCACCTGCAGGTGGTTTTGGGAGAGGGATTCGGATGCTTGAAGACGGCGAACCCGCCCCGGATGGACTTTTCAGTCGAGACGAAGGCTGGATTGAGCAAGAGCTGCTAACCGCCGCAGACGGCTGCGTCCACCGGATCGAAGTCCTCGGCTCCGACATCCTTTACGAAGCCCGCTCACCGATTCAAGCTGACCAATTCAACTACTGCCTGGCTCACCCGGAATCGTATGTTACCCTCCGGGCTCCTGGCGAAATTGCCCCGAAGGTAACCGAGTCAGTCAAAAAAATTCTACGGGCCGCAAGGATGGAGCTCGGCGCAGTCGAGTACCTTCTGGATGAAAAGGACAATCCCGTTTTCATCGACCTGAACCCAGTTTCCAGCTTTCACCCCGGAGCGACAGCCATCCTTGGTCACGACCCCCTCGACGCCACGGCCTCCTATTTGATTCATAGATCTGAGGGACTTAAAAAAAAGGGTCAAAGGTAGGCCTGGAAACAAGTTCCTCGGGGTCAGGTCTTGCGTTTTGCCTCTCGAACAACGGGGCTTACGCGAGAATAATGCAGACTGAGACGATTACAGCGAAAGGACAAGACAGGGGCAAATTAACACAGCTTCGATGGCGGAAAATGAATCTGTCCCGGTTTTCCCCACGCAGTGTGTAGCTCTTTCTGATTCAATGGACCTCTTCCTTCAACATATGATATTGGGCACACGCCTTGTCCCGCTCCCGCAAAAGACGCGCATCCTGATTACCCATAACGGCAGCAATCAGTGAGTTGCATTCCTGCCTTGCCAAGAACAGCTCTGATGGAGGTTGGTAAACACGCTGAATGACGGTGTCCAACTTCGTTTTTATATCCGCTGTTTCAGCGGCAGCTTTTGGTTGAGTTTCAATTTCAGGTTGGCGAAGTACTGGCTGCTGGGGCCTTTTGATCAGTTGGTCAGACGAGTGTCGCATACCTATCGCCACGGCCTCCGTAGCAAAATGCGAAACAGCGTTTATCATGATCGCAGCGACCCCTAACAACACAACCGGATAAATCACGATCTTGAGAAGCCGTCCTCTCGAACGCTGGGGTAAAGTGCCATAACGCTCAGCAACCAGCCCCCTCACATGATGAGCGTGCGCCTGATCAGTAGCTAATGAGGCCTTTAGGCGACCCGATGCCACCTTTGCCCGTGCCTCTGCCACCTGCTCCGGGCTCAGTACACAATCCTTTTTTGATTTGATATAACGGACAAATCCCAAGCCCTGGGTAACGTTATCCGGCAGAGGTGTTTTGAACGTACTGCCGCCGACGAAAACCACCACCGAATGCACCTGCTGATCACCTAGCCCGAGCAGCGCTTGTAGTGTTTTCACATGCTTGTAGTTCTGGTGCAGAGGATTTTGGAATTTGTAATTGGATCTGAAGATTTTCTGTGTCCAAAAAGGCTGCGTGGCGCTGCCGAAAATCCAGCCTTTCATATTCTTGGTTTCCACCACAAACACGCCAAACTCGGAAACCAGAATGTGATCAACCTGCGTAGTACCGTCCTCGGTGGGAAGCGTTACGTTTTTGATCAAGTGGTAGCGAGACTTGTCGAGAAAAAAGCGAGCCGAGAGGTTAACCAGAAACTCCCCAAACTTGCCTTTGAACCAGGGAGTTTTGACGACGCCGACAATGATGAGAAAGGGTATCAAGTACCAAAGCACCGTAACCAACGGATCGAACATGAAGTTAAAGTCCATTTAACGGGCGTCCTTGTGATACTTTTTTAGCGGAGCTAAAAAATCAGACCAAGTATTCCACACCAGAGTCAGAAAGCTTCAAAAATTTCGCACTCACAAGCTGGTTAAGCTCTTTCTGAATCGCCATGTCATTGCCCTGAATCTTGAGCTGCGCGGCAATGTGGTTTCGCAGGCTGGCCACCTTCTGCGGACGCTTTTCTTTCTGCATTGATGACAGATTTTTGATGAGCTTCTCCGGCTCGCCTGGTGCGCCGGTGATTTTGACCTGTTTACATGGCCGTCCGTTAGTTTTGATGTGAGCAATCAGAGACGAAAAACCAGTGTCATTGCTGATCACCTCGAACGCTACTGAGCTCTCTGCCTGCGCATCAAACTTGCCAAGGTAATAGGCGAGATGGAAATCCAGATTATTGGCTTGTGAGTCCTTCACTTGAACTACCACAAGGTTGATCGGCTTGTCGTATTTCGTGTCGGTGAAGTCTAGCCGGGGCTGCCTGGCGCCAAGGAAAACGATGACGCACTCATAGCCGGCGAGATCGACCTTTCCCAGACTTCCAACGTTTTCGTAGTCAATGAAGGCCCATTTCATATTCTAACGTCCTTTGTTTTAGGGTCCTTTGTGTTAACGCATTGTGCCACAGCAACGTCCTCAACTGCCTAATGGCATTAGAGCCGGCGGCGCTAAAACGACGTTGTTAGGTGGTTCGTATTCGCGGGTTTCGGGTGGCAAGAACGGTGGCATAGGTTACCCTCTCTCTGGAACCCGCAGGTTTCGGAAAGAGGGTAGCTTTGACGTCTGGAAATTACCAGGACTTATAAGGAAGGAACTTCCCGTTCATGGTGACCACAACGCGGTCGCCCTTCGGGTTCTCTTCCTTATCCACATGCATGGAAAAGTCGATCGCACTCATGATGCCATCACCGAACTTTTCATGAATCAATTCTTTCAATGTATCGCCGTAGACGCCTACCATTTCGTACAGCCGATAGATAAGCGGATCCTGAGGTACTGCGTCGCCCCAGGCCTTCTTTGGACACTGCTGAAGTGTGATAGCAACTGCCTTGTCCAGGCCCAGCATTTCGCAGATCGCAAAGGCTTTGTCTTCGATCATGCTGTTCATGCCCAGACAGGCCGAGGTCGTAAAAACCGGCGACATGCCGATTGTTTCCGACAGCGCTTCCCAGGTAATACCCTTGATGGCTTTTGCTTCCAGAATTCTTGCGGTCATCAGTTCTTTGGTCATCATAATCATGTCCTCGTTTGACAGTTGCTATCAGGCATTCGCCGCTCGGGCGGCAGATTCAGTTTTTCTTTCAGCCTGCGCGCCACTGCTTTTTGCAGGCTCCACAAACTTCGGCTTACCATCCGCATCAGGCAGCGCCGAACCGCTACGGTTCACCAGATAATCCACCAGATAATCACGGGTTTTGTGGTAGGCCGGATTCTGGAAAATCGTCGAACGGGCCCGCGGATGCGGCATATCCACTTTCACACTTTCGGCGATTCGTGCGTTGGGTCCGTTGGACATCAAGAAGATGCGATCGGACAGTAGAATGGCCTCGTCCACATCGTGAGTGATCATAAATACGGTCTGGCGAGTGTTTTCCCAAATCTTCACCAGCTCATCCTGAATCACACCACGGGTCAGCGCGTCCAGCGCACCAAACGGCTCGTCCAGCAGCAGCAGGTCCGGTTGCGTCGCAAACGCGCGGGCAATACTCACCCGCTGACGCATACCACCGGACAGCTGCGAGGGCTTGCGCTCCAGAGCGTGGTCCAGACCGACCATTTTAAGATATCGCTCACTGTGTTCACGAACCTGCTCTTTAGACCAGGAAGGCCAGCGCGCCCGGACCGCAAACACAATGTTTTTGAGCGTGGTTTTCCAAGGCAGCAGACTGTAATTCTGAAACACCACGCCGCGATCCAGACTTGGTCCCTTTACTTCCTTTCCGTTCATGACAATGTTGCCGGAGGTCGCCTCATCCAGACCGGCCAGAACGTTTAGAATCGTCGATTTGCCGCATCCCGAGTGACCGATGATGCAGACGAACTCGCCTTTTTCGAGAGCGAAACTAATATCCTCAAAAACAGTCAGTCCGCCGCCCTGGCCGTCCGGATAAACTTTGGACAGACCGTCGACTTCTAGAAATGACTTATTCATAACAGGTCTCCATCCGGAGGATTAATCCGGCGCCGGGAAGCGGCGCCGGACTCCTCACTCTGTGTATTCCGCTAGCTTCTGGGCCTTGCCGAGCACCATATCCAGAATCATGCCGACGATACCGATCATCACAATCGAGAAGATAACGGCGGTCAGATCCAGATTGTTCCACTCGTTCCAGACGTAGTAACCGATGCCTGTACCACCCACCAACATTTCGGCTGCCACGATAACCAGCCACGCAATACCAATAGAGATGCGCATGCCCGTCAGGATCGTAGGCGCCGCGGCCGGCAGAATAACTGTCAGTGCGGTTCGTATGTTGCCCAGTTCATGGGTCCGCGCCACGTTGATCCAGTCCTGCCGGACATTGGCGACGCCAAAGGCCGTGTTCAGAAGCATGGGCCAGATGGAACAGATAAAGATCACAAAGATGGCCGAGGCATTCGAATCCTGAATGATGAAAAGGGCCAACGGCATCCATGCCAGCGGTGAGATCGGCCTGAGCAACTGAATATAAGGATTCAATGCCTTATACATCAGCGGCGACATGCCGATCAGAAAGCCGACAGGCAAGGCAATCGCCATGGCTGCCACAAACCCTGCCAGTACCCGGGAGACCGAGTAGGCCAACTGGATACCGATGCCCTTGTCATTCGGACCCGCATCGTAGAAAGGGTCAGATAACTCCTCCCATGCGAGTTTAATAACCGCTGAAGGTGGCGGAACACGAGATTCCTGTTCCACACCACCCATCAACATTTCATACTCGGTCATGTTTCCCTGGGCTTTCGGCGGCTGGGTCGACATCTCCCACAAGCCCAGCACCAGAATGAGAAACGAGATCGACAGCAATGCCGCTCTGACGTTCAGCGAAGCCACGGTTAAACTCTCCCGATGGCAAAGCTTCGGGTGTACTCTTCAGCTTTGTCAGGATCAAAGGTCTTACCCATGATGACGTGCTTTTTATAGGTATTGTCCGGGACGGGCATGCCCATTTCGGCCATTATCTTGCCAGTCTCACCCGCTAGGTAAACCTGCTCGGCAATGCCCTTATAGTCCAGGTCGCCTTCCACATAACCCCAACGCTTCATCTGGGTCAGAATCCATACGCCCATGGAGTGCCAGGGGAACGGATCGAAGTCGATGCGATCCGGCACGTTCTTGATCTCGCCAAGGCCATCGGCGTAATAGCCTGTCAACACCTGTTCAATGACCTGAACCGGCTGATTCAAGTAATTCTTGGGTGCGATAGCCGCTGCAATTTCCTTGCGGTTATCGTGATTGTTCGAATACTGAGTGGCGTCCAGGATGGCGCGCAGCAGAGCGCCGTAGGTGTTCGGGTTCTGAGTCGCAAACTTCTGGCTGCAGGCAAAGGCACAGCAAGGGTGACCGTCCCAGATGTCTTTGGTCAGCATGTGAATGAAGCCGACTTTTTCCCACACCGCACGCTGGTTGAAAGGATCTGGTGAGAGGTAGCCATCGAGGTTACCCGCACGGAGGTTGGCAACCATCTCGGGTGGCGGAACCACTCGAATCTGAACATCTTTGTCGGGATCGATGCCGTTCTCTGCCAGGTAGTAACGCAGCAGGAAGTTGTGCATCGAGTATTCAAATGGAACACCAAATTTGAAGCCTTTCCACTGTTTGGGATCGCGTTTGTCCTTGTGATCGTTATGCAGCACGATGGCCTGGCCGTTGATGTTTTCCACGGCCGGCATGATGTAGGGCTCCGGGGTCGATCCGACACCCATGCTCATCGCGAGGGGCATGGGTGTAAGCATGTGCGACGCGTCGTATTCTCCAGCCAGGGACTTGTCCCTTGCCACTGCCCAGCCAGCCGTCTTGGTGATGGTGACGTCGAGGCCATATTTTTCATAAAAACCGAGCGGGGAAGCCATGATGATCGGAGTGGCGCAGGTAATCGGAACAAAGCCGACATTCAGCTTGGACTTCTCAAGCTTGCCCATGGACTCCTTCACGGCTGCCTTAGCCTTTTCCATCGGGAACACGCTAGCAATTAATGCAGCGGCGCTGCCGGCGCCCATCATCTTCATAAAGCTGCGACGGCTGTGGTCGTTATGGCCGAACACAGACCGCACCACAGCGCTTTCAATAGCGCGATCCAGCATCGCTTCAGAATCATTACCGTCAGCCACGAGATCTTGTTGAGCGCGGCCGGTCAGAATCGGTGATTTAACGTCAACATTGGCTCTCGTATCAGTGCTCTTACACTTAGGGCAACCGCATTGCTTCGAGTGAGTCAGGGATTTATCCCCGTCGAATGGATTTCCAAGGCTCTTGATCGTCATCGAATTCTCTCCCAAAACTGGTGTAGGCACTTTTTCAGCGCCTGCTGTGCGTTCGTCTGCACCTTCAAGGTGCGCTGTAGCTACAGGGCAATCAGATCAGATGTTTTCGATCTCCTGTCCACGATCGGCTGGATGTCAGGAATGCATGGTTCGCGCCAAGTTCATAAATTAGATTAAAACACTGTTTTTATTATACTTTTCAAAAAATCATCGCAAACATAAATTCACGAAATTTCGTTTCTAACGACTTTTCGTGACCATATTCACGAGTTTTCGTGAAGTGGCACGAGTCTTGAATCAGTTTTGGCATTGCAAATTCACATTGGACATTGCTGTGCAAGTCGCCATCGCCTTTACTCTGAGATTCAGGAGCCAGCATGTCATCGTCCCACCCCCTCGCCCTGTCATACCCCCCCCCGGATGTTCATTGGGTTGATCACCTGCCAGAACCTGCGTTGCTGGTTGATGCTGCTAGAGATGTCATCATTACGGTGAACAGTTCCTTTGCCCGTATGCTCGGCACCAAACGGGGCAACCTGACAGGCACATCCTGCACACGCCTGTTTGACGGTCAGCGCCCGCTGCTGATTGCCTTCACCCAAGAAACCCTGTTCAGAGGTACCGCCTGGAGCCGCGACTTCCATTTGAAACATCGAAACGGCCGCACAGTAGAGCTTGAGATCTCCGCAGCCAGAGCCGGAGAGGCTGAAGAGCAGCAGGTACTGTTGCTGCTGCGCGACTGGCAGCTGCTGCGCACGCTCCGGGAGCGCCACGAAACCAATCACTACCACCGGGGTGGCCTGCTGGAGTGGCGACGCGTCGCAGAGTTGTTCAAGGATATGGAGCGGGCAAACCAGCTCATTTTACATGCGGTGGGTGAAGGCATTTATGGCGTCGACGCGGAAGGCAGGACAACCTTTTTGAACCCTGCAGGCGAACGCATGCTGGGGTGGCGGGGCGACGAGCTAATGGGGCGAGTCATTCATCGCGTCGTTCACCACTCCCACGAGGACGGCTCGCTATTTCCGCTCAAGGACTGTCCGATTTACGCTGCGTTCCGGGATGGTAGTGTTCACAGCATCGACGAGGACTGGTTCTGGCGCAAAGACGGCTCAGGCTTTCCAGTCGAATACACCAGCACGCCGATTATGGACGGAGGTCATCCGGTAGGCGCTGTGGTGGTTTTCCGTGACGTGTCCCAGCGCAAAGAAGCGCAGCAGGAACTTCATCAAGCCCTCGAGGAAGTCGAAAGCCTGAAACACAAACTGGAAATCGAGAACGCGTATCTACAAGAGGAGCTGAGTGGGGAGTATCATTTCCACGAGATTGTCGGGCAAAGCGATGCCCTTAAAAGCATTATGCGCAGGATCGGGCTGGTGGCGCCCACCGATGCCAACGTGCTGATCACCGGCGAATCCGGCACTGGAAAAGAGTTGATTGCGCGAGCCATTCATCAGGCCAGCGACCGCCGGGACCGACCGCTGATTCGAGTCAACTGTGCGGCGATTCCAAAAGACCTGTTTGAAAGTGAGTTTTTCGGCCACACCAGAGGTGCGTTTACCGGTGCCGTCAGCGATCGCGTCGGACGCTTTGAACTGGCGGACGGCGGCACCCTGTTCCTAGATGAAGTGGGTGAGATTCCCCTCGAGCTGCAGGGCAAGCTCTTGCGGGTGCTTCAGGACCAGCAATTTGAGCGGGTGGGCGAGAACCACACCCGGTCCGTCAGCGTTCGAGTCATAGCCGCGACCAACAGGGATCTGAAAACCGAGGTTAGAGAAAAACAGTTTCGGGAAGACCTCTACTTCCGGCTCAACGTGTTCCCCATCGAATCGGTTCCTCTCCGGCAGCGCATCGAAGACATTCCGCTTCTTGCTCAGGAGTTTCTTGAGCGGGCCTGCGTGCGGTTCAATCGCCCTCACCTGACCCTTCGGATCTCGGACGTTGAGACCCTTAAAGCCTATCACTGGCCCGGTAACGTCAGAGAGCTCGAGAACGTCATCGAGCGCCAGGTGATCACCGCTGACCGATATCTGGATTTTGATCTGACGGGCCGGGATCAGGGTGGATTATCAGCGCCTGAAGACGAGCAACCGCCAGCACGCCATTCAGGCACTGAAGTCATGACGGACAAAGACATCCAGACCCTGGAGAGGAATAATCTGGTTCGGGCGCTCACGGCCACCGCCGGGCGAGTTTCTGGTGCTGACGGCGCAGCTGCAATGGTTGGTATGAAGCCAACGACTTTGTCGTCGAGACTCAAAAAGCTCAACATCAACCCGGCACGCTTCAAAACAACGCCGCCGGAATCCAACGCCTGAAACTGGTCGGATGATCCGGCTTACGCACGCACAATGCAGTCCAAAAAAATAGTTTCAATCAAAGGACAGTGGAAGGCTTGAGTGGTCTGGCAGAGATCTATCCGGATATTTGCCAAGGCAAGCTCGCCGCAAACGAAGGCGTTATCGTGGCACTCACATCGTCACGCTGAGCCAGAGCGGCGAGGTTCAAAGCCACACCAAACCAGATGGCGTAAATCACAAAAGTGACCAAGCTTGTCTCCCTTCAATGATGCCCACCCGGCCCATGCGCGTGACCGTGGGCTATCTCTTCCGGACTGGCGGCACGTACCTCGATGATGTCGACATCAAAGGTCAGGGTTTTACCGGCCATCGGATGGTTGTTGTCGATATCAGCAAACTTGAGGCCAACCTTAACAACGATCACGTGGCGCTGGCCCTGCTCGGTTTTTACCTGCGCGACCATGCCCCGCTTCCAGCGTTTGGCACCGATCAAGTGCTTGATCGGCACACGTTGTATGGAATCGGCTTTGCGCGGGCCGTAGGCTTTTTCCGACGTGATGGTGACACTGAAACTTTCGCCAGCGTCGCGACCTTGCAGGGCTTCTTCCAGGCCCCGGATAATGCCACCGTGGCCATGCAAGTAGACGTTCGGCTCGCCGCCACGGGAGTTTTCAACAACCTTGCTTTGGTCATCGCTGACACTGTAGTGAAACAAGACCACCTGATTCTTTTCGATTGGCATAGAGTTCTCTGTGAAGATTCAAAGTACGTCATTATAACCAGCGGCGGCGCTGATTCCTTCCGTGATGGCTCGAATTGCGATGAAATAAACCAAGGCGATTACAACGAAAGGACAAGACAGAAGCAAAATGCAAAACCTGACCACGGCACCCCTCCGCGCCAGCACACCTAAAAACTGTTTACTCTTCCTACTCAGCATAGCATTCAGCAGCCGAGCCACTCTATCTTGACAATTTAGTGGGCTAACGGATTTCTGATGTAGCTCTGCTCAATCGAAGATCTCTCAAAAACACACTTCGTGGCGCTGCCAAACCGGACGCAAAAAAGCCCAACCGTTTGAGATCCGCCATATTCATCTGACGGGCTGCAGGAGCTGATTCAACTTTGGACAAATCGATACGGTAGTTATTCCAGCCTGGCTCAACTACTAACCTAGTATTGAAGCGGTCGTTGAAGGCATTGCCACTGCGCTCATGGACAGCATCGTTTATTCGAAGTGTCATCGCAATCGGCACGGCATCAGGGTTATAAAGCTCGAACACCACTGGCAGTTGTCGAGCCATCCGGTACTGCTGAAAGCCGACCTCGGCCACTGGAACAATCTGAAATACCAAAATGGTAGTCAGCAACGCCCGCAGCGGCCAGAGCCCAGCTGCTGGGAGCCACTGCGCAACCGACCGGGATGGCTGGCGCCAAATCATTACCAGCCAGGCCCCCAGCATATTACGGAACACATCCTGCCAGTCGGCCTCCCGCCCCAGACCATCTTGCAACAGCTCGATGATCCCTCCCACCAGGAACACTCCGGCACTTAACAGCAGCCACTGTCGCCGTCCGCCGACACCAAAAACCGCCTGCCAAGTGAAGACTACCAGGCCGAAAAATAGGAGATGGCCAAGATTCCACGCCGACCGATGGAATGGCCCCGACGTCCATTCTGGTCCTCCGATAAAAAATAACGGGAACAACACACACAATGCCAACCCGAGCACGACCGGGGTTGCTGAGAATCTGGCTTTCATCAATGCAGTTTCCTAAATAAACTGATCATGGACAGGCACAACGAATACTCTCCAGAGCACCGCAACCAACGGCTGGAATATTAGGTTAAAGTCCATTTAACGGGCGTCCTTGTGGCATTTCTTTAACGGGGCCAAAAAATCAGGCCCAGTATTCCACACCTGAATCAGACAACTTCAGAAATTTAGCACTCCCAAGCGGGTTAAGCTCTTTCTGAATCGTTATCAGCCTGCAGCGTCCAAGACATTCCCAAAGCCAGCCCGGCTTTAATCAGAGTGGTCATTGTCACGCCAGTATCTTTGTCATCAAGTAGCCGGCCAGCGTCCACTTGCTCAAGCGCACCATCAGACTCGAGCAGGTTATCGAGAGAGCTGCCAACGTGTTTATGCTGTGTCATTTTCTCCGCCCACTATCAGACAAGATTCTTCTTCCGGTCTCTCGCTTTTTCTAACTCTTGAGCCGGTGTTTTCTGAGTCTTTTTGATAAATCCATTCAGCAAAACCATATCGCCTTTAAACATTGTGAAGATGACTCGTGCAATCCGGCCGCTTGAGAGATCACTGCGGTTTTCCTAGAACTAAACCGAAGCGGCTAACCGAATTGGTCAAACCGGCAATTCGATGATGTCGGCATCGACAGTCAGGGTTTTACCGGCCATCGGATGGTTGTTGTCGATATCGGCAAACTTGAGGCCGACCTTAACAACGGCTAGCGTCAAAAAACAGGTTACGGAGCGACTGATCCGTGACAGCCGGGCAATGAGTTTCCATCCAGGAATTAACAAGCCTTCCCTGCGCGTCCCCGGTGAACCGGAACACAGGAAAGGCTCGACTATAACAAAGCAGAAATGACTAGGATTTACTAGAGAGGAAAGCCGTTAGGTTAGCGATGTCTTCGTCACTCAGGTTCTTGGCATTGGGAATCATCAAGCCAGAGTTCGCCCCGACTTTCTCGCCCGCGCGGTAGGTTTCAAGCCGCGACTGAGTGTAGTCGGCATCTCGTCCGATCAGGGAGGGAAAGCTGGCCATGCCCTTAGCGGTCGGTCCGTGGCACTGGGCACAGTTGCTGGCGTAGAGGTTCTTGCCCGCTTCGGTATCTCCCGCCTGGACCTGAGACAGGCCTAGGGCAATAGTCATCGTAAACAGCACCGCTTGTCTCATAAGGTATCCTTCAGCTTCCGATGGGGACTGCACTGCCTAACGGCGGTGCAGTCCGGCAGGTAATTACTCAGCGGTAAAGTGCTGAATTTGGCCTTCGTCATTGGCGACGTAAAGCGCGCCATCAGGCCCCATCTCCAAGCCACGAAAACGGGCAGAACCCATCGATAGCGGCATTTCAGTCATATCCCGAATGGTTGGCCCATCGGCGGCCAAGTCAATCACATTGATGCGCTGCCCTAGCGGTGTACCACCGAAACCGATCCCCAGGAAGCTGACCACCAGGCGGCCGTTCCAGTCACCCCATTGCTCACCTTTCAGGAAGGCGGCACTGCTGATGCCTTGGGAGTAACCGTCGTTGGTCCACAGTGGCGTCATGGCATCCGGGTAAGTTTCAAAGTCGGTCATGGGCATGTAGGCTGCTCGCGCCTTGCGGTCCATGCCCTCGTTCTGGTTGGGCTGGTAACCGCAGTAATCATCCGGGCAATCTACCCTGCCTGCCATGTTCGGGCGTGGGTCCCAACCGCTGTTGCCACCCGGCACCAAGGCGTTTACTTCATCGGAATGCCAGGGACCGTGTTCGGTGATGATCGG
This sequence comes from Marinobacter sp. BSs20148, assembly GCF_000283275.1. Classification (NCBI taxonomy): domain Bacteria; kingdom Pseudomonadati; phylum Pseudomonadota; class Gammaproteobacteria; order Pseudomonadales; family Marinobacteraceae; genus Marinobacter; species Marinobacter sp. BSs20148. The sequence goes on from NC_018268.1 coordinate 3,139,068, forward strand.
CTGATGGCTTTCCGGGTGGAATGCGATGCCTTGAACGTTGCGGTGACCGTAAGTAAAGATGCGTGGGTCGAAACCGTCCGGTGTGGTATCGGAATTGCCGGGGGCAGCGTTGCCATCGCCGTCAATACGCAAGACCTTAGCGGATCCGACCCCCATTGTGCGCGCCGGGGCCACCGAACGGATGTTCAGTGGCGACTTGCTTATAAGGAATGTCTATCACGATGTCGGCACGATCAGATACGCCGGCCAAATCACCATTCACATTCAGTCGCAACACCCGATTGACGGCGGGATTGTCGCCCGTGCGGGACGCGGAATAAACGTAGATGGTGCCGTTATCCGCGAACTTCGGGTCCAGCGTGACGCCGTTCATGCCGGCTTGGCCCTCGCAGACCAGGTCATCAGAGGTCATGGCATAACCGTCGGTGCCGCTCATACCCAGCAGGTTATTCACCGTGCCATCCGGCAGTTTAACCGAGAGGCCTTTGCATTTTTCAGTGAAGAACATAGTGCCATCGGGAAGGAAGGCCAGATCCCAAGGGCTTTCCAGTCCATCCAGAACGACGTTCTGAGTAACCTCAGGCGTATTGGCCTGCAAGCATATGTTTCCTGAGTGTATACGTACTTTGCGAGTCGTCAATTTTTTAGCCAATTATCAGCGCCGTTCAGGAACCCTACGAACGAGTTAATCAAAAAAACAGAAAAGTTCCTGGCAAGCTCCGCGGGGTCAGGTCTTGCGTTTTGTCTCTCGAACAATCCGGCTTACGCGAGAATAGTGCAGGCTGAAATAATTACAACGAAAGGACAAAACAGCGGCAAAACGCAAGACCTGACACCGGCACCCTTTGCAATTGGTGAGTTGGAATTCTCCGGGTGCGCTCGGCGAAACACCTCCAAACTGACCTTCCGTCGTCTGCAATGGCAGCCTTAGATACATACTTTACAAAAAATCACACAATTTACCTTTGTTTAAGAGTGGTACTTCTAGATGGTGTGCCTGAATGAGGACCGATCTCCCCTTTAACCCTTTATACGCGCAGTGTGTTAACCGGGCAGACAATTGGTTTTAACGCCGAATTTCAGGCGGGATACATAAACATACATTGTGCAGATCGGTTTGCAATAGCTCTGGTGAGTGTGTGAGTCACGCGCGTTCGCGGAAACCCTTACCTTTGAACGGAGTGCCGCATCATGAGCGACATTGAACTGTCTGTGCTGGAAGTGCAGCAGAAAATTCATGAAAAGATCGCACGGCATGACCCACTAGAACAGACCCTAGACACGATAGTCGACTGGGTAAGCATAATGATGCCAAGAACGCTGGTTGCCATCATGCGTTTTCACCCGGACACCAACAGTTTAAGACTGCTTCCCAACAACCGGTTTTCAGATGATTATTTTTGGGCCATGCAGAATGTTCCGGTCTCTGAGGATGCGGGAACCTGCGGCCAAGCGGCCTTCACCAACAAACTGGTTATTACCAAAAGTATTCAGAAAGACCCCAGCTGGAGCCGTTACCACAACATTGCTAAAGCGGAAGAGGTCCATGCCTGCTGGTCCACGCCTATTCTGACCTCGAAGAGAGAGCTCATGGGCACCTTCGCCATCTACCACCACGTCCCAGTCACCCCGACCGCGGAAACTCAGCGCTATTTAACTCTGGGCGCGGCCCTGGTAGCACTGGCCATGCTTCGCCACCGGGACACGCAAGGCCTTCAGGCCTTCTCCGAGCATCATCAAGCTCTGTTTGACAACCATCCGTATGGTTTATATACATTTGGTCTGGATGGTTGCTTCCAAAGCTGTAACGCAGCGATGGAACGCATTACGGGCTACACGGCAAGTCACATGCACAGCCTGCACTTTAATCTCTGTGTTGAACCCGATTACCACGCGCAAACCCAAGCAGCGTTCGACAGAGCCCGAAACGGTGAGGCTATTACCTATGAAACCAGGGGCATCCACGCATCCGGCCAACTCTACTTTATAGATGTCACCAACTTCCCGGTCACCATTCGAGGTAAGATTATTGGCGTCTACGGTATTTGTCGGGACATTACCGATCGCAAAAATCAGGACGCCGAACTGCGCTTACTCAAACGCGGCATCGAGGCAAGTCCCAACGGTATTGTTATGGCAGACGCACGCCACCCAGAGATGCCAATGGTCTATGCCAACCCGGCGTTTTCAGAAATAACCGGCTATACCCACAGCGAAATCGTTGGGCATAGCTGGCACGTTCTTCATGGCGAAAACACGTCGCCGGAAGCCGTCGAAGCCATAGAGCGCGGCTTGCGCCATCAAACCGAGATTAACGTTGAGCTGATTAACTATCGGAAGGACGGCACGCCTTTTTGGAACCATCTGCGGGTCAGCCCCGTGTTTGGTGATGACAGTCGCTGCACTCACTTCATTGGAACCCAGCAGGATGTTACCCGCCAAAAGGCGCAGGAAGCTCAGATTACCTTCCAGGCAAGCCATGATCTGCTCACAGGCTTACCTAACGAGGCCTCGTTTAAAAAGACACTGCATGATGCTCTTGCGGCCCATGATGAGCGTGGTTCGTTGGTCGCCATGTGTTTGGGCCTGGACGGGTTCAAGCCCATTATAAAGAACTGGGACACCCTCGTAGGCGACCAAATACTCATGACCATTGGTCAGCGCCTGACCGCTCTGATTATGCCCAAGGTGACCGTTGCCCGGCTGGACGGGGATGAGTTTGGCCTGTTGGTACCCGGCTACACCTACCGGAACGACGTCATTCAGCTGGCCGAGCCGCACTCCTGGACACCTTGCACAGCCGATCGACGTGAATGGCCAGATGGTCCACATCAGCGTCAGTATCGGAATTGCCTGTAACGGCGCACATCCGGGCGCACCCCAAGAACTGATTGAGTTCTCCCGCCTCGCCCTGGAACGAGCTAAGCGGCAAGGACGAAACATCTGGCAGTGGTACTGCAGTCATAAAATAGAGCACAGTCGTAACAGCGTGAACCTGAGGCATGATCTTCACGCCGCACTGAATGAAAACCAGTTAGAAATCTATTACCAGCCCCTGGTGGACGCCGTTACCGGGCGCATGCGCAGCGTAGAAGCGTTGGTGCGCTGGCATCACCCGGCCCGCGGGATGATGATCTCCCCCGGTGAGTTCATTCCACTGGCCGAACAAACTGGCCAGATCGTGCCTCTGGGCCTTTGGATTCTCAGGCAGGCCTGCGCAGAAATGGCGGATTTCAATGCCCATCGGGAGCGGGCACTGCCGGTTGCCGTCAACATATCATCACTACAATTTATTCGTGACGGCTTTCTTGATGACGTCCGCCGGGTGCTCAACGAAACCGGCATTCCACCCCAACTGCTGGAACTGGAAGTGACCGAAAGCGTCTTATTGGACGGCACAGCACCCGTTATCGAACTGATGGAAACCCTAAAAACCTTGGGCGTGCGTGTCGCTCTGGATGATTTCGGAACAGGCTACTCCAGCCTGAGCTATCTGCGGGACCTGCCCGTTCACAAAGTGAAACTTGACCGCAGTTTTGTCGAGAAAACCGCAACCGATCACCGGTTTGCGGCCATCGTCCAGGGCGTGATCACGATGGCCCACCACATGGATATGATCGTGGTTGCAGAAGGCATAGAAACACGGGAGCAGCAGCAAGATTTGGCCCGCAGGCACTGCGATATCTTGCAAGGGTACCTTTTTGCCCGACCCATGCCTTTGGCCGAATTGAAGAAACTGCCGAACCTCTTGCCGGTAAATACGGCGAAATGAAGTAACTCAGCACATGATGGATATAAACCGGGGGTTCCAAGCTGTTGGCTTTCGCGGTCTCGATCAGGGAGTAACGGAAAGCTCCTTGGGGTCAGGTTTTGCGTTTTGTCTCTCGAACAATCCGGCTTACGCGAGAATAATGCAGACTGAGAGGGAAAGGTTTACTTCGCACCGGCTAACCAGTCATGCGCAGGCTACGTTCAGATCGTCTATTTTTGGAGGTTAGCCGGGCGGGAGGCTGTCGACTTTTGATTGACCCAAAAACCAGCGTTTTGCCAAACCGCCGAGCACCAACATCAGAGCCAGGATGACAAGAGGCAGTAGAGTAAAAAAGTCCATGGCTTGCTCTGCTTGCCGAGCCGATACCATGCCGTGCACCGCGTTTGCATAGACTGTCCATTTGACTCCCAGCCCGACTATTGCGGCACAACAGAAAACCAGCAACGGCAGACCTAATACGCCGCCTGCCAAATTCACGAATGCATGGGGAAAGCCCGGTAATATGCGTACTGCACATTGCGTAAGAAAGTCGCTGCGTTTGCCAAGCAGGTTGAGTACCTGCCTGGCCAAATAGCCGGGTTTCCAGGTATCACCCAGGCCCTTGCCAAGGCGATAGGCACCCATTGAGCCAGCGACGCTGCCAACCAGCAGTACGCTGACGCTTAACAAAGGCGAATGAAAAGGTGCGATAAGCCAAAAGCACAGGCTACCTGGCAGCCCAACGCTCATCAGCACAGCCATGACCAGGACGATGCCAACCAAAGCCATGGGATGACCTGCCAATTCGACACCCCAGCGCCATAAGTAGCGGATCTCGATAGGCAAAAGGATAGCCGTTACTGTCAACACCACTACCAGGCTCAATAGCAGTATTAACAACCATGATCGGGGTGCGAATCGCGATTTTTCAGGCACAGATGCTATGGTTCCCGGGATAAGCGGTTGAGGCGAAATCAGAAGCCGTTTAGGCGACCATAATCGTAGCTGCCGGTAATACTCCGTATTGATACCTGAAAATGTACGAGGCGTATACTGATTGGTTTTAGTCACCAACCAATGCATGCAGTCCGAGGTACCCCTGGAATGATGAAACCCCTTCGATGGCTCATCAGAACCACCGTATTTTTGGTGGTTCTGCTAGCCGGCCCCGCACTGATTTCGGCCTGCAGTACTCAGTCTGGCCAGAGCTGGCGTGACGCCGATCGCTCCAGCGCAGGCATTGCGCCGCTACCCAGCCAGACGGAAGAAGCCATTGTGCAGGTTTATGGTGCCCGAGCTTATAACTGGCGCGGCAATTTTGCGGTGCATACCTGGATTGCAACCAAGGCGCGCGGGGCATCCACCTACGTGGTTCACGATGTCACTGGCTGGGGTCATAAGGCGGTTCGGTCCCGCCCCGGTGAGCCGGATACCGCTTGGTATGGCAACCCGCCGATGTTGCTGGCAGATCTGCGTGGTGAGAAAGCAGACGCCGCCATCATCAATATCCGGACCGCTATCGCCGCCTACCCCTTCGCGAATGAATACAAAGCCTGGCCCGGGCCCAACAGCAATACCTTTATAGCTTGGGTAATCCGGCAGGTGCCCGAACTGGATGTTGCGCTGCCCAACCTTGCCATCGGAAAAGACTATCTTGCTGACGGAGTATTTGCGAAAGCGCCCAGCGGTTCTGGCTATCAGTTCTCCCTCAATGGTTATTTCGGCCTTATGGCAAGTATCCGTGAAGGTGTTGAACTGAACATCCTCGGCCTCAACATCGGTATTGACCCACTGGCTTTGGCAGTCAAGTTACCCGGCATCGGGCACATTGGCCTGCGCGACCCCTGGATGGATCGCTCGACGTGGCACAAAGTCCCGGTTATGGAGCAGGTATCAGACGCCAATTAACGGGGACAACATCAACCAGGCACCAAGCGCCCGGTCACCACCACCCCACCCCCGTTTTTCCAGATATCCCCCATAGCCGGAGTTGTCATATATGATAACCAAAAAGCACGAAGCGAACCGTGGGGAACCACACACCAAGTCACTTGGGAATGAGCTATTTAAGACCCGTACAAAAGAGCGCTTAAGGGAGGTAAAAAAGTTATGAACTTCAAACAGTTTAAGCAGAAGGCACTCGAAAATCCTGAAGTGCGTACAGAGTACGATGCCCTTCAGGAAGAATTCAACCTGATCGACCAACTGATCACCATGAGAACGAAAGCGGGCCTTACCCAAGAGGATCTTGCCAAGAAGCTGGGGACGAGCAAAAGCAACATCTCCAGACTTGAGCGTGGCCGGGGAAACCCTAGCTGGGGAACGCTCAGCAAGTACGCCGCAGCCTGTGGTTTTCGAGTGAAACTGGAAACCACAGAAAACGACCGAGTTTCCGCATAACCCTCGGAAAACCGGGACAGATCTATTTTTCAGTTGTCCAGCTCATAGACCTGCTTCCATTCCTGAAGATTCGCCAGGTAGTACTCAAAATCACGGCGCTCGACGAACACCGGTTGACGATTATGACCGCGTTGAACAATATGGTGGGGAAAACCGGGCACAATCACCCTTGCCTGTCTTGGCATCAGCGTCTCCTTGCTTCTGATACACAGAGTCCATTCTGTGCGCAGGCAACCGATATTAACCGAAGTGCGGAGAGGGTTGGTAGTGATTCAAATCAGCTCCAAGCCATCAGAGAAGCCGCGAAAATAAATCTGTCCCGGTTTTCTCGCCGCATCACAGACGTTATCGGTGCAGCTACCGATCAGGAGGAAGCCGATTGCCTGCGGTATCTGATACAGTGTCAGCAGGCGTTGATCGGCTGCTGGCATACGTCCCATCCGCCGGAGCCGGCACGAAAAGCCATGCAGGTAGAACCGTTGACCGTGTTCCAGTTGAATTTTTCGGACACCCTGAGGCTCCACCTGGGCATTTTAACCGAGGCGTTTATTCGCTACCAGATAAGCGACTGAAAGGAGCATTCAATGACGTTTGATTTCCACGGCCGGCGCGTCATCGTCGCTGGCGGCAGCAAGGGTATTGGCCGGGCCATTGCCTTGGGATTTGCCCGAGCCGGTGCCAGCGTTTCCGTGTGCGCGCGCGGGCAGGCGTCCCTGGACGCACTGGCGGAAGAAGTGGCAGGCGAGGGTCTGGCGCTGCATGTGGCCTCCTGCGACATCGGCGATAAGGCCGCGCTGGAGACCTATCTGCAGAGCGCCATGGGCGAGTTGGGCGGCCTGGACGTGCTGGTCAATTGCGCCTCGGCGTTCGGGCGGGAGGACAACGAAGAAGGCTGGCTGAGCAGCGTTGAGGTGGATCTGATGGGCACGGTTCGCGCCGGCCATACCTGCCTGCCAGCGCTTAAGGAAACCAAGGGCACGATCATCAACATTGCCTCCATCGCTGCCCTGCACGCCTCGACACGCACCGCCCCCTACGCGGCCATCAAGGCCGCCGTCGCTCACTACACCGGCAGCCTGGCGTTGGCCATGGCCCCGCATAAAGTGCGTGTTAATGGCATTGCCCCGGGCTCGATCGAGTTCCCGGGCGGCGTCTGGGATCAGACCCGTCAGCACAATCCGGAGCTCTACGAGCGTATTCGCGGGGGGATTCCCTTCGGGCGCCTGGGCACGCCGGAGGAAGTCGCCGACGTGGCGCTGTTCCTGGCCTCCGATCTGGCCCGGTGGATGACCGGCCAGACGCTGGTGGTGGACGGCGGCCAGGTTCTGTCCTGAGCCGCCAGGCAACACAGGGCAATCCGTCGCGCCAGAACCCCGTGAGCCAACCCGCCCCCACAGCAGGTCTGTCGGAAAAACACCATCGGACAGACCTATTATTCGTGTTAGCAACTCGTTCCAGTGTTGTGTCTACTGAGCGGTCTCAAAAATAAATCTGTCCCGGTTTTCCAAGGAACCAAACCTATGCAAACCATCCTCGGTGCCAGCGGGCAGATCGGACAGGAACTGGCGCTCAGCCTGAAACGCGACTTTACCAGTGACATACGGCTGGTCAGTCGAAAGCCGCAGAAACTGAACGACACCGACCAACTGATCAGCGCAGACCTGCTGAATGCCGATGACGCCTTGCGGGCGGTTGAGGGCTCGAGCATTGTCTACGTGACCGTGGGTTTGCCAATGGACACCCAGCTCTGGGTCGAGCAATGGCCGATCCTGATGCGCAACATCCTTCATGCCTGTGAGCGCCACAACGCCAAGCTCGTGTTTTTCGATAACACCTACATGTATCCGCAAACAGCTACGCCGCAGACCGAAGAGACTCCGTTTCAGCCCAATGGGGATAAAGGCAAAGTTCGCGCAGCCATCATCAGGGAACTGATGGAAGCGATGGACGAAGGGCGAGTTAACGCCTTGATCTGCCGCGCCCCGGAGTTCTATGGCCCCGGAAAAACTCAAAGCATCACCCACGCGACGATCATCGACAAGCTGAAAACAGGCAAGAAACCGACCGTCTTTCTTCGCGACGATACGCTACGAAGCCTGATCTACACGCCAGACGCCAGTCGGGCCATGGCCCTGTTGGGCAACACGCCCGACGCCTACGGACAAGCCTGGCACCTGCCCTGCGATGACCACCGCCTGACCTACCGGCAGTTCATTCAGTTAGCGAGTGAGATCTTCCATACCGACAGCCAATACAAGGTACTCAAGCGCTGGCAGCTGAAGATGGCCGGGTTAGTGAATCAGCAAGTCCGGGATGCGACGGAACTGTTGCCACGCTACGAGGTGGACAACATTTTCGTGTCTGACAAGTTCAAAAAACGCTTTCCGGAGTTTCGCGTAACAACCTTTCGTGAGGGTTTGACGGCGGTGGTTACTGGTGGTTAAGCCACTATGTGATTCCTGAGAACTTCGAACCCGTAACCCTGAATGCCAGTGAACAGGATTCACTCAACAACAAACTGAATACTCTGTGCATTGATACCCAAGGCGGCAGAACCCTGCGAGTAAATACTGGTGTGGATTATATCCAGGTTGAGGATGGCCGGTTGCTTGTCCGGCTCAAGGAATAGCGCCTGGCAGACGCGAACTGGCAAAAAGTTCTGGAATAGTGGTCAGGGTTGTCCCGGTTTTCTGGTCTTAGTCGGCACAGGGGGCTTCGCGCTGAAAGATAAAGACTATGTAACGACCTAACGAATGAGGTGATCACTCACACGCATCATCATCCTGGCCCGGGAATGTTTTTCAGAAGCTCGGCATTTGTGGGGTACTTCTCAAGCAGCTCAACCAGCTTTTTTGTGCCCTCTAGCGGTTTGAGACCGCCAAGCGCCCGGCGCAATGCTATTATTTTGTCTAAGTCTTTTGGATCCAACAGCAACTCTTCACGGCGTGTACTGCTTTTCGAAATATCCAGCGCGGGAAAGATTCGCTGATTCGCCACGTCTCTCGATAAAACCAGCTCGTGACCGGCAGCCATAGCCGCCCCCGGGTCAGTAACGATAATCCATTCAGCGAAAGTCAGTTCAAAACGACCAAGTATCAGCCGGACTATCCGGGCCGCTTTAAAAGTGTCAGTCATGCCCGTCAATGGTTCGAGAGCTATGTCGACTGGTACAACTTCGAGCACCATCACAGCGGTCTGGCCGGGTTCACGCCGGAACAGGTGTTTACCGGTCGATATCAGGAACTGGCGGTTACACGTCAGCAAGCGCTGGACAGCTGGTATCAGGCAAACCCTGAACGTTTTGTGTGCGGCCGGCCAATTGCCCACATGCCGCCGACATCCGTGGCCACCAATCCGATTTCACCGGAAGAGGCCAAACTGGGAGTGCCATCTGCCGTGAACTTTCCGACACTCGCAAGAGCAAAACACACAGCACGAGAAACTACATTAATTCTGGAGTAGCTGTCCGAAACAGGTTGACAGGTTGACAGGTTGACAGGTTGACAGGTTGACAGGTTCCGATGAGCTTGGAACGCCATGATCAAAAGGGATAGTACGGCAAAAATTTTTGGCTTCTTAAGTAACAAAAAAATTTACTCCAATACTGCATTCAATTTGTTGTTTAACGTCGCAAACAGAGGCGCGGTACTTTTCCGCGTCCTTTCTGCTTTGCCTTGTTAGAAATCATTAGTCTTGATAAAGAGCAACAACATTGGGTTTTGATAAATAATAGATGATAAACGCGGCTAAACCAACACCAATTAATTGCAAAACAGTATTTCCAGTTGTCATTTCTGAATCAGGATATATTGGAAATATTGATATAATTCCTAGCGGAATCGAAATGACATACAGCCATTTAGCAATTCTTAGGCCCCATGTTTGCACTGACCAGAGACCGTACATAGCTGCCAATAAAAACACTCCTAGCGCCATGGATATAACACCTAATAAACTGATCCAGATTGGCATATCTGGCACCGCACTGGCCAGCATCATTAGCGCACCAACGCCAAACATAAGAAGCCCACTAAGTGCGCTATAAATAACGATCAAAACAATACCAGCTGTTTTATTTTTTTCCATAAAATTCTCCTTTAAGTTTAAATGTACGTCGGTAGTCATAATTTTTAACGATTAAAGTAAGGGGATTTTTAAAAGAGAAGCGAGAACGCCGCTTTTAAATTTCCCGATAAGCGATAAGCGATAAGCGATAAGCGAATGATTTTTATGCACTTGTTATGAATTTTTAATTTTTACTCTAATGTTTATAGCTGCATCTATAAGTATTGCAATACACCAGATTACTATACCTGCTGCCAAATAATATAAGGGGCCGTATATTATTAACCAGCCTCCGTGCTCTGTTAGAAACCATGTTGCTATTGCTGATAATACTAACAAAGCTGAAGAAAGTTTCCATAGTATGGGGTTATGCGAGTCATTTATTCTTTTTCCATATAGCAAATGTGGAATTACATAAGGTATCCATGCAAATAACATTATGCTAATAGCACTTTTTCCCATTGATACTGCAAAGTAAAAATGCAGTAACACCCAACCTAATACAGGAAGTATGGTAAAAATATTGTGGTTGATTTTATTTTTATGCATTACGATTAAGATAAGTGGCAATCAAGAACGTGTGAAACACGGTTTTTGATTGTCCAAGTGAGCGGCAAGCGAACGAGCTTGACTTGCTTGTTAGGCGTTTTTGGTTTTTAAGCAAGGCCACGAATAATATCCAGTTTGTTACTTGGTGCATTTGGTGACATAAATTCCGGTATAATTTTTTCTGTTCTTTGAGGGCGGCTTAAAAACTCAGGCGGCCATTCCGTTATACGTTGCTCTATAACATACTTGTATTGTTCTGGTTCGGGCCCCTCTATATATTCTTCCTGTAGAACTAGAGCGAGAGGTTCTTGTGCTCCTTTTGTTTCATTTGAAAAGGCTAAGGCTTCCTCATAAGTTTCAAAAACGTAATTATAGTCATTACCATTTTCTGAGTCTTCAGCTCCATCGTGCGGATAGCACCATACTCTATATTCAAGCACAGCATCCCAAACATAACCGCCGCCAGCTTTAGCAACAGCAGGATAGCTACCGACTAATTTTGGATCTTTAACTTTAGGATACAGACTCATATTGTTTTATACGCCTAACAGTGACTAGGTAGCACACTTCATTATTACAAAAACCTGAGCGCTATATAAAATTCAGATCACACTAAAAATAGTACTTTTTTCTCATTATAAACAACGAATTTTCAATACCGCGCTGCACCCGCTCGCAATCATCTGACGTCTTCGTTATTGCAATAATGAAGACGTCAGATGATTTCAATAACGAAGCATTAACTGTTCTCATACCTTCAAAAACCAGCCTCGACGCAAGAGCATCATTTCCTGAATTTCTGAAGTCTGCCTGCCCTAGCGCGTCGATTTTTGTGGCGAAAAGCCAAACAGAGCGCAGCACAGACAGCCGCAAAATAAACGGTAGGAAAAACCAGGGACTGAAAAGAGGCTGTGGTGGTACTGAAAGGTCCATCGGCTGTCATCCTTAACAAGCGGCGCGTCCATAGCGGTTACCACGTAGACTAAAGCATCGCAGTACTGCTTGTCTGCCCCCTTTGCAAAAATCCATAATTTTAAGCAATAAAAAAAGCTGCGCAGTAGGCCCACGCAGCTTTGTGTCTTAACTCTATTTTCTATCTGTTTCTTTTACGCCGCCGCCAGCAACGCTCCGGCTGCAGCAACCACACCCAGCGCTCGGCCGATCCGGTTATCCGTTTTCTGCATCAGGGTCCCAAGGGCACGGCCTGCAAACGTAAGCGCCAGTGTGGCAACCGAGAAACCTGCCAAATAGGCCACCAACGCCGCTCCAGCCGGCATTTCAGGCCCATGGGCAAAGCCGTGGAATACCATAAACGCCGCGACCAGTGAACCACCCACAGCGGTTGGCGGCTTCGCAAGTGTGGCAATCAGGATACCGGCCAACATTACCGACAAGCTGATACCGGTTTCCACGCCCGGCAGGCTCAAGCCGCCCTAGGCAATGCCAGCGCCGACGACCATGCCGCCGATGACGAACAGCAGTGTGCTGTTTTTTAGGGTGGCGGACTGGCGCACGCACCAGAAACCGATGGCGGCCATGGTCAACAAGTGTTCCAGGCCTAGCATGGGGTGCAACAGGCCGCTGGTGAACCCGGTGCCTGCGTCGTGACCGGCATGGGCGGAAGCTGTGGTGGCGGTAACCATCAGGCCGGTGGCCATTAGTAATTGGGCAAATGCTTTCATTATGTGTTCCTTTGTCTTGTCCTTAATCTTAAGGGTTCAAAGCTGTTGTCCGTTTTCGCTCAGGCTGTCGCAGCCAACTTTTCCGGCCGCCTTTCTGGCAACATTCCCCGTTCCAAAATAAAGCTGATAATCGTCGCCAGCCCTACCCAGTCGTAAATGTTTGAAACACAAACGGCCGTTCGCCGCTCATCATTTTGGAATCACGCGCCATAATGTCCAGCGAGGCGTGCACGTATGCAGCGATGTCGATTTTGTTGATGATCAGCAGGTCGGATTTGGTGATGCCGGGGCCGGTTTTGCAGGTCGTCGATGGCCGCCAGGTTCATGGAGGCGTCTTCGCGAATGGCGGTGTGCGGGCAGCCGCCGGTTTCAACGCCAAGAATGCGGTCGGCTGGCAGGGCGTCGTGCTTCAGCAGGAAGTCGGCGTCTTCTCTTGTGTAAATGTCGTTGGTCACCACGGCGATGTCGTAGTGGTCTTTCAGAGCACTACACAGCCGGCGCAGCAATGCGGTTTTACCGGAGCCTACCGGACCGTCAACGCCTATTCTCAAGCGAAAACCGGGACAGATCTATTTACCAAATCAGCTCCAAGCCATCAGAGAAGCCGCGAAAATAAATCTGTCCCGGTTTTCTGGTCTTAGTCGGCATAGGGGGCTTCGCGCTGAAAGGTAAAGACTATGTAACCACCTAACGAATGAGGTGATCACTCACACGCATCATCATCCTGGCCCGGGAATGTTTTTCAGAAGCTCGGCATTTGTGGGGTACTTCTCAAGCAGCTCAACCAGCTTTTTTGTGCCCTCTAGCTGTTTGAGACCGCCAAGCGCCCGGCGCAATGCTATTACTTTGTCTAAAGCTTTTGGATCCAACAGTAGCTCTTCACGGCGTGTACTGCTTTTCGAAATATCCAGTGCGGGAAAGATTCGCTGATTCGCCACGTCTCTCGATAAAACCAGCTCCATGTTCCCCGTGCCCTTAAACTCCTCAAAGATAACCTGGTCCATACGGCTGCCGGTATCCACCAAAACGGTTGCCAAAATGGTCAGCGAGCCGCCATTCTCAATTTTTCGTGCAGCGCCAAACAACCTCCGCGGAATCTCCATCGCTCGAGCATCCACCCCGCCAGACATAGTACGACCGCTGCTCTTTCGCTCCGCATTATGCACACGCGAAAGCCTCGTGAGAGAATCAATCACAATCATGACGTTGTGACCCTCGCCCGCTTGTTGGCGGGCGGTATCAAGAAGTTCATCGGCAACGCGAACGTGATGAGCATAGCTTTCATCCGAAGAAGAAGCGTGTACCTCAGCCGGGACGCTACGCCTGAAATCAGTGACCTCTTCGGGTCGCTCATCTATCAATAACGCGTAAAGTTTAATCTCGGGATACGCCTTCCCCACCGCCTGGCAAATATGTTTCAAAATTGTCGATTTTCCAGACCCCGGCGGTGCAACTATTAAACCTCGCTGCCCCATTCCAATCGGCGTGATCAAATCCATCGCGCGCACCGTGAGTTCCTCTGAACCTGACTCCAAGCGAATCCCCGGCGTTGGATGGATAACCACAGCATTTAAAAAACGTTTTTGTGGATCAGCCTCACCTTCAACCTCGACCATAGCTTCGGCTTCCTCAGCCACTGGTTTAGCGTCTTTATTTCGTTTTCGGGTTAAACCTAATGTCTTTCTCGTCATGATTGTTTAATAGCTCTTGTTTGATAGATATTTTTCGAAATGGGCTGATAACGTTAAAAAAACAGAAACCCTAACGGATTGCTGAACACCGTTTTCGACAAAAACAGCCCAAGGCAAAAACCCAGTGTGCACAAAATAAGTCTGTCCCGGTTCTCCAGAACCTCGTCCCGCCCCACGTCACCGGCATGAAAGATTAAATCTGTAGTGGTCATGCTGATAAGCGTTGCTATAGTGAAACAAGCCACCCCACTTCCCATCTTGGCCAGACCCATGCATACATGCAACGCTCGTTAGGACTTCCCAATGCCCACTTACACTGTAACGGTCGCGAATCTTTCCCTGTCGCTGCAGCAGAAAACACAGATAGCGGAGGCCATCACAACGGCCCATCACACGCAAACCGGCGCGCCCCGTTTCTTCGCCCAGGTTCTGTTTTTTGCGACCAACGAGGGCGAGCACTTTGTCGGTGGCCGCGTAAACTCGGCGCCCCAGGTGTATGTGCACGGCCTGGTACGCGAGGGCCGCAATACCGAGGTCAAGCAGGCCCTGATGAGCCAGATGCTTGAAAAGGTAGTGAAAATCACGGGCATAACGGCTGAGAACGTCTGGATTTATCTGCAGGACATTCCAGCCACTCAGATGATCGAGTTTGGCCGGTTTCTGCCAGCGCCGGGCGACGAAACCGAGTGGAAAAAGGAAATGACACCAGAGAAGCGCTCCGGGTTGCCCGATTAAAGGAGCACTAACACTCGACGACCTGACTAGGAACCCCGGAAGGGGTTTGTTCCGGTTTTAACTTCGGGACCTAATATCATTGGCCTTTCAGCTCCCGATAAACTTCACAGGCCTTATCCTTGTCGCTAAGAAGGCGCGGATCCTGATTTCCAATAGCGGCAGCGATCAAAGCAAAAAATAAATCTGTCCCGGTTTTAGTTTCTTAAAATCTGCTATTCAATGAAACCAGCAGCGGACATCTCATTAATGATTTTGTTTGCCAAACTCTCGGCGAAAACAGAATTGGTTATGTTAGCCAAGCCAAATGCAGAGGTGCTGGCATCCATGATGAAAGATTTATGATTCGTTTCCATATCAAACATGGTTATCGAGTAACCTTGCTGGCGACTGAAGGAATTCATCGCCATGGAATTTGCACTGCCCGAAACCGTATTACCGTAAACTGTGGCGGATTCAAACGTTTGAGACCCCATATACTGGCTGTTGGTCGCACCTAATCCTATGCCAACAATTAGCCAACCATCGATTCCATTCTGATCAATGATTTCAAAAATTCGAGGCTCCGAGTATTCTCTAGTAGGAGGGAACAACTCTTCCTTGGTTATGCATTCGACTGACTTTTCCCTCAGACTACTACACAGCTCGGTGATTATTAAGTCTTTGAATTCAAAATTCGCATTCGGTGCATCAACAATTATTTTCGAGTAGGTACGATCTCTATGTTCGGGATCGATGTGCATTCTCATTTTCGTCGTCGCGCATCCCGTCATTAAGAGCATGAGAAGTACCAAAGATAGACTCTTCATCGATATCTCCGAAAGAATTTTAACGTTCTAAACATCGGCGCAGCTCTGCTGCGTTGGTGTCCTTTGGCTTTTTTGGCAGCATAAAGCGCCAGTTCACGTCATAGAGAATTTAATATTTCTTTGCGTTTAACTTCATACTCAGCTTTCGTAATCAGGTCCTTGTCCTTTAGTTCTTTAAGATTACCCAGGCGAAAGGCTGCGTTTGAACTCATAGGTGATTTGGTTTTTTTGGGTGATTCGTTGTTTGGTGGGGCTCCCAATTTAAGTTCAAGTAGTGCAGCTTGCATCTTCGACAGAGCGTCATTCATCGCACGTTTTCCGGCAACACCATGCTCACTTAAACGCTCAGCTGTTTCAGCGGTACCAATTCCAACAACACGAGGAGCCGCTATTACTGTCCCGTTTTCATCACGGATGCTATTTGTAAGGTCGACAGTGAAATTGGTTGGTGGCCAAGTGAAAAATCCTGTGCTACCCGAGCTAGTCACTATTTGTGGTTGAATAACATAATCAAGCCCTAGCTGCTTAGTTCGCGAATAATCAGGTGTAGAACGTAACTGCACCACACCGGAGAAAACATTGGATAGCACTCGCTCGTACCCAGTTTCAATGTCTCGATATGGGAAGTATCTGACGTTGTCGCCGCCGCCACCTGGAGTTGTCACTTCAAGCGATAGAAGCTCAGAGGGTATGTAATAGCCAACACTCACAGACCTGTTATCAAAACCATGAGATAGCCTCTCAATTTTGGCGAGCTCTGGTGCAACAGTAATTCGGTGTGCACACCCGGATAGTGCACCAACGACAGCAATCGACAATAATATTTTTAGCAACTTCATTTAAATTTCCCAGTGTTTTTCTGTAATAGCCTAACGCCAATCTCACCGGTAAATTAGGAGCGCAGCAAGTAATTTATCCGCGTGCAACTTTTTGTTAGCTTTCCGGCGACGGAGCTAAGTCGGAAGCATTTTCACACCTTACGTTTCTGAGCCGTCGTCTTGCTTCTCTTCTCGATCCCCTCTCGCCAAGCATCCAATTTCATAATATCAGCAAGTAGCTCGTCGGGATCTGGAACAGCAATGCCGCCTTGCAGGGCTTTATCATGTGCGTAGTTCGAACACTTGGTCATGCCAGCGTAGACTTGCGCATAATCGTCATCTTCAACAACGACACCAGCAAGTCGCTGTGTTTCAACGCCTTTCCGGAACCGCAGGATCACCTCGCGCAAAAGGACTTCCTCGACAGCTCGCTCCCACGTCATACGGAGCCGGAAATAAGCATCAACTGTTTGTCTTCGATATTGTTGCTCTTCGCCGTCCCTGTGCAGTTTGGCGATAGTTTGATGCTGAGCTTTAAGGGCTTTAATTCGCTTACTAGTGCTTTTCCCCTCGAAAGGGAGTTCTGGATCAGCCACCCCGAATCCCTCAGCACGGCGTGTCAGGCTCTGTGTAGTAATAGGTACGGTAGCAAGCTTTGCTTCCTCGGCCAGTAGACAGAGAAAATAAATGTCATGGGTAAATACGATGACCTGACGGTGCGCGGCCTCTTGCGCTAGTCGCTTTGCTACACGTTCGCGGCGGCGATGGTCAAGAGAAGACACCGGATCGTCAAACACAATACCGCCCTTGCCATCACTTAGCCCGACTTCGGCCAGAAAAGAACCTATCGCGATTGCCCGCTGCTCTCCTTCACTGAGAATTTCGCCAGGGTTACGACTTTGTGGTAATTCAAGCTTTAATTTGTGCAAGGCCTTACCCCTATCGGAGCGGCTTTGTAGCGAAACGCGAAGCATGCCTACGCCTAACACCTTGAATTCGCGGTTGAGTGCTTCAGCAAGTTCTTTGGACACGACCTGTTCGGCCAGCTCTGATGCTTTTCGCGAAATGGAATTTGTCTTGACGCCCGACAGGCACTGTTTAAGTTTGGCCTGGTGGCCCAGCCGGGTAACCGCCATGACCACGGAATCCTTGACCTGACTTAGGCGCACTCGTGCATCGAATTCCATGAACTGCTTTTGAAGTGCGGCACGCGCCTTTTCGTCGGATACCTTTTCAAGAGTTTCAGCCTCGGCATTCAGCTTGTCAGCTAGCGTTTGAAATCGTGCTGAGGGGTTGACCAACCCTTGTTCGGTGCCCTCCCATTGGTAAGAGATTACCGCCGCCTTGACGGCTTCCTGGCGAGCGATCAGCGATTGTTCAAAGACTTTCGCATCATTCGCAAGTTGCGGGTCCAATCCTTCGATCTCACCGAAGGTCACATCGTCAATATTTAAAGTCAGAATGTTCGCAATGAACGGTTTGTACTCTGCGTACAGAGCTATTTGGCGCTCTTGGACGGTTTTCTCGGCCTCAGCTTGAATGAAGGACTCGAAACGCTGTAAACGGGCAGCGCCTTCGGCAAGAGGTTGCTGACATAGCGGACAAGGTGAATCGATTCCCAATTCTGGGAAGGCCTTGTCCGGATGGGATTCTGTCGCAAACTTTCGGGCGGCATCGAACAGCTCATGCCACGCCTCGCCCCCGGTGCCAGGTAGCAGATTTTCACCTTCCTTAAACTGCTTGGCTGCGAGTGCGGCGGCTGACTGCGCAGTGCGATAACTGTCTGCCAGATTGCGCAACCTGGCTACCACCGCATGATCTACCAGCGCTCCCTTGTTTATTGCATTTGTTGCGATGGCGGCGACTCGGCGAGCACGCAAACGCAATTGAATCGCCTTTTCCTTTGGATTGTTTTCCTTCAGACTCTTATCTAGAGTTGCATGCTGGGCTAATTCTTCCTGCGAAAGCGTCGCCAACGCTTCGATTTGAGCTTGTGTTGTTCTTGCCGACAGTCCAGAAATCAGCTTGCCAACGGCGGTTTCGCCGTGGAGCGGTACAAAAGCCGTAAGGTCTGCTGCAGACTGCGTATGCTCGATTTCGATGGCGGTCTTCAACTGTTTGCAGACCTTTGCCAGTCCCTCGAACACATCTAGCCCGTAGGGCACGTAAGAAAAGTCATCTTCGCTATCTAGGTAGGCTCGCGCACAATGCGAATCAAAGATCGCGAAAGACGACAGCGCTGCTGGCGCCGCTTTATCGTCGGTCCAGTGCGCATCTTGTGCCAAACCATCAACTTTAATCTCGAATACGGCTTCGGCTTTCCCTGTTTTACTTGCAGGTAGAGCGACGTTCGGATGAATTGCTTCCATCTGATCGCGGGCACGGCATGCGCGTTTGAACACGCGTGAATATCCTGATTTTCCAGAACCGTTGTCACCATATATGACTGTCATCCCAGCGGGACTAAAGGACAAGCGCTGATTTTCGGCAATCGCGTTAACATGCCGCATATTCTTCATCGCAAGCAGTTCAACATGAGTTGTCGCTTTCACCGGTGCAGGGATCTGATCGGCCGTTAGGGGGTTGGGCTTCCGTCCGTTTGGATCGGGTATACCGTTAGCAGCTTTCAGTAGCGCAAATAGATCATCTTGGTCTTCTGCTGTTAGGGTCTGTTTAGCCAGCAAGCGTGCCACTGCATCACTTTGCCATGTCGAAAGACTCTGCGACCAATTCAGTATTTCTTGCAGTAGCGACAAGATCTTCCCCTTTTTATTTGCCGACCGATTGAGAGTCGCTCGCAAAAGCTAACGCTTGCAGCATGCGCGCCTATGGAATGGAGCCGAAGGCGCAATGTAATAGGCGTCGCCGTGCCTGCACTTGTTAGCGAATTTTTCTCGTCGCAACGATGCCAAGATGTAAATTGACCTGCTCGTGCCACGAGTCTGGCTCTTCCAACCCGTCGATACGGACACTAAGATCTTCACCACAAAGTTGGGTTAAAACTTCAGAAAATCCTTTTTCAATTTCTGAGAGCCGAATGCCTTTCAGCAACTCAAAAGGCTTAATAGTCTCAAATGTTGGTCCGAAAATATCGTCTAGTGGCTGCCGCTCGTCTTGAGCGCTCTCACTAGACTCATTTTGAGCCTGTTTATGTGAAAATTGTGCCCTGGTTTCGGCAACCAACTCACTATTATTTCCAATGAAAGAAGTAACTAGATCTTCATTTTCATAACGATGGAGTGTTTCCAGGATTGCCTGCACCGATGGATAGTGTCCGTTCTGAATTGACAGCATCGCGGGCGTGACGGCCAAGTGCCTATCTTTATACAGTGCATCTATTAGATGCACTGTATATTCTTGTAAAGGATGAACATTTTCAGACATAATAATTTTCTCTTAATTCGCTAACAGTGACTAGGTAGCACACTTAATTATTACAAAAACCTGAGCGCTACATAAAATGCAGATCACACCAAAAATTAATACCTTTCCCTCAACCTAAACAACGAATCATAAAAAACACGCTGCACCCGCTCGCAATCACCTGACGCCTTCGTTTTTGCCATAATGAAGACGTCAGATGATTGCAATAACAAAGCATTAACTGTTTTCACACCTTCAAAAGCCACCTTCGACGCAAGAACATCATTTCCTGAATTTCTGAAGTCTGTCTGCTCTGGCGCAGCGATTTTTGTAGCGAAAAGCCAAACAGGACGCAGCACAGACAGCCGCAAAATAAACGGTATGAAAAACCAGGGGCTGAAAAGAGGCTGTGGTGGTACTGAAAGGTCCATCGGCTGTCATCCTTAACAAGCTGTGCGTCTATAACGGTTACAATATAGACTAAAACATCTCAGTACTGCTTGTCTGCCCCTTTGCAAAAATCCATAATTTTAAGCAATAAAAAAAGCTGCGCGGTAGGCCCGCGCAGCTTTTTTTTAACTCTATGTTCTAACCGTGTCCCTTACGCCGCCAGCAACGCTCCAGTTGCAGCAACCACACAGCCCAGCGATCGGCCGAACCGGTTAACCGTTTTCTGCATCAGGGTGCCAAGGGCAAGCCCTGCAAACGTAAGCGCAAGTGTGGCAATAAGAATACCGGCCAGTATTACCGACAAGCTGATACAGGTTTCCACGCCCGGCAGGCTCAAGCCGCTCCAGGCAATGCCAGCGCCGAAAACAAGGTTAGCAAACACAAACGGCCGTTCGCCGCGCATCATTTTGGAATCACGCGCCATGATATCCAGCTAGGCATGCACGTATTCGGCGATGTCGATTTTGTTGATGATCAACAGGTCGGATTTTGTGATGCCAGGGCCGCCTTTGCGGGGAATTTTGTCGCCGCCAGATTCCACCAGCACCAGTTCCAATTTCGGGAAAAACACCAGAAACAGGCACTCTTCACACCACTTAACCTCGCAGGGATACACTATACCTGTCTGTTCTGCCTGTCCTTTCTGGATATGATTAAATCCAAAGGTTTAATAACCTCGAAAAGCGTCTACTTGATTCATTAGGGCCTGACCACTTTTCATCAGTCGATAGTTTTTCAAAATTTGAGGCGCGACTGAGTTAGGATCTGTAATGCTTGAGCAGTGAGGGGTCAGGAGTATTTTGTTTTTCTGCCAAAATGGATGCATCTGAGATAATGGCTCCTCTCTAAAAACATCAAGGCATGCTCCTCTCAGCTGACCTTCATTTAGTGCTGTAATCAGATCTTCATCTATCAGGTGTTCGCCCCTCGCTACATTGACCAAGCAGGCCCCAAAAGGCAGTTTATTAATGTTTTCAAGGTTAAGAATACCCCGCGTCTCGTTTGTCAGGGGCAATAAGCAAATCAATATATCTACTTGTGAAAGAAACTCTCCTAGTTGCCTGTCACTTGCATAAGACTTTACTCCGGTGATGGTCTTTTGAGTGCGCGACCAACCAATGACATTAAATCCAATCTTGGAAAACTTGCTAGCCGAATATTCTCCAAGCTTACCTAGCCCCATTACACCGATGGTCGTATGGGCTATTGCTTTGGGTGACTGCTGTTTCCAGTTCGATTGGTATTGCTGAGCCTTGTATATGTCAAAATCCCGGAAGTAATACATAACGGCTGTATGAAGATATTAATACATAGACTGTGCTAATAGAGGATCTATGATTCTTATCACCCGTAGATCTTTTGGAAAAAACTCATCATTAAGTAAATGATCTATACCTGCGCCCATAGAGCAAATGCATCGCAGATTTGGGTAGTCTCGTAGAACGCCTTCAGGATGATTCCAACATAAGGCAAACTCAACGTCAGCTTTTCGGCTTTCGTTTGGCCATATTTGAACGTCGAGAGTAGGGTCTAATGCCCTTAGGGCGGCTACCCAGGGTTTAGGGTCTTTATTGGTACAAATAATTGATATTGTCATGTTATTTTTTTTTCCCGTAACTATACCGAACGCTTCATCGCCGCCAAAACGCGACTTCAAAACCGATCTGGGGAAAGAGCTGGCGTTTGCCGCCAGCCATTCTTGCGGGGACGTTGAAAGGCTGCGCTATCGTCGTCTCAACTCTCAGCGACGTTGCTTAATCTTCTTCCAGGCCGTGAACGCTATCGCGCTAACGATCACTGCGGCAGCCAAGTATTCAATATGCAGCACGTCGCCAATGGCTTCGTGGCCAGAGTGCGCCAGCGCGTTCGTGGAGACCAGCAGGAGCACTGCACTGATACTCATTTTTTTGATGTTTTTCATGACTGTTTTTCCATTTTGATTCGAAAGAAAAAAAGGTGTTCGCTCAGGCTGTCGCAGCCAGCTTTTCTGGCCTGCGCTCTGGCAGCATTCCCCGCTCCAGAATGAAGCTGATGATGGTCTCCAGCCCTACTCCGTCATAAAGATTGGCAAACACAAACGGCCGTTCGCCGCGCATCATTTTGGAATCACGCGCCATGATGTCCAGCGAGGCGTGCACGTATTCGGCGATGTCGATTTTGTTGATGATCAACAGGTCGGATTTGGTGATGCCGGGGCCGCCTTTGCGGGGAATTTTGTCGCCAGCGGATACGTCGATCACGTACAGGGTAAGATCAGACAGTTCCGGGCTGAAGGTGGCAGACAGGTTGTCGCCGCCGGATTCCACCAGCACCAGTTCCAGGTTCGGGTGTCGGTTTTGCAGGTCGTCGATAGCCGCCAGGTTCATGGAGGCATCTTCGCGAATGGCGGTGTGCGGGCAGCCGCCGGTTTCAACGCCAAGAATGCGGTCGGCCGGCAGGGCGTCGTGCTTCAGCAGGAAGTCGGCGTCTTCTCTTGTGTAGATGTCGTTGGTCACCACGGCGATGTCGTAGTGGTCTTTCAGGGCACTACACAGCTGGCGCAGCAATGCCGTTTTGCCGGAGCCTACCGGGCCGCCAACGCCTATTCTCAAGCAATGTGTCATGGTTATTTCCTCGTTCGCTATTCGTTTCTGAAGACGTCAGTTTCTGAAAAAGTTAACTTCTAAAAAGTCTCGAATATTGTGTTTCGTGCAACGCACTGCCCAGCGCCAGCCCCGGCAGGATGGGGCCGAGTTCGTGATCTTCCCTTTGCAGAGCAACCTCCACGGCTGTCACCAGCAGTGGGCGCATGTGTTCGGTGATGCGCTGGGCGGCGGTGTGGCCAAGGGGCAGCGCTTTGCAGGCGACGGACAGCTGGTTTTCCAGCCAGGCCCAGGCGAAGCCAATGAGTGTTTGCCGTTGCGGTACCCGTCGGTAATGGGCTACCCAAGCGAACATGGTGATGTAACCCGGTTGGCTTGGAATCAGGTTCGCATCCGGCAGCAAGCCAAGGTTGCGCAGCAAGGTGACCAGGGCTGCGCCCAGGCGGGTGTCTTCGTCGCTCAGTTCGGCGGTTTCACGTGTGGCTTGTAGCCAGGTGTTCCACTGGGCAATGGCCTGCGCATCTTCCGTTGCCCAGGCCGTTTGCAGCCGCGCCAGCAGGGGCAGCTCGCAGCGGCTTAAACCATCTTCTAGAACGCCTTCCAGCCATTCCTGCAAGTCGGCTTCGGTTTTCACCCAGCCCAGTTCAAACGCACTTTCCAGGCCCTGTGACCAGGCAAAGGCCCCTATGGGCAGCGCGGGGCTG
Organism: Marinobacter sp. BSs20148; assembly: GCF_000283275.1. Taxonomy (NCBI): domain Bacteria; kingdom Pseudomonadati; phylum Pseudomonadota; class Gammaproteobacteria; order Pseudomonadales; family Marinobacteraceae; genus Marinobacter; species Marinobacter sp. BSs20148. Next base: position 3,162,664 of record NC_018268.1, read on the forward strand.
ACCAATTGCATCAGGCCCAGTAGTGCCAGGTCGCTCGAAGCGCCTGGTTGGCTGTCAGTGGTCATGACTGTTAATGCTCATGGCTGTGACTGGCCGGGGCATAGGCGCCCGGCTCGGGGTCGAATTTGGCGTTGTGGTGGGCAAGAGTGGCGCCCAGGTGCTCGGCCAGTTCTTCCAACACGTGGTCGGGCGGGAAGCGAACCCAGCCACCCTGCTCGTCTTCGCCAATGGCCAGTGACACGTGGCGGTTGCCCAGGTGGAAGCACAGTCGTGCCAGCGGCAGGCCGGCGCCAATGCGTGCGGTGACCACGGGCTCGTCGGCGGCGCGAATGCGGATAACTTCGCCGGTTCGGGCTTGCAGCAGGTCGCCATCGCGCAGTACCGGGCCACGGTCCAGAAACAGGCCTACATCAAGGCTGGTTTCGGTGGTGGCGCGCAGGCGGCCGCGCATACGCAGTTCGTAGGGCAGAACCAGGTTGTCGTGAATTTCTGCGCTGTCGATGTTATGGGTGCGTTCTATTAGTTCCAGCATAGGGTTCTCCGGGTGCGCCTTAAAACAGGTGGTAGCGCTGGGCCAGTGGCAGTTCAGAAGCCGGCTCGCAGGTAAGCAGTTCGCCGTCTGCGTACACTTCGTAGGTTTGCGGGTCTACGGTGATGTGTGGGCAGGCGTCGTTCAGTTTCATGTCGGCCTTGCGCACCTGCCGTACGTTCTTGCAGGCCGCCAGCGGGCTGTCCAGGCCCAGTGCTTTGCCAACGCCCGCATCCAACGCAGCCTGGCTGACAAACGTCAGGCGCGTGGCGCTGGCGGCTTTGCCAAAGGCGCCAAACATCAGGCGGTAATGCACCGGCTGGGGCGTGGGGATAGAGGCATTAGGGTCACCCATGGGCGCGGCTGCAATCATGCCTCCTTTCACAATAAGGGCGGGCTTTACGCCGAAAAACGCCGGGTTCCACAACACCAGGTCTGCCATCTTTCCCACTTCTACCGAGCCTACTTCATGGCTGATGCCGTGGGTGATGGCGGGGTTGATGGTGTACTTGGCGATGTAGCGTTTGGCGCGAAAGTTGTCGGCACCCAAGTCTTCATCTTGCGGCAGCAAGCCCCGTTGCTGTTTCATTTTGTGAGCCGTTTGCCAGGTGCGGCACACCACTTCGCCCACCCGGCCCATGGCCTGGGAATCAGAGGCAATCATCGAGATAACGCCCAGGTCGTGAAGGATGTCTTCTGCGGCGATGGTCTCGCGACGAATGCGTGAATCGGCGAAGGCGACGTCTTCCGGGATGTTCGGGTCCAGGTGGTGGCACACCATCAGCATGTCTAGGTGTTCGTCGATGGTGTTCACGGTGTAGGGCCGCGTGGGGTTGGTGGATGACGGCAGTACGTAGGGTTTAGAGCAGGCGGTGATGATGTCTGGCGCGTGGCCGCCACCGGCACCTTCGGTGTGGTAGGTGTGAATGCAGCGTTCTTTGAACGCGGCCAGGGTGTCTTCCACAAAGCCGGATTCGTTCAGGGTGTCGGTGTGGATGGCCACCTGTACGTCGTATTTGTCTGCCACGGTCAGGCAGTTGTCGATGCTGGCCGGGGTGGTGCCCCAGTCTTCGTGCAGTTTCAGGCCAATGGCGCCGGCTTTTATTTGCAGTTCCAGGGCTTCGGGCAGGCTGGCGTTGCCTTTGCCAAGGAAGCCGATGTTCATCGGCATGCTGTCGACGGCCTGAAGCATTTTGCCCATGTGCCAGGCACCGGGTGTACACGTGGTGGCGTTGGTGCCGGTGGCCGGGCCGGTGCCGCCGCCGAGCATGGTGGTAATGCCGCTCATCAGGGCTTCTTCAATCTGCTGGGGGCAGATGAAGTGGATGTGGGCGTCGATGCCACCGGCGGTGAGGATTTTGCCTTCGCCGGCGATGATTTCGGTGCCAGGGCCGATAACGATGGTGACATCTGGCTGGGTGTCGGGGTTGCCGGCTTTGCCGATGGCGGCGATGCGGCCGTTTTGCAGGCCAACGTCGGCTTTAACGATGCCCCACCAATCCAGAATCAGGGCGTTGGTGATGACGGTGTCCATCACGGTGTCGTCGGCGCGCTGGCTTTGGCCCATGCCGTCACGGATGACTTTGCCGCCGCCGAATTTTACTTCGTCACCGTAGTGGGTGGCGTCGCTCTCCACTTCTATCCACAGCTCGGTGTCGCCCAGCCGGACTCGGTCACCGGTGGTGGGGCCGTACATGTCGGCGTAGGCTTGTCTTGTGATTTTCATTTCTGCACCTCCAGACTTCCCATCACTTCGCCGCGAAAACCGTAGATGTTTCGGCTGCCGGCAAACGGGATCAGGGTGACCTTTCGTGACTGTCCAGGCTCGAAGCGAATGGCGGTGCCCGCGGCGACATCAAGCCGGTAACCTGTTGCTTTGGGACGATCAAACTTCAGCGCCGGATTGGCCTCGGCGAAGTGGTAGTGGGAGCCGATCTGTATCGGGCGGTCGCCGGTGTTGGCGACGTCGACGGTGATGCGTTTGCGGCCGGCGCAGAGTTCTATGTCGCCGTCTTTCAGTTGGTACTCTCCGGGGATCATGGCGCGGCCCTCATACAATGGGGTTGTGAACAGTCACCAGTTTGGTGCCGTCCGGGAAGGTGGCTTCTACCTGCACTTCGGGAATCATCTCGGCGATGCCATCCATCACGTCGTCGCGGGTCAGAATTTCCGCGCCGCTGCTCATCAGCTCGGCAACGGTTCGGCCCTCACGCGCGCCTTCCATAATTTCGGTGCTGATCAGGGCGATGGCTTCGGGGTAATTCAGTTTCAGGCCTTTGGCTTTGCGGCGTTCGGCCAGCAGGCCAGCCGTGAACAGCAGCAGCTTGTCTTTGTCTCTTGGTGTCAGTTCCATTTTGTTATTCCTCTAATCTCAGGTCAGCCATATCCGCGGCACTGTCGCCGCTTTGCCGGTCAGCAAGGGCCGCAATAACTCCCAGGCTTGCTGGCATATAGCCCAGGCTTCGTTTCTTTCTTGCCCCAAGTAACGCAACAACACCACGCCCCGGCGGCGGGTGACGGCCCAGCGCGGGTTTGCCGGCAGTGCAGCACGCAGTGCTTCTATCGCGGCGGTTTCGTGTTCCAGGCCAACCACCCACAAGGTGGCCTGTACGGTTGCGCCGCCCTGGCCCCAGGGGCCTTTGAAGCGGCGGTGTTGCGGGCTCATGATTTGGCGTTCCAGCCATAACGGCTGGCCGTCCATCCGCAGTTGGAAACGCTGTTCCATATGGCCGGATGTGAACGGCAACTGGCTGGCCGGGCGGCCAAGGGCGAGAATTTCCCAGCCCAGGCATTTGGCGCCGGTTTGCAGTTCGATGGTGGTGGTTTGTTCGCCCCGGGAACCGTCAAACGCCAGGGTTTCCTGCGGCAGGTATTCGAGTGTGGCGTTGCTGGCGACGTGCAAGCAGGTGTGTTGGCCCCAGGCCACACCATGGCTGTCAGCTTTGTAGAGTTTGGCGGCGGCGGGTGTGGTTAGCAGCACGTGCGCGCCTTCTTCCACAGTGGCATCAATACGCAGTTCGTCGCCGCTGACCAGCCCACCCGGCGGGTGAAGCAGGTACACATGACAACAGCCGTTGCGGCCTTCCGGGTAAAACGGCCGCTGCACTCTTAACGGGCCGTGGTGCTTGCGCCGCGCTAATCGGGTAATGGCGTTGCCTGACCCATCGCTGCGTAGGTCAAAACCCAGAGACAGGGCCGCGGCCCAACGCCTTTGTGGGTCGAAGCGGTGTCCGGAATCCTGTTCTGGCGAGTGAACGGGCTCGGTACGCTGATCAACGGGCGCAACGCGCTGAAACACGGTCATACCGTCAGGTGCTTTTTAATGAGTTCGTTGGTCAGACCGGCGATTTCGCCTTCGGCTACGCGGCGGCCGCGGTCGAGGATGGCAAAGCGGTCGGCGTACTTGCGGGCGAAAGGCAGTTTTTGTTCCACCAACAGCACCGTCAGGCCGTCTTCTTTGATCAACGTGCGAATAACCTCGCCAATCTGAGCGACGATGTTGGGCTGAATGCCCTCCCCCGGCTCGTCCAGAATCAACAGGCGCGGTTCAATCACCAAGGCCCGGCCTATGGCCAGTTGCTGTTGCTGGCCGCCAGAGAGATCGCCGCCGCGGCGGTGGCGCATTTCTTCCAGCACCGGAAACAGTTCGTACACGCGCTCGGGGATTTTTTTGCTGCCGTCTTTACGCACCGCCAGGCCGGTACGCAGGTTTTCTTCCACTGTCAGCAGCGGGAAAATCTGCCGGCCCTGAGGCACGTAGCCTATGCCCAGGCGAGAACGGTCTTCAATTTTTTTCTGGGTAAGCTCGACCTCTTGGGCGAACGTGATGGAACCGCTCTTGACGGTTTCTTCGCCCATGATGCATTTCATCAGCGTGGTTTTACCCACGCCATTGCGGCCCATAACGCAGGTACACTGGCCCTCGGGCACATCCAGTTCCAGATCCCAAAGGGTGTGGCTTTCGCCGTAATACTGATCGATTTTCTGGATTTTCAGCATTAGGTTTTTCATTGGCAACTGGCGTTCAATCAGCATCAAGCTCTCAACTGGCATCAGGTTTCCTCCCCCAAGTACACCTTGATAACGTCCGGGTGGTTAGACACCTGATCCATGGTGCCTTCCGCCAGCACGCTGCCCTGGTGCAACACGGTAACTTTGCGGGCGATGGAGCGCACAAAGCCCATGTCGTGTTCCACCACCACAACGGACTGTTTGCCGGCAAGCGTGGTGAGCAATTCGGCGGTGCGTTCCATTTCCTGTTCGGTCATACCGGCCACGGGTTCGTCTACCAGTAACAAGCGCGGTTTTTGCATCAGCAACATGCCAATTTCCAGCCATTGTTTCTGGCCGTGGGACAAAATGCCGGCCAAGGCAGCACGAAGGTTGCGCAGACCAATCGTCTCCAGCACTTCGTCGATGCGGTCGCGGCATTCGCCGTTCAGCACCGCGGTCAGCGTAGGCAGTACGCGCTTGTCCGCCGCCATCGCCAATTCCAGGTTTTCGAACACTGTGAGTGCTTCAAACACCGTGGGCTTCTGAAATTTGCGGCCAATGCCCAACGAGGCGATTTCGGGTTCGCTTTTGGTCAGCAGGTTATGGCGGCTGCCAAACCAGACCGAGCCGGTATCCGGTCGGGTTTTGCCGGTAATGATGTCCATCATGGTGGTTTTGCCCGCCCCGTTAGGCCCAATGATGCAGCGCAGCTCGCCGTCGTCGATGGTCAGGTTCAGGTTGTTGATGGCCTTGAAGCCGTCAAAGCTCACGCTGACGTCTTCCAGGTACAGAATAGGCCCGTGGCGAACGTCAACCGGTGATACCTCTGGAATCAGAAAGTTGAACACCTTGTCGCGGTTGGCGAGTTCCTTTAAAAAACTCATACGGTGGCCTCCTGCGAGTCGGGATTGTTAGCGGGCGCAGCGGCCTTTTTAGGCTTGAACACCAACCCGGCAATGCCTTTGGGCAGAAACACCGTAACCAGAACAAACAAACCGCCCAAGGCGAACAGCCAGGCGTCTGGCATCACGCCGGTAAGGACGGTTTTGGCGTAGTTAACCAGCACCGCACCAATCACCGCGCCGTAAAGCGTGGCGCGACCACCCAAGGCCACCCACACCACAATTTCGATGGAGAACAACGGCGAAAATTCGCTGGGATTGATGATGCCCACCTGGGGCACATACAAGGCGCCCGCTACGCCGGCCAGCATAGCCGATATCACGAATACGAATAACTGCACCCGTTCCACCCGATAGCCCAGAAAGCGGGTTCGCGCTTCGGCGTCGCGGCAGGCCACGCTCACCCGGCCCAGCTTGCTGGTCACAATGCCACGGCAAATCACAAAACCAATCGCCAGCGCCACACCGGTGGCCAGGAACAGCCCCAGGCGGGTGGCATCGGTGCGCAAATTGAAGCCCAGAAGGTCTCGGAAATCGGTCAGGCCGTTATTGCCGCCAAAACCCATTTCGTTGCGGAAGAATGCCAACATCAGGGCAAAGGTCAGCGCCTGAGTGATGATAGACAGGTAAACCCCGGTCACCCGCGACCGAAACGCCAGAAAGCCGAACACCAGTGCCAGAAGGCCGGGCGCCAGCAGCACCATCGCAAAGGCAAACCAGGCCATGTCGAAACCCAGCCAGTACCAGGGCAACTCCTGCCAATTCAGAAACACCATGAAATCCGGCAGAACCGGGTCGCCGTAGGTGCCGCGATCGCCAATCTGGCGCATCAGGTACATGCCCATGGCGTAGCCTCCGAGGGCAAAAAATGCGCCGTGGCCCAAGCTCAGAATGCCCAGGTAACCCCACACCAAATCGACGGCCACAGCCAGCAAGGCGTAACACAGATACTTGCCCAGCAAGGTAACGGTGTAAGCGCTGACATGCAGCGCGTTGTCTTCCGGCAGGGCCAGGTGCAGCACCGTAACCACCGCCAGCGCTGCAAACAGAACGCCCAAAAATGTTTGAGTGGAGCGTTCAGCCAAAGGTCTTGTTAGCCACATGTCCTTACCCCTCCGCTGCACGGCCTTTCTGGGGGAACAATCCCCGAGGCCGTTTTTGAATGAACAGGATGATCAGCACCAGCACCAGAATTTTGGCCAACACCGCGCCCACCCAGGGTTCCAGCAGCTGGTTGATGGTGCCAAGCGTCAATCCCGCCAGCAGCGTGCCCCACAGATTGCCCACGCCGCCGAACACCACCACCATGAACGAATCGATAATGTAACTCTGGCCCAGATTGGGGCCAACGTTGGTAATCTGTGACAAAGCCACCCCCGCCAGGCCGGCAACGCCAGAACCCAGGGCAAAGGTCAGAATGTCGACGCGGGTGGCTTTTATGCCCATGGAGCGGGCCATGGTCCGGTTTTGGGTAACCGCCCGAACTTCCAGCCCGAGGCGGGTTTTGCGCATAATCAGCATCAGCCCGGCAAACACCACCAGTGCAAAACCAATCACATAAAGCCGGTTGAGCGTCAGTGACAAAGCTTCGTTGATCATCACCGAACCACTCATCCACTCCGGTGTAATTACCGTGCGGTTCAGCGGGGAAACCACTGTGCGCACCAACTGTTGCAGAATCAGGCTGACACCAAAGGTGGCCAGCAGGGTTTCTAGCGGGCGACCTTTCAGGTATTGAATAACGGTGCGTTCAATCACCACGCCGGCCAGTGCCGCCACCATAAAACCAGCAGGAATAGATAAAATCAGCGCCAGGCCCGGCTGGCCCGGCAGCAGCTGCTGCATGCCCCAGGTGGTGTAGGCACCCAGCATAATCAGTTCGCCGTGGGCCATGTTGATCACGCCCATTACGCCAAAGGTAATGGCCAGGCCGATGGCAGCCAGTACCAACACCGAGCCCAGCGACAGGCCGAAATACAGGGTTTCGGCGGCGCGGTTCAGCGTCAGTTTTTGTTCGATGCTGTCCATCGCTTTGGTGGCGGCGGCGACCAGCTCCGGGTTATCGCTGCGCATGGCTTGTTGCAGGGCAGCGCGGGCTTGCGAGTTCAGGCTACCAGACAAGGTTTCAACCGCAGCCAGATCGCCCTGCTCGGCCACGCGGTAGATGGCCAGTGCTTCCGTGAGTGCGGCGCGAACCGGCGCACTTTGTTCGGTTTCAATAAGGCCCGGCACGCGTTTTGCCAATGCGCTGTCTACACTGCCTTTCAGGGTGCGGGCGGCGGATAAACGGCTGCTTTGGTTAGGGCTTTTGAGGTCAATCACAGAAAGGATGTCTTCCAGTTCGCCACGCAACGCGTTATTGACGCGAATGGTGTCGATGTCCCGGCGGGAGAACTCGCCCAAATTTTCGCCGGTCAGTGCGCTTTGCACTGTCCAGTCTCGGCCGCGATTGTCGGTCACGATGATGAATTGCCCGCTGGATTCAATGCGGGCCAGTTTGTTGCTGGCAAACGATTCCAGCCAGCCTCGGGCGCGTTCGTCGCCGCTGCCTGCAATGCGATTAACCACGGCTTCTTTGTCTGCAAATGACGATTCCGCCAGTGCCGTGAGCAGTTGTTGCGCTTCGGTGTCTTCCACCTGAGCCTGGGTGAAGCCCGGCCAGAGCAGAGAACAGACAAGCAGAAGCTGACTGAGCAATCGGGTGCTGCCCATGGTTGTGTCCTGTTTTTATTTAAAAAAAAGAGTTCAACAAAACATGCTGTTGTAAAAAAGCGGACGAGGATCAACCCCGCCCGCGAAAAGGTATGACCGTTTTGACCTTACTGAGCAACCACTGCCGCTTTGCCGCCACAGGTTCCGCTAACCACGTTGAAGTTTCCGCAGGACATCGGCTTGCGCCAGTCGCTGATCAGATCTTTTGAGCCTGGCAGGAAATCAGACCAGGCATCGCCCACAACCGTTGACGGCGTTTGCCACACCACGGAGAACTGCCCGTTGTCTTGAATCTCGCCAATCAGCACCGGCTTGGTGATGTGGTGGTTGGGCATCATGGTGGCGATGCCACCGGTGAGGTTGGGCACAGCAACGCCGATAATGGCGTCTTTCACTGCGTTTACATCGGTGGTGCCGGCTTTTTTCACCGCTTCCACGTACATGTTGAAGCCAATGTAATGGGCTTCCATCGGGTCGTTGGTAACGGCGTCTTCCTTACCGGTGTAAGCAACCCAGGCGTCGATGAATTCATAGTTGGCGTCGGCATCTACGCTCATGAAGTAATTCCAAGCCGCCAGGTGGCCGACCAGTGGGCCTGTGTCGATACCCGACAGCTCCTGCTCACCCACAGAGAAGGCGACTACCGGAATATCAGCGGCATTGATGCCCTGGTTGCCCAGCTCGCGGTAGAAAGGAACGTTGGCGTCACCGTTAATGGTGGAAACAACCGCCGTTTTCTTGCCGGCACTGCCGAACGCTTTGATATCCGACACAATCGCCTGCCAATCAGAATGACCGAAAGGCGTGTAGTTAATCATGATGTCTTCGGGGGCCACGCCCTGGGCTTTCAGGTAGGTTTCCAAAATCTTGTTGGTGGTGCGCGGGTACACATAATCGGTACCGGCCAACACCCAGCGCTCAACGCCGATGTCGTTCATCAGATAGTTAACCGCAGGTATTGCCTGCTGGTTGGGCGCTGCGCCAGTGTAGAACACGTTTTCAGACGACTCTTCGCCTTCATACTGAACCGGGTAAAACAGCAAACCATTAAGCTCTTCGATAACGGGCAGTACCGACTTGCGTGATACCGAGGTCCAGTTGCCAAAAATAACGTCGACCTTGTCTTTTGCCAACAGCTCGCGAGCTTTTTCAGCAAACAGCGGCCAGTTAGACGCGGGGTCAACCACCACAGGCTCAAGCTGGCGGCCCAGGATACCACCCGCTGCGTTCTGTTTTTCGATCAGCATCAGCATGGTGTCTTTCAAGGCGGATTCGCTGATGGCCATGGTTCCGGAGAGGGAATGCAAAATACCAACCTTGATGGGGTCCTCCGCAGCGAGGGCACTAAAAGAAATGGATAGCGCCAGTGCAGAGACGGCCAGTTTCACATGTTTTCTGATGCTCATTTCGTCTTCCTTTGCGTCTTGATGGATTGCGCTGTTGGTCAGCAACACATCCCTTCCTCTGCATGGAACGTTCCAACCATGACCATTCACTCATAAATTCAATACGTTAAGGCGCAAAAGACGAGTAAGGCAGAATACAATTGAAACAATTTGTAAGCACAACGCACCAAAACACACGCAGTCGAAAGCCCCATGCTCACTATTGGTGCGTGCGAAGGCCTGCAAGGTTAGATTGAAAAGGTATGGGGGGGTTATTTCAGCACAATAGGTTTCGGGAGGGGCGAGTGCTCAGCCGAAAAGAACCGGATATTATTGTTGCCGAAACTTTTGGCGGCATACATTGCACTGTCGGCATTTATGATCAAATCCGAGGCACTGTCCCCATCAGCAGGGAAAGTGGCAATACCCAGCGATACGCCTATCTGGACCACCTCACCCAGAATCTCTATGGGCTCATTAATCGAGGCAACAATACGATTCGCGACATCGGTAATTTCGTCTCTTCCCCGCGGGTTGTTAAGGAGAAAGATAAACTCATCGCCACCCACACGGGCTATGGTATCGGAGCTTCGCACCAGCGCCAGCAACCGTTTCGCCACATCTTTTAACAGGTCGTCTCCAAACTTGTGACCCAGTTGGTCGTTTACCAGCTTAAATCCATCAAGGTCGAGAAACATCAGTGCAAAATGGCTCTCTTCGCGATTGGAATGGAGCACTTTTTGGCTAATCCTGTCCATCAGTAAGGTTCTGTTGGGCAAGTCGGTCAAGGCATCGTGAAACGCCAAATGCCGGATGTGCTCGTCTTTTTTCCAAAGTGCCGTAATATCACTGAATACAGAGACATAGCGCATGGGCTCGCCGACCCCATCAAGCACCACACTGATGGTCATGCGTTGCAGGTAAAGCTCGCCGTCTTTACGGCGGTTCCATATTTCGCCATGCCAGCACCCCTCGGCGTTTATTTCCTCCCACATGGACGTATAAAACGTCTGGTCATGCCGGTCGGAGTGCAAAATATGAGGAGTTTGCCCGACAGATTCCTCAACGGTGTAGCCCGTAATTTCGACGAACCCTGGATTAACCGATAAGATCACGCCGTCAACATTTGTAATCAAAACACCATCGAGCGTATTGTCGAAAACACACGCCGCCAGCTTGAGCTTTGCCTCAATCTCCTTAAGAACCGTTATTTCGTTGGCCTGAATAGAGAACCCCCGAACCGTACCACCGGCTTCAAAGTCTGGAATATAGTGCCCTATGATATGCCCGACACTGCCATCGGCTTTGGTCAGAGTGCGCTCAAAGCGTTGCGGTTTGCCAGCCAGCACCGCACGAATATGGGGCTCATTCAGGGCATACAGTTGCTCGCTGACCAAGTCCTGAAACCGAATCCCGATAACGTCTTCGGGTGGCATGCCAAACCATTCACTGAACGCATTGTTGGCAAAGCGGCAACGTAAATTCTTGTCCCAATAGCCCATCATATTTGGCGCGCTATCAACAATGGTTCTGATGAGCTGCTCGCTCTTGACGCTCGCCTCTGATACGGATTCAGCCTGTTTGAGTGCTTTTTGGATACGATGAGTAACATGGATACGGTGAGCAATGAATGGGCAGGTAATGGCAAACGTAGCCATCACCAGAAAATAAAAGCCATGCTCAAAAACAGAATGGGTTACGGATAGGGGCCATATTTCAATGCTTGCGATCAAGCTGACAACGGCGAGTACAACGAAAAAATATTTACTGCAGGGTGAAACTATTACCGCGTTTAGCCAAGGCCGGTGTGTTTTTTCAACGCTCATGTCTTATCTCTGATTGCAGGCATACTATTTCCCAACGGCGTCTATGGCGATGCAACCCTCGGATATGACCACAAAGTTAACACACCTTGCGGGCTTTGCATGTGAATAATAGGTAGGGGAAAAATCAAAAAATGCAGCCTTTCACAGCATCTTGTAATGCGTAGATTAAGGCTTGGCCGGGCGCTGCACGAATAGTGAAACCAGCGCCAAACACGCGGACCCCACCATCAGCAACACCGACACCGCGTTTAATACCGGTGTTGAGCCTTCCCGCAGCCGGTCAAACATCGCAATGGTCAGCGGGGCATCGGAGCCCACCAGCATTAACGTCGTGTTGAAGTTTTCAAACGACATTAGAAACGCCACCACGCCGGCACCAAAAAGCGCGGGTTTCAGGAACGGTAGGGTAACGGTGGCAATGGCGGTCAAGCGGCTGGCGCCCAGGTTCATGGCGGCTTCTTCCTGGGTAATGTCGAATTTGCGCAGGCGCGCAGAGATCACCAAGGTGGCAATGGTGGTAAGGAACGCAAATTGCCCAAGCGTGACCAATACCAGGCCCGGGCGCAGGGCTTCTATTTCATAACCAAACTGCACCTCAAACCAGTTAGCCACGGTACTGCTGAACACCAGAATGGATACCCCGAGTATCACCCCCGGTATCACCAGTGGCATCAGCATCAGCACGTAAAGAAAGTTCTTACCCGGAAACTGTTCGCGCTCGAACAAAAAAGCGTTGCAGGTGGCCAGTGCCAGACTGGCCATAGTGGTGACAATGGCCACCTGAACACTCACACCGATACTGTCGAGCAGGGCGTCATCGTGCAACAGGCCGAGCCTGGGATCGCCCTTACCCAGATACCAGTCCCAGGTGAAACCATTCCACGGCAGCGACGGAAATAAGGCGTCGTTAAACGAGAACGCCGCCACAACCACCAGGGGAGTGATTAAAAAAATGAAAAACAGCGTTACATAACTCAGGTAGGAAACCCGAAAGAAACGGCTGCTGGGAATAGAGGGAATCATGACATCACCCGTGTAAACGACTGCCTGGTGATTTTCAGGCCCAACCAAACGATGAGTGACGAGAGTATCAGCAGCAAAATGCCGAAAGCGGCGCCCTGCTCCCAGTTAAAGCGGGTAATAAACTGAGTGTAGATCTGCTCGGTAAACCACAGGCTGGATTTGCCGCCCAGCAGTGTTGGGGTCAGGTAATTTCCGAGCGTTAGCATAAACACCACAATGCAGCCGCTCATGATGCCAGGCATAGCGTGGGGAATCACAATACTGCGCATCACGTTCCAACTGCTGCCACCCAGGTCGTATCCGGCTTCAATCAGGCTGTTGTCCAGGCTGTCGAGGGTGGTCACCAGTGGCACGACCATAAACAGCATGGAGGTGTAGATCAGCCCCACCATAATGGCGACGTCGTTATAGAGCATTTCAACGGGCTGGTCCGCAAGCCCGAACCATTGCAGCGCGCCGCTGATCAGACCGGTTTCCCGCAGTAATATCATCCAGCCGTAAGTACGCACCAGTTCGCTGACCCAGAACGGCAGCAAGCACAAAATAAACAACGCAATCCGCGGCCTTCCGGTGAGTACCTTGGCAATATAAAACGACACCGGGAAGGCAATGATCAGCGTCAGCACCGTGGCAACAATAGACATCACCGCGGTGCGAACAAAGGTATTCCAATACAGAGGTTCGGTAAAAAACGCGGTGTAGTTACTAAAGCTGAAACCGTATTGCCGGGAGGCAATGCGCTCCCGCAGCGACACCAGCACCATATCGATGTGCGGCAGAATAATCAGCAAGCTGAGCCAGAGTACGATAGGCGCCAGCAACAGCCAAAAGCCCAGGCGGAATTGGGTACGGTTGAAGTTGCCGTTTGCTTTGCTCATGGCGTACCCAGCGGCTTCGTATCCGCGGGGGCGGCGAAACAGAGGCACTGACTGGCTTGCCAACTGACATGCACCGATCGGCCCGGCTCTAATGCCTGAAAGTCTGCGGTCTGCGGCAGCGCTACTGTAAGCTCGGCGCCTTCGGCGGTTTCCACCTGAACCCGGCTTTGTGCGCCATCAAACAGTACGCGCGAAACGGTGACGGCCAGGCAATTGTCTTGTTCCGTTGCCGGCCTGGATGTGCTGATCTGCATCACTTCCGGCCGAACAAACAAGGTAATGGGTGAGCCCGCCAGCAACGGTTGGTTGGCGTGGCTCAACAAACGCACACCCTGCTCGGTCACAAGGGTGACAAGGTCGCCAGACTGCGACTGTACCTTGCCTGCGTACTGGTTGCTATCGCCAACAAAGCCTGCCACAAAGGCGGTTTTTGGCTGGTAGTAAAGCTCTTGCGGCGTGCCGACCTGCTCAAACCGGCCCTTGTTCATTACCGCTACTTGGTCAGACATAACCAGTGCTTCAGACTGGTCGTGGGTGATGTAAACAAACGTGGTGTTGAACTCGCGCTGCAACCGTTTAAGCTCAATTTTCATTTGCTCGCGCAGTTTTAAATCCAGAGCGCCTAACGGCTCATCGAGTAACAACACGGCGGGGTTCAGCACCAGGCAGCGGGCTATGGCTACGCGCTGTTTTTGCCCGCCAGAGAGCTGATCAATGCGTTTGTCGCCGTACCCAGGCAAGTGAACCTTGGCCAGTACTTCGTCAATCAGGGTGGCGTGTTCACGCTTCGGAATGCCTTTGCGCTTCAACCCATAAGCAATGTTTTCGGCCACCGACATGGTCGGAAACAGTGCCAGGTGCTGAAATACCATATTAACCGGCCGCTTGTTCGGCGGCGTATCCAGCACTGACTTTCCTTTAATCAGAATGTCACCGGAATCCGGTTGCTGAAACCCAGCCAACATCCGCAGCAGCGTTGTTTTGCCGCAGCCAGACGGGCCAAGGATGGAAAAGAACGCCCCGCGGGGGATGCTGAACGACACCCCGTCGACCGCAGTAAACTCACCAAAATGTTTGCTCAGCAGGGTGCAGGCAAGATCTTCCTGCACCCCCGCATCGGCACCCGATGCGCATGCTTGATCTGACATAGACAACAACCTTAATCGAGCTTAATTAGCGGCTTTCACCCGATCGAGTACCTTGCCTTCCATTTCTTCCAAACCGGCGGGAACGGGCGGGTACCAGTTGATATTATCCAGATCCACTTCTGGAAAGCTCTGTTTGAACTGGGCTTTCAGTGTGTCATTCACAAATTCATCACTGCCTTTGGACGCCGTAAAGTTGCCGGCAGACTCGGTAATACGGGCCGCAACTTCGGGCTGCATCACAAAGTTGATCCACTTGTAAGCGGCGTCTTCGGCTTGGGTTTTGCGCGGCAACACAAAGGTATCAATCCAGCCCAGCGCACCGGATCCGGGCGCCACAAACGTGATGTCCGGGTTTTCTGAGTTAAGCTTCCAGCCACCCGCATCCCAGGCCATAGCCGCAGACACTTCGCCCGAACGCATCAGGTTCAGCAAGGCGTCGCCGCCGGACCAATAGGCTTTTACATTGCTCTTACAGGAGACCAGTTTTTCTTCCACTTTATCCAGAATGGCCTGGTATTTTTCCGTATCGCCGTAAGCGGCGAATGGGTCTTCACCGAGTGCGAACGCAAAACCAATCAATGTGGGACGCTTCAAGCGATAAGACACAGAGCCACTTAACGAGTCATCACACAGATCGGTGTAATCTTTCACCGTGCCTGCGGCCTCGCGGTTAACGATCAGGCCACTGGTGCCCCAAACGTGCGGAACACCGTAAACCTCGCCTTCAAATTCGGTGTTCTTTTTAGTGGCTGCCAACATGGAGGGGATGATCTTTGCCGTGTCGATTTTGCTCAGATCCATCGGCTTATAAATATCGAAATCCGCCTGGGCGCTTACAATGCGGTCCTGGCTTGGCTGGGCCAGGTCAAAGCCCGCGCCGCGTGTGGCACGCAGCTTTGAAATCATGTCTTCATTGTTGGAGAGGGTTATTTTAACTTCAATGCCAGTTTCTTTCTCGAATTGCTCAACCACATCCTGTGGCGCGTAACCGCCCCATGTCAGCAGCCGAAGTGTTTCAGCCTGGGCCGACATCGAAAACGTCGCTGTTACCGCAGTAACCAGTGTCAAAACCTTGAATTGATGCAGAAATTTCATGATTTGGCCTGTCCTTGTGAACAATGAAAAACAATGAAGAGCAACTTATAAGCCTAACTGTAGTGGGTTACAGATTTTTGACAAGTCATTGATTCGCCTCAGTTGCATTTAGCGTTTCAAGAGTTACTTTCGGAGCTTACCGCAGACTGCCCAAATCGCCGAAACTGCATTTCTTGCAGGCGGCTAAGGGCGCGGCGAAACGGGAACCCCAACGCGCCCCGGCTGTATAGCTGGTTTAACGGCACGGCCGCGCTCAGGTACAGCGGAATACTGCGGTCGTAGCACTCATCTAACAGCGCAATGAATCGGCGCACGCCGTCATCCTGGCGCGACAGCGCAGGCAACTGACGGTCTCCGGCGGCAACCTGCGTTACGCCATCTTCGGTGCCACGGGCAATCGCCGTTTGTTGCCCAGCGCCTGTGAGTTGGGGCACGTCGCTCAAAAAAATATGGGAGAAACAATCACACATCTCGATAAAATCTTGTGCGGCCAGTGGCTGCTCACATAGATCGTTATAGCGGCACCACAGCAGGCGCTCGCTGCGCCGGACCACCTTGATGTACCGATGGCCCAACAGCACCGGTTGGCTATGGGTTTGCTCGCCGCTAATGAGTAACTCTGTGAACGCCGCCTCCAAAGCCTGGGGCTGGTTAACCCAATAGCGTTGTTGGCTTTGGCCAGGATGTAACCGATGGTCTTGGCCGCCATCCACGCTCACAACCTGCATCTGCTGGTTGAGTGCGGTAATAGCCGGCAGCAGTCGTTCACGATTAAAGCCATCTGCGTACAACTCATCCGGTGGCTGGTTTGACGTTGTCACCAATACCAACCTTTGCGCAAGTAATTCACGCAATAAACCACCGACAAGAATGGCATCGCCAATGTCACTGATGAAAAGCTCATCAAGGCACAACACCCGTGCCTCGGCCGCCAACTCCTGCACCAAAAGGCGCAGCGGATTTTCCTGTCCGGTTAACTGAAACAAGCGCCGGTGAACCCAGCGAATAAAATGATGGAAGTGTTGTCGCCGGGCAGGCACGGCTAAAGCCTGATGAAAACGATCCATTAACCAGGTTTTTCCACGCCCCACCGGCCCCCAGAGATACACGCCTTGAACATCCGGGTCGGCTGATTGCAACTGTTCATAGCAGCGCTGCAAACTCAAAGCAGCCCGTTGCTGAGCGGGGTCCTCTTTAAAACCTGCGGCCAGTGCCTGCTGGTAGGTCGCATAGGGGGAAAGCACAGTCATTCAGGTTGTTTTTCCTCAGCTCGCGCGCCCGAACATTCTGTCGAGGAAACCGGCGGTTTTTATCTCTGGCATTGGCAAGCTGTCTGCTTCGGCCGTTGCCTTGCGCCAGAACTTATGCGGGTCGTCTAGCTCTGCCACTAACGCCCGCTGCTCCGCAGTGTAATGGTTATGTTCGCCGGTCAAACCCTGTGCAATCAGCGCTTGTGCCCACAGGTAAAGGGTACCGCGAACGATTTTGAGAATCTTGCAGTATTCCTCGCGACTTACATTAATCGCAAGCTCTGCACTCAGGTTGATTTGTTTCTGAAGAACGGCGGTTATCTCTTTACTCAACTGCATCCGTTTACCGTTACCTTTTTTGCTGCTCACGCAGAACTGTTCCAGATCTTTGACGCCTTCGGTCAGATCCAGCCGGCCAAAGTCCGTTGTTTGCTGAGGTTTCACTGGCGCTGGAATCCAGCCATATTGGGGAGATTTTGCAACAATATGGCCGGGCAAACCGCGGCGATATGGCGGTGCAGCATCCGCATTCTGATAGCCGTCAAATTCAGTCCTTAACCAAGCCGACATATTCTTGTGTCGCAGCATCATGGCAAAGGTGATCGCTGAAGGCATAATGCCTTCAAGCAATTCCGATGAATCCTGAGTTCGCTCTTCAAGCTGGGTAGCAGATACTGACATAATCCCCCCCTAAAGCAACTGGAGTTATCGTATTCCTGTCGCTAGAAATTGTTGTTTTTTATTCAGTTCGCTTAATCGAATATCAGAACTAAAAAATAGCCAATACACCGGTTGGCCACTGTTGTTAAAAGGTTGTTAATTTGTAACATTGCGTATTAGTAGCGGCCACGAATTCGGCAATACTCGGCGCCGGGATTTTAAAACAGATAACGCAAAGCCGCCGCGGCGAAGACACCGGCCGCAATCGCTGGCAAGGGTTTTTGAAGGACCAGCATAGTTACAGCGGTTACTGACAAAGCAGCAAGCGCCCCTGCATCGCCCTCAAAGGCCATGGGCACTATGATAGCGATAAGCACAGAGCTGGCCATGGTGTTAATAAAGCTCTCTATGCGAGGGCTTATCCGCACGAAGGACATGATAAACACGCCGCCAAAACGGGTCGCCAAGGTTACCAGCGTCATGATCAGTATCAGTACCAAAACGCCTGTTGTGGTGGTGTCAATGGTCACGTGGGTGTTTCCCCGGCCGTCTCTTTGCCCGGTTTTTCCTCAAGCCAGAAAAACCCGACCACACCGCCAGCAAGGGCGCCTGCGACAACGTGTGTGTTGGCGGGCAGCCATTTCCATGCGGCTAACGACGCCAGCGCAGCCAGCGCCCAGGCAACAAGAATTCGCGGGCTCTTCTTCCCGCCTAAAGCCATGGACAGAAGAAAGCAGCCCAAAACCATGTCTAACCCCAGGTTCTTCGGATTCTGCAGCAGCCCGCCAAAGTAGACGCCTAACCAGGTGCCTAAAATCCACGCCAGCCAAAGCACCAGACCACCGCCCAGAATAACCTCCAGGTTACGATTACCTCTTTGGTAATCCTGAGCGGCTATTGCCCAGTTGGCGTCGGTAAGAACCAGAAGCAGGCTATAACGTTTGGCGGGCGCTACGTCTTTCAACATAGGGTAAAGCGACGCGCCCATCAGCAGATGCCGGGAGTTGATCGCGAACACCACGACCATAACAGGGATCACCGAGACCTCGGCGCCCCACATATCAAGCGTGGCAAACTGCGAGGCCCCGGCGAACACCAGGGTACTCATCAGAATAGTGTCTAAAGGGGCCAGCCCTTTCTGCACCGCCGCCAAACCAAACGCAGCACCAAACGCCACCACAAATAGGGAAATGGGGAGCATCCGCATGAGCTCGGAGCGAATCCGGGTGGGCTGAAAACGGTATGGATACAACGTGCTTTTCATAGGCGCAGGCTAAGTAGGTTTTGAGGGGGCGTGTGTCAGTCGTTTTTCTACAAGCTGAACCACAACCTGGAGCCAATATGCCCCAGATTGTAATCAGCACGGTTTTAGAGCCAGGTAAGACCAACGCTGATAATCACGCCGGTGATGATAAGCAGCATCAGGCAGTATCCCATAATGTCCTTGGCTTTAAGCCCTGCAATGGCAAGAACCGGTAATGCCCAGAAGGGTTGCAGCAGGTTGGTCCATGCATCGCCCCAGGCAACGGCCATAGCCACGCGCGGAATGCTTGCACCAAGCTCTTGAGCCGCAGGCAACATAACAGGCGCTTGCACGGCCCACTGGCCACCGCCGGAGGGAACGAATATGTTGACCAGCCCGGCGCTGATGAAGCTCCAGAACGGCAAGCTCTCGGCTGTCGCGATGGACACAAAGCCTGATGAAATGCTTGCGGCAAGGCCCGAGGCCGTCATTACGCCCATAATACCGGCGTAGAACGGAAACTGAATAACAATGCCTGAGCCGCCTTTAACCGCTTCGTGCAGGCTATCAAGTAGGCGTTTAGGCGTCTGATGCAGAATAACGGCCAAGAACAGAAACATGAAATTGACGATGTTCAAGTTCAAACCACCGCCGTCCATAAAATACTGAAAAATAAACGCCAACCCGCTAAAACCAATCAGCCAGGCCAATACCCGGCTGTTTTCAAGATGATCTGCCGGGCGTTTTATAGAAACGCTGGTGTCTGGTTCATCATTTAACACCGCTGGGTCTACGTACACGCTGTCTTCTTCGCTCGGCAACATCAGGCGATTTATCAGCGGAACAACAATAAACAGCGCCCCGATGATGGCAAGGTTGAAGAATGCAAAGATGGTTTCGCCCGAACCAATAACGCCAATAATATCCTGACTAAAGTGGCCTTCGGTCGCTATAACCAGCGGAATGGAGCCGGCTAGGCCCCCGTGCCAAACAATAAAACCAGAATAGGCGCTTGCGATCAAAAGCGGATAGTGAACCCTGACTTGCCGGGCTAGCGCCTTGGCAAAAAGAGCGCCCACAACCAGGCCGAATCCCCAGTTAATCCAGCTTGCAATAAGCGCTACAAAGGTCACCAGAATAATAGCTTGGCCCGGCGTACTGGCCAGTGCGGCAACGCGGTTCAGTATTCCCCGAACAAACGGCGTGCTCGCCAACATGAACCCTGTAACCAGAACAAGCAGCATCTGCATCGAGAACGTGAGCAGGCTCCAGAAAGCGTCGCCCCACATTTCAATCACAGCCATTGGGCCGTGACCTTCAAACGCCATAGCGGCACCGAAAGAGACCAGGGTCAGGATGATTACAAAGATGTACGGATCTGGCAGATACTTATCGACCAGACTGACCATTGGCCGGGCGGCTCTATCGAGCATTGATATTTTCCTTGTTTTTTTATTTATTTATTTACAAAAGCTTAGGTTTTTCTGAGCCTGAATTCAAGAAATAAGTGCAGTACTAATGATTCGGGAGCTTTTACCAAGTGCAGAGGCGATTCAACGGTCATTCGCCTTAAGGTAGATCCACGTAACGGCAACACTCCGATGGCGACGGCGAGTGGCGCTTGCAAAAAATGACATGGTTATAACTCGCTAAGCTCTGACAAAGCACCACAGCACTGCTCAATCGCCAGATGAATAAAATCACGAATCCCCGGCAGGTTTCGGCGATTTTTCATCCACACAACATGCTCGATGACATCATCCGTGGCCTCGGTAACCGGCAGCACTTTCAGCCGCGAGTCAGCACATAAATCCTGCTCCAGCGCGGACCCATTGTCGAAACCCAGAGACTGGGCCAACTTGTCGGCGTCTTTATTAAACGTCGGGTAAAATTTTTCTAACAGGTGCTTGGGCAAAAATGGCTGAGCATGATCTTGGGCAAAGTTATCCGGATAGCCCGGCGCAGGTTCATTCATCACGAACTGAACGGTGGTGTCATTCAGCGCTTCGACTTTCACCGGCTTACCTGCAGAAAGGAAGCGATCTTTCGACGTCTCGATAACATTGCGATCCATCTGAATGTTGTTGTACCAGAGGGCAATATCATGGGCGGTGAAAGGTGCTCCGTCAGACCACTTATGGCCCTGACGCAGTGTTACTTTCAGCACTGTGAAATCTGCATTCCAGTCCCAGGATTTCGCAACGTTACGCACCACAGTCGCTAAATCATCGCTGAACCGGACGAGATTGACGCGACGAACAGACAGCAAATCAGAGGTGCCGGACTCAGTCGCTTTGGAGGTTCCATGCAGCACACCCCCGTACTGACCGATGCTTTGATAAGGCACAATAATCAAGGGTTCCAGCGGCAGGCGCCGGACCACAGGCAACAACTTAGCATTACCGGCAATACGGCTGTTCAGTTGCTTGATCGCCGGGTTTTCACTGAAGCTCAGGGTGCAGCCCTGCAGGGTTTAAAATTCGATTTTCTCAAATATGTTTGGGTAGACACCACCTGCATCAGGTCCGGTAACGGGAAGGCATGATGCAACCACTACATTGCTCGCAATCGGTGCTATTGCGCCTGCGATGAAAAATCTAGACATGGGTTTGCTTCTGTCGTATTGAAGTTTGGTCTTCAGTTGAGGCTTGTATTTCAGTTGAGTAAGCGTTACCAAGATCGGGCACAGTCCATTGCCGCGTTCGCAAAACAGCGTGCTGCTGTCCCTGGCTGACAGGGTTTCATCCAGATCGAAGATTGCCAGAGTCGCTGCTACAACCCTGAGATTATAAGAGAAGTTGCAACCGGTTTGTTGTGGCCTTTGATACCCAAAAGTTCACAGACAGTGCCGCACAACTCAAGCTGGCGAGGTGCAGCAGCGGCATCGTCAACATTCATCGAATGCACTAAAAGAAAATCAGGATCGTGGTGATGGCGCAACCATTCGGCATCCAGATAAAGATGGCTGTCTGGATAGGTGTCTTGGTGATAGAAAATGCCGTGCTGGATCAACTGCTCCGGATCGTTGGTAAAGCGATCTCGCACTGCATTTTGTACAGTGGTGCCTTGCCCTGCTCCGTTAGCCCCTGCAAAAATCCCATACACTGTTGCGCGGTCTCATAAGCAAGACCATCCAGCACCACCAGTATCACTTTCTTCGACATAGCTTTCACCAGACCAGAGTTGTAAGCCATGGACCGAAGCGTACAGACAAATTGTGAATTCTAGAGGACAGATAAAAGATGTTTTGATGACAACGCACTATAAACGGTTGCAAGGCAAAGATTTGGTTATGGGTTTTCTATAGACAGAAAAATCGGTCAGCGACAACAAGAGGAGACTGACCCAGCCCCCCCTTGTTGTGGCCTATAGCGCCGGACCGAACGTTGCGATCACGTTATTCTTGATTCGTCGGTCATAGGGCCAGAACCAGAAGCTTGGTGTTCAAAGTGCTGTATCGAGAAGCATCATTAAAACAAACCCGATTATAAGCCCACCCGTTGCCCAGCTTTCGTGCCCGGCGCGATGGGATTCGGGAATGATTTCATGACTGATCACAAACAGCATTGCGCCGGCCGCAATCGCCAACCCCCAGGGCAGAAGATGAACCGAAAGGCCGATCAAGGCGACGCCCAACAGGGCCGCGACAGGCTCCACCAAACCAGAGAGGGCACCAACGCCAATCGCTAACCCTTTGCTGTAACCAACGCTCATCAAGGCCAACGCAACCACAAAACCTTCGGGAATATCCTGTATCGCAATACCCACCGCCAGGGCCTTTGCACCCACCAGATCCGGCCCGGCAAATGAAACACCAATCGCCATGCCTTCAGGAAAGTTATGCAACACGATTGCCGTAACAAAAAGCCAGACCCGTTTAAGCCTTGTTGCCTGCTCAATATTGGTTTCGGATCGGGCGCCGCCCTCAAGACCTTTAACAAAATGTTCATGGGGCACAACCCGCTCAATCATCAGCAAACCCAGAGCGCCCAGTATGATGCCACCACCAACAATACCCCCGGCCAGCCAAGAACCTGCGCCCTGATCAGCGGCAGTATCCAGTGCCGGTATAATCAATGAAAACGACGTTGCTGCCAGCATAACCCCGGCGCCAAAGCCCATCAGCGTATCGGTAAAACGCTGCGAAAGCTGGCGCGTTAAAATGGCAGGAATTGTACCCAGCGCCGTCGCCCCAGCGGCAAACAAACCGCCCAGCAGCGCGCCTGTCATATGCGGATCACCCGCAGCCAAACGCATGTATATGCCGGGCAACAACGCAACGAAACCGCCAATCAGAATCGTCAAGACTACCCAGTATCGCAATGCCATAAACTCACCTTGTGTTCATTATGTCGCCAGCGTGGCGCCCAACGCCTGTAGCTGGAATCCGCAGGCGTTCATCATGCTTGAGTTTCGCCATTTGCACAAAACCTGGAACGCTCGCAGAGAGTGCTAAAAAGGTAACGGACCAAGCAAAAGGCCTAAGACTTGCAGGTTATCAGGCAGAGTCTTTTTTGGTGCCGGGCACCGGCGACCCCGATACGAAAACGTCCCGCACAGTAATAGGCTCACCTTCGGCGTTCTGTACCTGAACCATTTGGATCGGCTGCCCTGTTGTCCGGTCGTGCAAATCCAGCGAGGCGTCGTCGGACCCAGGGTTCCATTTATTTCCCCACTGGCGCAGGGCAATAACCACCGGAAACAGATCCCGGCCTTTTTCGGTAAGTCGGTACTCAAAGCGGGAGCCGTGCTCGCCAACATCTACTTTTTTCAGCACGCCGTTGTCCACCAGGCGGGCTAAGCGGTCGCACAGGATATTTTTGGCGATACCCAGCTCTTGCTGAAAGTCCACGAAACGCCGAGTGCCATACATGGCGTGCAGCACAACAAGCAAAGACCACCAGTCTCCTACTTGATTCAGGGCACGGGCGACGGAGCAGTTAGAATCATCAAAACGTTTTTTAGCCATGGATCAAAGTTTACAGAATTCGGTTGCATATTGAAACCAGATTAAATACAGTTGCGTTAAGAGACCAAATTAGTGAGGTAGCTACTGGCTTTCCCCACCATCCGATTCAACATCGAAATGCTTCAAGGAGTCGTAACGAATGACCATGAACCTGGGCCCCATGTTTGAACCTTTCAACGTTCATAACCTGATACTCCGCAACCGCGTTGCCATGGCACCCATGACCCGGAGTTTCTCGCCTAACGGCGTTCCCGGCGAGAACGTGGTTGCCTATTATCGGCGCCGTGCCGAAGCCGGTATAGGCCTTATCATTACGGAGGGCACCACAGTGAATCATCCCGCGGCCAGTGGTTATCCCGATGTACCCACTTTTCACGGTGTTGATGCGTTGGCGGGCTGGAAGAAGGTAGTCGATGCCGTGCACGAAGGCGGTGGCGCTATCTTCCCGCAGCTCTGGCACGTGGGTTCGGTGCGCAAAGAAGGCGCAGCGCCAGATCCCTCGGTTCCCGGCTACAGCCCGTCAGGTCTGTTTGCGCCCGGCAAACCGAGTGGCAGGGCAATGAGCAAAGAAGACATCGATAATGTTGTGACCGCGTTTGCCGACGCCGCACAAGACGCCAAAGCGTTGGGGTTTGACGGCGTGGAGATTCACGGCGCCCACGGTTATCTGCTTGACCAGTTTCTGTGGGAAGGCACCAACCAGCGCGATGACGAGTACGGCGGCAGCATGGAAAACCGCCTGCGTTTCGTGGTCGAGATTGTGGCAGCGATTCGCCACCGTGTGGGCCCCGAATTTCCCATCATGCTGCGTTTTTCCCAGTGGAAGCAGCAAGACTATGGCGCAAAACTGGTGCACAGCCCGGAACAGCTCGAGCAGTTCCTCAAGCCGTTAGTTGAAGCCGGTGTGGATATTTTCCATGCCTCAACTCGCCGTTTCTGGGAACCGGAATTCGAAGGCTCTGACCTTAATCTTGCAGGCTGGACTCAGAAGCTGTCGGGCAAGCCCGCCATGTCTGTTGGCAGCGTTGGCCTGACAGAAGATTTCATTAGCGGCACTATGGCCAGCAAGCAAGAGTCGGTTGAACAGTCGGGTATCGACGAGCTGGTAAAGCGCATGAACAACCACGAATTCGAGCTTATTGCTGTCGGCAGAGCACTGCTTCAAGACCCGGAATGGCTCACCAAAGTGAAGGAAGGGCGGCTTGGCGAGGTGGACGATTTCGCCCGCAAATCCCTCACCAAGCTTTACTGAGTCTAACCAAAGCATACCCTCTCTATGGCAGAGAGGGTCAAATCACTCAGCCCCGCAACGCACCCACCAGTTTGTCGATGCTGTCTTTGGCATCGCCAAAGAGCATGCGGGAGTTGTCTTTGAAGAACAGCGGGTTTTCCACCCCGGCATAACCCGTGGCCATCCCGCGTTTAAGAATCACCACCTGCCGTGCCTTCCAAACCTCAAGCACCGGCATGCCAGCGATCGGGCTGCCAGGATCTTCTGCTGCCGCCGGGTTCACTGTGTCGTTAGCACCGATAACCAGCACCACGTCGGTCTGCGGGAAATCGCCGTTGATTTCGTCCATCTCCAGCACGATGTCGTAAGACACATTCGCTTCCGCCAGCAGTACGTTCATGTGCCCGGGCAGTCGGCCTGCAACCGGATGAATGCCAAAACGCACCGTTGTTCCGCGCGCCTTCAGCAGTTTGGTCATCTCACTAACCCCATTCTGGGCCTGGGCTACGGCCATGCCGTAACCCGGTACGATAATCACCGAATCGGCGTTACGCAGTTCCTCACACACCTCGTCAATGTTGGTTTCCAAAGCGGTTTGATCAGATCCGGCAGCGGCAGAACTGCTGCTGGTTTGACCGAAGCCACCCAAAATAACGCTGACAAACGACCGGTTCATGGCCTTGCACATAATATAACTGAGGATCGCGCCGCTGCTGCCAACCAGCGCACCGGTTACGATCAGCAAGTCATTGCCCAGCATGAAACCAATAGACGCGGCGGCCCAGCCGGAATAGCTGTTGAGCATAGAAACCACTACTGGCATGTCGGCACCGCCAATAGCCATGATCAAATGCGCACCCAAAGCGGCGGCAATCAGCGTCATCAGTACCAGTGCAATCACGCCCACGGACATGCTATCGGAGCTCAGAAACCAGGCGCCCAACAGTACCGTTGCCAATAGCGCTGCCAGGTTTATCAGGTGCCTACCTGGCAATGTAAGAGCTTTGCTGTCGATACGGCCATTCAGTTTGCCGCAGGCAATCAGTGAGCCGGTGAAGGTGACGGCACCAATGAATACTCCTAGAAGCACTTCCACCAGCTTAATGGTTTGCTCGGCACCGGTTGTTTGTTTCAGCGGTTCGATGTAACCAGAAAAGCCCACCAGTACCGCAGCCAAGCCGACAAAGCTGTGCAGCAGCGCCACCAACTGTGGCATTTGGGTCATTTCGACCTTATTGGCGATAACAATGCCAATGCTGGCCCCCGCCAGCACCGCAATCACAATAACAACAAGCCCGCTGTCGCTAACGCTGGCCACCGTAGCCACTAGCGCAATGAGAATGCCGGCAACCCCGTAAAGATTGCCGCGGCGCGATGATTCCTGGTGGCTTAAGCCTCCAAGGCTGAGGATAAACAATACGCTAGCGACCACATAGGCCACACTCACAAGTCCTGAACTCATAGCGGGTGCCTCCTAGCGGCGGAACATTTTAAGCATGCGATGGGTAACCCGAAAGCCACCCCCTACGTTGATGCTGGCAATCAGCACCGCCACAAACGCCATAATTCCAACCGCAAGACTCTCCGCCTGCGCCAGGTGCAATATGGCGCCAATCACGATAATGCCGCTTATGGCATTGGTCACACTCATCAACGGTGTGTGCAAAGAAGGCGTTACATTCCAGACAACCTGATAGCCAATAAAGCAGGCCAGCACGAACACAGTAAAGTGCCTCAGAAAGCTATCCGGTGCGTGAGCGCCGATGCCATAAAGCGCGGCAACGGTGACAATCAACAGAACGCCCTTACCGATTAAACTGCGGCGGTCAGACTTCTTGCGCGCGGCGGCCTTCTGTTCCGCTGAGGGCTCTTCGGTGCCGGGCGCAGCCTTGGGACTGACCGGCGTTTGCGGTTGCGGTGGTGGCCAGGTTATTTCTGATTCCAGCACCACGGTCAGGCCACGGATAACATCGTCTTCCATGTTTACCTTTGGCTGGCCGTTTTTCTCTGGTGTCAGTTCGGTGACAAGGTGAAACAGGTTGGTGGAGTAAAGGTCACTGGCCACTTTGGCCATGCGGCTTGGCAGATCGGTGTAACCGATCAGCGTAACGTCATGCTTCTCGACAATTTTGCCAGGCTCGGTGAGCTCGCAGTTGCCGCCGCGTTCGGACGCCAAGTCGACAATCACGCTGCCGGGCTTCATGGATTTCACCATGTCTGCGGTAATTAACTTAGGTGCGGGTCTGCCGGGAATAAGAGCGGTGGTGATGATGATATCCACCTCTTTGGCCTGTTCCGCAAAAAGCGCCATCTCCGCCTTGATGAACTCATCGCTCATCTGCTTGGCGTAACCGCCAGTGCCACTGCCTTCTTCATCACCAAAATCCAGTTGCAAGAATTCAGCGCCCATACTTTCAATCTGTTCTTTCACTTCCAGCCGGGTGTCGAACGCTCGCACAATCGCGCCCAAGCTGTTGGCAGCGCCTACAGCCGCAAGCCCGGCTACGCCGGCACCTATGACCATCACTTTGGCTGGCGGTACCTTTCCCGCGGCTGTCATCTGGCCGGTAAAGAAGCGTCCAAAATGACTGGCCGCCTCCACCACCGCGCGGTATCCGGCAATATTCGCCATGGCGCTTAGCGCATCCATTTTCTGGGCCCGGCTGATTCGCGGCAGGCTGTCGATAGCGAAAGTAGTCACCTTACGGGCGGAAAGCTTTTCCAGGAGTTCAGAGTTCTGGCCCGGCCAGATATAACTGACCAGAAATCCGCCTTCCTTTATTAAATCGGCTTCGTGCTGACCCAGCGCCGGATTTTCCATCGGTGCACGAACCTTCAGAATAAAGTCCGAGTCATTCCACAAAGCGCCAGCGTCCGCTGCAATGTTCGCGCCCACAGCCTCATAGGCCAAATCGTGATAGTGCGCTGCCTCACCTGCACCCGTCTCTACCGTAACCTCATAACCAAGCGCGATCAGTTTATGCACCGAGGGTGGCGTTGCCGCAACCCGTCGCTCGTCTAGGTAAATTTCCTTTGGAATACCGATCTTCATATGTAGATATCCTTCAGCTGAACCGATGAATCCTATCTATATCCTAGTGCAACTTTAGGACAATGTCCGTCTTACGTTTTATTGCGAACAACAGATTATTGCGCACACCAGAAATCTCGATGAGCCGAAAACAGATCGGCGCCAAATCACGCCCAGCTTTTCCCGTGCGGTGGCACGCAGCGTCTTTGCCAGCTAGGTTGAAATAGTGCTGCCGTTTTATGCGTTGATTCTTCGCGTCATATCTATGGCCGCGCATGTTCATCAACGGGCAAAACCAAACGCCGGAAGACATGGGACAACTTGCGGTGTATTTGGCCAGCGCCGCCCACGTGACCGGGCAAGCTATTGCGGTGGATGGCGGATTTTCGCTTTGACGAAAAAACGCTTTCAGACTTACTCTCTCTGAACACTCGCAAAAAACTGGCTTTTTACCGAATTACAAAACATCAAAAATCAAACCAGTTGGGCCTCGCTGCACCGGAGGACCCCAACTGGCTAGACACTGAAGCGCCGTGTGCTTTCGGAAATCACGTTAGCCTGCTTGGACAAACGCTGATTCTGCCTACCAAGCTCAGCGCCAATGGCTTGCGTTTCGACAGTCTGCCCACGGATTTCTTCCATTTTTTGCGCAATGTCCTCAGTGGTGACGGAAATTTCCTCCACGGCAACCACCACCTGATCCATTTCTGAGTTCAGGGTAACAATCGATTGAGCCACCCCACCCATAGCGCCTGCAATCTGCGACGCATGGTGTTCACCTTCTTTCGCAATTTTGAGCCCGTTGTTAGCCAGGGTGTCCATGCTGGTGGTCTGCAAGTTGAGCTCGTCAATAATGCCAACAATGTTGGTGGTGGCGGCAACGGTTTTTTGTGCCAGGGTGCGAACTTCGTCAGCCACCACTGAAAAGCCGCGCCCTGCGTCACCCGCCCGAGCAGCTTCAATTGCAGCGTTGAGCGCCAGTAGATTGGTTTGGTCCGCCAAACTGTTGATAACGCCAATAATGCCGGTGACTTTGGCGCTGGCCTGAATGAGCAGTTTGACATGGCCATGGGTATCTTGAATCACGCCTGACAACAGGCGCACTGAGGTCGCGCTGTCTTCAACCACGCGAGCCCCTGACTGCGCCGACTCATTGGCGGCCTGAGTTGCAATACCCACCTGCGATGTGCGTTCGGCAACATCGTTCAGGGTGACGGATATTTGTTGACTGGCAGTGGCTGCCAGGATGGTTTGGGATTCAACTATTTCATTGTTCTGCGTCAGTCGAACCATGGTTTTTTCAAGCTCATGATGAACCTCGATCAAATCCCGGGTGCCTGCAATGGACTCTCGCATCAGCGCGCCGATTTTGTCGATCATCTGATTGGTAGCACTGCCCAGAATGTTGAATTCATCGTTGGCATTGTCGCCAAGTGACAGTTTCTTGGTGAGGTCGCCCTCTGACACCCGCGACAAGAGCTCAACCACCCGGTTGAGCTGGCTAACCAGAGCCCGCGAGGTAAGGAACAGCACCAGAACCAACAAAGGTGCAAACAGTAAAATAGAGCCAATGCTGACCATTTTGGCCGACACTTTGGCGTTTTCGGCGCTCAAAAGAGTGCTCGCTATAAGACCGGATTGCAGAGACTCAGCTTGCGCTATAACTTGTTGCTGAAGGGTGCCGCCGGCTTGTTCCGCATTGTTGGAAGTGGTGGCAATTTGCTGCAGAACGGCATCAGCTCGGTCAAACGCGTCACGGTACTCGCGGGTTTTTTCGCCAATCACGATGTCTTCCCACTCGTATTCTTTAACAAAGTCTTCCAGCACCTTAATGGCTTGGCTTGAAGCTTCCGCCAGCGCGGGATCGCGAGTGTTCATGTAATTATAGGATGTTCTCTCGATTTCAAGAATAGCCTCATCAATCAGGCCGAATGACTCCTCTTGGAGTTGTGCCATAACGTCAGCGATTTCCTGGCGAATCCCAGCCGAGTCAGACAAACCGAGCACATTTACCTGCTGCAGCCATTCCCGCCGCAGTGTCACATAACGTTCCGCTTCCGTATGAATGGATTCTGCAAAGCGGATACTGCCTGGATCGTTCAGCTGATTAGCTTGGCGTTGCAGTGCCTTGGCGTCTGATGTGAGCTCATCAAGATCTGCCAGCAACTCACTCTGGTCATCCCCGGAGAGCGTGTTGAGCTGTTTTTCAACAGCGTTCCATTTACTGGCAAGATTACTCGCACTGGTTTGGTAGCGTGATATCTGATAGACGGACTCATAGGAAGATGAAACAGTCTCTAATCCCCAGAGAATGGCCCCGGCAATAATAGTCATACCAGTCAGTGTTGCGATGATGAGCATCTGGAACTTCTGACGCCAGGACAAATTGAACTTCACGATGTAGTCTCCATTGGAGTTGTCGAGCACTTACGTATAAAAGTAAAACATATAATCGAGTTGCTTGATTTGAGTCAATACAAAATTTCTATTTCTGTCAGTGATGTATCGGCATTGTAAGGAGTAACTTTAGCTTCTCGAGCGTGAACCGGCACCCAGCAAAAACGTCGCAGCCCCAGATGTGCTAAGGTGCGGCCCTGACGTGCGAGCTACAAAGCATTTTCAATATGCTTTAGCCATTCAAGCGCTTTCCTCCAGCGTTTTCTCGACATTTTGCATGCAGATCTGTGGTCTTCCCACGCCTGACGCCCTGTCTCTTTCGACAGTTGCCGTCTATGTCCTATTCCGCCATCGGTCAATCCGAATTTGGTGTGTCTCACTGCGAAACCTCATGGCTTGATCGCTACCGTTCAAAGCTGAGCCCTTTTTCGCTGCCAAGTTGTCGCCCTGGCCGCTCTCGCCCGGTGCTCGATACAACGCCCTAAACAGGAAACATTATGAGTTTTAAAATTGCCATTTTAGGTGCAGGCCCAAGCGGCTTGGCCCAATTACGTGCTTTTGAAGCAGCCCGCGACGCCGGTGCAGATATCCCCGAAATCGTATGCTACGAAAAACAGAATGACTGGGGCGGTCTTTGGAACTACACCTGGCGCACGGGCCTGGACGCCTATGGCGAGCCCGTTCACAGCAGCATGTACCGCTATTTATGGTCAAACGGCCCCAAGGAATGTCTGGAGTTCGCGGATTACAGCTTCGAGGAACATTTTGGGCGCCCCATCCCGTCTTACCCGCCCCGCGCCGTCCTGCGCGACTACATTATGGGCCGTGTGGCCAAGAGCAATGTGCGACAGTACATTCGCTTTAATACCGCGGTGCACTGGGTTGACTACAACGAAACCAGCGGCAAGTTCGCAGTGACCGTGCGAGACCTAAAACAGGACAAACTGAACACCGAAGAGTTCGACCATGTCATCGTTGCTACCGGGCACTTTTCGACCCCCAACGTGCCATATTTTGAAGGTCTGGAGCAGTTTCCCGGCCGTGTGCTGCACGCCCACGATTTCCGCGACGCTTGCGAGTTCAAAGGTAAGGATCTTTTGCTGATCGGCAGCAGCTATTCCGCAGAAGACATAGGCACACAGTGCCACAAGTACGGCGCCAAATCGGTCACCTTCAGCTATCGCTCACAGCCCATGGGCTTCGATTGGCCGGAATCCTTCACCGAACTGCCGTTGTTAACGGAAGTGATCGGCAAGACGGCCCATTTTAAGGATGGCACCAGCAAAAAAGTTGACGCGATCATTCTGTGTACCGGGTACCAGCATCACTTCCCGTTTCTGCCCAACGAACTGACGCTGACCACGCACAACCGGATGTACCCGGAAGGCCTGTACAAGGGCATCGTTTCCCTGGCCAATCCCAAGCTGATATTCCTTGGCATGCAGGATCAATACTACACTTTCAACATGTTCGACGCCCAGGCCTGGTATGCCCGTGATGTCATGCTCGGCCGCATCACACTGCCGGCAGACGACGCCATGGCGGCCGATAGCCGTGAATGGGTCGCCCGTGAACTGAAGCTCGTCGATCCCGTCGACGAGATAGATTTTCAGGCCGCGTACATACAGGATCTGCTTGAATCTACCGACTACCCAGCGTTCGATGTAACCGCCGTTGCCGGTATTTTCAAGCAATGGGAACACGATAAAGAAGCGGACATTCTTGGCTACCGCAACAGGAGCTACCGCTCCACGCTGACGGGCACCCTGGCGCCGGTGCACCATACGCCCTGGATGGATGCGATGGACGATTCGCTGGAAGCCTTCCTCAAGGTGAAGCAAGAGCAGCCAGCAAAGGAGACTGTATGAATCAACCAAACCTGAGCCAGGCTCGGTCGCGGTTCACCTCCAGCAGCATACGCTGGGGCTTTATGTGGGCTATGTGGGCCGCCGTACTCTGGGGTGCCTGGTATGTGCCAGGCTCCGCGGTGTGGTTTGAAGCGCCCTATATTAACTTGAGTTTCGATACCAACGCCCAGTTTCTGCTGGCTGCGGCGGTGCTGACCACCTTCAACGCCATTGCCGTGTTGTTTTTTCTGTTTGTCTGGAACGGGGTATTGGGCAAACTGGGGGAATATGTTCGCACCATCAGACAGATGCGTTTTATATCCAAGTGGTTCTTTATTGGCGCCATATTCGGCGGCCCGATGGCCATCTTTGGCTCGTATCTGGCGATAGGTTACATCGGCGGGGCCTTCGCGGCCATTTCAGCGCTGATGTATCCCATCATCGGCGCCACCCTGGCCAGGCTCTGGTATCAGGAGAAGATCACCAAACGCGCAGCGGTCGGTATTTTTATCATCCTGGCAGGTGGCGTGACAGTTTATGCACCCGGCATTATTGCTGAAATCACGGGCACCGGCGACGCCGGCTGGCTTGGCTATCTGGGCGGCGCAATGGCTGCCATTGGCTGGGGTGTAGAGGGCGCAATCGCAGGCCGCGGTCTTGATGTGGCCGATCCGGATGTGGGTATTACGGTGAGGTTCACAGCCGAAGTCCTGTATTGGGTTGTGCTGATTTTACCAGCGATCTACCTCTTCACCGACCAACCGGTTGTTGAACTGGTCATCGCCACATTTAACTGGGCGGTCATCGGCTGGCTGATGCTGGCGGGCGTGAGCTTCGCGTTCTGCTATGTCTCCTGGTACAAATCTTTCCCACTGATAGGCGTTGGGCGAGGGCAAGCGATTGCGGCGTTGTACGGGCTTTTTGCCGTCATCTTCCTCGCCGCATTCACCCTCGAATTTCCGGATTGGAACTTCCTTGCAGGCTTGGCTCTGTTCGTAATAGGCGGGTTTGTCATGTTCACGGAAAGCGACGAAGTGCTTGAGGTAGTCCGTGCCGTGTCGAGCGACACCAAAACGTCCACCGCCACCGCGAGTGCGGCCAGCTCATGATCATTGGAGCAAACCATGAATAAATTACACATGAAAGGCCGCATTCTACAGCTGATACATGACCGGCAGCATGACGGCATCTGGGACTGGCAAATCACCGATGCGGTGATGAGTGAATACGGCCTCAGTGGTCCCTACTGGCGTGGCAATACCCGCGTCACACTGACTGACTTGTTCTCCAGCGGCATTATCGAAAGCGTTGAAGAAGAGCTCGATCATCAAGCCTATTTTGGCGCTGGCCGCGTGTTGTTCAAATTCAGGCTCAACGACTTCGGTCGTCAACGGATGCGCGACACCGCACTGGCCTGATAGCCAGTGCCACCTAAAATTTTGACCAAGGAGACACTATGTCTGATTTCTGGGGTTATCCGGGGGCTGACATGCTCGCCGTTGCCGTTATTATTGTGCTCAGTGGCCTGGCCCTGTACCAGGCACGCACCTTTGTAACCAAGCTTTAAACGCAAACGCTGGCCGCCCTTTCGGGCGCGCCAGCACCCATTGTAGTCACACCTTCCCGCTATGATTTCCTTCAAATGTTGATAGATACAGGTCTTCAACCTTATCTCTGGCCCACTGGGTTCTGCGTAAAAACTTCAACGACGATTTGATGGACGGATCGCTCTTAAAACAATTTATGTTGATTCTTTGAGCCAACCCCTCCCAGCCGTAATGCTGTTCCAGCCTGGTCACAATCTTCTCAAGCGTCACTCCGTGCAACGGGCTATTCGGTTGTTCTTCACTCATGCTTTAAATACACCGTTATTTATTGAAGGGGAGCCGGTGGCATCCAGACCGAAGACTAATAAAATCTTCGAGCCTGACTGATCCGGCCGCGCCAGTAGTAGCCATTAAGGGATGAACGCATAACGCCAGACGATGTCGATGCGTGAATAAAACTGTCATCGCCCATGTAGATGCCTGCGTGCTGATCCTTTCCCTTTATAATAAAAAACACCAGATCGCCGGTGCGCAGGTCGTCCAGGGGAACTCTTTCTCCGGCAGCCAGCATCTGATGAGTGGTGCGGGGTAAACGGCGCCCTATGGCTTCGTGATATGCAGTGGTGATGAAACCAGAGCAATCAAAACCACTGGCAGACGTACCTCCGTAGCGATAAGGCGTGCCTTCATAACGGTCGAACACCCGCCAAAGTTGCTGGGCTGTCGCCATTTCACTAACGGTAGCGGGCAATTCTGACGGCTGCCAGCGATTGTTGTCTGATGTACCAAGATTTTGAGTGCTGGCACAGCCGCCAAGGCCAAACAGTATCGCGATAGTCAACAGCGGTAGCAGCGATCGCCATGTCATTGGAATTGCCCTCGAAACGTTCAGTATGAAACTACTGTAAAAGCCCGTGTGCTCCGTGTCAGGTTAAACATTGCATTTAAGTGTGTCTTGTCCGCCGACTGGAAGAAGCTGGCGCAAGATAGGGTCACTGTGCCGGTTGTTTGCGCCCCGTAACCGCAAGTGCCACACCGGTGATAGACACCACACCACCGGCTATGGCCAAGACACCCAGGCGCTCATCGAACAACCAAAAGGCTTGCAGCGCGGTGACCGGCGGCACCAAATAAAACAGGCTGGCCACCTGAGACGCCGCACCCCGACGAATCAGCAGCATGAGCAATAGAATGGCACCGATCGATACCCCGAACACCAGCCACGCCATAGACAACTGTAATTGGATATTCCAGACCACCTCGCGGGTTTCAAGCGCGAACGCACCGATCGCGAAAAACACCGCGGCGGCGCTGTACTGAATAAAGGTTCCCGCCACCAGGTTAACGCTCTCACCATGGCGCTTCTGGTAAACCGTGCCTACCGAAATACCGAACAATGACAGCATCGCCCACCCTAGAGTCCACAGGGGAAAGCCCTCTATCCCGGGCCCGCCACCCAGCTTTTCCGTCAGCACCAGGCTTACGCCCAGCAATCCCAGCGACAAACCCACCCACTGCCGCAGCGTAACCGACTCACGCAATATCACCACCGCCGCCAACGCCGTGACCAGAGGCTGCAGCCCAACAATCAGTGAAATAATCCCGGACGGCATGCCACCCTGAATAGCGTAATAGACACCGCCCAGGTAACAGCCATGCACCAGCAAACCGGTAACCGCAGTGTGTCCCGCCCCGCGCCAAGACGGCCAGGTAACCTTTAGCACTAGAGCCAGCACGCCCAACAGCACCAGCGTGAACAGCATCCGGTAAAGCAACAACGTGAAAGGTTCGGCGTAGGGTAAGCCGTACTTGGCACCAATAAACCCGGTGCTCCAGAGCCATACAAACACGGCGGGCACAACATAAATCTGGAACGCAGAACGCATGCAAATAGCCTTATAAACGTGGAGTAGTGACTGACATCCGGAACGAGCCTATTTTCCAGCCATAGAGCGGGTAAAGCAAAAGGTTCCAAAATGAACTTGAGTTTGGAGGAGATTTTCCGGTTAACGATTGACCCCTGAGCTTTCAAAGATTAGCTTAAAGACTACCCGACCCCAAAAGGGCAATCCCCTTCGGGAGATCCGGGTGCATGAAATCAAACGCCGGCCACAAGCCGGACGACAAAAACAACACCGCCACTGCCGCCGAGATCCGGCCAGGTGGAGAGGATTTCAAAATGTCTATATCAACACGTCTCCAAGGCATATTGTGCCGTGTACAATCGCGTCTATCTGTTCAGATAATCACTTTATATTTCCGCGAGTTAGCGTCCACTTGGGCCAAGGAAGAAAGGTGATCCTCCATGACCGTATTCAGCCATCCCGAATTTGATAACCACGAAAACCTGTCGTTCGTCTGTGACCCGGAAACCGGACTCAAAGCTATTGTAGCTGTGCACAACACTTCCCGTGGCCCCGCTCTGGGCGGTTGCAGAATGTTCCCCTATGCCAGCGATGAAGAAGCCCTGCGCGATGTACTGCGACTTTCGAAAGGCATGACTTACAAATCTGCACTGGCCAATCTTGACCTCGGCGGCGGCAAATCGGTGATCATTGGCGACCCGCGCAAGCAAAAAAGCGAAGCCTTACTGGAATCCATGGGCAAACACCTCGAGGGGCTTGGCGGCCAATACATTGCCGCAGAAGATTCCGGCACCAGCGTGGCGGACCTGAAAGTCATGGGGAGGCATACGAAGCACGTCGCCGGCATTGTCGAGCGTATCGGTTTTGACGGCCAGCCCAGTAATGGAGACCCATCTCCTGCCACAGCCTACGGCACCTTTGTGGGTTTAAAAGCAGCGGTAAAGTACAAGCTTGGCCGCGAAGATCTGACCGGGTTGAAGGTGTCTATTCAGGGTGTGGGCAACGTGGGTTACCGCCTGGCCCGTCATCTCAAAGAAGCCGGCGCAGAACTCTGGGTATACGACATTCATTACGCCAACATGCAACGTGCGGTGGATGAACTGGGTGCCCACGCGGCTTCAGCCGAGAACATTCTGTTCCTGCCGGTGGACGTGGTTGCCCCCTGCGCCATGGGCGCCGTGCTTAACGACGACAGCATTCCCCGGCTGAAAGCTACGATCATTGCGGGCGCCGCCAACAATCTGTTGCTACGCCCGGATCACGATCAGGCCTTAAAGGACCACGGCATTCTTTATGCACCGGACTTCGCCATTAACGCCGGCGGCATCATCGACGTGTTCTACGAACGCAC
Organism: Marinobacter sp. BSs20148; assembly: GCF_000283275.1. NCBI lineage: Bacteria > Pseudomonadati > Pseudomonadota > Gammaproteobacteria > Pseudomonadales > Marinobacteraceae > Marinobacter > Marinobacter sp. BSs20148. The sequence continues at coordinate 3,199,546 of NC_018268.1, forward strand.
CGGCGCTCCACCAGAGAAAGTACGCGCCCATGTGGAAGGCATAGGCCGCACGCTTACCGAGATCTTTACACGCTCGGATCGCAGCGGTGTGCCAACCGGTGCGGTGGCCAACACGCTCGCTGAAGAACGCTTCCGAAAACACTCCGGCGTAGCTGCGGCATCGCCCGAGCGGCTTGTTGCCGCCAGATGATGAACGCCATTTGCTCTGCCAAACAAAAACAACGATCTAACAGGAAAAGATATGTCTGAATCACGTACGCCCACTGCAAAAGCGATAGAAGGCTCAAACGCCATACGCGGACTGTGGTCCTCACGCTTTGCTTTTATTCTTGCGGCCACGGGCTCTGCCATGGGCTTGGGTAATATCTGGAAATTCCCCTACATCACCGGTGAAAATGGCGGTGGCGCCTTTGTACTGGTTTATCTTCTGTGCATCGCCGCGATTGGCCTACCGATCATGATGGCCGAAGTGTTGATTGGTCGCCGCGGCGGTCGCAGCCCGGTTAACAGCCTCAAAGCGATTGCCGGCCACGACAGGTTGAACCCGGCCTGGCGCATGGTCGGTGTCATCGGAGTGATCGCCGGCTTCCTGATTTTGTCGTTCTACTCGGTGATTGGTGGCTGGGCGGTATCCTATGTGGGCACAGCGGCCAGCGGGCAACTCACAGGCCAATCTGCGGATGCCATTGGCGCCATCTTCTCTGACCTTCTGGCTGATCCTCTAACACTGCTGATGTGGCACACCCTGTTTATGGCCCTGGTTATGTTTGTGGTCGCAAAGGGCGTTCGTGCGGGACTTGAGCGTGCGGTCACTTTTCTGATGCCGGCCTTGTTTCTGCTGCTGCTCACGGTTGTAGGCTACGCCATGACAACCGGTGAGTTCGGCCGAGCTGTAACATTTCTGTTCCAACCGGACTTCTCCAAGCTCACTACCTCGGGCATTCTGGTGGCGCTGGGCCACGCCTTCTTCACTCTGAGCCTGGGCATGGCAGTGATGATGGCTTATGGCTCTTATCTGCCGAAAGGCATCTCCATCGCCAAAACCTCCATTGCCGTCTGCGTCATCGATACCGGGGTGGCGCTGCTTGCCGGCCTGGCCATCTTCCCGATTGTGTTTGCGAACGGCCTTGAGCCCGGTGCCGGCCCTGGGCTGATCTTTCAGACCCTGCCGCTGGCATTCGGCCAGATGCCCATGGGCAGCTTGTTCGGAACTCTGTTCTTTGTATTGCTGATATTCGCCGCTTGGACGTCGGGCATTTCCCTGCTGGAGCCCATCGTTGAATGGCTGGAAGAACAAAAAGGCATGAACCGCACCCGCAGCACGCTGGCCGCAGGCTTCGTGTGCTGGCTACTGGGCATTGCGTCGATTCTTTCCCTAAACCTGTGGTCCGATTTTGCGCCACTGGGCTGGATCGGCATGCTTGAGGGCAAAACGATCTTTGATCTTCTCGACTTCTTCACCGCCAACATTCTACTGCCCCTGGGCGGACTGCTGGTTGCCGTGTTCGCCGGCTGGGTGATGTCGCGGGAGGCGATGGAAAAGGAGCTGGCGCTGTCAAAGCCTATGTTCCGCCTGTGGTACATCACCGTGCGCTACATTACGCCAGTGGCTGTGGGCGCGGTATTTATCTACAACCTGTTCGGATCGTAAGCAGCGCCAGGTAATTAGATTTTCTATAACGGATTGGGGAGGCCTGCAAGGCCTTCCCATTAGTTTAGCTCCCCACCTCGGCGCGTTGTTCCCAATACCGGGCCCGCTCCGTATCCTCTTGCACGCCCGTGCCTGTCCGGTAAGCCTTTGCTGTTTCCTCAATACCGAAACGGTCGCCTGATTCTGCCAGTCTGAGGAACCATTGAAAGGCATTTGCGTCACTTTGCTCAACCCCTTTGCCTTCGGCGTACATGTTGGCGACGTTCAGCATGCCCTGGCGGTTGCCATCTTTAGCTAGGGTCATATAGCGTTCAAACGCCAGATCATACTGGCCCATTTTGTACACTGCATAGGCTTCCAGCACCCGGATCATATCCCGGGCAACACGAGTCTGGTCGTCTGCCGGCTGTGCCTGTGTTGTGGTCGGCACCAGGGCGATCAGGACCACAAGCGCCATCGCCTTGAGTGCGTGCCTGATGGGTTGCATAAGAGCGTCCTTTGCAGGTGGCGTGAAGTTTGTTTGATCGATTCACGTTAGCAGCACAGGCGGGGAAGGTGAACGGTACTTAAGTACCTTATCGCTCGATTAAACACGCCTAAACGCTGGCTGGCAGCTTCAGTCCTGCGGAAAGATAGGGAAGTCCTGATGGTTTGCGAAGCCCGCGAGCATTGCGCCGCGGGCCGGGATGCTGAAGCGGCGCTAGCTCTGTTGCCGCTTTGCCTCTCCTGAACGCTGACGTACCTGCCATTGTTCATCCATGACAACAGGTGCCTCTAAAGATTGGAGGGGCTCCTTGCCCCGGATCAGATCAGCGGCGCGCTCCGCAACCATGATGGTAGGCGCGTTCAGGTTGCCATTGGGTATGGTTGGAAAAATCGATGAATCCACAACACGCAGATTTTTGATGCCATGAACCCGAGTTTGTGGATCTACCACTGCACGCTCATCGATACCCATCTTGCAGGTGCAGGATGGGTGATAAGCGCTCTCTACCGTCTGCCGAACAAAAGCGTCAATTTGCTCGTCGCTGTCAACCGCGGTACCTGGCTGAATTTCCTCCCCGCGGTACTCATCCATTGCTGGCTGATTAATAATCTCCCGGGTCAGGCGAACGCACGCCCGAAAACCTTCCCGGTCGGCTTCGTGCTGTAAATAGTTGAACTGTATCCGTGGTGCTTCTTTTGGGTCAGCAGAATGTACGTGCACGGTGCCGCGGCTTTTGGGTTTATTGTGGCCAACGTGCAGCTGAAATCCGTCGCCGTCAAACGCTTCTTTGCCGTCATAACGCATTGCCGCAGGCAGGAAATGGTATTGCATATCGGGCCATTCCACGCCCGCTTTGGAACGGATAAAACCGCACGATTCGAAGTGGTTGGTGGCACCAAGGCCATCTTTTTTCAGAATCCAGCGCACGCCTATTTTCAGTTTGTTCCACCAGTCGAGCTTGCCGTTTAACGACACCGGCTGTTCACAGCGGAACTGAAAATAAAACTCCAGATGATCCTGCAGGTTTTCACCCACCCCCGGCAGCTCGTGCTTGACCTCAATGCCGGCCTTTTCCAGAACCTCGCGGTTACCAATGCCAGAAAGCTGCAACAGATGCGGAGAACCGATGGACCCTGCCGATAAAATCACCTCTTCAGTGGCTTTCACCTCGTGAATCTTACCGCTCTGTTCGTAACGCACACCCGTAGCGGTATGACCGTCGAGAAGCACTTTGTGTACCAGAGCATGGGTAACCACGGTCAGATTGGGGCGACCCATAGCCGGCCGCAGATACGCATTCGCAGTAGACCAGCGACGACCATTTTTGACCGTCATGTGCATGCTGCCAAACCCTTCCTGCTGGGCGCCGTTATAGTCTTTTGTAGGCAAATAACCGGCGTCCTGACCTGCGTTAATAAAGGCCTTATACAGGGGGTTTTGCATATTGTTGCCGTTGTTTACGCCCAACGGACCGTCACCACCACGGTAGCGATCACCGCCGAATGCCCAAGTCTCCGCTTTTTTAAAATATGGCAGTACCTGTTGGTAATTCCAGCCTTCTGCGCCTTCCGATTCCCATTCGTCAAAGTCGCGGGCGTGGCCACGCACGTACACCATGCCATTAATGGACGACGATCCGCCCAGCACTTTGCCACGTGGGCAATGCATACGACGGCTGTCCAGATAGGGCTCCGGTTCGGTTTCGAACTGCCAGGCGAACTTTTTGGTGTTCATCGGAATAGATAAGGCGGTCGGCATTTGAATAAAGATGCTTTTGTCGCTACCACCGGTCTCCAGCAGCAAAACCTTACGCTGGGTATCTTCGGTCAGGCGGTTAGCCAGCACACAGCCAGCAGAGCCCGCGCCCACAATGATGAAGTCGTATTGGTTTTCTTTCACACACGTTCTCCTTTATATCTCCGAAATTAAAATGGTGCGTCGATGTCTTCCATACCTACATACACAGCTTTGAGCTGGGTGTAGTGAGAGATCGTCTCGCGGCCATTTTCGCGGCCAATACCAGAGAGTTTGTAGCCGCCCACGGGCATTTCAGCCGGCGAAGCTCCGTAGCTGTTAATCCAGCAAATACCTGCCTGCAGCCGATGAACAACCCGATGAGCGCGGCGAATATCATTGGTAAACACGCCTGCCGCCAGTCCGGTTTCAGTCGAATTCGCGCGATCAATCACTTCATTTTCGGTGCTGAACGTAAGCACCGACATCACCGGTCCGAAAATTTCTTCCCGCACGATGGCCATATCGTCAGTGCAGTCAGTGAAGATGGTCGGTTCAACAAAGTAGCCGCCCTTGGAATCTTCCGGCTCAAACGCGTGACCTCCATGACGGAGCGTTGCGCCTTCTGCCACACCTTTAGCGATATAGCTCAATACCAGCTCGCGATGCTTTTCAGAAATAAGCGCGCCAAAGTTGGTTTGCGGATTCATCGGATCGCCCGGCAGGATGTTGTTACGAGTGCGCTCCAGCAAACGCTCCATGAATTTCGGGTAGATATCCTCATGCACGAACACTCGGGTGCCGTTGGTGCAGACTTCGCCTTGGGTATAAAAATTGCCCACCATGGCGGCCGAGATGGAATTCTCAAGATCAGCGTCGTCAAAAATGATGAGCGGGGATTTGCCACCCAGCTCCATGGTGACACTTTTCAACGTAGTCGCCGCAGCGGCCATGACCTTTTTGCCGGTGCCTACTTCGCCAGTAAACGACACTTTGGCGATTTCAGGATGGTGGGTGAGCCAGGAGCCGACTTCCGCCGCGCCCTGTACGACGTTAAACACACCGGCGGGAACACCTGCTTCAATATAAATCTCTGCCAGTTTGGTGGCGCCCATTGGGGTTTCTTCAGACGGTTTGAAGATCATCGCGTTGCCACACGCCAGTGCCGGAGCAGACTTCCAACAAGCGATCTGTAGCGGGTAGTTCCAAGCGCCGATACCGGCGCATATACCCAGCGGCTCTCGGCGGGTGTAATAGAAGTCACCACCAAGATCCTGTTGGTTACCCTCGATCGACGGCGCCAAGCCAGCAAAAAACTCAAGAGAATCGGCACCGGTTGCGATGTCGACCGCTTGCGCTTCCTGCAAGGGTTTGCCGGTATCCCAAACCTCAATGGCGGCCAGCTCATCGTTACGTTCACGCAGTAATGCGACGGCTTTTAGAAGAATGCGGCTGCGCTGCACGGCGGGCATGGCAGCCCACTCTGTAAATCCAACCCGGGCGCTCTCAATGGCGGCCTGCTGCACAGATTCGTCCGCTATTTCTACTTCGTAGATCACTTTGCCCGTGGCCGGATTGACCACTGGAAACACCTCACCGGTATTGTTGGCAAAGAAGCGACCGTGAATGAAGTTCTGTAAACGAGGTATTGGATGGGACATAAAAACTTACAACCTTAACGTGAATAATGGATTGTTCTCTCTGGCGGTTGTTCTCTCTGAGTGACGCTAACGGATGTTGTCTGGGGCTGGACCAGCGTGTCCTGTACAAAGCGCTTACAGAGCCGCTTGCCCGCTTCGAAACTTTCCTGTGGGTCCAGACTCAACGCGCTGCGCAGCCAGAAGCCGTCTATCATCGCAGCCGTTTGCCTCGCCGCCTCAGTCGCTGCCGTAGGCTCCATCACTTGAGCGAAGGCGTAACGCAGGTTGGTATACAGACGCGCATTGTTGATCTGCTGCAAACGCTGCAGCCCGGGCTCATGCATGGACCGCGCCCAGAAACTCAACCAGGTTTTTGCCGCCAGTTCTGAGCGCTGGAAATTGGAAAAGTTGGCATCAACGATGCTGTTAAGACGCTGTTCCGGCGACCCGTCGGTCTTCTCCATACTTTCAAGAAGCTCTTTTCCGAGCTGATCCAGTAAATATCGAAGCGCCGCTTCAATCAGACCCTGCTTACCACCGAAATAGTGGCTGATGATGCCCGACGACATTCCCGCGCGTTTGCTGATGCTGATAATGGTGGTCTTCTGCATCCCCAGCTCGGCAATCGACTCCATCGTTGCTTGAATAAGCTGCTGTTTTCGGGTGTCTTTTACTCCAACTTTTGCCATGATTATCCGATGTTTTGTCGTTCTTAAATCATTAATTGAACGTTCAATTAGTTTTAAGGCTACAGAAACTAAGTGGTAGCTGCAACCTGCAGGAGTACAAGAAATAACCGATCTAAGTCTGGTAAGGCGGTGGACGAGGATCAAAAAGATACCCCCTACCACCAGGGCGAGCATGTCACTTACGAAGAAGAAATGCAGCCTCCCCAGCTAATAGTCTCGCCGGATGAATGATCGGTCTTGCCATTGAATCTGATCCCGAGGGCAGTTCAGGCTCTCTACCTTTTTTTCTTTAAGCCAAACTGTCTGCCCTTGATAATCATGTGCTTTCCAGTTTTCTGTCACTTTAATACAAAAGCCGGGGCGGTCAGGAAGAGACTTGATAACCGTTTTTGGATACCCCTCCGGCTTTTCGCCAATGACAGCGGAGTCCACGTCATTTACGTTAATGACACCTCGTTGCGATGAACAACCACCGAGAAAAGCAGCAAGAGCAATAGTGATGATTTTTTTCAATGTTCTTCCTCTTCATCGCCAGCACATCGACTACTGCTCCGCGTAGTCTGCGGAACAATGCCCCAACGTTAATTGGCCATGTCAATCTTGGTCACAGTGGGCCTTTAGCGCCTTATTGTTGACCGGATAAAATGTGGTGCAAGCTGCCACACTCCACCATGGGATCGTCACAGTTGACGACAATATCGGAACGGGCAATCACATAACTCTTGCCGGTAATCTGGTTCTTAACCATCTGGACTTCGCCGCTCTGCTCCACTGCACTGAACTCGCCGATGAAGCTGGTTTCCCGCAAAGAAACCGTTTCCAGCCGGTCACCGGGTTTGATGCTGCCTTCGTAATTCATCAAGGCCAGCCGCGCCGACGTCCCGGTACCGGTGGTGCTGCGGCAGATAACGCCGGGATGCACATAAGTAGCTGAACGGGAACGGTAATAGCCTTCACCCACAGGTTCCACTGGCCCCATGAAGTGGAGGAACGGCAAGGGCCCCACATCGCCTAACGTGTGATGGGAGAAACGTCGTTCCGCCTGCACCGCCTCAACAATGGCATGAGCCGCTTCGGCAAGCCTGCGCTCTTCGTCCAGCGTCAGGTCAAACCCCAGCTCTTTCGCATCTACCAGCGCATAGAAACCGCCACTGTAAGCAACGCTGTAGGTCACCCTCCCCAAACTCGGCACCTCAACGGTAGCCCTGTAGGTGTGAATGTAGCTGGGCAGACCTTCACAGGTGATGGATTCCACCACCCCGTCGCGCACCGTTGCGTCTATTTGCACCAGCCCGGCTGGCGATTCCAGTAGAAACTGTTGCCTGCCTTCCTGCTTGGGCACAATGCCCGCTTCCAGAACAGCGGTGGCGGTGCAGATGGTGTTGGAACCGGAGTAAATCGGATAACCCATTACCTCCATGATGATGTACCCGGCCGCTGCGCGTGGATCTGTCGGCGGCACCAGCAGGTCTACCGACATCTCGGGAATACCGTAGGGCTCTTCCAGTAACAACCGGCGCAAGCCATCGGCATGGTCCCGCAGGTATTCCATCTGGGCGCGCACGGTGTCCCCCGGCAGCGGATCAATACCGCCGGTGACAATCCGGCTGACATCGCCACCGGCATGGGTATCCATCAACTGAATGGTCAGTTCCGGTTTCATCACACATTCCCCAGGGTGAAAGGCTTGCCATGCTCGTTCCACTGCGCGTCGGGAACAATCACGATCTTGCCGAGGTAATTGCTGCCCCGATTCTCAAAATAAACCTCGGCGTGATGCAGATCCGACAGTTTGAACGCGCCGTGAAGCACCGGCTTCAATTGCCCGCCTCGAATCCAGGCCATAAGCTGATCGGCTTCCTCACGGGTACCGTGAGACACCCCAAAAATCTGTACCTGATAAAGGTAAATACGAGTCCAGAGAATCTCGCTGATGTTGCCACCACTGGCACCGGCAATGCTCAACCTCGGATAGGTACTGCGAGCATTCATATCAAAGATCATGGTGTCGATGAACGTGTCAGTCATCTCTCCACCCACCAGATCCATCACCGCGTCAAACGGTTTGCCGCCCGTTACCGCCTTTACCCGGTCAACAAAGCTGCTCATATCAGAGCGGTCCAATACGGCCTCAGCCCCAAGCTTAAGTAACGCATCGGCCTTGTCGTCTTTACTCAGAGCATAGGGGATAGCGCCCACAATGCGGCACAACTGGATCAGCGCGGTACCCACGCCGCCACTGGCACCGGTAACCAGTACCCGCTCGCCTGCCTGAATATTGGCGGAGGTAACCATGTGGTAGGCGGTCTGATACGAGCACATACCCATGGCGGCCAGTTCGGCATCAGCCAGTTCCGGGTTGGGAATGTGATGAAATTGGTCCGAGGGCAGTGCGACATACTCTGCATAGCCACCGTCTGCACCGTGGCCGAAGTAATCAGGGGTCAGGTTGATGTCCCTGCGGGCATCGGCGTAGATGTTAAAATCCAGTAACCCACGCTCGCCCAGGCAGCTTTCACTAACGCCCTCACCCACCGCCACCACGCGACCCGCTATGTCGGCGCCCTGAATGCGGGGAAAAATCAACGTCGGCTTGCCACCCATCTGGAAAGACGTCATCTCTCCCTTTTTGGTGGGATAAAGCCCTTCGCGAGCTTTACGGTCGGTGTTGTTCTTGGCGGTTGCCGTCACCTGCACCAGCACCTGCCCAGGCGCCGGATGCGGTGTCGGTACGCTCTGGTATTTGAGCTTGTCGATCCCACCGTGACCGGTAAGAACCATCGCTTTCATAGTATTAGGAATCATAGGCGAACCCTCCGTGTCAGATTACAAATTGTACCTGAAATAGACTTGGTCCGGTTTGTAGTGACTCTTATTCCAGCACCCTGGGCCAATTTGCGTTGGCCTTGAGAATAAAACCTTCCGGGTCTGCAAGCCATTGGTCGTGCACTGATTTGTTGACGTTCAGATACAACCGCTCGTTTCTGATAGCCCAATGCTGCGGGTCGCCCTTGGCCAGATAGCCTTGGCTTACAGCCCAGGCACAATAACCTCCGTAGGAAGGCGCGTAGCGTTGTGGATCGTTTTTGAATCTGGCAAGATTTTCAGGGTTCGCGAAGCGCCAGGTGGCGCCGTTGTACTCGGTTGCGTGCCCGGCAGAGCCCTTGGCTGGCTGCCCTGACTCAAAGTAGCTTACGCTATCGTAGCCACCTAAAGCGGTGTTGCTCCGCAAGCCGGTGTAAACGAGTGGTTCAGTCGCCAGCGCGCTGCTGGTGAAAAGCAGAATTATGGTCATCAGAGAGAAGTGCCCGGTCATGTCATTTTTCCTTCAAATGGAGGGGATAATGACTAGACACTATTGAACAAATTTTGTTACCAAAGGCTTTGAATATTTTGCTTCAAGCTGCATGCCAAACACAAGAACCATGCGCAGCTAGCCGTTGCGGCAGTCACGTCAAGCCAGCGTACTGGCCTGACACGTTCTGCTCAGAGATGCGTTTCTAAATCTTAACCAACCGCTCTCTGTACCGCCACATAATGCGTGACCTTAGCCCCATCCATCACCGGAGATACCTTCCATTCAATATTGAAAGGAGTACCGTCTTTGCGATAATTAACAGTGCTACCGTGGAAGGTCCGATTGTTCTTCAAATCATCAGACAAACGATCTGTCTCGGCTTTATCGGTTTTCGGCCCCTGCAGCAGACCAGGCGTTTTGCCCAGCACTTCTTCAGCCGAATAGCCCGTCAGGTCGGTGAAGGCCTGGTTGACATAAATGATCACTGAATTCTTATGATCATCAGTCACGTCCGTTACCATCACCGACTCGAAAGCCAGACCTGCAACAGACTGAAAAAGTGGGGATTGCAGTAATTCTTTGGAATGATTCATACATTTCCTTTCGTATTACAAAACTGATCCGAGTTTCAAGGACCTTGGATTAGTATACGCACAACAGCCAGTGCTGTATCAACTCCAGCAGCACGATAGGCGGGGGCACATTTATTTTTCAGAACTGGCTTTAACCGGTTTTCCTCAAGCGAAAAAACGCTCGCAGCCAGGATGTGTTAGCCTAAGGGTTCTGGTATACGAGTTATCAAGTAGTTTTCTGCTTGACCAGTTCGAGCGCTCTCTTCCGGCGTATTCTCGAGATCTCGCGTTTCATCGGCGGCCTGCCCGCCCTCGGCCCTCTGTTTCACCGACAGATAAAGCCTGCTCAAAGACAGATACAGCCTTCATAGAATTGCGCCATTAATACATTCGACCTTGGCGCGCACTACCTAAAAACCGAAGTCGTTATGGCTTTTAGAAGTACCTTTTTGGGCGCTGGATTAATGACGTGCTTTTAAAGAAAGCTCGCGATGCAGTCATTGTCGTCTATTTTTTTGCCCAGTATAATTTTGCGCCAAAAACAAGACAGGACTTTGCCTATAATCAAAGAAAGTACGAAATAATCCATTATGGATAACAATACTTTTCGGAGATGTGTATGAAATTTTTAAATAAACTTGCGACTGCCGCTGCAGTTAGCTCACTGGTGCTTGGCGCGACTGTAGTCCAAGCAGATTCAAAAGAGCCTATTGTAATTGCCACCCATAACTGGACCAGCCAAATTACGATGGCTTACGTTATTGGCGGTATTTTTGAAAGCATTGGCGATAACGTTTCTTACGTACCTGCTGATAGCCAAGCGGTTTATGAATCTGTTCGTAACGGCGACGTTACTATTGCCCATGAAGTCTGGCAGTCTACTTTTGGAAAATCTTTTAACAATGCTTTAGACGCCGGCGGTATTATTGATGTAGGCACGCACGCCTCTGCGACTCAAGAAGAGTGGTGGTACCCTGCGTATGTAGGCGATTTATGCCCGGGCCTACCCTCTTGGGAAGCACTGAACGATTGCGCCGAACTGTTTGCAACGCCAGGCAGCGGTGGCAAAGGCCGTTATCTTGACGGCCCTATGGATTGGCATGGCCAAGAAACCCTAGACCGCATTGAAGCACTTGATATGAACTTTACCGCCAAGTTTGCCGGATCATCCGGTGCACTTTGGGCTGAGCTAGAGTCTGCAGCAAAAGACAACCGCGCCGTAGTGGTTTTTAACTGGTCACCTAACTTCACCGATGCCGGTGACGGTGGCAGCTTCGTTGAATTTCCCGCGTATACGGCAGGCTGCAAAAAGTCAGACGGCGGTGATGGCAAGTGTGGTTCGCCCCCGGCCGGTTGGTTAAAGAAAGCCGCTTATTATCAAATGCCCGCAAAATGGCCAACTGCTTATAAGATCTTTAACAACGTATCCTTTACCAAAAGCGATATTGGCAACATGGCAGCATTGGTAGACATCGATGGCATGTCCCACGAAGCAGCCGCCGCTAAATGGCTGGCTGATAACGAAGCAACTTGGAAAGCCTGGTTGTAAGCTTAATACGCTAACCTGAGTGCGCTGCATTCAGGTTAGCTATTATATTCAGAATCTCTATTTTTTATTCTGTTTTTTCAGTAACAGCAGAGCCATTGACGCGGTGCAACAATAATCTATTGCGCTTGTTCGTCCGATATATCCACTGAACTATCGCCAGCAACCTTATCTCTTAGCACCACTTTTTATACGGGAATTTGATTATGTCAACGTCAGCTCAGCCGGTCATCAAGTGCGAGTCTGTCTATAAAATTTTTGGCGATAACGCTGTAAAAATTCTGGAAAAATCCGGCGGAAAAGTAGATACAGCAGCATTACTTAAAGCAGGATGTGTTATTGGTGTTAACAACGCTTCTTTTGAAGTACACAAAGGTGAGATGCTCGTTATTATGGGCCTGTCAGGTTCTGGCAAATCCACACTTTTACGCTGCATTTCACGCCTGATAGCCACAACTGCGGGCGGTATTTTTATTGATGGTGAAGACCTGCTTGCGATGAATGCAAAGGAACTCATCAACATCCGGCGTAATAAAATGGGCATGGTATTCCAAAGTTTTGCCCTTCTGCCTCACAAAACCGTTCTCGAAAACATTGCCCTACCATTACAGGCAAAAGGCATAAGCACTCGCGACAGCATGGCCCGTGCGATGGACATGGTGAACCTGGTAGAGCTCACAGGTTGCGAAAACGACTTTCCACGCCAACTCTCTGGTGGTCAACAACAACGGGTTGGCATTGCCCGTTCATTGGCCGTAGAACCTGAAATCTGGTTCCTCGATGAGCCCTTCTCAGCTCTGGACCCACTGATCCGCAGGGAAATGCAGGACGAATTCCTGCGTTTACAAAGTGTGTTGCACAAAACCATCTTATTCGTTACCCACGATTTTGATGAGGCGCTTCGCCTTGCCGACCGCATTGCCATTATGAAAGACGGCGTTATCGAACAAATTGACACCCCGGCCAACATCGTGCTGAAACCAGCCACGGAATACGTCGCCAAGTTCACCCGTGGCGTGCCGCGCGAGCGCGTACTTTCATGCAAAACCATCATGGAAGAATACGACGCCACCGCCAAGATGAGCGACGTCACTGTCTCTGCCAACGCCATTATCGAAACCGTAGCCGGATCCGTGCTGACCGAGCAACACCCAGTGGCTGTAACTGATGCCGAGGGCAATATTGTTGGCGCGTTAAACCGCAACATTATGATAGACGTCTTGTTTGGTGAAACTAACAGCATGCCAGTTAATAACTAAGTTATGAGCAAAGCCTAATGCAATATTTTACCGAACATAAATGGATGCAGTTTGTCGCCTTATTGGTGGTGTTCTTTGCCCTTGTTATGGCTATCGACCCAGCCACAGGCGGTAACCTGTGGCGCCTGCAGGAAACCCAATTCTGGTTGCTGCCGGACGCTGTTAACGACGGCCTTAAATTCCTCATCAATGATTTTTGGGTGGTCGAGACTTACGATGCCGAGCTGGGCATCACCGAACAGTCAACCATGATGAAAGAGTTTACCCGCGACTTGTCTGGCGTGGTTCTGTTCAGCATCAACCTGATTCGTGAGCTTCTGTTAGGGGGCGTTAAAACGGTTGTGGCTTTTACCAGCTGGGATTTTATCAGCGCCAACGAGTGGGCTCGAATTCCGGCACTGCCATGGCCCGCTGTTGCTGCGGGTGCCTTTTTAACAGGGCAGTATCTTGGTGGCCGCAATCTGTCACTTCTAGCCGGCATCAGCACCATTTACATTGCTGTGTTTGGTCAGTGGACACCCGCCATGCAAACCTTATCGTTTGTGTTGGTGGCCGTGCCCTTATCGGTTTTCCTGGGATTAACCTTGGGCATCATCGCCTTCAGGAACAAAATCTTCGAATCCATCCTGGCGCCACTGTTGAACGTGGCGCAAACCATGCCCCACTTCTCGTACCTGATCCCGGTGGTGGTGTTCTTCGGCATTGGTGACCACGCCGGTGCTATTTCAACGGTTATCTTTGCCACCCCTCCAATGATTCGCCTCACCATTCTGGGCCTTAAAAAGGTCTCTCCAGAAGTGGTGGAAGCCGGCATGATGAGTGGCTGCAATGCACGCCAGCTTATGTTTAAAGTGTTGATCCCTACCGCACGCCATGACATTTTGATCGGTGTAAATCAGGTCATCATGCAGTGTTTGGCCATGGCCGTTATCGCATCGTTTATCGGGGCAAAGGGTCTAGGCTACGACTTACTCGTGTCTTTGAATATGCTCAAGATAGGCCAGGCCCTCGAACTTGGTATATCCATTGTCTTGATTGCAGTGGTTCTGGACAGGTTATCTCTGGCTTGGGCAAAAAAGCAGGTGGATTACTTTGCTGACGTACCGTTTCACTTGCGTCACAAGTATTCACTCGCCTTCGTGGGAATTCTGATTCTCACCTCTGTTATTGCCTATGTCGCATCCATGGTTTTCCCAGACAAAGCCAATTACTTCTACTTTATTCACGAGTCACAAGGACTTACTACCGAAAAGTTCTGGGATTCCATTGTTGACTGGATTATCACCAATACCTACGACAGCGTGCAAAGCTTCAACTTCTTCATGATTACCTGGATTTTGATGCCCATGAAAGAGGCTTATCTAGCGATGCCCGTCGCGGCAACTCTGTTCCTGGTTGCAGGCACGGGTTACATCGTTGGCGGCCTTCGCTCTGCTATCACTGCAACGGCTTTTATTGCCTTTATTGCACTAACCCCTTGGTGGGACCGCGCTCTAATTACGGCCTACATGGCCACTTTTGCCGTCATCATTTCCGTTATTATTGGTTGTAGTGTTGGCATTTTGTGCTCGCGAAGCCCCAGGGCAACGAAGTTCATATTGCTGGTGTGTGACACCTTTCAGACGTTTCCGTCGTTCGTTTACTTAATCCCGGTCATTATGTTGTTTGGTGTGAGTGATTTATCGGTGCTTATTGCGGTGATTGTGTACGCCACCATTCCTGCCACACGTTACACCGTGGAAGGGTTGAGTAACGTGCCGAAAAGCTTGCAAGAGGCCGGGTCTATGTCAGGGGTTAACCGCACGCAGCGCTTACTGAAAATTGAACTGCCCCTGGCGTTCCCGCACATCATGCTAGGCATCAACCAAACCGTCATATTCTCATTGTTTATGATTATCATCGGCGCCTTTATCGGTACCGACGACTTAGGCCAGCTCATCATGCAGTCTTTGTCTGAAGCCAACGGCATGGGCCAAGGCATAGTGCTCGGCTTATGCGTTGCCTTTATTGGCCTGGCCGTAGATCACTTGATTCATACCTGGGCAGAACAGCGTAAGAAAGTGCTGGGGCTTAGTTAACCGATAAACCGGGGAGTCGGAAAGAAGCAAAACGAAACCTGAAATTGTCGATAAAACTTGCCCAATGACCGCAAGTCCTGGTGAATAAGTCCTAACGGCCGAAGCCTGATGTAAGAATCGGGCCTAATCAGTTTCGGCGACTGAGCCAGCGCTCATCATCGCGGCAGAATACGTAATTAGTGCGGGTTTCAAAAAAATTGTTACAGTTAAACCGAGAGTAAATATGTCGATTTAGCGACGTTTACACAATCGCGGGGATGAGTGTCATACTGCTCGCAAGTACGCGCTGGTGCCGCAGATAAGGAATCGGATACATGGTGAATGGCACATGGAATTGGGATCCGCACAGCTTCCTCGATGATTTTCCAGTCGAAGATACCCCTGGTATAAAGCTTTTGCTTAACGGTGCTGGCGTTCTTGTGGCCGGCGGTGGCGAAAGTATCGACAAGATTCTTAATACAGATCAACATTCGCTCGGGGAATACATCGACACTTTATTCCCCGAAACGGCGGGAAACCGGGGACTACGAGAGGCCCACTCCAAGGCTATGGGAGGCGACCTACAGAACTGTCGCCAGCGAGTTGGTGGTATGGATGTAGCCTGGGAACTCATTCCTGTGGATACAAAAAGAGGCCAGGAAGTGCTCGCGTTGGCCATTGTACTGACCGACAACCAACCTCTGGAGGATAATCCTCACGAACTCCAGAAGATGGACCCTACCACGGGCATTCCAACCCGGCGGGTGCTCATGGCACAAGCTGAAGAAGCATTCAACCGCCATCCCGACACTCAATGGGCCGTCTTTCGGCTTAAAATCGAAGGCTTCAGGCGCATTAATCAGGCCTTGGGCCAGGATCTGGGTGATCACGCGCTCCATCAGGCTGTCGGGCGTATCGTGCGATCACTAGCCGAGGATGAGTACGTTGGCCGGGTAGCCGGCAACGAGTTTATTCTGCTCATTCAGCATAAAAGTGACGACCATACCATTGAGCGTATTCAGGCCATAAACCTGTTGTTTGATGAACCACTGAAAGTTGGTCTGCTTCAGTTCATGCTTCGCGTAAATGTGGGCATTGCCCGCTCTCCTCAGGACGGCTCAACTGCAAAGGATCTGGAACGGCGGGCCACCATCGCCCTTGAACGGACCCGGCGTTCCGGCCTCAACCACTTTTTTTTCAGCTTGGCTCTCGAGGACCGCGTATTAGCCCACAGCTGGGTACCGGCTGAAGCCCAACGCGCTCTTCGTGAATCTGAATTTCAACTCTATTACCAGCCTGTGGTTGACACACGTACCGGGGAAACGGTTTCTATGGAGGCCCTGATCCGCTGGCAACACCCGTGGCGGGGACTGATCCTGCCCGGGCACTTTATTCCAGTGATTGAAGAAATGCAGCTTATCGTTAATCTCGATCTTTGGGTCCTTGAGCGTGCGTGTTATGAAGCGATGTCCATGGGCAAGCCGGTAGCGGTCAACATTACAGCCAATACCATTACGGCCCCGGACTTTTTGAAACGACTGGATCGAGCCCTGACCCAGAGCAAGCTGCCACCAAACTGGTTGACCCTGGAGATCACAGAGAGGGTATTCAGTTCACCGAAGCTGGTGCTGGAGCCTTTAAAGGCAGTACACGAACGCGGGGTTCAGATTGCTGCCGACGACTTCGGTGTGGGCTATTCGTCGTTGTCTTACCTTTGGCAGTATCCGCTGGATAAGCTTAAGCTCGATGGTTCTTTTGTCCGCGCGGCGGTGCTGGATCAGCGTGCCCAGGATCTGGTAACCGGTCTTGTACCACTCATAGATACCCTTGGGATGACGCTGATTGCGGAATGCGTTGAGACGGAAGAGGACCGGGCCTGGCTGCACGAAGCAGGCGTGTTTTTCCAGCAGGGATACTACTTCGCACGTCCCGCTCCTTTCTCATAACTTGCAGAAAAGCTGGCGCGGCCAAGCTCTATGGTGAGTGCCAAGTCTGTTCTGGGAACCACCGACATGACGGCTGCGGCACTGGGCTCAAGATGGGATTAACGGGCGGTTTTTGAGGGCCTGATTTTGTCAGGCATGAACCAGTGTTAACGTCACCCCGTTCGGTCCCGTGTTAGCTTAGTGGTGTCGCAATTCTGGGAGTTAATAGATTATGAAGTCTATTCTGATGGTTGCCCTGTTGGGCGTAATGATTGGCGCCGCACCGGCAATGGCCAAGTCATCTCATAGCGATCAGCTACCACCAGGCCTGCAAAAGAAAGTCGAGCGTGGCCAGCCACTGCCGCCGGGCTGGCAGAAAAAGCTGAATTACCGGAAGGGTGATTATTTCGACCGGGAGCTGTTGCGCTTCGGCAATATCCGCGACGTCGATGGCAACCGTCAGCGGATAGAGATCGAGGATCGAGTCTATACAATTATCAAGGATACCCGAGAAATCATTGATATTCTCAACCAGTAACATCAAATAAGCCGGGAGAGATTTATTTTTCAATCCCGGACTCCCTGACGTTATAGAGCCCGGTGGGTCACACCAAAGCCCCATTCACAATGGCCCGCAACTCCTGCCGGATCGGATAAGACGACGAGGGGATCAGTTGCGTCATGAAAATCATGACCAGTTCCTCCACCGGATCGATAAAGAAGTTGGTGCTCGCCAGGCCCCCCCACCCGTACTCGCCAGCCGATCCGTTGGCCTGGGATTTGGTAACGTCTGTCTTAACCGAGAAACCTAAGCCAAAGCCGGTTCCGGCATAAGGCGTTTCGCTGAAGGCTCCAACCGCAAGGCCTGGCAGATCCTGATTATCCGGCAAGTGGTTGCGGCGCATGAATTCCAGAGTTTTTCGACCGATAATCCGCCGCCCCCTAAACTCTCCGCCCTGGCAAAGTGTCTGGGCAAAATGGAAATAATCGTCAATTGTGGAAACCAGCCCGCCGCCGCCAGACACAAACTTATTTTTGTGTCGGAAATGTGATGTTTCCGGATCGTCCTGCAGCTTGAGCTGGTCACCGGGCTCGTACTGATAGCAGGCGGCGAAGCGGTCGAGCTGATCATCACGAACCTGGAAACCGGTGTCTGGCATGTCCAGTGGGCCAAAGATATTGTCGCGCAGATACTCGTCTAAAGGCTGATCCGCCAGCAACTGCACCAAATACCCCAGCACATCCGTGCTGACGGAATAGTTCCAGGCCGTACCCGGTGAAAACTCAAGCGGTAGTTCCCCAAGTTGGTTCACCAGTGCTTCCAGCGTTAGGTTCCGGCTGCCATCAAGCCCTAACTCACGGTAGGCCGCGTCAACGTTGGTGCGGTTCATAAATCCGTAAGTCAGGCCCGACATGTGGGTGAACAGGTCGCGAATGGTCATGGTGCTGGTGGCCGGCGTAGTCAGAAAATTGGGATAAACACCGCTTTTATAAACCTGCAGGTTTTTCCACCCCGGAATGTACTTTTGCACCGGATCATCCAGCAAAAACCGCCCCTGTTCGTAAAGCTGCATCATGGCAATCGATGTGATCGGTTTGGTCATCGAGTAAATGCGGAAAACCGTATCCCGGCAGACAGGTTTGTTACGTTCCACATCCATCAGCCCCTGGGCTTTCACGTAGGCAATTTCCCCCCTCCGGGCTACCAGTGTCAACGCGCCAGGCAACTTTCCAGGCTGGATATAGCGACGATCAAGATGACGTTCAATGTTGCGAAGCTGGTCTGCTGAAAGGCCAGCAACCTGTTTGAATTCCGTCATAGTGAGAGCACCTTTTCGTGTGGTTTTTTAAATCGTTATGTGGCTTTGAAATCATTGCGTCACAATGAACCAAAGCCCCCCCTAAAACTCGCGAACAGCCGCAATGATACAATTTACTGATCAAGGGCAGCATCTGGATCATCCACCAGCCGCGCTCGAACCCTTGGCAAATATTCCGGATAGCTAGCCTGAACAAAGGTCACCAACCCCTCGCGCACCGCGCAACGTAAATCCCAAGCCTTGCTGGAATTCGAGGCACTCATCAGGAAGCGTATCTGTAACGCCCGCTCGTTCGATTCGGTCACCTGCACTGTCTCCGTTTTTCCGTCCCACAGGGAAGATTGCCTGAGCAGCCGCGCGAACTCTTCGCGCAAGGGCTGCACCGGCATGGCGTAATCGACTGAGAGAACAACCGTACCCATCAGGTCGGCACTATTGCGCGACCAGTTTTCAAACGGATTTTCGATAAACCACTGCAACGGCACGATCATCCGGCGCAAGTCCCAAACCCGCAACACCACGTAAGTCGCTGTCACTTCCTCGACCCAGCACCACTCATCCTGAACATGGAGCACATCGTCTATACGAAACGGCTGGGTCAGCGCAATCTGCACGCCCGCCAGCAGATTGCCCAGCACCGGGCGGGCCGCAAAACCCAAAACAATACCGCCAATGCCGGCGGAAGCCAGTAGGCTGCCACCAACATGGCGCACGCCGTCAAAGGTCATCAGGGCGCCCCCCAACCCTATAATCACAATCAGGACATTGAGGCCGCGAACCAAAAAACGGGTCTGTGTTTCAACTTTTCGGGCACGTTTCCATTGGTGCTCAAGTGCCGGGTTGAGTATAACAACCACATCCCCGATGGCCGAAGTGCAGCGCACCGCCGCCCAGGTCATCGACAAGATCAGCAACAGCGTGGCGAAATGCTGCAGCTCCGCCAGCATGGGAAGACCTTCAGGTGCGGTTTCCAGAACCCCATTCAGCACCAGCAAACATGAAAAGACACCCAGGGCGCGGGCGGCAGCGTCTAAAAAGATACGGGGAACGGCCTTGGAGCGGGTAACCCGACGTGTCACTCCCAACGCAACGCGGAAGGTGGCGTAGGTTGCTACCAGAGCCAGTAACGCAGATGCGCCCGGCAATAGCCACGCGGTTAGAGCGGCCTCGATTGACTCCAACATCCTGTACTCCCGCGACAATAATTCTGAAGTCGTCAAACTAGCGCATGCCGCGGGTGCTAGCAAAAAAAAAGTGCGAAAAGAGGTAATAGGAAAGTCAAAGTTCACGAGTCTGCTACCATGAGCCAACTTCCACACAAGAGCAGACGCATGATGGATACGACCAAGTTCTACATTAACGGAAAATGGGTAACGCCTGAGGGCACCCAAACCATAGACGTTATCAACCCTTCTGATGAAACCGGATTTGCCAAGATTACTCTGGGTTCTGAGGCTGATACGAATATGGCCGTCAGCGCCGCAAAAAGTGCGTTCCCGGCCTGGTCGATGTCGACCAGAGAACAACGTATTGACCTGCTAGAGCGCTTGCTGGAAACCTACAGCGCGCGTGCTGAAGAGATGGCACAAACCATCAGCAAAGAAATGGGAGCGCCCATCAATTTGGCAAGAACGGCCCAAGTGGGCGCCGGCGCTACGCATTTGAAAAACACCATTCGTGCGCTAAAAACCTTCAACTTTGAGCACGCCCTGGGTGACCACGCGCCAGAAAACAGAATCATGCACGAACCTGTAGGCGTTTGCGCTCTGATAACCCCCTGGAACTGGCCGATGAACCAAATAATGCTGAAAGTGCCGGCTGCGATTGCGGCTGGCTGCACAGTGGTTCTCAAGCCGTCAGAGATTTCACCCTTGTCGGCAATGCTGCTGGCAGAAATGATCGACAGTACGGGCTTTCCAGACGGCGTGTTCAACCTGGTTAACGGCGATGGCGAAGGCGTTGGCTCGCAACTTTCAAAGCACCCGGATATTGATCTGGTCAGCTTTACCGGTTCAACCCGTGCCGGCAAAGCCATCACCATTGCCGCAGCAGACACCGTGAAGCGAGTTGGCCTGGAACTGGGCGGCAAAGGCGCTAACATCATCTTTGCAGACGCCGATGAAAAAGCCATAACGCGTGGCGTGCGCCATTGCTTTGCGAACTCAGGCCAATCCTGCAACGCGCCCACACGGATGCTTGTCGAGAAGTCACTTTACAAGCAGGCTGTTGAAACCGCCGCATTGATTGCCAGTCAGACAGATGTTGGCCCCGCCGACGTAGACGGCCGCCAAATTGGGCCCGTGGTTTCTGAACAACAGTTCCAGAAAATTCAGGCACTGATCAAAAAAGGTATTGCAGAAGGCGCGACGCTGGTATCCGGTGGCGAAGGCCGGCCAGAAGGGCTGAACAAGGGCTATTTTGTAAGGCCAACCGTTTTCGCAGACGTCACGCGCGAAATGACCATCTGGAGCGAAGAAATTTTCGGCCCGGTTCTGGCCATCACAGCGTTTGAAACAGAAGAAGAAGCGGTGAAGATGGCAAACGATACCCACTATGGGCTGACCAACTACATCCAGACCTCCGATAAAGAAAAAGCCCACCGATTGGCGCGGCAATTGCGGTCGGGCATGATCGAAATTAACGGCAAATCCGGATCGTCAGGTTTCCCGTTCGGCGGCATGAAACAGTCGGGCAACGGCAGCCGGGAAGGCGGCGTGTGGGGGCTGGAAGAGTTTCTGGAAGTGAAATCCGTCACCGACTGGTAACTAGCCGGTCAGGTTAACCACCCACTCCGGATCTTCAAACTCACCAAGGGGCTGGATTTCACAGAAAGGCGCCGCACTGCGGATAATGTCAGCCACGTCGGGATTGTGCTGTGACTCCATCGCATCCCGGCTGGCTTTGCTGTCCCAGTGGGCAATGGCTATAAGCGTATCCGGCTCACCGATCTTGCGGTGCAATTCCGTTCCCAGCGCGCCCGGTGCGCGCTGAATCAACTCGCTTGCACGCATCCATGCATCCGCGTAATCCTCGGCGGTATAGCCCGCCCTGATATGCACTTCGAAGATGTATTTCATGCAAGCCCGTCCTTTCTGAAAACAGATCCGACATTCGCGTAGGTCGGTCAATCGTCACTTTCCTGCAAAAGAAAGTAGATTCTTCTGTCGGCCTTTGAGTCTAGCCCAAAACTCTCACAGAAAATCAATCTGTCCTGTTTTACACTCGGCTATGCGCCATTATTCGAGCTATGCTGCTTGTGGACATGCCCATCAATAGCCAAGGAGAATGACGTGGATAGCCTATTTAGTAGTGTAGGTAGTGCCTTCGGTGGTTTGCTGAGCCTGGTTTGGCTGGTCATCGTTATCTTGGTCATCGTTAAGATAGCAAAGAGCAGGGCAAGCACTGTCGCCAAAGTGATCTGGATTATCGTGCTGCTCGCGTTCCCCTTGATCGGCTTAATCATCTGGTTACTGTTCGGCCCCCGAGGGTAGTGATTGGGGCTAGGATTGGGAGCAAGATGCTACGAACCTGTTTGCGACTGAAAACGAACAAGCTTGAGCGGGGAAGCACATGAGCAATAAGGATGACATCGTCGCCGGTAAGGGACCGGCTGGTGGCTGGGGGTCGCTAAAAGGAATCGCTAGTATCTCTATTGAATCGTCGGCCTCACTTTCCGCGGCGGACACACTGCGCCGAATGAACAAGCCTGGTGGCCTTATGTGTCCTTCCTGCGCCTGGCCCAAACCCAAGAACTACAGCGCGTTTGAATTCTGCGAAAGCGGCGCAAAAGCGGTTATGTGGGAGTTAACAAAAGACCGCTGCACCCCCGAATTCTGGGAAACACATACGGTGCAACAGCTCCGTACCTGGACCGATCATGAGCTGGAGAAAACCGGCAGGCTAACCCACCCGATGCGTTATAACCCACAAAGCGACCGCTACGAAGAAGTGGACTGGGAATCGGCGTTCAAAGACATCGCGGATAACCTCAACGTACTCGATCCCGAAAGCGCCGTGTTCTATGCATCCGGTCATGCCGGGCTTGAGGCCGCCTATCTTTACGCACTGATGGCGCGACTGCACGGCAATAACAATCTGCCGCAAAGCTCGAACATGTGCCACGAGACTACCTCTGTTGGCCTTAGCAAGGTGATTGGTTCTCCCGTCGGCACCATCGTCTGGGAAGACCTGGAACAGGCAGATGCGTTTTTCTTCTTCGGCCAGAACCCCGGCACCAATAGCCCGCGCTTTCTTCACCCCCTGAAAGAGGCCAAAAAGCGCGGCGCTAA
The DNA here is from genome assembly GCF_000283275.1 of Marinobacter sp. BSs20148. NCBI lineage: Bacteria > Pseudomonadati > Pseudomonadota > Gammaproteobacteria > Pseudomonadales > Marinobacteraceae > Marinobacter > Marinobacter sp. BSs20148. The sequence continues at coordinate 3,222,513 of NC_018268.1, forward strand.
AATTGTCACCTTCAATCCGATTATCGAGCAGGGTTTGGTGGCGTTTGTGGACCCCCAGAGTGCGGTTGATATGACCACGGGGCGGCAGACCAAAATATCCGACCAGTATCACCAGTTAAACTCTGGCGGCGATGTGGCAGCCATCATGGGCATCTGCAAGCACGTCATCGAGGCAGACAAGGCCGCTCATCGCAATGGCGACAAACGTATCATCGATGTGACTTTCATTAAGGAACACACCCAGGGGTTCGACAGCTTCCTAGGCTCGGTTGAGGCCGCCGACTGGAACGATATCGAAGCCGGTAGCGGGCTGACCAAACAAGCACTGCAAAAAGCCGCCGACGTTTATATAAAGGCGGAACGTGTCATCGGCGTTTATGGCATGGGCCTCACCCAGCACACTCACGGTTCAGTCAATGTGGGCATGCTGGTTAATCTGCTAATGCTAAGAGGCAATATTGGCAGGCTTGGCGCGGGTGTTTGCCCGGTGCGCGGGCACTCCAACGTTCAGGGCCAGCGAACCGTTGGCATTGCGGAGAAGGCCGGCCTTATTCCCATGGACAAGCTGCGCGAGCTTTTTGACTTCAACCCGCCCCTCAAGGACGGTGTGAACATTGTCGAGATGGTCGAGGGTTTGATCGCCGGATCGGTCAAAGCGAGCATTTGCCTTGGTGGCAATCTGCTGCGCGCGGTGCCGGACCAGCAACGGATGGAACAGAGCTGGGCGCAGCAGAACCTGACGGTGATGATTTCCACCAAGCTTAATCGCAGTCATATTTTCCCAGGCAAATCAGCCTATATATTGCCCTGCCTGGGCCGTGCCGAAGTGGATGAACAGGCCAGCGGGCCGCAGGCCGTTTCCACGGAAGACAGCTTTTCGATGATCAGTGGTTCCACCGGCCACCGGTCACCCATATCAAAACACCTGAAAAGCGAGCTGGCGATCATCACCGGTATCGCCAAAGTTCTGCTGCCAGAGAACCCGAAGGTAAAATGGGAAGAGTGGACCGCAGACTATTCCCTGGTGCGGGAGCTGATCGAGCAAACATACCCCAACGACTTTGGCGATTTCAATGCAAGGATGTTCGAGCCCGGTGGTTTCTATCGCGGCATTGCTGCCCACGAACGAATCTGGAAGACGCCAGAGAAGAAAGCACTGTTCACCACGCCAGAGCGGCTGACATCGTTGGGATTCGACAAAAAACCTGGCCGTTACAGCTTGCTGACCATGCGTTCCAACGATCAGTTCAACACCACCATTTATGGCTATTCGGATCGTTTTCATGGCATTGAAGGAACGCGGGATGTGCTGCTGATGAACCCGGATGATATTAAACGTGCCGGGCTATCGGGTGGAGACCATGTCCAGATGATCACAGACTTGGACGATGGTGTGGATCGCCGCCTTGGCGGCCTGGTGCTAACGCCCTACCAGATTCCGGCAGGCACCGTGGCCTCTTACTACCCGGAGTGCAATGTTCTGGTGCCGGTCAGCCATCATGATCAGCTATCGAAAACGCCGGGGTCGAAATCTGTTCCGGTGCGGATTGAGCGGGAACGGGCGTAAATCAGCCCGCCCTGCGGCTTTCGCTAAAGCGACTCAAAGTCGCGATGGTGGTGAACCAAAAAGTCATTTCCAGCCTACCTTAATGATGTACTCTTTTTTTTGACGCGAACAGGATTTCAGCATGATTACAGTCCACCACCTCAATAACTCCCGCTCACAACGTATTCTCTGGATGTTGGAAGAGCTGGGAGTGCCCTACGAGATCCAGCACTACAAGCGTGATCCCAAATCCATGCTAGCGCCTGACAGCCTCAAAAAAATACACCCGCTGGGTAAATCACCGGTGATCACCGACGGCGACTTGGTTATCGCGGAGTCTGGCGCCATTATCGAATACCTTGCCCGCACCTATGGCAAAGGCACCATGCTGCCGAAGAGCGGCGGCCAGGCTTGGCTTGATTACACATACTGGCTGCATTACGCCGAAGGCTCTTTAATGCCGCCGCTGCTGATGCGCCTGGTGTTTGAAAAGGTAAAAACCAGCCCGATGCCGTTTTTTGTCAAGCCGGTGGCAAAAGGCATTGCGAATAAAACCAATGAGGTTTTCATCGGCCCGATGATCAAAATGCACCTGGACTTTGTTGAATCTCACCTAGCCAAGAACACCTGGTTTCTTGGGGATAACCTGAGCGCTGCGGATATTCAAATGAGCTTTCCGCTGGAAGCCTCAGTGGCCAGGAGCATTACCGGCAAGAACCGGCCTAGTATCATAGCCTGGGTGAAACGCGTGCACGCCAGACCGGCTTACCAAATCGCCCTTGAAAAAGGCGGGGAATACGATTTTGCCTGAGTAGACGGTGGAGGGCGATCTAAAGCCCTCCCCGCTATGTGTCACTAACTCAGATCCACAGAATGCTTCTTCAAGTCCGCCAGGTCACAAACCTCCAGCGCGGCTCGATGCGTCGCCTTGAGCCGAACCCGGGGTGCACAGCCCGCATCCAACGCTTCACGCCAACGGCCAGCGCACAGGCACCAGCCGTCTCCAGCTTTTAAACCCGGGAAGCCGAACTCCGGGCGGGCTTCGGTTAGATCGTTACCCCGGCTGCGGGAAAACGCCAGGAAATCATCAGTCACTACCGCACATACCGTATGGTTGCCCATGTCCTCGGGCCCCGTATTGCAGCAACCGTCACGGAAAAAACCGGTCACCGGATCTTTGCCGCAGACTTCCAATGGTTCACCAATTACGTTGGTGGGTTTTTTCTTTGCCAGCATGCTGGGTTGCTCCTTATATAGAGAATAAACGTGGCGACTAATATACCCCATTGACGGTTTTTCAGAGGCACGAAAAGGAACGGGTCTGTCATTGCTTATTAAACTATCACAGAAAATAAATCTCTTCTGGTTTCTGAAAAATACGACCGCAATGTGGAGTTTTTAGCGAGCTTCAAAATTAATCACTTGTAACTCCTACCCAAACCATTACCCTAGTAGCTACGTATTAACCGAGGTCTCAACGTTTGCACTGCCTTTCAAATACGCTTTCAAAGCGCCAAATCATCTCTCGAGAAGTCTTCAGGACTCCCTCAGCGGGTCCTGTGCCCTGCGCGCTCAAACCCAAATGGAGTATTAATCATGCGTAAACTAACGCCAGTGGCGCTTTTGTGCGCCCTATCTGCACCCTCGCTCGCTGCCGCTGAATGCGGTGAAGTATCCATCACTCAGATGAGCTGGGCCTCGAACGCCGTCGTAACCGGCGTCGCCACTTTTATTATGGAACAAGGCTACGGCTGTGACGTAACCGTGATTCCTTCGGACACCGTTCCTGCCGTCACATCGGTCGCTGAAAATGGCGAACCGGACATCGTGACCGAGCTGTGGCTAAACTCTGCCGGCGAAGCGTACCTGCGACTGGAAGAGCAAGGCAAAATCAAGCGCGTGGCCGAAGTACTGGACCCAGGTGGTATTGAGGGCTGGTGGATTCCCACGTATCTGGCCGAGAAACACCCGGAACTGAAAACCATCGAAGGCATCATGGCAAATCCGGAACTGGTAGACAGCCGCTTTAACAACTGCCCGAGTGGTTGGGGCTGCCGTGTTGTCAGTGACAACCTGGTCCGCGCTCTTGATCTCAAAGCGTCAGGTATCACGGTATTCGATCACGGTTCCGGTGAAACCCTGGCGACGTCTATGGCTTCTGCGGTTCAGAGCGAAGAGCCCTGGTTCGGTTACTACTGGGGCCCGACTGTACCACTCGGCAAGTACGACATGACTCGGGTTAAAATTGGCGATTACAAGCCAGACGTTCATACCCGTAACCAGACCCAAATGGCCGAAAATCCCGGTGTTTCTGAGTTCCCCGCTGCCACCATTCTGACCGCAGTCACCACCAGTTTCGGTGAGCGCGAGCCAGAAGTGGTTGAGATGCTGGGCAACATGACCTTCAAAACCAGCACCATGAGTGCCCTGCTGGCTTGGATGGATGAAAACAACGCCTCCGCCGAAGAGGCTGCCGTTTACTTCCTGAGTAACAATACCGATGAGTGGTCTAGCTGGCTGAATGCTTCAGCCACCGAGCAACTCGCCAACGTGCTTGGCCAGTAGACGTTATCAAGAAGAGCCGGTTCGCCGGCTCTTCTTTTATAGATCTAATAAAAATCACACCGAATACCCCATTCTGAATGCGCAAGGAATATTGAACGCTCATGGCAACCTATGACTTCCTATTTTCATCGCTTGGACTCACGGAGTGGTGCGCTGAAGGCAAGAGCGACGCGCCCATGTCGATGGCCGCACTACTCAACAAATCCAAAGGTACGGAAGCCGAGCAATCCCTTTGGGACGTGCCGTTTCCATCCATGGATGCACTCAATGACTCCTGCGCAGCCTTCCCTCAGTCCCGGGAATTAACCCAAGGGCTGGAGCAAGGTTTTCTTGCCGTCAAAGACAATCTCAGTATTGTGCTGGACCCCATTACGCAGCCCTTGAGTTGGGCCCTTGATGGCACTCTTTACGGCATGATCACGACGCCCTGGTGGATCGTTATTCCGATTCTGCTGGCGGTTGTTCTGCTTGTCACCAAATCCTGGAAGCTGGTCGGCTTCGTGGCTGGCAGCCTGTGCCTGCTTGCCTTCATCGACTACTACATATACGCCATGCAAACACTGGCGATTATATTTGTCTGCGCGTTCATCTGTGTGCTGCTGGGCGTGCCCATTGGTATCGCCATGTCCCGAAATAACATGATGCAGAGGCTGACGATCCCGGTACTCGACATGCTGCAGACCCTGCCGCCTTTTGTGTATCTGATCCCGCTGATTTTTCTATTCAGCGTGACCGAGTCCAAACTGTACGGCATCGCAATCATTCTTTACGCCATTGTGCCCGTTATACGCATGACCAACCTGGGTATCCGGCTGGTAGACCCAGACGTGATTGAAGCGGCGAATGCCTTCGGCATGACCAGCCGGCAAAAGCTGTACAAGGTACAGATTCCGCTGGCGCTGCCTAACATCATGGCAGGGGTAAACCAGACCATCATGATGAGCCTGGCCATGGTTGTTATTGCCTCCTTGGTGTCGGCGCCCGGCCTTGGCGTGCTGGTACTCCAGGGCATACGCAATCTGGAACTCGGTGTTGGCCTGGTAGCGGGTCTTGGCATTGTTATTCTGGCGGTCATTCTGGACCGGGTAACCAAAGCATCGCTAGCGCGTATTAACGCCTCGCAAAAACAGTAAGGAAGCGCATTGTGGATCGGGACATCAAAATTTCAATCCGGAACCTGTACAAGATTTTCGGCCCTACTCCCGACGTTGCCCTTGAGTACGTAAAACAAGGCATGGGAAAGGCCGAACTTCTCGAAAAGCATCAGCACGTGCTGGGCCTTCAGGATATCAACGTGGATATGCGCGAGGGCCATGTAACCGTCATCATGGGGCTGTCGGGATCTGGCAAGTCCACGCTCATTCGGCATCTCAACCGGTTGATTGAACCCACCGGCGGTGAAATCGCAGTCGATGGCGAGAACGTGCTGGCGTTTGACGAAGACCAGTTGCGCAACCTGCGCAGGGAACGCATGTCGATGGTGTTCCAGAAATTCGCGCTGCTGCCGCACAAAACCGTTCTTGAAAACGCCGGGATGGCGCTTTCCGTGCGCGGCCATAAAATTGAGGACTTCGAAGCAGAAGCCAAAAAATGGATCGCCCGCGTGGGTCTGGAAGGCAACGAATACCAGTACCCGCACCAACTGTCTGGTGGTATGCAACAGCGCGTTGGTATCGCCCGGGCACTGACCTCTAACTCACCGATCATGCTGATGGACGAGGCCTTCTCGGCGCTGGATCCGCTGATACGGTCAGACATGCAAGACCTGCTGCTGGAGCTTCAGGACGAGTTGCATAAGACCATCGTTTTCATCACCCACGATCTGGATGAGTCACTGAAACTGGCAGACCACCTGGTCATACTTAAGGAAGGTTATATTGTTCAACAGGGTGAGCCGCAAGAAATACTGATGCACCCGAACGATCCTTACATCGTCAACTTTATCAGCGACATCAATCGTGCCCGAGTGCTGCGGGTTCGGTCCATCATGAAGAAAACCACGGAAGCGCCTGACAACGTGGCCGGCGATATCGGTGAAAGAGACAACCTGGAATCGGTGATTGCGCTGTCTGGAGGCGACACCAGCCTCACCTATCGGGTGGTTCGAAAAGGTAAGCAGGTCGGGGTTCTGGAAGTCCAGGATCTGTTCAAGGCTCTGGTGCCTACCGAAAGCCCGGAAGGTGACACCCGCTCGCATTATTGAAAGAACGAAAACCGGGGCAGGTCTGATCTTCAGAATCAGGCCTACCCGGCTTTTAATCATGTGACCGGATTTACTGTGCCATGACCGTTTCCAGCCTAAGGTATCAGAACAAATTTACCCACATGCTTTTTCATAAGAAACTCCGCTTGAGCTTCCGCAATGGCAGACAAGGGGAAGGTCTTCGCTAGAATCGGCTGAATCTCACCTTGCTCGATGTAGCTCACAATATTGGGAAAAACCACTTCGTCCCAAGCCGTTGTTCCCATTAGAGTGATGTCTTTTAAATACATATCACGCATATCAAGGTCAACAACAGGCCCGGCAATAGCACCTGATGAAACAAGCCGCCCGCCTCGTTTCAATAGTTTGAGCATGGTAGGAAATCCACTCCCGGCCACGTTATCCACAACAACATCTACAGATTGCTCCCCGAGCTCTGCGAGCAGATCAGCGGATCTTCCTAACAGGATGTCGGCACCGATCTGAGCCACTTTTTCGTGCTTGTTTTCACCCGCAATGGCGATAACTTTTGCGCCCCTGCGCTTTGCAAGCTGCACGGCCGCAGAGCCCACGCCGCCTGACGCCCCCACCACCAAAATCGTTTCACCTGGCCTCAAATTGGCCCTATGAAGCATGTTCTCAGCCGTTCCGTAGGCACAGGGAATGGTTCCAAGTTCGGCATCCGTCCACTCACACGTCACTGGAAACACTTCACTTGCCCAGATTTTTACATATTGGGCAAATGCACCATCAAAATCAGACCCCATCCAGATATTATCGAGGGAGCTAAAACCGTGTTCGCGAATACACGGGCGGATAAGGACACGCTTGTTGATGAGGCTTTTGTCGCCATCAGCGCCCACATTGACCACAAGGCCACAGCAATCTGTGCCCTGAATAAGCGGAAAAGGCGTCTGATTATTCCAGCCACCGTCACTCTTTGGCGCAGCCGGCGCGGCCTTTGCTTCCGATGCGTCATTCGTAGAATCGTTAACCGAAGAGGAATACCAACCCAGTCGCGTATTGATCTCTGTGTTGTTAACGCCTGCGGCCAAAACTTTCACCAGCACTTCGCCTGGCCCGATTTCAGGGACCGGCACGTCTTTGCATACCAGCTTTTCATAGCCACCATTACCGGTGGTGACGATGGCTTTCATTAACGTTTGGGTCATGGCTGTTAGCTTCCATTTACTGAATGCAATGGCATAGTGAATTTAGCCAAGTGATGGAAGCTGCACCCTTGTTGGCCAAAAATCTATCCAGCGAGTTCCGCTACGTGCCTGGACGATGAAGTGCCTTATAACGCTCCTCTAACTCAGCACGAATCGCACGGCGCTCCTGGCCGTTCGCAAATCGCCTGATTTGATCATCAGTGAGGGGTTCCAGTTTGGGCACTTCGACGGATTTTCCATTTTCATCCACCGCCACCATCGTGAAAAAGCAGCTGTTGGTATGTCTGACCAGCTTTTCACGGATGTTCTCCGTGATCACCTTAATACCCACCTCCATGGACGTGCGCCCGGTGTAATTAACGCTGGCCAGAAAGGTCACCAACTCGCCCACATGAACGGGTTGAAGAAACATAACCTGGTCTACGGACAGAGTAACGACATAAGCACCTGCATACCGGCTGGCGCAGGCATAAGCCACTTCATCAAGATGCTTAAGCAAGGTACCACCGTGCACATTGCCGGAAAAGTTGGCCACATCCGGCGTCATCAAAACGGTCATGGTCAGTGTTGCAGATCCGGGTTCCATAGCGCGCTCTTTGTTATCGGGCCTTTCAGTGTATGCGTAGAACGCAGGTCTTGGAACTGACTAGAGGTAGAAGGCTTCAACAGTGCCTTTTAACGTGATCATCAAAGGCTGGCCACGACGATCCAATGCTTTCGGCGACTGGATTTTTATCCAACCTTCGCTGACGCAATATTCATCGACATCTTTACGCTCTTTGCCATTCAGCCGAATGCCGATGGGGTGTTCGAAAACCTCTTCCGAATGGTGTGGGCTACGAGGATTGCCCGCAAGACGGTCTGGCAAGGTTGGTTTTGAGTTTTCGTCGCTCATATTTATGACCTGAAGTATTTGAAAGGTGTGCCATTGTAGATAATGCGCGGCTCCTGCTCAAGAAGCGCACTAACAACCGCCCTGCCAGCTTAGTTGTCCAGTGCCGGTGCCGCCAGGCCAATGACTTAATGCTGTCATACACCCATGATGAGATATCCCCCTAAATTAGAAAATGACGCAAGGGATAGCCAAAAGATGGGGATCAACATGTCACTCAAAACCCAATTCCTTAAGCGAGAAAAGCTTAGCTCGGCCGAGATTAGTCGACCCGCAATGATCGAGCGAAGTAAATGCAAAGCGAATAGTAAGCAGGTGGCTGCACCAGCCTTAAAACAAGGCGACCGGCTTGTTGTGAACGGATATTCAGGTAACTTTGTCTTAGAGGTCGCCTGATTACTTATACACGTCAAGCAGCGTCAGCTTCTCAAAATCTGGAACCACACCCAACCCCGGGCGATCACTGAGGATCATCCGGCCGGAACACACTTCAGGCGCTCCCGTTGCCAATTGGGAGGTATTGTAATTGTGAAGATCGGTTGTCGTCAGCAACGCTTTTGCCGGGGTGCTGGCCGCCAGATGCGCATAAGCGGCTGTGGCTATACCACTGCCCCAGGCATCTTCAATGGTCATTGCTATGCCAGCATCTACGCACACGTCCCGAATGACCCGTGATGGTGTCAAACCGCCAACCCGACTGATTTTCAGGGCCATGGCGTCCATCGCATCGTCACGCAAGGCCCGCTGCACATCGGCCAGGCAGTTCAGGCTTTCGTCCAGTTTAACCGGGTGGCGGATTCGACGGCGAACCGACAGGCACTCCTCATAGCTGTAACAGGGCTGTTCAAGATAGATCTCCAAATCTTCAAGCGCCCGCGAGAATCGCACGGCTTCATCCTGGCGCCAGGCCCGGTTGATGTCGCACATCCAAAGCTCGTCTGCAGGTTTTGCCTTGCTCAGAGTGCGAACCAGATCGATATCTTCCTCAACACTATGCCCCAGCTTGATCTGAAACCGGCGAAAGCCTTCTGATCGAAACTGACGCAAAGATTCTTCCATCTGATCCGATTCCGCCAACGGGACATTTCGGTGCAGCGGCATAGACGGCGAGAGCAGCCCGCCGAGCAAAGCGTAGACTGGCAGCCCAGCATGCTTGCCCAACAAATCCCAGCAGGCAATATCAATGGCCGCCTTTGCAACCGCATGCCCGGTCAGCGCCTGGTTCATGCACTCGTGAATACGCGTGGTGTGCGTGGGATCCTCACCTATCACACTGGGCGCCAGCAGCGACAGGCAAGAGGGAATCCCCTCCGAAAAGGCCGCCATATAGTTAGGGCCGCAGGGGCAGGCTTCACCGTAGCCATGCAGCCCCGTATCCGTGGTCACCACCACCACTGTACTGGTAAACACCTGATGCGATCTTCCTCCCGCAAAGGCATAAGCCTTACCCGTGTAGGTTAAATCGGCCGTATACACAGCAATACTCTCAATACGCATTTCGCGCCTCCTCGTCCTGTAGCATTCATTTTGTCTTCAGCATAGTCGACACAGGCTTATAGCCCCGAGATTTCCTTACCTGAATCCGTGGTTTCGCATGGCCCTGGTGGGTCATTGCCTGAACAGGCAAAAGCGTAAGTTTAAAGTAGAGAAATCGAGGTAAACTGTAAAGACCAGACTCACTGTGGAATTACCGGACGCTTACCGAAAACTGACAAAAAGGCGCAGCGGCCTGGCCATTCCCTGGCACCTTCCGTGGTTTTAGTTGAGGCTGGATAGATTGAAACGATTACAACGAAATGGCAAGGCAGAGGCAAAACGCAAGACCTGACCCCGGGACCCTCATTCGCCAACTCAGCCTCAACGTAGGAGGCAATACGCTGTGAATAAGTACGTTTCATCAAGACCTCCATTCACTCACACTAAAATCGGAAATCATTTTCACACGGGATTCCGTCGTGATCCCCATCCATTTTAATGTTTGGACAATTTTTGACAAAATACTCAGCTTCAGCTCTTGAGTTCATTTGACTGCAGTGTTGCCTGCCATCACATTTAAAACTTGAATTTTTTTGGTTACTGCTCTGGTTAGCGCTTACGGCTCCACTAGAAACGATTGTTAATGAGCCTTTAACGGACTCTCGCCTTTCACATACAGTTCCTTGAGGCACGCTGCCGTATAAAACTCTACCGTCTTTCGTGATGCACTTTAGTTGTTCACCAGATCCAGAGTAAGTCTCCGAGTTTTGCATGAACGGCAAATCATTTTGTTGGTATAAAGAGTTTCCATACCACCCAGCAACCACAACTATGGCAAGTATGAAGATTTTGTTCATTGCGGTGATGTTTTTCCCTTTTCAGTTGATCCTAACGAGGCTGTAGAATAACTATAGAGCCTTGTTACAATGATGCTCCTATGTAAAATCTAGACGTTTTTTCGATGATAAGTGCTCCAGATTTTTAAAATAGGCGCGATTTTTAGATTACTTATTGACCAATTCCAGATCCAAAAAAGCCTCCGACCTTTTTCTACTGCATTAAATAAATTTGTCCCGGTTTTCGTTATGAATCAAAGGGTGCCTCTTTTGGCGAAGCCGATATTCCACAACCACCTAGGAGCAGTCTGACGTATTCAGTATCCGACCAAAGGGATGTGTCTGCGGCATCGCTTTGCTCCTCTTGCGGAGTTACTGATGCGTGTCCACTAAACCGGGGGAAGTGCACCGTCAGATTGATGGCTTTGTTATAAGCGCTAACCTTTTAAAGTCAGATAAGTTAACCACTGTTTGAACAAAGCGAGGAAAGGTTACTTGAGTTGAAAATTGCTTCTCCTGTATTGTAGCGGCAGATGTACAGTCGCTAATAATAGTCACGTGGTAGCCTAGTTCAACCCCATCTCTGGCGCTGGAATCTAAAGTGATATTGGCGAGTGGCCCAGCGAAAATAAGATGTTCGATACCTGTGCTTTTTAAGTGTGAATTTAGGTTGGTTTCGACAAAGGCGCTCAGTTTATTCCTTGATTGAATTACAACATCACTGTCTTGTAGGGCCAGTTTTTCTGGCACATCGAATCCGTTTTTTGTGGCCGTAAGCTGATGTTGCATTTGTAATTGCGCGGGTGTGGGAAATGGGTTCTCAGCATTTGATCCGTATGGGGCGTAGATAACTTGAAAGCCGTGCTGGCGAGCAAAGGTAATTAGGTTTTCCAGCTTCGTTATCAATTCTAGGGGGGATGTTAGAAATGCGTTTTGTACGTTGACCAAAACCACCGCCGTGCTAATGACCGGATATTGCTCATATTTTCTCATTTGATATTTAGCAATCATTAGTACAATGCTATTTAGGATTCGATTAAGCATATTGAGACTCCTGCGCTAAAGTGCGAATGAGTTTTTCGGTGGTAGTTACAATATGACCAATATGAGGGTAGCTAAACTCTACAGCGGCCTGATGATCCTTTGGGGTCCAAGAGGCTACAGCATCGGTTACAAGTGTGACGTGATAATTAAGATCCACAGCACTTCGAGCGGTCGATTCGATACAAGTATTAGATAACAGACCCACTATAATCAGGTGGCTAATACCTTTTTCCTGTAGCTTTTCGTGTAAATCAGTATCGCCAAAACCGCTGGTACATGCATGTTCACTGGCAATGACATCTTCAGATTCCGGAACAAAATCAGGGTGAAATTCACTGCCAAATGAATCAGCTTTGAATGTTTTCGCAAACTTTATCCCTGCTTGCGAAGGAGACAGGTATTTAAGGTCATCATAATTACCCGGGCGGTATTTAAGATGCATTGCATAAAAAATCGGTAGCCCCTGATCACGGCCAGTCTTTATGATATTTTTTAGATTCTCGATAAGGTTCACTTGTTTAGCAACAGTGCGCAACAAGGGCCAAGCTTGGCCGCGTGAAGAGAGAAAATCCTTATAAGGATCAACTAGCAAAATAGCCGTTTGACTTTCGGGATAAATGCTCATGACTTCTTTTGCTCTTGATTAAATTAAGTTCTAGATATCTAAATTCTATTCAGAATCTGGAGCATGTAGGTTTACTTATAACGCCTAGGTTAAGCGGCCGGACTGGCGCGCGAAGCGCGGCGGGACGGTCGGCTTGAACCGTTTTTTAGGTGACAGACTCACGATCGTTGACCCATCGTGAATGCTCCTTCTCACCCACTATCCGTAGGTGCTCAAGCAGTGAATGTCGATCCTCGTATGTCATGCCAGTGGTTGGTATCGGGGCCAAATACCTCATAATGATTTTCCCCGGGCGGATTTTCCAGGCTCCGGGCGGCATACATTGTCGGCTACCCGCTATATAAACTGGGCATAACGGGACCTGGGCACTGATTGCCATGACAACGGGCCCTTTCTTGTAGGGGCTCAGGCTGCCGTCGACACTGCGTTTTCCTTCAGCAGACAAGTAGACCAGGCCGCCATTTGCAGCGTACTTCGCCGCCTTCTCAATCTGGCGTTTTGATTGAGAAGGATTCTGGCGAACAATGACCCAGCCGAGAATAAACGAGACCCAGCCGAAAAATGGAATTAGCGCATACTCGATGTTCCAGATTGCGTTGACCGGCTTGTCCCAGACCGCGAACCCTACCGTGGGGTCAATAATGCTCTGTTGTGTCAGCCCGACGATTATCCCGCCCTGCTGCAGTTCCTCGGGCCCGATGTCGTACTGCACTTCGAACGATATGCCAAATATGGACAGAAACGCCTGGTTCCAAGCCCGCACCATGCGCCTACCTAGCCGGTCGGAAAAAGGGGCAATAACCAATGCGCCTCCCAAAAGAGGCGCCATCAGCGCAAGTACCAGTGCGTACCGAGCAATTTGTGAGGCCGTATCCATGATTGTCACCTAACAGTGATTAAATAGAACGCTTCGTTATTGTGAAAAACTGACCTCTGTAAAACACCCATAACACCAAATAGAGAGCTTCATTTTTCCTATAAAAAACATAACACTACAGCGATAAGACTGAAAGGCGCCCTGTAACAGCGTGACCGCTTCATTATTGCAATAACGAAGCATGCTCTATCCTTCTCATCTCAAGCCCCCACCTTTGGGCAGAATTTCAGGCAAGCTCACCACGAATCACAAAAAAAAATCAACGGCCAAAGACGTAGTTGCTACAGGATGCGCAAAGCCAAGAGAAAACAGGATCAATATAGAAGAACTCATCGGCCATCATCCTTAACAAGTGGATGCGTACGTCGTACTAATACGTACACACTAGACCCTTTTTGGCCTTATAACTTCCCCCAAATGATCAAAAAGCGCAAAAAAAAGCCCCCGGCACTCACCGAAGGCTTTTCATCAAAACACTGCCTACCTCAACACCAAATTACCGCACCTTAGGATCCAGCTCCCCACGATCGTAAGCCTCATACATCCGTTCAAGATTAATAGGCTTAATCTTGCTGGCATTACCCGCGCTGCCGAAGGCTTCATAACGCGCTATACAAATATCTGACATGGCCACCATGGTGGCTTTCAGGAATTTGCGTGGGTCGAATTCGGCTGGGTTTTCGGCCAGGAAGCGGCGCACGGCGCCGGTGCTTGCCAGGCGCAGGTCGGTGTCTATGTTGACTTTACGCACGCCGTGTTTGATGCCTTCCACAATTTCTTCGACCGGTACGCCATAGGTTTCGGGGATTTGGCCGCCGTATTGGTTGATGATTTTCAGCCATTCCTGGGGTACAGAGCTAGAGCCGTGCATCACCAGGTGGGTGTCTGGAATGCGTTTGTGAATGGCTTTGATTCGCCCAATATCCAGGGTGTCGCCGGTGGGTGGGCGGCTGAATTTGTAAGCGCCGTGGCTGGTGCCGATGGCAATGGCCAGTGCGTCTACGTGGGTCTTTTTCACGAAGTCGGCGGCTTCTTCAGGGTCGGTCAGCATCTGGCTCATGTCCAGAGTGCCTTCGGCGCCTATTCCGTCTTCTTCGCCGGCTTGGCCGGTTTCCAGGGAGCCCAGGCAACCCAGTTCGCCTTCTACCGATACACCACAGGCGTGGGCCATTTCTACTACGCGGCGGGTAACGTCTACGTTGTATTCGTAGTCCGTCGGTGTTTTACCGTCTTCACCCAGGGAGCCGTCCATCATCACCGAGCTGAAGCCCAGTTGAATGGAGCGCTGGCACACGGCGGGGCTGGTGCCGTGGTCTTGGTGCATAACCACGGGGATGTGCGGGAACTCTTCAATGGCCGCCAGAATCATACGGCGCAGGAAGGGGGCTCCAGCGTACTTGCGGGCGCCGGCCGAAGCCTGAACAATCACCGGTGAGTCGGTTTTGTCTGCCGCTTCCATGATGGCCCGCATTTGTTCCAGGTTGTTCACGTTAAAGGCTGGCACACCGTAACCATGCTCGGCGGCGTGGTCCAGCATTTGCCGCATCGAAATCAGGGCCATTAGGTTGTCTCCTTAAAAATTGTACGATTGGTTAAATGCGTTTTACGCGCCACGCTCTTCCAGCATGGCGACTGCGGGCAGGGTTTTGCCTTCTACGAATTCAAGAAAAGCACCCCCACCGGTTGAGATATAGGAAATTTTCTCATTTACACCGTACTTGTCAATGGCTGCCACGGTATCGCCGCCGCCGGCGAGTGAAAATGCGGCGCTGTCAGCAATGGCGTGAGCCAGCACTTTGGTGCCGTTTTCAAACGGGTCGAATTCAAATACACCCACCGGGCCGTTCCATAAGATGGTTTTGGCGTTTTTCAGCAGATCGGCAAACTGGCCTGCTGTTTCAGGGCCTACGTCCAGAATCATGTCGTTTTCAGTGACGTCTGAAATATTGCGAATGGTGGCGGTCGCGGTTTCAGAGAATTCGCTGGCAACCACTACGTCAACCGGTAGCGGAATTTCAACGCGTGAGGCGATGTCTTTGGCGGCGTCTATCAGGTCGTGCTCGCACAGTGACTTGCCTACGGGGTAGCCTGCGGCTGCCAGGAAGGTGTTGGCAATACCACCGCCCACAATAATCTGGTCGCAGACTTTTTCCAGTGCGTTAAGTACGTCCAGTTTGGTAGAGACTTTAGAGCCACCAACAATGGCAACCACGGGCCGGGCCGGGTTATTCAGGGCTTTACCCAAGGCTTCCAGCTCACCCGCCAGCAGCGGGCCGGCACAGGCTTCGGGGGCAAACTTGCCGACGCCGTGGGTAGAAGCCTGGGCGCGGTGTGCGGTACCGAAGGCGTCCATCACGTAAATATCGCAAAGCGCAGCGTATTGTTTGGCCAGGGCTTCGTCGTCTTTCTTTTCGCCTTTATTGAAGCGCACGTTCTCGAACAGCACTACGTCGCCGTCGGCCAGGTGTAGGTCTTCGCCGTTCAGGTAGTCTTTGATCAGGCGTACGTTCTGGCCCAAGGCTTCACTCAGGTGCTCGGCCACGGGCTCAAGGGAAGCGGCTTGGTCATACACGCCTTCTTCCGGACGGCCCAGGTGCGACATCAGCATGACTTTGGCGCCGGCGCTTGCGGCCGCTTTAATGGTCGGCAGCGCGGCGCGGATGCGGGCGTCGCTGGTAATGCTGCCGTTTTTCAGCGGTACGTTCAGGTCTTCGCGAATCAGTACGCGCTTTCCTGCCAGATTCAGGTTGGTCATTTTTTTGATGGCCATACTCTTTTTCCCTTGAACGCTTCGTCAGCGTCAAATGTAATCAGATTTTAAATCGGAAGATACGTCAGCTCACCGCCAGCCAGTGCCGGCTGACGTCCAGCATGCGGTTGGCAAAGCCCCATTCGTTATCAAACCAGCACAGCACTTTCACCATTGTTTCCCCGGTAACCCGGGTTTGGCCACCATCGACCACGCCGGAACGGGAGTCGTGATTAAAGTCGGAGCTTGCCAGCAGTTCGTTGGTGTAACCCAGTATGCCCATCAACGGTAAGGTGGTCGCCGCCCGTTGCAGTATGCCGTTAACGTCGGCGACGGTCACTGGCGTGCGCACGTTCAGCACCATATCAATGGCAGACACGTTTAGCGTGGGTACGCGCATGGCAACGGAACTGAAGCGGCCTTGCATGTGGGGCAGCAGGCGTTCAATGCCAAGGGCCAGCGCGGTGTCTACCGGCACGATGTTATGCAGCGCGCTGCGGGTGCGTCGCAAATCCTGATGGTGGTAAGCGTCAATCACTGGCTGGTCGTTCATTGCCGCGTGAATGGTGGTGGTGGTGCCTTGCTCTATGCCCAGCGCATCGTCCAGCACTTTGATCATCGGCACCAGGCAGTTGGTGGTGCAGGAACCGGCAGCCACAATGCGATCACTGTCTACCATTTCAAGATGATTGATGCCGTACACCACGGTGCGGTCAACATCGGCTTCGGCCGGCTGCGAAAACAGCAAACGCTTGGCGCCAGCGGCCAGGTGCTGTTCCGCCGTCGCGCGGTCAGAAAATGCACCGGAGCATTCCAATACCAGGTCGATGCCCATTTCTTTCCAGGGCAGTTCGGCCGGGTCGGTGCTGTTTAAAACGCGGATGACGTCGCCATTCACCCACAGGCTGTCACCTTCTACCGCCACCGTGCCTTGAAAGCGGCCGTGGGTGGAGTCATAGCGGGTTAAATGCGCGATGGTGTCGATGTCTGACAACTCGTTAATCGCGACCACCTGAAAGTGGTCGCGATAACCGTTTTCATACAGCGCCCGCAGCACGCACTGGCCGATGCGGCCGTAACCATTGATGGCGACGCGATAAAATGCGGGCTGGGGCATCAGGCTTCCAGTAGCTCGGCGGCCACATCCAGGACGTTATCGACGGTAAAGCCGAATTCCTTGAACAGCTCGCCAGCGGGAGCCGATTCACCAAAGGTGGTCATGCCCACAATGCGACCGTCCAAGCCAACGTACTTGAACCAGTAATCGGCAATGGAGGCTTCCACCGCGATGCGGTTGGTGACGTCCAGCGGCAATACCTGTTGCTTGTAGTCGGCGCTTTGCGCATCAAAGATGTCGGTCGATGGCATAGACACCACGCGAACGGCTTTGCCCTGCTCGCGCAGCTTGGCGGCTACTTCTTGCGCCAAGCCAACTTCGGAACCTGTTGCAATCAGAATAAGCTCTGGCGTGCCTTCACTGTCTGACAACACATAGGCACCGCGGGCAACGTCGGCCAGTTGTTGCGCAGAACGGTTTTGGTGGGGCAGGTTCTGGCGGCTGAATACCAACGCAGTGGGGCCATCGGTACGCTCAAGCGCGGCTTTCCAGGCAACGGCGGATTCTACTGCGTCGGCCGGGCGCCAGGTGCTCATGTTGGGCGTGGTGCGCAGGCTGGCCAGCTGTTCAACGGGCTGGTGCGTGGGGCCGTCTTCACCCAGGCCGATGGAGTCGTGGGTGAACACATAGATGGCGCGCTGTTTCATCAGTGCGGCCATACGCAGGGCGTTGCGGCAGTATTCCATGAAGATCAGGAAGGTAGCGCCGTAGGGTACGAATCCGCCGTGCAGGGTCAGGCCGTTCATGATGGCCGCCATGCCGAACTCGCGCACGCCGTAATTAATGTAGTTGCCGCTGGCATCTTCTTTGGTGACGGTGTTGCAGCCACTCCAGAGGGTCAGGTTGGAACCGGCCAGGTCGGCAGAGCCGCCCAACAGTTCCGGCAGCATTGGGCCATAGGCGTTCAAGCTGTTCTGGGACGCCTTACGGCTGGCGATGGTTTCGCCTTTGTCCTGAACGCTCTGGATGTAAGCCTGGGCTTTTGCAGAGAAGTCGGCGGGCAAATCACCAGCCATGCGGCGCTTGAACTCGGCGGCCAGTTCCGGCTCGGCTTTCTGATACGCGGCGAAGGTGTCGTTCCAGGCGCTTTCGGCGTTATGGCCTTTTTCTTTTCCGTTCCACTGGGCGTAAATGTCGTCCGGCACTTCAAAGGCGCCGTGTTTCCAGCCCAGTGCTTCGCGGGTCAGAGCGATTTCGTCTTCGCCCAGCGGTGCGCCGTGGGCCGATTCGCTGCCCTGCTTGTTGGGCGAGCCAAAACCAATCACGGTTTTACAGCAAATCAGCGTGGGCTGCTCGGTGTTGGCGCGGGCCACCTCAATGGCCGCACTCAGGGCGTCGGCGTTGTGGCCGTCTACGTCGGCAATGACCTGCCAGCCGTAAGCTTCAAAGCGCTGCGGGGTATTGTCGGTAAACCAGCCGTCTACTTTGCCGTCAATGGAAATGCCGTTGTCGTCGTAAAAGCAGATCAGCTTGCCCAGCCCCAGCGTGCCAGCCAAAGACGACACTTCGTGGGAGATGCCTTCCATCAGGCAGCCATCGCCGACAAAGGTATAGGTGTAGTGGTCAACAATGTCGTGGCCCGGGCGGTTGAACTGCGCCGCCAGGGTTTTCTCAGCCAGGGCAAAACCCACGGCGTTTGCCAAACCCTGCCCCAAAGGCCCGGTGGTGGTTTCAACACCCGGGGTGTAGCCGTATTCCGGGTGGCCCGGGGTTTTGGAGTGCAGTTGGCGGAAGTTTTTGATGTCATCAATGGAAACGTCGTAACCGCTCAGGTGCAGTAAGGAGTACTGCAACATGGAACCGTGGCCGTTAGACAGTATAAAACGGTCGCGGTTGGCCCACTGCGGGTTGGCAGGATTGTGGCTTAGGTAATCATTCCACAGCACCTCGGCGATATCAGCCATGCCCATGGGCGCACCCGGATGGCCAGATTTGGCTTTCTGAACCGCATCCATGCTCAGCGCGCGAATGGCGTTGGCGAGATCTTTACGAGAGGACATCAAAATTTCTCCAATGTTTTTCAAGGAAGTAGGGACAAATCCCGTTCTACTGGCCGCACTTTGGTACTGCTTCGACAGCACGGCCACAGAGCGCTTAAAAATAAGGCGCATATTTTCGCCGATTACAGTGGGTGGGGGCAAATCGACTTTGCATTATAAAGCTATATCAAAAAACTTTGATATAGCGCTTGCCTGGTTTGGAAAAGCTCCTTACACTGCTGCCCTATGACAAACACCAGCACTGCTATTCCCGATACCGCTCCAGCGGACGCCCTGGCCACGATCTACAAAGCCAGCGGTGATCCTTTGCGCCTGGAAATTATGCGGGTATTACGGCGGGACACGTTTGGCGTGCTGGAGTTGAGCCAACTATTTGATATGCGCCAGTCGGGCATGAGCCATCACCTGAAGGTGATGCACAAGGCCGGCCTGGTAGAGCCACAGCGCGAAGGCAATTCTATTTTTTACCGCCGACCGTTAAACCTCACCGTGAACACACTGGCCGGACAGACCATTCGCCAGGTTTTCTCAACCGTTGATCAGGTGCCGCTGCACTTACATTTGCAGGAGAAAATCGACGTGATTCGCGGCCAGCGAGCCGATCAATCACAAATGTTTTTCTCCCGCCACGCGGGGCAATTCCGCGAGCAGCAGGAGTTAATTGCACCGTTCGAGCTTTACGCCAAGCCTGCGGCAAGACTGATTCGCCAACGTGCGCCTAAAAAAAACTGGCCAACCGCGCTGGAAATCGGCCCCGGGGATGGCAGCTTCTTGCCGGTGTTATCGCCACTGTGCCATCACTTGGTGGCGCTGGATAATAGCCGCGACATGCTGGCTAAAGCCCAGCAGACCTGTACCGATGAAAATCTGCATAACGTGGATTTGATTGAGGGCGTGACCGACACCCTACTGGCACGCGGCGATGGTTTTGACCTGATAGTGGCCAACATGGTGTTGCACCACGTACCTAGCCCTGCGGATATTTTTCTGGACGCCGCAGCCCTTATGAACAACGGCGCCTGCCTGATTATCAGCGAGCTGTGCCGCCACGACCAGATCTGGGCGCGGGAAAATTGCGGCGACTTGTGGCTGGGTTTTGAGCCTGAAGAATTAACCGCCTGGGCCGCTGCTGCGGGCCTGCAATCCCGCGAATGCATATTCATTGGCCTGCGCAACGGTTTTCAAGTGCAGGTTCGGGAGTTTTGGAAAACCACTGCAAAGCGGTAAACATTGGCCTTGCAGGAGACTGAACATGAATATCAAAAAAGTTTGATATAGGTGTAAGTGGTATTACGTATACCTAGTCAATCGTACCCTTTCGGACTGTTTACATATGTTTAGTCCGCTCATATTTTAGACCGCTCAAAAAGGAGCTACCGCTAATGTCTGACTACAATGTTTTCACCTCCGAATCCGTTTCGGAAGGCCATCCGGACAAACTGGCAGACCAGATTTCGGATGCTGTGCTAGACGCCATCCTCATTAAAGATCGGCACGCCCGTGTTGCCTGTGAAACCATGGTGAAAACCGGTGTAGCCATTATCGGTGGTGAAGTAACCACCAGCGCCTGGGTAGACCTGGAAGACCTGGTACGCGGCGTAATCAGAGACATCGGCTATACCTCGTCTGAGGTCGGTTTTGACGGCGGCACCTGCGGAATTATCAACATCATCGGCAAACAGTCGGTGGACATTGCCCAAGGTGTAGACCGCCAGAAACCAGAAGACCAGGGCGCCGGCGATCAGGGCCTGATGTTCGGCTACGCCAGCAATGAAACCGAAGTGCTGATGCCTGCCCCTATCACCTTCGCTCACCGTTTGGTAGAGCGCCAGGCCGAGGCCCGCAAAAACGGCATATTGCCGTGGTTGCGCCCAGACGCCAAGAGCCAGGTAACCTGCCGCTATGAAAATGGCAAGGTTGTGGGCATCGATGCGGTGGTGCTGTCTACCCAGCACGACCCAGACGTCAGCCAGGCCGATCTGAAAGAAGCGGCAATGGAAATGATTGTGAAGCACGCGTTGCCGGCAGAATTGCTGCACAAAGGCACCCAGTTCCACATCAATCCCACTGGCAAATTCGTGATCGGTGGCCCGGTCGGCGACTGTGGCCTGACCGGCCGTAAAATCATCGTAGACACCTACGGCGGCATGGCTCGCCACGGTGGCGGTGCCTTTTCCGGCAAAGATCCGTCAAAAGTGGACCGTTCCGCCGCTTACGCTGGCCGCTATGTGGCGAAGAATCTGGTGGCTGCCGGTTTAGCCGATAAATGCGAAATTCAAGTTTCTTACGCGATTGGTGTGGCACAACCCACGTCTATCTCCGTAAACACTTTCGGTACCGGCAAAATCAGCGATGACAAGATCGTTGAACTGATACGCCAGAACTTCGACCTGCGTCCTTACGCCATTACCAACATGCTGGACCTGCTGCACCCAATGTACCGGGCCACAGCAGCCTACGGTCATTTCGGCCGCAAGCCGCAACAAGTCACTGTAAATGGTGAAACATTCACCACATTTCCATGGGAAAAAACCGATCGCGCGGCAATCCTGAAAGACGCAGCTGGCATTTAATCGACAATGAACTGGAGAACACCTGAATGAGCACTCCCGCAGAAAAAATGAACGTCGTTGAAGACTTTAAAGTACGTGATATCTCGCTGGCCGCATGGGGCCGTAAGGAAATCAACATCGCCGAAGGCGAAATGCCGGCGCTGATGGCGCTGCGCAAACGGTACAAAGCTGAACAGCCTTTGGCTGGCGCTAACGTGGCTGGTTGCATCCACATGACCATTCAAACAGCCGTGCTGATTGAAACCCTGATTGAACTGGGTGCCAACGTACGCTGGTCGTCGTGCAACATTTTCTCTACCCAGGATCAGGCTGCTGCAGCCGTTGCCGCCGTAGGCGTTCCGGTGTTTGCCTGGAAAGGCGAGACCGACGACGAATTTGAGTGGTGCCTGCATCAAACCGTAGGCGCAGACGTGGAAGGCTGGTCGCCCAACATGATTCTGGATGACGGCGGTGATTTGACCGCATTGCTGCACAAAGAATACCCGGCAATTCTGGCCAACTGCCACGGCGTGACCGAAGAAACCACCACCGGTGTATACCGCCTTCAGGAAATGCTGCGCGACGGCACCCTGAAGATTCCGGCCATCAACGTGAATGATTCCGTCACCAAGGCCAAGAACGACAACAAATACGGTTGCCGTCACAGCCTGAACGACGCCATCAAACGCGCCACCGACCACCTGCTGTCTGGTAAGAAAGCACTGGTTATCGGTTACGGCGATGTGGGTAAGGGTTCTGCTGCTTCCTTGAACCAGGAAGGCATGATTGTGAAAGTCACCGAAGCCGACCCCATTTGTGCCATGCAGGCGTGCATGGACGGTTTTGAAGTGGTTTCACCGTACATCAACGGCGAGAACGACGGCACCGAAGCCTGCATAGACAAAGCCCTGCTGTCTAAAATCGACATTCTGGTGACCAGTACCGGTAACTTCAACGTGTGCGACTCCAACATGCTGAAGGCTCTGAGGTCTGGTGCGGTTGTGTGCAACATCGGTCACTTCGATAACGAAATTGACACCGCGTACATGCGTAAGAACTGGGAATGGGACGAAGTTAAGCCGCAGGTTCACATTGTGTACCGCAACAAAGCGGCCAACGACCACTTGCTTCTGCTGTCTGAAGGCCGCCTGGTGAATCTGGGTAACGCAACCGGTCACCCGTCGCGCATTATGGACGGTTCTTTCGCCAACCAGGTGCTGGCTCAGATGTACCTGTTTGAGCGCAAGTTTGCTGAGCTGCCGGAAGAAGCCCGCGCTAAGGGTGTGTATGTGCAGGTTCTACCCAAGCACCTGGATGAAGAAGTGGCTCGTGCCATGGTCGAAGGCTTTGGTGGCGTGATCACCAAGATGACCCAAAAGCAGGCCGACTACCTTGGTGTTCCGGTGGAAGGCCCGTACAAGCCGGAAAGCTACAAGTACTAGGCATAAAGGCTATCTACAAGTACTTGTATAAGCACTAAGCCGCCACGGCGGATGTGATCACGGGCCAGCTTCGGCTGGCCCGGTTCCAACCCTACATTCTGGACATCAACATGGAATCCCAAAAACAATTTAAGCGGCGGTTCAGTTTTGAGTTCTTCCCGCCCAAGACCGAACAGGGCAAAATAAAGCTTCAAGGCGTTCGCGACGAACTGGCAGCCGTAAATCCGGATTTCTTTTCAGTGACGTTTGGTGCCGGTGGTTCAACCCGTGACCGCACACTGGAAACCGTTTTTAGCCTGCACCAACAGGGCATCTCAGCCGCCCCGCATTTGTCTTGCGTCGGTGGCACCCGGGCAGAAATCAAAGAACTGCTCGACACCTACAAAGAAAACGGCATTAACCGAATTGTGGCGCTTCGCGGCGACCTGCCCTCAGGAATGGGCGCAGCCGGTGAATTGCGCTACGCCAGCGAGTTGGTGAGCTTTATTCGCGAGCACAGCGGCGATTATTTCAATCTGGAAGTGGCCGCTTACCCAGAGTTTCATCCTCAGGCCCGCAGCGCCGAGGAAGACCTGAAGAACTTCGCCCGCAAGGTAGAAGCCGGCGCCAACAGCGCTATTACCCAATATTTCTTCAACGCCGACAGCTATTTTTATTTTATTGACCGGCTTGAAAAATCAGGCATTACCATCCCGGTCGTTCCCGGCATTATGCCCATCGTTAATTTCTCCAGCCTGGTGCGTTTTTCCGACATGTGCGGCGCAGAAATTCCACGCTGGGTTCGCAAGCAGTTAGAAGCTTACGGCGACGACAGCGAGAGCATTCGCCAGTTCGGCGAGGAAGTGGTTACCCGTATGTGTGAAAAACTGTTGCAAGCTGGCGCGCCCGGTTTGCACTTTTACACGTTGAACCAGGTTGAACCTAGCCTCGGAATTTGGAAAAATCTTGGCTTGGGTGAGCGCAAAAAAATACCGTTTTAACCGACAAAAACACCCGTAAGAGCTTATAACCATTTGCTAACACGGGTGTTTTTTTTGCTTCGAAAAAGCCTTTGCGAGTGTCACGCATTTGATTTTGCACCACAGTCTGCGTAATAGTCTAAAATGTACTTACTGCAGTTCGGAGCAACACTTTCAACACAACTTTCAACACAACTCTCAACGTAGCTCTAAACGCAATCCATAACACAGCCCCGACAATTCGCTCCGGTTATTCCCTGCCGTTATCGGCGAGGAAAGCCGTTCATATTGCGACAGTCGGGGTTCTATAAAAACCAAGGAGAAAACATGAGCACAAAATGGCTAAAAACACTGACTGCTGGTCTGGTTCTGACCGCAGCAGCTGGTACCGTGAGCGCAGAAAAACTGAAAATTGCGACCGACCCCAGCTTTGTACCCTTCGAAATGCTGGACATAGAAACCGGTGAAATGATCGGTTTCGACATGGAAATCATCGCCGAAGTTGCCAAACGGGCTGGCTTTGAATACGACATGAACACCATGGATTTCAACGGCATTATTCCGGCCCTGCAGACTGGTAGTATCGATATTGCTATTGCGGGCATTACCATCACGGAAGCTCGCGAGAAAATCGTCGACTTCTCTGACCCGTACTACGATTCAGGCCTACGCCTGCTGGTGCGCGTTGATAACAACGACATTCTGGAATTCAAAGATCTTGAAGGCAAAAAGATCGGCTCTAAAATCGGCAGCACCAGCTACGACTACCTGACCGGCAATCTGGAAGATAACGCTGGCGTAACGCCCTACCCGGGCAGCGCAGATATGTACCTGGCGCTGATGTCTCGCTCTGTTGATGCTGTGTTCTACGACGCCCCCAACGTGGCCTATTTCGCCCGTACCAAAGGCGAAGGCAAAGTGAAAACCGTTGGTGCCCTGTATGAAGGTCAGCAGTATGGTATTGCCCTGAAGGCCGGCAGCGAATGGGTAGACGAAGTGAACGCTGCTCTGGCAGAAATCCACGAAGACGGCACCTACAAAACCATTTATGAAACATGGTTTGGCTCTCTGCCCGACGCTGAGTAAGCTCGGAATTTAACGATCTGATCTATTGCACCGGGGCCACGAGCCCCGGTGTTTTATCTCGCTAACTCCTGCGGAGACATTCACTGTGGAATCACAGTTCCAATTTGACTGGCAAGCCGCCATAGATTCCATACCCTTCCTGGCGAAGGGTATTCCTTACACCTTGATGATTTCGTTCGGCGGCCTCGTTATCGGTTTTCTGCTGGGCATTTTGTTTGGCCTGTTGAGCATTAACAAACACTGGTATTTCCGCTGGCCCGCAACGACTTATATTGAAATATTCCGCGGCACGCCCATTCTGGTGCAGGTGCTGTTCATATTTTACGGTTTACCCGATCTTGTTGGCGGCCCGATTGATCCGCTTGTCGCCGGTATTGCGGCCATCGCCCTGAACTCGGGTGCCTATATTTCTGAAGTGGTTCGTGGTGGTGTGCAGTCTATTGACCGCGGCCAAACCGAAGCTGGCCTGTCGTTAGGCCTGTCCCGTACCCAGAGTTTCTGGTCGATTGTGTGGCCCCAGGCGTTTCGCCGGATGATTCCACCCCTCGGTAACCAGGCCATCGTCAGCATTAAAGACACCTCGCTATTTTCTGTTATCGGCGTGGGTGAACTGGTTCGTCAGGGCCAGGTGTACATTGCCAATACCTTCACCGCCTTTGAGGTGTATTTTGTAGTGGCCCTTATGTACCTTGCTATAACCCTGTCACTGTCTATGGTTCTGCGCTATATGGAAAAGCGCGGCCGGGCCTCTGTGTGAAGGAAACTGACTGATGACTCATATTGTGCAGCTCAAACGCATGAACAAGTACTTCGGCAAGCTTCACGTGCTGAAAGATATTGATCTGGCCGTAGAGGCCGGCGAAGTGGTGGTGATTATCGGCGCTAGCGGCTCCGGTAAATCCACCTTGATCCGCTGCGTGAACGGTCTGGAAGAATACGAATCTGGCCACCTGGAAGTCGACGGCCATAAACTGGCGCCCAAAGGTGGCAACCAGGAATCCCTGGCTGAAATCCGCAAAGAAGTGGGCATGGTGTTCCAGCAGTTCAACCTGTTCCCTCACTTGTCGGTAAAGAAGAACATCATGCTGGCGCCCATGAAGGTTAAAAGTGCCGATAAAATCGTTGCGAATGCCACTGCAGATCGTTTGCTTGAGCGCGTTGGCATCAGCGATCAGGCCGACAAATTCCCCAGCCAGCTGTCTGGCGGCCAGCAGCAACGGGTAGCCATCGCCCGTGCCCTGGCGATGGAACCGCGGGTAATGCTGTTTGACGAGCCCACCTCGGCGCTAGACCCGGAAATGGTTGGCGAAGTGCTGGACGTTATGCGTGAACTGGCCAAAGAAGGCATGACTATGATGGTGGTGACCCACGAAATGGGCTTCGCCCGCGAAGTAGCCGACCGGGTGATTTACATCCACGAGGGCCAGATTGTGGAAGAAGGCAAACCCGACGACGTGTTCGACAACCCCCAGAACGAACGTACCCAAGCGTTTCTGTCACGGGTGCTGGCGCATTGATGGGTTGTTGACGTTGAGTTGAAAGGTTGAAGAATTGAAAAGCCAAAGAGTAACGACAAAGCCCCCGTATTCGGGGGCTTTGTCGTTTTAAGCCCTGGCCTCCCTGATTAAAGCCAGCGGGCTATTCCCCGATCACCACCGAACCAGACCCAATAGCCACGCCTCCACAGGAAATCGCGCTGCCCGTTACGGCCGCGGGACTTCCATTGATAACAACCGTGGACGAACCGCCAGCAATGGTACGGGGATGGGGAGAGTGCTTGGGTTTTGAGTGGGGCGCTAACGGGTCACCCAGGCGGGCAACGGGTTTGCCGTCAATAAACACATCGGGGGGAGCCGGCAATGACCGGTGTTGGCGGGAAACCTTCGTGGTCGGAGCCCAGGTCTCCGAGAAGTACCACTGCTTTGCTCATGTCGCATCCTTTGCGTTGAGTTCGTCCTTGTTGAATCATCGCCTGTGATCGGGCAATTCTCGCCCCGGCGATGAAGGGCTTATCTTATACCGCCGGCTCTCGCTGGCCAAATCACCTGAGTTCACAATGTGATGCGGTCGAGTGGCCAGTAGTTCTCAGCTAGCAGGGGCTCCTTTTGGCATGAGATACCAGAGGATAATCGCGACGAGAAACAGAGCAGGAATATCTCCTAACAGGTTCGCCCGTTCCGTCTCATCGACGATCGCTTGCACCAGCATAATTCCAGCGTGAACAATGCTCGACCAGATCGTAAACCATATTAGGCTTGCGTTGGCTAAGGGATTTTTCGCAGCCCGCACCAAGAAAATGCCCAGGACGGCATACATACCCATAATCATTTGCTCGTATTCGGATTGCTTTGGCGTCCAGCTCCAACCAGACGGCCATACCCACACCATCATTAAATAGATGCCTGCGATGAAGAAAATACCGATCACCACAAGGGCGACTTTTAGATACTTAAGCTTCAATTGGTCATGCATGAGATGTCTCCTGCTCAATGTGCCAGAGCGTCTTGACGTCGACTCCTCCCCGAAGGGTCTGCATGACGACACAGCAGGCCTCCGAACGCACCATCAAGGCTTTTAGTCTTTTTTCATCGGTACGCGTAGCAATCTGAAGCCACACATTGCAATCCATGCGCTGGAAACCTACCGGCACGGATGAGTCCACCATTAGGGTGCCCCGCGCGTCGCACTCTGCCCCAACCATAACCTCGAGGTCAGCGAGTTCGATCTCTAGCCACTGTGCGATCATGCGAGTGGTTGAATGCAGACATGCGGCGAGTGAGGCCGCGAGCAGATCACCCGGGTTCGGGGCATCGTGATAACCCCCAACCGCTTGATGGATACCTAAAGACCAGCGCTTTCCGGCGTTGTTTGCCGGTTCGATCTCACTGTGGAAGGGGTCAGCACTGCTTCCCATGACCGCCCGGGCTTCATCGCGAATCCAGGCGGCTTCGGGTTCTTTAAGATAGCGTTGCCGCAATGGGGTCTGGCGAGCTGCAACCAGCTTCGATTCGGTGTTCGTAGCATTGGTGTTCATGATTTAGCGCCTTCTGTTCGAAGAATGAGACTCCAAACTACGTCACAACGGGAGGCCGGGGCATGAGGCATCTGTCCCGGTTCGACGGAAAGTATTGCGGTTATAGGGGACAAACGTCCCGGATGGAGATCAATCTGTGCCGAACCCCTTTTCTCGTGCCTGCACGATCAATTGTGCGCGGCTCGAAATATCGAGCTTGCTGCAAATGGCACTGACATGATTGCGGACGGTCTTGCTAGCAATCGACAGGGCCTGGGCGATTTCGGTATTCGACTGCCCCCGTGCTACCCGGTCGAGAACCATTCGCTGGCGGAGCGTCAGCTCGCCAACCTCGGCAGCCGAACTCCAGGGTGTCGCAGGCCCATCGGAGAGAAAGCGGCGCAATTCACCAACGAACACCGGCCAGGAACTGTCTTCGAGCTGCAGTATGTGGTTTGCGCCCTTAAGCGGTAAAAATCGTGAATCGGGTAGTTGCGATGCAAGGCTGCGCCCCAGCTCGAAGGGCACCATGGCATCACCCTCAACATGAGCGACCAGTGTCGGGACGTGGATATCCTGAAGCACGTCGCGGACGTCAATCTGGTGGAAGCCGCGCCACAACCGGACGGCATTCTCCGGTGAGGCCGTGATCTTTTGCAGTTCGTCCCACCAGTCAATCTGCTCCGCACTGTGACCAGGAGACAAACGGCGGGCAAACAGCTCGCGGAAAGCACCGGATTTGCGTCCCCAACCGATTTTTATCATGGTCGCCAACGCCTCGGCCTCTTCGCTACTGCGTTCACTGGCTCCGCTAGTAAACGCCCCGTTGGTATAGGCGTTGTAGAGCACCACCCGGTCTACCCGTTCAGGATGACGAAAGGCATACAGCAAAGCGATGGGGCCGCCCTGGCATAGCCCGATCAGCGAGAAGCGTTTCCAACCCAGGCTGTCGGCAACTGCCTCAAGGTCTCGAACCCACGCTTCCATGCCCTGTTCGCAGACCTCTTGATCAGACAATCCGCTACCACGGATGTCGAAGCGAGCGAGAGTGTGCTCATGGGTAAGCTCGCGCATCCAATGTTGCCAAACAGGGCTATCCCAATCGCGTTCCACATGAGTTAGCCAACCCCCGACGCGAATGAGCGGCGGGCCACTACCCGCAACAGCGTACGCAATGCGTACACCATCCGATGTTGTGCAGAAACTAATTCGTTGCCTCATATGCCACCGCCGCACTTCGGATCAGTTTACGTCATGTTGAAAGCACCGGTTTCGGGTCTGGCTTCTAATAGCTTAGCAGACCTGAATGCTGTGACTGATAAATCCCCGGGGGGCTCAGGCACTGTGGTCAGTCAGCGCTGTTAACTGTATTATCGCTCTAGGTTAACAGCCGCCAATTTATCACGTCAGAACCATCGTCTTATCGGAGAGCTAATATGCGCAATGCCGACCTCGTCGCCCGTGACCTTAAGTCCGTGTGGCACCCCTGTACGCAGATGAAAGACCACGAAACCTTGCCGCTGATCCCGATTAAAAAAGGCAAAGGGGTGTGGCTGGAAGACTTCGAAAATAATCGCTATATCGACGCGGTCAGCTCTTGGTGGGTGAATCTGTTTGGCCACTCCAACGACCGCATCAACAACGCGATCATTGAACAGATCGGCCAGCTGGAACACGTGATTCTGGCTGGTTTCAGCCACGAGCCGGTGGTGAACCTGTCAGAGCGATTGATTGAGGTAACGCCGGAAGGACTGAACAAGTGCTTTTACGCCGACAACGGTTCGTCGGCTATCGAAGCGGCACTGAAGATGAGTTTTCACTACTGGAAGAACCAGGGCCAGCCGAACAAAAAGTACTTTGTGAATCTTGCCAACAGCTACCACGGTGAAACCTTGGGCGCGCTGGCGCTGGGTGATGTGGCGATTTACAAAAACACCTACCAGCCATTGTTGATGGAAGTGATTACTGCACCCTCACCGGACGCCTACCTGAAAGAGCCCGGTGAAACCGACGAAGCCTTCGCCCTGCGCCAGTTTGAAGCGATGGAAGCGCTGCTGGCAGAAAGGCACCACGAAATCTCCGCGGTGGTGGTGGAGCCGCTCATTCAATGCGCCGGCGGCATGCGCATGCACCACCCGATTTACCACACCAAACTGCGCGAAGCCTGTGACCGGTACGGCGTACATCTGATTGCCGACGAAATTGCCGTGGGCTTTGGCCGCACCGGTACCCTATTCGCCTGCGAGCAGGCGGGCATTACGCCGGATTTCATGTGCTTGTCAAAAGGCCTGACCGCAGGCTACCTGCCATTGTCTGTGGTGCTGACCACTGATACCGTCTACAACGGGTTTTACGACGATTACGAAACCATGCGGGCGTTTTTGCACAGCCACAGTTACACCGGCAACCCCATTGGCTGCGCCGTAGCACTGGCAACTCTCGACATTTTCCGTGATGATCGAGTCATTGAGAATAACCGGCGCTTGTCGGCCTGTATGGCTGAGTCGGTCGCTCATCTGGCGGATCACCCCAACGTGGGTGATATTCGCCAACACGGCATGACACTGGCCATTGAAATGGTTAAAAACAAAGCCGACAAAACGCCCTTCCACTGGAAAGAAAGGCGCGGCTTGAAAGTGTACCAGCACTCGCTCACCCGCCAGGCCTTGTTACGCCCGCTGGGCAATGTGGTGTATTTTATGCCGCCCTATGTGATCACCGAAGACCAGATTCAGCATCTGGCCCGGGTAGCCACGGAGGGCATTAATATCGCTGTGCGCGACTGATTCGCGCCTTTAAGGAAAACTGCGTTGCGAATACCACGAATCTTCACCGACACTCCGTTACAGGCCGGCGCAGAAGCGCAGCTGGACGACAACGCCGCACAACATGTAGGCCGGGTATTGCGCATGCAACCTGGCCAGGCACTCAGCCTGTTCAACGGCGATGGCCACGATTACCGGGCGCTGATTGCCAGCGCCAGCAAGAAAAACGTGACGGTTCAGGTGGGACATTCCACTGCAAACAGCAGTGAATCGGCGCTGGAGATCGTGCTGGGGCAAACCCTGTCAAAGGGTGACCGCATGGATTACGCAGTGCAGAAAGCGACGGAAATGGGCGTTACCCGAATTGTGCCTCTTTCCACCGAACGCTGCGATGTACGTCTGAAAGGCGACCGCGAAGACAAGCGCCTGAACCACTGGCGCTCGGTAGCCATCAGCGCCGCCGAACAATGCGGCCGCGCACGAGTGCCGGATATTCTACCGGTGATGAACATCACCGAATGGCTGGAATACAGCCAGCGCTGCGACGTGCGCCTAGTGCTCCACCACCGCACCGAACAGTCATTGAATTCTCTGGCCAAGCCCAACAGCGTTGCCCTTATGATCGGTCCTGAAGGCGGTCTCAGCGCCGACGAAATTGCCCAAGCTGAAAAATCCGGCTTCCTCCCGGTTACTCTTGGCCCGAGAGTGCTCCGCACGGAAACCGCACCGGTTGCCGCCATGGCACTCTGCCAGTGGCTATGGGGTGATTTTGGTGCCTGATCCCCGTATGTGCTTTCCCAAGCGGGCAAAATCACCCACACACCCAATCGTTAAGACTTACGGGTGACAAGCCTGGCCACTTCCATCGAACTCTTGCAGTACTCCAGCATCCCGGTCATCGCGGCTTGTATCGGCTGGGCCACCAACTGGCTGGCCATCAAGATGACTTTTTACCCCATCGAATTTTTTGGCTGGCCACCGTACCTGGGCTGGCAAGGCATTATTCCCTCAAAAGCCCGAAAAATGGCGTTCATCAGCGTAGACGCCACCATCGCCAAGATTGGCACCGTGCCGGAAATCTTCCAGCAGCTAGACCCCAACGTACTCGCAACTCAGCTCATCCACACCATAAACCCGCGGCTTGAAGGTTACGTAAACGAGCTGATGATGCGCGAGTCGCCGGCGTTTTGGCAGAGCTTGCCAGGCCCAGCCAAATGGCTGGTGTACGAGCGAGCGCGCAAAGCCCTGCCCGCGTTAGTGATGCAGGTAATGGACGACATAGCGCAAAACGCAGAACAGCTGTTAGACATAAAAACCATGGTGGTAGACCGACTCACCACCGACAAAACCCTGTTGAACCGCATATTTCTGACCTGCGGCTACCGTGAATTCCATTTTATTGTGAAATCAGGCCTGTATCTGGGTTTTGGCTTTGGCCTGTTACAGATGCTGCTGTGGTTCGTATTCCCCGTGTGGTGGGTGCTGCCGCTGGGCGGTTTACTGGTGGGCTTTGCCACCAACTGGATTGCCCTAAACGTTATTTTCCGCCCGCTGTACCCAGTACGTCTTGGCCGTTGGCGCATTCAGGGGCTATTTCTGAAGCGTCAACCAGAAGTGGCCGAGTCCTTCTGCCACATTGTGGCCCACGACATACTCACGGTGGGTAATATTATAGAGGCCATACTGGATGGTCCCCGGGGCGGCCAGGCGCTGGATATCATCAAAGCCCATTTACGGCCGCTGCTTAACGCAGACGCAGGCGTCAATCAAACGCTGGCACACATGGCGCTGGGCCCCGCTGCCGCTGCCAGCTTACGCCACCAGCTGGAAAGCAAAGCCGTTGAGCTGTCTCGCAGGTCCTTAAGCCAACCGGCTTTTCAGAAAGATCGGGCGCGAGCCATCGAATCTATTATGGTTGAGCGCATGCTGGCGCTGTCTTCCGGCGAGTTTCAGGACTTGCTGCGGCCGTGCTTTAAGGAAGATGAAATCAAACTGATTCTGGTGGGTGCAGTGCTGGGTATGTTGGCCGGTATTGGCCAGCTGATTCTGGTGTTTGAGCAGGCCTTGGCGTAGGTCATTCAACATGCTGTAAACATGGAAAAATGCCATTTTAGATCTATACTATAAAGCGTCGGATTCGTGGCATGGATCTGTCTGCACACTTAACCACTCGCCTGCATTCTGCTCCGGAGGTTTTAATGCCAGGACTGCTTTCCTGGATTAGCGGTTTCTTCAAACGCGCCAACACAACCGCGCCGACGTCAGCCCTCGGCAATGGTTCCCGCAGCAAAGGTGGTTCCAGTAGCAAGGCCGAAGCCTATAGTCCGCTCGCTGAGGCACTGCGCCAGCACCTTTTTTGCTGGTTGCTGGATACGCGGCCGCAAACGTTGGGGGCCAACCTGGAAAACGCGGAGGCGACGATCGAAGCAATGGCAAAGCGCTTGCGCTCCGGTGAGTTCAGCGAACTGCCGCGCCAACCCATGAGCCTGCCCATGCTAATGAGTGCGCTGTCTGATGACACCACCACGCGCCAGAATCTGGGTAATATTATCCTGCGTGATCCAGCGCTGACGGATCAGCTGCTAAAAATCGCCAACAGTCCGTTTTTTCGTCCGGACAAAAATGACATTGAAACCGTAGATCAAGCGATTTTAATGCTAGGTATGGACGGAATCCGCAGTGTTGTATCCGCCGCATTGATGCGACCAATGATGTCATCACGTGACAGTGAAGAAATTACCTTCACCGATCGTGCCTGGCGCTGGGGCATGGCTAGCGCCCGCGCAGCAGAAACCGTTGCCCGCCTTCAGGGTAAAGACGCCAGCGTTTATTTTATGGCTGGCTTGCTGCCTGCTCTGGCCTATATAACGCTTTACCGCGAGGCTCATCGCCTAGTGCCCGCCCGCGCAGATGGCACATTAGTCAAACTCAATCCGGCCACTTTGCACCAGATTCTAGTGCGCTATCAATGGCCGGTGGCCCGGCTTATCGCCCGCACCTGGGGGCTTTCTGACAACTATCAGGGCCTCCTGCACCGGCCCGAGAGCCCACGCAGCCATGAAAACTCTGCGTTAATCGACGGCATTGTTATTGCCACTCGCGAAGTGCTACGCCAAGCGCGCCAGCGCAATTTGGCCGAAGAAGACCTTCCAGCATTGGTGCAATTGAGCAAGAACGACGTCACGCGGGTTCAAGCTGCCCTGAAGCCCATGCTCGAAGATCCCAAAAATACGCCGACAGCTCAGGACTAAGGCACTAACGGGCTCTGTCAGTCTTCACCGGCCAGCAGTTCAGCGAAGGTGAGCTCGTCGCCCTTCGTGGATCGGCCAAACAGGCTTTTTGGTAGCAACGCTGGCAAACGTGCCACCACGTTATCTTCATCATTACGCACGGCTTTCAGTACGTCACCCACCGAAATTCTCTCCAACGACCGGGCCGGGTGCAAGCAGTCGCCCTGGCTGCCTGCCAGCGTCAGCAGTTTGGCGCGGATGAGTTTGTCACTGACATTACGAGTGACCTCCCCCGGAACTCTGAGCTCGTGCTCAACCGCTTCCTGCCGCGGCGCGGGCCGGCCCTCGTGAAACGGCTTGGCCACCATCCACATCAACGCCAAGGCGACCTGCTCCTGCAACTCCGGCGCCAGCTGCACCTGATGGCGCTTGGCCACAGAGCCCGGATTCTGCAAGTAAAAACTCAAACTGGCGCCCAGCAGCAGTATCATCCAGTTCAGATAGATCCAGATCAGCATGATAATGCCAATGGCAAAGCTGGAGTAAATGGCGGCGTATTTGGCAGACCCGGCCACGAACGACGCAAACAGCATCCCAGCCCCCTGCCAGGACACGCCAGCAATCAGGCCTGCCAGAAACGCGTAACGTAACTTCACTCGCGTGTTGGGAATGAACACATACACAAACGTGAAGGCGCCCACGACCAGGAAGAACGGTGTAAAGCGGCTGATCAATAAAATCACCGAGCCGAAAGGTTCTATTTCAATCAGGGTTTGCACAAACGATGAGGAAAAAATGGTGGCGCTGATACCAATAGCGGACACCATCAGCAGCGGCCCAACCATGATAACGCTTAAATAGTTACTGAAGCGCTGCGCCAGAGATCGCATCTCTGGCACCCGCCAGATCATATTAAACGAGCGTTCTATTTTCTGCACCAGCGACACCACCGTGTACACCAACACCGCCAGGCCTACCGAGCCCAACACACCCACTTTCATATTGTCCACAAAACCCAAAATGCGCTCTGCCATGTCAATACCCTGGGGCCCCAGGGGCTGGAAGAACTGGTACAAGAACGGCTCCATTTTCTGATGCACGCCCAGAGCCTTCAACACCGAAAAGCTGAGCGCCAGCAACGGCACAATGCTCAATAACGTGGTGTAAACCAGGCTCATGGCGTGAAGAGTCAGCTGCCCGCCGATAAAGTCCCGAATCAGCGCATACAGCGAGCGCCCGGTTTTATAAAGCCAGGTCCAGGGCCAGTGTTGCGGCGGATTAGGATTTGCCAGGATCCATTTTTCAGCAGCGGCAAGACGTTCTTGTATCTGAAGAGAAGCCACTTTTTGTCCCGTTGCCAGAATATGAAAGTGCCCCTATTTCAAGCAGGGGCAGACAGATTCAAGTATGGCTCAAATGAGCGCCGGGTGGAAAACCGGCCGCTGGTGCGCAAGAAACGGCACCCTCAGCCGCAGCCGTTTACCAGGAAACGGATTCATTGGGCCCGCGCTTGATAATGGGCGTTTCTGCCTCCCAGGTTGCCAGGCCTGTTACCAGGTCGGTCAGTGATAGCTGAATGTAGTATTCAACTTGCTGCTCTTTACCTGCTGTGTGATTGCGCTGCAGAATCTTACCGGACAGGCTCAGGTCTGGCGCCTTCAAGGTGCCTTTGCGTTGCACTCCTGATTGGTCAAACTCTTCAGAATCACGTAACTCGCGCGCACGCGCGCTCATTTCATCTTCAGCACCATCAAGGCCTACCGCCGTGGTGGTCACGACTTTGCCGGAGCGCAGCAACCCCACACGAATCTTCTTGGTGAGCTGATCTGTGTCGATACGCTGCATCGTGTCATTGGTAACGCGACTGACCACCATTATATAGCGCTCGCCATTGGGTTTACTAACGGCGCCGCTGGCAAGCATGTCATCCACGGCCTCGGTGGCCGCTTTTTCAAAATCCCGGTAATCCATGGTCATGGTCACAGCGCCATCGTCAGCAGCCGGGTCGATATATCGGGTAGGCGTTGCACAGCCGGCAAGCATGACCATGCTGACACAAAGCATAATTGGAAATTTGAACATACAGAATCCTTATTGCTGAGGCTCACGAAGATGGAGCTGATAATCGGTAACGCGGGCGTGGGGCGCCGTTGCGGTGAAATAGCGGGTTTGACCGGTTAGTAGCGAGACTTTTCTATAGCCCTCGCCAACGCCTTTTACGACCATACCGTTGGGGTCAAACCAGGTCACTTTCCAAGCCAAATCGCCGTTAGAGCGCGCCTCAACGGCGTACTGGATTTGCAACAGGGCCTCTCCGCCAGGCTGAGCAATGCGCTGGCTTAGCAGCTCTGTTACGGCCACAAAGTAGTTTACTTCCGGGTCGACCTGAAGTTGCTCGCGGTCAATTGCAGCCGCTGTTTCGGCGGGTGGCTGAATGGCGCAACCGACCAATACCAATGCACAACTAAAAGCGATGATCTGTTTTTGAAATTTCATGGCTTGGGTTCTCATAGCTTGAACTCTCATGGCTTGGCCCTGACTGAGTTCATTGAGTGGCTGTCAGCAAATTCTTTCCCGACAATTGCACCGTTGATGCCGGGTTACGCCCTTGCAAATCAAGCGCGACGACACTGGCCGGGCCAGCCAAAGTGGGCCGTTTAACGTAGAGCAGAGTAAACGGCTGGTCAGGTATCACAATAGTACCCAAGGAATGGCCATTTGTGCTTGTTAGCGTTAGTTTACCACTCTCGGGGCGATCGATCCGAGCGGCCTGCCAGTGGTTGGGCAAGGCCTGCCAGCTGCGTAAATCAGCCTGGGTTGTGGCAATGGTCAGCGCGGCAGCGCCTAGCTGACCCCACACGCCAAAATTTTCTGCAGCTTCGTTCTGGATGACCGCTTTTATCACCGCAGACGACACGGCTCGCGCCAGAACACTGGGGAACCGCTCTTTCATCTCAGTACGAATGACCGACCCCATGTCTGATATACGCTCTGTTTGCACAGTAATGTCAGCATCTGAAATTACACCGAGGCTGCCCGGAACGGCCGCACGATCTCTGTATCTAGGCAGTGCAATGCCAAAGTAAGCGGGTGCCTGCTGGTTACCATGAAATATAACCAAAGGCACATCAATCCGGGTCTCTTCCAGTACCGGACCCAGGCCGTTTTCATAAACAACCCACACCTGTGGTGCCAGTCCAGCCATCGACTGCGTGCCAGCGGCCAACGCCTCGGCGAGTTTGGCGTCACGCTGCAGAACACCGCTTGCCCTGTTCATCGCGGCAACACGTGTGAGCGACGTGGCGGCTTTCTCGTAATCGGCACGGCTACTGGCGTTGGCCAGGAAGTAAATGCCATGCAAATAGGTGCTGGCCGGCACAATAAACTCGGGTAGCACCGACCACTCCGACTCTACACCATAGCGCTGCGACACAGCATTGCGCAGACTTTGGTTATTCAGGCTGTTGCGAACCATGGCGGCCGTGTTTTGCCCGCTCTGCGCCTGCTGGTTCAACGCCTCCCGCTGTTCGGCGATTTCCTGACTGAAGTATTCCACTGCACGCCGTGTGCGGTCATCCGCCCGGTTAAGCTCGACACGTGCAAATTCGTTATTGCCCGCAGCCAGAAACGCCAGACTCTTATAAGTGTTGACAAGAATCGCCTCCGACATCAACGCTTGATAATTGCGTTCAGAGTCGTTCACCATCAACGCCACGAAAGCCGTTGATGATTTTTCCACGATATTGGCCAGGTCCAGGTTCTTCATACCCTCTTCAGCCAAATCATAGTTTTTGGTGGCCTCTTGATAGCGGCCTAACAAGCGGTGCAGCTCTGCCTGATGCAACAAGTCCAGCAAATGCTCATCGGTATCTACAGCCCTACCCTTGGCGGTTTTAAAACTCACCACTTGCAACGCCAGGTCATAATCACCTACCGCATAAGCATCATTAAAAGCGCTCATCTGATTTTTTTGCTGGAACGAAGAACATCCCACCATCAGCGTTGCTAGAAAAGTTGCCACCAAAAAACGAAACACAACTTCCACTCAAACACTCCCTGAGTTTAAAAGGTACGGCCGAGGCCGCCAGATTTTGCCTATACTGATACTATCCCTACTATCATCATACGGAGAAATTCTGCTCCACACGTCAAATACCAAGTGCGAAAGGCGACATTATGGATCATGAATTCTGGCACGCCCGCTGGGAACGCAAAGAGACCGGATTCCACCAAAAGTCGGTCAATCACTATTTACATGAGTACTGGCCAGACCTGACAGGGCCAGAAAAAAGCCAGGTTCTGGTGCCGTTGTGCGGTAAATCCCATGATCTCTGGTGGCTTCATGATCGCGGCCATCCCATTCTGGGCGTGGAACTTAGCAGCATTGCCTGCAAAGATTTTTTTGAAGAAGCCAGCGAAAAAGCAATGGTGACACCCGGTTCGCCGTTTACCCGCTTCCGCCATGACGACACCCTGGAATTGTGGTGCGGTGACTTTTTCCAGCTATCCCCGGCGGACGTAGACAACGTGCGTTGGGTGTACGACCGTGCCGCACTCATCGCCCTGCCACCGGCCATGCGCCAGCGCTATGCCAGCCACCTGAGCGCCATCTTGCCTGAGAGCTGTGGCATGCTACTGATTACGCTGGATTACGATGGCAGTGAAATGACCGGGCCGCCGTTCAACGTTACTGACAACGAGGTGTACGAACTGTTCAGCGATGACTTTACCGTTGAGCGCCTACGCCAGGAAAACATGGCAAAAGACGACCCCTTCGCCAAACGCAAAGGCTTGGGTGGCGCCACGGAAAGTGTGTTCCAGCTACACAAACGCTGATTGGGCGAATTTATCGTTTTGGCCGCGGAACTGCTACTGCTAAGCCACTGTCCAAATCGACGTAGTTAAACTAAGCTTCCGATAAGTAGGCCAAAAACAAAAAAGAACCCTATAACTAGTCGTATTACGCGCGCCGAGCTGCGGCCAGTCCCGCCCGGACGTGCGACGACAACGTACTGATGAGGAATACGCGTTACGAACGGCTAAACCATTGCAAGCGAGGGGCATCCATGAGCATTCTGCAACAGTACAAAAACCGTTATGAAAGGACTCAAGAAGAAGAATTTTCTCTAGAGGAATACTTGGAGATCTGCAAAAACGACCCCGGAGCTTATGCTAGTGCTTCCGAGCGCCTCTTACTGGCTATTGGTGAACCCGAACTGATAGACACCTCACGCGATACCAGATTGTCACGTATCTTTTCCAACAAGGTCATCAAACGCTACCCGGAATTTTCCGAATTTTACGGTATGGAAGAAGCGGTGGAAAACATCGTGTCTTTCTTCCGCCATGCGGCCCAAGGACTAGAGGAAAAGAAGCAGATTTTATACCTGCTGGGCCCGGTAGGCGGTGGTAAGTCGTCACTGGCGGAAAAGCTCAAATCCCTGGTGCAAAAGGTGCCATTTTACGCCATCAAGGGCTCCCCGGTTAACGAGTCACCACTGGGATTATTTGATCCGGCCGAAGACACCGAAATTCTGCACGAAGAATACGGCATCCCGCCGCGCTATATAAAAAGCATCATGTCGCCTTGGGCGGTGAAGCGCCTGCACGAATTTGGCGGCGACGTCAGTCAGTTCCGAGTGGTGAAACGTTACCCGTCTATTCTGGACCAGATAGGCGTATCCAAAACCGAACCTGGCGACGACAACAACCAGGATATCTCTGCCCTGGTGGGCAAAGTGAATATCCGCATGTTGGAAGACTATTCCCAGGATGACCCAGACGCATACAGTTTTAGCGGTGGCCTGTGCAAAGCCAATCAAGGCTTGCTTGAATTTGTAGAAATGTTCAAGGCGCCGATAAAAGTTCTGCACCCCCTGCTGACCGCCACCCAAGAAGGCAACTACAACACAACCGAAGGCATGGGTTCCGTGCCCTTTGATGGCGTTATCCTGGCTCACTCTAACGAATCGGAGTGGCAAACCTTTCGCAACAACAAACACAACGAAGCCTTCCTGGACCGTGTGTACATTGTGAAAGTGCCCTACTGCGTGCGGGTAACTGAAGAGGTTGATATCTATCGCAAGCTGCTGGAACACAGTTCCCTGGCGGGTGCGCCCTGCGCGCCGGACACCTTGGACATGCTGGCCCAGTTCTCTGTGCTGTCGCGGGTAAAAGACCCGGATAATTCCAGTATTTTCTCGAAAATGCGGGTCTACGACGGCCAGAACATTAAAGACACCGACCCCAAGGCCAAATCGATTCAGGAATACCGCGATGCGGCCGGTGTGAATGAAGGCATGGATGGCCTGTCGACCCGTTTCGCCTTCAAGATCCTGTCGAAAGTGTTCAACTTCGACACCAACGAAGTTGCCGCCAACCCGGTGCATCTGCTGTACGTGATTGAAAAACAGATTGAGCAGGAACAGTTCCAACCCGAAGTTCAGGAGCGCTACCTGCGCTACATCAAGGAATTCCTGGCGCCCCACTACGTGCAGTTTATTGGTAAAGAAATTCAGACTGCGTATCTGGAAAGCTACAGCGAATACGGCCAGAACCTGTTCGACCGCTACGTCACCTATGCCGACTTGTGGATTCAAGATCAGGAATTCCGCGACCCGGACACTGGGGAGATTTTGGACAGAGTCTCTATTAATGAAGAGCTGGAGAAAATCGAGAAGCCGGCGGGCATCAGCAACCCCAAAGATTTCCGCAACGAGGTGGTCAACTTTGTGCTGCGTGCCCGTGCCAATAACCAGGGCGACAACCCTTCCTGGCTGAGCTATGAAAAACTGCGCAGTGTGATTGAGAAGAAAATGTTCTCGAACACCGAAGACTTGCTGCCGGTGATTTCATTCAATCCCAAAGCCAGTAACGAAGACCAGAAAAAGCACAAGCAGTTCGTCGACCGTATGGTAGACCGCGGTTACACCGAAAAACAGGTGCGGTTGCTCGCCGAGTGGTACCTGCGGGTTCGCAAATCCCATTAACCGGTAATGGGCGCACTGTATAGCGCACTGCATAGAGGGAAGCGTTATGGGAAGCACCCACATTATTGACCGACGTCTGAACGGTAAAAACAAAAGCGCAGTGAATCGGGAACGATTCCTGCGCCGTTATCGCCATCACATAAAGAAGGCCGTGGCTGAAGCGGTGAAAAAGCGCTCCATTACCAATGTGGAACACGGGGAAAGTGTGACTATTCCCAACCGCGACATTCAAGAACCGATTTTTCACCACGGCCAGGGCGGGCGCCAGGAGGTGGTGCACCCCGGCAATCAGGAGTTTCTGGCAGGCGACACCCTTCCCAAACCGCCCGACGA
The DNA here is from genome assembly GCF_000283275.1 of Marinobacter sp. BSs20148. NCBI lineage: Bacteria > Pseudomonadati > Pseudomonadota > Gammaproteobacteria > Pseudomonadales > Marinobacteraceae > Marinobacter > Marinobacter sp. BSs20148. The sequence continues at coordinate 3,263,984 of NC_018268.1, forward strand.
TGGCGGACAGGGGCAAGGCAATGGCCAGGCCAGCCAAGATGGCGAGGGAATGGATGACTTCGCCTTTCAGATTACTCAGGAAGAATTCCTGAACTTTTTATTTGACGACCTGGCGCTGCCCAATCTGGTGCGCAAACGTCTGAAAGACACCGAGTCGTTCAAATACGTGCGTTCAGGTTTCAGTACCCAAGGGGTGCCCGCCAAGCTGGATGTTATTCGTTCTCTACGCGGGGCCCACGCTCGCCGCCTCGGCTTGGGTGGAGCCCGCCGACATAAAATCCGCGAACTGGAAGAGCAGCTTGCAGCACTGAAAATCGCGCCGGATGATCTCGACGCTGCGTTTAGCCACGCCGACCAGATTCAGGTTCTGGAAGAAGAAATCGCACGGCTAAAAACCAACGTGAAGCGCATTCCGTTTATTGACGAAATCGACTTGCGCTTCCGCCAGCACCTGAAGCAACCACAACCAGCCACCAGCGCGGTGATGTTCTGCGTGATGGACGTGTCAGGCTCTATGACGCAAACCCACAAAGACATTGCTAAACGCTTCTTTATTTTGCTGTACCTGTTCCTGCAGAAGAACTACAAAAAAATCGACGTGGTATTTATTCGCCACCACACCAGCGCCAAAGAGGTGAACGAAGAAGAGTTTTTCTATTCACGGGAAACCGGCGGAACCATTGTGTCCAGCGCCCTGAAGCTGATGCAGAAAATCATCGACAGCCGCTATTCACCGGCCGAGTGGAACATTTACGCCGCTCAGGCATCCGACGGCGACAACTGGAATGACGACTCCCCGGTGTGCAGCAAACTGTTAACAGACCAGCTGCTTCCGCTGGTGCAGTATTACGCCTACATAGAGATTACGCCCCAGAACCACCAGATGCTGTGGTACGAATACGAGAAGATTCTGGCGCGCTTTCCGCACGCATTCGCGATGCAGCAAATTGCCGATGCCAGCGATATTTACCCGGTCTTCCGCCGGCTATTCGAGAGGAAAGCCGCATGAGTGAACAAAACGACTGCGCATCGCGCGTTGACAGCCCGCCCGAGCCGCCTAAAGCGGTGAAAACGCGGGAGCCGATTTCGACCGGGTCAGAATGGACCTTTGACCTGATCCAGCGCTACGACGAAGAAATCGCAAAGTGTGCAGCTGAATTCGGCCTGGACACCTACCCCAATCAGGTAGAGGTGATCAGCGCCGAACAGATGATGGACGCATACAGTTCTGTGGGCATGCCGGTAGGCTACAACCACTGGTCATTCGGCAAGCAGTTCCTCAACACATCGAAAGGTTACCAGCGCGGGCAAATGGGGCTGGCCTATGAAATCGTCATCAACTCAGACCCGTGTATCGCCTACCTGATGGAAGAGAACACCCTGCCCATGCAAGCGCTGGTGATTGCCCACGCCTGCTATGGCCACAATTCTTTCTTCAAAGGCAACTACCTGTTTCGCACCTGGACCGACGCCAGCGCGATTATTGATTACCTGGTCTTTGCCCGCCATTACATCGCTGAATGTGAGGAGCGCCACGGTGTAGACGCGGTGGAGGAAGTGTTGGACTCCTGCCACGCGCTGATGAACTACGGGGTGGATCGCTACAAGCGGCCATCGCCTATCTCCGCCGGCGAAGAAAAGCTACGTCAGACCGAACGCGAAGAATACCAGCAACGCCGCATCAACGATTTGTGGCGCACCATTCCTTTGCCCACCGATGACAGCGACTCCGAAAGTAAGAAAAAACGTTTCCCGGAGGAGGCCCAGGAAAACATTCTGTATTTCATTGAAAAAAACGCGCCTTTACTGGAAACCTGGCAGCGGGAAATTATTCGCATCGTGCGCAAACTGGGGCAGTATTTTTATCCACAGCGGCAAACCCAGGTAATGAACGAAGGCTGGGCAACTTTCTGGCACTACACCCTGATTCATGCTCTGTACGACAAAGGGCTGGTAACCGACGGGTTTATGCTGGAACTGCTGGCTAGCCATACCGCGGTGGTTTACCAACCACCGTTCAACAGCCGTTATTATTCCGGCATAAACCCTTACACCCTGGGATTTGCGATCTTCACCGACTTACGCCGACTTTGTGAGCAGCCGACAGACGAAGATCGCGAATGGTTCCCAGACATTGCCGGCTCCGATTGGCTGCAAACCCTGAATTTCGCCATGAAAAACTTCAAAGACGAAAGTTTCATCCAGCAGTTTCTGTCGCCCAAAGTGATGCGCGATTTAAAACTGTTTGCCATTGAAAACGACGATGAAGAAGACGCCTACCTGGTGACCGCCATTCACGATGAAACCGGGTACCGCACACTGCGTGAAAAGTTGGCGAGGCAATACAACCTGAGCAGTCGCGAGCCGGATATTCAGGTGTGGAATGTAGACTTGCGTGGCGACCGCTCGCTGACCCTGCGCCACAGTGTGAATGAACGTCGGCCGTTAGCGGACGATAGCGGAGAGGTGCTGCGCCACATACACCGACTGTGGGGCTTTGACGTGCACCTGCAAAGCGTTAGTGATGGCAAGGTAGTGACGAAATATCAGTGCCCTTCAGCAACGCCAAGTACTTAATGGCGGCGCGGCCGGGCTTGGATTCGTCTAGCCGGCCGCTCCGACTTAAGGCTTGCTCGCGGAATTCCGGTAACAGGTGTTTTCAACGCGTGGCTCAGATTATCGGCAGTGGTTCGTTACACCGATGCCTGCGTAAACGAAGGCATGCCGCAAATTGAAGCTGGATGACCGCAGCTACGCGAAAAACCACGGCAATCTGGGCTTCAGTTCTGTTGACAGTCTTGCCATTTCTGCAGAATTTTCTTGTGTCAGCATTCGTTTATCGTGACAGTACCTCATATACTGAAAGATTAGGGCTCTCTGCCTTTTTTCATGTTCCAGATACAGTAGGGGTGCGCACGGAATGAAACGCCTGGCAACATTGGATGCGTCTTGGCTAGCGGTCGAGTCTGACGATACACCCATGCACGTGGGCAACTTGCAGATTTTCAGCCTGCCCGACAACGCCCCTTCTACATTCACTGGCGACTTGGTCGAAAGCATGAAGCAAGCCGGTAATGTTGAGTTTCCCTGGGGCTGCAAGCTGGTATGGCCAAGCTTTTTGGGCCGCATTCTGGCGCCCGCCTGGAAGCACGACAAACAGATTGATCTGGATTATCACGTGCGCCACTCGGCCCTACCAAAACCCGGAGGTGAACGCGAACTGGGGGTACTGGTATCGCGCCTGCACTCCAACCCGCTGGATCTGTCGCGGCCGCTATGGGAATGCCACATGATCGAAGGGCTGGAACACAACCGTTTTGCCCTGTACACGAAGATGCATCACTGCATGATTGACGGCATCAGTGGTGTACGCCTGTTGCAAAGGGTGCTGAGCAAATCCCCCGACGAGCGTGACATGCTGCCACCCTGGTCAGTTCGCCCGGAAAGCCGGCGCGGCAAAAAGACCGACAGCGAAGCCAGCGTGCCGGGTGCTATATCCCAAGCGATGGAAGCTCTCAAACTGCAGTTGGGCTTAGCACCACGGCTGTGGCAGGCCAGCAATCGCCTGATTCGCTCGGTGCGCCATCCGGAAGACGGCCTGACCGCGCCCTTCACCGGCCCTGTTTCCAAGATCAATCATCGGGTTACCGGCCAGCGCCGCTTCGCCACTCAGCAATATCAGTTAGAAGATATGAAAGCCATGGCTCGCGCCTCGGGCAGCTCGATGAACGACATTGTGCTGTATTTGTGCGGCACTGCTTTGCGGCGTTTTCTGCTCGAACAGGACGATTTGCCTGACATATCATTAACAGCAGGCATACCCGTCAACATTCGCCCGGCGGATGATGAAGGCACCGGAACCCAGATCAGCTTCATGATTGCCTCCCTGGCGACCAACGAACCTGATCCGCTAACGCGCCTGAAACACATCAAAGAATCGTCGTGCAAAGCCAAAGAGCACTTGCAAAAATTGCCCAAGAAAGCGCTGACCCAATACACCATGATGCTGATGTCGCCCTACATACTGCAGCTGATGTCTGGCTTGGGCGGGCGCATGCGACCGGTATTTAACGTAACCATCTCCAACGTTCCGGGGCCCACCGAAGTTCTTTATTACGAAGGCGCCAAACTCGAAGCCATGTACCCGGTGTCGCTGATCACCCACGGCGGAGCACTGAACATTACATGCCTGAGCTATGCCGGATCATTGAACTTTGGTTTCACTGGTTGCCGCGACACCTTACCCAGCATGCAGAAGCTGGCCGTGTACACCGGGGAAGCATTGGAAGAACTCAGAATCCTGCTGTTACCGCCAAAGAAAAAACCCAGCCCACGCAAACCTAGAACGGCCGCGAAAAAGAAGTCCGCGGTGAAAAGCGACGCTAGCTGATCTGCAGCAGCCGCAGCAACTGCGATTGCTCTGGCTGGCGCGCCACATCGGCGAGGGTGTAAGTATCCAGGGTCGCTAAAAAAGCGTTCAGGGCTTCTTTTAATATCGATTGCAAACCGCAAACCGGGGTAATACAACACTGATTGTTCTCGGAAAAGCACTCAACCAGGTTGAAATCCGGCTCGGTATCGCGAACTAGCGCACCAATATTGATGGAGCTGGGCTGACGCCGCAGCCGCATGCCGCCGTTTTTGCCTCTCACTGTTTCTATGTAGCCCTTAATGTTGAGCTGATGCACCACCTTCATCAGGTGGTTTTTGGAAATATCATAGGCATCGGCTACGTCCTGAATGGTAACCAGACGGTCACCAGAAACAGCCAGGTAAACCAGCACTCGTAGCGAATAATCGGTGTAACGGGTGATGTGCATAAACAACTCCAGCTAGCGTGCATCTGACACTAATAAGTCGGACGGGTCAGCAAATAGCATGCAACAGCCACCAGCGTAATCCCCACTATCATCAAAACCAGCGGCGTCGTGCCGCCCCAGAACAAAAAACCCCAGCTTAGCGTCATCATCGAGCAGGCCAGCACTTTGGCGCTGGCCGGAATGGCTTGACGAGTGCGCCACTGAAAAATAATGGGGCCAAATTTAGAGTGGTTGTCTAACCAAAACGCAAAAGCCGGTGACCCCTTGCTGGCAAAAAAAGCAGCCAACAAGACAAAAGGGGTGGTCGGTAACACCGGAAGAACCACGCCGACAAACGCAAAGGCCATCGAAATATACGCAAGTATACGGTATCCGGTTTTTCGATAGTGACTGCTCATAGTACTGATCTCACAACGATTAAACCATGACTTAAGTATAGCGTTGATCCGTGAACCGGTCTGCCCAGACGGCTCAGACAATTGCGCTATTGACCCGAAACAGCATCTTTCCCATCGCTTTACCCTCGACTGTTTTCAAACATCTATATTATAGATATCTTTAAGACAAGCACGACTTTTTTCTGCCCTGCGAGTGATCTAAATGATGTGCACTCGAAAGTCAGGCAAAGCTACCCCACTGGGGGTATCGGATTTTACGCTCCGGTCTGCGATAATATGTGCTATACCTTTTAGATGACTTAAACTGGCTGACACGGGAACTGTGCCAATGTCCAACAATAAGCTGACGGATCGCTTCGGCCGTACTATCAATTATGTACGTTTATCAGTGACCGACCGCTGCGACTTTCGCTGTGTTTATTGCATGGCGGAAGACATGACCTTCCTGCCCCGCCAACAAGTGCTCACCCTGGAAGAAATCGCCAGGTTGGCCCATAACTTTGTGGAACTGGGCACAGAAAAAATACGCCTGACCGGCGGTGAGCCGCTGGTTCGAAAGGGCATCGTTGACCTAGTGGAAGAAATCGGCGGCTATGGCCTTCGTGATTTCGCCATGACCACCAACGGCAACCAGCTGTCCTCTATGGCAGAACCGCTGCGCAAAGCAGGGCTTCATCGCTTGAACATCAGTCTGGATTCGCTAGACGCTGAAAAATTTCGAAGCATTACCCGTACAGGCAAGCTGTCGCAGGTGCTTGATGGCATAGACGCCGCCTGCGAGGCCGGTTTCCGTGGCATTAAACTGAACACGGTGGTGATGAAAGGTCGTAACGATCAGGATGTGCCCGAACTGGTCGAATACGCCCGCCGCAAGCAGGTAGACATCACCTTTATTGAAGAAATGCCCCTGGGCGAGATTTCAGAACACGATCGCGGCGAAGCGCTTTGCACCAGCGACGAAGTGCGCGAGATCATTACCCGCCATCACGACCTGATTCCTGCCACCGCAGACTCCGGTGGCCCTGCGCGCTATTACCGCATGGCAGATAGCCCGACTCAGGTCGGCTTTATTTCACCCCATTCCCACAACTTCTGCTCCACGTGCAACCGGGTGCGGGTCACTGTGGAAGGCCGCCTTCTGCTGTGTTTGGGCAACGAACACTCCGTGGACCTGAAACGAGTGCTGCGCGCCAGCCCCGATTCTGACCAACACCTGCAAGATGCCATCATCCAGGCGATGGATCTGAAACCGGAAAAACACCACTTTTCCATCGACGGTGAGGTGCAGTTGCTGCGCTTTATGAACATGACCGGCGGCTAAGGCGGCCTAGGCCGCACGTCAAACACGCTTCAGGCACGCTGCCTGTAAATCAAAGCACCGTCAGAACCGAGGAACCCCGCAATAGCGGGGTTTTTTATTGCCTGGCGCCCGCCAACGTCGCTTATTTTTCACACAAATATTTGCAAGGCAGCCATGCTATTTTGATGTGATCTTCAATAAAACCGATCACAATACGCCATGAAACACGATCAAACCGATGTTGCCGTAATCGGTGCCGGCCTAGCCAATACTCCTAGCAAGTAATGAACGACCGAATTGCCGTGCGCGAACTGAAAGCATACAAACCAGAGCTGCGCAAAGCATTGCAGGAAAAATATGAGGGCAGCGGCCGCCCCAAGTGTTTTCAGTAATAAATGGCGACAGAACAAAAGCAGAAAGGCCAAAAAATGAAAAAAACAGGCGCCACCTTAGTAAGACACGCATTGGAACAATTGGGCATCCGCCACACTTTTGGCATACCGGGCGTTCATACCACTGAAATCTACGACGAACTGAACCGCTCCGAAACCGTGACACCCGTGCTCGTTACCCATGAATGCGGCGCCGCATTCATGGCCGACGCCGTCAGCCGCAGCGGCGCCGATATTGGCACCCTGCTGATTGTACCGGCTGCAGGCGTAACCCACGCCGCCAGCGGCATCGGCGAAGCTGGTATAGACGGCATACCCATGCTGATCATCTCCGGTGGCATACACTCCGCCAGCGGCCACCGCTACCAACTGCACGAAATGGACCAACATGCGTTACTGAAACCCATCACCAAACAAACCTGGCGCGTAACCAGCCACCGCGACATCATCCCCACGCTCTACCAGGCTTATAACACCGCTATCAGCGGCGAACCCGGCCCGGTATTTGTGGAAATACCCTACAACCTGAGCAACTTCCTGGGCGATGTGGACGACATGCCCGCCTATCAGAAGCCAGACGCCCACCCCCTGCCCGACCAGACCCAAATAGACGCTGCAGCGAAAGCCCTGGCCGCTGCGCGCCAGCCCGGAATTTTTGCCGGCTGGGGCGCGGTAGATGCACAATCGGCGCTGATCGAACTGGCCGAGCACCTTGGCGCACCGGTTGCCACTACATTGCAAGGCCTGAGCGCCTTCCCCGGTGACCACGCTCTGCATACCGGTATGGGCATGGGCAATTACGCAGTGCCAGCCGCCACCAATGCCTTTGCTCACATCGACTGCCTACTGGCTATCGGCACCCGTTTCGCAGAAATACCCACCGGCAGCTACGGTATAAAACCACCGAAAAACCTGATTCACTTGGACATAAACCCGCGAGTATTCAGCGCTAACTACCCTGCCAGCATAACCCTGGAAGGCGACGCCAAAAGCCTTCTTCCGGCGTTGCTCGCAGCCGTAAAGGCCCAAAAATCAGGAGCGGCAGACAGCACTGAATTGGCGAAACAAATTGCCGCAGACAAAGCCGCCTACCGCAAAGCATGGACGGATCACGACAGCGGTGACCGGGTAAACCCGGAACTGTTTTTCAGCCAGCTGAACCAACGCTTGGACGACAACGCCATTGTGGTAGCAGACGACGGCAACCATACGTTTCTGGTGGCCGAACTGATGCCCATACTGGGGCCAAGAAACTACATGTCCCCTAGCGACTTCAACGCCATGGGCTACTGCGTGCCCGGCGCTATCGGCGCCAAACTGGCCAATCCAAAGCGGCAGGTAGTTGGAATAGTCGGGGACGGCGCGTTATTGATGACAGGCATGGAACTGGTGACCGCAGTGCGCCAGCAAATCGGAGTGATGATCTTCGTATTCAACGATGGCGAACTGTCACAAATTGCACAGGCCCAACAAATCCCCTACAACCAGAAAACCTGCACCGTACTGGGCCTGGTGAATTACCAGGCGTTTGCCCAGGCCTGCGGGGCAGAATACGTTTCCATGGCGGGTAACGAGGACGTTGGTGATGCGCTGGACAACGCCCTGGCGCGCGCAGCAGCTGGGCATCCGGTGCTGGTGGATGTGCGCATCGACTACAGCAAACCCACCCGCTTTACCCAAGGCGTGGTAAAAACCAATCTAGCCAGAATGGCGACTCGTGACAAAGTACGAATTGTGGGAAGAGCGCTGTGGAGAAGAGTGCGGTCGTGAGCCGGCCAGCGCACTAACGTCGATGGCCGCTTGGTTGCGGTGCGATCAGTGCTCCATAGCTGCCGGGCTGGCAGCATTCAAATCAGACATTATGATGTCAGCGAACGCTTTTACCTGGCCACCAAATTGAGTGGCAAAGCCGTCGGCAGCCTTGCTGTCTGCAAACGACGCCAACGTCGGGCCCATGGCGCCCATCCGTTCGGAGCCAATCACGTAAAATGCCTTGCGGGCATCAATGAGCGCCGTATCCAGCGGGCTGTCCCATTCCGACTGCGCCATATCGTGAACGTATAGGGTGTGATCGCGTTTGATATTTTCCGGCTGTAACACCCACGAAAACATATCCCTTGTTGAACAGAACTTATGTACCTGCTGGTTTTTCTCGGTAATAACTTCGCCCTTCGGGCCGGGGAAGCCGGTGATGACCATGCCGCAAACGTGGCACTCTTCACCATCGTCGATGTGCACGGCTGCCGGCTTTTCCGTCGCAGCACTTTTCTGAGGATCGGAACAGCCTGCCAACGCCAGCAGGCTTATCAACAGAAGGCCCAGCCCCAGAATCGACTTCCTGATACACCAACGATTTCCGCTATCAATGCTCATTAACGACCACTCCGTTGTAGAAAAAAGCTCGGGCCACACCGAGACTCCGGCAAAGACGCTCGCGGCTAAATGCGGCGATTGCGAAATAGCGCCCAAGCCGCCGTTAGCGGTAGCACACACCAAAGCAGCAACGCCAACCAAAGCCCGCCCTGGCCGATGGGTAAATCACTACCCAGACTCAGCACACCACTGAGCTGACGACCCTCACCAAAGGCCAAAATATTCAACAAACGGTAGATGTCTGTCGGGTTCAGCATCAGCAACCAGGGCAGCAGTTCGGGGTTGAGTTTGCCTTCGCTGGCGACCAGTGAGCCCAGTAGCAGCAAGTCGAACACCAGCACAAAGAAGAACCAGATCGCCAAGGCCAGGCCCGCGGCCACTGGCTTCTCGCTCGCGCGCGCGCTCACCACATAAGCCAGGGCAATAAAGCTCCATCCCAACAAAATGGTAGAGCCAATAAATCGCAGCATCGCCAGTGCAAGGTCTGTGATGCCTACGTCTTCTACCAGCACCGCAATGGCGATACCCGCTACGCCAAAACCCAGAATCGTCGCAAACGCCAATGTCAGGCCGTGGCCCAGAAATTTGCCGAACAACAACTGACCGCGGCTAAGGGGATAGGTCATCAGGAGCAATAAAGTACCGCCCTCATCTTCGCCAACGATTGCATCGTAGGCCAGCAGCAAGGCAATCAGCGGAATCAGGAATATGCCCAGGCTGGCCAAACTGGCGATGGTCGCTGGGGTGGAGGCGTAGCCAATCTGACCAGAGGCAGCCGCACCAAACCAGGCGATGCCCACAGCCAGCACAGAAAACACAATAGCAATGGCCAGCAGCCAGCGGTTACGCAAGCTGTCGCTGAGCTCTTTACGAGCGATGGTCCACACGCTGTTCATTGCACACCTCCGCGGTGAGCCAGGCCACCGGAGCCAATAAAGTGCACGTAAATGTCTTCCAGGGTGGGCTGATGGATACCCACATCCGCCACCTCGCCGGAGGCCATCAGTGCTGTCAGCAGTGGCATTTTATCAGCCGGGCGTACGTCTACCTGCAAGCGGTTGCTGATATTTTTCATCACCGGTCTGGTGACGCCGTTGCACTTGCGAACGGCGTTTTCCAAGGAACCCAAAGAGCCCGTTGGCTCCAACATCAGCGTGACCGGCATATTAGCCTGGCGCCGCAGCGCTTCCAGATTGCCGCTGGCCCTTAAAGCGCCGTCGGTCAGAATCGCCGCGCGGTCGATGTAAGGCTCCACACCCGGCAACACGTGGGAACAAAGCACAATGCCGGTTCCGCTATCGCGCAAGATGCGCAGCAGCCGGTACAGATCGGCAGTCGCGACGGGGTCAAGCCCCACCGTGGGCTCGTCTAACATCAACAGCTTGGGCTTTCCCAATAACGCCTGAGCCAGGCCCAAACGTTGGCGCATGCCTTTCGAGTAGGTTTTCACCCGCGCGTCCATGGCATCGTCTAACCCAACCTGAGTCAGCAACTCTGGCACCTGGCGTAAGTCCGCGCTTTTCAGGCGGGCGAAGTGCGCCAGAATTTCACGGCCGGTCAGCTGTGGGTAGAACATGACATTTTCAGGCAAATAGCCAACGTGCCGGGTGACCTGTGAGTCGCCCGCGCTGCCATCCAGCACCGACAAAGAGCCCCCTACCGGCTGCATAAGACCAAGAATCAGCTTGATAGTGGTGGTTTTACCGGCGCCGTTATGGCCGAACAGACCTAGGATTTCCCCCGGCTCCAGGCGCAAATCCACACCCTGCAGCACGGTGGCTTTATCGTAACGGTAACTGACATTTTCAAGACGAAAACAGCTCATTGCGGCCCCGCAGAATTCGGGTTAGAAACAGCCGATGGAACACGTTCAGGCTCAGGTGGGTACATCAACGGATGAGAATCCTGAACCCCCGCGGCCTTGATCACCGGAAACGCACCCTGCACCCAGCGCAAGGTATCCACCGCCGGACTGAACATCAGCACCTTAACTTCCGGATAGGTCCATAGCAGACGATCGACGTTGTCATTAGGCTCGTAAGGAACGTCACCGGTGCCGTCCTGGTTACGGTCCCAACCCAGGTAGTCACTCCAGTAATTACCCACGCCGTCTTTCGACCACTCCTGGGTGCGGGTGGCCACATACTTCACTTGGCGCTGGTTATTCACGAAGGCATTGTTGAACATTGTGTTGTCCTCCGAGCCGGCGGTTAAGTGAATACCAATATTGCTGTTGGCAAACACGTTATCGGTAAAGGTGTTGTACAGAGAATTGTAAATAAACACGGCCTTGCCCTCGGCACCCAACATAGCCGCCCCGGCAAATTGCCCCTTCGACACACCGGTAACCACATTGCCCCGCAGCTCGGACTGGGTAATAAAATTCATCAAAATGCCGTAATTCTCATCGTTCTCGGACCGGTTATTCAGCACCGTCAGGCGCTTGCTCTGCATCAAGGCATAACCCGTGCGCGTGCCACGGGTAATGTTGTTTTCCAGCAGGTTGTCCATCGAATACATGTAGTGAATGCCATAACGCAAATCGGCCATGACATTATTGCGAATGCGGTTGTTGTTAGAGGTTTCAATATAAATCCCATCGCGGGTCTGACGAATGTCATTGCTTTCAATCAACGCGCCCTGAGTGTTGAACAAATGAATCCCGTTGCCCCGGTCATTGGAACGCATACTGGCATCGCCACGAATCACATTGCCAAGAACCGTCGCATCCGGTGCAGCATCCAGCCATACCCCAAACGCCGGACCCCGCAAGTTGTTGTCCGCAACCGTGACGCCGCGCGCCTCACGGGCCACAAAAATCCCCGCATCCAGCTCATTTAAATCCGAGCCCCAGTTACGCACCTTGCAGCCACTGAACGTAACGCCAGCAGCCAAAATATGCACCGCATTGCCCTCGCCGCCGCCATTAATCACCGTATCGGCATGGCAGCGAACCGTCACATCCGCCACCCGGATAACGATCGGTGAAACCTGTTCAGGTGGCAGCTCAAAAACCGCCCCCGGTCCCAAGACATCCAGCTGCTGCTGAATACCCGCCTGTGCGGTCATCGGTAGCAAAGCGACGGTCAGAGCCGCTGCTAAACCCAAAACATGCTGCATCAAATCAGTTCTCAACATGGCTAACACTCGCCAAAGTTGGGTATGACACTGGAAGAACCGGAGCCTTAGAAAAGGACTCCGGCCAAACCACTTAATCAGGCCTTTTCGACCAACATCCGCCCCGTCATCTCCATATGCAGAGCGTGACAGAACCAGTTGCAGTAGTACCAATGCACACCTGGCTTATCAGCCACGAAGGTCACTGACGACGTCTGCTGCGGGCTGATTTCCATGCTCACACCGTGGTTCACCACCGAAAAGCCGTGAGTAACGTCTTCAATAGTGTCCAGGTTGGTCACATACACCGTCACCTCGTCACCCTGCTTTACGGTGAACTCGGTTGTACCGTAAATAGGCGCCACCGACGTCATATAAACGCGCACTTTTTTGCCGTCGCGGATGATCTTGTTATCGCCTTCCAGCGTGATACCGTCTTTCTCGGCCTGGGCGCGGGCACTGGCGAAGTACGGATCGTCACGGGTATAGATTTTCTTGGTTTTGATCTGATCACGACGCACCATAATGCAATCGTGTGGTTCGGCGAAGGCCGGGCCATCGTGCACCAGCTTCATTTCATCGCCAGAAATATCGATCAGCTGATCGTTCTCCGGGTGCAAAGGCCCAACCGGCAGGAAACGGTCTTTCGAGAATTTGGATAACACCACCAGCCACTTACCATCGGCATCGCGGGATTCCGTCAACGACGCGTGGTTGTGGCCCGGCTGGTAGTGCACATCCAGCTTCTGGCGCAGGTAGTTTACGTCTTCACCGTTGTAATGCTTTATGGCGTCTGCAATGTTCCACTTCACAATCTGGCTGTCGATGAACAGCGTGGTGTAGGCGTTACCGCGGCCATCATACGTGGTATGAAGGGGCCCAAGGCCCAGCTCCGGTTCAGCGACAATCACGTCACGCAGCTCGATTTTGTCGTCAAACACATCGTCCAGTTTGTCGATAGCAATTACCGAACAGGTTGGCGACAGCTTGCCAGCAGCAATGAAGTACTTGCCATCCGGTGACGTGTTCACGCCGTGCGGATTCTTCGGCACTGGAATGTAGCGGGTCAACGGGGATTTGCTGCGGCCATCCACCACGGGCACTTTGGAATCGCCCAGGGTTTTGAAGTCGCCGTTTTTAACCGCTTGCTCGATGCGCTCAACGTTAAACACCACCACCCAGTCGCGGTCGTTGCGCATGGTGCCGGCAAGATCTTTCGCTTTCTCGGAGTTGTAGCAGGTAGAAGCCGCGTATTTACCGGTGTAATCGGCGTCGGTGTTGTCGAGGTTGCCGTCGACAATCACCTGCCAGGCCACTTCCATGGTTTCCGCATCCAGGGCGTTAAACATGGTGTAGCTGTTCTCCATCGAGAAATCGTTGCCATCGTTCGGGTGTGGAATCACATATTCTGCGTTGCAGAACACGTATTTTGTGTAAGGCACTTTCTGCAAGCGCAAACCGTGAATGGCCTGCACGTTCGGAATGTGGGTAATCTTGTCGCACTTCATGATGTCCAGACGGATACGGGCCACACGGGTGTTGGCTTTGTCGTTGATGAACAGATACTTGCCATCGTAACGGCCGTCGGTCATGGAGATGTGCGGGTGGTGACAGTCGCCGTTCAAAAACGTGTTGTCGTGGCCGAGTACGTCTTTGCTTTCGTTGGTCAGGCCCCAACCGGTTGCTGAATCCACGTTGAACACCGGAATACGCATCAACTCGCGCATAGACGGTATACCCATTACCCGTACTTCGCCCTGGTGACCACCGCTCCAGAAACCGTAGTACTCGTCCAGCTCGCCCGGGCCCACGTGAATGTTGTTACGTGCTTCTTTGGCGGCGGCTGCAAACGCTTCGCGGCTCATGACTGCGCCGCCAAGGCCGGCAACACCGGCCACACCGGCCGCCGCGGTGGCACCCAGAAAACGCCGGCGACTCAGGCCGAGGTGTTCCGTTTGCGCCAGTTCTTTATGATCTTGCTCATGATCTTTGCTCATAATGCTCAGCTCCGTTTCAGTTTTGGGGGTTGTGCTTTTTTCGTTATGGCACTGCTTTTTTGGCCGTTAAGGCTCTGATTTATTCAATGTCCGTCACTTCACTTCGACAACTGGAATCTGTTCCGGGCGCCCCGGCGAATTTTGGCCACGGCGCTTGCCGCGATGCTTCACAATCAACGGCGGGCACTTGTTGTCGTCGAAATAGGTCACCTGGCAGTCAAGGCAGTAGTGGCATTCCATGAAATTGATGGTGCCGTCCGGGTGAATGGCCTGTACCTCGCACTCTTTTTCGCACAGGCGGCAGGGTGTGCCACATTCCTTGCGGCGCTTGAGCCAGTCGAATACCCGCAGCTTGGTGGGCAGCGCCAGCGCGGCGCCCAGCGGGCACAGGTAGCGGCAATACACTTTGCGGGTAAACAGGTTGATCACCAGCAACACCACCGCGTAGAGCACAAACGGCCAGGAGCGAGCGAAATGCAGAGTGATAGACGTTTTGAAAGGTTCAATTTCCGCCAGCCTTTCTGCCATCGCCATGGATTCCAGCGACACTCCGAACAGCACCAACAGAATGATGTACTTGATGGCCCATAGGCGTTCGTGCACGGCAAACGGCACGTTGTACTGGGGTATTTTTAGCTTGCGGGCGATTTCATTCAGCAACTCTTGCAACGCACCAAACGGGCATAGCCAACCGCAGTAGACCGCGCGGCCCCAAAGCAACACAATGCCCGCCACTACTGCCCACAATATGAACATGATCGGGTCGATCAGAAACGTCTGCCAGCTAAAGCCAGACATGAAACTGTGCACAAACGTCAGCACGTTCACGATGGATAACTGACCCAGGGCGTACCAACCAATAAAGAAAAGGGTGTAGGTAAGAAAGCCGTGGCGAATCCAGCGGGTCAAATTGGGTCGCTTTACCAGCCAGTCCTGGAAGAACAGAACAAACAGCAGCACCAATATGCCCGCGCCCAGTACCACAATCTGGAATTGCTTCTGGTACCACACCTGAACCCACATAGGCTGGGTTTCCAGCCATTCGTCCTGGCTGACCACAACGTTCGCACGGGTGTAATACTGATCGGGTAATTGGTATTCCAGCGGAAACACCTGGAACTTGCTGTCCAGCGGGCCGGTCTGGCGCTTTACGGTCAGCTCGAGGGTCCAGGGCGTGCCCGGATCAAAGTTGTACTGTTGGCGGATAATGAAGATCGCCATTTCGGAAAAGTCCGGCATACCTTCGCTGTACACGTCGCTTAACCGATAGAAGTCGAGGTCGCGGAAGTTGAAGGTATCACCAAACTGGCGAATCTGAATGCGGTCGAAAATGCCGCCGCGCACATAGCCGGAGCCCTTGAACGAATAGGAGCCGCTGGCTACCACCGCAATGGCGTGCTCGCCTTCTTTTAGGATTGAATTCAGCCATTGGTACTGGTTTTCACCCAGCAGATTGCGACCAATGGTGGGGGCGTCCAGGTAGGCTGCGTACAGGTCTATCAATGCGTCTTCACGCTGATCGGGAGCGGCAGCTTCTACCCCTTCCGCGTCGCTGCCTTTAAATGAGTCATCCACTTGGCCACGGGTCAGCAGCAGGCGGCGAATGGAGCCATCATCCGTCAGTTGCTGCCAGCTGGCTTGCTGAAACGGCTCGTTATTAACCTCCGCAATGGGTGGTCGCTTTACGCCCGAATCTTCCACCAAGCCAAGTTCTACGCCGACTCTGTGGGCCGTACGCATGATGACTTCGTTCACCACCATCACCGTAACGGTCGCGCCGGACAGGCCGTCTACTGCCACTTTGCGCTCGTTCGTATTGCCGCCCACAGTAACCCGCTGATCAGCTTTCAGACCGGTGTACTGATCGGTAAAGTCGTGCAGTTTGTACTCGGGGATACCGACCAGCAAAATCGGCTCGGAGTGATGAATCACGCGGGTTTTAAGGATTTCGCCGTCGGTATTCATCAATACCTGAATGTTCAGGGGTTTGCCTGAATAGGCGGGCGTTTGCACAAAATCGAGGCTTTGGTAGGTGTAGCCCACCAGTTCTTCACCGGCGAAGAGCTCGCCAATGGCGCGATTGCTTTCGCGGAAGCGCACTTCGGTTACCTGGGGCAGTGTTTGCGTTATCACTTGGCGACCGGCAACCGGCTGGTATTGGTCAACGGGGTCGGCTTTTACATGGGTGACGCTTGCGAGCAGTGTCAGTACCAACGCCATTACAATCAGATTTACGGTATTGCTGAAACGGATACTCACAACATGTCCCCGCTGACAATAGGTACTGCATAGATTAGATTATTTAAAAGTAATTAAAATACCTCTTATGGCATACGCACAGGAGGCTATTGATACCTCCTCTAGCTCTGATTAGCCGAGGCTGACCGCTTCGCCGTTAACGTCTACAGGCAGATAATTGCCAACGTGGCCCATGCGAATGCTTTCGACCATCATGGTCATGGGCTGCTGTGCTTCGTCGCTGGATGGGGGCACGCCACCACGGCCAGACATAGCCGCCACGAATACAACGTCCCAGTTCTGACCCGTGTTGCGCGACTCGGCCACCAGTTGACTGAAATCTGCGACTTCGGCAGGGGTTTTATCCACGCAGATCACCGGCGTAAGTGCGCCGCCCTCGCCCCGTTCAAAAGCGGCGAGCTCCTCTGCAGAAGCCGAGTCCGGTAATTCGGCGCGGCAAAACACAAACAAAAGGCGCTGGGGTTCGTCCTCCTGTCCGGTAGCAGCAATTAATTCACGGTAACAGCTGATCATTTCATAACTCCTAAAATGGCCATTATTGACTTATCCGAATCAGCTTGCTCGGGTCGGAAATAAACACCCGGCTGCGATTTACCCGCACCAGGCCATTGGATTTCAGGTCGGCCAGAATGCGCGAGAAAGTTTCCGGCTGCATGGCAAGGCGCGATGCCACCAGGCATTTGGGCAGTGGCAATTCCACTTCACCACCCTGCTCGCTGCCTTCTGGCAACAAATCTACTAAATAGCGAATCAGCCGATCGCGAGCGCTCTGCACGGTCATGATTTCCAGATCGTGAAAACGAGTCACTGCGCGCATGGCGTAATGGCGCAAAGCGGCCTGGGTATAGCGGTGATTGGTGTCCAGCAAGTCTTGATACGCTTTCACCGGAATCATCAGCACTTCGCTGGTTTTCAGGGCTTCGGCGAAACAGGCGTAGCGGGCGGGATCGGCATATATCATCACTTCGGCAATGCAGTCGCCGGGCGCGATGCTGTCCAGAGTGCGGTCGATGCCTGATGCATCCAGCCGGTACAAGCGCAAACGGCCAGACAACACGAAGAAGAAGTGGTGGGCCAGCATGTCCTGCCGATACAGCAACTGGTGATGACCCAGCCGCAAGCGGCGGGCATGTTGCAGTAACTCGTGCAGGTCGTCTTCTTCCAGAGCGCTGAACATGGCGTGGCGACGCAACAGCGCCAGACTGTCTTCGTGGTCACCAGGCTTAACCGCCACCAGAACCGGCTTGGAGTAGTCTGTTGGGGTGTTCTGCGTGCGAGTATCGGCAGCTCGTATCAGCGCCATGACGGCATCCTCTTTGGCGTTTTCATGCATTCATAATCTATGAATTAATACTAGAAGGATCAGCTTTAAAAATCGCTCCCTCTTAGGAGGTAACCCATTAGCAGTGCGGCCTGCACTGTTGCCAGCCAGGCCGCACCTATTGTTTGTAAAATCCGCAACCGGATTTACTGCATCAGCGGCGAATCCGGCAGTTCCAGATCAACCCCTTCAACACCGGCTTCGGCCGCTAATATTTGCAAGTACTGGCGACAGGCACGGCGAGTCACACTTTCGCTCAGGTACTGGCGGATTTGCGGTTTTACATGCTCGAAAGGCAATGGCTGGCCATCAATGCGCTGGTCTACACGCACAATGTGGTAGCCGTAACGGGTTTCGATCAGCTCCGAATGCAGGCCTTCCTTCAGATTCAGCACCGGGCGCTCAAACTCGTCTACAGTCTGGCCTCTACTGATCTGCCCCAGGCTGCCGCCCTGATGGCGTGATTCGCAGGCTGAATACTGCTTGGCCAGGTCGTCAAACCGTGAACGACCTTCAAACAGCGCTTTCAGCAATTGGTCCCCCACTTCTTCCTGGCGCATAAGCTCGGCAACGTCATCCGGTGCCGCCGCCAGCAATATATGGCTCACGGCCATCACCACCGGGCTGCAAAACCGCCTGGGGTTGGCGTTGAAGAAACGCTCGCAGTCCTGCTCTGTCGGGTCTGGAACACCCAGCTCTGATTCAAGCACTTTGGCGACACGGTCTTCTTCATCCAGCTCTTCAGGCAGTCTCAAACGCTTGGCCTGATCTAGCAACAATTGACGTATCACTAGGCTTTTAGCGGCATCGTGCCAGGCGGTAGCGGCTTCATCGGCGGGGTGATACTGCATTTCCCGCGCTATGTCGTCTTCGTTGATCAGCGTGTCGCCAACGGTCACCGGTGGGAACCGGTTTCTGGGTTTTTCGGCTTCGCCGGTGGGTATCAATTGCATGGTGTCTCCCTCTTCACGATGAAACTAAACCCGCTTGCGCACCACCTGGTACTTGCGGCCAAAATACTCTACCGGCACGCTGAGCATGTGCACCAGACGGGTGAACGGGAAGAGCACAAAGATGGTCAGGCCCAGGAAAATATGGGTTTTATAGATCCAGTGCACACCGGCAATATGCGACGCGGCATCGCCCTGAAAGGTCAGAATGCCCTGCGCCCAAGATGCCAGCAACAACATGGTGCTGCCATCCAAATGGCCCAATGTGGGGTAAATGGTCAGCATGCCCAACGCAACCTGAACCATCAGTATCACAATGATCATATTGTCAGAGAAGGTGCTGCTGGCTTGAACGCGCGGATTGGTCAGGCGGCGAACCGCCAACGCAATGCCGCCAGTCAGCGCCATGACTCCGGCGATGCCGCCCACGACAATCGCCATTAACTGTTTGGTTCCAGCGCTAATGAACGGTTCGTAGACAAAGTGCGGCGTCAGCAGGCCCGCCAGGTGACCAAAGAAGATCACCAATACGCCGACGTGGAACATCGCGCTGGCCCACACCATATTTTTCTTGCTCAGAATCTGGGTGGACTGGGCGCGCCAGGTAAACTGGCTGTTATCGTAGCGAGCCCGGGTGCCAACCAGCATAATCAGAATGGCAATGTAAGGATAAATCCCGAACACCAGTGTATTTAAATAGGACATTGTTCTCTCCTCCTACGCGCTCAGGCGTTACTCACCGGTTGTTGGGCCGGGCGAGGTGCGACATCCGCCATCAGCTGATCGCTCAAGTGAATGGTCTGGGTTTGCTCCAGCTCACGGCGACGTTGACCTACCACACCGCCGGTGCTGCAGGAGCTGCCCTGATCATCCACAAACTTCACCATTTCCTCTTCCCACACTTTGTCCAGCGCTTCGGGGGTGTCGTCACGCTCTTCCGAGGCCACAATCTTCGCCAGTTCCTTGCGGTCGGTTTTGCGGCCGGATAGCTCCAGCAGCGAATCCATAATTCCGTGATACAGGCTTTCACGCTGGTACAAACGCTCACCCAGCAAACCCAGAATGTGGTGAATATCTTCCAGCCAATTTTTGATCTCTTTCCATGGCCGGGTAGACAAATACTCCATGAACAGTGGCAAGTAGTCCGGCAGTTCGCGGGCATCAATCTCCAGACCGTTGGTTTTGTATTGCTCCATCAGGTCGACCATGGCCTGCCCGCGATCGCGGGATTCGCCGTGCACGTGTTCGAACAACAACAAAGAAGTGGCGCGGCCCCTGTCAAAGGTGGCAACGTAGTTTTCCTGCAGGTCCAACAGATTGCCGTTGCAGAGCATGTCAATGCAGCGCAGCAACTGCTCTTTGTTTTTGCGCGGCAAGCGGCTGTCTTCCAGCACCGCAGCCGTCAGCTCATCGCGGCCACGCTGCAAATCGGCGTTCGGGTATTCCAGCAACAGCGCCATCACTTTTAGAATTTTCATAATCTGCTCCTCAATCCTGCAGCTGTTTCGGGTCAACCTGCTTCACCGTGGTCAGTTTTTGCACCATGGTTGAAGTCTGGTTTTTGCCGCCGAACATGTTGAATTCACTGGTGCTGCCACCACAGCCGTCACCAAAGCTGAAACCACAGCCGCCACGTTCGGGAAAGGCTTCTTTCGCCATTTCGCGATGGCCGCTGGGAATCACAAAACGGTCTTCGTAATTGGCAATGGCCAAGTAGCGGTACATTTCATCGGCTTGGGCTTTGGTCAACCCGACTTTTTCCAGTGCCCGCAGGTCTTCCACGCCGTCTACGGTTTCAGCACGCTTGTACAAGCGCATGGCCATGATGCGTTTTAGCGCACGTACGATGGGCTTTTCGTCACCGGCGGTGAGCAGGTTGGCCAGGTACTTCACTGGAATGCGCAGGCTTTCGATTTTCGGCAGTACGCCGTCAAACTCGACCTGGCCGGCTTCGGCGGCTGACTGAATCGGGCTCAGGGGCGGCACATACCACACCATGGGCAGAGTGCGGTATTCCGGGTGCAGCGGCAGGGCCAGCTTCCATTCAACCGCCATTTTGTAGACCGGGCTGCGCTGGGCCGCGTCGATCACGTTCATCGGCACACCGTCTTTCGTTGCCTGGGCAATCACTTCCGGGTCAAACGGGTCGAGGAAGATGTCCAGCTGCTTCTCGTACAGCTCGTGCTCGCCGGGCGTGCTGGCCACTTCTTCGATGCGATCAGCGTCGTACAACAGCACGCCCAGATAGCGAATGCGGCCTACGCAGGTTTCCGAGCACACGGTGGGCATACCGGCTTCAATTCGTGGATAGCAGAAGATGCACTTCTCGGATTTACCGGTTTTCCAGTTGAAGTAGATTTTCTTGTACGGGCAGCCGGATACACACATGCGCCAGCCGCGGCACTTGTCCTGGTCGATCAGCACGATGCCGTCTTCTTCCCGCTTATAGATGGCACCGCTTGGGCAGCTGGCCACACACGTGGGATTCAGACAGTGCTCGCACAGGCGCGGCAGGTACATCATGAACGTGCTTTCGAACTGGCCGTAAATGTCGGCTTGAATCTGGTCGAAGTTTTTGTCCTTGCGGCGTTTGGCAAATTCGGTGCCCAGGATTTCTTCCCAGTTCGGACCCCATTCAATTTTTTGCATGCGTTTTCCGGTGATCAGCGAGCGTGGCCGTGCAACCGGCTGGTGTTTGCTGTCGCCAGCGGTGTGCAAATGCTGGTAGTCGAAATCGAACGGCTCGTAGTAGTCGTCAATTTCCGGCAGGTCCGGGTTGGCGAAAATGTTTGCCAACACCCGAAACTTCCCACCGATGCGCGGGCGGATTTTGCCGCTTGGGTCGCGCAGCCAGCCGCCTTTCCACTTGTCCTGGTTTTCCCACTCTTTTGGGTAGCCAATACCGGGTTTGGTTTCGACGTTGTTAAACCAGGCGTACTCCATGCCTTCACGGCTGGTCCAGACGTTTTTACAGGTCACTGAACAGGTGTGGCAACCAATGCACTTGTCCAGGTTCAGCACCATGCCTACTTGGGAACGGATCTTCATTTCACACTCTCCTGAACAGTGTCGTTGCCCTCGCCATCAAGCCAATCGACGTTCTTCATTTTGCGCACCACCACAAACTCGTCGCGGTTGGACCCCACGGTGCCGTAGTAGTTGAAGCCGTAAGAGTACTGGGCATAGCCACCAATCATGTGAGTGGGCTTGGGGCAGGCCCGGGTAACCGAGTTGTGAATGCCACCGCGGCTGCCGGTAATTTCCGAACCGGGAATATTCACAATCCGCTCCTGAGCGTGGTACATCATCACCATGCCCGGCATCACCCGCTGGCTGACCACCGCCCGCGCTGACAAAGAACCGTTAGCGTTGAACACTTCTATCCAGTCGTTGTCTTCCACTCCTATGTCGACGGCGTCGTCTTCACTCAGCCACACAATGGGGCCGCCACGAGACAGGGTCAGCATCAGCAGGTTGTCGCTGTAGGTGCTGTGTATACCCCACTTCTGGTGCGGCGTCAGGAAGTTCAACGCCTTCTCCGGGTTGCCGTTGGGCTTGGCGTTCAGCAGCGGTGCGGCCGCTTTGGTGTTGATCGGCGGGCGATACACCAGCAGGCTTTCGCCAAAGGCGCGCATCCACTCGTGGTCTTGATAGAACTGCTGGCGGCCAGTCAGCGTGCGCCAGGGAATCAGCTCGTGCACGTTGGTGTAGCCGGCGCTGTAGGACACATGCTCGTCTTCCAGGCCAGACCAGGTTGGGCTAGAGATGATTTTGCGCGGCTGCGCCACTATGTCGCGGAAGCGGATTTTTTCGTCTTCTTTGTTCAGCGCCAGGTGTCTGTGATCCAGCCCGGTGAATTCAGACAGCGCCGCCCAGGCTTTCACGGCGACCTGGCCATTGGTTTCCGGAGCCAGGCTTAGAATCACTTCACACGCATCGATGGCCGTGTCAATTTTCGGCCGGCCCGCATTGGCGCCGTCGAGGTGTTTGTGGTTCAGCTCACCCAGGAACGTCACTTCTTTTTCGGTGTTCCAGCTGATGCCTTTACCACCGTTACCCAGTTTGTCCAACAGCGGACCAAGCGACGTAAAGCGCGCGTAAGTGTTCGGGTAATCGCGTTCAACCGTCATAAAATTAGGCGCGGTTTTACCCGGAATCAGATCGCACTCGCCGCGTTTCCAGTCTTTTACATCAAACGGCTGGCCAAGTTCCGCGGGTGCATCGTGCATCAGCGGCACAGTAACCACGTCTTTCTGGACACCCAGATGACCTTCAGACGCCTTGGAGAACGCCTTCGCAATGCCTTTGTAGATGTCCCAGTCACTGCGGGATTCCCACGCCGGATCCGTAGCTGCGGTCAGCGGGTGAATGAACGGGTGCATATCCGAGGTATTCAGGTCGTCTTTTTCATACCAGGTGGCGGTCGGTAGAACGATGTCAGAATACAGGCAGGTGGTGGACATGCGGAAATCCAGAGTCACCAACAGGTCAAGCTTGCCTTCGGGCGCTTCGTCGTGCCATTTCACTTCCTGCGGCTTGAGGCCGCCATCGTGCCCCAGATCTTTGCCCTGCAAACCACTCGTCGTACCCAGCAGGTACTTCAGCATGTATTCGTGGCCCTTGCCGGAAGAACCCAGCAAGTTAGAGCGCCAGATGAACATATTGCGCGGGTGGTTTTCCGGGGCTTCAGGGTCTTCCGAGGCAAACGCCAGTGAGCCGTCTTTCAAGGACTGAGTCACGTACCCTGGCACGTCCATACCAGCGTTTTCAGCTTCGGCTGCAATGCCCAGCGGGTTACGGTTGAACTGCGGTGCAGACGGCAACCAGCCCATCCGTTCGGCGCGTACGTTGTAGTCGATCAGGCTGCCACCGAATTTGGTCTTGTCCGCCAGCGGCGACAAGATCTCGCTCACATCCAATTTCTCGTAACGCCACTGGCCAGAGTGGGCGTAGAAGAAGGATGTACCGTTCATCTGGCGTGGCGGGCGCTGCCAATCCAGGCCAAACGCCAATGGCTGCCAGCCGGTCTGTGGGCGCAGTTTTTCCTGGCCTACATAGTGGGCCCAACCGCCGCCGCTTTGACCGACACAGCCACACATGATCAGCATGTTGATCAACGCGCGGTAGTTCATATCCATGTGGTACCAGTGGTTCATACCGGCACCGACGATAATCATGGAACGGCCGTTGGTTTTGTGCGCAGTCTCGGCGAATTCACGGGCAATGCGGGTCACTTTGTGCGCGGGTACGCCGGTGATCTTTTCCTGCCAGGCGGGTGTGTACGGCTTGATCTGGTCGTAGTCGGTAGCGCCGTCGTCTTCACCCAGGCCACGGCTGATGCCGTAGTTGGCGATCATCAGGTCATATACGGTGACGACTAAAGCTTCTTCGCCGTCTGCCAGTTCAATTTTTCGGCTGCCCAGCTTGTGGGTCAGGGTGTCGCTGATCTCAACGGATTTGAAATGCTCGTGCTTGATGCCACCGAAATACGGGAAGGCAACGTCCACAACTTCGTCGTGCTTTTCCACCATCGACAGCTGCAGATTCACGTCTTCTTTTTTCGCAGTTTGCTTTAGGTTCCACTTGCCCTTTTCACCCCAGCGGTAACCGATAGAGCCGTTTGGCGCCGTCAGCTGTTTGGTGGTTTCATCTATGGCAATGGTCTTCCATTCGGGGTTATTTTCTTCGCCCAAACCATCCACCAGGTCGCTGGCGCGCAGAAACCTGCCCGGCACATAACGGCCGTCTTCCATTTTGTCGAGCTTCACCAGGTACGGCATGTCGGTGTAACGGCGCACGTAATCCGTGAAGTAAGCGCTGGGATTATCAACGTGAAACTCTTTCAGAATCACGTGGCCCATGGCCATACCCAGCGCAGCGTCAGTGCCTTGTTTGGGGTTCAGCCACTCATCGGACAGCTTGGCAACTTCGGCGTAATCCGGCGTAATGGCAACGGTTTTGGTGCCTTTGTAGCGCACTTCGGTAAAGAAATGGGCGTCCGGAGTACGGGTTTGTGGAACGTTGGAGCCCCAGGCGATGATGTAGCTGGAGTTGTACCAGTCTGCGGATTCAGGAACGTCGGTTTGCTCGCCCCAGGTTTGCGGGGAAGCCGGCGGCAAGTCGCAATACCAGTCGTAGAAGCTCAGGCACACGCCGCCGATCAATGACAGGTAACGGCTGCCCGCAGCGTAAGACACCATAGACATGGCAGGAATCGGCGAGAAGCCAATGATGCGGTCTGGGCCATGCTTTTTCGCGGTGTAAACGTTAGACGCAGCAATCAGTTCGTTAACTTCGCTCCAGTCGGAACGGACAAAACCGCCCATACCGCGGCGTGGCTTGTATTCAGCGGTTTTCTTTGGGTCTTCCACAATCGAGGCCCAGGCATCGACCGGGTCGTCAAACTGGATACGGGCGGCGCGCCACAGCTTCATCAGATGCTTGCGCATCAGTGGGTACTTCAGGCGGTTGGCGCTGTACATGTACCAGGAATAACTGGCACCACGAGGGCAACCACGAGGCTCGTGGTTCGGCAGATCCGGGCGGGTACGGGGGTAATCTGTTTGCTGGGTTTCCCAGGTCACCAGACCGTTTTTAACGTAGATTTTCCAGCTGCAAGAGCCGGTGCAGTTTACGCCGTGGGTGGAGCGCACAACTTTGTCGTGCTGCCAGCGCTGACGATAACTGTCTTCCCAGTCACGGTTTTCGGTATGGGTTTCACCGTGGTCGCCAGAAAAGGATTCACGCTTTTTGCTGAAGTAGCTCAGCTTGTCGATCAAATGACTCATGGTCTCTCTCCGTTTGCCGGATCGCGTTAACGATTTGAGACCATTGTGTGGCAACTAAACAGCGAAAGCAGCGTGGTTACTACCTCTAAACCAGCCCCTACCACCAGGAGGGTAGACGGCACTTAGACCATCCGGGACTGTTAGAAAGAATGCTCACGACGCTCACGACGCCGGGTGTTTCGAGCGAACAATAAAGTACAGGCCACCAGCATCACAAACAGCAGCATGAATACCGCAGAACGCACATTCAGCCAGGCATTGATGGCGGCGAATACAATGGGCAACACGAATGCCACAGCGAACGCACCCAGCAGCAAAAAGCCCGCCATTACCGCCGCCGCATCGCGGCTTTCCAGAATAATCATCCGCTGCAGCGCACCAATAGCCGCGCCCAGGGCCACGCCAAGCATAATCATCACACCGCCTTCCCACACCCGCGGCAGCAAAATCTCTAGATGGTAAAAGCGCCCCACACCTTCTATCGACAGAGTCATCGGTGGGTATGACAGAACGAATAGCGCCGCCAGCGCCAACAGCAAGGCCCATATAACCACACGGCTGCTACCCAAACGATCGGCCAGCGCACCGCCCGCAATTTGGGCCAGAGCACCCGGCAATATAAACCACAAGGCCTGATGCGCACCTAGGCCTACCGGCAGGCCCGAGCGTGCCGACAGGTAATCTGGCAACCACAAGGCCAATGCGAAAAAACTACCGGCAATAACAGAAAAATAACCACACAAAGGCCAAACCCCTGGCGCACAGCATTTGCGCCAGGCCCCGGCATTACTCACTAAGAATGCGTTTTGGTCGTCGGGCTCGGTGAGCATCAGAAACAGGGCCAATATCAACAGCAGCACAATGACATACGCCAGAGGAACGCCTTGCCAGGAGTAGGCCTGGTGCAGCAGCGGCACCAGGTAATAATTGAAACCGGCGCCGGTAATACCCGCACCAAAAACACCCAACACCAGCCCCAGCCGTTGCGGTCGGCAATGAATGGCTACAAATTGCAGCCCCGCACTGTAGAAACCACCGGCCAGGCCCAACCCCCCCGCGGCGAGAATATAGCCACCAAAACTGTCGGCAAAGAAAACCAGCGCCATACTGAACGCCAGACCCGCAAGACAGCACAGCATGACTTTTCTGGCACCCCACATGCTTGCACATAATCCTGCCGGCACTGCTAGCAATGCGCTCACTGCCATGGGCATTGCCAGCAACAAACCAAACTGAAGTTCGCTCAGCTGAAAATTGCTGCGCAGAGTCACGCCAACCACTGCAAATAGAGTCCAGCAAGCGGCGGCAATAATGAATCCAGCCAGCGCAAGTGGTAACACGATCAACAGCGATGCATAACGCTCTTCATCTGACTCGGTGCTGTCGACCGATAGCTGTAAGGCTCGGATTTCGGACGGCCTTGGCTCCATGCTCATGGTATTCTCCTTTTGACAGACGTGCCTCTGAGTGTCTTACTTTGCCTGTGCGGCGGTCAAAGACTATGATTGTTTAATGACTTCGTGGGTAGATGATTATCCGTAAAGAGGTAGTTGGCATTCAGTCAACACCCACTCGCCACCTAAAAAAAGCTATGACCTCCAGAAATTCACTCGTTAACCGGATTGCCACCGCCGTTAGTGCGGTCGTACTCACCGCCATTGTCAGTATGGGAGTGACCTTGGGGGTGTCACAAAGCATTGCCGGCAACGCCACCGCCATCAACCTGGCGGGCACTCTGCGTATGGGCGCGTATCAGTTGTTGGCGCAGGTAGCTCGACTGCAAGACCAGAACACCGCCGATGCGCGCCAAGTCCTGAACCAGATGATAAGCCGCTACGATCAGCGCCTGGTCCATGCTGACATTATCCAGTCGTTACCACTTACAACCGATCACCCGCTGGCGCAACGCTACCGTGACGTAGTCAACCAGTGGAACTCCAGCGTTGGCCCCATGCTGGCGCAACACCGGCCCGGAGACTCGCTAACCGGCTCTATGATTAACACCACCCAAAGTTACGTAGACAATGTTGATGTGCTGGTGTCTATGCTTGAAAACCGGACCGAAGCCCGTATCAGTCTGCTTCACCTGATGCAGGTGATCAGCTTGGTGTTCGCTATTCTGATTGTGTTGGCGCTGTTTCTAGATTTGAAGAATCGCGTTCTGCGACCGCTACGAAAACTGGTGAGCATTGCCGAATCCGTGAGCAAGCAAGATTTTTCCCGCAAAGCCGAGCTGGGCGGCTCTGATGAGCTGGCGCAGCTCGGGTCGGCGTTTGACCAGATGACCAGCGAGTTGGCGCTTACCTACTACGAACTGGAAAGCAAGGTCCAAGCCAAAACTGAAGAGCTGGAGAAAAGCCACGCTGCGCTCGAATTACTGCATTCGTCCAGCCGCACTCTGTTTGCGAATCACAACTTGTGCGATGGCGCAGTACCCATGCTACAGCAGCTGGAGCAGATGCTCGGCATCGGCCCTATCAACCTGTACCTGCACGACAAAGCCTCTGCAGAGCCGGTTCAAGCCGTCACCACTGCCACCACAGTGCGCCCATTTTACTGTCACGATCACAGTTGCAACGCTTGCCTGGTTACCGAAGAGGAACATGAAGAGCTACCACTACCCGGCAATGACGGCCGCCGTTTGCTGCTGCCCATTCGCACCCCTGGTCAACTGTTGGGCACGTTGGAAGTCTGGTACCCGGCCTCACAGGATTTGTCTAGAACCGCACGGAGGCTGCTGGAAACGTTAAGCGATCAGCTGGCCACGGCCATATTTCTGGAGCGCCAAATTACTGAAGAACAACAGCGGACCCTGATCGAAGAACGCACCGTTATTGCCCGCGAACTCCACGATTCTCTCGCCCAGTCTTTGTCATACCTTAAAATCCAGGTTACTCGATTGCGCAGAATGAACATGGACGGCCCACAAAAAACCGGGTACGACGCTGTGCTGGACGAACTAAGCACAGGTTTAAGCAGCGCCTATCGTCAGTTGCGGGAACTGTTAGCGACCTTCCGCTTGAAGCTCGACACACCAGACCTTGGCGCCGCACTGCGCCAGACCGTGCACGAATTTTCCGGACGCATGGCCAAGCCCGTCAATCTGGCTTACAAACTGCCCGCACAAACGCTTTCGCCCAATGAAGAAATCCACACCCTTCAAGTTGTGCGCGAAGCACTGGCCAACGCGGTCAAACACAGCAAGGCCGAAGCAGTGTGGGTAAACGTCAGTTTCGAGTCTCCGCAAGTCAAGGCTAAAATCCGTGACAACGGTTGCGGGCTACCCGATTCAGGTCAGCCAGAGAGCCATTACGGTATGATCATTATGCAAGAACGCGCCCGCTCACTGGGTGGCCAGTTAACGGTCACTAATCATCCGCTAGGAGGAGTGGAAGTGAGTTTGCGTTTTATTCCCCACGCCCGGAACCAGATCCCGGTTAAACCGGCCAATATCCCGAGAATCGCGGATTCCAATTGACGGTTTACCCACATAAAGAGAGAGCCATGGCCGATACACCTGCAAGCATATTATTGATCGATGATCACCCACTATTACGCAAGGGCATCAAGCAACTGATCGAAATGGAACCGGATCTTGAAGTGGCGGGCGAGGCCAGTAATGCGACGGACGGCGTGCGCATTGCCCTTGAACTGGAACCAGACCTGATCCTGATGGATCTGAATATGCCGGACGTGAGTGGTGTTGAAGCCTTGCGGCAGTTACGAGCCCACAACATCAGCTCACGCATTATTATGTTCACGGTGTCAGATCAGCAAGACGATGTGGTTGAAGCATTACGCGCTGGTGCCGACGGCTATCTGCTGAAGGACATGGAACCGGAGGATATGATTAAACAGCTGCACCAGGCAGCCGTCGGAAAGCTGGTCATCAGCGAACGCCTTACCTCCCTGTTGGCAGACGCTCTGCGCAGTAACAAATCGCAACAGCCTGCGCGACCAGACTTCGACAGCCTGACACCCAGGGAAAAAGACATCCTGAAGCTCATCGCCGAAGGTCTGTCTAACAAGATGATCGGCCGCAAACTGGACATCAGCGACGGCACTGTGAAAGTCCACGTAAAGCACCTGCTGAAAAAGCTCAACCTGCGCTCGCGGGTAGAGGTCGCGGTGTGGGCTGTGGGAGAGGGTCTGCACAAAATCTGAGCTATATCAACGCGGCGTGGGCCAGCCTTGGTTAATATAAGTGTTTCCAGACATACCCTCAGCGGCGTGTTTGATCAACAACGGAGACGCCCATGGCCCTGCACATGCCAACCTTTTTACCGCGGCCCACTCTACCCGCATTTCGTTCGCTGCCAGGCGTTTCACGCGCACAAGCTTTGAGCCAAAAACTGGCTACTAACCCGCTACTGACCGATTCGCTGGCGTTGCTGAACGAGTATCTTCCCGCGCCGTCACCACTGCTGGCTGCTATTGACCAGCGCATACCGTTGGCATTAAAGCAGCTGGTCGTCGAAGCGCCGCTGAACCGATTGTTTGCCGAGGCCATTGCTGACGGTGAGTTTGATGATTTTGAAGGGCGCAGAATTCGCCTGGAACTGAATGGCGGACAGCCGAGTGTCACCTTTGGATTCTGGACCGGCAGACTGCGCATTGTGGACGGCCCGGGTGAAACGACCATTCGGGGCTCTCTGAGCGCTTTCAAAACCCTGGCCGAACGGAACCACGACCCAGACCAGCTATTTTTCCAGCGCCGCCTGGTGATTGAGGGCGACACCGAACTGGGTTTGGCACTGAAAAACCTATTGGATAGCCTGGAGTGGCACATCCGCATCAGCGGCTAAGCCCGCTGATCCATCCCCGGTTGACCATACCAGTAGCCGTTGCACGGCGGCGCTTCCCTCACGGTTAACGGATCGCTGTAGGGTATTTCACCTCTACGTACCTGATCAAAACGCTGCACGACCTCGGCCATACCTTGGTGCTCCGGACTCAAACGCACGGTATCAACACCCATAGCGACCATGTCCGGAAGCTCCCGCAATAAATCATAACGGGCGCCAGACAATGTCGATGTGCCATTCAGGCGAAACAACTCCTGGGCTTCACGGGACCGCAGCTCCAAACCATCCGGATGCTGCAGGCAGCGGAATTCACAGTTGTCTTTTGGCAGGTTGTAATGGCGTGCGGTAAAGCAGCGCGACGACCAGGCCAGCGGCAAAAAACCCCAGGCGAAGACTTCCGCAGGCAAATCCAGGCCTTCGGCTCTTAGCTCTGCAATCAGCTCGATCAGGGTTTCACGGCCCAGCTCCACGGGCAGGCTCCATCCCTTCAAACCCAACTTTGCGAGCACCTTTAGGGTCGCAACGTTGTAAATGTTCAGGCCCGGCCCCGTTACGAAGGGCAGACTGTTGGTGCTGGCCAGCTGCAGCGCGCTCTGGTCATTGGCTTCAATCAGGTAATCCTGTTGGCTGCAAATGCGACGCAGCAGGCGCAGGTCAGCTTCGGATTCAATCAATGTTTGGGTAGACAGCACCACCTGCTTGCCGGCGTCTTTCAGTACGCCCGCGATTTCTAGCCAGTCGGCGAGTTTCAGTTCACGGCGGCGAGCGCACACGGTTTCACCCAGGTACACCGTATCTACCGGCCAGTCCGCGGCGTTGGCGTAAAAATCCAACACGGTCTGCCGTGACCAAAACCAAAGCACAGGGCCTAATGAGAGTTTGAGCATAGGATATTTCACCTTATTTCCATTTGCGGTGATAGGCGCCGAGGGTGGTCAAGCCGCCTTCTGACAAACCTGCCAGAGTGGTATTCCAGGCTGGGTCTACAGCAAATTCGTCGGCGCTATTTTCAAGCAGGTCAAGGGCCTGACGCCAGGTGCGGGCCACGTCGGCAATATAAGCAGGACTGCGCTGGCGGCCTTCTATTTTTACCGCGCTGATGCCCAGTTCCTGCAACTGCGGAAGCAGGCCTATGGTATTCAGACTGACCGGTTCTTCAATCGCATGGTAAACGCTGCCTTCCACTTCAAAGCGGCCTTTGCACAAAGTTGGATAACCGGCGGATTCGCCCTTGCCGTAGCGGTCAATCAAGATGCCATTAAGCCGCGACTCCAAACCTTGGGGAGTTTCCTGCCAGCGCACGGCTTTGGCCGGCGAGCAGGCACCACGAGTGTTAGGAGATTCATCGGTGATATAGGAAGACAAGTAACAGCGCCCTTCGGCCATAATACACAGGCTACCAAAGGCGAACACTTCAAGCTCAACCGGGCTGTGCTTTGCCAGGCCACGAATCTGGTCTAGCGATAGCACCCGTGGCAAAACTGCACGACGAATGCCAAAGTTATCTTTATAAAAGCGTAACGCTTCGTAGCTGGTGGCGGATCCCTGTACAGATAAATGCCTGTCTATTTGGGGGTAGTGACTGGTGGCATAATCCAACAACCCCATGTCGGCCAGTATCATCGCGTCTATGCCCAGAGTTGCGGCTCGGTCTACCGCGGAGGTCCAGGTTTTCCAGCCCTGGGGCTGAGGAAATGTATTGATTGCACAGAACACCCGCGCGCCGTTTTTATGGGCGTACTCAATGCCCTCTGCCGCACGTTTGTCGTTAAAATTCAGACCTTTAAACTGACGAGCATTGGTGCTGTCTTTAAAGCCAAGGTAAACCGCGTTAGCGCCGTTATCCACCGCTGCTTTCAGCGCCGGCAAACTGCCAGCCGGACATACAAGTTCCATAAACGTCTTCCATACAGAGAGTTACGAAACCATACGCCGTGCAATCTGCAGTGCATTGACCTTCATCAGGGGTTCAGCCAATACTTCTAAATAGATACTCTGCATACTATTATGAAACTAGAGTGTTCCAGAAAGCTTTAACAGGAATCAGAACGGGCCTACCAGAGCAGCGTTGCCCTAATAGACATCAGATAATTCGCGAAAACCGCTGAGTAGCGCCTTCTTTCCGATAGACATCAAAAATCTGGCAAATAGCACGAATCAGCAGCCTTCCAGCGGGCTGCACCTGCAGCACGCGGCCGTTATCTGCAATCAACTGGTCTGCCATCATCGGCTTCAGGCGTGACAGTTCATCGGCAAAATACTGGTCAAAATCTTCGTTCCATTCGGCCGTAAATTGCTGACGGTCCAGACGGAACTGGCAAATCAGCTGGCCAATTACCCAACGCCGCAGGCGATCATCACGGGTCAGGTTCACGCCTTTTGTGATCGCCAGTTGTCCTGAATCTATCGCAGCCTCCCAGGATGGCAGGTCGTGGTTGTTCTGGAAGTATGCGTCATCGGTCTGGCCAATGGCCGACACCCCCAGCGACACCAGATCGCAATCCGAGTGGGTGGTGTAACCCTGGAAGTTGCGATGCAGGCGACCCGCCCGCTGGGCCACCGCCAGGCTGTCATCCGGTTTGGCAAAGTGGTCCATACCGATGTATTCGTAACCGGCATCCAGCAATCGATTAATGGTGTTATGCAAAATGGTCAGCTTTTGCTGCGGCGAGGGCATGGTATCGCCTTTAAGCCGTGTTTGCGGATAGAAACGCTCTGGCAAATGGGCGTAACTGAACACCGACAGCCGATCTGGTGACATGTCGATGACTTCTTCCAATGTTTCAGCAAAGCTGTCCGGGGTCTGGTACGGCAGGCCGTAAATTAGATCCAGATTAATGGAACCGAAGCCCAAACGGCGTGCTTCATTCAGCACGCCGCGGGTCATTTCTTTGGATTGCACCCGGTTGACCGCTTTTTGAACCTGAGGATTCACATCCTGCACGCCCAGGCTGATGCGGTTAAAGCCCAGCTCCCACAGGGTAGACAATGTGTCTTGATCTACTTCACGCGGGTCGATTTCAATGCTGTAGTCTTGACTGCCATCGGTCTGCAGATTGAACAGTTCGCCGTAGCCGTGCATCAATTCACGCATGACATCGCGGGGCAAAAACGTTGGCGTTCCGCCGCCCAGGTGCAATTGCTTCACCGGCCGGTCAGCACCGAATAATTCAGCTTGCATGGCCGCTTCTTTCAGCAGGCGCTGCACATAAGGCTGAGCATTATTACGTTTTTTGGTGATTACTTTGTTACACGCGCAGTAGTAGCACAGGTGCGCGCAAAACGGGATGTGGGTGTACAGCGACAGCGGTCGGCCGATGGCTTTGCTGCGTGCAGCCGCCTGTACCATATCGCCAATCGGATACGTCTGATTGAATTCCACCGCCGTAGGATATGAGGTATAGCGCGGGCCGCTCAGATCGTAGCGGCGAATCAGCGCATCGTCCCAGTTAAACTCGGGCAGAATAATAGTATCAGAAGACTGAACTGCGATTTTGGAAGCCATAAATAGAAACTCTGGGCGCCTTGAATATGAAGCAGGCTGTAAACTGGCATCGTAACCGTGTTTCAGCACCGCCATCTTGATTCGAATCATCTGTGAACACGGCGACAGCATATCAAGTCAGAAATGACACAGATGTTGCGCTTGTTGAGTATGTTGCCTACCTCTTTTGGAACACACACTGTCTGGATAAAGCACTATGGCTAATCTGATTTTGATTCTCGCCGACCAGCTAACACAAAGCCTGAGCGCTCTGGAAGGCGCCGATCGCGATACCGACCGCATCGTTATGGCGGAAGTTCACAGCGAAGCCAGCTACACCAATCACCACAAGAAAAAACTGATACTGCTGTACAGCGCCATGCGTCATTTTGCCAGTCAGTTGAAAGCCGACGGCTACAGCGTGCATTACCAGCGTTATCATCCCGACAACGCTGCGCAAAGCCTGGAACAGGTGATGGCCGAGCAAATAGCTGCCCACCAACCCGAGCGCATTATTACCACCGAGTGCGGCGAATGGCGCCTGCACAACATTATCAGCCAGTGGCAGAAAGCCCTGGGGGTGACCACAGAAATTCGCGTGGACACCCGTTTTATTGCCACTAAACAAGAATTTGCCGACTGGGCCGAAGGCCGTAAACAGCTGCGCATGGAGTATTTCTACCGGGAAATGCGGCGTAAAACGGGGCTACTGATGACCCCAGAGCAAAAGCCCGAAGGTGGCGAGTGGAACTACGACGCTGAAAACCGCCGCAAATGGACGGGCAAACCGCCGGCGCCCGCGCCGTTTCGGATCGAGCCGGATGCCGTCACCCAAGACGTCATCAACATGGTTGAAGAACACTTCAGCGACCATTTTGGCGCCAGCGAAGACTTCCATTTTGCGGTAACGGCCGCCGATGCCGAGCGCGCTCTGGAACACTTCATAGACTACGCCTTGCCGTGCTTTGGTGACTACCAGGACGCGATATCTGACCACGAAGACTGGCTGTTTCACTCGATTCTGTCGCCTTACATAAACTGCGGTTTGCTGGACCCCCTTGCCGTGTGCGAACGCGCCGCGCAAGCCTGGTACGCCGGGCGGGCGCCCATCAACGCGGTGGAAGGGTTTATTCGTCAAATCGTCGGCTGGCGCGAATTTGTGCGCGGTATTTACTGGCTGCACATGCCCGAGTACGCCCGCAACAACCAGCTTGGCAATGACCGCGCCCTGCCCGGGTTCTACTGGAGCGGCGACACCCGCATGCGCTGTATGCACAAAGCCATTGATGCCACTCGCCGTAATGGCTACGCCCACCATATTCAGCGCTTAATGGTGACCGGCAACTTCGCCTTGCTGGCCGGCATTACGCCGGATGAAATTTGCGACTGGTATCTGGCGGTGTATGTCGATGCCTACGATTGGGTGGAACTGCCCAACGTGCTGGGCATGGTGATGCACGCCGACGGCGGTTATTTAGGATCAAAACCCTACGCCGCCAGCGGCAAATACATTCAGCGCCAGTCTGACCATTGCAGCAACTGCCACTACAAAGTGGCCAAAGCCACCGAAGACGACGCCTGCCCCTTCAACTCGCTGTATTGGCACTTTATCGACCGCCACCGCGACCAGTTCGCTAAAAATCCGCGCATGACGATGATGTATCGCAACTGGGAAAAACAAAAACCGGAGCGCCGCGAAGCTCTGCTGAAACGCGCCAATTATTTGCTGGACAACCTGGACAGCCTGTAAAATTCCCGGGCAAAGCCAACCATCAGGAAACCCGATGCGATGAAAATTGGTGAGGTATCCGGGCACGCATCCGTTCCCGTCGAAACGATTCGCTACTATGAAAAAATCGGTTTACTACTCAAACCAGATCGGGACGCCAGCGATTACCGTGTTTATGGCAATGCACACTTGAACCGTCTTTTGTTCATCAAGCGCTGCCGTAACCTTGATATGACCCAGGACGAAATCCGCGAGTTGATTCGGCTGTCCGAAAACCCCGAAGCAGACTGCCATGAAGTGGATGCACTTCTGGCCCGTCACCTGATCCACGTGCGCGACCGGTTGAGTGAACTCGCAAATCTTGAAACGGCCCTGCAGCAATTGCAACAGGCCTGTTCAAAGACAGGCACCGTTGAGCAGTGCGGCATCATGGGGGGCCTGAGTTCAGAGCTGGGCGGCCTGTCCGACAAAGACACAGACCAGCGCAATCACGTGCCCGGAACTCATAAACCAGGTAGCCACTAAACCATGTGACTACTAAACCGAGTAACCACTAAAAATTTTCCCAAACAGCTTGCCGGATATTGACCCTGTAGTAACTACAGGGTTTTTAATACACCTACCAAATAAAAGGAGGTGTTTATGGCGTGCGGTTGCTCTGGTCCAGCACTAAAGTCCCCGGCTCCGGGTTTTCGCCGCGCACTTTGGATCGCCCTTTGGGTTAATCTGGCCATGTTTTTCGTGGAAGGTGCTGCCAGTTTGCAATCTGGTTCGGTTTCCCTGATGGCAGACGCCATCGACTTCTTTGGCGATAGCGCCAACTACATTCTGTCACTTTCCGTTCTGTCTCTCGGCATGCTCTGGCGCGGGCGCGCGGCCATGGTTAAAGGCATTACCATGACGCTGTTCGGCATTGTGGTTTGGGCCCGTGCGCTTTGGGTGATAGAACAGGGCGTTACTCCCGAACCCTTTACCATGGGCACGATTGGTCTGCTGGCTCTGATTGCCAACGTGAGTGTTGCCTTTGTGCTATTTCGTTTTCGGGATGGCGACTCTGATATGCGCTCGGTCTGGCTGTGCACCCGGAATGACGCCATCGGCAACCTGGCCGTGATGGCAGCCGCTCTGGGCGTGTTCGGAACGGGAAGCGCCTGGCCGGACCTAAGCGTTGCCGCCATTATGGGCACCCTCGCAATATCGGCCGGCATCAGCGTTGTGCGCCATGCTCGAATGGATATTTCTGAAGCCAAAAGCCTGATTAGCAACGAAGTAAAGACGGTGTTCCGCTAACCGAAAAACCCGCCAATCCTGCCGCATACCTCTTTAGAGGTAACCCCCTTGCCTTCTGGCATGTACTGCCCCAGCGGCCGATAATATTCATTACTGATACATCTTTTGGGCTCGATCGCGGGTTCGTCAGGTATTACACATCAACCAAGGGGCAGTCTAATGGCCGAACGCTTTACCAAAAGCATGGCCAGAAACATCTATCTGGGAGGAAGCACGTTCTTCATCCTGCTGTTTCTGGCTCTAACTTTTGACACTCAATCGCGGGCGATGCCCGAGCGGGATAACCGGGACCAGCTCACCGAGCAGGTTGTCAATGGCAAACACCTCTGGGAAAACAACAATTGTATTGGCTGTCATTCGCTTATGGGTGAAGGCGCCTACTTTGCGCCGGAGCTGGGCAACGTATTCGACCGCCGCGGCGCCGGCAACAGCGACGTGTTCAAGGCGTACATGAATGCCTGGATGAACGCCATGCCGACCAAAGCACCCGGCCGCCGGCAAATGCCGCAATTCAACTTGACAGACCAGGAAATCGAAGATCTGGCATCGTTCCTCGAGTGGACGTCCAAGATTGACGATAACGGCTGGCCACCCAACATCGAAGGCTAAGGAAAAAATATGAAATACGAGTCTCAACGGGTCGCCATGCCCTACTTCATCTTTGCCTTGATTCTGTTTGCCGGCCAAATCCTGTTTGGTCTGATTTTAGGCCTGCAGTACGTGGTGGGTGATTTTCTGTTCCCGGAAATACCCTTCAACGTTGCCCGGATGGTTCATACCAATCTGCTGATCGTTTGGCTGTTGTTCGGCTTTATGGGTGCAACCTACTACCTGGTTCCGGAAGAAGCGCAAACCGAGCTTTACAGCCCGTTGCTTGCGTGGATCCTGTTCTGGGTGTTTGCCGTTGCCGGCACGCTGACCATTCTGGGTTACCTTTTTGTGGATTACGCCACTCTGGCGGACGTCACCATGAACAAACTGTTGCCCACCATGGGCCGGGAGTTTCTGGAACAACCTACTATTACCAAAATAGGCTTGGCCCTGGTGTTCGTCGGGTTTCTGTTCAACATCTTGATGACCGCCCTCAAAGGCCGAAAAACCGTGGTCAATATTATATTGATCACCGGCCTGATTGGCCTGACCGTGCTCTGGATGTTCTCCTTTTACAACCCCGAAAACCTAACCACAGACAAGTACTATTGGTGGTTCGTAATACACATGTGGGTTGAAGGTGTATGGGAACTGATCATGGGCGCCATCTTGGCCTTCGTGCTGATCAAAATTACTGGCGTAGATCGGGAAGTCATCGAGAAGTGGCTGTACATCATCATTGCCATGGCGCTGATTACCGGCATCATCGGCACCGGTCACCACTTCTTCTGGATCGGGCCATCCGAGTACTGGCTGTGGCTGGGCTCTGTGTTCGGGGCACTGGAACCCCTGCCATTTTTCATGATGGTGTTATTTGCCTTCACTATGATCAACCGGCGCAAGCGCAACCACCCCAATAAGGCCGCGACTCTGTGGGCTATGGGCACCGCTGTGATGGCGTTTCTGGGCGCAGGCGTGTGGGGCTTTCTGCATACGCTGGCACCGGTAAACTACTACACCCACGGCAGTCAGATTACTGCGGCCCATGCCCATATGGCGTTTTACGGCGCCTATGTGATGATCGTGCTCACCATCATTTCCTACGCCATGCCGATCATGCGTGGCCGGCCTTACGGCAACAGCAACAAGGCCCAAGTGGTTGAAATGTGGGGATTCTGGTTGATGACCATCTCCATGGTGTTTATCACCCTGTTCCTGACGGGTGCAGGCATCCTGCAAATCTGGCTGCAACGTATGCCAGAAAGCGGAGAAGCACTGTCGTTTATGGTCACCCAGGACAAGATTGCGATGTTTTACTGGGCGCGTCTGACCGCTGGCTGCTTCTTTTCAGTCGGGTTGGTGGTGTACCTCTGCAGCTTCTTCATTAAAGGACAAGCGTCCTTTGACGACGAAGTTCGTGGCCCGGCACTTCAGGACGCGTAAGCCCGCCACCCTCACAATCACAGGACCGGAATCTGCTTCTGGCCCTGTGATTCGCATTCACCAGCTTGCCGGAAAACCCGACAAACAACGGGCGTAACAGGAGTTCAAGATGGAAGAGTGGGTCGGCTACAAGTGGCACGAATACATTACTCGCCAGGCTCTGGGGGAATTCCCCGAGCACGCCGTTTATCTAAAAGACGAAGCCCGCAGCCTCGGCATTGTGTTTCGCGCCTTCGGGGGTGATCCGGCACTCAGCCTGGTGACGGCAGAACCCAGGCACTTTCGACTGCGCCGACGGTTTTTGCACAAAATCGCGGGAACACACCGCAAGTTTGAGTTGGCCTGGCGGGATGAACAAAATCTGCGCCTGCCAGAAAAAGTGGCTAAATTCCCGTCCAAACGCCTGAACCGGGAACTCTATATATGGCTTGCCGCACTCGCGGCTAACCCGGCTCCGGCTGATAGTGACTGGTTTACTGGCAATCAGGCGCTGGTTCAGGATGTGATCGCCCGTTGGCCGGGGCTGGAGCGTGTTTACCAGCGCCTGGTGAAACAGGTTCTGCGCAGGCGTCCCGACCCAGAGGGCCTATCGGCCGAGGAAGCCATCCGTGAGCAGGCGATCCGCCAGGCGCTTATCCATCCGGGCAGTGTTGCTGCCCTGCCCGCGGCTGGAACCGATCCCTGGCCGGTCATTCTTTGGTTGTACCCGGCTCTGGAACAAGGAAAAGCTAACGGACCAGTAACCGGCGATGAGGACACTCAATCCAGCCCCGGGGGACTGACCAAGAAAAACAAGCGCCGCCAGGCAGAGCGCGTAGAGGCCTTCGACCGCGATCAGGGGCTGATGATCTTTCGCCTGGAAAGTCTGTTTTCCTGGACCGAATTCATTCCGGTTGACCGTGCAGGCGACGACACCAAAGAAGAAGATGCCGAGGCGGTTGCGGACGATATGGACATGATCTCTGTTTCCAATGACCGCAAGGAGACGTCGTCGTCGATCAAGTTTGACCTGGATCTGCCCTCGGAAGAACACGACGACCTGCGCCTTGGCCCGGGTATTCATTTGCCGGAGTGGGACTGGCGCAGCCAGAGCTACCGGGAAGCCTTCTGCTGCGTGCAACCTATGCTGGCAAAAAACGCTGAGCCTGCGGAGCTTCCGGAAGCACTGCGCCGACCCGCCAAACGTCTGCAGCGCCAATTCAGCGCGCTCAAGCCCCTCAAACAGTGGCACAAACGACAGCTGGACGGCGGCGAGCTGGACCTGGACGCCTGCCTGGAAAGGGAAGTTCAGAACCGGCGCGGTCAGGGCGCGATTGATCAGAAGCTGTTTCGCCGCTGCCAGCAGAGCCAGCGCGACCTCGCCTGTCTGGTGCTGGCGGATGTGTCGCTCTCAACCGAGACCTATATAAACAACCAGCAGCGAGTCATCGACATTGCCCGAGACGGCCTGCAACTGCTCAGCGAAGCCTTACAGGCCAGCCGCGACCCCTTCGCCCTTTTTGCGTTTTCATCACGACGGCGTGACCACGTGCGATTCCATCATCTAAAGGGTTTTGATGAAACTTATACCAGCACCATTCGGGGCCGAATTCAGGCGCTGGAACCGGGCTTCTATACCCGCATGGGCGCCGCGATCCGTCAGGCTACCAAGCTTTTAGGGGCGCGCCACGAACAACAGAAGGTCCTGTTGCTGCTGACCGATGGCAAGCCCAACGACTTGGATCTCTATGAAGGCCGCTACGGTATAGAAGACACACGCATGGCGGTGCAGGAAGCCATCAAAGCTGGCCTGACCCCGTTTTGTGTCACCATTGATGACGAGGCTAGCGAGTACCTGCCCTATGTCTTCGGCAGTCATAATTATGTGGTGATTCGCGACCCGGCGCAGCTGCCGTTGCAGCTCCCCAAACTCTACCTGAACCTGACTCAGTGATATGACAGGTCTGATTCTTGAGCCGGAGTTAGACCGCCATCAGCTTCCCGGAGACGTCGCCGTGTGGATGTTCATTTTCGCCGAGCTGGCGGTATTCGGAATCATGCTCATCGGTTTTGCCGTGGCCCGCAGCCTCGACCCAGCCACCTTCCACGCCGGCCGTGATCTTCTGCACACCTGGATAGGGCTGCTGAACACCGCTGCGCTAATCACCTCCAGCTATCTGGTCGCGACTGCTGTCCACCAGTTCCGTGACAAGCTCTCCGGCGCGCAGTGGCGCCTTTGGCTTGCGGTTGCGGTCTCCTGCATTTACACCGTTGGCAAACTTTATGAATACGTGAATCTGTACAGCCAGGGCTATAACCTCGGCACAGATACTTTCTTCATGTTCTATTTCTTCCTGACCTTCTTCCACCTTATGCACGTGACACTGGGGCAGATTGTTTTAATGGTGCTTGCCGTAAGAATAGGCAACAGAGACTGCGATGGCTCCGACATGAACGGCATGGAATCTGGTGCCCCCTATTGGCACATGGTGGATCTGGTATGGCTGGCACTGTTTCCGGTGCTCTACGTATTCGCTTAGAAAGGGCTGACAATGTTGACTGTTTATTTTGCCCTGATGATTTGCACGGCTTTACCGGTCATTGCGCTTAAGGCCGGTATAAACCCTGATTTTCTGGCCTGGCTGGTTTTCGGAATGGTGATCGTGAAATCCTTGCTGCTGGTGGATCACTTCATGGAGATGAAGAATGCACCCCGTGGGTGGCGGTTAGCGGCCCAACTATGGGCGCCGGTAGTGATTGTTGCGGTTGCGGGGTTTCATGCAATTACGTGAAGGTATCGTTTTCTGGTCACACTAAAATTCTGCGCTTGGAGTCAGGGAAGGTGTCTTCAACTCCTGATTTAGAGCCACTTCGCGGGAAATAAAGGCCTCTTATCAGACATGGCTTGCGCCAAAGAAACCATTCCCCAAAGCACAAAGCCCGTGTGCAACGCGATGGCCCACACCAAGGCAAAAGTTCCGAAATGCCTTACATCGGCGAAGAACATCCAGCTGATGGCAACGCCCGAACTGATCAAAGTGAAGCCGATGAGCGACATATAAAGGGCAGCTCGCGTGTGGGCACGGCGTAGTTCGTTGACCCCGGAACTTCCGACATACATCCAGAGCAAAATCACAAAGCCGATAACCGGCATTGCCAATAGATTCAGCAGGTACCAGATAACCGGTAAAACCGCTCCGCTAACGGGTTTCGTCTGGGCGCCCGAATACTGCATATGCCACCTCCATCAATGAACTAACGGTCGCTTCGTCGTCTGACAGCGGCTCGATCATACCCGCGCGGCAAGCGACCGCTGCGGGCAAACCTGCGCGTATCAGCAGAGCTGTGTGAATCAGCAACCGCGTGGATGCGGCTTCTTCCAGATCGTGATCTTTCAGGTTGCGCAGCGCTGTCGCCAGGCTAACCAGTTGCTTTGCAAGGTCACGGTCGCAACCAGATTCTTCCATCACGATGGTTTGCTCTATTTCCTCCGAGGGGTAATCAAACCGCAGCGATACAAATCTTTGGCGGGTGCTTGGCTTCATGCCTTTCAACAGACTCTGATAACCCGGGTTGTAGGAAACCACCAGCATAAAACCGGGTGCTGCCGTCAGCAGCTCACCGGTGCGCTCAATCGGCAGTTCGCGGCGATCGTCCGCCAGCGGATGCAGGACAACCGTGGTGTCTT
The DNA here is from genome assembly GCF_000283275.1 of Marinobacter sp. BSs20148. Lineage (NCBI taxonomy): Bacteria > Pseudomonadati > Pseudomonadota > Gammaproteobacteria > Pseudomonadales > Marinobacteraceae > Marinobacter > Marinobacter sp. BSs20148. The sequence continues at coordinate 3,306,708 of NC_018268.1, forward strand.
TGCGCGCTTCTACCACTTCATCCAGGTAACAAATGCCGCCTTCACGAACCGCGCGGGTCAAGGGCCCATCTTGCCAGTAGGTGCCTTGCGGGCCGATCAGGTGCCGCCCTACCAGGTCTGCTGCCGTCAGGTCGTCGTGGCAGGCGACGGTATAAACCGGCCGGTTCAGTTGTTCGGCCATGTAACGAACAAAGCGGGTTTTGCCGCAGCCTGTCGGGCCTTTGATCAGAACCGGCAGGCCGTTGTTCGCGGCGGCATGGAAGAGTTCAATTTCATTACCTACAGGCTGGTAAAACGTCATCTGCAGAAATCCTTTGCGACTAGCGCAATCTATAAAATTCATATTGGATATTGGTTTAAAAACCCGTTCTTCACAACTTTTTTTGGTAATACCTCAGGTTAGGTAGGCCCTGTACTTGAAATAAAGGCAACGGCGGTCAACACTCTACGAAAGAAAACAACTAATCTGCGCCAGCGCTTGCAACAGAGCAATTTCGAGTAGCAACTATGAACGGCGTCAATGCCCTGCTGCCCTACGATTTTTCACCTTGGACCATCACCAGCTATATGCTGGTCATGGTGTTTTATGGCGTGGCGCTTCTACGCATGCCCGCTAGCGAGCGCCCCGGCCCCGGGCGCATTGTCACCTTCGTGGTGGGCGTGGTGATGTGTTACGCAGTGATGCAAACCGCCTTCGATTACTATTCCCAATACATGTTTTTTGTTCACCGAGGCCAGCACCTGGTCCTGCATCACGTGGGCCCGGTTTTGATCGCGTTGTCCAACCCTTTACCGATAATGCGTTTCTGGGGCCGTAAAATTCCCCAGGGTGCACGACCCTGGCTAGCGCCCGTGCAGCTGAGTTACCGCGTTTTGCAAAATCCGGTAGTAGCGCCGGTGCTGTTCGTGGGCCTGGTTTATTTCTGGCTGTCGCCCGGCATCCACTTCGACGCCATGCTCAGCCGCCAGCTTTACTGGATAATGAACTGGAGCATGCTGTTAGACGGTCTGCTGTTCTGGTGGCTGATATTCGATCCCCGTTCCCCTTATATAACCAACGCTCTGGGCTACGGCAAACGGATGCTGCTGCTGGCGTTGGTGGCGGTTCCGCAAATGCTGCTAGGCGCCTGGATCGTGTTTTCACGGGGCATGGTGTACGACGTTTACGAGGTGTGCGGCCGCGCCTGGCCGCTGGCGCCAGAGACTGATCAGTTGCTTGGCGGCTTGCTGACCTGGATTCCGCCGGCGATGATGAGCGTGCTGGGTATTCTGATTATTTTGCGCCGGGCCATGCACGAAGATGGCCGTTATCCAAAACAGCCCGCAGCGCTGATCAAATCATCTGGACACATGAACACCTGAGAGGAGTACACCGTTATGCCGACTTTCGTTTCAGGCAAAAGAATCGCCGGTCTAATGGCGCTATTGCTGGCTGCCTTTGCGCTGGTGGGCTGTGATCAGAGCAACCGTGAATGGCACGGCAAAGACATCAGCGGGCTGATGCCGCCTTTGGAATTCGAACTTATAGACACCCAAGGCGAGGCGGTAAACGCCAGCGACTCTGAGGGCCAGGTGCGATTGGTATTTTTTGGTTTCACCCACTGCCCGGACATTTGCCCCACCACGCTGGCACGGCTATCCCAAGCCGTAGGTAAACTACCCGACAACGAGCGTGAACGGGTGACCATTATGTTTGTCAGCGTGGACCCGAACCGGGACACACCTGAACAGATTGCTGCCTACACCCGTTTTTACGGTGACCGGATTGCCGGCGTGACCGGCAGCGAGCCCCAGCTACGACAGCTGGCAAAGCGCTACCGCACCACCTTCGGTTACGACCAGCCGGATGAGAACAACAACTATAATGTGTCTCACAGCGCCGGTGTGTATGTGTTTGATACTCTAGGCAAAGCGCGGCTGTTGCTAAGGCCCGACCTGACCGTGGCGCAAATTCGTGACGACATCAGCGCACTGGCACAGGAGCGCCGGTCCTGAAGCGGCTTTTAACACCGGCCCTGAAACAGATGCTCAGCGATTTTCTTCAGCCTCTTCATTGCCAGACGGGGCAATGGCCCCTGCGCTTTCCGCCACAGCAACAACCGGCATAACCAGCACAGCGCAGGGCGCATTCACGGTAACGTACTCTACCGTCGCCCGACGCAACGGCCAGAGCCCCCCCGGACCGCGAGACACCAGTAGCAACAAATCGACCTCAGCCTGTGCCGCCAGAGCCACCAGCTTTTCCGAGGGTGTACCGCACATTACGTGTAAATGCGCGGCCTGGTTCATCGGCAGGTATTTGCGCGCCAGCAGGTTCAGTTTGTACCGCACCACCTTCTCGCGGTCTTGCGGAGTATCGTCACTCACGTGAGGAAAAAATCCTGCCCCGCCCGGGCTGAACACGCTCGCCAGGTGCAGCTCGCCGCCCTCAGCCAGTAAGCGAACGCCTTCGGCCAGGGTGTGTTTGGCTTCGTCGTCGTCTTCGGTGTCAATCGCCAACAGTATTTTATGAAACATCGTGATGCTCCTGTTTAACGTCTTTGGTAAATGACACTGTGTCATAGGCACGGCCTTGAACTAATTCATCAACCGAATAACCTCGGCTGTCTGCGCGCAACGCCCTGAACAGCGACACCGCCATAAAAATCAGCAAAATACAGAACGGCAACCCCAGCGCCGTAATCACATTCTGCAACGCATCTAACCCGCCTGCCAGCAGTAGGCTTGCCGCCACCACGCCTTGGGCTGCAGCCCAGAATATGCGCTGGCGCACCAGCGATGGCTGATCGTCACGGCGGGTCAGCATGTCAATCACCAGCGACGCGGAATCTGACGAGGTGGTGAAAAAGATCACGATAATGATGAGGCTCAGCGATGATGAAAACTGCGCAAAGGGCAAGGCCTGCAAAAAAGCAAAAATGGCGACGGCAGGGTTTTGCTCAACCTGCGCGGCCAGCGCGACCTGACCGTTCATCTCTACGTGTATGGCCGACAGACCAAACACTCCAAACCACACCAGAGTGAACACCGTGGGCGCAAACAGCACACCCGCGATAAATTCGCGGATGGTACGACCGCGGGAAATACGCGCAATAAAGATGCCCACATAGGGCGCCCAAGAAATGGTCCAGGCCCAGTAAAACAAAGTCCACTTGCGTTGCCAGTCGGTTTCGCTGAAGGTTTGGGTCCAGAACGCCAACCATGGCAAAGCGTCTAAATAGTCGCCTATGCCTTGTACCATACCTTCGGCGATAAACACCGTTGGGCCGACTAACGCTACAAACGCTACCAGAATACCCGCCAATATGATGTTCAGCTGGGACAGGCGACGAACGCCCTTATCCAGCCCTAAAGCCACCGACACCGCGGCAATACTGGCAATCACCGCAATCAACATCACCTGCACAGAACCGGATACCGGCACACCCAGCAAATAATTCAAACCGCTATTGAGCTGCAGCGTGCCCAAGCCTAACGACGTCGCCACCCCAAACAAAGTGCCCAGCACCGCAATCACGTCCACCGCCCAGCCCAAAGGCCCGTTTATTCGATCACCTAAGACCGGATAGAACAGACTGCTGATGCGCATGGGTAAATGATGGCGGTAAGAAAAATAGGCGATGGCAAGGCCGGGCATGGCGAAAATTGTCCAGGTGTGAAGCCCGAAATGGTACAAAGATATGGTCATCGCATCACGGGCGGCACGGGCACTGCCCGGGAGTACGTCCGAAAATGGCGGGTTGGCAAAATGCGACACCGGCTCGGCCACGCCCCAGAACATTAAAATGGTGCCAATGCCGGCGGCAAACAACATGGTGAACCAGGTGAGGTTGGAGTAATCTGGCCGCGAATCGTCTGCACCCAGGCGAATCGAGCCGAAGCGGCTAAACGCCAAACCCAGCAGAAACACCAGCAAAAAACTGACGGTGACGATGTAAAACCAACCAAGATTGCGCGCAACCCAGGCCGTCAAGCCGCCAAAGAAACCGGCCACCGCCTCATCAAAGGGAATAGCCAAAGCCACAAACAACACGGCAATACCTGCCGAGGTAAAGAACACCCCCGGAATGGTCTGCAATCCCAGCAGGCGCTGCAGCCGGTTTAACACGACATTTCTCCTTATGGCATGTGCGACGCTTTGATAGCTACCTTACCATAGGCTTGTCGATGAAAAACTCAGGCGCTGTCCCAACGGGATTGACGTAACGGGTGGCGGCGTCAGTAGCGTAAACGTTGACGCCAGCGCCTAAAACGCCAGCGCCACCATTAAGGGAATGGTCACCAGCGCTAGTACCGTAGATAACAACACTGTGCCAGCGGCCTGTTTTACCGATGTGTCCAGCATGGTGGCAATCACCACCGTATTGGCCGCAATCGGGGTAATGGAAATCAGGAAAATAGCCTTGTGCACGGCGTCTGAATAGACCCCCATATAGGTCGCATCCAGCCACCAGAATGCACTGGCCAGCAACGGCCAAGATACAAACTTGCCGAAAAAGGCCAAGGCCGTAAAACGCAGATTGCCCGCCAGCCCGCGAAAGCTGGATATGCTCATGCCAATAATCATCATGCCCAAAATACTGTAGGTGCCGCGTAAATTATCAAACAGCGGTTCGAACACCTGCGGGATGCCAACGTCCGACAGGTTCAGCGTTACTGCCAGCGCAAAAGCATACATAGACGGCAACCGCGCCACCCGTTTGAGCGCGTCGGGCACACTGTAATTGCCGCGGGCCGCCAGATAAAAGCCAACTGAGCTTTCGTACAGCGATGTACCCAGCATGCACACAATATAGATTGCCAGCCCTTCTTCGCCAAATAACAGCAGCGCTACCGGCACGCCAAAATAGCCGGCGTTAGGGCTGCCCACACACAACGGTATAAGCGCGGCGCTGCTATCGCCAATCCAGCGCCGGGCCAATGCCTGGTGGGTAATGCCCAGAAAACTGCAAAAACCGAACACCAGAAACGGCAACAAAATGATTTCAGTGGTCAAGGGTGCCGCCATCACGCCGGAAAACACGATAGATGGCGTTACGATATACAACATGATGCCGGCAATGTGACGGCCACTGGCTTGTAAATAGCGCCCAGCCAGCCAGCCCAGCACCACTGTGACGTAGAGCGGTGTCAATTTGAAGAAAAGCGCCAACGCCGCTGCCATGGAAGTTCTATCCCGATTCGTAAAGCGCGCAAGTCTAGCACCGCTAGCACCCCAACACAGCTCGGAAAAGCAATGCATAGCTGAACTATTAGCGGATTTTTACGTATTTAAGACATCGACATTATTAGCAGAAGGAGACCACGGAACGTTAATGATCAGAGTCATTTTGAGTACTCGTTATCTGTTAAACTGGGTTACTAATGTTATCAATGAGGAGTAGGCAACGCCATGAACAGTATTTTTCGGCCTGATCTGTCCTCATCGTCTCTTCTGTTGTCGGAGCAACATCCGGATATGGTTAAGTTGCCGCACGCACCCCCTGAAACGCTTTTGCTTAACAGCTTGAGCCGAGTTTTTGGTATACGTCTGAGTGACGACAAGACGGCGCCAGAAAACCTGCTTCTGAGTGATTTGGCCCAATTATTCAGCGTGCGAAAAATAGACGCTGAAACGGTTATGGAAAAACACGACCGCCCCTGGGCCAATGTGTACCTGATTCAGCATGGCGTGATGCGTATGTTCCGTGAAACCGCGAGCGGTAAGGTAGCCATCCATCACTTTTTTTCGGAAGGCGATATTATTTGGCCGGTGTTCGGTCGCAGCCGTACCGTGCGGAATACTTTATGCCTGAACAGCAGTATGCCAGTCACCGCGTGGGTGGCAGATTTCACTGCATTTCGCTCGGAAGTGCAAAGCCACGGTGAGGGCCAGTGGCCCAAATTTGCGCTGGCACTGACAGAGGAACTGGCCGAATTAGCAAGTATGCGCGAGTTTCGAAAACACACCATGCCCGCAATTGAGCGCTATGCGCTGATGCAGGAAGAGTACCCAGAGCTCACAAAACGGGTGCCAGACAATCAGTTGGCTGCCTGGCTCGGGGTTGTACCCGCTACCTTCTCACGCCTGAAAAGTGCGGCATCAGGTCACTCTAGAAATAGCTAGAGTCGGCGCCAGCGAACCCTTAAACCACCTGCCGCACAGGCTTCCCGGAACGAAACGCTGCCGCATTTTCTGCCACCTGACCCACGATTCGCTGCCGCGCCTCCTGGCTACCCCAGGCGGTGTGTGGTGTCACAATCAGCCGTGGAATATCCTGCGCCAGTAACACGTTGCCATCCACCGGAGGCTCTTGGATCAGCACATCCGTTGCCGCTCCACCCAAGTGGCCCCGGCGCAGCGCGGCAGCCAAGGCCTGCTCGTCAATCAAACCGCCGCGAGCGGTGTTCACAATGAATGCGCGGGGCTTCATCCTCGCCAATTCTGCCTCGCCGATCAGGTGCCGGGTATTTTCATTCAACGGGCAATGCAGCGTAATGGCGTCGGCCTGCTGCAGTACCTCGTCCAAGCTTAGCCGTCCTGCTTTTGGCAAACGGCCCGGTAGATTGGCGGCAATCACCCGCATACCCAAAGCTTCGCCCAGGCGCGCTACCGCGCTGCCAATCTCACCATTGCCGAGAACACCCAAGGTTTTTCCATCCAGCTCCACAATCGGAAAGTCCAAAAAGCAGAAGTGGGTAGACGCTTCCCAACGCCCCTCTCGAACCGCACTTTGATAGTCCGGCAGGCGTGTCGCCATCGCCAGTAGCAACATCAGGGTGTGCTGAGCAACAGTGGCGGTGCCATAACCCTGGCAATTACACACCGAAACGCCGGCTTCTTCTGCGGCTTGCAAGTCCACATTATTCAAACCCGTAGCCGACACCAGAATCAACTTCAAATCCGGGCAAGCCTTTAGCACATCGGCACTGAGCATCACTTTATTCACAATCGCTACTTGCGCGCCTTGCAGACGCGGAACAATCTCGGCGGAAGATGTGTGCTCGTAACAGTCTAGTTTTGAGAACACATTGCGCAACGGTTCCAAGTCAAGATCGTTCTGGTTCAAAGATGTGACATCCAGAAAAACAGCGTTAAATGCAGACATAGTTGAACACCTGAAAAGTTAGAGCGTGAATTATCGGCCGCGGAGCTTGGGGCTGCAACATTGCGCCTATCCTACTCACTGGTAGCAACCTGGCGGATATGTCGACTACAACGGCTCAATTTTAGTAACCTTAGCACTTGCGACCAAACACTTTGTGGATGTTCTAATGCCGACCTTTCGCCCCCAGGCTTTCTGGCTGTTTTTCCCCGCCGCAGCACTTCTGGCGGCCGCCGCGGTGCCGCTGTCGGTATGGGCGGTGCTAGGCGGCGGTGGCTGGCCTTCAGGGCTTCTGAATACCGGTCATGGCCACGAAATGATTTTCGGCTTTGCCCTGGCATTGATTGCCGGCTATACCCTGGGACGGCAATCGCCAGAGCGCCTGTACCTGTTATTTGCTTTGTGGCTGGCGGCAAGAATCAGCTGGTGGTTTATGCCCGACACGCTGTTGGCCAATACACTCAGCCCGGCGTTTGCCCTGGCTTTGGCAGCAGTGGTGTTGCCGCGATTTCATGCCGCCAAAAAATGGCGCAACAAAATGGTAGGGCCACTTATCGGCACGTTGGCAATCATGGCGGTTGCATTCGGCCTGAGCCGCACCGCTATTTGGCAAAGTGACCTCGCGGAGGTAAGCCCATTCCGCATCATGCACGCCGCGATTATTGGCCTGTTGTTGCTGATGACGTTTATGGGCGGGCGCATATTGGCGCCTTCGGTGGCCAACACGCTGGATAAAAAGGGCGTTGCCCTGAATGCTCGCCTGCAACCTCGGATGGAGGGTACGCTGATTATTCTGTTGGCCGCAGCCTTGCCTTTTTCCCTGATACCTCCGCTGCGACACGCGTCCGGCGCCTTATTGGTTGCAGCGGCCCTGGTCACCGCCGTCAGGCTTGCACGCTGGAAGCTCTGGCGCTGCCTGGAACGGCCCGATCTGATGGTGTTCGCAGTCGGTTACAGCTGGCTGGTGGTCGGCGGCCTGCTCTCCGGTATTGCACTATTGAGCGGGCGTTCGATGAGTGCCAGCCTGCACATGATTACCATTGGCGCACTGGGTACACTGGCCGGCAGCGTAATGCTGAAGCTGGCCTGGCAGCGTGCCTGCCGCCAAAGGCCGCCAGCGAAACGCACAGTGCCATTGGCTATTGCCATCGGCGCAGCCACCTTACTTCGTTTTGTGGCGGGTACCGAACCCTTCAGTCATCCACAGATACTGTGGTGTTCGGCTGCGTTGTGGGCCGGAGCGTGGCTACTGATGGCATTAGAGCTGCTGCGACTGAGCAAAATGGCCCGGCAACGAGTGGCTACCTCTACTGCGTCAGCCTGACCCAGAAACTACCTAACGCTAGGTATTACTTTTTTAAGACTATGATTTATATGTATAAAAATTCCATCTTACAAGCTGGAACTGTCTTTTCAAAACACTCTTCAGAATACCGCTCCTCGTCCTTGATTTTGCTCAAATCTGATTGCCCACCGCTCTCTGCACAATGATGCCAAGTAGCCTGCTAGCGCTTTCGTGCGCCGTCAGGTCGGGTATCATAAGGAGCACAATTATGGGCAAACTCAACGGCGACATTGAACACTGGGATGTCGAAAACGAAACCTTCTGGGAACAGACTGGCAAGAGCGTTGCTTCGCGCAACCTGTGGATCTCTATCCCCAGCTTGATAATGGGTTTTGCGGTATGGCTGATGTGGGGCATGATCACCACCCAGATGAAAAATCTGGGTTTCCCCTTTACCATCGACCAGCTCTTTACCCTGTCGGCCATTGCTGGCCTGGCCGGCGCGACGCTGCGCATTCCCGCCTCGTTCATGATCAAGATTGCCGGTGGCCGAAACACAGTGTTTCTGACCACCGCGCTGCTGATGATTCCGGCGGCCGGCACCGGGCTTGCACTGATGAACCCGGACACGCCGTTCATTGTGTTTCAGGCATTGGCGCTGCTATCCGGTATTGGCGGCGGTAACTTCGCCTGCTCGATGAGCAACATCAGTACCTTCTACCCCAAAAGCAAGCAGGGCTTCGGCCTGGGCATGAACGCCGGGCTGGGTAACTTTGGTGTAACCACCATGCAGGTGGTGATTCCGCTGGTCATGACCGTGGGCATTTTTGGCGCCTTGGCCGGCGACCCTTTGGCGCTGCAGAACCCCAGCGGCACGCTGATTGGCCGCATTGAAGCCGGCACCGATACCTGGATTCAGAACGCCGGCTTTATCTGGCTGGTGTTTCTGGTTCCGCTGGCGTTTTTGGGCTGGTTCGGCATGAACAACCTGAAGGTGGTTACCCCAAACCCGGGCTCGCCACTGTCTGCCTTTGGCAAAATTCTGGGCCTTTATGGCGTAGGTTTGGCCACCTCCGTGGCGGGCGTATGGGCGTTGAGCGTAATGAATATGTGGCTGGCACTGCCGCTGACTATTGTGCTGACCGTTGCGCTGCTGCGCTTGATTCCAGGCGATATCAAACCCAACATCAAAAATCAGTTCGCGATTTTTAGTAACAAGCACACCTGGTCAATGACCGTTCTGTACATTCTGACTTTCGGCACTTTTATCGGCTTTTCCGCTGCGCTGCCGCTGTCTATCAGCGTGATATTCGGCAATATGATGGATGTGGCCGCAGACGGCACCATTACCCGTATTGTGAATCCTGATGCACCAAGTGCACTTACCTGGGCGTGGATTGGCCCACTGGTAGGCGCGTTAATTCGCCCACTGGGCGGCTGGATTTCCGATAAGGTTGGAGGTTCCATTGTTACCCAGGTCATCTCGGTGATTATGGTGATTGCATCCGTGGCCACCGGTTACGTGATGATGCTGGCCTACAACTCCACCGATCCCAACAGCCTGTTCGCAATTTTTATGATTCTGTTTGTGGTGATATTCGCCTCCAGCGGCATCGGCAACGGCTCTACCTTCCGCAGCATCGGCTACATTTTCGACCAGCAGCAGAAGGGCCCGGTACTGGGTTGGACCAGCGCGATCGCCGCCTACGGTGCCTTCATTGCGCCTAAACTATTGGGTCAGCAGATTCAGGCTGGCACCCCAGAGTACGCCATGTACGGCTTCGCGGTGTTCTATACCCTTTGCCTGGTGGTGAACTGGTGGTTCTACTTGCGCAAGGGTGCTTATATCAAGAACCCTTAAATGTGATTTTTAGCGAAGACGGATGCTGCCCCCACGGGTCGAAGCGCTTGTTTAACAATAAGGCGAACTTCCTGGACTGGGGGCAAACCTCTTTACTCTTCAGAGTTAAAACTCCGTCTTCGGGGGTATCAGGCCGTTTTCACCAAGTCACTCACATTCAATTGTCCAGGAACCGGGCTAGCCGCTGACGCACGATCGACTCTGTTTCTGCCATGATGCGTTGAATCAGCTCATCACAGCTCGGAACATCGTGAATAAGCCCCGCAACCATACCGCAGCTCCATGCCGCCTCATCCATCTTGCCCTCCTGAAGAACCAAGCGACCTTTAACTCCGGTCACCAAATGACGGATATCATCAATGGTTTCAGACTCGCCCTTTTCTTTTTCAATCCGCTCAATTTCCTGCACAGCGGCATTGTTCATGACCCTTTCCGTATTGCGCAGATTACGCATAATCAGGCGGGTTTGAAGCTCATCAGCTTCAACAATCGCTCGCTTGACGTTATCGTGGATTGGGGCTTCTTTGGTCGCCAAAAAGCGAGTACCCATATTCATGCCTTCCGCCCCCAAAGCCATCGCAGCTACCAGGCTGCGCCCGTCGGCCATGCCGCCCGAAGCGACAAACGGAATGGTCAGTTCGTCGGCTGCCCGGGGTAACAGGATAAAGTTCGGTATATCGTCCTCTCCAGGATGACCGCCGCATTCAAAACCATCGACACTGACAGCATCACAGCCTATTTTTTCTGCTTTCAGTGAATGCCGCACAGAGGTACATTTGTGAATAACCTTAATCCCGGCAGCCTTTAGCTGAGGCATATACTGTTCTGGGCTACGCCCCGCTGTTTCAACGGCTGTTACACCACCTTGAATAATAGCGTCGATATACTCCAGATAAGGAGGAGCGTTAAATGAGGGTAGAAAAGTCAGGTTTACGCCAAAAGGCATATCCGTCATCTGATGGCAGCGCGCAATCTCCCGCGCTAAATCTTCCGGCGTAGGCTGCGTCAATCCGGTAATGATACCCAGGCCACCAGCATTCGAGACAGCCGAGGCCAGCTCGGCATAGCCTACATGGTGCATACCACCCTGGATGATGGGGTAGCGAATACCAAACAATTCAGTGATTCGGGTCTTCATAGCGAGTTTCCTCTTTTGTCGTTAGAGTGGATGTAAACTCCGGCCCGATGCTCTCTCTAGCGGCCATTTTTTCGACCTATCTCGACCGGCAGACCACAGTTTCTGCTTTTTCCCATTATCCCGTTCAGGTGTCTAGAACTGATCTTCAAGAATCTCCAGCGCAGTGGTATCAACAGCTTTCAGCAGTTCTGCGGTGCTCAGTACACCGGATAGTTCGTAGCGGGCGAAGTACTCGCAGGTTTTGATTTTACCTTCATAAAACGCAGCGGTTTGCTCACCTTGGCCAGCCAACCCGGCAATGGCTGAGAGCCCTTGTCGAAGCCAGAGCCAGCCAACCACAACTTGGCCAAAGGCATCGAGATACAGCGTGGCATTCGCCAGAGCCTTCTCTTTGTCACCCTTGATTTTCTCGCCGTTAATCGCCTCTGTAGCGTCCGTTATTGCCTTCATCGCCTGTTCAAGACGATCAGCAGATTCTGCAAGCCGTGATTCCTGGCGGGCTGCCGCAATGGTTGCGTCGAGGCGCAGCATCAGTTCCTTATAAAACCGGCCGCCAGCCATGGAAACCTTTCTGCCCAACAGATCAATACCCTGAATACCGTGAGTCCCTTCGTGGATTTGGTTCAGGCGGTTATCCCGGTAAAATTGTTCCACAGGGTATTCCCGGGTGTAGCCATAACCACCGTGTACCTGAATCGCCAGGCTGTTGGCCTCCAGGCAATAGCGCGAAGGCCAGGACTTGATCACCGGAGTCAGTAAGTCGAGCAGGCCTGCAGCCAAGTTACGCTGATCATCAGTGGCGGCTAATTTTTTCTCATCCACCAGCATCGCACCCTGCAGGCATAAGGCCAACCCGCCTTCCACGTAAGCTTTCTGGGCCAGCAGCATGCGGCGAATATCCGGGTGACGAATCAATGGCACCTGCTGTGCGCTCGGGTCTTTTTCGCCAAGGGGCCTGCCCTGACGACGCTCCCGAGCATATTCCAACGCGTGCAGATAACCGGTGTAGCCGAGCATAACAGAGCCTAAGCCAACACCAATGCGGGCCTCATTCATCATATGGAACATAGCCGCCAGGCCGTTGTTGGCCTCACCCACCAGGTAGCCGACTGCACCGTCCTTTTCACCAAAGTTGAGCATGGTGGAGGTGGTGCCCCGGTACCCCATCTTGTGAATCAGACCAGCCAGCGCAACATCATTCCGCTCACCGAGGCTGCCGTTTTCATTAACCAGAATCTTCGGCACCAAAAACAGGGAAATGCCCTTAACACCCAAGGGCGCGCCCGGCAAACGAGCGAGCACCATGTGAATGATGTTCTCGCTTAATTCGTGGTCACCACCGGAGATGTAGATCTTGTTGCCGAACAGGCGATAGGTTCCGTCCGGCTGAGGCTCCGCGCGGGTGCACAGGTCTCCGAGAGAAGAGCCCGCTTGAGGTTCTGTCAGGCACATAGTGCCAAAGAACCGACCGGCCATCATCGGCTCAGCGAAACGGGCCTGCTGTTCCGGCGAGCCTTGCACCATAATCAGATTAGCCGCAGCAATTGTCAGGCCGGCATAGCCTTGAGTACCAACGTTAGCGCCTTTCAGCATACCCACACACATCTGAGCCACGGCCGCCGGCAGCTGCATGCCACCACGGTGATAATCCTGGCCAGCCGCCATCAACCCGGTGTCTTTTAACACGCCCAACGCTTTTTTCACTTCCGGGCGCATCTTCACCCGGCCGTTTTCAAAGCGCGGTTCTTCCTCGTCAACCAGCCGCGCATGGGGAGCAAACTCCTCTGCGGCAACCTTTAATGCCAGCTCAAGCGCGGCCTGAAGGGTTTCACGGCTGTGATCAGAATAGCGAGTAAAGACGAGAAACTGCTCTACGTTATGAAGCTCATAGAGCTGGAACGCCAAGTCCTGTGGGTTGATGATCTTTTGCTGCACGTTTTGACACCCTCGTAATGCTTATTGTTTTGACGGTTGGCTAACGGGCGCTGTTTGCCGTCAAACCACTTCAAACAAACCTGCAGCACCCTGGCCACCACCAATGCACATGGTCACCACAACGTATTTGGCGCCGCGACGTTTGCCTTCAATCAAGGCGTGACCGGCAAGGCGAGAACCAGTGACACCGTAAGGGTGACCGATAGAAATAGAGCCACCGTTAACATTCAGTTTTTCCATCGGAATACCTAAACGATCACGGCAGTACACCACCTGAGACGCGAATGCTTCGTTCAGCTCCCAAAGGTCGATGTCATCCATGGTCAGGCCGTTACGCTCCAACAGACGCGGAATGGCAAACACCGGGCCAATACCCATCTCGTCCGGCTCACACCCTGCGACTGCAAAACCACGGAAAATCCCCATAGGCTCGATATTGTTTTTCTCGGCATAGGTGCTGTTCATCACCGTGCACACAGACGCACCGTCAGACAACTGGCTGGCATTACCTGCCGTGATAAAATTGCCCTCACCACGCACCGCCTTCAAGCCCTGCAGCGCGTCAAGCGTCGTACTCGGGCGGTTGCACTCGTCGCGAGTGAGAGTGACGTCTTTTTTACTCACTTCGCCAGTTTCCTTATCTTTCACCAGCATCGTGGCGTCAAACGGCACAATCTCATCGTCAAACCTGCCGGCTTCCTGCGCCGCAGCCGTACGCTGCTGGGAGATCAGGGCGTATTCGTCCTGAGATTCACGACTGACGTTATAGCGCTGAGCAACAATGTCCGCTGTTTCAATCATCGCCATGTACAGCTCGGGCTTATGCTTCATCAGCCATTCGTTGGTCGCATGAAAGCTGTTGAACTTGTCGTTCTGAACCAAAGAAATAGACTCCACACCACCAGCCACCATTGCCGGCACCTTCTCCGAAACCACACGTTGCGCCGCAATAGCAATAGCCTGAAGGCCAGAGCTGCAGAAACGGTTGATCGACAACCCTGCAGTTGTCACCGGTAAGCCACCACGAATAGCCGCCAGGCGAGCCATATTTCTGCCCTGTGCGCCTTCTTGAAAACTTGCGCCGAGAATCACATCTTCAACGATAGCGGGGTCAATACCTGCACGCGCAACGGCGTGTTTGATCACATGCCCGGCAAGATCCACACTGTGGGTGTTGTTCAAAGCGCCCCGATAAGACTTCCCAAGACCGGTCCGTGCGGTAGATACAATAACGGCGTCTGACATAAAAATTGCCTCGAAATAAAGATGAAGTACTTACCCCTCACCGCAATAGGGCAAGAAGAAAATTCGGTCGCTATCGGGCCAGCCCCCTATGCTTCAGACAAAAGAGGCCAGCCAATAACGGCCTTACAAGTCGCCGAACTTCTTCCCATCAGCAACCAACTGTTTCAGCAAATCAGCAGGTTTCCACTGCTCTCCACCCACGTCAGCGTGATACTTCTCTACAGCGGCCAGAATCACGTCCAGACCCACCTGATCCGCCCAAAACATAGGGCCACCACGATAAGCCGGGAAGCCGTAGCCATAAATCCAGACCACGTCGATATCCAGAGCCCGGTCAGCAATGCCCTCTTCCAGAATCTTGGCTGCCTCATTAACCATCACATACATGCAGCGTTCAAGAATTTCCTGGTCCGTGATCTCACGGGAGCTGATGTCCTGCTCCTTGCGGAAATCCTCAATGATCCGCTCCACCTCAGGATCCGGAACAGGATTGCGGCTGCCCTCCTCATACTTGTAAACACCTGCCATGGTTTTCTGACCAAGGCGATTCTGCTCGGCAAGCTTATCCATCCAGCTCGGCGCTACCTGTTCACCAGCGTTGCGACGTTCTTCGCGGATCCGATAACCCACATCGATACCCGCCAGATCAGACATCGCAAACTGCCCCATGGGATAGCCCAAATCCGTCAGCACCTTGTCTACCTGTTGCGGTGTAGCGCCTTCATTGACCAGCGTCATGGCTTCAGCACCACGCCGGTGCAGCATGCGATTGCCAACAAAGCCGTGGCAATTGCCAACCAGCACACCCACCTTCTTTATCTTCTTGGCGACCGCCATCACCGTGGCTTTCACCTCATCAGAGGTTTTACTGCCGCGAACGTTCTCCAGCAGTTTCATCACGTTGGCCGGACTGAAGAAATGCATACCCACAACGTCTTCCGGGCGACGGGTGGCCGAGGCAATTTCGTCGACATCCAGAGTAGAGGTGTTAGACGCCAGAATAGTGCCGGGCTTACAAATAGCGTCTAGCTTTGCGAAGATCTCTTTCTTGACCGCCATGTTTTCAAACACAGCCTCAATCACCAGATCCACGCTTTTGAAATCGTCGTAACTCAGGCTACCGGTGATCAGCGCTATCCGGTCTTCGACTTGCTGCTGGGTGAGGCGTCCCTTTTTCGCTGAGTTTTCGTAGTTCTTGCGGATAATGCCCAGCCCTTTATCCAGAGCTTCCTGCTTCATTTCCACAATGATGACGGGAATACCAACGTTGGCAAAGTTCATGGCAATACCACCGCCCATGGTACCCGCGCCAATAATACCGACGCTGTTCACATCGCGAACCGGCGTATCTTTTGACAGCCCTTTAACCTTAGAGACTTCGCGCTCGGCGAAGAACGAATGAATCTGGCCAGCACGCTGGGGTGAGTCCATGCATTCCGTAAACAGCTCGCGCTCACGCTTCATGCCCTCAGCAAACGGCAGGTCAAACGCCGCTTCAATCGCGTCTACACACTTGAATGGCGAAAACTGACCGCGAGCCTTCTTTTGCAGTACGGCGCGGAACTGATCAAATACATCGCTGCCCTTATCGGCCGCAATCTTATCCTTTAGATCACAGACCCGACGCACAGGTTTGCCCTCATCCGCAATCTGCTGCGCATAAGCAAGGCCTGCGGCTTTAACATCCTCACCGTCATCAACGACATCCAAAATGCCCAGTGCCAGGGCGTCTTTAGCTCCGACAAACTCACCAGACGTAATTATTTCAAGCGCTTTCTGTGCGCCGGTCAGGCGTGGTAAACGCTGAGTGCCGCCGGCTCCCGGCAACAAGCCGAGCTTGACCTCCGGTAGACCAATTTTTGCACTATTCAGTGCAACCCGATAATGGCAACCAAGAGCCATTTCTAGCCCGCCACCGAGCGCGGTGCCGTGAATAGCCGCAACCAGAGGCTTTTCACTGTTTTCATAGGTCTCGACGAGCTCGGCAAGGCCCGGCTTCTGCATAGGTTTGCCAAACTCACGGATATCCGCACCCGCGATAAAGGTTCGGCCTTCACACACCAGCAAAAGCACCTTGGCTTCGGAGTCTTCCTGGCCTTGCTCCAGCGCGGCGATCAAGCCTGAGCGCACTGCATGGCTGAGGGCATTAACTGGCGGATAGTTCACTGTAATAACGCCAATATTGCCTTCACGACTGTAAGTTACGACCTCAGACATACACCCTCCATCAATTTATATGGAATTTAGTTTTAACAAGCGAAACACGACTCCGATTTAATACGCATTTTCTCCGGGTTTCAACCACCATTTAAAATTGGACAAAAAAAACCGCAGAACAAATCCTGCGGTTTTAATAAAATGCCAATGAAGCTGGCTATTGCAGTTCCTCGGGACGAGCCTAAACGCCCAGAGACTCAATATCGCTTGCCAGCATTGCCAGTTGGTGAGCAATGGATTCTCGAAGTCTTTCGGCGGGCACCAAATAAGAAGGCGCTGCACAGGTCAATGCCATGATCGTGCCATCCTGCAAGTGAACAGGCACACCCGCAGAGTTAATATTGCGATCCCATTCGCCGATGGAAAGGCAAAAGCCATACTTTTTATAATCCTCCATGGCACGGTCTAACCCTTCCTTTTTCTGGGGCCAGGAATCGTCGCCGTACTTTACTTCCATGGCATCTTCAACGACCTTGCGCCCTTTATCCGATATGGCGCAATAGTAAGCGCGACCAGCAGACGTTGTTGCCATCGGTAGCTTGAGGCCAATATCCATACGCAGTAAAGACGCTTCAGGAGGTAACCGGTTTTCGACATAAATCATGTGCAAACGATCACGGCAAGTAAGTCCGACCGACATATTAGTCTGACGCGCAAACTCGTCCAGGTAAGGTCTGGCTAACTGACGGACCTTTAAATTGGATACATAAGCATAACCCAGCGCCAGTACACCGGAACTGAGCTGATATTTTTCCAGCTGAGTATTGTAGCTAAGGTATCCTAGTTGGGTCAGAGTGTAGGTCATGCGGGATATCGTTGGCTTAGGCAGACCTGTAAGACGTGCAATATCCTGATTGCCAAGAATCACAGAGCCTTGGCTAAAAGCACGCAACACGTCCAGACCCCGAGACAACGCCTCGACGAACTTACGATCTTTCTCCGGCTTCACCGGTCCATCGCCACCGGAAGCAGCTATGTGCTCCGGTAACGCAGCTTTTTCTTTTGACATAATCTGGCGTCCTCCAAAACGTCGCTCGCTGCAGTGTTCCGAGCTTTAAATTCTATATACAAAGTGTAAGGCATTTTAAACGTTGATGAATACGAGTACCACAAACTCAGATCAAAACTTGCATCAAAAATGAAACACTTGCCTTTCACGCAGCATCATAAACTCGGGAAATTGCCAACTATGAAGAATAATGGGTATGGCGCTCTACCTGACAGAATAAGTAACGCTTGAACGCTTCGCTCACAGAATGGCTGGCAAAACGATAATCTCTAACGCCAGAAGCGCCAGCAATAGGGGCACGACTATCAAGACAAAAACGCCATTCCAGCGAAATGCCACTACCCGGCGCGGCACCTGACCAAAGCGCGACAGCAGCATGACAGCTGGCCCAAACGGCGAAAGCATCATCGCCAGGGAAAAGCCGATAACCAAAGCGACAGATATCAGCAGCGGATCCATGCCTTCCGCAATGAGCTGCGGCAGAAGACCCGCTTGAACGCTAAGCACTGTAATCGGGATAACCCCAATGGCTGATAGCAGCGGCAAGCTCAGCATACCGACAACAGCGAGTACCCACATTCCACCAGCGGAGGTTGCAAGACCACTTAAGGCATCCGCTGGAATAACGCTGGAAATGGACACACCCAGAATCGCCGATGCGGCAAAAATTGCCATTTCATTATTCATGGATGAAACCTGAGTCATGCTCTCCTTGAGCACCACCCCGACCGATCGTTCCCGCCACATCATATAAAGAACAGTAACAGAGGGCACAGCCATCATGGCGGCGACCGACACTTTGAAGTCGGTCAAGGCGACGATAACAGCCATGACGACAAATACGATTAAGACCAGGCCAAGCAACTGCAAAGAGCCCGACGGCCATTGTTCAAGAGCCACACGTTCGCTGCTGACCTGCCGAAATCGATGCTGTTCCAGTATCCAGCCAACCACAACCAGAACCACTGACGCCGCAAGGCCGTATGGCAGAAGCATAGACCAGCTTAACTGGGGCAATTCCCGGGTCAGTATGGCCACGGCGACACTGGTGGGTGCCACCAGAGGAACAAGAGCGAAACCGCGAAGCGTACTGATCAGAACACTGCGCAGCCACTGCAAGCGGGACTCGCCGGAAATTCCACGCTCGCGCAGAGTTTCTGAAAGACTGCCACAGAGCAGGCTCATCATTCCGAAACTCAGTACAGAGGCTATGCTACAGCTAACCAGGGCATACTTCGGATACAGCCAGATGGCACGACCGCCCAACAGGACATCGTGAATCCGACGCAGCACTTCAAAACGCCTGACCAGACACTGCATCATTCCAAGGCTTGCCAGGAATGCGGCGTAAAATGCAGCATCAGCAGAAGCTTTGATCAACCGGTCCGTGCCCAGTTCGCCGCGGATAGAAAACCACGCAACAACCGCCAGAGAAACCAGCAGCAAAGTGCGGGCGTACGTCTGAAGAGGATGGCCCACACACAGAAAGCAAAAAATAAATAACACGCCCGAGATTGCACTGAGCTGAGTGCTGGACATACAAATAGCAATCAGCTCAAGCAAAACCGCCAAAGGCAATAGCCAGCGACCTGCAGCACTCATACCTGCTTTGTCCTTGTTAGAGCCACGCTGGCAGAGACGGTCTCTGCTTGCATTTCACACACACCCCGATTAGTCTTTTCGAACCCAATACAAAACACAGTTTCGCATGATGAAACTATATTAGCACAAATGACAAGACAGACCGGGATCTTTTACCCTCGAGGCCGCAAGCTGACCCGAGAACCTCGGCATGTCCCAGAGGAAGAACAATGAGTGCATTTATCTACGATGGTCTCAGGACTGCTTTTGGCCGCCATGCGGGCTCTCTTTCCCAGGTTCGGCCCGATGACTTGCTGGCAAGCGTGATCAGGGCACTGGTTGAGCGCAATGCGTTCGCCCCGGAAGCCTATGAAGACGTTATTGCAGGCTGTACCAACCAAGCGGGCGAAGATGCGCGCAACGTGGCACGTCACGCCGGATTGCTGGCAGGCCTTCCAGTCGAGACAGGCGGGCTGACCGTTAACCGACTTTGTGGCTCCGGACTGGCGGCCATCATTGACGCTGCCAGGGCGGTTCGCTGCGGCGAAGGTGAATTGTTTGTCGCCGGCGGTACCGAGAGCATGAGCCGCGCCCCTTTTGTGATCGCCAAAGGAGAGACTCCTTTCAGCAGGGATTTTCGTGCCTTCGACAGCACCATTGGCGCACGTTTCCCGAACCCGCTTATTGAGAGCGTTTTCGGCGCGGACACCATGCCTGAAACCGCCAATAACATTGCCCGCGATCTCGGCCTGAGCCGCGAACTGACAGATCAGTTTGCGGCCCAGAGCCAAGCCCGTTATGAAGAGGCCCGCCGCAAAGGTTTCTTCAAAGACGAGATCTTGAGTATTGATGTGCCTAATGGCCGCAAAAACCCCCCGATTACAATCCGCGAAGACGAACACCCACGCCCCCAGTCAAACGCCGAGTTGCTCGCAGGGCTCCGCCCCTTAGTTGAAGGCGGCGTAGTGACGGCGGGCAATGCTTCCGGCATTAACGACGGTGCAGCTGCCCTGATCATCGGCTCCCGAGAAGCCGGCGAACGCGCTGGAATAAAGCCCCGCGCGCGCATTGTGTCAGCCGCCATTGCAGGTGTTTCGCCACGAGTAATGGGCCTGGGCCCGGTTCTGGCCTGCGAAAAAGCCTTGGCTCGCGCTGGCCTTGGGCTTAACGATATGGATGTCATCGAGATTAATGAGGCGTTTGCAGCCCAGGTTCTCGGTTGTACTACTAAACTGGGTTTAGACCCCACTGACTCCCGGCTGAACCCGAACGGAGGGGCCATTGCAATTGGCCACCCGCTTGGCGCATCCGGCGCAAGGATTGCACTTACCGCTACCCGTCAGCTGGAATGCAGCGGCGGGCGCTACGCCCTTATCAGCCTGTGCATTGGCGTTGGCCAAGGCATTGCCGCTGTGATTGAACGAGTTCACAACTGATTTTCACTGAGGAGAAACAACATGGCTTCCGCACCGTGGGATGACCTGCTGCAATTTGACAAGCAACTGGATGAAACCGAACGGCAGGTTCGGGACAGCATCCGTAGTTTCTGTGACCAACGCTTGATGCCCGGAATTATTGAGGCCAACCGACACGAAAAATTCGATCGTTCCATATTCACCGATATGGGAGAGCTGGGCATGCTCGGTGCCACCTTGCCGGAAGAATACGGCGGTCCTGGCTTGAATCATGTTTGCTATGGTTTGATTGCCCGCGAAGTCGAGCGTGTAGACTCTGCCTACCGATCGGCTTTGAGTGTTCAGTCTTCGCTGGTTATGTACCCGATTTACTCGTTTGGCCAGGAAGCACTAAAAAAACGCGTGCTACCAAAACTCGCCTCCGGTGAACTGGTTGGCTGTTTCGGTCTGACCGAGCCCAACCATGGTTCTGACCCTAGCGGTATGGAGACCCGCGCCAAGAAAGTCGATGGCGGCTATCTGGTCAGCGGCTCCAAGACCTGGATTACCAACTCCCCCATTGCGGATGTCTTCGTGATTTGGGCCAAACTTGACGGTAGGGTCACCGGTTTTGTACTGGAACGTGGCGCCAAGGGTCTGCACACCCCTAAGATTGAAGGTAAATTCTCTCTGCGCGCCTCCGAAACGGGTTCCATTTTTATGGACGAGGTGTTCTGCCCTGACGAGAATAAACTGGATGTAGACGGTCTGAAAGGGCCGTTCAGCTGCCTCAACAAAGCCCGCTATGGCATAAGTTGGGGCTCTCTCGGCGCGGCGGAATTCTGCTGGCATGCGGCCCGCAATTACACCCTGGAGCGCAAGCAGTTTGGTAAGCCACTAGCCGCGAACCAGCTTATCCAGAAAAAGCTGGTAGACATGCAGACCGACATTGCCCTTGGCCTGCAAGGTGCGCTGCAACTTGGCCGCCTGATGGACGCCGGTGAAGCGTCTCCGGATGCAATTTCCATGATGAAGCGTAACAACTGCGGCAAGTCCCTGGACATAGCCCGAGTTGCCCGTGACATGCACGGCGGCAACGGTATTTCAGACGAATACCATGTCATTCGCCACGTAATGAACCTGGAAGCCGTTAATACCTATGAGGGCACTCACGATATCCACGCCCTGATCCTCGGCCGTGGACAGACCGGCATTCCCGCCTTCGGTTAACACCGACGTTTACGCTAAAACAGAAAAGGCAGGGCTGTATGGCCCTGCCTTTTTTATATCCGCTGTCTATAGAAGCTTCCTTTACACCAACACTGTCTCGACCCGGTTAGACCACCACACCAGCGCAAGAGCTGGCAAAATCAGCACCGCGCTGATCATCGTCAACTCCAGATTGGTGAAGGGTACCGGGCCGCCTCCGGGAATCGCCAACAGCATCCCGCCGGCAATCAACGCCAGACGAATGGGCCACTGGAGCACCGGATAAAGCGAAAGATTGCCAATGCCCAGCAGGTAACCCTGCATACCGCCCGCAATCAACGCCACACCCACAATGGCCTGAGGCAGCACAATCAGGATTTCATCCCAGGAGCCCTGGAGTATCAACGCCGGGTTCAACACGAACAGGAACGGAATAAAGTAAATCACGCTACCCAGCTTCATGGCCTGAAAGCCGGTCTCCATTGGTCGGGCACCCGCCACCGTGGCAGCAGCAAAGGCACCCAGTGCCACCGGTGGTGTGATGAAGCTCAGCATGCCCCAATACAGGATGAACAGGTGAACCGCCAACGGGTCCATACCACCACCGTTAATCAACGCCGGAGCCAGGGCCACTGCCAGGAAAATATAGGCCGCCGTGACGGTCATTCCAATGCCTAGGATAAAACTGGTCGCTGCCCCCATAAATAGCAGTACAAGGGTATTGCCACCGGCCAGAAAAATCAGATCATTGGCGATGGTGCCAGACATGCCAGTTACCGACAGCGCCCCCACCAGCAGACCCACGCCCGCCAGAATGGCAATCAGTTCCGCAAATAACTTACCGGCGCTGGAGAAAAAGCCTTTCACATCCTCCCAGCCCCAACGTTGGTATGGCAACACTTGATTGATCACCAACAACAAGGCCGTAGCGTAGAAAGGCGCAATCGCCTCCCGCCGCAGGAAAAACAACAGCCAGATCAGCAGCGCAAAGACAAAAATGAAGTACCAGCCTTCTTTTAAAGTCTGGCGTAGGGAAGGCAGCTCATTCGCTGGCAATCCTTTGAGTTCGTGGCGCGCAGCGTAAGCGTCAATTTGAATAAACAGACCCATGAAATACAGGAATGACGGAACCGCTGCCGCCAGCGCAATCGTACCGTAAGAAATATTCAGAAAGCTGGCCATAATAAACGCCGTTGCGCCCATCACAGGCGGCATCAGTACGCCACCCGTAGACGCACAGGCTTCGACACCGGCGGCGTAAGACCGCCCAAAACCCACCTTCCGCATAGCTGGGATAGACAGCACACCGGTGGTGAGCACGTTGGTAATCACGCTGCCGCTCATAGACCCCATCAGGCCACTGGAGAATACCGCAACCTTGGCCGGGCCACCCCGGACATGACCGAGCAGGGCAAACGCCAGATTGATAAAGAACTTACCACCGCCGGTTTGTTGTAGCGCAACGCCGAACAACAAAAAGCCGATTACCAGGTTAGCGAACGCCTGTAGCGGAATACCCATGACGCTCTCGCGGCTCATGGCATGGTAAATAGCAGTCTGGGAAGGTGATGAAGGAAAGCCCTGAATCGGCCCCGGTACAACATCAGCGAAAATCGGATACAGACCTGCAACCGCGACAATGAGACCGATCGGCCAACCGCCGGCCCGTCGCGCCGCCTCGATCACCACGCCCCAAAAAAGGAAGCTCATCACAATGGCGTAGTCCGGCGCGTCGTACTCCCAGCCACTGTCGAGAATCTGTTCCGCGTTTAGCACGAAAAAGCCGCATACCGAGACCGCAAACAAGAACAGCACCACGTCGTACCAAGGTACTTTTGTGCGCGAAGCCTTACCAAAAGCGGGCCAAAGCACGAAAACCAGCGGCAGCATCAATGCTACCACTGTATAGAAGAACTGGCTTTCCACCGACGTCACCGCAGTGAATAACCGAAGGTTAAACAGATAATCAATTGCCAGCAGGGTCAGCGCCAGAGTCGCCACTCGGGGTACCCAAAGCCAGAACCCGGATAACTGGCGGATACCGGATATTTCGCCCGCATTAACAGGTTGTTTCTGAGGCAAGCTCATAAGATCAGAGGCTCCGATGCGATGATGATAAAAACGGAAACCCCCGGCGTATCGTCGCCAA
Source organism: Marinobacter sp. BSs20148 (assembly GCF_000283275.1). Taxonomy (NCBI): domain Bacteria; kingdom Pseudomonadati; phylum Pseudomonadota; class Gammaproteobacteria; order Pseudomonadales; family Marinobacteraceae; genus Marinobacter; species Marinobacter sp. BSs20148. The sequence goes on from NC_018268.1 coordinate 3,330,816, forward strand.
GACAGCAGCGATACGCCGGAGCAATGGGGCAGGTCCTAACGGAAAACCGCCTCCATGCCTTCTGCTTCAAGTGCTTTAGCTCGTGCTTCCATCCAGCCGATACGGAACGCGTCTCCGTCTTCCGGCGGGCTGGATTCCATGAAGCTGCCCCAGGTGGTTTTCAGGAGTCCCTGACGTTTAACCAACCCATCCTGATGCGCCTGCATGGCATCGGTCCAATGTCCAATTTCCTTGTAATACTCAACAACCGCATCGTGATAAGGAATCACCCACTGCATGTTCTGATTTTCTAGCGAGTAACCCGCATTGCCAGGAGCAGCGTCTTTGTACTTGTCATGGTCCTCGATCAGCACACGGACCAGATTTCTGGCGGTTTTATCGTCTAGGCTCTCATTGCCGACCAATATGGGATACGGGTAGGTGGCGCCGATCCACGGGCTGTCCTTGCCATAGTTCTCACCGGCAGCAGACGTCACTTTGTGGGGCTGAAAATACGGCGCCACGGTCTGAAGCCGCTGCCAGCCTTCTTTATTCTCTGGGTCCAGTTCCGGCCACACGATACCCCTTGGGCTGGCGGACAGTTGCTGAGCGGGCGGCGCCACGCTCATGGTAAACGCGGCGTCAACCTGGTTGGCCACAATGCCTTCAAAAGAACGGCCGTAGCCCGGGAATTCGACCCGTTCAACGTCATCCCAAGTCAGGCCCCCAAATGCCAAAAAGGCTTCAGTGCCAATATTCAGGGCGTCATCACCACGGATGTAAGCCACCCGCTTGCCTTTCAAATCCGCCGGCGTTTTCACATTAATGTCACCTGCAACCGCGACACCCAGACCGAAACTGGCGGTAGAGGTGCTAATCAGGCGAATGGACTGCGGCCCCCACTGCGGATCGGCAAACAGCAATACGCCTTCGGAGCCGTAGTAACTGGCAATGCCACAGGCACAGAGTGGCACCCGCCCCATACGTAGGGGTGTCATTCGGGACACGTCATTTTCACCGGGCAAAATGCGCACCGAGGTGCCGTATTCATTTTTTAGCAGGTTACCGATGGATACCATCTGGGTATAACCTGCTGACCCGGTACCGTAGGCCGTCATGGCCAATGTGGAGGGCAATTCAATATTCTCAGCGCTGTGGGCGAAAAATGAGACTGTACTCAAAACACCAATGAGCAAACGCTTTGTGAAAATTGTTGTTTTTATCATTGAAAACCTCGCGTTATGATTGTTAATTAACGGCAACTTCTGTTTCGCACTGCGGTATTGATACTTTTTACATTTCGCAACGCAATATTAGTTTCCGTAGAACGAATATAGGCAATGTCACTCAATACAACAACCTTATAAAACTAAATTCTGCCAAACGTCGTAAAAACGAGTGATTTAACCGAATTACAAGGAATTGACAGAAAAGGACAGATCATTCACTCTTACCCTATTCTGCTATGCGGTATGCGCTTTCGCTAGAACGAACAGAGAGGTTGTCCCATGAACATAAACTACACGCCGGAGGAGCTCGCCTTCCGGGATGACGTCCGGGCTTTTCTGGACCAGGCGCTACCGGCAGACATTGCCGCCAAAGTGAAGGGTTTCCGCCACCTGACTAAAGAGGATCACCAGCGCTGGCAGCAGATTCTCTGCAAACAAGGCTGGTACGCCACGCACTGGCCAGAAGAGTACGGCGGTGTGAAATGGACACCGGTTCAAAAGCATATCTGGGATGAAGAATCCTGCCAGTACGGTGTGCCCCGCTCTGTTCCGTTCGGCGTGAACATGGTGGCGCCCGTTATCATCAAGTTTGGCAACGAAGAGCAGAAGCAGACTTACCTGCCACGCATCCTAAGCGGAGAAGACTGGTGGTGCCAAGGCTATTCCGAGCCCGGCGCAGGTTCCGATCTCGCATCGCTGAAAGCCCGCGCTGTGCGCGAAGGCGACCACTACATTGTGAACGGCCAGAAAACCTGGACCACGCTTGGCCAGTACGCCAACATGATTTTTTGCCTGGTGCGCACCAATACCGAGGTGAAAGCACAGGAAGGCATTTCCTTCCTGCTGATCGACATGAACACGCCAGGTATCACCGTGCGCCCGATCATCACCCTTGACGGCGAGCACGAAGTGAACGAAGTCTTCTTTCAAGACGTCAAAGTGCCGGTTGAAAATCGGGTAGGAGAGGAAGACAAAGGCTGGACTTACGCCAAGTTCCTGCTGACTTATGAGCGCACCGGCCTGGCCGGCATCGGCTTGTCCAAAGCCGCGCTGTCTCACCTGAAGCACCTGGCATCTCGTTGCATCAAGAATGGCCGCCCGCTGATTGAAGACACGTCGTTCAGCCAGCGTATTGCCCGGGTTGAAATTGACCTGACTGCGGCGACCATCAGCAACTTGCGCATTATTGCTGCGGTTGAGGGCGGCGGCATGCCCGGGGCGGAAAGCTCCATGCTAAAGGTAAAGGGCACAGAAATTCGCCAAGCTATTAATGACCTTGCACGCAGAGCCATTGGGCCCTATGCCATTCCGTTTGCGGAAGAAGAACTGAACCTTGATTACGAAGGCGAGTTCCTATCAGACGAAAATGCTGCACCGCTTTCAGCTCAGTACTTCAACAATCGTAAGCTCTCGATTTTCGGCGGATCCAACGAGATTCAGAAAAATATCGTGTCGAAAATGATTCTCGGGCTTTAAGGAGGCAACCATGGATTTCCGACTCAATGAAGAGCAGCAGATGCTGCAGGACACCGTGGCCCGTCTGGTGCGCGGTGAGTACAGTTTTGAAAAGCGCCTGGCATACAGTGAAACCGAAGCTGGTTTCAGCGTGGATTTCTGGAAGCAGCTGAGCGAACTGGGGCTGACCGCGGTTCCATTTTCGGAGGAGATGGGCGGCTTCGGCGGTGGCGGTGTAGAAGTACAGTCGCTTATGACTGAGCTGGGCCGTGGCCTGTGCCTTGAGCCATACCTGCAATCGGTCGTTTTTGGCGGCGGCCTTATCAGCCAGGCCGGAAACGATAGCCAGAAGGACGTCTGGTTAAGCGGTATTGCCAGCGGCGAACTGCGGGCAGCCGTCGCACTTCAGGAGCCTCAGAGCTTTTACGACCTGAACGATGTGCAAACCCACGCTGAGAAAAAAGACGGTGGTTTTGTACTTAATGGACGCAAGGCCGTTGTGATTGGTGGGCACTGTGCTGACCTCATTGTGGTATCCGCTCGCACCTCGGGCGGCACCCGCGACACTAACGGCATCAGCCTGTTTGTATTGAAGCCGGATACGGCAGGCATTGAGCGCCGCGTTTACCCGACCATTGACGGTTCCAAAGGCTGTGATATTACGCTGAACAATGTTCACGTGGGTGCTGACGCCCTGCTCGGCGAAGAGGGCAGCGCCAGCGAAGTAATCGAGTACCAGGCCGGTCGTGCCATTGCGGCGCTATGCGCGGAAGCCGTCGGTGTTATGGAGGTCGCCAACGAGCTTACTCTCGACTACCTCAAACAGCGTAAACAGTTTGGCGTACCCATTGGTAAGTTTCAGGTGCTGCAGCACCGCATGGTCGACATGATGTCTGAACTTGAGCAAGCTCGCTCGATGGCTATTCTGGCCGCCAGCGTGGCAGACGAAGAACAAAGCGATGAGCGCCGTCGCGCGCTTTCCGCCGCAAAAAATGTCATCGGCCGCAGCGGGCAGTTTATTTCAGAACAAGGCATACAATCCCACGGTGGTATTGGTATGACATGGGAATACAATTTTGCCCACTACGCCAAGCGATTGATCATGATCAACCACCAACTGGGTGATGATGACTTCCACTTGGAACGCTATGCGTTTCTTTTACAGGCAAGCTAAACTCGGTAATGAGTGTGCCTGAGAGCTTATTTTGATCAGCCAAGGGACTTTTTCGGGGGGTGGATCGCCACCCCCTTGGTTATACAAAGTCAGGAAAAAGGTGAACAATATGACAACAAACACCTCGGATACCGATGCGAATACGCTGAAAGCGGAAGAATGGCAGGTTCGCAAAGAGTTAGCTGCGGCCTACCGCCTTGTCGCCCTGTTCGGATGGGATGACCTGGTTTTCACCCACCTTTCCGCCCGAGTACCTGGCCCCGAACATCACTTTCTTATTAATCCTTACGGCCTGCTGTTTCACGAGATCACAGCTTCCTCTCTGGTGAAAGTGGACAAAGACGGACAGGTTGTGGCATCCGGAGGTCTTAGCAGGGTGAATCCCGCCGGCTTTACCATACACAGTGCTGTGCACATGGGACGCGACGATGCCGGTGCCGTCATGCACCTTCATGCCGCAGATGGTGTAGCGATTTCCGCCCACAGAGACGGCCTGCTGCCCTTGAGCCAGACAGCCATGCTCTGTTTAGCGCACCTAAGTTACCACGAGTATGAAGGTGTCGCTCTGAACCTGGATGAGCGTGAGCGCCTGATTCGAGACCTCGGGGATAAATCCATGATGATGCTGCGCAATCACGGTGTTCTGACCGCTGGCAAAGACGTACCGGAAACTTTTACGTACCTGTACTTCCTGATGAAAGCCTGCGAAATACAGGTTAAAGCACAGAGTTGCGGCCCAGTGCATATGCCCTCCGAACAGGCTGTCCGAACGACTGCAGAGCAGTCACAAGCCCTCGGTAGCGCAGCGGCGCTCACTTGGCCGGCGCTGCTGCGGCTTCTCGACAGCAAAAATCCCGGTTACGCGGTATAGAAGGGCTCAATATGGTGGAAATACAACTCGATGAGCTGGCCAGCCATAAAGGAAGCCTGTGCTGCTTCAGCCCCTGGCTTACCATCACCCAGAGCATGATCGGCGCGTTTGCCGATGCCACGGGTGACCACCAATGGATTCACGTGGATGTGGAGCGGGCGAAACGGGAGTCGCCTTGGAAGTGCCCGGTCGCCCATGGGTATTTGACCGTGTCCCTGATCTCCCGGCTCAACCCTCAAGCTCTGCGGGTTGCGGGCACCAAGGCCACTATCAATTACGGGCTGAACAAACTTCGATTTCCAGCGGCAGTGCCGGTGGGTTCGGATATCCGCACAAAAGTCGAACTGGTAGATGTCACATCGGTGGACGACAAAAGGATTTTGGCGACTTACAAAACCACCGTAGAAATAAATGGTCAGGACAAACCGGCCTGCGTAGTAGAAAACCTCGCTATGTACGTGGCCTGAGCAGGACTGATGCATTCAGAGCCCGGCAAGCGGGCTCTGAATGCTCTCTACAAACCTTCTAAACACTCTCTAAACACTATTCCCGCCCTTCCAGCGCTGCGCGCATTTTCAGAGTAACCAGCACCGTATTCAGGTGAGGCACTGCAATACCGTGGCGCTTGGCTAACGCCACCACGTTACCCAACACAGCCTCCCGTTCAATCGGACGGTCGTTCAGATAGTCCAGCGCCATACTGTTTTTGTAGGCAGGCATTTTACGGGTGTTGTCGATGTTCTGATCGATCAACGCCTCATCCATTGGATAGCCCTCTGCCACAGCGACCTCTATCACCTCGCGCATCATGGCCCGGACGAGCTCTTCGCCGCCCGTAGTATCCAGCATAGTTAGGGTATCCGCACCGTTGGCAACAACCGACAATGGGTTGAACGGGGTATTCCAGAGGCATTTGCGCCAGCGCTCACTCACAACACGCTCAGTCAGATCGCTCTTAATGCCACCTTCTAAAAACAGTTGGGACAAAGCCCGGCAGCCCTCATCAATACCTTCCGGATAACGCCCCATCACTAACTTGCCGTAGGCTTTGTGCTCAACGACGCCGGATTCTGTGCGGCTTGCGGCAATGAAGGCCAGACAGCTTATAAGAGGGTTCTGCGGATAGGCATCGGCCAGCTCTTTTTCGATATCCAGGCCGTTTTCGATCAGAACCAGACGGGTCTTCTCACCCATCCAGGGCGCAACCAGTGCAACCCGATCCACACCGGGCAGAACTTTCACGCACAGAATCAGAAAGTCTGGCGTTTCTTCCGGCAAGTCACCATCACGGTATACATGATCGGGCTCGTAGGACAGGTCTCCAAGCGGGCTTGTGATTCGAATACCTTGGGCTCTGACCGCATTATAGTCTGAGCGCAATACAGCACTCACGGAACAGCCGGCCTTCTTTAGAATGGCACCGTAGAAGCTACCAATAGCGCCGGCACCCACAATTAAAATACTGGGTTTTTTATTCATGATCTGTACCTGCCCATTCTTCCTCCTGAAGCGCCCGCCACATCAGCTTGCCCGTGGGGGATTTTGGCAATGCACTCACAAATTCAACAATGGTGGGCACTTTATAGACCGCCATCTGTTCCTTGCACCAATCCGTAATGTCCTCAACGCTGGTACTGCCTTCTGCTTCAGGTATGAGCACGATGCAGGCCTTCACCGTTTCCCCACGTTTGGGATCCGGGGCCGAGATAATACACAGCTCATGAATGGCAGGGTGTCTGTACATCATGGCCTCAACTTCCGAAGGCCACACCTTGAATCCGGATGCGTTAATCATTCGCTTAAGGCGATCGACCATGAAGAAGTAACCCTCTTCGTCGTAATACGCGAGATCGCCGGTGCGGAAGAAACGCTTGCCATCAATTTCGACGAACGCCGCATCGGTTTCGGCCGGCCGGTTCCAGTAGCCGATGGTCACCTGCGGACCAAAGGAAACGATCTCACCGGTTTCACCCGGCCCTTTCTCTTCCAGGGTATCCACATCAATAATCCGGCTGTCCACATCAAACACCGGGATACCCAAACACTGTGCTTTGGGTTTCGCGTTGGGGTTGATGTGGGTTGCGGCCATGGTTTCTGACAAGCCATAGCCCTCAATGTAGTTGAGCCCCGTCAGCCTTTTCAGTTTTTCCGCAACGGCGCCGGGCATGGCGGCACCTCCGCCACCAATCATTTGGAGACTGGAGAGGTCGTATTTTCCAATATCCGGACTGGAAAGAAAGTCCACCGCCATGGTAACGATGTTGGCCCAGGCGGTGACCTTGTAGCGTTCAATAAGCCTTAATGCAGTGGTGCGATCCCAGCGCGTCATAATCACCGCCGTCGAGCCGGCGAAAATCGGCCCGTTCATGGAGCCGGTCATGCCGGTTACATGGAAAAATGGCAGGGTGGCCAGCTGCATGCTGTCAGAAGTGCTCAGATTCCAGAACACACGGTGTACCGCCGTTGCCATTACCGAGCGATGGGTGTGCATACAGCCTTTTGGTGCACCCGTTGTACCAGAGCTATAGGGGATGACGGCCAGATCTTCCGGGCCTGCCGTATGTTGTTGAGGGCTAAGGCTCGCCGCCATAGCGCTTTCCCAGCTCACTACGCCCGGAGCATCGCCCGACCAGGCCGGGCTTGCGACTTCCGCCGGCAGATCCAGGTCGGTATCAGGCTTAATGTATGTGTTGTAGGAAGCCACCACAATCTGTTCCAAATCGGTTTTTCCCAACAGCGGCGTAATGTATTCAGCCAGTTCCTGGCCTGCCAGGCATACCCGTGAGCCTGTATCCGCAATATAATGTTCTAGCTCTGCGGCCCGGTTCATCGGGTTTATCGGAATCACCACGGCATCTGCCCGCAGAATCGCGTAGTAGGAGATCACATACTGCGGCGAATTCTGCATATACAGCAGCACCCGATCACCCTTTTTCACACCCTGCGCCTGCAGGTAACCTGCCATAGACTCCACTTCCGCAAGCAGCCGGCGGTATGTGATGAACGCATCGTAGAAAATGATGGCTGTTTGGTCAGGATAGCGCAGGGCCGATATTTCCAGATTGGTAAAAACACTGGTTTTCGGCAGGGTCATGGTCTTGGGCAGATCTGTAGGCCAAACCGCATAGTGACGTGTGAACATAATTATTGTTGTCTCCAGGTGTACATCAGCCTGCCAGCATCGCGGACAGATCAAATTCTTTGGTATCCCCGGGCAAGGGGCCTTCATGTCGCAGGGGTGTAATGGCGACTGCCTTGTCTCTCAGCACGGCCACATCGGAGTCTGGTGCTATGATGTGCCGGGAGTTGCGATCAAACCCCAACCACCAATAAGGTAGGCTGCGGGAATCATGGCCCTCCTTTAGGCGAGCTTGCTGGATGGAACCACTGGACTGCTTACACCAGCGTGCAGAAACGATATCTCCGGCCTCGCAGGCAGGAAAGTTCACGTTCCAGGCCCGCTTTTCGCCCGGCTGCCATAGTTTGCGGATGACCGCCTCGCCAAATTGTTCGACGGGCGCCCAGTCGATACCCTCACGGGACAGAAAGGCCTGGCTTAAGGCAATAGCGGGAATGTTCATATGATGAGCGCTGAGCGCCGCGCCAACCGTACCCGAGTACTGCACCGAGTCACTGATGTTGGCTCCGCAATTGACACCTGATAACACAAGATCCGGAGGTATTTCACTGAACCACTGGGCAAGGGAATAGAGCACACAATCTGCCGGAGTACCGGAAACCGCGTAGCGTTTATTCCCGGTTTCGTAGACCCGCAACGGGTGGTGTATCGAGATGCTCTGGCCCGCACCGCTACGGTCGTGCTCCGGAGCAACAACCCAGACTTCTTCTGCCAGGTTACGGGCAATCTTTTCCAGCCGCGCCAGCCCTGGCGCGTTAATGCCATCGTCGTTGGTAATGAGGATGCGCCGAACGATGGGGAATGTCATGTCAGCGCTCCCGCACTGGCGATTTTCCAGCCGGTTTCGGCCAGCAAGCTGGCGCGTTTGCCTACGTCAAGAGCATCGGCATTGGCAGCATTACCGTCCAGCGCGCGTCTGTAGACGCCTTGGACGATAGAGGCTAATCGGAACAGCGAAAAGGCGAGGTAGACGTGCCAGTCTGCAATACTTTCGCGGCCGGTCTTGGCGCAGTAACGAGCGATAATTTCCTGCTCACCCGGTATGCCCAGTGCTTCTAAGTCTTCGCCCTTCAGCCCGCGCATACCCGGTATATCCGATGGCAGGTGATATGGCAGGCAGTAGTAGGCCAGATCCGCCAACGGGTGCCCAAGCGTAGAAAGCTCCCAATCCAGAACGGCGATCACCTCGGGTTTGTCCGGAGCAAGCATCAGGTTGCCGAAGCGATAGTCACCATGGGCAATAGCACACTCATCGGTTGAAGGCAGGTTTTTGGGCAGCCATGCCATAAGTCTGTCCATGGCAGGCATTTCGTCGGTTTTGGCCGCCAGGTACTGTTTACTCCAGCGCGAAACCTGGCGTGCCACATAGCCTTCCGGACGACCGTAGTCTCCCAGGCCTACTGCGTTCACATCCACAGAATGCAATTCTGCCAAGGTGTCGATAGCGGAATGGTGGGCCAGCAATCTTTCTTTGCGACCCAGCACTCGCAAGGCTGAATGGCTAACGATGCGGCCTTCCAGAAAGTCCATCACGTAAAAAGGCGTGCCTATAATCTCGCTGTCCTCACACAACACCCGAGCTTTGGGTACCGGCAGCGATGTGTTATCCGATAGCGCACGGATAACTTTGTACTCCCGCTCGACCATGTGAGCAGACGGCAGCGTTTTACCGGGTGGTTTTTTACGCAGGACGTAGCGACCACTGTCGGTATCCAGCAGGAATGTCGGGTTGGACTGGCCGCCCTGGAACTGCTTTACCTCAAGGCGGCTGCCAAAACCCGGCATAGCTTGCTGAAGCCAGGACAAGAGCTGGGCTTCATCGAATGTGTGGGCTGGGAGGACGTCCACCAGCTCTGGAGTTATGCTCATTTTTTATGTTGCCTTCAATTTTGGGCAGCCGCTTCTATTGGTGGTAGCGGTCTGCGGATAGGGGCGCTTTTCTTTCGGGAAAACAAATCGTTGCGCTCAAACATCTTTTCCCTGCAGAAAAACACCCCCATCCGCAGCCCTTGGCACGTTTCAGTAATAGCTGCTTTAACAGATGGTTTCGCCGCCGTCGGCGACAATGGTCTGGCCGGTTATGTAGGCGCTGGCTTTGGTTGATAAAAATACGGCCAGGCCTGCGATATCTACCGGGTCGCCGATTCTTCTCAGTGGGGTTTTGTCTTCGGCTCGTTTAACGCGCACCGGATCTTCCCAGAGTGTACGGGCGAAGTCGGTTTTGATCAGGCCGGGGGCGATGCTGTTGATGCGGATGCCTTTCGGGCCCCATTCAACCGCCAGGTTCCGGGCCAGTGCGGCTTCTGCTGCTTTGGATACACCGTAGGTTCCGATGGTTGTGTTACCGCGGATTCCGGCGATGCTGGACAGCAACACAACGGCGCCCTCACCTTTTTCCGCCATCTGCGGCAGCACCATGTTGGTGAGCCAGAAGGTGCCTTTGACGTTGGTGTCCATGATTTTATCCCAGGCCTCGTCGGTCATTTCGGAGGTGGGACCATAGACCGGGTTGGTGGCGGCGTTGCATACGAGCACGTCGATACTGCCCCAGGCTTCGTTGGTTTTGTTTACCAGATTTTGAAGGTCGTCTTTTTTGCCGACATGGCAGGGTATCGCTATGGCGTCATAGCCTTTGCCTTTCAGTTCATTCGCCACCTGTTCGCAGGCGTCGGCCTTACGACTGGAGATAACAACTTTCGCGCCCAGACGGGCCATTTCTTCGGCGATTGACAGACCAATGCCTTTAGTGGAACCGGTGATCAAGGCCACCTTACCGGTCATATCAAAAAGTGGGTTGTTCATAACTCGGTCCTTATACTCAAAGATTGGGTGCTGGCCGGAAGTGCGCCCACCCGTGGCTTAGCCCTGATTAGCGATACTGACGCAGTTCAATCTTGGCAACAGAATCTAAGTGAACCTCATCCGGCCCATCCGCTAGCCGCAATGTCCGTACCTTAGCCCAGGCTGATGCAAGGAAGGTGTCTTGGCTCACGCCGGCCCCACCGTGCACCTGAATCGCACGATCGAGCACTTTCAGCGCCATGCTCGGAGCAATCACCTTGATCATGGCGATTTCCTGACGAGCTACCTTGTTACCCACGGTGTCCATCATGTGCGCCGCCTTCAGAGTCAACAGTCGCGCCTGCTCAATCTCGATTCGGCTGCGGGCTATGTCCTTGCGGATAGAGTCAAAGCTGGAGAGCGGCTTGCCGAATGCCTCGCGTTCGTTGGCACGCTTACACATCAACTCCAGCGCACGTTCCGCAACGCCAATGATCCGCATACAGTGGTGAATGCGACCTGGCCCGAGACGGCCCTGGGCGATTTCAAAGCCACGCCCCTCACCTAGCAAAAGGTTGCCAACAGGAACCCGCACGTTTTCGTAATGAATCTCCGCGTGGCCGTGGGGTGCGTGGTCATAACCAAACACCATTAGGGAGCGTACTAGTTTCACACCGGGCGCATCTAATGGCACCAGAATCATCGACTGCTGCTGGTGCTTGGGCGCGGCAGGATCGGTTTTACCCATCACAATCGCAATTTTACAGGTGGTGGTCATGGCACCCGAAGACCACCATTTTTTGCCGTTAATCACATACTCATCGCCCTCACGACGGATCTCACAGGCGATATTAGTTGCATCGGAGGACGCTACATCCGGTTCTGTCATGGAAAAGCAGGAACGAATCTCACCCGCCAGCAAAGGCTTCAGCCACTGCTCTTGCTGTTTGTCATTACCGTACCGGGCGATTGTTTCCATATTGCCGGTATCCGGTGCAGAACAGTTGAACACCTCCGGGGCCATTTCAGAACGGCCCATGATTTCGCAAAGGTGGGCGTATTCAAAGTTGGTCAGGCCAGCGCCCAGATCGCTTTCCGGCAGGAACAGGTTCCAGAGGCCTTCCGCTTTTGCCTTCGCTTTAAGCTCCTCTATGATCGGAACCGGTGCCCAACGATTTTCTGCCTTTTCAATCTGTTCGTGGTGCGTGGACTCGTTGGGATAAATGTTCACGTCCATGAACTCGCTCAACTGCACCTGTAGATTTTTAGCTTTGTCAGACAACTCGAACATGTCGGCTTCCTCTTTATTATTGATTCGATGACCGGCCTTCGCAGCCAACCAGGTTTCTGTTCTATGCACTGAAAATCAGATAGGAACGCCTTCCGGCTTGTCGCTGCCAGACCGCATCCGGAACGTGCCTTCGGCGATAGCAAGCAGATTGCCCTTATCGTCATGCACTTCGCCGGTGCTGTTAAAAATCCGGGTGCCACCGGCTCGCTTGCGCCCGGTTACACGAATAGTGCCGCTGGAGCACTGGCCGGTAAACGTTGTGGTCAAAGACAAGGTAATGGCTTTACGCATTCGCCCCGGGAAGGGGCAGTGTGTGCCAGCTTGGGCCATCGCGATATCAACCAGCGACGTCAGTACGCCGCCGTGAATGACACCACCAAGGTTTAGATGCTTTGGCTCCAGTTCCAGCTCAATAACCGCTTCGTTTTCCTCCCAGGAAGCCTGGCGGTAACCGAGCAGGTTATGAAAGCCCGGCAGCTCTGTACCATCGACATAGGTGCTATCGACATAGGCGCTATCGACATAAGGGGGTTCTTGCTTACTCATTACACTTTCATTCCTGGCAGGTTCAGAGAGGCGGTGTTGCCGCCATCCACAGGCAGCGCCTGTCCGGTGATATAGCTGGCATCGTCACTGGCAAAAAACAGAATGGCCGCTGCGATTTCTTCCGGGTCGCCGTAGCGGCGCAGTTCACAGCGAGCGCCCAACTTGTGAGCTTTTTCATTGGTGCGGGCGTAATCAAACACCGCTTTTGTCATACCGGTTTCAACCAGGCCCGGGCAGACAGCGTTCACCCGGATATTGTGAAGGCCAAGGTCACACGCAGCGGTCATCGTGAGGTTGATCACTCCAGCCTTTGAGGCGCTATAAGCATTGCCCCCTGCGCCCGAGCGAATACCGGCAACCGACGCTGTATTGACAATGGAACCGAGTTTGCGGGCCTGCATGTGCGGCGCGACATGCTTTATGAGGAGCATGGTGCCAATCAGATTCACCGCCAACACCGTGTCCCACTCGTCTCGCTCGTTTTCGATTACCGGTGGATGGCCTTTCCCTGTGCTGGCAATGCCAGCGATGTTGCACAGGATGTCAATTTTTCCGAACGCGTCCATAGCGTCGCTGACAAGTTTTTTCACCTGAGCCTCATCGGCAACGTCGACACGGCGACGGAGGTACTCAGCCCCTTCCGGCATTAGATTCCCGGTGTCAACCAAGCCCAATTCGGAAGTATCCGCCATGATCACTTGGGCACCCTCACAGGCCAATCGCAAGGCGGTTGCCCGACCTATGCCACTGCCTGCTCCGGTAACAATAGCCGCCCGACCATCAAAACGCCCCATGCCGCTGTTCCTTGTATCTTTGGTTTTATTATTACACTAGTGATTTTGCTATCGCATTAATTTGTCATGTCTTCTACTTTTGAGTCAATATAATCGGAAGTAAATTTCACTAGTCAAAACACAATAGCAGCATAAGGCACAAAAATGAAAAATAACCTGAGCGAAATGCCTGTGTACGCACCCATGACCCCGAACGAACCCATGGAGGCCATTGGCCACCGGATACAGAGGTTTACAATCAGCCGTGCAGACCACCCGGCATTGATCAGTGAACAGGGCACGGTGAGCTGGAGAGACCTGTTGGATCAGATTAACCGGATCGCCAACCGCCTGCGAGATGCGGGGCTTGAGCCGGGCGACTCAGTTGCAGCTCTGTCGGAGAACAGCGCTGACTATGTCGCTCTGTATCTCGGTGTGCTTACCGCCGGCGGCTGCATGGTGCCACTTTCAGGTATGGCCAGCGCCGAAACACTGTGTCTTATGCTGTCCGATTGCCGTGCAACGTTCCTGTTTGTGTCGCAGAAAAATGGGGACCTCCTTCACAGCTTCCAGCCTGGGCTGCAGGGATTACCGGACGACCGTATTGTTGCCCTGGATGAAAACGGCGAAGGAATTGGCCAGACCCTGAAAGTCTGGCTTGGCGATGCCTCAGCTGGGGCCCGCCCGGCGGACGTATCGCTGGATGACGCCTTTAATATCATCTACAGCTCCGGCACCACCGGCACTCCGAAGGGCATTCTCCATGATTACCGATTCCGCCAGCGGCAGATGGAACGCATGAGCCTCTATGGACTGGATTGCGATGCCATTAACCTGGTCTCAACGCCGCTGTACTCCAACACCACACTGGTCTCGGTGTTACCCACGCTGTTCCACGGCGGCACGCTGGTCATTATGGCAAAGTTCGACGCTCGGCGATTTCTGGAGCTGGCCGAAACACACCGTGTGACCCACGCCATGCTGGTACCAGTGCAGTACCAGAGGATTCTGGCTGACGCGGAATTTGACCGCTTTGACCTCTCTAGCTTCAAGTTGAAACTCTGCACCAGCGCGCCCCTAAGACCGGACGTGATAGCTGATGCGATGGCTCGCTGGCCCGGCAACATACGAGAGGTTTACGGCCTCACAGAGGGCGGCATCTCTACCAGCCTCGACTGTGCCGCGCACCCAGACAAATGGAGCTCAGTAGGCATACCAACGCAAGGTGCGGAAGTACGCGTGATCGACGAAGAGGATCATGAACTTTCGAGAGGCGAAACCGGCGAGTTGGTGGGCCGCGCCATTTCGATGATGCGAGGCTACGTGAACCGGCCTGAACAGACCGAGGAAATGCTTTGGGAAAGCCCTGAGGGCAACGTGTTTTATCGCAGTGGAGATATGGGACGAATCGACGAAGACGGATTCATCCATATTCTTGATCGTCGCAAGGACATGATCATTTCTGGTGGCTTCAACATCTACCCGGTCGATCTAGAGAAGGCGCTGCTGGCACACCCTGCCGTGGACGATGCAGCGGTTATCGGCATTCCCAGCGAACATTGGGGTGAAACACCGCTGGCTCTGGTGGTTCTCAAGCCCGGGCACCAAGATTCAACGCTTACGATACTCGAATGGGCTAACGGCCAGCTCGGCAAAAGCCAGCGTATCTCCGCTATCGAGCTCCGCGAGGAGCTCCCCCGCTCCACCATAGGGAAAGTTCTGAAGCGGGAGCTGCGTGAACCTTATTGGAAAAAAATCGCGCGTTGATCCCGATCAGCGTGGGGCCAGCTTGCCCAGAGCGGCCCGGCAATCCTCCGACCGAAGCCGCTCGGTAAACACCTCCCGCTCCCGCTCCAGTGCCTGTTCAATCTGCTCACGCCAGGGAGCGCGGATCAGCCGCTTGCTGGCCCGCAGGGCTTCACGGGATTTGTTTGCCAAGCTCTTTGCAAGCGCCAACGCCTCGGACAGCGCCTGCCCATCATCCACAATCCGGCTTACCAGCCCACATTCCCTGGCATCACTGCCACTGATCACCTCACCCAGGAGCAGCAGATCCGTGGCTTTACGAGTACCCAAATGCAGAGGCATGGTGACCGTAGAAGCAGCCTCCGGCACCAGCCCGAGATCCACAAACGCCGTTTTGAATTTCGCACTTTTTGCAGCCACCACGACATCCACGTGTAACAACAGCGTTGTGCCGATGCCGATTGCCATACCTTCTACTGCGGCTATAACCGGCGTATCGCAGTTCATCAGCGCTTCAATAAACGCCAGCCCGGCGGAAGGCTTCGGGTTTGCATCCGTGGCACGAGCCCGGAAATCATCCAGGTCATTGCCCGCCGTGAACACACCACCCGCGCCAGAGATGACGATGGCGCTCACAGCCTCATCTTCATTCGCACGGATTATGGCGTCACTCAGTTGCTGATACATTTCCCGGGTCAGGGCATTTTTCTTCTCGGGGCGGTTGATAACGAGCTGGAGCACGCCATGAGACTGCTGATTTTCAATCATCGGATTGTCCTTATTGAGAATAATTCTGGTGCCTCTACATAAAACATCCTATTGCAAAAGCCCGATCTTGTGATAGATTCAGAAAATAATAATTCACCCTGCAGTCGTTAGTTCTGCACAGTGAAACAACAAGAAGCATCCCAACAACAACGAATAATGAGGCACAGTTATGAATCTCCTCGCCAAAACACGCAAATCCCTGACCGTTTACGCGTCTGCCCTTACCCTCGGAATTTCAGCTGCCCTGAGCGCTGCGCCCGCCGCCGCCCAGGAAACGTTCACATGGAAAGTGCAGTCCCACTGGCCAGGCGCCAGCAGCTCCTACACAGACAGCCTGGTAAGGCTGCAACGAGTTCTGGACGAGCGCACAGACGGGCGTTTGAAACTCAAGCTTTATGAAGCCGGCGCGCTCTTCAAGGCCCAAGACACGTTCAATGCTGTGAGCCGTGGCATTCTGGAAATGGGCACAATCTCTCCCTCTTATGCCCAGGACAAAGTCTCTCTTGCGGGCATTGCCTCCGGCTTGCCCTTTGCGTTCCGTAACGTGTGGGAAGCTGAATACTTCCATCAGGGTATGGGTTTTGAGCAGATGCTTCGTGATGAAGCGGCAGAACACGACGTTTACTGGGCAACCGATAAGGTATATCCCACTGAAATGGTGATCAAAGAGCCGATCAATAGCTGGGACGATTTTACCGGTCTGAAGATCCGCTCCTCAGGTGTTCTGCAAAAGTTCCTGACCGAAGCGGGTGCTGCAGCATCTTATATTCCAGGCAGCGAACTTTACTCCGCGCTTGACTCAGGCATTGTTGACGGTGCCCATTGGGGTGCCGCTCAGGGTGCCTCCAGCATGGCTCTGTATGAAGTGGCCAAGTACCACGTTCAACCGGCCCTGAACATCGCGGGCACTGATGTCATCATTGTCAGCATGAAGGCACTGAACAAATTGCCGGAGGACATGCAAAAAATCGTCAAAGATACACTCGATGAGCAATTCTGGGTTCGTACCAACGAATACCTTTATAAGGAGCGCATCACCCTGGCCAAGGTCATCGCCGAACAGGGCGTGCAGGTTAACGTTCTGCCGGATGACGTTCAGGACAAGCTGACAAAAGCCGCACAGGCAATGTGGGACGAGGAAGGCGAGCGTAGCGACAACGCCAAGAAGGCGTTGGATATGCTGAAGGGCTACCTAGCCGAACTCGGCTACCTCTAAGCCGCACGATTAACGAAGTGACACAGGCCGGAGTCTTTGACGTCCGGCCTTTTTATCCCTGAAACACCCAACATCCTCCTGGAGAATGCAATGAGTGTGCTGACCGCATTCATAAGCGGGGTTACCCGTCTTAATGATTTTGTCGGACGCTGGATAGCCCTGCTCGTTTTCGCCATGTTCGCGTTCCTGCTGCTGGAAGTGGGCTTCCGTTATCTGCTTGACGCACCCACAGTCTGGACCAACGAGCTTACTCAAATGTTGTTCGGCGTTTATGCGGTAATGTCCGGAGGCTACATCATGGCTCATCGGGGCCACGTCAATGTCGATCTTCTGCACTCGCAGCTATCGCCTCGCAAGCGGGCGTTTATGGACATCGGCACCTCATTGATATTTTTCATTTTTACTCTTGCTCTGCTGTGGTTTGGCATTGACATGGCCAGCGAATCCATCGCCAGTTGGGAGACCTCTTACTCTGCCTGGAACCCGCCGATCTGGCCGGCCAAACTTGCCATTCCTGTCGGAACAGGACTGCTGGTACTGCAGGGCTTGGCAAAACTCCTCGAAGACATTGCCATTGCGTTCAACCTGAATTACTACCGCCCGGATCACAGCGCTTCTAAAGGAGAGCAGTCGTGAGTATTGAAGTTCTGACCCTGCTGTTTTTTGGTTCGCTGTTATTCTTCCTGCTGCTGGGTTTGCCGCTGGCTTTTGTTCTCGGTGGCGTTTCGGTGATCTTCCTCTATTTTACCTGGGGATTTGACTCCTTTTATATGGTGGCCTCGCAGATCTGGGGCACCATGGGCAGCTTTACCCTAGTTGCGATTCCCCTGTTTGTTTTCATGGCCATGGTGCTGGAGCGGACCGGTGTGGCAAAGGACCTGTACCGGATGATGCACCTGTGGTTTGGCGGCCTTCGCGGCGGCCTGGCTATAGGAACCCTGGTTATCTGCGCCATATTTGCGGCTATGGTGGGTATCAGTGGCGCAGCGGTGGTTGCCATGGGCACCATTGCACTGCCCTCCATGCTGGAACGTGGCTATGACCGCAAAATGGCGCTGGGTGTCATCAATACAGGTGGTGGCTGGGGCATTCTGATACCGCCCAGCATTCTGATGATTCTCTACGCACTGATTACCGGGGTATCCGTAGGCCAGATGTTTGCTGCCGGCATCATGCCTGGTGTTCTGTTGATGGTAATGACCGTCACTTACATTCTTATACGCTCTACCCTCCAGCCGCATCTGGCACCGGCCCTGCCTCCAGAGGAACGTGGCACCTGGCCTGAGAAGCTCCGTGCTCTAAGAGCCGTACTGCTGCCCATGGGCGTTGTTTTCATGGTGTTAGGCTCCATCATCGGTGGCATTACCACGCCAACGGAAGCCGCCGCCATGGGCGTTCTGGGTTCGCTGATTTCGGCGGCCGTCTATCGCCAGTTTAAGTGGAGCATCCTGCAGGAAGCAGCTATCCGTACCTTCAAGCTTACGGGCATGATCATGTGGATCCTATTTGCCGCTCACGCGTTTAGCGCGGCATATCAGAGCATGGGAGCTCAAGATCTGATAGAAGGGATGATGCAGCACATTCCCGGCGGGCCATGGGGCATCATCATTGCAATGATGGTGATTATATTCTTCCTGGCCATGGTGCTCGACCCGGTTGGCATCATGCTGATTACTCTGCCGGTGTTCATGCCTATCGTAAAATCCCTTGGCTTCGATCCAATCTGGTTCGGCATTTTGTTCGTGATCAACATGGAAATCGGCTATAAGACTCCGCCCTTCGGATTTAACCTGTTTTATCTAAAAGGTGTCGTACCGCCAGGCATTACCATGAAGGACATCTACACCTCAGTCGTTCCGTTCGTCATCATCGAAATCATAGCCATTGGCATCATCATGGTCTTTCCAAAAATCGCTACCTGGCTTCCAGGCGTGTTTTTCTGATCCGCTCAATCATGAGCTCAACATCACGTTCTGACGGTGTCGAGACGTGATGTTCATAAACACCGACGTTATAAAAAATTAAAACGACTGAAAAACACCACCGCGTACTCATTATTTTGGAACCTCCTATGAATGCAGTCAGCAAGCCTACGATGTCTCTGGTAGATGCCATTTTTCAGCGACGCTCCGTCCGTGGTTTTTTGCCAAAAACGGTTCCTGAAGAAACCATGCGCAACGTGTTCGAACAGGCACAGCAAGCACCGTCAAACTGCAACACTCAACCTTGGTATACCGTGGTTGCTTCTGGCGATCTAAGAGACTCATTGCGAGATCAGTTTATCGGTCGGGCAATGGCGGGAGCACCCTCTGAACCTGATTTTAGCTACGTCAGCAAATTTGAGGGCGTTTATCGCGGCCGGCAAGTTGACTGCGCCGCAGCACTGTACGGAGAAATGGAAATTGCCCGCGACGACAAAGCTGGACGTAGCCGAGCGGCGCTGCGCAACTTCGAGTTCTTTGATGCGCCACATGTAGCCTTTCTTTGCATGGATCGCTCTTTTGGCGCCACCATCGCAGTCGATGTGGGCATCTATGCCCAAACTCTGATGCTGGCAATGACGGCTCAAGGCATCAGTTCCTGTGCTATGGGTAGTTTGCGATCCCATCCTGACCTGGTTCGTGCTGCCTTTGGACTGGAGGAAAACATCGGCGTGGTGTTTGGTATCTGTTTTGGTTACGACGACTCAGAGGTGAAGGCAAACAACACGCGCACTACCCGCGTCTCTCTTGATGAGACCGTGGTATTCAAGGACCGCTAATGTTGATCACCGAGCAGAGAGACGCTTGCCAGGCCCTCTCTGTTCGCTATTGTCAAACACCTCTTTCGGGTTACTATTC
The DNA here is from genome assembly GCF_000283275.1 of Marinobacter sp. BSs20148. Taxonomy (NCBI): domain Bacteria; kingdom Pseudomonadati; phylum Pseudomonadota; class Gammaproteobacteria; order Pseudomonadales; family Marinobacteraceae; genus Marinobacter; species Marinobacter sp. BSs20148. The sequence continues at coordinate 3,350,624 of NC_018268.1, forward strand.
GGGGCATCCTTTACCACTTCTCTATCCAACAAAAGGATCAGCCCCAGTGTGAGCGAGTTACTGGCCAACCTCGATATCCACCCTCTACGGGGTGATTTCTATGACGAGCTGCATTCTCGCCCGTTCCAGATTCTTCCCTCGCCTGCACGAGTCAGCCACATTGCGGTGCTGACCAATCCAGAGCAACGCCAGAGCCAGTTCCAACATTTGCAAACCCTTTATACATTGCTTGGCCATGTTCCACCCCAGCAAGAAGTAGGCTGTTTTGAGCACACCTTTGGTGACCTGCGGGTTAGGCGGGAAATGCATATGGAATTTGCCTCATACACGTTTGTGAATCTGGCCCCCAACCGGTCTGTAGCTTTTTCCGAAAACGCCATTAACCTACTGCCAGAGGGCTGGCTTGCGGAATTAAGCGGCACCGTCATAGCCGCATTTCATCTGGATATCCAAAAAGGCAGTGCTGATAGGGCCCGCGAAAACCCTGACTACGTGCGTACACATTTCGAGGGTTTACGCCTTATAGGCAGCAGTCCGCAGGAGGGAGCCGCAAAGGTTTGGAGTACGTTTCAGCTGCACAGTGACGGCTTCGGGCGATTTATGGTGATAAATCACAAAATGTCGAACAGCCAGCTAGGGCGACTGACCCAGCGTCTGATGGAAATAGAAATTTATCGCTTGATGTCATTGCTGGCGCTGCCTGTCGCCCGCGAGATCACACCATCGTTAAATGACATGGATCAGCAGCTCGTACTGGTTACCCAAACGTTGGCAGAAAATCAAGACGTAGACGAGCAGGCGCTGCTAACCCGGTTGACCTACATTGCCGCGCGCATTGAAGCCTTTCGCGCCCGCGCTACCTTTCGATTTTCAGCCACACGGGCCTATCACCAGCTGGTAATGACACGTCTGGACGAACTCAAAGAAGATGAACTGACTGGGCACCTTACCCTGACCGAGTTTTTGACACGGCGCCTGACACCGGCGGTAAAAACTTGCGAAGCCGTTGGCGAACGCCTCGAAGATCTATCGAGGCGGGTAGACCGTGCCTCAGACATGATGCGAACGCGGGTAGAGCTGGCGATTCAAAGCCAGAATCAGCAGTTGCTGAGCTCTATGGATCGGCGTTCCAAAATCCAGCTAATGATGCAACACACCGTTGAAGGTTTTTCAGTGGTTGCGATTACCTACTATTTGATAGGGCTGCTTAAACTGGTGCTCAATTCCGTTTATGAAGCCGGTATTGTTTTCAACAAGTCTCTTGTTCTGGGCATCGCCATACCGGTCACTCTGGCTTTGGTGTACCTCAGCGTGCGTCTTGTTCACCACCACTTTATTCGAATGGCGAAAAATCAATGAAAATGGACGCTTACGCATCCTTGCTTGAAAAGCTTTTACCCATTGCGCACCACGCCGGCAATGCCATCATGAACATTTACGGCGGCAATATTGACGTGCGTACGAAGAGCGACGCATCGCCAGTAACAGAAGCCGACGAGCTGGCCGAAGCGCTCATTTTGCCGGCGCTGCAGGCACTGGACAGAGGAATTCCTATTGTTGCGGAGGAGCAGGCTGCCGCCGGCAATACACCAAAAACCGGCGACCGCTTCTGGCTGGTAGACCCCCTGGACGGCACAAAAGAATTCATCAACCGCAACGGCGAGTTCACCGTTAACATTGCGCTGATTGAGAACGGCGTGCCGGTACTGGGCGTGGTTCTGGCGCCGGCTCTGAAGCGACTGTTCGCCGGTGGCCTCGGGCTAGGTGCTTTTGTAGAGGAAAACGGCGAACGCAAGGCCATTCAGTGCCGCCCGGTGCCAGCGGCCGGGTTAACCGTTGTCGCCAGCCGCTCCCACGGCGACGAGGCCGCTCTGGCGCGATTTTTAGCCGGTGCCAAGGTGGCCAGCCAGACCAGTGCAGGCTCTTCACTAAAGCTGTGCCTGCTGGCCGCCGGTGAAGCGGATGTGTATCCGCGACTGGGGCCCACTATGGAATGGGACATTGCTGCCGGTGACGCTGTGCTGCGTGCAGCCGGTGGCCGACTGATTACCCTGGACAACAAGCCCATGGTGTACGGCAAGCCAAACTTTGCCAACCCGCACTTTTCAGCCTGGGGCTTATGAGCTAGGGACAGATTTTAAATCTGTCCCTTATCCTCAAAAAAACCCCGCTGAAATCACTCCCGGCGGGTTTTTTCTGTGCGCCAGACTGTCTTAGCCAAGGGACGCCGTGCGGATACGGCCCTCTTCCTCTATCTGCAAGTCTACTGACGACACTGCGTATTCATCGGCGAAACCCGATTCCGGCTCTTTCAGCCACATAAAGCACAGTACCCAGCTTACAAACGCACCAACGGCAATAATGTAGAAGAACTGGGAGGGCGTCACAAAAGTGAAGATTGTCAAATAAACCACCGCACCTACGTTACCGTAAGCTCCGGCCATACCGGAAATCTGCCCGGTCAAACGGCGTTTTATGGACGGGATAATACCAAAGGTAGCGCCTTCAGCACCCTGCACAAAAAACGAGGTAAACACGGTCACGCCCACGGCCACAATCAGCGGCCAGCTGGAATTCAGCATACCCATGAGTGCAAAGCCCACCGCAATACCAAACATATAGCTGAGCATCACAAAGCGGCGGTTGCCCATGCGGTCCGACACCAGGCCACCCATAGGCCGGGCAACCAGGTTCACGAAGGCGAAAGAGGCAGCCACCATTCCGGCGGCGGCAGCGCCCAAGCTCCAGGTTTCCTCAAAGAACATCGGCAACATGGACACAACCGCCAGTTCCGCACCAAAGTTGGCAAAGTAGGTGCTGTTCAATGCGGCAACGCTGTTAAACGGGTACTTGTCGTCTTCCGGTACACCCTTTTTCAGGATAGGAACGTTAACCCGCAGAATCTGCACAATCTGGTAGCAAACAATGGAACAGATCACCACGTAGGCCACGACTGCACCCGTCACGCTTAGATAACCCATGTTCTGAATACGCCACACCAGAATGGCCAGTACGCCAATCAACGGAATGGTCCATAGAATCAGCTTGACCATGTCGCCCCAGGTACTGACTTCCAACGCACTCGCTTTACGGGGCTTGCGATGCACGGTTCCAACGGGGCCATCGGTAACCGCAAACCAGTAGTACACGCCATACAGCGCCATCACGATGGCACTCTGGGCAATGGCCCAGCGCCAGCCATCATCACCGCCGTACATTTGCAGGGCAATGGTCGGCAACGTTAGCGCAGCAGCAGCCGAGCCGAAGTTGCCCCAACCGGCGTAAAAGCCCTCGGCAAAGCCGATATCGCGGGGCTTGAACCACATGGCGGTCATGTGAATACCCACCACGAAGCTGGCGCCAATGGAGCTAAGCACAAGGCGACTAACCAGCAGTTGGGTCATGGTATTACCGAAGGCAAAGGTCAGGGCCGGTATCGACATCAGCACCATCAAAATCGAAAACACCCGGCGCGGGCCGAAACGGTCCAGTGCCATACCCACAATAATTCGTGCGGGTATGGTCAGCGCCACGTTACAAATGGCAAACAGGCGCAAATCATCAGCGGTCAGCCAGTTCACGCTTTTCAGCATGCTCGACGCCAGCGGCGCCATGTTAAACCACACGTAAAATGTGATGAAGAACGCAATCCAGGTCAGGTGCAGTGCTTTGATCTCTGGATTTTTAAAACCGAATATAGCTGCGACTTTCATTTAAGCCTCCGGGGGCTTTCAGTTCTGTCGGTTACTGCTGCGCCAGCGGCGATCAGCAGCTAGGCAGAATAAGCAGTGGGCATTGCACACGGCGCGCCAGAAACGAGCTGACCTTACCGAATGTCATGTAGTCCAGCTCATCGACGAAATAAGTCAGTGAACGGGCAATAAAACCGCCGTCCGGCTCTTCACTGTGGCGGGCAATCACCAACATGTTTGGCTGCACTTTATTTTCAGCGGCGTAGAGCAACATCTTGCGTGCGTCTCCCTCCAGTAACAGGGAGTTGGCGCTGATGCCTTCCCGGACGCACATGTCCAGAGCTTCTTGCAGGGCCTTTTTTAAACTGACCAGTTCTTCCTGAAACAAGTCCTCGTTGCTTGCGGTTATGTCACGCGGGTTCTCGGCTACGGCAACCAGGCTGAGAGTAGGTTTGAGCGAGTGAAACATGGTGATGGTTTGTGCCAACGCCAGTTTGGCGTTGCGCGAGCCATCGTAGGCGATCATTATTTTCATAGAGGGTTTCCCGGCGAATTTATCGGCACCGTTACAGGCGTTGCGGTGGTCTATGCGTGCATTAGCCCACACTTAACAGCCACTTATTATTGATGCATATCAACGTTCATAGCGCATACCCCACCAGAGAAATCAACACTCTATCCCCTTGCACCTGTTGCCACGCAAAAGCCTACCCCATAGCTCCCCAGCAGGAGGTACCCCTGATGCCCCGGCCCGAATATTCATGGTTTTGATAACATCTGCAGGTGCCAAAAAAACTCTGTAAATGAGGCCGTAGTGTGCAAAACAATCGTTTTCAATCGGATCATCAAGCGCAGGAAGTACCGCTTGAGCCGGAGCTTGCACCAAAAACTTCGGCGTACCTTTTGGGTGCTTTGGCGCTGCTGCTTTGCGGGATCGGCGGATTAGTATTGGAAAACCGATTACACCTGCAGGCAAACACCCTCAGCCTGGTGCTAGCGCTGACTGTTTTGGCAGGCTCTGGGTTACGTTTGGCGTTCGGAATAAACGCTGACCGGCGGGCAATGCCCGCGAATGTCATAGGCGCAACAGCGATCAGGCACGGGGCCGGAACACCTTGCATTAAGAAAAACCGTCTGATGTGGCGTTTTGCAGTGTTTTACAGCGGTGTGTCTGCCAGCTTTATTATTCTTGCCCTGTGGCTACCTCATTATCTGGCGGGGCTGTATCAGCTTGACGTTGGTCACGCAGCGCTTACCGGTTTACTTTGGGTAATACCTGCAGCGCTATTTCATGCCCCGGCCATAAAGCTAACACGGCGATTCGGCGCGCGGCGGATGATGTACCACAGTCTGACCGGCATATTAATCGTGACGTTTATGCTCAGCTACCCCCCAACCCATTATCAAATTCATGGCATCAACCGCGAGATTCCCTTTACCTTAAGCCTCGGCCTCCCACTTTTTTCAACGCTGATGATTGCATTGGGCTTATTTCTTGCTCTTGGCCAAGCGGCATTATCTAGCCAAATAACACGGTACTATTCCCAGCACTATTCCCAGCACTATCCCAATAAAGTAAACACGGCGACCGCCATACTCACGATGGCCGGAGCCATTCTTGCCGCCCCGATGCTACTGGCATTCGCCGCCATCAGTGATATAACCGGCATCTGGCAAACTAACTTCATGCTGATATTTGCGCTGGCCTTGTTTACGTTGCTGCGCATGCACCTGGCCATTTGCAGTGCCGAACGCAAAGAGTGGGCCAACGCGGCAGAGTCCGCCGACCTTCCGGAGTTATTCAGCGGCCGTTAAAAACCCGAACAGCGTTAGGAGAAGAGTATCGGTTTGGCCGTCGCCAAGTGGAATATCGCGGCTATCTGCAACAGGGCAAGCACCGCTGCCACGATGCGTGCGCGCTTATCAACACTGACTTTAAGGGCAAACAGACCGGCTACGATATAACCCACCAGCAGAATTATCTTGGCTGTTAACCAGCCGTGTACTAACGGCATCCACGGCGTTACAAACACAAGACTGACAGCACTGACCAGCAGCACCGTGTCGTTAGCGTGGGGAATCCAGCGCAAAGGCGTTTGCCGCCAACCAGGGCGGCCCACGGCATCCATCAGCAGACGCAGTGCGAAAAGCGTCACCGTCAAATACGCGGTAAGCATGTGTATGCTTTTTAAAGTCATGTACACGGGCAAGGTTCCTTAATTTCGATGAAGTTGATTATAAACCGCGCAAAACAGCCTATCTCGGCCCAAATCAAAGGGCAAAAGCGCGGCGACGAAAACGCCATTGTACGCACACTACTCCTATGCGGGTATGTCATTTGAACTGGCCCTCCTTTAACATATACTTAAAATACCACTATTAACGGAGATCCTTCATGGCGATTCCGACACCCTCCGCCGACCGCGCCAGTATCGGTCAGTTGTTCGGTTACCCTTTTCGCATTTTCTTTCTATCTATGGCCCTGCTGGTTGTTGTTGTGTTGCCAGTATGGGTACTCCAGGCAACAGGTATCTTACAACTGCCATTAGCTTTGCCAGGGGTGCTCTGGCACCAGCACGAAATGCTGTTCGGTTTCCTGACCGCCGCCATTGCGGGCTTTCTGCTAACGGCAGTCTGCACCTGGACCCAAACCGATCGCATTCATGGGCTGCGTTTGGTTCTACTGTGGGGTGTATGGATTGCTGGCCGGCTCTTGCTGGCATTTGGCGGTGATCTTCCCGTTTGGCTGGTGCAGGGTGTGAACCTGGCCTTTCTGCCGTTGGTTATGATCGATGCCGGCTGGCGTGTCTGGCACGCGCGGCAGAAACGCCAACTGATGGTATTGGTGGTACTGGGCCTTTTATGGCTGATGCAAATCGGCCTCGTTATCCGTCTTGATCCAGTTTATGGTTACGGTGCACTGCTGATGGGCCTGGCCCTGATCAGCATTGTTGGCGGGCGCATCACACCGGCCTTCACCAGCGGTTATCTGGGACGCCAGGGGCTGAGCCCTTCACTGGTGAAAAATTCGGCCAAACTGGATATGGCCAGCGTATTTGCGATGATTGTGCTGCTAGCAACGCTGGTGAGCGGCTGGCGCGCCCTTGCTGGAGTGATAGCCATCGTTGCTGCTGGCATTATGCTGGTGCGGCTTTACCACTGGAAAGGCTGGCTGACCCGTAAAGAACCGCTGTTGTGGATTTTACACCTGTCGATTCTATGGGTGCCGGTGGCGCTAACTCTTCTAGCCGGGCACTTGCTGGCCGGCTGGCCTTCAATCGCCTGGGCCCACGCTGCGGGCGCTGGCGCCATTGGCTGCCTGATATTTGGTGTTATAGCACGGGTAACCCTGGGCCACACCGGCCGATCGCTGGTGCTGCCACGGGGCATGGCAACCGCCTTTGTATTGATCCAGCTGGCAGCGGTGGCACGGGTGCTGACTGCCTTCAATATTTTAGGCTGGCACGCCGGTATTGGCGTCAGCACAATATTATGGTTGATCGCTTTTGGTGTCTTTTTATGGCGCTACACCCACATACTCGCTAGCCCGAGGCCAGACGGTAAAATCGGGTAAACATTGCGCAAATTTTGTAATTATCCACTAATGGTCAATAGCATCCGGCGAATTTCGAGCTAGAGTTGTGGAAAATCATCTTGTGAAAGAGACACCGGCACTATGGATTCCAACCCGTACCCCAACACGTTTAGCAAACAAGACCTGATCGACTGCGGTCACGGTGAATTGTTCAAGGGCGCTGGCATGCGCCTGCCCATTGATGAAATGCTGATGTTCGACCGCATCACCCACATTGGGAACGAAGGTGGGCTTTACGGCAAAGGTGGCCTGACCGCAGAGCTGGATATCAACCCGGACCTGTGGTTCTTCAAGGTGCACTTTGACAGCGATCCCGTTATGCCGGGTTGCCTGGGCCTTGACGCCATGTGGCAGCTGCTCGGTTTCTACCTGGCATGGACCGGTGGCAAGGGCAAAGGCCGCGCGCTGGGTTCCGGTCAAGTGAAATTCTTTGGCCAGGTTCTTCCTAATGCCAAAAAAGTCACTTACCATCTTGACTTCAAACGTCTTATAAAGCGTAAGTTAACCATGGCTATCGCTGATGGCCGCATGGAAGTGGACGGCAAGGAAATTTATACGGCCAAAGACCTACGGGTAGGCCTGTTCACTTCCACCGACAATTTTTAGGAGTGACTGACATGCGTCGCGTTGTAATCACTGGGATGGGCATTGTGTCCAGCCTTGGAACCGACATAAAGGCTGTAACCAAATCACTGCGGGAAGTAAAGTCCGGTATCGGCTTCAGCGAAGAAGCCCGTGATAATGGCCTACGGAGCCAGATTTGCGGTCAGATCAACCTGAACCTTCCAGAATTGATTGACCGCAAGCTGTGGCGCTTTATGTGCCCGGCCTCCGGCTACGCCCACCTGTCGACGGTAGAAGCTCTGGCCCAGTCCGGCCTGACCGACGAGCAGATCCGCGCCAACACCACCGGAGCTATTTTTGGCACCGGTGGCGCATCTACCGTGGAGCTGATGGACGCCATCGACACCCATCGTGCAAAAGGCATTCGCCGGGTGGGCCCTTACCGGGTGCCACGCACCATGGGCAGCTCTATCAATGCCAGCATTGCTACGGCGTTCGGCATCACCGGTGTTAACTACGGCGTTACGTCGGCCTGTGCTACCAGTACCCACGCGATTGGCCACGCTGCAGACTTGATTGCTATGGGCCGCCAGGACGTCATGCTGGCGGGCGGTGGCGACGACATCCACTGGAGCCTGAGCATGTTGTTCGACGCCATGGGCGCGCTGTCCACCAAGTACAACGACACCCCGGAGAAAGCGTCGCGCACCTACGATGCTAACCGTGACGGTTTCGTGATTTCTGGCGGCGGCGGCACCCTGGTGCTGGAATCTCTGGAACACGCACAAGCCCGCGGCGCCAACATCCTGGCGGAAATCGTCGGCTTTGGCGCAACCTCTGATGGCGCCGATATGGTCGCCCCCAGCGGCGAGGGTGCAGTACGCTGCATGCAGCAGGCGATGAAAAACATCGACGGCGAAATCAGCTACATCAACACCCACGGCACCAGCACAACAGCCGGCGACATCACCGAGCTGAAAGCTATCAAGCAGGCCTTTGGAGACCGCATTCCGCCGCTGAGCTCTACCAAAGCACTGAGCGGCCACGCTCTGGGCGCGGCAGGCGTGCACGAAGCCATTTACAGCCTGATCATGCAGCGTGAAAACTTTATTTGCCCATCAGCCAACATCGAAAACCTGGATGAAGGCGCAGAAGGTTACCCGGTCGTGCGCGAAGTGCGCGAAAACCAGAACCTGGAATATGTGATGAGCAATAGTTTCGGCTTTGGCGGCACCAACGGCAGCCTGGTGTTCAAAAAGTTCTAATCTCGATTCAGGAAAACCTGACCGAGCGGTATTCAGCCGGCGACGAGCCCATCCAACGTTTGAACGCCCGGCTGAATGCACTCAGTTCTGAAAACCCAAGCTGTTCGGCAATCTCTACCAGCGGCTTGGTTTTGTCCTGCATGTAAGCCAGCGCCTGCTGGCGGCGAACGTCCTCCAATATACGTGCGAAGGTCAGCCCTTCCGCTTTCAATTTTTTGTGCAAGGTATAGCGGCTCATGTGTAGCTGCGATGCCACCACCTCTACACCTACCTTTCCTCTGGCCAGTTGGCCGTCAATTAAAACACGCACGCGGATACTCAAAGATGCCCGCGCAGCCTGCTGCTGCCCGTTTACAGCCATGAAGCCCCTCCTGACTCAGAATTTATTGTCATCTTTAAAAAAATTCGGTGGTGAAAGATAAACCATCAGGGCATTCAGCGTACAGATGTTAGCTGAAATTAATCCATAATACCCTTGAGCGAGGTCAACTGAAATTACGATTGGCTCGGGCACAATGGCGCGCTCGCTACTCTTGATAAGCGCCCTATCCTCAACATACTCATCCCGGAGCCCGTTATGAACACCCCAGAATTGCTTGCGCCTGCCGGCACCCCTGAGCACCTTGAAACCGCCTTTGCCTATGGCGCCGATGCGGTTTATGCCGGCCAGCCACGCTATTCTTTGCGGGTTCGCAACAACAGTTTCAAGAACGCAGCCGCCCTGGGCGACGGTATCGAGCGCGCTCACAGTTTGGGCAAGCAATTCTATGTGGTATCTAACATTGCACCCCACAACGACAAGGTTCGCTCCTATCTGAAAGATCTGGCGCCGGTACTGGAGCAACAACCCGATGCGCTTATCATGTCCGACCCGGGTTTAATCATGCTGGTAAAGGAGCAGTGGCCAGACCAGCCCATACACCTGTCTGTTCAGGCCAACGCGGTAAACTGGGCAACGGTGGAGTTCTGGCGCCGCCAAGGCATCAACCGGGTCATTCTGTCACGGGAACTGGCACTGAACGAAATTCGCGAAATCCGCGAGCGGGTGCCGCAGATGGAACTGGAAGTGTTTGTACATGGCGCTCTGTGCATGGCCTACTCCGGCCGCTGCCTGTTGTCGGGCTACATGAACCACCGCGATGCCAACCAAGGCGCCTGCACTAACGCCTGTCGTTGGAACTACAAACCGGTGGCACACGGCCACGATCAAACCGGCGACCTGATCGCCCGCACTTCTGATGGCCCTGTGCAGGAGGTTGAACCCAGGGAGATAGAACCGAGGGAAATTTTGCTGGAAGAACCCAACCGTCCTGGCAGCTTAATTCCCGCTTATGAAGACGAACACGGCACCTACATCATGAATTCCCGTGACCTGCGCGCGGTGCAGCACGTGGCCGCCCTGTCTGAAATGGGCGTGCACTCACTGAAAGTTGAAGGCCGCACCAAAAGCACCTACTACGTCGCACGCACTACCCAGGCCTACCGCCGGGCCATCGACGAAGCGGTGCAAGGCAAGCCTTTTGACATGAGCCTGATGGACGAGCTCGAAGCTCTATCGAACCGCGGTTACACCGAAGGGTTCCTGCGCCGCCACCTGCCCCAGGAATATCAGAGTTACGAGCAGGGTTCATCCTATCTCGGCAGCCAGCAGGTGGTGGGTGCCATCGCCGACGCCAACGACCAGTGGGTTACCATCACTGTGAAAAACAAATTCTCCATCGGTGACCTGCTGGAACTGGTCACTCCCAGCGGCAACCTGCGATTCAGCCTGCCTGCTATGGAAAATCTCAATGGGGGCGCCATGGATTGCGCCCCCGGCAGCGGCTACATTGTACGTATTCCCGTGCCTCAAAACGCTCCCGCGCAGCTTGTTAACAGCTACCTGACACGCATCCTACCGAATGGCACACAAAGCTAAACTGCACGTATAATAGCGCGCACTGACCGTAACCCAGACGCGCAAACCGCTTTAAAAATGGTTTGCGGCCTAAAAGAGGTTTTCCTCGATTTAATACCTGACTAAATTACTCTGGTATTGTACAATCAGAGTCAACAAGCAACAGATCAGCCCTGCAACCCTCGCGGTTGCTAGCAAATTAAAGGGCGTCACAGCCCACGATAAAAGAACACGGAGCGACGATTATGGCGACCACAGACAAAGAGGTAAGAGAACTCATCAAACGGGATTACGAGCACGGGTTCGTAACCGAGATTGAGTCAGACACCTTTGAGCCGGGCCTTAATGAAGACGTAATTCGCCGTCTTTCTGCACTCAAGCAAGAACCCGAATTCATGCTGGAGTGGCGCCTTAAAGCCTATCGTCGCTGGCTCGATATGGAAGAGCCTGACTGGGCACACGTTAATTACCCAAAGGTAAAATACAACGATATTTCCTATTATTCCGCGCCCAAGCGCCCGGAAGATATGCCTCAGAGCCTCGACGAAGTCGATCCCGAGCTGCTGCGCACCTATGAAAAACTGGGTATTCCGCTGCACGAAAGGGCTAAATTAGCGGGCGTTGCTGTAGATGCAGTATTTGACTCTGTCTCTGTCGTCACCACTTTTAAAGAGCCCCTGGAAAAAGCCGGCGTTATCTTCTGCCCGATTTCAGAAGCGGTTCAGAAATACCCGGAACTGGTGAAAAAGTATCTGGGCAGCGTGGTTCCTGCCGCTGACAACTACTTTGCTGCGCTGAATTCGGCGGTATTCTCCGACGGCTCCTTTGTGTACATCCCCAAGGGTGTGCGTTGTCCGATGGAATTGTCGACCTATTTCCGCATCAATGCTGCCAACACCGGTCAGTTCGAGCGCACCTTGATCATTGCCGACGAAGGCAGTTACGTCAGCTATCTGGAAGGTTGCACTGCACCTATGCGCGACGAAAACCAGCTGCACGCTGCAGTCGTCGAACTGGTGCTGCTTAAAGACGCCCAGATCAAATACTCCACGGTACAGAACTGGTACCCAGGCGACGAAAACGGCAAAGGCGGCATCTTCAACTTCGTCACAAAACGCGCCGCCTGCATCGGTGACAACTCCAAAGTATCCTGGACCCAGGTCGAAACCGGTTCAGCGGTCACCTGGAAGTACCCCAGCTGCGTACTGCGCGGCGACAACAGCGTAGGTGAATTTTACTCAGTCGCGCTGACCCACAATTACCAGCAGGCCGACACCGGCACAAAAATGATTCATCTGGGTAAAAATACCCGCAGCACGGTGATTTCCAAGGGTATTTCTGCCGGTCGCAGCTCAAACACCTACCGCGGCCTGATCAAGTTCAATCCGGGAGCCGAAGGTGCACGAAACTTCACCCAGTGCGACTCCCTGCTGATTGGTGACCGCTGCGGCGCCCACACTTTCCCGTACATAGAAAGCAAGAATAAATCGGCCATCGTGGAACACGAGGCGACCACGTCAAAAGTCAGCGACGAACAAATGTTCCTCTGCCGCCAGCGCGGTATCAACGCGGAACAGGCCGTATCCATGATCGTTAACGGTTTCTGTAAAGAAGTCTTTAAAGAGCTGCCCATGGAGTTTGCAGTAGAAGCCGGCAAGCTGCTGGAAGTCAGCCTGGAAGGCTCGGTCGGCTAAGCTTTATAAAAGCCCAAAATTTGATTGAAACGAATTCAAAAGCTTAAAAGAGAGAAATTACAAATGCTGAGCATCAAAAACCTGCACGCCTCCGTTGAAGGCAAACAGATTCTCAAAGGCATCAATCTGGAAATAAAAGCCGGCGAAGTCCACGCCATCATGGGCCCCAACGGCTCCGGCAAAAGTACCCTGTCGCAGGTGTTGGCAGGCAATGACGCATTTGAAGTCACCGAAGGCGAAGTTACCCTCAACGGCGACAACCTGCTTGAACTACCCACCGAAGAGCGTGCCCGCGAAGGCGTTTTTCTGGCGTTCCAATATCCGGTTGAAATTCCCGGCGTCAGCAACCTGCAATTCCTGCGCACCGCCGTTAACGCGATGCGCAAGCACCAGGGTAAAGACGACATGAACGCCGCTGAATTCATGAAGCTGGCTAAAGAGGTCTCCAAACAGGTCGACCTGGACCCAGCGTTTCTCAAACGCGGCGTGAACGAAGGCTTCTCTGGCGGCGAAAAGAAGCGTAACGAAATCATGCAGGCGTTGCTGCTGCAGCCAAAACTCGCCATTCTTGACGAAACTGATTCCGGCCTCGATATAGACGCCCTGAAAGTGGTTTCCGACGGCGTGAACGCCTTACGTGCACCCGATCGCGCCATTCTGATGATTACCCATTATCAGCGCCTGCTGGACCACATAATTCCAGATTACGTACACGTACTGGCTGATGGTAAAATCATCAAATCAGGCGGCCGCGAACTGGCCCTGGAACTGGAAGCGAAAGGCTATGGTTGGCTCGGTGTCAAAGATAACACAGCTGCCAGCCACTGATCGGGAGGTCGCGACATGAAATCTGCATCTACGCTTTCCAGCGCCTTTCTACAATCAGCGGGTCAGGCTCTGCCCAAGCCATTGCTGGCGCTGCGCGCTAACAGAGCCAGCGCTCTGACGGGTTTGCTGCTGCCCACGCGCAAGACTGAAAACTGGAAGTACTCAGCCAAGCATCTGAAACTGACCGATGACATGGCCAGCTCTTTGCCACTGAACGCCAGTGCCGGCGCCGAAGCCGACATTCAGGGTTATACTGTGGTGCTGGTAAATGGCGTTGTGCGCCCCGAAGCCAGCAATTACCCAGCACTGAAAGGCCTTAGCATACAGCGTTTCAGTGATTTGGACGGCGATGACGCCGAGCTTGCCGTCGACCTGCTTGGCAAATCCATCAGCGATCAGCCAGCAAAACACGGTTCGATAAACCTGACGTCGCTGAACGCTGCGCGCTTTGAAGACGGCCTGCTGATTCAGTTGCAGCCAGGCACCGTACTCGACCAGCCGCTGTTTGTAATTCACCACACCAGCGCCAGCCACAGCGGGTCTGCCTTCCCTTGTATTTTGGTAGCCGCAGGCAGCAACAGCCAGCTCACCTTGGTGGAAGACTATGTTTCCAGCGGCGAAAGCCCGGTGATGGTCAACACCGCCACCGAGTTCAGCCTGGGCGATGGCGCCAACATCACCAGTGTGCGCCTGAATACCGAAGGTCAGAATGTGCAGCACATGGGCACCACCGGCGTGCGCCAGCAGCGCAACTCGCGTTTTGAAAGCCACAGTGTTGGCTTTGGTGGCACCTTGCGCCGTCACGACTTGCATGTGCGCCTTGAAGGCGAAGGTGGCGAGTGCAAACTCAATGGCGTGGTGGTTACCCAGGGTACCCAGCATTACGACAATCACACCACCATCGAACACGTTGCGGCCCACTGCAACAGCGAAGAAAGTTATCGCAACATTGCGGCAGACAAATCCCACGCTATTTTTAACGGCCGTATACACATCCATCAGGATGCGCAAAAATCCAACGCCAACATGAGCAACAAAAACCTGCTGCTCACCAACGGTGCGGAAATTAACACCAAGCCAGAACTGGAAATTTACGCTGACGACGTAAAGTGCGCCCACGGCGCGACCATTGGCCAGCTTGATAACGAATCCATATTTTATCTGGTGTCCCGTGGCCTTAGCCGCCGTGATGCAAAAGTTCTGCTGACCATGGCGTTTATCAATGAGCTGGTGGCGCAGATTCCGGTGGAACTGGTGCGTAACACCGCCAACACCGGACTGAACCAGTTTTTCGACCAGGCATTCCAAGAGGTATAATCGGTTATGAGCACTTTGTCTGTGGCCAAAACCACCCAACCGCTGTTTGACGTATACGCGGTACGCCGGGATTTTCCTATATTGTCGCAACAGGTAAACGGCAAACCGCTGGTGTATCTGGACAACGGCGCTTCGTCACAACGCCCGGAAGCGGTGTTGCAGGCCATGGACAGCTATTACCGGGAAATGCACTCCAACGTTCACCGGGGTGCTCACACCTTGGCGGATCGCGCTACTACCGCCTTTGAAGGCGCGCGCAAGAAGGTCCAGCAGTTTTTAAATGCGCCCAGCGCACGGGAAATTATCTGGACTCGCGGCACCACCGAAGCTATTAACCTGGTGGCCAACGGCCTGGCTCCGCTGCTCAAGCCCGGTGACGAAATTCTGCTGAGTCAGATGGAGCACCACGCCAACATCGTGCCCTGGCAGATGCTGGCAGAGCGCACCGGCGCCAAGGTATTGGCAATTGATGTAACGCCGGAAGGGGAGCTGGACATGGATTCGTTTCACTCACTGTTGGGTGAGCGCACCCGCGTTCTGGCCATCACCCACGTATCCAACGCGTTAGGCACGGTGAATCCGGTGGCTGACATGGTGGCCAAAGCCAAAGCACAGGGCGTGATCACCTTGGTCGATGGTGCCCAGGCCGTGGGCCACTTCCAGCCCGATGTGCAGGCGCTGGATTGCGATTTTTACGTGTTCTCGGCGCACAAGCTGTTTGGCCCCACCGGCATTGGTGTGCTCTATGGCAGAGCCGCGTTGCTGGAAGCTATGCCCCCCTGGCAAGGCGGCGGCGAAATGATTGAACGGGTAAGCTTTGCTGGCACCACCTACAACACCTTGCCTTACAAATTTGAAGCCGGCACTCCGGCCATTGCTGAAGCCGTGGGCCTGGGAGCCGCTATTGATTATTTGGCCACCCTCGATCGCGATGCAATGGAAGCGGCCGAAAGCGGCCTACTCCAGCGCGCCAACGAGCTGGTCACTAGCGTGCCGGGTATGACCATAATTGGCACTTCGCCCAACAAAGTGCCGCTGATATCCTTTAAGATTGATGGCCTGCACCCCAGTGACATTGGTACCCTGCTCGATCAGCAGGGTATTGCCATTCGCGCCGGTCACCACTGTGCCATGCCGCTGATGGAATATTACGGGCTTCCCGGTGGTACAGCGCGGGCGTCGTTCGCGTTCTACAATACCTTGGAAGAAGTAGAACAGCTGTTCGCTGCTCTGCAAAAAATACAACGTTTATTTGCCTGATGGAGGTGACATCATGACAGTCCAAGCCCAAGTATTCACCCCAACCATTGCGGTCACCATGACTCCCAGTGCGATTAAGCACGTGCGCAAGCAGTTGGACAAAAGGCCTGAAGCGCTAGGCATTCGTCTTGCCATTAAAAAGAGCGGATGTTCCGGCTTTAAATACGAAACCCAGTGGGTGGAAGAGTCCGGCAGCGATGACCAAATATTTCATATCGACGGCGTAGACCTGTTTGTAAAAGACGAACACATGTCACTGGTGAACGGTATTGAAATTGATTTTGTTACCGAAGGCGTAAACTCCACCTTCGAGTTTCGCAACCCCAACGCCACCGCAGAATGTGGCTGCGGCGAAAGCTTTACAGTGGTATGACGGAGTAACAGATGCAAGAACGGGAAGTTGTACTGACCAAACGCAAAGTGGAAGCCCGCCTGGTTCCCTCCGGAACGGAAATCATGATTCCTTCGGATACCTTCGTCACCATTACCCAGTCACTGGGCGGCACATTTACAGTGGCGGTTAATGGCAATCTGGCGCGCATTGAAGGCCACGACGCCGACGCTTTGGGCAAACAGCCACTGGTCAGTAATTTTGACACTCCGGAAGACGGCACGGTAAACGAAAATCAGATGTGGGAAGCTCTTCGTAACTGTTATGACCCGGAGATTCCGGTCAACGTTGTAGAGTTGGGGCTGATTTATAACTGCTCCATCGAGCAAGAGCCAGAGCACGGCAATCACATTCACATCATCATGACTCTTACCGCCGCGGGTTGTGGCATGGGCCCGGTGATTGCCGAGGATGTGAAAACCAAATTGGAACACGTGCCCAACGTTGATAAGGTCACGGTAGACCTGACCTTTGACCCGCCCTGGAACAGCGATATGCTGACCGACGAAGCCAAACTGGAACTGGGGATGTTGTAATGACCAACAGCGCAACCGACTTCACGAAAAATCCGCTGGGTACCAGCACCACAATGGAAGACGTGTTTGAAGCCTTCGAGCTGCTGGACGACTGGGAAGATCGTTACGCGTTCATTATCGACCTGGGTAAACAGCTACCGCCGTTTCCAGATTCCGAACGCAACGAAAAGAATTACGTGCATGGCTGCCAGAGCCAGGTGTGGCTGACTCACCACTACGAAGAAGCCAGCGGCAAGCTGTTCCTGCTGATCGATTCTGATGCCATTATTGTGCGTGGGCTGGCGGCGATCATTCTGGTGGCGCTGAACAATCACGAACCCCGTGAACTGCTGGCCATCGACATCGACGAGCTGTTTGAACGCCTGGATTTATTCCGCCACATTTCGCCAACCCGCGGTAACGGTCTGCGTTCGATGATCAGCAAAATCCGCGATGTCGCCTCTAAGGAGGCCGCATAACCGATAACTGTTTTGGCCCAGACACATCAGAAAAGGCCCGCATATGCGGGCCTTTTCTTTGGCAAACGATAATTCACGCGACGCACTACCACACCACGGCGATATCGTCCTGCTGGATATTGGTTTGGCCACCATGGGCCGACAGATTGCCGGAAGCGAACTCGGGATGAACATTGTTGAGTGTGATGTTAACCCCGGTTTCCGTCAGCTCAGGTGTTGCGTCCAGAGCCTCAAAATGCTGTGCACTGCGGTACACCTGCAGCGTTGCTGACGGCCTTAATCCGGAGGTGGCACCCGATTCAATAGTGGCAAGTTCACCGTCAACGCGATTGATTCGGGTCATAAACGGCTGGCAATTCAGCGCATCCGTCACTGACTTGGCCATGTCATCCATTACCTGCGCTACCGCTTTACCATAGTCGGTTTGTTCAAAACCGGCCGAGGCAAAACCGCTGGCACTGCCGGGGTTAGCATTCCATTGCTCGCGGGTACTAAAGCGCTGCTGATAAACCGGCGCCCCACTAAAACCATCGTAAATCACCATATCCGCAATAAAGCGCCGGCTCTGGTCTACCGCCCCCACGCTACGCTTCAATTTGCCGAGTACCGACGTATTCCAGGCTGCAGGGTCAGCCACATCCAGGTCTCGTATAACACCGCTAACCACAAACTGGGCGCCCAGTTCCCGAGCCAACTGACGTACATTGGTCAGCCGATTGTCATCCTGCTGGGCAGTAGGTGCGTTCAGTAAATCGCCATACATCCGCAAATTGGTCGCCGCAAGAATCTGCACACTGCCGGCTTCACGCAAACGCATTTGTAACTGCTGCGGCAGCATTTCGCCGGCATCATCTAGCCGCCCAACGCGGGCGTGATCAGGGTACAACAATGGAAATCCGGTAATCGCCACGCTTTTTTTCAACGTCGACGCCGCACCGTGACCACAACTGCGTTGCTGGGAGGTCATGTCTGCGCGCAGAGTCAAGCGCAGCAACTGGCCGCTGCGAAACTCATCCACCACCTGCACATTGCGGGCGCTGACATTGCTGGTAACGCGCAAGCGCGAACTCGTCAGCACGCCATTTTCAACCGTGTCGCTGTTGCTGATACGGGCGTCGTATTGCAATGCCATATCCCGCATAGCCGCCTGCCGTGCCTGGGCTCTGGCGCTATCAATATCACCATTGTGAATACTGGCATGACCCACGCCCTCAACAACAGAGGCCAACAGCGGCTCGCTGGCAAGAACCAGTGCTAAAGCACAGGCAGCGACGATTGAAATACGCTGTTTTAGCCTTCGGTAGAAAGCAGTCATCGCTTAATCCAGGTAGTAAAGAGAATCGGTGTTACTGCTGCGAACATCGCCAGCGCTGTCATTTTCACCGGGCAAGGATAACGAGCAATAACGGGCAACCTGAGTGTCGGGCACACTGGCAACGCACTGGCGAAAGCGTGGTTCCAGTTTCAATTCGACAACCGTTTCCACGACGCCGTCACTGTGCTCATTTACAGATACGGTTTTCATACCGCGCAAATAGCTGTCGACGTAGGCTCGAAAATCGTCGTTCTGCAGTACAAAGTCGTTCACCGTCGCACCGCCGTAAACCACCGTACCGTAAACCCGTTCCGCCAGGTTACGATAAGCATCGAGCTGTGAGGCCCTGCGCGCCATCAGGCGCTTGCGTGTGTCCAACCGATCTTTGGTGGCGTCTACATAGGTGCCATAGCCGCTAACCCGCAGGGTAATCGGCGCGAAGCGGTTAGCATCTGCATTGCGGCCCTGCTGCCCCGTGGGAGCGCAAGCTGTCGTCATCAACAGCGCCAGTAACGCGGTTATAACGCGAAGTGTCATTACTAATCTCCGAAAATGCGGTTTGACCATTACATGAAAGAATCGGGCCAGGTTATACAAGTCGCTGACCGTGCTAGTATTTTTACGCAGGCGCCTAAATATACCCAGCGTAGACGGCAAAAAATCGCCGCGCCAGCATAACCGGCAACAGCTTGTGTAGCAGCGGCTTCTGACCTAATCTGCGCCACAACTTCTCGTTATTATGGGCACCTTTATGAACATCTACCTGGTTGGCGGCGCAGTGCGCGATCAACTGCTGGGCCTGCCAGTGAAAGACCGCGACTGGGTGGTGGTGGGCGCCACACCCGAAGCCATGCTGGCACAAGGTTTTCGCCAGGTGGGCGCTGATTTCCCGGTGTTCCTGCATCCGCATACCCACGAAGAGTATGCGCTGGCCCGCACCGAGCGAAAGCAAGGCCGTGGCTACCACGGGTTCACGGTGCATAGCGCACCCGACGTAACCCTTGAAGAAGACCTGAAGCGCCGCGATCTGACAGTTAATGCCATGGCGCAGGCCAAAGGCGGTGAGATTATCGATCCTTTCGGCGGCCAGCAGGATCTTCGAGACCGCCTATTGCGTCACGTTTCCGAAGCCTTCGCTGAAGATCCTCTGCGCGTTCTGCGCACCGCACGTTTTGCCGCCCGCTTCGCGCCTCAGGGTTTTACTATTCACCCCCACACCTTGCAATTGATGCAGACCATGACTGACGCCGGCGAAGTGGGCCACCTGGTACCTGAACGGGTATGGCAAGAGCTTCAGCGCGCCTTACACGAGGCTTCTCCAGTGACGTTTTTTGAGGTGCTACACCGTTGTGGCGCCCTGATTGAACTCTTGCCAGAATTTGCAGCGCAGCCAGAACGCCAGCAGGCCCTTAACGCCCTGCAGCAATTGCATCAGAATTTACCCGGCGCCAACACAGCGCAGCGAATTTCAGCGTTGTTACTGCCGCTTTCCAGCGCACAAGCCAACAATCGGGCGACTTTATTAAAGGCGCCAAAAGTCTGCCAGGAGCTTGCCACCCTGGCCTGCACCCTGCGCTGTTCATCCTGCATGAACTCCACCCATAGCCAAAACGAACTGGCCGAGCAGCTGCTGGAAACCCTTAACGCGGCAGACGCCTGGCGCCGGCCAGAACGCCTGCAAGAAGCGCTGCAATTGTTGCGCGTCACCTTGCCCCTTCAAAACGACCTCGACCTGCCTTTACAACAGATCAGGCTGCAACAGCTGGCAGAATCGTTGCAGGCGGCTGCGGGGGTACAAGCCAAAACTTTACTGGCCCAGGGTTATCGGGGGCCAGAACTAGGCCAGGCTATGAACCAGGGCCGGCTGGAGGCCGTCCACGGCGTAATAAACAAGCGCTGAACCCGTCACGCAGTCAGCAGTTGGTGCTCGCCAGTCAAACGGCTACACTACGGATAGTTTGACTCAGGCGCGGCAAACCTGTCGCCCGCATGCTAAAAATGGAGAATGCTCATGCGTGATGTTGTCATTGTGGCCGCCAAGCGGACGGCGGTTGGCGGTTTTGGTGGGGGGTTATCAACCCTGCGCGCTGACCAGCTTGGAACGGCTGTCATTAAAGCGCTGATGGAAGAAACCGGCATTGCCGGTGATCAGGTCAGCGAAGTTGTTATGGGCCAGGTACTCACCGCGGGCTGCGGCCAGAATCCGGCGCGCCAGGCCTCTATTAACGCCGGGCTGCCGGTGACTGTGCCGGCTATGACCATCAATAAGGTTTGCGGTTCCGGCCTGAAAGCCGTGCACATGGCGGTGCAGTCTATCCGCAACGGCGACGCAGAAATCGTCATTGCCGGTGGCCAAGAAAGCATGAGCCAGGCGCCCCACGTTCTCCCCAACAGCCGTAATGGTCAGCGTATGGGCAATTGGGCACTGGTAGACACCATGGTTAATGACGGTCTGTGGGACGCTTTCAACGACTATCACATGGGCATAACCACCGAAAATATCGTTGAAAAATACGGCATCAGCCGTGAAGAGCAAGATCAATTCGCAGCTGCGTCGCAGCAAAAAGCCGTAGCAGCGCAAAAAGCCGGTCGCTTTGACAACGAAATCGTGCCGGTTTCGATTCCCCAGCGTAAAGGCGACCCTATTGTTGTCGCCAAAGACGAAGGCCCACGCGATGGCACTACAGCCGAAGGCCTGTCTAAGTTGCGCCCTGCGTTTAAAAAGGACGGTACAGTTACGGCCGCTAACTCCTCGACTCTCAACGATGGCGCAGCCGCCGTTATGGTATGCAGCGCTGAAAAAGCCAAAGAACTGGGCTTGACCGTACTCGCCACCATCAAAGCCCAGTCCAGTGCTGGCGTAGACCCCAGTGTTATGGGCACAGGCCCGATTCCTGCCAGCAAACGCTGCCTGAAACTGGCGGGTTGGGACGTTAGCGATCTCGACCTGGTTGAAGCCAACGAAGCCTTCGCGGCCCAGGCTATTTCGGTCAACCGCGATATGGGTTGGGACCTAGCCAAAGTTAACGTAAACGGTGGCGCTATTGCGATGGGCCACCCGATCGGCGCTTCCGGCTGTCGTATTCTGGTCAGCCTGCTGCACGAAATGGTGCGTCAAGATGCCAAAAAAGGCTTGGCGACACTGTGCATCGGCGGCGGCATGGGTGTGGCGTTGGCGGTTGAGCGCTAGCTCAACATGCTAAATGGAACGCTAGCTCAACATGTTAGACGGAGCGCTAGCTCAAGATGTTAAACGGAACGCTAATTTAATATGCTGAATATCGTGCTGTACGAGCCGGAAATTCCACCAAACACCGGGAACATTATCCGGCTCTGCGCCAACACCGGTTGTAAGCTGCACCTGATTGAACCACTGGGGTTTACTCTGGAAGACAAACAGATGCGGCGGGCCGGGCTGGATTACAGCGAATACGCCAGTGTAAAAGTACACAAAAGCTACCCGGCGTTTTTACAATCCGAGCAGCCGCAACGGCTGTTTGGGCTGACTACGAAAGGCAGTCACTACTATCATGAGGTCAGTTACCATGAAGGTGACTATCTGATGTTCGGCCCGGAAACCCGCGGCTTGCCCGCACCGGTTCGCGATGCCCTAGCCGATGGCCACTGCCTTAGAGTGCCCATGTGCGCTCACAGCCGCAGCCTGAATCTGTCGAATACTGCGGCTCTGGTGGTTTACGAAGCTTGGCGGCAATTGGCATTTTGCGGCTCTGAATAAAAAACCCGGCTCTCAAGCTGGGTTTTTTGCTCGTTCAGAAAGTCAGTGAGTTTTGGCTTCACTGGTGGTTTCTGCAGCCGTCACTTCTTCTTGCTTGCGCTGAAGTGCCTGGGCATAAATCGCGTCGAAGTTAACCGGCGCCAGCATCAGTGCCGGAAAGCTACCACGGCCTACCAAATTATCAATGGCTTCGCGGGCGTAAGGGAACAGGATAGTCGGGCAGTAGGCACCCAACATGTGGTCCAATTGCTGAGGTTCCACGCCGTTTACCAGAAAAACGCCGGCCTGTTGGATTTCAACAATGTAGGCCACTTTCTCTTCAATTTTTGCCGTTACCGTGAGTGACAGCACAACTTCGTACTGATTATCGCTGACTTTGCTATGCCCTGTGTTCAGATCAAGATTGACCTGCGGCTTCCACTGATCCTGAAACACCGTCGGGGCATTGGGGGATTCGAAAGAAAGATCTTTTACATAAATGCGCTGCATGGCGAACTGTGGTTGATTCTTGTTTTCATTGCCTGCTGCAGCTTGCGAATTCTCAGCCATGTTCAGTCCTCTATTATCAATCTGGGCTTGATTGCCCCGTGGATTAAGCGACGTTATGCGGCGCTAGGCGGCAACACGACCCTTCGTTATTTCTTTACCAGCGGCAAATTGCTGGCTCTCCAGTCAGCAATTCCGCCGCTCAGGCGGACCACATTGGCAAAACCGTCAGTATTAAGCTGTTTGACCGCCGTAGCAGAATGCTGCCCCATCTTGTCGACTACAATCAGCTGCTTTTCTTTGTGCTTGGACAGCTCACTGCTGCGGCTTTTCAAAGCGCTCAATGGAATATTCATCGAGCCCGTGATGCGCCCTTCGTTAAATTCTTTGCGATCACGGATATCCACCACCACCGCTTCGTCCCGGTTAATGAGGCTTACAGCGCCCTGGGCGGAAATTTTGGCACCACCGCGGCGGGTTTCCAGGGCCAGCAGCGCCAGAAGTAAGGCAACGAATACCGACACCAGAATGTAATGGTTAACAACAAATTCAAACAAGCGATCCATGAAAACACCCTGCAAAATAATTTGGCAAGATTATACACACCCGCAGCCCTGCGCAGAAGGTAACCGGCGTGGCATGGGCAAATGAAAGCGGTTAGAATCTTGAATCCCACTCATATCGACAACAACATACTGCCATTAACCGGAGCACGTCATGACAGCGATTCGCACGCCAACAGCACTCATTATTCTTGACGGCTGGGGCCACCGCGACCCGGCCGAAGACAACGCTATCAGCAACGCCAATACACCGTTCTGGGATAGTTTGTGGCAAAACAACCCGAAAACGCTGATTAACACCTCCGGAATGTTTGTAGGCTTGCCCAGCGGACAAATGGGCAATTCCGAAGTAGGTCACATGAATCTTGGCGCCGGTCGCGTTGTGTACCAGAATCTGACCCGCATCGACAAAGACCTGAAAGACGGTGGTTTCCAGAAAAACCCGGCCCTGTGCAAAGCTATAGATGCCGCTGTAAGCCAGGGTAAAGCCGTTCACCTGATTGGCCTGCTGTCGCCAGGCGGCGTTCACAGCCATGAAAGCCACATTCTTGCCGCCGCAGAATTGGCTGCAGCACGCGGCGCTAAAGCCGTTTACCTGCACGCCATCCTAGATGGCCGCGACATGCCCCCGCGCAGCGCCAAAGCGTCGCTGGAAAAGGCCGCGGTCAGCCTTGCCGCACTTGGCGTTGCCCGCATTGCAAGCGTTACCGGGCGCTACTTTGCCATGGACCGCGACAACCGCTGGGACCGCGTAGAATCTGCTTACAACGTCATGACACTGGGTCAAGCTGAATACGCTTGCGAAAGCGCGGCAACCGCTCTGGAGCAGGCTTACGAACGCGATGAAAATGATGAATTTGTAAAACCAACCCGCATTCAGGCCGAAGGTGATACCTCCGCCACTATTAACGATGGCGACGCCGTGTTGTTTATGAACTTCCGCGCAGACCGCGCCCGCGAACTGACGCGCACCTTTGTTGACGCCAATTTTGACAGTTTCAAACGCAAAAAAGTGCCCCAGTTGGCCGACTTTGTAATGCTGACGGAATACGCCGCCGATATTAAAGCGAGCTGCGCCTATCCGTCGGCGCAGCTGGTGAATGGCCTGGGCGAATATCTGGCCAACGCGGGCAAAACCCAGCTGAGGATTTCAGAAACCGAAAAATACGCCCACGTTACCTTCTTTTTCAACGGCGGCCGCGAAGAGCCATTTACCGGAGAAGACCGTATTCTGGTGCCGTCCCCAGACGTTGCGACCTATGACATGAAGCCGGAGATGAGCGCCCCGGAGGTGACAGACAAACTGGTTGAAGCCATTAAAAGCGGCAAATACGACTTGATCATCTGCAACTATGCCAACGGCGACATGGTGGGCCACACGGGCAAGCTGGACGCTGCCATCAAAGCGGCCGAATGCCTGGACGCCTGCGTAAAGCGTGTTGTAGAAGCGCTTGCAGAAGTGGATGGCGAAGGCCTGATAACCGCTGACCACGGCAACTGCGAGCAGATGCAAGACCCGGTATCCGGCCAGGTACACACCGCCCACACCATTGGCCCTGTGCCTCTGGTATACACCGGCCCAAAACAGATAACGTTGAACGACGGTGGCGCCCTGAGCGATGTGGCGCCTACGCTGCTAACGCTGATGGGCGTGGCTCAACCCACCGAAATGACAGGCCACAGCCTGGCTGAGATCGGTTGACTGTTAACGGACAGGTTGCCATGTTACGCGCGCTACTGGTGCTACCCTTGTTACTGGTGCTTGCCTTTGCCGGCGCAGCCCCGGTAGCCGCGCAAACAGCGGCTGCAAAGCAGGCAACTTCTCAACAGGTAACTCCGGCTCAGATTGAAAAGCTGAAAAAGCAGATTGGCGCCATTAATCAGTGGCTAACCAAAGCGGAAAAAGACCGTTCGCAACTGCAACAACAGCTGACCGGTCTGGAGCGCAGCATCAGCGACCTGACCCGAGAAGCCCGCAACCTAAAGCAGCAAGCCGCCAGCCAGAAAACACAGCTGACAGAATTGGAAACCCGGCAACGGCAGTTGACCGTCGTCCTCAACGACCAGCGCGAACAGCTCAAGAAGCTGCTGCGCCAGGCCTGGATGGAAGGCGACGCCAGCGCCCTGAAAGTGCTGTTCAACGAAACCGACCCCAACAATATTGCCCGCACCCTCACCTATTACGAATACCTGGGCAATCACACAGTCGGCCAAGTACAGGCTTTTCAGGACAGCCTGGCAGAGCTGAACCAAACCCGCACGCAAATGCAGAATACTCGCGCCAGACTGGCCACCACCGAGGCCGATGTAGAGCAACGCCAGCAAGAACTAACGCAAACCCGCAAGCAGCGCGAACAGACTCTGGCAAGCCTGAACGCAGACATCGACCAGCGTCGCAGTGAGCGCGACGGACTGGCTGCCGATCAAAAGCGCCTGGAGGCCTTGCTGAAGGAAGTGCAACAGGCCATCACCAGCATACCTGCGCCAAATCCTAACCAGCCATTTGCGACACTGCGCGAAAGAATGCCCTGGCCCGCTGCTGGAACGGTCGTCAGCAGCTTTGGCGAAACCTATGCCGACGGCAAACTACGCCGCAACGGCTTGCTAATGCACACCGACACAAACGCCGAAGTGCGGGCTATTCATTACGGCCGTGTTGTATTCGCCAATTGGCTGCGTGGCTTTGGACTGCTAACCATTATTGACCACGGCGATGGTTATATGACCCTATACGGCCATGCCAGCAGTCTTTACACCACAACCGGAGACTGGGTGGATGCCGGCGAGGCCATTGCTCAGGCAGGCCAGACCGGCGGCACCGACAAAACCGCGCTGTATTTTGAAATACGCCACAACGGCAAACCCGATAATCCGTCACGCTGGCTGGCCGGGCAACCCGGCAAGAGCTGACAAACGCCAGCGCTCCCGCCATACTGTGGCGGATTAGCGAAAACCTGCCAACCAGCGGAATAAATACAGGATAAGTGAATGAAACTTGCCCAACGCACCCGTCATGCTTTACCGATTCAGGCCCTCGTCATGGCCTCCTGTTTTGCCGCTTCCGGTTGGGCTTTCGCGCAGCAGACGCCGATCAGCACAATAGCCGATGCTCACGGGAGCATCGACATGCCTGCCGAGCGCGAGCTGCTGCCGCTGGACGACCTGCGTAAATTTACCGCTGTGTTCAGTCGCATCAAAGACGCTTACGTGGAGGAAGTGACAGACAGCCAGCTGCTTGAAAGCGCCATAAAAGGCATGCTGTCAGAGCTCGACCCGCATTCCACTTACCTGGCTCCAAAAGATTACGAAGATCTGGAAGAAAGCACCAGCGGTGCCTTCGGTGGTTTGGGCATCGAAGTGGGCATGGAAAACGGCTTTGTTAAGGTTATTACCCCCATAGATGATACCCCTGCGCAAAAGGCCGGCGTGCGGTCTGGCGACGTCATCATAAAACTGGGTGAGCAACCGGTAAAAGGCATGTCGTTGCAAGACGCGGTAGAGCTGATGCGCGGCGAACCCGGCAGCATTCTGCAACTGACGATTATCCGCGACGGCGAAACAGGGCCGCTGGTCATTCCGGTAGAGCGTGCCATCATCAAGGTCACCAGCGTGAAATCCCGTATGCTGGATGACGGTTACGGCTATGTCCGCATCACCCAATTCCAGGCCGAAACCGGCAGCCAGTTCCGCGACGCCCTGACGGCCCTGAAAAAAGACGCCGGTGGTGCGCTTAAAGGTGTCGTTCTGGACGTACGCAACAACCCGGGCGGCGTACTACAGGCCGCAGTAGACACTGTTGACGCTGTGCTCAACGAAGGCTTGGTGGTCTATACCGAAGGCCGCATTCAGAGCTCACGTATGCGCTTCAGCGCCACAGAAGGCGACATATTGGCAGACACGCCCATGGTAGTTCTGATTAACGGCGGTTCCGCGTCTGCATCCGAAATCGTCGCTGGCGCCTTGCAGGACCATCACCGCGCCGTGGTAATGGGCACCCAGTCATTTGGCAAAGGCAGCGTGCAAACCGTAATTCCGCTGGATGAAACCCACGCCATAAAAATGACCACAGCCCGCTACTACACCCCAGACGGCCGCTCCATTCAGGCCACCGGCATAAAACCGGATATCGAAGTAAAACCGGCAGAGCTGAAAGAACTGGAGAGCCCGCCGATGTTTACTGAAGCTGATTTGAGCGGTCATCTGGAAGGCAAGAACGAAGTCGAAAACCGTAAAAACGAAGCCCAGAATGTACGCGATAGCGCCAAGGAATCCGCTGAAGCGGTTCTGGATCGTGACTACCAGCTGCGCTCAGCACTGAACCTGCTGAAGGGGCTGAACATCATCAGCCGCGCCGGCACGTCCAGCACTCAGCAATAAGTTGCTTTGCGTGAGGCACTTGCCAAGGGGCGCTTTCCATGGGGCACGCCCCAAGAAACACTTTGTGACACCGCGGCGATCGGATACTCCGATTCGCATATTGCTGACCATGCTTCTGGGCATGGTCAGCAATATAGCGCTGGCCGGGCCACCACCCACTATCGCCATCATCATTGATGACATGGGCCACGATCGGCTGGAAGGGAAGCGCTTGGCGCGTCTGGAACAGCCCATCACCCTGTCGTTTCTGCCTTACCGCCGCCATACCGTAGAGCTGGCCAAACTGTCACACAGCCTGAATAAGGAAATTATGCTGCACGCGCCCATGGCCAATACCCAGCATTTCGGCTTGGGGCCAGGCGGCTTGTCTGAAAACATGAATCAAGCCCAACTTACCCGCACATTGCGGCGGTCTTTGCAGTCGGTGCCTCACGTTCAGGGTGTCAATAACCACATGGGCAGCTTGCTAACGCAGCGACTGCAACCCATGGACTGGGTGATGACAGAACTGGACCAGTACCCGCTGTACTTCGTTGATAGCCGCACCATCGCAAGCTCGATAGCCGGTGATGTAGCCCGTGCCCACGGCATCCCCAGCTTGACCCGCGATGTGTTTCTGGACCACGAACAAACCGAAGAATTTGTTGACCGGCAATTCAAACTGTTGATTCAACGTGCGCGGCAACAGGGCACGGCCATCGCCATCGGCCACCCCCACAAGATCACCGTAGATTATCTGGAAAAGCACCTACCCCTGCTGGATGAGCAAGGCATTGCAATAGCAACTGTCAGCGGCATTTGGGCCATTCGCAATGACAACAGAACCATGTTTGCAAACGAAAAAAAGCAGGCCATAGTGCCTGCTTACGCGAGAAAACCGGAATCGAACAACAGCGCTGCCCAATTGTAATTGCTTGGCAGGCTAATCCCGCACTTCAATCCCCTGAGCTTTCATAAATGCTTTTGCCTCTGGAATGGTGTGCTCTCCGAAGTGGAATATCGACGCCGCCAGAACCGCATCTGCGCCACCAATGGTTACGCCATCGGCCAGATGCTGTAACTCGCCGACCCCACCAGACGCAATCACCGGTACCGTTACCGCATCACTGATGGCGCGGGTAAGGCCCAGATCAAAGCCGATTTTGGTGCCGTCGCGGTCCATACTGGTTAGGAGCAATTCGCCCGCACCCAGCGCTACCATTCTCTGCGCCCATTCCACCGCATCCAAACCTGTTGGCTTGCGGCCACCGTGGGTGAAAATCTCCCACTTGGGCTCTTCGCCCTCGGCACTCACCCGCTTAGCATCAATCGCCACCACAATGCACTGACTGCCAAAACGCTCGGCCGCGGTTCTTACAAATTCAGGATCAAACACCGCCGCGGTATTGATGGCCACCTTATCGGCACCGGCATTCAGCAGTTTGCGAATGTCTTCCACCGTGCGCACACCACCGCCGACGGTCAAGGGAATAAACACTTCTGAGGCCATTCGCTCTACCGTTTCATAGGTGGTGTCACGGCTTTCGTGGCTGGCGGTAATATCCAGAAAGGTAATTTCATCGGCACCCTGCTCGTTGTAACGGCGGGCCACTTCCACCGGGTCGCCAGCGTCGCGGATATCGACAAAATTCACGCCTTTCACTACCCGGCCCTTGTCTACATCCAGACAGGGAATAATGCGCTTGGCCAGTGCCATGGGAATGCTCCGTACAGTCAAAGTCTTGAAGGTGATGAATCAGAAGGTCAGGCGTTCAGGCGTTCAGGCGTTCAGGCGTTCAGGCGTTCAGGCGTTCAGGCTGTCACAATAAGCCTGCGCTTCGGCTACATCCAGAGTGCCTTCATAAATCGCACGGCCGGTGATAGCGCCCAGGATACCCTGATTCGCAACAGCGCCCAGGCGTTTTAAGTCGTCCATATTGGTCACGCCGCCAGAAGCGATCACCGGTATACCGCAAGCCTTGGCCAGCGCTGCGGTGGTTTCTACGTTCACGCCCTGCATCATGCCGTCGCGGGCAATGTCGGTGTACACAATAGAGTCTACGCCGTCGTTCGCAAAACGCTGGGCCAGATCGGTTGCCATAACCTCAGATACTTCGGCCCAGCCATCGGTGGCCACGCGGCCGTCTTTGGCGTCCAGGCCCACAATAATATGGCCGCGGAAACGTTTGCACATTTCGGTCACAAATTCGGGTTCTTTCACCGCTTTGGTGCCAATAATCACCCACTGCACACCGGCCTGCAGGTAGCTTTCAATAATCTCTGCGGAGCGTATACCACCCCCAATCTGAATCGGTAAATCAGGATACTTGCGCGCGATAGCCTTCACAATTTCACCGTTAACCGGCTCACCGGCAAACGCACCGTTCAAATCCACTAGGTGAAGGCGCCGCGCGCCAGCCTCTACCCAGCGGGTTGCCATATCAACCGGATCGCCGCCGAACACAGTGGAATCGTCCATCCGGCCCTGGCGCAAGCGTACACATTTACCGTCTTTCAGATCGATAGCGGGGATAATCAGCATAGCGTTTTTTTGTCCTGATTTTCAGTAATGACGTCGTTGTTGTGCCGTAGTTCGGTGTTGCGGTCTTTGCCCCGAACTCTCGTTCATGAACACGCCGTGAAGGAGGCTACGGGGCAAAGCCAAACTGAATTGGGCGTTTCCAGCCTAACTAACTTCCGTTCCAGCTCACAAAGTTCTTCAACAGCTGCAGGCCTGCATCAGCACTCTTTTCTGGGTGGAACTGCACCGCAAAAATATTGCCTTTGGCGACCGCCGCCGCAAGGTCAACACCGTAACGGGTGCGGCCGGCGATGTCGGCGTTACCTTCGGCTTCGGCGTAATAACTGTGCACAAAATAAAAGCGCTCATCATCAGCGATTTTATGCCACATGGGGTGATCTTGTACCTGTTGCACCTGGTTCCAGCCCATGTGCGGCACTTTTAGTCGTTTGCCGTTTTCGGTCAGCTTATGGCCGAAAAAGCGAACGTGGGCGGGGAATACGTCAATGCAGTCAACTCCGCCGTTCTCTTCGCTGTCGGACATCAGCGCCTGCATGCCTACGCACACACCCAGCAGTGGGCGATCACGGGATACTTCTTTCACCAGTTCATCCACGCCCAGCCGACGAATTTCCGCCATGCAATCGCGAATTGCGCCAACCCCTGGAAATATCACCCGGTCGGCGCTGCGAATAAGGTCGGCGTTGTCGGTCACCAGCACCCGGGTATCCGGGGCTACGTGTTCTACGGCTTTGCTCACGGAATGCAGGTTGCCCATGCCGTAATCAATGATGGCAACGGTTTTCATAAATTCATCAGTCCAACAGTTGGAAACAGTTGCGGGCGCCTCGGATCAGAGCGTGCCTTTGGTGGAAGGCATAATACCAGCCATGCGGTCGTCCAGTTCAATGGCCATGCGCAAAGCGCGGCCAAATGCTTTAAACACCGTTTCAATTTGGTGGTGGGTATTTTTGCCCTTCAGGTTGTCAATATGCAGGGTAATCAGCGCATGGTTCACAAAGCCCTGGAAAAACTCGGCGAACAGGTCAACGTCAAAGCCACCAACGGTTGCCCGGATGAAAGGAACATCCATATGCAGGCCGGGGCGACCGGACAGGTCCAGCACTACCCGAGACAAAGCTTCGTCCAGCGGTACGTAGGCGTGGCCGTAGCGGCGGATGCCTTTTTTGTCGCCCACAGCTTTAGCGAACGCCTGGCCCATGGTGATGCCCACATCTTCTACGGTGTGGTGATCGTCAATATGCAAGTCGCCATCACACACGACATCTAGGTCCACCATGCCGTGACGGGCAATCTGATCCATCATGTGGTCCAGAAACGGCACGCCGGTCTGGAAGTTGGTTTTACCGGTGCCATCAAGATTTACTTCAACACTGATCTGGGTTTCAAGGGTATTGCGTTCTACCCGAGCCTTGCGTTCGGCCATGTGAACTCCGTAACTGACTGTTTAAAATAGATTTTAAAAGTTTCCGGCATCATCAACGCCAATTAATAATTAGTTTGAGTATACCGCTTATTCGTACCGGAGTCCTGCCGGTGGATTCATCGCAACCATTGCCCTGCGCTATGCAAACACTTTCTTCAGATTGCGCATGTACTGGTCTACCAGCGAGTTGAACTCGTGCTTGATGACCGGACTAATGGCCAGCTTAAGCAGGCTGGGCAGTGGCAGCGTCAATTTTGCATTGGTCTTGAACTTCAGAGTGGACATCGTATCGCCCTTGGCGGTTATAACCCAAGACCCGCTCACTACGCCATTGCCTTGGCCCGCAACAGGCTCCCAGCGAATGGTGCCGGCATCGCGGTCAGACACATAATGGCAGGCGTATGCCGTTTGGATCGAGTACTTGTCGACACCTACCTTCTCCATTTCCCAGAGGTAGCTATTATCGCCCAAGTCAGTCAACTTATGCACTTTCGGAAAGTGACCGACCGACCGGGGCACATCCGCCAGCAGGTCAAACACCTCATCGTAACTGCCGTCAATTTCCAGTTCGCGGCTGAGCTCTATTGATACGTTTATCGCCATTGCCAACTCCTTGTTGTGATTATTAGAGACTCTTTTTGTCGTTATTAAAGATTACAATCGTCAAAGAAATACGACGGTATTTTGGCCTAACACCACGGCATTGTCATACACTCACGCTGTAAATTTGCCAATCCTGCGTTATCCTTCGAATCATCGCACATTGATCTAAACGAACAGGACGCATCCAATGAAAGCACTACGTTACCTGCTCATTACTATTGTGGCACTGATTTTACTGGCCATGGCGGCAATAGCCATCGCCATGCTGGTGATCGATCCCAATACTTACAAGCCGCAAATTGAGCAGGCCGTAGAAAAGCAAACCAATCTCGACATAATTCTAGACGGCGACATCAGCTGGTCGTTCATTCCCATCGGCCTGGAGCTGAATAACGTTGAAGCCAAACTTGACGGCGAACGCTTTATTGCGCTCGAACGCTTGGTCGCAGAAATCGATTTCTGGTCATTGTTAGCCATGTCGCCCCAAGTGAACAACTTTGTGCTGGACGGGCTGGATGCACGTCTGAGCGTTAACAAAAAAGGCGAGGCTAACTGGGCCCGCATAGTACCGGAGAAAGACGCGCAGCAAGCTGCCTCCAGCGAGCCGGCTCCGGACGCGACTGCTTCAGAAACAGCGAGTGAGAGCTCGTCAGAACCACTGATTTTCAACGTCAGCAACGTCGAAATCGCCAATGCCCGGGTGCACTACACCGACGCCACCACCGGTCAGGAAATTACTCTGGAAGATTTCACTCTAGGTGCCAGCGACATCACTCTGGGTTCCGAGTTTCCATTAGACATCAGCTTCCGGGTAGAAACCACCGAGCCGCAAATGAGCGTAGAAGGCAGCATTGCAGCCCGCCTGTTGGCCAACCAAGCCTTAGATGCATTTAGCGCATCGGGCCTGGACGCAAGCTTCGACATAAAAGGCGATGCATTCGCCGGTAAAACCGTCACCGCTAAAATCAGCGGATCACTGGCCGCCAACCTGGCTAACGAAACCGCGAATCTCAAAGATATCAGCTTCAGCTTTGCCAACCTAAGCGCCAACACCAATCTGACTGTAGAAGGCTTTGGCGACAAGCCAAAATTGGCCGGTAACATCGCCATCAACGAATTTTCTCTGAAAAAACTGCTGGAGCATCTGGGCCAACCCGCTATTGAAACCAGTGACGGCAACGTGCTCACCGCCCTGGCCTTCAGTACTAACATTGGCGGAGCAGCTGGCAAGCCAGAGCTAACCAATTTAGCCCTGAAACTGGATGACACCACGTTCGATGGTTCAGGCAGTTATAACTTGGCCAGCTCCGCTCTTGTTTTTCGCTTGACCGGTGACGCACTGAACGCCGATCGCTACCTGCCGCCACCATCGGACACCCCGGCGACTGAAAGCAGCACTGGCTCTAATTCTGGCACTGGTACTGCGTCAGCCCAGGCAGGCCCGGACTCGCAATTGCTGCCTCTGGACAATCTGCGCACGCTGTTATTAGACATAGATTTGGGGTTGAACAAGCTAACCGTCAGTAATCTCCAGATCAATGAGATAAAAGCCAGCGCCCTGGCCAAAAACGGCGTGCTGGAAATCGACGAATTCAGCGGCAAACTCTACTACGGCAGCTTTAATACCACTGCCAACATCGATGCCCGCTCTAACACTCCGAAATGGAGCATAAACACCAACGTGGCAGACGTACAAACACTGCCGCTACTGAATGACCTGGCGGAAGTAGACATGCTCTCTGGCGGAGCAAACCTCAAAATAAACGCCAAATCCACCGGCAACACCATGGCCGCTTTGCGCGGTAACGCCGATGGCAAAATTACCTTTAACCTGGCAGAAGGCGAGTTCCGCCGCATGAACTTGACCCGCCTGGCATGTCAGGGCATTGCGTTGGTCAATCAGGAAACCCTGGGTACGACCGACTGGGGCACCGCCACACCGTTTAATGACATGCGCGGTACCCTAGATATTAACGGTAACACGCTGAACAACACCGAACTGCTGGCATCGCTTGCCGGCATGCAGCTGGAAGGCCAGGGCAACGTGGACATGCAGCAAACCCTTGTGGACTACGAACTCGGCCTGCGTATTGTGGGTGAAATCCACCGTGACCCAGCCTGCAGGGTAACCGACATTGTACGGAACGTGGTTATACCCCTGGAGTGCCGCGGCGACCTGAGCGATGACCCAGCAGGGCTTTGCTCCTTCGACGGTTCGCGCTTCCGCGACAGCCTGCAAGACATCGCCAAAAATGCAGCCAAGGCCAAAGCAGAAGACAAAATAAAAGAGAAACTGCAGGAAAAACTGGGTGAAGCCGCCGGTGACAAAGTAAAAGACGCGCTCAAAGGGTTCTTTAACTGATGACTGATAGCTTTGCCCCAGCCCTGTTGAACTGGTTTGATGAACACGGCAGGCACAATCTGCCGTGGCACCACAACCGCACCGCATACCGGGTGTGGGTGTCGGAAATTATGCTGCAACAAACCCAGGTAGCCACGGTTATACCTTACTACCACGCGTTTATGCATCGCTTTCCAGACGTTCACTCACTGGCGTTAGCACCAACAGACGACGTGCTCAGCCACTGGTCCGGCCTGGGTTATTACGCCCGCGCCCGCAACCTGCAAAAAGCCGCGCGAGCCGTGGTGGAGGAACACAACGGCGAATTCCCCCGCGACCAGCAGCAATTGGAAGCCCTGAGCGGCATCGGCCGTTCAACCGCCGCCGCCATTCTGGCGCAATCCTACGATATAAAAGCCGCCATACTAGACGGCAACGTCAAGCGGGTACTGGCGCGCTATCACGCTATAACAGGCTGGCCAGGACAAACTGCTGTATTACAGAAACTTTGGCAATTCGCCGAACAGCATACGCCTAACGACCATATTCGCGATTATACCCAAGCCATTATGGACCTGGGCGCCCTGGTATGTACCCGTAGCCGCCCAAGCTGCGAACGCTGCCCGGTGCAGCAAGGCTGCCTGGCCTACGCCAACAATGAAACCGCACTTTACCCCGGCTCGAAACCGAAAAAAACCAAGCCCGAAAAAACCACCTGGATGCTGATACTGGAAGACAGCGAAGGCCGCATACTGCTTCAGCGCCGGCCACCCAGTGGCATCTGGGGCGGCCTATGGAGCCTGCCAGAGCTTGACCCAGCATTGGGCGAAGACGAACTACAGCAGGCCTGCGAACAACAGCTAGGCCTAAGCTGTGGTGATCCACAACGCATCAGCGGTTTTCGTCACACCTTTAGCCATTACCACCTGCATATACAGCCAGCGCGAATGAGCGCCGAACCCAAGAACCGCGTTGCCGACGACAATCACCGCTGGCTGCACCGTGATCAAGCATTAAGCCTGGGCTTGCCAGCACCCATACGCACACTGCTGACAGACCCCGAACAGACCACGCTGCTGTAGCAACCCGGCAACCTTATTGCTGATACAATGCGTGAAATCTGAGTTGCCTCTTCACATCCCAAAATACCCACAGGAGCCCCCATGAGCCGTAACATTTTCTGCCGCAAGCACCAGAAAGAAATGGAAGGTCTGAACAACCCGCCCATGCCCGGCGCTCGCGGCCAAGACATCTACGACAACATCTCCAAAGCCGCCTGGGACGAATGGCAAAGCCAGCAAACCATGCTGATTAATGAAAAACACTTGAGCCTGATGGACCCGAGCACCCGCAAATACTTACAGGCGCAGATGGCACACTTCTTTAACAACCAACCCTTCGACAAAGCCGAAGGCTACGTACCACCTGAGAAGTAACCCCTAAACACGGTCTAACGGGCAGCACTGAAAACTTTAACAAATTTTGAAAGCCCTCTTGACTCAGTGCAGCCAAACCGGTTTAATAGCGCCCCGTTGCAGAGCAGTATTGCAGCATGCCCGGATAGCTCAGTCGGTAGAGCAGAGGATTGAAAATCCTCGTGTCGGTGGTTCGATTCCGCCTCCGGGCACCATTAGATTCAACGAATTAGCCCGCTTAATTGCGGGCTTTTTCGTTTCTAAAGCACCCCATGGGGGACTAGCGGGGGAGCAAGCCACAAAAAGCCACAGCACCCGCGCCCCAAATCGCACTCCAAAACCTGCCCCACATAACCTGTCCGTGGCTCAACTAGTCCGGGAGGAAGGCACTTCCGATGTGACGTTTTATGCTTGGCTTAAACAAGCCAAGGCCGCAGGTGCTGCTATGCCCGGAGATCAGAAGCTGACCGATAATTGGTCGGCAGAAGCCAGGCTGGCGGTTGTTATCGAAACGGCTGCCTTGTCAGAGATTGAGCTCAGTGAGTACTGCCGCCGCAAGGGGCTCTACCCCCAACAAGTGAAGACGTGGAAGTCTGCCTTTCTGACCTGCCAGCAAAGCGCCAAGGTCCAAAGCCAGGCAGATCGCGCACAGACCAAGGCCGGCAGGAATCGCGCTCAATGTAAGCCAAAACGAACACACCTGTTAGCCTGAGCCTACACGCTTGTAAGCCACGGCTGACACACGAAAGGGAGGGGGGTATAAAAACGTACCAGAAATTCGGCTCCCGAACGTCGGGGGGAACCATATTTTTACGCCCACAAAATTCAGGTTTTGACGCGCCAGCCGCCAGCCCTGAATGAGCCAACCAGGAGGGGGTAGGTAAATCGTCATTGGCTAAGCTGACAAAGACCGGTTGGGTAGCCTTCTTTAATTCATCCATGGATCGGAGCTACCAGAAAACAAACTCACTCATGGTGATATGTCTGTTTTCTGGTGTGACTTAAAAGGCAAGCCTACCTTGGATTGTAAGCCGTTATGAACCAAGCGCTGGAGGGTGCCCAGATGGTGCCATCTTCGCGAGCAAATTGGCCGATTACATCCTGCAGTGCTTCTACAACTCTACTCTTTAGCCGTTCGCCATCGGCTTCTGCAAGACGTATGATTTCTCCTGTAGGTCCTATTTCGAGGGCAAATTGTATTGCCTCCTCAATATTTCGACCAATACATATATCTGAATCAAATCGTTCAAACTGAATACACTCAAACCCAACGGACTGAAGCATGTCACTCACCATATCTGGTCCCGCCATCGAAAAGGGGCCAGGTCCACAATGGACCGCTTCGGTATCATCGTGAGAAATAACTGGAACGATTTCTCGCACACAAAGTTCAGCCGCGTGAAGCCAAGGGTTATCTTCTCTTTTGCGCCATACAACCTGGGTGAACTTACCGCCTGGCACCAAGGATTGACGTATATTCTTCATGGCAAGCCCGGGTAGGTTAAAAAACATTGTTCCAAAGCGAGCAAAAGCTTCATCATAAGGCCCGCCGAGGTCATCAGCTTCGACGTCGGCGATCATAAAATCCGCGTTTTTTACGCCTTCTTCAACCGACGATTTGTTGCATTCACGAATAAAGTTGCTGGCACAGTCAACTCCTGTCGCTCTACCCCCCGCACCGAGTGCTTTAGCAATGTTGATAGTGCAGTCACCAAAACCGCAGCCCACATCAAGGACTCTGGCCCCTTCTGGATATGACGTACGTTTCAGGGCTTCTTCGCTAATGGAGGCATAGCCCTCAACAAACAGGTATTTAAAACGGGTGAATTTGTCAAATAACACAGTGTTCCAAGCCTCTATAACAATTTCATTACTCATGAGGTCTCCCTGATGTGTCGATACTAGTTATATGATGTGTTCAGCTGGACATGGTCCAGCAAGACAATGGCTACGCCAACAATTGCGCTCCGCTGGCTAGAAAAGCCATGGTTCTAGGTGCCCCCGCGATCTCTACTCCAGGTATAAGGTCTTCAACAGTGATGCCTTTTGCCTTAGCGCAAGCGGGACAGAGCCATATATTCCCTCCATTGCTAAGAAAATTTGAAATAAGGTGCTTTAAGGGCTCATAACCTTCCGCAACAAGATCATCGCAAAATCCTAGCTTGCACAAGTTACTGGCATCAGAAGAGATAAAAACGGCAGTTTCACTGGTTTTTGATGCGGTCACGGCCAGTATGAAAGAGATGGTGGCGCGCTCAATGTTGTTATTGCCATCTTGGCAATTGATTAAGATTTTTTGTTTAATACTCATATGTATTATCCATATTTTAATGCTGAAG
Source organism: Marinobacter sp. BSs20148 (assembly GCF_000283275.1). Classification (NCBI taxonomy): domain Bacteria; kingdom Pseudomonadati; phylum Pseudomonadota; class Gammaproteobacteria; order Pseudomonadales; family Marinobacteraceae; genus Marinobacter; species Marinobacter sp. BSs20148. Next base: position 3,389,243 of record NC_018268.1, read on the forward strand.
ATTCTTATAATAAAACGTCATTTTTAATAAAATCATTAATACCTTACCCTCTACTAACTGAATTTACAAAAAATAGAGATTGAATAGAGTCTAGGTGAAATAAAACGTTATTTTTCATAAAATTAAAATAAATCTTGCTGCATATTTATATCTATTTTAAATCCTTGAGGGAGTCAAAATCGGCGAGTTCTCGTCTATTACTCAACTGTTTTCACAAAATTCAAAACAAGCGCCTCTCGCTGTTGTGCAAACCATCTTTTATCTGGCTCAGGAGAGCTCCCTGTCACCAGCCAGTTGCCGCCTCTACCTCCATGGCATTCGGTTACTGTATTTGCAGGTGCTGCACTGGGTGCACTTCGATGTGTTTCCCTCATATCAGCCTAGTTGTCCAGTTGTCGATTTTGCCTAAATTCATATCAGATTGGGCGGTGTGAGAGCAGTCATGCCACGTTATTCCGAGGAACGTAAAGCGGCCGTGTTGAAGAAGTTGTTGCCTCCGCAGAACCGCAGTGTGGTGCAGGTGGCGGCAGAGGAAGGCATATCGGATGTGACTCTGTATAGTTGGTTAAAACAGTGTCGACAACAAGGATTGCCTGTGCCGGGTTATCGTAATGCAGGAGACGATGGGTCTCCTGATGCCAAGTTGGCCGTCGTGATCGAAACGGCGTCTATGTCTGAAGCGGAACTGAGCGCGTATTGCCGCCAGAAAGGTCTTTATTCCGAGCAGGTGCAGCGCCTGCCTTCACGGTACTGGTCTTCAAGAAGAGCAAGAGAAAGCCGCTCAGAAACAGCAGCGCGATGCCCGTAAAACCATCAAAAAGCTGAATGCGGAAGCTCGCCGTAAGAACCGGATCCTGGCGGAAACGACTTCTTTTTTGGTGCTGTCAAAAAAGCTCGAAGCCTTGTACGGCGAGGACCTAGACAGCGAGGAAAACTGACACCGCTGACCGAACGTACAAGGCTTTTAAGTGACTATGACGAAGCTGTCGCCAGTAGCGCAGCCCGGTACAAGGAAACCGATTTGATGGAGCTGAGCCAGCGCACGTTGAAGCGCTAATGGCTCTGTGAAGAAGGATCAACGTCCGCAAGCGGAGCGCGTTGTGCAGCCACACCAGCTCACTCACGCTGAAGAAGCGGCCATCCTGGACACCTGCAATGAACGGGAGTATCAGAGCTTGCCACCGTCCCAGATCGTGCCTCGACTGGCTGACAAAGGACTTTACCTGGCGTCTGAGGCCTCGTTCTACCAGTCGCCGGCGCCGTATCCCTCAACCCTGGAAAATTGCAGGAAATTGAGCGCAATAAACAGGCTGCTTAAGTGCAGCTATTTGGACAACTGGGTTGCAAATAACCGTAATCCTCAACCCGGAAACGCTGGAAAGCCCGCAAGAAGAACGGGAAAGAAAGGCTGCTTAGACGTATAGCGTACGCGACAACTCCCTTTACAAACACCGACTTTGTAAAGCGATAAAATTCAACCCTAAGGTTCATGTCGGAAATGATCTTTATCGTGGGGGAAGTTGAGTGACTAGCACTTCAAGTTCACTACGCAACCTCATGAAACGCTTGTTCCCAAGCATTTCAGCAATCTGATTTTCGGCTTCCTTCGCCTGATCGTTAATAATTTTTTCTAGCCGCTGCCCTCGTGCGGTTAGTCGAACAATACGAGCGCGCCGGTCAGCGGGGTCGATCTTACGGACCAAGTACCCGCTTTGTTCAAGGTGGCGAAGCAAATCGTTAATGGACTGCTTTTTGATTTGTAGTTGGTCGGCGAGTTCAGTAGGGCGCTGTCCATCAAGTGTGGGATACCGGAAAAGCCCAACATGGGCCGGATTCAGATCGTCGTATCCGGCTGCAACTACGCCGGCAAAGATTTGCTCGCGTACCCATTGCCAGATTACGCGGAGCATCGCGCCTATGTATGGGCTGTTGTGTGATGAGATATTTGACATGATAGTAAGGGTACCATACTATTATAGTAAGTTAAACTTACTATAATTGATGATCTAATCAGGTCCTCCGCAATAGGGGTAGTATCATGAGTGTAGCAGTCGTAAATTCTCTCTCGAGTGACCTGGCAACTGCATGGTGGTTTCTGGATACTCTCGTCATTGAACACCCGTGCGCACCTGGCATGGAGACCGTGGTCCTCGAAATGACATTGCCGGTCGGCTCATCCCCGCCGTTGCACGTGCATGCCGACCTCGACGACAGTTGGTACATACTCGAAGGAGAGATGGTATTGCGCTGCGGAGTCGACGAACGAATCGTCGGCGCAGGACAGTGGGTATCAATGCCACGCGGTGTACCGCACACTTTTCGGGTTATCGGAGATCACGAAGCACGAATTCTGATGGTGCACGACAATGCTAGTTTCCGGGACCTCATCCGCGACTTAGGAACACCGGCTATAACGCCAACTCTACCCGAAGAGCCGGTCTTCCCACCGAAGCCCGAACTCGCCCGTATTGCAGGAGCCCACGATCTTACTCCGACCGGACCGCCGATGAGCCAGGAAGACGCTGACTCGATTGTAGTATCGGTATATAAATCGACCCGGTAAACGCTGTTGGCTGAAGTTCGGTACCGGGAAAAAAGGGGACGCATTTATTGAATTGGCACCGGGTTCTGCTTGTGGCCGAAGATTGCCTTAACCCCTGGCGTTGAGAGTGATTGCTTTTGAATACTTGCCACATAACGCCCAGCTTAATTGGGTTGTTGCAAAGTGCTTGACCACTCCACTTTTAATTTCCTGTGCCCGATATCGGTGAAGTGTCGATCAGAAGCGTTATTTCTGAGACATTTTTGCACCAGCTTCAGCCAAGCGCACCACATTGGCGCATAATAGCCGCATGCCTTCACCCTTCTTTTTACCGAACTCGGATAAATTTCATTTATTTCAGTACTATAGAATCATCGGCATGGAGATTGCTGTAGTTTAAGCATGCTGCGAGAAGCGGGTTACAAACACCAATTATCAATGCGAAAAAATCTGACAAAGAGGTCAACTAGGGTTCCGATCTGTTGTTAACAGCACAGGTGACTGGTCCGAGAGTTGACGGCCTTTTCCAAGGCTACACGGCGGGACAAAAGCCCGGGAGAATCGTTCAGTGACTGACGCCTCTCGTTTTTTTTCCAACCAAGCTAAGAGAAAATGGCCATGCTCGAAACAGCAACCCCTCTCTACGACGATCTAATTCCCGGCGGATCCCACTGGTCCTTCATTGTGCGCCGCGGCCATGTACTGCGCCTGATTGACGAAACCGGCGGTGCCAGCGTTGGCATGTTGATGTACAACCCCGAGAACCCTCTCGAACGGTACAACATGCCGGACACCCTGAAGAACCAGCACACCTTCCTGCTTACCCAGGGCCATGTCCTGTTCTCTGATATGGGCCGCGTCTTTGCTTCCATTATCCGCGACGATCTGGGCTGGCACGATACGGTCAGCGGCACCTGCAATGCCGATATGGTTGAGCAGCGCTGGGGCAAAAAGACCTATCAGGAAGCCCATAACCATTATCATCGCAACGGTTTTAGCAGCTTTCTGAACGAACTGGCCAAGTACGGTCTCGGCAAAAAAGACCTGACCGCCAATCTGAACTGGTTCAGTAAAGTGAAGACCGATGATGACGGCAATATGGCCTATGTCAGCGATCACTCCTACGCTGGCGCCACCGTGGACCTGAGGTTTGAGATGGACACCATCGTGGTATTGCACACCTGCCCGCATCCGCTCGATACCGCCGTCGACTACCCGAGCCATCCCCTGCGCTATCAGCTTTTCAAGGCGGCACCCGTCACCGATGCCGATCCTTGCAAGATCTCGTCGCCGGAGGCCACCCGCGCCTTCGCCAATACCGCGCTGTATCACATGATGCAGTCCTGATCGCGAGGAGGCCTACCATGATTAAAGAGAGCGCACTGAACCCAGAGAACGCCATTTTTCGCGAGACAGTACCCGCGGGCGAGTATTTCCTGAAAGTTGTGAAGGCAGGTGAAACCGTTCGCATTCTGGACCTAGAAGGCAACCAGGCTGCAGATACACTGTTCTACAACGCCCTCAACCCGACCGAGCGCTACAGCGCGGTGGACACCATTCGCGATCAGGGCAATGTGTATCTGACCGCCGGTTCCAAATTGATGTCCTCCGAAAACAACGTGATGCTGGAAATTACCGCTGATACCTGTGGACGCCACGACACCCTAGGCGGTGCCTGCGCAGCGGAAAGCAACACCACCCGCTACGCCCTGGAAAAGAAATGTATGCACGCCTGCCGCGACAGTTGGCTGGTGGCGGTCACCGAGCACGAAGAGCTGGGCATGACCAAGCGGGATATTACCCACAACATCAACTTTTTTATGAACGTGCCGGTCACCGCTGAAGGCGGCCTCACGTTTGAAGACGGCATTTCTGACGCCGGCAAGTACGTTGAATTAAAGGCCGAGATGGATGTGCTGGTGATGATTTCCAACTGCCCTCAGCTGAACAATCCCTGTAACGCCTACAACCCGACACCCATTGAGGTGCTGGTATGGGGCTGAACGGGGCATTAGACAAGGTTCTGATCGCTAACCGGGGCGCCATTGCCTGCCGAATCATCCGCACCCTGCGGGCCATGGGTATCACCTCGGTGGCGGTGTATGCCGAGGCTGACGCTGACTCGCTGCACGTACGCCAAGCGGACGAGGCGTATTCGTTGGGTGAAGGCTCGGCTGCGGCCACCTATCTGGATCAGAACAAACTGTTCGAGGTGATTGGCAAGAGTGGCGCCGGGGCCATCCATCCGGGCTACGGCTTTCTCAGTGAGAACGCCGACTTTGCCCGCCGCTGCGAAGCGGAAGGCGTGGTGTTCCTCGGGCCTACGCCGGGGCAGATGGAGGAATTCGGCCTCAAGCACACCGCTCGCGCCCTGGCCGAGGCCGCCGGCGTGCCGCTGTTACCCGGCACAGGGCTGCTCGCCAGCCTGGACGCTGCCTTAGCGGCAGCCGACACCATCGGTTACCCGGTGATGCTCAAAAGCACGGCCGGCGGCGGCGGCATCGGTATGTCACGCTGCTACAGCGCGGAAGACCTGAGCAAAAGCTTCGAGTCGGTTCAGCGTCTAAGCCAGAACAACTTCAGTAACAGCAGCGTGTTTCTGGAAAAATTCGTAGAATACGCCCGCCACATTGAGGTGCAGTTGTTCGGTGACGGACGAGGGAAGGTAATCGCTCTTGGCGAACGGGACTGCTCGGCCCAGCGCCGTAACCAGAAAGTAATTGAAGAGGCGCCAGCACCGGGCCTGACCGAAGACGTGCGTACCCGCATGCACGCCACTGCCCGCCAGCTTGGCGAAAGCATCGGCTATCGAAGCGCCGGCACGGTGGAGTTTATCTACGACCCGGACACCACCGAGTTCTACTTTCTGGAGGTGAATACCCGCTTACAGGTAGAACACGGCGTCACCGAGCAGGTTTACGGCGTGGACCTGGTGCGCTGGATGGTGGAACTGGGCGCTGGTTCCCTGCCGGATCTTGCAGAACTGGGCGCTAATCTCCAGGCTTCCGGCCATGCCATTCAGGCCCGGATCTATGCGGAGGATCCCAACAAGGACTTTCAGCCCGGTGCCGGCCTGCTGACCAACGTGGCCTGGCCCGAAGAGGATGGCCTGCGAATCGACACCTGGATCCAGCCGGGCACCGAGGTGTCTCCGCTGTTCGACCCCATGCTGGCCAAGGTCATCGTGCACGAAAGGGATCGTGAATCGGCCCGCAAACGGCTGATACAGGCTCTTGATCAGAGTCAGTTGTATGGCATTGAAACCAACCTGAAGTATGTTGGACAGGTGCTGGACGACCCGCGATTTGTGGAGGGCCGTCTGTTTACCCGCACCCTGAGCGAATTCGATTACCGGCCATCCACTGTGGATGTTCTCAGCGGCGGCACCATGACCACAATTCAGGATTACCCGGGCCGTATCGGCTACTGGGAAATCGGCGTTCCACCGTCCGGTCCGTTCGACAGCTATTCCTTCCGTCTGGGGAATCGACTGCTGGGCAACCCGGAGGGAGCACCGGGACTGGAAGTCACCCTCAAGGGGCCTGTACTCACCTTCAACCGCGCCACCCAGATTGCCCTGACCGGTGCAGCGCTCGAGGCCAGGCTCAATGACGAGCCGGTCAATTTCTGGCAAATCATTGATGTACCCGCCGGCGCCACCCTGAAACTCGGCGCCACCACCGCCGATGGCGCCCGGGCCTACGTGCTGTTCCGGGGAGGCCTGGACTGCCCCGAATACCTCACTTCCTGCAGCACCTTTACTCTGGGACAATTTGGAGGCCACTGCGGCCGCGCCCTTCGAGCCGGCGACGTACTTGCCTTAGGCGAAGCGGAGCCTTTAGGTCCCGCTAGCCTGCCAACGGACCTGAAACCGTCTATTGGCAAGACCTGGAAACTCCACGTCACCTATGGCCCCCACGGCGCACCGGACTACTTCACTGACCAGGACATCGACACGTTCTTTGCCAGCGAATGGGAGATTCACTACAACTCCAGCCGCACAGGCGTGAGGCTGATCGGCCCGAAACCGGAGTGGGCACGCAGCGATGGCGGCGAGGCCGGCATGCACCCCTCCAACATCCACGATAACGCCTATGCGGTGGGTACCGTGGACTTCACCGGTGACATGCCGGTTATTCTAGGCCCTGACGGCCCCAGCCTGGGTGGCTTCGTGTGCCCGGCAACCGTGATCAGCGCCGATCTCTGGAAACTGGGGCAACTCAAGGCGGGTGACAAGGTGCAGTTTGTACCCGTCAGCCAGGATCAGGCGGTGGCCCTGCGTGAAGCGCTGGACGAGTCCGTGGCCACACTGACGGCGGTAACCACCCATATCACGCCCATCAAGCCAGACACTCCGATCCTCGATTCACTGAGCACCAGCGACCATGAAGCCGGTGTGGTTTACCGGGCCGCCGGCGACAACTATGTGCTGGTGGAATACGGGCCCATGGAGCTGGATATCCGGCTACGGTTCCGGGCCCACGCGCTTATGCTCTGGCTGCGGGAGCAGAATCACCCGGCCATTCTGGAGTTGACCCCCGGCATCCGCTCCCTGCAGGTGCACTACGACAGCCAGAAACTGAACCAGCGAACGCTGTTGGACCTGCTGATCAGTGCGGAGCAGGAACTGGAAAAACAACCGGAATGGGATGTGCCCGCCCGCATCGTTCACCTGCCCCTGTCCTGGGATGACAAGGCCTGCCAAACCGCCATCGCAAAATACATGCAGTCGGTACGCAAGGACGCACCCTGGTGCCCGAGCAACCTGGAATTCATTCGCCGCATCAACGGGCTGGAGAGCATCGACGAGGTTAAAAAGACCCTCTTTGAGGCCACTTACCTGGTGATGGGACTGGGAGATGTCTACCTGGGCGCCCCGGTAGCCACACCGCTGGACCCGCGCCATAGGCTGGTGACGACCAAATACAATCCGGCCCGCACCTGGACGGCAGAAAACTCCGTGGGCATCGGCGGTGCCTACCTATGCATTTACGGCATGGAAGGCCCGGGCGGCTACCAGTTTGTGGGTCGCACCCTACAGATGTGGAACCGCTATCGCACCACCGAGTTCTTCGAGGAGGGTAAGCCCTGGTTGCTGCGGTTCTTCGACCAGGTGCGTTTCTACGAGGTCAGTGCGGAAGAGTTGCAACAGATCCGGAGGGACTTCCCAAATGGTGACTACCCGATCCGGGTCGAGGAAACCCGCTTCAATCTGGGGGATTACGAGAGCTTCCTGGCGGATAACGACGACGAAATCCGTGAGTTCACTGGCAAGCGTCAGCAAGCCTTTGATGAGGAGCTACAACGCTGGATCGAATCTGGCCAGATTAACTTCAGCTCCGAGGCACCGATAGAAGACACCGGCGAAGACAACATCGCAAACCTGCCCCACGGCCAGCACGCCGTGGAAAGCCACATAGCAGGCAACCTCTGGGAGTGCCTGGTTAAGCCCGGCGACATCATCGAGGCACAACGCCCGGTGGCGATTATCGAATCCATGAAAATGGAAATCGAATTGCTAAGCCCGGTCAGCGGTCGCGTGGTCGATGTGCGCCGGGAAGCGGGTCAGGCGGTTTCACCGGGCACACCGGTGGTGATCGTGGAAGAAACAACTGAGTGATGCCAACAACTCAAGCACTGCGTGACAACAGACTTAGAACACAAACCCTGAAAACACGGGCAAGGCCCGAGGAGATACACCATGAAAAAACGTAATTTTAGCAAGCGTGTTGCGGCCGGTCTGTTAACAGCCGGTCTGTCTATGGGCGCCCTCGCCCAAGAGAAAGACTCCTTCAGTATCGCCTGGACCATTTACGCCGGCTGGTGCCTTGGCAGTATGCCGAAGACAGCGGCATCATGAAAAAGTGGGCAGACAAGTACAACATCGACGTCGATATCGTACAGATCAACGACTACATCGAATCCCTCAACCAGTTCACCGCCGGGCAGTTTGACGGCGTGGTCGCCACCAGTATGGACGGCCTGTCCATTCCGGCCGCCTCCGGTGTCGATACCACCGCACTGATTGTGGGTGACTACTCCAATGGCAACGACGGCCTGGTGTCCAAGGACGCCAAGACCATCGCCGAGCTGGAAGGCGAAACCGTGCACCTGGTGGAACTGTCTGTATCCCATTACCTGCTGGCTCGCGCCCTGAACACTGTCGGGCTGGAAGAGCGTGACATCAGCGTAGTCAACATTTCCGACGCGGACCTGCTCTCTGCGTTCCAGACCGACGACGTTCGCCACGTGGCGACCTGGAACCCGCTTTTGGCGGAAGTGGAAGCCTTTCCGGGGACCACCAAACTGTTCGACTCCAGTGCGATTCCGGGCCATATCAAGGACCTGACTCTGGTGAACACCGAGACTTTGGCCGACAATCCGAAGCTGGGCAAGGCACTGGTTGGCGCCTGGTATGAAACCATGAGCATTCTGGCGTCCGACAGCGAGGAAGGTCAGGAAGCCCGCGCGATGTTGGGCGAGCTGTCCGGTACCGATCAGGTAGGCTATGAAGCCCAGCTGGCCGGTATGAAGATGTTCTGGGTGCCGCAGATGTCGGTGGACTTCATTAACAGCAAGGAAGCCCACGAGGCGATGGACAGTGTTCGTCAGTTCTCTTTTGATAAGGGGCTGCTGGGCCAGGGTGCCATGAGCCCGGACTTTGTGGGTATCGAGTTCCCGGACGGTTCGGTGATGGGCGATGAAGGCAATGTGAAGCTACGCTTTGACGATAGCTACATGCAGATGGCGGCAGACGGCGAGCTTTAAGCGAGTCGGGGCTTGCCTGATTGAAAACCGAAGGGCACGATGTTCGTGCCCTTTTTTGTTGGCTTGGAAGTAAGTTTGTGTACAGTTAACCGGAGAGAATTAATACCCATGCGCCGTACCAAGGAAGATGCCGAAAAAACCCGCCAGACGGTTCTAGAAGCCGCGTTAACGCTCTTTAGCCGTGATGGTTACTCGCTTACTACGCTCAGCCGTATCGCCAAAGAAGCCGGCTGCAGTCGCGGGCCGATTTACTGGCATTTTCAAACCAAAGATGACCTATACGAGGCGGTGCTGACTTATTCCCAAGAGCCGCTTGAGGGACTGGTTGCTGAGTGCTCTGGCATGCGGGAAACACCGGTAGAGGCCATGGATCATTTTGTTGAGCGGTGGCTAGGATTGCTGGCAAATAACAGGAAATACCGCCAGTCGTTCGAGATTCTGTTAAACAAAACGGAGCTGACGGATGCGATGAGTCGCACACTGAAGCGGGAGCGAGCGCTGACGGACTCTATTATTTCACTGTTTCAGGATCTCGTTGCGCAAGCTGTGGAACACGGTTCAATTGCAGCAGACGAAGACCCGAAAGGCCTCGGACTGCTGAGTTATACCTACCTGATGGGCATTACCCAGACCTGGCTGTTTTCACCGAAGCTGTTTTCTTTAAAGGAAGAAACGCCGTTTTTTCAACGGCGATTCTGGGCATTGCTGGGCAGGAAATAACGATCAGAACATCTTCAGGTAGCGGTCTACTTCCCAGGACGACACATGGTTCTGGTAACTCTCCCACTCCCCTTTCTTGTACTCGATAAAGCTGTTGAACATGGCTTCGCCGAAGACTTCTTTCGCCAGCGGATCTGCTGCGAATGCCTCCACGGCCTCTCCCAGATTCCTTGGCAGATACTCGATGCCCTGCGCTGCAATTTCTGCGTCGCTGTAGTTGTACATGTTCTCGTGGTGAGGATCGCCGGCATCGAGGCCCTCGCGGATACCTTCCAGGCCCGCCGCCAGGATGAGGGCACTGCCGAGGTAGGGGTTGCAGGCGATATCCGCTGCACGGCACTCAATGCGGCCACCCATGCTGGGAATACGGATCATGTTGGTACGGTTGTTGGAGCCGTAGCACATGAACACCGGTGCCCAGGTCGAGCCCGACATGCTTCCCTGGCGCACCAGGCGCTTGTAGCTGTTAACCGTGGGGGCGATGACGGCGGTGATAGCGGCGCCGTGCTTCAGCACGCCGGCGATAAAGTGGTAGGCGATTTTGCTGATACCACAGTTATGCAGGTCGTCATTCTTGGGTTCGAACAGGTTCTCGCCGGTTTTGATGTCGGCCAGCGACATATTGTAGTGAGCACCACTGCCAGTCCGGTCGGCGAAGGGTTTGGGCATGAAGCTCGCGAAGGCGCCGTGTTTGCGGGCGATTTCGTTGGCCATCATGCGGAAGAACACCAGGCGATCGGCCATGGTCAGGCCATCAGCGTACTTGAAGTCGGTTTCGAACTGGCCGTTGGCGTCTTCATGGTCGAACGAATACACATCCCAACCCAACTCGTTCATGGCGTCCACCAGCTCGTCCAGAATGGGCAGGTTATCCATCAGAGTGCGTGGGTCGTAGCAGGGCTTGTCAAGGTTGTCGCGATCACTCAGCGGAGCAAAGCCGCCGCCCTCGGTGTCCCGGAACAGGAAAAACTCGGTTTCGATACCCAGATTGAAGCGGTAGCCCATATCTTCGGCGACACTTAACTGGCGCCGGAAAATATTGCGCGAGCAGGCTTCAAACGGCGCACCATTGAGGTAAAGGTCTCCGGGAAACCAGGCCAGCTTACGGTTCCAGGGGCAAATGGCGAGGCCCTCTGCATCCGGCATGGCGGCCACTTCGTCGTCAGAGATGTCCTGGGGAACGCCATCCAGAGCGGCACCGGTATAAAGCTCGGAGCCTTGCATCATTTGGCCAAGATGGGCCACGGGCACAAACTTGCCCTTGGTAACGCCGTGGATATCCACGTAACTGGCAATGGCGTATTTGACGCCCGCATCCGCCAGCTTCTTCTTAAGGGCCTGGGTATTGATCAGGTCATTCATGGTATTTCCTCTCTTCAGCCCGACAAGGCGAGCCGTCGGTTTATGTTCTGGCATGTTTCTTTCTTGTATTTAGCCATTCAATATACATGCCATAGTGTATGTAAAAAATAAAATCCAGGCTGAACATGCCGCAAAACGCCCCGAGAGAGAGAACTAAAATGAGGGTAAAGCAATGGCTTACAAAGGATTTTGAGGCGGGCGACTTACCCCTTTACTGTGGTGAAACGCTGCGTTCGGCACGCCTCCACTATCACCAGATTGGGGAGCTGAATGCACCAAAAGACAACATGATACTGCTGCCCACGTACTACGGTGGTGCAGCCGCCGGCAACCATCCCTGGGTTGGCCGCAACAGCCCCCTTGATCCGGATGAATACTGCATAGTGATTCCTTCACTGCTTGGCGCCGGTGAGTCTTCGTCTCCGTCAAACACACCCGGAGAACAGGCAGGCCCGGGCTTTCCGACAGTCAGCCTCTACGACAATGTGATGTTGCAGAAACGGCTGGTGGACGAGGTATTTGGCGGCGCCAGTATTGCCTTGGTGATGGGCTGGTCTATGGGCGGAATGCAGGCGCTTCAGTGGGGTTGCCTGTTTCCGCAGCAGGTACGCTCCGTGCTCGCCACCTGTTGTACCGCACGCTGTTACCCCCACAATCGGGTCTTTCTGGAGGGCGTCAAAGCCGCCCTGACCTGTGACCAAAACTTTCAGGGTGGCCACTACCAGAATCCGCCTGAGCACGGGCTCAGGGCCTTTGGCCGAGTGTACGCTGGCTGGGCCTATTCCCAGGCCTTCTTCCGCCATGAACTCTGGCGAAGCCTCGGGTTCAATTCCATTGAAGCTCTGCTGCAATTCTGGGAACAGGACCACCTGACTCAGGACGCCAACAATCTGCTGACTGTTCTGGACACCTGGCAACGGGGCGATATCAGTGACAATCCGGTGTTTAAGGGCAATTACAACTCAGCCCTTAACGCGATCACCATGCCCACGCGGGTGATGCCGAGTGCCACAGATCTCTATTTCACGGCCGAGGATGCCAGGCAGGATGCCCGTCAAATGCCGGGAGCCGCGTTTGACGCACTAACTTCTGACTGGGGACATATTGCCGGTGGTGCCAGGCGAGAACCACAGAGCCACCAGAAAATTCTGGCGGCGGCCCAATCTCTGCTGCCGGAAATAGAGCCATGACAGTGCAGCTGAACGCACAATGCACAAAAATAGAGCAAACCTCTATCCATCATTTGCACCAAGCCGCGCCGAATATACCGTTTTCACGAAGCTGGCACGCCATCTGCAAAGATCCGGGTAGATGGTTTTGATAAACCTGATCCGTTGACAGCATCGTTCACAGCGCCCTTCACAAAAGGGCAAACCACGCGGCGAAACAGACGGATACAATGGGTGACTAGGGTTCCGGTCCGGGCGAATCTGCAACAGCAGCCCGGATGGCTGGTCCGAGAGTTACCGACCTCTGGGAGGTTACACGGCGGGACAAAAGCCCGGGAGACTGAATCGCAAGTGATGTGTTACCCGCGATGATTGTGCCGTGTTGTTTAACCAGAGGAGAAAACGTATGCGACTGATCAACCGCCACCCAGGGCGGGTTTCGGCCACCCTGTTAGGCCTGCTGCCCTTCCTGTTGATCATGCTGATCTACAGCCTGGCCTCCCAGGAGCGCCTGGCGGACAACCCCAACGACAAACTGCTGCCCGGCTCTGAACAAATGATGGCCGCGGTTGATCGCATGGCGTTTCAGGAAGACCGTCGCAGCGGTGATTACCTGATGTGGCAAGACACCGCTGCAAGCCTCCAGCGTTTGGGCTTAGGTGTCGGTATTGCCGCGTCGCTGGCGCTAGTGGTGGGATTGCTCAACGGGGTTCTGCCCCTGATAAGAGCCAGCCTTGCGCCTCTGGTGTCAACACTCTCGATGGTGCCACCGCTCGCGATATTGCCCATTCTGTTTATCGTATTTGGTCTTGGCGAACTCTCCAAAGTCATGCTTATCGTCATTGGCACCGCGCCCATCATGATGCGGGATGTGGCTCAGCGAGTCCGGGAACTCCCCGGTGAGCAACTGATCAAAATTCAGACCCTGGGCGCCAACTCTTGGCAAGTCATTACCCGCATGGTGTTGCCTCAGGTTCTGCCTCGCCTGATCGATGCGATTCGACTCAGCTTGGGCCCTGCCTGGCTGTTTCTGATTGCGGCGGAAGCCATAGCGTCCACCGAAGGACTGGGCTACCGCATCTTCCTGGTACGACGCTACCTGGCGATGGACGTTATACTGCCCTACGTCATCTGGATCACCATCCTCGCCATCGTTATCGACCAGTGTCTGCGCTTAGCCAACCGCAAACTGTTCCCTTGGTACAATGCGGGAGGCCACTGATGAGTTTCATTACCGTCAAAAATCTTTGGAAACAGTACGGCGATCAAATCGTGCTGGAAAACCTCAACTTGAGTGTAAGTCAGGGCGAGTTCTGCACTTTGGTAGGTGCATCCGGCTGCGGCAAGTCCACCTTCTTGAAAATGCTTCTGGGCCAGGAAACATCAAGCCAGGGCAAGCTGTTGCTTGAGGGCAACACCTTTCCCAGAGAACCGGACCGTAACCGCGGCGTCGTGTTTCAACGCTATTCGGTGTTTCCGCACCTGACTGTGCGCCAGAACGTGCTGTTGGGGCTGGAGCTGGAGCAGCGACCCTTCCTGGGCAAACTGTTCGGGTCAGCACGCCGGGAAGCACTGAAGGAAGTCGACGCCATGCTGGAGTCTGTGGGGCTGGCCCATGCCGCCAACAAATGGCCCCACGAACTATCCGGTGGCATGCAGCAACGCCTGGCTATTGCCCAATCCTTTGTCATGAAACCCCGGATTCTGCTGCTGGATGAGCCCTTCGGTGCGCTGGATCCAGGCATCCGTGGCGACATGCATGAACTGATCCTCAAACTCTGGCGCGATACCGGCACCACCATCTTCATGGTAACCCACGACCTTTACGAAGGTTTTCATCTGGGCACTCGCCTGCTGGTGTTCGATAAGGTCCGTAACGATCCGCAACAACCGGAAGCCTTCGGCGCAACCATCACTTACGACCTGCCGATCGATCAGAACGACCGGAAGATCTATAAATCCATTGAAACCTCCGTGTCGAAAACGGCCCGGAGCCTGTCAGCATGAGAACCCCATGAAGACCACAATCAATCTCGACATTCCGTCATTGTTACAGGCCTACCGCAGCGGCGATCTCACACCCGCCACGGTGGTGTCCCACTTGCTGCAACGGGCAGCGGAGTTCAGCGACCATAACGCCTGGATATTCCTCGCCAGCGAAGAGGACTTGATCCCCTACCTGGAACGCCTGCAGCAGACCAGTCCGGATGAGCTGCCTCTGTATGGCATACCGTTTGCCGTGAAAGACAACATTGACGTGGCTGGCATGCCCACCACCGCAGCCTGTGAGGCCTATCGCTATCGGCCGGAACGGCACGCTGCCGTAGTCGAGGCCCTGGTTAGCGCCGGTGCTATTCCATTAGGCAAGACCAACCTCGACCAGTTCGCCACCGGATTGGTGGGCACCCGTTCACCGGAACCTTGGGGCGCTTGTCTCAACAGCTTTAATACCGACTACATTTCCGGCGGATCGTCCTCTGGATCAGCCGTTGCAACAGCCCTCGGATTGGTCAGCTTTGCATTAGGCACAGATACCGCCGGTTCCGGTCGGGTGCCCGCAGCATTCAACAATCTGATCGGGCTAAAACCCACACTGGGACGACTAAGCGTGCGCGGCGTGGTGCCCGCCTGCCAAAGCTTGGATTGCATCGCCATTTTCGCCCGCGCCGCTGACCAGGCCCAAAGCGTGCTGACAGTGGCATCCAAAACCGACCCTGACGACCCTTGGCAGCGCAAACCCCCCATCGGCAACCGCCCACTGCCAGAACAGTTTCGCTTTGGCATACCCGCAGATGATCATCTGGACTTTGACGACAATGAGGGCGCCCGGGCACTGTTTGCCGAGTCCATTCGCCAACTGGAATCCCTAGGTGGCGAAAGGGTCACGGTGGATTTCCAACCCTTCCTGGATGCCGCCAGACTGCTGTACGAAGGCCCTTGGGTGGCGGAACGCTACCTCGCCACCAGCCCGCTGATCCAAGAACAACCAAACGCTCTGCTTGCGGTAACCCGTGGCGTTATCAGTCAAGGCGCCAATGGCTCCGCTACCGATGCATTTCAAGCTCAGTACCGACTGAAGGCATTGAAACATAAGGCGGACAGGGTATGGGAGCAGGTCGACGTTATGCTAACCCCGACTACCCCAACCATCTACACCATCGATCAGTTGAAACAAGAGCCGGTGGCCCACAACAGTCGCTTGGGCACTTACACCAACTTCATGAACCTGCTGGACTACAGTGCCATCTCGGTGCCGTCCGGGTTCCTCGATACCGGGCTGCCGCTGGGCTGCACATTGTTCATGCCAGCTTTCCAGGACGAGGCCCTGTTGGCTCTGGCCAGCCGCCTACACCCCCTGGCAAGCAACACCGTTGGCGCGCTCGAAGATACCCTGGACAGTCCGGCACTGACGGCCACAGCCGGCACAATAGAAGTACTGGTATGCGGCGCCCACCTCACCGGGCTGCCCCTGAACCATCAGCTCACCAGCCGCAACGCGGTGTTGTCGGAAACCACCAAAACAGCCAGTTGCTACCGCATGTACCTGCTGGCAGGGGCGCCGCCATTGCGCCCTGGCATGTTCCGTGATGAAGCTAGCGGCATCAGTCTGCCAGTAGAAATCTGGAGGGTACCGGAGGACCAGTTCGGCAGTTTTGTGGCGGGCATTCCGGCGCCCCTTGGTATCGGCAAAGTAGAACTGGCGAATGGTCGATGGGTGTCAGGCTTTATCTGCGAACCCATAGGGCTGGAAGGCGCCAACGAAATCACACACTTGGGTGGTTGGCGAGGTTTTCTTGAATCCTGCTAGTCAATGGCATCGCCGAAAAATGACGTGCCAATAGACTTTTTCCAAAGGCCGATGCCAGCAGGAGAGTGCCCCGGAAGGTGAAGCACCTCAAACGCTGAGTTGCCGAGCAAGTTTGGTCATCACGCCTGTCAGGCTGGCTGCGGCAAGCGGAGGTCGATGGTGAAGTTCCGGCTCTGGAACCAGTAAACAATGGTCTGGTTGTCCGACTCGCCGTTAGCGAAACTGAGAAACATTAACGACAGGTAGTGACTGTAACGCACTGTGCCCAGTAGATGCCGGAGTTGTTGCTGGCATTTCGACAACCTCACATTGCCAAAAGGTCATCTGGTCGTCCAAACAGAAAGACAGCTGAAAAGCCGTCCGGGTCGTCCCGGAAGTACAAGTAAGAGTGTAAGCCCAACAGTTGGAGCTCCACTGATTTCTCAAGTTAGGGTGAAATCTGTGCCAAAACTCAGATTAATTTGAATAACAGTTTTATACACAACTAGTTGCGAAGTTAAGCTTGGCTGTTGCCCGGCGAAAATCAACCGGATTCATGAGTGGTGATCGTTAAAATAGAGCGTGCGCGTCCTATTGATGTTTCATTCTGGTGTAAGCGAGTTGCAGGGCATTCAGTGTAAAACGAAGCAGCCACCAGTTTCCTCGCTCAATCTTTTCCACTCGGTGTGCGTCGTGATAGTGACTTCGGTCAGGAACTTTTTCGGCTCACTGCCCCATCGCGCCGAGTGCTAGGATGAACGCGCCTGCAGAGCACACCAGCATACTGACTACGATGGGCAGCAAGGCGTCGCCGCCGTAGATCGAGGACGGAACATTATAGATAAAAGATGAGTGGGTAATGAACCGCAGCACTTTGAGATGACGAGACGAAAACGGGGGACCGTTGCCGGTATCCTCATTCGCTTTGCCGACCGAAGTGAAGGAAGTCACGGGATATCGACAGCTAATTCAGGCACAAAAATGCCAATTTCAGCGCTATTGACTGTAAGCCGAAGCCGGCGGCAGATTGCAGATACGGTGGATTGTCACAACACGACGATTAACGAGTGCCGGTCTTGGAAAAATTCTGAACTACACCAGGATTGAGCAGCGCCCAGCAAAGATTGAGACCCAGCTTACGATCGACTACTAAGAAAGAAAACAATATGATTCAAGACCATAAACAACGACGACACTGCAACCTTGGTTGAGAGCTGCAGTAGCCATCTCCTAGCGGGTCAGCTATCGGAGGTGAA
Source organism: Marinobacter sp. BSs20148 (assembly GCF_000283275.1). NCBI lineage: Bacteria > Pseudomonadati > Pseudomonadota > Gammaproteobacteria > Pseudomonadales > Marinobacteraceae > Marinobacter > Marinobacter sp. BSs20148. The sequence continues at coordinate 3,406,847 of NC_018268.1, forward strand.
TGCCACATCAATGCGATAGCCCTCTCAGTCAACGAACGAACATCAATGTCCGCCTTCCTCCCGCATCATGCCTAGAATCTGCTTCTCCATCGCTGCATATTCAGGGTGACCGCGCATATCCTCACGGGTGTTGATCTCCTTGCAGGCCTTAAAGGGTGGGTACAGAATGGTTTTCACGCGTCCCGGATGACGTGACAGGAAGACGATTTGGTCGCCCAGCAGCAACGCTTCCTCGACATCGTGGGTAACCATCACCACCGTCATACGTTCTTTGCGGATCACGTCGAGCAGCAGCTCCTGCATTTGCCAACGCGTCTCCGCGTCCAGTGCGCCGAAAGGCTCGTCCATCAGCAATACTTTGGGGCTATTGGCCAGGGCGCGTGCCAGGGCGACGCGTTGGCGCATGCCACCGGATAATTGGTGAGGATAGGCACCGGCAAAAGCACTCAGGCCGACACGCTCGAGAAAATAATCGACCGTGCCCTCCTTTGACGCAATGACATCCCCGTTTATTCGCAGACCGTACGCCACGTTCTCACGGACCTTGAGCCAGGGAAATGAGGTATAGCCTTGAAACACCATGCCCCTATCCCTGTTCGGCCCGCGCACCAATTCACCATTGAGGCTGACGTTGCCGCTGGACGGACGTTCAAGCCCGGCCATCATGCGTAACACGGTGGACTTGCCGCAGCCCGAAGGGCCAAGCAGGACGCACACCTGCCGTGGGTCGACGTCAAAACTGACGCCTTCCACGGCAACGACTTGTTTGCCGTTGTCGGCAAACACCTTGCCAACCTGATTAATCTGCAAACCTTGAAAGCCGGCATCCAGATTGACTGCTTGCGCACTCATTTTGCTTTCAGCGCCGCCTTGAGCGGGCTCAGTTCAACACCGGTAGTCCAATCGTGCATGGCGTCGGCCATACCGAACTTTTGCCACCAGGTATTGGTGGTGTTCCAGTGCTGAACAATCTGACCATTGGTCATACCTAACGGCAGCTCGCCCTCGGCCACACCCATAAAGCGCCCGGCTTCCTCCAAATCGAACACCATGATGCCGCCCTTGTAGATCTCACCATCAGTACCGATGACCATCTCCACATCGCTGACATTGAACTGAATCGCTTCAGCAATAATACGATTGCCTTCTTCCGGATTGGCCTTCCAGTAATCGACTGCCTTGAAATAGGCTTCCACCGCCAGATTGGCTGCTTCCGGGCGCTCAGTCAGAAAGGCTTCGCTCATATACATGCCGTCGCCCAGCAACGCGGTACTGATCCAGTCATCTTCGCTCGAATCCGCAACCACCCGGGCGCCAGGCATATTTTTCAGCAGCTGGCTGCCAAAGGGCTCCCAAAGCTCGACCGCACTGACACTGCCGCCCAGCATGGCGCCCACGGCCTCATCCATGATCACGTTGACGAACTCAACTTGGTCGATGGAAACACCATTTTGTTCCAGCCAGATACCCATGAAGATCTGCGTCAGGCCTCCTTCCATCACTGCGATTTTCTTGCCAATCAGGTCCTTTGCAGATTCGATGCCCGGTGCCAAGATGATTTTGTCGGTACCGAACGAAGGGTTAGTATAGGTCACCAACTTGACTGGCACACCCTTATCAACCGCAATCGGGCCGTACTCAACTGTGCTAGAGGTAATATCCAACTGACCGGCTGTCATCAGGCCAAAGCTTTCATACGGATCTTCAATAATAATAATATTCAGGTCCAGTTTGGGCACCAGATTTTTTTCCTTAGCGATGAACCAGAAGCCATAACCAGGCCACGAGAACAACGACACATTAACCTTCTCCGTCGCCTGAGCGATCCCTGTAGCGCACGTGAATGCTGCGCCCAGTAAACACCCTTTGGCTGCCTTGCTCCAGTTACTCGATCGCATAGTAAATCTCCTAAATGAATGGATCTTTGAACCCTTTCCGCGACGGCCGCGGCGCGAAAGGCTTACCTCTCCCGCTGCCGTAAATACGGAAACGCCAACCAGTGCACCCCTCGAAAAGCCAAATCACACAACAATCCCAGCGCGCCGATCACCACAATCCCGGCCATGATGTCATCCACGTAAACAAAACGTCTGGCTCGCATCATCATTGCTCCGATGCCGTCTGTGGCAGCGACGATCTCCGCAATCACCAGGTAAGTCCAACTCACTGCGAGCATCTGACGGCAAGTATCAACAATTCCAGGCAATGCCGCGGGTACCACTACCGTCCAAAGAATCACTCGGCGTGAGCCGCCCAGAGTCTTTGATGTCTCAATAAAATCTGCAGGCACTTGCCGCACCACATCACTGACCAATGTGATCAGAAACCACACCACGCCGAGGACCAGCAGCGCAATCTTCTGTTCATTCCCCGTACCTAGCCACATCAACAAGAGTGGAATAAAAGCGGGCGCAGGCAAGTAGCGAAAGGCCGAAACCAGGGGATTGAAGAACGCCGACACCAGCGGGAACGCTCCCATCAGCACTCCCAGCGGAACAGCAACCGCCACCGCCAGCGCAAAACTAACACCAATGCGCTTGAGACTACTCAGCACGTCAACGCTGAACTCGCGCTCCAGAAACAGTTCGCGCAGCGCCTCAAACACCTGTAGCGGCCCCGGAAAAAGCGGGCTTAGTGTTCCCTTAGCTGTTGCAGCTAAATGCCACGTTAATACAAAAACCAACCACGCTGTCACGCCTAACATCAGTTTGACACCCGGTGCTACGGGCTGCTTGAAGTCAAGGCTATCCCAGACTGCTGCCATGAATCCCGGCATCAGTGCTCTCCACCCAAAGCCTGCTCAACAAGAAAAAAAAGCATCAGAATGCAGTGAGGAACGACAATGCATTAACCCCCACTGCCTTACCGTCACGTACCGTTTCGCGCACATCCGCCGTGCCGTATTCCTCAGCCAGCACCCGACTAACCCGGTGTTGATGAAAGCTCTTCACCTGCCCCCACATACTCAGCTGCTGCGGGCAGTTATCACCATATAGACTGTCGTGAAACGTGGGCAATCGATACCAGGCAGTGTTGGGTTTAGTGTGGTGAGCGTTGTGATAGGGAAAATTTAACGCCAGCAGGTTCAACCAAGGCCACCGCGCCGAAATCAAATTGCTATAGGTATTGTGCTCTTCGTATTCACGGTTCCCTTTGTAAGGCGGTTTGATATCGGCTGTGTCCAACGTGTAGAAAATTTCGTAATTGTGTTGAAAGGAATCCATGAACCGCAAAACCGTCAAAAACAGGCAGTAAGCAACGGAATACCCCAGCGCCACCGGGGGCGCAAGCCACACAAGTAGTGCAAAGAAACTGAAGCGCAGCAAAGTCACCCGCACCACACGGCCACGCTGGGCTTTTTTGCTTTCATAGACAAAGGGCGCTGCGATCAACATGCCGTGCATGACCAGCTCCACCGCCGGGATGTAACACCATTCCAGACCGCAGACGATCTTGTACAGCACCGGCCGCTCTTGCAACCAGACCCGGTAGTCGAAGGCTAACGGCTCGCAGTTGTCGACGTGATGGCGCATATGTTTGTAACGCATGTCTTCATAGGTGCCGTAATGGGAACCGGTGATCACGTTCATCCAGCGCCCGACTCGGGTGTTGTGTTCAACTTTCTTGCACAACGCGTTGTGCCCGCAGTCATGCAACAGATACGCCGCAATTGTCATACCGTGGGCCACCGCGATTACCCCCAGCGCTAGGCTCCACCAGGTGCCCACAAATAACAGGGCCCAGCCACCAAAATAGGTCAACAGCACATATCCGATAGCTAGGGTGTTGGGCAGCATGCCCTCGTCACGCCAGATGTTCTTGTAAACCTGCATTGCATGCGACTCCTGTAATGACCTGCAAAACGTCAGATTCTGTTGACCGGCAGACTGTTATTGTTGCGCAGCCTGCCAAAGTACAAACTGATCACGCTCACGCTCTCCAATCCAGCGATTCATCTGCCAGAGATCTGCAACAGGCATGCCAGTGAAAGGTTGTGTATGCAGATAACCGTCGGGGCCGAATTCCGGGGTCATGCTGCTGGCGGCATAACCGCGACGTACCTGGCTAGCCCAGATGGCTTGCCAACAACGCTCGTGCGAAGCCAGCGCCTCAGCATATTCCGGTGCTGCAGGGTGAGGAACCTGTGGGCCTTGGTCGTAGCCGACACGGCTGTGCACATGATGGGCCCTCTCCGCCACTTCCAAAATGGTGTCCCACTCGGTATCCATCTGCCTCTCACATACCACCACCCAGTGACTGAAATCACAGGTTATGAGCAGATCAGGCAAAGCGCGCAAAACATCGCGCGTTATCCAGGGATTAAAGAACGAGCGACTGCGGTGGGTTTCGAAGCTACAAAGCACGCCATAACGCTCAGCCATGTCCTGGGCGCGGCGGAAGAAATCGATTTGCACGTCCAGAGGCCATGCATCGCAGCCACCCATCACATTGCAAAAACGCGGATTCAACATCAGGCTGCGTTTGATCTTTGTTTCAAGCGAGGCCAAGTGCTCATCTGGCGTGGCATGACGATCAGGCACGTAGCTGCCCGTCGTGCATATCTCGGCAATGTAACTCAAACCATGGTCGGCGAATGTTTGCGCCATACGCTCCCGATCACCTTCATCAGCCGGGGCCGGGGCTTCAATTCCGGTAAAACCAGCATCAACAGCCAGCATCGCGCCCTGCTCAACCGTATCCTCATGGCCCCACAAGGTCTTGTAGATATCCAGTTGCATGCGACGTGCTCCAGCTCGATAGATTGACTAACAAAGCATTAGCAAACGGCATGCCATATAGATGCGACTTTGCATAGGCTTCTGTTTTACATGCTAATAGGCATGTAAGTAGGCTCGGCAGCCTATTAATACACTGCACAGCATTAGAGCAACAGGCGGATCCACGCACCAGATTACCGCGCTAACCAGCGCCTTCGACAACAAAACCAGCCAGACACCTATGATGAGTTATCGTGCACCGAACGCCTGGAACTGTTGCTCGACCGAGAGTTCCAGGCACGGGAGCACCAAAAACAGGCTCGCTTCAAGCTCTGCGCCTCGGTTCAGGACATCGATTACCAACACCGGCGCAATCTCAAAAAAGCACAGGTGCGCAAATGGCCCAAATCGATTGGCTGGAGCGGGGAAAAAAACTACTGACCACCGGTCTCTGTGGCAGCGACTTCAGGAAATTGACTGAACGTGAACACCGAGGAACAAACCTCGGTAGGTGATGCGTTAGGAAAAAGGGTGTTCACGTTCAGCCAGAATGAGTGTTCACGTTCGCCGGAATACGCAAGAGATTCAAACTAGACAATAAAGGGGTATGTCGCTGCCTAAGTAGGTGAACTACGGTTGGTTTGATAACCCACAACGCTTTCAAAAAGCCCCCTAATTTACTAAAACCTTCCAGAAACGCTTGACGTTGATGTTTGAGATTCGGCCGGCTGAAAAAGAACGAGGCTGATGTACACCAAATCGTTACTTTTGCACTTTCGTAGTGCGCAATATGGAGAGTTTTCAGAATTTTTAAACTGATATTTGGCAGCTGTGGACTGTTTTAATGGGCTTTTACTCAAAGGTGCTTTCTGGAGCAATTTTGCGCCGCTCTCTTGATGTCGGGCGAGATGAATCGTACGCACTGATAGACCAGTTAAGTGAGCAGGAGCCGGTTGAGATGGTCTGTAAAACACTTGATGTATCTCGGTCCAGCTATTACGAATATCGTCGCAGGCGGTCCGTAATAGATGCCGAACGAGTGGTTCTGCGAGCTGATGTAAACCGGATATTTCGCAAGAGTCGAAGCTCAGCAGGAGGCCGGATGATCACCACCATGCTCAACGACGAAGGCGTTTTGATTGGACGCTTCAAGCGTTCGTCGACTGATGAGTGAACTGGGGCTGATCTGCAAACAGCCAGGGCCGCATGCATACAAACAGGCAACAGTAGAGAGGCCAGACATTCCCAATAGACTGAATCGTGAGTTCGGCGTCAGTCGCCCAGACCGGGCCTGATGCTGAATTGGTGGTAAGGGGTACACCGAGCGAACTTGCGAGAACACCGAACCACCGAACCGAACAAAAAACACCAACGGTGCCAGAACCTTTGGGGAACAAGGGTTCCCGATTGTTCGCTTCCCCGAACTATCGAACCGAATTTAACCGAACATTGTGTAAAGGAAAAAAGAAGTTCGGCAGGGTTTCCGAACTGCAGGAGGTTGTTTTTAATCTAAAATCGAGTCTTTCAAGCGGATCAGAAGGGGTCTATTTTTTCTGTCCACGATGATCAAATTCTGAACCTCCAAATGCTTAACTGTGTCCGAAACCGCTCGCCCAGTTGAAGTTTTGGTGTTCCCAACCCCTTGGCTTTCACACAGTTCCTAGCCAAAGTATCAACCACGATCAAAGCAGGTGCGCCATGCTCTTCAGTCAGCCTCCGAATCATCCTCACCAAGGCTTCAACATTCTCTCTTTCCGTGAGTGCTACAGCGGTATTGCTGACCATGATGTTTTCAAGGTTCATCCCTCGGTACTTGCACCAGGCGTGAAGCCTTCGACCTATACCGGCGCACCAGGCTGGATGCCGCTGATCTGTTCCCACTGCTTCGCCAAGGCGAGCATTTGATAATCGCTGTACCTTGGTCCGGCAAAACTGACCCCAAATGGCAAACCATCATCGCGCATGCCACCCGGCACGGAAACCACGGACAGTTCGAGCAGATTACCGAAATTCGTGTAGTAAGCCATGTTCCGGTTCAGTTCCAGCGGGTCGGCTTTTACTTCGTCACACCGGTAGAGCGTGCCAGCGGTGGGCATTAGCAAGCAGTCGAAAGAGGCCAGAAGCTGGTGGGCGGCGGTTTTCAAATGGTTCAGCCGGGCGACATCAGTCCAGATGTCATGGCTGGTGACTGTTTCACCTTTCAGAATGCAACCTGCAACCACTTCATTCACACTGTCGGGGTGCTGTTTAATGAAGCTACCCACGGAGTCGTATCGTTCGCTGACAAAAGCACCGTCAAACAGCATAGCGCCCGCTTCTACAAACACACTGAAATCGACCGGTTCAATCTGGGCGCCCTGCGCTTCAAGCGTCTTCAACACGTCTTTGAAGCAGGTTTCGGCCCGAGCGTCACCAAAGAAGTTAAGCCCCTCAGCGTCGGGAATTGCGATCCGGATTCGCTTTAGATCCGGTATTGAGTTCGCCAGTAAACCGGCCGCTCTGTTGTTTTCCATGAGCTGGCGGAACACACACTCCGCCTCAACTGCAGTGCGGGCGAACACGGGTATACAGTCAATGCTTTTATTAGCGTAAACCATACCCTCATTGGAGAGCAGGTGCGGCGTCGGCTTGAAGCCGACAATATTGCACATAGCCGCGGGCAATCGTCCAGAACCGCCGGTATCGCTGCCCAGAGAAAAAGTCACGCAGCCGGTGGAAACCACTACGCCAGACCCAGAGCTGGAACCACCCGGAATAAAATCCGGATTGAACGGGCTGACCGGGTGCGGATCGCTGCGAACGCCTACCACTCCGGTGGCGAATTCATCCATGGTGTTTTTGCCAATCAGCATGGCGCCCAGATCCAGTAGGCGCTGAACAACTGGTGATGTGGTTGTGGAAAGTGTCCGGTAATCCGGGCAGCCTGCCGTCAGCAGCAGCCCTTCAACATGAATGTTGTCCTTTATCGCAAAGGGAATTCCGTAAAGCGGCAAATTAGCATCCAGGGTTGCCAAATGATCGGCGCGGGCCAGTAACTCTGCCTCCGGCACCAGACAAATCCATTCGGCACGCGAGCTTCTCTCGCTGATTCGGCGCAACACCTCCTCAGCAACCTGCCTGGGCACAAACCGCCCTGCTGAATAACCTTCCCTGAGATGGAACAAATCCAGCCCCTGATAAGACGTCAGAGAAACTCGCATGTCCGAATGTATCCTGTCGTTATGGGTGAATGAAATTTAGCCTATTATTTTACAACGCTTTCCAGGTACCCAGGCACGAGGAAGTTTTCGAAAGTTTCTCTTGAAGGCACGTTCGGCAAGCGCTTCTGCTCAAACAGGAAAGTCGAGGTAGAAAGTAGGGTATCTACGAACTGGCCGCGTTTGTTGCTGTCTCCGATGTATTCCGCCGTCAGTTGGTCATCACATGAAACCATCTTGGTACCCTTCATCATGCGCGCAGCGTCCGGCAAGTCCAGTTGGAGTTCCTTGGCGATGATTTCCGCCGTCTCAGCCGGATTGTTCAGCCAGAAGTCGATGCCTTTGCATTCCGCGCGGACAAACTTCTCAACGTAATCCGGGTACTTTTCGGCAAAATCATTCATCACAACGCCCACATCCCAAGTGGGATATCCGCGGGAGGTCATCATACCGGACGTCATGAACAGGTTGGCATCGCCTTCCAGAACACGGCCCAGTGCAGGTTCCCAGAACCAAGCCGCATCGATATCGCCACGGAACCACGCCAGTGCGATGTCGTTGGGCCGCAAATCGATGATATTCATCGATGCGGGGTCGATACCCTCATCATTCAGGGCGTTCATCAACAGGTAATGGGTGGTGGAGCCAAACGGCGCAGCGATGGTCTTGCCCTTAAGGTCTTCCAGACGCTTTATATTCGCCGAGGTGCGAACCGCCATCGCCTCAACATAGTCGAGCATGTTCAGAACCATGATGCCCTGAATCGGCAGGCCCCGGGTAACACCGATCGCCGTGGGCGGGTTGCCCAGACCACCAAAATCTACCTGATCCCCTGCGATGGCCCTCAGCATGTCGCCACCGCCACCAACATTGATATAGTTGATCTTCACACCGGGCATTTCCTTTTGCACAAGCCCTAGTGACTTGGTCACTAACTGGGCGTTAACCAAATTCAAGTAACCGATGGTCACTTCTTCTGGCGCGGCGGCTTGGGCTTGTGCGGCTCCAATACTGAGGCCCAATGCGGTTACAGCTGAAAGTATTAACGTTTTCATGGTGTTCTCCGTAGGGTTTTTGATATTCACTCAAAGAGTCTTGAGTTTGGTCCAGGGCATGATGATTCGGCCTGCGAGCTTGAGAACCTGATCCAGTGCCATTCCGGTGATTCCCAAGACAATCAGGCCCATGATGACGATGTCGCCCATCAGGAACTTGGCGGCATCCCAGATCATCCAGCCAATACCCGCCGTGGCCGCGACTATCTCCGCTGCGACCAAAACGGTGTAAACGAATCCGAGCGAAATCCGCATCCCGGTGAGGATGGTGGGGCCGGAACCGGGCAGATAGACTTCCCGGACAAGGTCCCAGCGACTGGCGCCCAGAGAACGCGCTGCACGGATGTAATTCGGGTTGATGTCCGACACTGCCTGAATGGTGGCGATGATGATGCCGGGCAAGCCGGCCAAGAAAAGCAACGCCAGCTTTGACGATTCACCAATACCCAGCCACATCACCAGTAGGGTATAGAGCCCCAGTGGCGGCAGCGGCCGGTAGAATTCGATGATCGGGTTACAGATCCGGTGAGCAGACCGGGAAGTACCCATCATCACACCCAGCGGAATGCCCACCAGACAAGCTGCTGCAAAAGCAGTAAGAATTCGGTACAGGCTGGTCGCGATGTGTTCAACCAGCGTGGAGCCCTGATAGCCGGTCGTTGCCACCTCGACAAACGATTGCCAGACACTGACCGGCGACGGCAGAAACAGCGGATTGGCCCAGCCCATGCCTGTCACCAGGAACCAGGTACCAAGCACCACTGCAACCGTCAGAAAGGACAGGTATTTGCCGTTCTCAATGTTTTTACGAATTATCGGAGGCATTCGCATCTGTCGCTGGGGTATTCCGTCGTCGAAGGAAATCGCCCGCGGGGTGTCTTCGTTATGAATACCCATTTCGTTCACCTACTTTGCAACGCCGAGAATGTTGGGAATGGCCAGCGCCAGTATCTTCATGGCAGCCACCGATTTAGTTATCGAAATACTTTCATTCACCGGCGACCAACCGTCCTCACCAGGCCCGAAAGTCACCGCATTCATTCCCGCCTCGCGAAAACGGATGGTGTCGTTAAACGCATTCTTGCGGTTCGGAATCGGAGCTTCGCCCAGCACTTTGTGATAGGCCGCAGCCAGCGATACATTCGGTTCTTCCTGCATCGGAACTGGCTCTGTGCCGTTGACAAACAGGGAGCCGAATAGCTGCGCCACTTCGAATTCCGTATCCTTATGACCGATGAGCGTTTCGGAGACGGTGGTTGAGATATCCTCTACCACCGATTCAATGGTCATCCCGGGAAGAATGCCGACCACTGCCAGCGTCAGTTCGCAGGAATCCGGAGTGAACTGCATTTCACCGGGCAGGCCGCCTGCCATCCTGACCACGCAAGCGCAGGGTGGCGTATGGCCCGGAAACTCGGAGGGGTTGTGGCGAAAAGCCATGGCGTTGATCACCGGCACCAGTTCCGATGCTTCGGAAATAGCATTAACGCCGGTATCCGGACGCCAGATGTGGGATTTGATTCCCCGCACCACCAGCCGCACCAGACAGTGTCCAGAGTTGGCCACCGATAGGTTCATACCCCAGTCTTCGGCGCTTTTGCCCCAAGCTGTTGGTTCTATGGTGATGGAGTGGTCGGCCCTGATGCCGATGGTTTTGGTAAGGTAGATCGAGCCATGAACCCCGTCTTTTTCCTCATCCACCGTATAGCAGCAGATCAGATCGCCTTTGAGCCTGACGCCGCTGTCTAGCACCGCCTTGACCGCCAGCAACGAGGCTGCCAAATTGGCTCTGGTGTCCGACGTGCCGCGGCCGTAGATCCAGTCGCCATGGCGGGTCGCCTTGAACGGGTCACCGCCGCACTTGTCCCAGCGCTCGGGCTCAACCGCCGGATAGGTATCCAGGTGATCGTTAATCATTAACGACGGGCCGCCGCCCTCGCCTTTCAGCACCCCAACTATGTTCGGGCGCTTGCTCTGGGAGGCGTATTTTTTCACTTCGAAACCCATGGCTTCCAGCTTACCCGCAACAAACAGTGCGTAGGCTTCTTCTTCACCAGCGGGGATGTCAGGGTCCAGCGGATTGGTTGAATTGGGCTGACCGATGGCCACCATTTCGATGGTCAGATCGATCCATTCCTGCTCATCAATGCTCCCGATCAGGGAAGCTTGCAGGGATTCTGCGAAATTAATTGTCATAGTCTGTCCTTGAATGTCAGAAATCAGCGTTTACAATTTTTAGACCCAGCACCGCCAGCGTTGACAGCATCAGCAGGGTCGTTATCAGGTCAAAGAGCAGAGTCGGCAGCCGGTTAACCAGAAACTGCCCGACAACCAGGCCGCCGAGCGTGGGGGCCAGGTAGAACACCACGTTGTCCAACACGTTCTGCGAAAGCCCACTCAGTAACACCGAAATAATCAGCATGCCGCTGTAAGAACCAACCATCAGAGCGAACACGGTTGCTCGCACCCGGTCTGGAGCATGCCCCCTGCTCCTCAGAAAAATCAGCGCCAAGGGTCCTGGCATGGCCAGGGTTGCACTCATTGCACCGGATCCCATGCCGTACATCAGGCCGGCCAGACTGCGTGAAGGTTGCATTTCTTCCGGCGCAGTCGGCGCGGCGGATCGCATCAGCGCATTGACATACCGGACCAGGGAGTAGCCCAAGGCAACAAGCGCCGCCAGCCGGATACCAGTGATCGGCAAAACCAGCAATAACCCGCTCCCCAGCAGCAAACCAATCCCACTGCCTGTGGCAAGCCCGGCCAGTTCTTTCGGCACAATATGACCGCGCACAAAGGGCGTAATGACACCCGCCAAAATCAGGGTCAGAGTGCCGGTGATCTGTATGGCATCCACCGGTTCGTGAAACGCCAGCAACATTGGCGCGACAATCAGACCAAAACCCAGCCCTGTAGTGGTCTGCACCAGTGCACCTAGAAAACACACCATCAGAATCAACATTTCCATCGACATAGGCGGTCCTAAAACGTGCTCAGGGCTTCAGCACGGATGATTTCCATACAGTCACGTTTAATTTCCAAAAACTTGGCTTCAGATGAAATCATCTGCGTTCTCGGCCGGGGCAGCGGATTGGCGATGTCTTTCACGATTCGCCCCGGCGACGCGCTCATCAACAGAATGCGATCAGAAAGGAAGATCGCCTCGTCCACATCGTGGGTTACGAACACAACCGTGGTGCCAAACTCTTCCCACAGGCTCAGCAGGTTCTCCTGCATCATCAGGCGGGTCTGGTAGTCCAGCGCAGCAAAAGGCTCGTCCATTAATAAAACTCTGGGAAAGGTTGCCAGCGCGCGGGCAATGCCTACCCGTTGTTGCATCCCGCCAGATAGCTGATCCGGATAGTGGTTCTCGTATTTTTGCAGCCCTACCATCTTCAGGAAGTGGTTAACTGTGCTGGAAGCCTCTATGTCTCCTGTGAACTTTGGGCCCAGCTCAATGTTCGCCCGAACTGTTTTCCAAGGCAGCAAGGAGTGCTGCTGGAACACCATGCTGCGGTCCGCGCCTGGTTGCTCGATGGCGTTGCCGTCCAGCAGGGCCCGACCTTCTGTCGCTTTCACAAACCCGGCAATCACGTTTAACAGCGTGGATTTTCCGCATCCAGACGGCCCGAGTACGCAGACAAATTCGCCGGGGTGAATGGTCAGGCTGGTTTTGGAAAGGGCCACGGTCTGACCGACATCCGAGTTGTAGGTAACTTCCAGACCGTCTGTCCGGATCTCACCCTTGTCAGTCACTTTTCGGACCCTGGTTTTCACGTTTTGCTGCGCTGTGTTCATGATCAATGGCCTGTCGCTGAATTAACCCAGATGGGCCCGGACGATTTCCATGCCGAAACGAAACCGGTCACCGCGGTAAAAAAGGTTTTCGTAAAGCAGAGGTTCACCTGAACGATCCAGAATCGTTCTCTCGATGTGCAGCGCTGCGCTGCCCGGCTCCATGTTGAGAAACCCGGCAAGCTCGCTGTCACAGATCATGGATTCCAGATTGACTCGGGCCGAACCGATGGCAATTCCGCATTCATTTTCAAGCACATCGAAAAGGTCCCGCTGCTCAAGATCGGCATTGCCAAATCCATCGCTGACATGGGTGGGTGCGTAGGTGATATCGAAGGCCAGAGGTTCACAGTTCAGGTATCGCAGCCGCTGAATCCGTGTGGCGCGCACACCGTTAGCAAGCTTTAGGCAGCTGGCCACGGTGTCTTTTGGAACCTCTGTGGTGATTGAAATAAGCTTGGAAAAAGCAGCCTGTCCAATGCTGGCTGCGCTCTCACCAAAGCCTTTCAGTGTTGACACGTCAAACTGGGCTTTCGCTAACGATACAAAGGTGCCTTTACCGTTGATCTTGAAAATCAGGCCATCCCGCTGAAGCTGGCTTAGTGCCTGCCGGACGGTGATGCGGCTGACCGAAAAAGCCTCGATCATTTGCCGCTCACTGGGCAGCTTCTGGTGCGGAACGTAAGTACCGTCCAGAATTTTCCGCCGGATACTTTCCTTCACTTGCTGGAAAAGCGGCATCGGTACAACGTTTACATCGCTTAGTTGATTTTCCATACCTGTTTCGTTGCAACCTATTATGACCAGTTACATTAGGTTGTGCATGGGTTATGCCAGGCTGTAAAAACTCATATTTTTCAGTTTTATATGGATTTTCGCAATGTAGGCTTTGCTTAAAAAATGCACTCATCCGAACCAGAAATCAGGGGGAAGCACCTTTTGCGTGCGTCTTTCACCGTCAGACGCCGTTGAGCCGGAGAACCTGTACTATTAGCGGACCAGAAGAGATGAGCATGTCAGTATTTCAGCCTTGGGGAACCGCAATCTGATAGGCCAAATCAAAAACCGTCCTCAGGCGTAGGACCAGACTCTCAACATGTATCTTAACTTTGCGTTGCCATAGCCCTGCCAGATGTCTACTGTGGCGGCGACCCGTTGGCCGGCTTGATCACTTTCCCCAATCGCCAATCAAATCAATGTCCGTTTTTCAAAATCACACCCTGAGGTTTTCATGTTTTCTGGATTGAGCTCTGTTTTCCGATCAGTGATGCGGCTGAGTCTTGTTTCTCAGATTGCCATCGGCATTGCAGCCGGTGTACTGCTGGTCATTATATCGCCAGAGGTTGCGGGCTCTTTTGCGCTTCTCGGTCAGCTGTTTGTCTCGGCCTTAAAAGCCGTGGCGCCTGTATTAGTTTTTGTGCTGGTGGCTGCCGCCATCTCAGGGCATAAACAAGGGCAGCCCACCCATATCCGCGGGGTATTGGTTCTTTACATCACAGGAACGCTTGCGGCAGCCGTGGTTGCAGTGACGGCCAGTTTTCTGATGCCCACAGAGCTAACCCTGGACCTGACGGGGGTGACTGGCAATCCGCCTTCGGGTGTTGGCGAAATTCTGACAAATTTGTTACTCAGCGCTGTCGCCAATCCTGTAACAGCACTGATGGAAGCCAACTTCATCGCCATACTGGCTTGGGCGATTGGTCTTGGTTTTATGTTGCGTAACGCCAGCGAGGCCACGCGCCAAGGTCTTAACGACCTTTCTGACGCTGTCTCCGGAATTGTTCGTGGCGTTATCCGCCTTGCGCCTCTGGGCATTTTTGGGCTTGTTGCTAATACGCTGGCAGAGGCGGGCGTGGGTGCTTTGCTGGAGTATGGCCAGCTGCTTGGGGTTATTGTCGGCTGCATGGTGTTTGTGGCGCTGGTAACGAATCCGTTACTGGTGTTCTGGCAGATTCGCAGCAACCCTTACCCGCTGGTGTTCGAATGTTTGCGCGGCAGCGCTATCACCGCTTTTTTCACCCGCAGCTCGGCTGCTAACATACCCGTTAATCTTGCGCTGTGTGAGCGCATGAAGCTGGATCCAGACACCTACGCAATTTCTATCCCACTGGGCGCAACCATCAACATGGCCGGCGCCGCTATCACTATTTCGGTGATTACTCTGGCTACGGCGAATACCCTTGGCATTCCCGTTGATTTTCCCACCGCACTGATTCTTTGCGTGGTCTCGGCCCTGGCGGCTTGCGGTGTTTCCGGCGTCGCCGGCGGCTCGTTGCTTTTAATTCCTCTGGCAACCAGTCTTTTTGGCGTGCCCATTGAAGTTGCCATGCAGGTGGTCGCTATTGGCTTCGTGATCAGCGTGGTGCAAGATTCCACTGAAACAGCCCTTAACTCTTCCACCGACGTGCTGTTCACGGCGGCAGCCTGTCGACGGGCAGAAGCCCGGCAAAAAGGATGAGTTTTGAAGATTGAAGGTTGAGCGGTATCGCAAATCAGGGTGTACGACATGCTAGAAAAGTCCCAGAACCTCGTTTTTGTTGGTATGCCCGGCAGCGGTAAAAGCACGGTGGGTGTGCTGGTTGCCAAGAGACTCGGACTGGGCTTTATCGACACCGATTTATTGATACAGCAAGAAACCGGCCGTACGCTTCAGCACATTGTTGACCAGGATGGATACGTTGCTTTGCGGAAGGCAGAGGAACAGGTGCTGTTGAACTTGAATGCGCAACAGCACGTCATCAGCACCGGTGGCAGCGCCGTCTATAGTGACGCAGCCATGAGGCATCTCAAGACCGGAGGCACCGTTGTCTTCCTCGACATCTCTCTGGATACGGTGTTTGCGCGGATTGGTGATTTCAGCCTCAGGGGTATTTCAAAGAAGCCTAACCAATCGCTTTTAGAGCTTTATGAGGAGCGGTCCGCCCTGTATTCCCGCTATGCTGATCTGACGATTCGGGGCGATGCCCTGAACCACGAGCAGGTTTGCGACGCTTTGATAGACGGCCTGGGCAGCATTAAAAACCCGGCGGCACCAAACAGTTAAGTCGCTGGCGTCACGGCACCATGTCATCTGGATCAACTAACCCAAGTTCGAGCCCGACAGTGTAAAAACCAGTGACCGAAAATTCGCTGATTTCGCTGGACGTGTGGGCAACCGTAATACCTCGACACAGGTGCGAGCACGCGGCCTTGGTCACTTCCTGCAACAACGCAAAATCACGGAAGTAGTCTTTTAGTGGGTTTTCGCCCAGAGCTTTACGTTTTTGATTCTTCCTGTCGATGCGATCCTCGATTGCCCTTTCCAAACGTTCCATTATTCCTGGCCGGCTATCGTTTAACACATCGACTAGCTGGGAATATTTAACCTCCAGGATCACATTGTCTCGGTCAGCATTGGGCGAGTGGTACTCAGCGATCTCCTCGTCTAGACAGACGAGGCCGCGGGACAAACCAAATCTGGCCGCAACCAAAGGTGTAATTGCAGAGATACCCCGCTCTTCCAGCGGGTCACCTTGTGTGATGAGGAGCTTTGGCTTTTGTACCTGATTTTGGCCCCAGTACGACATAAGTCGTTCTGCAACCTCAGCTGCCACAAGCGCAGGGTCCCGTGGGTCGTAGCCACCCATTCCCTCGATCACAACAGGATGATACTGGCCGAGTAATAACAGTAAGTTTTGTGTCAACGTTATTCATCCCCACTACACAGCGCTACCAATGTTATTTGCCAGGCACTTAATTTTTAACTCACGCTCACCATCATCCCCACTCACACACGGTAACGGCTGACCTGGTCTGACATATCTGCCGCCAGCGCCTTGAGTCGTTGTGTGGCCGCCCCAGCCCTACGAGTTCCTTGGGCGGTTTGCTCTGTTATAGCAACGATCTCGTGAACATTCTGATTGATGGTCTCGGAGACGCTGGTTTGCTCCTCGGCAGCACTGGCAATCTGGATGTTCATCTCGTTGATAGTACCAACAGCCTGATTAATTCTCTTCAGCGCTTCATTTACTTGACGGGTTTCCACGACGGTCGCTTCACTCCGTTCACTGATTGCACCAATCAGCTTCACAGCGTTGCTTGCGCCGGTTTGCAGACGTTCGATCGTCTCTTGAATTTCCTGGGTACTCTTTTGAGTCCGGCTGGCCAGTGTGCGAACCTCATCTGCAACGACTGCAAAGCCTCGACCAGCTTCGCCGGCGCGCGCAGCCTCTATGGCCGCATTCAGGGCCAGCAGGTTTGTCTGATCGGCAATCGCACGAATCACTTCTAAAACACTGTCGACTTTCCGGGAGTCCACACCCAGTCTTTCAATCACCTTAACGCCTTCCGCAACCTGCTCTGATAAACCGCCGATTACCTCGATGGTCTGATGTACCAAGCCCTGGGCATCCACTACCTGAACGTTGGCACGGTCCGCAGCATCAGAAGCTTCGCTGGCGTTATTAGCCACTTCCTGTGCTGCCGCTGTCATCTCGTTCATGGCGGTTGCCACCTGATCACTCTCGGATTTTTGACGCTCCACGCCCTGCGTTGACTCCTCCATTACCTGACTCAGTTCTGCAGAGGCTTCGTTCAAAGTACCCGTGGATGAGAGAACCTGCTCAACCAGTCCGTGCACCTGATCCGCAAAGCTGTTAAATGCGATTGCCAACTGACTCAACTCATCTTTGCCGTCTATGTCCAGTCGACGGGTCAAGTCACCGTCGCCGCTGGCGATATCGTTCATTGCAGATACCGCGGATTTCAATGGGCGGATAATGCTACGGACAACAACCAGGGCAAAAAGCCCAATAATAACCAGCGCAATCAGTGAGGTCGTCACTGAACCAATGACAGCGTTATCCAATGCATCCCCGACTTTGCTGTCCATGGCAGCGACCTGTTCTTCCAGACCGTCTACCCAAAACCCTGTACCAATCATGATATTCCACTGCGGTAGCATCTCTGCGTAACCCAGTTTCGGGGCCACTTTGCCTGTGGCTTCGTTCTGCCACCCATAAGAAACGTAGCCACCGCCGTCAGAAGCCACTTTTACCAGTTCGCGGATCAGGTAGGTCCCATTAGGATCCTGAAAGTTCCAGAGATTCTTGCCTTCGAGCGCCGGTTTCACGCCATGCATGACACTTACGCCACTGGTGTCGTAGGCGAAAATGTAACCCGGACTTCCGGAGTCATTGAATCTCAGCTGACGCAGTATTTCCCAAGCTTTCTGACGCACATCAGGATCTTCAGCAGAACCAGGCTGGTTATAAAGATGGGCAATTGAAGTACGCGCAAGCTCAATATAGTTTTTCAGCTCCTGGCGCTTGCTTAGCTCCATGTCGGAGGAAAAACCCGCCACTGCGCTGTCGCCAATACCCTTGGCCTGGTTCAAGTTATACGTGGTCAGAAACGCCGTAAGTACGATTACAGGCAAGAGTGCGAGCAACAGCACACGCGTCTGAATGGTCAGATTTTTCATCGCTGGTAGGTCTTTTTTTTGTGTGTGTCAGGGAATAGGCGGAAATTTTCGCCCGCGGCATTGAGGGGCAATAGTACCGGTTATCCCCTAGATTATCAGTGAGGACACTTCGCGTTTTGTCTATAAAGTGTAAAGAGGCAAAATGGAACACGTCAAACCAAGGCATGACTAGCTTTCAGCCGGCTCTACCACCACAATAATGCGCCTGACCATGCCCTTATTGATTCTTACCGGTAGATAACGTGCATTCAGCCAAACACCCTGCCCACTTGCATCAAGATTCAGAAAACGCCCGTTCTGTGCAACGCCAATAACCAGACTTCGCCAGAATACGATGTATTCTTCGCTACGGGTATAGGCTTTCTCGCACAGCACACGGTGATGCTTCCCGGTTAACTCTTCAGCCTTGTATCCCAGCAGCGCAAGAAATGCGTCGCTTACCCGGTCAATCAGGCCATCCGGGGTAAGCACCAGAACGGCCGAGGATTCTTTAATGGCCTCGAAATCCGCCTCCAGCTCGATAATCCGCTTTTCGGCAACCTCAAGCTTGTCGAGAGCGGCCTGCAGTGCTTGTTTTTTCTTACCAAAAAATGCCATCAAATAGCCTCTTCATGCAAAAGGAGAGCTTTGGAAAACCGGCGCAGCTGGCATGTTAAACCATGCGTGTTAAACGATGTGCCATCAAATGGTGATGAGAATGCCGCCGCTTGCCAACACAATCACCACTACCCACGCCGGTAATTTCCATACGCTTAAAAGGAGAAAGCCGGTCAGTGCCAACGCAAATTCGTAGGCGCCCAGAATGGCGCTGGTCCACACCGGCTGATAAAGCGCTGCCGCCAAAATGCCTACCACGGCTGCATTGGCACCACTCATCAATGCCCGCGCGCGGCCCCAACGCCGAAACCGATTCCAGTGAGGCAACACCGCCAGCAGCAACAGCATTCCGGGCAAAAAGATCATAAACAGCGCCAGGGCAGCTCCGAACAGGCTACCTCCGAGCGGTGTCATCACTGCGCCAAGATAGGAGGCAAAGGTGAACAAAGGCCCGGGCACGGCCTGAGCGGCACCATAACCCGCCAGAAATTCGTTCGCCCCAACCCAACCGGATTGCACCACCTCGGCTTCCAGTAACGGCAACACCACGTGACCACCGCCAAACACCAGGGCGCCAGCGCGATAAAAGGCATCCATAACCGCCACAGTGGCTGAAGGGGTAACCCAGGCCAGTAACGGCAGGCCGACCAGCAAAACAGCGAAGATGAGCCCCGCCAAGTAGCCGACACGGGCAGAAACCGGTAACAGCAACTCGGGTGCGTCGTTGTCAGCCTGAACCCGGCACAGAACCATGCCCGCCAAGGCGCCAATTACGATGGCCGTGACTTGGCCCAACGAGCCGTTGAACAACACCACAGTGAACACCGCTGCCAGAGCGATGCCCGCGCGCTGGCGGTCAGGGCATAAATTGCGCGCCATTCCCCATACCGCATGAGCGACTATCGCCACCGCTGTCACTTTCAAGCCGTGAATGATGCCTTGGCTTACGGGGCCATCAAGCATCCCGGCACCCAAAGCTAACAGCACCAATACAATGGCTGAAGGCAGCGTGAAAGCTGCCCAGGCTGCAGCTGCACCCCAAGGGCCGGCTCGCATCAGGCCCAGGGCGAAACCTACCTGACTGCTGGCCGGTCCGGGTAAAAATTGACACAGGGCGACAAGGTCGGCGTAAGCCTGCTCGGAAAGCCAGCGACGGCGTTCTACAAACTCCGTACGAAAGTAGCCAAGATGGGCAATGGGACCGCCAAAGGACGTCAGGCCCAATAGTAGAAAGGCGCTAAAAACCTCTCTGATGCGCTCTCTACTATATCGGGGCAGGTTTGTTTTCATAAATCCCTCTCAGTTACGGCCAGCCGACCACTTTCTCCCTATTCAAAACAGTCACTGCTGATTCAAAACAGTGACTGCTGAAAATCCTGCTTGTGTTCGCTCGACGTCTCCACGGACACACTGTGGCGGTCTGAATCGCTTCGTCGCAAATCGCTCACCCTGTCTTTGGCTTTTTTTGCCGTTGTCCGATGATCCACAATGGCTTCCGGGTAAGGCATATAACCGAGAATTTCGGCGTGTTTTGACAGCCTGAACGCCGTCTTAGACAAGTCATGAAGTTCACTGCCGGGCACATCCGCAAGTTCCGGAACCCACTTGTGGATAAAATGCCCGTCAAGATCATGGTCCCTGCCCTGTTTTACCGGGTCATAAACCATAAGCTCGTTGAATTCTGTGGTGCCCGCTATAATCTGATGAATAACATGATGAATGCCTGGCTCGTAATCCAGAAACTCGGTGGCCAGATATTCCGCCACTTTGGTGGTGGGTATCCACAGATTCATAGTAGCGAATGAGACTAGGGTTGCCCGCAGACGCATGTTAATCCAACCGGTTTGGTTGAGGAACCTCATCGCCGCATCAATATAGGGGAACCCAGTCAGCCCCTGTTTCCAGGCAGTGAAGTGTTGTTCAGATTGTCCTGAAGAATGCGTTAAAGAACGCCCTTCCCAGTAATCTGCCTCGCGGACACCGTTAAACTGCGCAAGCATGCACTCAAATTCCAGCTCGGGGCGGGTTTCAAATGTTTGCATATACTGCCGGCGCCAGCTCAACCTATCTAGATAGAAACGCGCGTTTTCCTGAAACTTACCGAACTGGTCAGCGTTCATCCGGCTGTGTGCGTCGGTTACTACTCGATCCACAGCCTGGAATATCTCTCTGTCTGAGACAATACCGTAAGCCAGATACGTTGATATCCGCGAACAGCCCTGCCAAGCCGTATTCGGGCTGGATATCTGAAACGGGTATTGCTTTAAATACGGAACGGTGAAGAATCGATTTAAATTTTTGATGGCTTGTGACCGCCCGCCCTTCTGCCTCAGCGGTTTGTCTGTTCCAGCCGCTTTTGGTATTCCCTTCGGATCACAAGACGGAAACGGCAGGGGCGCGAATCGCTCGGCTAGGTCGGTGCCAATAGGGTCACGAAGTTTGGATGACACAGAACCGGCAAAATAAGGAGGGAATAACTCGGGCTTTTGCGACCCTCTGGCAATCCCGTTTTGCGCGAGCTCCAGCAGTTCAACGCCATGGTCGGCACACCAGGCAGCAACCGCTTTATCTCGCTGGAACTGGCTGTTTTGAGTGGTTTCCTGATGGGTCCATATCTTGGTTAGAGGCTGCACGCGGTGGATGCGATCAAGAACATCCACCGTTTCGCCAACAGCCTGAAGGAGCTTGCCTCCAATCGACTGAAAATCACGATCAAGCTCTTCAAGAGTTTCCTGAATGAATAACTGGTGCTGCCTTGAAACGTCTGGCTGCTGAATCAGCTCAGGCTCATGACAGTAGAGGGGAAGCACTTTCCCCTTCTTGCGAAAGGCTCGCATGCTTTCAAAAAAAGGCTCTGAGTCCTGAAGCCTCAGGTTGCGTTTAAGCCAGAATATCTGCACCCATCAATTCCCGTAAGGCGTTATTCTGCTGATCAAAGGCAGGTCAGAAAATGAATCTGTCTCGCCTCTGAAACGAAGGACGTTGAAACGGAGGACTTTCGTAAAACAGCCAGTCAGGCAGCCTTACGAAAATCCTCCATCCTTGTGGTTTTGTCACGGCTGCGGCGGTATTTACTTTTGTTCTCCACTACCCGCATCTGGTACTTCGGGGTTCTGAGTTCGCGCTGAACCGCGCTGTGTTTTGTCGGCTGTGCTTTCTTTTTCGCCATCGTTATTTCTCCATTGGCGGTTTCAGGTTTAACGACCTAATCATAACACCCTCCGGTTGTTGCGAGGCATATGGGTTATTACGATGAGTCTGTTACGGAGTCAGATTAATTGCCATAGCAATCCAAATCCCTTTTTTCTTGCAAACTGAACATGAATGCACGACTAATGAGGGCCTGCTTCCGCAACGGCGAGAGATCATTTTATGGATTACCTTACCTACCGCGAAAAACTGCAAAGCCACTTCCCCGAGCCCGTACTGGCGTTCAAGCCGGACGAATACGAGGCAAGGCTCGCCTCTGTTCGTCAGAGAATGGCCGAAGCCCAACTTGACCTGTTACTACTGACCGAAGCCAGCGAACTGTGTTATCTGACCGGATACACGACCTTCGAGGTCTCGGTCCAGTGCGTGCTGCTAGTCGCGTTTGATAGAACCGTGCTGTTCGTGCCGGCCATTGAGATGGGCCCTGCCGTGTATCTGAGCCGGGTGGACGACGTTATTGGCTATCCATGGCAGGCGCCCGAAACAGTGGCAAGCGATCTGGCTGTTCAGGTGCGCCGCACGGCGGGAAGCACAACACCGCGAATCGGCTTTAACCCCTGGGCGGGCTCTTTTCGGCCGGGACTGCTTTCGGCACTCAAGAACACGTTAGACGCCGCCACATTTATCGATTTCGGCGCACTGATCGATCGGGTTCGACTGGTTAAATCGTCCGCCGAACTGGCGTATCTTGCCGAAAGCGCCGCCATTACCAACGCCGGTCTAAACGCAGCAACAGCGGTGATAAAGGCGGGTGTGGTCGACCATGAAATTGCCCGGGCTGGAGCCAGCTCCATGCTGGGAGCCGGCAGCGAATTCATGAGCATGCAACCGATTGTAACGACTGGTGCGCGCAGCGGCATCATTCATACCAATCATGCGGGTTACGAGGTTGCACGCGGAGATGTGGTGTTCACTGAATTCGGTGCGGTTCGCAAACGCTACACCGCGCCTATGATGCGTACCGCCGTCGTTGGCGAAGCTTCCGCCGAAATTCGTGAATTTCATGCGGTCTGTCTTGAAGTTCTGGCAGCAGTGATGTCGGCCGCGCGCGCCGGGTCAAGCTTCGCCTCGGCAGCCCGCGCTGGCGAGCTCGCGCTAGCGCCAATCGTCGACCGTGCGTTTTTCTCTGGCGTATTTGGCTACCCGGTCGGCGCGTCGTTTCCGCCATCGTGGGTCGCCGGCTCCATGTTTATAACCACAGACAACCCGGCAATTCTGGAGCAAGACATGGTGTTTCATCTGCCAATCTGCCTGCGCAAACCGGGCGAGTTTGGCGTTGGTTTCAGCGAAACGGTCCGCATTACAGCCACCGGGGCCGAACGCATCACTAAAAATACGCTGTCTCTCAGGGAAGTCTTCCTGTAAAGGCAACACCGACTTCCGACTTCTGCCTTCGTGCCGGTTTCTGCCTTCGTAACAGTACCTTGGAGTGTTCTTGACCGGCATCAATCAGCGCATCCTCAGAGCGCCTACACTAAACTTAAGTAAACAACTCAACACATCACAGGATGTCTCTCAATGCCCATTGAAAAGCATGACCTTATCCATGAATGTCCGGAATCTAAAGATACGATCCACAAGCTAAAAATGTCTGACCAGCACTTCGCTAAACTGTTTGAGGAGTACCACAATTTACAGCACGAAGTGCATCGCATTGAAACCGAAGTAGAAACAACATCAGATGAATATCTGGAAACTCAAAAGAAAAAGAGGTTGAGCCTTAAGGATCAACTCTCCGCAATCATCAAGGATTATGAAGCCTCTATCACAAGCTAATCCTCACGCGGCTTGATATGGAACTGAGCCTGCCCACCAGCATTATCGACCTTTTGATCAGGCCCCCCAGTTCTGCGGTAATCGTGGTCGAGCTGCCATTAGTTTGGGGCTGTGGGCTTGGGTAACACAGCGGCATCGGCAGCAGCTTCGTTTTTTGCAACCTCGCGGCGAACAGCTCGCGGCGCACCGAACGCCAGTATGGCCGCAAGCATTGAGCACACCGCCATCACAATCACTACGTTCAACAAAGACTCCTTCACCACCGTGGTGGAAAAAGCACTGATGGCGCCGGCCAGGGTGAATTGAGTAGCGCCCAGCATCGCCGCAGCCGTGCCTCCCAGGTGCGGAAAAAACTCCAGAGCATTCGCCATATTGTTGGGAATGATAGAACCCATAAAGCCTACGGCCGTCACAATGCAGCCAGCAGTGACCCACCAGGGAGCCCCAACCCAAGCCAGCGCCACTAACACCAGCAACGCGATGAACTGCAACAATACCGATACTCGCAGAATCGACACCGCCTCGAAGTGCCTTAACAAATAACGGTTAACTATGTTGAGGCTGGCCATTAACACAATATTGGCGGCAAACAGCGCAGAAAACAGGGTGTTGGAGAGGCCAAACCATTCCTGATAAATAAACGATGCGTGGGTTATAAACACCAGCATAGCGCTGAAACACAGCGCTTGTATGGCAACAAAACGCATGGTCACCCAGTGTCTCAGCACCAGACTGTAGTTTGTGACCAGAGTAGATACCGGGGTTTTTACCCGCTCTCTGGCCGGCAAATGGCGAAATAGACGCAGCTTCAGCACAACGGCTAAAAACACCGCGTAGCCCGTCAGCATCAAGAATATCGCCGGCCAGTCGGCCAATGCCAACAAAATCACCCCGAGAGTAGGCGCAGCTGCCGGCGCTATAAACATAACCAGACCAATCAGACCAAACAGCCGGGCTGCGTCTTTGCCGTGAACCTGGTCGCGCACGATAGCCGGCACAGACACCGCGCAAAAGGCCCCGCCCATGCCCTGCACCAACCGCCAGCCCAGCATTTCGTTCAGGCTGCTCGCTTGTGCAACCATGGCTGCGGCAACGGCGAACACAAACAGGCCGCCGAGCAAAATAATCTGGCGACCGTAGCGGTCAGACAGCGGCCCGCCCACCAGTTGCGAAAGGCCCAGAGCCCCGACATAAACGCTCAGGGTCAACCCTACATCGGTATGGTCAACGTTCAAATCCGCGGCAATCTGCGGGAACGCGGGCAGGTAAGCATCCAAAGCCAGGGGCCCGAGTGCCACCGTCATTCCCAGTAAAATTGCCAATTGCAGTTGCGACACGCACATTTGCCTTTTTAGTAGCGCCAGCCCTTAAGCAGACCGGTCAGTATTTTCGGTAAAAAACGGGCCCTGAATACAGAGCACGGTTTGGCAAACTATCAAGCATTCAAGGGGCGCACAGCCAAAAATTGTAGCATGCTCGCAAAAGCACGTTATTTCGAAACCAGAACGTGTCTTTCAAAGTGTTTGCATTAAGGCAAACCAGACCGTATAAAAAGTGTTGATTTACACTGGCGCAGTCCGTAAAACAGACGCCTTTGATGTGTAGCCTCAGGAGCCAACAATGGCGGACCAAGCGCCCTTGATCTGTAAGGATATTTGCAAAACCTTCGACAAGCTTGATGTGCTAAAAGGCATTTCGCTGGAAACTCAAAAAGGCGATGTTGTATCGCTGATTGGCAGTTCAGGTTCCGGAAAAAGCACCTTTTTGCGCTGTATTAACCTGCTGGAAACGCCCACTTCCGGCGAAATTATTGTACAAGGCGACCCCATCCGCTTTGCGCAGAATCGCAAAGGCGAGCGCATTCCTGCCAACAACCACCAGGTAGAACTAATACGCGCGAAACTGTCGATGGTTTTCCAGGGTTTCAATCTTTGGTCGCACATGACCGTCCTGGAAAACATTATTGAAGCGCCCATCCACGTGCTGAAGGTACCCAAGAAGGAGGCCATCGAGCGCGCCGAAAGCTATTTGCACAAGGTCGGCATTTACGAGCGCAAGGACTATTATCCGGCGCAGATGTCAGGTGGCCAGCAACAAAGAGCCGCGATTGCACGAGCTCTGGCGATGGAACCGGACGTCATGCTGTTTGACGAGCCTACCTCAGCGCTAGACCCTGAACTGGTGGGCGAAGTGTTGCGGGTTATGCAAAGCTTGGCTGAAGAAGGCCGCACTATGATTGTGGTGACCCACGAAATGGCCTTCGCCAAAGACGTTTCAACCAAGGTGCTTTTCCTGCATCAGGGCGTCATTGAAGAACAGGGCTCACCGACGAAGATATTTGACAACCCGGAATCTGAGCGGATGCAGCAATTTCTGGCTCCCAAGTTCGGATAACCGATGTTATCGTGTTTTTCGTATTTCATTTTGTGTATCGTGTTTTTGTACAATTTTTTGACATTCGCGTTCTATGCGGCGTAGTGATAAAAAAGCCATTAAAGGCAAACAACTGGAGAGAGATTTATGAAAAAAATTCTAATTGCCGCTGGCTGCGCACTGGTCATGCTGACAGGTTCGGCACAGGCCGAAGACAGCATTCGCATTGCTTTTGATGTGCCCTACGAACCGTTCGAATACAAAGATGAAAACGGCGAACTCACCGGCTTTGAAGTCGAACTGGCTGAAGCCATGTGCGCAGAAATGGACGCCAAGTGCGAGTTTGTCATCCAAGCCTGGGACGGCATGATTCCTGGCCTGCTGGCGCGCAAGTTTGACGCCATAATGTCCTCCATGTCGGTCACCCCGGAACGCGCCGAGCGCGTACTGTTCTCCAAACCTTACTACAACACACCGGGCGGCTGGTTTGCCGCGGAAGGGTTTGATATCGACGTAACCGACATGGTCGCCATGAAAGACAAGTCTGTAGGCGTGCAACGTGGCACCACCATGGATACATTTGTCACTGAAAACATGACCGGCGTTGTAAACATCAAGCGTTACAACACCGCCGACGACATGGTTCTCGATCTGGAAGGCCAGCGCCTGGACGTGGTATTTGTAGACTATCCGGTGGGCGAACAGACCATCAAAAACAAGGAAGGTTTTATTGAAACCGGAGAGTCAGTAAAGCTGGGTGAAGGCGTAGGCGTCGCAATGCGCAAGCGCGATACAGACCTGGCCGAGCGTGTCAACAAAGCGCTGGACACCCTCAAAGAGAATGGCACTTACGACGCCATCATGAAGAAGTACTTCGCTTACGACATCAAGGTTTAATCATGCCTTCGGGGTGGCCGTTCTGGTCACTCCGGATTACCGGAATATTTCATGCTTGATCTGAAAGGTTACGGCCCGGAATTGCTGAGCGGGGCTTTTGTGACAATGGAACTGGCGTTCCTGTCGCTGGCCGTATCGCTAATCTTAGGCCTGGTTGGAGCCTCTGCCAAGCTGTCGAACAACCGACCATTGCGCGCCATAGCGACGACCTACACCACCTGCATTCGCGGCGTCCCAGACATAGTAATGATGATGTTGTTCTATTACGGCGGCCAGCTGGCGGTGAACAGCCTGTCTGATGTGTTGTGGGAAGCTTACGAAATCGACTTCTTTTTTCAATTCGACCCTTTTATTTCCGGCGTAGTCACCATCGGTCTTATTTTTGGCGCCTATATGACCGAAACCTTCCGCGGTGCCTTTTTAGCGGTAGACACCGGCCAGATAGAAGCTGCCCGGGCTTATGGGTTTTCACGCTGGCATACCTTTCGACGTATTATATTTCCGCAAATGCTGCGCCATGCCCTACCTGGCATTGGCAACAACTGGCAGGTATTGCTGAAAACCACCGCGTTGGTATCCATTATCGGCCTGACCGATATGGTGAGAGTGGCTGAAGAAGCTGCCAAAGCCGAGCGCATGCCGTTCCACTTTTTCATCCCCGTGGCCTTTGTTTATCTGTCGCTGACAGCGGTTTCCGAGCTGTTCATCAAGTGGCTGGACATTCGCGCCAATGTTGGCGTGGTGCAGAGGAGCTGATTTATGCCAGACGTCATCAGCCAGTGGCTGAACCAGAATGATATCTTCACCGTCATGACTCTGCTGGAATACTGGAATGGCTTGGTAACCACCGTGCACCTGGTATTTTTATCGCTGTTGATCGGCCTTGTCACTGCATTACCCCTGGCCATTCTGCGCACCGTGCGAAACCCGTTTGTGTCTGGCCCGATCTGGGTGTTCACCTATCTGTTTCGCGGCACGCCGCTGCTGATTCAGCTGTACATCATTTACTACGGCATTGCCCAGATTCCCGGTATTCAGGAAACCTTCTGGTGGAATATTTTCCGTGAGCCTTTTTACCCCGCCCTGCTGGCGTTTACCCTCAACACAGCCGCCTACACCACCGAAATTATCCGCGGTGCCATTATCGCCACGCCGATGGGCGAAATTGAAGCTGCCAAAGCCTACGGTATGAGTTGGATGCTGCGTATGCGCCGCATTATTCTGCCCAACGCGGCGCGCCGTGCGGTTCAGGCCTACTCGAACGAAGTGATTTTTATGCTGCACGCCAGCGCTATTGCCAGCGTGGTTACGATGGTGGATTTGACCGGCGCCGCGCGCAATATATACGCACGCACCTACGCACCCTTTGACGCATTCATATTCGTCGCGCTGATTTACCTGATGCTAACCTTTATACTGGTGTTTGTGTTCCGCAAACTGGAAAACCACCTGCTACGCCATCAGCGCCCGGTGAACTCCTGACGAGGAATTCCTGCTAAAGAGCAACCAATGACCGCCAGCAGCGCATTTTTTAACAGCAAACAAGACTGGCTAAGCCACACCTTGGAAAACGCGAGCAAAGCCCTTCCCCAATGCCGCCATAGATTGCCGGGAGGGGGAGAACTGGTTCAACTGGGCACCGGCATTTTACAGGTTAGCCCGCCAGTAAACCGCCAAAACACCCATCAAGACGCGATGATGATTTCTGCCGGTGTTCACGGCAATGAAACCGCGCCCATCGAAGTGCTGAACCAGCTAGTGAACGAACTGCTTAGTGGCACCTTACAACCTGCCTGCCCCGCCTTGCTAATACTGGGCAACCCGCAGGCCATGGTAACGGGGCAGCGCTTTATTGACGCCAACCTGAACCGACTGTTCAGCGGCGCGCACCGGCGTGACGAAGTCCGTCAAACACCGGAAGCCGAGCGCGCGCAGCAGCTGGAACAGCTGTGCCAAACCTTCGCCGAGCAAACGCAGGCACTGGGCCTGGCGTTGAGCCACTACGATCTGCACACCGCCATACGGTCTTCTCAAAGGGAGAAGTTCGCACTCTATGCGTTTGTGGCCGGCCGCCAGGTACCTGCTGAGCAGTGCGCTTTTTTACTGGAAGCGGATGTGCATACCCTGCTACTGCAACACAAAGCGGGCACCACCTTTGCTTCATTTTCGTCGTCCGCTCTGAAAGCCCAAAGCTTTACGGTAGAGCTGGGCCAGGTAAAACCCTTCGGCCAGAACGATCTGAGCCGTTTTCAAGGTATTCATAACGCACTGGAACGGCGCCTGGCCGGATTACCAGCACCAGCTTCTGCTGCCACACCAGGCGAGCCAGCAGAGATGGCGATATTTCAGGTGGTTCACGAAATTCTGAACAGCGGTGAGGGTTTTCAGTTTCACGTGCCGGATGACGTGGCAAACTTCACCCAATACGCCCCGGGCACTGTCATTTGGGAAGACAGCCATCAACGCTACTGCGTAGGTGAGAAGCCAGAAGCCATTGTGTTTCCAAACCGCGATGTGCCCATTGGCCAGCGTGTGGGATTGCTAGTGTCCCGACTGGCCGTTTGAACGTTCCATGAGTTCAAACAGCCAGCCGGAAAACGGATCAGGCCGGTAAGTTGTCCGGTTCGGCTACCGGCACTTTGATGAGCAACGAGCAAACCGCAGGGATCATCAGCAGGGTCAGCACGGTAGACGCCAGCAGGCCGGAGATAATGGCCCAGGCCATGGGTGGCCATAGCGTAGAGCTGCTGAACGCTAGCGGCAGTAAACCCGCCACGGTAGTAGCGGTGGTCAGCAGAATGGGCCGGGTGCGTTGTTCTACGGCCTTGCGCACGGCGTTAAAAATGTCGTGGCCGTTATCCAATTCCCTATCCATCACATCCAGCAGCACAATGGCGTTATTCACCACAATACCCACCAGCGCAATCACCCCCAACAATGACTGAAAACCGAAAGGCGAACCGCTCAGCACCAGCCCCGGGAATATACCCACGGTAGCCAACGGCACGGTCAGCAGAATAATCCCCACCCGGCGGAAGGAATTAAACTGCAACAGCAGAAAGAATAATAACAGCAGAATACCGATGGGCGCAGCCTTTAGCAGCGCGCCGTTAGCGTCGCCCGAACCTTCGGCATCACCGCCCAGCTCCAGCCGCGTACCCGGCGGCAAAGGGTCGGATTCCAGCGCACGGTTCATGCCATCCAAAGCCTGGCTAAAGCTGAACCCGGTGACCAGGTTCGCCGTTACCGTATTGATTGGCGCGCCATTGCGGGAATACATCACCGCCGCTTCCCAACGGGTGTCTACCGAGGCCAGCGCCGCCAGCGGTATGGCGTCACCATGGCTGTTGTAGATGTTCACCGACAGCAACCGTTCGAGCGAAATAGCCGTACCCTCGCGGGAACGCAACACCAACGGAATAGGGTCTTCTTCCTGGCGATAGGTTTCCGCCGCTATACCAAAACTCTGACCGTAAAGACTGTTCGCTACGTCGGCACGGGTCAGGCCAAAGCGCGCAGCGGTGGCGTCATCCACGTTAATTTCAATGCCGGGCACGCCAATATCCAGGTCATGACGCAAGTCTACCGTGCCAACGTTCGCCCGTAAGGCGCGGAAGACCTGCTCGGTGGCAAGGGCACGAGCTTCCGCGTTTGCGTTGTATATCCGCACCTCTACCGGTGCTGCCCGCGGCGGCCCCTGCGCCAGGGTGCCTACCACCACCTCCAGCTCAGGCAGATGTTCGGCCACATAGGTACGCACCCAGCGGATCATGTCGGTAGTATCGGCCAGGGTGGGCGTGCGTATCACCAGTCGGCCGCGGTTGGGCGCCTGGGGTGATCGCTGCAGGTTGTAATAAAAACTGGGGCCGGCAAAACCAACAAAACGCTGTATATCCAGCGCCGCCGGCTGGCTGCGAATCGCCTGTTCCAGCTGGGCAGCCACCGCCGATGTCTGCGCCTGATCAGTACCCTCGGGCAGGTACATTTCCACAATCACCCGCGGCCGGTCGGCGTTCGGGAAAAACTGTTGGGCCATAAACGGCGTCATGCCTAGGCTGGCAAACACTAATAATGAGCCCGCCAGCACCAAGCGCTTAGGATGGTAGAACACCAGACCGCCAAGAAAGCGCGCAAGCCCGATTAAGCGGTCTTCCTTCTCGCGACGGCGGGCCTTCAGAAACCGCGCCGCTAGCAATGGCACCACAGATATAGCCAGCAAATAGCTAACAGACAACGTCAGCATGATCATGATCGGCACGCCACGGGTGAAGTCGGCGGCACCGCCTTTTGACAACAACATGGGTGTAAACGCGGCGAGCGTAGTGCCGGTTGATGCACCCAAAGGCCCTGCCAGCTCACCCACTGCTTTACGCAGGGCATCCAGCCGGCGCATGCCTTCATCGAGATGGCCCTGTATGTTCTCCACAATCACAATGGCGTTATCAATCAGAATGCCGAGGGAAATCACCATGCCAATAATGGCTACCTGATGTAGCACGCCGCCGCCCATGTCATAAAGGCCAATGCTAATCAGCGCTACCATCGGCAGAATGGACGCCACCAAAAGCCCCATGCGTATGCCCATCCCAGTGAACACCACCGCTACAATAATCAGCACTGACAGCACCAGGCTCCACGCCAAGCCTATCAAGCGCTCCTGTACCTTGTCCGGCTGGAAAAACATCTCGTGAATCTGATAAGGCGCAAAATCACCCTGAATCTGTTGCAATCGCTCCCGCACCTGCTGGCCAAAGCGGATGGCATCGGTGGTGTCTTCTTCCATTATCAGCGACAGCGTTACCACCCGTTCGCCGTCATACCAGGTTTCCGGCTGGCGCGGTTCCACTGGCCCACGCCACACCTCCACCGCCGCCGCCAGCGGCACTTGGGAGCCGTCTGGAAGTTCAATGGGCGTGGCGCGTATGGCTTCAATGTCGGTAAATTGGCTGTTCGGCAGTATCGATAGGCGGCGGCCGTTTACTACTACAAAGCCGCCCGGCGTGGTCTGGTTGCGCTGTGCCAGGGTGTCCAACACTTGGGCCGGGGAGATGCCCAGGCGGAAGAGCGCAGAGTCGTCTAGCGCCAGGGTTATCTGTTCATCGCTGTCGCCGTCTAACTCAACGCGAGACAATCCGCTGATATCACCCAGATTCGTCTTTAACCTCTCGGCCACTGCGGTCAGCTCGGCAACAGAGGGCGACCCCGCCACTGCTAGCACAATCGCCGGAATATCAATCAAGCGGTCGTCTAGCGCCATCAATCCCACATTCTCAGGAAAATCCCGGCGAGCCCGGTCCATCGCCCGGCGCACACGGTCCCAAGCCGGATTGGTTTCATATATCGTGTCTTTCAGGCGCAAGCTCAGCAGCGCTACGCCGGTGCGAGCAATGCCCTGGCTGTAATCCAGTTCCTCCACTTGCCGCAATTCGTCGGTCAGCGGTTGCAGCACCAGGCGCTCTATATCCGCGGCGCTGGCACCGGGATAAACCACCGACACAAGGCCCGCTCGATAGGGAAACGATGGGTCCTCCTGGCGCGGCATGGTGCTGAAAGCGGCAATGCCCAAAAGGCACAGCATCGTAACAACCATGCCCAGCAGGCGTTGAAAATTTAGCAGGCGGCGTGTGGTCAAGGCGTTGCTATCCTTCTACAGGCTGAGCGCGCACAGCTTGCGCCGCTTCAATCACAGTGTCGCCGTCAGCCAGTTTGGTCATGCCGGCGTACACCACCTGATCACCCGCCACCAGGCTTTCGGCTTCAATGGCCGCGCGCTCACCCAATATCCGCAAGACCGTGACCGGCGTGCGTCGGGCAACACCATCACGCACAAGGAACACACTGGTGCTCGAGCTCGAGCTGGGGCCGGGTATGGAATTAGAGCTGGAGCTAGACAGAGGGCTGAAAGCGGAACTGGCTGCGGCGTTTACGTCACGTATCACCGCCAGCAGCGGCACGGTTAAGGCCGCAGTGGTTTGCGGGGTTATGCCCACTTCTACCGGCATACCCGCATTAAGGGTGTTAGCTGGAAGATTCACCAGCAGCGGTTGCAGCTCGCCACGAATGGCACCGGCTTGGGCGATTTCAATCACGCTGCCCTGCACCGGAGCCTGGCTGCGATCTTGCACCGACCACACCGGCAGGCTTGCGCCCAGACTTACGTAGTCCAACAGGTACACTGGCACTCTTACTTCCACTTCCCGCCCTTTGGGTGAAGATATGCGCATCACCGGCTGACCGGCAGCAACAAATTCATTCTGCTCGACCAACAAGGCTTCAACCCGGCCGGAAAACGGCGCTTTCAAAGTATTTTCTTCCAGCATTTTGCTGGCTTCGGCCAAAGATGCCCGGGCGGTGGCAACGCTGGCCTTGAGCCCGTCGCGGCGGGCGGCGATCTGTTCCAGCGCCTGTTCCGACACCACGCCGCGTTCACGCAGGCTGCTGGCGCGCTGCCATTCACGTTGTGACTGTTGATAGTTGGTGGTCAATTCGTCCAGGCGAGCGCTGGCAGAATCCCGTGCCGGTTCAAGGGCGGGGCTGTAAATACGCGCCAGCACGTCGCCAACCTCTACCGTTTGGCCCAACTCCACCCTACGTTCGGTAAGGGTTCCGCTGAGCTGAAAAGTCAGCGTTGCGCGCTGGCTGGCACGCACTATACCGGCAAAGCGCAGAGAGACCGCGCGAGCATCGCCGCCTTCAACCGCCGCGGTGCGCACATGTACAACTGCCGGACTTGAAGCTGTTGTTGAAGTGACCGTCTCACCCGTTGATTTTGAACACGCCACAGCCGTTAAAGCCGCAACCACTAGCAACGCCGTACCCAAATAAGGTCGCACCATGGGTGGTTTTATCCCCGTTGAAAATCGTAAATCGACCCCAGGCTCAAAATGCCGGTGAGTTCGTCCAGCGCTTTTTGTACTTCCTGCAGCAACATCGGATCGGCCAGATCCTGTTGACTCAGTCTGTCACGATAATGGGCTTCTACCCAGTGAGTCAAACGCTCGTATAAAACATCTGTTAGAACTACCCCCTGGTGCATGGCAGCCCGTTCTTCATCATTCAACACGACTCGCAAACGCAGGCAAGCCGGCCCACCGCCGTTTCGCATCGACTGCTTTACATCAAACACTTCCACCGCGGTAATCGGCCCTCCGCTAGCCACCAGTTTATCTAGATAATGGCTCACGCTGGCCACTTCCCTGCACTCACCCGGCACCGCCAGCAACATGCCGCTGTCGGTGTTAAGGAGTTGGCTGTTGAACAGGTAAGACGAAACCGCATCGGCCAGGGGCACTTCACTTCCGCTCACCCGCACCGCTTGCAGCTCACATCCAGTCAGGCGCTCACGAATGTCATTGAGCGTCGAGTTTTCATTCAGAAACGCCATCTCGTGATAAAACAGGGTGTTGCCATTACCGACCGCAATCACGTCGTTGTGGAACACACCGGCGTCAATCGCCGCCGGATTCTGCTGGGCAAATACCACGCCTTCATCACGCAAATTGTGCAGCCGGGCAATGGCGTGTGACGCCTCAAAGGTCTGCCGCGCAGGGAAGCGCTTGGGCGCCTTCGCCTTATCATTCAACGCACGCTGGCCATACACGAATAGCTCCACCCCGGGAGCGCCGTAATCGCTGCAAAGGCGGGTATGGTTGGCCGCGCCTTCGTCACCAAAATGGCTCACCGCTGGCAGCGCCGGGTGGTGGGAAAAATGGCTTTCGTCGCTGAATATGGCCTTTAAAGCACGGCCGGTGACCACGTGCTCGATGGAGCGATGAAACTTGGCACCCAGGTTGGCCGGGGTAAAATGCACCCGCCGGTCGCGGGTGTCAGCGCTGGGCGAAACCGTGGCCGCATTCGCGGTCCACATGGCCGCAGCGGAAGACACCGCCGCCAACAATTCCGGAGACTTTTTTAGCACCTGCGCCAGAACGTCTGCGTCGTTGCCGCTAAAACCCAAAGCACGCAAAGTCGGCAAGTGCGGACGTTCGTGGGGCGGCAACACACCTTGCACATAGCCCCTGTCAGCAAGCTGCTTCATTTTCGCCAGCCCCTGCAGGGCAGCTTCTTTGGGATTAGACACCGCACTGACGTTGGATTTCGATGCCACGTTGCCCCAGGACAACCCGGCATAGTTGTGGGTAAGCCCCACCAGCCCGTCAAAGTTGGCTTCTCGGGCATGATTTATCATTTTCAAGATTCCATAGCAGATGGCCCTGAGCGGGCCTTGAATAAACGTGGATATGCTACCCGGATCAGTCGAAGTGGAGCCCCGGTGCCAGAATGCCTGGCAGCTCAATCGCGTTGGCTTCTAGCGACGCCATCGGCCAGGCGCAATAGTCCGCGGCGTAATAAGCGCTGGCGCGGTGGTTGCCACTGGCTCCAATGCCACCGAAGGGCGCTGCACTGCTGGCGCCGGTTAACGGCTTATTCCAATTCACAATGCCGGCTCGAGTTTCTTCCAGCAGGCGCTGGTACAGTTTTTTGTTGTCCGTCAAAATACCCGCCGCCAAGCCAAAGCGAGTGTTATTGGCCAATTCCAGGGCATCGTCAAAGCTGTTGTAACGATATACGGTCAGTAATGGCCCAAAGTGCTCGCCATCCTCTAATTCCAGACCAGTAGCGTCTATTATGCCCGGCGATAGCAAACCAGTACCGGCTTTAAGCTGCTTCATTTCCAACAGCATTTTTGCGCCCTGCTTCACCATCTGTGCCTGCGCTGCCAGCAATTTCTCTGCCGCCGCGGGCGAGATTACAGCGCCCATAAAAGGCTGGGGTTCGGCGTCAAATTCAGCCACCGACAGCCGTTCGCTTACGTCCACCAAACGTTCAAGGAACAGATCGCCTTTGCTGCCTTTTGGAACCAGCAGGCGGCGGGCGCAAGTGCAACGCTGGCCGGCGGATATAAACGCCGAGTGAATGGTGTGGTGCACGGCGGCGTCTACGTCGCTTACATTCTGCACAATCAGTGGATTGTTACCGCCCATTTCCAACGCCAGAATTTTCTCCGGCTGGCCGCCATGCTGTTCGTGCAAACGATGGCCCACGGCGGAACTGCCGGTAAAGAACAGGCCATCCAGCCTAGGGTGCGCGGACAGTATTTTTCCAGTCGCGGCAGCGCCTTGCATAAGGTTGATCACGCCGTCTGGCAGGCCGGCGTTTTGCCACAGGCGTACCGTGAGTTCAGCCACCGCCGGGGTCAGTTCGCTGGGTTTGAAAATCACCGTATTGCCCGCCAGCAAAGCGGGCACAATGTGGCCGTTAGGCAGATGCCCGGGGAAGTTATAAGGGCCAAATACCGCGACCACACCGTGGGGGCGGTGGCGCAGCACCGCATGGCCAGCGGCCACCTCAGATTCACGGGTGCCGGTGCGCTCGTTGTAGGCTTGTTCTGAAATACCGATTTTACCGATCATTGCCGCAACTTCGGTGCGCGACTCCCACAGCGGCTTGCCGGTTTCCCTGCCTATTAATGTGGCTAAAACCTCTTTGTTGGCTTCAAGCAATTGCCCAAATGCCTTCACAATGGCAAGGCGCTCATCAAAGCGGGTGTTGCGCCATACACCAAAGCTTTTGCGGGCGGCGCGCACGGCTGCGTCTACGTCTTCTATACCAGCGGCGCTGCCGTCCCAAATCGTTTCGTCCGTTACCGGGTGCAGGGATTCAAATTTATCGCCGTGGCCGACGAGCCAAAGGCCATCAATTAGTAGTTCACCTGTCAGGTTGATCATGGTGGTGCGCCTCACTTAAACAATGTGTATTAGCTATTGGGGGGCTTTGAATGACTGTCTGGGCAGCGGACCGCTGTCTTTCAAAGGCGCCAGGCGCACTGTGTCGCCGGCCTGAACCTGAAGTTCCGCAGCAACGTCTTGCGGCAACGCAATCGTGTCGGCGTTTACGCAGGTAAGCGGCAGTGTGGTTGCACGGAAATGTCGCATCGAACGATTGGCCACAATAACGCGCTCGGTAACGGGCACATCGGTGGCCACCGGTGTGCCCGTAATGGTGACCGTGCGCTCAACTGCTTCGCGTACCGTGCGGATATTGTCGATAAACGTTTCCACCACCGGGCCGCCGTCAAAAATATCCACCAGCCCGTTGAAATTAAAACCCTCCGCCTGAAGCATATTCAACGCCGGCGCCGTATTGGCGTGCACGCAGCCAATCACCGAGCGGGCGGAGATTGGCAGCATCGACAGGTAAATCGGGTATTTCGGCATCAGCTCGGCAATAAAGGATTTATTGCCCATGCCCGACAGGCGGTCGGCTTCGCTGAACGCCATATCAAAAAACTTGCTGCCCAGAGCATCCCACAGCGGGTTATTGCCCTCGGCATCACTCACACCCCGCATTTCCGCGAAGATTTTCTCAGAAAACTGTTTACGAAAATCGTCCAGAAACAAAAATCGGCAGCGAGACAGGAGCAGGCCGTTACCGCCGCCTTTGTAGGTGTCCGCCAGCAACAGCGAGCAAATTTCGCTTACGTCGGTCATGTCATTGGACAGTTGCAACGTAGGCGTTCGCACGTGAACACCCAGCTCCCGCGAGGCATTCACGGTAACGCTCAGGCGATAGTTGTAAAACACCTCATCACGACCAACCCTGGCCTGTATTCCGCTTATTCCGACCGCTTGGCCTGTTGCGGTGTCTTCAAGAGCAAACAGATACAGCGCCGCTTCGGGGGCGCAACGCTGACTAAAACTGTTGCCCGCCAGATCGATTTTCTGCTGCAACAGGCCACGGTCTGCCGGCAGCGAGGTCAGACCCTTGCCCGCCTTTTCCGCCATGGCGTACAGGGCATCAAGGTCACGGTCAGCCAATGGGCGTATCAGCAGCATGGTCGCAGCTCTCCATCAATAAAAGGTACTCATGGCAGCGTTTTTGATGATACTCACACGGGTGGTCATAATGGCAATCCGCGCACGCTGTCACCGGTGTCGCCACCCAGGCGGCGCCAGGTGTCTATCGGAACTTTCAAGGCGGCGTCCAGCATTTCCCCAACCGGGGTCAGCGTGCAACAAAAGTGCGGGCCTTCGCCCGCCGCCAATAACCATAAAGGGCCGTCGGCATCGGCGCTGCCGCGGAGAATTTTTCGGCGGCTGGCCGCAATACTGTGCAGGCTGTCAGTGCGCGCTTCAAGCACAGGACCACCGTCAAAAATATCCACGTAGTGGCCGGCACCAAAGCCTTCTCTTTGTAACAGCTGCAGATTGCCGCTCGTTGCCGGATGGGCTTCGCCCAGAGCCTGCTGCGCGGCTTCGCTGAGCAAGGTTACATAAATCGGGTTGGGCGGCATCAGCTCGGCAATAAACGTTTTGCTCAGCTGCGCGGAGTGCCGGTCGGCGGTGGCAAAATCCATATTGAAAAAGTGCCGACCCAGGCTGTCCCAGAATGGCACACTGCCGTCGCTGTGCTGGATGCCTTGTAGCTCTACCACGGTGCGCGCCGCAAACCACTCTCTATGGCCTGCTATAAACAGTAAACGCGCACGGGAAAGCAATTCGAATGCCTGGGTGCCGCGAAGTTCCTCGGCGATTACCAGAGCACACAGCAGGGTGCAATCGGTCAGGGAGTGGGATGGGTAAAGCGCTTCCACCCGACGGGAGATACCCAATTCGTGGGACGCGTGAATAAGCTCGTCGCGGCGATAATTGTAGAAAGGCTGACCATTGCCGGCACGGGCATCAATACCGGCAACGCCTTTTATTTCATGGCTGTCGACGTGTTCCAGCACAAACAGAAAACGCGCCAGGTGCTTTGCACCATGTTCGCCCGCAAACGCTGCGCACGATTCTTTTATCCGGCCCGCCAGCGCCTCGCGCTCATGCGGCAGCGTAGACGGCAGCGCCCGCGTGTGCGCCTCGGCGAAAGTCAGTATGGGCTCGATATCTTCCGCTGTTACCGGGCGCACCAACCACATAGGACCTCCGCATTTATTGATTAGCGGTGAGTTTCTGCACGGCCGCTTCAAAGCGTTTCAGGGCTTCGTCTACATCGGCTTCCGGAATAATCAGCGACGGCGCTAGGCGCAACACGTTGGCGCCAGCTATTAATATCATGACACCTTCGTCCAGACCGGCGTTAAGAAAGTCTTTCGCCCTGCCCTGCCATTTTTCGGTTAAAACGCAACCCAACAATAAGCCGGCGCCACGCACTTCACTGAACACGCCATATCGCTCGCCGATGTCCATCATGCCTTTGCGCAGGTGATCGGACCGTAATTTTACACCTTTCAGAATTTCAGGCTGGGTGATGGTGTCCATGACTTTTTGCGCCACAGCACAAGCCAGCGCGTTGCCACCATAAGTGCTGCCGTGTGTGCCAACTGGCAAGCTGGCCGCGACCTTTGCGGTGGTCAGCATAGCGGCTATCGGGAAGCCACCACCCAAACCTTTGGCGCTGGTCAGAATGTCTGGCACCACGTCGTACATTTCGTAAGCGAAGACATAACCGGTGCGCCCTGCTCCGCTTTGCACTTCGTCAAACACCAGCAGCGCGTCGTTCTCGTCGCACAACTGCCGCAGACCTTGCAAAAACTCTTTTGTGGCCGGCATCACACCGCCCTCACCCTGAATGGGTTCAACCACAATGGCACAAGTTTTTTCTTTGGAGATCAGTTTTTTTACCGATTCCAGGTCGTTAAACTCGGCGTGCTGAATGCCACCCGGTGCAGGTTCGAACCCTTCCAGATACTTGGGCTGGCCACCTACGCTGACGGTAAACAGGGTGCGGCCATGAAACGCATTTTTGAACGCGATGATTTCATGTTTTTCAGCACCGGTGTGTTCCCAGGCGTAACGCCGCACCAGCTTAAAGGCGGCTTCGTTGGCTTCGGCGCCGGAATTGGCAAAAAACACACGCTCGGCGAAGGTGTGGTCACACAAGGTTTTGGCCAACCGCAACGCGGGCTCGTTGGTCATCACGTTAGACAGGTGCCAGATTTTCTGGCTCTGCTCCTGCAGCGCGCTCAGCAGGCCAGGGTGCGAATGGCCCAGGCAGTTAACTGCAATGCCGCCTTGCAGGTCGATAAATTCGCGACCGTCCTGATCCCATATTCGCGACCCTTTCCCGCGTACCGGTACAATCGTTCCGGGGGCGTAATTAGGTACCATAACGTCGTCAAACAACTCGCGGGATACACGGTCTTTGTTCATTGGTTCTCTCGATTATGTTCTCAGTTAATCAACGCATAAGTTAGCACGAATAAACATCTGACCTAATACTACGTCGGTTACGGCATTAGCACATCAGGCTGCGCTAAAGCCGGCAGTAGTTGTATACGGAATTGTCCTCTGTCTTTGCCCAGCAGGGCCTTAGCCAGAAGTTTGTACGAATCCAGGTCAAAATTGACCGCCTGGCCGCCCAGCGACAGCGAGTCCAGTTCGTGGTCATCGTGAACGGTGGCAACGTGCACCCAGTTGTACACCACCAGTACGTCGGTTTTATGGCTAGTTTCGTTACACTCGATAATCGCCACCGGCCCTTTCCATGGCCAGGTTTGCAGGCGCAGGCTGTAAAATGCAATTTGCATACGCAAATTATAACGCAGAGGATCTTCGCGGCCTTCACAGGCACCCTGGCAGCGGCCAAGCGCACGCTGAAAACAGGGGCCGCTGTGCTCGGATTCCAGGCCTAACAGGCGATTGCACAGCTCATTTTTTGCAGCAATACCCGCTAGCGCCCGCTCGGCGTCGCGTTTGCTGCGAAACAAACCGTAATAGTCGCCCAGCCTGCCGGGGTCTATTTCCCGTATCAGCCGCGCCTGCAGATAGCCTTGGGCGTTTGTGGTCAACTCTATGCTCACCAGATTCTTAGCCGCCCGCGAGCGTCGGTTGAACAACGGCTTCAGACCTTTGATCTGCTTCAACTCCAGCAACAACGCCCCCAACTCGCCGGCGGTTTCGGTCCAGTCAACACGGCGCAGACTTTCGGAAATTCGCACGCCGCGAGTCGAATTGTGATCGCCGGAAAAGTGCGAGGCCACCCGCTGCGCGATGTTGGTGCTTTTGCCCACGTACAAGAGCGCATCGTTCTCACCGTAAAACCTATAAACACCGGGCCCGCGAGGCAATTCCTGCAATGTGTCTAAAGGCAGGTGGGAGGGAATGCTCGGCCGCTGTAGCAACTCGCCTATGGCGGTTTCCAACGTGTCTTCGCCTTGCTGAGCCAACACATGCTCAAAAAACCCGAGCATGGCAGCAACGTCTCCCATCGCTCGGTGGCGCTGCACCTGCTGCAGACCATGGCGCTCAATCAGCGCGTCCATATTATGGCGCCGAAACTCCGGGTATAGCCGGCGCGACAGCTTCACCGTACACAACACTTTGGCCACAAACATTCGCCCCAGCCGGCGAAATTCTCCTTTCACAAAACCGTAATCGAAGCGCGCGTTATGGGCCACAAAAACCACCCCGTCCAGGCGTTGCTCCAGCTCGTCAGCAATATCCTCAAACAGAGGGGCATCCGCCACCATGGCATTGGAAATGCCAGTCAACTGTTCAATAAAGGGTGAAATGCGGGTTTTCGGATTAACCAGGGTTTGCCACTGGTCCACACATTCACCTGCTCGCCAGAACTGGATGCCGATTTCAGTGATGCGATCGGTTGCCGCGCTGCCGCCGGTGGTTTCAAGGTCCAGAAAGGCGAAGGTGGTGGTTTTCAGGTGCCGTGATGGTTGGGGCATAGGCTCTCGAGTTATTTACGAATTCACCGGTCTTTCAAGCTGTGCGAACCCACTCTCAGCTGAGGCCGGCTTTCATCAATTTCAGTCAGCGGTGCACATTCTTTGATGGTTTCAAGGCAGCGCTCGGTTAACACCTGATATTCGCGGGTGCCACTTTGCTTCCAGCCCACTTCTTTATCATTCAGTTGCCGCAGCACTTTGGCCGGTGACCCCACAATTAATGAGGCTGGCTCACACTCGAAACCGGCTTTTACAAAAGCGCAGGCTCCTACAATAGAGCGTGCTGCAATAACAGCTTCGTCCATTATAACGCTATTCATACCTACCATTGCGTCCTCTTCAATGGAACAGCCGTGCAGTATTGCACCGTGTCCCACGTGACCATTACGGCGAACGATCGCGTCTCGGCCCGGAAACGCGTGAACAACGCAACTGTCCTGCAGGTTCGAGCCTGCTTCCATAACAATGCGACCAAAGTCGCCCCGTAAAGACGCACAGGGGCCAACGTAACAATTCGCACCCACGTGCACGTCGCCTATAAGCACCGCCGTTGGATGAACGTATGCGGATGGGTGCACCACCGGCGTAACCCCGTCAATTTGGTAACACGGCATAAAACTCTCCTCACAAAGTCGTTCTTTTTAACTTAAAGACTATTTTATGTATCAAAACCTGGCGAAGACATAAAACACCCATATCGAGACGCTCGCGTTTATTTTACGAGTCTTGAGAGCTAAAATTTAAACACAAGATACACATAAAAATCAGAAATCTGCGAGCACTGCTAAACTGAAAAACCAAACGTGATACAAAAATTCATCATTATTGCCCTTGACCGGTATCAATTAAAACCTATACTCTTTCGTTAAAACAAACAACACAAAACACCGCTGTAAAGAACCGCCCGATAACTGCGGGCCCACGTTCTGGCAAATCAAAAATAATGAAATACCGAGACCACAATAATGCCGCAGATACTGCTATCAGAAGGGCCAAACAATGGCGTTCGCCTTCTAACGCTTAATCGTCCCGAAGCCCTCAACGCTCTCAACACCGCGCTGCTTGAGGCGCTGAGCGAGCAACTCGATATTGCAGAAACCGATCCTGAAACCAGAGCACTTGTTATTACCGGCAGTGAGCGCGCGTTTGCCGCCGGTGCCGATATCAACGAGATGGCCTCCCGCGATGTCGTTGGCATGCTGGAAGATCCTCGTGTCCAACACTGGGCACGCATAGACCGCTTTGTTAAACCGCTGATTATCGCCGTGAACGGGTTCTGCCTGGGCGGCGGCTGTGAACTCGCAATGCGCGGTGACATTCTCATTGCCGGCACCAACGCCCAGTTTGGCCAACCTGAAATCAACCTCGGCATTATGCCCGGCGCCGGCGGGACCCAGCGCCTGGTGCGAGCGGTGGGGCAATCACTGGCGATGCAGATGGTTCTCACCGGGGAAGCTATCAGCGCCCAAAGAGCCCTCGCAGCCGGTTTAATCACCGAAATCTGCCAACCGGAACTTACGATTGAACGCGCCATGGCGATCGCCACCACGATTGCCTCCAAAGGCCCTCTTGCGGTGCAGCTGGCGCGTGAGTCGGTGCGCCGGGGTGCGGATATGGACCTTGCTGCCGGCCTGCGATTTGAGCGTCACGCGTTTACCATTCTGGCCGCAACAGAAGATCGCCGCGAAGGTCTGAATGCGTTTCGCAACAAGCGCAAACCCCAGTTTATCGGACGCTGATCTCGCTCCAATAACCACCAAACAACGATCAACTGCCCGATGACAAACGGGTGCCAAAGCTACGAAAAGGACTATTCCATGACCGAGCAGAGCGTGCTTCTCGATATTGACCAGGGGATTGCCAAGGTTACCCTGAACCGCCCAGACAGCCTTAATAGCTTTAACGTTGAGATGCACAAACAGATGCGCGCCGCGCTCAAGAGCATTCGCAACGATGCCTCTGTGCGGGTAATGCTGTTGACCGGTAACGGCCGAGGTTTCTGTGCTGGCCAAGACCTGTCTGACCGCACCGTCAAGCCGGGCGCGCAAGTACCAGACTTGGGCATATCCATCGAACAGTACTACAACCCGTTACTGCAGGCCCTGCGGGACCTACCGATGCCGGTCATCTGCGCGGTTAATGGCGTAGCCGCCGGCGCAGGCGCAAATATCGCACTGGCCTGCGACATCACACTTGCGGCTCGTTCCGCCAGCTTTGTTCAGGCCTTTTGCAAAATAGGACTTATTCCCGACTGCGGCGGTACCTGGACCCTGCCGCGCGCGGTCGGAATGGCTCGGGCAAAAGGCCTCGCATTATTAGGTGGCAAACTGAGCGCCGAAAAAGCGGAACAGTGGGGCATGATCTGGCAGTGCGTAGAAGACGACGCCCTGCAAGATGAAGCCATGAACCTAGCTCGCCATTTTGCCACTCAACCCACCAAAGGCCTGGCAATGATCAAGCGTGCCCTGCACGCAAGCGCCAATAATACATTTGAAGAACAGGCATTGGTCGAGCGTGATCTGCAGCGCCTGGCCGGCCGCAGCGATGATTTCCGTGAAGGCGTTTCCGCCTTC
This sequence comes from Marinobacter sp. BSs20148, assembly GCF_000283275.1. Taxonomy (NCBI): domain Bacteria; kingdom Pseudomonadati; phylum Pseudomonadota; class Gammaproteobacteria; order Pseudomonadales; family Marinobacteraceae; genus Marinobacter; species Marinobacter sp. BSs20148. The sequence goes on from NC_018268.1 coordinate 3,451,179, forward strand.
ACGGAAAAACGCGCCCCCAAATTCACAGGGAAATAAACCATGCAGGCACTCTCTATAGACACCCCTGTTGCCGTTATCGGCGCCGGCGCCATGGGCTCCGGCATTGCTCAGGTAGCCGCGCAGGCGGGCCACCAAGTGTTTTTACTTGACCAACGGGAAGGTGCTGCCGAAGCCGGCCGTCAAAGCATCTTTAAACAACTGCAGCGCCGGGTAGATAAAGGGAAGATGGAGCAGTCCGCGTTGGATGCCCTCATTAACCGCATTACGCCGGTTAACCAACTCAACGATCTTGCCAGCGCCGGCCTGGTCATCGAAGCCATCATTGAAGACCGGGATATCAAGCGCAGCTTACTGACCAGCCTTGAGCAAGTCTGTGGCGACGACACCATTCTGGCCACCAATACATCGTCCATCTCGGTAACGGCACTGGGCGCAAAAATGAAGAACCCCTCACGCTTGGTCGGTATGCACTTTTTTAATCCGGCGCCTTTGATGGCACTGGTGGAAGTGGTTAAAGGCCTGGCCACCAGCGATGCCGTTGCCCAATGCGTTTACGCCACAGCGGCCCAGTGGGGCAAGAAACCTGTAACCGCAGCTTCTACCCCTGGCTTTATCGTGAATAGAGTCGCACGGCCGTTTTACGCAGAGAGCCTGCGCCTGCTGCAAGAACAGACAACAGACAACGCCACCCTAGACGCCATCATGCGCGAGGCCGGCGGTTTCCGGATGGGCGCGTTCGAACTGACAGACCTGATCGGGCACGACGTCAATTACGCAGTGACCTCCTCTGTGTTCAATTCCTATTACCAGGACACCCGCTTTTTACCTTCTCTGGTGCAGAAAGATCTGGTTGACGCTGGCCGTTTAGGGCGCAAGACCGGCCAGGGCTTTTACAACTACGCCGAGGGCGCGCAAAAGCCCTTGCCTGCCACCGCCGAAAAAGCCAACTCCGCTGCTGATACCTTGATTGTAGAAGGCGACCCCGGCCCGCTAGCGCCGTTGGTAAAACGACTGGCTGCCAGCGGCTTGAACATCATCGAACGCGATGGTTCCGGCCACCTGCGATTTGGCGATGCCGTGCTGGCACTAACCGATGGCCGCATGGCCACCGAACGCGCGGCGAATGAAGCTTGCAACAACTTGGTATTGCTCGACCTGGCGTTTGATTACACCAACACCACCCGCCTTGCCATCGCGGTTGCGGGGCAGGCGTCTGAACGAGCCAGAACCGATGCCTGCGCCATGCTGCAAAAAACCGGCCTGGCGGTCAGCCAGATTGCCGACCGACCAGGCTTGGTTGTTATGCGCACAGTGGCCACCCTAACCAATGAAGCCGCAGATGCGGCTCTGCACGGAGTGGCGTCTATTGGCGATATTGACCTTGCAATGAAAGCCGGCCTGAACTACCCGGAAGGCCCTCTACGCTGGAGTGACAACCTTGGGTTCAGCTTGGTGCATACCGTACTGACACACCTCCAGCAAAGCTACGGCGAAGAGCGCTACCGGCCGGCCTTGCTGCTGCGGCAAAATCGTTTCGCCGGAAAAGGGTTCTATTCATGAGCAACCAACCAAACACGCAAACCCCGCAACAGCTGGCTCAAAGCTGCGCCGACGCTATGTACCAGCGGGACGAAGCCAGCCGCAATCTGGGTATGAAAATCACCCAGGTTTCTCCCGGCAAAGCCACCGTTACCATGCTCGTGAGCAGCATCATGATTCAGGGCCACGGTTCCTGCCACGGTGGCTACCTGTTTACCCTGGCGGATTCCGCTTTTGCGTTTGCCTGTAACAGCTACAACAAGGCCACCGTAGCATCCGGCTGCTCCATCGATTACATGCTGGCCGCCCGTGAGGGTGACCTTTTGACCGCCAGCGCGGTTGAGCAGTCCCGCGGCAATCGTACCGGCGTGTACGACACAACCATAACCAATCAGAACGGCCATGTGGTGGCCCTGTTTCGCGGCAAGTCCTACCAGGTGCGCGGCGACGTCATCCAATCGGAGAATAATCAATGAGCCATAATAAACCCCTACAAGACGCCTACATTGTTGACGCCGTTCGCACCCCCATTGGCCGCTACGGTGGCGCTCTGGCCGTCGTGCGCGCCGACGATCTGGGAGCCATACCCATCAAAGCCCTGAAAGACCGTTATCCAGACCTGAATTGGGCCGCCATAGACGACGTACTTTATGGCTGCGCCAACCAGGCCGGTGAAGACAACCGTGACGTAGCACGCATGTCACTGCTGCTGGCCGGTTTACCAGTCGACGTACCGGGCGCCACCATCAACCGCCTGTGCGGATCCGGCATGGATGCCATCGGCAGCGCCGCGCGCGCCCTTCGCACCGGCGAAGCCGAGCTGATGCTGGCTGGCGGGGTGGAATCCATGTCGCGCGCACCTTTTGTGATGGGCAAAGCCGACTCCGCGTTCAGCCGTGCCGCCCAAATCTTCGACACCACCATTGGCTGGCGCTTTGTAAATCCTCTGTTGAAAAAACAGTACGGCATTGACTCGATGCCGGAAACTGCCGAGAACGTGGCCACCGATTTCAATATTTCACGGGCAGACCAAGATGCCTTCGCCCTGCGTAGCCAACAGCGCACCGCAGCGGCTCAAAAGGCGGGGCGTTTTGATTGTGAAATCGTGCCCGTCAGCATTCCCCGCCGCAAGCAGGACCCGCTGGTGGTGGATACCGATGAGCACCCGCGCGCCACCAGCCTGGAAAAACTAGCCAGCCTGGCCACACCGTTCCGCGAAGGCGGCAGCGTAACCGCCGGCAACGCCTCTGGCGTAAACGACGGCGCCTGCGCACTGTTGCTGGCCAGCGGCGACGCCCTGAAAAAACACAAGCTGAAACCCCGTGCCCGCGTTATCGCCATGGCAACCGCCGGCGTTGAACCGCGAATTATGGGCATGGGGCCCGCCCCCGCCACTCGCAAAGTGCTGAAAACAGCAGGCCTGGAACTGGCTGACATAGACGTCATCGAGCTGAACGAGGCTTTCGCCGCCCAGGCTCTCGCGGTACTGCGCGACTTGGGCCTGCCGGACGACGCCGAACACATTAATCCCAACGGCGGTGCCATCGCCCTGGGCCACCCGCTGGGTATGAGCGGCGCGCGCCTTGTTACCACCGCGATGAATGAGCTGGAACTGCGCCACCGGCAGGGCCAGAAAGCTCGCTATGCTCTGTGCACTATGTGCATTGGTGTAGGTCAGGGCATCGCAATCATTATCGAACGCGTAGACAGCGCCGACTGATGTATCTGGCGCGCAAACCTGCGCGCCACACAGGAACTAAAGCCAACCGGTAGCAAACCGGGGCAACAAGAATAAGACAGGACAAAACAATGGATGTACCAATGCAAAAAGTCGGAAAACTGGACCGGATGGAAACTGCCAGCGTGGACGAACTTCGCCACGAACAACTGCAGCGCCTGCGATGGAGCGTCTGGCACGCCTACACTAACGTGCCTCATTACCGCAATGCGTTTGATGCTATTGGCCTGAAGCCGATGGACATCAAAAGCTTGGACGACATCGCCAGAATTCCGTTCACGGGAAAAGAGGATCTGCGGAATAACTATCCGTTCAAGATGTTCGCAGTACCTATGAAAAAAGTCGTCCGGGTACACGCCTCTAGCGGTACCACCGGCAAACCCACAGTTGTGGGCTATACCCAAAGCGACATTGAAACCTGGGCCGACATAGTGGCCCGTTCCATTCGCGCCGGTGGCGGCCGCGCCGGCGACAAGATTCACATTGCCTACGGCTACGGCCTGTTCACAGGCGGCTTGGGTGCTCACTACGGCGCCGAGCGCCTGGGCTGCACCGTTATTCCCATGTCGAGTGGACAAACCGAGAAACAAGTTCAGCTGATCAAAGACTTTGAGCCTGACATCATTATGGTCACGCCTTCTTATATGCTGAACATCGCCGACGAAATTGACCGCCAGGGCATTGACCCCAAAAAGCTGCCACTGCGACTGGGCATTTTCGGTGCCGAGCCCTGGACCAACGAAATGCGCACAGAATTGGAAGACCGCCTAGGTATTCAAGCGCTGGATATCTACGGCCTGTCTGAAGTGATGGGCCCCGGTGTGGGTATGGAATGCCTGGAAACCAAAGACGGCCCCACCATCTGGGAAGACCATTTCTACCCGGAAATTGTTAACCCGGAAACCGGCGAAGTGTTGCCCGAAGGCGAATACGGCGAACTGGTGTTCACTTCACTCACCAAAGTGGCCATGCCGGTACTTCGCTACCGCACCCGCGACCTTACTCGCCTGCTCCCCGGCACTGCGCGTCCCATGCGCCGCATTGACAAAATAACTGGCCGCAGCGACGACATGCTGATTATCCGCGGGGTTAACGTATTCCCCAGCCAGATTGAAGAGCAGGTGTTGAAATGCCGCGCTCTATCGCCGCATTACGAAATCGAGGTGTACAAAAAAGGCAACCTGGACTGTGTGGATATTCGGGTAGAACTGAGAGTTGGCGCAGAAGGCGAGAACGTCAAAGAACATACGGCCAAAGAACTGGCGCATCACATCAAATCGTATGTTGGTATCAACACCAAAATAGACGTGCAGGATGCAGGAAGTATCAACCGCTCGGAAGGCAAAGCAAAGCGCGTATTCGACCGACGTAAAGACTGACACGGATGATTAAGCGACGTACCGCGCTCATCATTTAAATGTTGTTGTTTATGTAGCGATCCAAAAGCCAAAACTTATCAACAATAATTTAGTCAACAAATTCAGCAAATTAAATATTTTAAGCGTCAATATGATACAGGATAATCTAGCTTGAAATTTTTCCAGTATCATATAGTATGAAGACATAGCCCGTGATTCGTCGCGAAGCATTGCGGTTCAACTACAACAGACCAACAAGACAGATTCGGAGAGAGTTATGTACGCACAGCTCGTTGACACCGGCACCAAGCGCCTCAAGACCCGTGAAGAGATGTCCCCCGAAGAGCGGACCTTTCAGGACAAAATAGACGCCGAAACCAAAATCGAAGCCAAAAACTGGATGCCAGACGGCTACCGGAAAACCCTGATCCGCCAGATTTCCCAGCACGCCCACTCGGAAATTGTTGGCATGCTACCAGAAGGCAACTGGGTTACCCGCGCACCTACTTTGAAGCGCAAGCTGCAGCTGATGGCCAAAATTCAAGACGAAGCGGGCCATGGCCTTTATCTGTACAGCGCCATGGAAACCCTGGGTGCTGATCGCGATGAAGAAATTCAGAAGCTACACGACGGCAAAGCCAAGTACTCTAGCATCTTCAATTACCCGACCCTGAACTGGGCTGATATGGGCGCCGTGGGCTGGCTTGTGGATGGCGCGGCTATCGTGAACCAGGTGGTTCTGCAGCGCACATCCTATGGCCCCTACTCCCGTGCCATGGTGCGAGTCTGTAAAGAAGAAAGCTTCCACCAGCGTCAGGGCTTCCAGATTCTGTTGGACATGATGCGTGAAGGCACACAGGCCCAGAAAGACATGGTGCAGGATGCTATTAATCGCCTCTGGTGGCCGGCGTTGATGATGTTTGGCCCGCACGACGACGAATCCCCCAACTCGCAGCAGTCCATGGTGTGGAAGATCAAGCGCAAGAGTAACGACGAACTGCGCCAGATGTTCATTGACCAAACCATTCCACAGCTGGAGTTCCTCGGCTGCACCGCACCCGACCCAGACCTGAAGTGGAACGAAGAAACCGGTCACTACGACTTCGGCGCCATTGACTGGAAAGAGTTCTACGACGTACTCAAAGGCGATGGCCCTTGTAACCGTGAACGCATTTCCACACGCCGCAAAGCGATAGACGAAGGCACCTGGGTGCGTGAAGCCGCCGTTGCCTACGCCGCAAAACAAAAACAACGCGCAGCCGCTTAAACAGGCGCGTGGATAGGAGAATAATTATGTCTGAATGGCGCCTTTACGAAGTTTTCGTGCGCAGCAAGCATGGCCTTAACCACAAACATGTGGGCAGCGTGCACGCTGCTGACAATGAAATGGCCATGGAAAACGCCCGTGATCTTTACACCCGCCGCAGCGAAGGGGTGAGCATATGGGTGGTTCCTTCTGACACCATTACGGCCTCTGCCTCAGACGAGAAAGAAGTCCTGTTCGATCCGGCAGAAGACAAAGTGTATCGGCACGCGTCTTTCTACAAACTGCCAGACGAAGTCGGACACATGTGAGGAGCGACCCATGACTGAACAAAAAGCTCTGCAGGACTTCCTGCTCCGCCTGGCGGATTCCGACATGATTCTAAGCCAGCGCCTTTGCGAACTGTGTGGCAAAGCCCCGGCGATAGAAGAAGAAATGGCCATAATGAACGTCGGGCTAGACTTGGTTGGCCAAGCGCGCAACTGGTACGAGTACGCCGCCGAACTGATTGACGACGGCCGTGACGCCGACAAACTGTGCTTCCTGCGGGACGCTCTCGACTATCGCAACCTGCTGTTGGTCGAGCAGCCGAACGAAGACTACGCCGTCACCATGGCGCGCCAATTTTTCTTCGACGTGTGGCACTACTTCACTCTGAAAAGCCTGGTAAATGCCAGCGATGAGCGCATTGCTAACATCGCCGCGAAAGCCGTTAAAGAAGCCACCTATCACTTGCGCCGCTCGTCAGAGTGGGTCAAACGCATGGGCGACGGTACCGAAGAAAGCCACCGCCGCATTCAGGAGGCGTTTGATCTGCTGTGGCGCTTCACCGGCGAACTGGTGACGCCAGACGAAACCGATCACGCCATGTTCAAGGCCGGCATTGGCCCGGATCCAGAGAAACTGAAGCAAGACTGGTTTGGCATGGTGCGCGAAGTCGCAGCCCAAGCCACCCTAAAAACTGGCGCGGAAGACGCCTGGATGTATATGGGCGGCAAAAGCGGCGTTCACACCGAACACCTGGGGTTTATCTTGGCCGAGATGCAGTTTTTGCCTCGCGCCTACCCGGACGCGACCACCTGGTAAATCTTTTTATAAAGGGGAGCACATCCGGTGAATGAACGTGAGCCATCGTCTGTAGACCTGCTGATTGCCAGCGACCGGGTACCGGCCAGCGCCCACCCCGAACTGCTGACAGAAGACGCAATTTGGGCACTGCTGGATAACGTCAAAGATCCGGAAGTACCCGCCGTCAGCGTGATAGAGCTGGGGATTATTCGCGCCCTGAGTTGGGACGGCGAACATCTGAGCATTGATGTCACGCCCACCTACTCCGGTTGCCCTGCCACCGAGCTGATCGAAGAACTGATTGCCGAAGCCTTGCGCGCCGTTGGCATCCGCGACCCACACATTAATCGCGTGTTGACCCCAGCCTGGAGCACAGACTGGATAACGGACGAGGGCCGGGAAAAACTCCGGGTATATGGCATAGCACCGCCCCAGGGCAGTGCCAGCAAAATGAGCCTGCTGGGCAACGATGAAGTCATCACCTGCCCGTTTTGTGACAGTAAGCACACCGAGCAAGTCAGCGAATTCGGTTCTACTGCCTGCAAGGCGCTTTACCGTTGCCGCGACTGCCTGGAACCCTTTGACTATTTCAAATGCATATAGAGTCGATACGCCATGAATAAATTCTACTCACTGGCCCTCAAAGAGGTCAGGCCGGAAACAAGAAACGCCGTATCCCTGTGCTTTGACCTGCCCACCGACGTGGCAGAAAAATTCAAGTACAAACAAGGCCAACACTTAGTGGTGCGCACGAAAGTAGACGGCGAAGAAGTGCGCCGCACCTACTCCATTTGTTCCAGTGTGAATGATCAAGAACTGCGTATTGCCATCAAACGTGTACCCGGTGGAGTATTTTCCAGTTTTGCCAACGACCTTTTGAAAACTGGATCCGTTCTGGACGTTATGCCGCCGCAGGGCCATTTCTCCGTCGAGCTGGACCCTGAGCGGAAAGGCAACTATCTGGCGGTCGCCGCTGGCAGTGGCATCACGCCTATTCTGTCCATTATTAAAACCACTCTGGAAACCGAGCCCAAAAGCGAGTTCACTTTGTTCTACGGCAACAAGGGCACCAGCAGCACCATGTTCCGTGACCAGCTGCAGGATCTAAAAAACGAATACATGACCCGTTTCAATCTGGTGTACATCTTCACCCGCGAAGAACAGGACATCGATCTTTACAACGGCCGCATTGACTCAGACAAATGCGACCGGTTGTTCGACCATTGGATCGACGCCAAGAACCTGACCGCTGCGTTTCTTTGCGGCCCCCAGATGATGACCGAAACCGTGCGCGACTCACTGGAGCGCCACGGCATGGACAAATCGAACGTTCACTACGAACTCTTTACGCCTGTAGGAGGTGTGCCTAAGGCACGCAAAGACCGCGCTGAAAACAAAGTCGACCCGCAAGCAGTCAGCGTTGTCACGGTAAAAGCCGATGGCCGCTCTCTGACCTTCGACCTGGTGCGCGATACCAAGAGCATTCTTCAGGCAGGTAACGACGAAGGCGCCGACCTGCCCTACTCGTGCCAGGCTGGCGTGTGTTCAACCTGCCGCGCCAAGGTCATTGAGGGCGAAGTGGAAATGGACCAAAACTTTGCGCTGGAGGATTACGAAGTAGCCGCAGGCTATGTGCTGTCATGCCAGTGCTACCCCGTCAGCGACAAGGTCGTTCTTGACTACGACGAAATGTAATTCTGGAGTTTTTTTACATGTCAGTTCTTAAAAGCTTTATTGCCGGAGAATGGACTGGTGAGCGGCAGGCCAAAGCCCTGCCCAGCGCCATCAACGGCGAGATTGTGGCGCACACGCACGACGACACTCTGGACTTCAAAAAAGCCGCAGAATACGGCCGCCAAATCGGTGGCAAAAACCTGCTGGCCATGGATTTCCAGGAACGTGCTCTGGCGCTCAAAGCCATGGCGATGTACCTGCAGGAGCACAAGAAAGAGCTGTACGCGTTGTCTATGCACACCGGTTCCAGCAAAGCGGATAACGGCTTCGACATCGACGGCGGCTTTGGCACTATGTTTTCCTACGCCAGTATGGGCCGGCGCGAGCTGCCGTCCGGCAACGTAGTGCACGAAGGCCCGGTAACGCAGTTGGGCAAGAACAACCACTTCGCCGGCACTCACATTCTGGTGCCCCGTGGTGGTGTTGCCGTCCACATCGACGCCTACAACTTCCCGGTGTGGGGCATGCTGGAAAAGTTTGCGCCCACCTTTTTGGCGGGTATGCCATCCATTGTTAAGCCGGCCACCTCCACTTGCTACGTCACCGAACTGGCCGTGCGCCTGATGTACGAATCCGGTGCGTTGCCAGAGGGCAGCCTGCAGCTGATCATAGGCAGTACCGGCGACCTGTTCGAGCACCTGCAAGAGCAGGATGTGGTGACTTTTACCGGTTCGGCAAAAACCGCACGCATGTTGCGTAACCACCCGAACATCGTCCAGCGCTCGATTCCGTTCAACGCCGAAGCCGACTCGCTGAACAGCGCGGTTCTGGCCCCGGATGTTACCCCGGAGCACGAAGAATTCGACCTGTTTGTTCGTGAAATCGGCCGCGAAATGACCGCTAAAGCCGGCCAGAAGTGCACCGCGATTCGCCGGATTATGGTTCCACAAAACCAAGTACAAGCCGTGTGCAACACGCTGAAAGAACGGCTGTCGAAGATTACCGTCGGCGACCCCTCCGTTGAAGGCGTGCGCATGGGTGCTCTGGCGTCCATGGATCAACTGGAAGACGTGAAAGCCAACATCCAGGAACTGCTGAAAACCAGCGAACTGGTGATGGGCGGAGACGGCAGTTTCAAACCCACCGGCCCAGGCACCAACAAAGGCGCGTTTATCGAACCGCATCTGTTGTTGTGCCGTAACCCGGAAAACGGTTGTGGTGCCCACGACATCGAGGCCTTCGGCCCGGTTGCCACCATTATTCCCTACGACACCCTGGACAACATGGTGGAACTGGTTGCCAAGGGCCGCGGCTCACTGGTGACCACAGTCACCACCCGTGATCCTGCGATCATTGCCAAACTGGCACCGGCACTGGCCGTCTATCACGGCCGCCTGCACCTGCTGGACGCGGAAGCAGCAAAAGAATCCACCGGCCACGGTTCTCCCCTGCCCATGCTGAAACACGGTGGCCCAGGCCGCGCTGGTGGCGGTGAGGAACTCGGTGGCATTCGCGCGGTGCATCACTACCTGCAGCGCACGGCTATTCAGGGCTCGCCTACCATGCTGGCAGCGGTCACCGGCGAATACGTTCGCGGTGCCAAACTGATTGAAAACGACGTGCATCCGTTCCGCCGTCATTTCGAAGACCTGCAGATTTGTGAATCGCTGCTAACACACCGCCGTACCGTCACCGAAGCAGATCTGGTGAACTTTGGCTGTTTGTCCGGCGACCACTTCTACATGCACTTTGATGAGATCGCGGCCCGCGAAAGCCAGTTCGGCAAGCGCATTGCACACGGCTATTTTGTGCTGTCCGCTGCCGCAGGTCTGTTTGTGTACCCAGGCGAAGGCCCGGTATTGGCGAACTACGGTCTGGACACCCTGCGCTTCATTGAGCCGGTCGCGCCGGGCGATACCATTCGAGCCCGCCTGACTTGCAAGCGCAAGATTGATCAGGGCCGGATGTCACCAGATGGCCATCCACAAGGCGTGGTGGTGTGGGATGTTCAGGTCACCAATCAAGACAACGTTCTGGTTGCCAGCTACGACATTTTGACCCTGGTTGCGAAAAAGCCAGAGTAGCTAGTCTGGCCATAAAAAACCGCCAGCAGCGTTCAGCTCTGGCGGTTTTTTTGTATCGTTGGACGCTGAGCTTTAAACTGCACCGCTTTGATACATCCTTCCGGGTGCTTCATCACTTGAGGAAAACTACAATGAAAAAACTCACGTTGAATACACTGGTGTTTGGTCTTTCCCTGTCGTTGACCGGTACGGCTTTTGCGTCTGAATTTACCAACATGGATCCGATTACTCTGCGCTTGGCTCACGTGGTCAATGAACAGGATGGCTTTCATATTGCAGCCGTCAAATTTCAGGATTTAGTAGCAGAGCGAACCGAAGGTGCGGTGAACATCGAACTTTATCCGAACGCTTCGCTAGGTGACGAGCGCACTCTGCTGGAAGGTATGCAAATTGGCACCGTTGATATGGGCGTGATCACCAACGGCCCGGTCGCTAACTTTGTCGAAGAAATGGCGGTTTTTGAGCTGCCGTTTTTGTTTCCTTCACCGCAAGCCGCTTACGATGTGCTCGACGGCCCCATTGGTCAGGAACTGCTCGACAAGCTTTCCGAGGTTAACCTCAAAGGCTTGGCCTACGCCGAACGCGGCTTTCGTAATTTGACCAACAGCGAGCGCCCGGTCAACACACCAGAGGACATGAAAGGCCTGCGTATTCGGGTAATGGAAAATCCGGTGTATGTGGACACCTTCCGCGCATTGGGTGCCAACGCCATTCCGATGGCGTGGACGGAAGCCTTGACCGCCATGCAGCAAAACACCATTGATGGACAAGAAAACCCTGCCAATGTCATTCATTCCTTTAAGCTCTACGAAACCCAGGATTACATGACCCTCTCGCGGCATACTTACGCCCCGGCCATCTTCGTGATGGGTATGCCAGTCTGGAATAAGCTTCCAGAAGCGGCACAGGCTGTGGTCCTCCAGGCCGCCCAGGAAGCTGCCGAACATGAGCGCCAGGTAAACGCCGAGATGGAATTCCAGCAACTGGCCGAACTGCGCGAAGCCGGTATGCAGATTAACGACACCCCAGATATCAAGGCTTTTCAAGCCGCCGTAGTGCCAGTGTATGAGAAGTACGGTGAGAAGTTCGGTGATTACCTGCCACGTATTCTGGAAGCGCTCAAATAAGTGACTACTAAAACCCAATCGCTTTTAAAGCCACTAAAGCGAATTGAGCAAGGGCTGGATGCGATCATCCAGCCCTTGGTCTTTGCGGGCATGGCAGCACTGATTGGCGTGATTACCCTGCAGATTATCTCCCGAGTGATGTTCAGCGCGGTCGGCTGGACTGAAGAAGTCGCTCGTTTTCTGCTGGTGTGGATCACTTTTTTTGCAGGCACCCTGGCTTTTCAGCGTGGCCGGCACATCGCCGTAACATTTGCCGTAGACGCCCTGCCCGTGCGCCTGCGACAAGCCGCGCGCATTGCCGGCACCCTGGCGGTATTGGCCTTTATGGTGGCACTGGTAGTGATCGGCTATCGTTATATGCAAGTTCAGAGCTTTCAGAAATCTGCGTCCTTAAGACTCTCTATGACCTATGTCTACTCCGTGATTCCGCTCTGCGCGGCCGTGATGAGCTGGTACGCTTTCGTCGATCTATTGGAGCTTTTAATAGATGGCGAGCGTCGTGAGGAATCCGTTCCATGACGCTGCTACTGTTCGGGCTTTTTTTCGGGCTCATGCTACTGGGTATACCTATTGCTTTGGCAATAGGTGCCAGCACCCTGGTCGCACTCAGCCAGGCTGGTGTACCTTTGATGGTGGTTACCCAGCAGATGTTTCAGGGCATCAATTCCTTTGCCTTGGTGGCCATTCCCATGTTCATTCTGGCCGGCGACCTGATGGCTCAAGGCAAAGTGAGCGAGAGACTCGTTAATTTTGCCAACTCTCTGTTCGGCTTTCTACGGGGCGGCTTATCGATCGTATCGGTGATGGCAGGGATGTTCTTCGCAGCAATTTCAGGCTCCGGAGCGGCGACCACAGCGGCGGTGGGAGCAAGTCTGGTGCCGGAGTTACGCAAAAAAGGTTATGACCCCGCGTCTGCTGCCAGCCTTATTGCTGCAAGCGGAACAATCGGGGTGGTCATCCCGCCGTCCGTGCCCATGATTATTTATGCAGTGATTGCCCAGCAATCGGTATCTGAGCTGTTCCTGAACGGCTTTTTGCCGGGGCTGGCGATGGGGTTGGGGCTGATGGCCATTGCCATTACCCAAGCCTACAAGCGCCAATATCCCAAAGGCACGCCTTTCTCCCTGGCCACCATCTGGCGCACATTAAAAAGTGCGAGTTGGGGACTGATGACGCCAGTCATCATTCTGGGAGGCATATTCTCCGGAATCTTCACGCCCAGCGAAGCCGCGGTGGTGGCTGTCAACTACGCGTTGCTGGTCTCGCTGTTCATTTACCGTGACCTAAAGCTAAGCGATGTGTATCGCATCTTGATTCGCTCGGCGATTACCACCTCTGTGATCATGCTTGTGATCGCCACCTCGGCGGTGCTGAGCTGGACGCTATCCAGCTGGCAGGTGCCCGGCGCTATTGCTGAAGCGGTGCTGTCTCTCTCCACCAATCCTTACGTGATCATGCTGTTAGTGGTGGGCATAATCCTGCTGACCGGCGTATTTCTTGAGACCGCCAGCGCGTTGATTATTTTAACGCCGGTTTTGCTGCCACTGGTGCTTAAACTGGGAATTGACCCGATTCATTTTGGCCTGATCATCGTAGTCGGGTTGGCGATCGGAATGATCACCCCACCGGTAGCGATCAACCTTTATGTGGCTTCCTCAATCACTCAGCTGCCTTTGGAACGCATCACGCGGGCAATTATCCCTTACTTGCTGGGGTTGATCAGCGTGCTGCTAATGGTCGTGTATATTCCTATTCTGGCCGGCTGGTCAGGGCCTTGACTATTGGCTCGACAGAGCCAAAGTTACCCGCCAAAGCTTTCCTCCAAAACGAATAAAAGCAGATCAGTTAATGACTGATCTGCTTTTATTCTTAGGGTGCGGAACTCTTTTCCCATCACATACCCAGATAAGCCTCGCGCACTTTCTCGTTGCTCAACAACTCACGGCCAGAGCCTACCACCACTACGCGGCCAGTTTCCAGTACGTAGCCACGGTCGGCCAGCGCCAGCGCCTGGGAAGCGTTCTGCTCCACCAAAAAGATGGTCATGCCTTCTTTTTTGAGCGCTTTGATGATATTGAAAATTTCTTCAATAATCAGCGGAGCAAGCCCCATGCTGGGTTCGTCTAGCAGCAGCAATCTGGGCTTTGCCATCAGCGCCCGGCCCATGGCCAGCATCTGCTGCTGGCCGCCAGACAGTTCGCCCGCCAGGTTGCGGCGTTTTTGGCGCAGTATGGGGAACTTCTCGTACATGCGCTCGATATCGTCTTCCACTTCGGGGCTACGGCCACGGGTGTAAGCGCCCAACAGCAAGTTATCCTCAACGCTCAGGTCTTTGAATACCTGGCGGCCTTCGGGCACCTGCACGATGCCACTGGCAACCCGTTGATCGGTCGTTATCTTTAGCAGGTCTTTGCCTTCAAAGGTGATACTGCCGGCGTCTACCGGTTGCAGCCCGGAAATGGTCATCAGCAATGTGGACTTGCCAGCACCGTTGGCGCCCACCAGTGACACAATCTCACCACTGTTGATGCAGATATCAACACCATGAAGTGCTTCAATCTGGCCGTAAGAGGTCTTCAGGCCCTTGATCGTAAGCATTTCCTCGGCAGCGTGCTGCGCAGTTCGACGTGGTACGTGACGCAACCCCAGGCCACCCAGGCGCTCCGGTGTGTAACTCACGATACGATGCCGCAGCTCACGGAACTCATCCCGCACCCGCTCGCCAAACAGCGGATCATTAGCCTGGTCACGGGATTCGGTAATCAGGCGCCAGTCGGCCTCACTGAGGAGCTTGCGCGCCCGCGGGATAACCACGCCTTCCTCTTTTTTGATGTGCTTACGCAAGGCTTCAGTAAAACGTGCCAGCGCATGGCTAAATTCCTCACGGCCGTTGGGCCAGCGCTCCATGCACACCGTCAACAGATCACGAAGCTCGTTGATTTTCTGGTCACCAATCACGTAACCATGAGCAAGCTTGTCTAGCAGCGGCTTGGTTTCCGGCGACTTGTCTCCCAGCAAACGGTACAAAACGATCTCGGCGGGGGAGCTGTGTACACGCCGAGCAAAGTGCTGAATGTAGTCAAAAATATTGTTATACAGCGTTTCATCAGGCTGTTGTTCGTTAATGTTCATATCGTGCTGAAGCTGATCCAGCAAATCGAGTATGCGCCAAAGGGCCTGGTGTTCCTGCACGATGGTGCTGATGGCCTGCACACCCAAAGTGTCTTCAGGCGCTGTGGTGGTCGGTGTTTGCGTCATTGTCATTATTCCTCGCTCCGTTTAACCGCCCAAGTAAGCTGCGATTACGTCCGGATTAGCACGAATCTGTTCCGGTGTACCTTCCGCTAGCACACGCCCGTAATTCAGCACCAGTAACCGATCGGAAATATTCATGACCAGTTTCATGTCGTGCTCTACCAACATCACGGTGATGCCCTGCTCGGCAATCTTGCGGATTAACGCCTCCAAAGCGGTGGTTTCCACCGCGTTCAAGCCGGCTGCAGGCTCATCCAAAAGAATGATTTTCGGCTCTGCCGCTAACGCACGGGCAATCTCCAGGCGCTTTAAAGCACCATAAGACATCGCCGAAGCTTCGGCATTGATGTACTCACCACAACCCACAAACGCCATCAATTCGGCAGATTTAGCGTGGGCGGCTTTTTCACCCCGGGTTAGCGCCGGCAAGCGGAAAAGCGTGGTCAGCAGATTGCTCTTCAGGGTCAGGTGGCGGCCCAGCATGACGTTTTCAATCGCCGACATATTCATGCAAATCTGCATCTGCTGAAAGGTGCGACACATACCCCGCTCTGCGAGCTGGCTGGGCTCCAGTTTTGCGATGCTTTCGCTGTTCAGCTTTACGTCACCCCCCGTGGGCGTGTATAAACCGGTAATCAGGTTGAACAGCGTGGTTTTACCCGCGCCATTCGGCCCAATCACCGAATACACTTGCCCCGCGTTTACCGCGAAGCTCACGCCTTCTACAGCATTCACACCGCCAAACGCCTTGGACAGGTTATTTACTTCCACCAGGGCCGTCATGCGTCACCTCCGGCCGACTTTGCGCGTCGTTTTGCCAGGAAGTCAGCCGCCGTTGGAAGCAGCCCTTTGGGCATGAAAATCATCGTCAGCATCAGAATCAAGCCAAACAGCACCATCTCAAACTCTTGAAAATCGGCCAGCACTTGCGGCAGTAACTCCAGCACCACAGCGCCAATGATTACCCCTAAGGTCGAACCCATGCCACCCAGCACCACCATCGTGATCAACAAAATGGAAAACTCAAAGCCTGCCACTGCGGGCGTTATAAAGCCCTGAAAATGCGCGTAAAGCGCACCCATTACGCTGGCGTAAACCGCCGAGATAACAAACACCAGGCTCTTGTACTTCGTGGTGTTAACACCCACCACGCTGGCCGCCACCTCTGAGCCGTGTACCGAGCGCAAGGCGCGACCGATAGGCGAGTCAATCAAGTTCTGTGCCAGCCAGACGGCTACCAACAACACCACGCCTGCAAAAAGGTACCAGGCCAGATCACCGCCGATATCCATGCCAAACAGGGAGTATTGGTTAAACGGGCTGAGCTCCCAGCCAAATACATCAAAGGCAGGCACCGGCATACCATCCGGCCCACCGGTCATCTCCCGCTCGTTGTTCAGAATGATGGCAATAATGAAGCCTACGGCGAGGGTCGCCATCGAAAGATAATGGCCTTTCAGGCGGAGAATCGGGCGGCCCACCACCCAGGCAATAATGCCCACGCCAACAGCGCCAATAATCAGCGCAGGTATGGCAGACCAGCCATAATGACTGGTCATGATCGCGCTGAAGTAGGCGCCCAGGCCGAAAAAACCAGCGTGCCCCAGGCTGATTTGGCCGGCAAAGCCTACCAGCAGGTTAAGCCCCACCACGGCACCGGCAATCAACGCGATTTGCGTGGCCAGGCTGTAATGAAACGGGTTGGAAATAAACAAAGGCAAAGCAAAAACCACAATGGCCAGAAACACCAAGCCCTTCAAACGGAATTCAGAGAGTCTCGCGATCATCACACCCTCTCCACAACTTTGGCGCCAAACAGGCCCCGGGGCATGAAGAACAACACCAGCAGAATCATCGAGAAGGCCACCGCGTCTTTGTAATCAGACGACAGGTAGCCCGCGGCCATGGCTTCAACCACGCCCAACGCCAAACCACCCACAACGGCGCCCACACCACTGCCCAGGCCGCCAATGGCCGCTGCCACAAAGCCTTTCAAACCAAGGATGATGCCAATATCGTAAGAAGTGAACGTAATAGGAGCGACCACAATGCCGGCGATTGAACCCAACAGTGCAGACACCATGAACGCCAGCATCAGCACCATCTGGGTGCGAATACCCACCAGGCGGGCGGCGTCTTTGTTCATGGAAGTGGCAAGAATCGCTTTACCGGTCATGGTACGGGTGAAAAAATACACCAATACCGCTACCAGCACCGCACCCACGCCCAGCACCCACAAGCTCTGACTGTTCAGTACAGCGCCAAATACTTCAATCGGTTCGTCGCCGCTGAAGTTAGGCATCACGTGGTACTTTTTGCCCCAGACCAATTGCGCCAGACCACGGATAAAAATAGACGCGCCGATGGTAATAATGATCAGCGTGACAACGTTCGCATCTTTTGCCGGTGCAATCGCCAGGCGCTGCAGGGCAATACCCATCAAACCCGCAAGAACAACCGCCAACACGATGGCAAGCAACATTGGCACACCCATGGCCGTTAAAGACACGGTTGCCATACCGCCAATCATCAAAAATTCGCCCTGGGCGAAGTTGATAACATGACTGGCGTTATAAATAAGGGTAAAGCCCAAAGCAATCAGTGCGTAAGTCGCACCGATGGTGATACCGGTAAACAGATATTGCAGAAATTCAGAGAACATAATCGGGTCCGCTCGCGCAGCGGCCAGCGGCCACCCCCAAGGGCGGCAACTGGCCTGTGGTACGGATAAGAAAGATTTAGTTAACGAGCTTCCAACTGCCATTCTGGACTTCCAGAATGCGGAATGAATCAGCAGTAAGCCCGTTATGGTCATCGGCAGACATATTGTAGGTGCCGGTTACGCCTACGTGGCCCTGAATATTTTCAAGGGCGTCACGCACGGCGGCCTTATCTGTCGTACCGGCTTTTTCGATGGCTTCTACCGCCAACATCAGGCCGTCATAGGCATAAGCGCCAAAGGTGGATACCTTAGCGTTCCAGCGAGCTTCGTATTCACTTTTGTACGCTTCTACAATCGGCTTCTGGGGGCTGGAATCCGGCAGGGATGCTGGCACCAGCAAGGGTGACGCTGGCAGCCTCAGACCCTCAGCGCTGTCACCCGCCAGTTCAAGGAAACCGTCAGAAGCGACACCGTGAGACTGGTAAAATGGCAGATCAATACTCAGCTGGGCATAGTTGCGAGTAACAATAGCGGGGCCTTGGCCAAAACCGAAGTTCAGAATGGCCTGCACACCGTCAGCGCCACGAATATTGGTCAACTGTGCAGTCATGTCGGTGTCGGAACCGCCGTAGGTTTCATCCGCAACCACGTCAATCGTGCCCATCTCTTTAGCCACCGCAAGGGTTTGCTCGCGACCGGAACTGCCAAATCCACCGGTACCGGAAATCAGACCAATTTTGGTCAAACCACGGGACTTCATATCATCCAAAATACGCTCTGCTGCCATGCGGTCAGACTGCGGCGTTTTGAATACCCACTTTTTCACCGGCGTTGTAATAACCGTCGCGCCTGCCAGCGAGATGAAAGGAATCTGGGCCTGCTCAATCATCGGCACAGCCGCCATGGTGGCACCGGTTGTACTTCCGCCGACAATAATATCCACACTGTCTGAACGAATCAGCCGGCTTGCGAAGTTTCGGGCTTTAGAGGCATTGCCAGCGTCATCGTAGTGGATCAATTCAAGTTGGCGGCCAAGTACCCCGCCTTCTTCATTAATTTTCTCGACGTACATTTCCAGGGTTTTAAGCTCTGGGTCACCCAGAAAGGATGCAGGGCCGGTCACTGACAAAAAAGATCCAATGCGGATGGGATCGGCAGCCTGGGCACTCATCGCCAACAGTCCAGCCGCTGTGATGGCTAAAAATTTCTTCGTATAATAAGCCAGTGTTCCATTCATTGTTTTTTTTCTCCACAGAATAAGGTCGGAATCATTTTGTTTTTATGCGTTTGATTTACCGACTATTACAACGAGTTCTCAAGACAGAGCTGGGTATTTTCGTATCACTTACTCCCCACCTGGAAGCCTTCCTCATTAATGATATCTAGCAGCCATCTTGCTCCAAAAACAGCGCTCACAACACAGTGCCAGCTAAATACGATACCAACAATATGTGTAATTAGAAAATATTGTATCATTACGTTGATGTCAACTGCGGCGGCCATACTAGCCGCTGCCTTTTGACCGCCAACGTTAGTTTAGATGATTGCTCACACAGTGCTCGATGGTGAACTGACCCGCCGCCTTTACCTGATGACGCCAGAGAGATAAGGTTCATTCCTCGCAATATTAAGCACTTTGATGGCGCCGAACGCTGCCAGAAAATCCTTTAAGAGAAAAACATGTCAGCAAAAAGTCAGCTTGCCAGTCTGATACAGGAATTTCAGCAACAACGCCCGGTACGTGCAGGTTCTCTGATCATCACCATTTACGGCGATGTCATTCACCCGCGCGGCGGTAATGTCTGGTTAGGCAGCGTGATGAAGCTGGTCGCGCCTATGGGCATTAGCGAGCGTCTGGTCAGGACGTCGGTTTACCGGTTGGTGCAAGAAAGCTGGTTGCAGGCTGAAAAAGTGGGTCGCTGTAGCTATTACAGCATAACCGGGGACGGCCTCAGGCGTTTCCGGCAGGCGTTTGAGCAGGTTTACAGTATTGGTGACGGCGACTGGAACGGCAGTTGGTGCCTGACATTACTGAATCAGCTTGAACCTGAACTGCGGCAAAAAGTGCGCGAAGAGCTCAAATGGCTGGGCTTTGGCAATCTATCACCCACCATCATGCAACACCCGCGCTTCAAACCCGAACAATTAACCCCGTTATTACAAGAATGGGGCGCCTTCGATGACGCTATTGTGATGCAAACCCACCCAGTTGAACCACGCAATTCAAAAGCGCTGCGCAGACAGATTAAAGAAAGCTGGAATCTGGATGAACTGGGTTTGCGCTACAAACGCTTCTTGGGAAAATTCCGCCCGCTATGGCGAGAGCTTAACAATAAAGACAACCTAAGCCCCGAAGACTGTCTAGCCGCACGGCTTCTGCTGATTCACGAATACCGAAAAATACTGTTGCGCGACCCTTTTCTGCCTGACGAGCTATTGCCAAGTGACTGGGAAGGGCACGGCGCCAAGCAGCTGTGCCAAAATCTTTACCTCGCAATTTACGCGCGCTCTGACGAATTCCTGGCCTGCAATCTGGAAAACGCATCCGGCCCGCTGCCTGTTCCGGGGGCTGGATTCTATCGCCGCTTTGGGGGGTTAGAGCCGTAAAACTTAAGCCTTCTACTCGTATCTAGGGCAACAATGTTCGCTCAAAATGCCACTTTCGGATTAGCCCAAACAGCCCAAGAACGTAGACAATAGTCTAACAAACGAAAAATAGTCATTGAATTATGTGCGCTTGGTAACTAGGTTAGTGCACGGATCCGACAACAATAAATATGTGGAGTTAATAACAATGCAAAGTAATAAATTGAGAATGGCCATTCGTGCGACGGCTGCTATAGCAGTTCTTGGTATGGCCGGTCCGGCAAGCGCCGTGAGTTTTGACGCTGGCGGCTGGGACACCAGCGTATACGGTTATGCCCGGCTGAACGCCAGTTACGATATCGATGAGGACGTTTCATCGTCTACCCGTTCGTTTGACTACAACGCAATCAATGTCGGCGCTGCTGAAGATAACGAAGCAACCGGCAGCTTCGGCGCGGACGCTTTTCAAAGCAGAATTGGTGTAAAAACAACCAGCCCCGAAGGCCTAACAGTCAACATTGAGGGCGATTTCCGCGGCAGCGGCGGTGGCTCAGTACGCCTACGTCATGCCTACGGTTCATATAAAGGCGTTCTGGCGGGTCAAACCTGGTCCAACTTTACCAGTTTCGTAGGCAACACCGGAACTCTGGACTTTGACTCCCTCCCAGGCGCTGCAGGTTACCAAAGCCGCACCGCGCAGCTACGTTACACAACTGGCCCGCTGTCCATTTCTCTAGAAGATCCAAAAGCATCGATTTCAGGAAAAGACGTTGTGACGTTTGCAGGCACACAAATTGCGACCGATGTGGATGGCAAACCAATTTATGTCGGGCGCATCACGACAAACCTCAAAACCTCCCAAGAGATAAGCTTGCCGGCAATCACAGCACGGATACAAGACTCAGCCGGAGGCCTAAATTACTCGGCTGCCGTTTTAGCACAACAACTGGGCTATGACACTGGAACAGCTGATGACACCGCCTTTGGCTATGCAACGTTTGTTGCGGCTAACATGGCTCTGTCAGACATGATCACAATTCAGGGCTCACTGAGCTACACCGATGGCGCCAGCAGCTATCTGTATCGCGCAGGAGCGATGAGTGGTTATGTTGATGCCAACGACGATATGGACACCATTTCCGGCTACGGCGGAACTATTGGTGCATCATTGAACCTCGGCGGCGGCAGCAGCGTCAACATTGGCTACGGCATGACCCAAGTGGATCTGGACGATGCTTTTGATGCCGGAGCAGTTAAAGCGACGGATGCTGAGTCTATCTCTGCAGTTATGGCAAACTACAAGTGGACCCCTGTTAAGAACGTGATGATGGGCGTTGAATACCAGTATGGTATGAAAGAAGCTCAGAATGGCGATGACGGCGACGCAAGCCGCCTGCTGTTTGCAGCTCAGTACAACTTTTAAACAGTACTGTTAAGCAAACAACGATGCCCCGGACTTCCGGGGCATCGTTGTTTCTGGCCTCACCTTTTCAAAAGCCCATCACACCACTGCTGTACCGGCGCCTCAGAAAACACCAGATCAACCGCTTCCTCTCCGCCGAACTCATGCCATTGTTTCAGGAATTTACGTTTCACTACCGTCAACACCGGTATGCCCGCATCAAGTAACTGAACGAACTCTGCACGGCAACCCCTGCCGTCGATTTCCTGCTGTCCGAAGCGGTTCACAATGGCCAGTTTTGGTGGATTGTGAACGGCCGCGCGCAAAACGCCGGTCGCATCCGCCAAGCCAGACGGATCCAGGCAGCAGGATTGCGATTCTTTGCCCAGAGTCTGGGCTATGGAGTACTCGGTGCCGGTTTCCACGTCCTGCACTGCCATAGGCTCACGGCGCAGGCCCTGCTCGTTCAGCGCCATGGCCAGGCCCGCCACGCGAATGCCCTTGCGGTTGTAATGATTGGCCAGACTGTGCAGCAGGGCGTCTACGGGCTGGCTGTCGTTGTCGTAGATAATCGCTGCCAGCTGTAATGGGTGTGCCATGAAGACCGTCCTGAAGCGTGTGTCGGCGTTTTCTGTTGAAACCACCCGCGCTATAAAACACAAAAAGGGCGCAGATTGCTCTACGCCCCTAGTGTACTGACTTGCACCGCCAAAGCGGTTGCTTTAGGTCAGGGATCGGTGCGGTTAAGCAACCGGCCCCCTCACTCTTGCTTACAGCAACAGGGTACGAATATCACCCATTAGCCGAGCCAGCGCCGAAGTAAAGCGCGCGGCGTCTGCCCCGTTCACCGCACGGTGATCGTAAGACAGTGACAACGGCAGCATCAGCCGCGGCTGGAAGACTTTACCGTCCCAAACTGGCTTCATCGCCGCTTTGGACACACCCAGTATTGCCACCTCCGGCGTATTCACGATTGGCGTAAAGGCCGTGCCTCCAATACCGCCAAGGCTGGTAATGGTAAAACAGGCGCCCTGCATTTCTGCCGGCTTCAGCTTCTTATCGCGGGCTTTCTGAGCCAGCTCTGCGCTTTCAGCCGCCAACTCCCACAGGCCTTTCTGGTCCACATTACGAATCACCGGAACCATCAAACCGTGGGGCGTATCCACTGCAATACCGATGTGGATGTACTTCTTGTGTACAACTTCTTTGCGATCCATATCCAGGGCGACGTTGAACTGGGGCAATTCAGCCAGGGCCGCGGCACAGGCCTTGAGCATGAACGGCAGCGGCGTCATTTTCACGCCTTTCTTCTCACCCAATGGCTTCAACGATTTACGGAAATCTTCCATATCGCTGATGTCGGCGTCTTCGAACTGAGTGACGTGCGGCACATTCAGCCAGCTGCGGTGCATGTTCAGCGCCGTAACAGACATCATGCGCGACATGCCTTCCCGTTCAACTTCACCAAACTGGCTGAAATCTGGCAATTTCACGCCAGGAATGCCGCTGCTGCCAGCGCCGGGCACTACGGCGCCCTGCTGTGCCTGCTGCAGCTGAGCCTTCACATAGCCGTGCACGTCGTCTTTAACAATACGGCTTTTCGGGCCGGAGCCTTTCACCCGGGCCAGGTCTGCACCCAGTTCACGGGCCAGCTTGCGAACCGCAGGGCCGGCGTGCACTTTGCTGCCAGCGGCGGGCGCCTCATAGGTCACCGAACCGGTATCCGCAGGTTTGGCTTCGGTATCGCTAGCCGCAGCCGGCTGCTTAGGCTCGGCTGGCGGCTTTTTGCCAACATCGCTGCTATCAGCTGGGGCTGAGTCGTCGGCGTCGTCGCCGTCGTCTGAGCCATCGTCAGTGATGATCATTTCCAGCAGGTCGTCGCCTTCGGAAATCTTGTCGCCTTCTTTAACCAGAATCTTGCCAATTTTGCCGGCTAAGGGCGATGGAATTTCCATGGTCGCCTTGTCGGACTCCACGGTAACCAGCGCACTTTCGACGTCAACGTCGTCGCCTTCAGACACGTTAAGCTCGATGATCGGAATGTTATCAAAACCATCGAGGCCAGACACTTTCACGGTTTCTGTGCGCGTGCCGCCGGATTTTTTCCGCGGCGCTGGCTTGCTGGCGCTGTCGTCAGACTTAGCCGGTGCGTCATCTTTGGCTCTGAGTTCAGGCTCTGGTGCGCTGTTGTCACCTGAAGCGCCATCAGAACTTGCACCATCAGAACTAAGAATACCGACAACGTCGCCCTCTTTGACCTTGTCACCCACTTTAACAGTGATCTTTACGATCTTACCCGCGCCCGGTGACGGCAACTCTACCGATGCCTTGTCGGTTTCAACCGTCAGAATCGGATCTTCTTCGACCACCGAATCACCGGCGCTGACCAGTATTTCAATCACTTCAACTTCATCTGCCCCACCTAGATCGGGGACCCTGATTTCTTGCTCGCTCATAGCGGTCTCCTTAGCGGTGCGCCGGGTTCGGTTTGTTGCGATCGATTCCGTACTTGCGCATGGCTTCAAGAACCTGCTCGTGCTTGATCTCGCCGTCTTTCGCCAGAGCAGACAGAGCCGCTACGGCAACGTGGTAACGATCAACCTCAAAGAAATCACGCAGTTTTTCACGAGTGTCGCTGCGGCCAAAGCCATCCGTACCCAGGGTCAGGAAGGTTTTGGGGATAAACGCCCGTAACTGTTCAGAGTGCAGCTTGATGTAGTCGGTAGACGACACAACCGGACCCGTCTGGTTTTCCAGGCACTGGGTGACATAGGCTTTGCGGCCCTTGTCATCCGGGTGCATCAGGTTCCAGCGCTCTACGTGCTGGCCGTCGCGGGCCAGTTCGTTAAAGCTGGTGACACTCCACACGTCAGAGCTGACGCCCCAATCGTCTTTCAGCAGCTCGGCCCCGGCATTCACTTCGTTCAGGATAGCGCCGGAGCCCAGCAACTGAACCCGCAACTTGGTCTTGCCTTTACCTTTTGCTTCCACCGAACTGAACTTGTACATCCCCTTGATGATGCCATCTGCACAACCTTCAGGCATCGCTGGCTGAACGTAGTTCTCGTTCTCCATGGTGATGTAGTAATAAACGTTGGTGTTCTCTTCGTACATTTCCTTCATGCCGTGATGAATCACCACAGCCATTTCATAGGCGTAAGCCGGATCGTAAGCTTTGCAGTTAGGAATGGTGTTGGCCAGGATATGGCTGTGACCGTCCTGGTGCTGCAAGCCCTCGCCATTCAGCGTGGTACGCCCTGCGGTGCCGCCAATCAGGAAGCCGCGAGCCTGAATGTCGCCAGCGGCCCAGGCCAGGTCGCCAACGCGCTGGAAACCGAACATGGAATAAAACGCGTAAAACGGAATCAGCGGAAAGTTGTTGTTGCTGTAGGACGTAGCAGCCGCAATCCAGGCCGCCATGGCACCGCCTTCGTTGATGCCTTCCTGCAGAATCTGACCCTTTTTGTCTTCACGGTAATACATGATCTGGTCGCGATCCTGCGGCACGTACTTCTGCCCTTCTGAGGTATAAATACCCAGCTGGCGGAACATGCCTTCCATACCAAAGGTACGGGCTTCATCGGGAACAATCGGTACAACCCGCTTGCCCACACGCTTGTCTTTTACCAACGCGCTCAGAATACGCACGAAGGACATAGTGGTGGAGATTTCACGGCCGTTGGAACCGTCCAACACTTGCTTGAAGATGTCCAGATCAGGAATTTGCAGCGGCTGGCTGTCTTTACGACGCTTGGGATAGAAACCACCCAGGTCTTGCCGGCGCTTCTTCATGTAAACCAGCTCCGGGCTGTCTGGCGCCGGGCGGTAGTAAGGTACGTCTTCCAGCTCGTCGTCTTTCAGCGGAATCGCGAAACGGTCACGGAATGACTTAAGCGTTTCTATATCAAGTTTTTTCAGCGAGTGAGCCGTGTTGGTGGCTTCGCCAGCGGCACCAAAGCCATAACCTTTGATAGTATGGGCCAGAATAACAGTCGGCTTACCATTGGCTTGTGTCGCCGCTTTCTTATAAGCCGCATACACCTTGTACGGGTCGTGGCCGCCGCGATTAAGCTTTTGAATGTCGTCGTCGGTCCAGTTTTCAATCATTTTAGCCAGCTTCGGATACTTGCCGAAAAACTGCTTGCGGGTTGCCGCCGGGCCACCGTTGGTGAAATTCTGCAGTTCGCCGTCAACCACTTCGTCCATGGCGCGCTGCATGGTGCCGTCTTCATCTTGCTCAAACAGCGGGTCCCACATGCGGCCCCAAACCACTTTGATCACGTTCCAGCCAGCACCGCGGAACGAGCCTTCCAGTTCCTGAATAATCTTGCCGTTGCCGCGTACCGGGCCATCCAGGCGCTGCAGGTTGCAGTTTATCACAAACACCAGATTGTCCAGGTTTTCACGGCTGGCTTTGGAAATACAGCCCAGAGTCTCGGGTTCGTCACATTCACCATCACCAATGAAACACCACACTTTACGATCTTCCATTTCGACCAGCTCGCGGCTGTCGAGGTACTTCATGATGTGAGCCTGGTAAATGGCCTGAATCGGGCCCAGGCCCATAGAAACCGTGGGGAACTGCCAGTAATCAGGCATCAGCCACGGGTGCGGATAGGATGACAAACCGCCGCCGTCGACTTCTTCGCGATACTTGTCTAGCTGCGCTTCTTCAAACCGGCCTTCCAAAAAGGAACGGGCGTAAATGCCCGGCGAGGCGTGGCCTTGGAAATACACAAGGTCTGACTCGCGTTTTTCGTCGCCACCGTGGAAGAAATAGTTAAAGCCTACATCATAGAGCGTGGCCGCAGACGAAAAGGTGGAAATATGACCACCCAGATCACCCGGACGTTTGCCGGCACGCACAACCATCGCCATGGCGTTCCAACGGATCAGGGAACGAATA
The DNA here is from genome assembly GCF_000283275.1 of Marinobacter sp. BSs20148. Taxonomy (NCBI): domain Bacteria; kingdom Pseudomonadati; phylum Pseudomonadota; class Gammaproteobacteria; order Pseudomonadales; family Marinobacteraceae; genus Marinobacter; species Marinobacter sp. BSs20148. The sequence goes on from NC_018268.1 coordinate 3,477,842, forward strand.
CGGCGTTCCATGAACAGGTCACCCGGCATACGTGCTTCTTGTGCAAGCGGGATCGTATTGCGGAATGGTGTGGTGATGGCATACGGCAGCTGGGTGCCGTCACGGCTTGCACGTTCAGCAAGGCGCTCCAGAATGTACTTGGCTCGGTCTACACCTTCCTGCTCGATCAGTGATTCGAGTGCGTCAAGCCACTCCGTGGTTTCAATCGGATCGTCGTCCTGGTACATCAAACCCTCCATTAGGCATCTATATAAGTGCTGCCCAGTCGCCGTACATCACGGGCTGCGCTGCTGAGTCAGTCAGTGGGGCTTGCGGCGTTGGGGCCGTAGCGCCGATTAATTGTTCATAAACAAGCATAGGTCAGGTTTCACAATTTGCGTTTGGCAGATCGCAAACTGCTTTTGGAATTGACCGGCATTGTAGTTTTTTTACTACAATTTATCGAAATTTTTTGGTTAACCCTGAAAAAATCTGGAAAAATAGGAATTAATTTCGATTCCTTACGGAATAATGACGTTTTTACACCTTCCAGACAAGTCACACCCGACCAAGGTCGAACACTGTTGACTCTATGCGACTTCGTTTGCAACCCTGAACCTTCTACGTTTCACTTTGAATAATATGAAAAAAACGGGCTTACCGTGAGGTGAGCCCGTTTTTTGCTTAAAGACTAAATTGCTACTTAATGCATCAAGGTATACAACTTGCGCCGGTAGGTGCGCACGTCGGCATTGTTGTTTCCCAGCTTTTCAAACAGCTCCACCAACGTTGTCTTGGCCACTTCATTTTTATACTTGCTGTCTACCTGAATCAGGCGAATCAACAGCTCCATGGCCTCGGCGTTGTTTTCTTTTAATACATTATGCAGCGCCAACATGTGCAGCGCGTTAGGGTCTTGTGGGTCCTGCTCCAGAGCCATTTCCAGGTCGGTCTGGGGCGGCAGTTCTGCGGACTGTTTCAAAAACTTGGTGCGGGCCGCCAGCTGTTTGGCCTGGTGCTGCAATTTTTCTTCCGGAGGCAGACTGTTGTAAATTTGTTCGGCGGTGTCCAGATCACCCATTTCGGCTTTGATCTGAGCCAGGTCAATCAGCACTTTCAGGTTTTCCGGATCTTTCTGGTTCATATCGCCCAAAATGGCCAGGGCGCCATCAAGATTGCCCTCCTCCCAGAGCGCGTGAGCTTTTTCGAAAGGGTCCTCGGCGGGCGCCTCTACATACTTGTCCAGCACTTTGCGGATCTCGCTCTCCGCTAACGCACCGTTAAAATCGTCTACCGCCTGGCCATCTTTCACCAAAATAACGGTTGGCAGACTTCGCACACCCAAGCTGGAGGCAAGTTGTTCTTGCTGGTCGGCATTCACTTTGGCCAGTAAAAAGGCGCCCTTATACTCTTCGGCCAACTTTTCCAGCAGTGGCATCAGCTGTTTACAAGGCGCGCTCCATTCCGCCCATACGTCTACCAGAACGGGTGTTGTCGCAGAGGCTTCCATCACCTGCTGCTGGAAGTTTTCCATTGTGGCTTCGAATATATAAGAAGGGTTGCTCATTGGGACACCTGAATCTGTCGCTGTTTATAGATACAGCTAAGATGGGGAGCGCGGCGGCGAAATTCAAGAGGAACAGGCCAAAGGGGTTAATAAGCGGCCTTGAAAATCAGAGTTTTGGCAGCAAATAAACAGCAAACGTTCGACACTGAATACACGACGCCGAACACACCCAGTACCGGGAAGCCAAGTAGCATGACAGACGACAACAGCAATGACTCTCTGGAACAGCTCGAAGAAGATATAACCGAGTACATAGGCAAAGACGAACACAGCAAAGACCTGGCACTGTCTGAGCAGACGCTGCCCAAGCGTCTGTACCTGCTGCCGGTGTCTAACCGGCCGTTTTTCCCCGCCCAGGTACAGCCTGTCGTGGTCAATCAAAACCCCTGGCACGAAACCCTGAAAAAAGTGAGGGAGACCGATCACGGCATGTTGGGCATTTGCTACGTTGACAACGAAGCCAGTGAAAAAGGCGTGCCTGACAGCAAAGATCTGGCCACCATGGGCTGCGCTGTGCGCGTGCACCACGCTCAGCAAAAAGACGGCAAGGTTCAGTTTATTGCACAGGGCTTACAGCGCTTTCGCATTGTGCGATGGCTGCGTCGCCGCCCACCCTACCTGGTGGAAGTGGAATACCCGCAAGAACCGGCCGAAGACCTGGATGAAACCAAGGCCTATACAATGGCCGTTATCAGCGCCATTAAAGAGCTGCTGCGCACCAACCCGCTGTATGGCGAGGAAGTGAAGCAGTACCTGACGCGCTTCGGCCCGGAGGACAGTTCACCGTTGACCGACTTCGGCGCATCGATGACCAGCGAACCTGGCGCGAAATTGCAGGAAGTACTGGATACCGTACCGCTGTTGCAACGCATGGATAAAGTGCTGCTGCTCATGCGTAAAGAGCTGGAAGTGGCCAAGCTGCAGTCTGAAATTAGCGCGGAAGTGAACCAAAAGGTACAAAAGCACCAACGCGAGTTCTTTCTGAAAGAACAGCTGAAAGTAATTCAACGCGAACTGGGCATGTCAAAAGATGACAAAACTGCTGACGCCGAGCGCTTCGAAGGGCGCATGGCGGAACTAGACCCGCCCGAAGCGGTGCGCGAACGTTTTGATGAAGAACTGCAAAAACTGCGAATTCTTGAACAGGGCTCGCCGGAGTATGGTGTTACCCGCAATTATCTGGACTGGATAACCCAAGTGCCTTGGGGCCAGCACTCACAGGATCATTTCGACCTCGCCGAGGCGCGACACATTCTGGACAAAGACCATGACGGCCTGGGCGATGTAAAAGACCGCATTATCGAGTTTCTGGCAGAGGGCAGCTTCAAAAAAGAAGTCAGCGGCACCATCCTGCTGTTGGTGGGCCCGCCGGGCGTGGGCAAAACGTCCATCGGCCATTCGGTGGCAGACGCGCTGGGGCGCAAGTTCTATCGCTTTAGCGTAGGCGGCATGCGTGACGAAGCCGAAATTAAAGGCCATCGACGCACCTATATTGGCGCCATGCCGGGCAAATTCGTGCAAGCACTGAAAGACACAAAAGTGGCCAACCCGGTCATTATGCTGGATGAAATCGACAAGATTGGCGCGTCTTACCAGGGCGACCCGGCCTCTGCCCTGCTGGAAACTCTCGACCCGGAGCAGAACCGCGAGTTTCTGGACCACTATCTGGATGTGCGCATGGATTTGTCGAAAGTGCTGTTCATCTGCACCGCCAATCAACTGGATACCATACCGCGACCGCTGCTCGACCGCATGGACGTGATTCGCCTGTCTGGCTATATAGCGGAAGAAAAGCTGGCGATCGCCAAGCACCACCTGTTACCCAAACTGCTGAAACGCGCTGGACTGCTTAAAAAGCAGATGAACATTTCTGACGCCGCCATAAAACAGGTGATTGAGGGCTATGCCCGTGAAGCCGGGGTGCGTGGTCTGGAAAAGATGCTGCACAAAATCATCCGCAAGGGTATCGTCAAGTTGCTCGAAAATCCTGACTTACCCATTCGCGTTGGCATTGCCGACGTACAGGAATACCTGGGGCAACCTGTCTTCCGCAAAGAAAAATCCATGAAGGGCATCGGCGTAGTCACGGGTTTAGCCTGGACCTCCATGGGCGGCGCTACGCTCAGCATTGAGGCCTCGCGCATTCACAGCAGCCAGCGCGGTTTCAAACTGACCGGACAGCTGGGGGATGTGATGCGTGAATCCGCCGAGATTGCCTACAGCTTTGTCGCGTCTAATTTGAAACGCTATAAAGGCGACCCGGTGTTTTTTGACAAATCGCTAGTGCACCTGCACGTGCCGGAAGGCGCCACGCCGAAAGACGGCCCAAGCGCAGGCGTCACTATGGCCACAGCGCTGCTGTCGATTGCTCGCCGTGAAGCGCCGCAGCAAAACATCGCCATGACCGGTGAACTAACACTGACCGGGCAGGTACTGCCAGTAGGGGGAATACGGGAAAAAGTGATCGCCGCCCGACGGCAGAAAATCAACCAGTTGATTCTACCAGAGGCCAATCGAGGCGATTACGACGAACTGCCAGGATATTTGAAAGAAGGCATTGCGGTCAGTTTTGCGAAACACTACAGCGATGTGTTCCAGGTTTGCTTTGGCCAACAACCGAAGAAGGGTGCAGTTATGCACTGATGCACTGATGCACTGGCCGCCACTTTTCATCCCGGTTTGCCGTTTTACCATGGAGCCTTGCTTAGAGGCTCACTTTCAGCCATCTTCGCGCAGCACCGGGCTTACATCCGGAGCCGGCGATGCGTCTATATGGTCTGCGTCCATCATCTTAGCCACTCGCTGCAGCGAGGTCAGAATCATGGTTTGCTCCCACTCCGCCAAGGCCTGATATTTTTAATGAAGTCTTCTTGCAGCGGATTGGGCGCACGGGCCAGAATCTCGTCGCCGGCTTCGGTCAGGTGGGCGTGTACTTTGCGCTTGTCCTCAGTGCTGCGAACCCGGTACACCAAGTTGCGCAATTTCAAGCGATCTAAAATAGTGGTGACTGTGGCCTGGCTAAGGCTGACTTTATTAGCGATGGTGCTAATAGTGACCTGGCCCAAATCCCGTATGGTCCGCATAATCAGCAACTGAGGCGCGGTCAGCCCGGAACTTTTGCTCAACCGTTTCGAGTGCAAATCTGTTGCACGGATTACCCGACGTAATGCTAATAATATTTCGTCGTAACTGGTCAACGCGCCGCTCCTGCCATGCTGATACTATCCGTACTGAGAATTATTGATATCACGATCTGTTGCAAAACCACTAATTGCCAACACTTTTTTAAAGCCCAGACAGCAATCGAATTGAAGACAAGCGGCGATTTGCAGGGCAAGATAACACTCGTGCAAAGCCTCCGCTTGACAACAACCAAGAGGTGGTGTTTTGTTAATGTCTGTGCACTACAATAAAACCCTGATTACAGGAAACTGATAATGAAAAACAACGTTAAAAAGCTCGTAACAGCCATCGCCACATCCGCGGCTCTTATGGGCGCAGGTGCCGCCGTAGCAGACATTAAAATAGGCATTGCCGGCCCCATGACAGGGCCGGTTGCGCAGTACGGCGATATGCAGTTTTCTGGCGCGCGTATGGCCATCGAGCGCATTAATGCCGCTGGCGGTGTTATGGGTGAAAACCTGGTAGCGGTTGAATACGACGACGTGTGTGACCCAAAGCAGGCCGTGACCGTTGCCAACGCTTTGGTCAACGACGGCGTGAAATACGTGATAGGTCACCTGTGTTCCAGCTCTACCCAGCCGGCGTCTGATATCTACGAAGACGAAGGCATTCTAATGATCACCCCGGCCTCCACCAGCCCGGACATCACCGCTCGCGGTTATGAACTGTTATTCCGCACCATCGGCCTGGACAGCATGCAGGGCCCAGTCGCCGGAGAGTATTTGGCCAGTCTGAACCCCAAGAAAGTCGCGGTTATCCACGACAAACAGCAGTACGGTGAAGGCATTGCCACCGCCGTGCGCGACACCTTAAAAGACGCTGGCGTCGAAATAGCCATGTTTGAAGGCATTACCGCAGGCGATAAAGACTTTTCATCGCTGGTGACGAAACTCAAACAGGCTCAAGTTGATTATGTGTACTATGGCGGCTATCACCCCGAATTGGGTCTGATTCTGCGTCAAGCTCGCCAGGCGAGCCTGGACGCTGTATTTATGGGTCCTGAAGGCGTTGGCAACAAAGACATCAACACCATTGCCGGCGAAGCCGCTGAAGGCCTGCTGGTTACCCTGCCGCCCGCTTTCGACGAAAAAGACGAGAACAAAGATCTGGTTGCCGCGTTTGCGGACAAAAACGAAGATCCCTCCGGTCCATTTGTACTAACTTCCTACGCAGCTGTTCAGCTAGTAGCTGAAGGCATCGAAAAAGCAGGTTCCCAAGACCCGTTTGAAGTGGCTGCCGCACTGCGCGCCAACAGCTTCGAAACGCCTATTGGCACCGTTCAGTACGACGAAGCCGGCGACATGAAGTCGTTCGAATTTGTGGTTTATGAATGGCACTCAGACGGTAGCAAGACTCCGGTCAGTAACTAACGCGGGCCCCCAAACCCGCAGTTGTCGCGCGGGCGCAAACCCGGCGGCAGCGCTGAAAGAGACGACACCCCGAAGCCTGCCGAAGGCTGCGGGGTGTCTTTCCAAGCTTCTGATCTCAACGTTAATTGCGCAGCGCCCTTGCCTGTTGCGCGCTTAGATGGCCGTCAGAAGTCGATTTCCGGAGATGGCACCCCATGCAAGACCTTCTATACTTCTCTCAGCAGCTTATTAATGGACTGACAATAGGCAGCGCCTACGCCCTGATTGCCATCGGCTACACCATGGTTTACGGCATTATCGGAATGATCAACTTCGCCCACGGCGAAATTTATATGATTGGCGCCTACACCGCGCTCATCGCCATCACCGGTTTGACGACCCTTGGCATTGCCTGGTTACCGCTGGTGCTGGTTGTGGCTCTGGTTTGCGCCATTCTTGTATCCAGTTCTATGGGCTGGGCAGTAGAACGAGTGGCCTATCGGCCTGTGCGCGGTCGGCACCGCTTGATCCCGCTGATTTCCGCCATTGGAATGTCCATTTTTTTGCAAAATTACATGCACCTGGCTCAAGGTTCCCGCAACGTCGGTTTTCCCTTACTGATCGAAGGCGGTTTCAATTTTGGTTCGGAAGGCGCCTTCCAGATGTCGCTGTCGTACATGCAAATCACCATCTTCGTAACCACCTTGGTCTGTATGACCGTGCTATCGACGTTTATCTCGCGCTCACGCACCGGTCGCGCTTGCCGCGCCGTATCCCAAGATCTGGGCATGGCTAACCTGCTGGGCATAGACACCAACCGCATCATATCCGCCACCTTTATTATTGGCGCCGCATTGGCAGCGGTTGCCGGTCTGTTGCTGGGCATGTACTACGGCTCGGTCGATCCGTTGTTTGGGTTTATCGCTGGTTTAAAGGCGTTTACCGCAGCGGTACTGGGCGGTATTGGCAGCATTCCGGGTGCGATGCTGGGCGGGCTTATTCTAGGCATTGCTGAAAGCATGACGTCAGGCTATTTGAGTGGTGAATACAAAGACGTCATCTCGTTCAGCTTGCTGATCCTGATTTTGCTGTTCAAACCGACCGGCCTACTGGGCAAGCCAGAGGTTGAAAAAATCTGATGGCGACTTCTAATGTTCGGCACGCACTTTTTTGTGCCATCGTAACCATTGTTATTTCTTACCCCATTTTGGGGCTGAATCTGGAAGCCGAAGGGATCAATATTGTCCTGACTGGCACCGACGCCACTACCATTGTGGCCATTGCGTGTGCAGCCCTGATGGTGTTTTTGTTTCAGCTTTTCCGCGACAGCGTGATGGGCAAACTGGGCGCCGTGAGTGACCTGAACCCGCTGACCGGCCGCAAGCCCATGGAGCAAGACAAACGGGCAAAGCTTGAAAGCTGGGTACTGACCGGGTTGGTCGTTGTGGCGCTGTTCTGGCCATTTTTCTCGTCCCGCGGCGCGGTTGACCTGGCCACTCTGGTGCTGATTTACGTGATACTGGCGCTGGGCCTGAACGTTGTGGTGGGTCTGGCTGGCCTGTTGGACCTGGGCTACGTGGCTTTTTACGCTGTAGGTGCCTACACCTTTGCCTTGCTGTCGCAGTATTACGGCATTTCGTTCTGGATGGCGCTGCCCTTGGGCGCTTTGCTGGCAGGACTATTCGGCCTGCTTCTGGGTTTTCCGGTGCTAAGGCTAAGGGGCGACTACCTAGCCATTGTGACCCTGGGTTTTGGCGAAATCATCCGCATACTTCTGAACAACTGGACCAACGTGACCGGCGGGCCTAACGGCATTGGCGGCATTCCCGACCCTACCCTGTTCGGAATGGAATTTGGCCGACGTGTTAAAGAAGAGGGTAATACCTCGTTTCACGAAACCTTCGGCATCGCCTACAGCGGCGAACACAAAGTCATATTCCTGTACCTGATTGCCCTGGTACTAGCCATTATCACCGCGCTGATTATTCGCCGGTTGATGAAAATGCCGGTAGGCCGCGCCTGGGAGGCTCTACGTGAAGATGAAATTGCCGCACGTTCCCTGGGCCTCAGCCGCACTGCGGTAAAGCTGTCGGCGTTTACCATTGGCGCTTTCTTTGCGGGTTTTGCCGGCACCATATTTGCCTCGAAACAGGGCTTTATAAGCCCGGAATCTTTCGTGTTCCTGGAATCAGCTATTATTCTAGCCATTGTGGTGCTGGGCGGCATGGGCTCGCAAATTGGCGTAATACTCGCGGCCATTGCCGTCACCATACTGCCCGAGCTGGCACGGGAGTTTTCTGAATACCGCATGTTGATCTTTGGTGCCGCCATGGTGCTGATGATGATCTGGCGACCACAGGGATTGGTGCCCATGCGCCGTCTTCACATCACCCTAAAAACGCAGGAATAACAGGCAATGCTTAAAATACAAAACCTGGCCATGCGTTTTGGCGGTCTACTGGCGGTAGACGGCGTAAGTCTGGATGTCCAGGAACAGGAAATTCACTCTATTATTGGTCCCAACGGCGCCGGTAAAACCACCGTCTTTAACTGCATGAGCGGGTTTTACAAGCCCAGCGGCGGCAAGATCATTTTTCAAGGCAAGGAAATTCAGGGCAAACCGGATTACAAAATCTCGCGCATGGGAATGGTGCGCACGTTTCAACACGTGCGGCTGTTTACTCAAATGTCGGTGGTGGAAAATCTGTTGGTGGCACAGCACCGGCACTTGAACACTAACCTGCTGGCCGGTCTGGTAAAAACGCCGAACTATCGTGAACGTGAGCGCAAATCTCTGGATCGCGCCGCCTACTGGCTAGAGCGGATAGGCATGCTAGACCAAGCCAACGTCGATGCCGGAAACCTGTCTTATGGCCAGCAGCGGCGCCTGGAAATAGCCCGGTGCATGGTCACCCAACCGCAGCTGTTGATGCTGGACGAGCCCGCCGCAGGCCTGAACCCGGCGGAGACCCAGGAGCTGAACCAACTGATTGTCAGCTTGAAGGAAGACTACGGCGTGTCGGTGGTGCTGATTGAGCACGACATGAACTTGGTAATGGATATTTCCGACCGGATTACGGTCATTAACCAGGGCCGCCCACTTGCCAGCGGAACGCCGCAGGAAGTGCGTGCAAACGAAGACGTTATCAAAGCCTACCTGGGCGAGGCCTGAGGACCAGCCATGTTAATACTGGAAGATATACACACCCACTATGGCAAAATCGAAGCCCTGCACGGCGTATCAGTTGAAATAAATGAGGGCGAAATTGTCTCGCTGATCGGCGCTAACGGTGCCGGCAAAACCACACTGCTGATGACTGTATGCGGTGCCCCCCAAGCCAGTGCTGGTCGGGTTGTGCTCGACGGCCGTGACATCACCAAAGAGCCGACTTCGCAAATTATGCGTTCCGGCATTGCCATAGTGCCCGAAGGCCGACGCATTTTTTCCGGGCTGACGGTGAAAGAAAACCTGCACATGGGTGGTTTTTTCAACACCAAGTCGGAAATCCGCAAAAGCCAAGAGCATGTTTACGAACTGTTCCCGCGTCTGAAAGAACGCGAAAGCCAGCGCGCCGGCACCATGTCTGGCGGCGAGCAGCAAATGCTGGCCATTGGCCGCGCGCTCATGAGCAAACCGCGACTGATCATTCTGGACGAGCCATCCCTGGGCCTGGCACCGCTCATTATCAAACAGATTTTCGAGATTATCGGCAAACTGCGCGATGAAGGCATGACGGTATTTCTGGTAGAACAGAATGCTCATCAGGCACTGAACTTGGCTGACCGGGGTTACGTGTTGGAAACAGGGCGCATTCGCCTGCACGACACAGGCGCAAACCTGCTGGTGAATCCGCAAGTGCGGGAAGCGTATCTGGGCGGGTAAGTCAGCCATCTATGAACCAAACTATTAGGACGTTTAGCTGATAGCCATGCTAAACGTTCTTTTTTTGGCTACCGTTTATTCAACCACAACTCTCGACACTTGGATTAAAGCTGAAGCGCTCTAGCCATGCTTGAAGATGACTTCTGTTTATGTAACAAATAGTTACTAAAAACGCATCTTCGTTACGCCCTCAATAGCGACACAAAACGTCTTGCCCTGTATGATCCGCAGCACGTCAAAGCATTAATGTTTTGTCATCGCTATGTAATGTACTTTTATCAAGGAAGAACAATGCTGACAGGTCGCTCAAAAAGTCTAATTCTCGGAATCACTCTTAGCACACTGCTTGTTTCCGGCTGCGCCACACCTTTGTCGTCGGGTCAGAAGCAGGAATATCGCGTTTATCAGGCCAAGGGGCTCGTAGTTGAAGAAAAAAATGAGGGTGCTGCCGCAGCTTTAGGCATTTTGCCGGGGGTGGGTTCTTTTTACGTACGTGAATACGGAGCGGGCGTGGTCAACCTTTTACTTTGGCCCGCGTCAATATTGTGGGACCCCGTAAGTGGCTACCAAGGAGCGCAGGCTCTGAATTACCATGCTACAAAGCAGAAAGTAACTACCCTTAAATTAAGGGAAATCGCCCAATTAGACGAGAAGTTGATACTGGAAACCATCGATAATAAAAAATACATCTCTGAAAAACGAAAAGTTGAAAGCAAATACTCAGCTTACTAAAAGTGTCACTTTTCGGGTGCGCCATCTCTAAGGTGGCAGTAACTCGTTACCCGTGCATAGCGGTCCAAAAATAAACCAGTTCCGCTATCCACAGGTAAGATCAAAATCCCACCTGTACATTCAAGTCTAAACGCTTTGAAATCTTGCGATTAACCTATATACATTTATACTTAGTAGCAGTGCCAGCGGCGCCCAAAAATTAACAGCTGCCTGCACCGACTGGGCCTCTCGTCTGTCTATAACGATCGGCATGAAATTCGAGTCGATCATAACGATACTAAGGATGGATAATATGAAAAAACTGATCGCAGGTGCAATTCTTCTGGGTGTTTCTTCTATGGCCTTTGCCCAACCGGGCTGTGGCGTTGGCGCCATGATCTGGAAAGGACAGTCTGGTATCGCCCCGCACGTGCTGGCGGCAACCACTAACGGATCTTTCGGTAACCAAACTTTGGGTATGACTACGGGCACCTTGGGTTGCTCAACCAATGCTTCTGTTCAATCCATGGCTATGTACATGGACAGCAACATCGACAAAGTAGCCCGCGACATGTCTCGCGGCAACGGCGAAAACCTGGACACTCTTGCCGTCCTGCTCGGCGTAGAACAGGCTGACCGTGACAGTTTCCGCAGTGTGCTGCAGGATAACTTCGCCGCTATCTTCCCGAATGCAGACACCACCTCTGACCAGGCTGTTAGCGCTATTGTTGCCCTGCTGCAGCAAGATGCCGGCCTGAGCAAATACGTCGCTGCCTGATATTTCCAGGTTCCTCGGAAACACTGTGATATCGGTGCGCCAGCGATGGCGCACTTTTTTTAGACCACGGACTCTGACACCTGCCATGGGCCAAACTTTTTGTTCCGGAACAGCCGCAGCCTTATTCGCGTTGCTACCAATGCCTGCCCTGGCTGAAACAGTCAGCGTACCCGCCGGTCTTCATCTGTCGCCAGGCTGGCTAACACTGGGCCATTACCACCAGCCAAACCTGAGCAGCGGTTTCAAAAGCCAGGCCGACGATGATGCATTTTTCCTAAGTGCCGACGGCAAGCTCTCCCCAAAGGCTGAATTAGCGGCCACACTAACGGCCATTCAACAGCCGGGCGGCGGAGACCGGCACGCCCGCTGCCGATTTCCAGCTCGATCAACGTGGCTGCAACACGAGCTGAACCTGAGTTTACCTGCGGTCGATTGCCCCGCGTATCAGCAATGGCAAAACGAGCTCAATACGGAAACCGTGACCCTCGTGTTTGCCGCCTCTTATCTAAACAGCCCGTCGTCTATGTTCGGCCATACGTTTCTGCGCCTGGACCCACCCCAAGATGACAACGACACTAACTTGTTGCTCGCCAACACCATTTCCTACGCCGCCGATGCCGCCGCCCACGACGGTGAGCTGATGTTTGCCTATCGTGGTATTTTTGGCGGCTATCCGGGCATCACCGCGGTTCAGCCCTACTACGAAAAAATCCGCCTGTACTCGGATATTGAACATCGGGATTTGTGGGAGTATCGGCTAAACCTGAAGCAAAGCGAGGTCGACAGAATGACCGCTCACGCTTGGGAAATTCAGGACAAGAATTTTGATTATTACTTTTTTGACGAGAACTGCGCTTACCGCCTGCTAGCGCTAATTGATGTGGCGCGACCGGGCACCAACCTGTTGGACGAAGTAAACACCCACGCTATTCCCTCAGACACCGTGCGCTGGGTTATCGACAAAAATCTGGTCGACAATGTGGAATATCGCGCCTCTGCCGCCACGGCGGTCAGCCACTCGCTGGATTCTCTAAGTGCACAACAACAGCTTATAGCTTCTGCCCTCGCCAATGGTTATCTAAAACCCAACAGCCTGGAACTGATGGCGCTGAACGAGACCGATCGCGCTGCCGTGCTCGACGCCACCTACGATTACGTGCGCTACCAGAGTGAGGCCGACGGCTGGCCAAGGGGCTTTACGGCGCCCCTATCCCACTCTTTATTGCGCGAGCGCAGCTCCCTAAACGCCGGCTATCCGCCATCGCCACCAGAACCCGCTGTGCGCGACGACCAGGGCCACGACACCTTTCGCCTCAGCCTGGGCGGCGGGCGCACAGAGGTTGGCGATTCGAGTCGCAATTTTAGCCAGCTGACATTCCGCCCGGCTTATCACGACCTTCTGGACCCACCCGAAGGTTACCGCCCTGGTGCGCAGTTGCAGTTTTTAAGGCTGGACGCCCGCTATTACACAGATAACGACGAGCTACAGCTGGAAAAACTGACTGGTGTGGAGATACGCTCTATCAGCCCTCGCAACCGCTTTTTCTCGCCGCAGTCTTGGCAGATCAGCTTTGGCGGCCGACGCACGGATACGAGGCGTGAAAGGGTTCTGGCGCCCTATCTGGACGGCGGGGCCGGCGGCAGCTGGCGTATCGCTAGCAACACGCAGGCGTTTGCCCTGGCAACGGCGGATCTTGAAATCGATGATGACCTGGGTCGCGGTTACGATGCGGCTCCCGGCGCTGACCTCGGACTCCTTCACCAGAACCCTCGCTTCAGCCTGTTGGCCGGAGTGAAAACCAAAGCCTGGATTGTCAGCAACCAACATCGCCAGGACCAGCTTTATGGCAAAGCCAGCTGGCATCTTGGCCGTGAATTCAGCGTGTTCGCCGAGTTTAACCGTGAAGACCACTTCGACAGGATGCAAAACACATGGCAAGCCGGCCTACACGCCTACTTCTAATTGGCTTAATGGCTGCTAGTTTCTCGCTGAGCGGTTGCAGTGGCCTGTTTTTTTTCCCCGACCAGACCACTTACATAACACCGGATCGGCTGAATCTGGAATACAGCGATGTCTTCATCAATACCGCAGACGGCGAAGTGTTACACGGCTGGTGGTTGCCAGCCGTAACCAAACCGCCGAGCAAAGGCGACATAGCATCTGGAAAAAACGCGAAAGGCACGGTTTACTACCTGCACGGCAACGCCCAGAACATCAGCAGCCACATTATGAACGTAGCCTGGCTGCCGATCGAAGGTTACAACGTATTTGCGCTGGATTACCGCGGCTATGGCCGCTCAACCGGTTCGCCGGATATTGAAGGTGCCCTGCACGATGTAGAAAGCGGAATGCGCTGGCTAATCCAGCAACCACAAACCCAAGCCAAACCAATCTTCCTGCTAGGCCAAAGCCTGGGCGGCGCCCTCGCCATCCCCCTGGCGGCCGAGTGGCAGCAACGTAACGAACAACCACCTTTGGATGGCGTCATCCTCGACGGCACCTTCGCCGGCTTTCGCGCCATTGCCCGCGACAAACTCGCCAGCTTCTGGCTCACCTGGCCGCTACAGGCCCCTCTAAGTTGGACCATCCCCAACGACTACGAAGGGACTGACTATATTGGCCGTATCAGCCCCACGCCACTGTTAATGATTCACAGCGTGCGCGACGGCATAATCCCCTTTGCCAACGGCGAAACCCTATATCAGGCTGCGAAAGAGCCAAAGAAGTTTCTGCAGACCGACACGCCCCACGTGGCGACGTTTGCCCTGCCGGAATATCAAAAAAGCCTGATCAATTTCTTAAGGAAAGCCGGCGAGAAGAAAGAACTCTAAGCAGCAAGTGGGCGAGGGTCGGTCAAAGCTGTGCGGAGGGAGCCCAAGCGTACAGGGACGTATTCACAGCGTGCTTTGAACGGCCCTCGCCCACTTGCTGACACTCCCAATAACGGCCCCAGTCTTAAAAGGCAGAAAACAAAAAACCCGCCAATCCAACGGAAAGGCGGGTTTTTTATATCAGGCTTGGGGGACAGACTTAAGTCCGTCACCACGCCATCAAACTATCAGGCAGAAAGGTCAGTCGGCTTTTCGCCTTCTTTCACTTCCTTCATAGACAGCTTAACGCGGCCACGGTTGTCTACATCCAGCACTTTAACCAGAACTTCCTGGCCTTCCTTCAGCTCGTCGGTCACGTTTTCAATGCGACGGTCAGAAATCTGAGAGATGTGAACCAGGCCATCTTTGCCCGGCAGAATGTTTACAAACGCGCCGAAGTCGACAATGCGCTCAACGCGACCCTGGTAGATAGCGCCCACTTCGATTTCAGCGGTAATTTCCATAACCCGCTTAACCGCAGCCTGCGCCGCTTCCATGTTGTCGGCGTAGATTTTAACGTTGCCGTCGTCGTCCAGATCAATAGACGCACCGGTTTCTTCACAGATAGAACGGATGGTAGAACCGCCCTTACCGATCACGTCACGGATTTTCTCAGGATTGATCTTGATGGTGGTGATGCTAGGCGCACGTGATGACAGCTCGGTACGCGAAGCCGCAATCACCTTGTTCATCTCGCCAAGGATATGCTGGCGAGCGCCGTAGGCTTGCTCCAGGGCCAGTTCCATGATCTCGTCGGTAATACCGTTGATCTTGATGTCCATCTGCAGCGCGGTGATACCTTCTTTGGTACCGGCTACTTTAAAGTCCATGTCGCCAAGGTGATCTTCATCGCCCAGGATGTCGGTCAGGATGGCGAACTTATCGCCTTCTTTAACCAGACCCATGGCAATACCGGCTACGGCAGACTTGATAGGCACGCCTGCGTCCATCAGTGCCAGACTGGAACCACACACCGATGCCATAGAGCTGGAACCGTTGGATTCAGTGATTTCAGACACCGCACGAATGGTGTACGGGAACTCTTCAACCGTTGGCATTACCGCCAGAAGGCCGCGCTTGGCCAGACGTCCGTGACCAATTTCACGACGGCCGGGGCCCATCATACGGCCAGCTTCGCCAACGGAGTACGGAGGGAAGTTGTAATGGAACAGGAACGGGTCTTTGCTTTCGCCTTCCAGCGCGTCAATAATCTGCATGTCGCGCGACGTGCCCAGCGTGGTGGTCACGATGGCCTGGGTTTCGCCACGGGTGAACAGCGCAGAGCCGTGAGCACCCGGCAGAATGCCCACTTCAATTTTGATCGGGCGCACGGTTTTGGTGTCCCGTCCGTCAATACGCGGCTTGCCGTCAATAACTTGCTGGCGAACAACGTGCTTTTCGGTCTTACCGAAGCACTTTTTAACGTCTTCAGCAGAGTGTTTGCCGTCTTCGTCACCGGCCAGTTTCGCGATAGCGGCGGCTTTGATCTCGCCCAGCCGCGCGTAACGGTCCATTTTATCGCGGATGCTATAGGCTTCTGCGATAGCGTCAGCGAAGTCAGCCTTGATCGCGCCCATCAGTTCGGCGTTTACGGCTTCAGCCTGCCATTCCCAGCGGGGCTTGCCAATTTCAGCGGCAAATTCTTTAATGGCGCTAACGGCAGTCTGCATTTCCTGGTGGGCAAACAGCACGGCGCCCAGCATTTGGTCTTCAGTCAGGCTTTTGGCTTGCGATTCCACCATCAATACGGCGTCTTCGGTGCCGGCAACAATCATGTCCAGCAGCGAGGTTGAACGCTCTTCATGAGTCGGGTTCAGGAAGTAGCCACGCTCGTTGGTAAAGCCAACGCGGGAAGCACCAATGGGGCCTTCAAATGGAATGCCAGAAATAGCCAGGGCCGCAGAAGCCGCCAGCATGGCAGCAATGTCCGGATCCTGAGTTTTGTTGGCTGACATAACGGTCAGCACAACCTGGACTTCGTTCATGAAGCCATTAGGAAACAGCGGACGAATCGGACGGTCGATCAGGCGTGACGTCAGCGTCTCTTTTTCGGTAGGACGCGCTTCACGCTTAAAGAAACCACCGGGAATCTTACCCACAGAGTAGGTTTTTTCGGTGTAGTTGACGGTCAGCGGAAAGAAGCCCTGACCAGGCTTGGCTTCTTTGGCACCTACAACGGCGCCCAGCACAGAAATATCGTCGATGGTTACGAGTACGGCACCGGTGGCCTGGCGAGCAATACGGCCAGTTTCCAAAGTAACGGTTTTGCCACCAAGTTCGAACGTTTTAGTTACGGGTTTAGGTTCCACAAAAAACTCCTGAATATCTTTCCGATTGATTCAATTACTCACCCATGTGGGTAACTGCTGTTCTGCGCTACACAAAAAAAACACAACCGGCGGCAGCGCTCTTGCAAGCACCACCGCCGGTTGGTCAGCCAGGGAAAATAACCATGCCCCGGCTCTCAGGCCGTCGAAACAGACTAGCGACGCAGACCCAAACGCTTGATCAGCTCAAGATAACGATCAGCACTTTTGCCTTTCAGGTAATCCAGCAGCTTACGACGCTGGTTTACCATACGGATCAGACCGCGGCGTGAATGGTGGTCTTGCTTGTTGATCTTGAAGTGACCCTGCAGCTTGTTGATGTTAGCGCTAAGCAGTGCAACCTGAACTTCAGGAGAACCGGTATCGCTTTCAGCCTGCTGGTAATCTTTAACAATCTGAGCTTTCTCGTTGGCAGAAAGTGCCATAAACCACCTCAATATATTGCGATGCTTAAAAATACAGCCGAACCGCGCATCTCTACAGCTTGGCTAAACGGCTCGCCTACAGGCGGCCGCCGGTTTTAACCAGACGCTTAGGCACCAGTTGGGTACCCTCACTGTCCGGGAATGCTTCTGCCAGCCCAACAAAGTCTTGATTGCCATAAACGCGCACGTAACCCTGATCAAGCTGAGCTTCTATTCTAACTGCTTGGCCATTCAATATCGACACCAGCACCGGTCCGCTCAGGCGGTGTTCGGGAAACATGCTGAGTGCCGCGTCTGGCGCTACCAGCAAGCCGTCCAGGCTTTCATCACGCTCGCGCATGGCTTCCATACCCGGTACGTCGTGGGCGTCGGCCAATGTAAAGCCTGCGGCCAGGGTACGGCGCAGTGCAACCACATGGGCACCACAACCAATGGCTTCACCGATGTCTTCCACCAGCGAACGGATATAGGTGCCTTTTGTGCACTTAACCGCAATGTCCATTTCGTTATCGCGAATAGCCAACAATTCCAAACTGTAAATAGTGACCGGGCGCGCCGGGCGCTCAATTTCGATACCTTGACGAGCGTACTCGTACAACGGGCGGCCCTTGTGCTTGAGAGCCGAGTACATAGAAGGCACCTGCTGGATCTCGCCACGAAAGCGGTCCAACAGAGGCTCTAAAACGTCGGCGGTCAGGCCTTCCGGCACGGGTCGATTTTCTACCACAGAGCCTTCGCTATCACCGGTTTCGGTGCGTTCGCCCAAACGGGCGGTAGCAATGTAAGCTTTGTCGCTGTCAAGCATGGTCTGCGAAAACTTGGTGGCCTCGCCAAAGCACAGCGGTAGCACACCGGTGGCCAGCGGATCTAAAGCTCCGGTGTGGCCGGCTTTGGCCGCCCCATACAACCGCTTAACCTGCTGCAAAATGCCATTGGAGGTTAAACCCTGAGGCTTGTCGATCACCAAAATGCCATTGACATCGCGGCCTTTGTGTCGGCGGCTCAAACGCTGGACTCCGGATTGTTTTGACCATCAACAGGGCCATCGGCGGCACTGTTGTCAGCACTGTCGCCGTCATCAACTACCGCGGGCTGATCACCCACGGCTTTGCGAATCAGGCCATCCAGGCGGCGGCTGTAACCCTGCAACTCATCAAAGTGAAAGCGCAGGAGAGGCACCACACGCAGCTTCATCGCACGGCCAACCTGGCCGCGCAGAAACCCGGATGCCTTATTTAGTACCGCCAGAGATTCTTTCACCTCTGGCGACTCTGCGCCAAGCTCTTCAGTAGTCAGCAAGGACACGTAAATGTCGGCATAACCCAGATCACGGCTTACCTTAACGGCATTGACCGTAATCATGCCCACCCGCGGGTCTTTGATTTCCCGCTGGATGAGCTGGGCCAGTTCTCGCTGCATCTGATCGCCAATGCGATCAATACGACTGAACTCTCTAGCCATTACGCCCCCGTGGATTCAAGCTTGCGCTCAACCCGAATTCGATCGAATACTTCGATTTGGTCGCCCATCTTCACGTCGTAGCCTTTCACGCCAATACCGCATTCCATGCCGTTACGTACTTCTGGCACGTCGTCCTTGAAGCGGCGCAGGGATTCCAGCTCGCCTTCAAAGATCACCACGTTGTCACGCAGTACGCGAATCGGTTTGTTACGGTACACGTTGCCTTCAGTCACCATACAACCGGCCACCTGGCCAAACTTCGGCGAACGGAACACGTCGCGTACGTCGGCAATGCCGATGATGTCTTCGCGGAATTCCGGTGCCAACATGCCAGTCAGAGCCGCTTTAACGTCGTCCAACAGGTTGTAAATAATGCTGTAGTAACGCAGATCCAGGCCTTCCTGTTCAACCAGGCGCTTGGCGGCATTATCGGCGCGCACGTTAAAGCCAAAGATCACGGCACTGGTGGCCAAGGCCAGGCTGATGTCGGTTTCGGCTATGCCGCCAACACCAGAAGATACAATCTTCACCTGTACTTCTTCATTGCCCAGATCCTGCAGTGAACGGGTAATGGCTTCCAGCGAACCACGAACGTCGGTTTTCAATACCACGTTCAGGGTTTTCACCTGGTCTTTGCCCATGTTCTCAAACAGGTTTTCCAGTTTGGCTGCCTGCTGACGCTGTAAACGCTGTTCGCGCTCACGAACGTGGCGGAACTCAGCCAGCTCTTTGGCCTTGCGCTCATCGGCTACAACGAAGAATTCGTCGCCAGCGTTGGGCGTGCCATTCAAGCCCAGAACTTCTACCGGAATAGAAGGACCTGCATCTTTAACCTGCTTGCCAGCTTCGTCGGTCATTGCGCGTACTTTCCCGAAGAAAGAACCTGCAACAACCATATCGCCCTGGCGCAGAGTACCGTTCTGAACCAGTACGGTAGCCACTGAACCGCGGCCACGCTCTAGGCTAGATTCAACCACAACGCCTTGGGCGGGTGCAGACGGAGACGCCTGCAGCTCTAGAATTTCAGCTTGCAGCAATACCGCTTCCAGCAGATTGTCGACGCCGTCACCTGTCTTGGAAGAAATAGGCACGAACTGTACGTCGCCGCCCCATTCTTCCGGAATCACGTTAATGGCAGACAACTCGTTTTTGACGCGATCCAGATCGGCATCTTCTTTGTCCATCTTGGTAATCGCTACCACGATGGGCACACCGGCCGCACGAGCGTGTTCAACCGCTTCTTTGGTCTGCGGCATAACGCCGTCGTCAGACGCCACCACCAAAATCACGATGTCGGTACACTGGGCACCGCGAGCACGCATGGCGGTAAACGCCGCGTGGCCCGGGGTATCCAGGAAGGAGACCATGCCTTGGTCGGTTTTTACGTGGTAAGCACCAATGTGCTGGGTAATACCGCCAGTCTCGCCAGACGCAACCTTGGTGCGGCGGATGTAATCCAGCAGCGAGGTTTTACCATGGTCAACGTGACCCATTACGCTGACAACCGGTGCGCGTTTAACCTGTTCTTGGCCTTCCTGACTGCTGAATTCGCTCAGCACAGCCTCTTCAAAGGCGTCGTCGCTGATGGCTCTAGCGGTATGGCCCAGCTCGTTCACCACAAGGACTGCAGTTTCCTGCTCCAGGGGCTGATTAATAGTGGCCATTACGCCCATACCCATAAGGGTTTTGATCACGTCAACGGATTTCACAGACATAAGGTGGGCAAGATCGCCCACTGTGATCAATTCGGGAACTTCTACTTCTTTGACCATAGGTTTGGTCGGCCTCTCGAAGGCGTGTTGCTTCTCTTTAGGTTTCTTTTTCGAACGCAGCGGCTTGCGCAGCTTGGTGTCTTCGTCGTCCGAGGTAGCCCGTGGCGAATCCTGAGTGCGGCTGCGAGGGCCACGGTGGCCTGCCGATTTCTTCTTCGGCTTGCCGTCGTCGTTATCTGTTTCGTCGCTACGTTCGCGAACTTTTTCTTTCTTTTTCTTCGGCTTGCGGTCTTTACCATCGCCTTCAGGCGGCGGTATCGGCATGTCTTCCGGCGCTATTACGGCCGGCTTTTCTGCCTTCGCGTCCACTGGCTCAGCCGCAACTTGCTCTGTCTTGGCTTCCGCAGCTTTGGTTTCAGTCACAGCTTCAGTTGCTGCAACCGGTGTTTCAACCGTTGTGGTTGCTTCAAGTGAAGTTACCGGCGCTTCCACGACGGGCTCTTCCGCTGATTCCAGCTGCGTTTCGGCGCGCTTGATATAAGTGCGGTGCTTGCGAACCTCCACATTCACGGATTTGGCTTTGCCAGCCTTCAGCGTCGTGGTTGTTTTGCGCTTCAACGTGATTTTCTGAGGCTCAGCCTCACTGTCACCGTGGTTCTTACGCAGATACGTCAGCAGCTGCTGTTTCTCGTCGCTGGAAACCGCATCGTTCTCAGAACGCGCTTTCAAGCCTGATTCCACAATCTGCTTCAGTAAACGATCCACGGGAGCGCCTACATCTTCGGCCAGTTGTTTTACCGTTACTTCCGCCATACTGGTCCTCCTCCCGAATTAGGCCTGGTCTTCAAACCAGGGGGCACGTGCTGTCATGATTAACTGACCTGCACGCTCTTCATTCATACCTTCAATTTCAAGCAAATCACCAACCGACTGTTCCGCCAGATCTTCCATGGTGCGTATACCCATGCCTGCTAGCTTAAACGCCAAGCCGCGGTCTATGCCTTCCATTGCCAGCAAATCTTCAGCCGGCTCGGCACCATCCAACGCTTCTTCGTTGGCCAGAGCCTGATTCAATAATGCGTCTTTGGCACGCTTGCGCAGTTCGGTGACGGTTTCTTCGTCGAATCCCTCAATTGCCAGCATTTCCTCCATCGGAATGTAAGCCACTTCTTCAATTGAGCTAAAGCCTTCATCAATCAGCACGCCGGCGAATTCTTCGTCGATATCCAGATGCTTGGTAAAGTACTCCAACAGGCGGCTCTGCTCTTGCTCCTGGCGCTCGCCAGCTTCCTCTTCGGTCATTACGTTTAGAGTCCAGCCGGTTAGCTCGGTGGCTAAACGCACGTTCTGACCGTTACGACCAATGGCCTGAGCCAAATTGTCCGCTGCAACCGCTACGTCCATCGTGTGACGGTCTTCGTCCATCACAATAGAGGCTACTTCGGCCGGCGCCATGGCGTTAATGACCAGTTGCGCGGGGTTGTCGTCCCACAGCACTATGTCAACACGCTCGCCATTCAACTCGTTAGATACGGCCTGAACCCGAGAACCGCGCATACCTACGCAAGCGCCCACCGGATCAATACGGCGATCGTTGGTTTTTACTGCAATTTTTGCGCGCGAGCCGGGATCACGGGCAGCGCCACGTATCTCGATCAGCTCTTCAGCAATTTCAGGCACTTCAATACGGAACAGTTCAATCAACATCTTCGAGTCAGAACGGCTCAAAATCAGCTGCGGGCCGCGGTGGTCGGTGCGGATTTCCAGCAGCAAAGAACGAACTCTGTCGCCCATGCGGAAAGTTTCCCGTGCAATCAGATGTTCGCGGGGCAGCAACGCTTCAGCGTTATTTCCCAGGTCAACTATTACGTTGTCGCGGGTCACTTTCTTTACGGTGCCGGAAACCAGCTCACCAACGCGACCGCGATAGCTGTCGACAATCTTGGCACGCTCTGCTTCCCGCACTTTTTGGAAGATGATCTGTTTAGCCGCCTGGGCGCCAATGCGGCCGAAAGCGACCGAGTCAATCCGTTCTTCGTGCATATCGCCAGGCTGCAAGTCAGGGCTAATATCTTCAGCTTCCTGAAAGGTCAGTTCGGTGCCTAGCGCCGGAACGGCGTCATTATCGACCACTAGCCAGCGGCGAAAGGTATCGTATTCGCCGGTACGGCGATCAATCGAAACCCGGATATCGGCGTCTTCGTCTTCGAAGCGTTTTTTGGCGGCGGTGGCCAGCGCCAATTCGATGGCTTCAAAAATCACGTCTTTCTCGACACCTTTTTCGTTCGAGACGGATTCGACCACCAGCAAGATCTCTTTACTCATTGAATCACCCTGCCTTTAAAATATTCTGTGCGTCCATTTAATGCATTCGTGTGCATCGCTCAGATGAAATGTCACTCAAATCGAGTGCTACCTAAAGAACGCGTCACTCGAACACCGGAACGATGTTCGCCTTGTCGATACTGTCGAATGGCAACAGATATTCGTGGTCATCTACCACCACAAGCACATCCTCGCCTTCAATTCCGTTCAGCAAACCCTGAAACTTGCGCCGACCTTCAAACGCCATACGCAAACGAATTTGCACTTTGTGCCCGACGAACGCCTGATACTGAGCCAATTCGAACAGCGGACGATCCATTCCAGGCGATGACACTTCCAGCGTGTATTCGCTCTGTATCGGGTCTTCCACATCCATGACACTACTAGCCTGGCGACTGACTTTTTCACAATCTTCAATGCCGATGCCTTTTTCGACATCATCAATAAAAAGTCGCAACAATGATTCGTGGCCGCGAGCGCGGAATTCAATACCCCAGTATTCATAGCCGAGGCCTTCAACCACCGGCCGCAGAATGTCTTCCAACTGTTTGATCTTGGCTGACAAGTTACGCCATCTCCGTATACAGAATTTGCTGACTACAAAAACAAAAAAAGGGCTGTGTATCAGCCCTTTTCATGCACCAGGACCTGATGCGCCAGGCCCCTTAGTCAAACAGCTCACAATATTAAAGGCTGTTTGTTGCAAGAACTCGCAAAAAGCACGATTAAACAGCACTTGATGCTAGCAGACACTTTGCCTGCCGGACGCCAGTCAACCTTCGACTGCACCCAATCTGCGGCGGAGTATAGAGCCGCAGATCTCACTGGTCAAGGACTGACCAAAAAAATGGCTTGGAAAACCAAGCCATTTTTTCACTGCAAATGGTGCCCAAGGCCGGACTCGAACCGGCACAGCTTTCGCCACCACCCCCTCAAGATGGCGTGTCTACCAATTTCACCACTTGGGCAATTCGGTTACTCCAGGCCAGGCAGATCACTCTGCCTGCCGTCGGTTTCACTGGCGGGATCTGTAGCGGCAGGAGTGGATTCCTGAACCATTGGAATACCCACTTCACCCGCCACTTCAGCACGCTGCTTGGCAAAAATCGCCAAAGAAAAACTTGTTACAAAAAACGCAATGGCCAAAAAGGCCGTGAAGCGGGTCAAAAAGCTCCCGCTACCTTGGCTGCCAAATACGGTCTGCGACGCTCCGCCACCAAAAGCTGCTCCGGCGTCAGCGCCCTTGCCTTGCTGGATCAGAACCAGGCCCACCAGGGCCACGGCAATAACCACGTGCAAGACAACGATCAAAGTTTCCATTAAATCCATAAAGACGCTCGCAAACCTTTAACAATGGGTATCTGCCGGCAGTGCCTGGCAGATACTGACAAAATCTGTTGCATTCAAAGACGCACCGCCAATCAATCCGCCGTCTATATCCGGCTCAGCGAAAAGTGCGGCTGCATTATCCGCTTTTACGCTGCCGCCGTAAAGCAGAGAAATGGATTCGGCCGGAGCACCCATATCTGCCAGTACGCCACGAATGGCCTTATGCATGGCTTGGGCGTCTTTGCCGGTGGCCGTCTTGCCAGTGCCTATGGCCCAAACCGGCTCATAAGCAACGACAATCTGTCCCCATTGCTCTGGCGCTACTTTGCTCAAACCGTCACGCACTTGGGCAGCAACAACTGCTTCGGCCTGCCCGGCTTCGCGCTGCGCCAGAGTTTCCCCCACGCACACGATGGCGCTCAAGCCTGCGCAGAGAAGCTGCTCGGTTTTCACCGCCACTTGGGCATCGGCTTCGCCAAACAGCTGACGTCGCTCGGAGTGGCCTACCAGACCATAACGGCAACCAACATCGGCCGCCATAAGCGCAGAAAGCTCGCCGGTGTAGGCGCCCTGCGCTTTTTCACTGACATTTTGCACGCCCACTGCCATCGCGTTATCGGCAGCCTGAATCACCGCGGAAACATAGAGCGCGGGCGGGAAAACGACCGCTTCAATACCCAATGCGCGCACCTGCTGCGCAACCGGGCCAACCAACTCGTTGACCAGGCTTTGAGATCCGTTCATTTTCCAATTTCCGGCTACAATGCGACGACGCATACCACACCTTTATTCATTCGCAAGCGGCGGCGTAAGTCCGCCGAAAAGAGAGGCGAACTATACCCCACACCCCAAGGCCAAACAACTGCTTGCCGCCGACTCTACTCAGGCAATCGAGCTTTCAACAACCTTCGCTAATTGCTGGGCAATGCGTTCAATCACCTCGGCATCCTGGCCTTCTGTCATGACTCGAATCAGCGGCTCGGTGCCAGATGCCCGCAACAACACCCGGCCATCACTGCCGAGTTCAGCCTCGGCGCGACTTACAGCGGCCACAATATCTTCGCGCTCAAATGGGTCAAAGCGCTTGGTCACTCGCACATTGATCATGGTCTGCGGCAGTTTGCTCATGCCCCGGCGAATTTCAGCTAGAGTTTTACCTGATTTCCAGATAGCGAGCATCACCTGAAGCGCCGACACAATACCGTCGCCGGTGCTGGTACAGTCACGGATGACCATGTGACCGGAACCTTCGCCACCCAGCACCCAACCCTTCGCCAACAGGCGCTCCATCACGTAGCGATCACCCACGTTGACGCGCTCAAACTCAATGCCCAGCTCCTTCAAGGCCAACTCAACGCCAAGATTGGTCATCAGGGTACCCACCACACCGCCTTTTAGGCGGCCTTCGGCATGGCGCTGTGAGGCAATCACATACAACAGCTCATCGCCGTCTACCTCGGACCCGTCACGGTCGACCATCAGCACGCGGTCACCATCACCATCGAAGGCTATCCCCAGATCGGCTTTTCTGTCTAGAACCGCTTGGCTAAGACCTGCAAGGTGGGTCGAGCCCACATTGAGGTTAATATTAAGACCATCGGGCGCTGCGCCAATCACCGATACGTTTGCACCCAACTCACGAAACACTTTTGGCGCAACGTGATAGGTAGCTCCGTGAGCGCAGTCCAAAACGATGTTCATGCCTTCCAGAGTAAATTCATTCGGCACCGTACTTTTACAGAATTCTATATAGCGGCCAGGGGCATCATCAATGCGCGACGCTTTGCCTAGTTCTGCCGAATCACACACCGTCAGCGGTTGTTTCAGCCAGTGCTCAATTTCGGCTTCCAAGGCGTCATCCAGCTTGGTGCCGTCTGCCGAGAAGAATTTGATACCGTTGTCGTAATGAGGATTGTGCGAAGCACTGATCACAATACCGGCCGAAGCGCGGAATGTGCGCGTAAGGTAGGCTATAGCCGGTGTTGGCATTGGGCCCAGCAGCTTTACGTCTACCCCGGCAGCAGCCAGGCCGGCCTCCAGCGCAGATTCAAACATGTAGCCTGACAGCCGGGTGTCTTTGCCGATCATTACGCTGTTGCGCTGGCCTTCGCGTTTAAACGCCTGGCCTGCAGCCCAACCCAAACGCAGCATGAACTCAGGAGTAATAGGGCCCTCACCGACGTGGCCGCGAATTCCATCGGTACCAAAATACTGCCTTCCTGACATCACACTGCTCCTTTGATCGCCGTCGCCATTTTAACGACATCTACCGTTTCCCGAACGTCATGAGCGCGCACAACACTCGCGCCTTTCAAAACACATATTGTCGCGGCAGCGAGGCTTGCCGGCAACCTTTCTTCCACATTGCGACCGGTAATAGCACCCAACATAGATTTGCGTGACAGCCCCAACAGCAGAGGATACCCCAAAACAGTAAATTGCTCTGCCCGCGCAAGCAGTTGCAAATTATGTTCCAGGCTTTTGCCAAAACCGAAGCCCAGATCCAGCATGATTCTTGAAGAATCAATGCCGGCGCCCTGTGCCGCGAGTATTCGCTGTGCCAGAAACAAACTGACCTGCGCGCGCACATCCTGATACTGTGGGTTGTTCTGCATGATATCCGGCTCGCCCTGACTGTGCATCAGGCACACCGGCAAGCCAGTGTTTGCGGCTGCCTTCAAGGCGCCCTCACGGGTCAACGCTCGCACGTCATTAATCAGCCCGGCACCCAGAGCCGCAGCTTGAGTCATCACCTGCGGCGAGCTGGTGTCTATGGAAATCACCACATCCAGTTCGCCGGCGATGGCCTCTATTACCGGGCATACCCGGTCCAGCTCTTGTTGCAAGCTGACAAGCTTGGCGCCCGGGCGAGTCGATTCGCCACCCACATCAATAAAACTGGCGCCGTCTTCAACCATTTGGCGGGCATGGGCCAGAGCCTGCTGCGGACGATCAAACCGACCGCCGTCGGAAAACGAATCAGGCGTTACATTCAGCACGCCCATTACGTGGCACTGAGTCATGTCCAGCGTGCGTCCGGCAAAATTCATCTTCATTCCAACCTCGGCAAATAATTTGGGGTTCTTACAATGAAAAACGCCGCCCTAAAGCGGGCGGCGTTTTTTACTTCTCTCTAACTAGCGCATTACAGATTGCTCAGTGCTCTCCCGCCGGGCGGCCAACGCCACCCTGAGAATCATCACTGGCTCTTCCCTTAGCTTTGCCTTCGGTGGAAGTATCTTCTTTATCAACTGAAGTAGCCGCGCCGCCCGAAGAACCACCCCGATCGTCCCAGCCTTTAGGCGCGCGGGCATCACGGCCTTCCATAATATCGTCGATCTGAAGCCGATCAATCGTCTCGTACTTCATCAAAGCTTCAGCCATCAAGTCCAGCTTATCGCGATGCTCGACCAATACGTTGCGAGCTGTCTCGTAGCAGGTATCAATGATGTTACGCACTTCTTCATCAATACGCTGCGCTGTTTCCGGCGAGTACACAGTTTGATGCTGCCCAGCGGTACGGCCCAGGAACGGTTCATCGTTCTCACTACCGTACTGCAGCGGACCCAACTTTTCCGACAGACCCCAGCGGGTCACCATGTTGCGAGCCAGACTGGTCGCACGCTCAATGTCATTGGAGGCACCGGTGGTGACACCGTCAGCGCCCAATGTCAGCTCTTCGGCAATACGGCCACCAAATAAACTGCTGATCTGGCCATGGAGGAAACGCTTGGAATGGCTGTACCTGTCTTCTTCCGGCAAGAACATGGTCACACCAAGAGCACGTCCGCGAGGGATGATACTCACTTTATACACCGGATCGTGTTCTGGCATCAGGCGCCCGACAATGGCATGGCCAGATTCGTGATACGCGGTGTTCAGCTTCTCTTTTTCGTTCATCACCATGGACTTGCGTTCCGCACCCATCATGATTTTGTCTTTCGCCAGTTCCAGCTCTTCCATAGACACCAAACGCTTGTTGCGGCGGGCTGCGAAGAGCGCTGCCTCGTTCACCAGGTTAGCCAGGTCGGCACCGGAGAAACCAGGCGTACCACGAGCAATAACGGCAGGATTGATGTCATCATCCAGCGGCACTTTCTTCATGTGTACTTTCAAGATCTGCTCGCGGCCCAGAATGTCTGGCAGGCTCACCATCACCTGACGGTCAAAACGGCCAGGGCGCAGCAAGGCAGGGTCTAGAACGTCCGGGCGGTTGGTGGCGGCAATCACGATAACGCCTTCGTTACCCTCAAACCCGTCCATTTCCACCAGTAACTGGTTCAGCGTTTGCTCACGCTCATCGTGCCCGCCGCCCATGCCGGCGCCACGGTGGCGACCGACCGCATCAATCTCGTCAATGAAAATAATACACGGGCTTTGCTTCTTCGCCTGTTCGAACATGTCGCGTACACGGGATGCACCCACGCCGACAAACATTTCGACAAAATCTGAGCCAGAAATCGAGAAGAATGGCACCTTGGCCTCACCGGCGATGGCTTTTGCCAACAAGGTTTTACCCGTGCCCGGAGGACCGATCATCAGAACGCCACGAGGAATCCGGCCGCCTAAGCGCTGGAATCGGCTGGGATCACGTAAGAAATCCACCAGTTCTTTTACGTCTTCTTTGGCTTCGTCTACGCCTGCAACATCCGCAAAGGTGTTTTTAATCTGGTCTTCGCTCATCAGGCGAGCTTTGCTCTTACCAAATGACATCGGGCCGCCCTTACCGCCGGCACCACCCTGCATCTGCCGCATAAAGAATACGAAAAGCGCAATAATAATCAGAATCGGGAATGCCGCGACCAGCAATTGGGTCCACAGGCTCTGGCGTTCGGGTTCTTTACCGATCACCTCAACGCTGTTGGCCAGAAGGTCGTCCATCAGCTTGTTGTCAGCCACTTGCGGGCGGACCGTCTGGAACTGTGAACCGTCGGGACGTGTACCCTCGATTTGCAGACCGTCAATCGTGACCTGGTTTACACGGCCTTGTTGAACCATCTCCACAAACTGGGAGTAGTTGACTTGTTGGCCACTGGTGGTAGGAGTGAAGTTCTGAAACACCATCAGTAGCACTGCGGCTATTACCAGCCATAAAACCAGATTTTTTGCCATATTGTTCAAGGATCACCACCTATGAATTGCCGGGCTGCGCCATGGCACGCCCTTTTTCGCCACTTTACACCATTTCTACGGCCGTTCACCAGAAATGGCCTTGCTGCCACCAAACTTGCCGGTCGTTTCTGGCTGCGAGTGCCAGCAACCGAAATACCTGAATTCTTTAAGTGGGGGACTTGATAACGAATTGCAATACCACCACCAAAGGAATTGACTGATTAAAGCAGGTATCGTTCCACTGATGGGCAATAGGCCCGCGCGATAAGTGTTAACGGCGATTTTTCCCGCTGCACTTTCTGCTACAATCCCGACATTATACGTTGACGGCAGCACAACGAGTGCTGACCTTTTGTTAATTGCCGCCATAAAGAGATTGCATCATGAGCCTTTCACCAGAACAGCGCCGGGAATACCGGGCGATCGCCCACAATCTGAAACCGGTCATTATTGTAGGTGACAAGGGCCTGACCGAAAACCTTCAGGAAGAACTGGAGCGGGCATTGAACGACCACGAACTGATCAAGATAAAAATCGCCAGCCAGGATCGCGAAACACGCCAACAGGCAGTGATGGAACTGTGCGCCGGCGCCAAGGCTGAAGTTGTTCAGACCATTGGTAAAATTGCAGTGATTTTGCGCCGCGCCGAGAAACCCAATCCGAAACTGTCTAACTTATTGCGCCTTAAGCACTAACCAAGGTGCAGGGTGCGCAAACAGCAGACACAAAAAAGCCGGTCGGGGATTCCAGACCGGCTTTTTGTGTGAGCCACATCGCTGATCAGATGTACTCAACCTTCTCAATTTCATATTCCACGGTGCCCGACGGCACGCGAATAGCTACTACTTCACCCGCTCTACGACCAACCAAAGCACGAGCAATCGGTGATGACACCGAAATTTTGCTGTCTTTGATATCCGCTTCGTCTTCACCCACAATCTGGTATACGACCTGTTTATCGGTATCCGTATTCAGCAGATGAACAGTGGTGCCGAAAATCACTTTACCGGTGTTTTCGATGGTGGTGACATCAATCACCTGAGCGCCACCGAGCTTACCTTCAATTTCCTGAATCCGGCCTTCAATAAAACTTTGCTGATCACGGGCGGCGTGGTATTCCGCGTTTTCCTTCAAATCGCCGTGCTCACGTGCGGTAGCGATGGATGCGATGACGCGCGGACGATCTTCCGATTTCAGCTTCTGCAGCTCGGCACGCAGGCGTGCTTCGCCCAACGTGGTCATTGGTACTCTTGCCGACATAATCTTATTTTCCTGAGTGCAAATCCTGAAGGCGGCGAACCGTACGCTCCGGACCAAACTTAATGGCCCGACAGAAGGCTTCGCCACCTGCCAGGGTGGTGGTGTAACTGATTTTAGCCTGCAACGCAGACTGGCGGATCTGGGACGAATCCGACACCGCTTTACGGCCCTCGGTGGTATTGATCACCAGCTGGACCTTGCCATTTTTGATGGCATCCACAATGTGCGGGCGACCTTCGTGAACCTTGTTCACCAACGCTACCTCTACGCCCGCTTTGCGCAGCGCTGCGGCGGTGCCGGTGGTTGCAATTATGGTGAAACCACAGTCAACCAGCGAACGCGCTACGTGCTCGGCGCCGTGCTTGTCGACATCACGCAGTGACATGAAGGCAACGCCCGCGGATGGCAGGCGCTCGCCAGCAGCCAGCACGGCTTTGCCAAAGGCTTCGTCAAAGCTGTCGCCAATCCCCATCACCTCGCCGGTGGACTTCATTTCCGGCCCAAGAATAGGGTCAACCGCGGGAAACTTGTTGAACGGGAACACCGACTCTTTCACCGAGTAATGCGCCGGTATAATTTCCTGGGTAAAGCCCTGGTCCGCCAACGATGTGCCCGCCATAACACGTGCGGCCACTTTGGCCAAAGACACGCCAATGGCCTTAGACACAAACGGCACGGTACGCGATGCACGGGGATTCACTTCGATCACGTAAATGTCGCCGTCTTGCCATGCCAGCTGCACGTTCATAAGACCGACCACATTCAACGCCAGGGCCATCTGTTTGACGGCGTCGCGCATGGCGTTCTGAACATCTGCGGGCAAGCTGTAGGGCGGCAATGAACACGCCGAGTCACCGGAGTGAATGCCCGCCTGCTCGATGTGCTGCATGATACCGCCAATGACCACGTCTTTGCCGTCGCAGATGGCGTCTATATCCACCTCAATCGCGGCGTTCAGGAAGTGGTCCAGTAATACCGGGCTGTCGTTGGATACCAGCACAGCACTGCGCATATAACGCTCAAGCTCGTCCTCGCCATAGACAATTTCCATGGCGCGGCCACCCAGCACGTAAGACGGGCGGACCACCAGCGGATACCCAATCTTGCGGGCGGCAATAACGCCTTCTTCGTGGCTGCGCACGGTTGCGTTTTCGGGCTGTTTCAGGCCCAGGCCCGCAATCAGCTTCTGGAACCGCTCGCGGTCTTCGGCGCAGTCAATGGCGTCCGGGCTGGTGCCTATAATAGGCACGCCAGCGGCTTCCAGGCCGCGGGCCAGCTTCAACGGGGTTTGACCACCGTACTGCACAATCACACCCTTGGGTTTTTCAACGTGGATAATTTCCAGCACGTCTTCCAGGGTGATCGGCTCAAAATACAAACGGTCAGAGGTGTCGTAATCGGTCGACACGGTTTCCGGGTTGCAGTTGATCATGATGGTTTCATAACCATCTTCGCGCATCGCCAGGGCCGCATGTACGCAACAGTAATCAAACTCGATGCCCTGACCAATACGGTTAGGGCCACCGCCAATGACCACGATCTTTTCACGGTCAGTCGGGTTTGACTCGCATTCTTCTTCATAGCTGGAATACATGTAAGCCGTGTCTGAGGCAAATTCCGCAGCACAGGTGTCTACACGTTTATACACGGGGCGAATACCCAGCCCGTGGCGCATGGCGCGAAAGGCGTCTTCTTTCACGCCCATCAGCTTCGCCAGACGCGCGTCGGAGAACCCCTTGCGCTTCAAGCGAAACAGGGTAGCGTGGTCCAGTTCGACCTTGCCAGACGCCTGCAGCGCCTGCTCTTCTTTAATCAGGTCTTCAATCTGCACCAGGTACCAGGGGTCTACGTGGGTCTGGCGAAATATATCCGCCACACTCTGGCCCGCGCGGAAGGCATCACCGATGAACCAGATGCGCTCGGCACCGGGCACATTCAGCTCGCGGGTTAACGTTTGCCGGCTTTCTTCGCTGTCAAATTCCGGCAGCATTTCATCAAGGCCGTCAGAGCCTACTTCAAGGCCGCGCAGAGCTTTCTGCAACGATTCCTGGAAGGTGCGGCCAATGGCCATCACCTCACCCACCGATTTCATCTGGGTGGTCAGGCGGGCGTCGGCCTGGGGGAATTTTTCAAAGGTGAACCGTGGGATCTTGGTCACCACGTAATCAATGCTGGGCTCGAACGAAGCGGGGGTAATACCGCCGGTGATGTCGTTCTTCAACTCATCCAGGGTGTAACCGATCGCCAGCTTGGCCGCCACTTTGGCAATGGGAAAGCCGGTGGCCTTAGACGCCAGCGCCGAGGAGCGTGACACCCGCGGATTCATCTCGATCACCACCATGCGGCCGGTGTCCGGATGAATGCCAAACTGCACGTTGGAGCCGCCGGTTTCCACACCAATTTCACGCAGAACCGCCAGCGAGGCGTTACGCATGATTTGGTATTCTTTGTCAGTGAGGGTTTGCGCCGGTGCCACGGTAATGGAGTCACCGGTGTGCACGCCCATCGCGTCGAAGTTTTCAATGGCACAAACAATAATGCAGTTATCGTTTTTGTCGCGCACCACTTCCATTTCGTATTCTTTCCAACCGATCAAGGATTCGTCAATCAGCAGTTCGCTGGTGGGCGACAGGTCCAGCCCACGAATGCAGATTTCTTCGAACTCTCCACGATTGTACGCAATACCGCCGCCGGAGCCGCCCATGGTGAAAGAGGGACGGATGATGCACGGAAAGCCAACGTTGTCGGCAATGCGGTGGGCTTCTTCCAGATTGTGAGCAATGTCGGCACGGGGACACTCAAGGCCAATGGATTTCATAGCCTTGTCAAAACGACTGCGGTCTTCAGCTTTGTCGATGGTATCGGCGTTAGCACCGATCATTTCAACGCCGTATTTAGCCAGTACGCCGTGCTTTTCCAGATCCAGCGCACAGTTCAACGCGGTTTGCCCACCCATGGTCGGCAACAGAGCATCGGGCCTTTCTTTTTCAATAATCTTGGCAACCGTTGACCAGATAATCGGCTCGATGTAGGTGGCATCGGCCATGGCCGGGTCGGTCATGATGGTGGCCGGGTTGGAGTTAACCAGTATCACCCGGTAGCCCTCCTCGCGCAGAGCCTTACAGGCCTGAGCGCCGGAATAGTCGAATTCACACGCCTGCCCGATCACGATAGGGCCTGCTCCCAGGATCAGGATGCTTTTAATGTCGGTACGTTTTGGCATGTCTTGGTCAACCTGTCAGCAACTTTAATGTCTTGCAGCGCGGTGCGCAGCGCCTGTTTGCGCGAGGCCATTGGCTGACCTCACTCGCCTTTTCTCTAAGCGCGCCGGGCTTCCATCGAGCGGATAAACTCGTCAAACAGTGGCGCCACATCGTGGGGGCCAGGGCTGGCTTCCGGGTGGCCCTGAAAGCTAAACGCGGCTTTATCGGTGCGGCGCAAACCTTGCAGAGTGCCATCAAACAGCGACTTGTGAGTTGCCTCCAGGTTCGCCGGCAGGCTGGCCTCGTCTACTGCAAAACCGTGATTCTGGCTGGTGATCATGACGGTTCCATCGGCCAGGCACTGCACCGGATGGTTAGCACCGTGGTGGCCGTGGTTCATCTTCATGGTTTTGGCACCGCTAGCCAAGGCCAGAAGCTGGTGACCCAAGCAAATACCAAACACCGGCAGGTCGGCTTCCAAAATGTCCTGAATGGCTTTTATGGCGTAATCGCAGGGCTCAGGATCACCGGGGCCGTTGGACAAGAACACGCCGTCCGGATTCATCGCCAACACCTCGGCTGCAGGCGTTTGTGCCGGCACAACGGTGATGTCGCAACCGCGCGATGCCAGCATGCGCAGAATGTTCAGTTTAATACCGTAGTCGTAAGCTACGATTTTAAAGTGCGGGCTGTCCTGCTGACCGTAACCATTGACCAGATCCCACTCCGTTTCTGTCCAGTGGCTAACGCTTTTCGAGCTGACTTCTTTCGCCAGGTCCATTCCTTTCAAACCCGGGAAAACTTTTGCCAATTCCAGAGCGCGTTCGGCAGTAGCGCTTTCGCCGGCGACAACGGCGCCGCTCTGGGAGCCTTTGTCGCGCAGAATTCGGGTCAGGCGACGGGTGTCAATATCGGCAATGCCCACAATATTGTTGTCGCGCAAATAGCCATCCAAGCTCTGGGTGCTGCGCCAATTACTGGCTGCCAGTGGCAGATCGCGAATGATCAGAGCGGCGGCGTGTATGCGGTCTGATTCCACGTCTTCCGGGTTGACGCCGGTGTTGCCAATGTGCGGATACGTAAGTGTCACCAGCTGGCGAGCGTAGGAAGGGTCGGTCAGTATTTCCTGATAGCCGGTCATGGCGGTGTTAAACACCACTTCGCCGCTGGTTTCGCCGTCAGCGCCAATAGCGGTGCCGTAAAACAGGCTGCCGTCTGCGAGTGCAAGGATTGCGGGAGTACTCAAGGCTTCTATCCTCATCGAGTGGCGTCATGTTCGTCATGAACGGGAGCGTAGGCGCAAATTCAGGTCGCAAAAAAGCGAGAGGGAGTGGTGGCTCCGTCCCGCTGTTTTGTCCTACGGGAAGGAAAGATGTTTCCCGTGGCGCTGTAAAATCTACGCTTGATGCAGTTAAAGCGCTCTATTATAGAAAATAAGGCGCTTTTTGTCCATGAGGAATCCGCCCGGTGGCGTTATTGCTTCAACTCCAACACATCTTGCATATCGTACAAGCCGGCCGGCTTGTTTTTCAGCCACAGCGCGGCACGCATTGCGCCTTTGGCGAAGGTCATGCGGCTGCTGGCTTTGTGGGTGATTTCGATGCGCTCGCCTTCGGTGGCGAACAGGACGGTGTGATCGCCCACAACGTCGCCCGCGCGAATGGTTTCAAAGCCAATTTCTTTGCGGGTACGTTCGCCGGTGAAGCCTTCGCGGCCGTAAACAGCGCATTCTTTCAGATCGCGGCCCAGCGCATCGGCAACCACTTCGCCCATACGCAGCGCGGTGCCTGACGGAGCGTCTTTTTTGTGGCGGTGGTGGGCTTCGATAATTTCAACATCGTAGTCGTCACCCAGCGCGGCAGCCGCAGTGCGCAGTAAATTCAACACCACACTTACGCCCACACTCATGTTGGGGGCAAACACCACAGGTACATTTTCGGCAACTTGTGCAAGTTGTTGCTTTTCGGCGTCAGACAATCCGGTGGTACCAATAACGTGGGATTTACCGTGGGCCAGGCAGAAGCGAGCGTTTTCCAAGGTAAGATCTGGAAAGGTGAAGTCGATCAGCACGTCGAAATCATCTTTCACGTCCGCCAGGCTGCCGGCCATGGCAACACCGGTTTTCCCGATGCCGGTCATGTCGCCGGCGTCAGCGCCGATCAGGCTATTGCCGGGTTCAACAATAGCCGCGCCTAGTTGCAGGCCATCAGTGCCGTCAACGGCTTCGATCAGTACCTTTCCCATGCGCCCCGCAGCACCGATGATGGCTACCTTCATCTATAAACCCTCAGTTCTTGCATCTGTTTAAGCCCTCAGTACTCGCCTCTGCGTGCCCTCAGAACTTGGTTTCGTCAAAGAAGCTCTTCACACCTCTAAACCACGATGTTTTCTTCGGGCCATGCTGGTCGCCGTCACCGCTGTCGAGGGTATCCTGAAACTCATTCAACAGTTCTTTCTGGCGCTTGGTCAGACGTACCGGGGTTTCGATGGTCACCCGACACAGCAAGTCGCCAGCACCGCCACCACGCACCGGTGCCACGCCTTTGTTGCGCAGGCGGAACAATTTTCCGGTTTGGGTCTCGGCCGGTATTTTTAGCTTAACGCGGCCATCCAGCGTTGGCACTTCCAGCTCACCACCCAAAGCGGCATCAACAATGCTGATGGGCACTTCGCAATACAGGTTACGCCCGTCGCGGGTGAAGATGGAATGTTCGCGCACGGCCATTTGCACATACAAGTCGCCAGCAGGGCCGCCCTCTATGCCCATTTCGCCTTCACCAGACAAACGGATGCGGTCGCCAGTATCCACGCCGGGGGGCACTTTAACCGATAAGGTTTTCTCTTCTTTCACCCGGCCCTGACCCTGGCACTTACTGCACGGATTCTTAATAACCTTACCCGCACCACGGCAGGTAGGGCATGCTTGCTGCACAGTGAAAAAGCCCTGCTGCATACGCACCTGGCCCATACCTTTACAGGTACCACAGGCTTCAGGACGCGAGCCTTTCTCGGCACCATTGCCATCACAGGCTTCGCATTCACGATGGCCAGGAATGGTGATTTTAACCGTTCTACCTTTAACGGCTTCTTCTAAGTCCAGGTCCAGGGTGTAGCGTAAATCGGAGCCGCGGGTGTTGCGGCCACGGCCACCACCGCCTCCAAAAATATCGCCAAATACGTCGCCAAAAATATCCGAGAAATTCCCATTACCGCCACCAAAGCCACCGCCGCCCTGGCCGTCAACGCCGGCATGACCAAACTGGTTGTAGGCCGCTCGCTTGTTGGCGTCTGCGAGTACTTCGTAGGCCTCACTGGCTTCTTTGAATTTGTTGTCGGCGTCTTTATCGTCCGGGTTGCGGTCCGGGTGATATTTCATTGCAAGCTTGCGATACGCCCGCTTTACTTCTTTGTCGTCCGCGTCCCGGCTCACGCCGAGAGTCTCGTAATAGTCGCGCTTGGCCATGCTTCAAATCCCGTGGTTATAACGAGGAAAACGCGGGAGCGACCCGCGTTTTCCAACTACTGGCAAAATCTAGGTCAATCGATTAACGCTTGTCGTCGTCCTTCACTTCTTCGAACTCAGCGTCAACAGCGTCATCAGCGGTGTTCGACTGGGCATTTTCCTGCCCTTCCTCCGGCTGGCCCTGCTCCGCCTGATCGGCGTACATCTTCTTGGCCAATTCGCCAGAAACTTCAGTCAGCTTCTCGGTCTTAGCCTGGATGTCGTCCTTATCAGAACCTTTCAGCGCTTCTTCCAGTTCAGTTACAGAAACTTCAATCGACTCTTTCTCGCTGTCGCTGACTTTATCGCCAGCGTCCTTTAAGGTTTTACGCACCGCGTGAACCATGGCATCGCCCTGGTTGCGGGCTTGAACCAGCTCCTCAAACTTGCGGTCTTCGTCAGCGTTGGCTTCGGCGTCACGCACCATTTTTTCAATTTCTTCATCACTCAGGCCGGACGACGCCTTGATCACGATAGACTGCTCTTTACCGGTCGCCTTGTCTTTGGCAGACACGTTCAGAATACCGTTGGCGTCGATGTCAAAAGTCACTTCGATCTGCGGCACGCCGCGCGGTGCAGGCGGAATATCAGCCAAATCGAAACGGCCCAGTGACTTGTTCTGC
This sequence comes from Marinobacter sp. BSs20148, assembly GCF_000283275.1. Taxonomy (NCBI): domain Bacteria; kingdom Pseudomonadati; phylum Pseudomonadota; class Gammaproteobacteria; order Pseudomonadales; family Marinobacteraceae; genus Marinobacter; species Marinobacter sp. BSs20148. The sequence continues at coordinate 3,515,442 of NC_018268.1, forward strand.
GTAGCTTGCTTGCGCTCGCCCTGAACCACGTGAATGGTTACCGCTGTTTGACTGTCGTCCGCGGTAGAGAAAGTCTGCGACTTCTTGGTCGGAATCGTGGTGTTCTTGTCGATCAGCGACGTAGCAACACCACCCATGGTTTCGATACCCAGGCTCAGAGGTGTTACGTCCAGCAGCAGTACGTCTTTCACATCGCCAGACAATACGGCGGCCTGAATGGCGGCGCCCATAGCAACCGCTTCATCTGGGTTAACGTCTTTGCGAGCTTCTTTACCGAAGAACTCTTTTACTTTTTCCTGCACCAGCGGCATACGGGTTTGGCCGCCAACCAGAATCACTTCGTCAATCTGATCGAGGTTCAGACCCGAGTCTTTCAGAGCGACTTTACACGGCTCAAGAGTGCGCTGTACCAGGTCTTCCACCAACGACTCCAGCTTGGCACGAGTCAGCTTGACGTTCATGTGCTTGGGGCCGCTGGCATCAGCGGTAATGTACGGCAAGTTCACGTCGGTCTGCTGGCTACTGGAAAGCTCAATTTTAGCTTTCTCACCGGCTTCTTTAAGACGCTGCATGGCCAATGAGTCGCCACGTAGATCAATACCACTGTCTTTTTTGAACTGGTCGGCCAGGAATTCGATGATTTTCATATCGAAATCTTCACCGCCCAGGAAGGTGTCACCATTCGTGGCCAACACTTCGAACTGGTGCTCGCCGTCTACATCGGCAATTTCAATGATCGACAGGTCAAACGTACCACCGCCCAAATCGTAAACCGCGATGGTGCGGTCGCCGCCCTTCTTGTCCATGCCGTAGGCCAGAGCAGCAGCAGTCGGCTCATTGATAATACGCTTAACGTCGAGACCGGCAATTTTGCCCGCATCTTTGGTCGCCTGACGCTGGCTGTCGTTGAAGTATGCCGGAACGGTAATAACGGCTTCAGTCACTTTCTCGCCCAAGTAATCTTCGGCGGTTTTCTTCATTTTCTTCAGAATTTCCGCAGAAATCTGCGGCGGAGCCATTTTCTGGCCTTTTACATCGACCCAAGCATCGCCGTTATCAGCCTTGGCGATCTTGTAAGGCACCATTTTGATGTCTTTTTGCACAACATCGTCTTCAAACCGACGGCCGATCAAACGCTTGATCGCATAAAGGGTGTTATACGGGTTGGTAACAGCCTGACGCTTGGCAGACTGACCTACCAGAATTTCGTTGTCGTCGGTATAGGCGATGATCGATGGCGTAGTGCGATCACCTTCAGAATTTTCAATAACCCTGACCTTGCCACCGTCCATAACGGCGATGCAAGAGTTGGTTGTGCCTAAGTCAATACCGATAATTCTGCTCATTGAGTCACTCCAAATCTTTCTGAATGCTGGGGCCGGAGGATCACTCCGAACTGTTCTGGTTAAAAGCTATATTGGCGCTTTAAGCTATTTTTCAAGCCTGCTCATCAATTTTTGGTGCATCTTGGGGCTTGGCCACCATCACCATGGCTGGGCGCACAACCCTGCCATTCAACAAATAGCCTTTCTGCATAACCGCAACCACGCTGTTTGGCTCAGCGTTGGGCGCTGGCACCATAGACATCGCCTCATGGTATTGCGGATCAAACGGTTCGCCGACAGGATTCAGGCGCTCAACGTTAAACTTCTTGAGGCCAGACAGGAACATATCGAGGGTAAGCTCTACGCCTTGGCGAATGGACGCCACCAAGTCGCCAGAAGATTCATGGCCTTCGGTGCTTTCAACCGCTTTTTCCAGACTGTCTACCACCGGCAACAGTTCCTTAACGAACTTTTCTACCGCAAATTTGTGGGCTTTTTCGACGTCGTTCTCGGCGCGACGGCGTACGTTCTGCATTTCTGCATGCGAACGCAGCACCTGCTCTTGAAACTCCTGGACCTGCGCCTGCAGTGCTTCAAGGTCGGCGGATGGCGAGCTTTCTGGCTCTCCCTCGGCTGCTTCTACGTTTTCTTCTGCGGCTTTATCTACGGCTTGTTGCAGCTCATCTGCAAATTGCTCGTTGCGTTCTTCGTCAGTGCTCATGACTACTCCTGGTGAATAAAATACGGCCGGTATGACCACGGCCTACTCTTTATATCCGGATAACCGCCATAACGGCCGGAACAAAGTATTTGCAAGTCGATATGGGGCCCCGCGACGCAGTTTCAACCGATGCGCGATGCATTTTGCAACAAAGTTGACACCACAGAGTTTGCAACAACACAAAAGCCTGTATATATTTACAGTCACTGTATGAAAAAACAGTATCCAGACATCGAGCGGAGGTTTCGGCATGCTCACACAGCTAACGGTTTCCAATTACGCCATCGCGGAACGGGTGGAACTGCACTTCCATAAAGGCATGACCGCCCTTACCGGGGAAACCGGTGCCGGCAAATCAATTGTGCTGGACGCACTTGGCCTTGCCATGGGAGGACGCGCAGACGCCGGCGCTGTGCGTTATGGTGCGAAGCGGGCTGACATTACCGCCACCTTCGATATTTCAACTATTACGGCTGCGCGCAGCTGGCTGGAACAGCAAGAGCTGGACGATCATAACGACTGCATTTTACGCCGCGCCATCAGCCGCGACGGCCGATCCCGCGCCTACATCAACGGCCAACCCTGTCCGCTAAGCCACCTGAAAGAACTGGGTGGCCTGCTAATGGACATTCACAGCCAGCACCAACATCAATCCTTACTGCGCAAGGATACCCACCGCACCTTACTGGATGAATACGCCGGGGCCGATGAACTAGCAGGGCAAACCCGCCAAGCCTGGAGTAGGTGGAGTAAAACCCGTCAAAAAATGGTCGAGCGCCAAAACAACGCCGATGAAACTGAAGCCCGACTGCAACTGTTGCGCTATCAAGTAGAAGAGCTGGATCGCCTGGATCTGCAAGAGCTAGAGCAGCAGCAGCTGGAACAGCAACAACAGGAGTTAAGCCAAGCTGATACCATTTTGCACCATAGCAATCAGGCGGCTTTACTGTGTTCGGAAGACGACACCAGCGCTGCCGCACTGGTACGCCAGGTGCTTCAGCAACTTGGGCAGCTGCCAACGGAAATTCCAGCGCTGGCCGACACTCTGCAAATGCTGAGCGAAGCGCAGATACAAATCAGCGAAGCCGGCGACAATCTGCGCCGCTTTGTTGATGATTACGAAGCCGACCCGCAGCACCTTGCAGAAATAGAAGATCGCTTGAGTGCGATTTATCAGATGGCGCGCAAGCATCGCATCATGCCCGAACAATTGTTCGAGCTGCACCAGCGGCTGAACGGCGAGCTGGCTGATCTGGACGGCGGCGCAGACAGTCTGGAGCAGCTTCAGGCCGAATTGGACGAGCAGCTACTGGAATACAACGCGCTGGCCGATGAACTGACACAGTTGCGCCGGCACGTGGCGGTAAATCTGGACGTCCGCGTAGCAGCAGAATTGGCTCAACTGAGCATGCCTAATGTGCAGTTTGTAACGCAACTGGCCGACAACCGTGACGAGCCGGCGGCTCATGGCCACGAAGACATCGAATTTCTGGTTAGCGCCAATCCCGGCCAGCCAGCGCGACCACTGGCGAAAGTCGCCTCGGGCGGCGAGCTTTCGCGGATCAGTCTGGCCATTCAAGTGGTGGTAGCACAAACCTCTACCACACCGACATTGGTGTTCGACGAAGTAGACGTGGGGATTGGCGGTGGCACCGCCGAAGTCGTTGGCAAACTACTGCGGGCACTCGGCGAAAACGGTCAGGTGCTGTGTGTTACCCACTTGCCACAAGTGGCAGCCCAGTGCCATCAACACCTGTTCGTTAGCAAGTTCACAGAGCAGGAAGCCACCTTCTCGAAAATCGAAACCCTGGACGATCAGGGCCGAATCAGCGAAGTCGCCCGTATGCTGGGCGGCGTAGATATGACAGAACAGACCATTGCCCACGCCAAAGAAATGTACAGCAAGGGACAGGCAACCCATCACTGACAGCATTCCCCCTCTCTATCCTGAGAGTTTTCGGGGCGGGCCAGAACCCCGCCCCCTTTTTTGCGCTTGGGAAAGTGCTTGAGTGTGAGTTGGCTTATGACTTGATGGGCTTTACGTACAACGTCAGGCTGTGATCGACAATCTCATAACCGTGCTCGGCTGCAATGATTTGCTGGCGATCTTCAATAACCTGATCAAAAAACTCGATGACTTTTCCGGTTTCGGTACATACGATATGGTCGTGATGGTCTTCGCTCGCCATTTCGAATACAGCATGGCCGCCTTCAAAGTTGTGCCGCAGCACCAGGCCCGCTGATTCAAATTGGGTCAATACACGGTAAACGGTCGCCAGCCCTACATCATCACCCTGTTCCAGAAGCTTTTTATAGACATCTTCTGCGCTCATGTGGTGCTGAGTGGCGCTTTCAAGAATACCGAAGATTTTAACCCGTGGAAGAGTAACCTTCAGACCGACTTTTCGTAATTCGGCGTTTTCAGATGGCATATTACTATTCACTCGTTGGTGTGCCTTGCGGCTTCCGGTATGATGGGGCCGCCATTTTAGGATCAACCCGTGCTACATCTGCCATTGGCAGGCATTTTCAAGATAGAGGAATTCCCCCGGCGATGCAAAAGCTTATAGCTCTTATTCTCACTCTTTTTCTGGCTGGCTGTGCCTTTCCCGGCGTTTACAAAATCAACGTCCAACAAGGCAATATTGTCACCAACAAAGAGCTGACCGCACTGACGGAAGGCATGCCCCGCAGTCAGGTTCACGCGGTGATGGGCACACCGCTGATGCTCAACCCTGTTGACACATCAAGGGAATATTACGTTTACACGTTCCAGCGTGCAGGCGGAGACATCGAAGAACAGCGCATTATCGTGTATTATGATGATGACCGTTTCTCCCGCTACGAAGCACAACTGCTGGAAGAGACGCCCGCCTACTGAGGCTAAGCAGGCGCTGTAAGCGCCTACTGTTTTTTAGCTCTGTTCAATCGTGCCTGCTTGGGGTCAATCATGAGCGGGCGGTACAGTTCTATTCGGTCGCCCTCCTGCACCTCATGCTGGCCCGGTTGTTTTATGGCCTTACCAAAAATGCCCATGTCAGCGTTATCAGGGTCCAGCCCCGGGAACCGCACACAGATAGAAGACGCTTTAACTGCACCCAACACACTGGTGCCCTCAGGGACATCCACCGTTACAATTTCCTGCCGTTCAGGCAACGCGTAAGCCACTTCTATCCGAATGCTCATGAGCTTTCACCATAAACGACATCGGCCCGCCGGCAAAACGCGTCTACCATGGTATTGGCCGCCTGATTGAAAATGGGCCCAAAAGTCATCCGCGCCAAAGATCCGGAAAACTCAAACTCCAGAGTCAAAATCACCTTGCAGGCGTTATTTTGTAACGGCTTGAAGTGCCAGCGCCCGCTAAGATTGCTAAAAGGCCCGTCCACCAACTGCATTTCGATAACTTCGGGCATCAAAAGCTGGTTGCGCGTAGTAAGAATATGGCTCAAACCGCCTTTGGCAATTTCCATCGAAGCAGTAACATGCTGCTCATCTTGCTGCTGCACACTGGCACTGCGACACCACGGCAGAAATTCCGGATAACGGGCTACGTCGTTAACCAAGTGAAACATGCGCTCGGCGGAATGCCACACCAACGCGGTTTTATCAATCTGATGAGCCATTGAGTAAAGCGGTCCTATCTAATAAAGGAGTAAACATGGAACTAATTCGAAGATAAACGTGCTTCTGGCAGCCTTTGTGGCGCCGAACCCACTTCGGCCTGGGCGTTGCCATCGCACCAGAAAGTACGACTGTCGCCATCGCACCATTGGTTTAGCGAAAACACTGTGTACTGCAGGCCAATGTATACAACCACCAGCGGCAACACCCAACGCATCACCCAGTACCAGCCATCAAACAACCAACCGGGCGTGTTGCCTAGAATTTTTCGCAATAACCGCCGGGTAAGGCACCAGCCAGCAAACAGCGACACCATCACCCCAACAGCCGGCATAAAAATGCCACCAGAGATCAATTCCAACCAGCGAAACAGTGTTGCACCTGCGGGCCGATAACCGCTCCATATATTCAACGAATACAGCGACAGCAGGCCCAACAGCCAACAGGAGACCAGAACCAGCAAGGTCGCTTTGCCCCGCGACAGATCCGTGCGTTCCCGCAGCCAGCCAATCACCGGCTCCATCAGCGCCAGAGCGCTTGCCCAAACCACCATCACCAACATCAAAAATAGCAGGGCAATAACCACCTGACTGGCAGGCAGCTGACCCAGCGCCGCAGGAAGGGCTACAAACAACAGGCCAAAACCCCTGTTGGCTTGATTACCATCGACATCCACTACCACCGCAAACAGCGCCAGGCCAGCCAACACGGCAACCAGCGTATCCAGCAAAACCACGGCCAGAACAGAACGTTTCAAACGGGTGTGTGGCGAGCTATAAGCACCGAAAATGGCCCACACACCCACTCCCAAGCCAAGGGTAAAAAAGGCATGAAACAACGCCGCTTTAACGCTGTCCATAGTCACATCTTGAGGATGTAACGCCAGAAAGCGGGCCATAGCGGCACCCGCCTCACCGAAATAGACCGCAAATCCGACAAACCCCATCAGCAAAATCAGAGTGGCCGGCACCAGCAGGCGAAACGCCCGCTCCAGGCCGCGAACCACGCCGCGCATAGACACACCGGCCACCAGCAACAAAAAGAAACCGTGCCAAGCCATGAACACCGGGTACCGTTGCGGGTCAGACACCAGGCGTGACAATACGCTTGCCGCATGGGCGGCGGTATTACCGGTAAAGTCCCCACTGGCGCCATAAAACACCCAGGCCAGCGCAATAGCGCCAAATACAGCCGTATAAGACAACACCACAAAGGCTGCCAGCACACTCAAGTAACCCAGCCATATCCAATTGCGGGAGCGCTTGGCAGTGAGCACGAAATTGTCCATCGCCCGCACCATTCCATGACGGCTATAGCGGCCAAAAGACGTTTCAGTAATCGCCAGTGGCAGAGTGATTAACAACAGGCAGGCCAAATAAAGCAGGATAAAGAGCCCGCCGCCGTGGCGACTGGCCAGATAGGGAAATTGCCAAAAGTTGGCCAGCCCCACAGTAGCGCCCGTCGCCGCCCAAAAAAACGTGGACTTGCGGGTAAACGATCCCATCTGTGCCTGAAGATGCGGCGGCATGAACAATCCGGTCAAAAATGATCGCCCATTGTAGCCGATACCGGTTGCAGCGCACGACCTGTTGCCAGCAGGCGGGTGAATTCGTGACCGGTCTGGCACTCCTGAGCTACAATAGCCGCTTTGCCGGACCAGCAATCGCCGGCCGGTACATTCGTGCGACGTCGGATAACGGATTCATGAGCAAGAAAAAACCAGGTACTTCAAGTAGTACCATCGCGCTGAACAAAAAAGCCAAACACGAATACCACATTGAGGACCGCTTTGAGGCCGGTCTTTCGCTGCTGGGCTGGGAAGTAAAGTCCATGCGCGCTGGCAAAACGCAGCTGACCGACTCTTACGTGCTGCTGAAAGACGGCGAAGCCTGGCTGTTGGGGACCCATATTACGCCACTGACCACTGCGTCAACCCACGTCATAGCAGACCCTACTCGAACTCGAAAACTGTTATTGCACGCCAAAGAAATCGCTAAAATTGTGGATTCAGTCGGCCAAGAAGGCCGTACCTGCATACCCTTAGCGCTGTACTGGAAAAAGAACAAAGTGAAGTGCGAGATCGCGCTGGTAAAAGGCAAAAAACTGTTCGACAAGCGCGCCACCGAGAAAGAACGGGATTGGAACCGCCAGAAGCAACGGGTGTTGCGCGAGGCTAATATCTAAGAAAACGCCCCAAAGAATGGCGGCGCACAGAATAGGGAAAGCGCATGAGCAAAATTACGCAAATCCCCATGTCAGGTGTCGACCTATCCTGGCTGCGCATGGACACGCCAGAAAACCCGATGATGATTTCATCGGTGCTGATTTTTGACGCGGCCATCGCCATCGCCGACCTAAAACGGGTTCTGAACGAGCGTTTTCTGAAATTTCGTCGTTTTCGTCAGCGCGTTGTGGAAAAAAGCAGCAAAGCATACTGGCAAGACGACCCGCTGTTTAACCTGGATAACCACGTGCATCGCCGAGCCCTGCCCGGCAGCGCCGACAAAACCGAACTTCAGGCGCTGGTGAGTGACTTGAACAGCAGCGTCATGGATTTTCGACGGCCGCTGTGGCAGATCGATTACGTCGACAATTACCAGGGTGGCTGCGCGCTGATTGTGCGCATTCATCACTGCATTGCCGATGGTATATCGCTGGTGCGGGTACTGCTGTCACTCACCGACCCAACACCGCAACCCTATATACCAAAACCGCGGCCAACCAGGCCTGAAAAAGCCGTGTTAAAACCCCTGAGCCGCTGGATGCACAAGGCCGTCAGCAGTGCACAGGTCGCGGGCCAGCAAGCCAGCATTCTGTTCCAGTCACTGCGCTCAGAGCCAGGCTACGCTCTGCGTCTGGCTGGCACCGCTGGCGATATCGCCCTGGACTTGCTGAATCTCGGTTTGATGCCCTTTGATCCGAAAACCGGTCTGCGCCGACCGCTGTGCGGTCGCAAACAAGTGGCCTGGGCCGAAGCTCTGAACCTGAACGACGTCAAGCACTGCGCAAAAGCCATGGGCGGCACTATTAATGATACGCTGCTGTGCGCTGCAACCGGCGCTATACGTCGCCACCTTTTGGAAAGCAATGAGGCGATTCCCGACTGCGGGATCCGCGTAGCTGTGCCGTTTAATTTGCGACCGCTGAACCAGCCCATTTCCGTACTGGGCAATCAGTTTGGCTTGATGCTGGTTAGCCTGCCCATCGAAATTGACGGGCCAAAGGCACGTTTTCAGCAGATTCAAAACACTATGAACGAGCTCAAGCGGTCTTACCAGGCGCAGGTAACCTACAGCCTGCTGGATCTTTTTGGCCGCGGCCCGGGCATGCTCGAACGCCGGGCCTTGGCAATGCTCAGTAACAAAGCCTCAGCCGTACTGACCAACGTGCCCGGCCCGCGGGAAGCGGTCTATCTGGCAGGCAGTAAGCTGCGCCAACCCATGTTCTGGGTCCCGCAAAGCGGCAGCATTGGCATTGGCATGAGCATCTTCAGCTACGCCGGCAGCGTGCATTTCGGCATTACCGTAGACCAAGGCATTCAGGCCTGCCCAAACGCCATCATGGACTACTTCCACGACAGCTTTTACGAGTTGGCCAAAACGGCCGGTATCGAACTTGAACCCCCCGCAAAACCACTCGCTGCCGATGTCAAAACCAAGCCTCCTCGGCGCGAGCGCAGGCAATCGGCTTAAATTCTCTGGCACGCAGCCCTTGAAGTTAGCCGGAGTAGCCACATATAATGTGTGTAAGGGGACGACATGGCTTCGACGCTGGTGGCGAACCCTTGGGTGCATGTCGAGATGGCAGCGAATCTCGTTAATCCAAAGCTGCAACGCAATAGTCGCAAACGACGAAAACTACTCACTAGCAGCGTAAGCTGCTAGTCGTCCTGACTGGGTCGCCCGTAGCCCAGAGCTACATTTCAGGACGTCATCGCTTACGGGATGCTTCGTTATCCAGAGTTCACTGGCTAACGACTAAGATCTAAAGAACTCGCTTCTCGCGCCCTGGCCTTCGGGTAGCCTGAAGTTAAATCAGTAGAAGGACACAAGCATGTAGATCCTAAGGCACAGTGCTGGCGGACGCGGGTTCAATTCCCGCCGTCTCCACCAACTCCTGAGGCTCCGGGATTACACCGGAACTCATAGAACTTTAAAGCCCCGCTAGTCGGGGCTTTTTTCTGCCTGTGTTTTGTGGCTTAGGGAAATAGATCTGCCATAGGCCATCACTCGCAATCACTATGATCCTGACACCAACTCCCTTGAATGCCCTGATATTAAAGGGCTACTAAAGATTGACTGCGTTTTATTTATGTCAGATTAAAGCATATCCACGTCAGAGAAGATCTTGCATCAACTGCAGCGCATGAGGTGGGGGTTCCCGTTTTCCATCAGACAGTTCCACGAAATGAGTACAGCTACGTCTGCGCACAAAACGCTGAGCAGGCTTACGCAGAAAGGAATAATTGTAAGAGTAGCCAAAGGCATTTGTGTGCGCCCCAAGGCATTCGCCAGCATACTATCAATCGAAATCACGGCAAGGGCAGAACAGATAGCCAAAAAGTGGGCACAGCAGAACGGCTACATACTGTTAAGGCAGGGCATTGAGTCCGCCTATCGACTTGGCCTTCAAACCCAGGCTCCCGTCAGAACGGTGTTTTGGAGTAACGGTGCCAGCAGCACGTTTTCGGTTGGCAATGACATTGTTGAAGTGCGACACGTGGCAGAATCAAAGCTGCAATGGAAATCACGCCCTAAAGGCGAGCTACTGCGAAGCTTCACCGTCACCCCAGCCTATTACGTGAAACTCAGCGAATTGAAAAAAGCACTGACCAGGCTGAAACTTTCCGAAGCCCAGAGCCGCGTAGCGATCAAAAAGCTCAAGGCGGCGCCTTTGCCTGGAGGATAGCAGGTCAAATTGGAGCAGCTTAAAAAGGAAATGATGGTTTGACGGACATTTTTCGACTTCCTGACCAGAAAACTCGCCTCTAAAGTCAGATAGCGGTCAAAATATCTACGAACGACACCTCATTTTATACAGTGGCCAGTGTTGGGGACCAGGCAACGGTCATTTCTGGTCATCAAACACCACGTTTATTGTGGCAATATCACCACCTAGGTTGGTGCTTGGAATCGTTGAACCATCTCGCTGCACCGTTACGACATATGACACTCAAAACAGGCACTTTTTATGCTCAGCCAGCGTGCGTTAACCTACCTAAACGAAGTCATTCGCCGCGGATCCCTTAGGCGCGCTGCGGCTCATCTGAATGTCGATGCTTCTGCCGTTAGCCGTCAATTAAAAGCGCTTGAAGAAGAGCTAAATACCCGACTGTGCGAGCGGCACGGTCGCGGAATGCGAGCGACTGCTGCGGGCCAGCTACTTGTTCATCATTTTCATGCCCAGCGGGCTTCAGAAGAAGCCGTACTGTCTCAACTCATGGCACTTCAAAACTTAGTAAAAGGGGAAGTTCGCATTGCCGTTGGGGAAGGATTTATTGCTGATTTGATCGCCGCACCTTTGGGCACGTTCATGTCAGCGTTTACTGGTATTAATGTAGAAATTCGCATGGCCGGCGTTAACGAAGCGATGTCACTACTCAAAGATCGTGAAGTCGATATAGCGCTACTTTACGCACCGCCGGTAGATCCGCAGTTTTTCTGCCATGTGGAAACGCGCCAGCCTCTCGATGTTATTGTTCCTCCTAATCATCCGTTAATTGAACTGAATCGACCCGTAACGTTGAATGATCTAAAAGGTTGGCCTCTTGCGTTAATGGATAATCCTTTCGGTATGCGGCAAATGGTAAATATGGCAGCTCACCAGGAGCGTGTTCACCTGGAAGCGCGCCTTCATACGAATTCTGTATCCGTTTTAAAAAATTTCGTCCGTTCAGGGATTGGAGTTACGTTTATGCCGGAGCTCACAGTCATGGATGAAATAAAACGCGGAGAAATTTTCACGCTACCCATGCAATATCCCGTTATGAACGATACCCACGCGCAAATTGTGAGTCTAAAGGGCCAAGAGTTAACGATAGCGTCAGCCGCTTGTATCGATCATTTACAAAAAGGAATGCGCTTTTTCTCGGCTGACGCACCTAGACTGTTGCAATAAAGTCCACACTTTAGGTATTGCATAGTCAACACTTCAACACATAGTCTTCTACCAGACATCCCTGATAAGTCTGAGTGCTTGCACGTAATACCTCGCAACTAATCAAAATAAAACAGGAAATTTACTATCATGAGACAAAAATTTGCACCCAAGCGACTCATATCAGCTTGCCTGATTGGCTCCGCCTTAATGGCAGGAAATGCCCTTGCAGCAACCACGATTAATCTGAGCTACAACGGAGCCCCTGACCTAGAAAAGAACGCCGTGCACGTTTTCGCCACTAATCTAAAAGAGTTGGTTGAAGAAAAAACCAAAGATCAGATTCAGTTAGCCCTGTATCCCAACAGTATGTTGGGAGAAGAGCAGGAGCGCATGGAGCAGACTATGAGCACACCGTCGCTCAACGTCGCATCCTTTGCTGGAGTTTCACCTCTCGTCGATGAAATATTCGTCAGTGCTATTCCATTCCTGTTCGATGATTTTGCTGCGGCACGCAGCTTCTTCGATAAAGGTCAGTATTGGCAGGAAGTCGGCGATGTGCTGCAGGAGCGTGCCGGTATCGATATGTTGGCGGTCGTGGAAGAGGGAGGCTTTTTGGCGTTCACCAATAACAAAAAACCCATCAGCCGCCCTGAAGACTTTCAAGGTCTTCGCTTCCGCGCCATGGACCCGAGTCAGGTGGCACTCTATGAGGCATTTGGTGCATCCGGCACGCCCATTCCCTGGACCGAAACTTATATGGCCCTGCGGACGGGTGTAGCTGACGGCCAAATGAACCCGCCGATGTACATTGCCCTGGGCAGCCTTCATGAAGTGCAAAAATACCTGACCCTTGCGAATATTCAATACTCCAATCAATTCCTTGTCGGCAATAGCGAGATGATTGCAAATTGGGACGAGGAGATTCGCAGTGCCTTTATGGAAGCCGTCGCCGAGGCTAACCACAATGCCAGGGAGCATAACGAGGATCAGGTTGAAAAGCGTATCGCTTACCTGGAAGAGCAAGGCATGGAAGTTATTCGCCCTCCTGAAGAGGACCTGACTGCTTTCCGCAACATTGGCCAGCCCGCCTATCTTAAATGGCTAAAAGAGCGTGACATTGAGCAACGCTGGATTGATATGGCGCTGAAAGATGCAGGCATGAGCAGTCTGCTCGACTAATCAACGGCTAACACCTTTGCCGCGACAGAGGGCTGGTGCCTCGCCAGCCCTCTATTTTTTGTGCCTCATGGAATGCTGCAATGCTCAATAAGCTTCGATCCCGCCTACTGCTTATAAGCTGTCCGTCCACTCTAACCCTAGCGGGGGCTTTATTATCCCTCAATGTTGCGGCTATTTTGTTTGGTGTTTTTGCACGCTACATTGCGGGCGGCGCCCCTATCTGGACAGATGAGCTCTCTCGCTTCTTGATCATAGCCACCGTCATGATTGCGGCTGGTGCCGTCTGGTCGGAAGGGGGCCACATGCGCGTCGGTCTCCTAGAAAAACTGCTTCCAGCTCCATTCGCTCGTTTACTGAACCTGTATCAATGGCTGCTTACTCTGCTAATAGCCGTGGGAGCAGCATGGGTAAGCTACCGCTATGCGCTATCGGTCAGCATGTTTACCACGTCCGGGCTTGGCATTAGCCGCACAGTGCCACTACTCTCGTTGCCTTTTGGCTTTTTATTACTGGCTTGGCATGTGCTGCTTTACGGACCCGCGCCTCTAAAGTCCATAGAGGACCAGATATGATTCTTAGCATGTTGGTCGTTTTTCTTATCCACGTTTTACTGGGCCTTCCTTTATTCATCGCATTGATTACAACAGCGATCGTAGGTTTTTTGTTTGTCGATCCCTCGATGATTCCACGGATGATGCCCCAGCAATTTTTTAGCGGTATTAATGTTTTTTCCCTGATGGCTATTCCGCTATTCATCTTCGCCGGTAATCTGATGAACGTCAGCGGGTTAACGGAACGTTTAATGGGGCTGGCACGCCTGATGGTCGGGCACTTACGGGGAGGTATGGGCCACGTCAACGTCGTTTCGAGTGTTTTCTTTGCAGGCATTAATGGCTCAGCAGTGGCCGACACGTCGGCACTCGGTTCGCTTTTGGTACCCGCCATGGAGAAAGAAGGGTACTCAAGAGCCTTTTCGGCTGGATTGACCGCGGGCAGCTCGTTGATCGGTCCGATCATTCCGCCCAGTATATTTATGATTCTCTACGCCTCACTAACGAACACCTCGGTCGGGGATCTTTTTCTGGCGGGCGTTATACCTGGGCTGTTGCTAGGTGTTGCATTCATGGGAATGAACGCTTGGTATGCCTGGCGCCATCGATTGCCAAAAAGTGGCAAGTTGCCATCGTTCGGCCAGCTTGGAGTAGCGTTTTTAGCGGCCCTGCCCGCGCTTGTCGCTCCCTTCATTATCGTCGCAGGCATTGTGTTTGGTTTTGTTACCCCTACGGAATCTGGAGCTTTGACAGCGCTATATGTCGCCTTGTGCGGTGTCTTTCTCGGTGGGTTACGTTTGAAGGAATGCTGGAAAGCTATCGTTGATACGGCACGCCTAACTTCTGCGATTTTTCTGATTATGGCAGCTTCCGCTACGATTAGCTGGCTACTCTCGTATGCTCAGGTTCCAGCGCAATTCGTGTCACTACTTTCTCCCTATGTGGACAATGGCGTCGTCATTTTACTAATGCTCAGCGTTATCACATTCTTCACGGGGATGTTTATGGAAGAAGTATCAGCGTTGATGTTACTAACGCCAGTCTTTGCGCCAGTGGCCATGATGGCAGGAATCGATCCCGTCCATCTGGGTGTCATCATCACTTTGAATATTACGATTGCCTTGATAACACCGCCGTTGGGCGCCTGCGTTTTCGTGGCCGCGGCCGTTAGTCGGCTTGAGATTGTCTCACTGTTCAAAACCATTTGGCCCTTTGTGCTAACGGCTATTGCGGTACTTATTCTACTAATCCTTTTCCCACCGCTAACGCTGTGGCTCCCTACTCTGTTTGGATAAGACAATGCCTTTGAACACACTATTGAACGCCTTGCCACTTATACCCAGTCATCCAGCCCCGTGCTGGGAACGGCTACGCTGCGCCCCCATTAAAGATAACGGTGAGCGCCTAGTACCAATGAGCCTCGCGCCTACACCGATCAGCGTGTTCCCCGCCTATGCTCGGATGGGCATTCCTGGTGCGGTGCAGGAATGTTTTGTACGTGAAGGTGTTTATCGGGCGCTGCTCGCTGCGGCACGTAGCTTACCCGACGGCATAGGTATAATCGTTTTAGACGGATGGCGTCCATGGCAGGTGCAACAGTATTTGTTCGACACCCTGCACGAAGCAATCCGGCACCACCAGCCTGATCTCAGCACAACCGCGCTGTTAGAGCGAACAAGGGAGTTTGTTTCGGTACCTAGTCGCGACCCCTTAGCTCCCAGCCCTCACCTCACCGGCGGCGCCGTCGATGTCACGTTATGCGATGCCGATGGTTTACCTTTAGATATGGGCACTTTGTTTGACGAGGCAGTGCCTGCCTCCCACAGCGACTATTTCGAGCACCTGAAAGCACTAACGCCGCAGCAACAAAAAGCGCGGGATCATCGCCGCTTGCTTTACCACTCCATGCGTCAACAGGGCTTCACCAACCTACCCAGCGAGTGGTGGCACTACGATTTCGGCGATCAACTGTGGGCGTATTATGGAGCCCATGACCACGCCTATTACGGCCCAGCCGAGCTAGACACCATTGAAAATCGCTGGCGCAAACAACTGGGATGATTGGGTAACAGTCACCAATTTAGTGTGTTTGTGTAGTGGTTCAATGATCTCGGACATCAACCCAAATGCTAATATCGCCGCCCTGAGTGAGGCGCCTGATGACCGGGAAGCTTCCGGCCGTCATAAAGTTACTCACTGTTCCACATTCCCGGATTTGGACGATGTGCGCGTGGTGTAACAGCCGCTCCAATAGCGCAGCGGTTAATGTCGTGTCGCCATAGAAGGCACTGGCCCACTGTGAGAATGGGAGGTTACTGGTGACGATGACACTGCCGTGCTCGTAGCGTTTGGCAATGACATTAAAGAACAGATTGGCCTCTTCGCGACCAAATGGCAGATAGCCGATTTCGTCGATGATCAATAGCCGTGGCGCTAAGATACTGCGTTTTAAGTACTGATCCAGACGTTCCTGTTTTCGGGCAATAACCAGTTGCAGCATCATGTCGGCCGCGGCAATGAAGCGCGTTTTAATGCCTTGGCTGACGGCTTTGTGGCCCAGGCTGATGGCCAGGTGGCTTTTGCCAACGCCACTGGGGCCCAGAAGCACCACGTTCTCTGCTCGCTCTACGAAAGCCATGCTCGTCAGTTCGTTCAGCTGTTTGCGCGGGGCTCCGCTGGCGAACTTGAAATCGTAATCTTCAAAGAGCTTTCGTCCCGGGAAGCCTGCGAACTTTAACAACGTCTCTCGGGATCGTTGTGATCGAGCGTTCAGTTCCAGATGCAAAAGCTGCTCCAGGAAGTCAGCCAAGGTGCCTTCGTTTGAAGCAGCATGGTCGGCGATGGCCGCCCATTCACTGGCCAGGGTATCGAGCTTGAGGCTTGCGCAAGCATGCTCAATACGCTGATGTTGCAGGTTCATAGGCGAGCCTCCAGCAGCCGGTCGTACACGCTGAGCGGATGCTGAAAGCTCTCTGTTGGAATAGGTCGAGTTGAGACTGGTCTTTGTTGTAATGCCTGTTGTGTTGGTAATCGATGAATTCAGTCACAGCATTCACCAAACCTTAAGCAGTACCTTTGGATGAAGCCAGCGTGGCGCCCATGCCATCGCCTTCATACAGCCCGAGGGCTTTGGCCATGGACCGCTCGTTGGTTTTGCCGACCCCATTACCGGAATCATCGGTGAACACCTTGAGGAAGTAGTTCCTGGCTTCGATGGTATTCACTTTCCGTTCGCCCAGTGTCTTCAAGCGATACATGAAGTCGTCCCAAGCGGAGACGAATATGCCGAGCTGCTTCTTCACTAGGTCCGCATCGAAGGCTGTATTGTGCTTCACCTTTACCGCAGTAGCGGTGGCGTCCCTAAGCGCCACCGCTAGTGTGTTGTTGCATACCACACGAATGCTGGTGAATTGCGCGGTGGTGGCCATGGTGCCATCACAAGCCGCAGCCAACAGCACATAGGCATTGGTTTGATCATTGCCTTGCAGCACACCGGACTGGCCGGTGCGAGCAAGCGCCCACATTTTCCGGCCACCTTTCAGCACGCTCGCTGTTTCCAGTTCAAAACCGGAAACCTCGGTTAGATCCCGATAGAACTCCAGAATTTCTTCGGGCTGGACCACTTTGAAAGGGTTACCAACAACAGACAGCGGAGCTTTGGTGTCTAACCGGTACAGCACCTTGCTATCCGGGTAAGACAGGATCTCCCCGAGGGTGCCACCGGCATTGGTGACGTGGCGAACGGGGCTTTCCTCGAGCTGCCAATCCAGACCGGCTTACTTGACCCAGACTTCCAGGGGCTGATTCGTCGTGAGTTGATTACCCCGGCCATTCCACCGGGTTTGGCCAACATAGGCCACCTGCTCAATAAGGTGAGCCATGGTTGTTCTCCTATGGAATTTACGAAATGACTTAACGAGAGTCGTCCCGGGAATCGGGATCAGTGCCGGCAGACGCACCAACGACACCAGCCGTTTTCTTGCCATAGTTTTTCTTACCAATCCAGACAGATTGGCAGTTGAGACATGGTTCGAGCATTGAAAATACCTCTGTGAATTGGGAGGGAAGGCACTTTCAGCGCCTTGGTTCACGGAGGTGATATAGGTTTGAGATTTGATGGAATCGTAGGAAAGCTCACGTCCAGCAGTTTTGGGAGTAACACGTTTTCACTCGTTACCGGCCCAGATCCCTTTGCATTTCCACGCCAAATCGTCCACTTCGATCAGTCATTATGCCTTACTTGCAGCAGGATCAATTGCCAACTAGAAAGTCCTCGAGAAGATTGTGTCATTTGGAGCTGCTTGCCTGAAAATAAGGGCTGACATCTGATAAAAGCGGCCCTTTTCGCCCGCACCCGGACGTTAGCTGCGGTGGATTACCGTCATCTCTCTTTTTGTCGAGGGGTCCAAAAAGCAGCTCAGGTCACAAAGGGGCCTCACGGGCCAGGACTGACACGGCTTCGACCAGCGGCAGGAGTCAGCCCTAAGCGAATAAGCAGTCACTTAAAAAAACTTTTCTAATGCCAGTGGTCGGGTTCGTGAATACTGCCTTATATGAAGAGCCTGCTGTTGAAACCACTGAGAGTTAGGTTGGCTAATGCGGCAGGTCGTTGTTGATATTCATGCTCTCCCTCTCTTTTTTGCAGTTCAATAAAAGCAATTATCTGCACTGATAAACGATGACTTGCGGCACTGATCAACCACATAAAGTGTCGAGATAATTTACACTCAATCCATATAAGACAAGACTGATTTCTTCAATCGTTATGCGAATCAAATATATGTAAATTTGGTACGATATTTGCTTACGTTTTTTTGTAGTAATTAATTCTGAGACGTGGAGGTCGATTCGTATCTACCACCCAAATAGAGGGTTAGGCGATGAATAAGTGTATCCAAAAGATTTTGTTGGCCGCGTGCATCGTGGCCATGCCCGTTGCGACTCACGCGGGTCCTATTGACCCCGGCACTGGTTACACCCGCGATTCGGCGTCCAATGTCGTCCAGGGCGGTGGATTAGAGTGGTTGCAGTGGAGTGAAACTGTAGGCCAGTCTATCGATTCCGCACTCAGGGTATACGCGTCCCAAGGCTGGCGTTTAGCCACAAGCATTGAAATGGCCGACCTCTTTAACGCTTTTAGCTTCGGCAGTCCCTTTACGGGACGGGAGGACACCCAGACGGTGTCTTCGGATTGGCTTCCTGGTGAAACGGGCTTTCAGCAGGATTTTTTTACGATTTTTGGACGCACCGGTTTTGTCCCTAATTCCATTTTTGATTCGAACGATCCTTCTGATCAGTCAAGCGCGTTTTTCTGAGTTGCATCGTGTATAGGAAAGTGTGTCTGGACGGCTACCGTCGTCGACGACCGTACGCGGATTAATCAGCAGAACTTCTTACCCGTATTTGAGGACGGTTCAACGCAGTTATATTATGATGATGGTGCGACCACTCAGTCCTTGGGTAACATCGGTATCGCTCTTGTCAGGTCGGTGTCAGTGCCTGAGCCCGGCACCTTCGCGTTGTTGTCGCTAGGTCTTATGGGGCTGGGATTGAAGCGCCGAGTTCATCGTAAAACCCTGTAAGTCATGTAGCAGGTCTACGTGTAAAGTCGATGGTGGTAATCCTGCAAAGGCCCATTGGATCCAGCGCCGTCGATACCTCTCAAGGCACGCCAGTATATCTTCTCGTGAAGAGCGCTGGCGTAGCTTCTGCTCATAAAGCCGAGTGTAGCGACGAATGTGGTTCTGATGTGTTCGTGCTGAAACAGTGAGTTTACCTTCTCCAAACTGATAGCCCAGAAAATCGAAACCCTTTTCGATCCTGCCAATAAATGTCTTGTCAGGATGTTGTTCGAGTCCTAAACGCTCGAAGACCTGGCTAACGCTCCGTATGGCCTTTCTGAGTTTCCAGCGTGTCGAGGCCAACACGATGATGTCATCCATATAGCGGCGATAGAATAAAGGCTGTTGCTCCATCGCTTGATCGAGCTCATACAAAAAGAAGCTGCCTATCAATGGGCTCAGCGGACAGCCCGATGAGATCCCTTGGCGATGGGTTAAAAACACACCGCCCTTATCAACAGAACGTTTTAGATACTGCCCGAGCAGATTTATCACAATCTTGTCATCGATGTGTTTTTCCAGCCTATCCAACAGCCGTTCGTGGTTGATGGACTGGTAATAGGATTTTACGTCGGTTCGGAAGACGAAGGCGTTGCCGCTAAGTTCTTGGTAGATCGTATTGACTGTTTGCTTGGCTCCGCCATGCCCTTTGAGATGAGTACAGAGTCGAGACGCCGGTAGCAGGTCAGCAAGTACCAGCGTTAACGCCTTCAGTACGATGCTGTCTTGTGATGTCCAAAGGTGAATGTACTCACCGTCTTGTTTGATGACTTGCTGCTGTGGACTGAATAGGTAGCGGTTCCCTCTAAGCTGCGCGATCAGATCAGGCTGGATTTGATCCCAATGAAACCGCAGATCCCAGACATCACTGTTCGCCGGGAAGTGTTTACGCTGCTGACACAGCCAGCGGTAGGCGGTGTCAACGTGATGGATGAGGCGATCAATCATTGGATTGCAAATGTCCCCTTTGTGGTCAAAACGGTCAGTCGCGGCACCGTAAGAAAGGACCGCTTTGAGAACAATGCGGACATTTGATCAAGCATAGAAGACTTACCAAGTACATTATGTGAAAGGGTTCGAAAGCTGATCGATGAAGTCCTTTATGACACTAAGCAGCTCAGTCCGCCTCTCTGCAACTTTATTGAAGCGCAACCATGGAAACAGAGTAGAACCCTTCTTCGTGCTAGGAAGATCACGGGCCGCTTAAAAAGATACTTTAATGGAATAGTGAAAGCAGAGACCCGGCCTGGAGCCAGTTCCCTGCTTTGTCCTGATCGCAATTACCAGCCGCCCGTTAATGCATGCGCTATGATTCTCTTTTGGCACATTATAGCTTGCTACGCCCAATCTCAAACATGGGAATCACTCCGCGGTACAGAAACGATTTAGGGGGTATATATTGTGGTAAATTTTTTAAAAAAATAATTATTTATATACATTTATCAATTATTTATAATAGATTATGAGTCCTTTCGGGGTAAAGATATTAACGGGAACGCTAGAGAGCTTTGTAGTGATCCTTAGCGCTGACGACGGTTTTAGGTCAATCTCCCGCATAGCTAGGTTCAAGAAAAGCGACTATGTTATGCCTTTTCCCACCGGTGCATAACCGTCTTAACGTGGGTAACGCGACTAAAATTCTATAATTTAAACGATATTAATCAAGATTTTAAAGACGCTATTCAAGGGACGCCGTCTCCACCAACTCCTGAGGCACCGGGATTACACCGGAACTCATAGAACTATAAAGCCCCGCTAGTCGGGGCTTTTTTCTGCCTGTGTTTTATGGCTTAGGGAAATAGATCTGCCATAGGCCATCACTCGCAATCACTATGATCCTGACACCAACTCCCTTGAATGCCCTGATATTAAAGGGCTACTGTAGATTGACTACGTTTTATTTATGTCAGGTTAAAACATATCCACGTCAGAGAAGATCATCCGTCAACTGCAGCGCATGAGGCGGGGATT
This sequence comes from Marinobacter sp. BSs20148, assembly GCF_000283275.1. Taxonomy (NCBI): domain Bacteria; kingdom Pseudomonadati; phylum Pseudomonadota; class Gammaproteobacteria; order Pseudomonadales; family Marinobacteraceae; genus Marinobacter; species Marinobacter sp. BSs20148. The sequence goes on from NC_018268.1 coordinate 3,536,533, forward strand.
CCCGTTTTCCATCAGACAGTTGGCGGTGCGCTCCTTACGTTGGATACCAGTCCGATTTCTCGGTACAAATACCCCGTCCCAAGCAAAGCGGAAAAGGCGCAGTCTGAAACGATTGAGATTGTTGATACATCCCTCAAAATTTGTGTCGATGCAGTAAACCGGATGCCTCGCAGCCCCTATGGCGAAGATCAAGTCGAGAAATGACCGGATCCAGAATTGGACTGATTCAACTAGCACCAGGTACACATGTTCCGACGCGAAACTAAGATTTTGTCCAACAAGCCGTCGAAGTGGCGTTGAATCAGCGGTCAGAGTCCGTTTCAGGATACGAATGATCTCAGTTTGGACACGCGTCGGCAGGTGAAGATGGGGGATGAATTGGTAAACAGCTGCCAGACTTCATGAATCCGTGCATGAGCAACCCAGGCAGGATTGAATACGTGGGTGTCGTTGATTTCCAGATACGGAACAACAACGCCTTAAAGCAGGATGCCCACGGTCAATAGTATTTTATCCAACATTTATTTGCCCCCAGTGGAGATAGTCAATGCGCTTAAAAACTCAGAGTGAAACCTGCAGACAGGCGACTCTCGTCATGAAACTGGCCAAAGGTCCCTGTCCGTTTTCCAAAAAACAGATCAGCCCCCGTCCGCAGAACCACGTTGGTCGATACTGAGTACTCAGCTTCCAGTTGGATCAGTGAGTCCCGATTGTTCAGGTCATATATGCCGAGAACCTCCAGTAACAAGGCGTTGTTCATTGCATCACGCCTTACCAGTAGCGTGAACTGCTCGTTGGACGGCTCTTCATCGCGCTCAGTGGAAAAACGGTATGTCTGGAAGAACTGCGTGCTGATAAACCAGTCACTGAAGCCACTGTAATCCAGTCCAAGCACATAAGACGCGACTTCTGACTTCCTGACTTGTCCGGTTGCGGGGTCCAGTGACCGCTTTTCACTTTCAAGACCGATCTCACTGCGAAATGTTACATCCCCAACCGGTTTTGATGCAGTGCCGCCGATCAAGTGGGAGCGATTATAATCCGCCCTAATCAGTTGCTCTGAGGGATCAAACTGAATCAGTGGATCATCAATTGTGTGGTAGAGATAATTCAGAGAAAGATCCCAGCCTTGCTGGAAAGTTGACAACTTTAACCCAAAATCGCTCTTGGCAAACGAGTCAGGGCGATCTACCTCCAGCCGCCCTTCTCCCGCAAACGGGTCCGGGATGAGGGAATACGTGGCGCCCGGTAACGTGCTTTTGGTCACCGTAGCGTCCGGGATCCAGACGATCTGGGCAGTCCCGTTATCCAGCGCAATCTCTGTGAGTGCAGACCATAACGGGATACGCCGATTCTCAATATCCGGGAGTATAAACTCCCGGTAGCTCAGCGGATTTAATACATCCAGCACCCTCAGACCATCGGCTTGCCCCCAGACGATCTGTTGCTTGCCCAGGCGCACAAAGGCGTCACCGACATAGTGATCCAGGTAAAATTCCCTGAGTTCCACGTCGGCGTGATCACCAGGAAAGCTTTTCTGCGTCAGCCCCGCGCGAAAGGGTTGGTCCGGCCGCCCCGGGTCCAGTTCATCTTTTGCATCAAGGCGCCCTTCCCCTAACAGCGTAAGGCGCATTCCCGACTCAAAACGCGCGATCCATTCAGGTCTCCAGACTATTTCCTGCTTCTGCCAACCACTGACCTCAGGGGCATAGGCGGCCTCTACCTCGATCAGGGAGGCGTGCTCAACTTCAGCGGCTTGGACTGGCGTAAGGAGCAGGGTCCAGATGACCGGCAGTATCAGCATTCGAACCGGTTTCATCTCAGTAGCCCCGCTTCAATGCATTCTGCTCAAACAAACGTGGGGGCACGTCTGCTCCGTAGTCCGTGTTGTGGAACTGGATGCGTGTGGAATGACCGGTCTTCTTGTTGGTGGCCTCGATATCAGTGATGGCCCAGATGCCGTCAATCTTCTCAATACCGCGTGCGTGCACCGTCTTGAGAAAATTACCCCTTACGTCCCAATATTCGGTCAGTCGTGGAATCCACAAAGATGAATCGATACGGAACACCACCCGCCCATAGCCCAGTGCACGACTAACCTCCTGATCAATCGGAGTCGCCTCTACTTTCCAGGTAGGATGACCATCTACCTCCTCTTCACCGAGTAGTGAGAATCGGTAGTCCTCGGCAGCAATCTTGCTCTCTTTCTTGATTTCTTCGTAGGTGAAGTCGGTCCCCAGAAAGTAATCGCCGCGATCGGACGCAGAGATCCGTCGAACCTTCCTCAATGCCGGCAGATAGAGCCATTGATCATCTTCTCTGGCCTGGTCCTCGTAATCCCACGTCAGGAACGCAGTTCCCGCAACGGTTGCAGGCTTTGTATAGAAGATTGCCGTCTTCTTGGTCTCTCCGAAGTAGCGACGAAACGCCCGGGTATGTTCTTCACGAGTGTTACCACGGCGATCAGTCAAAGTGATGATCATATCCCGTTGAACAGAAACACCCTCAGGGCGGTCGTTCATCTGTTGGATAATCTCATCGACTGCAGGCGCGCCCTCACCTGCGACGGCTTTGCTGGTCAGCGCGGCCGCTGCCAAAAGCGCTAGCAGGATCATTCCGGTTTTCCAGAAACTCCCGCTTTGGCCGAGCATGAATTTTGGCTGAAAAATAAGAGTAATCGCGGGAATCAAGAGCAGGCTGGCAACAAACGCAACCGATACAGACAATGCCACCAACATTCCGAAGTTCACTAGGGGAGGAACCTGGCTGGTCATCAGAACACCGAAACCCAGAGAGACGGCCAGAAGGTTAAACCAGAGTGCGCGCCCGGTGGACACGAAGACACTTGAAATGCGCTGAATGCTGCTAAGATCCCCAGGCTTTGACATTGCTTCCCGAAGTCGGTCAATGGTGTGGATCGCAAAGTCCACGCTCAGGCCTATGGCAATGGCGGCGAACATGGATGTTCCCACGCCGAGCCAAATACCTTTTGCACCCATGACGGCGTAGATCACCAGGATGGACAATCCAACCGGAATCGCTGCCATCATGCCGGCGATGATTGACCGAAAGAGGAGTGCGGCCATTAAAAATACAGCCAGAAATGACACGATTACGCTATTAACATGGCTGTCAGCAATGCCATCAATCCAGTGGTAATCCACGTTAATCCGGCCGCTTATTTGCGCCGTCACTTCGCCATCAAATTCAGCGGAGAGGTAGTTCTCGATCCGTGGAATGAGAGAGCGGCTGACCTGATAGGACCCTGTTTTCAGGCTTGCTCTGACCAACGCTGTTTTGCGCTGGGAATCCACGCGCTCCTCGAAGTCAGTCGGATCGCCTGATGCCGTGTACAAGAGAAACAGCTGGGCAATGAGATTCTTGTCATCCGGTAAGGCGTAGTATGCTGGATCATCCTCATGGACGGCTTTATTCATCTGCTTGATGTAGTCAGCAATGGAGGTTGTTCCATGAACCTCGGACTGCCCTTCCAAGAAGCTCTGCAGCTGACTGATATCTCTCAACACGGACGGATCGTAAATTCCCTCTGCATCAGGTGCTTCGATCACTACGTCCAGATAGTAGGTTCCATCCATCGAAGCATTGATTGCCTTATCAGCGACGTAGATCGGTTCATGTGGCTGAAAATTTTCGATCCTTTCCTCGTTGATCACCACGTTTGAGGCTCCCACCACTGCAAGGCCGCCAAGCAGTAGCCCTCCCGCAAGGACTTTCTTCGGATGCTTCAGAGAGAGTGAGCTCAGTATATTCACCAAGCCTCTGTTTGGAATCAGGCTGTTTTGACGCTGGAAAAGCCTGCTAGGCCGCGCTTTGAAAAAGGACAGCAGTGAAGGCGTCACGAAAAGTGTCAGAATGCCCGCAATCAAAACCGCCACGGCACCGAAGATGCCAAAATACTGCAGCGGCGGCATATCATTGGTGGGATACAGAGCCAGAAACCCAGCCGCTGTTGTCAGGGTGGTCAGAGTAACCGGGCGCCACATGTTGGCCATTGCCGTAGCAATCGCATCGGAATGGGGCAACGCGGGGTCAGCGGACAGAATTTCGTAATATTCAGAGAAAATATGAATGGAATCAGCAACGGCAATTCCAATCATGCAGACGATCAAGCCGTTGGTGATGACATAGAATTCTGCTCCGCCGACTGCCATTGCCCCCAGCGTTCCGGCGACAGTGCCCGCAACAATCAGGTTAGGAATAATGGTTGCCCGTGGGGTAAAAAAGGCTGCGATCAATACAATAGTAATAATGAGACCTGCCAAGGGGTTCAACCTTTTCGCATCACGGTCAATGTACTCAGACAGAAAACCGACGATGGCACCCTCTCCTGCAACATAGATTTGTTCCTGCCCCTTTGGTGCCCGCTCAATGAGCCCCATTACAGCCTGATAGGTCGCTTCAGCCTGCCCCTGATCCAACAGCTCGGCTACGATTAATGTCATGGAGCCATCGGCGGCAACCAGGCTGCCGTCGTAGAGAGGAAAATTCTTAACGCTGTTTTCAATCCATTTGATGTGAGCCCCATCGAGAGGGCCATCAAGAAATTCCCGAACCTCCATTCCAAAGGTATCCCCCTGGATATTGGACTCGGTCGCCAGGCTAGTGATGCCCTGAGGGTCAATATTCGGCACGGATATCAGCTGATCACTCAACCACTGCACCAGTTTCAGGCTTCTCTCGTTGTAGATCCCTGCCGCCCCATCGTTTTGCACTGCAATCACCATAGGATCTTTCAGGTTGAAAATTTCTTCGACAGCGCGCCGATAGATCAGCGCCGGTTCGTTGTCGTCGATAAACGCATCGGCCTGGGTGTTCTTTTTTAACTCCCCAAGCTGACTGCCAAGGCCACCAACAACAATCAGTGCCGCGATCAGCGAGAACCAGCGATACCGAATCAGACGTTTGAAAAACAGAAACGCAGTTGAGCGATGCTCCTGATGTCCAGCCATCACCTCCTCCTAGTGTATATACACTTTAAAAATGTTTAAAAAAGGCGCTTCGACGCCCTACGCTATTCACTTTTTCCTATGCTCAGATGCTTATCAGGGCCGGGCGGGGTGAATGGATAAACTTCACGATCTCGCCAATCACATCAGGGTTCTGCAAAAGTCGGCTATGACCATACCCACTGGTCTCGAACAACCGGCTGCGCGGGAAAACCTCATTCAGCGCCTTTGATTCAATGACTGGCACCTCTTGATCCATAACGTCGTGAACCAGCAACGTGGGTTGCATGATTGCTGGTGCGAGCGTGACCAGATCTAACCGGTTAACATCCAACCCTACCGTTGTTTCCATACCACGGATGAAAAGTCGTTTACTCTTTTCGCCAAGATTCACGAATCGGGCAAACCGGTTCAGTACCCCCTCAATCGTTGCCGGGCCTGAAACTAGTACCAAACGGTCGAAACAGCTTTTCATTGCTTGTACATACACCAGCGCGGCCGCGCCCAGGGAGTGCCCGATAGCAACATCAAAGGGTACTCCCACGTAATCACGTGCTTCCAGAACGGCTTCAATAAACCGCCCGGGATGCGATTCTTCTGCGTGAGATTCCCCATGCCCCAGAGGATGAACCGCATAAATGGTGTACTCATTCGGATCAAGCTGACTGATCAGATCTTTGAATTGCCCGATCCAGCCAGACCATCCGTGCAACAGCAGCATCTTCTTCTGACCGTTGCCGTGGATGGACAAAACGCTTCCTCCACTCAATTGCACGGCCTGATCAAACAACGGAATCGATGACCTCCGTCGTTCTTCTTTAATCCGGGGACTGGTCATTAGCTTGACAGCTTTTCGAGCCGCTCCCAGGGGTGACAATCGGCTATATATGCCAAAAAAAGCTTGCAGCAAGCTTAGTGATACACTCATGTGACCTTCCCTCCGACTGAACTTCAACAATGTGGTATGACTCGGAATCAACTACGGACTCTCAAATTCCATTTGTTAAGTGTATATACACTACAATAGGTAGCGCAAGAGGAAATTTCGTGAATTTGATATTGATAAATGCCGAGGAGAAGGAACTGATTTACGCCATTCAACCAGTGGCAGTAGACATTCCCGTTGGGTGAACCTACCATAATGCATATACACTTCATGAAGCAGGAACCGGTAATGTCCGAGCACTTATCCGACAGCCATAATACGACGCCTCTGGATGTCGCCCAAACGTGTGCGGCGCTGTATTCAAGGGTGTTTTCAAGGCTGGTAACCCGCCACTATAACAACAGCCTGTCGGAAACCGGTCTTCGCATCACTCAGTTTTCCATATTGAATGCCATCAAATTATCACCACCAAACTCCATCAACGAGCTTGCGGATCTGCTTGGCATGGAGAGAACATCACTGCAACGGACTGTCGAAAAGCTGATAGCCAAAGGCCTGCTCCAATCTCAACCTACAGGCCACAAACGCTCTTTGGGCCTGTCACTCACGACTAAGGGCGAAGAAATATTCCAGCAAGCATTGCTCAAATGGGAAGAAGCTCATGAGGAGTTTACCAGCCTGGTTGGAGAGGATGACTGGGCGGAAATGGCACAAAAACTCTGGCGATACAGCGGCAAACTTAAGTCCACACTCTAGACTCGCGGATTCGCAGCCACTAGATATCGAGGACCAGAGAATTCCCCTTTGCGCGCGAAACACACGGGCACATCAGGCCCCCGCTATCGCGTTCGAAGGGTGAGAGTGCTTCATCCCAATGCTCTGGTTCGCCAGCAAGAACCTTGACGGCGCATGATTTACACTGGCCAACACGGCAGCTGTTTGGAATCTCGACACCTGCATCCAGAATGGCATCCAGAAGTGTCTGGTCCGGTGTGACATGAAGCACCTCTCCGGATCGCAAAAGCGTCACTTCAACCGGTCTGGCGTCGGCTCCAACCTGCGCATCAAAGCGTTCGAAGTGAACGCGTTCCCGATCGATTCCGAGTTGGTTCGCAGCGATGAGTACCCCATCAATCAATTTCGCGGGGCCGCAGACATAAACTTCGGCGTTGGCAGGCGCGCTCGCCAAAACTCTTTCGAGATCCATTCTCTGCCCGAGATCTCCAACGTAACTGGTCATTCTTGGCCCGAACTCCCTTTGTAGTCGGTCAAGGTAGGCCATTGCAGACGCTTTCCTACCGGTGTAATGAAGCTCGAAATCAACAGTCTGGTTTTGCAGCGCCTGAGCGATCGACTTTATAGGTGTGATACCGATACCACCGGCAATCAGGACAGCTGGATTTGTGTCAGTTTGGATATCGAAGTAGTTGATTGGCAGGGAGACCCCCAAAACGCTACCTAATTGATAGTTCTTGTGGATCCAGTCCGACCCTCCCCGACCATCGGGCTCGCAGAATACCGCAATCTCATAAACGTCTCTGCGGTTTGGATTGGAGGCAATGGAGTATCGGCGGACCTCGTTTGTACTGCTGCCCAAAACAACGGGCACTTCGATGTGCGCCCCTGGCTTGATTTCTGGTAGTGGTTCTCCGGAGGGCGCTCTTAGCTCAAATGCCCGAATCCTGTCAGCGAGTTGTCGCACACCAGTTACAATCAGCTCAAGCTCCCCCTCCCCGATCTTAGAGATATTCGGCGATGCCAACTGCTCTGCCCGGGATCTCAGATCGCGATTCTCTTCGCGCTCCAATTCGATCAGCTTGTCCACCTCGGCCTGGCTGTAACGAGGCGTAATATGTTGCGGGCAATTCCAGTCAAACGCCTCGATGTGAATGATCATTCCCCGCTCCACGCGAGCTCGATAACCATCATCTTCCAGACGCACCATTTTGGGGGTGTCATCGGCATCCACGAGCTCCATCCGCCCAAGCAGTTTCAGCCGGACGCGATTCGGATAATCCATGAAAAACACAGCTACCCGATCATTTTTCAGGACATTCCCTGTCGTGACGTACTGTCGGTTACCGGAATAGTCGGCAAACCCAAGCGTCGACTGATCGAGAACCTTCAGAAAACCTGCAGGCCCGCCACGATGCTGCAGATACGGCCATCCGGTCTCGCTAACGCTCGCCATATAAAAGCTGTCTCGGGCTTCAATGAAGGCCTTTTCGCGCTCACTCAGCAGGTTATTATGATCAGGTCCCGAGTCCATGGCCGCATAACCCGAGCGACTGCCCATTGCCTCCTGGACCCGCCTAACCGTCTGAGTAAAAGCAATCTCCGCAAATTTATGAGCCATGGTTTTCTCTCTTGGTTCCAGATGATCTTTATGGAAGGCCGAGACGCTGCTGCTCTATCAAACAACGCATCCCGGCCACCAACGCTAGTGGCTAAGCTCAAGTTCAACAGACGGAAAATCAATCGCGACCCGGCTGGCTTTGCCCAAAATGTTGGTAAGAACGTTCATACCAACGTGTGTGATGATTTCTACAATGTCTGCCTCTGAGAAGCCTGCATCCCGGACCTCCTGAAGCTCAGCGTTGGTCACGTCTCCGTTGTGTTCGGCAATCGCCCGCGCAAACTTCACGGCTGAAGCGGCCTTTGCGTCCCCGCTGCTACCGGCTCTGTTGGCCTCAATCTCCGAGCCACTGAGTCCCGCTTTCCGACCAATCGCCGTGTGAGCAGAGACGCAGTACTGACAAGCGTTTTGCTGAGCTACGGTCAACGCAATCCGCTCTCGGGTTTGCAGATCCAGGCTGCCTTCTTCTGAGATGGAATGCAGTCCCAGAAAAGCCCGCAGGGCCGAGGGGGAGTTTGCAAACACCTTCAGAAAATTAGGCACCATACCTAGCTTCCCCTGGATAGCTTCTAGTAACTCCGCCTGCTCAAATGTTGCATTACCTTTTTCAACGACATTAATACGGCTCATAGCTCCAATCCTCTGATGATTTGTTGAGCGTTCCGGTGTTATCTCGGAACGTGCTATCACTATGGCTGTTTCTGGAGAATTGGAGAATAATCGCAAAAGACAGAACATTATTTCGCTTGGAGTAATAATTGAATGGACCGAATTCATCAGATGCAGGTGCTGGTTGCCGTCGCAGAAGAAGGAGGCTTTTCATCGGCGGCTCGACGACTGAGCCTCTCAGGGCCGGCAATTACGCGCGCCATTTCCTCCCTGGAAGAAGATTTGAACGTTCAGCTTTTTAAGCGCACAACCAGGCAGGTCCGGATTACTGAAGCCGGGGCTCACTATCTGGAAGATGTCAAACGGATCCTGTCCGATATTACAGATGCAGAGGAAACCATCTCGGGAACAGCAGCTGCGCCAAGGGGACATCTTGTGGTAACAGCCCCCGCAATGTTTGGTCGCCTTCACGTGATGCCCGGCATTGCAACGTTCCTCAAAAAGTTTCCGGACATGACCGTCGACGCCCTCTTCCTTGACCGCATCGTTGATATGCTGGAAGAAGGTGTAGACGTGGGCGTGAGAATTGGCCGATTGCCGGATTCCAGCATTCGAGCCAGGAAAGTTGCGGAAGTCCGTACGGTTCTGGTCGGTTCCCCTGACTACCTGGTGGCCAAGGGTATTCCCCGCTCACCAAAAGATTTGGCAAATCACGCGCTAATTGCAGCCAGAACAGGAAACTTCTCTCCAGCCTGGAGATTTAGTGCTGAAAACCGGGAAATCAGCGTAAAAGTAAGACCGAGACTGACCGCCACATCGAATGACGCTGTTATCGAAGCAGCCGTTAATGGCCTCGGGATTACTCGGGCACTGTCCTATCAGGTAGGACCCGCTGTTGCTGACGGTAGACTGCAGGTTGTCCTTGAAGAGTGGGAGTTGCCGCCAATCCCTGTGCACATAATCCATCGTGAAGATCGAACCGTTCCTGTCAAAGTTCGAGCATTCATTGACTGCCTTTATGACAGCCTAAAAAACGCGCTTGACTGATTCAGTAGATACTGACTCGCTAGGTGGTAAAAGCATACCCTCAAAATTCTGGCTTGGGCGGCGAGCTCCAACCAATGGCAGTCGTTCCCAGGCAGTGCTAATAATCAGCAAACTCCGACACCATGAAATCAAAGACTCGCCTGATTCGAGGGTTGGTTCTCAATTCATTGTGGGTAACTAGCCATAGGTCCATGGTGATCAGAGGAAGATTCGAGATAACGACACGTTCTACTAGGGGTTCGTTATCTCCAATTTCTTCTACTGTGGCACTAATGGCCATACCTTGTTTGACCAATTCCCACTGAACAATATGGCTATTTGAAATAACTGGAAAATTCTGTCTAGTCAGACTAAAGCCCTGCGAATTGAGCAAAGTCATCAGACGGCCTGGTTTCTCAGTATCGATGAAGTTCGCCTTGTTCAACTCGGCGATCGATGGAGGATTTCCCAGTTGCTGCAGATAACTTTTGGCTGCGTAGAGATGACCTCGAACACTGCACAGTCTTTTTGCAATTAACTCCGGCTGTGTCGGACGAACACTCCGGATCGCAATATCAGCCTCTCTTCGATTGAGGTCACGTTGTTCGTTAGTTGAATATATTTCGATTTCAATGCCAGGCTCCAGCTCCCGTAACGCCTTGATCATGGGTGGCAGCATAAACGTGGAAAGGAGCTCTGAAGCGGTGATGCTAACGTCGCCCTCGATTAAATCCGATTTACCCGAAGCCGATAAAGAAAACTGGTTAGCGGCATCACCCATGAGCCGCACATGTTCTAACAATTTGATGCCATTGGGCGTTAGCTCAAGGCCTCGACCTCGTCTGGTAAATAAATCGAATCCAATTTCACTCTCCAGGGCCGCCACCTGTCGCCCCAAGGTAGGTTGCGTCATTCCCATTGACCGGGCTGCCGCAGCCAGGGAGCCTTCTTCCGCCGTTACCAAAAAAGCCCGAGCACGGTTCCAGTCGAATGTTATTGATTTCCAATCCATACAAATATGCATACCTGAAGTCCAAGTTTCATTGTATTGCTTTTATTTATGTCTTGGTAGGATTCTTGTCCAGAAATCACATTCACAGGATAAATAGAGATGAAATCTCCTGCCCTTGTACTACTCGTAGCAACGCTATCACTCGGCGGATGTGCAAGCCTGATTCAAACTGCCTCTATCTCCGAAGCATATAAGCACTATAATCTTCAACAATACGAACGTACATTGGCGCTGATCTCCCAGGCAGAAAACGCAGACGCGATGTCGGCTGAAAAAAAAGCCGAATTGACTTACTTAAAAGCAAAGACTTACGAGAGGCTAGGTAAGAGCGAGATCGCTTACACCCATTACGAATACTTGGCGCGGGAGCACGGCAATTCGCAATACGGCTACCTGGCTGTCAAGCAATTGAATGCACGTTAATCAACTCCAGTCATCCAATCTTTAGTTAACTTTTACCTGGGACTTTACAATTGAAGGACATCATTGTTTGGGCAATACATACCCCCACGGGAACGCTCGTCTTGGTGACAGCTGTCGTTGCCATGTTCGCCAAGAAAGGCAGTGCACTTCATAGAAAAGCAGGTTCTTGGTTTACTGTATCTATAATGATCATGCTGACTTCTGGTATTGCAGCCGCGTACCTCAAAGATTCCATCATTGACATGATGTTGGGTGCGTTCGTGATGTATACCGTGTTTACCGCCTGGCTAGCCGTTCACCATAAAAAGAATGAAACTGGTCTCCTCGAAGTAATTGCTTTGACATGGGTTGTCGGTTTCGCCATTACTGCATTTTCTATCAGTATAAGTTGGCGCGGGGTAGAAGCGCCCCTTGCCTATCTGATCTGGGGTGGTTTAGCGATTCTTTGCGCATTCGGGGACATCCGTAACCTTTACCAGTCAGGGCTTTCTGGCACTCAACGCATTATTCGGCATGTCTGGCGCATTGGCTTTTCACTGGTATGGGCGGCTTTAGCATTCACCGACAAAATCGTGAAAATGCTGGGCGCTAATCTTAAGAGCATGCAGGAAGAACAGCTGTTACTCATCGTTACGATACCAACCATGGTCATACTTATCACCATCTTATATTGGATAGCCAAAATCCTGTTTTTCTCTCACAAGAGATTCGCTGGTTACGGTAGCTAAACTTTGACGTCCGCTCTGGGTCGTTCTGAGAAACTGAGGTTGACACACAGGGCAGCTCCCTAAAATTGGGAAAATAAATCTGTCCCGATTTTCCTTTTCAATTGCGACATTTTGGAATTTCAACATGATGACGGCGTGCCGGTGCTTCTGATGACCGGGAAATTTAGTTCTTTTTGTGGTCGTCTGACCGTAGTGGTTATTCAAATTTGAGCGGTGAACAACTGCTTCGATCTCGATGTAAGAAAACGAAAAGGCTCAGCCTGGTAGGTTTCACGCTTCATAAACCGAGGTGTTTTGTACTGATGTTAGAGAGATTTAGTTCTGAAGCGGCGCAAAGGACATCCAAATAGGATGTTGCCTCAGTCCAGACGTGCCACGCTAGCAAGCTTTGTCCACGAGCCATCGGGGAGCGAGCGCTCGAAAGACCCCGCTCCTCCCAAGACAGCTACATTGTCGTGATGCTTCCCTTAGATTGGCTGGTCCAGGCTTGCCCATCGCCGCGACGGGACGTAGTGGTCGACGTTCCACTGCCGGTGGCGCCTTCAAATGCACCACTACCGCCCATTACTGTCCAGGCCACCGGTTCCCCTTCTTCACCAAGCATATATGAGTAATATATCATGTCGCCGTTGTCCGAAATGCTTGTGCAATAGCCAGCGCCTCCAGCCTGTCCTGAAGCAAGGACGCCCTGATGCCCAGTGCACCATTGGCTTGATACGTCGCCGTTTGCCCGAACCACGGTTCCATGGTTTCTCATGAGCGTTCTACCTTTTGTCCCATTCGGCATCTCTACAGCTTGTCCCTGTGAAATCTGTACCCAGTAGATCGTGCCTTCGACATTCATGGTATCTGCCTGGGCGGTGAACACTAAACAGATTGCAAAAGCGCCAATGGCGCCGGTGTATAGTTTTTTCATGATCGCGATCCTTATCAGTTTTTATCCGTTTTTGTAGGACTTCCCACGCAGGAATCGGGATGACCTGCATTGGCGCATTGGTCTCAACAAAACTGCGGCTGAAGAAGGGTCGCGCTAGCACACTCCATTGATACGCGTGTTGACGTAGTTAATTAACAATTGCACATATTTTTGGGAACGCAAGCTGGTAATCCGAAACCGGCGCACGACTCTAAAGCTCTGGTCAAAAGCCACGTCAAACTCGCCCTCGCTGGGGGCATCAGCGCCTTGACCCCGAAAACCTCGGATAAGTTTCGCCGCCTGCGCCGTGTGAGTAAAATAGCTTAGCCAACTGCCTGCTCATCCATTCGGGCCACTTCGTGGCCAATAGCCAAAACCTCATTAACGAGTTCGTCGGCTTCTTTCAGCGTTGTTCTTGCGCCTATAAAACACGGCCGAATCGCCAGCATGCCGTCGACCATTGTTGTGCTGGGAATGGCATGCCCGCGCTGCACCATGCGCCGATGGATGCGACCGTTCAGTTCGCTCAGTTCGTTCAGGTCGGCCCAGCGGTCACTCAGGTACCGGAACCCGCAAATCGAGAGGGTGGGTGCTGACACGCTGCCCGTTTTGAGACGAAAGGTAGATAGCTCGATTACAGCAGGAAAGGTACGCAAAAATTCGGAAAGTCTGTTGTTAGAGACTGGTGCAGTCGCCGAGGCTTTGTTCTTAAAGCAGTCCTTTTTGCCAGCCCAAAATGGGCCGTTCTTTGGTATCATCGCTTGCAGCATGCGCGCCCTTGAAATGGAGCCGAAGGCGCAATGTAGAAGGCGTTGCCGTGCCTGCACTTGATGCAACATTATAAATCACCAGCATCTGTCCCACCCATCTGCTCCAAGTAATGTCATCAGTGATCAACTCGGTCATGAAATAACCCACGTTTATTCGGCTGGTCTTGCCAGCATCAAATATTACGCTTCGTGTCGGCGATGCATGCACTTCGTAGTCAGATACTTCAGCTTCATCAATCAAACCGTCGGGCCGCAATGCCACCCATTCAACAAAACCGTCATGTGGCCCAATTTGGGTCCGCAAATATTCAGCGGCCTGCTCATTATCGGTGTAATTGGGGGTCAGATGAACATTATTGCTTGGTGAAATGCTCATCTGACCCCAGTTTTCCGCTACGATCAGACAGTCCAGCGGCGCGGGTCACGCAGGCGCTAAGGGCTTGCCCCTCATTTTATGAGGTAAGACCGGTTAGTGAAGTGCCAGGCCACCTAACTTTTTCAGGAGAAAAAAATGTCGGACACCAACATCGAACTTATTTCCACCATTAGCGAAGACAACAAACTGGAACTTGCCCTGCGCGAGATCGAGATTCCCCAGCCCGGCGAAAACGAAGTGGTCATCCGCATCGAAGCCGCCCCTATTAACCCATCTGACCTGGGAGTGATGTTCAGCGCGGCCGATATGACGACTGCCAGCCAATCCGGTAGCGCCGATCGCCCAGTCATCAGTGCCGATGTCCCGGCCAAGTTCATGGGTGCCGTTAGAAAGCGGGTTGGCAAGCCTATACCCGTAGGCAACGAAGGGGCCGGTACAGTCGTCGCTGCGGGCTCATCAGCCGCTGCGCAAAGCTTGATGGGCAAAACCGTTGCGGTAATTGGCGGTGGTAGCTACCGCAAATATCTCTGTGCCAATGTGCAAAGCTGTCTGGAACTAGAGCCGGGTACGACTGCAGCCGAAGGCGCTTCAAGCTTTGTTAACCCGCTGACGGCATTGGTCATGGTAGAAACCATGCGCGCTGAAGGTCACAAGGCTATCGTTCACGCTGCCGCCGCCTCTAACCTCGGACAAATGCTCAACCGCATCTGCATCGCCGACGGCATCGACCTGGTCAATATCGTCCGCAAGCCAGAACAGGAAGCATTGCTGCGCGAATTGGGTGCCAAATACGTGGTTAACTCCAGTAGCGACAGCTTTATGGCAGACCTGACCCAAGCACTGATCGAAACCGGCGCGACTATCGCGTTCGACCCTATTGGTGGCGGTAAATTGGCTAGTGATATTCTCACCTGCATGGAAGCCGCCGTCGCTCGCAACATCACTGAATACAGCGTGTATGGATCTGACATCTATAAACAGGTTTATATTTATGGCGGGCTTGATCGCGGCCCCATCACGCTAAACCGCAGCTTTGGCTTTGCCTGGGGTGTGAACGGCTTTTTATTGTTTAATGCGTTAAGAAAACTGGGCAAGGAAACCACCATCGCCATGCGCAAACGCATAGCCGCCGAGATCAAAACCACGTTCGCCAGCCACTACACTCACGAAGTATCCCTGGCCGGTGCTTTACAACTGGATGCGATCGCGGTTTACGGCAAACAGGCTACCGGAGAGAAGTTCCTAATCAAACCACAGAGCTAACGTTTGATCTCTGGCCGCAAGGCCATCCTAGGCTGCTGGAGTCAGATTGACTCCAGCAGCCGGAATCTCTTTTCGTGCTGTTTAAGATACGAGCTGAGGTCAGTCTGTTGTTAGAGACCGGTGCAGTTGCCGAGGCTTTGTTCTCCCAGCAGCAATTCTCGGCGTCGGCAGCTAAACGTGGCTTTACGCCTTGGTAACCAAATGGAAGTATGGAATTGGTCGGGAATGTTCCGTCAGAGTGCTTCACTGGAAGGTCTCGAAGTATCTCCGACAATGGTTGCTGTTTTATTGGGTAGTTCAGGTCAGTACCGGGGCACATGAAACTGGCGGTTTTGCCTTTGAGTGAGCGTAAATTACGATCCAGAAGGGCCAGACTTTACTATTCAGTGAAGTCTTCCGATGGCGGTTTACTCGGTCAGACATCTGAACAATTTAAGCAGCACTGAAAGGTTCGATAACAGCCCAGTTCTTTTAGAAGTGACAGCAGTAACGGGGTAAAACCTCTTATTTGCCATACAGCATTTGATGGGCTCGCAGGATGGGTTCATTGACCATTAGCGCTCGTTTGAGTCGTGTTTGAAGGGATGGCGCACCAGCCTCCACCTGCAGCAGTGCCGAATGCGCGGCACACAGCGTTGTTGCCGCACCCCAGTCGGAAAACAGGGTCTGTGCCCATTCCCGGAATTCCCTCGCCGCTCCCGCACGTTTTTCCAGCGCAAGCGGCAGCGTGGGATGCAGACTCACAAGGCCTTTCGCGCCCAGCCTCGGGAGCCAACCGGGCAGCTCTGCGTACCCAAAGGTATCGTCCACGTGGATCGCACCCGATTCGGGATGGAACACCAGCACGGATGAGAAGTGCACATTTTCGTTGTCGGAAATGAACACAACGCCCCGGGGCACTGAAAACTCCAGGTCATCACGGTACTTTTCATGAAGGGCATCGTGCTCGGTGCATTCGGATTCCCAGGGTAAATTCGGGAACCGGTTACGATGCCGGGCTGTGCCGTAGAGTTTCGCATGGGGGTAAAGCTCGTGCATTCTCTCGACATTAACGGTGTGGAAGGGATGTACATTGAGAATGGCCTCTACCCTGGCACCGCCAACAATCGAGTTGATCGTCTCCTGCTGATAAGCATCGAAAGCGTAAGCGTCCAGGAACACGAAGTTGCCACTGGCAAGCTGTACCAGGGAGGCCTGCGTTCCGATATCAATACGCCCCCCGAGCTTGAACGACCCGCGAATATTCCAGAATGTGTCGGCCACCTTGATGATGTAGTTGTTCATCCCTCTAGTCCCCTCGTTACATGTGAAAAAATCATAATTGATTGAATAAATTGCATATTGGGTTAGTTACACTTTTTCTGGTTTTTCACTACATTTTCCTCTGAAGACTGTGACGTTTTGCTGTCCAAAATAGCGGCGAGGGGACATGTCAACCTCATATGGACAGCTCTTTAAAACGTTAACCTCTATTTGCCCGCTCCAGCGCCTTTCGTGCTGCCGGTAACGTTGGGAAGTTTACAGCGGTACTTGTCTCACCCTCTGGTGCTTCCGAAGTGATGGGGTTGATGTGGACAGCTTCCGGCGGTAACGCGGCCCTTGGTTTCCATTGGCAGAAGCGTTCTGGATGGTCTTTGTAATACCGATCCAGCGTTGCTTGTCGCACCTGCCTCACGGTCTTATAATTGCCGGTGTAGACCTGAGCCGTTGTAAAGCCAGCCAGCCCGCTGTGATGGTGTTCGTGGCTGTACCAGCAAAAATAGTCCACCGCCCATAGACGTGCAGATTCCGGGCTGTCAAAGCGTCCGGGAAAGTCGGGTTGCGTTTTGAGTGTTTTAAACTGGCTTTCACTGAATGGATTGTCATTACTGACTCTGGGGCGACCGTGGCTGCAGACCACACCCACATCGGCCATCAGATCAAGAAAGTTCTCGGCGATCATTGGCGATACACGGTCCAGCAGCTTGTGATAGACCTGATACGGCGTTTGATCACAGAACTCAGGCTCGTTCATTCGCTCACGTATCTGCACCTGTTCCGATGTTGAAAGCGCTCTGGGTTGCGGCGTCGTTTTAAGAGAGCGCCTGGCTGGGTCTGGAGCTGTGCTCTGACGTCGTCGCCATGCGTATACGGTGCTTCGGTTCAGTCCCAAAGCCTCAAAGGCAAAGCGGAACGGAATGTGCGCCGGGCGCGCCTCAAAGACGGTCATGATGGATCGCTTCCATTGTTCGACAGATCGAGCATCAACAAGGCTTTTTTTTGGAGATCCACACAGTCCTCCGTCACCCGCAAACGGTGCTGCGTCTTAGCCAGCTCTTTCTCTAGCTGCTCAATGCGTTTCTGATCCGGTTTTTTTGATGCTTTAGGCCCCGGTGCAGACTTGAATAAAGCAGCCTCGTCCCCGACTTTCAGCTGCTTACGCCAATCCCGCAATTGTTTGCTGTAGAGGTTTTCACGGCGCAATAAAGGGCCGAGTTCCCCGTGGCCGCATTGATCTGCTTCTGCCAGTATTCTCAGCTTGTACTTCGTGGAAAACCGACGACGGGTCCGCTCCTCCAACTGACTGTCTGGCAGAATGTGATTATCGGGTATTTGTGACTCAGGTTTTGGCATTGCTTACACTCCTCAATCCGCGCCCTGAAATCTATGTTAACTCATAGACCGGGTGTATGGACTGAGGTTGACAGACAGGGCTAGCATGGAGGTGCTTCATGAGCCGCAAGAAGACCCCGGCTTATACCGAAGAGTTTCGGCGGGTCGCCCTTGTCGCCTGCATGAGAACAATGATTGTGGTGCTCAATACCATGATTAAAATCAGGAATCATGGTGTGGCGATATGGCTTAGTTTGGTGAGTCGACACCACGGTAACGTGTAATGCGGCCGATGGATTGAGGCGCTAGATGTCCGAGTTACCCATGACTTCACCGTTCTGTCTATCTGCAAACCAGGCTTCTAGAAACTCTATACACTGAACAAGTTTTGCCGGTACAAGATGTCGAGCAGGATATAAAGCATAGAGTGTTAGGTTAGTTTTTTTCGAATCCGACAGCACTTCGATAACCTCGCCTTTCATCAGCGCTTTTCGACAGACAAAGTCCGGGACAAAGCCAATGCCGAGGCCCTTTTTAATTGCCTCCATCATAAAGATCGTACTGTTAACACGCAGTGTCCCTTGAATAAGAATACCATCTTCTATCGGCCAGACGTTCTTGCTCTGAAAGTAGCTATACACAAAGCAATTATGATCTTTTAAGTCTCGCGGCAGGGTAATGGCAGGGTGCGTTTCAAGATACTGGGGCGAAGCAAGAACTCGGTAGTTGAAATTGATCAGCGGTCTGCCAACATAGTGCGAATCAACCGGACGGCTCGATGCGCGGAAGCCTAAATCAAAACCCTCTTTCACTAGGTCAACGCTCTCATCATCAAGATGAATATCCAATTCAATGTCGGGATAAGCCCGCATGAAATCTGCAAACAAGGATGATAGGTGAGTAATACCTAGCGCCATGGGTGCGTTGATCTTTAGTTTGCCACGAGGGTACTGCTGGATATCTTCTACAAAATTGTCAGCGTCATCGAGCTTTTCCAATATCTCCCTAGCCCGTTGTAAATAACCTTCACCAACATGAGTCAGCTGGATATTGCGGGTTGAGCGATGCAGCAAGCGCGCGCCCAGCTCGTCCTCAAGACGTCTGATCTCTTTGCTGACCATGGATTTCGAACCATTGATCTGCTCAGCTACTCGGGTAAAGCTCCCTAGGTCTACCAGCCTGACAAACAAGCTAATCGCTCGTAGCTTATCCATCAATGAAGCCCTGCCCGATTGATACACAGAGTGATAGGTGGGGTGACGCAATCATCTTTGTTTCCAATTTTAGAACAGATAGTTCTTATTATAGCGGTATATAGAGACAGTAAAAAGATCTACAGTTCATTCCGTCGCTGCTAGCAAGATCAGAAGCAGGGTCTATTTACTTGAACACTATGAACCCCTAGGAGAAAACTATGTACACACTTTACTACCTACCCGGCGCCTGTTCGCTAGCAACACATGCGGTCTTGCATGAACTGGATCAGCCCGTTGAAATTGTCGACGTACAGCAACTGAGTAATTTTACTGACATCAACCCCGTCGGTACCGTCCCAGTACTAATTGATGGCGACAGTACGTTACGAGAAGGCGCCGCCATTTTGCTGCACCTGCTTAATAAACATAAAAACCACATGCTGCCCACTAGTGGTGCCAGCCGTGAACAGGCTATCGAAGATATTTTATTTGCCAATGCCACAATGCATCCCGCCTATAGCCGCTTGTTTTTTATCGCCCAGCACATCACCGATATACACGCCAGAGAAACCGCGTTTACTGCCGCTGCCGAGGCCATTAATTCGCTGTGGCAGGTTGTTGAGCAACAACTGGCAGGACGGGATTATCTTGGCGGTGAGCGGGTTTCTGCTGCCGATTTCATGCTCGCAGTATATTCCCGCTGGAGTGCACATTTCCCTGTCACGATTACGCAAGGTAGCAACACATCACGAATGTTAGATGCGGTGCAGGCAATGCCCAGCTTTCAGCGTTCGCTTGCCGCCGAACAAACCCGGTCAGCCGCTTAAGACAGGAGCAAGCGCATGACCTCTATCAATGAATTCGAGTTACTTTACGACATAGTGCAGGACTATTTTGACGGCCTGCACTATGGCGATGTGGAAAAGCTACGCTCTATTTTTCACGCCGATGCATTCTTGAAGGCACCGGGTTCGCGTCGGAGTCTCGAGCAATGGCTGTCGGCAGTCGCCAGTCGCCCGGTCCCTTCGCAGCAGGGGAGGTCTTATGATTTCAAGTTATTATCGATAGAGGTCATCAAAGACCAGGCCATGGTGAAACTGGAATGTCCGTTATTTGAACATCGTTATATCGATTTCTTAGGCCTGCTCAAAGAAGATGGGTGCTGGAAGATCGTTACTAAAATGTACACTGATTTAAAAGCAGAATGATAATGGAAACGCTAAAGATAGAAATGGTTCACGACGTAGTTTGCTCCTGGTACCCTATAGGGTACAGCCATATGAAAGAAGCACTTCACCGGTTAAATATCAAAGCTGACTTTCATTTCTTACCCTATGAACTTGACCCTGATATGAGTGAAAAGGGCGAGTCAATCGATCGTTTTTTTGAGCGTCGGCACCAGTGGGATCAGTCTAAATTACTCAACTATAAGGAAAATGTTACAGCGGTGGCCGCGTCGGCTGGTGTAAGTATCGATTTCTCCAAGCGCACCCATTACTACAACAGTGGCAAGGCGCATCAATTGATGCACTGGGCTGAAGGCTATGGTCGTCAGCAAGAACTGAATGAGCTATTGATAGATGCCTATTTCAAGCACGGATTGGATATCGGCGACCCGTTGATACTTATAGATCTCGTCGAGCAATTAGGTCTTGATAGCTCGAAGGCAAAACAAGTGCTGTGTTCAAGTGTTGTCGATAAACAGCTGCTGCTTAAAAATCAGCGTATACAGCGGTTAGCGGTGCAGAGTATTCCTGCCTTTGTTGTTAACGATAGCAAACTGATCTCCGGATCAAAGTCGGTTAACGATTTCGAGCAGATCTTAAAATCTATACAGCGATAGATTATTTAACCAAACTACTAGAACCAGAACCATCAAGGAACAAATCATGCCATATGTCAACATTAAAGTAACCGATGAAGGTGTCACCAGCGAACAAAAGCAAGCCCTGATCGCAGGCGCTACAAAATTAGTTGTGGATGTACTTAATAAAAGTCCGACAACCACCTTTGTCATTATCGAGGAAGTGAACACCGATAATTGGGGCATTGGCTTTGAGCAAGTCACTGAGTTGCGCAGGCAAGCGTCAACGTCGCCAGCAGATAAAACCTAAACCACCCATTTTCCAAAACTTCGAGCACATTAACTGAGAAGGAATGGCAATGAACTATTTAGTCCAGCCCATATTTTATGTTTTGCTCATGTGTGTCGCAGGGTTTGGGATCCCTGTTATGGCGGCTTTAAATAGTGGCTTGGGGTCAAAGCTTGATAGCCCAGCGTTAGCGACCTCTATTCTGTTTATAGTAGGCGCTGTCGCTTCACTGACGTATTTATTCTTTTCGGGTGGCATTCCTAAATCTCCCGTTGAAAAAACTATTCCCATAGTATTTTATATGGGGGGCCTGTTTGTCGCATTTTATATTCTCAGTATCACATGGGTTATACCAAAACTTGGTGTTGCTAATGCCATTTCGTTAGTGCTATTAGGGCAGCTTCTCTCGATGACTGCTATTAACCACTTCGGCCTATTCGGCGCCCTACAAAACTCAATTTCTGGTCAAAGTTTGGCTGGATTAGCTTTAATGATTGCTGGTGTATTTCTTACTGTTGGTCGTTTTTCATCATGAGTTGTATGTACTCCATAGGCCCAGGACCTATAAAATTATAGACAGCAGCGGCATAATAAATCCTCGCTTTTTTATGCCGCTGCTGTAAGATTTATGTTCACAATAATTCACTCAATATGGGGGTTGCTATGGCCAATATAATTACAGGAAGTTGTTGTTGTGGCGACGTTGCTTTCACACTTGAAGATTACTTTAGTAAATTTTATCTTTGTCATTGTGAACAATGCAGAAAGCTAACTGGTACTGCTCACGCATCCAATCTATTTACGTCACCTGAAAATATTAATTGGATTAATGGGACAGATAAAATAAAACGCTATGATCATCAGGAGCGTTCATTCTCTAAAGCATTTTGTGAAAACTGTGGCTCCGGGTTACCATTTTTTTCGAAAGATGGTAAGTCATTAATAGTGCCAGCAGGTAGTTTAAATGAAGAACCGTCTAAAAAAATAGATGCCCGGATTTTTTGCTCCGAGCAAACTAAATGGTACAAAAGCAGTTTGACAGTAGCCAAGTTTCCGGGTTTTCCAGAGTAAAAACAGTTCTTGAATTCGAAAAAGTAACAAGCGTTTGAAGAGGCTTGTCAAACACGACATCAGTGCTTGTGCTGTTGTCGCCCAACAAAGAGTTCCAGTTCGTTCCGGGCCTGATAGCCCTCCACCGGCCACTCGAGAGTTTCGCATCTCATGCCATTCAACTGTCACGGTGAAAAATGCCGTCAATGAGTGACAGCAGAATCGCTTTGTGTCGTGGAAGGTTAGCCACAGAATCTTCAGCAGCCACAAGGTTTCCATCCAGTCGCATGCTTATGTAACCGTGAATCATTGACCAGATGGCAATTGCGTCTGTCTCAATGTCCACGCGATGCTTTATAGGGTCTTGCCTAAGCAATGAAAGCAGGGCTGAGTAGACGCGTTCCATTTCGCTGGCGACAGCTGGATCGTCTTGATCGATCAGTTGGCGTTGCCATAGTAGTTGATAGCGATTGGGGGTGTCGAAAGCAAACTTGAAACAGGTTTCGGCGAAGGCCTGAATAGCCTGTTCTGGTGTATCCGCTAAATCCGTTATCGCTTCTATGGTTAGATCTGCTAGGTCGGCAAACACTATTGCAGCGATGGCTGTCAGCATTGCTTGCCTGGTTCGAAAATGATTGGCGGGCGCTGAATGGGCCACGCCAGCATTGCGTGCTACGGCGCGAATAGTGACGCCTTCTACTCCTTGAGCGTCGAGCAGTGCTAACCCTCCTCTAAGCAGTTCCATCCTTAGGTCGCCGTGCTTTTGCCCTGCAGTACGTTTTTGTTTCACTTTCAAATTGACACCGTCCATATTGCCCAATAAACTGACACTGTCCATTTTAACACCGGCTTGAAATTTAGCCAGCTGAAGTTAGCCCTTGAGGGGCCAAAGCCTCGAGCTAGACATTCAATTGATTTATTAAAAACAACGAGAAATCCAATGAACTCAAATCACATTATTTGGCCTGTGCTAGCGCAAGTTTTACTGACCCTGACAATGTTCATTGTGCTTGGGGCGAGGAAGGCCAAGGCCGTAAAGACCGGTGAAGTAAATCGGAAACAGGCGGCATTAAACAATCGAGTATGGCCTGAGGATGTGGTCAAGGTCTCCAACAACATTGCCAACCAATTTGAAGTGCCGGTCTTGTTCTACGTGCTCTGCCTGGTGCTCTATAGCATTAATGCTGTCGGCATAGTTGCCATAGTTCTGGCATGGCTGTTCGCGCTGAGTCGATTCGCTCATGCCTATGTGCATATTGGTTCCAATTATGTCCCGACGAGATTACGGCTGTTCATGCTTGGGTGCTTTGTGTTGATTGCGATGCTCCTCCAAACAGCTTGGCAACTAGCGACAGACATAGTAGCGGTATAAGCAGTGCCAGCTGACAGCCAAAGCTGTAAATCTTCGTGTATGGCTGCGCCAGTTTTAAAAAACCACACCGCTTTGCCTGCCTTTACGGCCAGCGTTAGGAGCTAAAATGATATCTAGAATACTCATCACCTTTTGCGTACTTATTTTTGCGGTAGTTATTCCAGTTTTGGAAGTTAATGATTCTCATGTATTTAACTCTAGCTGGCCCGCACATGCCAGATTTCATGAGGTTTGGCAGCTGATAACTAATTGCGGGATTGGTTTGCTTTGCCTCTGGCTGGCTTGGATCAACGATAATATTCGACTGGCAAGTGTTTTAGTTGTCCTAGTGATGGGCGGTGTTTTAGTTGCTCATGGGATTCAAGATTTTTATAGTGGTTCAATATTGTCGGGTAACATGAGCAAAACAATATTAGGCATGGAGCTCGCTGCATTTGCAGCAGGTGTAGCTGTTGCTATAGCTGTTGGGGCAGCAATACTTGCATTGCGCTCAAGTACGTATAGAGAAAAATGATAAAGCATTTTTACGTATTATGTGTAGTAACAACTTTGTGGGCCTGGTTCTTCCTGTGGGGGGGATTTCTTCAAACTCTTATTTGGACTGTAAAGCTATTTACCAATTCCCGGAAATAGATGCAGTTCCGGTGGCGGTCATGACGCGACCCGACCTGCAGTGAAACGTTCTGTTGACCTTCTCGCCTCTAACTTGAACATCCCCAAACAGTATTGTTCATCACTGAATTTCTGACGAAATCCAGGTTAATCGTCTTTAATTTTAACCCGTTTGTTGCGCCTAGTTTAACAAGAAACAATTAGCTTGAACTAAACAGCATCACCGAAGGACAGCGGGCAGCCTGATTCGTCGGCTCGTTCAGTGGCAGATCAATTGGCGTACTCGCAGGCAGCTGGCTCGCCTACCTGATCACATGCTCCGGGATATTGGCATTTCCAGAAGCGATGCTTAACAAGAGGCAAGTAAACCATTTTGGGAAAAGTGAGGCCGCGCGCTGAATTTCTTGGCCGCATCTCCTGTCACGCACCAAAGAGATACATGGTGACGTTGGGGGCTTGGTCGATTCGCCGATTTGGAACCGCGAAGATGCGTAAAGCTGGTCGCCTTCCCCGTGGTGTGGCGGCAAAGGGGCGGCTTGCTTCACACTGCGATTGGTGTGCATGAAGCGAATCCCAAGATGCCTCACGCCGATCGTTTAACCCGTGACCCTGACCCCCAATTAGGTCTAGCCAGAACTGGAATGACAACACACAAGATGTCCAATTTCGGACATCCTAAACCGGACAGAATTAAGTACGTTGCTTACCGATAAGTGCGCGCGTAGAGTACTTATCATGCGCTATTGGGCAACCGTCAAACTGGTTAATTTCAGACAACGATGATCAGACAACGTTGTGCCCGAAACCGACTTAAATGATGCAACTACTGGTTTAAAAAGGGCTTTAAAGAAAAGCCAAAATAGCACCTAATTATATGAACAACCTCGCTTTAACCCAATTGCCACCATCCCAGAACCAAGCAATAATCTGCCCTCGGGAGGTGGAGGTCAGAGGTTCAAATTTTCTTCGCCCGCTGAGCCTAAGACCAACTTTTTTGTGGGTAACTATCTCTTATATACAAATTTAATTGTTAACTATCAGTTTTTTGCCGATGTTATTGGCGTGACGCCGCCTCCACCAACTCCTGAGGCACCGGGATTACACCGGAACTCATAGAACTTTAAAGCCCCGCTAGTCGGGGCTTTTTTCTGTCTGTGTTTTGGGCTTGGAGAAATAGATCTGCCATAAGCTTTCACTCTCAATCACGATAATCCTGACACCAACTCCCTTGAATGCCCTGACAGTCGACGGCTGCACTCTACGCTGGGTTATATCAGCCCGATAGGTTACGAAGCCGCCGTTGTTGAATGGAGAAAAGCCGCTTAACTGGGTTGTCACAAAGTGCTCGACCGCTCCAATCTACCCTTGTTCTGGGGTGCGACGATTTCTCACAGAGGTAACCTCATGTCGAGAAATGTGAGGTTACTGTAGGGTTAAATTCGCTGGCATGGCAGGTCATCTTGGAATGGACAGTCACTATTTTCTTACTCGTTAAGAGCGCGGCTAGGGTATGGTCTTGTTGGGATGTCGCGTCGTCCAACCCTTGATTGGGCTTCTCCACCGCCCCTCAATCGCGCGGCTTGGTGGCCTTGAGTCCGTGACGCTTAAGCTTGCGCACCACGCTGGGCTGGCTAATGCCCAGGCGCTCGGCAATGGCGTAGGTCGTCGGCAAGGTGTCGCACAGGTTGGCCAGTACCTGTCGCTCGGCGCGCGCCAGATAGCCTTTCAAGGTCTCGCCGTCCGCCATGCCGGTCAGCATCGTTTTCTCACTCGCCACGCCCGCAGGCGCAGGCTCATCAGTGATCCCGCACGCCCTTACCGCCGATGCGTCGATCTGATCCCCGGGTGTTAACAACCAGGCCCGCTCCAGCCAGTTTTCCAGCTCGCGCACGTTGCCCGGCCAGTCGCCACCCATAAGCTCGGGCCAGACACTGGCATGCAACAGCTTTTGACGCCCATAACGTTGGTTAAGCTGCGCCAAGCACACCTCGACCAACGCCGGAATGTCCTCACGGCGGTCGCGCAGTGGCGGCAGCGTGATCGGAATCACATTCAAACGATAATACAGATCGAGCCTGAAACCGCCCTCCTCAACCCGACGCGCCAGATCCTGATTACTGGCCACCACCAGCCGGAAATCGACCCGGCGCGGTCGCGTGTCGCCCAGGCGGGTCAGAATTCCGTCCTGGATGACCCTGAGCAGCTTGGTCTGCATCAACAGCGGCAGCTCACCGATTTCGTCGAGAAAGACAGTGCCACCTTCGGCTTGCTCAAGCAGCCCCGCCTTTCCCTGGCGCGCCGCACCACTGAACGCACCAGCCTGATAACCGAACATCTCCGATTCGAACAGATTGTCGGGAATCGCTCCGCAGTTGACCTCAATGAAAGGGCCATCGCCACGTCGGCTCCAGCGATGTAGCTGCCGGGCGAACGCCGTTTTGCCAACGCCGGAATCCCCCAGCATCAGCACGGTGGCATCAGAGGGCGCCACCCGCTTGAGCAGCAGGGCGATTTCCCGCATGACGCCGCTGCGCACGCGCAGCTCGCCCAAGGCATCGTCCAGCGCCTGGTCATCGGCACCTTGCGGCAAACGGTGACGTTTCAGATGCTCGCTGAAGCGTTTCTGCAGCAGCGCATATTCGTCTTGAAGCAGCTGGAGATCTGTGAGGTCCCGCGAACGGCTGACTATTCGCTCGAGACGGCCAGCAACGAACACCGGATACGCTTCGGCAATCACACTCCGCCCGGTACCGGTCACCTGCATCAGCTGCGCCATCTTTCCGGTTCGCATGACTTCCAGGGTAATGGAGGGCTTTAATACGCCACGCGCCTCCAGCTCCTGCACCGTTGTGCCCATCAGCTCTCGACGTGAAAGACCGTAGACCGCAGCGGCGCCAGGGCTTACGTCCAGTATCTGGCCGTCGCCGGCGACGATGAAGAAGTGATCGCTGGCCGTCTCGACGATGGTCTCCAGCACATGCTTGTCGATGTCGCTCACCTGGAGCTCCCTTTCCAATACCATTGATTCATTATGGTATCGATGATTCATTTTCGAATCAAAACTCCGTGCTATTGATTCGTTTATGCATCAATCACGGTGACCATGTGCCTCACAGCGGGCTTCCGCACTTGGCACGAGAACTGCTGAGTTATCGACTACTTAACGATCTATAAGAACAAAATCACGATATCAGGCTGGATATTCAGCCGACTCGATAACAATGCCTCGAAAAGGCTTCAACAAGGAGAGAACATGAGCGATTTCAACCAACCTATGGGTGGCAACGAGATGCCTCGGTTCGGTGGCCCCGCCACTATGATGCGATTGCCAGCGCAGGACACCGCCGAGGGTCTGGATGTTGCCTTCGTCGGCATCCCCATGGATATCGGCACCTCCAACCGTCCGGGAACGCGCCTGGGGCCGCGGCAAATTCGCGATGAGTCGCGCATGCTGCGCCCTTACAATATGGCGACCCGGGCCGCCCCCTTCGACAGCTTGCAGGTCGCCGATATCGGCGACGTGCCGATCAATACCTTTAACCTGCTTAAGAGCGTAGAGATCATCACTGAGTTTTACGACCGGCTGCTGGAACACAACTGTATACCCTTGACCCTGGGCGGCGAGCACACCATCACGCTGCCCATCTTGCGCGCCATCGCCAAGCGTCACGGCCCGGTGGGACTGATTCACATCGATGCCCATGCCGACGTCAACGATCACATGTTCGGCGAGCCGATCGCCCATGGCACTCCCTTCCGTCGTGCGCAAGAAGAGGGGCTGCTCGATGCGCAACGGGTCGTCCAGATTGGCCTTCGTGGCACCGGCTACTCCGCCGATGACTTCGATTGGTGTCGGGAGCAGGGCTTCCGTGTGGTCACCGCCGAGGCTTGCTGGTATCGATCTCTCGCGCCACTAATGGCCGAGGTGCGTGAGCAGATGGGCGATGGCCCAGTCTATATAACCTTCGATATCGATGGGCTCGACCCCTCGGTCGCCCCCGGTACCGGCACGGTGGAGATGGGGGGCCTGACCGCCTCACAAGGGCTCGAAATCGTACGCGGTGCGGCCGGTTTGAACATCGTGGGTGGCGACCTGGTAGAGGTCTCGCCGCCCTATGACACCAGCGGCAATACCGCCCTCATGGGTGCCACCCTGCTCTACGAGATGCTTTGCGTGCTGCCCGGCGTTATGCGCCGCGATTAAGATTCCCGGCCACGCCGATACAACAACGATAATTTAAGCTGAGGTACCGTATGTCATCTTCCCTCGATATGTCCGACAACATAGCGCTTGAGGGCGCCCCTCTATCTCGACATGGACTGATTAAGTTCCTCGTGCCTTCGCTGCTCGGCGTGCTGCTTTTCTTGGTGCCCTTCTCCATGGGCGGTACCATCAACATCGGCATGGGGTTCGCCGCTGACGGCCTCAAGGCCCTACTGGGGGGTGCCCTGCCGGCCATCGCTACGTTAGTCCTATGCCTGTCCGTGGCACTGACCCTGGTGGTCAAGTTTACCCATCCAGGCTGGGCGCGTGAGGGCAAAGTCAAGGAACTGTTCGACGTGGCGCCGCTGTGGATAGTCATGCGGGCGTTGGGTGCCGTCTTCGCGCTGATGATCTATTTCCAGGTCGGACCGGAATTCGTCACCGCTTCTTTTACCGGCGGGGTAATGCTTAACGACCTGGCACCGGTACTGCTGACCTTCTTTTTCTTTGCCGCCATCCTGCTGCCACTTCTGGTCGACTTTGGTTTCATGGAGTTCATCGGCAGCATGGCAAGAAAGCCGTTTCGCCTGATCTTCAACTTGCCGGGGCGCAGTGCCATCGATGCTACTGCCTCGTGGATGGGCTCGGGCACCGTCGGCGTGCTGATCACCACCCAGCAATACGAGAAGGGTTTCTACAACTGTCGCGAGGCGTCGGCCATCGCCACCAACTTCTCCATCGTCTCCATTGCCTTTGCGATCCTGGTGGCTAACTTCATCGGCATCAACCACCTCTTCGTACCTTTCTACTTGACGGTGTTGGTCGCCGGCCTGATAGCTGCGGTGATTGTGCCACGGTTACCACCGCTGTCGCTCAAGCCCAATACCTATTATGAGCCGGTAGGCTGCCGCCTGCAGGAGGAGCCTACCGCCAACCAAGGCTTGCTGCGCTTCAGCCTGGGCATGGCCGTGGCACGCGCGGAGAAGGCCCCTGGTCCGCGGCAGTTGGTGCGCATCGCCCTGTTCAACGTCGCCGATATTTTCTTCGGCCTGCTGCCGCTGGTCATCGCCATTGGTACCTTAGCGCTGATCCTGGCGGAGTTCACGCCGCTGTTCACTTGGCTGTCGATGCCTATCGTGCCGGTACTTCAGTGGATGGGCCTGCCGGAGGCAGAGGCAGCGGCTCCCGCTATCCTGGTAGGCTTCGCAGACATGTTCCTGCCAGCGGTGCTGGGTAGCAACATCGAGAGCGAGCTGACGCGCTTTGTGATCGCCTGCTTGTCGTTGACCCAGCTCGTCTACATGTCAGAAATCGGCGCCCTGCTGCTGAAGTCGAAGATCCCGATGAAACTCTGGGAACTGTTCGCCATCTTCCTGCTACGCACGGCCATTACCCTGCCGATCATCGTCGTCATGGCCCACTGGCTGGTAGGATAAGGAACTCTGACATGACGTGTGCAGATCTGCTGATTCGATTGCTGCGTGATACCTATGGCCTCGACACCGTCTTCGGTATCCCAGGCGTGCACACCATCGAGCTCTACCGCAGTCTGGAGGGGGGCGATGCAGCGGGCATCCGCCACGTCTCTCCGCGCCACGAACAGGGCGCGGGCTTCATGGCTGACGGTTACGCACGCGCCACCGGACGCCCCGGGGTGTGCTTCATTATTACCGGGCCCGGAATGACCAATATTGCCACGGCGATGGGTCAGGCGCTTGCCGACTCCATTCCCATGCTGGTGATCTCCAGCGTCAACCGTCGCGCCACCCTAGGGATGGGTCAGGGACGCCTGCATGAGCTGCCCAGTCAGCAACAACTGATCGCCGGGGTCTCGCGCTTCAGCCACACGCTGCTCGATCCCTGCCAGCTACCCGAAGTGCTGGCCCGGGCCTTTGCAGTGTTTCGCAGCGAGCGACCCGGACCCGTCCATATCGAAATTCCCATCGACCTGTTCGATGCGCCAGTCGCGACACCGAGCCATTGGCTGGCGCCGACGCTGTATCGCCCGGCGCCGGACCCCCAAGGTCTTGCCCAAGCCGTCGAATGGCTAACGGCCGCCGAGCGCCCCTTGGTGCTGCTCGGTGGCGGCTGCGTCGATGCCCCCGACGCGGCGCGCCAACTGGTCGAACGTCTCGACGCGCCGACGGTAACCACGATCAATGCCAAAGGGCTGCTGGGCCAACACCATCCGCTCGACCTGGGCGCCAGCGCCGCCCTGCCGGCGCTACGCGAGCTCGCGGCGAATGCCGATGTGATCCTGGCGGTGGGCACCGAACTCGGCGAGACCGATTACGACGTAGTGTTCGACGAGGGCTTCGCCTTAACCGGCCGGCTGATCCGTATCGACCTGGATGCCCAGCAACTGGTGCGCAACCAAGCCCTGGCGCTAGGCTTGGTGGGCGACGCAGGGCGCAGTCTCGAGCTGCTGGTCGAGCGTCTGCCGCGCCCCATGCAGAAGGGAGGTCGGAAACGCACGGCGCTGGCCCTTGCCAAACTGGACTTGGCCAACGATCCGGCCTTCGCGCCCTTCGTGCCACTCTATGCAGCCCTCGCGACAGCACTGCCAGAGGCCATTCTGGTCGGCGACTCGACGGCCCCGGTGTATGCCGGCAATCACCTGGTCTCGCAGCCGGCGCCAAGGCGCTACTTCAACGCCTCTACTGGCTACGGCACCCTAGGCTACGGCCTTCCTGCCGCGATAGGTGCTCAGCTCGGCCAGCCGGCACTGCCGGTGATCGCACTGGTCGGCGACGGCGGCGTGATGTTCACCCTGCCGGAACTCGCCACCGCCGTGGAAGAGCGCCTGCCGGTGGTCGTCCTGCTGTGGCACAACGCCGGGTACGAGGAGATACGCCGCTTCATGGATGCCCACGGTGTCGAACACCTCGGCGTCGACCTCAAAGCCCCCGACTTTCTGACGCTCGCCCGCGGATTCGGATGTCGGGCGACTCGCGTCGACAGCCCCACCAGCCTCAGCGCCGCACTAGACAGCCGGCCTCTGGACGGCCCGATGCTGATCGAGATCGACGCCCACCGTTGGCAGGTCAACTGATGGGCGTCAGCGCAAGCACGACCATGGGCTTGGACACGGAACTTTTTCCCTTATCGCCCCGAGGCGTTACCGATCACTCACGAGGACAACAGCAATGAGCCATTCCACCTCCCCCTTCGGTCAGGACACCCTTTCCGCCGACCACGTCGAACGCAGCCTGGGCATGCCCGGCACCTTCGCCCTCTGGCTGGGAGCCAACGTCGTGGTGACCACTATTCTGACCGGGATGCTGCTAGCTCCCAACCTAACCTTTCAGCATGCCATGCTGCTGGTCCTGCTTGGCTCTGCCATCGGCATCATCCCTCTAGTTCTGATTGGACTGATGGGCCAGCAAACCGGCATGACCACCATGGTGCTGGCCCGCGGCACCTTCGGACGCTGGGGTGCCGTTTTCCCCGCCTGGGTAAACCTGCTCGCGCTGATCGCCTGGAGCTGGATCCAGGCCCTGCTCGCCGGCATGAGCCTCGATCATGCCGTCTCGACCCTAACGGGATACTCCAACGTCGCCCTGTTCACGGTGATCTGTGAAGGACTCGTCGTACTGATCGCCCTGCGAGGCCATCTCGGCATCGAGAAAGCGGAAAAACTGGCCGCCGTCCTGATGCTGCTGCTGTCCGGTGTCGTGGTCTTCGCCCTGGCGCGCAACTACGACCTGCCCAGCATCACCGAGATGGAAGCCACGGGGGTCCTGGGCGCGGGCGTAATCTTCGATATCATCATCGCCACCGCCTTCTCATGGATTCCGCTGGCCGCAGACTACAATCGCCACTGCCGCTCCCCGCGCGCCGCGGTAATCGGTACCTGGGGCGGCTATGTCGCCGCGACGCTGATTGCCATGGGCCTGGGCGCCACCGTCTCCACACTGTCGGTCTCGATCGGCTTCCCGCAGACTTATGACCCCACCCAGTTACTCAGCAGCTTCGGTTTCGGCCTACCCGCGGCACTGGTGATCTTCTTCTCGGTACTGACCACCAACGTGATGTGCGTCTACAGCGC
The DNA here is from genome assembly GCF_000283275.1 of Marinobacter sp. BSs20148. Classification (NCBI taxonomy): domain Bacteria; kingdom Pseudomonadati; phylum Pseudomonadota; class Gammaproteobacteria; order Pseudomonadales; family Marinobacteraceae; genus Marinobacter; species Marinobacter sp. BSs20148. The sequence continues at coordinate 3,569,032 of NC_018268.1, forward strand.
GACACTGTCATTCATGAGCGTTCGACCCAGCAGCACCTTCTGGAAGCCGGCGCTGATCATCGGCATCGTCTCGGTAATCGGCTCGCTGATCCCGGGCATCCTCGACCAGTTTCAAACCTTCTTGCTGATCATCGGCAGCGTGTTCATCCCGGCCTTCTCGCTGATGATCGTCGACTACTTCCTGATCGATCGTGACCAATACACTGCACGACAGTTGATCGATCAGGCCGACCGGCTCCCCGCCATCAATCCACAGGCACTTGGCTGCTACATCATTGGCGCCGTGCTGGCCTATTACTGGAACTGGGTCGCCCCGCTGAGTGTCGGTGCCTCGCTGCCGGTGTTCGTGCTGACCGGCACCCTTTATTACGTCACTCGCCAGGTGACCCAGCTCCAGCAGAAGGCCAAGGCATGAGTCCGGGACAAGCGAGCCTCCATCGCATCGCGGCGGATCAGTGGTACCGCACACAACGCTTGAACCACGGCATCACCCTGATCGATGAACCATGGATCAAGCCATTCTTCCGCTGCAACCTCTGGCATGTTCGCGGTCGCGAACGCGACCTGCTGGTGGACTTCGGCCTGGGGGCCGTCCCTCTGCGCCGACACGTGGCGCTGCTCGCCGGGCGTGACATCGTGGGCGTGGCGAGCCATACCCACTTCGATCATATCGGCGCCGCCCATGAATTCGGCACTTGTCACGTGCATAGCACCGAGGCCGATATCCTCGCCGCCCCGGACAACGCCAGCACCCTGGCCGAGGTGTTCCTGAATGACGAGATGTTCGACGCCCTGCCGCCGGCGCCCTATGCCCACAGCGGCTACCGCATCGCTGCACCGCCCAAGATCGCCTTGCTCGAGGACGGGGACGAGATCGACCTGGGCGATCGGCGTTTCGAGGTGATTCATACTCCGGGCCACTCGCCCGGCGGGATCGCCCTTTGGGAAGCCGCCAGCGCCACCCTCATCTCTGGCGACCTGATCTACGACGGCCCGCTGATTGAGGATGCCTTCCACAGCAACCTCAAAGACTACGCTACCAGCATGCGGCGGCTGCGCGCCCTGCCAGCTCGAGTAGTCCACGGCGGACACTTCCCGAGTTTCTCCGGCACGCACCTGCACGCCATGATTGACGACTGGCTACGAAATCACGATCTATGACGGAGTGCATCATGCAACGGCTCGACCAGCAGTTCATCAACAACCAATGGGTGACCAGCCAAGGGCAGCGCCGCCTGGCAGTCACCGACCCGTTCCGCGAGAGTGTAATTGCCGAGGTCACCACAGGCGACCCCGCCGACGTGGATGTCGCGGTGGCAGCCGCCCGGCTCGCCCTGCCCGCTTGGCGGCGCCTGAGCGGTACCCGCCGGGCCGACTATCTTGACGGCTTCGCCGGCGCGCTGACGAAACGCCGCGAGGCGCTGATCCGTCTTTCCTCGACCAATAACGGCAAGGCAATAGCGGAAGCGGCGATCGATCTGGACGATGCCATCGCCTGCTATCGCTACTATGCGGGACAGGCGCGGGCGCTGGATGCCCGTCAGGGAGAATCCGTCGCACTGGAGATGAAAGGTGTCGTGGCACGCTGCTATCACGACCCGGTCGGTGTCGTGGGACTGATCACCCCCTGGAACTTTCCGCTGGTGACCAGCGCCTGGAAGCTTGCGCCGGCGCTCGCGGCCGGCTGCACGGTGATACTCAAGCCCTCCGAGGTAACGCCGTTGCCTGAGCAGGTACTGGCCGATATTGCCCTGGACATCGGCTTGCCCGCCGGGGTTCTGAACCTCCTGCATGGCGATGGGCAGGGCATCGGCGCGCCCATCAGCCGCCATCCTGGCATCGACAAGGTCTCGTTCACCGGCAGCAACCGGGTCGGCGAAGCCGTCATGCGAGCGGCAAGCGACACGACCAAGGGCATCTCGCTGGAGCTGGGCGGCAAGTCGCCAATTCTGGTTATGGAAGACGCCGACCCGCAGCAGGCCGCCGACTGGGTGATGGCCGGGATCTATTTCAACTCGGGCCAGATATGCTCGGCAACCTCACGGCTGATCGTGCACGAGACCATCGCCGACGCGCTTTATGCCGCACTGGCCGAGCGCATCGACGCCATCAGGCTCGGTGACCCGCTTTCCCCGACGACCGACATGGGACCCTTGACCAGCGCCCACCAGCGTGACGGCGTGCAGCGCTACCTCGACATCGCCGCCGCCGAGCAGCTCGTCGCGGTACGTGATGCTTGTCATCGGGAGCTGCCCAAGCAGGGCTACTTCCTGGCCCCGACGCTTTATCGCGACGTACCGGTGACGAGCCGACTGTGGCGCGAAGAGATCTTCGGGCCTGTACTCTGCGGCCGCAGCGTGGCCAGCGAAGAAGAGGCCATCGAGCTGGCCAATGATAGCGACTTCGGCCTGGTTGCTACCGTGATCAGCGGCGACAGCGAACGCGCCCAACGAATCGGCCGTGAAATACAAGCCGGCAGCATCTGGTTCAATAGCGAACAACTGGTGCTGTCAGAGACCGGCTGGGGCGGCTTCAAGCGCAGCGGTATCGGCCGAGAGCTTGGGCCCTGGGGGCTTGCAGCCTACCTGGAGGTCAAGCACATCATCGGCCCTGCTACCTAATTTACTGGAGCAAACATCAGCGCGATGGTCGTAAAACCATCAAAAGCTGAAGTTCGCCGTGAAGATCAGACTCGGGCAGAAACGACCTCGTTGCTGGTGCTGTCAAAAAAGTTCGAAGTCTTGTACGGCCAGAACCCGGACGACTCTATTCTGAGTCAGCAGCGTTGTTTACTACTTCCAGCGCGATTTCAATTATATCGTGGCGCCAGAACTCCTGATCGAACTCAACGACCTGATCATTTTGATCATAACTGGTTCGGGTAAGAAACAGTCCTGGCGCACCCGCAACCACATTAAGTTCTGCAGCCTGATCACCATTCAACGGTGCTGGGTACATATTCACCCGTGTCCTGCTGATACGAATGCCATAGTGTTCGCGAAGAAGTGCAGTCAATGAGCAATCCAGAGGCAACTCCAGTAAACCCGGACATAATTTTGCATTAATATGAATGTGCTCCACCAAGACTGCACGTCCATCAATCATCCTGCATCGACGAAGCAAGTGCACCGGGGCCCCGAGCTCAACACCCATCGTGCGATTTGTCCAAACAGACGCTACCAATTCACTCTTTGAAAGAATTATCGTCTCCGGCACGTGGCCCTGAGCACGAACGTTATCCATGAAACTGATATTTTTGGACGGATCATAAAAAAGTCTTGGCGGTGAAACATACCAGCCGCGACGAATTAACCGATATATTAGGCCCTCTGACTCAAGCTGCATTAAAGCCTGGCGCACGGTTACTCGGTTAAGATCATAAGCTTTACTGAGTTCTCGCTCTGACGGCAACTTCGCATGGTGTTGCAGCACCGATCTTTCAATATCGCCTGCCAGCTTATCCCTGAGCCTCAGATAAAACGGTATATGGAGATCTTTCATGCGGAGTATACCTGTGATTATAATCAGTATTCGGCGAAATTATACGTAGCGATCCGTACTTAAGCAACGCACTGAGCCATTAGCTTGCCATGATATTCCACTAAGTCCAGGGCATTAAAAACAGCCCTGCTGGCTACTCAAAAATTCGAATAAAAAACGTCATTAGCGCAGATTTTCAGCTTGCAAGAGATTCTGGTCTACACCATAATTATGTTACAGCGTTAAGGTGAATTATCTCCAAACCCTCAGTTTTAAACAAATTAGTAGAATGGAATCGTGGTATGAGTGTTTTTGCAGGGCTTCTGCTGGTTACTTCGGCATTTTTACACGCAGGCTGGAATCTACTCGGAAAAACCGTTCATCCGTCTCCAGCCTTTTTCCTGATTGCCACTTTGTTTTCCTGCTTATTATTGACTCCCGCTATTCTGATCAACGGCGAAGACTTGTTGTCGCTGCCGTCTCTGATATGGGAGCTTATTTTGCTCACCGGCTTTTTTCAGGCGGTCTACATGTGGGCGCTGGCAGGCGCTTACAAGCACGGCGAGATTTCCGTTGCCTATCCCCTATTACGCGCGTTACCGGTATTACTTATCGCAATTATGACAGCGCTTCTGGCGCAGGGAGAAAGTCTTGGGCTACTTGCCGTGAGCGGCATCATACTCGTCTCGATCGGCTGCCTGATAATACCCATCCCATCTCTGCGAAGGATCAGTTTCCGTACCTTTATAAATATGTCGTGTTGCTTTGCATTAGTAAGTGCTCTTGGTACTGTCGGATATACACTCGTCGATGACAAAGCACTGACCATTCTCAGAAACAACGAAGCCTTGCAGTTGTCTGTCATTGAAATAAGCCTGATCTACCTGTTTTTTGTAAATATGAGCGCTTCGGTATGGTTATGTTGCATAGTGTTACCGAATAGGAATAATCGCGAGCATATGCGCGAGATCGCTCACAAACATCTTTCAAAAACTGCATTAACCGGCTTCGCGATGACACTCACCTATGCGCTGGTGCTGATTAGCATGGCCTACGTAGATAACGTCAGTTACGTCGTCGCTTTCCGACAGCTCAGCATTCCTATTGCCGTCATTTTTGCCATCTATCTGCTTAAAGAGCCAGGCACACCGTCGAAATTGGTCGGCACTCTGACCCTCTTTACAGGGATCGTTTTAATCAGCCTTGCTTGATATGAATGAAACCCGTTTCCAGGTTTTAAACTTCCCGTTTAATGGTTCGCACCGGCGAGCAGCGCCAAAGCTGCAGAATGCAATTCTGGGGTCCCTGCCGCTATCACGGAACCCTCACTATTCCGATGCAGCGCGTTTCCCTGCCAATCCGTTATGACGCCTCCTGCTTCTTGAATAATTGGCACAGCCGACATCCAATCATAAGGGTGAAGACTCGCCTCGACTACCAGATCAATATGGCCAGAAGCCAGAAGTCCGTAGCTGTAGCAATCCCCGCCATACCTGCGCAGCCTCACCGCAGATTCCAATTTTTTGAGGCGTTCAGCCTGGCCAGTATTAAACATATTTGGTTCAGTGCTGAAAAGTGTGGCCGAACCGATGTCAGTAACATCGGATGCCTTACAGGGGGTGCCGTTAAAGGTGGAACCCTGCCCCAAAACACCAATCCAACGTTCGTTTAAGATCGGCATATCAATGGCGCCTATCAGAAACTGCTCTTCCCGCGATACACAGATCAACGTCCCAAAAAGTGGCAGGCCGCTGATAAAACTTTTGGTGCCATCGATGGGGTCCAGCGTCCAGGTATAAGCGCCCGTTCCTAACTGATCCTCCCCTTCCTCTCCTACAATGCTGTGCTCGGGAAAATGCTGGTGTATCACCTTGCGCATGGCTGCCTCGATTTCCTGATCGGCCAGAGTTACCGGGCTTAAATCTCTTTTGGCAGTGACCGCAAGCGACTGACGAAAATAATGCCGTGCTATGGTGCCCGATTCGGCAAGAGTCTCGTGCACAACCTTCAAAAGGGATTCATTCATATTCATGGCAATTCCCCAAAAAGAGAGGCCGTCTAAGACGGCCCGTGAATTTAACGAATTTGTGGCGTCTTAAAGCGCTGGTGATCGCCAGAGGAGCAGCCGCGAACGTAATTTCATCGTCAACAACCAGTGTATTATCCTTACGCCAGCAGACGTAATCACAATCATCATGGCCATGGCAGCAGCCGGAGCGATATCGCCGGCTCCTTCCATATTCAGGACGGCCACTGAAGCCAACTGCGTATCAGGTGAATACAAGAAAATCAGGGCCGATACCGTTGTCATTGCCGTTGTAAAAAGATAAGTCGAAATATTCAGTATAGCGGGCAGACACATCGGAACCGTTACCCGAAAGAATGTCTTGTAAATGGGCACATTAAGAGACGCTGCTACCGATTCCAGCTCTGGCGCCACCTGCTTTAGTGCCGTAACTGCAGTAATGTGGCTCACCGTATAAAAGTGCACGATTGTAGAGATCACCATGATGGCCATACTTCCGTAAAGAAAGTTCAACGGATTATCCGGTGAGTTAAAAAAGAAAATATACGACAAGCCAAGCACCATCCCTGGAACCGCCATCGGTAGCAGAGTAAGCATACCTATCAGCCCGCGCATGCGCCGAAATCCCTGGCTTTTTTCTAACGCATAAGCGGTTGTAAATATGAAGATGGTGCCGAATAGCGCCGTATAAAGCGCCATTTCTAGTGAGTTAGTAAAAGCGGACCATCCGCCCCCGTCCATCATATCGAACGCGTAGTTATTCAAAGAAAGTGTCAGATTATACGGCCAGAACGTCACGAACGACGCGTAAGCCGCCATAGCAAGTATGCCAATTAATACCGCAGCGATAACCAAGCAGTAAACGAAGAAAAGACTGTCTTTTAAGAGGTTGCGGCTGGGCACATACAGTACTGAGCGCGAACTTAACAGCGACACCTGCTTACGCTGTACATAACGGTCAACAAAGAATGCGAGCACTGCGGGTAATAACAACACAATGCCTACTACGGCTCCCATCTGGAAGTTCTGCTGGCCGATGACCTGTTTAAACAGATCCGTTGCAAGTACGTTGTATTGTCCGCCGATAACTTTGGCAACACCAAAATCAGTGGCTGTCAGGGTGAAAACAACAAACATTGCGCTGATCAGCCCATACTTGATGCTAGGCAGGGTAACAACAAAGAACGTGCGCAGCGGGCTTGACCGCATAACGGTCGCCGCTTCATACAAACGTCCATCTGTGTTCTGCAAAGACGTCTTGAGGATCATCAGTGCCGGAGGAAATACCCAAATTACCAGACCCATTACAATTCCAATAGGGCCATAGATGGTGTGCCCGAAAAGAAATTCTTTCGCTATTCCCTGATTACCAAAAATATACACCAGACTGATTGCGGGTAGCAGCGAAGGCGCCAGTAAAGGGATCATTGCCACAATATTGAAAAAACCTTTTAAAGGCATACACGTTCGGGTCAGGCCATAAGCATACAAAACGGACAGTGTTAATACTGTTAGCGTAGCAGTGCCCGCAACAAAAATAGATTGCTCGATGGACTGATAAAGCGAAGGGTTTGCAAAATACGCTGTGAAGTTTGCAAAGCCAATGAACTCGCCTTGAGAGTTCTCGGCACTTTTTGCCAACATACTGTATAGGGGGAAAGCGATTGTCAGCAACAATATCAATGCTGCGACTACAAGAATCACTCGCATGACCTTGTCATCAGTGCTGAGTTTTGGCTTGGTAAGCCTAACGGCTTTATTGCCATCGTATACGATAGTCTGCATTGGAAATCCCTGCCCGTTTAAAGCGACCGCTCTTCTGGGAAAAGCCGAATATGTTCAACAGGAAGAGTAACCGTAATCACCTTTCCAACCTTAATACTGAGATCACGCATAACATTCATCGAGAACTCGGTTTTGAGTTTCAAGCCGTCTTTGTGGCTGACCAAGACACGGGAGAACGCTCCTAAATACTCGATATCATCAACAGTGACGTCTAAGCTATTTACACTCGCCTTCGAGTCATTACTGACACGAATGTCCTCGGGACGGATGGCCATGAGTGCCTTTTGGCCCACCATATCAACTCGGCATTCACAGGCCAGATTCACACCGGCTGTACTGAGTGATGACGTGCTCAGCAGTTGGCAAGATAAAAGATTAGTGGTTCCAATAAAGCCTGCAACGAAGGCATTTGCCGGTTGCTGATATATCTGTTCAGGTGTGCCCACCTGCTCAATAACACCGTGGTTCATTACGACAATGCGATCAGCCATTGTCAGGGCTTCTTCCTGATCGTGAGTCACCATGATGGTGGTTACACCCAGTTTATTCTGCAGCGCCTTGATTTCTTTGCGCAGATAAACGCGCACCTGAGCATCAAGTGCAGAAAGAGGCTCGTCCAGAAGTAACAAACCTGGTGATGTGGCGAGCGCCCTGGCCAAGGCAACCCGCTGCTGCTGGCCTCCGGAAAGCTGAGCTGGATATTTTGATTCGGAGCCGGGAAGGCCAACCATTTCCAGTAAGTCTTCAACCTTGGAAGCAATGACTTTCTTGGGCATTTTGCGATTTTCCAATCCGTAGGCCACGTTGTCCCTGACAGTAAGATTCGGGAAAAGGGCGTAGGACTGAAAAACAATACCAAAATCTCTTTTGTTCGATGGCTCGTCCGACACATCTTTGCCGTTCTGGATCACCAAGCCTGATGTCTGCAAATCCAATCCGGCTATCGCTCTTAACAGCGTCGTCTTGCCACAGCCTGAGGGACCCAGGAAGCTAATAAACTCACCATCAAATATGGTCAGAGACAACCCGTTGAGCGCAGTAAATTCGCCATATTTTTTTACTACATCGGATAACTCAAGGTATTTCTTATGTTTATTCACTCTCTTGTGCTGCGGTTCATCCAGTGAGCTACCCGAGGACTCTCTGGTCTCAGGTTTATCCTTAACTAGGAGATTCGATACTTCCGCCATAGCAACCTCATTTCCCAACCTTTGAATCGGAATCGAAAAGCAGAGCCGAGCTAAAGCCTTTGCTTTAGCTCGGCATAAAAAAATTAGCTCTTGGGTTCTGATTTGCCGTCGTAGCGTTTAGTCCATTCGGCCAGAATTTCAGCTCGATTAGCCGCAGCCCAAGCCAGGTCATTTTTAATCATGAGCGACTCTACCTCAGGCGGGAAATGCTTAACTGGTTGAGCGACTCCAGGCATAGCAACTACCGCAAAGCTTTTGTTGTACATCTCATTAGCTTTGAGTGATACAGCGAAATCCATAAGCTTTTGGGCGGACTCCAAGTTCTTAGTCCCTTTCACAATACCGGCCGCTTCCAGCTCCCAACCCACACCTTCGGAAGGTATAATCACGTCCAACGGCGCGCCTTTTTCAATAAGCTGCGCGGCACGATAAGCGTATGAAATACCGATAGGAATCTCGCCTGACGCCGCAAGCTTGCAAGGCTGTGATCCGGAATGCGTGTAACGGCTGATGTTCTTGTGAAGGTTATCCATGTAAGTCCAGCCACCGTCCGTGCCGAACATCTGAAGCCAACTTGATACATCGAGGAAACCTGTCCCAGACGAACCGGGGTTAGGCATAATGAGATAGCCTTCATAGACAGGATCTAATAGATCGTTCCAGGAAGTAGGTTTAGGTAAACCAAGCTTTTCCCCTTCAATGTTGTTGTAACAGATGGCAGCCACCCAGGCATTCATTCCGACCCAAGACGGTGGGTTTGAGGCGCTTTTGAAACCATCAGACAACTTTTCCACACCTTTTGGTGCATAGGGCAGCAACATACCCTCGCTATCCAGCAGCAACAAACTGGTTCCCGCTACACCCCAGATAACATCCGCTTGAGGGTTTTCTTTTTCAGCCAACAATTTCGCCGTCACAATTCCAGTGGAATCACGCACCCACTTAATCTCGATATCGGGGTACTCTTCGTTAAAACTGGTCTGATACATTTTCAGCTGGTCAGCTTCTAAAGCCGTGTAGACAGTAAGTTCCGTGTTGGCGCTCACTGAAATAGAACCCGCCATCAACAGGGCCGCCGCAGTAGCCGACGCCATTGCCGTTTTAGTTAACTTAAATGCAGATACAAATTGCATAGATTTTACTCCATCTGATTGTGCGAGTCCTGCAACGGGAAAGCGGACTCCCCTTCCAAGAAAAGCAGAATAAGCTCCGCTCATCTACCTAGAAGCAAACCCCATGCCAGTCAATTTCGAAACTACTTTTATTCTTTTGCATCCAATTTTTCGGAACAGACAGATCTAATAGTCCATTAAAGAGCATCCGCCAAAATATGGTCTATACCACATTGAGTTACCGTGATATTTTTACGAAATGATGAATTCTTTAACCAAAAAATCAGAGCCGGAGTGACACGTGAAATTTTAAGAAATTGATCTTAAACCACTGTTTTAATTATAATTTAATAATTATAATTAAAAGTAATAAAAAAATGCCAAGTATTTTTTGAAAGAAGGAAAATAAATAAAATGGTATAGACCACTATAAATAATGAGCACCAATATAAGGCAATTTATCAAAAAGCTCACAGATAGCGCTGTAATTTGGTGCGGGAGAGAGGGCTATTTTGGTGCAACGAGGAGGGTAATGAAGACTGCTAAATAAGCATGAAAGACTCTAGGCAACCTCTGAACAACTCGCTAGATTGAGCAATAAAAGTGCCATCGCCACCTGCACAGGATTCACAGCAGCCATAAATCCGCTGATCTTCCCGGGAGCTGAATACGAGAGTCAAAACGCCCCACACCTCACCCGTTGCCGTCTATGCTTCGGGTTCAGTGCGTTCAGCGGAGATTCGGACGCTAATCAGGCTGCCCTTAAGTCTTTTTTCACCATTTTGATGATCAGCTCCCTGTAGTATTCCAGACCGGGAATATCGATACCTACTTGCTTGCCGTGATCGTCGCAATACCGCAGGCCAATAGCAGCATCAGAATGCTTCCCTGCACTGAATTTCTCTACCTGGGCGGGAGTCATCGGTCCACCCTGCAATACCAGGCTATGTTTTGATGCCTCACTTAGCGATTCGTAGTAACCCTCTTCGACAGAGCATAAATAGCGTTTAACGGCGACATGGAGCTGGATAGGCACAATCACTTCAGGACCAAAACAGGATTCCAGAAAGCGTGCTCCCAACACCTCGTGACAGAAGTTTTGCTCTGGTCGACCGTCCGACACCAGTTCCTCGGTCTGTGGGCTAAAGAAATGCCCGACGTCATGAAGCAGCGCTGCGACCACAATCGCATCCGACTCTCCGCGCTCCTCAGCCATGTGTGCACTTTGCAGCATGTGCTCACGCTGAGTTATCGCCTCACCGTACTGTTCGTCGCCAAACTTTTCGAACAACTTCGCCAGTTCTTCATAGATAGCCGCGGGGGCCAGTCTATTATCTAAAACAGGCCCATTCACGGCTGAACTCCGGCTGCAAGTTTTGCGTTGATATCGGCAATGACAGCTGGCAAATCAGCCACTGAATCGATCACATAGTGAGCACCAGACAAGGCCATCTGTCTACGCGACTTTTCCGCCACCGCGGCCTGCGCGTCCACTGACAATGCCGACCACTGTTCATAACTTAAACCGTTTGCGTTACCGCTCAATGCAACAGCCACTGTCCACATACCCGCATTGAGACCCTCTTCAATACCCGTTTCGGTATCGTCCACTTTAATACAGGCTTGCGCTTCCAGCACACCGAGCTTTTCCATCACTGCCTGTGCCATGTATGGATACGGACGACCTTGCGAAACTTCTGTAGCACAGACGTTTGCATCGGCTTCATAGCCAGAGTTTCTGGCAACCTCAGCTACCTGAGCATACATTTCAGTGTTATAGCCCGTGTTGGCGCCCAGTTTTATCCCCTGACCACGCAACTCATCGACTGTCTCAAGCCAACCCGGAATAAGATCTCCACAGTTGCGAATACTGGCCAGCTGTAAGGGCAAGAACTCCGTGTAAAGGGTCTGCACATCTTCCGCCGTCGCAAGCTTGCCTTTTATCTTCTGCCATTTAGCTGAGATAGCTGGCATGGCAAGCATGCGACGAATATGAACGCTTTTTTCAGTTCCCATCGGCTCGCGTGCCTGCGCCTCAGTCACATCAATATCATGAGATTTGAACAATGCTAGAAAAGCTATAATAGGCGCCCTCGAACCATAATCGATCGTTGTTCCTGCCCAGTCACAGATGACGGCTTTTATGGGCCCGTTATATTTTCGTACATAACTATAATCGACAACGCTCACTGGTTTTTTCTTTGCTTGGCCGTTGACACTCATAACAATTCCTCTTTTAAAAAGGTAGATCTAAATGATTTTCAATGCCTGCAATGAAGTCAGAGCCAATAGCGCTCAAGGCGAATAGCGTCAATAAGCCGCTCCATGTCTTCTGGGAAAACATGACCTATGTTGCCAATCCGAAAACAGTCAGCGTCCGATACCTTGCCGGGATAAATAACAAATCCACGGCGCTTCAATCGCGTATAAAACTCTTCGAACTTATAACTCTTGGCACCCGGATTATAGAAAGTTGTGATAAAGGGAGACATCACCTCATCTTCCAGCATGGTCTCGAAACCAAGCTCCCGCATGCCGCTTACAAGTACCTGATGATTCTTCCGATATCGTTCACAGCGCGCTGCGATACCGCCTTCTTCTGCCAACTCAATCAGAGCCTGATCGAAAGCTCGGACGGTGTGTGTCGGTGAAGTAAAGCGCCACTTACCTCCACCTGTTTCCATAGCGTGCCATTGATCAAAAAGATCAAGGGACATAGACCTGGAGTAACCCTTGGTTGATTCGATTTCGGCCCGCTTGGCAACGATAAGACCAAACCCAGGAACACCCTGAATGCACTTATTGGCGCTGCTGATCAGGTAATCTATCCCCAGCCCAACCATATCGATGGGGACACCGCCAAAACTGCTCATCGCGTCGACAATCAAACAGAGGCCTGCCTGCTTTACAACAGGCGCAATCTCTTCAATCGGGTTCAGGCGTCCGGTGGTTGTTTCACAATGGACAACCGCCAAGTGGGTAAAACCGTGGTCGCCCAAAAGCTTCTGCTGTAATGCCTCTAAGTCGATGGCACCTTGCTCGCCAAAATCCAACACCTCGTTATCGATAGCCAGTATGTTTGCGGCCCGTGCGATACGCTTACCGTAGGTGCCGTTCGCCAGCACCAGCAGCTTTCCGTCTCTGGGCACGACCGAACCAATAACACTTTCAACGGAGGCTGAACCACTCCCCTGCATCAGTACCGACGTGTACTTTTCTCGCGCTGCAGGGTGTGCTTCGACTGCTAGCTCAACCAACCGACTACGAATGCTATTCACCAACTCGTTATATTCTGAGTCCCAAGTACACCAGTCCTTCATCATAGCCTGACGGACCGTGGGGCTGGTCGATAAGGGTCCTGGCGTCAATAGCAAATAAGGATTTTCAGGTATGGCACTCATGGAATATTGCCTCTGTGCGGTCAATTTTTCTGCGAATTTTCTGGTATACACCAGCAATAAAACAATGTTATTGCTTGGTATCGACATAGTCAATGCCTGTTCAGGCTGAATACACCAAACCGATAAATTAGAAAATAAAAACGTCACTGAGCGGAATCTGATTCAGGGACCCTTTCTAGAATCGCCAGTCATAGCAACGATCGAGCACAATTTTATGCCGGTAAAGCAAGGCTCCGAACTCGTCATTGATGGCTTTCATACTATCCAGAGTATCCGTACCTCGGAGGCCGCCAGCCAGAATTAGCCTATCGCCATCCGGAACACTTGGTATACGCCAGAGAAACGATGGGCACCAGAAGTACAGCCTGATTGCACAATATCGCCTCGATTCTTCTCCGCTAAGTGTTCGAAACCCTTAGCAACTTTGGCGCCGGCGTTCAGACCTTAAATGCGTGTTTTCAGAGCGTAGCGCTCTTCGCGTTGGCACCTGTGGATGCTTCCACAACTTCAGATTCAGGGTAAAATTCTGACATCAGGGAATATAGTCACTTGATCACCACACATCAGACCCAGTGTGCCGTTCTCTAGTCGCCAGTCTCGAGAACTGGGCTTAGCTACGCGCTAGCAAAGCAGGGCCACGTTGGTGTTCTAGCTCGCGGTGCAACGTTATACTTGAGCCTTGATGGTGTTTCCGAAATCACAACGAAGGTTGCGTCGAAAAAGCCTGCCTAGCGACATTCAGTCGTTCATTTCATACTTATCACGCCGGGGACACACACTATGGCCGTGCAAGATCCATTTCATCTCGCCATACAAGTTCGAGATATAAACGAAGCTCGCCGATTCTATGGTGATTTTCTAGGCTGCCCTGAAGGCCGCTCGTCCGAAAGCTGGGTCGACTTCGACCTGTACGGTCATCAGTTTGTTTGTCATCTCAACCCTGCACTGAAAGAGCAATCCGCAAACACTCATAAAAACCCGGTAGACGGCCACGGCGTGCCCGTTCCGCACTTTGGGGTGGTTCTGGAAATGGATGCATGGAACACGCTATCTGCAAAACTACGTGAGCACGGAGTGGCTTTCGAAATTGAGCCCTACATACGCTTTAAGGGTGAGCCGGGGGAGCAAGCCACCATGTTTTTTTACGACCCTTCGGGAAACGCTTTAGAATTTAAAGCTTTCAAGGACCGCGAAGCCCAGCTCTTCCGCAAAAACTGAGTCTCTGAATCCGATATTTACGACTCATTGCGAGGGCCAGCGCAACCACATAAATACATGTTATTTTCGAAAACAGTCAGGGTATCGACTCGGGTTGTCCTCTAGATAGAGGAAAAATCCGGCGACTAGCGATTTTTGCAGGTTCGTTAACGCATAAAAAAAACCAACCTCATAACGAGGCTGGCACAAAGGCCCGGGTAGATGCTTCTGTCGGGCGAACTGAGCAGTGATCAATCTGCGTAATGCTGTGGCCACTGGAGTGGTTCACGTAGGTTGAGAACGAGAAACTCCCCAAAGCCATTCCTGATGTGTCATCAGCTTCGCGGTTGTACTGTTCGCGCAAATCTCCAATGGCACTCGGTTGAGCTGCTGCAATACCCGCTTCCTGCAGAATGTCTGCCCAGTAGTTGGCCGGCGCTGTTTGGAACGTTGCGCGTAAGAACTCGCTTCTTGCGCCCTGACCTTCGGGTAGCCTGAAGTTAAATCAGTAAAGGGACACAAGCATGTAGATCCTAAGGCACAGTGCTGGCGGATGCGGGTTCAATTCCCGCCGTCCCACCAACCAAGAGTTTCAAGAGGTCCAGCAAGATCCACTAAAATACCCTAAAGCCCCGGAAAATCGGCTTTTTTGTGCTGGTCTCATCCATATTGACCCACTGGCATCCACGCTCGCTTGTGGGTAACGTTTCGGGGGAAGTCTTATTCAACCTTGCCTATAACGAGGGGCTTCCATAAAAGTAAAACGTCGCTTATGCGTTGTACATCACGTGTCCGAGCTCGCTGATATCGTAACCGCCCAGTTCCCCGGCGCGTTGGGCGAACTGCTCGCATTGTGCAAACGCCAGCAGACGCTGACAGGCTGGTTCAAAGTAGTGTCGGCGGCGCATGGCCAGATCAAAATGCTCCTGCTGCAGTGGAATAAAAGCCAGTCTCTGCCGTCGCGCAACGGCTTCGATTGCAATGCCCACGTCTGCCTCACCCTGGCGAATAGCCAGAGCGAGATCGTCCTCACCGAGTGACGGATTAGCGGCCCACGTAAGATCTTTGGCGTTGATACGGTCACGAGTAAGAAAACTCTGCAGCAACTCGCTAGCGCCGGCATCAGGCTGACGATGGGCGACACGTATGCCGGGGCGAGCGATGTCTTCAAATCGAGAAACACGATGGGGATTATCATAGGCTAAAAGTAGCCCCTGCTGGCGTTTCGCCCAGCGAATCAGCACCAGGTCTCGCATGCCGCCAAGGCCTAGAGTAGCAGGGTCGTTATAGCGTTGGTTTTCCGCATGCCAGATATGCATGCCGGCAAGCATCGCGCGGCCGTCGAGCAGTCGCTGAACACCATCGCCGCTTCCCTGACACAACAACGCCAGCTCGGCGCCGCTTTCTTTAATGGCCCACTCCAACAGCGGGTCCTGGCTGCCCGCCAGCACCGGTGGGGTCGGCAGGCCTTTCGCGTCGTCCCCTTCCAGATGGTTCATCAGCCAAAGATCGATACGCTGACGCGGAAACAGAAGCTTTCCTGTCACTCGTACGCAGGGAATAACTCCCTGGCTGACCAGATCATAAACCTTGCGTTCTTTCAGGCGCAGATAATCGGCGACTTCCGACGTCGTTAAGTAGGCGGGAAGGGGCATCGTCTCTCCTGCTGCATGGATAAACGTAAGACTGTTTTAAGCTGCATGAATTTCAACAAACAGTGCAAAGCGTAATTGAAAATAACATTATGCTCAACAATAAGGAGACGCCGCTGTGGAAAATAATGCGTTTTATGTAGCGCTGTCGTTACTGATGAACCTGGACGCCGCATTATTTCAGATTGTGGCTCTGTCGCTACAGGTTTCGCTTTTGGCAGTACTGGCCGCAGCCCTGCTGGGATTTCCGCTGGGTGCAGCGGTCGCGCTATGGCGCTTTCCCGGGCGCGGAGGGGTGATTGTCGCGCTTAATGCCCTGATGGGGCTGCCCCCTGTTATGGCCGGGCTGACTGTCTACTTACTGCTCTCGCGCGCTGGGCC
Organism: Marinobacter sp. BSs20148; assembly: GCF_000283275.1. Classification (NCBI taxonomy): domain Bacteria; kingdom Pseudomonadati; phylum Pseudomonadota; class Gammaproteobacteria; order Pseudomonadales; family Marinobacteraceae; genus Marinobacter; species Marinobacter sp. BSs20148. The sequence goes on from NC_018268.1 coordinate 3,585,256, forward strand.
TCTTGGTGAATGGGGGCTTCTGTTTACGCCGACGGCTATGGTGATTGCGCAATTCGTGCTGGTGCTGCCGATTTTGGCGGCGCTGTCGCGCCAAAAGGTGGAGGAGCTTCTGGGTGAGTACCGGGAACAATTCCTTTCACTGGGTATGTCGCAGTCACGAATGATGCCGACCTTGTTGTGGGACGCCCGCTTTACGCTACTGACCGTATTACTCGCCGGGTTCGGCCGCGCCAGCGCCGAGGTGGGCGCTGTGATGATGGTAGGAGGCAACATTGACGGAGTCACAAGGGTAATGACGACTGCCATTGTGCTGGAAACCAGCAAGGGCGACCTTCCGCTGGCGCTAGGGCTCGGGATCGTACTACTGACGCTGGTAATGCTGATTAATGCAGGCGCTTATGTGGTGAGCGAATTGGCCAAAAGGCGGGTGGGATGACTTCATTTAAGGCACTACTCAGCGCCGCGTCCACGCTTTGCCCGCCAACAGAGTTGCGCTTTGAGGGCGTCACTTTCAGCCACCTGGGCGAGACGCTGTTAGGACCTTGTTCATTTACCCTGACGGGGTCTGGTCCCACACTGGTTATGGGGCCTAATGGCGCTGGAAAGAGCATTTTGCTGCGACTGGCCCACGGCCTGCTTTCCCCCACCCAGGGACAGGTGTCCTGGTCCGGCGAGGGGCGGCCCCGCCAGGCAATGGTGTTCCAAAACCCGGTACTGTTGCGCCGCTCAGCTGAGGCCAACCTCACCCACGCGCTGGCGGTGAACAATACCCCGCGCAAGGCACGCAGAAAGCTCGCCCGTGAGGCGCTTGAGCGCTTCGGTCTGACTGCCCGCGCCGATACGTCGGCTCGCGTGCTCTCAGGCGGCGAACAGCAGCGTCTGGCGCTGGCTCGCGCTTGGGTGCTTGCCCCCGCAGTGCTGTTTTTGGATGAACCCACTTCCGCGCTCGATCCGGCGGCAATTAAAGCCGTGGAAACCGCCGTGCGCGAGTTTCACCAGCGGGGAACACGCATCGTCATGACCACTCATGACCTATACCAGGCCAAACGTCTTGCCGGGGATGTACTATTTCTTGCCGGCGGAAAAATACACGAGCACACCCTTGCTGAATCCTTTTTTAGCTCACCTGTGTCGAAAGAGGCGCGAGCGTTTATTGCCGGAGAACTGGTCGAATAGTGCGGTTCTTTCGCCTTTGCCGAGTAATTGTTCAATGCAAGTTTTCAAAACACGGCAGGAAAATAACAAAATGAGAAAAACCTTAACGCTTGTACTCGCAGGCTTAACCACCCTGGGCCTGACCGCTGGCGCCTACGCCGATGACTACATTACTCTTGCCTCGACAACCTCGACCGAAAACTCGGGGCTATTCAATGCCATCCTTCCGCAGTTCAAGGAGGCCACCGACATCGAGGTACGTGTAGTCGCGGTAGGCACCGGGCAGGCTTTCGAGATCGCCCGCCGCGGTGATGCCGACAGCCTTCTCGTACATGACACGGCCGGCGAACTGCGTTTTGTAGAAAACGGCGACGCCACTGAGCGCGCCGATGTGATGTACAACGACTTCGTAGTGATCGGCCCCGGCAATGATCCGGCGAATGTCGGGCAAGCTCAAACCGCCGCCGAAGCGTTTGCGAGCATTGCCGAGGCACAGGCACCGTTTGCCTCACGCGGCGACGACAGTGGCACCAATCGCGCCGAACTGCGCCTTTGGGAAAATGCCGGCGTTGAGCCTGATGGCGACTGGTACCGCGAACTCGGCAGTGGCATGGGCCCAACGCTTAATACCGCCGCCGCCATGGATGCCTACGTAATGTCAGACCGCGCCACCTGGGTAGCATTTAAAAACCGGCAGAACCTGACACTACTTTTTGAAGGCGACGACGTGTTGCGCAACCAGTACGGTAGCCTGCTGCTCCTCAAAGAAAAGCACCCGCATCTCAAGCACAATCTGGCTGAGAAGTGGCACAAGTGGCTCATCTCCGGGCAGGGCCAAAAAGCGATTGCCGACTTCCAAGTGGACGGACAACAGCTCTTTTTCCCTAATGCAAAATAGGCTACTCTTTATGGTCCGCTATCGAGGCTCAAGCTCGTGGCGTTTCTGAAAGGACAGCAACAAACATGACGATCACCTATCTTCTGCCAAACCCTGCCGACCCTCGGCTATCCCGTAGGGTTGAAGGCGTTGACGAAAACGGTCAACCAAAGTCGATCAGCGTGATCGAAGAGCGCCCTCTGACCATCTATCTGAACAGTCAGGAGATCGTCACGGCAATGACCATCGGCGATCATCCGGAGTACCTGGCGCTCGGTTTTCTCTTGAATCAGGGTATGCTAAAAGAGACCGACGAGGTCACGGGGATTGATTTCGACGAAGAACTGGAAGTTGTTGTGGTCCGCACCGCGGGTGTTACTGATGTCGAGAACAAGCTGGAAAAGAAAACCCGCACTTCCGGCTGCGCCGTAGGCACTGTGTTCGGTGACATGATGGCAGGGCTCGACGGGCTGTCACTGCCAGATACACCGGTGCACACCAGTACCTTTTACGATCTTTCCTACCAGATTAACCACACGCCCAGCCTGTACATGGAAACCGGCGCCATTCATGGCACCGCCCTGTGTCAGGGCCGTCAGATTCTGGCCTACATGGAGGATGTCGGGCGTCACAATGCGGTCGACAAGATCGCAGGTTGGATGCACTTAACCGGCATCGAGGCGTCGGATAAAGTCCTCTATACCACTGGCCGCCTGACCTCCGAAATGGTTATCAAGACGGCCCTGATGGGGATCCCTACCCTCATCAGCCGATCAGGCTTTACGGCCTGGGGTGTCGATATTGCACAGCAGGTTGGGTTGACACTGATCGGACGGATGCGAGGCAAGAAATTCACCTGCCTCAGTGGCCAGCACCGTCTGGTGTTCGATCAGGACTTGTCTCAGATTCCCGATGAAGACAAAAGAATGGGGCGCAAGGGCGCTCAGCGTGACTGACTCGAGCGGAGTACTATTAATGGGAACGGAACATGACTGAGTGCGCGGTCATTCTGGCGGGTGGCCAGGCAAACCGAATGGGCGGTGGTGACAAAGGAAGATTGATGTTGGGCGGTCAGTCATTGATCCATCGTGTCATCGATCGAATCACACCGCAGGTCGCCGCCTTAGTGTTGAACGCCAATGGCGATTTGAGTCGTTTTGATGATCTGCGCTTGCCCGTGGTAGCCGATTCTGTCGCCGATTTTCCGGGCCCGCTGGCCGGTGTGCTCGCAGGCATGGATTGGGCTGCCGAGCAAGGGCATGAATGGCTGATCAGTGTCGCTGCGGATACCCCTTGCTTCCCACTGGATCTGGCAGCACGATTAGCCGAATGCGATACCCCGGTCGTTTTGGCCGCCACGCCGGATCCGAAGCGTGGCCGACTGCCCCAGCCGACCTTTGGCCGTTGGCAAGTCGCTTTGCGACATGATTTGAGGGCCGCTTTAAATGACGGCGTCCGCAAGATCCGCCAATGGACCCAGGCCAATGGTGAGTCTTTGGTATTGTTTGGCCCGGACGACTTTTTCAACATTAATACGCCGGAAGATCTAGTGTGGGCGGAGCGGAACCTGAAGTGAACGTTATTGGTATTGTAGGTTGGAAAAACTGCGGGAAAACCACCCTGGTCAGTTCATTGATTCGCGAACTGACCAGCAGAGGGTTAACGGTAAATTCGATCAAACATGCCCATCATGCGGTGGATGTGGACCAACCCGATACCGATAGCTACCGTCATCGTGATGCCGGCGCCAGGGAGGTCATACTGGCGGGTGGGCAACGCTTCGCTATCATGCACGAACTGCGCGGCGCCGACGAACCAACACTTGAAGAACTGCTCGCCCGGCTGGGGCCCTGCGACTGGGTCATAGTCGAGGGGTTTAAAACCCATTCACACCCCAAAATTGAGGTACACAGGCAGGAGTGCAACCGTGAGCCCCTGTATCCGAACGACGCCAGCATCATTGCTGTGGCAACGGACTATTCTCCGGATTTTGCGGGTCCCGGTTTTGATATGAACGACGTGTCTGAAATCGCTGACTTTATGCTAAATTCTGGAAAGCCATGAACCCACTTCGTAATGACTGTTTTGCCTTGCCCCCCGGGGTAAACTGGACGCCGGTAAACGAGGCGCTGGAGCGATTGCACTCGCGCTTACACCCAGTAGTGGGTGTGGATCACGCTGTCCCGCTGCCGCAGGTAAATGGCCGGATACTGGCGAGCGATGTCTATGCGCCTCGCGCTCACCCTCCCAGCAGTAATTCTGCGGTCGATGGCTATGCGTTTGCAGGGCCTTTGACCGAGGTGCCCTGCGCCCTACCTTTAATTGATGGCCGAAGTGCCGCCGGGGAGCCGTACAAGGAGCATGTGCCTGAGGGACACGCTATTCGGATTCTAACCGGCGCGGTAATACCGGCCGGCACTGATACGGTGGTTCTGGAAGAGGACTGCGAGGTCGTCGGTGATCAGCTACATTTAAACGGCACGTTGAAAGCGGGCGCCAATCTGCGTAAGGCCGGTGAAGACATCAAGGCACAGGATCGGATTCTAACAGCGGGCACCCGCCTGACGCCTACCCAGATTTCAGTCCTCGCCAGTGTTGGTGTCGAGTCGGCCGACGTCTATCAGCGGCTTCGCGTTGGAGTCCTGTCCACGGGTGATGAGGTAAAGCCAGTCGGTTCAGCAGTCACCGATTGGCAGATTTACGATGCAAATCGCCCGATGCTAAGCGCTCTGGTAGCGCAGCTTGGCTATCAACTGGTGGACCTGGGCCACGTGCTGGACCGGGCCGAAGACGTCAAAGCGGCGTTGGAGCGCGGAGCTGAGCAGTGCGACTTGATCCTGACCAGTGGAGGCATTTCCGCAGGCGACGAAGACCATGTGTCGAAAACACTGAAAGCCCATGGTGAAATCAGCAATTGGCGCATTGCGATCAAACCGGGCCGCCCTCTGGCGCTGGCCATGTTCCAGGGCACGCCCGTGGTGGGTTTGCCGGGGAATCCGGTTGCAGCCTGGGTTTGCGCGCTGTGCTTTGGCGCACCCGCGATGGCGCTGCTGGCAGGGGGGGAGTGGTTCGAACCCCAAGGCTATATGGTTCCCGCCAATTTTTACAAGAACAAGAAGCCTGGGCGCAATGAGATGTTGCGCGCTAGGGTCCGTAATGGGCAGGTTGAAGCATTCGGCTCTGAAGGCTCGGGCCGGGTCACCGGTTTGGCCTGGTCCGATGGTTTAGTGGATTTGGACGACAGCGCTCAGCAGATAGAGCCGGGAACTCCAGTGCGGTTTATCCCCTACGCCAGCTTCGGCCTGTAATGCCTGTCGAGCATAATCACTCGTAGTCGCCATGGACGGCAAAGGCTTCAAGCGAAGCATCTTGCGGTGCGCGAGTGTGGTAGGTCTCCTCAACGCCCAACTCTGTCAGTGTGCGGCTGACCATCATCAGGGTGTTGTCCTCAAAGTCCTCGCACATGCTGCGCATCTGGTCGATTTCTTCGCAGGCGAAGGGGTAGGCAGCATCAATATCCGGCGCACCATAAAGCTCAACAAAGGTTTTCGCCAGGGTTGTGCGCAGCTGCTCCAATTCGGTTTCAGTGATGCTGCAAACACCCACAAAACTGGCGCGTCCACCAGACTCTATGCTGTACCAACCGTTACTGAAGGCCTGACGAGCCTTACCCTTCAGATCGGCTTCGGTCCAGTTGGAAAATTCGAATCCGCCCGAAATTGCCCATTCTCCGCTGGGCGCCGGCAGTGCAAATACGTTTTGGTCAGATATATCCAAGCGCAGGGTTCGGGCCAGTTTCATGTGTGCTCCGCAAATTCAATCAAACTTAGTGTCTCGGTCATGACATCCTGACGCAATAGCATCCGGCCTTTTTCATCCAGTCCAAAAAAGACACCGGGCTTTGGGTAACTAATCGTTTCGCCCAGAGTGTCGCAGCGTGGCCGCCACTCTTTGTGTACGCGCTCGAATCCGCTATCCATGAAGTGGGTCAGCCACAGCAGTGTGTGTTTGGACCAGCTTTCCAGCAGCGCCATAGGGGTGATTTCGACGCAACCTTCCTCTTGCAGACAGGTTTCATTCGGATTTTTGCCAGGCTCGTCGTTCAAAGCCTTGAAGGCCACATGAATGCCGATGACGAGCCATTTAGGATACGCTTTGGGATCTGACACGTCCGCTGCAAAGCGGACACCACCGCAGACCGCGCCATTGACCTTGATGCGATCAGGCCATTCAAAGTGCACGGGCACTTCCGGCGGCGCCAGTGCGCCCAGACTTTCAGCCAAACCTATTTGGGCAACGTAGACGACTTGGATAGCATCTTCCAACGGTGTTTCCGGCGCCAGCACCAGAGCCGCACGCAAAGTCTCGACCCCATTGGAGTAAAAGATCGTGCCTGAATCGACTCCTGCGATGGCGCGGCTGACGGCCTTATCAAACGGATCTGTGTGTTTGGCAACCACTTCGCCAGAGAATAGCGGCGGGAATTGAGGTGATTCGCTCATCGCATGGCCTGGGCGTAAGCGTCAGAAGCGATAATTTCATCCGCAATGCGCTGGAAGGTTTGAGCTTGAGGGCTTTCCGGCTTTGACACCACAATTGGAACCCCGCCGTCCGAACCGATACGAATGTCCAGGTCGAGTGGGATTTCTCCTAAAAAGGGCGCTCCAATCTTTTCTGCCTCAGCCCGGGCGCCGCCGGATCCGAAGGGGTGATGCTCTTTACCGCAGCCGTCGCAGACAAAGGACGCCATGTTTTCAATTATGCCCAGTAGTGGCACGTCCATCCGGTTGAACATATCAATGCCTTTGCGCGCGTCCATCAGAGCAATGTCCTGAGGTGTCGAGACCACAATGGCACCCGCAACAAAGAATTTCTGGCTCAGGGTCATCTGGACGTCACCGGTACCTGGCGGAAGATCCACCAGCAACACGTCCAGCCTGCCCCAATCCACTTGGTTCATCATCTGCTGCAGGGCACCCATCAACATCGGACCGCGCCAGATAATTGCTTCGTCATCCGGGGTCATCAGACCCAGGGACATCAGTGTCACACCGTGGTTGCGCAGGGGCAATATGGTATGCCCGTCAGGGCTGGAAGGGCGCCCAGAAACACCCAGCATGCGGGGCTGGCTGGGGCCGTAAACGTCGGCGTCTAACAAGCCCACTTTAAGACCTTTCGAGGCTAGCGCGACAGCCAGATTGGACGCCACTGTCGACTTACCTACACCGCCTTTGCCCGAGGAGATAGCAATGATGCGATCAATCCCCTCCGGGTTTTTGTCTTTCGGCCGAGGCGCGTCTGAAGCGATCAGGCCGGGGTTACCTACTTCGGTGTATTGAGTCATGTTGTGTCCTGATTGATTTTTAGCTGTCTCGGTAGTCGTCGCTGGTGCGAATGCGGGGACGCTCGCCCATCGCCATGGGCGAGTTATCACCGTGGAATTGCGATTTAACCCGACAGTCGTTACACATCTTGACCAATTGAACATTATCCGTGTTGGTGTACATCCAGTGTTTGTTCTCCAGCTTCTCAACAATCCGGTTGATGGTGCTGGCAACGCCAAAGGGAATACCACAACTGATACATTCGAAAGGATCTTCGCCATGCAATGCTCTCGGGATCAGCGCATCGTTCGACAGATCCAGCCGGGGCTTCAGAATGATGGCCGTTTCCGGGCAAGTGCTTTCGCAGACGCCGCATTGAACGCAGGCGTTTTCCGTGAACTGAACCTCTGGCCGGTCCGGATGATCGCCCAGGGCACCAGTGGGACAGAGCGATACGCAGGCCAGACAGAGCGTGCACTTGTCGGGATTGATTTCGATTGCGCCGTAGGGTGCACCCGCTGGCAGGGCAATCGGTGCTTCGATCCTGTCTGCCATGGCGGCGACAGAGACCCGTGTGATATCACGGCGACCGCCGACCAGTAAAATCGGCTGGCTCACTCGTCCGGCGTTGTCCGCGGCTGCGCTCAACTCGTCGGCTGCGATTACCCGGGCCCTGGTGGTGGAATGATGAGTGCCGCCAAGCATGGCTTGAGCCAACTCAACCTCAGCGGCCACGGCCTGACGGTCTGTCTCGTTGTCTGCCAGGATCAAGACTTCAGCGTAACCCGCTCCAAACGCAGCCAGTATCTCGGCATGGCCCACCCGATCAACATGCTCTAGCCCCAGCGGGATGAGGTCATCCGCCAGTCCGGCACCATATCGTGCGAGCCGTGCGATAGCGTCATTACCAGTGCCCAATGTGTGAAAAACCAGACGCGGAGCTTCGTCAGCTTGCTCGCGATAGACCTTCGCCATAACCGCTATAACTTGGGTTAGGGCCTCGAAGGGGGTTTCGTTCATGGTTACGGCTGACGTCGGGCAAACCGCCGCGCAGGACCCGCAGCCGGCGCAAATATCCGAATTGATTTCTACGTGGTCCCCGGCGGAAAAAATCGCCTCGGTGGGGCAAACGTCCAGACAGCGGGTGCAACCGGGCTGATTCGCCCGGGAGTGGGCACAAAGGGAGGTTTCCAGCTTGAAATACACGGATTTCTCAAACTCACCGACCCGGTCCCTGGCAGTCAGAGCAATACGCTCTAACTCTCCGGCTTTGGTCGGGTCGGCCCAAAAGTAGCCGTTGCGTTTTTGATAACTGGGAAACGCCGGCTCGACGCCACGCAGGTCGATAAACACGTCGCACTCACTACGGGCAGTGGCTTCAGCCTCGCCGTAACCAAGGGCGCCGCGACCCGCGAGATTCAGGGTCTGCAGCTGGGCAAACTCCAGTTTAAAGCAACCTAACGCGCCCTGGGCGACCGTCAGTTGACCTTTAGCAACGTTATAACCGGCGGAGGGCAGTTGTATCGGCCCCGCATCATTGACAATGCATGTGACGCCCAGTTCGTCCTGTACCAGCTCGGCCATTCTGATGGCCTGCTCGGTAGGGCCGACAATGCAACACACACCGCTGGACTGAATGCTTTTCACGGGGACCATAGGGGCCGGTAGCTGGGCCGCAGCAAGCAAGGCCGCTTGTTTGGCGTGCAAGCGCTTGGGCTTTGCGTTTGCTGAACCCCAGCCAGCACGATCTCGAATGTCGATGGTGCTGAACGGTGCACAATGCTGGGTTTCAGCTTGCACGTCCTCACCTAATCGCTCGAACAGGGGGGCCTGTTGACCACAGGCAATGAGCAACTCATTACCGTCACCCAGGTGCTCGGCGGCAATTCTCATATTTTTGCCGCACAGTTGGTCCACCACGATCACCTGTTCAGCTCCCGCAGCCGTTTGTAGTGCCTTGGAATTAAAGGACTGAGTTTGATCGCAAGTACATAACAGAAGGGTTTTGTGTGCCGTCATCGGAGTTGTGACCCGTTTAGTTGTTTTTGTGCGAATACGTTGTCTCTACCGATTGCCGAGCATGCCACAGCCGCTTGTCATTGCACAGTTCGTTAATGGAATATTTGTTTGGGTTCTGCTAGCGTTCATAAAAAAGAGAGCAAATATGAACAATCGTGCAGATAATTGGAAACGCGAATTAACAGTCGGTGCCTTGGTTCGCAGGATGCCCGGCGTGACGCGGTGGGCGCGAGATGTGTGGAAACCCGTGGCTGTCATACCTGGTGCACCAGAGGCGTTCTGGAAAGAGCTTGTGCGCGACGGCGAGGTGGTCGACTACCACGCCGGCACAGTCACAATGGAATTATTTCGCGCCGATGTGGAGTCCTACCTTGTGTCCCTGAATATGGCTGTACCTTCGGTGTGGATCATAATGGATCGTGATGAAAGCAATCAGTCCCCATCAGGCTGGTTCGTCAGTACCATTACGGCGAGCGCCTTTGAAGCTCAGGATTCCTTGGACAGTGGCGAAAGCATCGTCGAGGCTGTGCCAATTCCCGAGTCCCTTGCAGCCTGGATCGACGAGTTTATCCAGATGCACTACATCGAAGAGCCGTTCAAGAAACGCCGTCGCGACAAGCACCGGGTTGATGGCATTCAAGATGGAAAAGGCGATGTACGCATCCCTCAGCAGAGCGACGTTTTCCGCGCACCCGCTCACATTAAAAAACCAAGAGTTCACTGATGGCTGAGTCACGCTTACAGCGTTGGTCACGCAAAAAAACCAAAGCTGGCAAAGAAGCTAAACTCGCCCCCGCTTCGACGGTTGAGCCCGAACTGTCGTTCGAAGAACAGGAGCTCGCCGTCAATGAGGCCATGCCCGAGCTTGGCGTGTTAGAGAAGTACGATTTGCCTGACCCGGATGCAATCGAGCTGGGCACAGACATTACAGGGTTTATGCGGAAAGAGATTCCTGAACTTCTGCGCCGCAAGGCCCTGCGCGCGCTGTGGAAGTCCAACCCGGTTCTGGCGGTGCTGGACGGACTCAATGACTACGATGAAGATTTCTCTGATGCCGCCACTGCAGGCAACGCCGTGAAAACCCTGTATAAAGTGGGCCAGGGTCTAATCGATAAAACAAAAAGGGCTGACGTGCCAGCTGAGGCTCAGGGAACCGTTGCCCTCGTGGTTACCCCAGAGCTGGGCGCCGAAACAGCAAAGCCCGAAATCGCCGCTGATTCCTTGCCCACCATTCGCCACTTCGAACCTTCTGTTATCAAGGCTGAAGCGAACGTTATCGAGGCTGAAGCGAAAGTTACTGAGGCAGAGGCAAAAGTGATCGAAGCTGACGTGGAATCTGCGCCGCGCTATCGCCCCCGGATGCGTTTTGAATATTAGTATTTGTAAACAAAGTTGCGCAAAACGCAAATCGACTCTATAAATACTATTTAGTGTAGTCATCAAACAATAACTCCAAGGACAAAGATTTGACTAACACAGCTGAAGTTCAGTGCCCTCGTTCGATCAGCGAGGAAGATCGTGCGCGAGCCCAAATATATCAGTTGCTGGGCGTCCTGCTGGGCGATCCACCTTCGAAAGAGTTGCTTCGTGGGTTGGAATCCTTACAGGGTGACGCCACCCCTCTTGGGTCCGCCTCTAAAAATCTCGCTGCTCTTGCCGAGCGTACCGCGCTCAATGACGCCGAAAGGGAATACAACAGCCTTTTCGTTGGACTTGGCCGCGGTGAACTTCTGCCTTACGCCAGTTATTACCTGACCGGATTTTTGAACGAGAAGCCCCTTGCGGACCTGCGTAGCGATCTGATGGCCCGGGGTATCAAAGCCAATGCGAACGTCAAAGAACCTGAAGATCACATAGGCACGCTATGCGAAATCATGGCGGGCATCATTACTGGCGAATTCGCGTGCGATAGCGATTTGCCCTCACAAAAAGCCTTCTTTGACGCGCACCTTGCGAAATGGGCGGCATTATTTTTTACCGATCTAGAGAAAGCGCAAACTGCGATCTTCTACACTCCTGTAGGCACGCTTGGTCGGGCTTTCATGGCGGTAGAGGCTGAGGGGTTTGCAATTCAGTAACGGGGATCGATCCGATCCATTAACTCAGGTGGAGGTGTCCTATGGACGACCAAAAGCGTGAAAACAGCCGGCGCATCTTTTTGCGGATGGCGGCAATTGCAGTTCCGGCTGCGGTTGCAGTAGTGGTTGCACCGAATGCCGCAGCCAACGTTGTTAAAGACGTCCCGAAAAGCAGTGGTCTTCGTGACACTGAGCACACACGTAAATATTTCGAGTCGGCTCGCTTTTGACGGAGCGCGACTCATTCAAGATTGCGTGATGCTCTTGAATAGTCGTATTTCCAGAAAACGAGAATAAGAAAAACAGAGGTACCTTGATATGTTAAGAAAGAAAACCAACGGGGTAGCGAAGGGCTCCCGTACAGGATCTTTACTTTCATCCCTCGCTGCAAAAACGATGGACCGCCGTGGCTTTTTGACTGCTTCCGGCGTCGCAGTGGGTGGGCTGGCGGCTTTGTCGCTAACGTCTACGCGCGTTCAGGCTGCTACCCCGTCATCGGCAGGTGGCGAAGTAGTTCGCAAAAAATCGGTGTGTACGCATTGCTCGGTCGGTTGTACGGTCGAAGCTGAAGTTCAAAATGGCGTATGGACTGGCCAAGAACCCGGCTGGGACAGCCCATTCAACCTTGGCGCCCACTGCGCTAAAGGCGCCGCGGTGCGTGAAAGCGCCCATAATGACCGTCGTTTGAAATATCCCACGAAAATGGTAGACGGTCAGTGGCAAAAGATCTCCTGGCAACAGGCGATCAACGAAATCGGCGACAAGATGTTGCAAATCCGCGAAGAGAGCGGCCCTGACTCGGTTTACTGGTTGGGCAGTGCGAAGTTCTCGAACGAACAGGCCTACCTGTTTCGTAAGTTTGCGGCCTACTGGGGCACCAATAACGTCGATCACCAAGCCCGTATCTGTCACTCAACGACGGTGGCCGGCGTAGCCAATACATGGGGCTACGGTGCGATGACCAACTCGTACAACGACATCCACAAGTCGAAAGCGATCTTCCTGATTGGTGGTAACCCTGCAGAGGCACACCCGGTGTCGCTGCTGCACATTCTGAAAGCCAAAGAAGAGAACAACGCGCCGGTTATTGTTTGTGATCCGCGCTTCACACGCACCGCAGCGCATGCTGACGAGTACGTGCGTTTCCGCCCGGGTTCAGACGTTGCTCTGGTATGGGGCATCTTGTGGCATATTTTTGAAAACCGCTGGGAAGACAAAGAATTCATTCGCACCCGAGTTTACGGCATGGACGAAATCCGTGAAGAGGTCGCGCGCTGGGATCCTGCGGAAGTCGAGCGCGTTACCGGTGCTCCGGGTGCTCAACTCGAACGCGTCGCGCGCACTCTGGCTAACAACCGTCCGGGTACCGTTATCTGGTGTATGGGTGGTACCCAGCACACCAACGGTAACAATAATACCCGTGCGTACTGCATCTTGCAGCTGGCGCTGGGCAATATGGGTGTCTCCGGCGGCGGTACCAATATTTTCCGCGGACACTGTAACGTTCAGGGCGCCACTGACCTGGGTGTCCTGGCTGACACATTGCCCGGCTATTACGGTCTGACCGCCGGCGCCTGGGCTCACTGGGCACGCGTGTGGGACGAAGATCTGGATTGGATGAAGAGTCGTTTTACCTCATTCGATAAAAACGGCAAGACCCTCGCCATGATGAACGAGAAGGGTATTCCCGTATCTCGCTGGATCGATGGCGTTCTGGAGGCCAAGGAAAACATAGACCAGCCTGATAACACCCGCGCTATGGTTCTGTGGGGCCACGCGCCCAACTCCCAGACCCGTATGCTGGAAATGAAGGAAGCCATGGAAAAGCTCGACCTTTTAGTCGTAGTGGATCCCTTCCCTACCGTTTCAGCAGTGCTGCACGATCGCAAAGACGGCGTTTACCTGCTGCCCTCGACCACCCAGTTCGAGAACTCAGGTTCAGTAACCGCCTCCAACCGTTCGCTCCAGTGGCGTGAAAAGATTGTCGAGCCCCTGTTCGACTCGAAGGTCGACCACGAAATCATCAAGTTGTTATCTGACAAGTTCGGTTTCACTGATCGCATGCTCCGCAACATTGCTCTGGAAGGGGACATCCCGGTTACCGAGGACATCACTCGCGAATTCAACCGTGGCATGTGGACCATTGGCTACACTGGCCAATCGCCTGAGCGCATGAAAAAGCACATGGCTTACCAGCACCACTTCGACAGAACCACGCTGCGCGCAGTGGGCGGACCCTGTGACGGTGACATCTACGGTATGCCCTGGCCGTGCTGGGGAACGCCCGAAATGAACCATCCGGGCACACCGAACCTGTACGACATGTCGTTGCCGGTGTCCGAAGGCGGTCTTACCTTCCGTGCCAGATTTGGTGTTGAGCGTGACGGCGTAAGCTTGCTTGCCGACGGCGTTTACTCGAAAAACTCAGAGATCAAAGATGGGTACCCCGAGTTCACCATGCAGATGTTAATGGATCTGGGCTGGGATGGAGATCTGACGGCCGAAGAGCGCGCCAGCATTAACGCGTTTGCAGGCCCCGAGACCAATTGGAAGACCGATCTGTCAGGCGGCATTCAGCGTGTTGCGATCAAGCACGAGTGCGCACCCTTTGGTAACGCCAAAGCGCGCGCGATCGTCTGGAACTTCCCAGACCCCGTGCCGGTTCATCGCGAACCGCTGTACACCACCCGTCGCGATCTGGTCGTTGATTATCCGACGTATGCCGACAAGCAATTCTGGCGTGTTCCGACTTTGTATGAATCCATTCAGAAAAAGGACTTCAGCAAAGACTTCCCCATCATTCTGACTTCAGGCCGCTTGGTTGAATATGAAGGTGGTGGTGAAGAGTCGCGATCAAACCCCTGGCTGGCAGAGCTGCAGCAGGACATGTTCATCGAGATAAACACCCGAGACGCGAATAACCTGAACGTTCGCGACGGCAAGGATGTCTGGGTTTCTGGCCCCGAAGGCGGGCGCATCAAGGTAAAAGCAATGGTCACCGAGCGTGTTGGCGAAGGCGTGGCCTTTATGCCATTCCATTTCGGCGGGCACTTGGAAGGTAAGGACCTGAGGGACAAGTATCCCAAAGGCGCCGATCCAATTGTTTTGGGCGAATCCTGTAACACGATTCAAACATACGGGTATGACTCGGTCACGCAGATGCAAGAGACCAAAGCCACCCTATGTTCGATCATGCCAGCATAATAAGAGGTGAAGAAAATGGCCCTTGAAGGACAAGCACGCGCAAAATTCCTCTGTGACGCCGAACGATGCATTGAATGTAATGCTTGCGTAACGGCCTGTAAAAATGAACACGAGGTGCCCTGGGGCATCAACCGTCGCCGCGTCGTCACCATCGAAGATGGTAAACCTGGCGAGCGTTCAATCTCGGTAGCTTGCATGCACTGTTCAGACGCGCCTTGTATGGCCGTTTGTCCCACAGACTGCTTCTACCAGACTGAAGACGGAATCGTGTTGCACTCCAAAGACCTGTGTATCGGTTGTGGATATTGTTTTTATGCTTGCCCCTTCGGCGCGCCCCAGTTCCCCCAAGCGGGCAACTTTGGCAGCCGGGGTAAGATGGACAAATGCACGTTCTGTGCAGGCGGTCCTGAAGAAGACAATTCAACAGCCGAGTTCAACAAGTACGGTCGTAACCGTATAGCAGAAGGCAAACTGCCGATCTGTGCGGAAATGTGCTCGACCAAAGCCCTGTTGGCCGGTGATGGCAATGAGGTGTCGGACATCTATCGTCAGCGTGTCGTGAACCGTGGTTTCGGTTCAGGCGCTTGGGGATGGGGCACGGCCTACGAGAAGAAGACCGGCTAAGCTAGCCTGATTATTCCGGGGCCCTCAGGCCCCGGAATTGATTGAAGCAACGAATTCTTTTTGTTGGTTCCGTTGGAGTGCTTCCATGAACTTTAAAATATTTGGTGTCGCCGTTTTTATATTGGCTACACTGATCTTCAATCCTGCCTTGGCGCAAGAGGCCTCCTCTGTCGATCGGACTGGTACTGGGGGAGCTCAAACCCTGAAAGATGTCATGGCTCGTCAAGCGCAGTTGGAAGTTGACGAGACCTTTCGGTCTGAGAACCTGGGTGATGCAGCCGATGCAGCGTTGACCAGTGATGAACTGGGTACTCTGGGAGGGCGCTCTGATGCCAACATCTGGCGCGGCATTCGTTACAACGAGATTGACTCCAGCACACAGGTCCGGGGGCCTGCGGTTGACGTCCTGATCCAGGACGGCGGCATGCCTTGGTATAAACTGCGTGAAGGACCGATCATTACCTACGGCGGTGGCGCACTGTTAGGCACCATTCTGTTGCTTGTGGTGTTCTACTTTGCGCGCGGAAAAATCATGATCGACGGTGGCCCCGCGGGCACCAAGATTGAACGATTCAAAGCCATCGAGCGGTTTGGCCATTGGTTGTTGTCGGGCTCGTTTGTCGCATTAGGTATTACCGGCCTGCTGACCCTAATGGGGCGCAGTTTCCTGATCCCTGTTATAGGGCCTGAAGCCTTTTCGACTCTGGCGATCGGCTCCAAGTGGATTCACAACAACATTGCATGGGCCTTTATGTTGGGTCTGGTGATGACCTTCGTCATGTGGGTGGCGCACAACATCCCCAATAAGCTGGACTGGCAGTGGCTCAAGGCGGGCGGCGGTATTTTCACCAAAGCTCACCCTTCAGCAAAGAAGTTCAACGCCGGTCAGAAAATTGTTTTCTGGACTGTGATGGTGCTGGGTTTCTCAGTGTCTTTATCAGGCCTGTCTCTGTTGTTCCCGTTTGAAATTTTTATGTTCGCCGATACTTTTGCCATCATGAACAGCATTATGGGAACAGACTTCCCCACAGTGCTGGCACCGCACGAAGAGATGCAGTACGCCAACATTTGGCACTCGATTGTCGCGTTCGTGATGATGGTCGCGATAATGGCACATATTTATATCGGTTCAGTCGGTATGGAAGGTGCCTTCGATGCCATGGGTAACGGTCAGGTTGATGTGGAGTGGGCGCGTCAGCACCACGATCTGTGGGTCGCTGAGGTCGAAGCTAAACAAGGCAAAGGAGAATCATCGTGAAAGTAATGATTTTTGCATTTGTTGCTGCCCTAGTCATCGCCTCTCTCGCCCCTGTAGTTCTGGATCAGTTCGGGTGGTCTTCTGCCGAGCAATACAGCAGTGAGAGCGTGCGGCTTGAATGATCAATCTAAGCTATCCCTAGAGGCACTCCAAATCGATGCCATCGGTTTGGTGTGCCCTCTTCCCATCTTGCGTTTAAAAAAACGCACTCAGGGTTTGCCCAGCGGCACGCAGATAGAGTTTCTGACCGATGACCCCAGCGGTCGACGGGATTTACAGACGCTGTGTAAGCTGACCGGACACAGGATTGAGTGGATTCGCGAAGAGGATACCGGTGTCATCCGTTATCGTATCTGTCTAGCCTAGTTGGCGTTCGAGAGATGGACGTCGCACTGACTTCAGTTTCATCACGCACTTACCCCAACGCTGGCAGGGCCGCTAAGGCAAAAACGGCAGATAATGTGCTGAGAATACGGTTGTCTGTTTTGATTCCATACATAAGGCGTAGCGACAGTCAGTCATTCATTTCATACTTATCACGCCGGGGACAAACACTATGGCCGTGCAAGATCCATTTCATCTCGCCATACAAGTTCGAGATATAAACGAAGCTCGCCGATTCTATGGTGATTTTCTAGGCTGCCCTGAAGGCCGCTCGTCCGAAAGCTGGGTCGACTTCGACCTGTACGGTCATCAGTTTGTTTGTCATCTCAACCCTGCACTGAAAGAGCAATCCGCAAACACTCATAAAAACCCGGTAGACGGCCACGGCGTGCCCGTTCCGCACTTTGGGGTGGTTCTGGAAATGGATGCATGGAACACGCTATCTGCAAAACTACGTGAGCACGGAGTGGCTTTCGAAATTGAGCCCTACATACGCTTTAAGGGTGAGCCGGGGGAGCAAGCCACCATGTTTTTTTACGACCCTTCGGGAAACGCTTTAGAATTTAAAGCTTTCAAGGACCGCGAAGCCCAGCTCTTCCAAAAAAGCTGAGTTTCTACCAACTCCTAAGACACCGGAACTCAAAGAACTTTAAAGCCCCGCTCGTCGGGGCTTTTGCTGTCTATATTTTTTGGACGTGTCGGAGATTATTGCCAGCGCGAGCCTACGCTACTGACTCACTGCCCAACAAAACGGCTCCCTCGCTCTGCAACACCTCGGGCGAGACGATCGCCGGCGCTGGCTGAGAAGCTGCACGTAAAATCTCGCCGATACTGATTGCCGGACTGACAACCTGCAAGCTTTCCACACCCGGTAGGTATTGCCTGCTCCAATTCAGGCCTGCAATTTTGCGCTCAATCATCGATTCCACTTCCGCTTCGGAGTAGCCGATGCTGGCCAGAACGCTGCGGGTGGAGTAACCGAATTGTTCTGCCGGTGTAAAGGCGCGGGTAGATGCATCTGTCGGGCGAATCGAACAGTGGTCAATATGGGTAATACGGTGGCCGCTAGGATGGTTGGAGTAGGTTGAAAACGAGAAGCTGCCCAAAGTCGTTCCTGGCGTACCATCGGCTTCGCGGTTGTACTGTTCGCGCAGGTCTTCAATGGCATTCGGTTGGGCTGCTGCAATGCCCGCTTCCTGCAGAATGTCTGCCCAGTAATTGGCCGGCGCTGTTTGGAAAGCTGCGCGTAAGAACTCGCCGATACTGGCCGCTGAACTGATGCCTTGTAAACCTTCTATGCCTTCGAGCTTGTCCAGCTCCGAGCGGTTTGAGTCCAGGAAAACCCAGCCATCACTGGTTTTATAAAAGTGCGACAACTCGTGGTGGCCCATTGCCTCCCGTCCCGATGGCTCATTGAAGGGCGCGCGGCCCTTGTAGTCAAAGGCAAACGGAATTTGGGCAATGTTGGTCACCGCCGACAGGGAGGTGCGTGCGCGAGTGGCCTGGCCAGTTTTCAACTTGTGATAGAGGGAAACCGCCATAGCCAAGCCCGCAGCAAAGCCACAGTTTACGTCGAGAGTACCTAGGTGAGCGTGCTCTTCTGGGGTAGCCGGGCCACCGAAGCGGCTCATGATGCCACTGTTTGCCTGAATAATGTCGTCGTACCCGATGTAGTCGGTCTTAGGCCCGGGCAAAGGACCACCAAGGCAATCGAGGCGACAGAACAGAACACCGGGGTTCAAGGCCTGCAGGCTGGCGTTATCCAATCCCAAAGGCTTCATTTGGCGATCGGGCGCGTTAATCACAACCATGTCCACCGAGCGTACAAGGCGGTTAAATCCCTCACGACCCTCAGCTGTGGTTATATCCATCAACGCACTTTGTTTATTGACGTTGGTCTGGAAAGTGAACAATACGCCAATCAAAGGGTCGTACATCGGCTTGACCGTATCCAGCTTGATCACTTCTGCCCCAAAGCGGCTTAAAAAAGCGGTTGAATGCGGCCCTGCAATCACGTTGGTAAGGTCCAGAATACGCAGACCTTCCAGCCAGCCGTTGCCGCTAGCCGGCTGAATGGCCTTGCCAGTAGGCCGGGTTACCGTTTCCTGCGCTGCAACTGAAGACAGCTCAACCAGTGCTTCATCAAACGAAACCGTTTTGCGAGGACGCGGCGCGAGCATGTCTGCGGCGAACTCTTCCAGCCAGGCAATTGGCCCGGGCTGTTTCATCAGGCCATACACAGAATCGTTAACCTCAACAATAAGGCCAGCAGCGTTGGTGTGTTCATCATTCACCCACTCTTGAGTGGTGCGATGCGGCGCTCCGGGAATCTGACCCTCGCCAAACAGCACACCCCACTCTGTGGATGTCTTAGCCAGGAACGCTTTTTTCATCTTCTCGGAGATGATGTCAGCCCACTTTTTGGGTAGTGGATAGACGCCAATGGAGGTCTCGCCATCCCACTCGGCGACGGGCGCGTGCAAATCTTCAACTTCGGGTAGCCCAGCGGCTTTCAGTTCGTCGTAGACACCCAGCAGTATCAATGCACGTTTGGCATGATTGCGATGCGATGGGCAAACGCAGTAGAACATGCGACCGTCAGCACACTCATAGGTGCGATAAAACGGGTCGAGATATTCCTGCAGGTCTTCGTAGCTCAGATCAAACTCGATTTTATTGGCCTTGCGGTATTCGATTTCATCTTCCCGCATGGTCTTGTAGCGGCTGGGCAGGCCGTCGATAACGTAGGAGTTGTAAGACAGGCCTTCCATCAAGGCAGCGGCAATCGGTACTTCAACGTGGTCCCCCCGGCCTGTTTTTTCCCGCTCCAATAACGCGAGTACGGCGGCACTTGAAGCGAGTGAGATGGCGTAAGCTGAGCCGAGCGGAAGGGGAGAGAAACTAGGGTTAACGCCCATCAGTACCCGGTTAAAGCCCATGTCAGTGAACGCACCGCAGGTGGCGGCGACCACGGCTTCAGTCGCTTTCCATTCACGGCGCAGATCATCGTTGCTGGCAAAACCTGGCACTGACAGGGTGATCAGCGCGGGACGATTAGCACGCAGTTTTGCGAAGTCTAAACCCAACTTTTTCATGACACCCGGGCGGAAGCTTTCGATAACGATATCGGCTTTTTCAATCAGTTTTTTGGCCCGTGCCAACCCGGACTGACTTTTTAAATCCAGCTTCAGACAGCTTTTGTTACGGTTCAACACGGCATTAGCTGGGTGGTCCCATTGGGGGCCATTGGGGGGATCGACGTGCACAACAGTGGCACCGAAGTCCGCCAACACCATGGCTACAGCAGGGCCGGCAATCTGCTGGCCAAAATCAACAACGCGCACGCCTTCTAACGGCAGGGGGTTCTTTTTTGTCATTGCTCTTAATCCTTTTCGCTGTGCATCAGCGTTTGTTGAGCTGTTATGAAAACCGACGGTGATTCGGTGGTGATCATGTTAGGAGCACAACTGACGCTGGAACCAACGAAAAAAAAGAGCTCTGAGACCTCGATTTATTTATAGGTAGTGGCTGACGTGGTGGTGGCACAAGCCATAAAAAAAACAGCACCTTAGGGGCGGTTTTTATTGGTTTCAATCTACAACCAAACCCAACGAAAATGGCGGCACTTCGATTGAGGATGCCGAGACATATCAGGAATTCAGTCAGACAGAGCGAACAAAAATAATTAAAAAACTCCGAAAGAGGTACCAATGTATGAACAACAAAAAAGACTATATCTGCTCGACCGGCTGGCTGGATTACTATCTTTGGCAATACCGCCATGTTTATCGAATTGTTCGGCAATGGCGGAGTGGTTGCTGCGGCCAATGCGGATACCACCATGGCGCTGTTCAAAACAATCGAACTGATGAATACCAACAGTTGGGTCGTTACCGTGATGGCAGGTATTTGCACCATTATGCTGGTGACTTACTTCGTGACCTCTGCAGACTCCGCAACCCTAGTCGTGTGTACCTTAATTTCGATGGGTGATAGTGAGCCTTTGGCCCGTTATCGCGTGTTCTGGAGCGTAGCGATTGGTGCAGTGGCTTCAACCTTGCTGTTGACTGGCGGCCTGGCTGCTTTGCAAACCGCTACCATCGTTGCCGCGTTACCCTTCTCATTCATACTGATCATGGCCATCTACGATCTGTTTAAATCACTGCTTGAAGAGCCGATACCAGGACAGCTGCTTAAAGCCGCTGCCGTGGCAAGCGACGCTGAATTGCTGACCAGGAGACCTAAAGTAGCTGTGGCTACGGTTTCTCTCTGATCTTCAAACCATCATTCAGGGCCTCAGATCCACGGTGGGGTGAGGCCCGCAACGTTAGAAACAAGTGGAGCAAAACATGGTTACTCAAGTCATTCTCCCGCGCATTCTGAAAATTGGTGAAGGAGCCTCACAGCAATTACCGCAGGTGCTGGCGAGCCTGGGTTGCAGTCGCCCATTAATCATCACCGATAAGATGATGGTTAAACTCGGTTACACCCAAACTATTCAAGACTGCCTGGCGGCGAGTGGACTGTCGGCCGACGTGTTCGATGACACCGTGCCGGAACCTACGGTTAGCTCAATACAGGCGGGCGTTGCCAAAGTACGCGACGGTGATTACGACAGCATTATCGCCCTTGGCGGCGGCAGCCCCATCGACAGCGCAAAGGCGATCAGTATTCTGGGCAAATTTGGCGGCGTAATGCGGGATTACAGGTTTCCGCGCATTGTTAACGAGTTGGGTTTACCCATCATTGCCATACCCACCACGGCCGGCACTGGTTCAGAAGTGACCAAAGTGACGATCATCACGGACGAGTCCAACGATGAAAAAATGCTGTGTGTGGGCGTTGGTTTTATGCCGTTAGCGGCTTTGGTTGATTTTAACCTGACCTTAAGCCTGCCCAAGCGCACCACCGCCGATACCGGTATTGATGCCCTGACCCACGCGATGGAAGCCTACGTTAGCCAGAAGGCGAGCTTGTATACCGACGCTCAGGCCATTGCAGCAATGCGCTTAATCGGTCCGAATTTGCGCCGCGCGTTTCATGATGGCACCGACAAACAGGCTCGCGAGCGAGTCATGCTGGGATCCACTCTGGCCGGCATTGCCTTTTCCAACGCCTCGGTGGCTTTGGTACACGGCATGAGCCGACCGATTGGCGCCGCTTTCCACGTGCCCCACGGATTGTCCAACGCCATGTTACTGCCTGCGGTTACCGAGTTTTCCATTCCCGCCGCTGCGGAGCGTTATGCTGACTGTGCTCGTGCTATGGGCGTTGCTTCTGAGCAAGACAGCACTGACGTTGCCAACAGCAAACTAATGGCCGAGCTTTATGCCCTGAATGACGAACTGGAAGTGCCGACTCCAGAACTGTTCGGTATCGATCGCGACGAATTTTTCCGGCTGCTGCCCACCATGGCTGAGCAGGCTTTGCAGTCTGGTTCCCCGGGCAACAACCCCCGTGTACCCAGTGCCGATGAGATTATCGAGCTTTACAAAAAGCTCTGGTGAAGCTGGTAACCCAACAACTTTTTTGATAGAAACAACCCTTACACGCGCAGCGTGAACTTACTTTGAGGACATATTATGAGCACCGTAGGACATTTGATTAACGGCCAGATTGTTAACGACAAAAACCGTACCCAGCCTATTTTTAATCCCTCTACCGGTGACTCCACACGGCAGGTTGCACTGGCTTCAAAAACCACGGTAGAAAAAGCGATCGCCGCTGCGGAAGCAGCTTATCCTGCATGGCGCGCGACCCCTCCCCTTAAGCGCGCACGCATCATGTTCCGCTTCAAGGAATTGCTTGAGCAGAACGCTGACCACATTGCCCAGTTGATCGGTGAAGAGCACGGCAAAATTCAACACGATGCTCTTGGAGAGCTGCAACGCGGTATCGAAAATGTGGAGTACGCCTGCGGTGCTCCCGAACTTTTAAAAGGCGAGCACAGCGCCAACGTTGGCCCCGGCATTGACGCCTGGAGCGAATTCCAACCGCTGGGCGTGGTTGCGGGTATTACACCGTTTAACTTCCCGGCCATGGTTCCGCTGTGGATGTACCCGATGGCGATTGTTTGCGGTAACTGTTTTATCCTGAAGCCTTCAGAGCGCGATCCTAGCTCCACCCTGTTCATTGCTCAACTGTTGCAACAAGCAGGCTTGCCTGACGGCGTTATGAACGTTGTCAATGGCGATAAAGAAGCGGTGGATACACTGTTACGAGACCCTCGCGTTCAAGCGGTTAGCTTCGTCGGCTCAACCCCCATTGCCGAATACATTTACACCACCGCCAGCGCTCACGGCAAGCGTTGTCAGGCTTTGGGCGGTGCCAAAAACCACGCCATCGTCATGCCCGATGCTGACATGGACAATACCGTGAACCAGCTGCTAGGCGCCGCATTTGGCTCTTCGGGTGAACGCTGCATGGCGCTGTCGGTTGCGGTTGCCGTGGGTGACGCTGCCGCTGATGCCTTGGTCGCCAAGATGGCCGAAGCCATGAAGGCGCTGAAAGTGGGTGCGTACAACGTACCCAGCAATGACTTTGGCCCCGTGATCACCGCTCAACACCGCGACAAGATCGTGGGTTATATCGACAGCGCAGAGAAGCAGGGCGCACACATTGTCGTAGACGGTCGTAACCAGGTCGTTAACGGCCACGAAAACGGCTTTTTCGTGGGTGGCACGCTCATTGATCGGGTTACTCCTGAGATGACAAGCTACCAAAAAGAAATTTTTGGACCGGTGCTTCAGGTGGTGCGCGTTAAAACCATGCAGGAGGCCATGGATTTGATCAACGCTCACGAATACGGAAACGGTACCTGCATCTTTACCCGGGATGGCGAAGCCGCCCGTTATTTCACCGACCATATTATGGTCGGCATGGTCGGCATTAACGTACCCTTGCCGGTACCGGTGGCTTATCACAGTTTCGGTGGCTGGAAGCGATCCTTGTTTGGCGATTTGCACGCCTACGGCCCCGATGGCGTGCGCTTCTACACGCGTCGCAAGGCTATTACGCAGCGCTGGCCTTCCGCCGGAGTCCGCGAGGGTGCCGTATTCTCGATGCCAACGATGAAGTAAACGTACCGATTGATCGCCTGTTTGTTGTAAGTTGATTCTTGGCGGTGTACTCACAAGGTGAGCCACCGCTTTTTCATGTCTGGCGAGATGGCGGCATTCAATCAAGAGACAAAACACACTACGGCGCTCAACAACAAAAATAGAGTTGCGGACCATGAAAAAGAGACTTCCACCGTTAAATTGGCTGCGGACTTTCGAAGCAGCAGCACGCCATCTGAACCTGACCCAGGCTTCGGTTGAATTGAATTTGACCCAGGCCGCAACCAGTCAGCACATTAAGGGGCTTGAGTCCCAGCTCTACACGGTCCTGTTCCGGCGATTACCGCGGGGCTTGGAATTGACAGACGCAGGCAAGGCGTATCTGCCAGTGGTGCATGAGTGCATCAGGCGGCTTACCACAGCAACCGAAGAAATCTTCGGTCAGAGCAAAAATCGATTGTTAACTGTCAAAGTGAACCTGGTGTTTTTTACCACTTGGATTGCCCCTCGGCTTGCCGGCTTCTACCAGCAATATCCGGATGTGGGTATGCGTTTCACCAGCAATATCTGGCTGGACCAGGAGATACACACCCATGATTCCGATATGGGAATTCGCTATGGCAAGGGGTATTGGCCGGGCTTCGATGCCGATCGGCTGAGTTGGGACGAGCTATTTCCTGTCTGCAGTCCGCGTCTGGCGAGCACCCTTGGGTCGATCAACCAAGCAGACCTAGGTGCCTGCGAACAGCTGAGTAAACAGACGCTGCTGCACGTTATCGGTTACGAGGAAGGCTTGGGCCATTGGCTCGATCAGGCTGGCTTGTCTGATATCCGGTTTTCCCATGAAATTCAGTTTGATACCTTGATTTCTGCGCTAGAGGTGGCAAAACACGGGGGAGGCCTCGCCCTCGGCAGAACGAGTTTGGTCGAAGACATGCTCGAAAAAGGCCTACTTGTGGCACCGTTTGAACAAAAAGTCCCAACGGCCGAAGCTTTTTATCTCCTGCGTCCGTCTAATAAATACGTTCACCCACACGCTGAAATTTTTCGTAGCTGGTTAATAAAAGAAGCCAAACAAAAAAATTAGTTCTTAAAAAAACCTACTTGACCAAATCCTGATTCCGCAAGCCGTTCAATGGTTCTGCTGCTGATTTTGCAGACAGCTTAATGCCAAATGACCTCAGCTTCCAGCGACAACGGCTGGGCGAACTGGCCGTTAAGCCCCATACGTTCGATGGGATTTTGGAACCGTCGCAATTTTGCTCAATTTTTTTATAATTACGCAAATACGCTCACTATCGCCGCAAACATTCCCAGGTCCGCTTGCTGGCCAACTCCCGCCTGTCGCGTCTTAGCCGGTTTCCTCGAGAGGCTGAATAGCCACCGGCGCGCAATCGGCTTTCTATATTGCCGATGCGGTCTGCATAATTCTCACAGGTTTTTTGCTGGGCAATCTCGGCCGCATTGGCTTGTGCGGGCTTTTGAGCTTTACCCTGAACCGAGTTCTTCGGTGTGTCAGGCTGAAGGCCCTGCAAACGGTCGCCACGGCGTCGGTTATTGTCTGCGATAGGAATCACAGTGGGCTGGTGGAAATTGATCGCCTGGCTGCCAGGCGTTTTGGGCTTATCGGTGAAGTGGGTAACGCCGTTAGCGTCCGTCCAGCGGTAGTAATCGGCTTTTGCCGCACCAGACAGGCTGACTAACATCACCACAACAGCAATGGATATCGGGACGGGTCGCATCGTTCATTCCTTTGACGTTTGCGGTTCGGCACAGCAAATGGGCTATCACTCAAAATCAGACGATAACATGCTAAATAAGTACTCGCATAAAATGTGTCAGTAACGCTGTTTTTTTACCCTCATCGGTTATGCTGTATTGCTCTACCCGTAATACTGGGAACACATTTTGTTTTTTGACAGGTGCGCTTATGAGTAGCCAACCCAAGCAGCTGCAAAAACTGCTGCTGTTTCAACTGACAGATCACCGGCAGTTTGGCCTGGGCACTCTGAAAATCCGCGAAATCATGCCGTTCAGGCGTCTTAGTCGCCTGCCCCATAGCCACCACGCCATTGTTGGCACGGCCACCTTCCGTAACGCGGCGGTGCCGGTAATCGATATGGCCGCGGCTATTGGTTACCCGGCGTTAAGCGCGGAAGAGCGCGCCGATGCCTCCATTATCGTGACCGACGTGCAGCGTCAGGAAATCGGTTTTATGGTGCGCAGCGTGCAACGCATCGTTGAAGCCGATTGGAAAAAGGTGTTGCCGCCGCCCCAAGCCCTGGGTAAAAACGCGTTTATTACCGGTTTGCTAACCCTTGATGGCGCTTTGGTGCAACTGCTAGATCTGGAATTGCTGCTGGCTAGGGTATACCCGGAGTCTTTGAACAGTCAGGACGTGCTGCTGAACGATATGGAGATAGAAACCCTACGCAACATGTCGATTCTGCTGGTAGATGATTCACGGGTGGCGCGCAAACAGCTCTGCGATGTGCTGGATCGCAAGAATATTGGCTATCAGGTAACCGAAAGCGGCACGGCAGCGTTCGAGTACCTGCTGGATAGCAGCGCCCACGGCAAACCGGTGAATATTCTGGTGAGCGACATCGAAATGCCGGGCCTGGACGGCTATGAACTGACGTTCAAGGTGCGCGACAACAGCCAACTGCACCAGCCATACATTATTCTGCATACCTCACTGAACAGCGAAATGAGCCTGAGTTATGCCGAACAGGTCGGTGCTGATACCGCGCTTACCAAGTTCGACGCTGAGGAACTGATGCACGCTATGTTAGTCGCGGCGCAAGGGCGCCAGCAGCAGGTCTGATGGCCCGTCTATTATTGCCGGCACCATTGTTGCCGGCAGCGTAAGACAAAAACCGGAGCCAGCTCACCAGGCTCCGGTTTTTTTATGCGCTTGCCCCGTCAGGATTCCGCGTCACGGTTTGAGCTTAAGGGTGGTGAGCGTACGCTCACGCACTTTTAACAGCAGCTCTTCGTCCTCTTCTAAAGACTGGCCGTACGATGGCACCAAAACTTTCATGCGCGCCTGCCACTCCGGGGTTTTCATTTTCTCGGGGAAGCAGCGCTGCAACACGTCGAGCATCGCGTTTGCGGCTGTTGAGGCGCCAGGCGAGGCTCCCAGCAGCGCGGCTAACGTGCCGTCTTTGGCAGCAACTATTTCAGTACCAAATTCCAGCTTGCCGCCGCCGTCTTTGGATTTTTTGATGATCTGCACCCGTTGGCCTGCGTCCTGCAAGTGCCAGTCGCCCTCGCGGGCATCCGGGAAGAAATTGCGCAGTGCGTCTACCCGGTCGCGGTGGGACTGAAACACTTCGCCAATCAGATAGCGGGTCAGATCCATGTTGGACTTGCTCACCGACAACATGGGGCGCAAGTTCGACGAGCGCACCGAACTGATCAGGTCAAACACCGAACCTTGTTTCAGGAAGCGGGTGGTAAAGCCGGCAAAGGGTCCAAACAACAGGGCCGGCTCGCCGTTAATAATGCGGGTATCCAGGTGTGGCACCGACATCGGCGGCGCACCAATCGGCGCTTTACCGTAAACCTTGGAATGATGCTGCTGCACCACTTCCGGCCGGTCACACACCAACCACTGGCCGCTCACCGGAAAACCGCCATAACCTTCGGCTTCATCAATACCTGATTTCTGCAACAGGGGCAGAGCACCGCCGCCCGCACCCAGGAACACAAAGCCGGCTTCCAGTTTAGTCTGTTTACCGGTTTCCTGATTTTTGACCCTTATTTTCCAGCGCCCGTTATCGCGTTGGTCAATATGGTGCACCGGGCTGTTCAGCATTAGCTCGAAACCAGGCTGGCTTTCCAGATGTTTCACGATGCTGCGGGTCAGGGAACCGAAATCCACATCGGCGCCGTGCTTTATCCGGGTAGCGGCAACACGCTGCATGGGGTCACGGTGCTTAACGATCAGCGGCATCCACTCGGCCAGGTCTTCCGGCGACTCGCTGTATTCCATTTCACGAAACAGGTGATGCGCACTCAGGCGTTCGAAGCGGCGTTTAAGGAAGGCAACGTCTTTTTCGCCCCAGACGAAGCTCTGATGAGGGGTACGGTTTATGAATTTTTTCGGATCGGGCAATATGCCCTGCTCCACCAAGTAAGACCAAAACTGCAGCGTTACTTCGAATTGGGCGTTTATCTGCAGAGCCCGGTCGATGGCCACATCGCCCTCGTCGGTCTCGGGGGTGTAGTTCAGCTCACAGTAGCCGGCGTGACCGGTACCTGCGTTGTTCCAGCCATCAGTGCTTTCGTGGGCAATATGGTCCAGACGCTCCACCAGAACGATGTCCATGGTTGGGTCCAGCTGCTTCAATATCATGCCGAGGGTAGCGCTCATGACGCCCCCACCGACCAGCACTACGTCTGCCTGTCTTACGGCCATTGGTTGTTCACCCTAGCGAGTATTGAGCTTGTGTGCTCTTTCACGATCAGCAAAAGAGCCTGTCGGAAACCAGCCAGATGGAGATAATAATGCTGGCAACGGTTTCCTGAATGCGATGTAACGATTATCCCGGCTTTCGGCGCATTATTACACTGTAATAAGCAACGGTTGCGCGTCATGTAAAGACTCACTTGGCCCCCGGAGCCTGTCTTCGTTGTAATTGATTTTCCCGACTTTTCCAGACAATATCATCGCAAATTGAGTCTCACACCCCCCCGGTTTAGTAAAGAGGTAGCAGGTATGTTACTGGCGATCGGTGCAATCATTGCCGGCTTGATTCTTCTGGTGTGGAGCGCCGACAAGTTTGTCGACGGGGCCGCCGCCGCCGCTAAGCATTGGGGCATGCCCACTTTGCTGATCGGCATCGTGATTATCGGCTTTGGCACCTCCGCCCCCGAGCTGGCTGTTTCTGCTATCGCCGCGATGGAAGGCAACTCCGGCCTGGCCTTGGGCAACGCCTACGGTTCCAACATTACCAACATAGCGCTGATTGTTGGCTTAACAGCCATCATTGCGCCTATTGCCGTGCATTCACAAATCGTCCGCAAGGAACTGCCACTGCTCGTCGGCCTTACCCTGATTGCCGGTTACCAGCTAATTGATGGCGAGCTGTCGCACACCGACGGTTGGGTTTTGCTAGCGGTTTTCGCGGCGGTGATGGGCTGGTTCATATTCCAGGGCCTGCGCAATAAAGATGACTCTGTTGAAGCTGGCCTAAAGGAAAGCGCGTTGGCCCATCCCATGCCGCTGAGAAACGCCGTTTTCTGGCTGGTTGTGGGCTTGGTGCTGCTGGTCGTCAGTTCCCGAATGTTGGTTTGGGGCGCGGTTTACGTTGCCCAGAGCTTGGGCGTCAGCGATCTGGTTATTGGCCTGACCGTTGTCGCCGTTGGCACGTCTTTGCCGGAGCTGGCGTCAGCCTTGGCCGCCGTGCGCAAAAATGAACATGACCTGATTCTCGGCAACATTCTGGGTTCGGGTATTTTCAACACACTCGCAGTGGTCGGTCTTGCCGCGACCATCAACCCATTGCAGGTGGACCCAGAGGTCCTCTACCGCGACTGGTCACTGATGCTGGCGCTGACCGTTGGCCTACTGCTGATGGGCTTTGGCTTTGCCGGCCGCAACCGCATCATCAGTCGGGTAGACGGTGGTATTCTAATGCTGGTCTACGTGTCGTACACCGGCTACTTGTTAAGCACCATGATACCCATCAACGGCTAAGCGCTGGCGTTTTCCTTGAACGTCAGAGCCACCGAGTTCAGGCAATAGCGCTGGCCAGTAGGCGCCGGGCCGTCTGGGAAAACGTGACCCAGATGGCTGTTACAGCGCGGACAGCGCACTTCTATGCGACGCATGCCCAGTGTATCGTCTTCAATAGAATGAATGTGTTGCGGATCGAAGGGCTGAAAAAAGCTGGGCCAGCCGGTACCGGAGTCGAACTTGGCGTTAGAATTAAACAACGGCAAGTCACACAATCGGCATTCGTAAACACCCTGTTTTTTGTTGTCCAGCAGCGTGCCGCAAAACGGAGGTTCGGTGCCATGGTCTAACAATATCCGACGCTCGTCGGCGCTCAGGCCAACGGCTTTCTCTTCAATCTGTTCCGCTGTTAGCGGCGTCAGATCGTATCCGGCTGCAGATTCGGCCAAAATAGTGCTCCTTACGCTTTATTCAAGTGGTCGTCGGTAGATCTAGACGTTACGCCCGGCTTTAGCCGATCGCTGTATTGGTCAACTAATTTCTGCACTTTGGGCGCAGCAACCGCCATGATATAGGGCTGACCCGGGTTGCGAGCGGCAAAGTTCTGGTGATCTGCTTCTGCTACGTAGAAGGTTTCCAGCGGCTCCAGTTCCGTCACAACCGCCGAATGGAACACGCCTGCCTGGTCCAACTGTTCGATATAAGCTTGCGCGACCTGGCGCTGCTGTGCCGACTGATAAAAAATGGCCGAACGGTACTGGGTGCCAATGTCGTTACCCTGGCGGTTGCGCTGGGTGGGGTCGTGCGCCACCGAAAAGAATACTTTCAGCAAGCTGCCCAATGACACCTGATTCGGATCGTATTCGACCTTAATTGCTTCGGCGTGGCCAGTGGTGCCGGTGCATACAGCATGATAGTTAGCGCTGCCAGCAGATCCGCCAGTGTAACCGGATTCAACCGAGTGCACGCCGTTCATGGCAATCATGACCGCCTCCACGCACCAGAAACAGCCACCTGCGAGTATTATCTGACCGCTGTCTTGGTCTGCGGAAAGATCCTGTTCAGGATCCGGAAACCGGCTGCGCGGCACAGTCATGCCGGGGATGCTACAGGATGTTGTCATTACTACCTCCACAAATACTTTGGTATGTATAACGATTATTCGTTCAGTCTGATTACGCGGACCACTATTGTCTTGTCTGGAGCATCCCGTCTGAAGTGCCCCGTCTGTTTTTTTCGGACTCTCAGAAGCTCAATAGGTTCACCAATGAGCCAAAATGGACACTCACTGCCCTGCGAGCCCGCCGCGGGTCAGTTTTAACGGGTCCATAAGCTGCTCAAGCCGCTCGCGGCTGAGACCACTGCGCTCTTCGGCTACGTCAATCACTGGGCGGCCACTGGCGTAGGCTTCTTTGGCGATTTCAGACGCCAGGCTGTAACCAATTTCCGGATTCAGCGCCGTCACCAGCACGGGATTACGGCCAACACCTGCATTTAAGTGCTCGGCGTTTACAGTAAAGCCTTTTAGCGCTTTGTTACTCAGCAGACTGCTGGCATTGCTTAGCAGGCCAATCATCTCCAGCAGGTTGGCACCTACCAACGGTAACATCACGTTGAGCTGAAAATTACCAGACTGCCCGGCGTAGGCGATAGAGGCATCAAGCCCCATGATTTGTGCGCCGACCATCGCCACCGATTCGGGGATCACCGGGTTTACTTTGCCCGGCATAATGCTGCTGCCGGGCTGCAGTACCGGGAGGCTAATTTCTGACAACCCGTGAATAGGGCCGCTGTTCATCCAACGTAAGTCGTTGGCAATTTTTGTCAGCACTATGCCAAGCCCACGCAGCTGCGCCGACAGCGCCACCGGCGCATCCACTGCGCTCTGTGCCACAAACTTATGGGTTAATGGCTTGAAGTCAAAGCCGGTATTGGCTTTCAAACAGCGGGTAAACTCGGGCGCAAACTCGCTAACGGCATTAATTCCGGTGCCTACAGCCGTGCCGCCCTGGGGCAACGCCAGGAGCTCATCTGCTGCACGTTCGATACGCGTCTGTGTCGCTTTTAATTGCTCGCGCCAAGTCTGAAGCTCTTGACCCAGGGTCACCGGCATTGCGTCCATCAGGTGGGTTCTGCCGGTTTTTACCTGCTCGCCATACAGGCCTTCGCGTTCGTACAGAACGCCTTGTAAATGGGTCAGCGCCGGCACCAGGTTCTGGTGAATTGCTATCACCGCGCTGATATGGATAGCCGACGGGATGACATCGTTAGAGCTCTGGCTCATATTCACGTGATCGTTGGGATGAACCACCACACCACTGAGCTGGGCCAGTGTCGCGATCACCTCGTTAACATTCATGTTGGTGCTGGTGCCAGAGCCGGTCTGGTAGCGGTCTACCGGAAACTGATCGTAGTAATCACCGGCCAGCAGCTGGTCACAGGCCAGCACAATGGCATCGCGAACCGGGCCATTGAGCAAGGCCAGGCTGGCATTCGCTTCCGCCGCGGCTTTTTTTATCTGCACCACGGCGGCAATGAACGCCGGCGGCATGGGTTGCCCGCTGACGGGGAAGTTTTCGATGGCGCGTTGGGTTTGTGCCCCCCAAAGTGCGTTTTCCGGCACCCTGACTTCGCCAAGGCTGTCGCTTTCTACCCGTTCATTGCTCATGAAACTTCCTTAAAGAAGTGATGGTCTCTGCCGCACACTTGAGGATGTGAGATCCTCGGGCGCCGATCCCGATACTGTAGACACTCAGCAGGTTTTTTGACAATGCGCAACGTTGTGGGGGCTCAATTATCCAGATGGCTGACAAGCGCTTGATTCAAAGCCACCATACAATCGCTCTGAAAGCGCTGCACATCCAGGTTGGCAGAATGGTCGGCAACCACTGTCAGTCGCAGCTGGCCGGCGTAGCGGCAAGCGGTCACGCTTATTCCCGCATCGGCAATTTGCGGACTCCAGGCCACCAGTTCGTCAACCCGACAACCCGCCAAATAGCGAACCACTCCGGCACCGTCGAAACTGGCGAGTGCTGCACTGGGGCGAGCGGCAAAAGGCCATAGTGGCGTCTGTTTTATCATTTCAGGCAAAAAAGCGCTGCAGGCGGTCAGACCCCAGGTTAACAACGGTTGCAGGCTGTCGCGAAGGCGGCGAACCTCCTGTTTTATGCGATACACCCGTTCCACAAAACTGTCACCGTCTATTGGCAGCAACAACCGTTCACTGCCACTGCCATTACCAGGCTCAGACAGCGCTGGCCTTAAACTGGCGGGCAGTTGGGGACGAACATCTACTGGCAGCAACAGGTTAATTTGGGCCTGTTCCAGCGCCTGCGGGCTCAGCCCGAGCTGCGCCCGCAAAGCCGCCGTTAGACAGGCCGCCAGCACGTCGCGGCTGCTAACGCCCAGCGTCTGGGCCGCCGCCTGTAAACTCGCATCGGGAATCGCCGCAGACCAACAGCACTGGCGCTGCCCGGTTAATGGCCGGCTCAGGTTGCTGGGACTGTCGTCTGGCTGGGCCAGGTAACTGCCTAACTGGCCTGCTAGCTCAAGCGCCGTGGCAGCGCTCGACCTAAAAGTGCCCGGCAGCTCCCCAGCGGCGGCGGCCATCTGTACCGCGTCGTTTTCGGGTGGAGGGCCCTCGGCACCAAAAACACGCTCACTCAGCCAATTTTTAGCGCACTGCAGCCAGCGATCGAGGTCTGCCGGGTGCGCTGCACCGTAAAGTACAGGGTGTTGCTGCGGCGACGCGGTGAACAGTTGTTCGAACAGCTGCGCCAACGACGCGCTATCGGCGTAACAATGGTGTATCCGCAGGAGCAATAACCCACCACCTACAGCATTGGGCGCCAACCAGAATTTCCATAATGGCCGGTAAATGGGCAGCGGCTGACTGATAACGGCGTTTATCCAGGGCTGCTGCTGGGGTGCCGTAAAACGGTCGAGCACAATATCCAGATGCTGGCGCACATCAAAATTGGCGCTTTCCTGCCAGCGCCAATAGCCAGCATACGGTTCCGGGCGAAAGTGAAAACGCTCCCAGGCACCCCAGTAAACATGCAAGAATTCTCGCAGGCGAGCAGCTGTCAGCCCCTGAACGCGAAGCAACACGGTGGTAACCAGCGGATTTTCCGGCCGTTCGGCAGCCAGCCAGCCTGCGTCGGCAGGCAACATCAAATGCAAAGCTTGCTGGCTCAAAATCCGCTGCCTTTTGTATAGGATGAGCTAAGTTGCGGTAATCTCGGCGAATCCTGAGACTGAGAGTAGAACGATATTGTGCCAGACATCTACCGGCGCCTCCAGAGCCTGCTTATACCCGGCGCAAGGTAAAAGTGTTGCGCACGGCTTTACCCGCAGGCTTATAATAAGTACAGATTCGAGCCACTGTACTGTCAATGCGGGCGCTCGCTATAACGATCAGGAGAGATTATGCAGGCAAGCCATATTCGAAAACTGATCAAACCTATCGGAAAGGCTTACGCCGAGATGTTTTCGGGCCAGGTATTTTCTATCGGCGAAGGTGCGATTTCTGTGCGCAATCATAGTGGCCCGGCCGAAAACACGGTGGTGTGTATACACGGTTTTATGGAAAACCACTGTTATTTTACCCAAGCCTATAACGCCCCCACCACCGAACTAATCCTGATCACCTGCAGCAATTACCATGTGCCGGTTAGCGGCATTATGCCGCAGACGCCCGACTGGGCGGTCGACATCAAGCATTTGGCCGGCACCATCGAATACGATGCCTGCATACTCAACCAGGCCATGCGCAATCTTATAGGCAGCAACAATGTGCGCATTCACGGTCACTCCCGCGGTGCCGCGGTAGCACTAGAAGCTGTTCGCCAATGGCCAGAGCTTTACCACGACATAGAGCTGGTACTGGAAGCCCCGATACTACCCCAGGGCCGCGCTCACCCGCTGATGCTAGCATTACTGGAACCACTCAGCCCCAGCATGTGGCCGTGGGTTGTCCGCCTGCTGAACAGCACGTCCAATTCGGCTTACAATCAGACATTTTTTGGCAAAATGAACCGGCGCAAGAAAGAACTGCTCAGCAAGCTGTTCCACGCCACCAAAGATCACCTGACCATTGTGCGCAATATCGACAATCTGCTAGCCTGGATGGAGCGCACCGACACCAGCGTTTACCAGCACATTACACGCGGCATTGTGCTGATTCCAGCCACTGACCGGGTGCTCGACCGCAACGCCATGCTAGCCAGTGCCCGCCAGGGTGGCGAAAACTTGAAGATTGTGGAAACCACGGCGCCCAGCCACTTTATTATTCTGGACGACAAAAAATGGATACCGGATTTAACACAGGTTGCGACTGCTGACGCCTGATGTCTCCAGTCACTATTGATGACACTTCAGCACACGTCACGCTACTCGGTTACAATGCCGCCCCCCGACTCAACCGCCCAGCCGGAGCCTTTTCATGTATCGCCAGCGCCTGGTTGAAACCGCCGTTCACAGCGATAACGCTCGTCAGTTGCAGTATTGGCTGCTGGCATATCATGATTTTCGTCAGGGCAACAGCCATAACCCACTGCAACAGCAAAGCGCTCAGGTGGCCAGCTGGCAGGCCGCTCGGCTAAAACAGACTCACCAAGATTTATACCAGACCCCGGGCTATCACGAGGGGCTGGAGTTTTTGCTGACGGATTTGTACGCGCCCGCAGGAATGAGCCATCGCGACGACAATATCGATCGGGTTTTTCCAAAAATGGTGAAGTGGCTGCCAGACCACCAGTTACGAACCCTGGCCAGACTGGTGGAGCTCAACCTGCTGACCCAGCAATTGGACCATAATCTGGCCAGCGCACTGCACAGCCATCAGATGAGTGCCGAGGCGCTGGCAGTAGAGGACTACTGTCGGGCCTACCGTTACGCCAATGACCAACACCAGCGACTGCGCCAGATTGAACTGATCGCCGATGTGGGCCATCGCCTTGACCGCTACGTGCGCAACCGAACACTGGGCTGGCTGCTGTCGATGGGCCGCGGACCGGCGGAGATGGCCAAACTGCAGGATCTGCACAGTTTTCTGCACCGCGGTTACAGCGCGTTTCGGTGTATGGCTGACGTCGGCACACTCATTGACCGGCTAGTGCTGCGTGAACAGCACATTATGGACAACATACTGGCTGGTCAATCGCAGCCATTTGAGCTACCCGCCTCGCTTTGATGCGGGCCGCTTTACGGCTTCAAACGCGGATAATCTGATCTAGCTGGGATTCGATTTCCTGTGCAATCCGGCCCTTCATCGGCCGCAACATAAGCCCTAGCTCCAAGTAAACGTGCAAGTCGCCGTGATTAATCGTGAGCTGGCCTTGCACTCCGCTGCGCTTGATTTTCATAACATCGCCTTCCCAAGCGTAAGTCACAGCAAAACGGCTAGACAGATCGGCAGCCAAGGTCTCAGCCGCTTCACGTGCGTGCTGTTTGTCCAGGGTATGAGTGCGGTGAATATCAATAATGGACATAAATCAGTTTTCTCTCGCGAAATGATAGGTTTTACAGTGTAAGGCGGTATTAAACTTGTAGCCAACCCCGCAGGCGTTAGAATACGGGATTCAGATTCTGACAGGACAGTTCCATGAGCGATCAGCAAACGCCAGCCAGCGCCGCAACACCGGGCAGCCCGCAAGACGACGTCACCCATTTCGGTTTTCGCGATGTGCCAAAAAGCCAGAAAGCCGGCCAGGTAGCCGAGGTTTTTCACAGCGTTGCCGGCAAATACGACCTCATGAACGATTTGATGTCGATGGGTGTTCATCGCCTGTGGAAACGATTTACGATTGAGCTCTCTGGCGTGCGCCCGGGGCACCAGGTGCTGGACATTGCAGGCGGTACCGGTGACCTGGCCATGAAGTTTTCGGATTTGGTCGGGCCCAGCGGCAAAGTAGTATTGGCTGACATCAACGCCTCCATGTTGAAAGTCGGTCGCAGCCGCCTGACAGACCGCGGCTACGCCGGCAACATTGAATACGTGCAGGCCGATGCTGAACACTTGCCATTTCCGGACAACAGTTTTAATGCCGTATCCATCGCCTTTGGTCTGCGCAACGTGACCGACAAAGACCAAGCTCTGAGGGACATGGCTCGGGTACTAAAACCTGGTGGCAAACTGATGATACTGGAGTTTTCCAAGCCCACTAACGCGCTGCTAAGCAAGGCCTATGACACCTACTCATTCACCGCTTTACCGTTTATGGGCAAGTTGATTGCCGGCGACAGCGAGAGCTACAAATACCTGGCGGAATCCATCCGTATGCATCCAGACCAGGACACCCTTAAAGCGATGATGGGGACCGCCGGCTTCGCCAACTGCAAATACCACAATATGACCGGTGGCATTGTGGCCCTGCACGTGGGAATAAAACCCTGATGTTCCCTGGCCCTACCCTGCTTAGCGCTGCCAGCGCCATTGTTGAAACGGCGTTGAACCAAGCCCTGGAGTTTGACCCGGCCGGCCGCAAAGCGTTGCTGGCAGCGCTGACTGCCCCGGTACAGTTTGACCTGACGACAC
The DNA here is from genome assembly GCF_000283275.1 of Marinobacter sp. BSs20148. Classification (NCBI taxonomy): domain Bacteria; kingdom Pseudomonadati; phylum Pseudomonadota; class Gammaproteobacteria; order Pseudomonadales; family Marinobacteraceae; genus Marinobacter; species Marinobacter sp. BSs20148. Next base: position 3,622,457 of record NC_018268.1, read on the forward strand.
CCATCGCATTAACCCTTACCCTGACCCAAGGCGCCAAAGGCGTGTTGGTGGGCAGCCAGCCGGCCACTCAGCCCGGGCTGGTGATTGGCGGGCCGGCTCTGGCGTTTTATACCATGGCCAGCGGCGACACAAGCGCCATTCAAGACGGCCGTTTGAGCATCAGCGGGGACACCGCTCTAGCACACCAGTTTCAGCGTGCTATTGAACAATTGAATCCGGATTGGGAGGCGGCCATGGCTCGCCATCTGGGCGATGTGCCCGCACATTTTCTGGCCAAACGCTTACGCAATGGCGCGAAGTGGAGCCGTGATGCGCGACACAGCATGGCCAGCAATCTGGAAGAATACCTGCACGAAGAAACCGGCGCCTTACCCGGCCGCCGCGAGCTTGAGGCCAGCTTTCAGGATATAGACGCCCTAAGCCTTCGGGTTGAGCGCCTGGCCGCCCGCGTGGCGTTCCTGCCCCAGAGCCAGCCGCCCTCTCTCCCGTCTGAATCGTCTGAAAAACAGGAGAATTCGTGAGCCGTCTGCAACGCCTGTTTCGAATATTTTGGGTATTCTGCCGCTACCGACTGGATATTTTTCTGCCCCTGGCCGAGCTGCCGCCAGTGCTGAAAGTCTTTTTCATACTGGCCCCCTGGCATCTGTTTCCACAACCCAAACTGGACCGCGGTGACCGTTTGCGCATTGCCCTGGAAGAGCTGGGGCCGGTGTTTGTCAAATTCGGCCAGATACTGTCCACCCGGCGCGACTTGCTGCCGGACGACATGGCCGACTCGTTGAAAACCTTGCAAGACAAAGTGCCACCGTTTCCAAGCGATAGCGCCCGTGAAATTATAGAGCGCGCGCTGGGCGCCCCTGTCACCGAGCTGTTTGCCGAATTCAGCGCAGACCCCATGGCGTCTGCATCGGTGGCTCAGGTGCACGCAGCCACGCTGAAAAACGGCCAGAAAGTGGTGGTGAAAGTACTGCGTCCGGGCATTGAAAAAACCATCCGTCAAGACCTCAGCCTAATGTACCTGATGGCCGGCCTGCTTGAAAAATACTGGGCAGAAGGCAAACGCCTGCACCCGTTGGAAGTGGTGGCTGACTACGACTCCACCATTCATGACGAGCTTGACCTGCAACGTGAAGCCGCCAACGCTAGCCAGCTGCGGCGTAACTTCGACAACTCGCCGTTGATCTACATTCCCTTTATCGACTGGGAATTCACCCGCAAGCAGGTGCTGGTCATGGAGCGTATTCACGGCGTGCCCATTGCGGACGTTGCTACGCTGAACGCCGCCGGCGTGAATATGAAAGTGCTGGCCGAAAAAGGCGTGGAAATCTTTTTCACCCAAGTGTTTCGCGACAGTTTTTTTCACGCCGACATGCACCCCGGCAACATTTTTGTGGATATCTCCAACCCTGCTGACCCCCAGTACATCGCCATTGATTTTGGCATTGTCGGCACTCTGTCCCCAGACGACCAAAGCTATCTGGCCCGCAACCTGTTAGCGTTTTTTCGCCGCGATTACCGCCAGGTGGCGCAGTTACACATTCAAAGCGGATGGGTGCCACCGGAAACCCGGGTTAACGAATTTGAAGCGGCTATTCGCACCGTGTGCGAACCGATTTTTGAGCGCCCACTGAAAGAAATTTCTTTTGGCCATTTTCTGCTGCGCCTGTTTCAGACTGCCCGCCGCTTCAACATGGAAGTGCAGCCTCAGCTGGTGCTGCTGCAAAAAACCCTGCTGAATGTTGAGGGTCTTGGCCGCCAGCTCTATCCGGATCTGGACCTGTGGAGCACTGCGCAACCCTACCTGGAACAATGGATGCGCAAGCGTATTGGGCCATCCGGCTTTTTGAAAACCCTACAAACCCACTTTCCGGCTTGGCTGGAACAGTCTCCGGAAATGCCGCAGCTGATTCACGACGCCTTATTGCAGCTACGAGGCGCGGGCTCCACCGAACAGCAAAACCGCAACACTCTGGCGCTATTGAAGGAACAGCAGTTGCGCAGCGAACGGCGTTGGCGCCGGGGTTTTGTAGTGGCGTTGCTAGCCGCAGCTGCGGTTGCCGCCAGCCATCCACCCAGCCAACAATGGCTCAGCGGTTTGCCGGTGTGGAGCTGGATATTGTTTATTGCCGCTGGCGCGCTGGTATTGCGCGGCAGCCGTTAACCCGCTTTCAGGACTGAACTCATGGAGCAAACACCTGCCACTGAATACCAGCCAGCCTGGCTTGACGTTATCCGCTGGACAGCAGACGGCCTGATACCCGCCATCGCTCAAGATGCCGACAGCGGCGACATACTGATGATGGCTTGGATGAACGCCGAATCGCTGCAGCTTACCGTTGCCGAAGGCCAGGCCGTGTATTGGTCACGGTCCCGCGGTAAACTCTGGCGCAAGGGCGAAAGTTCGGGCCATCAGCAGGTTATAAAAGACATCCGCCTGGATTGCGACGCTGATGTAATTTTGCTAAAAGTCGAACAAAAAGGCGGAATTGCCTGTCACACTGGTAGGCGAAGTTGCTTTTACCAATCACTGCAACACGGCCAATGGCAAAGCGTAGAGCCGGTACTGAAAGACCCGAGCGCCATTTACAACACAGCACAAAGTGCCAAGGAGCCCAACAGTGAGTGACGTATTGCAACAACTGGCGCAGGTGCTGGAAGCCCGCAAGAACGCCGATCCTGATAGCTCTTATGTGGCAAGCTTGCACGCTAAAGGGTTGAACAAAATTTTGGAAAAGGTTGGCGAGGAGTGCACTGAGACCCTGCTGGCAGCCAAAGACGCCGAGCGCAGCGGAAACACCGACGAGCTGATTGCCGAAACCGCCGACTTGTGGTTTCACACCTTGGTTATGCTGTCACGTCTGGGTGCCGGGCCGGAAGACATTACTCGCGAACTGGCACGGCGATTCGATCTGTCGGGCCTGGAAGAAAAAGCATCGCGCCCGAAGTAGGGGTATCTACCTCATAAGAGGTTTTTTACACTGTCGCCAGTGGAGTACAATGTTGGTCACTGAAAACATTAGAGCGAGGATTCACCATGGGCATCAGTATTTGGCAACTTCTTATTGTACTCGGCATTGTTATTTTACTGTTTGGGACTAAAAAACTGCGCAATATCGGCACCGATCTTGGCGGCGCCATTCGTGGTTTTAAAAAGTCCATGACCGATGACGATGGTAAAACCGACACCTCCAATTCAGATAATCTGGAGGAGAAAGACAGTGCACAGTTTCAGCAGTCCGCTGCGGATGACAAAACCCGGGATAAAACCCAAAGCTGAGAGCCTGCTGAATGTTTGATATCGGCTTTCTTGAGCTACTGATCTGCGGCGTTATTGCTTTGCTGGTGCTAGGGCCCGAGCGCTTGCCTTCGGCTGCGCGCGCTGCCGGGCGCTGGGTAGGGTCTGCGCGACGTATGATGAGCCAATTCACCTCGGAGCTTGACCGTGAGCTAAAGGCCGAAGACTTGCGCCAAGAGCTGCGCAAAGCAGGTGATGTTGGCCTAAAAGATGTTCAAAAAACCGTCCGTGATGCCCTGGATGAAGCAAAAAAATACGAAGACATGGTCAAACCGGTGCAGAACCAGCTGGATCAGGCCAACCAAAAAGTATCGTCTGCGCTGTCTGAGCGGTGGAACGAAAATGGAACATCCTCTATCGCAAAACCCGCCGATAGCTCGCTGGAAAAAGTCCCAGAAAGCCCGGTCGACCTTAACAAACCTTCCCCCAGTTCTGGGGATGCTTTGGATACGCGTTCATGACAGAACAGACCGGGGCCGCTAACCACGTGCCCGACCAGCCTGAAATGCCGCTGATTGAACATCTACTGGAATTGCGTAACCGCCTGCTGAAAATGGTGCTAGCAGTGGTGGTGTGCTTCGCCTTTATTTACCCGTTTGCCAACGAACTTTACCTTTGGTTGTCTGAACCTATCCGCAGCCTTCTGCCGGTGGGCCAGAGCATGATTGCCACCGATGTTACCTCGCCATTTTTTGCCCCTCTAAAGCTGGCCCTGGTGCTTGCAGTGTTTGCCGCCATCCCGGTTATTTTGTACCAGCTTTGGAGCTTTATCGCCCCGGGCCTGTACGCCCATGAGAAAAAAATAGCCTTCCCACTGCTTTTCTCGTCCGTGCTGCTGTTCTATCTGGGCGCTGCTTTTGCCTATTACGTGGTGTTTCCACTGGTTTTCGGCTTCTTTACCTCGGTTGGCCCTGAGGGCATTGTGGAGCTGCCAGACATCACCAGCTATCTGAATTTCGTGTTGAAAATGTTTTTTGCCTTTGGCGTGGCGTTCGAGATTCCCATTGCCACCATTCTGCTGATTATTACCGGCATCACCACGCCGGATGACCTGGCTGCCAAGCGCCCCTATGTGGTCGTTGGTTGCTTTATTATCGGCATGCTGCTGACCCCGCCGGACATTATCTCGCAAACCTTGCTGGCGCTGCCCATGTGGATTTTATTTGAGCTTGGCATTCTGTTCGGCCGCCTGATGAAGCGCAAAGTTGCGGTTGCCGACGAGGCCAAAAAGCCCGGCAGCGAATGAATCTGGCTCTGTTGTTCACCGCGGATTTCATTTCAGCCGATACTGTACGCCTGAGCGATCGCCGCCTTGAGCACCTGCGCACCATTCGTAAAATTGCGGTTGGTGACAGCGTGCCGGTGGGCCGGGTGAACGGCAACATCGGTGTAGGCCGGGTTACCGATCTGACCGAACACTACGCCGAACTTCAGGTCAGCCTTGACCAAGCACCGCCAAAACCTCTGCCACTGACACTGATGCTGGCCATGCCGCGGCCAAAAATGTTCCGCCGCACTCTGCAAACCTGCGCCACTCTGGGCGTGAAAGACCTGTGGCTGATCAACAGCTACAAAGTGGAAAAAAGCTTCTGGCAGACCCCATGGCTGCAAGAGCCTGCGCTGCATGACAATCTGGTGCTGGGTCTGGAGCAGGCTCGCGACACGTTGATGCCCAAGGTACACATTCGCAAACTGTTCAAGCCCTTTGTGGAAGACGAGCTACCGGCGCTTCTGGCCGGCAAACGGGCACTGGTGGCGCACCCTGGCAGTGCGCAACCCTGCCCTGCACACCTGCAAGGCCCGGCCGCCCTTTGTGTTGGCCCCGAAGGTGGCTTCACCGATTACGAAGTGGATAAATTGCAGCAGGCAGGGTGCCAGGCTGTACATCTGGGCCAACGCATACTGCGGGTAGAAACTGCGGTACCGGTGCTGGTCAGCCGGTTGTTTGACGGCTGCGTATAAGCTTGCCCTGACCCTCAGTCTTGCTGAGCTTCCGGCTTTTTAAATCGCTTTAGCAGAGGCGTCAGCACCGCTACTAGCAGCAACCCTGCGATCAGCCCGAACACACCGTTGGCCATTATGGGAGCTACTGCTCCGGCCATGTCTCCCAGCCCCTCGGCAAAACTCTCAATACCGTGACCGATGGCGGAAAAACCATGGGTAAGAATACCCCCGCCCACCAAAAACATAGCAATGGTGCCCAGTACCGACAGGGTTTTCATCATATAGGGCGCAAACCACAAAATACCGTGGCCCAGTCTTTGCGCAAGGGCGCTGTCTTTTTTCGTCAGGTACAGGCCGCCATCGTCCAGTTTTACAATACCCGCCACCAGGCCATAAACACACACCGTAATCATCAACGCCACCACTGAAAGCACGGCAAACTGCATCCCGATAGGTTGTTGAGTCACTGTGCCGAGGGTAATCGCAATAATTTCTGCCGACAGAATAAAGTCCGTGCGGATCGCGCCTTTAATTTTGTCTTTTTCGACCTGCTTCAAGTCGACTTGCGGATTTTTCAGCGCTTCTTTTAAATTTTTCTTGTGCTGGTCGTGTTCGGCTTTGTGCAAAAACCGGTGCACCAGCTTTTCTGCACCCTCGTAACACAAAAAAGCGCCACCGAGCATCAGCAAGGGGGTTACCAGCCAAGGCGCAAAAAAGCTGACAGCCACCGCCGCAGGCACCAGAATCGCTTTGTTCAGCAGCGACCCCTTCGCAACTGCCCACACCACCGGCAGCTCCCGCGAAGGCTTTACACCGCTAACCTGTTGCGCGTTCAACGCGAGGTCATCCCCCAGCACCCCGGCGGTTTTCTTGGTGGCAGCCTTAGTCATCAACGATATATCGTCAAGTATGGTGGCAATGTCGTCGATTAATAAGAACAGGCTGCTTCCGGCCATCGGTACTTCCCTGAAATATAAAAACGCCATTCTGACGCTCGAACGAAACGGCTACAATGGCTGCTTACGAAGGTTTAATTCGTATCCTTTAAACCCATCGCCTCAGCGGCCAAGCGGTTTTTCAGGGGCGCCATCTGGTTCAGCCAGTTCATGCCCTGATTGCGAAGCCAGCGCAATGGCAGTTCGTCGCGGCCAAACAGCTGCTTCAAACCTTCCATGGCGGCCATCATGGTAAAATTTTCCACTTTCCGGCGGCGCTGGTAACGTCCCAGCACCAGAGCATCACCGGGGCTCAGGCCAAGCTTGCGGGCACGCGCCAGCTCTTCCAGCAACACCGCTACATCGCCATAACCCAGATTGGCCCCCTGGCCCGCAAGCGGATGAATACTGTGCGCAGCATCACCTACTAATGCGAAGCCCGGTGCTGTGTAATCCATGGCGTGGCGCTGGCGCAAAGGAAACGCAAAGCGACGGGAAATCGCTTCAATCGAATCCGCCGGCAGCTCTATGGCACGCGCCAGTTCGGCGCTGAAAGCGACGTCATCCAGCGCCATCAGGCGCCGGGCTTCAAGAGTGTCTTGGGACCACACAATCGAACAAAAATGTTCGTCGCCGTTGTCAGCCTGCAACGGCAGAAATGCCAGCGGGCCAGTGCGGGAGAAACTTTGCCGCGCGGTGTACTGGTGCATCTGTTTGCTGCGCACCGTGGCCACAATGGCCTGTTGATCATAATCCCATTCGCGGGTAGGCAAGCCAACTAGCTGACGCAACCGTGATTGCGCGCCGTCTGCGGCTACCACCAATCGCGCCCGCAGGTGCTGGCCATCTTCCAGGCAAATACCAGGTGCATTTCCACCCTCTCCATCCGGCCCGTTCGCCAGCCAGCCAGCAACCTTGGCGCCACTAAAAATAGTCGCTGGGGTGGTTTCCAAAGCATTAAACAGGGCCCGCACAATATGGCGATTTTCGACAATCGTGCCCAGCGCTTCGGCGCGCATCTCTGCGGCGTCGAATTCGATGCGCCCAGTGCCTTCGGCGTCCCACACGGTCATCATTTGGTAAGGACAGTGGCGGCCTGCTGCCACTTCTGCCCAAGCACCAAGCCCTTCCAACAACCGCTGACTGGCCATGGAAATGGCGCTCACACGGGGTTCGAAATCATCAACACCGGTCGCTGGCTGCGCAGCGGCCTGCAACTTCGCCACCGGGCTGGACTCAACCAGAACAACTTGCCAACCCTGTTGCGCCAACCCCAAAGCCAGGGCCGACCCCACCATACCGCCACCAACAATCATAATGTCCGCCACGGCGGGCGTTTTTGAGCTGTGCGCTTCAGTCATGGTTCAACGCCTTGCTATTATCAAAGCCGGGGCGCTGAATGCGGGCTTTGCGACCGCCCAGGCCCATGGCGTTTCCAGCGAACCAGCGTTTTGCTGCGGGCAGTAAGTCTAACCCCATTAAACCGGCATTTCTGGCCGCCGTGAGCGGTGGCAACGGCGAGCCAAAAATCTGAATCAGGGAGTCGGAAAAACCAACGGTTTGCACGCGGTCGCTCTGGTGTAATTGCTGGTAACGTTGCAATACCGCAAGCTCGCCGGGGTTGCGGTATTGCTCACTGGCCAGGCGGAATTGCTCCACCAGCGTCATCAATCCGCGCAGGGCCAGATTAAAACCCTGGCCCGCCACCGGGTGCAAACTGTGGGCGGCGTTGCCCACTAAGGCAACGCCCGGACGCACCGGATTGTCTACCAGCGCCAGCGCCAGCGGGTAGTGATTGCACTCGCCAATGCGGTTGAAGCGCCCCAGGCGCCAGCCAAATCGTTGCTGTAAACGCGTGCATTTGTCGGCGTCTGGCATGGCCAACACCTCTTTCAACTCGGAGTCCGATAAGGTCCACACCAGCGCCGACTGATGGCTCGCGCGTTTTGGCGAACCATGGGGTAGCAATGCCATAGGACCGCTGTCGGTGAAGCGCTCGTATGCAGAAAACTGATGACTGTCGGCGGTGGTTACGTTGGCAATCAACGCATTCTGGCCGTAGGGCTGGTGACGAACCTGAAACCCCAGGCGCTCACGCAAATCGGAGCGGCCGCCGTCAGCGACCACCAGGCAGCGCGCGCTCAGCTCCCTTGTTTCACCTGCGGTGGTTACCGTCACGCGCACATTGTCACCGTGGCAAGTCATGTCAGTCACTTCCGCCGGCGCCAACCATTGCACCTGCGTTTTTAACAGCTCACGCACCAAACACAAGCCCATCCAGCGGTTATCCACGACGTAGCCCAAGGCATCCTGGCGGTATTCTGCGGCGTGCAGACGGGCAGCGCCAAAATGACCGCGGTCTGATACGTGAATGTGACGTATCGGGGCGGCGTGCTGGGCCAATGCAGGCCACAAACCAAGCTGCTCATAAATCATCTTGGAGCCCCAGGCCAAGGCGGTGGAACGCGCATCATAGCTGGGCTGGTAGCTGCTTGGTTCAGCGTTGCTGGCGAGGGGAAAAGTCTCCGCCACGGTGACACGCAGTTGTGGCACCATGCGCGCCAGCGCCAAAGCCAAGGTCGCGCCGGCTAAACCTCCGCCGGCAATCAGGACATCGGTATCCGTATCGTTTGCCGTCACGCTCAGCCCGCCATTAATGCTTCAATTTCGTCGATTGTTTTTGGCACGCCTTTAGTCAGCACGCGGCAGCCGTCTTTGGTGACAACCACGTCGTCTTCGATACGAATGCCAATTCCGCGCCAGCGCTCATCCACGTCGGTGTTACTCGGTGACACGTACAGCCCGGGCTCCACCGTCATAACCATGCCCGGCTCCAGCTGGCGCCAGGCACCACCCACCTTGTAGTCACCTACATCGTGCACATCCAACCCTAACCAATGGCCGGTGCGGTGCATGAAAAATGGTTTAAACGTTTCATTGGCGATGGCATCATCCAATGGCCCAGCAATCAGGCCCAAATCAATCAGGCCCTGGGTAAGCACATTCAGCGCCGCTTCGTGGGGCTGGTTCCAGTGATTGCCCGGGCGCACAGCATCAATCGCGGCAAACTGGGCATTCAACACCACGTTGTAAAGCGCCTTTTGAGGCTCACTGAAATGGCCGCTCACCGGAAACGTGCGAGTAATGTCCGAGGCGTAGCATTCCAGTTCACAGCCGGCGTCGATCAACACCAGATCGCCGTTGTTCAGGGGCTCGCTGTTTTCGATGTAATGCAGAATACAGCCGTTCACGCCGCCACCCACAATAGATGGATACGCCGTCTCGCGGGTGCCGTGCTGGCGGAACGTATGAATCAGTTCGGCTTCCAGATGGTATTCACCCAGCCCCTCGCGAGCGAGTTTCATGGCGTTGCAGTGGGCCTGAGCCGAGATTTCACCGGCCTTGGCCATCACTTTGATTTCATTCGCACTTTTGTAAAGACGCAAATCGTGCAGAAGATGCTCTACCGCCGCAAATTCGCCGGGGGGGCGAGCGCCGGTGCGCACCTTGCTGCGAATCACTTTTACCCAGTCCATAACACGGGTGTCAAAACCACGGTCTTTGCCCAGCGGGTAATAAATGCGGCTGCGGCCCTCAATCAGGCCCGGCAGGATGTCGTCGATGTCACCAATCGGGAACGCATCGTCTACGCCGTAACGCTCAACGGCGCCTTCCTGGCCCACTAAAAAGCCGTCCCACTGTTCTTTCAAAGGGTCGCGCTCTTTGCAGAACAACACCGATTCGCCATGAGCGCGCCCGGGAATCAACACCAGCACCGAATCAGGCTCACCAAAGCCGGTTAAATAATGAAAATCGCTGTCTTGGCGAAACGGGTGCAAAACGTCGCGATTTCGCACACGTTCTGGCGCCGAAGGCAGAATGGCAATGCTTTCCAGCGCCATGTGGTCCATCAGCTTGCGGCGGCGCTCAGCAAATTCCTTTACAGGTATCATCGACGTCATACAGTCTCCAACCATTAAAATATTCAGGGCCAAGACGGTCCATTTTTCTCATGAGTTCTGGTACACACTCGTAAGCTTCAGTGAGTCTTGATGAGGCCTAATGAAGAGTAGGGGGCGTCTTGGCCGGTTGTTCCGGCTCATTAAACTCGGTAAACACGGCCAGCGCACCCAATCTGACATACTCGGTAATTTCTACCAGCTGCTGATCGTTTTCTTCGCTCGCGTCTTCTTCGTCAGACAGTTGGCTGATGGCGACCATGTCTTCCATCAGCTCGCGGATTTCCTCCGGCGCCTCGCCCAGCGACTCACCTGCCGCCAGTGCCATGCCCGCCAGGAAGCCGCGCACCCACGAAATTAACGATTCCAGCCTTTGCTCAAGCACATAATCATCATCTGGAAGCAGGGGCTGGAAACTCATATCCATACTGCTCAGCTGTGCCAGGGCCTGCTGGTAAATACCCGCGGCGAACACCCTAAGCTCAGGCGACTCTTCCAACGCTGTCGAAGCCAGCCCGATATGTTCGCACACCACGGCGGCACACTCGTCTTCTTGCATACGCCCACCAGCGGCGAAACGACCACACAGAACACCGTGTAACTCAGACGGGTGGCTGAACGCTTTGTGCGCCAGAAACACATTGGCCCAGCGTTCGAATTCCGCAGAAATCTCGATATTTGGAGCAGCGGAAGCATCGGATAAAGACATGGAAAAACCCTAATAGGTGAATAATAAAGATTGCCATTATCCTAGCATTGCAGCGTCTGCATGGCACTTTCTGTTGCCTTAGAGCACATTTTGTTGCTTTTTCATCGCACTCGGTCAAAGATGTTATAACATAACTTTACAGGAACCCGTCATGACGTCCCACAACCCTTTAACATCTCTGAAATCCATAAGCTCTCTGAGTGTTGCCATTGGCCTGTGCCTTTGCGCATTGGCCACCACCAGCATGGCCAGCGAACAGCAACCACACCAACACGGCCACGCCCAACTGCAGATGGCGGTGGAGAACAACAACGTTGACCTGATTCTGACCAGCCCCGCCTACAACCTGCTGGGATTCGAACATGAACCACGCACCGAACAACAAAAACAGACTCTGGAAAACGCCAGGCAGTGGCTGACGACCCAGGCACTGATTGCGCCCGCCGGTGGCAACTGCACGGTGGAATCGGCCAGTATGGACTTCAGCGCAAAAGCGGCGGAACAAGGTCAGCACGATCACGACCACCATCACGATGAAACCATGAATGAACACGCCAATATAGAAGTCAGTCAGGTGCTCAACTGCAAAAGTGCGGATATCGGCGGCCAGCTTACAACCCCGTTGATCGCCCAATTTCCGGAGATACAAGAACTGGACGTAGAGTGGGTAACCAACAGCCGCCAGGGCAGCACAAAACTAAGTTCATCCGATAACCAATTCCAGCTCTGAAAAGCTCAAAAGCATCAATACTCATAAGGATAAATTGACTCTACCGCCATCGAATAAGACGAAGTCCCGATCACATTCTCGGTACGATCGATCAAAATCGTACCCTCAACCCAGACCGGGTCGTAGAGCGCAGTCAGCTTGAAGCCTTTTTCGTACTTCATATGAATAAGCTGATTGGGTGGCGGCGGTGGAACATGAATACAGGCGCCAAAATAAGGCACCAGGAAAAACTCCAGAATGCGCATATCCTCTGTCGTCTTCAGTGGCACCACGAAACCCGGAATACGGCCCCGGGTATTGGCCATGGCCGTTACCACACGCCCGGTCATGATCTCGTCCGGCAGCAAGGGCGGGCCCTCGCCGTCGTGGACAATTTCCGGCATGCTCTCAAGCAGTGCCAAATCCTCTGCCGGCATCAAATCCAGCCAATCAATCTCCGGTAGCTCCGCATGCGTCAAAGGTAAAAATACCATGAGCAGCAACCCCAAGGGCAAAGCAAAACAGCGTCGAACACAACTCAGTCTGTGCAACTTATTAGCCATGTATCCGTTTAACCTCGCCAAACTGTGGATTGAAAAGAGTTATCATACACCCGCCAGAATCAATCACCATGACCAAAACGACAGCCAACATGATCACACCAGACTCTGACAGCGCAAGCGCTCCGCTTGCCCTGCCATCTCTACAAATCCGAGAGTTGACCTTTCGTTGGCAGTCCCGTCAGCCTGCCCTGACCTTTCCGGATATCACTCTGGACGCCGGCGACCACCTGTTTTTACGCGGGGCCAGCGGCAGCGGTAAAAGCACCTTGCTGGGCCTTCTGGCCGGGCTAAACAGCGCAGACAACGGCGAAATCCGCCTGCTAGGAAAGTCTATAGGGGCCCTCGCCCCCTCAGCACGGGATCGTTTCCGCGCCGACCATATTGGTGTGATCTTTCAGCAGTTCAATCTGGTGCCCTATCTGACCGCGCTGGCTAATGTCATTCTTCCCTGTCAGCTTTCCCCCGTTCGCCGTGACCGCATCAGCTCAGGAACCCGCACGTCAGACACCCGGGCCGCTATTCACGCCAAAGCAAAAATGCTTCTGACAGCGCTCTCCATTCCCCAAGAATTACATAGCCGCAAACCCGCGCAGCTGAGCATTGGTCAGCAGCAGCGGGTTGCGGCAGCCCGCGCGCTGATGGGCGCGCCGGAGCTGATTCTGGCTGACGAGCCCACTTCAGCGCTGGACAGCAACAACCGCGATCGCTTTATGCAGTTGCTGCTGGAAATGGCACAGCAGAATAAAACCTCGGTGGTGTTTGTCAGCCACGACCCGGCCCTGGCACACCATTTTCACCACCAGATTGAACTGGAGCAGCCATCATGGCTATCCTCATGACCACCCGCATGACAGCTTACCTTGCTCTAACACTCACCAAATCCAGCCTCTGGCACCGCCGGCGGATACTGTTGCTGGTCACCCTCACCCTCACCCTCAGCGTGAGCCTGCTGCTGGGAATCCAGTATGTACGCAGCGAAATTCGCCAGTCGTTCACCAACACCATCAGCAATACAGATTTGATCATCGGCGCCCGCAGCGGTCAGTTGAACCTGTTGCTATACAGCGTGTTTCACATTGGCGATGCGACGAACAACCTGAGCTGGCAAAGTTATCAAACTCTGAAAGATGACCAGCGCTTAAGCTGGCTGATCCCCATTTCCCTGGGCGACAGCTACAACGGCCACCGCGTGGTCGCAACCACCAGCGCCATGTTCGAGCACTTTCGCTATGGCCGCAGCCAGCCGCTGACACTGCAGCGCGGCCAGTGGTTCAACGATCTGTTTGAGGTGGTATTGGGCGCCGATGTCGCTCGTGCTTTCAATCATAGTGTTGGCGACCAACTCATTATGGGCCACGGCGGTGGCCGTATAAGCTTCGCTCGCCACGACAGCACGCCGTTTACCGTAGCCGGCGTGCTTGACGCCACAGGCACGCCGGTAGACCAGGCGGTTTATATCAGCCTGGACAGCATGGAAGCCATGCATGTGGGCTGGGAGTCTGGCGTGGGCATTCCCGGGCGCACGTTAACCCTGGAGCAGGCCAAACAGCGCAATTTTACCCCGTCCAACATTACCGCCGCATTTGCCGGCGTAGAACACAAAGTACTGACTTTTCGTATCCAGCGCGACATCAACACCTATGGTAAAGAGCCGCTAACCGCCATACTGCCCGGCGTTGCTCTGAGCGAGCTATGGCGCCTGTTGGGCCAGTTTGAAAAAGCGCTGTTGGGCATCACCGGCTTTGTGGTCGTAGTATGTCTAATTAGCCTGGCCACGGTGCTGCTGACGTTACAGGCCCAGCGATCAGCCGAAATCGCCATACTTCGTGCAACCGGCGCCTCTGCGGGTTTAATTGCCAGCCTTTACCTGCTGGAATCATTGGCAATCGCGCTGCTGGCCTGCGTTTTAGCGTTGGCGCTGGGCGCTGCCGGAATAGCCGCCGTCAGCCCTTGGTTGCAAGCCAACTACGGCGTTTTGCTGACACTGCGCCCACTGAATCCGGACGAGTGGATTCTGCTGGCAGCGGTGCCGGTTGCCGCACTGGTGATTGGTTTGATGCCAGCGCTGAGCGCCTGGCGCCGCGGCCGGCGTCCGGGATGGCAAGTACTGGATGACGTCTGAAAACATTACCCAAACGGGGATAACAGAGCTGTAAATTGACCGGTATCCCGTGCGCACTTATAGTTAGCAGTTCTTATCACCCATCGAGATCAGGCGCCCCATGGAACAGCCCGAAGTACAGGTGTTGGCGGACAAGCTGGATCAGCTTCTTGAACGTTACGGCAAGCTTGAGCTGGAAAACCAGGCACTAAAAACACGCCAGGAAGACTGGATTCGCGAGCGGGCTCAGCTGGTTCACAAGAACGACCTCGCAAAAACCAAACTTGAAGCCATGATAGGCCGCCTGCGGGCATTGGAGCAGCATTAATGTCAACCAAATCTACGTTTGAGGTGAAAATTCTCGACAAGGAATACCTGGTTACCTGCCCCGAGCAGGAACAAGAGGCATTGTTGCGATCGGCACGATATCTGGACCGTAAAATGCGGGAGATCCGTAACAGCGGCAAGGTGTTTGGCACCGAGCGAATTGCGGTGATGGCGGCGCTGAATATCACCAACGAAATGCTGGAGCGCGACACCATGTCAGAAGGCAGCAGCACGTTGCTAAAGGCTATGGACGACAAGCTGAACATCGCCCTAAAATAAAAAAAACTTATAAAACAGCAACAAACGACGATTTTTAACGGAATGACCAAGAGCACTTGCAATAAGCACCCATCTTGACCTTATAATGGAATCACCTTCCTGGGTTGTGCGCTCGTCGGGTACGTCCTCGAGCCGATGCGCTTTACCCAGGTGGCCACTTTAGGGCATTGTGAGCATGTCCCCTGCGGGGGAAAGCCTAATATGTCACAGCGGTCACCGACCTTGAACTTGGGTTCAAGGACCTACATCCGATAACGGCAGCCCGGGAAGCTTTATTTTGAGCGACAGCATCGCCCACCCTTCTTTTTTACCGTCTTCTGCACACCAGAACACTTCCCGCAATCAGTTACGAAGACACTTGCGCCAGCAACGCAACGCGTTGTCTCCTTTGCAACAAAGACACGCATCGCAGCAACTGGCCAAGCGCCTGTTAGCCAACCCCGATCTTTATCGCGCCCGCCACCTTGCTATTTATTGTCCAAACGATGGTGAAATCAGTCCGCTGCCCTATATGCGAGCTGCGCGTCGTCGCGGCATACGTGTTTACTTACCGGTATTGCATCCACTAATATCCGGAAAGTTGGTTTTCAGCCCTTACACGTCGCACACCCGCCTGCGGCCAAATCGTTTTGGCATTGCGGAGCCTGCGTTTAGCGCCGGCCTGAAACGGCCAGCCTGGGCAATGGACGCAATATTGTTTCCGCTGGTAGGGTTTGACGAGCGAGGAGGAAGACTGGGCATGGGCGGGGGGTTTTACGACCGGACATTTGCCTTTAGCCGCACTCGGCCAAGACTCGCACCAAAGCTGATTGGCTTGGCTCATGATTTTCAGAGGGTGGAAAGCTTACCGATTGAGCCTTGGGATGTGCCCTTGCACTCGGTGGTTACCGAGCGTGGCTGTTATCGGGTAATGGTCTGATACCAAGGCTCCGCCGATCGGGGGCTCTGTTCAGACGCTTGCAGCGAGGTGAATCCGGTAATAATAAGGCCAGCAGCGAATATCAGTGCGATGGTGCGGATCATATCTGGCTTGCGGCCCATTTCTTAACTCCGGAACTGCCGTGGTAACCCATACAGGAAACGAAGGACTGATGCCGCCGTTCATAGAATGACGGAAGAATATCACTCCCCCGCCATTTTACAATTTTTGACAGATTAACTTTCAGTAAGCTAGAGATCCGGGCAGGCACTTAGCGCGTAAGACCCGATCAGTTCGAATGGCTGTTGCCGTTTCCTGCCCCAAGAAACAGTTGGTAGGCTTCGTTATCGGTCATGTTTTCATAGCGGAAACCGACCTTCTCAAGCATTTTTTCAAAATCCTTCACTTCGTCATCGTCCACTTCAGCGCCCAACAGCACTCGGCTATACGCCGCACCATGATTGCGGTAATGAAACATCGAAATATTCCAACGCGTGCCCAGCGACATCAAAAATCTCAACAAAGCCCCCGGACGCTCGGGGAACTCGAACTGGAACACTTTTTCATTGCTGATACCCGGAGCGTGCCCCCCCACCATGTGGCGAATGTGCTGCTTGGCCAAGTCGCTGTCTGTTAGGTCCAGCACCAAATAGCCGGTCTCGCGCAATTCTCTCACCAGTTCGTCTCGGCCCAGGCCACCGGCCTGAATCTGAATGCCAACAAATATCGTGGCTTGTTTGCTGTCCGCGTAACGATAATTGAACTCGGTGATGTTGCGCTTGTGCAGAGCGTTGATAAAGGTTTTGAAGGCGCCTGGTTTTTCAGGAATAGTCACCGCCAGGATGGCTTCGCGCTTTTCACCGATTTCGGTGCGCTCCGAAATATAACGCAGACGGTCAAAGTTCATATTGGCGCCGCTGAGCGTCGCAATCAGGTTTTCATTCTCGATTTTTTCCCGTTCTATATATTTTTTAATACCGGCCACACCAAGCGCCCCAGCGGGCTCGGCAATGGAGCGGGTGTCTTCAAAAATGTCTTTAATCGCGGCACAGATTTCATCGGTGGATACGGTGATCACTTCGTCTACGTGATCTTTGCAGATTTCCCAAGGGTAGGCACCAACCTGTTTGACCGCCACGCCGTCGGCAAATATCCCAACTTCGTCCAGTATTACCCGCTTGCCGGCTTTCAACGCTGCCTGCAAACAATTTGAGTCTTCCGGCTCTACACCTATCACTTTTATCTCCGGGCGCAGATATTTTATGTAGGCCGCCATACCGGCAATCAGCCCGCCACCGCCAACACAGATAAACACCGCGTGGATGGGTTTGCTAAATTGCCACAACAACTCCATGGCGACCGTGCCCTGGCCGGCGATAACGTCTGGGTCATCATAAGGCGGAATGTAGGTGTAACCGTGCTTTTCAATCAGTTCGTGGGCGTGGGCCGCGGCTTCGTCAAAAGCGTCACCTCGGAGCACCACCTTGCCACCGTGCTCACGCACAGACCTCACTTTGATCTCTGGCGTGGTCTGGGGCATTACGATGACGGCCTTGATGCCCAGTTTTTTTGCCGACAACGCCACGCCTTGGGCGTGATTACCGGCAGACGCACAGATTACCCCCTTGGCCTTCTGCTCCTCCGACAACTGCACCATCTTGTTATAAGCCCCGCGAATTTTAAACGAGAATACTGGCTGCAAATCTTCACGCTTCAAAAAAATGTTGTTGCCGAAACGCCGCGACAGGCTAACGGCCTCGGTCAGCGGCGTTTTATTGGCAACATCGTAAACGCGGGCATTCAGTATTTTCTTGATATAGCGTTGGGGCATGTCGATTCCGCAATGTAATTTAGGAATGAATTAGGCGTGATTCGAAAGAAATTTCCAGTAATTCGGAAAAATTGGCGTGAGGCATCACTGGAAGACGCCATAGTGTAGGAAGTTTTACCCGCAACCGTCTATAAGCAGCCCGACCAGACGCTGTATACTGCAAGCATCCCACTCATTTTACGCAACAGGCTCAGCCATGAACCAGGACGAACTGAAGCAAGCGGTCGCCAAATCCGCTATTGACTACATCAGCCCCCGCCTGAACACCAGCAGCGTAATTGGTGTGGGCACCGGCAGCACTGCCAACTGCTTCATTGATTTGCTGGCGGCCATTCGCAACGATTTTGACGGCGCCGTGGCCAGCTCCGAAGCCACCGCTGAGCGCTTGAAAAGCCACGGCATTCCCGTTTATGAACTGAACAGCACCGCCGACCTGGAGTTTTATGTAGACGGTGCCGATGAAGTCAACGAACAGCTGGAACTGATCAAAGGCGGCGGCGGCGCGCTAACGCGGGAAAAGATTGTGGCTGAAGTGGCGCAGACGTTTATCTGCATTGCCGACGAGTCCAAAAAAGTGGACATTCTGGGTGACTTCCCACTGCCTCTGGAAGTGTTACCGATGGCCCGCAGCCATGTTGGCCGGGAAATCGTGAAACTTGGCGGCGATCCGGTGTACCGCGATAATTTTACCACCGACAATGGCAACATCATTATTGACGTTTATAACCTGGACCTGTCACGCCCAATTCAGGTGGAAGAACGCCTGAACCAGATTGTAGGTGTGGTCACCAACGGCCTGTTTGCCCGCCGACCCGCTGATCTACTGCTGCTGGGTACAAAAACCGGCGTACGGACCCTCAAGCGCGGCTGACCCACTCGACCGGCATGGCAGCCAAGGCCGGCTGCCATGCCAGACCAACGTTTAGTTTCGCAAAGCGACGCAGTTTCGTACAATAGCGCTCACTTTTTCACCCTACCCAGGAAGGACCACCCGATGCAATTCGACAACATCCCTGCCGGCAAAAATACACCCGAAGATATTTATGTAGCCATTGAAATCCCGGCCAACAGCTCACCAGTGAAGTACGAACTGGACAAAGACATGGGCGCGTTGTTGGTAGACCGTTTTATGGCCACGCCCATGTTCTATCCGGCCAACTACGGTTTTATTCCCCACACTCTGGCCGACGACGGTGATGCCCTGGACGTACTGGTCATTACCCCCTACCCACTTCAGGCTGGCTGTGTGATTCGCTGTCGCCCGGTAGGCGTACTGAACATGGAAGACGAAGGAGGCGGCGACGCCAAGCTGGTCGCAGTGCCTCACGACAAGCTGACCACGGCTTACGCCCACGTACAAGACGTAACTGACTTGCCAGAACTGCTGCGCAACCAGATTCATCACTTCTTTGAAAACTACAAGGCGCTGGAAGCCGGAAAATGGGTGAAAATCCAAGGCTGGGACAACGCAGCGGCTGCAAAAAAAGCCATTGTTGACGCCATCAAAGCTTACGGCGGCTAACAGCGTATTGCTTTATGCGATCCACAAAAAACCGGGCATTCAGCCCGGTTTTTTGTTGCCTGAAAATCCACGGAAGCCCATTGCTAGCCCCGCGAAAGTAACTCCCGCATGTCACTGATCGCCGCGTTGGCCCGCGACAAATAGGCCGCCATGGTCAGCGAATGGTTGGCCATTATGCCAAAGCCACTGCCGTTGAGAATCACCGGGCTCCACATGTCGCCTTGCGCGCCCTCAAGCTCAATGATGATTTGCTTAACGCTGGCGGTAGCGTTCTTGTCCTGCAATACCTTGCGAAAATCCACTTCAATCGCACGGAATATATGCAGTAATGCCCAAGAACTGCCGCGGGCCTCGTAAAACACATCGTCTATCTTGGTCCAATCGGTTTTTACATTAATGCCTTCGGCTCGCTCATCCAGCGGATCCTGGCCGTCAAAATCCGCTACTGTGTCGGAAATAGAGGCTTTACCCACACTCTCACCCAGGGTGCGGGACAAGCTGCCCAAACGAGTTTCCAGATCTGCCAGCCAGTTGTTCAAGCTATCAGCGCGAGCAAAGAACTGGGAATCGCTCTGCTCCGGGTTTGACAGCCGATCCAAATACCGCTTCAAGGCGGTGATCCCGCGGCGATATTCGGATTCGGTCGAGGGAATCGCCCAGCTATCACTATCAAAGTGCAACTGGGGCTCGGCAATGATCAGGTCCGCGTCTTCCGAGGACTGACTCTGGGCGCGACTGATGTCTTGTCGCATGGCTCGGGCCAGATCACGCACTTGCACCAGCACACCGAATTCCCAATTGGGCACATTGTCTAGCCAAAGGCCCGGAGGGAAAATGTCGTTGGTAATGTAACCGCCGGGCTTGTCCAGCAGAGTTTCCGCAATTCGGATCATGGTGGCAGTGGTGGCAAAGCCAGTCACCGGTTCACGCTGCATGGCATTGGCAGTAGCACGGGTGTGTTCACGCACAGAGAAACTGGCGGGCTCACTGCTCCAGTACATACCCATGACCATGGCAATCAGCAGGTAGAGCACCACAACGATAAGCAGTAACTTGGCCACCATTCCACCACCGGAGGAATCCCGGGCATCGGCTCTTTTGTCCTTGAAATACTGCCTGATTTTGCCTGGCATAAGCGTATTATTCCCCTGTCAATTGGTGGTTGTCTGCGGTGAACGGACGACCCAGATGGTAGCCCATTGCGCCATCAATGCCCAAATTACACAGTACCTCGAATTCCTCGACAGTTTCCACGCCACTGGCAAACACTTTCACACCGCGGCTGTGGGCAATATCAACAACCGACTTCAAAAAGAAGCGGTTATCGCCATGTTCGTCAATGCCATGAGTGAAGCTGTTGTCAATTCGCAGAGCTTCGAGTCGCAGATTTTTCAAATAGCTAAACGGCACTCCGCCTACGCCAAAACGATCAACCACCACCGACACCTGCAAGTCGTTCAGCGACTGCACGAGCCGGGTAGCTGCCTCGCGGTGGCGGTGAATGGCCAACTCCGAAATGCCCACCCACAGGTGACGGGCCACCGCTCCTGCTGCTTTTAATTCCGCCAGCAGGTCCTGCTGAAACTTTGGGTCTTTGACTGAGGCATTGCCCAACGAAATAGCCAGCGGCATCTGCGGACGCAGGCGCAGGTGTGCCAGAACGCTGTGTACCAATTGGCGATCAATAGCCGCAATCAGCCCGAGGTGCTCCGCCATGGGCACAAACAGCGCGGCCTTTAGTGCGCCATCGGCCGTATTAATGCGCGAAAATACCTGATGGTAAAGCGGCTCACCATGAACCAGCTCTGCACAACTCATCACCGGCTGAAGCCACAGTGCAAAACGCTTCAGCGCCAGCGCTTCCTGCAACGTTACGCGCCAGGCCTCAGCACCCAACTGTGCACCGCTATCGGGCACCAGCAAGCGGCAGCCAGACTCGCTCTGCGACTGGGCTTGGCGCAGAGCGCTCTCAGCGGCGATCAGCAACTCCGGCACGCCGGCGCCGTCAACGGTTGGCGCCAGCCCCCCGTGTACTGCAACCGCTAAGGGGTTGGCAATGGCACTGTAGGCGTCATCAATATCCGCCAGCAGTGACTGACACCAAGGCAAGGCATCGTCAGAGCTGACACCGGGGAAATACAGCACGAACGAAGCGCCCATGCGCCGGCCCGCGAAGGCATCGGCGTGCTGACTGGTAAAATGTTCGATGATTTTGGCCAGACGCGCCAAAAGCCGATCACCCTCCTGGCGCCCCAGCGACATATTAAACTTCGCAAACTGCGACAACTGAAAAATCAGCAGCACGCCCGGCGCCGCTCGCTCTTCAGACTGCACCTCTACTTTTAGGCGCTGGTCAAAAGCAGTGAGGCTGGCAAGACCGGTCACCGGATCTTCATTGTTGAACTTGCGCAGCTGCTGGATCAGCCGTGCCCGCCCATAAAACAGCTTTTCCAGCTGATCCGCCATGGTATTCATGGCCACGGTGACCTGGCGCAATTCACGAGTGCCTGCCACCCGAATGCGTTGGCGGAATTCACGCTGGCCAATCGCTTCAGCCTGTCGTTCCAGTGCATTTAACGGCTGCAGAGTCTGCCGCAGTAACAACCACAGACATAGCAGACCGATACCGCTGATAACGGCGGCACTCAAAACCAGCGCCACTGCGATGCGCCAAAGGTCCCGATACGCCCGTCCGGGATGACTGACCACATTGACCAAACCCAGGCGCTGCCAGCCCCGCACCACTTGGGCCGTGGCAACCGGTGTCGGCAAATCTGCGAAGTGAATAAACCAGGTGGGTGCATCAGCTTTACTGAGGCCAGTGCGGCGCCCAGCCACCACAGTGCCCGAATGATCAAGATACTCCACAGATAAATAACGTCCGCTGTCGAATACCGCATCAATCAAAGAGCTCGATGCAACGGGGTCGCGACCATCAATGGCGTTTGACAGGGACAGGCCAACGGCGGTCGCGCCATCCTGAGCGTGGCCAGCCAGTTGGCTGCTGACATACTGACGAAAATAGCCGTAGCTAGCACCCATACTTGCCAACAGCACCGCTACCAGCAACACCCCGGTGAACAGCAGCAGCAAAGCGCGCAACGAAAAACTACCTCGCTGATAATTCAGGCAGACTAACGGCTTACTCATCCGGGCGTGTGCATTGGTCATAAATGAACTGCTCCGGGAGTTTAGTGTTGCGTGCGACGCTCACAAAAGTCGAACGTTTCCTATAATAGTCGCAATAACGCCGATTATTGTAGTGAGCGTACGCCAAATCCGCCAATGGGTTGCTCTATATGGAACCAACGTCTTATGGACGCTGTTGCAGCGCTGTTTGACAATGAGCGGCAGGATAAGAACGGCTGGGCCTGCATTTAGGTCACATAAAGGCTCCTGATAACCATCCAAACTTATCAAAAAGTATTGATATGAGCAGCATAAGTGCGCACCATGGGCACATTGTGTCGCTAACTTTGGCAATTCTGTAAAATAAAGGTATTGGTTTTTATGGCAAGTATTCTCGTGCTTCACGGGCCAAATCTTAATATGCTGGGCGCCCGCGAACCTGAGGTCTATGGCTACGAAACCCTCGCAGAGATTAATCAGCGCCTTCAGAACAGCGCTGCAGCTGCGGGCCATCATCTGCTCCACCTGCAATCAAACGCCGAACACGAATTAATTGAACGCATTCACGCCGCCAAAGTTGAAGGCGTGGACTACATTCTGTTTAATCCGGCCGCGTTTACCCACACCAGCGTCGCATTGCGTGATGCGCTGTTGGCGGTGTCCATACCTTTCATTGAGGTGCATCTGTCCAATGTGCACCAGCGGGAAGCCTTTCGGCACCACTCCTATTTCTCGGATATCGCCAAAGGCGTTATCTGCGGCCTCGGCAGCCAAGGCTATGACCTGGCGCTTCAGGCTGCACTCAAACAAACGCATTAACTAGACCTTACAAAAGAGGCTGAAGAAATCATGGATATTCGCAAAATCAAGAAATTGATCGAACTGCTTGACGAATCCGACGTCGAAGAACTGGAAATTCACGAGGGCGATGATTCCGTGCGGATCTCGCGCCGCCGTGAGCAGCCAGCCGGCACGCATTACGTCAGCCACATGGCACCGCAGCATGCCGCTCCTATGTACGCGCCAGCACCGGAAACCCCAGGTCCGGTTGACCATGAAGCCAAGCCTGCAGCGCCCAAGGGCCATACCATTAATTCACCCATGGTGGGCACCTACTACAGTTCGCCATCACCTACCGCGCCAGAATTCATTGCCGTGGGCCAATCGATCAAAGCCGGTGACGTTATCTGTATCGTGGAAGCGATGAAGATGATGAACCAGATTGAAGCTGACAAAAGTGGCACCATCGTCGAAGTGCTGGTCGAAAACGGCCAGCCGGTGGAGTTTGACCAGCCTCTGGTCGTCATTTCCTGAACCCGGTGATTGTGAGCCATGGCCATGTTAGAAAAAGTATTGATCGCAAACCGCGGTGAAATTGCCCTGCGAATTTTGCGCGCTTGTAAAGAATTAGGTATCAAAACCGTAGCCGTGCACTCTCAGGTCGACCGCGACTTGATGCACGTACGCTTAGCCGATGAAACCGTCTGTATCGGCCCCAACAGCCCGACTGACAGCTACCTGAATATCCCGGCTATTATCAGCGCAGCGGAAGTAACTGACTCGGTAGGCATCCACCCCGGTTACGGCTTTTTGGCGGAAAACGCCGACTTTGCCGAGCAGGTCGAAAAAAGCGGGTTCCGCTTTATCGGCCCCAGAGCCGAGACCATTCGGCTGATGGGCAACAAAGTGTCGGCCATCAACGCCATGATCAGTGCCGGCGTACCCACCGTTCCGGGTTCTAACGGCGCGCTGACCGAAGACGACGATCTGACGCTGAAAGTCGCTAAAGAAATTGGCTACCCGGTGATTATTAAAGCCGCATCGGGCGGCGGCGGTCGCGGTATGCAGGTGGTGCATTCAGAAGCCGCATTGCTCAGGGCCGTACAGATTACCCAGACCGAAGCGCGCAACGCGTTTGGCGACCCGACCGTGTATCTTGAAAAATTCCTTGAGCGCCCGCGCCACGTGGAAGTTCAGGTACTGGCAGATATGCACGGCAACTGCATTCACTTGGGCGACCGCGACTGCTCATTCCAGCGCCGTCACCAGAAAGTGCTGGAAGAAGCGCCAGCGCCGGGTATTGACCCCGAAGCTCGGGAAAAAACACTGAAAGCGTGTGTTGATGCCTGTAAGGAAATTGGCTATGTGGGTGCCGGCACCTTCGAATTCCTGTATCAGGACGGTGGTTTCTATTTCATCGAAATGAACACCCGCGTGCAGGTTGAGCACCCGGTATCAGAAATGGTGAGCGGCGTAGATATCGTGCGCGAACAACTGCGTATCGCCAGCGGCCTGCCGTTGCAGTACACACAGGACGACATCAAGATTACCGGGCATGCCATCGAGTGCCGAATCAACGCAGAAGATCCGCAAACCTTTGTGCCCAGCCCTGGTAAAGTGAAGCACTTTCACGCTCCCGGCGGTAACGGTGTGCGGGTAGATTCGCACATCTACAATGGTTACACCGTACCACCCTATTACGATTCCCTGATCGCCAAACTGATCACTTGGGGTGACGACCGCGAAATGGCGCGTCGGCGCATGAAAAACGCCCTTGACGAGATGGTGGTTGAAGGCATTAAAACCAATCAGCCGCTGCACCGCAGATTGGTGCGCGATAGCGGTTTTAAACAGGTAGACTTCACCATTCATTACCTTGAAAAGCTGATTCGGGACTGAGTCCTGCGTCGACAATGCGGAAAGCAATATGCCCTGGATACAACTGAAGATTCCGGCTGACCCAGACAACGCCGATCAACTTGAAGACGTGTTGATGGAAATGGGTGCCGATGCGGTGTCGATGGAAGACGCCGCTGACCAGCCTTTGTATGAGCCGGACCTTGGCACCACACCTTTGTGGAGCCAAACCACCGTAACCGGACTGTTTCAGTCCAGTTACGATATTAACGAGTTGTGTTCCAACATCCGCGACGCCTGGCACCAGCAAACCCAGCAGAGTCTGGCGGACATAGACGTAACGTTGGTTGAAGATAAAGACTGGGCACGGGTCTGGATGGACGATTTCCACCCGCTGCGCTTTGGCGAACGTTTGTGGATAGTACCCAGCTGGCACAACGCGCCTGATCCAGATGCAGCCAATTTGTTGCTCGACCCGGGCCTGGCGTTTGGTACCGGCACCCACGACACGACTGCTCTGTGCCTGCAGTGGCTAGACGGCGCTGATGTACAAGGCAAACAGGTGATCGATTATGGCTGTGGCTCCGGCATTTTAGGCCTGGCCGCATTGTTGCTGGGTGCAGATCATGTAATGGGAGTCGACACCGACCCTCAGGCGCTGGAAGCCAGCCGTGAAAACGCCCGCCGCAACGACGTGGACGAAAGCAGACTGTCTTTATATCTGCCAAAAGACGAACCCGACGCCTTGGCCGACATTACACTCGCCAATATTCTGGCTCAACCACTGATCGGACTGGCGCCACATCTGGCAGCGAAAACCCGCCCAGGCGGCGACATTGTGCTGTCTGGCATCCTCAACCATCAGGCCCGCGATGTGATGGAGGCTTATGAGCCCTGGTTTATTATGGATGAACCAGAACAGCAGGGTGAATGGATACGGCTCACAGGGCGACGACACCGTTTATAGCGCCACAATTGCTTAAGCAGTAAGGCCAAAGATCTAGACGATCGTGCATTCAGTTTCTTTGTATTCAAGGATTTAGAATGGCTTCCAGCAACCTTCAAACTCAGTGTCCACACTGCCAGACGCGTTTCCGGGTAACCGAGGAGCAACTGGAGGTTGCCAAGGGGCGAGTGCGCTGCGGCAGCTGCATGAAGATTTTCAATGCCTTTGAAAATCGCATCAAAGAGCCAAAGCCTGTTATTACAGCACCCCCGGAGCCGGCTATCAATCCGGATCCGGACGACGATCTGGTGTTTGCGGACAACCCGGAAGAAGATGCAGCCCACGGTGCTTACATTAAATCCGACATGACGTTTTCCGAAGACGAGCTCAGCGACAGTTTTCGCTCCATGGACCGGAGTGTTTACAGCGATGACCGCGACAGCAGCAGCAATATAAACGTGGATTCGGACGAAAGCTGGGCCCAAGCCATTTTGAATGAAGCCAGCCGTCCCGACAGCCCAAGGCGCCCCGCCCCGCTCGGTAAAGCAGCCCATCCCGTCGAAGCAGCACCACCCAAGAATCAACCACCCTCTGAAGATCCGGATATTGAAACGCAAGGCCTGGCGCAACCCAGCAACAGCTTGCCGTTGCCGTCCGAGCATCAGATTTACGCCGAGAGCGGCGCCCGACCGCAGCACACGCTTTACAGCAATCTTCGCCAAGAACCCATTCCAGTTCAGCGCAATCACGGCGGAAAAATCCGGGCGCTGGCCTGGTCACTGATTGTTCTGGCCATTCTGGGGGTGATCGCCTCACAGTTGGTTTGGGTTCAGTTTGACAAATTCTCCAAAATTCCCCAGTTGCGCCCTTTTTACGATAAGGGCTGCGAACTCGCCGGTTGCACGCTGCCACCGCTGATAGACATGAGTGCCATAGACAGCCGCAAACTGGTGGTAAAAACCAACCCTGCTAACCGCAGCGAACTGGTGGTAGACGCTGTGATCATCAACCGTGCTGCCTTCGCACAGCCGTTTCCGGCCATTGTTCTGACCTTCGCAGATTTGAACGGGCAGGAGGTTACACAGCGTGTATTCAGCCCTGCAGATTACCTGGCGGACCAGGGCGCACAGTTGCGGGAAATGCCGCCGCAGACCCCGGTGCGCATAGCCATCGCTATCCAGGACCCGGGACAGACGGCGGTCAGCTACAACATCGACTTTCGCTCACAGGCCAAGTAGTCCTGCGCGAGCCCGCTGACCGAACTCAACTTATGAGCTTTCGCCAAGCCCACGAAAGTCAACCAAAAAGCACGAAAAATAATCAAAATTTTCACAGCTTTGCCTCTTCAATCGCGGCCGCACCAGCGGTATCATTAGCGCCCTCCGGAATGCGGCCGTTCAATTATTGAACAATTCACCGATATTCAGGCCTTGCGTTAACTTCCGTAACACGGATTCAGATCATGCTGCCAACGGCAAAAATCGGGCCGTATACCTTGCCCAATCCGCTGATTGTTGCGCCCATGGCCGGTGTAACAGACCGGCCTTTTCGGTTGCTGTGTCGGCGTATGGGCGCAGGGCTGGCAGTTTCGGAAATGGTGATTGCTGATAGCAAAATGTGGCACACCCGGAAATCTCGCAGCCGTCTGAATCATCAAGGTGAGCCCGAGCCCCGCTCGGTGCAGATTGCCGGTGGAGATCCGCAGATGCTAGCGCAAGCGGCTCGTATGAACGCTGCGTCTGGGGCCCAGATCATCGACATCAATATGGGTTGTCCGGCCAAAAAAGTGTGCAATAAGGCGGCCGGCTCTGCACTGATGAAAGACGAAGCTCTGGTGCTGCAGATTCTGAAGGCGGTGGTAGCCGCCGTAGACATACCGGTGACCCTAAAAATGCGAACCGGTTGGGATGAAGGCCACCGCAACGCGCCGATTATTGCGCGCATGGCGGAAGAAGCCGGTATTCAGGCGCTGGCCATTCATGGCCGCACCCGCACCGACAAATACACGGGCAATGCCGAGTACGACACCATTGCCCGAGTGAAGTCCGACGTTGGCATTCCGGTATTCGCCAACGGCGATATCACCAGCCCGGAAAAAGCGCGCGAAGTGCTTCAATACACCGGAGCCGATGGCCTGCTGATTGGCCGTGCGGCTCAGGGCCAGCCTTGGATTTTTCGGGAAATCCTGCACTTTCTGGAAACAGGCGAACACATGCAGCCGCCACCGCTGGACGAAGTCGAAACGATACTGAGCGAGCACCTGCTGGCACTGCACGATTTTTATGGAGAAACCATGGGTGTGCGCATTGCTCGCAAACATGTGGGCTGGTATTTGCAAAGCCACGACCAAGACAAACGCTTCCGGCAAAGCTTCAACGCCATAGACAATGCGCTGGAGCAGCACGACAGCGTTCAACAGTATTTCGCAAGCTTACGAAATGAAGAGGTATTCGCAGCATGAAAGCTGAAACTTTGGCAAACGACACCCTGAACGCATCCGCCAATGATGACATTCACCAACTGCAAACGGCTGGCACCAGCGGTAACTCAGTCACCCTGCGTGACAGCGTAGAAATTGCACTGACCAACTACTTCACCCAGCTTGATGGCGCTCCGGTAACCGAGGTTTATCAATTGGTGCTGTCAGAAGTAGAAGCTCCATTGCTAGAGCAGGTGATGAAGTACACCCGCAACAACCAGACCAAAGCGTCCACCATGCTAGGCCTGAACCGCGGCACCCTGCGCAAGAAGCTTAAGCAATACGATCTGCTATAAACCCGACATTCGATCCGGAAGAAAGTGACCCATGGCAAATCAGGCAAATACTCCCGTTCGTCGTGCGCTGATCAGTGTCAGTGACAAAACCGGCATTGTTGAATTTGGTCGTGCGCTCAGCGAGCGCGGCATAGAGTTGCTGTCCACCGGTGGCACCTTTCGTGTGCTTAAGGAAAACAACGTCGCCGTCACCGAAGTGTCTGACTACACCGGTTTCCCGGAGATGATGGATGGCCGCGTAAAAACTCTGCACCCGAAAATTCACGGTGGCGTTTTGGGCCGCCGTGGCACCGACGACGCGGTCATGGCCGAACACGGCATAGACCCCATCGACATGGTGGTGGTGAATCTCTATCCGTTTGAAGACACCATCGCCAATCCGGATTGCGACTTGGCGACCGCCATTGAAAACATCGACATTGGCGGCCCCACCATGGTTCGCGCGGCAGCCAAGAACCACAAAGATGTGGCGATAGTGGTGAATACCCGCGATTACAGCCGGGTATTGAAAGAACTGGAAAGTAACGATGGCGAACTGACCTTTGCTACGCGTTTTGACCTGGCCGTAAAAGCCTTTGAGCACACCGCTGGCTACGACGGTGCTATCGCTAACTACTTGGGTGGACGCACCGCCGATAACGACAATGCCGAATTCCCGCGCACCTTCAACGCCCAGTTTGTGAAAGTGCAGGACATGCGGTACGGCGAAAACCCGCACCAGCGCGCCGCATTTTACGCCGAGCGCAACCCGAAAGAAGCCTGTGTGGCGACCGCTACCCAGCTCCAGGGTAAAGCGCTGTCATACAACAACGTGGCCGACACCGACGCCGCGCTTGAGTGTGTAAAACCCTTCGCCGACCCGGCTTGCGTGATCGTCAAGCACGCCAATCCCTGTGGTGTAGCCATTGGTGCCGACATTCTGCAAGCTTACGAGCTGGCCTATGCCACGGACCCCACCTCCGCGTTTGGCGGCATTATTGCCTTCAACCGCGAGCTGGACGCAGCGACCGCCAAGGCCATTATTGATCGCCAGTTTGTGGAAGTGATCATCGCTCCCAGTATCAGCGCCGAAGCAGTAGAACTGATAGCCGCCAAGAAAAACCTGCGTTTGCTGGCTTGCGGCGAATTTGACGGTGAGCGCGCCCCGGCATTGGATTACAAGCGCGTGACCGGTGGCTTACTGGTGCAAGAACGTGACCTGGGCATGGTTGCCATGAGTGATGTGAAAGTGGTCACCCAACGCCAGCCCAGCGAGGAAGAACTGAACGATTTACTGTTT
This sequence comes from Marinobacter sp. BSs20148, assembly GCF_000283275.1. Classification (NCBI taxonomy): domain Bacteria; kingdom Pseudomonadati; phylum Pseudomonadota; class Gammaproteobacteria; order Pseudomonadales; family Marinobacteraceae; genus Marinobacter; species Marinobacter sp. BSs20148. Next base: position 3,652,316 of record NC_018268.1, read on the forward strand.
GCCTGGGAAGTGGCCAAATACGTCAAATCCAACGCCATTGTGTACGCGAGAGCGGGCCGCACCATTGGCGTGGGCGCAGGCCAGATGAGCCGCGTGTACAGCGCCAGAATTGCCGGCATCAAAGCCGCCGATGAAGGCCTGGAAGTAAAAGGCTCGGTCATGTCGTCTGACGCCTTCTTCCCGTTCCGCGACGGTATTGATGCCGCCGCCGCTGCCGGTATTACCGCGGTGATCCAACCTGGTGGTTCCATGCGTGATCAAGAAGTGATCGACGCTGCCAACGAGCACGGCATTGCTATGGTGTTCACTGGCATGCGCCATTTCCGCCATTAACCCGTAGAGACCGCATCATGAATATTCTGATTATTGGCAATGGCGGTCGCGAACACGCCCTGGCGTGGAAAGCCGCGCAGTCGGAACTGGCCGATACCGTGTTCGTAGCGCCCGGTAACGCCGGCACCGCCATCGAAGCCGGTGTCGAAAACGTCGCCATCGATGTGATGGATTTGAACGGCTTGGCTGATTTCGCTGCCCGCAATAACGTTGGCCTGACCATCGTGGGGCCCGAGGCACCACTCGTTGCCGGTGTTGTAGACTTGTTTGAAGAGCGTGGCCTGAGAGTGTTTGGCCCCAGCGCCGGCGCTGCGCAGCTAGAAGGCTCAAAAGCCTTTACCAAAGATTTTCTGGCGCGCCAGAAAATCCCTAGCGGTTCCTACGGCAACTTTACCGACGTTGATGAAGCATTGGCCTACGTGCGCCAGCAAGGCGCGCCTATTGTGGTCAAAGCTGACGGCCTGGCTGCGGGTAAAGGCGTGATTGTAGCCATGACTCTGGCCGAAGCGGAAGAAGCCGTCCGCGATATGCTGGCGGGCAACGCGTTTGGCGACGCCGGCAGTCGCGTGGTTGTTGAAGAATTTTTGGACGGCGAAGAAGCCAGCTTCATCGTCATGGTCGACGGCGACAACGTGCTTGCCATGGCTACCTCGCAAGACCACAAGCGCGTGGGCGATGGCGACACCGGTCCCAACACCGGTGGCATGGGTGCTTATTCCCCTGCCCCGGTGGTGACCCCCATCGTGCACCAACGCATTATGGATGAGGTGATCTACCCAACCGTGCGCGGCATGAAAGCCGAGGGCCACCCCTACAAAGGTTTCCTTTATGCCGGCCTGATGATCGATTCTGCCGGTGCTCCCAAAGTGATCGAATTCAACTGCCGCTTTGGCGATCCGGAAACTCAGCCCATAATGCTGCGTATGCAGTCTGATCTGGTGGCTCTGTGTCAGGCCGCGATTGACGGCAAACTGGACCAGTGCAGCTCCGATTGGGACCCCCGGGCCGCCGTGGGTGTTGTTCTGGCGGCAGGGGGTTATCCCGGCAGCTACAGCAAAGGCGATGCCATCTCTGGCCTGTCGGAAACCGAAACCGAGGGCGAAAAAGCGTTCCACGCCGGCACAAAACTGGATGGCAACCGGGTGGTCACCAGCGGTGGCCGGGTGCTCTGCGCAACCGCACTGGGCAATACCGTGACCGAAGCCCAACAACGGGCTTACAAGCTGGCCAGAAAGATAAGCTGGAACGGTGCATTTTACCGCAAAGACATTGCGTATCGGGCCATAGCCCGCGAGCAGGCGTAGTGCGACATCCTAAGCAAAAGCCCGGTCGTTGACCGGGCTTTTTTATGGGGTAACATAAATTCACTTGCCTGCCCCATCACACAAACAGCCTGGAACTGCTCAAATGCTGCAAAAGTCACCCTGTACCGTCTTTTTCTTGCTCTTATCCATTGTGCTTTTAAGCGCATGCTCCCGCCAGGACATATACCAAAAGGCTATCGGCTTCGAGCGTTCCACCGCCGGACTTGAGGCCGCCAGCATCACCTTGGGCGAACTGGACATTGCGTACCTGCGAAACGCAGACATGAACAGCGGTGATACCATCGTGATGGTTCATGGTTTCGGTGCCAACAAAGATAACTGGACCCGCATGGCCCGGGAGCTCACCGATAAATTCAACGTTTATGCCATAGACCTTCCGGGCCACGGCGAAAGCAGCAAGCCGCTGGATCTCGGTTATCGGCTGGACCAGCAAGTGGCTCATCTTGCCCGTATTCTTCAGGCTCTGGACATTGCCGAGATGCACATGATGGGCAACTCCATGGGCGGCGCTATTACGGCTTTGTATGCCGCCACTTATCCGGAACAGATCAAAACCGCCGTACTGTTCGACCCGGCTGGTATTCTTGAGTACGAGAGCGAGCTGTTTGATTTAGTCGTCGCTGGTGACAATCCGCTTATCCCCTCAAAACCCGGCGATTTCAAGCGTTTGATGGATTTTGCTCTTGAGAAAAAGCCGTTTATTCCCTGGCCCGTTCTTGGGGTTATGGAAGACCAGGCTCTTGCCAATCAGACCGTAAATGAAGTGATCTTTGCCGCCATCCGGGACGCCGACCTCGAACCGGATTTCCGCACTGTCATTGCCCGCATCAAAGCCCCGGTGCTGGTCGTCTGGGGCAAGGAAGACCGTGTGATTGACTACCGTAACGGCGAAGTCTTTGTGGACATCATTCCGGGTGCACGACTGGAGGTATTAGACGGGGTTGGTCACGTGCCCATGATTGAAGCACCGGAGGAGTCAGCTCGTCTATTCCTGGAGTTTGCCAAATCCCATGCTCCAAAAGCCGGGTAACACCAACAAGCATCGGGCTCTGTTGTTATCGGCTTCAACGACCGAGAAAAACAAGGTAGCCTTATAGTGATAATAATCCGTTTTCCCTGAAAGAACCTCTCATGCCTGAAGCTGTATGGATTTCCTTTGCGTTTGGTCTTGGCCTGCTGGTCAAGGTGGTTCATTTACCACCCCTGGTGGGTTATCTGGCGGCCGGTTTCACACTCAGCGCACTAACGGCGTTCCCGGGTTCCAATATCTCTGCCGAGCCCACCGAAGTATTAGGCCACATTGCCCACCTGGGCGTGTTACTGATGCTGTTTACGGTGGGCTTGAAGTTGAAATTCAAGACCATCATCAGCCCCGAGGTTATTGGCGGTAGCCTGCTGCACTTTGGCATAACCTGCTTTGTGTTCACTCCCGGGCTGTATCTAATTTTGGATATTACCTGGTACGTTGCCTTCATGCTGGCGGCGGCGCTGTCGTTTTCATCCACTATTCTGGTCGCTAAAGTGCTGGAAAGTAAGCGCGAGTTGCGCGCCTTCCATGGCCGCGTAGCCATCGGCATTCTGGTGATGCAAGACTTGATCGCGCTGGTCGTAATGAGCCTGGCTGCGGGTAAAACGCCGTCGGAATGGGCCTTGATTGTGTTCGGCCTGCCGCTATTGCGACCATTGCTGTTCCGCCTGTTGGATGCCAGCGGCCACGATGAACTACTGGTGCTGTTGGGCATGCTTTTAGCACTGGTATTGGGCGGCTTGGGCTTTGAAGCCTTGGGCTTGAGCTCCGAGCTTGGTGCTTTGCTGTTTGGTGCGGTGCTGGCCAATCACCCACGCAATCAGGAGCTGGCCAAATCTCTGTGGAGTGTGAAAGAGATATTCCTGGTGGGGTTTTTCCTGCAAATCGGCATTGGCGGGCTGCCAGACGCCCATTCATTGATGTTTGCATTGGCTGCCAGCCTGATTCTACCGTTGAAAGGAATACTGTTTTTCTTCCTGATGATTCTGTTCCGCCTGCGCGCGCGCAGCAGTTTTCTAACGTCGCTGGCGCTGACCAACTACAGCGAATTCGGCCTGATTGTGGCCAGCATTGCCCTGCCCCAGTGGATAGTGCCGTTGGCCATCAGCGTGGCGCTGTCGTTTGTCATTTCAGCGCCCCTGAATCGCATCGCTCACAGCCTTTACGAGCGTTTTGCCAGCCGCTTGGAAGGCTACGAAACCAACAACCATCACCCCGACGAACAGCCCTTGGCGCTATCTGACGCCAAGGTTCTCATCCTGGGTATGGGGCGTACCGGTACCGCCGCCTACGACTGGCTGATCGAAACCGAACCGACCCTGGTCGGGCTGGATTCTGACCCCAACAAAATTACCCAGCACGGCGTCGCAGGGCGTAATGTGGTGTTTGCCGATGCCGAAGACACCACCTTCTGGAGCAATCTGCATATGCCCCAGGTGCATTCAGTGATCCTCGCCATGGCCGACATTGAAGGCAAACTGATTGCCGCCCGCATGCTGCGGCGCATGGGTTTCACCGGCTACATTGTGGCCCACACCATGTTCCAGGACGAAGCTCACCAAATACGTGAAGCCGGCGCAAACGACGCCTACCTGACCATGAGCGAAACCGGCGTAGCCCTGGCAAGCCATATCATGGAGCGGGAAGCTTCCGCGCCGAATGCCTTCGAACCGCCCTCCACCGCCTAAGCGTCAACTAATTTTACACACCGATTTTTTCACGCAATAGATGATTCTGCTAACTGTCTGATAACCCGCTTCGCAGGTTCTCTGGCACACCTTATGCTTCAAGTTTTATTTTCAGCCATCTACGAATAGGGTTTTTGTACGCAATACCCAATGTTCATGATGTGTGGCTTATGTTGTGACGAAATGGAGGTTTTCATGCCGCCGTGCCGAACACTCATATGGCTATCAACCCACGTACCAGACATACCAGAATTTGGGTCTGAGTATCAGGTGTTCGCCATCAACGCCAGTGACGATATGCCATTGGCGCCACCGTCCTGTGCAGGCCCGCGTGTTGGCGTGGCGGATCTGCGCCGGTTCAACGTCAGCGATGTCGTTAACTTTAATCGTTGGATTGAGTTTCTAGGACTGCGTTATTGGGTTGCCATTGTAAACATCTATCCATCTCCGGGTTCAGATACCCAGTGGTTCATTGCCCGCTACTGCTTTGACTACCACTCGGCACCGTTGGATATGAGCCGCTTCAAAGCGATGTTGGGGCATTTGTGGGGCATGGCAGAGCTGCAAATACAGACCTCAGACCGCTTCCACATCAGCCGGCGCGGACCTGATTTTAATGATGTTGTGCTGACGGGCTCATCGCCCGCTATCTGCAACACCCGCGCCTTGCTCCGGCGCTTTGCTGCGGTTGACGAACCGGTGTTGATCACCGGCGAAAGCGGCAGCGGCAAAGAGGCCGCCGCTCACTTTATCCAGAAAAACAGCAGCCGTGGCTATGGCCCTCATGTGGTTGTTAACTGCGCAGCGCTGCCAGAATCCTTGACCCAAAGCGAGCTGTTCGGCTACGAACAAGGCGCCTTCACCCACGCTCTGAAAACCCATCCAGGGCGCCTGGAACTCGCGCACCGGGGCACAGTGTTGCTGGCCGGTATTGATGAGCTCAGCATGAAACAGCAATCAGCGTTGCTGCCCTTTTTGCAGGAAGGCCGGCTTGAGCGCATTGGAGGCAAAACATCGTTCATCGTGGACGTACGAATTCTGGCAACGAGTTCTTCAGACCTTGATGAGTTAGTTCGCCAGGGCAAGTTCCGGAGCGATGTGTTCTATCGCCTGGGCAGCCTGATTATTAATATGCCGGCGCTTCGGCAGCGCCCCGACGACGTTATTACCCTCGCCCTGTTACTTTTAAATCAAGAAAAAACATCGAAAAAACTCAGCTCTGCCGCCATCTCAGCGCTTGCACACCATACCTGGCCCGGTAATCTGCGCGAATTGCAAAATCGGTTGCGCCGAGCCGGGCTGCTCAGCGACAGCACCACCATCAGCCCCCGCAGCCTAGGCTTACAAGCGGCGCTGCCAACCCTCGGCAACCCTTCACAACTGACACTCTCTGCGTTTCGCAACGAGGCCGAACGTCACGCTCTGTCATGCAGCCTGAATCTGGCACAACACAACATCAGCGCCGCAGCCCGCATGCTGGCTATTTCCCGCGTTTCGTTCTATCGCCTATTGGAAAAACACAACCATACCGCCTTACACCCAGATGAAGACTCTGAAGGAGATTGTGTATGACACACCTTTTGCATTCCCCCATGTGGACATCCCCAAGGCTATGTATATTCACTGTTACTCTGGCCATAACACCGGCGTACGCCCAGGAAAATGCCGGTATCACCAATCCGCCCCCGGTGGACCAAGCCACCAGCATTGCGTCGATCACCTCGGACCGCGGCATTGTCACCCGGCCCAAGCGCTTCACCATTGAGCCATCGCTGTCGTACTCCCACAGCAGCTCTACCCTAGTGGCCATCGAGGGCTACACGGTTATACCCGCATTGTTGATCGGTCTGATCAATATTTCGGAAGTACAGCGCGATACTTTTGTGGGCGCCGTGTCGTTGAAGTACGGCTTTACCAGCCGCCTGGAAGCCGCAGTCCGGGTGCCCTACCTTAGCATCAGTGAAGACCTGCGGGAACGCGACATCTTTTCCGGCACGCCGGTGGACAATCTGCGTGCGTCATCAGGTAATGGCTTGGGCGACGTTGAACTGTCTACCCGCTATCAGCTAAACGACGGTGTGGAGGGCTGGCCCTACATCATTGGCGTATTCCGTGCGCGCGTGCCCACGGGGGAAGGACCCTACGATGTCGAGCAAACCACGTTGTTTGACGACAATAACAACCCCATTGGCGTCACCTTGAAAGAACGTCCCACCGGTTCGGGATTCTGGTCATTCGAGCCAGGTTTTTCCTTTATCTACCCAAGCGATCCCGCGGTGCTCTTTGGCAACCTGAGCTACGTATGGACAATGGAAGAAGACGAGGGCCAGGCCAACGGTGGCACTATTGACCCCGGCGATATTGTGCGTTTCGGGTTCGGAATGGGCTTCGCGTTTAACGAACGCACCTCATTCAGTCTGGGCTATGACCATTCGGTGATCGGTAAAACCACCTTCGAGAGGAACAACAACTTGCTCGATGCTACTTTTGACCGTATTCAGGTGGGGTCGCTCTCTTTCGGACTAGCCCATCGGCTGTCAAACAGCACAACGTTAAGCCTGTCGGTGAGCGTGGGAGTCACCGACAACGCGCCCAACAGCGAAATCACTCTGAAGTTGCCACTAAGTTTGTAGGGCGCCGCAGTCTTAACGCCCCGGTAGCGACAGCATAGAATCCTGAAAATTAGGGGGCAGGCGCCAAGTCTGCCCCAAGTTGTTCAGCTCAATATTCAGTTGCTGCATATTCTGGATAACCGCGCCGTCCACATTATTCTGAATCAACGTCATCCAGCTTCCGTTGTCGAGTACACCGCTGGTTACCCGTGTGCCGTCTCCAGCGCGGCTGAAGTCGCTTAGTACAGGCAGATTTTTGAGAGCCTGGGCGTAACTGCCCACGTCACTGATATTGGGTATGCGCCAGCTATTGATGACTTGCAGGTCGCCATTCACAGACACTCTTTGCTCCAGACCAATGGCAATTTCAAAGCGGTTGAGAAAAAATCCGCCGCGCTTTTGCGCAAGCTCAGCATCGCTCAACACCAAACTCCAATCTGTGGCCTGGGCCTGTGCAACCGGAAAAGCCAGAACCAGCACCAAGACCCGCCGCATGGTGGCCAGTTTTAACACGACACTTACGTTCGTCATCATAGATTCACCACTCCGTCATCGACGGCCAATAAGGCAGTGTATGCCCCAATGGCGGTGCGTCCTGAACATGGTCCAAAGGCGCGGTTGCGACCGAAGGCCAGGCGCCATCAGTAATAAACGAATTACGCCCCTGTTGCAGGTGGCTGCGGATCACGAACGCCGTGCCATCCCAATACTGCTCAAACTCGTGCCGCGGATACACTTTCATACCGCGCGCGGGATCACCCACCAGCACTTCATTGGCGGAAATACCTTTGATAATCACAAAGTGCCGATAGCCATCCAGCGTGACTAAAGCAATCACCGGCAACCGAACTTCCTTGCGCAATCCATCGAGCGGCAGGCGAAAACCGTCTGCCTGATAACCTTCAAGCGCCAGGTAGCGCTTCATATCCAACATAGAGAAGCCTTCACGCTGCACTTTCTCTGGATCGGATACAGCGAACATGCCGCTGAACACATCTTGCTCTGACACCTCGAGCTCGTAATGAAACGTCAGTAACGACGCGATCGCCGCGGAACCGCAACTGAAGTCATACTGTTGGCGAAATACCGAGCTGAAACGGCGGGCCTGAAAACTCTTGACGGCCACCTCAACGCTGCCGGTAAATCCCGGAATCAACACGCTGCCGGAATTGGCCGCGGGGCTGAAAACCAGAAGCAGGGTCGCCAACACCGCTATGCTACCTATGCCTCCGGTCATAGCCCTTCTCCTTTTAACGGTTAATAAGAACGTTAATCTGGGTTGTGTCCTGAATAACCACCTGGTTACCAGAGTTCTGGATAACCGTGGCCACACCGCTCATATTTTGAAAGGCGCCGCCGCTGATGAGGTTATTGCCGGTCATCACCTGCCCAGCCAACACGTTGTCACTGACATTGGCATTCTGATTGCTGCTATTGTTTTGCCACTGCAACGAAATGCCCTGGCGGCCACTGGCCTCGTCAAGCTGGTGGGCAGACAGCGCCGGCTGTTGTAGCCAGGCGTTGCTATCCAAATTGCTGTCGGTAGTGGTCTCACCCAATGCGCTAGCAGCGGCCAAAAGCAAACTGATGCCCGCTGTGTAGCTTATGCAGGCTGCTCGTGCACAACGGCGGTTTTGATAAAGGCTGTTGTCCATCCCATGCCTCCCGGGCCCGGGCGGGCAACCAGAAACTGGCAGCCCGCCGCCTACCCTATTGGGTGTCGCCGCCTGCGGTCAGGTTAGACATCACACTGACGTTAGCCTGGGTAACACTGCCCACACCGACGTTCTGGGCAAATGCGCCCACACCGGTGAAGTTCGCAGAGCTGCCGCCAATGCTGTTACGGGTCCGCACATCAGTGGAAGATCTGCGAGCAGTGGCGTCGCCGTAGTTAACTGACACATCACTGACGTTGCCATTGAGTTCGGCGCTGTTGAGGAACATGTCCACCGACATGCTCAGCATGTTGGTGCTGCTGTCAGACGAATCGTTGTAAGAGTCGGCAATGCTGTTATCCGACTGATCGTTATTCGAGTCGTTGTTGCTGTTATCCGAATCGTCGCTGGTGCTGTTGTCCGAGTTGTCAGCGTTGCCGCTGTCCGCCACGTTCAAGGACGCATCGTTGTTCGAATCGTTGGTGCTGTTATTTGAATCGTCGTTGGTGCTGTTGTCCGAGTTGTCGGCGTTACCGCTGTCGGCCACGTTCAAGGACGCATCGTTGTTGCTGTTATCCGAATCGTCGTTGGTGCTGTTGTCCGAGTTGTCGGCGTTACCGCTGTCCGCCACGCTCAAGGACGCATCGTTGTTCGAATCGTTGGTGCTGTTATTTGAATCGTCGTCGGTGCTGTTATCGGCCTGATTGTTGCCGGAATCGTTGGTGCTTCCATCTGAATTATCGGAGTTGTTCGTGGAGTTATCATTGCCGGAGTCGGCGTTGCCTGAGGCGTCGTTATTGGACGTAGAGCCACCGGCCGCGTTGGTATTCGGGTCACCATCGCCACCCTGCTGGTCAGCCCACACGGCGCCAGAAAGACCTAGACTTAATGCAACAGCAATTGCTAGCAGATTTTTTTTAGCATTCATGATGTTATTCCTTCTTTGTTGTTGTTGGCTGCTATGGAGTCCATCCCTTCCTGCAAACCCTGTGGCAAGTTACGGTGCAGACTCACAGACAACACTAAGCGATAACCGTGCCAAAAAATTTAAAGAAACCAACAAGCTATTGATAATTATAAAATTTAATTTTTATTAGCCATTTTTCTTCGTCGCAAAAAAATAGCGGGCTGTATCATTACTGATACAACCCGCCGAGTTTAAATACCCCATTTTAAGTATTCGATTTCTAAATCAACGCTCTACAAAAATACAATGTGTAAAGCTTGGACACTATGTAGCGACATTGACGACATAAGAGCGCTCAGCGCTAAACAAAGGATTCCCGAATTAGCCCGGCGGGACACTGAATGCTCAATACTCAATATCACGCCCACACCAGCATGATCATTGGCACAGCTACCACAGTAACAATGATCGATAACGGCAAACCCAGGCGCCAGTAGTCACCAAACTGATAGCCGCCGGGCTCCATCACCAGTGCGTTAGACTGGTGGCCAATGGGTGTCATGAAGGCGGATGAGGCCCCCATGGCTACCGCCATCAACACCGCGTCGGTAGGCACGTTTAGCGATGTTGCCAGGCTCAAAGCGACCGGCGCCACCACAATAGCGGCCGCGGCATTATTGATCACATTCGACAGCAGCAGGGTGACTACCAGCAACATGGCCAGCACCGCCGCCAGCGAAAAGTCGCCGCCCAATATCAGCATCTGGTTTGCCAGCAACTGGGCACCACCACTGGTTTCCAGCGCTTGGCCGACGGGAATCATCGCCGCCAGCAAGACAATGATCGACCAGTCGATAGACTTGTAGGCCTCCTCCGCGGACAACAGTCCCACCAAGACCATTGCCACCGCACCGCCCACCAGCGCTACTGGCGCGCTCAGCAGCCCGCTGACCACCGCCGCAATACTGGCACCGAATACGGCGGCAGCCAGCGCCACCTTAGGTGACGACCCAAGCCGCAGTCCGCGCTCTGCCAACGGCAGGCAACCCAGAGTAATCAGAGTTTCTGTGAGGCCATCCTGGGTACCCTGAACCAGCAGAATGTCGCCGGCCTGGAAGCGAACATCCCCTAACCGGCTCTGAATACGCTGGCCACGGCGAGCCACCGCTACCACATTCAGAGAATAGCGTTCGCGCAAACCCAAACGGTTAGCAGACAGCCCCAGTAAAATTGAACCTGACGAAACCACCACTTCCATCAACTGCAAGTCGCCTTCATCCAGACCAATCGGTGCCTTGGCATCCTCGTCGTCGGCGCTGGGCTCATCGCTGGAATCTTTAGGTAGTCCGTCCGCGTTCGTTCTCTCGTTGTCTAGCTCGCGCTGCAGCGCCAAAAGCGCACCGGTGGCTAATTCAAGATCGGTATTGTCCAGAAAAGCCTGCAAACTTTCGGTATTGGCCTCAATTAATAGCAAATCGCCTTCGAGCATCACGGTAAAGGTTGAGGGGGTGATTTTGCGTGCGCCTTCACGGATCAAGGCCAACACCGCCAGATCATCGCTCTCACCAGATTCGGTCAACAGTGAGTGCAATGTGGCGCCAGCGCTGGCGGAGCCTTCCGGCACTCGCAGTTCGGTAACATAATCCCCCACGCTGAACAGCTTTTTACCCGCGGCGCCGTCATCGCGCCGCGGTGTCAGACGCCAGCCCACCAGGGTGATAAACGCAATACCGGCCACGGTGACCGCCAGACCCACCGGGGCAAAATCGAACAGGCCAAAGGCGCCTTCGGGACGATAGGAAGAAATAATAATGTTCGGTGGTGTGCCAATCAGGGTGACGGTACCCCCCAGCAAGGAGCCAAACGCCAGCGGCATCAGCAGCATGGAGGGCGAGCGCCCGGCGTCACGGGACATCCAGATGGCGACTGGCATCAACAGAGCCAAGGCGCCAACGTTGTTGATAAAACCGGAGCAAAGCGCAACCATCGAGGTGAGCGTAAGCACCTGCAGGGTGGGCCGATGGCCGATACGCCCCAACAATCGGGCGATCGCATCCACCACGCCGCCGTTTACCAGCCCTTGGCTGATCACCAATACAGCCGCCACGGTAATTACCGCCGGGTGTCCGAAACCACTGAACAGTTCATCAGCGGGCACCAGACCGGTAAACGCCATCGCCAGCAACGCCAGCATCGACACCACATCAAACCGCAGTCGATTCCAGACAAACAGCGCCAGCGTAATACCCAATACCGCAAACACAATGCCTTGATCCAGATTCAATCGCCCTGCTCCTGCCTGAACACGCTGTTTCTATTAGAATAGACCAAGGCCTCAACTTTGAGCCGGCGCCACAAAAAAACCCGCACCTGGCGAACCAGCGTGCGGGCTTTTAAATCCCGAAAGGGGGAGTTGCAGCATCCGTGCCGCGTCAGATTAGCCTATTAGCCAAACTGGTTCATAGTGTTGTCTTTACCACCGGCTTTCAGCGCGGCGTCGCCGGCGAAAAATTCCTTGTGGTCGTCACCAATGTTGGAACCGGCCATGTCCTGGTGCTTAACAGTGGCGATACCCTGGCGAATTTCTTTACGCTGAACACCTTTGACATAAGCCAGCATGCCTTCGGCACCGAAATAGCCTTTGGCCAGGTTATCGGTCGACAGGGCCGCCGTGTGGTAAGTCGGCAGCGTGATCAGGTGGTGAAACACACCGGCTTCGCGAGCGGCATCGCGCTGGAAGTCCGCCGTCCACTGATCGGCCAGCTTGCCCAGGTCGGTGCTGTCGTATTCTTCACCCATCAGCGCAGCACGCTCGTAGGCCAATACGTCTTTGCCTTCTTTTTTCCAGGAATCGAACACCTGTTGACGGAAGCTCAGAGTCCAGTTGAACGACGGGCTGTTGTTGTACACCAGCTTGGCGTTAGGAACTACTTCCTTGATGCGGTTAACCATCGCTGCGATCTGGCCAACGTGGGGCTTCTCGGTTTCGATCCACAGCATGTCAGCGCCGTTCTGCAGGCTGGTGATGCAATCCAGAATAACCCGGTCTTCACCGCTACCGGCCTTGAACTGGAACAATCCAGACGCCAGACGCTTGGGCTTGACCAGCTGACCGTTCTGCTTGATCACCACGTCGCCGTTGTTGATGTCTTCGGCTTTAGCAATAACGTCACCGTCGATGAAGCTGTTGTACTGGTCGCCCAGGTCACCCGGCTCGTCGGTTACGGCAATTTTCTGAGTCAGGCCAGCACCCAAGGAGTCAGTACGGGCAACAATCACGCCGTCGTCTACACCCAGTTCCAGGAAGGCCAAACGCACAGCGTTGATCTTGGCCAGAAAGTCGGCGTGGGGAACGGTTACTTTGCCGTCCTGGTGGCCGCACTGCTTCTCGTCAGACACCTGGTTTTCAATCTGGATACAGCAGGCACCGGCTTCAATCATCTGCTTGGCCAGCAGGTAAGTGGCTTCTGCGTTACCAAAACCGGCGTCGATGTCGGCAATGATCGGCACAATGTGGGTCTGATGGTTATCAATCTGGCTTATCAGCTGCTCGGCCTTGGCGTCGTCGCCGGCGTTCTGAGCTTCTTCCAGATCACGGAACAGATGGTTCAGTTCCCAGGAATCAGCTTGCCGCAGAAACGTGTATAACTCGCCAATCAGGCTGGATACGGCGGTTTTCTCGTGCATGGACTGGTCTGGCAGCGGGCCGAACTCTGAACGCAGGGCGGCAACCATCCAACCGGACAGGTACAGGTAGCGGCGTGAGGTGTCGCCGAAGTGTTTCTTAATGGAAATCATCTTCTGCTGGCCGATAAAACCGTGCCAGCACCCCAGAGACTGGGTGTACTGAGAGGTATCGTTATCGTAGTTCGCCATGTCTTCACGCATAATCTTGGCGGTGTACTTGGCGATATCCAGACCGGTCTGAAATTTGTTCTGGGCGCGCATGCGGGCCGCGTGCTCAGGCTTGATGGCGTTCCAGGTAGGATTCTGTTTCAACAGGGTGGTTAGGGTATCAACGTCTTTTGAGTAGGGCATGGTTCATTCCTTTGTACGTCAGTTTTTTCAAGGGCGTCGAATTTAAATCCAATTCTCCCTGGACATTGGCGACTACTCTAATGCCTCTCACCGCATAACTGAAATTTATATAATCTATATTCAGCATTTTTTTTGTGAATGGTTTGGCGGCATCAAAACCGGATGTCAACCGTTTACAAATCCACAGCAGACAACCTGAGCATTTTCGACCAGATTGATCTATTCGTTTGCTTACAGGGTGTAAACGGCCTTGGTAATGACGGCAAGCATTAATCAGATACCTGGCCTGTTAAACACAAAATCACCAGCCGGTCCCCAGGCTTAACATCAAGATAATCCCGCCTCGGCGGGTTTAGTCTCAGATGCCGGCCCGCGGCGTCCGCCTGGTTTCGGTAGATGCCAAGCGCTATTTCGCCCTCTTTCGCCAACGTTCGTTCCAGCAACTGAAAATTAACGCTGGCCGGAAGCGCGTAATCGCCTGGGTCCCGAAACTGAATTTCCGCACCACCCACCGTGAAGAGCTCATCCAAGACCACTCGCAACTCTCGCCTCAGGGCCACCTGAGCCAGAACATGGCTGAGTATCATTGGGCTGATCAGCATTTCGCTGCCGTGGTTGTACAGCAAGTGGCTGTTGTCCGGATCGCTCAGTTCCATGATCAACTGCGGACGCCGTGGTTGATCCGCCAGTACATCTTCCAGTTGTAAATAGCCCACCATGGTGCGGGCGTCGGCTTCTTCGCCGGAGGCCAGGCGATCGCTGCTCAGCAGCATCACTGTGTCGTAGGCCGCTGGCTGCAATTGGCGCAGCTCGGCTTCAACCATGTAATCGGCTTCGATGTGCTGAACGACCATGTCTACCTTTTTCCCCAGATGGCGCCGGGTCAGCTGGTCGCGCTCAGCAGCGCCGACAACCGAAGTCACATCCACTTGAAACGGCCGATAGTGGTAACTCGACAACTCCGCCAGCAGACTGGGTACCCGTCGATTCCAGCCCAACACCAGTATTCTCTGGAGTTTCTGCACCGGCGCGGCGGTCACTATCCTTGGGCTACCACGCTGAATCACGGGTAACGGCAGCAGCTTGGGGTTGAGGTCGGTTTCGGCGTAAAACCGCGCCATCATGATCACCCGGTCGTCTTCGTCAATCACACTGTCTGTTGGCGCCATCAAGCAAACTTTCCACTGTTCACCCTGGCGTTTCAGCAGGCCCAGCACAATCGCCAGCGGACGCTGCGCGGCCACCTCAGCGAGGGTCATGCCTACCATCGTTTCGCCACCGCGCACATACAGTTCGTTGCCGTCGCCAGCGGTGAGCAGTTCGTTATAAATTTCCGACAGGCCTGGATGCAAGATATTCTGCGCCATCAAACGGCTTATGGTGGCATCGCCGGCCACCACTTCTACCGCACCGGGATAGGCTCGTTCGATCACCGGCAATTTTCGCAAGTCCTGAATCTCGGCCACGACATAAGGCAGTGGCACGTTGTATTGGCGTGCCTGAGCGGCAATCGACAGCAGCGCTTTGACGATTTCCACATCCGGCGTTAGCAGGCTGCCGGCGTCTATATGGCCGCTGGGCACAATAACTGCGGCGGCATCCAGACACGCAACCCTATGCAGGGCGTCGGGCTGAATGGGTGAACCGCTGCGCAAAATGATCTGCCGCGCGCGACGGCCGATACCGTGCTCCATGCGTAATTCGTGCACCTGCTCCGCACTGGCATGCTCTGAGAGCACTACTAGATTGAGCCGGCCGGCATCGTGCTTCTCCAGAAACCGGCGCATACGACCTGATGCACTGAGCAATTCCGTCAGCAATGGCAGGGTGTGCCGGCTCCAGCCCAACACCACAATGTGATTTTTCAGCGTGACCGGAGTCAGGCCCCGCTCCAGTTCCTCCATTTTGGCAATCAGCCAGCGGGTGAGGATGGCAACCAAGGTGCCCATAAACACCACATAACCGCTGACGGTAAGCAGGGTAGATACAAAACGCTGCCAAACGCCTACGTCATCCCCCAGATAGCCGGGATCTGTCAGGCGCAAAAACGCCCACCAAACGGCCGCGCCCACACTGTCAAATTTTTGCCCGACCGCCAATACCGCAAGCCCGCCAGCAATCGAAATCAGCGCAATAAAGGCGGCAACCACCAATAGCTGGAAACCCGCACCTTTTACCAACTGGCGCTCAACAACGAACTTAATGCGGTCCACAATTCGGAATGGCAGCATGCAAAACCTTTTTTGCTGTTAGCTGGAGCACTTTTTATCAGAGCGCCGTTTATCAGAGCACAGTTTATCAGAGCTCCATTTGTTGGAGCTCGATTTTATAGCAGGTGATGTTGACAGCGATCAGTGCTCGCCGGCTTGCACCAGAGCATCAGCCAGTGTGTGTGTAAAGCGGCTAACACCGTTTACCGGCGCCACCCCTGCACGAGCCAGAGCTCGCAGTGGCTGGAACTGCAAATCGGCAATAATAATACGAGTACCATCGCGCTCGCAGGCAGCCAGGAGCTTATTCAATGCAGACAGCCCGCCTGCGTCCAGCAAGGTCACGCCATCCATATACAGTATAAAACCACGAGCGTTTTTGGACAGTGCCGCCAGCTCGCCAAAGATGCGCTCGGCGGCGGCAAAGAACAGCGGCCCGTTGATCTTGAACACCTGCCAGCCGGCGGGCAAATTAGCCTGCGTCACCCGCAGGTTGGTGGATATGTCGGTCACCCGTGTCATCCGCGCCATTTCGCGCATGAACAACACCGCTGCCAGCAGAACGCCTGTGGTAATGGCAATCACCATATCCAGCGCCACCGTCAGGCTAAAGCAGGTCAGGAACACCAGAACATCGCCGCGGGGCGCGGTTTTCAGAAGATGCACGGCTTTTGGCGCTTCGCTCATATTCCACGCCACTATCAGCAGCAACGCCGCCATCGCCGGCATTGGCATGTAAGACAGCACCCCTGCCAGCGCTACCAGCGCAAGCACCACCACCAGCGAGTGCACAATTGCAGAAACCGGCGACTCGGCGCCAGCGCGATAGTTGGCGGCCGACCGAGCGATCGCCGCGGTGGCTGTAATACCACCAAAGAAGGGTGCGATTATGTTGCCCAGGCCCTGCCCCAGCAATTCACTGTTGGCGCTGTGGCGCTTACCGGTCATGCCATCCAGCACCACCGCACACAGTAAGGATTCAATCGCGCCCAACATGGCAATGGCAAACGCTGCCGGAATCAGAGCCTGAATCAGATTCCAGGACACCACCAGGGGGCTGCCATCGGCACCGGCCCGCTGCCAGGGCAAAATAAACTCAGGCAAGACCGGAGGAATGCCACTGCCACTGGTTCCATCGGCTAGTAAATAACTGAAACGCGAACCGATGGTATCAATGGAGGCACCCTGGCTGTTCAGCCACAGCGCCAACAAACTACCGACGATTACAGCGGGCAAATGCGGCGGCACCGCTGTTTTCAACCGCGGCCACAGCAGCATGATCGCCAATGTGACACCGGCTACCAGAGTACTCATGGCATCCAGAGAGGGCACAGCTTGAACCAGCGCAGCCAGCTTTCCCCAATAATGCTCGGGCATGGCCGCAATCGGCAAACCGAACAGGTCTTTCACCTGAAGGGTTGCGATCACCACCGCAATACCCCCGGTAAATCCCAGGGTCACCGGCTCCGGTATGTACTCAATAAAGCGCCCCAAGCGCATAACCGCCATAATTAGAAGCAACACCCCGGACATCACCGTGGCTAGCAGCAAACCGCCCAAGCCGTATTCTTGGGCAATGGGATATAGAATCACCACAAAAGCGGCGGTAGGACCGGAAATGCTGTAACGGCTGCCGCCCGTGAGCGCAATCACCACGCCGGCAATAATGGCCGTATACAAACCGTATTGAGGGGCCACACCGCTGGCAATAGCCAGTGCCATGGCCAGCGGAATAGCAATAATTCCCACGGTAATACCGGCCATTACATCTTTTGCAAAACGCCGGGAACTGTAGGGTTCCTGCACGCAGGCTTCGCGGATCGCGTGGCCTGGGCGCAGGGAAAACAAATGACTGCGGGACATAAACAACTTGCCTGTACGAAGGGCTTCGTCCGGCATTATACTCGCTATACAGGCAGATCGTATTCGGAAAACTTATTAGTAGTGTGCTTACCGCAACGGAACTTTGCGCTTATGTCCACAAGCCTTTACAACGTTCGTTACCTGATTGGCGCTTTAGTGTTGGCAATAACCGCCGGCTGCGCGACCTCCCCAACCTCACACAGCACCTTGAAAGCACCGCTAAACCAGTATCAGGCGCAAATAGTTGACCCGAAGTCTGACACCCTGAACACGTTAACCGTAGAACAGTTGGCAAGGCGCTTAGCCGACGCCGATGTGGTGGTCGTTGGCGAATATCACGGCCATCATGCCAGCCATCTGCTTCAAGCTCAGCTACAGTTGGCGCTGTTTCAGCAGCAACCCCAACAGATACTGAGCATGGAGCAATTTGAAACCCATCAGCAGGATGCGCTGAACCAGTATCTGGCAGGCAGCAGCGGCGAAAGCGAAATGATTGAAGACACCGGCGCCTGGGACAATTATCGCGCGTCTTACCGGCCGCTGGTCGAGTTCGCTCTTAGCCATCAATTACCCGTGATCGCTGCCAATGCACCGGGTACCATCGTGCGTTGTGTCGGCCGCGAAGGGCCGCACATTATTGACGATTTATCTCAGGCACAGCGCCAAACCATTGCCCAACAACCGTTTCTGGACACCCCGGCCTACCGGCAACGCTTTGATGACGCCATTGGTGCGAGTCATGGCGGCGGCGGCGACGACGGCGGCGCTATGAAACAGCGGCTGGACAACAGCTACAAAGCACAGCTACTGCGCGACAACACCATGGCCGAACGCATTTTGCAGGCCCGCCGGGATTACCCGGGCCAACAGATACTGCACATAAACGGCATTTTCCACAGCGAACAACGTCAGGGCACGATAGCGTTGCTGCACGCGCGTGCGCCAGAGTTGAACATTAAGGTGATCAGCCCGGTTTTCTGGCCCGAAGATGAAGCCACGCCAGAGTTGTCCGACCATCGTACCAATGGTGACTTCCTGTATTTTCTGCAGCCACTGCCCGACGCTTACAAAAGCGACGACCGTCGCAACCGCGCCATGCGCGAGCGTTTCAGCCAAGCCGAACAGCAACCCTGCAACTGACTAACAGATTATTGGGTCGCTACAACTTCGTTGGTAACGGCGTAGTCGCCAGCCAGCCAGCGCAGTAATTCGTCGGCCGCCGGGTGGTCAAAGCCGTCATAGGTATGCACTAAAGCCTGCTTCCGTTCGTCGGACAGGCGCTCCAGACCGGCGTCTTGCAACACCAACAAATCTGCTTGCAGGCAGTCCGCCAACTCGGTCCCAAGAACTTCCTGCGCGGCTTGATAAAACGCCTTACCGTATTCGTAATCCGGCCCGAGCTGATAACTCTGCGCCAGGGTAATGGCCGGAATGCAGGTCAGCGTTGGCTGTAGCGCCGGATTAATGGCATGGCCGGCGATGTACGCAGCGTTAGCCGCTGGGCGGCCGGTAAAACCGCGCAAGTGCAAGTGGCGCGACATGCGATCGCCATCATTAACCGGGTAGTTGTCCCACAGCAGCGGCTTTCGCCCCAGAAGATCACCCACTCTTTGCAAGTGACCGGGTGAAATCTCCCGCGAACACACTTCCTCGCCGGTCCAGAATATCTGTATGGCGGGGTCCAGCGCCTGTCCCAGCGTTTGTAGATAGTCCACCGGGCGCGGGCCAAACACTCGATCCAACACCGGGTCATCCGAGTAATAGGTCGGGCACACACTGATACGCCGAACCGCGGAGTGTTCGGCAACCCAGTGCACAATATCTGCCTGTGCCTGCGCCGTGTGCGGCCCGCTGCCGTGCATATCGTCAAACAGGATCGCCAGTTCATCCAGCCCCAGCTGGTCAAAAAACGCCAGCTTGCGCGCCAGTGACTGCTGGCCGGCTTCATCAAAATTGTTAAACAGTTCAAACGGGCTCAGGCCCACACCAAAACGCACCCCAGCGGCTTTACAGAAGCTGGCGAAAGCAGCCATTTCTGCGGCAGCCTGTGGCGGATGTGGCTCCCGCCAGCGCCGCCTTAAAAATGCATCGGCCTTGGGCGCATAAAGATAAAAACCGTAACCGTGGGGCGCCAGCCTGTGCACCAACTGCCGGCGCTGCTCCCAACTCCACAGCGGGCCATAGAAGCCCTCAATAATTCCCAGCTCTGCTGCCATAACCAATCTCCCTGCGGCTGCCTGCGTTGAACCCGACGCTTGTAATGAATGATGAACACATCGTATAGCGCGGACAAGGTAACCGTATAGCTGAGCCGTATTGCCAAAACGCAAAGCAGACTACTATAAGCCGAATCCGTGACGAGACCGCCCAGCCGCAGATGCCATTCTGCTCGCACTGGCTGTCTGTCATGGCCTTTTTACCTACAAATTTCCGTACAGCTTATTCGTTCTGGGCTGTTTCTCGATATTTTCTCTGGCCATGGCAGGGCGCCTGAACTGGCTGGCCAACGGCCCCTTGCTCTGGCTCGGAGGGCTTTCTTACAGCCTCTATTTAATACATTAAAATATTGGCTACGGGGTTATTAGCTGGAGCTACAACGCAGACATGCCCGGCTGGTTCGGTGTCTGCCTTGCTCTTGGCATCGTTCTGCTTTTCGCCTGGCTGAGCCATTACAGCGTTGAAAAAACCGCTTTGCGACGGTTCAGGGCGTGGCACTCGCAAACCCGCGCGAACACTGGCCGGGCCGTTACAGCATCTAAGACCTATGTCTAACGCCTTACGTTTTTCGTTCCACCGATTAAAAATAACTGATAGCGTGCAGCAGTTTTACTGTGTTTGTAACAGAACGCAGACTTAGCGCAAAAAAATTATAAAAGGATCCAAAAACAATGATGATTCGTTCCATTTTCTCCGCGGCAATACTCGCGGTGGCAACGACCTTTGCCCCTACACACGCACTGGCTCAGGACACATTTACTTTAACGCTGGCAGAAACCTGGGGACCTAACTTCCCGATTTTCGGTGACGCCACGAAAAACATGGCTGCCATGGCCGAGAAAATGTCAGATGGCCGTCTAAAAATTCGGGTCGATTCCGCTAACAAGCACAAGGCCCCGCTGGGCGTGTTTGATATGGTAAGGGCCGGACAATATGACATGGGTCATTCCGCCTCCTACTACTGGAAAGGCAAAGTACCCAACACCCTGTTCTTCACCAGCATGCCATTTGGCATGACAGCACTTGAGCAGTACGCCTGGTTTTACTACGGCGACGGTATGGATCTGATGCAGGAAGTCTATGAGCCTCTCGGACTGAAGTCATTCCCGGGCGGCAATACCGGCGTTCAGATGGGCGGTTGGTTCCGCAAGGAGATCAAATCTGTTGAGGACCTGCAAGGTCTGAAGATGCGGATTCCCGGTTTCGCCGGTGAGGTATTTGCCGAGGTGGGCGTAAACCCGACCAACATCGCTCCGGGCGAGCTTTACACTGCGCTAGAGCGGAACACCATCGATGCCGTTGAGTGGGTTGGTCCAGCCTTGGACCTGCGTCTGGGTTTCCAACAGATTGCTGACTACTACTACACCGGCTGGCACGAGCCTGCGACCGAGCTGCAGTTCCTGGTCAACCAGAAAGTCTGGGACGAGCTGCCGGCAGATCTTCAGGAAATTCTGCGGATTTCCATGCGTACCGCAGCCTATGACATGCTGATCCAGTCGCAGCATGAAAACGCCAAGGCTTGGGCAAGCATCAAGAGCGAGTACCCGAACGTTCAGATCAAGAATTTCCCGGACGATGTGTTCCAAGCCATGTACAAGGCTAACAACAAATTGCTGGCAGAGGCTGCGGCCGGTGATGAGCTTGCGGCGAAGATTATCAAGTCCCAGGAAGACTATCTCAAGGATTCACGCGCTTACACAGACATTTCCGAGCGTGCATACCTAAACACCATGGGCACAGTCGAGTAAGATACAAGTCGTAATGGAGCCGGGATCGCTCTGAAGGCGACCCCGGTTTTTTTTGTTTATAGAGATAGAAGGATCGCCAGCCTTTCTGGCGGAGGATTATGAATGCAGTGGATCATAAAGCTTGATGAGGGCTTGGCGCGCTTGTCCAATTTCTGCGGATGGGTTGCCTGTGTCGCAATGCTGCTGATGGCCGGTAACGTTTTTTACGACGTTGTTGCCCGTTACGCGTTCAACGAAGTGTCTATCGGGATGCAAGAGATGGAATGGCACCTCTACTCGGTGGTCTTCCTGTTTGGTATTCCCTATGCCCTGCGCACAGACGGCCATGTTCGGGTTGACGTGCTTTATACGAAATGGAGCAACAAAACCAAGGCATGGGTGAACCTGACAGGCGCTCTGATATTTGTCGTGCCATTCGCCTATTTGATTGGCCTTTACGGCTACGATTTCGCGCTAGACTCCTACAGTATGGGTGAAGGCAGCGGTGACCCTGGTGGCCTGCCCTATCGCTGGATTATCAAAGCCGTGATTCCAGTCTCAGCGTTTTTTATCGCCATGGCGGGCCTCAACATGGCAACCTTCGCCCTTCGGGTTATGTCTGGTGAAAAACAATACGAAGGTGAACACAGCGCGGGAGGACTCGCATGATTGGCATGATTATGTTCGCTGTTGCCCTCGTCATGCTGATGCTGGGTTTCCCTGTCGCTTTCACCTTTGGCGGTCTTGCTTTGTTCTTTGGTGTGTTTGCAGAAGGCATGGATCTGTTTGCCTTTATGCCTTATCGCATCATGAGCGTTATGCAGAATACTGTTCTGATGGCTGTGCCCCTGTTCATCTTCATGGGCGTCGTCCTGCAGCGTACACGCCTGGCCGAACAGTTGCTTACCTCCATGGGGCGTCTGTTTGGCGGCCTGCCGGGTGGCCTGGCCATCTCTACTATTCTAGTGGGCGCCCTGCTTGCAGCTTCCACCGGCGTTGTGGGCGCCAGCGTGGTGGCGATGGGCCTGATTTCCCTGCCGGTCATGATGGCTCACAACTACGACAAGCGCTTGGCAACCGGCACCATCTGTGCGGCGGGTACGCTGGGCCAGATCGTTCCACCGTCGATCATTCTGATTATTCTGGGCGATGTGCTCGGGCTGCCAGTCGGCGATCTGTTCAGGGCCGCCGTCGGACCGGGCATGGTTCTTATTGGGCTCTATATTGTTTATATCCTGATCATGACCCGCTTCAAGCCTGAAACGGCTCCGGCCATGCCTGAGGACAGCAGCATTTCCCGTAAAAAGGAAGTTATGAATGCGCTGCTGGCGATCATCCCGCCGTTAGCACTGATTGTCATTGTGCTTGGCTCGATTTTTACCGGCATTGCGACACCCACAGAATCCTCAGCACTGGGTGGTGTTGGCGCTATTGTTCTTGCCATAATCTACCGGCAGTTCTCATTCCAGATGGTTTGGGGTGCGTCGAAAGATACGGTCAAAGTGACGGCCATGGTGTTCGCCATCCTGGTCGGTGCAACGGCCTTCTCTATGGTCTTCAGCTACACCGGCGGCGATTACCTGCTGGAAGAGTGGATGCTGGCGCTGCCGGGCGAGAAATGGGGCTTTATCATTCTGGCCATGCTGGTGATTATGGTGCTGGGTTTCTTCATCGATTTTGTCGAAATCTCCTTCATCATCGTACCCATTCTGGCGCCGGTGGCCGAAGCCTTGGGCATCAACATGCTCTGGTTTGCCATTCTTATCGCCATGAACCTGCAAACCAGCTTCCTGACCCCACCTTTCGGGTTCTCTCTGTTCTACTTGAGGGGGGTCGCACCACCGGAAGTGCGAACGATCGACATCTACAAGGGGGTGCTTCCGTTCATCCTCCTGCAGGTGTTTGTGCTGGCACTGATTGTGATTTTCCCCGAGTGGTTCGGCATGAGTTCCTCTTACTAGCGGATAAAAAAATGGCGGCCATATGGCCGCCATTTTTAACTTTTACCAAGGCTTACTGGCCCAGATAGCTGCGGTACATCCACAAGGTTTTTTCCTGTTCGGCAATGTAATCACTCATCAGCGACGCGGTGCCTTCATCGTCGGCGTCGTTGGCCAAGCTCAACAGTTCGCGCTGCTTGCCAATCAATTTTACAAAGCTTTCTGTTATGTTCTGCACGGCGTCTTTGCCGTTAGACACGTCTTTACGCTCAGGGATGTCAGACCGCTCCATGTAGGTGCTGTAGGCGTGGGCGGGGTGGTGGCCCAAAGTCAAAACACGCTCGGCAATTTCATCAATCTTCAGCAGCAGCGCGTCGTACTGTTCTTCAAATTTAACATGCAACTCAAAGAAGTTATCGCCTTTGATGTTCCAGTGATAACCACGCACGTTCATGTAAAAAATTTGATAGTTAGACAGCAAGTCGTTTAACGAATCCGCCAGCTTCTGAGTTTTCGTAGTATCCAAACCAAGAAAATTCTTACTCATATTCGTCTCCTTGACGTTCGATGACATTAACACTATTGTGGCGCCGCGCGCGGCAAAGCGGAAGTTTAACGAGTTGATCGCCGCCATAGGGCTAGACTTGGGCCCGCTTCAAGTTAATTTCAAGGCCATGTGGCACCCAAGCTCCATAACAAACATTTATCTAGACCGGCCAAATGTTATACGCCCGGACCGCAGTCCATGCAGTTACTATCAGCAGCAGGGCCCATACTGAGTTTACGGCTCAAGTCCTGTAAGGCACTGCGCAGACCTTCTTCAATCACCGGGTGATAGAACGGCATTTCGAGCATTTCACTTACCGTCATTCGGCGCTGAGCCGACCAGGCCAGCAAATGGGCAATGTGCTCGGCGGCAGGGCCAAACATCTCGGCGCCCATAAACAAACCGCTGCCGTGTTCGCCGTACACTCTCAGCAGCCCGCGGTTTTTACCAATCACCCGGCTGCGGCCCTGATCTTCAAAACTGGCGTCACCCACCGCGTAATGGCCGCGGCAACGTTCATCCACCTGCTGTATTGTCAGCCCCACCGAAGCGATCTGGGGGTCGGTAAACACCACCGCCAGCGGCACTTTGCGCAAACCTGCGCGAACATCCGGGTAACGGCCGGCGTTGTCGCCAGCAATACGGCCTTCATCAGCGGCTTCGTGCAGCAAAGGCGTTTCGTTGTTAACGTCACCAACGATGAATATATGGCTGTCACCACAGCGCAGAGTGTAACCGTTGAACACCGGTATGCCCTGGTCGTCCAATTGCAGATCCGCGTTTTGTATGTCCAGCCCGTCAATATTCGGGCGCCGACCGGTAGCTGCCAGCAGGCAGTCAAATTCTTCGGTCACGATCTTACCGCCGGCGGTTTTAAAGCTTATGGAGACACCCTCGGCACTGCGCGCAACTGCCGTGACATCGGCGTCGGGATCCAGCGGGAACTCGCGGTTAAAGGTTTTTAGCGCGTAGTCCCGCAACAGAGGATCTTGCAGCGACCCCAGGCTTCCACCCACGCCAAACATGCGAATGCGCACGCCCAGCCGAGCCAGTGCCTGGCCCAACTCCAGGCCAATGACTCCGGGACCAAATACCGCCGCCGAGGCCGGTAAATCATGCCAGTCGAACAGATCGTCATTGACCACCAGGCGGTCTCCGGCTTCTTTCAAAAACCCGGGAATATGGGGGCGCGAACCGGTCGCTATGACGATGCGCTCAGCTGTCACTTCGGTATGGTCACCCACCATTAACCGGTGCGGCGATGCAAAACGCACATTGCCGTGCAGCCGATCTTGCTCGGGATAGTTTTCTGCAGACTTAACCACCGATGCAACAAACCGATCCCGCTCCGATCGCACCCGAGCCATTACCGCCTCACCATCAACCGCAACGGTGGGGCAGGTTATTCCGAAAAGGCCTGAACTGCGGGCTGCGTGAGCCGCATCGGCGGCGGCGATCAGCAGCTTGCTGGGCATACACCCTACCCGGGCGCAAGTTGTTCCGTATTGCTTGCCTTCAATTAGCAACACGCTATCGGTATGTTTACGCGCCCGCTGGTAGGCAACCATACCGGCGGTGCCGGCACCAATAATGGCCACCTTAACCTTTCGCTGTTTCATAGCTGCCTCTTTAAGTGCGTATCTTGAACACTCACTATAGCAGCCGTTTGTATTTGGCATGTCGATGCGTTGTGTTTCACAATACCGGCCTCTTACCAGATCCACACAAGGAGCCCGTGGCATGAACACGTTCTGGCCAGAATTTCTGATCGTCGTTCTAGTGCATTTTCTGGCGGTCGCCAGCCCCGGACCCGACTTCGCGGTTATGTTGCGCCAGGCATTGTGCCAAACCCGCGCAAACTCGCTGTTAACGGCCGCAGGCATAGGCGCGGGGATTTTAGTGCATGTGGCTTATTCACTGTTGGGCATAGGGCTGCTTATTCAGCAATCGGTGCTGCTGTTCAGCATTTTGAAAGTTATTGGTGCTCTGTATCTGACGTGGATTGCCTTGCAATGCCTGCGTGCCAAGGCCGAAGGGGTTTACGTGGAGGCTGCAAAAGCACCGCACCAAAGCCGCCTGGCGGCGCTGCGCCTGGGCTTTCTGACGAACGCGCTCAACCCCAAAGCCACGCTCTTTTTTGTCTCGCTGTTTTCGGTGATTATCAGCCCCGGCACGCCGGTTCTTGTACAAACCGGCTATGGCCTGTACATGGCTTTGGCCACTTTTTTTTGGTTTAGCCTGGTGACTGTGTTCTTTAGCCAACCAAGGGTGCGCAGGGGCTTTAACCGTTTCGGTCATTGGCTGGACCGACTGATGGGCGGCGTGCTGCTGCTTTTGGCCGGTCAGTTATTGCTGTCTACAGTGAGCGGATCAGAGCCTCTGTCTGCTCCCACCCCAGGCACGGATCGGTAATCGAGCAGCCGTATTGAAGGTCAGCACCGTCGTTCTGGCGGCCCGGCTGTAAAAAGCTTTCCAACATTAGCCCACAAATGTGGCGATTGCCGGCGAGCCGTTGGGCGACCACATCGCGGGCTATCTCCTGCTGGCGCTCGTGTTGCTTGCAGGCGTTATCGTGGCTGCAGTCCACCATCACCGCCGGATTCAGGCCTGCCTGCTGCAGCTCATGGGTCGCGCGGGCAATGCTGTGACTGTCGTAATTGGTGATACCGCGACCGCCGCGCAAAACCAGATGGGTGTCAGCGTTGCCCTCTGTAGAAATCATTACCGGCGTGCCTCTGGCAGACAGCCCGGGATGATGGTGGCCGTGGGCCGCGGACTTCATGGCATTGGTGGCCGCCGCGATGCCGCCATCGGTGCCATTTTTAAAACCCACCGGCATTGGCAAGCCGCTGGCCATTTCGCGATGCAGCTGCGACTCAGTGGTGCGGGCACCAATGGCCGTCCAGCTCACCAGGTCCCCCAGGTAATCCATAGCAAACGGGCTCAGCGCTTCCGTGGCTAGCGGCAGGCCGGTGGCCGCCAGATTCAGCAACAATTGCCGCGAGCGTTCCAAGCCTTGATGCAAATCACCCTGCCCGTTGCGCTCAGGATCGTATAACAAACCTTTCCAGCCAACTGTGGTGCGGGGTTTCTCCAAGTAAGCGCGCATCACAATCAACATACGGTCACTAACATCCGCCGCAAGCTGTTTCAGCCTTTGCGCGTATTCCAGTGCGGCCACCTCGTCGTGAATGGAACATGGCCCGATCACTACCAGCAGGCGGTTGTCCGCTCCACTGAGGATATTACGAATCGCCTGGCGCTGATGTTCAACCTGTGCCTCAAGTTTCGCCACTAGCGGAAAATTCCCGCGCAACTGATCAGGCGTGGGCAAAGCCACCTCGCGGCGACGGGCTGGGGTAATTTTTACCGCATGTTCTACGTCGCTTTTTACGGCATTCTCTATCGGATTCTCAACAGCACTTAATGGCATATTCATGGCGGTGTGTCCGTTTCCCTGTTCCAAAATCAAAAAACCCCGGCTGGGCTACCAGTCGGGGTTTTTGAGTCCGGTGGCAGCCTGGGTGGTCTGCCGGGCTGCCTTCCTCGTTGTTCGGTGATGAAGATCTAAGGGCGGCCCGGGGTCCGGCTAAAATAAAAGCCATAGTCGCGCCACCAAAACGAAACAGCCACCACTGCAGATAACGGTTCGCTACCGAAAGCTTGCTGAACATTTAATTGGCAAATTGCTGGCTGAGTCTTCATGCTTTTTACTATAACCGGCCTGTTTTCAACTTGGCAACCACTTATGCAAAGTTTTTATCTGGCGCTGTCAATAGCAGGCACCTGCCCAAACCGCGGAGTACTCCATGAATTGTCCCCGTATTTCCCGACTCACAGCGCCAAACGTAATGGCGCTGTTTATTACGTTTCTCCTGTTTTTGGTTTCAGCCAATGCATTTGCGGCCAGCCAAAGCCGGGCTTACAGCCTGAACCAACGCCCGGCTGCTGATGTGGCCGCGCAAATTCGCGATCTTTACGAAGAAGTGAATGTCACCGTTGTCGGGCAGAAAATTGTAGCTCGCGGGGAGACTCGCCTACTGGACGAGATCGGTCAGATTATTCAGCAACTGGACGTTGCTACGGCACAGCTTCGCATCAGCGTGCAGTCTCGGGAAAATCTCGGCGGTAAACATAGCGGTGGCGGCGTCAATCTGACTCAAAATAACACGTCAAGTAATCGCAACATCATTAATAGCAATACAGTCACCATCAATGCGCAGAGCAAAACGATCAGATCATCCGGCAATCGCGAGCGCTCATTAATTGTGCAAGACGGGCAATCGGCTCAGGTCAGTGCCGGCCAGATTCGCAGTTTGCCGTTCGCGGCCCGTGGCGGCCGAAATCCAGCTGTATTGTTGCAGCTGGTGGAAACCCGCAGCGGCTTTGTGGTAACTCCGCGGATGATTTCACCGCAGAATATAGAACTCAGTATTATGTCGTTTGAGCAAGACGCCCCTGCCATGCCGGGTTATGACACGGAAGCGCTAATGACCATTCGCCAGGTTCAACCCGGGCAGTGGGTTTCTCTGGGTGGTGTTGACCGCAGCGAAAGCCACGAAAATTCCGGCATTGTGTACCAAGTTAATAGCAGTGAAAATCGCACCAGCGAGATTCGCGTGCGGGTGGACATTCTGCCCTAAGCCTCAGGTTTTGGCCCCACGCAGTAGAACACGTTTTGCCTCGTTAACTTTGGCTGCCAGATAGTCGTTGCCGCCGCGATCGGGGTGGATTTTTTGCATCAGCCGGCGATGGGCCATCACAATGTCATCGCGGTTGCACTCTGGCTCCACTCCAAGAATCTCGCAGGCTTCGCGCTCGCTGACCTGCCCGGCCACATCAGCACCTGTCCGCTGGCGCTCCTCGCCGTCAGTGCCACTCTGATTATTGCGGCCTTGGCCATTGCCCGCCTGACCATTAAGAGTGCGCTGAATAAAGGGCAAGTATTTCAACAGCGCTGGCAGCTTTCTCAGCAAAGGCAGCAAAGCGGCAACAGCGGCTGTCAAAACGTGAATGCGCCCAGTCAACACCATCAGCAGCAACAGTCCGCCACCGCCGATAAGAATGGCTTTCCAGGTGGCCGCTTTTTTCTTTTCTGGCGACAAAGTCCCCCATTGCCGCAACACCACAAACAGCCCGGCGGCCAAGGCAATTCCCAAAATCCAGTGCATGCGCTAATCCCCATGGTAACGTCGGCCGTAATTCTGTCATCAACGGCCAGTACAAAGCCAGATAGGACATCGTTTCAGTATCGTTTCAGCGGTGCCTTGCAAGCATCACCGACCTTATAAGTCTATTCATAAAAGCAGATGAACGTTTCAGCGACTTTCATAGGATGCTATACTTCTTCGCTTAACTTAATTTCCCCCACCGCTGCCATGCCTGTGCGATTATGGAGCGTAATCTGAATTATCAAGGTCTGTCATCATGCGCACTGCTTTTCGCTTCGTTATTGTTACTGTTTTTCTCGGCGTCGTTCTTGGCGGTATTTTCGGATACAAATTCTGGCAAACTGGCCAAATGCAGGCACAAATGTCACAACCGCAGCCGCCGGCGGAAATCTCGGTGGTGCAATCGCAGACTGAGCAGTGGACACCGGCCGTGAAAGCCGTCGGCAGCATTGTCGCGGTGAATGGCATTGATGTGGCCAATGAAGTGCCAGGCGTTATCCAGCAGATCAACTTTGAATCCGGCGACCTTGTCAGCAAAGGCGACGTGCTGATTCGCCTAGACGCCGCCATTGAAGAAGCGGCCCTCCGCACCCGCGGCGCCGAGGCCCAACTCGCCCGCCAAGAGTTCCAGCGCATTGCCGATCTGTTGCCGAAACGCGCGGTATCGCAGTCGCAGTATGATCAAGCCAAGGCTAACTACGATGCCGCCAACGCCCGTGTGAACGAAGCCGAAGCCCAGCTCAGTAAAAAAGTAATTCGCGCACCTTTTGACGGCACCTTGGGTATTCGCCTGGTAGATCAGGGGCAGTACATTGGCACCGGCACGCCGATTGTTGAAATCAACATGCTCGACCCTATTTACGCCGATTACACCCTGTCGGAAAAGAATCTACCTGACGTAGCCGTGGGCTATGCAGTAGTGGCCACCGTTGCTGCGGCACCAAATACTGAATTCAAAGGCACCGTCAGCGCCATCAATACGTCGGTGAACGCCGACACCCGCAGTGTGCGCATTCGCGCTACCCTTGCCAACCGCGACCAACGGCTGCGCCCGGGCATGTTTGCCACGGTGAGTACGCGTCAACCTGACGACATAACCGTAGTGACCGTGCCGCGCACCGCAATTTCCTACAATACCTATGGCGATTTCGCCTTCGTAGTAGAAGACAATGACCAAGGCCAAAAAGTGGTCACACGTCGCAGTGTTCGCTCGGGTGATGCCCGTGAAAACAGGGTTGCGGTTCTTGAGGGCCTGAAAGCGGGCGAAACGGTGGTCTCCAAGGGCCTGCTGCGACTGCGCTCGGGCCAGCCCGTGAAAATTCAGGACGACAGTGACAACGCTGAAAAGAACGCCAGCCAGGGTCAACAGGGGGCGTCTGAATAATGCGTTTCACCGACATATTTATCCAGCGCCCGGTGCTGGCAATCGTCATAAGCCTGCTGATTATGCTGCTGGGTGTTCGCGCGGCCATGGACCTGGAAATACGCCAGTACCCGCAGCTGGAAACCACCACCGTCACCGTCTCTACCGCTTATCCAGGCGCCAGCTCAGACCTGATTCAAGGCTTTATCACTACGCCACTTCAACAGGCCATCGCTGAATCAAGCGGTATCGACTATCTGATTTCGACCAGTGCCCAGGGCTCTTCAACCATAGCAGCCCACATGAATCTAAACTACGACGCCAATGCGGCCCTTGCCGAGATTCAGTCGAAAGTGGCAAGCCAACGTAACGTGTTGCCGACCGAAGCCCAAGACCCTGTCATTAGCTCCAGCACCGGCGACTCCACTGCACTGATGTACATCGCGTTTTACAGTGAAGGCGAATTAAGCGTACCGCAAATTACCGACTATTTAACCCGGGTTGTGCAACCCCAATTGCAAGCGCTGAGCGGCGTCGGTAAGGCTCAGTTGCTCGGACGCACATTTGCTGTGCGGGTATGGCTGGACCCGGAACGCCTGGCTGCGGTGAACATGACCCCGGTAGAGGTTGTCGATCAGTTGCGTGCGAATAACTATCAGGCCGCGGTTGGCACCACCAGAGGTGAGTTTACCGAGGTAGCGCTGACCAGCAACACCGACATTGCCGACCCTGAAAATTTCAAACAACTTGTGGTAAAACAGAAAGACGGCACCCAGATCCGCTTGCAGGACATTGCGCGGGTTGAACTGGGCGCGCAATCTTACGACCAACTCGCCATGTATAAAGGCATCCCGGCTACCTTCACCGCCATTGAGCTAGCCCCCGGCGCTAACCCGCTAACCGTGGCCAAGCTGGTGAAAGATGAACTACCGGGTATTCGCAGTCAGGTGCCCGCAGGCCTCGAGGTTCAGCTGGCCTACGACGGCTCACAGTTTATAGAGGACTCCATCAGTGAAGTGATCAAAACCCTGGCCGAAGCGATGGTGATTGTCTTGATCGTCGTGTTTTTATGCTTGGGTTCTGTGCGCGCCTCTATCGTTCCCGCCATTGCGGTTCCACTATCGTTGGTAGGCGGTGTGTTTATAATGCTGCTGTTTGGCTTCTCGCTGAACCTGCTGACACTTCTTTCAATGGTGCTCGCAATCGGCTTGGTGGTGGATGACGCCATCATCATGGTAGAAAACATTCACCGGCACATTGAAAACGGCGAATCACGATACGATGCGGCGATCCATGGCGCCCGTGAAATGGCCGTTCCCATTATCGCGATGACAACAACCCTGGTGGCGGTGTATGCGCCCATCGGCTTTATGGGGGGCCTTGTAGGCTCACTGTTCACCGAGTTCGCCTTTACTCTGGCTGGCACCGTGGTGATTTCCGGGATTGTAGCCTTGACCCTGTCGCCCATGCTGTCAGGAAAAGTTCTTAAACCCCACGGCGATCCCGGCAAATTCGAACACCTGGTAGAGCGCACCTTCCAGGGCATTGCCAATGGTTATTCCACGGCCCTTGTGTCGCTGATGAAAACCAAGTCGGTGGTGGTGTTTTTTGCCTTGGCGATATTGTGCTCAATCTACTTTATGGTCACCATGAGCCAGAATGAACTGGCGCCGACCGAAGATCAGGGCATTTTGTTCTACCAGGGTCTGGGCCCCCAAACCTCCACCCTCGACTATTTGCTCGAAAACGGGAAAGAAGTTCAGGATCGGTTATCGACAGTCGACGGCTATTACGAAGACTTTATGGTTCTGGGCTTCACTGCGCCAAACGCGGTGTTTGGCGGACTAAAAATGAAGCCCTCGGCAGAGCGCGACATAACCCAGTTTGAAGTGCAGCCTAAAATGACCGCCGAACTGAACAAAGTGACCGGTCTGCAAACGGCGGTGTTCGCGCCACCCGCCCTACCCGGTTCTGGCGGCGGTCTGCCATTCCAGTTTGTGGTGACCACCGGTGGCAGTTACGAGCAATTGAACAGCGTTGCCGACGAACTGGTAGGCGCGGCCATGCAAAGTGGCAACTTCCTGTTCCTGCGCACGTCCATCAGCTTTGACAAGCCGGTTACCCGCATCGATGTGGATCGTGATCGGGCAGCAGACCTGGGCCTGTCGATGAGAGACGTTGGCCAGCAGCTGAGCAGTATGCTCGGCGGCGGTTACGTTAACCGTTTCAATATGGAAGGCCGCTCCTATCAGGTTATTCCTCAAGTGGATCGAAACTTCCGCACAGACGAACAGGCTCTGAAGGATTACTACATTCGTGCTGACAACGGCGCACTGGTGCCCTTGTCCAGCGTGGTGTCTTTCAGCCGCGACGTCGAACCGTCGAGCCGTACCCAGTTCAACCAACAAAATTCACTGACCCTTGAGGGCGTGGTTTCGCCCGGTGTGGCCTCTGGCACCGCCATGGACTTCATGGAGCAGACGTCGGCGGACATATTCCCGCAGGGCTTTGGTTTTGACTACAAGGGCGAAACCCGTCAGCAAGCAAAACAGGGCAACGCTTTGATGGTGACTTTCTTACTGTCGCTCTTGGTGATTTATCTGGTGCTGGCGGCGCAGTTTGAAAGCTGGCGTGACCCGTTGATCATTTTGATCTCGGTGCCCATGTCGGTGGCCGGCGCCATGGCGTTTATTGTGATGGGCTTTGCTACCATGAACATCTACACCCAGGTAGGCCTGATTACTCTGATAGGCGTGGTGTCGAAGAACGGAATATTGATTGTGGAGTTCGCCAACCAGCTGCAAAAAGTTAAAGGCCTGAATAGACTGGATGCCGTGGTGGAAGCCGCATCCATTCGTTTACGGCCTATTATTATGACGTCACTGGCGCTGATCTTCGCGATGGTACCGCTGCTGCTGGCATCCGGACCGGGCGCTCAAAGCCGCTTCGCGATCGGCCTGACTATTACTGCCGGGCTGGGCATTGGTACTTTGCTCACTGTGTTTGTACTGCCAGCGTTTTACGTGCTGCTGGCGAGGGACCACAACGCCGCCAGCAAAGACAAGCATGAGGATGACAATGGAGAATATCGCGATCACCCCAACCACGCTCCAGCCAGCTAATTCGCATTGACGCTGCTCAATCTGTTTTGGCTGTTTGTTCTTGGCTTTGCTACCTGGTATTGGTGGCGGGCCAAGGCCATTAAAGATGGCGTGCTGGTTGCGGCCAAGCGCTACTGCAAAACCATGGATGTGATGCTGCTGGATGACGTTGTATACCTGCGCGGCGTGTGGGTAAAACGCGACAACGGCGGACAGCTGCGGGTTTGGCGGCGCTTCATGTTTGACTTCACCACCACCGGCGAAGAACGTTATAGCGGCCGCATTATTATGCTGGGGCGGCAAATTGTTCACACGGAGCTGGAACCACACCGGATCTGAGCACCGCTTTACGAAAAACCTTGATGTGCGCGGGGCGACCCACAGACAACATGCTAATTCAATGCGTTCATCTGTTTCAACGGCCAGGAGGCGCCATGTCTGATTCTGTTTTCCTGCACGAAATCACCGATTTTGCCCAAGCCCTGGCCCTTGAAGCCGGAGAGCTGATTCGCCACGAGCGCGATCACAACACCCTGCGTACCGATTACAAACAGCAAACCGAGCTGGTGACCCACGCCGATATAATGGCGGATGAGTTTATTACCGGTGCCATCCGTAAACGCTTTCCGGAACATCGCATTCTGTCGGAAGAAACCATGCCCGACCTGACTCAGGCCGAGCACATCGATACACCGCTGTGGGTGATTGACCCGATCGATGGCACCGTGAACTACGCCTACGGCCACCCACAAGTAGCCGTTTCCATCGCCTACGCCGAGCGCGGCCAAGTACAGGCAGGCATTGTGCACGCACCCTTCGCCGGCCAGAACGGCAAAGGTGAAACCTTCCGCGCTACCCGCGGTGATGGGGCAACCTTAAACGGCCAGGCGATCCGCCACAGCAACGCCAGCGAACTGCGCCAGGCACTGTTTGCCACCGGTTTCCCTTACACAAAAGACGCGCTGGAACCGCTGTTAAAGCGGTTGGATGCGATGATTCACCAATGCCGTGATTTGCGCCGAATGGGTTCTGCCGCTCTGGATATATGCTGGGTGGCCTGCGGCCGGTTAGACGTGTACTACGAAAATGTCAGCCCTTGGGATTTTGCCGCCGCAAGGCTGATAGCCATAGAGGCCGGCGCCCATGCCGGACACTTCGGCGAGGTACCCGAAAATCAACCGGCGGACTTATGGGGCAAAGATATACTGATTAGCTCGCCCAAGCTGTGGCTGCCTGTGCGAGAGATTTTGCGGAAAGCGTCGGGTTATTAACCGCCACCAATGGCGCGTACCACTTCTATCTGATCGCCCTCAGCCAGTGCCGTGTCTGCGTGCTGGCTGAGCGGCACTATGTCTTCGTTCAATTCAATCGCCAGGCGCTTGCCCACCAAGCCCAGATGCTCGATTAAGGCACCCACGGTAGCGCCAGCTGGCAGCGCCATTGGCTCGCCGTTCACTGTTAACTTCATAGCCGTTACCTTATTCAATCTGTTTTGAATGCGCTTTACATGTGAGTGCCGCCACCGCAAGCAGCGACCAGCCAATCATGAAACATAAGCCGCCAACCGGCGTAATCAGACCAATACCCTTGGTTTGAACCAGCGCCAGCGTATACAAACTGCCGCTGAACAGAACCACACCAGCGAGCATGAAAGCCGCCGCCAACGTCAGCAGCTTACGTGACACGCCAAAGCCGGCCAGTGCAGCCACCAGAATAAGTCCCAAGGCATGGTACATCTGGTAAGTCGCAGCCATCTCAAACACTTCCAAACCGCGAGCATCGACCACATTACGCAGGCCGTGGGCGCCAAAAGCACCCGCCATCACCGCGGTCAGTGCCAGTAGGGCACCGGTTACCAAAGCCCAGATCATCAACGCTGGACGAGCCGCAGTCAGGCCAGCCAGTCCCAATTCAGCATGTTTAGCAGTCACAGCAGGTGATCTCCTCGCTATCCAGGTCCATCATGGTCAGTGCTCCGCCCCAGACACAGCCGGTATCCAGGCCGATAAAGCGTTTGTGACCGGTATGGCCCTCCAGTGCGGCCCAGTGGCCGAACACCACGCGGGTGCTGTCGGCGCGGGTGTAGTCAAACCAGGGCGCAAATCCCGCCGGTGCGGTGTCCACCGATTCTTTGGCCGTCAGTTCCAAAGCGCCATCGGGTGAGATAAAGCGCATGCGGGTAAAGTAATTGGTAATCACCCGCCAGCGGTCCATGCCACTCAGGCCAGGTTGCCAGGCTGCGGGCTGATTGCCGTACATGCCGGCAAAATATTCAGCGGCTTGCGGGCCACGGATTACCTGTTCTACTTCGCGAGCGTGGGTACCGGCCTGCGCCACCGTCCAGATATGAGGCAGCCCGGCATGAGCCATAAACAGATCACGCTTGGGGTCATAAACGCACAGTTTCTGCTGGCGCAGCCAATCCAGAAGCTGATCGCGATCGGGCGCCGTTAAAATGCTGTCGAGAGTGTCTTTACGCTTTGTCTTGTGGTCTGCCATAGCCACCGCTAGCAGGTGCAAGTCGTGATTGCCTAAAACCACCTCGGCGCTGGTGCCCAGGTTGGCAATATAGCGCAGTGTTTTCAGGGACTCCGGACCGCGGTTGATTAAATCTCCCGCTACCCACAAACGGTCCCGCGACGGCGAGAATCCGACCTTGTCTAACACCTGCTGCAAAGCGTCGTAACACCCTTGAATGTCACCAATGGCATACTCACTCATAGACGGTCACTCATTGCCAGCTCCGGGCGCCTCAATGTCAGCACTTGGTGCGCGTGTTACCAGATAGTCAGCGATGGCGACATAGTCCGCCAGACCGAGATTTTCCGGGCGCAAGCCGTCATTGATGCCTAGCTGCTGGAGCTCGGCGGCGGTCACAAAACCGCCAAGAGCCTTGCGCAGGGTTTTACGACGGGCGTTAAACGCGCTGCGCACCACCGCCTGCAGCGTACCCAGGTCTTTAGCCGGGTGCGGTAAGGTGACGTACGGCACCAGCCGGACAATGAACGAGTCCACTTTTGGTGCAGGGCGGAAGGCATCCGGCCCAACTTCAAACAGTGGCTGCACTTTGCAGAAATACTGGGTCATGATGCCCAGACGGCCATAATTGTTGTCGCCCGGTATCGCCGCCATACGCTGCACCACTTCTTTTTGCAGCATGAAGTGCATGTCCTTAACCACGCCACTGTGGGCCAGCAAGTGAAAAATCAGTGGAGTTGAGATGTTATAGGGCAGATTGCCAATAATCCGCAGCGGCTGTTCGCCCACCAGTTCGTTAAAGTCGAACTTCAGCGCGTCAGCCTGGTGGATGCGAAATTCCGGATAGTTAAAGAATTTGGTGCGCAATATTGGTATCAAATCGCGATCCAGCTCCACCACCTGCAGGCGCGGATTTATCGCCAGAATTTCTTCGGTGATGGCGCCCAGGCCGGGGCCGATTTCAACAATAGACTGATCGGGCTTGGGCGCAATAGAGCGGACAATACGCTCGATAACACCGGGGTCGTGAAGGAAGTTCTGGCCAAAGCGTTTGCGGGCCTGATGGCCGGGTTGTCTGCTCACGGTATTTCTCTCTTTATCTGATTGGCGCGCAAACCACGGGCCATTTGTTCACCCACACGAATGGCTGTTAACAGGCTGCCGCCGTCGGCTTTGCCGGTGCCAGCCAAATCCAGCGCGGTGCCATGGTCTACCGAAGTGCGCACAATGGGCAAGCCGAGGGTGATATTCACCGCGCGACCAAAACCCTGAAATTTCAACACCGGCAGGCCTTGATCGTGGAACATCGCCAGTGCGACGTCGGCGTTATCAAGCCAGTGCGGCGTAAATAGAGTATCTGCGGGTAGTGGACCGGTCAGACCTATACCTTCGGCGCGCAACCGCGCCAGCGTGGGTTCAATCACTTCGATTTCTTCCCGCCCCAAATGCCCGCCTTCACCGGCATGGGGGTTCAGTCCGGCCACCAGAATGCGCGGCTGGGCAATATTGAAAAAGGTTTTCAGATCGGCGTTCAGAATCCGCACCACCTGGCTCAGACGTTCGGGGGTTATGGCCGCCGACACGTCTTTAAGCGGCAAGTGGGTGGTGACCAACGCCACCCGCAATTCGTCGGTGGCCAACATCATGACCACCCGCTCAACACCACACAACTTCTGCAGGAACTCGGTGTGACCAATAAAGGCGATGCCTGCGTCGTTAATCACCCCCTTATGCACCGGTGCGGTCACCATGCCGTCAAAACTGCCGTTCAGGCAACCTTCAGCAGCGCACGTCAGGGTATCCAGCACATATTGGCTGTTGCCGGTATCCAGCTGGCCAGCCTGATCACTAATACAACCGTTAACGTGCAAGACCGACAACTCGCCGGCGGCAGTGCTAGCAACCATTCCGGGCTGCCAAGCTATGATTTGAACGCTTAGCCCCAGCAAGCGGGCACGGGCTTCCAGCAACGGCTGGCTGGCCACCACAACAATGCCTACCTGCCGTTCCTGACCGGCCAGTTGCAGGCATAATTCAGGCCCAATGCCGGCGGGTTCCCCCGCGGTCAGGGCCAGGGTAATCCGCTCACTCATGATGCGTTTTCATCTATGTTGGCAGCCTCAGCGTTACTGCTTTCGGCATACCCCGGCTTGAACTCAACAAAAGCCTCATCACGAATTTCCCGCAACCAGTTCTGCAGTTCATTTTCAAACTTGCGCTGGTACAGGGTCTGGCGGGTTTCAGACTCGCGGAATTCGTCGCTCATGTCTTTCTGCCGACGCTCTTGCACCTGCAAAAGATGCCAACCGAACTGGGAACGCACGGGGCCTTCAATCTGCCCCACGGTGGCGTTTTGCATGGCCTGTTCAAATTCTGGCACCATCTGCCCAGGATTCACCCAACCCAGGTTACCACCGTCAGAACCCGATACTGTGTCGTCAGACTCGGCCTTGGCCAGCTCGGCGAAATCAGCGCCGTTTTGCAATTTTTCAAAAAGATCGCGGACCTTGTCCTCGGCTTCGGCCTCGGTGATCGCCTCAGACGGCTGCACCAGAATATGCCTTACCCGGTTTTGCTGAACCAGTTTCTGCTGTTCGCCACCGCGCTGCTCCATCACCATCACCAGGTGAAAACCGCTGCTATTCTGTAGTACGTCAGACGGCTGGCCCGCCATCAGGTCTGGCACGACCGGAGCCACCAGAGACGGCAATTGGCTTTCAACGCGCCAGCCCATGTCACCGCCCTCAAGGGCGTTGCTGGCATCCGATTCTGCTACTGCAACCGCGCGAAAATCCCGGCCTTCCACAATCTGCTGGCGCAGTGTCTCGGCCTTGCTACGAGCGGCTTGAACCGACGCATCGCTGCTTGGGTCCTCGGTTTCGATAAAGATGTAAGCCAGGCGATACTCGGCGGTGTTGCCACCGCCGGCTTGCTGCGCCTGCTGATAATTTTCCACTTCGCGGTCTGTTACCCGAATACGGCTGCCCACCTGGCGCTGCTGGACCCGGCTGGTGAGCAGTTCATTGCGGATCTGTTCGCGGGCATCACGGTAGCTGACGCCTTCGCTGGCCAACTGCTGTTCGAACTGCTCCAGGCTCATGCCATTGCGACCGGCAATGCTGCCCATGGTTTCGTTCAGTTCGTTATCGCTGATGCGCATGCCCATTTTGCCCGCCATCTGCAGCTGCACCGATTCGGTAATCAGCTGATCCAGCACCCGCTCCTGAAGCAAACTGCGCGGCGGCAAGGTGGTTTCCTGGACTTGCAGCCGGGTAACAATGGTGTTGATGCGGGCATCCAGCTCGGTGGCCAGAATCACGTCGTCATCGACAATCGCAACCACTTGGTCCAGCAGCTGGCGCTCGGCCTGAGCCGCCAGCGGTAGCAATGCCAACACCAGCATCAGGGATGTTACACAGTGGCGAAAGGTCGCCTTCATAGTCACCTCATTGTTAAACAGTGGCATAGCGTTTAAAAGCTCCAAAATTGTGTTACGGCGCGCTAAAGCGGCGGCGTTCGCGCTCATCAAAACCATAAATGGCGTCGGCAATGCTGGTAGAGGCGCCGCCGGTGCCCCCCAGGCCTTTAAGCTGTATCTGGAATAGTATACGGCTGTCCAGTTCTTGATCGTCGGTAAAGTAATTCTGGTGTACCAGCTGCAGACTCCAGCAACAATTATTGTATTCCACTCCCGCCAGCGAACCCACGGTACGGTCCAGATCGGTGTCGTGCACCCAACGCCCAATCAGGCTCAGGCGTTTGCTAACCGGAAACACCACGCCCACATCGGCCTGTTCCAGTTGGGTCGCCGCGGCAGTACCTTTGCTGTAGGTGTGGCCCACGCTGGCCAGATAGCGGTAATCGCGAGAATGGAAGGTTAACTGGCTACGGCCTTCCTCGGTTTGGTTGGCGTCCGGATCCCACAGCAGAGAACTGCGAATCTCCAGAGTATCCAGCGGGCTCAGCACCACTTCAGCTGCCATCGGCGATCGGCTGCGGTCTTCCGCGCCCGCGCCAAACAGACTGACGTCTCGATCTTCAAAATACTGGATCTGGCCCAGGCTAAAGCGAGCGCGTTCGGCACCGGTCTGCAGATCGTTAAAACGGCTCGTCAGTGCCACCGTTAACTGATTGGTGTCGCCTACCCGGTCGCCACCGGTAAAGCGGTTGCGCTGAAACAGTTGGTCAAAGCGGAAAGACTTCAAATCAGTGTCAAAATCAGGGATGTCATTCTGGTCAGCGTCGGCGTCGGCCCAAGCGTAATAAAGCCGCGGCTCCAGAGTCTGGTTGAAAGGTATATCAAACAAGCTGCCCTGGCGATCGAAATACAAACCGTTATCCCACTGAACCACCGGTATCGTGCGTTCAAGATTACCGCTACCCAAGGTGTAGTCTTCCAGTTGATAACGGGTGTAGTCCAGGCTGAAAGAAGGCCGACTGTAACCCCAAAGTGCGCGCATCGGCAAAGCCAGTTCTGGTACCAGGCGAAAGCGCTGGCCATTGGCTCGATCCAGGCCGCTCAGGTTGTCGTTGTCGCGTTGGAAATAGGTGTACTGACTTTCAACGCCCAACTCTAAGACGCCGGCATCCGTCAGGGCCGAATACAGAACCTCCGGTAACTGGGCGTAAGGTCGGTTCACGTCGGCGATGCGCTTCGCCACGGTCTGATAATCGTTCAGATACGCGTCGAAGTACTGACTGGCATCCTGATAGCGCACGCCACTGCGGCGCTGAAGATGAGTCGCCTGGCTGATATCCAGGCTGCGATTCAGGTCGCTTAGGTAATCGTCATCGCTGACCACTGAAAAATCGCCGTACCCCGTCCAGCCTCGGCCCAAGGCCGCTTCGGTGGTGGCATCCAGCGCCCAGCGCTGGCCATTTTCGCCCGGATTTTCATCGCGGAAAAAAGTATCGTTATCGATATAGCCCAGCTGCAACGAGGTTTCGCCATAGCGACTCAAATAGCGACCTTCCGCTTCGGTAAACAGACCGCGACCACCAATGAATTGGGGCGTAATGGTGGCATCGTAGTTGGGCGCCAGATTCAGGTAATAAGGCAGCGCCACAAAACCACCGCCGCCAGCGTTAGAAGTACCGAATCCCGGATACAAAAACCCGCTCTTGCGACGGTCATCGATAGGAAAACTAACCCACGGCCAATAAAACACCGGCACATCCAACACTTCCAGACGTAAATGTTTGGCAGTGCCAAAACCTTTTGCCTGATCCAACCGGATCTCCTGCGCTACCAGCGCCCAGTCGTTCTGCTGTGGGCCACAAGTCGTTAGCAGACCCTGGCTGATGAGAACTTCGTTATCGCCGATTCGGGCCAGGCTCTGTGCCTGGCCGCGCATCTCCGGCCCGTGCAGCAAAAAGGTCGCGGTATTGATGTCTAAGCGACCGCTTTCGACGTTGTAATTAGCGGA
This sequence comes from Marinobacter sp. BSs20148, assembly GCF_000283275.1. NCBI lineage: Bacteria > Pseudomonadati > Pseudomonadota > Gammaproteobacteria > Pseudomonadales > Marinobacteraceae > Marinobacter > Marinobacter sp. BSs20148. The sequence continues at coordinate 3,693,944 of NC_018268.1, forward strand.
ATCACCTGTCAGCAAAAAACCTTCACCGCGGCTCGTCAAAGGACCGGTGATGGCCACCTGGCTCTCTGCTTGGCGGTATCGAGCTTCGGTTCCAGACACCTGAAAACTTCCCTGGCGCAGCGTCACGTCGCCCTGCAGGTACAATTCACTGTCGATTTCATAGCGCGCCGTCAGGCCGCTGGCCTGCAGTGGCTGCCCGCCACCGCTTTGCAGCGACACCATCGCATCACTGCCTTCAACAGTGCTCCCGCCCGGTAAATAACCACCCTCGCAAAAAGACGGCAGGCGCGTTTGGGCGCTGACAGGCAGTTGCTCGCGCAGCCGCCAGTCTATTTCAGCCGCCGATGGCGCCGGTTGTGCTGCCGCAGCCAAACCGCCACAACCCAAGATTCCGCCGCTCAGCAGACAGACCAACGAGCGCGGCAGGCGGCCAAAAAAATGCTGCCGTGGGTGATTACGCAATAACACGGTGGCCGTTATCCTGTGGTCAGTGGGTGGAAGGTTCAACAGTTTACACGGCGCCCCCCGGCTTGTTAACGGAAACCCCCGCCGGGCGAGCTTAACTTTCTTTCGGTCGCCGTTGCAGCAGGCTTTACTCCAACCGCGGATCTTCGTAGTTTAGTGCTCCAGAAGCCCGCATCCAAGCTGCGGGTACCGGCTTTTTACCCTTTAAGGAAACCCGCGCGCCATGGACCACCGTCTGCAACTGCTGACCCGCTGGGTCAGTCAATTCCCCGGCTTTGCAAACACCGCCGTGACGCCTGTAGCCGGCGATGCCAGTTTCAGGCGTTATTTTCGAGTATGGCGCAGCGCTGATTGGCGAGAGGCGCGGGGGGTGGCAAGGGCACACGGAGCGCAAGTCGATCAGGCGTTTATTGTGATGGACGCACCACCCGAGCACGAAGACTGCCGGCCTTTTGTTACCTTAGCTCAACATTGGCGTAGTCAGGGCGTTAAAGTGCCCGCCATTGTGCAGCAAGATCTGGCCCAGGGTCTTCTTCTGATCGAGGATTTTGGCGATTGCCTGTTGCTGGGTCAGCTCAACACGGCTAACACAGACAAACTTTACGGCAACGCACTGGCAGAACTCCTGCGCATTCAGCAACTGCCCAACAACCCTGACGACCCGCTGGCGCCTTATAGCAACGAATTACTGGATAGGGAAATGGCACTGTTCCGCGACTGGCTGCTACAGCGCCAACTAGGGCTAGAGCTGAACGACAGCGATCTTGCCATGCTAAGCAACACATTTACCCTGTTACGGGAAAGTGCCAGTGCACAGCCAAAGGTGCCAGTACACCGTGACTACCATTCCCGCAATCTGCTGGTAACGGGCGACGACGATCGCCCCGGCGTCATTGATTTTCAGGATGCGGTCATGGGGCCTGTCACCTATGACCTGGTGTCGCTGCTGAAGGACTGCTACGTGCAATGGCCTCACGAACGTGTTCAGAACTGGCTGGAAAGCTATCGCCAGAGCAGCCTGAGCGCCGGCTTGCACAGCGCTGATGCTGCCACCTTCCGCCAATGGTTCGAACTGATGGGCATGCAACGCCATCTGAAAGCCGCGGGTATTTTTGCCCGCCTGGCGCTGCGCGATGGCAAGCCGGACTACCTCAATGACATTCCCCGCACCCTTGGGTATCTGTGCAGTGCGAGCGGCCGCCAGCCGGCTTTGCGCCCCTTCCATGACTGGCTGCTGAACACTGTGGTGCCGGCGGTAGAAGCCACTTTGGGCCCAGTGCCCGGCGCGCACCAGCCATGAAAGCCATGATTCTGGCCGCGGGCAAAGGCAAGCGCATGCGTCCGCTGACCCTGCACACACCAAAACCGCTGCTGCAAGCCGGCGGCCAACCGCTGATTCACTACCACCTGCAGCGCCTTGCGCACAGCGGTTTTAACGACGTTATTATCAACCTTGCCTGGCTGGGCGAGCAGATTGCAAAGGCGCTGGGCAAGGGCGACGCCTTTGGCTTGAAGCTGAGTTATTCGCGCGAAGGCGAACCGCTGGAAACCGCCGGCGGCATTGTCCGCGCACTGCCCATGCTGACCGACGCCGGCGACGACTGGTTCGTGGTGATTAACGGCGACATCTGGTGCGACTTCGATTTGCGCGGGTTAAAACCACCCGGCAATGCCGACGCGTTGCTGGTTCTCACCGACAACCCCGTACACAACCCGCAAGGGGACTTTGCACTAAAGCCAGATGGCCGTATCAGCTGTAATGAAACCTTGCCCAAGCTTACATTTACCGGCGTTAGCCTGCTTAACCGCCGGCTGTTTGCAGGGTTAACAGACCAATCCGGCAAACTCGGGCCATTATTGCAGCAAGCCGCCGCGGCAAACCGAGTGAAAGGCGTTTATCATGGCGGTCAATGGCTGGACGTAGGTACACCGGAACGCCTCAGCTGGCTTGACCAGCAACTGCGCGCGCCAAGTTCTCGAGGGTTTCGAGGTTTCCGATGATAAAAAGACGCCCGGCATCACGGCGATTCGATAACGCCCTGCGCTATCTCCTTCCGCAACTTACACATTGCCAGAATCAGGCTGCAGGACTGCTTAAGCAGCAGCGGCTACCGCTTTTTGGTCAGCGCTATCTGTTCTTTTTCCTCGGCCATATTGCCAAGGCAGAAGGCGCAATCGGTAAGGCAGACATTCACTACGCCGAGGCGCTGATGGCCGCATTAAGCCTGAATCGGCGCCAGCGTAAACGCGCCGTTCACTGGTTCACTCAAGGCAAAACCAGGGGTCAACTTGGGCCGTTGAAGGCTTGGTGGCTAACCATGGTTACGCCCCTATTGGCAAAGCAGGCTGTGATGCTGGCCATTTGCCTGTGCCACAGCGCACAACTGCATGGCCGGCCATCACAGGCGCGACGTTACCGCTGTGAAGACGCCATAGTGCAGAGTGGTCTGCCGGTAGGCGTAAGCGATGACATCTTCGACCATTACGCGGCCCAGGCGTGGCCGCCAGCGACGACCCTACCCCCAGCACCGAAAAGCTACCAAGACGCCTGCGAGATTCTGGGCATTACTCGCCACGATTCTCTACAAGAGGCCAAACGTATTTGGCGCCGCAAAGTTTCTTCAATACATCCGGACAAACTCGCCCAGCAACAACTTACCCACGCCGAACTGGCGGCTGCAAAAGAACGCCTGCTGCGCTATCAGCAAGCCTGGGAGTTCATTAAACAACGCCACAAGCCATCGTAGTGCTGATGCCTTAGCTCGTTCGGCCGCGGCGCTTCGCGCCAAGCAATCTGCTAATCCATAGCCGGCTTGTTGTCCGCTTTTATCCACGCCGCCAGGCGGCTAGCCAAAGCGTCACCTTGCTGCGCTACCACCGGCTCTTGCACCATTACTCGCTGGCGCTGGTACTGCGCAACCTCAACCTGGTTCATAACGGTCGTGCGCTGCATTGCGCTCTGCGACCGGTTACCCCTCGCAGCCTGCACATCTAGCACACGTAAGCGGGGAGTTTCGGTAAAACGTTCTGCCAACACGTTAAGGTCACGAGGATAAAACCTGGGCAGTAGCCAAACCAAACCTGTGCTGTCGGCCAATTCTGGCAGCGCAGTGGCAAAGTTGGCGCCCCGGCCAACGCCCACAATCACCACATTCGGGTAACCTTCGCGTTTCAGATAGCCAACGGCCGCCCGTAACTGCGCAGCCACTTCCTGGCGATACTGCACCTCCGCCTCAGACAATTCGGTACCCGCCATTACGTCAATCAGCATAGGGTCTGGATCTGGGTTTGAGGACGTTTCGGCAACATCGGCCGCCACCGGCTGGGGCGCCTGGCCTTCATCTGCAGCCGACACAGCAGGCGATACTTCAGGTAGCGGCAGTTCGCGCTCCATCACCTGTTTCAACCCACCCGTCGGCGCCCTCAGGCCTAGCGTAAGAGCTGCCAGCCCCCGGTCAGCCAGGCTTTCGGCAAAGGCGGTCACAAATCCTTCACCTGCGTTATGGCCTTCATCTGCCAATACCACAACACCAATGGTTGCTGCATTTTTCAGTGGTGTGAAAACCAGCGACAGCACAGAAGTTGGCGTGCCGTCGGCGCCATCGACCTCTAGCCACACCGCAGACTGAGGCCACTGCTGCTGCAGTGCCATGGTGCCCTGGCCGGTTACCACGCTGGCCCGTTGTGGCCGGTCGTCAGCTAGCTGCGCCGCTTTATCGTCGGGATTAGAATTTGGCTCCGCTACCTCATCGGCAGCGGCGACATCATCACCGGTCTGAACCGCAGCGGCAGGCTCATCTTGCGCCTGAGTCAAAGACGGAGCAGACATGACCAACAACCCGGTAAATGACAACAGCATTGCCTGAAGCCGGAAACTGCACCCAACGGACCGCAGGCCAGCGTTTAACAACAAACGTTTATCCATCACTTACATTGCCACCCATTGCGCTATCTCGCTGCGAAAAACTCTTGTGAACTGATAGACTAGCAGTCGCAGCCGTGCCCAGCACCAACCATACCGAAATGCCGGAACCGTTCCGGCCGACAGCCAGAGGCGAACCATGAATCCGTACCTGATCGCACCCTCCATCCTTTCTGCCGATTTTGCCCGTTTGGGCGAGGAAGTGGACAACGTATTGGCCGCCGGTGCCGACGTGGTGCATTTTGATGTTATGGACAATCATTACGTGCCCAACCTGACCATCGGCCCAATGGTCTGCGAGGCACTGCGCAAACACGGCGTTACCGCGCCCATTGACGTACATCTTATGGTGTCTCCAGTGGACGACCTGATTCGCAAGTTCATAGATGCAGGCGCCAGCTATATTACTTTCCACCCGGAAGCGTCCCAGCACGTTGACCGTTCTTTGCAGCTGATCCGCGATGGCGGCTGCAAAGCCGGGCTGGTGTTTAATCCTGCAACGTCGCTCCAGTACATGGACTATGTGATGGACAAGCTCGACATGGTTCTGATGATGTCGGTAAACCCTGGTTTTGGCGGCCAGAAGTTCATCCCCGGCACCCTGGATAAACTGCGCGAAGCGCGTAAGCGTATAGACGCCAGCGATTACAATATCCGCCTTGAAATAGATGGCGGAGTTAAAACAGGCAATATTCGCGAAATTGCCGAAGCGGGTGCCGATACCTTTGTTGCCGGTTCAGCCATTTTCAATACCGATGATTACAAGGCCACCATTGACGCCATACGCGCCGAACTTGAACACGCCAGTAAAACTCTGGGCTTTTGAACGGAACCTGCCATGACTCTGAAAGGTCTTTTTAACACACACTGGCCAGCCGCCGCCCTGTTTGATCTGGATGGCACCCTGGTTGATAGCGCGCTGGACTTGGCCGCTGCCGTTGACCAAACCCTGGAACGGCTGGATCGCCCACCTGCCGGCATTGATCAGGTGCGCCAGTGGGTAGGCCACGGCGCCGCCATTCTGATCCGCCGCGCGCTGGCAGGAAAAGCCGACTGGCAGCCAGCCAATGCTGCCGATGAAGCCCTATTCGAGGAGGCTATGACGCTGTTCTTTCAGCACTATGAAATAGCCAACGGCCAGCATGCCAAGGTGTACCCAGGCGTATTGGAATGCCTGAATCGATTGCAGCAAATGAACTGCCCGATGGCAATCGTCACCAACAAACCCGAGCAGTTTGTTGCACCCCTGTTAAAGCAGCTGAAACTCGACGGTTATTTCCAGCTGATCATAGGGGGCGACACTCTGGCCAGTAAAAAGCCCAATCCGGAACCTTTGCTGTACGCCATGGAAAAACTAAGCAGCCGGCCAGCAACGACGGTAATGGTCGGCGACTCGGCCGCTGATGTGCAAGCGGCCAAAGCCGCGGGCATTTCGTGCGTGGCCGTTACTTACGGCTACAACTTTGGCAACCCCGTGCAGGCACTGGGAGCCAATGCCGTGGTTGATTCCCTGAGCGAGCTTTTATAACCTCGCAGAATATAGGAAGCCCGATCATGACCCCCGAAAATTTCCGCGAGCTGGCACAAGCCGGCTACAACCGTATCCCCGTGTACCGTGAAGTACTGGCGGATATGGACACCCCGTTAAGCACCTATCTAAAACTGGCTAGCGGGCCCTATTCCTACCTGTTTGAATCCGTTCAGGGTGGAGAAAAATGGGGCCGTTATTCGATCATCGGCCTGCCCAGCCAGGAAGTGCTGAAAGTCTTCGATCACCGTATCGAAATCCGTCGCCATGGCGAGCTGGTAGAAAGCAGCGAAGTAAAAGACCCACTGGCCTTCATCGCCAGCTATCAGGAACGTTTCCACGCCCCTGATCTGGTTGAACTGCCGCGTTTCAACGGTGGCTTGGTGGGCTATTTTGGCTACGATACCGTTCGCTACATTGAAAAGCGTTTGGCCAGCAGCTGCCCGCCAGACCGCATTGGCACACCGGACATCCTGCTAATGGTGTCTAACGAACTGGTGGTGTTCGACAACCTGCGCGGCAAACTGCACCTGATTGTTCACGTAAACCCGGCCAACGAAGGCGCCTTTGAACAGGCCCAGAAGCGCCTGGATCAACTGGAACAGCAGTTACGCCAAAACACCGCTCAAACACCAAAAACCCCGACTCATCTGCGCGGCAAAACCGTGGATGAAAGCGAGTTCGTGTCCGGCTTCAGCCAAGAAAAATTCGAAGCCGCCGTGGACACCATCAAGGACTACGTACTGGATGGCGACGTGATGCAAACCGTCATTTCCCAACGCATGTCGATTCCGTTTGAGGCGCCGCCGCTGAATCTGTACCGCTCGCTGCGAATAATGAATCCCTCGCCGTACATGTACTTTCTGGACCTGGACGATTTTCACATTGTGGGTTCGTCACCGGAAATTCTGGCGCGAATGGAAGACCGCGAAGTGACCGTGCGGCCCATCGCCGGCACCCGCAAACGCGGCGCGACCGAAGCTGAAGACCGCGCCCTGGAAGCCGAACTGCTGGCTGACCCAAAAGAAATTGCCGAGCACCTGATGCTGATTGACTTGGGCCGCAACGACGCGGGCCGGGTATCGGAAACCGGCACCGTAAGACTGACCGAGAAAATGGCGGTTGAGCGCTACTCCCATGTAATGCACATCGTATCGAACGTCACCGGCCAGGTAAAAGACGGCATCAGCTGCCTTGATGTCCTAAAAGCCACTCTGCCTGCCGGCACATTAAGCGGCGCACCAAAAACCCGTGCCATGGAAATCATTGACGAGCTGGAGCCGGTCAAACGCGGCGTGTATGGCGGCGCCGTGGGCTATTTGTCGTTCAACGGCAATATGGACACCGCCATCGCCATCCGCACCGCGGTGATCAAAGACAACACCCTGCACATACAGGCCGGCGCCGGTATAGTCGCAGATTCTGTACCACGCCTGGAATGGAAAGAAACCATGAACAAAGGCCGCGCCATTTTCCGCGCCGTCGCCATGACCTACAACGACTTTGACCACTAAGGCGAGGGACAAATTATGCTTTTAATGATCGACAACTATGACTCCTTCACCTACAACGTGGTGCAGTACCTGGCCGAGCTGGGCGCCGATGTGCAGGTGCATCGCAACGACGAAATCACCGTGAAGCAGATTGAAGCGCTAAACCCGGAACGGCTGGTGATTTCCCCCGGCCCCTGTACCCCCAGCGAAGCCGGCATCTCTATGGACGTTATCCGCCATTTCGCCGGCAAAATTCCCATATTGGGCATCTGCCTTGGCCACCAGGCTATCGGCCAGGTGTTCGGCGGCCAAGTGATTCGGGCCGGCCGAGTCATGCACGGCAAAGTGTCTCCGGTTTACCATCACAGCAAAGGCGTATTCCGCGGCCTGAACAACCCGCTGCAGGCCACCCGCTACCACAGCCTGGTGATTGAACAGGGCACCCTGCCGGAGTGCCTGGACGTGACCGCCTGGACTCGCAACAACGACGGCAGCGTGGAAGAAATCATGGGTGTGCGCCACAAAACCCTGGCCGTGGAAGGCGTCCAGTTTCACCCTGAATCCATCATGAGTGAACAGGGCCACGAACTGCTGCGTAATTTTTTACGAACTGAACACCCGCGAACAGAACAAAAAGGCTGACGTAATGGATATGAAAGACGCACTGAACCGGATCGCTGAAAGTCTCGACATGTCCCGTGACGAAATGAAACAGGTGATGCGCATTGTCATGAACGGCGAAGCCACCAACGCCCAGATTGGCGCTCTGCTGATGGGCCTGCGCATAAAGAGCGAAACCGTGGATGAAATTACCGGCGCGGTAGAAGTCATGCGCGAACTGGTGTCCGCTGTAAACGTTAACGCCGAACCGTTGGTCGACATAGTTGGCACCGGCGGCGACGGCGCCAACCTGTTCAACGTCTCTTCCGCGGCCGCCTTTGTCGTGGCTGCAGCCGGCGGCTTTGTAGCCAAACACGGCAACCGTGCGGTGTCTTCAAAAAGTGGCAGCGCCGATCTCATCGAACAGGCCGGAATCAACCTTAATTTAACACCGGAACAGGTCGCCCGCTGCGTTGAACAGGTCGGCGTTGGCTTTATGTTCGCCCCGGCCCACCACGGCGCCATGAAACACGCCATAGGCCCGCGCAAAGAGCTGGGCTGCCGCACTCTGTTTAACATCCTCGGGCCGATGACCAACCCCGCCGGTGTAAAACGCCAGTTGGTGGGTGTTTTCAGCAAAACTCTGTGCCGCCCCATGGCCGAAGTGCTGCAAAAACTCGGCTCTGAACACATCATGGTGGTGGCCTCAAAAGACGGCCTGGACGAAATCAGCCTGGCCAGCAGCACCCACGTGGCCGAGCTTAAAAACGGTGAAATCTTTGAATATGAAATAACTCCGGAAGACCTGGGCATAAAAAGCCAAACCCTGTCTGGTTTGACCGTCAACACCGCCGAAGAATCCCTGACCCTGATCAAAGCCGCCTTTGGCCGCGACCGCAACGAAAGCGCTGAGAAAGCCCGCGACATGATCGCCCTGAACGCCGGCGCTGCGATTTATATTGGGGGTCTGGCAGCCACCGCTAAAGAAGGCGTACAGCTGGCCCTGGACGCCCTCGGCTCCGGTCGGGCCAAGGGAAAGCTGAGCGAACTGGCGACGTTCTCCCAGTGCTTTTGAGCAACATGAACAGCAGATCAGCGCAAATATGGAAGCAAAAAAAATGAACACACAGAACGACAAAACCCCCACCATCCTGCGCAAAATCGTCGACAGGAAATGGCAGGAAATTGAACAGCGCCAGCGCACCGCCAGCCTGGCTGACCTAAAAGCACGCGCCGGCGACCAACCCGGCACCCGCGGCTTTGCCAAAGCTCTGCGCCAGCGCATAGAAGCCTCAAAACCTGCGGTTATTGCCGAAATTAAAAAAGCGTCGCCCAGCAAAGGCATACTGCGCGACCCCTTCGAGCCGGCGCAGGTCGCCGAAAGCTATGAAAAAGGCGGCGCTACTTGCCTATCCGTACTCACCGACCACGACTTCTTCCAGGGCCACGAAGACTTCATGGTGGCCGCCCGCAACGCCTGCAGCCTGCCCGTTATCCGTAAAGATTTTATGGTATCGCCCTATCAGGTGTATGAATCCCGCAGCATTGGTGCCGATTGCATACTGCTTATTGCGGCCTGCCTGACCAGAGGCCAGATGCAGGAGCTCGAAGGCATTGCCTACGAAACAGGCCTCGACGTGCTGGTAGAAGTTCACAACAGCGAAGAATTGGACGACGCCCTCACCCTCAGCACCCCGCTTGTAGGCATCAACAACCGCGATCTGCACAGCTTTGAGGTATCACTGGAAACCACCTTTAACCTGCACCAGCTGATTGGCCCCGAGCGACTCGTCATCACCGAAAGCGGGATTATGACCCGCGCCGACGTCGAAACCATGACCGGCCGCGGCATTTATGGTTTTCTAATCGGTGAGTCATTCATGCGCGCCCCTGACCCGGGAGCCAAGCTGCAGGAACTGTTTGCATAATCTTTTTCACCGTGTTCGCTAACGCAGCGTATTTAACGAATACAGTTCAACCAAAATTTAATGGTTGAGGTTGTAACCGGCAGACATTTGGTTAACTATCGTAAATATATACATACCAGTGAACGCTGTTCACAAGGATGAACTGTCGTGATCTTTCACCGCACGCCCATACCTCCGAAGTGGCAATCCACTTATGAAGACTTCCTGTGCCAGGTTGAGAAACAGATCGCACTGGTTGCCGGGTGGTTAATAACAGTCATTCTCGTGATTTATCAGGTTAACCAAAATCAGCGGGGCATCGACGGCAATATTCACATCATCGAAACCTTGCTGCGGGCGCCGGTAATGCTGGTGGCTCTGTTTACGTTGTTTGTCCACTACACGAAAAAGCCCAAAGTAGACCCGGGTTTGTTGCTGCGCGTTATCGCGCTATCGGTGATGGGCCTGTCACTGTCGCTGTTTGTAGCGCACGCACTTTACAGCCCTGATACTTTGTACCAGATGTCCAATGTCTTGATGATCGGTTTTTTTGGTGTGTCCATGCTCTCGGTTCGCGGTCTGGAGCAGTGGTGGACGTTGTTTATCATCCCGTTGATGCTATTCTTTGCTGCCCTAGTCATTGTAGATCTGAAATTCAAACAGCTTCTACCGTTTTTGTTTGACCCGTTGGTGATGATTTTTGTGGGCATGGTGGTCAGCCGTTCCCTCACCCAGCTGCGGCGCTCCGAGTTTCTAACCCGGCAACAGCTCAAAAGCCTGGCGTTGACCGATCAGCTAACCGGACTGCTCAACCGCCACGCTATTCATACATCACTTGAGCAATTGGTCGCTCGTTATGCCCGCCACGGGCATCCGTTCAGCCTGATATTGGGTGATCTGGACAAATTCAAGCGGGTTAACGACAGCTACGGCCATAATGTGGGCGATGACGTGCTGATCGAAACCGCAAACCGCCTGCAAGATCATGTGCGTGCCGGCGACATCGTGTGCCGCTGGGGAGGTGAGGAGCTGCTTGTGGTTTTGCCAGACACCGAACTGGACAGTGCCTTGGCGGTCGCAGAAAAGCTGCGCTGCGCTGTAGGGGAAACGCCTATGGCAGCCGGCGGGCAAAGCATCAAGCAAACCATCAGCTTCGGGGTCACCGGCTACCACAACGGCGAGCACATCGACACCACCATAATGCGCGCCGACAGTGCTCTATACCTGGCCAAGGAGGGCGGTCGCAACCGCGCGGCGAGTGTCGAACCCGGCGCTGGCGCCCCGGACTCAATACCGGCTACTTTATAGCAAGCCTAAACCTTCGCCGAAGGCCGTGACTTGATGCGGTCAAACCAGGCCTGCAGGTTCTGGTGTTCTGCCGCGATACGAATATTCACCACCCGCGCAAAGGCAACGGTGACAAACGCGTTGATATCCGCAGCCGTAAAACGATCGCAGCAAATATAGTCTTTGCCTGCCAAGTGCTCATCCAAAAAAGCCATGAACGAAACCACCGCCTTGCCACAGTCCTCGCCCCATTCTTTGATCGGATTCATGCGATCACTGAAATACCCGCTAGTGTGCTGGAAACACATACCCGTGGGCATAAAAAAGTAAAAATCTATCCAGCGCAGCCACTGCTCAATCCGTGTTTTCTCCAACGCCGTGTCACCCAATAATGTGGGCGAATCAGGGTAGCTTTCCTCAAAATAACGGCAAATCGCCATGGTTTCGGCCACCGCCGTGCCATCGCCCAATTCCATTACCGGCACTTTCTTGAACGGATTGCGGGCGGCAAATTCGGGCGTCAGGTTTTCGCCTTTTTGCAGATCAATTTCGACAAATTCAGCGACGTCCAGCAGGCCCTTTTCCGCCATGAACATACGCACACGCCGTGGGTTGGGTGCGGTTTTTGTTTCGTAGATTTTTATCATTGAGGCGGACTCCAAAATATAATAAAGTTGCTAATAACCTGTAAACGTTGGCGGGACGCTAGGACTTCGTCAAGCGTAGTCGAATAACGACAGCAAGCCAAACACACGCTAGAAACAGAAATTCGCATCCTGGCCCAGCTGATATGAACAGTCGACCCCGGCCCCACGATCCCTATTTCCCCTTGCTGGCATTTTTGCTGTTATTCATGGCGGTTGCCCAGTCTTCAAATGCGGATGAGCTGACCCCTCTGCCCGGTCAGGTTGTGCTCGCCGCAGATCCCTGGTGCCCCCACAACTGCGAGGCCGGTTCAGCCGTAGAAGGGTATATGGTGGACATTCTCCGCCAAGCCTTCGCTCTTCAGGATATATCCGTAAGCTATGTCAATATGAGCTGGGCGCGGGCGTTGCAACAGGCGCGGAGCCACCATGTGGATGGCATTATTGGGGCTTTTGCCGGCGACGCCGGCGATTTTTTATTCCCGGAAGAAGCACTGGGATACTCGGAAACGATGTTTTTTGCTCACCCAGACAGCCAATGGACGTATGAAGGCCTGAAATCACTGGAAAACCGGACATTGCTGGTCATTTCCGATTATTTTTACGCTCCGGGCATATCTCAGTATATTAATAACAACCGCCACCAGCAGGATCTTATTTGGGAGCTTTCGGGAGAGCATCCCCTAACCCGAGCAATTACGCTGATTGGCCAAAGGCGCGCCAACCTGTTGTTTGAAGATCGCCAAGTGATGGCCTGGACACTGCGTAAAAGGCCCGACCTGCCAAAACTTCGAAGTTCTGGCAACATCTACGCTGCGCCCGTTTATGCCGCCTTTGCGCCGGCTCATCCCCATGCGCAGGCGCTGGCTCGAATTCTCAGCGATGGCGTGCGCCACCTGCGGGCCACAGGTGAACTCAAGCGTATTTATCAGAGCTATGGCTTGGGTGCAGACGGGAAAGCGCGGATGGTTTCGCCCGCAGGGGGGCTCAACAATAGCTCGCCGTGATCACCAAAGCGCGCCTTGTTTACATTCATAAGCAGCGTCACAAAGTAGTCTTCCTGATTCATCAACGCGGGCGGACAGGCCATTCGAGTAGATGCTGATATGCGAGTTGTCGACAAGGTCTTTGCCTCCCAAATCCTCCACAACCCATATTGCCACCCTGCAGTAAGCCGTCCGTTGTAACACGCTCTTAATTGGCGTCCGGCGTGTTGGCGCAAGCGCTTAGAAAAAGCGTCGAACTGTCATACTTAACGAACGGCACCACAGGACCCGCGTGAGCCAAACCCGATGCGCAGCTTGTTTTATCCACCAGAATACAGAGACTCACTGCATGTTTACCTTTAATTGCCTGATTTCACGCTTCATTGCCGCTGCACTGCTGTTTTTTATGGCCAACCTGGCCGGTGCTGAACCTTTACGCATTGCGGTTGCCGCTAACTTTACTGACACCACCCGTGACCTTATTGCCTTGTTTGAAGAAACCACCGGTTACTCAGTTGCCGCCAGTTATGGTTCCACCGGTAAACTCTTCGCCCAAATAGAAAACGGCGCGCCCTTTGACGTGTTTCAGGCCGCAGACAGTGCGCGCCCGGAAATGCTCGAAAACAGCGGCAGCGCCGTTAGCGGTAGCCGTTTTACCTACGCCCGCGGCAAACTGGCGCTATGGAGCCCGGAGACCAACGTGTTCAGCGACCCCGCAAGCTGGCTCGCCAGCGCTGACTTCAAACGACTGGCCATCGCCAATCCGAAAACCGCGCCTTATGGACTGGCCGCGCAGCAGGTGTTAAAAAACCTGAGCCTGTGGGATGCCCTGCAACCGCGTCTGGTGCGCGGTGACTCAATCGCACAAACCTTTCAGTTTGTGGCCACCAGCAATGCCCAGGCAGGCTTTGTGGCACTGTCTCAGGTGAATGCCTGGCAAAATAGTAATGGCACACTGTGGGTGGTACCGCAGCAGATGTACGCACCCATCGACCAGCAAGCGGTTTTGCTTAGTCATGGCAAAGACAAACCTGTTGCCCGCCAATGGCTGGATTTTTTACGCAGCCCGCAGGCGCTGAACCTTATGAAAGACGACGGTTACGACATTGCCGACTGACGCAAACACAGGCCCGTAACGATGATGGAAACTTACTGGGAGCCAGTGTGGCTGACCCTGAAACTGGCGACCATGACCACCTTGATACTGGCGGTGGTGGGCACGCCCATTGCCTGGTGGCTGGCCCGCAGCAAACACTGGCTACGCCAGCCGATCGCTGCTGTGGTGGCACTACCGCTGGTACTGCCGCCTACCGTTCTGGGGTTCTATTTATTGCTGCTGTTGGGCCCTAAAGGTGTTGTAGGGCAACTTACCGAACAGCTGGGCCTTGGGCTACTGCCATTCACTTTTGAGGGTTTGGTAGTAGCGTCTGTGATTTCCTCACTGCCGTTTACAGTGCAACCCCTGCAAAACGCCTTTATCGGCATCAACAATCAGCTTCTGGAAGTGGCCGCTACGTTACGAGCTTCGCCCATGGACCGATTCATCACCGTGGTGATACCACTGGCCCGCCCGGGATTTTTGACCGCCGCCGTACTCACCTTTGCCCACACTATTGGCGAATTTGGCGTAATACTGATGATTGGCGGCAATATCCCGGGGGAGACCAAAGTGTTATCAGTGGCCATTTACGACCACGTTGAAGCCATCGAATACACCCAGGCCCACTGGCTCGCTGGCGGTATGGTGATGTTCTCGTTTGTGGTGTTGGTGGCGCTGTATTCGCTGAATGGCCGCGTACACTCGGGGATGATGAAATGAGCGCCGATGGCACTATCCTGGCGCGCTTTCACTGCCACATTGGTGACTTTACGCTGAAGGTGAATCTGAATTTGCCGGGCAACGGATTAACGGCGCTGTTCGGGCACTCTGGCTGCGGTAAAACCACCCTGTTACGCTGCATTGCCGGGCTGCAACCGGCCAGTGGCGAATTGGTGGTGAACGGTGACACCTGGCACAACGCCCATGAAAGTCGCCCCGTGCATCAGCGCCCGCTGGCTTACGTGTTCCAGGAGACTTCGTTATTTCCGCATTTATCGGTAGAACGCAACCTGAACTACGGTTACCGCCGGGTGCCCGTTAACCAGCGCCGGATTCAGTTTGATCAGGCGGTGGAATGGCTGGGGCTGGCGTACCTGCTGAAGCGTATGCCGCAAAAGCTGTCAGGCGGTGAACGCCAACGGGTGGCTATCGCCCGCGCCCTGCTGACCAGCCCGCAGTTGTTGCTGATGGACGAGCCATTGTCGGCACTGGACCAGGCCAGCAAGCGGGAAATCCTGCCCTACCTGGAACGCCTGCGTGACACCCTCGCCATTCCAATTTTGTACGTCTCCCACTCAGTGGCGGAAGTCGCCAGGCTGGCAGATCACGTTGTTATGCTGAACCAGGGGCAGGTAACGGCCAGTGGGTCTCTGCAACAGACCTTGGCGCGCACCGATCAGCCCTTTGGCTTGGAAGAAGGCGCTGCCATTATTCTGCCTGCCCGTATTACCACTCAAGATACCCAGTGGCATCTGAGCCTGGCGGAATTTGACGGCGGCCAGCTGTGGCTTCCCAGCGAGCCGCGCATCCCGGTCGGCAGCGATGTACGGGTTCAGGTACTGGCAAGGGATGTCAGCCTGGCGCTCAGCGCCAACCATGACCAGAGCATCCAGAATCTGATCCACGGCCGAATCGATGAAATTGCAGAAGAGATAAGCCCGGGCACGTCACTGGTGCGGGTGCTGGCAGGCAAGACGCCATTTCTGGCGCGTTTGACCACCCGCTCCGTACACACTCTGGGACTATCCCCGGGCAAGCCCGTATGGCTGCAGATAAAAGCGGCGGCTCTCGCTGACTGATCCGCTCTATTGGCCAACGTTAGAGCCAAGGCCGCGAAACGACTCAGCGAGTACCGTAAACCACCATGGTCTTGCCTTTTACCCGCACCAGGCCCTGCTCTTCCAGAGTTTTCAAGACCCGGCCCACCATTTCGCGGGAGCAGCCCACAATGCGGCCAATCTCTTGCCGGGTAATCTTGATCTGCATACCATCCGGATGGGTCATAGCGTCTGGTTGCTTGCACAAGTCCAGCAGGGTGCGAGCGACCCGGCCGGTAACATCCAAAAACGCCAGATCGCCCACTTTGCGGGTGGTCTCACGCAACCGCGATGCCACCTGCTCGCCGATGAAATACAGAACCTTTGGGTCCTGCTGGGCAATCTCACGGAATTTTGTGTAACTGATTTCCGCCACTTCGCACTCGGTTTTGGCTTTCACCCAGGCGCTACGGGAATCCAGGTTATCGAACAGCCCCATCTCGCCAAAGAAGTCGCCGACGTTCAGGTAGGCCATGATCATTTCACGCCCGTTTTCATCTTCAATAATGACCGTTACCGAGCCTTTCACAATGAAAAACAGCGAGTCGCTCTTGTCACCCGCGTAGATGATGGTGCTTTTTGCCGGGAAACGACGGCGATGGCATTGCGACAGAAAATAATCCAAGTGCTTGGTACGATCATCAATAGGCTTCAAAATTGTGGCCATGGCTTGCGCGGCACCTCCGTAGAAACGAACACTGGAATATCCTGCCTTGATCATAACGCTTTTCTAACAAATTTTTCATCCCTAACGCACGCTAGCACCTTCTGAATCGCAACAACCGGTAGCCCAGTCAAGTTCAGGCTGTCGCTTAGCCTTCTGTCAATAATCGCCGATGCTGTCGATTCACCCGCTCTGTGCTAGCATCTTGCGCATTCGTTTCCATTGCCGTCCATGGCGGAATTAACACTCAATAACACCTGCGGAGAGCCTGTGATGAAAGCCACCATCGACTGGACCGGCGAAGTCAGTTTCAAAGCGACCAGCGCCAGCGGCCACAGCGTTCAGCTGGACGGACCTGCAGACCTCGGGGGCCAGAATCGCGGCCCGCGACCCATGGAAATGGTACTGATGGGGCTGGGTGGATGTTCGTCGTTTGATGTCATGAGCATTCTGAAAAAAAGCCGTCAGGACGTTACTGCCTGCCACACCGAACTGAGCGCGGAACGAGCCGACGCGGTGCCGGCGGTGTTCACAAAAATTCACCTGCACTTCGTGGTGACCGGAAACAATCTTAAAGACAGCCAGGTAGCACGGGCGGTGGCCCTGTCTGCCGAAAAATACTGCTCAGCGACCATCATGCTGGCCAGCGGCGGGGTAGAAATCACCCACAGCCATGAGGTACATCAGGCCAACTAGTTTATTCACTTTGAACAGCTTCAGGCGAAGGCTTTCTGTGCGATCAGCCGTTGTACCATAGGCCGCACAATCAGCTCCATGGCCAGGCTCATTTTTGTACCGGGAACTACCAGGGTATCGTGGCGCGACAACACGCTGTTGGGAATTACCTGTAACAGATAGGGAAAATCCACCTCGCGGGCGTCGCGGAAGTGAATCACCAGCATGCTTTCGTCTTCGGTGGGTACATCACGCACCACAAACGGGTTGGATGTATCCACCAGAGGCACCCGCTGGAAGTTGATGTGGGTATGGGAAAACTGCGGCACTATGTCATGAACGTAGTCGTTCATGCGGTTAAGAATGGTTTCAACCACCGCTTCCTGGCTGTAGCCACGATTGTGAGTGTCGCGGTGAATCTTCTGAATCCATTCCAGATTTACAATCGGCACTACGCCAATCAACAGGTCAACGTATTGGGCGATGTTAAAGGCATCGCTGACCACGCCACCGTGTAAGCCTTCGTAAAACAGCAGGCTGGTATTGGGGGACAGGTCTTGCCATGTAGTAAAGCTCCCGGGTTTATTGCCCTCTGCAACCAGCGCAAAGTCCTCATCGTGCACATACTGGCGGTAGCGCCCGCTGCCGGTCAGGCTGTAATCGTAAAACAGAGACTCCAGGCGGTCGATGTGATTGGCACCTAGGGCAAAGTGATTGCGGGCACCGAATTGCCCTTTGGCCGCCAGGCGCGCCATCTGCTCACGAGTATAACGGTGGAAACTGTCGCCACCCACCATGGCGGCGCTCAGGCCCTCGCTGTCGAACATACGGCGAAAAATCCGGCCGGTGGTGCTGGTGCCGGCACCGGATGAACCGGTAACGGCAATAATAGGATGGCGTTTCGACATAAACTACTGGCTTCCGCGGTTATACCAGGCTGTCGAGCATGCCGGGCTTTTCAATGGCTGTACCCTGAGCGTAATCCACACCTAGCTGAACTAGCAGTGCCAGCAGCTCGCGGGACTCTACCTGGGTTACAATCACCTCGCGCTCTAGATAGTGCGCCATTTCCACCATCGAACGTAACATGGTCTGATCGCTCTGGCTGTTGACGAGATTTGCCGTCAGCGCGCTGTCGATTTTCAACATGTCTACCGGCAGCGACCGTAGTGCTTGGAAAGAGTCTGGGCCATTCCCCATATTACCCAAGCAAAAACAACACCCAAGCTCTTTCATTTCGCGCACAAATTCCGCCAGCGCCACCATATCGCGTACTGCAGAGGCTTCGGTAATCTCAAAGCACAAACGCTCAACGGGTACTTCAGGCTCGTTCAGCTTCTCGTAGATAAACTCCAGCAGCGCTGGGTCGTTCAGCGAATGCCCGGACAGATTGATGACAATGCCACCAAATTGCTGCAAATCATCTGCTTTGCGTTTCAGCCAGTCGAGCATGGTACCCACCACCCAACGATTCAGAGCCTGAATCTGGTCGTAGCGCTCAGCCAAACGGATAAAGTCTTTACCGCCAACCAGGTTGCCATCGTCATCGTAAACGCCGGTTAAAACATCGTATTGGGTCAGCCTGCGGGTTTCGGGGTGCAAAGGCATAATTTTCTGGCACCGCAGCGACAGATGCTCCTGTTGTTTGTCTTGCAGGCCGGCCACTTTGGCAACAATTTTTTGTTGCTGGGCCTCATCTGCAGGCGCCGGGCGATATTCCCCAACGGCCTCTTGCTGACTGGCGTTTGCATGCAGTGTTTGCTCGGCGGCTTCCAGCCAGAGCAAGGGGTTCAACAGTGTTTCCAGCTGCGGCACCAAAGCGGCGCCTAACTCCAGAAAGAACGGTTTATCTCGCAGCATCGGTTGCAGCGCTGACACCTGCTGGCTTAGCGGGCGGGTCAAGGCCATAGCATCCTCTGCCGGCAGTAATAGCGCAAATTGCGCGCCTGACAGGCGCGCAATTGGAGTGTCTTCAGCACAGCACGCAGACAAAATAGCCGCAACCTGCTGCAGCAAGGCGTTGCCCGCTTGCTCGCCGGCACCGTCGTTGAACTTACTGAAGTTTCGCAGGCTCAGCCGCAACAGAGTTCGCGGCGTTTGCCAGCAGGTCAATTGCTGATCCAACTGGCGCTCAAACTCGCGCCGCTCCAATAAACCGGTAAGCTCATCGTGGCTAGCGGCGCTGGCCAGCTGGTCATATACTTTGCGCACCATACGGTCCAGACCTTCGTCCACCAGTGGCCGCTGATAGTGTGGGTCTAGCACAATATAGCCCTGGCGCATTTTATCCGCCAGCGTATCCAGTTCCAGCTCTACCACCCGCATGCCCTGATGGTTCACAAACACCAGACGTTGGAAATCACGGGCAATCCACACCAGTCGAATGTAAAACGGTTCGTTAGACGGGTGTTGGTCACACAGCCAGTCACCAGTGTGCAGCTCTTGAACACGCTTGCGCCATCGTTGCCCCTGCTCGGGCAGAGTGCGCAGACGCGACGGTGCTGCGGGCGATTCCGGTATGGCCAGCACCTCCGGCGCCGATTTTGGATCGCGCACCAGAAACCGTCGCAGTTCGTCACGAATCTGAGCAGACGGCAAGTGACTGCTTGAAATAGAGGACAAGCCATCCTGAATGGTGCGCAGCAACTCCGGCAGATTAATCTCGCTGTGCGGATCTTTGGTAAATAGCACCAAGGAATCCACTACGCCCAGATAATCTTGCCATAACTCGCTGTTTGGCCCATGGCGGACCCAGGTTAGCGACAGCAAATCACGCCAACCACCAGCCAGCAGGCTATTGAGCGCTTTTGGCACAGTTTTACCCGCCAGCCGGGCCTGCAAAGTGTCTTCTACCGCCTGTTTAGACTCGGCAACTTTTTGCGCGCCTTCAGCAGCAGCCTTAACCCGCTCAACATTGCGTTGATACACTCTTTTCTGACGCTCAATCAGCTCTTCCAGCTCTTCCGCTGCGCGCTCAAAGACGCCCATATCATGCTCAAAGCCTGTCACAATAGACTGGATTAACTCTTCCACCCGGCGTTGAATAACCGGGTTGACTCTGCTGCCACGGCTACCGAGCTGGGCCAAACGGTTAAGCACACCGCGAACCGGGCTCTGCTCGTCCTCAAAAAAGTCCGGGTCACGCATCACCACTTTCAGCACCGGAACTTCCAGTTGGCGCAGTTGGTGACGAGTGGATTCGTTTAGTTTCGGGCTCTCGCGCAGGCTTTCAAAAAAACGGTCAACCACGTCCACCGCACCCTGCTGTTCGGTATCAAGTTTGCCCTGACTGTCTGCGCGCACCTTGCTGACCACACGTTCCCGCAAGCTGGCGGCATCATCGTTAGCGGGCAAAGCGACGGTCTGCAGTTGCTGCAACTGTTGCTGCAACTGGGCATTGCTTAAGGGCGGAGCGTTCGCCGGGAACTCATCGCTGCGCACCGGGCTTTTCGCAGCGCGACTGCTCGCCAGGGTATTTAGCAGGCTACGCACCGTGCTAAACGCGTGGCGTGCAAGCCGGGAGTACTCCTGAAATTGGGCGGATTTCTCGCCAGAACCTGGCTCTAGCACCGGGCGGGGTCGGGCCGCCGGTTGTGGCTTTGTCTCGGATTCTACCGCCGGCTCCGTGTTAGAACCTGTTATGGGCACAGCCTGCTGTTCGAGTCGCTCTGCGGGCTTGCTCGCTTCAGATGCTGATTCGCTACGCTGCATATCAGCCAGGTATTTAGTCAAGTCCAGATCAGGCAAAACATCTTGGCGAATTAATATGTTATTCAGCTCGGCATAGAGCGGTTCTAGTTGTTGCAGAACGGTATGTTCGAACACACCGAAGGCAACTTTTTCAACCTCGCGAGACATTCGCAGGAGCGCCAGCCCATCCCGAAAGGATTCACACACCAATGACGGACCAAGCGGATTGGTATAGCCGGTCGCATTTGCAACTTTCAGACTGTCCATGCGCAACTTCAACTGCAACAACGAACCTCGGTACAGCGTGTCCGCCTTGGTTATCATCACCCGCAGGCTTAACCAGTCTTCAAATTCGCCCTTGTCGACCACCGCCAGAGAGCCAGCTGGCCCCGCTTTGGATGCCGGCTTTAGCGGAGATTCCAGACTTTTTGCCATTTGCTGCCATACCTGGCGTTGGTGGCTGTTCAACTGACCTGAAGCGTCCATTAATTCGTTCGCCAGCTGGTTGTTACCCGCTTCGCGGGCGCGGGCCTGAAGCGCAGCAACGGTTTGATCCAGGCATTCCTGCATTAAAGGATCAATAAACTGCACCACGGCTTTGGCGCATTGGTGCAGCACAAACTGCACCCGCTCGCTGGGCGCACGCAAATGCGCAGAGCCTGCCACACGTTCGCCACTGCACTGCTTCAGCATGGAACTGACAGCTACCGCGTTGGCCTGAACAAAACACACGCCCATAGCGTTCTCAACGCGATGACGCATCTGTACTTGCAACTGATGGCGCTGGCCAGGCACCCCGGAACCGTCCGAACCGCGAAAACGCACCAGCAGGCTCTGCCCGCCAGCATCACCCAAAGCCGCGTCAAGCTTATGGGAAACCGCTTGGGAATAGCGGATAAACAAGCCCTCGGCGCAAAAATCAGCGATTTGACAAGGCCAGTTTTCACCGCGCCCCAAATCCAGTTGGGCCGCAAGTTTTATAGGTTTTCTGGGGCTACTGCGTCGTTCTACAGATTCCATGAACTGGTTACTCAAAGAGCTTTACAAAAAACTTTGGAGTTGCGCTGGGTGTTGTAAGCCGCCAGTCTCGATTCCGGCAGCGACTGTACCGGCATCGCTTTGAAATCGCGTTCTCGGAACCAGTGTTCGGTTTGCGTGGTCAGCACAAACAGACGCTGAAAACCCTGAGCACGAGCCTGCTGTTCAATCATCGCCAACAGTTCATCGCCGCGTCCTGCGCGGCGGTAATTGGGGTCTACCGCAAAACAGGACAGTTCGCCAGCGTCATCCTCGCCGTAAGGGTGTAGCGCGGCGCACCCAACAATGGTGCCGTCGCGCTCAGCCACCACAAAATGGCCAATTTCGGTTTCCAGCATTTCTGGCGAACGCCGCACCAGAATGCCCTGCTCTTCCAGCGGATAAATCAGATTGGTAATGCCGCCCACATCTTCTACCCGGGCAGCTCGGATCTGCTCGTAAGTGTCGCCACTGACCAGAGTACCGGAACCGTCACGGGTAAACAGCTCCTTTAGCAGCGCACCGTCATCCAGATAACTGATGATGTGAGCGCGGCGCACACCCTTGACACAGGCATCGCACGCCGCTTTCAGCAGCTCTGCATCGTGGCCTGTCACTTGGCCAGCACTTAACTGGTCGGCTGCCTGAGCCGCAGATAATTCACGAACCAGCGTGCCTTCCGCCGCCAACAGGCCCGGGGCATCGATAAACATCATCAGCTTTTCAGCGCGCAAAGCGGCCGCAACCTGGCTTCCAACGTCTTCGTAAGATAGATTGAAAATGTCACCGGTGGGAGAGAAACCCATGGGTGGTAATAATACAATCTGGCCTTGGTCGAGCAGCTTTTCGATACCGGAAACATCAATCCGCCGAACCTTGCCGGTATAACCAAAATCGACACCATCCAATACGCCAACCGGTTTAGCGGTCACGTAATTGCCGCTGCACACTCGTATACGGGCATTGTGCATGGGCGAACTGATAAGGCCCATAGACAACTGGCTCTCGATGTATGCCCGCAATCCGCCTATGGCTTCCATCACCAGCGGCAATTGCTGTTCAGTAGTTACCCGCAACCCGCGGGCAAACGTGGATTCAAGGCCGGCGTCTTGCAGCCGCTGCTGTATCTGGGAGCGGGCACCGAACGCGACTACTAACCGCACGCCCAAGCTACTCAGCAAAGCAATATCGTGAACGATATTGATGAAATTTTCCTGGCTGATGGCATCGCCCGGCAGGGTCAGTACCAGGGTACGGCCGCGGTGTGCATTAATGTAAGGCGACGAATGGCGAAAGCCGCGCAACCAGCCGTTGGCGTTCAATTCAAATCTCCAGGCAAAAGGAATATTACAAACAAAACTGCCTCACAAGCTGACGCAGAATATTAACGGTCGGTACAACCTGTGATTGCGCCAGAAACTCGTCGGGCTGGTGAGCCTGGTCGATAGAACCGGGGCCCATAACCAGAGTTTCCAAACCCAAGCGCTGCATCCACGGCGCCTCTGTGGCGAAGCCGACCGACCCGGCGGTGTGGCCAGTGAGCTTTTCGCAGGCCGTAACCAGAGCGGCATCCGCTGCTGTTTCAAACGGCGGCACGCCGTCAAATAATGGTTCAAACTTGAGCTTCAGGCCGCGTTCACTGGCCACGGGCGCTACCTTCTGCAGAATGGCCTGGCGCAGGGCGTCCATATCCATACCGGGCAGCGGGCGTAAGTCAAAATGCAGCTCACATCGACCGCATATGCGATTGGGGTTGTCACCACCGTGTATGCAGCCAAGGTTCAAGGTTGGCACCTGGACGTCAAAATTCGGATTGCGATACTGCTGCTGCCAATGGGAGCGCAAGGCCAGCAGCTCGCCCATCGCCTGGTGCATGCCTTCCAGTGCGTTGCGGCCCAGCTCCGGATTAGAGGAGTGCCCTGCCTGCCCCTCGAACACCAAGCGTTCCATCATGATGCCTTTGTGCATACGAATCGGGCGCAAGCTGGTGGGCTCTCCAATCACCGCATAACGCGCCTTCGGCTTACCCGCCTCCGCCAGCGCGCGAGCGCCGTTCATCGAGCTCTCCTCGTCGGCGGTAGCAACAATGATCAGCGGTTGCTGCAATGGCTGACCTACAAACTCCTTGGCTGCATCAATGGCAAGGGCAAAAAACCCTTTCATATCGCAAGTGCCAAGGCCATGCCAGCGGTTATCCCGTTCGGTTAGTGTGAACGGATCGCTGTGCCAACGTTTTTCGTCAAACGGGACTGTGTCGGTGTGCCCTGCCAGCACCAGGCCGCCGGAACCGCTGCCCAGGGTGGCAATCAGATTGAACTTGCCGGGCATGTTCGGCACCGGCAGAATTTCCACAGCGAAACCCATGGGCCTCAGCCACTGCGCCAGCAAATCAATCACACCACGATTACTGGAATCCCACTTCGCCGAGGAGCTGGAAATCGATGGTGCTGCAATCAACGCAGTCAACATCTCCAGAATAGATGGCGGCATCACTGCACCGTTCGCAGCACTGCTCGGGACTGAGGTTAACTGAGCCATTGCAGGTTTTCCATCAATTATTATCGTTTGAATTCAGCAGGCGGTTACGCCGCCATACCTCGAACCCGGCAACCGCCGCACGCTGCATGGGGTAAGCCACTTCACCGCCGGCCACCAGACGAGCTACCTCAATTTCATCGTCAGTTACGCGCACCAGTCGACCCGCCACACGATTGTTGTTGCGCAGTGTAATCCTGACTTTTTGTCCAAGCCATTGCTCCGCTGCCGCGACAGGCTGCACTAACCAGCCCTCGGCGAATACAGTTTGCGACTGTTGCGCCGTAAACACCGGTTGCTGTGGCGCTGCCGAAGGGCTGCTGTCGCTTAACAGAAACACATCTGGCACGCTCGCATCGTTATAATACACCACCGCACCAAGGCGGCTGGATGCGCCGGTTTCTTCCGTGTAAATGGGCAACCCCAGAGCGGGTTCGGCTAACCTTAGTGTGGTTTGCAATTCACCGCCCTCGAGCAACCATTGGCGGTACAGTGCCAGCAACTGCGAACTGGCTAGCCAGCCTCGTGCCAGCAGCCCCAGACGTAACTGGGCCACCGAACGACCAGCCCATTGTTCGGTTGTAAGGCCAGCCTCGCGAGCGCACCAAGCAGCCACGCGTCGCATAACACCGCCGTCGCGCAGGGTGATGTCCAGCGAACCACGAGCAAGCGCCTCTTTGGGCGCGCGCCAGTCTACCCACGCGGTGGGCCAGTTCAATTCAACACTGCCAAGCTCATCGGTGATCAGTTCGGCGTAAAAGCCCTCTTCGTTTTGACGCAACAGCGCCTCGCCGGTCATTTCGCCAATGCCCATGCGCATCAAGTCACCACTACTCAGGCGTTGGCGTGGGTCTCGCGCGCAAGACAGAGCGAAGAGCGCCGCTTTGCCGTCACTGTTCGCGCCTTGAGCCGTTACCCAATTGCGGAACATGGTCGCCTCTAGCGCCAGGCTGAGGCCTTCCAGCTTCAGCGTGTACGACTCATCTGCAGCCGGGGCATGCAACAGAGTGACCAATGAT
Organism: Marinobacter sp. BSs20148; assembly: GCF_000283275.1. Taxonomy (NCBI): domain Bacteria; kingdom Pseudomonadati; phylum Pseudomonadota; class Gammaproteobacteria; order Pseudomonadales; family Marinobacteraceae; genus Marinobacter; species Marinobacter sp. BSs20148. The sequence goes on from NC_018268.1 coordinate 3,719,292, forward strand.
ACCGGTGAGCGAGCGGTTAACTCTGCAACGGGCACAGTCAGCGGCTGGGTCAGACGAAAGTCTTGCCACTGGCTGCTTTTTAGCAATAGTCGACCGCGCACGCCTGAATGAATTGCGCCGCGTTCGAGCACGCCATAATGGTTCAAGGCCTGCCGCGCCTCATTCATACGCTGATCCGCAAGCCACCAGACGCTGCCCTTGTAACCGGCCCAGGCCAAAACGGTTAAAATCAGCAGCCATAACAACAGGCGTTTCATGCATTCACTCCGTGCACATAGGGTCCGTTTTTACAGATCAGTTCTTGGAGATCAGGGTACCCACACCTTCGTCGGTGAAGATTTCCAGCAGGCAAGCATTGGCCACACGGCCGTCAATAATATGCGACGTGCGCACACCGTTTTCAACCGCACTTAAAGCGCAACGTATTTTCGGCAACATGCCACCGTGGATGGTACCGTCTTCAATCAAGTCGTTGACCTGGCTGGCGGTCAAACCGGTCAGCACCTTGCCATCTTTATTTTTCAAACCGGAAACGTTGGTCAGAAGAATGAGTTTTTCGGCTTTCATGGCTTCAGCCACTTTGCCCGCCACCAAGTCGGCGTTGATGTTGTAAGACTTGCCATCTGGGCCAACGCCGATGGGGGCAATAACCGGAATCACGTTGCCGCGGGTGAGCATGTCAATAACGCTCACGTTCACACTGACCACCTCACCCACACGGCCGATATCGATAATTTCGGGGCGTTCCAGCTCCGGACTGCGATTAACCACCTCCAGTTTTCGAGCGCGGATCAAGTTGGCATCTTTTCCGGTCAAGCCAATGGCCGTTCCGCCCTCGGCGTTGATCAGCGACACAATTTCCTTATTAACCTGGCCGCCAAGCACCATTTCAACCACGTCCATCGTCTGGGCGTCGGTAACCCGCATACCGTTCACAAAGCGTGACTCGATATTTAATCGCGCCAGCAACTCACCAATCTGCGGCCCGCCGCCGTGCACGACAATGGGGTTGATACCCACCAACTTCATCAACACCACATCACGGGCAAAGCTGCTTTTAAGGTCTTCGTTTTCCATGGCGTTGCCGCCGTATTTGATGACTACGGTCTTACCGATAAAGCGCTGTATATACGGCAGCCCCTTGCTGAGTACTGACGCTACCTGAACGGCTGTTTCACGATTCAACGACATACTTTTGCCTTACTGTTATAAAATTCGGATGTCACCACGAGGGTTCAGAATGTGACATTCAGCTCTGGTGCCACTTGCCCAAGCTGCTCACGAAACACCGTTTTTATGCGCTCCAACGCCTCTTCAGATTCTGCTTCAAAACGCAGCACCAGCGCCGGTGTGGTATTAGAAGCCCGGCACAGGCCCCAGCCGTCGCCATACTCCACCCTTACTCCGTCAATTGTGCTGATACTGCCGTCGTCAAATTCACCTTGAGCACTCAGACGCTCAACAATGCCGAATTTAGACGCTTCGGTGACCTCGATATTCAGCTCCGGCGTGCTGACGTCCTCAGGGAAATCCTCGAACACTTCGTCGCTGTGGCGGTCTTCAATACCAAGAATCTCCAATAACCGCGCAGCGGCGTAAAGGCCGTCATCAAAACCGTACCAGCGTTCGGCAAAAAATATGTGACCGCTCATCTCCCCGGCCAGCAAAGCGCCGGTTTCCCGCATTTTGGCTTTCATCAGCGAATGTCCGGTTTTCCACATGACTGGCCGGCCGCCAGCTTGGGATATCACCCCTGCAAGGCGCCGGCTGCATTTCACGTCGTACAACACGTCGGCACCGGGGTTGCGTGACACCACATCGCGGGCAAACAACATCAACAGGCGGTCGGGCCAGATAATGCGGCCGCGGTTAGTCACCACGCCGATGCGGTCACCATCGCCATCAAAGGCAATACCCAAATCAGCGCCTTCCTGTTCAACCTTGGCAATCAGGTCCCGCAAATTCTCAGGTTTGCCCGGGTCCGGGTGGTGATTAGGGAAGTCGCCATCAACATCGCAATACAGCGGAATAACGTCACAGCCCAGCTCGTCAATCAGCATAGGGCCCAGCTCGCCGGCAATGCCGTTACCAGCGTCTACCACCACTTTCAGCGGCGCGGCAACGGCGATGTCGCCAACAATGGTATCCAGATAGGCACGCCTTACGTCTTCCGACGACTGGCTGCCGGAACCCTGAGCCAGGTTCCCGTTAAGAATGCGCCGATGCAGGGCTTTAATAGCATCGCCAGACAGGGTTTCACCACCAAGCATGATCTTGAGGCCGTTGTAGTTGGACGGGTTATGACTCCCGGTAACCATGACACCGGAGCCCGTATCAAGCTGGTGAGTGGCGAAATACAACACCGGAGTGGGCACCGCGCCAACGTGTATAACATCGCACCCACTTGCCATCAGCCCCCGAGCAACCGCATCTGCCAGCCCAGGGCTGGAATGGCGACCATCGTAACCCACGCAAAGCGCACTGACGCCTCGTGCCAGAGCCTCTGAACCAATCGCCTGACCGATCAGTTCAACACCGGCCTCAGTCAGGGTTTCATCAACAATGCCGCGGATGTCGTAAGCACGAAAAATATCCGCTGACAGCGCCGGTGCTTGATCTAGCTCTTCTACCTCAGGCAGGGCTCCGGCACCAAACAACGGTTCGGCAGACACAGCACCAAAACCCAGAACGTCTTCGTCGCCCTCAAGCATATCCACATCGGGCAGGTCTTTTGCTCGGAATAGTGGTTCAACCTCTGCATTGGGGCGTTTTTTACCCACAGCTGCCGGACGTGTGCCCTCACCGGCCTTGCTGACGCGCTTTTCCACAACTTGTGACAATCGGTAAAGCACCTCGGCGAGCGACGCGACTGCGTCCCAGTGCAAAGCTGGTAACTTGCTGCGCTCACCAGAGTAAGCCTTGTGAGCCCATTCAATAACTAAGGTGGAGTCCCGGCGTAACGAGCGCTGCGCGCGGTTGAGCAATACCCAAACCGCGATGGCTGCAGCCAGCATCGGAACCAGCAGCAGCGCTGCCAACAGAATGTTCACCGGCATTTGCGCTTGCCCTGCGGGCGTGTATGCAATGCTCCAATCCGGATTTTTCAGGGTCACAACGCGAGGCTCTCCGCTACCGCTGCCTTGACTTAACAAAATGCTGACCGTTCCTGATACCGCCTGGCGCAGCGCGAGGGCGCCGTTATTTTGGCCATCTACCAACAGAGGCTGCAGGCTGGTGGCGTCAAACACCATCAACAAGGTGCCGGCTACCGAATTGTCGCCCGACATTTTTACCGGCGCGGCCAGATGAATGAACCAGCGGTTGTCGCGGGGAAAAGCATCCGGGAAAAGTGGGCTTCCGGCTTCCGCCTTACGCGCCAACTCCAGACCGGCAAAGCCCAGCATCGGGTCGTTGGTGGCCGAGCGCGGGATGGCAAGACGTGGAAATAAATAAACCGCGGCAACACCGGGCAAGCTGTTTTGTAACTGCTTCGCAGCCTGCAACAGATCGCCGCCATTGCTGACGGTATCGACAAGGCTGGGCTGAGTTGCCAGACCCTGCACGCTCTGGTGCAACAGCGACAGGTAGCCGTTAATTCGGCTTGCGGCGTTGTCAGCCGCCGCCTGGGCCGTTGCCTCGAACTGTTGTTCACTGGCCGGCCGCAAAATCAGGAAAAAAACCAGGGCCAAAGTCAGTGCAGTGGCAACAACAACAATCAATGCCTGGCTCAAAGCGACACCGCCCAGTGTTCGCATGCGGTTCGCCGAACCTGTGTCCTTATCGGATTTGGCAGACGTTTTTTTTGCCCGCATCGAGGGCTTGGCATCCTCAGAATGGTCCAGGGCCTGACTGTCCGGGGTCTTCTTTTTGCCCAGCTTCATGGATTGTTCCTGCGTTTGTCATTGTTCCGGCTCACACTCACTTGCGGGCCTGGTGATTGCAACAGTCTCGCTGAGCTAATTCGCAAAGTATAGCGGCACCGCAGCCACTTTGGGGCGCTGCTGCCAATCACCAGCGCTAGTTGCGGCCGGTTGAACCAAACCCACCCGCACCCCGGTGGCTGCTGTCGAACTCATCAACCACTTCAAATTCAGCTTGCACTACCGGTACCAGCACCAGTTGCGCCAGGCGTTCTCCGGGCTCAACAGTAAACCGGGTTTGGCCGCGGTTCCAGCAAGACACCATCAGCTCGCCTTGGTAGTCGGAGTCAATCAGGCCAACCAGGTTGCCGAGCACGATGCCGTGTTTGTGGCCCAGGCCGCTGCGCGGAAGTATCAGCGCAGCCAGAGCTGGATCCGCAATGTGAATCGCCAAGCCAGTACCAATCAGCTGGGTATCGCCCGGTTCCAGCACCAGGGGCTGCGACAGACAGGCACGCAAATCCAGGCCCGCAGAGCCATCGGTGGCGTAGGCGGGAAACGCTATGCTTTGGCCAATACGCTCGTCCAATACACGGATCTGAAGTTTTTTGCGGGTCATGAAGGTTTCCGGTCAGCATTATTTTGGGGTTTCTGATGAGAGCCATTTTGATTTTGGCTATCGCCAACGCGTGCGTTCAGGCGCGGCGCAATCAGCGCCACCAGCTCGTGCGCAATCTGCTGCTTGTCACAGGGTCCAAGGTGGAACTGGTCAGTGGCGGTGAATACGCTGACGGCGTTGTTGTCGCTGTTAAAGCCCAAACCAGGTACCGACACATCGTTGGCCACAATCATATCCAGCCCCTTCTTGCCCATCTTGCTGATGGCATGGCGGGCAACGTCATTGGTTTCCGCGGCAAAACCCACAGTAAAGGGCGCGTCTGCCCGCGCTGCTACAGTTGCCAGAGTGTCCTGATTACGCACCAGCGCCAGCGTCATCTCGGCGGCGGATTTCTTGAGTTTGTCGCTGGCATAATCCTGCGGGCGATAGTCAGCCACCGCAGCGGTGGCGATAAAAAGATCACAACCCTCATCAACTGCCGCCATCGTCGTTTCAAGCATTTGTTCTGCGGTCATCACCAAGCGCAGGTTTATACCCGCGGGCGGAAGCAGGTTCACCGGCCCGCTGACCAGCACGACCTCAGCGCCGGCAGCGCGCGCGGCTATGGCCATAGCGTAGCCCATTTTACCAGAGCTGTGATTGCTGATGTAGCGCACTGGATCAATAGGTTCACGGGTTGGCCCAGCGGTGATCACCAGGCGTTTGCCAGCCAACACACCCCCGGCGCTATTATCGATTTGCGCTTGTTCCTGAGCCAGCGCCTGCATGATCTGCTCTGGTTCCAGCATGCGCCCTGGGCCGTTATCACCGCAGGCCTGCTGGCCTTCCGCCGGTCCCCACAGGCGAATCTGGGGGTCCGCTTGTAACAGCTGCACCACCCGCTGGGTACGATGATTACCCCACATGGCCTGATTCATCGCCGGCACCAGGGCAATGGGCACCTCGGCAGCACTGCACACCGTAGCCAGCAGATCATCGGCCATGCCCGCCGCCAAGCGCGCCATAAAGTCTGCCGACGCTGGAGCCACAATGATCCGTTGTGCCCATTTCGCCAGCTCAATGTGGCCCATACCAGCCTCGGCTTCCGGGTCTAGCAACGAGGTACGCACCGGCTGCCCGCTCAACGCCTGAAATGTCAGTGGCGTCACAAAAGCTTCAGCGCCACGGGTCATCACCACCTGCACCGAATGCCCCGCTTTTTTTAACAGCCGCACCAGTTCCGCCGTTTTGTAAGCCGCGATGCCGCCGGTAACGCCAACAAGAATTCGTGTACCAACCATAGGGGCTGCGTCCTCATGCGTTGTAAAAGCGTTAACATATCACGCCACAGCGCTACAGACAGCCTGCCGCAGAGTACACCTGCCCTGCTAGCGCACTTTTTTTCCAGTAATCCGGAACCCGTTCCCATAGGCGGCGGTTCAAACCAGCCGCTCTTTCATTTGTAAGGACGCAATCGCATGAGAAGCGCAGGCTGCCATGGAGATCACACGGCGGGTGACAGTAGCTGGCGTCCTGGTCGCTCGGCACGGTGCCACCCACGTCGCGCACCGCTGCCTGGATGCAGCGGGCGATGAGGGCGGTGGAGTCGAACAGGGTGCCGTCCCAGTCGAAGGCGATGTGGTCGAATTGGCGTGGTCGCATGGCGGGAGCTTAGCAAGCCCGTCCAAGCTAAGGACAGGTGAGCGCAGGCATCCATCGAGATGGCCGTACGCATGGCCGGCGTTTCATCCGGAATTTGTCGGTTTTTTTTACAGTCCAAAGATCCGAGTTTTAGAGAATGTTCGGCGTTTCACCCGGAATTTGTCGGTTTTTTTTACAGTCCAAAAATCCGAGTTTTAGAGACATGAAAAAAATCATAGACTTATAGTGCTGGCACGTAAATTGCATAAATTGCTTCGTAGTGAGAAACACACTTTCTCATCAGGAGAAGACCATGAACCTTACGAAATTTTCCAAGTCGGCTGCGTTGGCCGCAGTGCTCTCCGTCGGCGCTGGCGCCGCGAACGCTGCAGCCTGCCTTGTATCGGACGTCACTTTTTCGTCGACCTACCCGACCGGTGCACAAAACGCTGACGAGTGCTCGAATGCATTGGATGGATCAGGAAACAAACCCAACCAGACCGATCTGGATAACACGTTTGGCTTTGGATTCGTCGAGGGCGTGACCCTCGGCAGCGCGAGTGCCGGCACCGCTACCGGCGCCACCAACGTGCTGGGTGGATTTAAGTTCACGCTGAGTGGCTTGACGGCAACCACATCGGGCGAATACAGCCTGACGATTGAGGACACGAACGGTTCGGCATCGCCAAACCTTCCTTTTTATCTTGACTTCGTCCTCTATCTCAAGGGCGGCAATGATGATACCGCAGCGTATTTTTTCGACGACACATTGGTTGACTCTGAGGGTGGAGGAGCATGGAACGTTACGTTCCTAAATAATGGTAACCAAATCCCAAGTCTGTCGAACATCAGCCTGTATGTTCGCAATGGGACTGAGGTTCCTGAGCCTGGCAGCATCGCCTTGCTGGGCCTCGGTCTGCTGGGTCTTGCCACCGCGCGTCGTCGGCGCAGCTAAATAGCGTTATGGGGTGGAAGCACTGCCTCAAGGCCAGACCTGATCGCTGAGTCAAAAAAGAGCCACCTTCGGGTGGCTCTTTCATTTGTGCAATCGCCTTTCAACTCAATTGACTGGCGTGATGCGTCAAATGCCGATCAATCACCGACGCAATGAAGTAATAACCGTGGTCGTAGCGCAGGGTCAGCGGCTGGCTGGCCTGGGCGCAGGCAGTCTCGAAAGCTTCCGGGTGCAGCTGCTCTTGCAGAAACTTGTCGGCCAGCCCCTGGTCGATCAGGATACCGGCGGGGTACGGGGCGGTGGTCTGCGCGGCCATGAGCAGGCGGGCGTCGTGCTCAACCCATGTTGATTCGTCCTGCCCCAGGTAGCCGGTGAACGCTTTGTGGCCCCAGGGGCACTGTGTCGGCGTTCAGGAAGCGCGTGTCACCAAAGCCGCGCAGGTAGGGCACGATGACGCGGCAACCCGCAGCCGCCAACACAGGCGCCACCTCGGCATAGGCGTGGATGTCGTAGGGAAAACCGTGCAGACGAACCCCTGCGGCCAAAATAGTGTCCGCCTCCGGCTTCACGTCAGTCATCTTCGTGAGCGAGCTTGATGCCTGGTTCGGGAAACTTGTCTAACCAATTGGCCAAACTATCAAGGACTCCATCGGCGGAGATATCGCCTTCAAGAAACCAAATTTTGAGTAGCGTGAGCCAAGCGACTGCGCTTTGATGTGCGGGTTTTATCTGCTCTGTTTTTATCAAACCGTGATCGCCATGGTTAAAAAGGCGAACCTCGAAGAACGGCACTGCTGAGAGACCAAGTAGCTGGCGATAGGCATCAGCACTTGACTCAGGATCAACGTAAGCATCATGCGAGCCAAAGAGTGCCAGCATGAGCACGTGAAGCGCTTGCAGGTCAGTGCGAACATCAGCGCGCCAGTTGCGCTTCACGAACCCCCAAAAAGCTTCACTCATTGGCTTAACGCCCCCCTCACCTGCGATATGGCTTAAATAGGCAGCATATTGTCCAGAATCAGACAGTCGTATCGATGCTGTAAAGCCAAGGTGATACCGCTCGCCCCGTTGTCGGCAAAGTCGCATTCGACGTTGTGCAGCTCGAGATACTCCGACATCGCCAACGCCAGGTCCCGGTCATCTTCAACGATCAATGTTTTCATGGCTGCCAGCTACGTGAGAACGAGCATTGAGCTTAAACGGGAATGTCTTAATATTGTATTAAACCCACTATTAATCTGGTTTGTTATTAAACTCTGAATCGCCACACGTTACCGTCCATGGTCGCAACGACAGCCTTCATCCAGTAATCTGGAGCTCGCTCCCCTAGGCGGCTCGAATCAGCCGCCCTTTCATTTGCAAGGATGCAATCATGAGAAACCCCCAGGCGACACCCTGTTCCGTTAAACCCTCTACAGAAACCACTCGAGTGACACCTACCGAGGCACCCTCAGCGGTAGCAGACAGCGCCGCGGCAGCCCCGTTCGCCAGCACTGCAACGGCACCGTTCGCGGCATTATGGCCTACCGATGAACGTCCCCGTGAGCGTCTGTTGGCCCACGGCTCAGAGTGTTTGTCAGACGCCGAGCTGCTGGCCATCTTCCTGCGTACCGGCACCCGCGGCATGCCGGTAATGGAAATGGCCAGGTATCTTTTGGAAACATTTGGCGGATTGCGCAGCCTGATGACCGCTTCCAGCCGTCAGTTCTGCAACATTAAAGGCCTGGGAACTGCCAAGTACGCGCAAATGCAGGCGGCCATGGAAATGGCACGGCGGGTAACGGACGAACCTCTGCGCCAAGGCGATCCTTTAAAGTCCCCGGAAGATACCCGGCGCTTCCTGGCCAGCCGCCTTGGCACTTACTCCCACGAAGTTTTCGCCGCCCTGTTTCTGGATAACCGGCACCGGGTAATCCATTATCGCGAGCTGTTCCGCGGCACCATTGACGGCGCTGCGGTGTACCCGCGGGAGGTGGTGCGCCAGGCGTTGGAAGACAACGCAGCAGCGGTTATATTTGCCCACAATCACCCAAGCGGTGTCGCCGAGCCCAGTCAGGCCGACATCGCACTGACCAAGCGCCTTAAAGATGCTCTGGCGCTAGTGGATATCAGGGTTCTTGACCATATGGTTGTGGGCCACGGTGAGGTAATATCGCTTGCCGAACGAGGTTTGATGTAGACTTGGGTTAACCAAGCTCGGAAATTGAACAATTTACCAACAATTTTTTTGCGTTGGGCTGCCAGTTCTGGTATAAAAGCGTCCCTATTCTGGCGGCGTCTGGCGAGCTACGTTCGGTTTTTAGACGCGAACAGGAAGCTCTAATTGCCCCCTAGGCAACCAGAGACGCAATTAACGAATTCGAATATTAAGACCATAGTTCAAGGTCGGAGGCAAGTATGTCCAGAGTTTGTCAGGTTACCGGTAAGCGTCCGGTTGCTGGTAACAACGTTTCCCACGCGATGAATCACACTCGTCGTCGTTTTCTGCCGAATCTGCAGAGCCATCGCTTTTGGGTTGAAACCGAGAAGCGCTTCGTGAAGCTGCGCGTATCCACCAAGGGTATGCGCATCATCGACAAAAAAGGTATTGACATCGTACTGGCCGATCTTCGTGCCCGTGGCGAGAAATTTTAAGGAGCCATATCATGCGCGAAAAAATCAAGCTGGTTTCATCAGCAGGTACGGGTCACTTTTACACCACCATGAAGAACAAGCGCAACACGCCGGAGAAAATCCAGCTGAGCAAGTTCGACCCGGTCGTACGTAAGCACGTGACCTACAAGGAAGCCAAGATCAAGTAGTTGATCCGGTGACCATAAAAAAACCCGACCATCGAGTCGGGTTTTTTTATGGTTAAAAAGCACTTCAAGACGATTTTGGCGACGTCACATCTGTTTTGGCAAAATAACATTTGCTTTTGGCAGGGTAACAGTCCAAGGCGATGGGCAGGTGGTCTGACACCGGATAACTGACCACACCGGAGCTGTGAACCTGCAGGCTCGGGCTCACCAGAATATGATCTAGCGCTTTTTCAGGGCGCCAGCTAGGAAAACTGTGAGCGTTTGCCGGCAACGGAATCAAGTCGGTCTGCTTTAGCGGCGTATTGGTCAGCAGCTGCTCCGCATGGGCGTTCATGTCGCCCATCAACACCACGTGACGGTAGTCGCTGATCAATTCGCTAACAAAGCCCAGCTGACGCTGCTGGGCCGATTTACTCAGCGACAGATGCATCATTACCAGCAACAGTGGGTCTTCCGGATTGCCGTACTTGGCAACTATCACACCACGGCCGGGAATCAACCCCGGCAAACGATGCTCTTTTACCTCGAGCGGCCGAAACCGGCTCAGCAAACCATTGCTGTGCTGGGCAAACTGCCCAAGATTTCGGTTTAGCTGCTGATACCAATAGGGTATGCCGGCGGCCTCGGCCAGGTACTGAACCTGATTGATATAGCCACTGCGCAAACTGCCACCGTCACATTCCTGTAGCGCAATAACGTCGTAATTACTCAGCAGCGTGGCAATCCGGTCGAGATTTTCAAAACGGCTACGATGAGGCAACACGTGCTGCCAACTGCGGGTCAGGTAGTGCCGGTATGACGACGTGCTTATGCCGACCTGAATATTGAACGTCAGCAGCCGAATGTGATCACCTTCCGAAAAATCCGGAACGTGGTCCACACCCGATGAGCTGCCGCGAGCATCACCCGCAGAACGCCGCATATCATTCCACTGATTGCGCAAACGCTTATACATAGCCACCTATATTTTAAGGGTTCACGCGCCGCCCGCTCAACGGCTCTTTACGCTTACTCGCCGTCGCCGTGTTCCTGAGCAACCAGGTATTTAACCACCTCAATCGCCGCTTGCGGGCTACCGGCCGTAGAAGCGCTAACAATGTATTTGCCATTGACCAGCATAGTCGGTGTTCCGGTCACTCGCGCACCGCGTATTTTGGCCTGCGCCTGCTGCATGCGGGCATTCACGCCAAAGCTTTTATAGTTCTTCAGAAATTCATCCGCATCCACACCGTGCTCGGCGACAAAGTCCGCCAGAGCTTCAGGCGTGTTCAGCTGTCGGCGATCGACCACCAAAGCCTCGAACAAGGCATTGTGAACCTTATCCAGTTCACCCATGGCCTGCAGCGCGTAAAACGCGTAGGCGTGGGGCTCCCAAGACTTACCCAACGCTGCCGGCAAGCGAACATAATCAACGTAGTCTGGCGCGTTGTTTTCGTATTCTTCGGCTAACGGCTTAAATGAATAACAGTGCGGGCAGCCGTACCAGAACACCTCAGCGACCTCTATTTTATTGGCCTGATCGGTTCGCACTGGGTTATCCAGCGCTTTGTAGTGGGTGCCCTGCTGCCAATCCGCCGCCATAGCGGGTAATGCAATGGCCATAGTTCCCGCCAGTACGGCGGCCCTTATTGCTGTCTTAATCATTCATTGTCTCCGACTTGTTGATTACGTAAGGTACGATTATGACCACATAGGACGAAAAAGTTCCATTCACACCAATACCAACCTAGTTACCGTCCGGTCAATAACAAAAAACCCTGCTCAGGCAGGGTTTTTTTGCTAAAACAACGGCCTGACTCAGTTAAGCCCAGAAACGTAATTGGCAACAGCTTCAATTTCAAAATCGGTCAACTTAGACGCTATGTCCATCATGATCGCTGCATTGTTGCCGTTGGCACGGGTACCGTCACGGTAGGCATGCAATTGCTTGGCCACATATTCCGCGTTCTGGCCACCCAATGCCGGATAACCACCCGGCGCGTTGCCATGCCCTTGTGGGCTGTGACAACCGGCACAGGATGGAACACCCGATGCCATATTACCGCCGCGATACAAGGCCTGGCCCTGCTCAACCAAATCCGGATTAGCCTGGTTCACGCCCATCTCCTGGCCGGCAAAATAGGCCGCAAGATCCTGCAGATCCTGATTGGACTTACCCGTTAGCTGGCCGGTCATTTCAACAATGACACGCTCATCCTTCTGGATGGCAACTAATTGGTTGTGAAGATATTTTTCACCCAAACCCGAAATTTTCGGATAAACGCCCATTATGGGATTGGCACCACCCTGCCCATGACAGGCCTGGCATGCTGCTGCGTTCTGTTCACCTGCTTGAGGATCTCCTGCCCCGTGCGCCATCGCTGTAAGGCCGACACCGAGAACAACTCCTGCGATCAGTTTCTTCATGCTCGCTCCGCTTCTCTCATCTTAAAATATTCTTGGTTATGCAGCCGTAAAGACTGGACCGTTCAGGGACAATACCGGGACTGAAACTGCGGACACGCCAAGCGCACCGCCCGGAATTGGTGTAGCATTATACATTAATCCCTGCTAACTAAAATCCAAAGGAAAGCCAATAGCCGTGGACTCTGATCTGACTCAAAAAAACCTGTCATTCAATAGCGCCCGATTTATGGTCAGCGCATCGAAGCTGAACGAATGCCCGGCGGATATTGGCGCAGAAGTCGCCTTTGCCGGCCGCTCCAACGCCGGTAAATCCAGCGCACTGAACACCATCACCGTAAACGGTAAACTGGCGCGAACCAGTAAAACCCCCGGCCGCACCCGGTTGATCAACTTTTTTTCGCTAAACCGGGAAAATACTCGGCTCGTTGATTTGCCCGGTTACGGTTATGCCAGAGTGTCTCGTGACATGAAAGACGACTGGCAAACCCACTTGGGCCATTATTTAAACGATCGCCGCTGCCTACGCGGCCTGGTATTGGTTATGGATATTCGTCACCCACTGACCGAATTCGACCAAACGATGGTCCAATGGTGCCAGCACAACACCATGCCGCTGATGATTCTGGCGACAAAATCCGACAAACTGAAATCTGGCCAAGCTAAAACGGCCATGCTGGGCATCCGCCAGAAGCTGAACGAGTTCAGCTGCGTGCAGCACTTAATCATGTTCTCTTCCAGCAACAAAACCGGCCTGGATGAATGCCGCCAGGCGCTGATTCAGTGGCTGGAAGCAGAGCCGGAAGCCGCCGAAGAATAGTAACTCGCGCCTTCGACGCAAGCCAGACACGAAAAAAGCCGGCCTAAAATAATTCAGGCCGGCCAACGTCAGGGTTTGCGACGTGCTAAAACCTGAAAGCACCTTCCTTGAGCTTCCAAACAAACACGGGAAACGTCCGGATCCCCCATGTTAATTACTTTGATGCGCCGCCTGGCAAAAAGTTCCCGGGCGATAAGTCTCCCGCAGTGCCAACACCGGTTCGCGATATTCCGGGGTCACGTGGGGCAGTTCCAGAGTCAACACCTGATAAATACCCTGCTTCAACTCCGCCAGCGTTAATACCGCCGACTCTTCGGTTGCGTGAGCGGTTTTTAGATAGGCCATCCAATTGGTAATGACCAGCCATACATTTAGCGCCATGGCGGACCGCAGCGGCTCGGGACGCGGCGTAATAATGCCACCGCTGGCGAGCTGGCTAAAGATACCGTTGATGGCGCTCAGGCAACGGCCGGTAAAATCACCGTAGCCTGCGCGCAGGCGTGGGTCTGCGTCTAGCAGCGACTCCAGGTCACGATGGAAAAACCGATATTGCCACAAACCGTCGAACACTGCCTCCAGGTACCAGGCCAGATCTGCCAGCACCAAAGGCTGGCTGCCAGGTGCCGCCAGGTAATAATCAACCTGCTGCTGATAGGCTAGAAACAGCTCGTAAACAATGTCGGCCTTGTTGCGGAAATGGTAATAAAGATTGCCAGGCGAAATCGCCAGTTTTGCCGCGATGTGGTTGGTGCTTATCGCGCGCTCACCACTTTGGTTAAACAGCTGCAGACTGGTCTGCAGGATTCGGTCTCGGGTTTTCATAAAATCGCCAAAAATCGAAAAATCAACGCTCACGCAAGTGCCAGCGAATGCAGCAGGCGCCTCTTTTACGCCGCTTGACTCACTAGAGTATATACTCTAATAATGAATTTTATCGCAACCAAAGTGCGTTTTGCACTGACATACCAGGGAGTCTTTCTAATGGGCGCAACCCTAGCTACCAACGCTGCAAAGAACACCGACAGTGCGGCGGCAGACACGGAAAACCCGGCAGAGAACAGCGCCGAGCAAATTGGCTATACCCACGCCGTTTTCCAAAAACAGCAGCAGGCATTTCGCGCCCAACCCATGCCGACAGCCGACGAGCGCCGCGACAACCTGAATCGATTGAAACAGGCGCTGCTGAGCTGGCAGGACTTACTGATAGCAGCCATTGACAAAGACTTTGGCTGTCGCTCGAAAGATGAAACTCTGATTGCCGAAATCATGCCTTCCGTGCAGGGCATCAATTACACACTGAAACATCTCGACAGCTGGATGAAACCGTCAAAACGGCACGTATCCATGCTGTTCCGCCCTGCCAGCAACCAGGTGCATTACCAACCTAAAGGTGTGGTGGGGGTGATTGTGCCCTGGAACTACCCGCTTTACCTGGCCATCGGGCCTTTGGTCGCGTCGCTGGCCGCCGGCAACCGCACCATGGTAAAAATGTCGGAATTTACCCCGCACACCTCCGCGCTAATGAAAGAGTTGGTGGAAGCCACCTTCGACGAGGAGCAAGTAGCCGTTATTCTGGGGGATGCCAAGGTCGCCGCAGACTTCTCCGAGCGGCCGTTCAACCATTTGCTATTCACCGGGTCAACCTCGGTGGGCAGGCTGGTGATGCAGGCCGCGGCCAAAAACCTGACACCCGTCACCCTCGAGCTTGGCGGAAAATCACCGGCGATTGTCGCAACCGACGTACCACTAAAGGACGCAGCCCAGCGCATTGCCTTTGGCAAGGCGTTCAACGCTGGCCAAACCTGCGTAGCACCAGACTATGTGCTTTGCCCGGCTGACAGAGTGGCTGCTTTTGTCGAGGAATACCGCAAACAGTTCAGCGCCATGTACCCGTCACTGCGGGACAACACCGACTACACGGCGATTATCAACCAACGCCAGTACCAGCGCCTAAAGGGTTATCTGGATGACGCCCGCAGCAAAGGCGCGGAACTCGTCGAGATCAACCCTGCTAACGAAATTCTGGATGCCGCGAGCCACAAATTACCACTGACGTTACTATTGAACACAACGGCGGACATGCGGGTGATGCAGGACGAAATCTTCGGCCCCATTCTGCCTGTTGTGGCCTACGAAACGCTGGACGACGCCCTGCTCTTTATTAACAATCGCCCGCGCCCGCTGGCCTTGTATTACTTCGGTTACAACCAGGAAGAACAACAAAAAGTTGTGGCCAACACCCACTCCGGCGGCATGTGCATAAACGACGCGTTGATGCATGTAGCTCAAGACGACCTGCCGTTCGGTGGCATTGGTGACTCCGGAATGGGGCATTATCACGGCAAAGAAGGATTTCTTACCTTCAGCCACCAGCGCGGAATTTTCGCCAAGCAGCAGTTCAACAGCGGCAAAGTGGTGTACCCGCCCCATGGCGGTGTTGCCCACAAACTGATCTACAAACTGTTCATTCGCTGAGTCAGTTGCACCCGGTTCGTCGCGAAACATCGCTGGCGCTGCTATTCTGGGCAAAATAGCGATAGAGCGACAGGAGTTGTAAATGCCAAAAGTTATTTACCCGGGTACGTTTGACCCCATCACCAACGGCCATACCGATCTGATTGAGCGGGCTAGCCGACTCTTCGACGAAGTGGTGGTGGCGGTTGCCTACAACTCCAGGAAAAAGCCCTTGCTAGAGCTGGAGGAACGCTGTGATCTGGTACGTCAGGCCACTGCCCATGTTCCCAACGTGACGGTCATGGGCTTCAGCAATTTATTAGCAGAATTTGTGCGCTCACAGAACGCCACGGTGATTTTACGCGGCCTGCGAGCGGTGTCAGATTTTGAGTACGAATTTCAGTTGGCAGACATGAACCGCCGCTTGGCACCGGAACTGGAGAGCGTATTCCTTACGCCAACCAATCATTTGTCTTATATATCCTCTACCCTGATCCGCGAGATTGCGTCCTTGGGCGGGGATGTATCCGAATTTGTCAATCCGGCGGTGCAAGACGCGTTGAAAAAAAAATTCAGTTAAAGCAAAACGCCCGAACCAAGCTATTCCCTGAACCAGACCAACACCGGCCAGCATGCCAAACCAGGCGGCTGGCCAGACCCATCGATTACAACAGCGGCGGCAGCGGAATTGGCCGGCCGTTGACGTTCAACATCAAATCTTTCAACGTTGCCTTCAGCAACAGGCGATCACCTTCCGTAATCAACAACCCATCTTTAATCAACGGCGCTGTTTGCATGCGCACAGCTTCGTTGTTTTCAGCCAGGGCCAGCGGTATGGATAACTCCATTTCACCTTCAAGCGCCGGCATGATCAGTAACGACTCAGAATCGCCCGCAACCCCAGGATGGGTTACCAGCACTTTGCCCTGCAACGGCCCGTCCGGGCTGACCAGATGAATGTCCGGAAAACCCACGCTGAAGCCTGCTGCCGCTAACATCTGCATCGACTCGCCCACGTCTGACATCGCCTGCATTTGTTGCTGAAACGCGGTTGGGTCGCCATTTTCGGCGGCAAATGCCGCCAGCTGCATATCCGTCACGCTGCGGCTAACAGCGTTCCAGGCCTCTACGTTCAGGCCCTTCAGCGCGAACTCAATGCGGTGTGGCCCCAGGGTATCCCCTGCAGCCAACTGCAGCTCGTCCAGTTTGACGCTTATGAACGAATCCAGAGCGCTGTTGTCGTCTGTTGCTTTGCTGTTCGAATAGAGCGACAGACCGCGCAGCATAATGGCGTCAGCGTTTGCAGGCATCAACTCCAGACCCTGCAACGCGAGCGTGCCCTCGCCGGTCCAGATGTCACCGCTCAGACGCTGCATTTCCTGCTCCAGCGTCAGATCACTGAGGCGCAGATCTACCTCTTCCGAGGCAATCACCAGCGACGGCCAGTCTGCACTGATATTCACAGCGTCGGCGCCGAGGCTGCCATTTACGCGCACCAGACCACCACTGCCAAAGACTGTCTCCGCGTTACCGTCATCAGTAATGCTGAACTTGGGCACGGTCAGCTCGGCTACCGCCGAACCCCAAAGCCGGGTTTCTGCGGTCAAGCGTGGGGCGTCATCACCAAACCAGCTTTCGCCTGCCGGGGTCCAGCCGTTCACCGGTTTAAAGTCGGTCAGGCTGCCGGTCAGGCCATGGCTCACGCTGGCAAGGTAGGGAACGCTCAGTTCCTCACCGCTTGCCGGGTCTCGTAGCAACAATTTACCTTCAAATTCGGAGCTCCAGAATCCGCGGTCGTAGCGCCCAACTTGCATTTCCAACCAGGTCTGGGAACCGTTCACTTCCTGTGAAGCCAGCTGCCACTGTTGCTCGGTCAGGTAGCCTGTGCCATAGGGCAAAGCAATACCCGCCAACACTAGCAGTCCGGCAGATGCCATTATCCATTGTCGTTTCAAAGCGTTCTCCAGTCATACCACATTAATAAGTTAGGATTTGGCGGTCAGCCGCTCTAGCAACACCAACTGCGAAGCCAGCCTTGGCTCGCCCTCCGCCGGTTCGTTCTGCTCGTAACTGCCATCAGCCTGCAACACCCAAGACTGACAGTTATCAGCGAGATAGGTATTCAAATCGTCTTGCAAGCGCTCCACCAGCGCCGGCTCTTCCACAGGGAAGGCGACCTCAACCCGCCTTAGCAGGTTACGTTCCATGCCGTCGGCGCTGGAGCAATACACTTGGGCTTGGCCATCGTTACCAAAATAGTAAACCCGAGTATGCTCCAGAAAGCGCCCGATAACAGAGCGCACGTGAATGGTACTCGACAACCCGGGCACTTGGGGCCGAAGGCAGCAGATACCACGAATAATCAGGTCGATTTTCGCACCGGCCTGGGAGGCACGATACAGCGCTTTAATCAGCTGAGGCTCGGTCAGGCCGTTGAACTTGAAAATAATCCGGCCCTTCTCACCCAGGCGGGTTTCCCGCTCAATCAGTTGCAGTATTCGCGAATGCAGAGTAAATGGTGAGTGGAACAGTTTCTTGATTTTTAACGCCTTGCCCATACCGGTCAGTTGTTGGAACAGTTTGTTCACATCGTCGCCGATAGATTCGTCGCAGGTCATAAAGCTGTAGTCGGTGTACAGGCGAGCGTTGGCGGCATGATAGTTACCCGTGCCCAAGTGCACATAGCGCCGCAAGCGGCCTTCTTCGCGGCGCACAATCAGAACCATTTTGGCGTGAGTTTTATAGCCCACTACCCCGTAAACCACAATTACCCCGGCTTCCTGCAGGCGGCTGGCCAGCTCCAGGTTTTCCTCCTCGCTGAATCGCGCCGTCAGCTCGATAACAACGGTGACTTCCTTACCCCGACGAGCGGCATCGGCCAAGGCTTCTGCCACTTCGGAGTTGGCACCGGAGCGGTACAAGGTCTGGCGAATGGCCAGCACCTGCGGATCTTTGGCGGCCTGGCGCAGTAAATCCACCACCGGGCTGAAGTTCTCATAGGGATGGAGCAACAGAATCGGACGCTTGCGGATACTGTCAAACATAGAGTCACGGCTGCGAATCTGGCGCGGAATCACCGGGGAAAAACCGGAATAACTCAGGTCCGGTCGGTTCACTAGCCCCCCCACCGCCAGTAGCCGGGTCAGGTTTACCGGGCCGCGCACCTCATAGAGGTCGCGCTCGGTCAGGCCGAACTCGGCCAGCAGAAACTGGACCAGTTCCTGCGGGCAATTATCCGCCACTTCCAGGCGCACACCGTCACCAAAACGGCGGCTCAGCAACTCACCGCGCAGAGCCGAGGCCAGGTCTTCCAGATCGTCTTCCAGCTCCAGATCCGCGTTACGAGTCAGGCGAAACTGGTAACAGCCTTTGATTTCCATACCCGGGAACAGCTCGTCGGTATGGGCGTGAATCATCGACGACAAAAACACCAGATTGTCGCCGCCGTCGCAAACGTCGTCCGGCAGCCGCACCAGCCGCGGCAAAGACTTTGGCGCCGGCACTATGGCCATGCCGGTTTCGCGGCCAAAGGCGTCTTTGCCGTCCAGTTCCACAATAAAGTTGAGGCTTTTGTTCACTAGCCGCGGGAACGGGTGCGATGGGTCCAAGCCAATCGGGCTGACCACCGGTAGAATCTCTTCGTCAAAATAGGTACGTACCCATTGGGCCTGAGCCGGGGTCCATTCATGCCGGCGCACAAAGTGGATATTCTCCTTTTCTAACTCCGGAATAAGCACGTTGTTCAAGATATCGTACTGTTCGTCAATGTACTCGTGAGCCACGCGACTGATTTCCGCCAGTAACTGTTCCGGCTGCAGTCCGTCAGCGTAGACTTGTTCCCGGCCGTACTTCAACTGCTGGCGAATGCCCGCCACGCGAATTTCGAAGAATTCGTCCATGTTGCTGCTGAATATGCAGCAGAAAATAAGCCGGTTGATCAGCGGGTGGGTATCGTCCAGGGCCTGCTTCAATACTCGGTGGTTGAACTGCAGTTGACTCAGTTCGCGGTTGAAGAAATTTTCGCAGGCGTCCAGGCTCAGACTTTCTTCGGGCGAAGGCACCGTGTCCGCTGCGGTCAACGTGGCCTCATTGTCGGCAATCTTCAGATTGCCCTTTTTGCTGGTCATTGGCTTACCGTCCTTGTTTTGTTACTGCCCTCTTAGCACGGGGCCTGAGCGACCCCGTACTTCAGATCATTTCTGTTTCATCAGCCGCGCGGCGCGAATAGCAAAGTAGGTCAGGATACCGTCGGCGCCGGCACGGCGCATGGCCATCAGGCTCTCCATCATCACCGCATCGCCGTCTAGCCAACCATTTTGCGCTGCAGCCATGTGCATGGCGTATTCACCACTGACCTGGTACGCGAACGTAGGCACCTGCAACTCGGTTTTCACCCGTCGAACAATGTCCAGGTACGGCATACCCGGTTTTACCATCACCATATCGGCGCCTTCGGCGATGTCCATGGCCACTTCGTGCAGGGCTTCGTCGCTGTTAGCCGGGTCCATTTGGTAACTGGCCTTATTGCCTTTGCCAATGTTGCGAGCAGAACCTACTGCATCGCGGAATGGGCCATAGTAGGCAGACGCGTACTTGGCCGAATAGGCCATGATACGGGTGTTCACGTAGCCCGCTTCTTCCAAGGCTTCGCGGATCGCAATAATGCGACCGTCCATCATGTCGGAAGGTGCAATAACATCGGCACCGGCTTCGGCCTGAGACAGTGCTTGTTTCACCAACGCCTCTACGGTGATGTCGTTCAACACATAACCGTTGTCATCAATGATGCCGTCCTGGCCGTGTGTGGTAAACGGGTCCAGAGCGGCGTCGGTAATCACACCCAGTTCTGGGTGGGCCTGTTTCAGTGCACGTACGGCTCGCTGCGCCAAACCCTGAGGGTCCCAAGCGCCAGAGCCCTGCAGATCTTTATGCTCGGCAGGCACCACCGGGAACAGGGCAATAGCCGGTATGCCCAACTCCACCACTTCGGCGGCTTGGGCGACCAGAAGGTCAATGCTCAAACGCTCCACGCCGGGCATAGAAGCCACGGCTTCGCGCTGGTTTTCGCCATCCAACACAAACACTGGGAAAATCAGATTGTCCGGCGACAGCTGGTTTTCACGCACCAACCGACGGGAAAAATCACTGGCGCGGTTGCGGCGTAAACGGGTGGCGGGAAACATGCGGGGAGTCAGATTCGACACGGAACCTCCGGATTGGCAAAAAGAGTGGTACAAAAATAAAAGCCGGCTGCGAACGCCGGCACAGGTTTTTATGATACACCTCGGCCGCCAGGCTTGCAGTTGCGGTAACGGTGTATACAAAAAGGCCCGGGCAGTATCGCCCAGGCCTGGCATCGCTTTTAGACGAATGAAGGCTTAGAGTGCACGGCCGTTAAAGCCTGAGTCCACTTTGCTCCCGCCATCGCCACGAAACCCATTCGCCACTTCGCTGATGGTGCCGCCCTGACTCAGGAAGGCCTCAATGTCAGACTGCAATTGGGCACGAACCCGGGCGCGACCCGCAATAGAATGGGTATTTTCAGCGTCGGCAGACCAACCACTGGATGTTTCCAGAGTGCTTTCGTCGAATTCACTCATACTGTTCTCCATCAACGAAAACCAAAAGTACGAATACTAAAGGCCACAGGCCAGCAGTATTCCATTTAGACAGGTTTACACATGTTGAATTGTCTTGGCGTCTTTATAATCCGTAAACGATGACAAGGCTATTTATTGGCAAACACTTTTTTGTAATTTTTTGTAATAAACCACAAAGCATTGATTTTAATAGTTATTAAATTTTCTGCCCCGATCGAAAAAACAGACAAGATTCATCACCGGGCGAGGGCCGTAGGGCAAATTTTCAGCACACAGGGCGCACGCCCTTACACGGCTCAACCACTGTTCGAACGGCAAACTTGCAAGTGAATCTGTCATCGGCGTACCTTGGCGAATTGGAGACGGCAAACTGGGGACAGATTTCAACCGGGGGCAGCTCTCAGTCTGAAGGAATCGTGAATGTCTGACGCATTACGCAAATTGCTCAGGGAGTCGGCGCAAGCTCCAGCAATCAACCCACACATCGGTGTGCTCACCCTGCATTTTCAACTTTATGCCTGTGATGACCTGAAAGCCAAGCGCAAAGTGTTTGCGCCATTAAAAACGATCTGGGGTAAAGAACCGGACTTAGCGGTGGCCGAAACCGACCATCAGGACATCCTAGATTGCGCCACTTGGACTGTCGTGGCGCTGGGCTCGTCGTCACAGCAGATCAGCCAGCGCTTGGACCAAGTCGAAAAAGCCATCAACGAACGCATCGATGCCGCCATTCTGGACGTCGATCGGCAGCTGCTGTAGAGCACACTTAATGAGGCGCCGCCCAATGTGGCGTAACCACTTTTCACGCCGTATACTACGGCTCCTCCAGACCGCGCGTGGCGCCCTATGACCGGAATTAAAAAATCCGCCCAGGCCTCTGTAGAGGCAATGTATCGTGTTTTCACGATTCCTGAGGCACCCGATTCTACCCTGAGCCGGATTGACCAGGATATATCCCGTAATCTTGCCGGTTTTCTTCAGGATCACATTGTTGCGGTAGAGCGTGACCTGGCTGACGTTGAGAAAAATTTCTCCGAATACAGCGTGCCAGAAAAGCCCATTTTTGTGTCTGAGCAAACCCAGTTCCTACTCGACAAACTGGTGGCGAACTCGGTACACACCGCATCACCTGCTTTTATTGGCCATATGACGTCGGCACTGCCCTATTTCATGCTGCCGCTGTCGAAGATCATGATTGCCCTGAACCAGAATCTGGTGAAAACCGAAACCTCCAAGGCGTTTACACCCCTGGAGCGCCAAGTGCTGGGCATGATTCATCGGCTGGTATTCGAACAAGACGGTTCGTTCTACCGCAAGTGGATGCACAACCCCCGCTACGCGCTGGGCGCCATGTGTTCCGGCGGCACCGTTGCCAACCTGACTGCGCTGTGGGTAGCCCGCAACCACGCATTTCCGGCGGAAGGTAACTTCCGCGGTTTGCAACAGGAAGGCCTGTTCCGCGCTTTGAAATATTACGGCTACGAAGGCGCCGCTATTGTTGTGTCGCGCCGCGGCCATTATTCCCTGAGCAAAGCCGCCGACGTATTGGGCCTGGGCCGAGATGCACTGGTGACTGTGGCAACCGACAGCAACAACCGTATCCAGATTGATGCGTTGCGGGAAAAATGCCTGCAATTGCAGAAACAGAAGATCAAGGTAATTGCTCTCTGTGGCGTTGCCGGCACGACCGAAACCGGCAACGTAGATCCGCTGGAAGCGATGGCCGATATCGCCCGCGAATTCGGCGCACACTTCCACGTAGATGCCGCTTGGGGTGGGCCAACCCTGTTTTCGCGACGCTATCGTTCGCTGCTAAAAGGCATTGAGAAAGCCGACTCGGTCACCTTTGACGCCCATAAACAGCTTTACGTGCCCATGGGCGTTGGTTTGGTGGTGTTCCGCGACCCCAGCCTGGCCAGTGCGGTTGAACACCACGCTCAGTACGTGATCCGCAAAGGCTCGCGGGATTTGGGCAGCACCACGCTTGAAGGCTCGCGCCCTGGCATGGCCATGCTGATTCACTCAGGCCTGAAAATTCTGGCACGCGAAGGTTATGAACTGCTTATTGACACTGGCATTGGCAAAGCCCGCACTTTTGCGGCCATGATTGATGAGGCAGAAGATTTTGAGCTGATCACCCGGCCTGAGCTGAACATTCTGACCTATCGCTATTGCCCAGCTCAGGTCCGGCAGACTCTGGAAAGCGCCGATGAAATGCTGGCGGAAAAAATCAACACCAGCCTGAACCGCGTCACCAAGTTTATCCAGAAAACCCAGCGTGAAAGGGGTAAAGCGTTTGTCTCCCGCACTCGTCTGGAACCGGACAACTATTACAACTTTCCCTGCATTGTATTCCGCGTGGTGCTGGCTAACCCGCTGACCACCGCCGACATACTGTCGGACATTCTGACAGAGCAACGGCTGCTGGCCGGCGAAGACGGTATTGCCGATGAAATGGCAATTCTTAACAACCTGGCCACAGGCGCCAGGGCACACGCCTAAGCGCTTCTAATCAGCTCTAAACAGACAGAACAAACACGAACGGCGCCATAAGGCGCCGTTCGTGTTTGTTCTGTGCGAGCGTTTGAACCCGCGCTTAATACAGCGCGTCTTCGTCGTCCAGCACTTCGTGGATAATGTCTAGAAACATACGGTCTGCATCGCTCCACTTTTCCGGAATACGAATGCTGGTGCTGGAGCTGATCTCCCGCGCGATAGCCTCGTCAGAATTGGGTTCACCTTTGTGCTTGCGGGCAATGTCCATTGATCTGACCGCAATGGTGGGTTCGCTCATTACTTTCTTGATAAACACCCTCAGCTCGTTAATTATCCTGGCTTGGTTGCTTTCAACGGATGTACTCATAAGCTCACTCCCCAACAAATAAGATTTCGGAAGCTATCACTCCCACGTCGTGTTGCTCAGTATGGGCAAACTCGCCTTGAACGGCTAGTGTCCCGTTTCGCTAACTCGTTTGCCAAACAGAACACTAAATCATCAGCCCACGCAGGGTAAAAAACAACACGGCAGCCATCAACGCCGACGCCGGCACGGTAATAATCCAGGCCGCGGCGATACGGGTCAGGTGGGAACGCTTAACCATCTCTTCCCGGTAGACTTTCTTCAGCCGTTTACGGTCGTTTTTTGTCAGCGGCACCTGTTTTTTATTTTTCTTCGCACGCTTGAGCAAGTTCTCCATTTCCTCAATTGAGGCATTACGGAAGTCGTCCAAAAATGGTTTCAAACGTTCGCGCTCTTCGGAGTCCCGCTGTTCCATGATCTTGTGCAGCTGGGTGGCGTAATTCGACTTCAGATACTCACGCAGGAAGCCAACGCCAAACACACCGCCAATGGCGATGTGGGTGGAACTCACCGGCAGTCCAAGTTGCGACGCCAAAATGACGGTCAAAGCAGCCGATAGCGCAATGCAAAAGGCGCGAGTTTTATCCAGCTCGGTGATTTCACTACCCACGGTTTTGATCAGCCGCGGGCCAAACAACATCAGGCCCAACGCAATACCCAAGGCGCCTACCGCCATCACCCATAAAGGAATACTAGAGGACGTCACCACGCCGCCGTTGGCCAGGGCATCGTTTATAGCAGCCAGGGGCCCGATGGCATTGGCTACGTCGTTGGCTCCGTGAGCGAAACTGAGCAGCGCTGCGGCAAAAATCAGCGGCCAAGTGAACAGCGTATTTACACCGGCGGCGTTGTTTTCCATCGTCGCGGCTTTGCGGTTAACCAACGCGCGTATCGCAAAGAAGGCCACCACCGCAGCCACCAGACCCACCAGCGCTGCACCCATAAAGTCCAGCGACACAAGCTTTTTCAGGCCTTTAAGCATCAGATACGTGCCAAACGCCCAGGCCATACCGGCCACCAGCCAAGGCACAAAAATGCGCGCCGCCGCGATAACATTGCGCCGATACAACACGGTGCGGTTTATCAGGTACAAAAAAAGAGCGGCCAAAGCACCACCCAACATCGGTGAAATTACCCAACTGGCTGCGATTTTAGCCATGACGCCCCAGTCCGCAATGCCCCAGCCTCCGGCAGCAATACCTGCCCCCAGTACCCCGCCCACAATAGAATGGGTGGTAGACACCGGAGCGCCCATCCAGGTGGCCAGGTTCAGCCACAGCGCGCCGGCCAGCAGGGCTGCCGTCATCAACCAGACAAAGGAGCCGTCGTCACTCAGGTTAGACGGATCGATAATCCCGCCTTTGATGGTAGACACTACGTCGCCGCCGGCAATCAACGCGCCAGCGGCTTCAAAGACAGCCGCCAGAGCGACCGCGGCGCCCAGCGACAAAGCGCCAGAACCCACCGCCGGGCCCACATTGTTGGCAACATCATTGGCACCGATGTTGATGGCCATATAGCCACCAATCACAGCAGCGGCCATCAGCAGCATGCCGTTTGGCAAGCCACTCGCAAACGAGCCTACCGACAACCAAACGCCCAGTAAAAACAACAGGCTGATTCCAACCCGAAAGCGTTCCGTGGAGGGGCTGGTAAGAAGTGTGTCTAGAAATCCGCTTGAACGGCTCATATCATGGAATATCTCATGTGGCATGGCGTCATCTGAGTGCAGCAAAACTGCAGGCGGCACTATAAAATTTTTGCAATGAAATTGAAATAAATCCGGCATAAATCACCGTATTGCAAAAAACGATCGGTCAGGGCTATTATCTCAACCTGTAAATGGTTGCAGCTGCTTCTCATTACCAGAAACCCAAACCTCACTCAATTGTTCGGAATTTTTCTATGCAAGCCATCCGCATTCTTGTTGGTAGCGTTTACGGCGGCGCTCTGATGAGTGCCCGCGCCGTCGAAAAGACACTGACGCCGCTCGGTTACCGTGTAACGGTTCTGGAAGAGCCTCAGCTGTCTGACATCACCGACAACAATGACGCCCTGCTAGTGTGCACCTCTACCACTGGTCAGGGTGAACTGCCCTCAAACATCCTGCAGTTTTATGTGGATTTGCGGGACCAGCTGCCACAGCAGCCCGGCCGCCCGTTTGGCAGCATCGTGCTGGGTGACAGCTCTTACGGAGACACTTTTTGCGGCGCCGGCGAACTGATCGAAGAAGCCCTCTATGAAACCTCCGCGCGTAAAGTGGGTGATACCCTGCGCATCGACGCCATGGAAACCATGGAACCCGAGATTGAGGCCGCTGAGTGGGCGCAGGAATGGGTCAAACAACTAAAAAGACACACCTAAGACAAAAACCAAAATGCCAGTCAGAGCTGTTTACCTCGGCTTTGACGGGTCCATTTTGTGCCGTTACTGGCTTTTTCGCAGGCGAATCAAGCCTTCTTGTGTACAGGAAGCAACTATTCCGCCGGAAGCATTATAGAAACTACCACGATTCAACCCTCGCCCTGCCGCCCCACTTGGGCTGTCTTTGTCATACAACAACCACTCATCTATGCGGAAATCACGGTGAAACCACATAGCGTGGTCCAGGCTGGCTACCCGCAAGCTGCCATCCCAAAACTTGACCCCATGGGGCAACAGCGACGTACCCAAAAACGAGAAATCCGAGGCATAAGCCAGTAAGCAGCGGTGCAGCACCGGGTCATCCGGCAAGGCACCCCTTACCCGTACCCAATCCTGGGCTCGGGGTGGGCGGGGTTCGGGATATAACGGGTCACTCGGGGCGACCGGGCGAAACTCCACCGGGCGGTCGCGCGTCAGCCGAGGGCGCAGGGCTTCAGAAACATGGGGCGCCAGCAGTTCGCCCAGCTCCTGCTCGGTTTTCAGGGTTTCCGGTGCCGGCACTTTTGGCATTTCAAACTGGTGTTCAAAACCTGCCTCATCGCTTTGAAAAGACGCACAACAGGTCAAAATTTCCTTGCCTTCCTGGCGCGCGGTCACCCGCCGCACAGAAAAGCTGCCACCGTCGCGCACCCGCTCCACTTCATAATCGATAGGCATGCGCTGATTACCCGGGCGCAAAAAATACGCATGCAGAGAATGACACAGGCGGTCCTCCACGGTACGGCTGGCGGCCATCAGCGCCTGGCCCAAAACCTGGCCACCAAATACGTTTGGAAATCCCAGATCTTCGCTGTCACCCTGGAAATGATCTACGCCGATAGCGCTCACGTTCAGCAAATCCACCAGTTTTCGGGTTATATCCAGCATGCTGGCTCCTGTTGAGTGATAATAAGCAAACGACCTAAATTCTCACCCAGGGCGCGCGGCTTGGCAATGAAAACCGATAATTAGCGCTCAGGAAACTGCGTTGTGCAGCGCCGGCAACTGCCGCGACAACGCCTGTTTCTCCATGGCAAAGCGACCGGTTAGCGCGAAGCCTAACAGCTTACCTTCTGGATTATTAAACAGCGCTTTCACGTGATTGCCATCCTGCTCGACTTTCCAATACCCTTCCGCGCCCAACGGTGGTGGGTTTACCACCGCCGGGCAGCAAGGTGTTTTTATCATCACCGGCATGGCCGGGTAGAGCACCTCGCTGCGCTCGCCGCTCAGGGTTTTTGCCAACGCACGGGCGCTCGCCATTAGCGGCATAACATACAGCAGCAGTTGGCCATCCACCTCAGCACAGTCGCCCAGGGCATACACATCCGGCGCCGAGGTTTCCAGTGCCCGATTCACCACAATACCGCGGTTCACCGCCAGCCCGGCCTGTTGTGCCAGTTCGGTCCGCGGCCTTAACCCCACTGCCGAAATCACCACATCGGCCTGCAGTTGCCGGCCATTGGTCAGCGCCAGGATTACGCCACCATCGGCTCCGGCCGGCACTTGCTCAATGCGATCAACCTGGGTCTCCAGGTGAAAAGTCACACCCAGCGCCTCCAGTTCATTTTGCAGCGCGCAAGCGGCCTGTTCAGGCATAAGCGTGGGCATCACCGTTGCCGAGGGCGCAATCACTTCTACCTGATACCCGCCCAGAAGCAAATCATTGGCAAATTCACAGCCGATCAGCCCGGCGCCCATAATGGCCACTCGCTCAGCGCCCGTTAAGGCGGCACGGAAGGCACGGTAGTCGTTCAGGTCATTAATGGAATACACAGAACCGCTGCCACTGCCAGCCAGATGCAGTGGTACCACTTCCGCACCCCAGGCCAGCACTAACTTGCTGTAGCTTTGCCAGTGGTCGCCCAACAGAACTTGATGGGCTTGCGGATTCAGAGCGGTCACCCGGGTATGGGGCATCAGCTGCAGATCAAACTGTTCAGCCATCGAATGCTGGCTAGCCTGGGCCAGACCATTGGCATCTTTACCTTTACCAAAGCCGTTAGACAGCATGGGCTTTGAGTAGCTGATGCCGTCATCGGCGGTTACCAGCAGTATGGGTGCGCCCGCGTCGTGCTTGCGCAACTCCCGCACCAACGAGTAACCGGCCAAGCCACTGCCAACAATGACAATGGGGTTGCGTTCGGAAGCTGTTGTCATGCTATACCCACCTCAGTCGATTTCGATCATTTCAAAATCTTCCTTACCCACACCGCAGTCCGGGCACAACCAGTCTTCTGGCACGTCATTCCACGTCGTTCCTGGCTTAATACCGTCTTCCGGCCAGCCTTCGGCTTCGTCATAAATCAGCCCACACACCACACACTGCCACTTCTTCATTACCTGCTCCTGTTACTATTACGATTGATGGCTGTTGCCGTTCATCTACGCTTCAAATTGGCACCCGGGCCAATCGTACCGCGGAAAATACACGGTCATTAACGCCCGCCGTAACCTTGCGACGGGGGTCAGTATGCCTGTTTTGCACGTGTAGCCATAAATACAGACCCCTCCATGCCCGGTTAGCTCTCCCTTCACACTCATCGCTCCGGTATAATCGCCCGCTTTAAGACAGGACCGCCCGTTATGATCGATACCGTCGCCGAAATGAAGCAGGTAATGGCCGAAGCCGATTGCCTGGTTCCAAATCAGCAGGTACAGGCCGCTATTACTGCTCTGGCCAGCGCTATCACCGAACGCCTTGAAGGCAGCAACCCGCTGGTTTTCTGCGTGATGAACGGGGGCCTGATCACCACTGGCCAGCTGCTCACCCAGCTGAACTTTCCCGTTCAGGCCGAATACTTGCATGCCACCCGTTACCGCCAGGAAACCACCGGCGGCATTCTGGAGTGGAAGCTGCGGCCGGAAGCTGATATGAACGACCGTATCATTCTAATTGTTGACGACATTCTGGACGAAGGCACGACCCTGTGCGCCATCGCCGATTATTGCCGCGCACACGGCGCCGCTGAAGTGCTGACCGCCGTACTAGTAGACAAACAGCACGATCGCAAATGTCGACCCGGTCTGAAAGCCGATTTCACCGGTATGGATGTCGAAGACCGCTTTCTGTTCGGCTTTGGTATGGACTACAAAGGCTACTGGCGTAATGCGCCTGGTATCTATGCTGTCAAAGGTCTGTAAAAGCAGCCCAACGGCGGCCTGCGCTCTAACAGTCCCACCGGCCTGCTGGTATCGCCAGCCAGCGGCCGCGGGCCTGCGCGACCCTCAGGTTCATGGCCCGGCGCGCTACTGGTTAAACGTTCAGGGCTCGTTCACCCGAGCGTTGCAGCAACGCTGCCAGCAAAGCTTTCTGGTAGAAGTCGCCAGCGAAGGTTTTGCCCTGCCCTGCGCCGAAGAAGCCCGCAAGCTGAACATTCCCTGGCGCCAGCAAGCGTGGATTCGCGAAGTGCGCTTGTGCGGCGATGGCCAACCTTGGGTGTTGGCGCGTACCGTTATTCCCTTGGCCTGCCTGCAAGGGCCAGGCCGCCAGCTTCGCAACTTGGGCAACCGGCCACTGGGCGCCTACCTATTCAGCCATCGCCAGTGGCATCGAGGCCCACTCGAAACCGGGTTATGCCAGGGCACCCATAGCGGGCAACCGCGGCTGGCCCGGCGTTCGCTGTTTCACACCCGCAGGCAGGGCCGCCAGCATTCGCTGATGGTGTGCGAATACCTGCTACCGCAGCTTTACCGCGGCGCAGAACGAACTTGATTCCGCCAGAGTTGGCGGCGGCTTTTTGACCCGCGCCCGGCACTGGCTATAATCCCCTGCACATTCACCGTTATTATCGACCAGCGAACCCTGCCATGCTAGCCAACGCCTTGCCCGATCACGTTCGTTTACGCCTGCGGGATTACGCCCTACTGCTGCGTCTGAACCGCCCCGTGGGCACGTTATTGTTGCTATGGCCCACCTATTGGGCGCTGTGGCTGGCCGCCGACGGCATGCCCAGTCTGAGCAACCTGATGGTGTTCACGCTCGGCGTGTATTTTATGCGTGCAGCGGGTTGTGCCATTAATGACTTTGCTGACCGCGAATGGGACAGGCACGTTGAGCGCACCAAAGACCGGCCGTTAACCACCGGCCGCATCCAGCCCTGGGAAGCCGTCGCGCTGTTTGCTGGACTGGGCCTGGTATCTTTTTTAATGGTGCTGCTGTTTACCAACACGCTGACCCTCTATTTGGCTTTTGGTGGCGCTCTGTTGGCGTTCGTTTATCCCTTTATGAAGCGCTATACCCACCTGCCCCAGGTATTTCTGGGAGCGGCCTTCGGCTGGAGCATTCCGATGGCTTGGGCTGCCCAAACCGGTGAACTCAGCCAAGTCACCTGGCTACTGTTCATTGCCAATGTTATCTGGTCGGTGGTGTATGACACCTTTTACGCCATGGTCGATCGCGAAGACGACCTGAAAGTGGGCATAAAATCCACCGCAGTGTTGTTTGGTGACGCCGACCGCCTGATCCTGGGCATTCTGCAGACCACCATCATCGCCATACTGCTGCTGGTCGGCCAACAGGCCGAACTGGGTACTTTTTACTATATGGGTTTGCTGACCATGGCTTGCCTGTTCATTTACCACCAATTTCTGGCCCGTGAGCGCGACCGGGCCGGATGCTTCAAAGCCTTTTTACACAATAACTGGGCAGGTTTTGCGCTGTTTGCCGGGCTGGCCGTTGATCGTATGCTCGCCTGAGCAAAACTCTCGACCCGCTGTCACACATCTGTAACAGTAAGCGGGTGTAATACGGCGAATTCAACACAACGCTAAAGCAGGTTACCGCCATGCCCGAAAAAACCATTCTGATTGTAGACGACGAGTCTGCCATTTGCGAAATGGTCACTGTGGCCCTGGAAATGGCGGGTTATGTCTGCCTGCAAGCCGCCGACGCAAAGGCTGCCCACACCCTTATTGTCGACAAGCGCCCGGATCTGATTTTGCTGGACTGGATGCTGCCAGACACCAGCGGTATCGAGCTGGCTCGCCGGCTGAAAAAAGACGATACTACTGCGGCAATTCCCATTATTATGTTGACCGCAAAAGTCGAAGAAGATAACAAAATACTGGGTCTTGAATCCGGCGCCGACGACTATATCACCAAGCCATTTAGCCCGAGGGAATTGCTGGCCCGGCTGAAAGCCGTGCTGCGACGCAGCACTCCCGCCGGCGTTGATAGTGCTCTGGAAGTAGGCGGCCTAACTCTGGACCCGCTCAGCCACCGGGTTAGTAGTCAGTTCGGACAACTGGAACTGGGGCCAACAGAATACCGCATGCTGCAGTTTTTCATGAGCCATCAGAACCGGGTATACAGCCGCAGCCAGCTGCTGGACCAGGTTTGGGGAGCAAACGTATATCTGGACGAGCGCACCGTAGACGTCCACATCCGCAGGTTGCGCAAAGCGCTTGGCACTCATCACGACCATCTAGTACAAACCGTTCGCGGTGCCGGCTACCGATTTTCCGCAGACCCCGGCTAAGCGCCGAACCCGTTACGGACCCACTGCCATGCAACAGAACTGGTCACAATACCTGCGCTTGATGATTGCCCTGCTAGGATTGACCTTGCTGCTGGGTTGGCTGGTAGGCTTTCCACTTTACGGCTTGCTCGCCGGTCTGCTGCTTTACCTGGGCTGGACCCTGGCGCAAACAAAACGCCTGCTACGCTGGCTGGCGCAACCGGATACCGCCAGCGAAGCGCCAGACAGCGTCGGTTTGTGGGGTAATATTTTTGACGGCCTGAACAAACTTCAGAAACAGCACATCAAACACCGATCTGCGCTACAAGAGCGTCTTCAAAAGGTGCAACAATCCGCCAATGCCATGCGCGATGGCGTGGTGATGACCGATTCCCGCGGCGCTATAGATTGGTGGAACGGCAGCGCAGATTACCTGCTCAATCTGCGTAACGGCACCGACCAGGGACAGCTGATTCAGAACCTGATTCGCCTACCCGCATTCATCCATTACTTTGAACAGAAGCAATACCAGCAGCCATTGGAGCTAAACGCTCCGGCTCGCGCCCACCTGCGCCTGCAGATTCAAATCAGCCTGTTTGGCGATAACGATCGTCTATTGCTCATCAAAGACGTTACCCGCCTGCATCAGCTGGAACAGGTGCGGCAGGATTTTGTTAGCAACTTATCCCACGAAATGCGCACACCGCTGACCGTTATCAGCGGTTACCTGGAAACCCTGTCGGACCATAGCGATGAAGTACCGGCCAACTGGCAACGCGCTTTGGCCACTATGGCAGGCCAATCGGCGCGTATGGAAGCCTTAATTGCAGATCTGATTTTATTGTCGAAAATCGAAACCGGCGATCGCAATCTGCACGAAGGCACCGTTGATGCAGGCACTCTGCTGAGACAGGTTTGCGATGACGCAAACGCCCTCAGTGGCGGCAAGCAACACCGGATTGAACTGACAATCGATGGCCCGACGCAGATACGCGGCGACTTGTCACAGTTGCGCAGCGGGGTTTCTAATCTGATTTTTAACGCGGTAAAGTACACCCCCGCACAAGGCCGGATTCGCGTTCGCTGGAGCGCCGGCGAACAAGGCCCGCTGCTGACGGTGGAAGACAACGGCATTGGTATAGACCCAACCCACATTCCGCGACTAACGGAACGCTTTTATCGCGCTGACCCCAGTCGCCACAAAGACACCGGCGGCACGGGGCTGGGTCTGGCTATTGTTAAGCACGTGCTGTTGAACCACGATGGACAGCTGCTCATCAGCAGCAGCTTGGGGAAAGGCAGTACCTTTAGTTGCCAATTCCCCGCGCAGCGGATCGTTGCTAGCGAGGCGCTGCTGCTCGAAAGCGGGCAATAAAGCGCGACAGGTCTTCCATTTTTCTCGGATCTTCATCTACAAAGCGGATAGTGGCGCTGATAAAGTCTGTGTCCTGGCGTTTGTCGACCGCCTGAAGCTGATGCACGTATCCGTTTAACCGCGCAACGTCAGTTTCCGAAATTTCAATATCCACCACCGCTTGGTCCAGGATGCCGGGAAACTGCTGGTCGCGGCGGGCAATCACCCGAACCTCGTTGAGGTTGATGTCTTTTACCACCGACTGCAAGGTGTGGTCAGAAAAACGCACGGTGGCCATATTCATCACCGGGCGCGCCTTTGCGGTGGGTTGGTGCTGGGAAAAAGCCGCAACTGCCTCAACAGCGGCCGGCTCCGCAGCCATTGCAGAAGCGGTCGGGGGCTCCGTTTTACGGGTCAACAGAGAGGCCGAAAGTGCCAAGGCATCGGCCTGAACCGCAGGTGCCTTGCCAGCACTTGCCATGGCCTGCGCCAACGTTTGCCCCATAACTTTGCGTATTTTTTTACCCAGACCGTCAGGGCTGAACGGTTTGCCCAGATAGTCCGACACGCCCTGCTGTATGGCTTCAATCACGTGGCTTTTATCGCCGCGGCTGGTAATCATAATAAACGGCACTTTGGCGTACTGGGGCTGTTGTCGCATCCACTGCAGCAGTTCCAGCCCTGACATTTCCGGCATTTCCCAGTCGCAGAGAATCAAGTCAAAGGTGGTGCGTGACATCAGCATCTGCGCTTTTTTGCCGTTAGCAGCATCGATGGTCTCAATAATAGGAAACTGCTGCCTGACTGCACGCTTGATCAGGTCCCGCACAAAGCTGGCGTCATCTACTACCAGTGCTGTCAGCATCGCCATTGGATCAACCTTCTATTACGCTGTTTTTCGTATGTTATACATTACTATAAAACAAACCCTCACCATAGAAACCCGTCGCGTAAAGTACGGTTCCATCTTGTGGGTGTAGGTTACTGATTTGTCACCCGCCAGCAGTGGCAAGTGTGTTTTTAGGACCGCAAAAAACGCTACTATGGGCGTCAATAATACGTCCTACGCCCATTTTCCGGAGGTTCTACGTGCCCGTCTCCATTTCCCGCCTTCTTCGCCCGGCCACCACGGCCCTGTGTGCCGGCATGCTGGCCGCTATGCCGCTGAGCGCCAGCGCCAGCCTTGCCGACAAGGCCACGGACCAGCCTGCTGCGCTCAACAGTTTTGAGACGTGCAAAGCAGATTTGCAACAGCAGGCCATAGCCGCCGGCGTTAGCGCTGAAACCGCGCGCAGCGTCTTGGCTGACGCGGAGTATCTGGAACGGGTAATTGAGCTGGACCGGCGCCAGCCAGAATTTACCACGCCCTTTGCTGACTATTTGAACCGCCGGGTAAACGACACTCGCATCGATAACGGCCGTCAGCTATTAATAGAGCACGCCGATCTACTGCAACGAGTGACCAATGAAACCGGCGTACCCGCCGCCTATTTGCTGTCCTTCTGGGGCCTGGAAACCAACTACGGCAGCTATTTTGGGAAAATGTCGGTGCCCAGCTCATTAGCGACACTGGCTTGTGATGAGCGCCGCAAGACCTTTTTTACCCGCCAGCTGATTGCTGCTCTGCAGATTGTTGACGAAGGCGCCATTAGCCCTGAGCAAATGGAAGGTTCCTGGGCCGGTGCTATGGGCCACGTGCAGTTCATGCCCACGGTCTTTTTGAAGCACGCCGTCGACGCAGACGGCGATGGCCGCCGTGATTTGTGGAACAGCCTGCCAGACGCGCTGATGTCAGCCGGGCAATTTTTGCAATCGATGGGCTGGGATGGCGACTACCGCTGGGGCCGTGAAGTACAGCTACCCGACAACTTTAACTTTGCCCTGGCCGATGGCCGTCGTCAATCTCTGCAGCAGTGGAACCAGCTTGGCGTTACCAATGCGTCAGGCGGGCCCCTGGCCGAGGAGGCGATTGATGCGGCATTGATCGTACCCGCCGGCCATCAAGGCCCAGCGTTTTTGGCCTATCACAACTTTAAAGTAATTATGGGCTGGAATCGCTCGGAATTTTACGCCATCGCCGTGGGCCACCTGGCCGACCGTATCGCCGGTGCAGGCGGGTTACAAAACCCTCCCCCGGTCGATGCGCCTGCGCTGTCCCGCGACAACATCATGCAGTTACAGCAGCAACTGGAACAACGTGGATATTCCGCCGGCGCGCCAGATGGCATTATGGGCCCGGCCACCCGCGCCGCTATCCGTCAGTACCAAATTACCAACGGGCTGGTCGCCGACGGTTATCCGGGGCCTCAGGTTTTACGCGTTTTGCAGATAACGCCGGTACTTTGATACACCGGTAGATAACCTTACTAACCAAAATGATGCGATCTTCATGGACTCAATCACGCAGATGGCTCTTGGCGCTTCCATCGCAGGCCTTGTAGCCGGTAAAACGCTCGGGCGATCGGTTCTGATCACCGGCGCGCTATTAGGCACGCTTCCCGATCTAGACGTGCTGATTGATTATGGCTCGGCCGTCGCCAATTTCACCCAGCACCGGGGTTTTAGCCACTCGTTGTTTGTGCTTGCACCTCTGTCGCTGCTGCTTGCAGCCCTGCTCTGGCGCTGGAAGCCACAACTTGGGTTTCCCCGCTGGCTGTTACTCACCGCGCTAGTGTTGCTGACACACCCTATTCTGGACACCTTCACCACCTACGGTACACAACTTTTCTGGCCCCTTGGCCGGCCGCTGGCTATCAGCAGTGTTTTTATTATCGACCCTCTGTATACGCTACCGCTACTGGCCGGCTGCGCTGCTTTTTTGCTGCGGCCTGCGGCTGTGCGCGTCTTAGCGGCCGGCCTGCTGCTATCCACCGGGTATCTCGGTTGGTCGTTTGCAGCTCAGCAGGCAATAACCGAACGCGTGCAACCAGCCCTTGCCAGCGCAGGCTTTGCCGACGCCGAACTTCTTGTGCAGCCTATGCCCTTCAACACGGTGCTCTGGCGCGCCACCGCAATCACCGACCAGCAGCGTGTTGAAATCGTGACCGGCTTTTTGGATGGCGACAGCCCCTTAATGCTTGAATATTTCCCGCGCCAGCCGGAGCTTGCCAACTCTGTTGCGCAACTGCCTGAAACCCGTCGGCTGGAATGGTTTACCCGGGGTTTTCTTGATTATCAGACACGCAACGGTGAAATTACCGCCACCGATGTGCGCCTGGGCATTCCCGGGGCGCACCCTTTTACATTTGTTCTTGCCAATGAGCGGGATGGCGCACTGATGAACGGCAATGGCGAACAAGCACCCAGGCCCGCGTTTAATAACGCTGCGCTGCCCCTGCTGTGGGGCCGCATAACCGGCGCCATCCCGATTCTGTGCCTAGCCAACCTTGCCACGCCAGCTCCCGGCCAGGAGTGTTGAAGTCCATGCGCCTCGATCAATTTATTGCCACCAGCTCGGAGCTTTCACGCAAAGAAGCAAAACGCGCCATAGCCACTGGTGACGTTCAGGTAAACGGCATCGTGTGGAAGAATTCGGCAACCGCCGTTCCAGCCAACGCCGAGGTTATGCTGCAAGGAGAACCCGTTGCCCTGCCTACTGAACGCTACTTGATGCTCAACAAGCCCGCAGGGTTTATCAGTGCGACCCGCGACAGCGACCAGCCCACAGCGCTGGATCTTCTGCCGGCAGAGCTGACCCGCAATCTTCACATTGCCGGCCGGCTGGACGCCGACACTACCGGTTTGCTGTTGCTAACAAGCGATGGTCAGTGGTCACACCGGGTTACCTCGCCAAGAGTGGAGTGCCCGAAAACCTACCAAGTGGCTCTGAGTGCGCCCATTTCACAAGCGGCTATCGCGGCTCTGGAAGCCGGCGTGATGCTTCGTAACGACACTAAGCCGACAAAGCCCGCTCAGGTGACGGTGCTGCAGTCACAGCTAGTAGAGCTGACGATTTCTGAAGGCCGCTATCACCAGATCAAACGCATGTTGGCAGCCGTTGGTAATCATGTCACTACTCTGCACCGCAGCCGCATTGGTGGGGTAACGCTGGATCCGGCATTGGCTGCCGGTGAGCATCGCTTTTTAACCAGCGCCGAAATCGCCAGTTTTACCTAGAAATTTCCAAACCGCCGGTTACGCGGCAGCCGACACCCGATGTTACTCCCGTGTAATCTGTGCAGGCCACCACGCTGACCTGCATCAATAGCCCCCGAATCTGCCGCGCATATACTTCGACCATACTTCGACATAAAAAGAAGGCTTATATGTCTGCGCACGACCTAAACAACGATTCTCTAGTCAACACCCTGACTGGCAATGCGCAAGACGCATACGACTACTGGCGCGCCGGTTATGGCGTTATCAACCACGGTGACCGGCTGTGTGCAAGCGTGCTGCGCGTGGCCCGGCAACTGGTCAATCGCAAGCTGCAGCCAAATCTGGAAACCGTATTCCATCACCTGGCTGCTCTAGACCGGCTTGCCAGTGCAGGCATGTGGCAAGTGGTGCACATGACCTACACCAACCGCGTATGCCGCAAGGGCAAGGCCTTGGCGGCGGATGACTTCAAACCCAAACCCGAAGGCCATACCGGTGGCGCGCTGAACATGGTGCCTGCCTACGCTGCCTACCTAGCCACCAACAGCCTGACCGGAAAAACCCGCAGCTGGTTAATGGGCCAAGGTCACTGCGTCGCCGCTGTTGACGCCCTGAATGTTCTGACCGGCAACCTGCACCCGGAACAGCAGCAGGCCTACGGTGGAGCAGATGGCCTGACACAGCTTGCCCGGGATTTTTACAGTTACCGCCAGAATCCAGATGGCAGCAACGTCGCGCCCCTGGGCAGCCACGTTAATCCTTACACCGCCGGCGGCATTATTGAAGGCGGCTATTTGGGCTTTGCCGAACTGCAGTACGCACACATGCCGCTACCCGGCGAATCTCTGGTGGCGTTTTTGTCTGACGGCGCCGCTGAAGAACAGCGTGGCAGCGACTGGATTCCGCGGTGGTGGCGCGCTGAAGACTGCGGTTTGATCATGCCCATCATGATTGCCAACGGCCGGCGCATTGAACAGCGTACCGAGCTGGGCACCCGCGAAGGCCTAGAGCGCTTTGAAGAACATCTGTCCGCCCGCGGCTTTGCACCCTTCCGTTTTGATGGTCGCGACCCTGCGGCGTTTGTGTGCGCCATACTGGATATGGAATGGGCGCTGGAAGAACAGGCCGAAGCCGTATTGAGTGGTCAGCAGAACTACCCCGCACGGATTCCTTACGGCATTGCCGAAACCATCAAAGGCTTCGGTTTTTACGGCGCAGGCGAAAATTCTGCGCATAATTTGCCGCTGCCGGGCAACCCGCGGGTTGACGCACGTATACGCGAACTGTTTCATCAATACACCACGCCGCTGCACGTTGAGCCAGACGAACTGAACGCTGCTCTGCGCACGCTGAACCGCCACCAGGATCAAAAAAGACCGCTAGAACGGGACCACCCTCTGGCTCTGCGCAATCCTCCAGACCCGGTTATTCCCACGTTGGCGCCGGTGCAGCAAGCCGCATCGCCGATGACCGCCATCAACGATTTCTTCTGCGCGCTTGTTGGGGCAAACCCAACATTAAGGCCCCGCGTGGGCAACCCGGACGAGCTTGTGAGCAACCGCCTGGAGGGCGTATTGCACCTGTTAAAGCACCGGGTGAACGAACCGGAAAACGACAATGAGTCGGTTTTGGGCGGGGTTATTACCGTCTTAAATGAAGAAGCGGTGGTGTCTGCTTGCCTGGCTAACAAGGCTGGGCTCAACTTGGTGGCCAGCTACGAAGCCTTTTGCGTAAAAATGCTCGGAGCCATCCGCCAGGAATTAATATTCTCCCGCCACCAGGCCGCAGCAGGGCGCCCTGCGCGCTGGCTGGGCCTGCCCGTGGTAGCAACGTCCCACACTTGGGAAAACGGCAAGAACGAGCAGTCCCATCAAGACACAACGTTTTGTGAAAGCTTACTAGGGGAGATGAGCGATGTCTCCCGCGTGGTGTTCCCCGCTGACTACAACAGCACCCTGGCGCTGATGCCCGACATTTATCGCAACCGCGGTCGCATTACCTGCATGGTTGTTCCAAAGCACGAGCGGCCATGCGTGTTCAACACCGCCGAAGCGGCGCTTCTAGCACGTCAGGGAGCGATTGTTATTGATGAAGACACTGGCGGGCGCGAACCGGTTATGGTGATTGCCAATGGCGCCTACCAGCTTTCAGAAGCCATCCGTGCCTGTGAACGATTGCGCGACAGCGGTGCAGCTTTCCGCCTGGTGTACGTTCAGGAGCCAGGACGTTTACGTCAGCCCCGCGACGCCCAGGAAGCCGCTGTGTGCGTGAATGAACTGGAACGTGAACAGCTATTCCCAGGCCGGCTGAGCCGCCGGGTCGCACTAACGCACATGCGCCCAGAGGTGTTCCGTGGCCATCTGCACACGCTGTTTCCGGCACCGGCAGCATCACGGGTGTTGGGTTACCGCAACCATGGCGGCACACTGAACGAAGCCGGCATGCTGTTTACCAATGGCTGTTCCTGGGCCCACGCTCTGGCGGCTTGCGCCAGCGTAATGGCATTACCACCCGGCGAGTGGTTATCCAGCGCGGAACTGGCCGCGGTAGAAGGCCGCGGTGACGCTGCGGTTATCACCCGCTAAGCGGCCATTGTTAAAATCTTATTCAGAACGAATCACAGCCACAAAAAAAGGCAGCGTTAGCTGCCTTTTTTTAGCGGGTTACTTCTGCATCCAAGCGGGATTACAGAGGTACAACGTTTTCCGCTTGCGGACCTTTCTGGCCCTGGGTAACGGTAAACTCGACTTGCTGGCCTTCTGCCAGAGTCTTGAAACCGCCACCCTGAATAGCGCTGTAGTGAACGAATACGTCGGGGCCGCCTTCACGAGTAATAAAACCAAATCCTTTTGCTTCGTTGAAGAACTTAACAGTACCGGTAGTAGTAGACATGCTCAAATATCCTGCAATCAATCAATTATTCACCCCGCTCAGCCAACATGGCTTAAGCCGGTGTTTACGGAAAACCAGAATCTGCGGAATCAAAAAAGGGACGGTAAATGCTCATCACTGGGTTTAATGCCAACCGCTGGAATACGTCTTCTTAATGAAATGCTTCACTGAATATTTCCTTCAATAAATACTCTACTCG
Organism: Marinobacter sp. BSs20148; assembly: GCF_000283275.1. Lineage (NCBI taxonomy): Bacteria > Pseudomonadati > Pseudomonadota > Gammaproteobacteria > Pseudomonadales > Marinobacteraceae > Marinobacter > Marinobacter sp. BSs20148. The sequence continues at coordinate 3,759,689 of NC_018268.1, forward strand.
GGAATCCAGGGCTTGCCAAGTGGATTTTGAAAATTTTATATAGGTAATGGTGCGGATCAACTTTTGATCAATGCGACGGTGTAAAAGCCAACAGCTGTCATCAGCAAAGCACCACAAACGTGGGCCAGAATACCCACCAGCGCCATGCCCCACTTTCCCTGTTGCAAAGCCGTGAGCATTTCCAGCGAGAAAGTGGAAAAAGTCGTCAACGCGCCACACAGGCCGGTTATTGCAAACAAGCGCCATTCCGGCGACAGACTCGAGCTGTGGCTGAACCAGGCCAGTAAAAACCCCGCCAGCCAGCCGCCGGCCATGTTGGCCACCAAAGTGCCCAGCGGCACATGGTGATGGCTGGCGTTCAGCCACAAACTCAGTGCCCAGCGCAAATTCGCGCCGAGCACCGCACCACCGCTAATGGCCAGAACCGACAACCACATACTCAATGCGCCTTCAAGAAGGCTGCGCTTCTGAGGGATTGTGATCAATCACCGACTTTTTATTGCGTGCGAACTCGTCAAAGGCAAAGTCGTCGACCGTCAGCATTTCCAGTACTTTTGCTTCGTAATCGCGCATGAAGATTGCCTCTTCCTCACTAAACACGCCCGTTTCCAAAGCCGCTTCAAAACGCTGCTCCGGGTGCAAAGCGGTTATCGGCAGTACGCCCTTGCTGTAGGCCTTGCTGGCTTTGCGATAGAGCTTTTCAGCTTTGGCGTTGTCTTTTAACAAGTTGTTGTAACTGGCCACGGGGTTGGAAATAACGGCGTCGACGCCGTTTTCACCTTCACCCACCCACAGGCTGGACAACAGCTTTTTCCGCAGCGGCGAATCCGTTGAAATAGCCTTCGCCACGGTGTGGGTCAGAGCATCGCTTGGGCCTGTCCAGCGCCGGCCGATGGGTAAGGTTACTACCCGCAGCGCACCGGCTACTAGACGATTGGGCAAGTTATCAAGGAATTCTATCAACGCTGTTTCCGTGCGCGCCAGCAGCATGTCCAAACTGTAAGCCATAAGTGCCTGCTCGCCCTCCACCGGCTGGGTTTCGTGCCAATGTTTGAGCACCATAGAGGCCAAATACAGATTCGACAGCATGTCACCCAAACGCGCAGAGGTCAGTTCGCGCATTTTCAGCTCACTGCCCAGAGTGGTCATGGCCGCATCGGAACACAGCCCGAACGCAGCACTAAAGCGGGCCACAGACTGAGCGTATTTACGCGCACCGTGATCAAACGGCACGTCTGCGCGGCCAAGGCCCAAAGCCTGGGTAAAGGCACGGGCAGCGTTGCCAAACACCAAACCGGCGTGGCCGAAGAAAGCTTCGTCAAAGGCATCTATATCGTCGTTGTCTTTCGCCGCCAGCTCTTTCAGCACGTAGGGATGGCAACGAATGGCACCCTGGCCGAAGATCATCAGGCTGCGGGTCATTATGTTGGCACCCTCAACGGTAATAGACACTGCCGAGCCACTGAACGAAATGCCATTATAATTGCGTGGGCCAAGGGTGACTGCCTTACCGCCGTGAACGTCCATGGCATCGCACAGAACGTCACGCTGGTACTCGGTCAGATGGTATTTCAGAATCGCCGATGGCACCGCCGGTTTCTGGCCCTGATCAATCATGTTGGCGGTATGGTTAACCGCCGCCTGAGCAATGTACGTTTTGGCCGCAATCCGCGCCAGCGGCTGCTGAACGCCTTCCATTTCCGCTATTGGCGTATTGAACTGACGCCTTATCCGGGTAAAACCACCGGCGGTAGCCACCGCGAAAGCCGCGCCACCAGCAGCGCCAGACGGCAAGGTAATGCAACGACCGACCGACAAACATTCCACCAGCATGCGCCAGCCCTCGCCGGCCATTTTTTCACCACCGATCAGGTAGTCCAGCGGAATGAACATGTCTTTGCCAATAATCGGGCCATTCAAAAACGGGCTTCCTATTGGGTAATGGCGACGGCCGATTTCCATGCCGTCGGTATCACGAGGAATTAGTGCGCAAGTAATTCCGCGATCTTCAACGTCGCTCAGCAAACCATCGGGGTCGAACATACGGAAAGCCAAACCCACCACCGTGGCGATTGGCGCCAGGGTAATCCAGCGCTTCTCGAAATTCAGCCGCAAACCAATCACTTCTTTGCCGTCAACTTCTTGCTTACACACAATACCGGTGTCTGGCAATGAGGTGGCATCGGAGCCCGCACGCGGGCCGGTGAGGCCAAAACAGGGTATTTCGCGGCCGTCCGCCAGGCGTGGCAAGTAATATTCTTTTTGCTCATCGGTGCCGTATTTTATTAGCAGCTCGCCGGGCCCAAGAGAATTGGGCACGCCAACGGTCACCATCAGCATTTCGTTAACAGCCAGGCGCTGCAGCACGGCGGTCTGAGCTTTCGCGGAAAATCCCAGGCCACCGTATTCTTCAGGAATAATCATGCCGAAAAACTTTTCGCGCTTGAGGAAATCCCACAATGCCTCCGGCAGGTCGGCCCGCTCTACGGCTATGTCCCAGGCATTGCACATGGCCAGCGCCTGATTGCACTGATTATCCAAAAACGCCTGTTCTTTATCCGTCAGGCCAGTGTTGCGGTTTATCAGCAGGTTGTGCCAGTCGGGTTTGCCGGTAAACAATTCGCCGTCCCAACTTACCGTGCCCGCTTCCAGCGCTACTTTTTCCGTTTCAGACACTTTCGGGGCGACTTTCTTGAACATGGCAAAGGCTTTGGGCGTTAACCAGCTGCGACGAAAACCTGGCAAGCCCGCAGCGGCCGTAGTGCCGGCGCCAATAAACAGCAGCAGTGCCAGCCAGAACGATGCAAACAGCAGCGATACCAAGCCTACTCCAACCATAACACCCACTGCAGCCTTTGCTCCGGCTTCCTGGCGCATCACCACCAACAAGCCGGCTATCGCCACTATAAACAGTATGAACGTCATCATTAATTCCCCTGTTGTGCCTGGTTTGAACAACTGATTTTCACAACTTTACGTTACCTGATTGCTTAATATCTGGCCAGCTAAGCTCGGCGTGTCTCAGCTTCAGGCGGTTACAATCACTCTAATGCCTTCCAGCGCCAGGGTGGCGTGCCCTATTGCTTCGCGGGCGGCAGCCAACTGGGTTCGGAAATACTCGATTTCCTCATCACGAATCGCCGGGTTCACCGCCTGCAAGGCTTCCAGGCGGCGTATTTCCGGGCCGAACATTGCGTCCACCTGCGCCAGTGCTTTTTGTTGCAGCGGTTGCAAGTGCGGCCTGGCCAGGCATTGAGAATGGTCTACCATGGTCTCAACCTGGGCGCGAATTTGCGGCACAATCGCCTGCGCCGTGCGCCGGCGAATGTTAGAACACATATCGTTCAGACGGTCGTGGGGCAAGGCTTTCGACAAATCTTTGCCGGTGACATCCACCAGCAAACGCAGCGGTGAGACCGGCAGATAACGGGTCAGCTGAAGAGCGTCTGGCGCCGGGCAATGCACAGTGAACAGGGCTTCCATCAACAGGGTGCCGGCCGGCAAGGCCTTCACCGACATGGTTGCCAACGCGGCTTTGCCCAATCCGGAACTGGTCACAGACTCCATAATGCCGGTCACCATAGGGTGTTCCCAGCTTATAAACGCCAGATCCTCGCGCTCCAGCGCGCGGTCCCGCTCCCAGGTGACCGTTATGCCATCTTCGGGCAAGCCTGCAACGTGTCCGGCTTGGTACTGCTCGCCCGGGCGCAGCACGTCCGAATGTTCGGAATGGTCTTCAACATCCACACCCAGAATGTCGAAGGCTTCCATCATATAGTCGCGCACAGCCGCAGCGGATTCTTCAGCTTCAATAGCGTCAATCAAACGTTGCGCCGGCTCGTTGCGACAAGAGTTCAGCTCAATAAGTGCATCACGGCCATTCTGCAACAGGGTTTTCAGGCGCGCCGTTTCCGCCGCAGAAGCCTTCACCAGAGTTTCCAGAGCGGCGGCGTCGCCCGCCAGCGACTGCTGCCAGGCATCCGCCACAGACTCCTGCACCGCCACACCCACACTGCAACTTTCTGCAAAGGCATTCAGGCCACGCTGGAACCATCGGTACTGAACTTCCTGACTGGTGCCTTCCAGATAGGGGATATGAATATCAATGGCGCTGGTTTGGCCGATACGGTCCAGGCGGCCAATGCGTTGTTCCAACAGATCCGGGTTGGCCGGCAAGTCAAACAGCACCAAATGATGGGCAAACTGGAAGTTACGGCCTTCACTGCCGATCTCGGAGCAAATCAGCGCTTGGGCGCCCTGCTCTGAATCAGCAAAGTAAGCTGCCGCACGGTCGCGCTCAATCAGACTTAAATGTTCGTGGAACGCTGCGCTGCGAATACCGGCGCGCAGCTGCAAATAGCGCTCCAAAGCCATAGCCGTACTAGCGTAAGCGCAGATCACCACCACTTTTTTCGGGCGCAAGCCCGCCAATGTTTTTTGCAACCAGGCCACCCGCGGGTCCTCCGCCAGCCACTGCTCTTCGTCGGGCTCGTTACGTTCGGGGGTCAGGCCGTCAATTCCGCGAGTAAAGCCGCTGTAAAGTTCGGGGCACGGCAGTGACACCGGGTGTGGAAAACGTGCGGGAAAACCCTGAATAGCAGCGCGAGTGTTACGAAACAACACCCGGCCGGTGCCGTGGCGATCCAGCAAGGCGTCAATAATCGCCTGATGGGGGTCGCTCTCTGACAACAGCTGGGGCAATTGCGAACCCAGCCACTGCTCTAGAATTTGCTGGTCGCCGCTTGCGATGGTGTGTTCAGACTGCAATCGGCGCACCACGGCGTTTACCACTTCGTACTGGCTTTCCTGTTCGCGGAATGCGTGTAAATCGTGGAACCGCGCCGGATCCAGAAGGCGCAAACGCGCAAAATGGCTGGCCAGCCCCATCTGTTCTGGCGTTGCGGTAAGCAGCAACAAGCCCTGGCTCGCCGCCGCCAGGCTTTCAATTGTTTGGTATTCCGCGCTAACGTGGCTTTCACTCCAGGCCAAGTGGTGAGCTTCATCAACAATCAGTAAATCCCAACCAGCCGCTATGGCGTCATTTCGGGCTTGTGCAGTGGCGGTCAAAAAACTCTGGCTACACAACACCAGCTGTTCACTTTCAAATGGGTTTTCCCGACCCTCTTCACCAAATATATGGCTCATCAGAGCATCCACGTCGCTCTGCTGTTCTTCAATAGCGTCATAGCGGCTTTGATCAACAATGGAGAAACGCAGGTTGAAGCGCCGCAGCATTTCAACCAGCCATTGGTGAATCAGCGAATCTGGCACCACTATTAAAGCCCGCCGGGCGCGGCCCGTATGCAGCTGATAGTGCAGAATCAAACCGGCCTCGATGGTTTTGCCCAGGCCTACTTCGTCGGCCAACAGTACCCGCGGGGCAAAACGCCGAGCCACTTCGCCGGCAATATAAAGCTGATGGGGCAAATGCTGGGTGCGGGCGCCAATCAGGCCCTCGGCCGGCGAGGCCCGCAGACGGTCAAGATGGTTCAACGTGGCAAAACGGAGGCGAAAGGCACCGTTGCGGTCAAACTGGCCGGCAAACAGGCGCTGATGGGGGGCCGAGAAGTTCACCGTTCCGCTGAGCTTCACCTCGGAAACTGTCTGGACATTTTCGCCATCGTCGGCGTGGTAAACTAGCAGACCGGCCATGTCTTCCACCGCGCGCACGATGTAGCTTCCGCCATCAAAGGTTTCGATGGTTTCACCCAGCTGATAAATAATACGCGACAAGGGCGCGTTGTCGGTGGCGTAGGTTCGTTCTTCGTCAGCCGCCGGAAAGCCCAGGGTCACCCTGCGCCCAGAAATATCCGTAACTATGCCCAAGCCCAAGGCTGTATCGCTGTGGCTAACCCAGCGCTGGCCAATAACAAAATCCGACGTTTTCAAGCAACCTCCAAATCCTAATCAATAACGTGCAGAACCTTGTTCACGCACCCATAACGCCGTGGCACCACACACCGCTGCCGGCACCACAAACAAGTTTAATATTGGCACCATGGCCGCCAGCGCTACCGGCAGTCCAAAGCCTAAAGCCGACAATCGGCGCTCGGCCAGCATCTTTTTTAGCACCGGAAAACTGATCTTGTGGTTGTCTGCCGGATAATCTACATACTGCAGCGCCATCATCCAGCTGTTGAACACGAACCACAGCACCACAGCCACCAAATTCACCACTGGTATCAGTCCCAGAACAAGCAGGCCTAGGGCTCGGGGCAGGTAATAGGCAATTTTCTGCAACTCGCGCCACAGCGAACGTGGAATGTCTTTAACAATACCCGCCCAACCTTCGTCGTCACCGATTGGTTGACCTGTCAGGTGCTGCTCGCAACGCTCCGCCAGGTAACCGTAAAACGGTGCACCAATCAGATTGGCCACCATCACAAAACCATAAGCCAACACCAACACAATAATAGCGCCGTAAAGCAACCAGAACAGCCAGTCCAACGCTTGCAGCCAAGCCCAGTCTGGCAACCAACCCATGGCCATCGCAATCAAACCGGAAAACAATTCACCCAGATAGAAAAACAGCAGGCTGAACAGCAGAATATTAATCAGCACGGGGATAATCACAAAAAGGCGAAGACCGGGTTGCAGAATCAGGCCAAAACCCTCGCCCAAATACCCCAATCCACGAAAAAAGTTACCATTGAGCATGGCGCAAAACCTTGGTTGCAGTGACATTGACGGGCTGCAAAGCATATCATGATGCGGTCTTTGCCACAGCCGGAACAAACAACCGATATGTTTTTAGCAACCACGAAACAACGGCTTGCACAATTACTCCGCTTATGTGCCTTGTGGCAGTTTGCGCTACTGGCGTCTATCGCCGTTATCCTGTTTCTGGCCACGACCGCAGGCCCGCTGCCCGTGCCCTCTGCGCCCAGCGACAAGGTCAATCACCTGATTGCCTTTCTAGAGCTTACGCTGCTGGTGCGCCTGGGCTGGCCGCAGCTGAAACCGCTCTATTTTGTCCCGCTGCTGCTGGGTTTCGGTATGCTGATAGAAATTGTGCAAGCCACCCTGCCCTACCGCGATTTTTCAATGGCTGACGTGGCCGCTGACGCCACTGGCATCGCTGTCGGAATGCTGATTTGGCCTTGGCTGCAAAAATTTAGCGCCCAATACTGAAAAATGTGAGGACCGGTGTAAGCATTCTCTTACAAATCTACTGTTTTTCTTCCTTTAATTAGGAAAAAAATACAACATACAGTAAATTAAATAATCATAAATATATGATTAATAACGAATTTAAACAGAAATTCCATGCACGCCATAGGGCTATGGTCCAAAGGTATAACCTCACGAACGCTCTGTGTTGGTAATATAGTGTTGGTCACGGACGATGTATGCACCACGGAGTGGGCCAAGGACCAGCGACACGGCCGTTGCACATTGCGCAAGGATGCGCCGACTTATTATTCATGGCGGCCCTTTTTCGTACTAGCCCCGGCACAATCGAACTAACTGCTCTATACTCTATGGCCAATTTGGCCAGTTTATCCTCCTTTTATGATCCGTAGACAAGACACCGACGATTACCTTTCTTTATTTTTAAATAACACACCGCTACTAGACGTACGTGCGCCTGTCGAATTCGACAAAGGCCATCTTCCCGGCGCTACTAACGCACCGCTGATGAACGACGACGAGCGCCATCTTGTCGGTATTTGTTACAAAGAGCAGGGCCAGAGCAAAGCCATCGAGCTGGGCCACCAGCTGGTGCAGGGCGACATCAAGGCTCAGCGCCTTGAAGCCTGGAAACACTTTTGCACCCAACATCCAGACGGCTACCTGTATTGTTTCCGCGGTGGACTGCGCTCTAATCTTTCACGCCAGTGGATTGCGCAAGCGGGCATTGATTATCCGCTGGTGGAAGGCGGCTACAAAGCCATGCGCCGGTTCCTGATTGATCAGCTGGAACAGCAGATTGCCAACGAAACGTTTTACATCCTCAGCGGCCGCACCGGCACTGGCAAAACCCGCGTATTGAACACCCTCCCCAACCCGGTAGATCTCGAAGGCCTGGCCAATCACCGCGGTTCCAGCTTTGGCCGGCAGGTAACGCCACAACCCACGCAAATCAACTTTGAAAACCAGCTTGCAGTCGCCATGCTACACGCCAAGCATAAGCGCGGCGGCCCCATTTATCTGGAGGACGAAAGCCGTCTTGTGGGTTGCTGTGCGTTGCCAATAAGCCTGCGTGAACGCATGGCGGCGGCGCCTTTAGTCGTGCTGGACCGGCCAATGGCCGGGCGAGTTGATATTATTCGCCAAGACTATGTCGAAAATATGCTAACCGATTACACCAATCTGGATGGTCCACAAGCCGGTTGGCTAAATTTCAGCGACTACCTTTTGAGCGCGCTTGATCGAATTCGTAAACGCCTGGGGGGCGAGCGCCATCAGCAACTGCGCAGCGTGATGGAGTCAGCACTGGCGCAACAGGCAGAGAACGGCTCCAGCGACGGCCATAACGCCTGGATACAAAGCCTACTAGAGCATTACTATGACCCAATGTACGATTACCAGCTGGCCCGCAAACCGGGCACAGTGATTATGCATGGCGGTCCGGACGCCATCGCGCAGTGGGCCAAGCACGCCCACCCGCACATCTCATAAAACGAAAATTTGACAAGGGGTTTGCTATGGAAGATTTATTCAGCGCCGACGGCCGCGCCACAGAGCTGGTCGACCAAGCCATCACACTGGTCATGGCATACGCACCCAAAGTGGTACTGGCCATTATCACCCTCATTGTGGGTATGTGGCTGATTAACCGGTTTGTTCGCTTACTGGATAGCAAACTTGGCAAAAAAGACCCGACGCTGAATACCTTCCTGTGTGGCCTGCTATCAGCAGTTCTGAAAATTCTGCTGCTGATTTCCGTTGCCTCCATGGTGGGCATTGCCACTACCTCCTTCATCGCTATTATTGGTGCTGCCGGCCTGGCCATCGGCCTGGCACTGCAAGGCAGCCTGGGCAATTTCGCCGGCGGCGTGCTGATTCTGATCTTCAAGCCATTCAAAGTGGGCGATGTCATCGAAGCCCAAGGCTACCTGGGCTCGGTGGTGGAAATCTCTATTTTGTACACCATCGTTAATACCTTTGATAACCGCCGCATTATTATTCCCAACGGCGACCTGTCCAACTCCAGCCTAACCAACCTCAGCGCCTACCCTACCCGCCGCTGCGACATGAGCTTTGGCATTGGCTACGGTGACGACATCGACAAAGCCAAAGCCACCATCAAGCGCCTGATTGAAGAAGACGAACGCGCTCTGAAAGACCCGGAACCAATGGTTGTGGTAGGCGGCCTGGGCGACAGCTCTGTTAACTTGACCGTCCGCGCCTGGACCAAATCCGCAGACCTGTGGCCGTTCTACTGGGACATGCAGGAACGCGTGAAGAAGGCGTTTGACGCCGAAGGCATCAGTATTCCCTTCCCCCAGCGCGATGTGCACATGTACAAGGCCGACTAAGTCTGAGCGCAAAAAGCCTACAGCCGAGTTTCGCAATCCCTGAAACCTCGGCTAAGCTCATCAGTAACAGCAGGTGCCGTTAATGATGAGGAGGCCGCCACCGTGCCCGCAAATGCATTACAACAATACCTCGACAGCGCAGGCGTAGAATACTTGTGCATGTCTCATCCGCCCGCATTCAGCGCCCGCCAATTGGCGAGGCACGTTGGCATTGCCGGAGACCGGGTGGTTAAAACCGTGATCATCGAGCTGGATGGCAAAATAGCCATGCTGGTGATGCCCGCCACCTGGCGCGTACGTTGGCACCGGCTGTCACAGATTCTGGACACCGATTTTGTTGAACTGGCCGATGAACAGACGTTCCAAAACCTGTTCCCTCAGTGCGAAGTCGGCGCCATGCCCCCCTTTGGCGAGCTTTACGGCATGAACGTGTATTGCGCCGAAGCGCTGACCCAACAGCCCGAACTGGCGTTCGCCGCCGGCAGCCACAGCAAATCCATCCACATGAAAACCGCCGACTTTCTGGCTCTTGCCCGGCCGACGATTCTGAACCAGGGCTTTAACAAACCCGGTGTTGCCAAACCGGCGTGGCTGGTAAAACGCAAACAGCCGGCCGCCTCTGGGTCTGCCCAGGCACTGTAACTTTCCATATCGTTGCTATGGCGGCGTGACCGCACATCAACTCCACGGTTTGCCTGTTCGTTGCCATCGCGTAAACTGATCACCACAAACAGGAACCCGATATGACGCAAGCATTTGATATTGCAGTTGTCGGCGCCGGCATGGTGGGTGCAGCCCTTGCGACAGGCCTGGGCCGCAACGGTTTTCGCGTGGCGCTGATTGACTTTGCTGGCGCTCCCGAATTTGTGCCAGGCAGCACGCCGGATATTCGCGTGTCCGCGCTCAGCGCCGGCAGTGAACGCTACCTGCAAAACCTAAAGGCCTGGGACACCGTTCTGGCCATGCGCGCCACGCCCTATCGCCGCCTGGCGGTGTGGGACCAGTCCTCGCACCCGCTTACCCGGCTGCTGCCAAAGCCCCTGGCACGGGTGGAATTTAACGCCAACAAGTTGGGCGCCAGCCACCTTGGCCACATCGTAGAAAACAGCGTTACCCAGGCGGCTCTCTGGCAGGCCGCGATTACCCAGCCGAACATCACTTTAATGCCGGGCGTTGCGGTTACAAACCTCATCCAGAACAACAATCACGCTCAGTTGGACCTGGATAACGCGACCGCCATTACGGCAACCTTGGTGGTAGGCGCCGACGGTGCCCAATCCCGAATGCGCGATCTGGCCGGCATTGGCGTCACACGCAGCCAATACGACCAACAGGCCATGGTGATGTCTGTGCGCTACCGCGGCGCGGTAGAAGACATCACCTGGCAGGGATTTTTACCCTCTGGCCCGCGGGCTTTTTTGCCGTTGCACACTGCCGGCGAAGAATTTCCCGGCGAAAGCTGGGGCTCGCTGGTGTGGTACGACGCCCCCGCCCTGCTTGCACAGCTCAAAGCTATGCCCATAGAACAGCTGATGGCCGAAATTCAGCAGGAATTTCCCCAACAGCTGCCTGAGCTAACGCATATAGACACCCGCGCCAGCTTCCCCATTGCCCGCCAACACGCCAAACATTATTACCAGGGCCGTGTGGTGTTGGCTGGCGATGCAGCCCACACCATCAATCCATTGGCCGGCCAAGGCGTGAACCTGGGTTTTCAGGACGCCCAATGCCTGCAACAGCTATTGATTGTTGCCCGCAACAACGGCACCGACCTGGCCGACCCCGCCTTATTGAGCCAATACGAAAACCAGCGCCGACCGGCTAACCGCCGCATGATGCTGGCTATGGATGCCTTTTATCATCTGTTCAGCAACCGCGTTCCACCCCTGCACCTGTTGCGTAATCTGGGCCTGGGCGCCGCGCAGGCACTGCCCTTCGCCCGCAACCGCGTAGCCCGTTACGCCATGGGTCTGGATTGAACTTCACTTTATACAAGGATCCTGTTATGTCAGAAACCCTGTTCACCAAGATCATCAACCGGGAAATTCCCGCCGACATCGTGTACGAAGACGACACCACCCTGGCGTTTCGCGACATTAACCCGCAAGCCCCCGTGCACCTGCTGATTATTCCGAAAAGGCACATTGCTACCATTAACGACATCACCGAAGACGATAGGGAGCTGGTGGGCAATCTGTATTACGTGGCCGCCAAGCTGGCGAAAGAAATGGGCTTCGCCGACGACGGCTACCGCACAGTCATGAACTGTGGCGAAAACTCCGGCCAAACCGTGTTTCACATCCACTTGCATCTGCTGGCTGGTAAACCTCTGGGATGGCCGCCTTACTCCGACAAAATGAAGCAGGCGTAGAGCAAGCACTGCTTGAAAAAGTGAAAGGCGGCGCCTGAAACGGGCGCCATTTTTGCACCTTTTTAACGGTTATTGACGGAATTTTTGTGAACAGGAATGCAAAAGGTTTTTCATGCTGCGGTTCTCCGGATAGTGGGCAGAAAGCAAAACCACTGATGACTGCTGTTTACTCACACCTTTTGATTTTGAGTTACTATACCTCGCTCAGTGTTTACTTTTCTGGGTGCTTGGGTTTGTCGCCAAACGCCATAAATAATGGTTTGTGGGTAGTCTGAATGACCGAACAGAAAAATAAAACGAAGTTAAATTTGCCATTAGCTTACCGCCTTCCCATTGCGTTATACATTCTCGCTTTGCTAGGGCTGGTGGCGTCTGCCGGTTACGTAGCTCAGAGTACCTACAGGCAGGCTTCCGAGACGGCGACTAATCGCTCTGCCGCCAATGCCGATCTCGCGGCTGAAATGGTTGCTAACCGGCTGCTTTCTGCTGGGTACGAACTGCGGACTTTCGCAGGATCTGCTCAGCCTCTGGTACGCAGGCCATATACCCCCGGGGACACTCGCCCTGAAAACATAGAACCGTATCTGGGTAAAACAGTACCCACCCTCGGATTCGTAGGCGAGCTGTTCGTCGCCAATCCAGCTGGCCATTTTTTCTACCCACCAATGGCCCAGAACGTAACCGGAGCTCCTGACTGGCCCTTAATTGCAAGATACTTGTCTGACAACCCGAACCGAGAGGTTGTAACGCCGCTGTACACGGACCCCGTCACAGGTGAGCTTGAGATCTGGATGTTGAGTAAGCTACATTCCGACACGGGCGACGTCGCTAATGTGATTGTGGCGCGTCAACCGCCGGATGTGCTCTCTGGATCGCTGGCCGGGTTATCTTTGTCCGCTGGTCAGAGCATTGCCATTCTGGACGAGTCGATGATGCTGGTGGCCCGCCTTCCGGTCGTCGCCGGAGCCGCAGTCCGCCCGGGGCAAATTCTTACGGATTCGCTGGCCCGCCGTTTTATCGACAGTGGCTCCGACAGCTACCAGGTAATAATCGAAGGGCCTATTCCTAATGATGGTAAATCTAGATTTTACGCTTTCAAACGTGTTCCGGGTGCACCCTATATCGTTGTTGTTGGCGAGAAAGCGTCAGTGGCGTTACAAGATTGGCACCAGAGTCTTTGGGTTGGGGCTACCGGCATTTTACTGGTTGCGATCATCGGCCTGTTTTTTCTGAAGCAGTTCTGCCGAAGACTGGCCTTTGAGAATGAGCTATTGCACGAGAACCGGCAACGGAGGAGTTTGCAGCAACACGCGCAGGCCAATGAAAGTCGATTACAGGCCCTTGTTAACTCTATTCCGGATTCGACCTTTGTGTTCGATGAACACGGAAGGTTTACCTTTGCTCATGCGCAGGACAAAGGCCAGCTAATGAGGCCTGTGGCAAAACTGCTTGGCCTGCATTACAGCGAAGTACTGCCGCCCGAACTCGCTGCCCGGTTCGACAGAATTAAAACAGACGTCGAAAAATCACAGAAAATGCAGAATATTGAATACCAGTTGTTTATTGACGGCGGGGCCCGCGATTATGAGGCTAGGGTAAACCCGCTAACAGACTTAGAAGGCCAGCACAGTGGTTTCCTGACCTTAGTGCGAGACATCACCGAAGACAAAGTTCTCGAGGCTGAGCTGCGTATTGCTTCCACCGCGTTCGAGACCCACCTCGGCATAATAATAACCGACGAGAATAGTATAATACTGAGGGCCAATAAAGCGTTTTCCCGGATCACCGGTTATGCCGAGCATGACGTTTTGGGAAAGACCCCGAACGTTCTTCAATCCGGCCTGCAAGATGCCACTTTCTACCATTATCTCTGGGCCCGGGTTCGGGAAAGTGGCTCATGGGAGGGTGAAATATGGAACCTCCGAAAAGATGGGGAGGCGTATGCGGAATGGCTGACGATCACCGCGATTTGTGGAAAATCCGGCGTTGTCCAGAACTATGTGGGAACCTTTCACGATATCACCAAGCGGAAGAAAGCCGAGCGGAATGCGCATCAATTGGCGTTCTACGATTCGCTGACGGGGCTCGCAAATAAGACGCTGCTCGAAGAGAGGATCTCTGGCGTCTGCAACGCCAATATTAAACACAATGCCCATGCTGCCCTTTTATATGTCGATGTCGAGCAGTTACGTGCGGTGAATGACGCCAGAGGGTACGGGTTTGGTGATCTGGTCCTGAAGTCCATCGCAGAGCAGCTGGCTGGCATTGTCCGTGAGAGTGATACGCTTGCGCGCGTCGGAGGTGACGAATTTGCAATCCTGTTGTCCAGCCTAGGCTCATCTCAGGACGTTGCTGCGCGCTCTGTGGAGAATGTTGCAGACAAAATTCTTGATGCCTTTGCCCTCCCGATTGAGGTCCTGGAACAGAAAATACAGGTAAGTGTCAGTATCGGCATCACTATGATCAATGGGCGAACGGCGGTTTGCGATCAGCAACTCCAGAAAGCTGAGCAGGCCACCCAGCAGGCAAAAGAGCGGGCGAAGCTTCGGGGTGAAATGCGCATCTCGTTCTTCGACCCTGAAATACAAGCTCAGGTTGTTCAGCACGTTCTGCTAGAAGACGAATTGCGGAATGCGTTAGCGGAAAATCAGCTTGTGTTGTATTACCAGCCCCAGATCCGCAAGCCGAATCGGTTGCTCGGCTACGAGGTGCTCTTGCGCTGGCGTCACCCGGAACGGGGCATCGTATCCCCCGCCGTTTTCATTCCGATAGCCGAACAAAGCCGACTTATTCTACCTATCGGTCGGTGGGTTATCGAACAGGCGTGTGAAAAGTTGGCTGTTTGGCAGTCAGAGCCAACAACCTCTGGGCTCAGTCTTGCAGTGAATGTCAGCATCATTCAGTTTCAGAGTAATAACTTCGTAGAACAGGTGGGCCAGATTCTTGAGAAAACAGGTGCGCCACCAGGCTTGCTGAAACTTGAGGTGACCGAGAGCCTGTTAATGAATGACCCCGAGCGGATCACTGAGATGATGAATCGTCTCCGTTCTATGGGAGTTCGCTTTTCATTGGACGACTTTGGCACAGGTTATTCTTCGATGAGCTATCTCAACCAGTTGCCGCTGGATCAGATCAAGATAGATCAGTCGTTTATAAATGAGGTAACGAACAACCTGGCAAACTCCGCCATTGTGGAGTCCATAATCGGGCTGGCCAAGGGGCTGAATCTGGAAGTCATTGCCGAAGGGGTAGAGACGGAAGAGCAAAGAGACTGGCTGGCTAATCACGGATGCCAGAATTTTCAGGGATACTTGTTTGGACGTCCGGAAGAGATTTGACGGCTGGACTCAATAAATATCTGAAACCACAGTAACCATATTGTCGACAGATCGCTCAGTTTAGCCGTCCGCTTACAAGGTGTCTTCATGGATGATTTCTCACCCTGCAATTTGAACACCATTCTGCACTAGAAACGGGCCAACATTTACGACCTGAAACATGGCCGTTTACTTGTAAAAGGTGGAAGGCAAAACGCTCAATGCAGACTGGAATTCGCCGCAACTCTTTTTCACCGACTGGGAAGCAAAATATTGGCCCGTCATTGCCTGGACAACATCCTGCAGCCCAAACATTACACCGACGTCAGCGCCATACCGCGTATTCAAGCGAACGCCGAACTCGATTCCAAGCACAGCCTAGTGAACATGGAACACACGCAGCTTAACGCCCGTCTTTTCGGGCATCCGCCAAAAAATCTCATTGAAACCATGGCAGAGCGCAAATGCAGAGCCTGACGCCGTCATCAAGCTTGAATAGAAACTGCAAGAAAAACGCGCCGGCCAGATCAGCATGGTGACCCATGCGCCAAATATACCCACTCAGACACGAGGGGAATGGGCGTTTTTCTTCAGCCCAGCGAAGATGCTACTGATATAAAAGCCAGCGGATAACCAGCAGTATCAGTCCTGGTTACATGAGTTAGAGGCAGCGCTTCACGATAAAAAGCAAAAAGCGGTCAGTTATCCAAGCAAATCTACTTTCCGGTTGAAGGTGGGTGTCACCTAATCAGTCCGCTGTACGCCTCGACACTCAACCAGAACCTCTGCACCAAGATAACCGATAGTCTTTATTCCGAATCGTCTAAACGCATCCGCGAAGCTCGCAAAAAAGGCCGCTATTGTGCCGAAGAAACGGTGCGCTTTCCAAATACAGCAGTTCAAAGTTTTGGTGACACCAAGCCGGAAAACATTTCCCAGCTGAATACCGGTTGTTACAGCCGCGGTTTTCTATTCTCATCACAACCGCCAGCCTGGAACACTCAAATCAACACGCCGTCCGGAAGCAAACCCTCATTCTGGCGGCAGTGCGATCGCCGTGCGCGGCGAACGGTGAAAAGTCTGCGTGATTATCTGGAGCGAATCGGTACTGTCGGACGCCGTGACCAGAGGGCTGCGATGGTAGACGAGTTGGTCGATATTCTGTTGATTTGCGCCGCAGAGGTTCAACAACTGCACGCTCAGCGCGGCTGGAACGTCGAAACCGAGTTGAGCTTTGCAGAACAACTGTGGCTTAGCCCTTACAGAACTGAGCTGGACGAAAAATTCAAACAACAACGGGCAAAAAATGACTGGCGAGCGATATCGCTCGCCAGTTTGCAACCTAGCTAAACAGTCGCTTCAGTTATAAATCAACGTTGAGTGATTTTAGCGATGCGAAGTTCCAGGAATGGAGGTAGCACAGCCGTAAAGTCGCCGGATCTTAAATTTATCTACAATTTATTCAAGCCTGCCAACCACCATCGGGCTTCCAATCACTAATCCACGCGGGAACATCACTTGCAGGCATCGGCCTAGCAATGCCATATCCTTGTGCTAATTCACAGCCTAGTTGCAATAAAGCAGTGCCATGCTCAATCGTTTCAACACCTTCTGCAATCACCTCACGCTTGAATGTTTTAACTAAGACTATTGCGCCTTCAACAATGGCAAGGTCATCAGCATCAACAAGCATGTCGCGTACAAAGCTTTGATCTACTTTAATCAGGCGGGCAGGTAAACGTCTAAGATGTGTCAGTGATGAGTAGCCGGTGCCAAAATCATCTAAGGCGAAGTTTACGCCAAGTTTTATACAAGCGTCCATAATAGTTGATACATGCTGAAAAT
Source organism: Marinobacter sp. BSs20148 (assembly GCF_000283275.1). Lineage (NCBI taxonomy): Bacteria > Pseudomonadati > Pseudomonadota > Gammaproteobacteria > Pseudomonadales > Marinobacteraceae > Marinobacter > Marinobacter sp. BSs20148. The sequence goes on from NC_018268.1 coordinate 3,776,704, forward strand.
CATCTAAGGCGCTTGTTTCCAGCACCTCTAGCTCTAAATAGCGCGGCTCAACATCGGGGTGAGCCGATAGCAGAGTGGCTAGCCTCTCCGCAAAATAAGGCTGCCGTAATTGTATTGGTGCAATATTTACGCTGATACTTATAGGTAGATCGATCCCTACTGCTTGCCATTGGCTGATTTGTGTCAGTGCAGTATCAATGACCCACTCCCCCATTTCAATAATCATGGGATTTTTTTCAATGACCGGCAAGAACTCGATTGGATTTAATAGGCCGCGTTCTGGATGTTGCCAGCGAATCAGTGCCTCGATACCCATCACCAAACCTGTCCTCATATTAACCTTAGGCTGATAATAAAGCACAAATTGATGATTATCTAATGCGCTGCGAATAGTCTTCAGGTTTTCCATTTTTACTTTAAGAGCGTTATCTTGAACGGTATCAAAGAAGTGATAACGATTCTTTCCCAATTCTTTCGCCACATACATGGCTTGATCCGCATGGCGCATGAGCAAGTCTGCGTCCACATTATCTTGCGGGTAGAGAGTAACGCCAATACTGGCTGACACCTTTATTACCACCTCGCCGACTGTAATAGGTTGAGACGCTGCCAGTAAAAATCGCTCTAATACCGGCTCATAATCTTCAACGCTGGCTAAATCAGCTAATACAGCCACAAATTCATCACCACCAATACGGGCAAGCGTGTCCCCCTCACGTAAGGCCTTTTTCATATGGCGCGAAACGATAATCAACAGTTCGTCCCCCACATCATGACCATGAGAGTCATTAATGTCTTTAAAGCTATCTAAATCCAAAAATACCACAGCGACTGAATTATGATGGCGTTGGCTTTGAACCATTGCTTGGCCGAGGCGATCAGCGAGCAATGTGCGATTAGGTAGACTGGTTAACACATCATAATTAGCCAACCATTCTAGCTGATCTTGATGCTTTTTCATTGGAGTGATGTCGTTACCTAAAGAAACGTAATGGGTAATAATGCCGTGCTTATTTTGTACAGCGCTAATCGTTTTCATTTCAGCATACATTTCGCCATTTTTACGACGATTCCATAATTCACCAGACCAATAGCCATCTGTCAGTAGCGCATGCCACATAACGATATAAAAATCCCGAGATTGCCGACCTGATTGAAGCATACGTGCATTCTGTCCAATAGCCTCTTCACGACTAAAACCTGTTATATGAATGAAAGTGTCGTTAACATCAATAATGGTGGCGTCAGCATCAGTAATGATGATGCATTCACGGGCATGAGTGAATACACTGGCGGCAAGGGCTAATTCACTTGCTCGTTTTTCTTTTTCTTCGTTGGCAATAATTAACTCATCTGCTCGTTTATCCTTCTCTGCGTTTTGAAAGGCAAGTTCTTCGTTGGCAAGCACTAACTCATCTGCTCGTTTATCCTTCTCTGCGTTTTGAAAGGCAAGCTCTTCGTTGGCAAGCACTAACTCATCTGCTCGCTTACCTTTTTCTTCCTCGGCAATAACTAACTCATCTGCTAGCTTATCCTTTTCTTCCTCGGCAATAACCAATTCATCTTCTCGCTTATCTCTATCTTTATTTCTAAGGGTAAGTTCTTTGTTGGCTAGCTTAAGTTCATTCTCGCTTTTCTTAATAGAAACTTCAGATTTATTGACAATGCGGTAAAAGCGTTCTTCTACTTTATTGCGGTAATCATCAGCTTTTCTGACGAGTAAAATAACAAAAATTGCCGTCATCACAGCCGACAAGAGTGTGAAAATGAGCATAGCATAGAGATAAGACTTGCTGGCATCATGAGCATTTTGACTATCACTCTTAAATTCAATCGCTTTTTTACGAGCGAGATCTTTCAAAACATTCATTCTTTGGTTTAGCACTTTAACGTATGCTGCGCTTTTTCCTCTGTTAATAGCAGCCGCCAGTTGACCTTGCTTGTCAAATTTCAAGTTAATAACTTCATTACGTATAGGTTTCCAATCAACAAAAGTTATATATGCAGAATTAATTGTTTCTTGGTTTCCAAGAAAACGTTCTTTGATTAATTTGAAATTTTGATATACGTCATTTTTATGTTTTTCTACTAGAGAGATAGCTACTTCTAATTCATTTTTGTTTTTTGCTAACGCAACATCTTTCATATATTGGTGCATGGCAAGGATGTCGATATTTATTTCAAATACAGCGACACTGAACGAGAAGGGATGATGGTAGATTTTGTTATTAAGTTCAGCCAGTTTTGTATTTTCACGTGACACCAGAAGAGCGAACAACATCACCAATAAAATTATCATTATAAATCCAGCTAAAATAATCTTCGCAGATGATTTTAGCTGTGAAGATTTAGAATGATTCATTCAAGCTTATTTCCGATGAATTTTGTGTGAGAAAAATAGTTTCAAGCTGCTATCAGAAGCACCAATACCGACAATGACGGAGGGTACGATAGTCGTTCTTTTAGAACCATTGATATCAATTAGCTTGCTAGCGTTAACTTTCTTTTTCATCCGAATGAACTCGCTTTAATATACTTATATTCAGTATAGACCTAATTCAAGATGTTGCTTTTTTGGGTAAACACTACAGATGTCTATTTCTGGCGAAAAGCCGACCGGCTACCCCTCCGGCTTAACCGTTTCCAGATGCGGAGCTGAAGTTCGGTGTTTCAAGGTACTCAGGCTGATGGGCGAGTTAGGGTTGGCCTGCAAACAACCTGACTCGTAAGTTGACTGTAGAACGGCCGAATCAAGTTTGGTGTGGCGACATCACTTACATCTGGAGCGGTCAACGTTAGAGTTATCTGGCAGTGGTTCTCGACCTGTCAGCCTGCCTTGCAGTGGGCTGGGCAATGCCATCAAGCCCAGCCGCAGAAAATTGACTGTCAAAGCCCTAGATCATGCTTAGGAGCAGCGCGGACGACCTCACACATTCAACGGCGGGATATTGCGGGTTGTGACTGAAGAAAAACTATTACACTGTTCGGGATTCGTTGACCATTGCACCTTCACTGCCGAGTAGGCAGCTCAGAAATTTGAAGCCCTAAGCTGGCTGCAGCCAGCCGGGCGCACTGCCGACCATGTAGATCGGAAACAACGGCCATAGACGCCCATTAAACCAGCACCTTTCAAGGCCCAGCAGGCGAGGCACTGACACAAAGCTCGGCTTAGCGCTCAACTTTGTCCTACCGCCCCACCACCCGCTCCGTCTCTTCCATTGGCGTATGGCGCACATCTTCGCCCTTAACCATGAAAATCACGTTTTCAGCAATGTTACAGGCGTGGTCTCCTACCCGTTCCAGAGCCCGCAGTACCCACATGATCGACATGCAGCGGGATATGTTGCGGGTATCTTCCATCATGTGGGTCAGAAGGGTGCGGGCCGCAGCCTGATACTCTTCATCCACTCGTTTGTCTTCTTTCATCACTCGCAGCGCCTGTTCGGCGTCCAGCCGCGCAAAGGCGTCCAGGGAGTCGTGCAGCATGGCGTGCACATGGCTGCCAATGTGGCGGACCTCCACGTAGCCGAGTGATGTCTGGCCTTCTTCCTCCAGTTTCAACGCCAGTTTGGCGATTTTTTTGGCTTCGTCGCCCACCCGCTCCAGGTCAACCACCATTTTGATGACCGCGATCACCAGTCTCAGATCCCGCGCCGCGGGCTGACGCCGGGCGATGATGAGTATGGCCTCTTCATCGATGCCAATTTCCATCTGGTCAACGCCACGGTCTCCCACGCGCACTTGTTCCGCCAAAACGCTGTCATTGGCGGTCAGCGCCTGCACGGCACTGCCAACCTGCGCTTCCACCATCCCGCCCATTTCCAGGAAACGGGTTTTCAGCTCCAACAATTCGTTGTTGAAGCGCTCGGAGATGTGATCGCCATACACCTGATCTTTGCTGTTCGGCATTGTGTTGCTCCGTAAATATTCTGGCCCTACCGGCACAGGCTGGTTCAGCCGAAACGGCCGGTAATGTAGGATTCGGTCAACGGGTGCTGGGGAGAGGTAAACACCGTGTCGGTTTTGTTCACTTCCACAAGGTGACCCATGTGGAAGTAAGCGGTGCGGTTGGACACTCGAGCCGCCTGTTGCATGGAGTGAGTCACAATAACGATGGTGTAGCTTTCGGACATCTCGGCAATCAGTTCTTCTACCCGTGCAGTTGCAATCGGGTCAAGGGCCGAGCAGGGCTCGTCCATCAGGATCACTTCCGGACTGACAGCAATGGCGCGGGCAATACAAAGGCGCTGCTGCTGGCCGCCGGACATGCCGGTTGCCATGGCATCCAGACGGTCTTTGGCCTCATTCCACAAGCCCGCCTTGCGAAGGCTGTTTTCGACAATGTCGTCAAGCTCGGACTTGCGATTTGCCAGCCCGTGAATTCGGGGCCCATAGGCCACATTGTCATAAATCGATTTCGGGAAGGGATTCGGCTTTTGGAACACCATGCCTACCCTAGCCCTCAGTTCAACCACGTCCCGCTTGGAGTCATAGATGTTCTGATCGTCCAGCTCAAGGGAGCCTTTCACGCGACAAATATCAATGCTGTCATTCATGCGATTCAGGCATCGCAAAAAGGTTGATTTACCGCAACCCGAAGGACCGATGAAGGCAATGACCTCATTTCGGCCAATATCCAGGCTGATATTCTTGATTGCCCGATCTGCGCCGTAGGAAACGTCTACATTACGCAGTTTGAATTTAGGGTCGGCGGTAAATGGCTTTCCAACCGTCTTACCTTCTTCAATCACGGTATCTTCGGGCTTGTCTTCCATCAGGGTATCTTTGCGCTGACTGTCAGGCACGGGAACCGCTGCCCCCTTGCCTCGCATGCCAGCTTCGGCGGAAATACTCGGACTCATCGTGTTCATATCATTCTCCTTACCAGCGACGCTCAAGCCGCTTTCGCAGCCAGATCGCCAATGCGTTCATAATGATCATGAAGGTAAGCAGCACCATGATGGCGGCGGATGCCAGCTCCACAAAACCTTGCTCGGAGCTGCTCGCCCAGAGGTAAATCTGTACCGGCAACACGGTGGCTGAACTGAAAAGCCCGTCAGGTACATCCACGATAAACGCCACCATGCCAATCAGCAGCAACGGTGCGGTTTCACCCAGAGCCTGAGCCATACCGATGATGGAACCGGTCAGCATACCGGGCATCGCCAGGGGCACCACGTGGTGAAGCACCACCTGCATCTTGGAGGCGCCAACACCCTCGGCTGCCTCCCGTATTGAAGGCGGGACACTTTTGATGGCGGCACGGCTGGAAATAATGATGGTTGGAAGCGTCATTAACGCAAGTACCAAACCACCTACGACAGGAACCGACCGGGGCATTCCGAACAGGTTTATGAATACCGCCAAGCCCAACAAACCAAAGATGATAGACGGTACCGCCGCCAGGTTATTGATATTCACTTCGATAAAATCGGTGAGCTTGTTCTGGGGCGCGAACTCTTCCAGATAGACTGCCGCCGCAATTCCCACGGGGAATGAAATGGCCAGGGTCACCAGCATGGTCAATAAGGAACCCACAATCGCACCAAGAACACCGGCGTTGGCAGGCTCTCTGGAGTCGCCTCGACTAAACAGCACGTCGTTGAAGCTGGTATCGATAATCCCTTTCTGCACCAACTCGTCGACCCAGCGCTGCTGCTGTTCGGAGAGTTTGATGCTGTACCGAGGGTTGTCCGCATGCTTGACGTAGACCGACACCCGGTCATGAGTGGGAAACTCAATGGTTTGGGTGGTATTCAAAAGCTCCGGATTTTTTGTCAGTAAATTGCGGATTTCGCTGTCTGCGAAGGTACCCAGAAAACGGCCCAGCTCGCGCTTCTCAGCCGCGCCGGCTGCCTCAGGAACTTGCGCCTGCAAGGCGGCGAGAATCGGCGCCTTGAAATTCGCGTTGGACCATTGGTCTTTATCCGTCGGATCATCCAGGTACATCAATCCCGAATCGAGAGACACGTCCAGGGTGATGGTGGTCTTTACGAACCCTGTATGTCCCTTGCTGATAATGTCGGCGAACAGGATAAACAGGGACGCGAGTGCAATGAAAATCGCCAGAATTCCATACAGCCGGAACCTGCGCTCCTTACGGTACCGGCGTTTCAGCGATTTGCGGACAATCTCCGCCTGAGAACGTTGATCAGTCATACTGTTCCCTATATTTGCGTACTATCTTTAGAGCGACCACGTTGAGCAGCAGCGTGACGATGAACAGCAGCATGCCCAAAGCGAAGGCCGAAAGTGTCTTGGCGCTGTCGAACTCCTGGTCACCCACCAGCAGTGTCGCAATCTGCACGGTTACGGTGGTTACCGAGTCCAGCGGATTGGCCGTCAGGTTGGCCGCTAGGCCTGCCGCCATGACCACAATCATGGTTTCACCGATGGCACGGGACGCTGCCAGCAGAATACCGCCAATAATGCCCGGCAGGGCCGCCGGGAAAATCACCTTCTTCATAGTTTCCGACTGCGTCGCACCCAGAGCCAACGAGCCATCGCGCATGGTCTGAGGTACCGCGCTGATCACATCATCTGACAGCGATGACACGAACGGCACAATCATGATTCCCATCACTAGGCCAGCGGCCAGAGCACTCTGGGAGGAGGCTTCCATACCCACTATTGCAGCAAGGTCACGGATAAACGGGGCAACGGTCAACGCAGCGAAAAAGCCGTAAACGACGGTAGGAATACCCGCCAACATCTCCAGCACAGGCTTTATCGTCGACCGCATACGCTTGCTCGCATATTCTGCAAGGTAGATGGCGGACAGCAAGCCAACGGGAACTGCAACCAACAAAGCAATGGCAGAAATCAGCAGGGTGCCGGTAAACAGGGGAATAACACCGAAAGCGCCTTCGGAACCTATCTGATCGATCCGTATAGCGGTTTGAGGACTCCAGCTGGTTCCGAACAGGAACTCGGTAATCGGCACTCTGTCGAAGAAACGCATGGTTTCAAGAAAGACCGAGAATACGATACCTGCAGTGGTCAACACGGCCAAGGCAGCACACGCAAAGAAGATTCGGCGCAGGGTGGTTTCTACGTTTTTTCTGGCGTTTATGTGGGGCGCTACGCGGGTCCAGGCAAAGGTTGCTCCCAACACTGCAATCAACACAACCAGGATGGCTTTGAAGTTTCCGCTCTTGTCTTGCATGGCTTCCAGCAATGAAGCCGCCCCGGTAATATGCTTCGGCAAAAACTCAGGGTTGAGGCTACCAGCTGCTACGTTGCTGATTTGAGAAAGAATCAAGCTTGCCTGTCCGGCCGACTCGGGCCAGGTATCCGGGGGCAGCGATGCGATCACAATGCCTTGAATGACCTTGTCTTCAAAACCAGCCCAGACCGCTAACACAACCAGTGCCGGGATAGCGCACCAAAGTGCTGCTCGCGCCGCGTAGTAAAAAGGGAGAGCCTTGAGATTCCGGATGCCGCCAAGGGGCGCTGCCACAGCCCGGGATCGCATATAAGCGAGGCTATAGGCAACCACGGCGAGAACCAGAACCAGGGGCAGAAGATTGGCCGTCTGCATAACAGTCTCTGTGTTGGTGGTTTAAAGTTAACTGGGCGCTTATTCTGCCAGTTTGCCGCACAAAAATATTCATACAATCGCAAAAAAGCAACGCAGGCTTGAAAGCCCGCGTTGCTTTTTTGTCATCCTTGACGTCGCCTGACCGGCCTTATAATTCGTTGCCCGTCATCGGCGTCAGTTCTTTCACTGCTTTGGCAATTCTCATGCGCTCGTTGCGCGGGCTCGGTATCAGGCCTACGTCGACCAGGTAGCCGTTATCACCCCAGGTGCCTTCGCTACTAAACTCGGAAATGTATTCCTGAATACCCGGAACAACGCCCACGTGCGCCTTTTTGACGTAAAACCATAGTGAACGGGCTACTGGATATTGATCGCTGGAAATCGCTTCGGGGGTCGGTTCGACGCCGTTCACGGTCGCGGCCTGGATCTGGCCAGTGTTTTCCATCAGGAAGCTATAGCCAAAGATACCGAGCGTTTCCGGGTCTTGGGCCAGACGCTGAACAATCAGGTTATCGTTTTCGCCGGCTTCAACGAACGGGCCGTCGTCACGCATGCTTTGACACACGGTCTTGAACTTGTCTTCGTTGTCGTCTTCCATCTGCGCGATCATTGGGAACTGTTTGCAGCCGCTTTCCATCGCCAGTTCAACAAACGCGTCACGGGTGCCTGACGTCGGAGGCGGGCCCATTACGTTGATGGCAATATTCGGAAGACTGGCGTCGATTTCACTCCAGTTCATGTAAGGGTTGGCTATCAGCTCGTTGCTGCCGTCTGGGTTAGGTACATCTTTGGCCAGCGCCAGGAAAATTTGCTTCAGGGACAGGTCGAGCTTTTCCGCTTCCTTGGAGTTTGCCATAACAATACCGTCAGCACCGATACGTACTTCGGTGATTTCCTTGACGCCATTGGCCTGGCACATGTCGAATTCGCTCTTCTTCATGCGACGGGAAGCATTGGTGATGTCCGGGTGCTGGGTGCCAACACCTTGACAGAACAGCTTCAGACCGCCACCGGAACCGGTTGACTCAATCTTGGGCGTCGCGAAATCGGTGTTACGCCCGAAGCGCTCAGCAACCACGGTCGCAAAAGGATATACCGTTGACGAGCCGACAATGCTGATGGTGTCGCGAGCCATGGCCGGAGCCGAAAGTGCCGCAATTGCGCCAGCAAGGGTTACTGTTGTCAGAGCTTTATAGAGTTTAGTCACGGTGTTTCTCCTGGGTTGCATCACTTTTTATATCGACATCTGCTGTTTTGATGGCCCAAGACTAGGCATTCTCTGTGACAGGTTTATGACAAAGGCTGAAATTACTTAAATTCACCATCAGAACCGCAAACACACCTGACAAATGGCAGGCGCGGCATTACCATGCAGCTAAACAATTAAGGAATCTGCCAAACTGGCAGTTCGCCACTTTTCTTAAAGGTCTGTGTGATGAGCACTTTTGACGACGACAACCCAATGCCCCTCGGCGAGTTAATTCTGCGGATCATTCCATTCCCCGGCGATACCAACGCCAACGGCGATGTGTTCTCAGGCTGGCTGGTGAAGCAAATGGATATAGCAGCGGCCACAATGGCGGCCAGGATATCCAAAGGCCGAAGTGCCACTGTGGCTATGGACCGGATGGAGTTTTTGTCGCCGGTACGGGTTGGCTCGCAGGTTGGCTGTTATTGCGAACTGATCGAAATTGGCCGTAGCTCCATGAATATTAAAATAGAAGTGTGGACGATGGACCGCTATTCCGAAGATCGCCGCAAGGTGACCGAAGGTCGCTTCGTTTACGTGGCGATTGATGAAGTGGGCCGTATCCGCGAAGTGCCAGACCAGTCCTGACCCTCGCTGTGTGTAATACCTTGGCTTGTTTTAGCGCCCCGGATTGTTGTGAAACCTTGGATTGATACGATATGGACTTTTTTCAGTCGGTGTTTCTTGGCCTACTGCAGGGGCTGACCGAATTTCTGCCCATCTCCAGCTCTGCCCATCTTATTCTTACTCCAGCCCTGCTGGGCTGGCAGGACCAGGGCGTAGGCTTTGACCTGGCCGTTCATGTGGGCACCCTGCTGGCTGTGGTGCTCTACTTCCGCCGCGATGTGTTCGGCATAGCCCGCGACGGCCTGGTATCCATGACCCAGCGTCGGATTGTAGGCCAGGGTGCCATGGCGTTTTATCTTGTGATTGGCACCATCCCCGCAGGCCTGGCAGGGTTGGCGCTGCTGGACATGATCGATAACGAGCTGCGCTCACCTGCGATCATTTTCACCACCACCCTGGTGTTCGGTTTGCTGTTGGGTGTGGCCGACTGGATACCCAAACGCGATCGCTCGCTGGACTCCATTCGCTGGAAAGACGCATTAATTGTTGGCCTGGCCCAAGCCATTTCCCTGGTTCCCGGCACCTCGCGCTCGGGCATCACCATTACCGCCGGCCTATTTCTGGGCCTCAGCCGCGAAGCAGCATCCCGCTTTTCATTCCTGCTGGCCATCCCGATTACGGCGCTGGCGGCGGGTGTGAAGATTCTGGAAGTGGCGATGACGGACACCGCTTTAGACTGGACGGGCTTTCTGATCGGCGGCGTTACGTCATTCGTTATGGCCATCACAGCCATCCACTTCTTCCTGAAGTGGCTGAATAAAGTGGGTATGTGGCCGTACGTGGTTTACCGGGTGATTCTGGCTGGGGTAATTTTTACGGTTCTGATGTAGGTTCGGGTTTTGGCCGCAGCTTTTGCACCGTGCAAACGGCCAAAGCGTTAACAAGCCTCCAGCGGCGCATACGCCAACACCAGCCACTTGGCACCATCATCAAAATTAACCTGAATGCGGGTGTGATGGCCGCTGCCTTCGCTGTTCATCACCGTGCCTTCGCCGAACTTCGGATGCATTACGCGCTGCCCAAGGCTGAAACCAGACTGCTTGGCGGATTCTTGGCTGAACATACTTTCGTTAGGCCGCGCCACCATGGCCGGGCGGGTCACCGTATTTCGCAGCCGAACCTCTTGAATACAGTCGCCGGGGATTTCCCGCACGAACCGCGACAACGCATTGAACTTCTCCTGACCGTACAAACGGCGGGATTCGGCGTAGGTGATTATCAGCTTCTTCATCGCGCGGGTGATACCCACATACGCAAGACGGCGCTCTTCCTCCATACGCCCCGGTTCTTCCAGCGACATGCTGTGGGGGAACAGACCTTCTTCAACGCCGGCCATGAACACCAGCGGGAATTCCAGCCCCTTTGCGGAGTGCAAAGTCATTAACTGCACGCTGTCTTCGTGGTCTTCCGCCTGAGCTTCACCAGCGTCCAGCGCAGCCTGCGCGATGAATTCAGACAGAGGATCAATGCCCTCCTCCACTTCGTAAGTCGTCAGCGCATTTACCAGTTCTTCCAGGTTTTCCACCCGCCCCTGACCTTTTTCACCTTTTTCGCTGGCGTGGTACTCCTTCAGGCCGCTGTCGTCGATAGTCTGCTGCATCAGGCCATGCAATGTGCCGTGTTCAGCCAGCGCGGACAGTTCTTCGATGATCGACAGAAATTTCTGCAATCCGGTTTTTGCGCGGCCTTTCATCTGCCCGGCGTCCAGCATGCGCTGGGCGGACTCCCACATTGAGATGCTTTGCTCGCCGGCGTATTGGCGCAAATCGGCCAGGCTTTTAGCCCCTATACCCCGCGGTGGCAGGTTTACCACCCGCTCAAATGCAGCGTCATCGCGGCGGTAATGCACCAGGCGCAGATAAGCCAGTGCGTTGCGAATTTCCTGGCGATCGTAAAAGCGCAGGCCGCCATAAACCCGATACGGGATACCCTGACGCATCAGCGATTCTTCCAGTACGCGAGATTGGGCGTTGGAACGGTAGAGAATGGCGCATTCGGCGCGCAGGTTGCCGTCTTGCACCCAGCTGGTGATGGTGTCGGCAATGTAGTTGGCTTCGTCTTGCTCGTTAAACGCGGCGTAAAGGCTGACCGGCTCACCGTCAACCCCGTCGCTCCACAGCTCTTTACCCAGGCGGCCCTGGTTGTTGTCTATCACCCCGTTGGCGGCTTTCAAAATCAACTTGGTCGAGCGGTAATTCTGTTCCAATTTCACCAGTCGGGCATTGGGAAAATCGCGCTGGTACTGCTGGATGTTTTCGACTTTGGCGCCGCGCCAGCCGTAGATGGACTGGTCGTCGTCACCCACCACGGTTAATGGCACGCGGTTGCTGGCCAGCACTTGCAGCCAAGCGTATTGAATGGTGTTGGTGTCTTGAAACTCGTCCACCAGAATATGTTGGAAGCGTTGCTGGTAATGGGCCAGCAGTTCTGGGCGGTGCAGCCAGAGTTCGTGGGAGCGCAGCAGCAATTCGCCAAAATCCACCAGGCCGCTTTGCTGACACAGTTTTTCGTACTGGCGGTACACCCGCACCATGGTGCTGGTGAAGTGATCGCCGGGATTTTCCTGAATATGATCGGCGCGCAGACCTTCGTCTTTCTGGCTGCTAATCCACCACTGGGCCTGTTTGGGCGGGAACTGGGATTCGTCGATCTGGGCTTCGCGCATTACCCGCTTCACCATGCGCAGCTGGTCGTCGCTGTCCAGTACCTGAAAGTTTTCCGGCAGGTTTGCGTCTTTCCAGTGGGAGCGCAGCAGGCGATGGGCAATACCGTGAAAAGTGCCAATCCACAGGCCGCGAGAGGGTATGTTCATCATACCCTCAATGCGGTGACGCATTTCCTTGGCGGCTTTGTTGGTAAAAGTCACCGCCAAAAGGCCAGTTGCCGGTACCCGGTTCACCTGCATCTGCCACGCCATACGGTGCACCAGCACTCGGGTTTTGCCACTACCTGCACCGGCCAGAACCAGTAAGTGATCGCTTTGTTCCGTCACCGCCTCGCGTTGGGCGTCGTTCAGGCCGTCGATAATGTAGGAAACGTCCATAAAATGTCGCTACTGGTTAAATAAACAGGTCGGGAAGTATACCAGCCTTGAATCGCCCTTGCCGAATATGGGTGCAAGGGGTCAAATTCCACGGGTTTTAGCCAAAAAAACGGTGAGCCGCAGCCCACCGTTTTCGTTCACTCTTTCACTGACAAGCGATAACGCTTGTTTGACTAGTTAGCGCGATTAAAACCCGCGGGGTACGGTTTGCGCTTCGGTGAATTCAAACAGCCCTTCTTCGCCGCCTTCACGGCCCGTACCCGACATTTTCATACCACCAAACGGCGCCTCTGGCGTGGGGCCGGTGCCAGTGTTCCAGCCCACGTGACCAAAGCGCAGCCCGGCCGCTACGCGCTGGGCGCGTTTGACATCCGCTGTGAACACATAAGAGGCCAGGCCAAACTCGGTGTCGTTGCCGGCAGCGATGACTTCGTTTTCATCGCTAAAGCTGGCAATGGGCACCAGCGGGCCAAAGGTTTCTTCCCGCGAGCAAACCATTTGCGGGGTTACGCCAGTGATGACCGTGGGCGGGAAAAACAAATCGTCATCGTTCAACTCTGACGGCTTTTTACCGGCTACCAAAGTGGCGCCCTGCTCTAACGCATTTTCCAAGTGGCGTTTGACCTTATTGTAGCCGTCACGGTTGATCAGCGGACCCAGGTCCACGTCACCGTTGATGCCGTCACCCACGGTCATTTTTTTGACTCGTTCGGCCAGTTTCTGGCTAAAGCTGTCAACAATTTTTTCGTGGGCAAAAATACGGTTAGCGCACACGCAGGTCTGGCCACTGCCACGGAATTTGTTGGCCACCAGGTTATCAACCGCAGCGTCCAGGTCGGCGTCGTCAAACACGATAAACGGCGCGTTACCACCCAGCTCCAGCGCCAGTTTTTTCACTGAATAAGCGCTGTCTATGATCAGCTGGCGCCCCACTTCGGTGGAACCGGTAAAGCTGAGCATGGGTACATCTGGGCTTTCGCTCAGCGCTTTGCCAATCATGCTGGCTTTACCCATCACCAGATTCACCATACCCGCGGGCAGATCAACGTATTTATCCATCAAAGTGAACAGCGCAACCATGGTCAGCGGGGTGGCGCTGGCGGGTTTGATCACCGACGGACAACCGGCTGCCAGAGCCGCCGACAGCTTTTTTGCAATCATGCCAATGGGGAAGTTCCAGGGCGTAATCAGGCCCACCACGCCGACCGGGCGAAAATGCACAGTCCAACTGCAACCTTTGGGCTTTTGGTCCAGGTTCCGCGGGCTCAACACCTCAATATTTTTGGCGCAGTAATCGAAGAAGCCGGCGGCATAGTCCACTTCGCCCTGAGCTTCGTTTAACGGTTTGCCGTGTTCAAGGCACAAAATACGGCCCATCTCTGCGCGATTGGCGGTCAGGGCATCACGAATGTCTTCCAGCCACTTACGGCGGGTTTCCAGCGGGTAAGGCGCGGTCAGTTTTTCGGCCTTTTTTGCCGCGGCTATGGCATCGTGCACCTGTTGCTCGGTTACAAACGGCACCTTGGCAATAACGGCACCGGTCGCCGGGTTATCCACGTCAAAGGTCTCAGCAGCGGCTTGTTGCCACTGGCCACCGGCGTATCCGGTTATGTTCTGCAATAACGGTGATTCGATCATTCAGGCTCCCTTACGTGATAGTCAGGCTGTTGCAATAGCGCTCAAGCTGCTGCGATACGATCTGAACGCTCGATCGCAGAAACGCAAATTCTTCCTAACTATAGTGGATGCTGTCCGGCAACCTGTAAAGCTGGCAGCGCTTTTTGCGGACTACGTTTTTTTGACCCACGCCAGTCAGTGCCTATACTCGGGTGAGCATGCACTATCGCTCTCTAAAAAGGCCTCCGTAATATGAAAGCATTTTTTCACCCTGCACAAGATCAGCACAGCCCGCAGTCGTACTTTACCCGCGGCCAAATGCGCCAACCGCAAGAAGTGGCAGACCGCACCCGGGAAATGTTGGCGGGCCTGAAGGCCAGCGGTATTCCGGTGCTGCATCCGGCTGATCAAGGCGCGGGCCCCATTGGCAAGGTCCACGATCTGAGTTATCTACGCTTTCTGGAATCTGCCCACAGGCGCTGGAAGGCGATGGGCGATGACTGGGGTGATGAGGTCATGTCCAATATTTTTGTGCACAGCCCCAACGCCTTGAAAGGCGTTCTGGCCGAGGCCGCACGTTACCAGGCCGACGGTAGCAGCCCCATTGGCAAACACACCTGGGACGCCGCCTACTGGTCGGCACAGACCGCCCTGGGCGCGGCCGACGCCTTGATGGCAGGGGAGCATATCACCTATGCCGTATGCCGCCCGCCAGGCCATCATGCCCGCCGCGCAGCCGCCGGTGGTTTCTGCTATCTGAATAACGCGGCCATTGCTGCCGAGCGCCTGCGCAGCCGATATCAGCGTGTAGCCATACTCGACACCGACATGCATCACGGCCAAGGTATTCAAGAAATTTTCTACAACCGCAGCGACGTACTTTACGTTTCGGTGCACGGCGACCCCACCAACTTTTACCCGGTGGTGGCCGGTTATGAAGAGGAACGCGGCGAAGGCGAAGGCTACGGTTACAACATCAACCTGCCCATGCCCCACGGCTCTGATGAAGAGTATTTTTTCAGTAAGGTGGAAGAAGCCCTGACCGCGCTGAAGCTGTACCAGCCGGATGTTATTGTACTGGCCTTGGGCTTTGATATTTACAAGAACGACCCGCAAGCCAAAGTGTCAGTGTCCAGCGAGGGCTTCTGTCGTTTGGGCAACCACATTCGCCAACTGGGTCTGCCAACACTGACGGTGCAGGAAGGCGGCTATGATCTGGACACCCTGAGTCACAACGTACAGCAATTTTTTAAGGGGCTGACTGGCTAAGACCTACTGCGGCAAAGCACGTTGAAGATCGCTTCGCTGGATTCCAACCCAGTCTGGAATCCAGCGTTATTGAGTAGCACGTCGCCAAAAAAACACTTAGTGTAGCGCCTCGGCCGCCGGCAATCGGATGAGCACCCGTGCGGTGGAGGATGCCGGCCGCATACCAAGGAGTTTTACGACCGATGAATGAACCCACCATCAACGCGTTGGTGTCGCCCGAAGGCAGCCTCGAAATCCTGTCTAACCATGAAGTAAACCGCCTGAAAGACCGCAGCGAAGGCGGCCTTTACCGGCTGTTCCGCCAGTGCGCACTGGCCGTGCTGAACACCGGAGCGGTTACCGACGATTGCCAGGATTTGATGACGGCCCACAGCGACTTTGAGGTGCACCTGGTTCCCCAGCCCCGCGGCCTGAAACTGGAACTGATCAATGCACCTCACCATGCCTTTGTCGACAATGAAATGCTGCGTGCCAATCGCGAACATTTATTTTCGGTGTTGCGCGACATCGTATACACCCATTCCAGCCCGCTGTTCATTGAAGCCAACCGGCATCCGCGGCCGGAAGATCTGACCAATATGGTGTTTCACATTCTGCGCAACGCGCGCGTGCTGAAACCGGGGCGACAGCCAGACATGGTGGTGTGTTGGGGTGGCCATTCCATCAGCCATGAAGAATACCAATACAGCAAAGAAGTGGGCCATCAGTTGGGCCTGCGTGAACTGAGCATTTGCACCGGCTGCGGCCCCGGCGCCATGAAGGGCCCGATGAAAGGCGCCACCATAGGCCACGCCAAGCAGCGGGTAAAAGACGGTCGCTACATTGGCATTACCGAACCCGGCATAATCGGCGCCGAGGCACCCAATCCGATTGTGAACGAACTGGTGATCATGCCGGATATAGAAAAACGCCTGGAAGCCTTTGTGCGCCTTGGCCACGGCGTGATTGTATTCCCCGGTGGTGTGGGCACAGCGGAAGAAATTCTTTACCTCTTGGGTATTCTGTTGCACCCAGACAACGCCGATATTCCCTTCCCGGTGGTGTTTACCGGCAGGCGCGAGAACGCTGATTATTTTGAAATGATCGACAAGTTTATCCGCAACGCCCTAGGTGACGACGCCGCGAAGCGCTATGAAATTATCATCGACGATCCGGTGCGGGTAGCGCGCACCATGAAACTCGGCATGCAAGAGGTCGAAACCTTCCGCCGCGCCATGCAAGACGCCTATTACTTTAATTGGACGTTAAAAATAGACCCTGTGTTTCAGCTGCCATTTGAGCCGGACCACGCCAACATGCGCGCCTTGGAACTGCATCGCGATCAGCCAGTGCACTTGATTGCGGCAAATCTGCGCAAAGCCTTCAGCGGTATTGTTGCGGGTAACGTAAAAGAAGAAGGAATTCAAAAGGTGAGTGCACATGGCCCGTTCGAAATTGCGGGCGATCCCAGCCTGATTAAGCCTTTGGAAGCCATGCTGGAACAGTTTGTGGCTCAAAACCGGATGAAACTACCCGGCACCTCGGCTTATAGGCCAAGTTACCGGATTATCAGCAAGGCTTAACCTGTCATCTGGCTAAGTTGACGGGCATCTTAGCCAGACGTAACAACACCTCACTCTTTTGCAAAACGGACTGCGGGATGGCTTATTTGCCGCCTGCAGGCAGACTGGCAAAATACGCCGACAGGTTGGCAATATCTTCATCACTCAGTGCCATTGCCTGGCCCTGCATAATGGCCGCCATGCCGCCATTACGTTCCTTGCTTCTGTAGGCCTTCAGCGACGACACCAAATACATCTCGTGCTGGCCCGCCAGATTCGGATACATCGGGATTAACGCAATACCGTTCTGGCCATGGCAGGCGGCACACACGGCTGCTTTTGCCTCGCCAGCGGCCGCATCTCCAGCACTGGCCATCATCGGCAGCGCGGCACTGATTGCAAAAATACCTGCAACCGCAAAGTGCTTCAATTTCATTAGGGCAACCCTCTCATTTTTTTCAAATCAAATGTTCGCAATGTCTTCTACGCGAGTAACAGCGGATGACACATCCCTTTAGTATAGCCAATTATTGTTATAGCACGTGCCAAACCCTTCAAAAATGCGATAGATCAAGACCCAATTTTCTTGTCGCGGATGATAACAGCACCCGCCCTCGATACCACGGAGATTTTTGTGCCGGCCGACATCCAAAAACTGGCCTGCTATTTTCGAACATCTGATGGCGGCGGATATCAATAATGAGTGGTGGTATCAGTGTACGGCCAATCAACCCAGCGCCAGCCAGTCTGCAACCATCAATCTAAGTTGCTGTTCGGCATCGCGCTGGCCTCTGCAGAGATTCTCGCGCTGAAGCTCAGCCCAGCTGCGGCCCTGCACCACAGAGCGGCACCAAAGCGCGCACTGCGCGGGCTGCAATGCGGTCAGCCAGTCTGCGGCGCCAACGCAGCGGCTAAGAATTTGTAGCGCCGGCAGGGTCAGCTCAAAGCCGCGATGGCCAGCGGCGAAATACTGTAAATCGCGAATGTCTTCGGCATCGGGTTGCGGGCCGGATGGCAGACTGCGCATTATGGCAGCCATCAGTTCCGGCTGACATTGAACCCATTGGCGCCCGGCCAGCACCAACCAATGCCGGCCTAGGCGCTGCTGTAAATCCGCTACCAAACGCTCGCCCGCTGCACTGAGCCCGCACACAGCCTGTAACGGGTATTCACCACTGCTGGCCTCCTGGCTGAAGCCCAAGCGGACCGGCTGCAACCCCTGGCGCTGCCAAAAGGCCAAGAGCGCAGGCGTGCCACCAAAGCTGCTGCCGATATAATCAAAGCCCTCCGCTGTGGCATAGGCCTGAGCGGCCGCTATTAGGCGCTGACCAATACTTCTGCGCCGCTGCGGGGCCGCCACCGCAATTCTCGTTATCCGTAAACTGCGCTGCTGCGCCGCTTGCGGCAGGCCCGCGTGCAACGCCAGCGACTGTGCCAACAAATGTCCACGCAGCCGGCGCCGCCCAAGACTGACCTGCTGCGCTAAAAGCGCTGAAAATTCGCCTTCGCCCTGAGCCCACAACAACCCCACGGTGCGCCCATTAATGCGAGCGCGCCAGCTGACGGCTGCGGAGTCGTCCAACCACTGGCGCAGATCTGCAGGCGTCGTGCGGTAATGAGCGCTCACCAACAGCCCAAAGGCTTCCGCCAAGTCGTTTTCTGTTGCCTGAGCCGGCTGCCAGCGCTCTACTTCCAACACCGGCGAAGGATCAGGAGCTTGCTGTTGGGTATTGCCCTGACTCGTTGCAGCCAGCATGAACAAGCGGAAAACCAGCGGTTCCAACGGGTCACTGGAGGCCCATCGCACCGGCTGCGAAAGCGTACGCTCTCGCCAGTGCGGCGTGTGTTGGTCCAATTGTTCGCGAAAGCGCACCGCAAATCCCCGTCCGGCGCCTTCGTAACCGTGAACGGTGGTGGCAAAGGCCACCCTGGGCCAGCCCAGCAAAATACGCTGCAACAGCGGCGCGGCTATGGCGGCGGCTTCGTCCACCATCACAACTTCTGCGGCAGGTTTGTCCGCCAGCAGCTGCTGCGGCAATAAAAACATCAGGCTGGCGCCGCTGGTGGTGATCAACTGAGTAGCCGATTGACTTTGTAGTTGGGCTCCCAGGCGCTCACGGGCGTGAGCCATAACGGTGGCGACCTGTTCGGCCGAAGGCGCAGTCAACAATACTCGCTGGCGGCCCCGCAACAGTAATTCCGCTGCCGCCAGGCCCAGGGCTGCCGATTTTCCGCGGCCGCGATCGGCGGTAATTACCAGCGGACGGCGCCGGCGCCCCAAGCCAAAACGCACCAGCGCTTGCACCAGCTGGTCCTGCTCGGGCCCGCCGCCAACCCAAAAAGCCGTTGCGGGTCGGCGACGACTTAATTCATCCCTCACACGGCCCAGTTCTGAGTTTATGGTAGCGCTCGCTCGCTCATCCGCACTTTCTACCACTCTCTCATTCGCACTCACATACTCACTCATCTTCAGCCGAATGACGTCCGGCGCATCACACAGTATCTTCGCCAAACGCTCAGCAAAGGGATGTTCAGTAGCCTGATCGAGGCCGGTGCGGGCGTAGTCCGGGTCAGCAAATGTGCCCCATTGCGCCAGCGGCGGCATCAGCCAGAACCATAGGCCGCCAGCCGTTAATGTGCCAGACAGCGCCGCCAGCCCGTCAGGCGGGTTACCACTAAAGCCGTCCCACACCAGCAGGTCTAGCTCGCGCCCAAGCCAAGTTCTTGCTTGCGCCGGTGTCGCTACGTGCAAAGCCGGCAGCGGGCTGTCGGCCTTGGTGCTAACCCATAAGCCCTGATCTGCTCTCAGAAATGGCAATTCTGCCGCCAACCAGTTCAATGCTGCATTGCGGTCGCCCTCAATCAGTACGAGCCTACGCTCACCGGCGTGCCGCAATTCAACTCGCAGGGACTGCAATGCGCGGGTACTGGGTGAATCCGGTGTAGACGTCATACAAGAGTGCTCTTGAACTGCTGAATATGAAAAATGACGACGCCATTATGGAACAGGCCTGTGCCCGCGGCCAGTTGCCGATTACAATGGCGCCATGCCACAGCAACCACCCGCTACCGATTACCAGCATCAACCCCACACTGCCGCCCCGGCCCTGGCGAATCCAGCGGCACAAATCCCCCTGCCCGAGTTTCTGACTAATGAGCAACGGAACATTATCAGCGCCGGCTTTGAACACGCGGTGATTACCGCGGTCGCCGGCAGTGGCAAAACCACAACCCTGGCCTGGCGTATTCGCTATCTGCTGCACCAGGGACACGATCCCGCCCGCATGCTAGTGCTGATGTTCAACCGCAGCGCCAAAATGGATTTCGAACGCAAACTGCAAGCGGTGTGCGGCAATAGCGGCTTGGCGCTGCCGGAAATACGGACCTATCACGCCATGGGCCTGCGGCTTTACCGGCGCTTTGTGCGAGAGGGCTACCTGCCCAATTTTTCCGCTAACATTCTCAGCGACCAGGAAATTAACTATCAGGTGTTTCAGCTCAGTCGCCGGCTAGTGCCGGAAGACCTGGCAGAGGAGCTGCGGCGGAATAAAAAAGAGTTTATAGAAACCGCCATCGGCTTTATTGACCGGGTGAAAACCAGCCTTTCGCCTGCTGAAATCGTGTTTGAAGACATGGAATTCACAGAACGCCAGCGCTATCTGATTGACCTGTTCCACAGTTTCGAACAATGGCGCAAAGGCCAGAGCCGTATCAGTTTTGCCGACATGCTGTACGAGCCAGTCATGGCCATTCACCAGAACCCACCCCTGCAAAGGCTGGTGGCCAATAAAATGGACCTGATTCTGGTCGACGAGTATCAGGACACCAACGAAATTCAGCACTTGCTGCTGCGCTATGTAGCCGGCGACCGGGCCCGGGTAACCGTAGTGGGCGATCCAGACCAAACCATCTACGAATTTCGTGGTGCCAAACCGGAGTTTATTTTGCGCCGCTTCAGCGACGAGTTTGAAAGCCCGCTGGAACAAACACTAAGCTACAGCTTCCGCTATGGCCACCGGGTAGCGCTGCTGGCTAACCACCTGATTCACAACAACAGTGGCCGTAAGGACTTACTGTGCCATGCGCATCCGTCTACGCCTGCCACCATCATTACCCTGCATCGCCACGACAATGACGCCGATACCGTGTTGCAGCTGCTGCAGGTTATGACAGCAGAACAACTGACCAATACCGCCATTCTGTTCCGGGTATGGAGCCAAAGCGTGGCCATTGAGCTGAAGCTATTGGCGCGGCAAGTGCCCTACCGTATTGATGCCGGTAAAGGAGCGCTGTTCAGCCGCGAAGTTCAGGCGATTATAGCGCTGCTGCAGATAGTAACCGGACAGCTTACGCAATTACCCGACAGCGACCGCCTGGAGTTGGCGCGGCAACTGCTCCGGTTTCCCCACGTTGGCCTGAAAGAGCCGGAGCTGGACCAGCTTGCACGCTATTTGGCCGGTTTTGGCGAAGACTGGGCACAACGCATACTGGCGATGGACTTTAACGCCTTGGCTCCCATGGCCGCCCGCAAGCTGCGCAAACTGGCAGAAACACTGAACCAGCTCAGTGGCTATCGCGGCCCGGTGGCCGGGCTGATCAGCGTGTACGCTGACAGCACCGACCTGTACGACGGCATTCGCAGTCTGGCCCTGACCCACGACAATGCGGAAGAGCGAATCAACACCATTCACGGCTTTCGCCAATACCTGAAAAGCCTGGATATTAACGCCGAAAAAGCTCTTGCCCACCTGCACACGCTGAAGCAACAAGCCGGCGCCCACCGCAACGACGGGCAAAACACCAAGCCCGTCGGCGTTCTGCTGTCGACCATTCATCGCACCAAGGGTCTGGAGTGGCCGACGGTGATCGTGCCCGGTCTTCAGGAAAAGTACCTACCTTATAGCCCACGCGCCGAAGACAACCTACGCGCCCACCTGGAAAGTGAACGGCGCTTGTTGTACGTAGCCATTACTCGCAGCAGGCAGCAGTTGCACTTAATCACGCGCCCTGCAAGCAGCCGTCCTCACCTGGACGGCGAACAGGGCCCCAGCCGCTTTGTTGCAGAGTGTTGTTTTGAGCTATCCGATGAACTGGGCGGCGCTTTGCATCAATTGGAAGGCAGCAATGCGATCACGCTGAACGCCCCGCTAACGGCTATCAGCGAGCGTTACGGTCGCCGCGTAGGCATAACCCTGAGCGGCGACGCAAGCCAAGAATGCAATGACCAGCCCCTATGGCAGCGGGAACGGCTGCAACACGCCATATTTGGCGCTGGAACCGTTGTCAGCGAAGATGAAAGAGCCTTTGAGGTTCGATTTGATAACGGCGATACTCTCAATTTCAGCAAGCAAAGCGCTCACCTCTACTTCAGCACGTTAAGTTAACGCCGATTTAGCTGTAAAAATCATTTTTATTCGATTTTAATTTATCGGCTGGGCTCGAAATTCACATCCATACCCGTATAACTCCTAAGGTAACATTACGTAAGCTTGTTTTGAGTTTTGCGCGCCAATGGCCTAATTTAGCGATCTCGGTTCACGTCAATCACAAATCGTAGATTTCCTGGAACTTAATAATCGAAATGGAGAGCGTTTATGAAATTTTTGCGTCCGGTAGCTATTGCAGCCCTTGCTTCATCTTTTGCAGTTCCTGCATTGGCTGAGCGCCAGGAAACGATTTACCTGAACCCGTTTGCCGGTTTCCAGTACTTTGGTGACAAGCGCGACCTGGATGAGTCTGGCACCTACGGTGTCGGCATTGAATATCGCTTTTTGCCGAACTGGGCCATAGAAACTGTCTATTCGCGCGCTGATGCAGAGCGTAAATACAGCAGTGGCGCCATTGATTTTGACGAAGTACGTGTAGACGGTACCTACTACTTTGCCGGCCCGGATCGCACCTGGAACCCATACCTATCGGTGGGTGCTGGTCATGCCAGCTTTGACGGCACTGGCCCGTCTACCCCGGGCTTCAACAGCGACGAAACTCGCGTAAACCTGGGTGCCGGCGTACGTTACAACATCAGTGATCGCATATCCTTGCGTGGCGATCTGCGTGAATTCCACGGCATTGATGACAGCACTTTCGACACCATGGCGTCTTTGGGTATCAGTGTTGCCTTCAATCGTACCGTTGGCCAGGCAGCTCCCGTTGTACCAGCACCCCAGCCGCCGACTGATGCTGACAACGACGGCGTGCCCGATGCCCGCGACCAGTGCCCTAACACCCCCCGCGGCACCAAAGTTGACGCCAACGGTTGTGAATTAGACAGCGATAAAGACGGCGTAGTGGACAGCAAAGACAAGTGCCCGAACACCGCAGCTGGAATGAAAGTCGACAAAGACGGCTGTGAAGGCGTGGTTAAAACCATCGACACCTTCGAGATTGACGTTCAATTCCCTCTGAACAGCGCCGAAATCGGTGCCGCTTATGACAGCCAGATCCGTCGTGTTGCCGATGCACTGCGCGCAAACAGCACCACTTACGTTGAAATTGCCGGTCACACCGACAGTACCGGTGGGGATGTGTACAACCAAGAGTTGTCAGAACGCCGCGCCGCAGCCGTTGCCAATCGTCTGACAGGCACACTGGGCGTTAACTCAGATCGCGTATCCAGCAAAGGCTACGGTGAAGCCGAGCCCATTGCTACCAACAGCACTGACGCTGGCCGTGCGGCCAACCGTCGAGTTGAAGCTCGCATTCAGGTGCGTCGCTAAGACATCCAAGTGATAAAGTGAA
The DNA here is from genome assembly GCF_000283275.1 of Marinobacter sp. BSs20148. Lineage (NCBI taxonomy): Bacteria > Pseudomonadati > Pseudomonadota > Gammaproteobacteria > Pseudomonadales > Marinobacteraceae > Marinobacter > Marinobacter sp. BSs20148. The sequence goes on from NC_018268.1 coordinate 3,800,328, forward strand.
GTAAAAAAAGGCACCTTCGGGTGCCTTTTTTTTGTCTCTATACAATCATTAGCGGCCTACTCGCTAAAACGCTCCGGGCGGAAAGCATCCAGACACACAGCCGGCTCCTGGTTATCGATCACACTGGCGATCACATCCGCGCTTCCAGCGGCAAGCGTCCAGCCAAATACACCGTGGCCGGTATTTAAATACAAATTTTCGCGGTTACCACGGCCAATAATCGCAGGGCCGTCTGGCGTCATCGGGCGGAACCCTGTCCAGCTCTCTGCACTATCGATATCGGTGCAACCCGGAAAGCGACCGCGAACCGCCTTTTTAATCGTTTCAAGGCGTACCTGCGGAATGCTCCGGTCAAAATCATTCAATTCCACAAACCCCGTTGCCCGCAAACGGTCGCCCAAGCGGGTCATAACTACTTTGTACCGGTCATCATGTACGGTAGAAATTGGCGCTTTCTGTTCATCGGTGATGGTTGCCGTCAGGCTGTAACCTTTCACCGGATAAATTGGCAATGGCTGACCCAATGGCCGGGTCAGTTTGTCAGACCAGCAACCGGCGCTGACAACAACCGCATCAGCGTTCAGATTTTCCCGCTGCCCGTCTTTGCTACGCAACATGATGCTATTAACACGCCGATCGTCTGCCAGCAGTTGTTCTACGTCTACCTCATAGCGAAACACCACGCCTTTTTCTTCACAGGCCCGCGCCAGCTCGCGGCTGAACAGGTGGCAGTCGCCAGTGCCGTCAGTGTCATAGCTAATCGCGCCATAAAGTGGCCCGTTGCCGCTCAGGCCAGGCTCTAACTGTTCTACCTCGGCGGCGTTCAAAATACGTGCGGGAATGTCCATACTCTTCAGCAAGCGTTGAGTTCTGCGATAGCCGTCCAACGCCTCCGGCGTGCTGGCTAAATGCAGCAGACCTTTATGAGCACCGTCAAAGTTTAGCTCGAGCTCGTTTTCCAGAACCAGGAAACGCTCGCGGCTGTGCTTGGCCAGGCGCAACATGGCGCGCCGGTTAAAACCGAAGAGCCCTGGCGACCAGGCGTAGCGCAACGTCGAAAACATGAAACGAAGGGTTGCCAGCGACGGCGGCATCCCCGTTTTTAGCGGCCCGTCCTGTTTTACCAACCAAGGCAGTGCTTTTAGCACCATAGCCGGATCTGCCCAAGGGTACACAACACCATAAGAACGCTGAGCTGCGTTGGCCTTACTGGTTTCGTTCCCAGCCAAGCTGTGTCGCTCCAGAACGGTCACTTGATGGCCGCGGCGACAAAGTTCCCAAGCTGTGGTTACACCAACCACACCACCACCAATCACCACAACGTGCATAGAACTCTCCTTTGGCTGGGTGAACAAAGCGTAAAACTGTTAATATTGCGACATTCTTTGCCGACAACGTACTGCGAGTGACTCATGAGTAAGAATCGTCGTGAAATTCCACGTTTTGATCACCCTATAATAGAAACCCACTGCCATCTGGACTACCTCAAAGAACGCCCACTTGAAGATATCCTACTGCAAAGTGAGCAGCTAAATATTGAGCGCATCATCACGATTGCGGTCGCTCCGGATAATCTTGAGCGAGTGCGGCAACTGAGCCAGATGGCACCCTGGATTTATGGCACCCAAGGAATTCATCCCCACGAAGCCGAAACCTACAACGATGAAGTGGAGGCTGAAATCCGCACCCACGCCGGCGATACAAAAATCGTCGCGGTCGGCGAAATCGGACTGGATTATTATTACGATCACGCTGACCACGAAGTACAGCGCACTGTATTTCGCCGCCAGCTTCAAATTGCCTGCGACTGCAACAAACCGGTCGTAATTCACAGCCGCGACGCCGACGACGACATGATCGAGATTCTACGCGAATTCGAAGCAAGCCTGACCCGGCGCGGAGTGATTCACAGTTTTACCTCCGGCCCCGGGCTGGCGCGCTACGCCCTGGACCAGGGCTGGTGCCTGGGCTTTAACGGCATAACGACCTTCACCAAAGCCGAAAACGTACGGGACATTGTACGAATGTCGCCCATCGAACAAATTCTGCTGGAAACCGACGCGCCGTTTTTGACTCCGGTACCCTATCGCGGGCGTGAGAACGCGCCTTGTTACCTGCCCTTTGTGGCCGAAAAAATTGCTGAAGTAAAAGAGCTGCCATTGCAGCAGGTAATCGAACAGACCTACCACAACAGCTTACGCACGTTTTTTCCTGCGGGCTAAAACCGCAAGCGGGTCAGACTTGCCTAGCCTAATGACAAAAACAGCCCCATAAATACCGGGGCGAAAAACGACAACACAAACCCAGACGCAATAGCCACCGGCACGCAGGCCAGGCCACCGCTGCTGCGAATCACCGGCAGAGTGAAATCCATAGCGGTGGCGCCGCCATAACCTATGGCGAGTGCTGGCCGTTTAGCGATAACCAGCGGAATGATGGCCAGAGCAATGATTTCACGCAGCACGTCGTTCATAAACGCTACCCCGCCCCAGGCCGGGCCCATGGCATCACCAATAACAATTCCCGACAACGAATAAAAGCCAAAGCCGGAAGTCAGTGCCAATGTCTGATTCCATGGCAAGCCTAGCACCGGTATCAGCAGCACACCCGCCATCATCGAACTGGCCATTAGAACCAGCGCAATGCCCAGGCCTTGCACGTTCACCAGCAACTTGCGCAGGGACAAACCAGCGTTACGAAGTTGTAAGCCAATCAGCAGCAACAACAGCATTAGCAGGCCAGTGGCGAGCTGATCAATAAACGGTACCGCCGGCAACAGGTAATAGCCCAACAACAAGCCAGCGAGCGCCGCGATCAATGGCTTAAACGCCGCCATGATCAGCCGCCGATAGCTAGGACTAGCCGACTCTTCCGCGCGGTTCACTGTCAGCGGGCGCCAACGGTGGAACAACCACAAACCACCCATATTACACAGTAACAACAGTGCCACCAGGGCCAACACCTGGCTTGCCATGGTGCTAAGCTGACTGCCCAAACCTTCCATTTGCCCTAGCCCTAAACCAAGCATACCCAGAATCAGGTACACCATCGTTTCTACCAGGTAGTGAATAACCGTCATCGCTCGACGGTTGGAAATGGAAATGGCAAAACCCAGAAACAACGGCGCCAGTATGAGCAGCACTCCGGTCAGCATCAGTGCATTACGCCATCGGCACGGTCTTGCACCAGCACCCAGGGCGCGATCACCACTGCCCACAACTCGGCATTGTTTTGGTGCCAGCCGCGGGCCAGATCCGGCGAAACATCGCCCACCTTGCCGCTGGCCAACCAGTGTTCAAACTGCGCTTTGTTGTCGGCAACCAGCTCGCACGCCACGTTTAGTAAATCGGTGTCGGCGGCCACTCTCACAACTTGCCCGCGGGCATAATGCGTTTGCAGGTCATGCCAGTGAATGCGGGAGGTTTCAAGATTCAGTCGGGCTTTGATTTCATTCACAGATTCAGAAGAAGACATAACGGCCTTGATGGAGGGTTGTCAAAATGCGCGACAAATTTTAACCGATTGCCTGAATAGCAGCCACCGTTTGAAGCAAGACCGTGCTTTAACTTGAGCCATCCAGACCGAGTCGGCGCTGTAACCACTGACCGTCATCACTGTCTATTAGACCACTCTCGTATAACCCGGCAGCCCGCATAATCAGTTTCGACTGAATCACTGTTTCTCGCGGTAGAAAATGTACAGCACCAATCGCCTCCCGCAGCGGCAGCGGCAGGCGCCACTGCACTTTAATCTGATTGCCCAAGGGTTGCGCCCAGTCGGCCAGAGCTTGGTCTATCTCCTCCGCGCTCAGGGCTTTTTCGCCTGCTTTACAGTACTGTTGCATCAGTTTTAACGCCGCTAAGTCTCCTACCCGGCTCAACAATCCGGCGGTATGGCAGGGTACGGCAGGCTCACCGAGCTTCAATGCCAGCCGGTAAGCCGTGTCGGCCACGGCCACAGCCTGCGCCAGCAACTCTTTTGCTTTTTCTGCCAGTATCGGATGCGCCAACTGGCCACAAATATCCAACGACAGCGCCAGCGCGTAATTCAGTGCCATCGGTACACCCAGAGCCAGAATGGCATCCTTCAACGTTGTCACCGGCAGTCCGGAGCGGCGAAAAGAAATACTGCCCGCTACCGCAAGTAAACGCGCCGTTACTGAAACTTCGTTACGCCATGATTGCACCAGCTCTGCCGCGCTGACATCCTCGCTGCGCTGAAGCAGCTCGATTATTCCAGCGGTGTTCGGGGCTCCGGGTAGCTGCACCATAGTGCTTACAGCTGCTGCAATGTGCTCGTTCAGATTCATGCTGTCACCTACCTGTCCCTGGGGGAGCAAACTGCGTAGCCGCTGGTGCAGTAATTCAACGCTGAACGGTTTACTGACAAAGCCACTGATGCCCAGGCGGGCCGCCTTCAATATGGATTCACGATCAGCTATTCGGCTGAGCATTAACACGGGCACCTCGCTTTGCGAGCGGCGCACACGGCGAATCAGTTCTAGGCTGCTGCCATCGGGAAGGTGCAAATCCGCCAGTATCAAATCCGCTCCGTGAACTTCCCAGTGGTCCGACGCGTTCTGCACAAAGCCAAATCTGTGCACTCGCACCCTTGAGTCTACACCGACGCAAATACTGGTCAGCAAAGCTGCCATGTTGTCGTCGCTGTCAACAATCAACACATTCATCCTGAGGCCTTTTCTTGTTGTGAAACTTACCAAAACGACGCACCTGCCAAAAACTTTTCGACAGGCTTCAAACGTACGATCGTAAACTGCGCCCATATCACTACAGACTTTGATGCTCGCATTGCCACATAAACAAAAGGCCAGCACCTTTTAGGTAGCTGGCCCTTTAACCATAACGACTTTTAGCAACAGAAGTCAGGCATTACGCAGCATTTCCCGAACCACGTAGTGCAGAATCCCGCCGTGGCGGAAGTACACCGCTTCGTTCGCTGTGTCTATCCTCGATAGTAAATCACAACTTGCGGTTGTGCCATCCCCATAAGTGACCGTCATGCTCAGAATTTGCCCGGTCGTGATGTCGCCAGACAAGCCATCAATGGCGATGGTTTCGTCGCCGGTCAGTTTCAGGGTTTTGCGGTCGGTGCCACTTTGGAACTGCAGTGGCATTACGCCCATGCCAATCAGGTTGGAGCGGTGAATACGCTCGTAAGATTCGGCGACTACCGCACGCACGCCCAGCAGGCGAGTGCCTTTGGCGGCCCAATCACGGCTGGAGCCGGTGCCGTATTCCTTACCGGCAATCACCACCAGCGGCGTACCCTGCTGCTGGTACTTCATTGCGGCGTCGTAGATCGGCATCTGTTTGCCATCAGGCACGTAGCGAGTAAAGCCGCCTTCTACGCCATCCAACATTTCATTGCGAATACGTACGTTGGCAAAGGTGCCACGCATCATCACCTGGTGGTTGCCGCGACGTGAACCGTAAGAGTTGAAGTTTTTTGGTTCTACACCGTGCTCCTGCAGGTATTTACCGGCAGGGCTATCGGCCTTGAACGAGCCGGCGGGGGATATGTGATCGGTGGTGACCGAATCCCCCAACAGCGCAAGAATACGCGCTTCGCGAATGTCGTCCACCAGCTCGGGCTCCGGGCCCATGCCTTCGAAGAAAGGTGGGTGCTGGATGTAGGTGGAATCGTCTGACCACTCGTACACTTTGGTTTCTGGCACTTCTATCGCCTGCCAGGTAGCATCGCCGTCAAACACGGCGGCGTATTCGGTACGAAACATGTCCGTTTTGACTTTTTCTACCGCCTCTGCCACTTCCTGCTGGCTGGGCCATAGGTCTTTCAGGTACACCGGGTTGCCATCTTTGTCGTCACCCAGCGAATCTTCCAGCAGATTCACCCGCACGTTACCCGCCAGCGCGTAAGCAACAACTAGAGGCGGCGACGCCAACCAATTGGTTTTCACCAGCGGGTGCACCCGGCCTTCGAAGTTGCGATTGCCAGACAACACCGAGGCCACGGTAATGTCACCATCGGCAATGGCTTTTTCCACCGCATCGGGCAGCGGGCCGGAGTTGCCGATACACGTGGTGCAACCGTAGCCCACCAGATCAAAACCGAGCTTGTCCAGATCGCCCTGAAAACCGCCTGCGCGCAGATACTCGGTAACCACTTTCGAGCCTGGCGCCAACGACGTCTTCACCCATGGCTTGGTTTTCAAGCCTTTAGCGACCGCTTTTTGTGCTACCAGGCCGGCAGCCATCATAACGCTGGGGTTGGATGTGTTGGTGCAAGAGGTAATCGCCGCAATCACAACCGCACCCGGGTCCAGTCGGGTTTCCTGGCCATTCATAGCCAGCATCTGACTGGAGTGATGATGATAACTGTTGTCGACACCGACGGCGGTTTGCCCACCCTCAGATCCGAGTGCGTTGTTGCGTTTGTCATTCGTTTTGGGTGCGCCTTCGCCGGTTTCCATCACCAGTTCAAACGCGGCTTTCATGTTCTTCAGCGCCACCCTGTCTTGCGGGCGTTTGGGTCCAGCCATGCTGGCTTCGACCTCATCCATATTCAATTCGAGGGTAGCGGTATACGCCGGCTCGTGGCCGGGTTCACGCCAAAGGCCCTGTGCCTTGGCGTAGGTTTCTACCAGCTCGACCTGCTGTTCCTCACGACCGGTCAGGCGCAGATACTTCAGTGTCTGTTCGTCTACCGGGAAGAAGCCGCAGGTGGCACCGTATTCAGGCGCCATGTTGGCAATGGTAGCGCGGTCGGCCACCGGCATGTCTTTCAGGCCGTCGCCGTAAAACTCGACAAATTTACCCACGACTCCATAGCCGCGCAGCATTTCGGTAACGGTCAGCACCAGATCGGTGGCGGTAATGCCTTCGCGCAATTTGCCGCTAATTTTAAAGCCAACCACTTCGGGAATTAACATAGATACCGGTTGGCCCAGCATGGCGGCTTCGGCTTCAATGCCGCCCACGCCCCAACCCAGTATGCCCAGGCCGTTGATCATAGTGGTGTGAGAATCGGTGCCCACCAGGGTATCCGGGTAAGCCAGGGTTTTGTCGCCCAGCTGTTTGTGCCATACGGTTTTGCCCAGGTATTCCAGGTTCACTTGGTGGCAAATACCGGTTCCGGGTGGCACCACGCGGAAATTATCAAAGGCCTGCTGGCCCCAGCGCAAGAACTCGTAGCGCTCCTCGTTGCGCTCCATTTCCATGGCAACGTTGTCTTTGAACGCCGAAGCGTCGCCAAAGCGATCAACCATAACGGAGTGGTCTATCACCAGATCCACCGGCGTCAGCGGGTTTATCATTGCCGGGTCTTTGCCGGCTTTTTGAACAGCTTGGCGCATAGCAGCAAGGTCTACCACCCCGGGCACGCCGGTAAAGTCCTGCATCAGTACCCGCGCCGGGCGAAACTGAATTTCAGTGTCGGAATTGCGGTCTTCGAGCCACTGCACCATGGCATCAATATGGCTGCGGCCTACCGTGGTGCCGTCTTCATTGCGCAACAGGTTTTCTAACAGCACTTTCAGCGAAAACGGCAGGCGGTCAAGGTCACCCAGCTCAGCCGCCGCTTTCGGCAAGCTGTAATAATGATAGGTGATGTTTCCAGCCTTCAGGCTGCTTAGGGTGTTCAGGCTATCCTGACTGTGAAGTTCACTAGACATAGCGTACCTCCTACGGTGAATTTAGCTCCTACTACTATCGCACCGTTTCGATAGACTGCAACTTTATAACAACGATCTTCACTATTCAGCGGCTGAATAGTGACGCATTAATACTCATTTTATAGTCGGTTTTAACAAGTTTTGTAACCGGCGATCTGCTCATCTACCGGGCCAGTCACCTGCTCAATGCCGGTCACCATGACCCGGGTTTTTGGGACTTTGCGCAAAACGTCCTGGTTTTGTTCAGCCACCTGCTGAACGCTCTGGTTGATCTGTCCGGATGCCACTGCCTGTTACTTGGTCGCCGATGCAATCTGCAGGTTTATGCCGTTCACTTCGGCAATGGTGACACGGATTTCGGTGGTGAATTCCTGGGTGCGCCGCGACAGCTGCCGCACCCCATCCGCAACCACTGCAAAACCGCGCTGGCCAGAAGAATTGCAGACCTATGCCTCAAAGCTGGAATTTCCGTCTTAGCCGTGGGAAAAGTGATAGGTTGTCGGCAATTCCCGACCAACTAACCGATAGTTAACGACGGAAACAACGTATTCTTTAGACGGCGCTTTTGCCATTATAGCCACTGCACCCAAGCCAGTCAGGACACAAACGCATTTGAAACACGATTGCCACTATCACCCCGGCGACCCCGCCAAATGGCATTGCGGTGAATGCCAGCAGCATTTCTGCGCTCGCTGCATGCCAGACGCTAATACCAAACAGCGCCGCGGGCTCTGCCCCCAGTGCAACAAGGCAATGCGCTATTTGGGCGCCGCCACCGAGGTGGTGCCGTTTTGGCATCGGCTGGGCGCGTTTTTCCGCTACCCATTCCACACTGATCCACTGCTGGTTATCGCCATCTGCACACTGGTGCCAGCAGTGGTGCCGCAAAACCTACTGGGCTTGCTGGTGTGGCTGTTACTGGCGCTGGCGCTGATGAAATACACCTACGCCGTTATCAATCGCACTGCAGAAGGCCACCTGAAGCCACCACCGCTGGCCGAGGCCTTTAGCGGCAGCGGCTTTAACATTGTGATTCTGCAGATTCTGGTGTTTGCGCTGATGGGCGGACTGGTAACGGCCGCAGGCATGTTGGGCGGGCCCTTGCTATTAATGCTGACGCTGGCGTTTGTGGTGTTAGCCCTGCCCGCCAGCATTATGGTGTTGGCCATGGAGCGCAGCGTGGGTGCGGCGGTAAATCCCCTGAACCTGGCCACTTTGATCGCCCGCATCGGCAGCCCTTACTTCCTGCTTTACGGTTACCTGATTCTTCTGGTGCTGGCGTCTGCCGCGGCCCAGGATTTTGCCCTCACGCACTTTTCAGAATGGGTATCGCGGCCGCTGGCGGGTTTTCTTAACAGCACCTTTACACTGATGCTATTTCACATGCTGGGTTATCTGTTGTTTCAGTATCAGGAGGAGCTGGGCTTTGCTGCGGATTACCAAGACGCTGTCGAACCCGAAGATCAGCACCACCGCGATCGCAGCCAGCGCTTTGATGCCGACCTGGACATGAACCTGAAAGATGGCAACTACGATCGCGCGCAGACTCTGCTGCTAGAGCAGCTCAAACGCGAACCAGACAACACGCTGCGCATTGGCCAACTTTACAGGCTGCTGGCGGCGCGCAATGACCTTCGCAGCCTGCACGCTAACCATCCGCGCATCATGGCCTGGTTGGCAGCGCGCAATGATGGCAAGGCTCTGGCAAACTTGCTGGAACAGTTGCAGCAGGCAGACCCACAATTCCGTTTGCAAGACGCCGAGCTTTCGGTAACGGTGGCCGGCACGCTTTATCGCAGCGGTCACTATCGTTTGGCGTTGAAACTACTGCAGGATTTTCACAAACGTTTTGCCGACAGCCAGGCACTGGTGCCAGCCTACCTGCTGGCCGCGCAAGCCTTGGCCAACGGCCTGGGCCAGTGGGAAAAAGCCACGGCGTTTCTGGGTTTTATTCAACGCCAGTGTCCGCAACACCCCCAGCACCCAGAGATTCAGTACTTCTTGGAGCAAGCGCAAGAACACCAGCCATTACGCGGTCCCAAAGCCAGCTTTAACGCAGCAGACTAGTGTTCTGCCTGGCGACGTCATCAGCCTAGCGCTATAACCACTGCCGGTAGTGCCGGGCCTTGGGTGCCATCTGGCGTTTTTCAAACTCCGCCACCAGCAGCCGACAGGCCTCGCTGACCATCAGCTCGCTGCCCACGCCTCGAAGGCGCTCAAAAGCTTTTTCTGCGGTGCTCAAATCATGCTGTTTCAGGCTGGCAAACAGCACACGGTTGTGGTCTTCCGCCGCCAACGGCTGGTGCGCCTCGCCTTTGGCCAGATATTCCCGCCAGACCGCAATAACTTGATCAAATTGCTGCCTGCTGAGCGCATCATCTATCCGCTCGCGGCTAAAGTGGCGATACTCGGGCAGGTCCGGGCGCAGTTGTGCCAGTTGCTGCTGATGTTGCAGCACCAACGCGCTCTGGGGATAAACTTCTCGCAAAGCCTCAAAGCGCGTAATGGCCAGCTCAAAATCCAGGGTAGATATCGCCGCCACAGCCTGCCCATAAGCCTCGGTAAAGGCGCTATCTTCTGCTTCGGGTTCAGGCTCGAAAAACGTATCTTTCACCTGAAACCAGCTTTTGCCCAACGCTCCCACTAGAATCGCACCGGCCAGCAGCCCACCAGCGTGGGCCATGTAGGCAATACCGGTAGCGCCGGCGTACCAGTAATCGTAAATTTCTTTACCCAACCACACCGGCAGAATGGCGATAGCCGGCGCTCGGAAATAGTTGAAGTAGACGCCCAGGAAAATGAAAAAGCGGATCTTCTGCAGACCGTAAATCGCCACGTACATGCCCATCAGCCCGGAAATGGCGCCAGACGCACCAATCAGCGGCACCAGGCTGCCGGCGGAGAATCCAGTGAACATCAGTCCAGAAAGCGCCCCACACAGCAGATAGGCCAACAGAAAGCGCGCAGCTCCCAGGGCTTTCTCCACGGTAAATCCTAGCAAAAACAGAAACACCATATTGCCCAGCAAGTGGCCCCAGCCGCCGTGCAAAAACTGATAACTGACAAGGCTGTGCAGCGACAACTGCGTGGGAATCAGCCCAAAACGCTGGGAACTAAGCCGGCCAATAAAGTTGTCTTCAATGAAACCCCGCTGCTGTTGCCATCGCTCTCGCTCTGCGCTGGCCCACACCAGATCACGGTTATCGAGCAAATACTGATAAAAGTCGCGGTCCATCAGCAGGGTAACGGCCAGCCAGCCGTCTTTCTGATTGGCCTGTAGCTGACGCATCTGCTGCAGCTGGTAAACCGATTCGCTATCGCCCTGCTGGCGTATCTGGCGCAGCAGGTAATCTTCGTAAACCGGTGCCTCAAGAGCCTGCAGATTATTTTTCAGATAGTGGTTAACAGCAACCTGAAGCTTGCGCTGGTCGGCGCCCTGATAAAACGTGAACACCAGCACGCAGGCCAGCATCAACCCCAAGGTAATCCAGGGCGGGCGTTTCCAGTTAACGGCGTTTTCAGCGGGAATAATCAGCATGGGACATCACATTTGATCACAATTGGCCACCTGTAAGCCGTGTTTTGTCATAGCGTAGCCTTGGTTGCGCGGTTTAATGGCGCTATCGACCAACCGCCTAATGCTGTTATTGTTCTGCGCGCCAATCGTTCGGTCTTGATATAGTACGGCCTCGCAATCCGGCTATGAACATCACCGTATGGCGTAAAAACATTATCAGCCGGCCCCCGAATGCAAGGAAACACCACATGACCGTTCTTGTTTTGGATAGCCCGGAACTACTGGCCCGCGCAACCCTGGCCGAGGGTTTTCAGCCTGATTCATGCGCCGAGTCAAACAAACCCCGTCAGCTGAAGTTCCATTATGGCTACAACAAGCATCAGCTTAGCGCCGCCGACATGGACATGCTTACCCGTCACGGCCACTACCTGCGCCGCAACGTTCATCTACATGTGTGCGTACACGGGCATTCCGACGCCTTTGGTACCGCCGACTACGGTCATTTTCTGTCGCGCCTGCGGGCCAGCGCCGTGGTGCGTTTTCTGATTGAAGAGGGCGTCGAGGAACAGCGTTTAAAAGCCGTCGGCTGGGGTTCAGACCGCCCGCTGGCAACACGGGCAGATCATGCGGCCAACCGCCGGGTTGAACTGGAGTACGTGCAATACAGCGTATCCAGCGCGCTGTCCGGCTAAATTGGCCAGAACCCCCTGAGATCTTCAGCCTAGCCGTATGCTTGAAACACATTCAGCAGCAACAACACGGCGATCACCAAAATCGTAGCCCAGGTTAGCAAAATCCCCACCATGCGGGCCTTGTGGGGCCCGCCCTGGCCCTGATACATGCCCCACGCGTGCAATATACGACCCAGCACAAAAGCCATACCAATCCAGTAAATAAACCCGCTGGAAACGCCGTTCAACTCAGCAATACCCAGCATTATCAGGGTCAGCGGTGCGTATTCCACCAGATTACCGTGGGCGCGCACGGCGGCCTCAAAATCGAGATCTTCCGCAATACCCATGCCCTTGCCGTATTTGAGCCGGTACTTAACCACCACGGCAGACAAAACCAGCAGCAAAATTCCGATAACAGCCGCGAAAACACCGGTTATAGGTAAAATCATATTCAGTCCTGTTGATCAATGAACTGCCCGCGCAGGCCATGCCCGCGTCGCCGACAAGTAACGGAAGCGAACTCACTGTGCCTTACTTTCACCCAGCTCGGCAATTGCCTTGGCCATAGCGCTGTGGCAGCGCGCGATCAGTTCGGGTATGTCTTTGTTAGTCATGCCAGTGGTTTCAATGGCCGGTAAAATCCTGAGCGGAACCGGTTTGCGGCGGCCCAGCCAGCCCAAGGAATTATCCTGGTACTGGCCAACACACACCATCACCAGCGGTGATCCAGAGGCAATGGCCGCGTAAAATGCACCTTTTTTAAAACTCTGCAGCCCTTTACCACGACTGCGCGTGCCCTCTGGGAAAACCCACAGGCTTTTGCGTTCGTGAACAATGGTATCGCCTACCGCCTGCATGCTGGCAACGGATTTGCGCGAGCGCGAACGGTTCAGAATTACATTGCCACCAAGCCAGAATACCTGTCCGAAAAACGGCACCCACAACAGCCCCAGCTTGCCCACCGCTACCACGCGCCGTGGCACAACATCCCCCACAATCAAAAAATCGTCGTTATGCTGGTGATTCGCAATCACCACCATGGAACGGTCTTTGGGCATATTCTCCGCGCCGTACAGCGGGCGCTGCATGCCAAGAACTGCGCGCCCGAAACGGGCACACACCCCCGCCAGAATACGGTTATTATCCGGATTAAAGGGCCGCGCCAAATACAGCACCATCGACAGCAGACAAAGCAGCAACACACCTGTCCACGCCAGGATTTTTCTTAGTAGGGCCATAAAATAGCAACTCTGCGTCCAATATTTTGGCGCCCAAGTGTACGCCAGGTTTACGGCCCGGAGACAGTGCCAATTTTTTCAAACACCCATACTGCAGAATCCAGAGCGTCGCCGGTTTCGCCAAACAGCGGGTGCACAAACAGAATTAACAACATAACCAGCCACAGACCTGCGGCATCACGGCCACGCCTTAGCCGGGCTATGGCGCGGCGTAATAACGCACGGCTAAAGGATATTACCTGCGCAAAAAATAGACCTGTCATCATCATAATCAGCACCGCCATTTTACGTTAGTAAGTTGCGTTATTGCTGCGGATACCCGGCAGGCCCCCGCAATCATTGCAACAGCACTGTATGACCCTAATATGGCAACGATAGCGGGCAACTGTGATCAATTGTGGCGCGCCCCGCAGTACAACTCTTTTGCCCTTGTGCCGCGCGAGCGTCACCATTATCTTAGGTTTGCAGCATTGCTCACCTACTAACTCCTCATCCACTCACCGGGCCGCCATGAACAAGCATCTGGCATTGATCGAAGACGAACCCGCCATCCGCGACAATTACCGCGCCGCATTCGAACGCAGGGGCTTTTCTGTGTCTACCTACAGTGACCGGCCAGCTGCCTGGCATGCGTTACAGCGGCAGTTGCCGGACTTGGCGATTATTGATGTGGGCCTGGGGAGCGAAGCGGAGGGCGGGTTTACTTTGTGCCAGGATTTACGCCGGCAGTCAGCCACGCTGCCGATTATTTTTCTGACCGCCCGCGACAGCGACATAGACTCGGTACACGGCCTACGCCTCGGCGCAGATGACTACGTCACCAAAGACATGAGCATGGAACATCTGCTGGCCCGCATTAATGCACTGCTGCGCCGCGCAGATGCCTGGAATCAGGCTTACCAACAACCCGACGAATTGCTGGCAAGAGGCAAACTGACACTGAACCTGGACCGCATGAGCGCCAGCTGGAACAACCAGGCCGTTGAGCTGACGGTCACCGAGTTCTGGATGCTCCACGCACTGACCCGCCACCCAGGCCACGTGCGCAGCCGTGAGCAGCTGATGGACGCGGCCAGTACGGTACTCGATGACAATACGGTGACGTCGCATATCAAGCGTATTCGTGGCAAATTCAGCGCTCTGGACCGCGACTTCAACAGCGTTCAGACGGTTTACGGCATGGGTTACCGCTGGCACGACCACAATGTCTGAGCGCGTCATTTTTGGACCAAACCGAGAGCCGTGCGCGTGGCCGCACTGAGTCTGAAACGCCAGCTGTTGCTGGTAAGCCTGTTAATGCTGCTGGTTCCTCTTGCCGGGGTTCAGTTTGCGCTCGAGTTAGACAACATTCTGCGCCAGCAGGCCCAGCAACAATTACAGCAACAGGCAAATCGCCTGGCCCTGCTGACGGGTGATGAACTGCTGGCACAGCCACCGTTGGCCGCCGGCACGTTTGCGGTTTATACCGCGGCTCAGAATAGCGCCCTGCTGCTTGACGGCTACGCCGATGATTGGCCAGGCTACGAATCACTCGAGCCGTTCCCGCCGTCGGCGCAGGCACCTTTGTCCGCTCTTCAACCTTGGCAGCAGCTGCCTGGGGCTTCCTCTCAACCTAGCACGCTTTACTGGCAGGCCAGTCACAGCGATAAAGCTCTGTATCTGCTGATCCGCATTCCAGGCCAGCCGCCTCAGCTGTTCAATCCCGGCGCGCCGCAGCAGGCCCACCACCGGCTATTGCTGCAACTGTTCAGTGGCGCCAATGAGCTCCATATAAACCCGCGCAATCAGGCCTGGTTGCTACGCCCGTCGGCACCCGGACGGCTGCCGGCCCGCAGCGGCGCTAACTGGACCAAAACCGACCCCGGAGTGAACGCGTTCTGGCAGCCGGTAGCCAATGGCTGGCAGCTGGAACTGGTCCTGCCCCGGCCCGCCGCAGGCAGCCGCATAACGCTTGGCCTTTATGGGAGCGAAGGCGTGGCTGCTGAAGGTCCGCCATTGGCGCAGATTCCAGCGGCCACTTTGATTCGCCGCAATGCGGACCTGGAACAGACGCTGGCCAGCTGGCTAGACAGTGGCCAGCAACTGCGGGTAATGGAAGCGTCCGGTTGGGTAATTGCCCGTCAGCAACGCACAGCCATAGCCGCAACGACGACAGACATCGACCAAGCAGATGAAAACGCCTCTTGGCTGCAACAGGTCGGGCAGAATCTGCTGCAAGCGCTGGTGAAGGCCAATCAACCCGACTCGCTTCTGGTGAATGAACAGCTCTGGCGCCAGCTCCCGGTTAATCTTCCCGCCCCGGCGTTGATGCGTCACGTTAACGGTAGCCTTTGGCTGAGCGCACAGGCACCGGTGTTTGGTGGGCGAACACTGGTGCTGGAGCAATCCCTGGAGCAACTGCTGAACATTTCAGGCGCCGCTCTGGGCACCGTACTGGCCCGCAGCTTTCTGATTATTATTGGCTTGGTGGTGGTTTTGCTGGGTTATGCCAGCTGGCTGTCATGGCGCATTAGTCGTTTGGCGAAATGGGTCACCCAGTGTGTGGATGCCGATGGCCGAATGGCGGCCCAAGTGCCGTTACCGGCAAAGTCAGGCATCGGTAACGACGAGCTTGGCCAGCTTCAGCAACGCTTTAACCGGCTGGTCAGCAGTCTTCACGGTTACAACCAATACCTGGAAAGCTTCTCACAGCGCTTGTCCCATGAACTGAAAACGCCACTGGCGGTGGTACGCTCATCCCTTGATAACCTGACTCACTGCAGCGACGAAGCCGCGCGGCAGAATTACCTAACCCGGGCCCAAAGCGCCGTAGCCAGGCTTAGCGGTATTTTACGCAGCATGAGTGAAGCCACACGTCTGGAACAGAGCCTGGAAGCCGAACACAAAGAGGTGTTTGATGTGGCTGACGTGCTTACGCAGGTGACGGCGGCCTACCAGGCGTTGGATCCGCACCACGTTATTGTGTACCAGGGCCCAGAGCAGGGCAGTCAAGTTTTGGGGTCGCCGGAGCTATTGGTACAGCTTTTGGATAAGTTAGTCGACAACGCGCGGGACTTCACCCCCGGCGGCCAACGTATTGAGCTGGATTTGCGGCGAGTTGATCAGGGCTGGCAACTCAGCGTATTCAATCAGGGTTCCCGACTACCCGCCGGAGCGGATATTTTTTCGGCGTTTGTGTCCCATAGAGCAGGTGGACTCGACACGCCCGAACATCATCTGGGCCAGGGCCTGCTGATTGCGCAACTGATTGCAAACTACCACCTGACCCGCTTGAAGGCGGATAATCAGAGCCGAAACGGCCTTGACGGCGTGGCGTTCCAGCTGGTGATTCCCGCGGTTGAATCAGGCGCGGATATAAACTCGACGACACCTTAACCACCGAGTAATCGCCTACTGATCAACTATTGGCGAGCGCGGGCCATGCTGACGAAAGAACTGCTGCGCTGTGCGGCCATTACGTACCCCGCGAGCGGTCGCGAAACGAATGGCTTGCTGGTGCAGGGCCTCACGATCGCCGACTTCGGTAAACAAAGCATCAATCGCCTGCAAGTAAAGCTCTTGGGAAAACGCATAGAACGAAAGCTGCACGCCAAAGCGATCAGCCAAGGATATCTGCTCTTCTATGGCTTCAGCCGGATGAATTTCACCCCCGCGACTGTGGCTACTCATATTGTCTACCATGTACTCAGGCATCAAATGGCGGCGATTCGAGGTGGCGTACACACGCACATTCTCCGGTGGCAGTTCCAGCGAACCTTCCAGAACGCTTTTCAGCGCCTTATAGCTGGTTTCACCGGCCTCAAATGACAGGTCATCGCAAAATATAACGAAGTGGTAGGGCAAGTCCCATAAATCATCCACAATTTCAGGCAGGTGCACCAGGTCGTCTTTATCCACTTCAATCATTCGCAAGCCCTGAACCTGATACTGGTTCAGCAGCGCTTTGATCAATGACGATTTGCCAGTACCGCGGGCGCCCCAAAGCAGTACGTTATTAGACGGTTGCCCCTGCAAAAAACGTTCGGTGTTCAGCGCCAGCGCTTGTTGCTGTTGGTCTACGCCGGTCAGCGACCCCCAAGTAACCGGATCCAGGCGGCGAATAGCACGCAGGCCGGAACGGTGCCGGCGCCACACGGCGGCCGGCGAAGTACGCCAGTCGATAGAGTCGGTAGCCGACATAAGCTTCTCCCAATAACCATCTTGAAAACAAGCACTGTAGCGCAAAGCGGTTTGCTGTAAACAAAAAAAGAAACCAAAAAAAGGCGTGACAACCTAATGCCACGCCTTTTTTGCTCTTCAGTCGTTCTTAGAAGGGCACCCTGACAGCCCATTAACGCAGCCGTTTCAGAATTGCGGTTATCCGCAGCGACCTATGGCACAGCTACCGCCTTTGGTTCATCATTTCGAACTCGCATAAAACTGGCAAACCGTGGCAGGCCGGTGGCGGTGTGGCCGGAATATTTGAAGGTAATAACACTGCCCGCCGGCGGTGGATCTATACGCTCAGCATCGCTGAAGCCGCTACCAATGCGAAGCTCACGGTTATCGGCCAGCCGCACCCGCAGCGCGCCCATCAAGCCCTGATATTTGCCCTTGCCCGGCAGAATGCCCACAACGATCGCCTCAGCATCGTCAAAGCGCTTCACTTTCAACAAGTCATCCGAGCGGCCAGCCTGATAGACACTAGCGCCACGGCGCAGCATCAGCCCTTCGCCACCGACAGCAATCACCTTATCCCGATGAGCCATCAGCTGCTGATGGTTTCCGGGCCGTTGCTGCTCAACCAAGGCCAGGTAGGGTGAACCCGCTTGACTGACCAACTCGCGCAACTGCGGAAGACGTTGGTCAAATGTCTGGTCGGCCAACGGCAAATCGAACACCATAAAACGCACAGAACGCCAATCCGCATCTACTGGACGAACAGTGCGCACAATGCCGGAAAGTTGTGCAAAATGGCCGCGCCCCAGCCACAGCTCGCCGTCTAACGGCTGCGGCGGGAAATCGCTGACAAACCAGTCAGGCGCTTGAAACGGATTACCGCGGCGGGACCACAGACGTTCACCGTCCCAATAAGCCCGCACTCCATCCAGTTTTTCACTTACCCAATAATCCGCAAGCGGCGCACCTTGCTGATACACATTGGCCAGCGGAACGCTTGCTGGCGCAGCGATTGCACCAGCGGTCATCAGCGCCATGCTTGCCAATAAGCCTGAACTCAGGCGCTTCATCCATGAAATAACAAACATAAACAACTCCTAAAAATTTAGGTTGCGCTCCATCCTGATGCTCAACGTTTGCCACTCTACTTTGAAGCATGCTTAAGATGCGAGCTATGTTTGCGAGCGTGTCATTCCACTTGCACTCACAACCAAATGCGTGTCACACCTAGCCCAAAGTGCAGAAACTGCACGCCAGCGGATATCCACAAAGCCATGCTGAAGCGCCTGAACGATCAAGAACTGATTCGCTTGGTGGCGTCGCGTCGATCTGAACGTGGTGAGGTTTTCAGCCGGGCGCACCGGCGAACTTGACCAATGGCTGAACATAACCGCGATTATGCGCAGCGGGGTTCACGCGGAGGCCACGACATCGTTCGCCGCCACGTAGGCGGCTTAAAAAACTAGTTCAACGGCGAACTTAGCTTGCCAAGAGTCCAACACCATGTAGGCGACTAAGAAAATTATGAGCTGCTATGTCAAAGTCGGAAGGTTGTTAAAAGGTGCGGCAAGTCATTGATTTTTTCTGGTTGCTCGCCACCATAGGCTGTGTAGATAGTCAATTGAATAGAATGTGAACAAGGGCAATTTTTCGCTCCAAACCATCCCACCTTGACCCACTACACTTTGAACTATGACGACAACCATCGCGCCCGCTATACTCGCTATCACCCACAGGAGAGCCACCATGAGTGATTTAAACGCCCAATTTGATGAAGCCGTGAATGAGGTACAGAACGCCGACGGCGACTTGAAGCCTTCCACTGAAATGAAACTCGAATTCTATGCACTGTACAAGCAGGCAACCGTCGGCGATGCCAGCGGTAAGCGCCCGGGAATGATGGATTTTGTGGGTCGGGCAAAGTACGACGCCTGGGCCAAACTGGAAGGTGCGTCAAAAGACCAGGCAATGCAGCAGTACATCGACAAACTCGCTGCGGTTAAGTAGCGCCGTGGGCCGGCCATGAAAACCAATCTGATTACCCGCGAAGGCTATGATTTGCTGCAGAAAGAGCTGGATCAGCTCTGGCGCCACGAACGCCCAGAGGTTACCCGCAAAGTTACCTGGGCCGCCGGCCTTGGCGATCGCTCTGAAAACGCTGATTATCAATACAACAAAAAGCGACTGCGGGAGATAGACCGTCGCGTGCGCTATCTGCGCAAGCGTTTTGAAGAATTGAAGGTGGTTGCCTATTCGCCGGAGCAAGAAGGTAAGGTATTTTTTGGCGCTTGGGTCAGCCTGCTGGACGAAGACGACAAGCCACTGACGTTCCGCATTGTAGGGCCTGACGAAATATACGGCCGCAACGATTACGCCTCTGTCGACGCACCCCTGGTGCGCGCCTGCCTGAAAAAAGAGGTGGGTGACGAGGTGATGGTTATACTGCCGGCCGGCGAAAAAACCTGGCTCATTGAGACCATTCGCTACCCTTGCTGACATTTCATGAACGCTGACAGCAGACATAAAAAAGCCCCATTAAACGGGGCAAGGTTCGCGCTGTCTGGAGTTCCAACTGCGTGACAACTACAAGTTTACTCCAACACTATTACCAATAGGTGTCGGAGCCGTTACCCGTTGGTCCGAATTGACTGCTGAGCGCTACCGCTCACCATAATTAGGTTGTGCACTCTAGTAGCCCGGCGTAACGTTCAGCCAACGCAGTTACATTCACAACGGAGGCTGTTATGAACCGCCAAAAATTACAGGACCTGGCGCTACAAGGTGTCGACACCCTGGGTTATCAGTTGGACCGTTTCGGTATTACCAGTAAGGTAAATCGCCATAACCTGGCGGCTTACCTGATGCACGGACAGAAGCAGCTGGAAGGCGAATGGGACAGTTTACAGGTTCGTTTTGATCTGCAGAAAGCCCGTTTCGAAAGACTGAGCGAAACGGTTGAACAGCGGGCTAGTCGCCTGTTACGACCACTCAAGCAAGATAAACAACAGGGCTGAATTTGCTTTCAGACCAAGCTGGCGTCGTCGTCAATCCCGGGGCTAGCAGCGTTAATGGTTTTTCTACGCCGCTTTCTGCGCTCTTTCACCACCGCCGGCATACGCACGGTAATGGTCAACCCAGGCGACTCTTCACCGGGGTGAGTGTCCGTCAAGTCGATGCGGGCCTGATGAATTTCCGCAACCGCATTCACCAGACTAAGGCCAAGCCCGTTACCTGGCAAAGAACGGCTTTTTCCCACCCTGTAGAAGCGTTGAAAAACCTGGCTCTTCTCTTCGTCTGGCACGCCAATACCGCTGTCTTGCACCGAAAATATCGCTTCGTCGTTTTCTTTGCGCACAACAATGCGAATGGTGCCGTGTTCCGGGGTGTACTTGATGGCGTTATCAATCAGATTACTGAACATCTGGAACAGCAGATCCCGGTCGCCTTCAACGTTTACACCTTGTTCCAGCTCTTGTTCGAAGCTCTGACCTTTAACTTCCGCCAAGGCTTCGTAAAGTTCGCAGGCGTCTTCTACCAGAGCGTCTATTGCCACAGTTTTCACATCCCCGGCGTTGCCACGACTTTCCAGTCGGGCAATACGCAGCAGCGCGTTAAACGTGGCTAGCAGTTGGTCGGCTTCGGCCACCGCACGTCTGGCCTGCTCACGGGCTTCGTCGTTATCGACCGACATCAGGGTATTTTCAAGCTGATTACGCAGGCGGGTCAGCGGGGTGCGCAAATCGTGAGCGATGCTGTCGGATACATGGCGAATACCCTCCATCAAATACACGATACGGTCCAACATCTGGTTCAGGTTTTCCGCCAGTTGGTCGAAATCGTCTTCGGTTCCGCGATTTGGAATACGCAGTGACATGTGCCCGCTCATAATTCGGCGCGAGGTATTATTGATAATTTCAATGCGGCGGGTAGTACTTCGGCTCATCAAAAAACCGCCCAGCAGAGCCAGAGCCAGAGTAATACCCATGCCCCAATTGATGGTGTTTTCAATGACCTTTTTAACGTTGGTCAGCTCTTCCACATCGCGGCCTACCAACAGCAGCAAACCGCCCTGCACTTCGAAGATTCGCGCACGGGCCAGGCGCTGATTACCCATCCAACCTACTGATTCATCGAGTTTGAAGTTGATCCAGCCGGTTTCCGTGGGGGTGCTCTGCGGCCATTGCTGAATGTTACCGGCCAGCTTGACATGCTCGTCGGTGGTCAGCAGATAAATAGACTTAGCGTTGGGCTCGCGGGCCACACGCTCACGGATGATGGTAATCAGACCGTTCACGCCGCGCCCACGATACTGCTCGGCAAGGCCCGCAATTTCGGCTTCAATCGTGGCATCTGTTTGGGCTGTCATAAAACCGGCCGTACGCCAGTATATGAACGCCAAAAGCAAGAACACCGAGGTGGCAAAAACCACCATATAAAGCAGTGCCAGCTGGAACGACGACGTTCTGAGCTGGCTAAGCAGTTTCACGCAGCATGTATCCCGCACCGCGAACGGTTTGCAGTAGCGGCGTATCAAATTCTTTGTCGATTTTCGCCCGCAAACGGCTTATGTGCACATCAATCACATTAGTTTGGGGGTCAAAATGATAATCCCAGACTTTTTCCAGCAGCATGGTACGAGTGACCACCTGCCCGGCGTTGCGCATCAAATATTCCAGAAGGCGGAATTCCCGCGGCTGTACGTCGATATTCTGGCCTGCGCGCTTAACCGTGCGTGCCAGCAGATCCATTTCCAGATCGGCCACATGCAGGACAGTCTCAGTTTCTGCTGCCTGGCGATTACGACGAATCAGAGATTCGATGCGGGCCAGCAACTCGGTAAAAGAGAACGGTTTGGTGAGATAATCATCGCCGCCGCCACGCAGGCCCTCTACCCGGTCGTCCACATCGCCTAGGGCGCTGAGAATCAAAATTGGCACCTGATTGCCTGTAGCGCGAACAGTTTTGATGATGGCGAGGCCATCCATGCCAGGCAACATGCGATCGACAATCATAATGTCGTATTCTTCGCTGGCTGCCATCAGCATGCCTTTTTTGCCGTCGTCCGCGTGATCCACCACAAAATCAGATTCCCGCAGGCCTTTCACCAGATAACTTGCTACGTCATGATCGTCTTCTATGACCAGTGCTTTCACCGGTATTCCTCCCGCTGGCCTATGATAGTGATGCAAGGGTACGAATAACCTGGCCGCTGGGCCAGTTACCATCTTGTAAGAGGCTGTCGTCTATAACGACGCAATACTTACGGAAACGCCACCGTGCGCAAAAGCGGCGGTGGCGTTCATTGGCAGAGCCTTGTTAACGTTGCAGTTAAGCGGTTAAAGTCAGGCCGCTTCTTGCATGTGCAGACGTATTTTCTTCATCGCATTTTTTTCCAATTGGCGAATGCGTTCGGCAGATACCCCATAACGATCGGCCAACTGGTGCAAGGTCGATTTGGTCTCTGACAGCCAGCGCTCGCGCAGAATATCTTGGCTGCGATCGTCCAGAGTGGACAGAGCCTGCATCAGGCGGCCGTTGGAATCTTCGGTCCAGTCGGAGCGTTCCAGTTGGGTAGCCGGATTGCTGCGGTGGTCTTCAAGATAATACGCCGGCGCCTGGTAAGCACTGTCTTCGTCATCGTTCATCGGGCCATCAAAAGCCGTATCGTGGGACGACAGGCGGCCTTCCATTTCTCGCACCACGCGAGCTTCCACGCCTAAGTCTGCGGCTACTGCGTTTAGCTCATCGTGGCTCAACCAGGCCAATTTCTTCTTCTGACCGCGCAGATTAAAAAATAGCTTACGTTGGGCTTTGGTGGTCGCCACTTTCACAATGCGCCAGTTGCGCAAAATGAATTCATGAATTTCTGCTTTAATCCAATGCACCGCAAACGACACCAGCCGAACACCATATTCGGGGTTGAAGCGTTTTACGGCTTTCATCAGACCCACGTTACCTTCCTGCACCAGGTCAGATTGATTCAGACCGTAACCGGAATAGCTTCGGGCAATGTGAATCACAAAGCGCAGATGCGACAGAATCAATTGCCGAGCAGCGTCTACGTCGCCTTCATAGTAAAGGCGTTCCGACAATGCGCGCTCTTCATCCACTGTTAAAATAGGTATGCGACTCGCAGCCTGAATGTAAGACTCGAGATTAGCGCCCGGAACCAGCTTGTCCATCAGCTGTAAACTTGTGCCCATGCTTTATTCCTCCGAATCTCTACGCTGTAAAAAAAGGCAATGGCCCATGAGACCACAAAATGCCCTGAAAGTTCCTAAACGCATCATTAAAACGCGGTAAATATGGGTGTTTACAGACTTTCGGCCGGCCATTCTAGTGGTCTCCGGGCTCCATGTCATCTAAGTGTCTTCGCACCGCCACCCAGGCTCCGAGCCAGCCCAGTGTCATGGCAGTAAATATCAACACTCCTGCGTTTTCAAAGCCCAACCCACTCAGAACGAAATCACTGTGATATAACGCCGCTAATCTTGCTACCGGTGCGCTTAGCCACCAAAAAGTTATGAGCAGCAGCAGCCAGGCCACTAATCCGCCACCCAAACCAAACCAAGCGCCGGTGTACAGAAAAGGGCGGCGCACAAAGGCGTCAGTGCCACCCACAAGTTTGGCCACCAGAATTTCATCGCGCCGACTTTCAATGGCCAAGCGCACGGTATTACCAATAACCAATACGACCGCAACCGCCAACAAGATTGCCAGTGCCAGAGCCGCCCGCGTCAATAAGCCAGCCAGGGCATTCAGCCGCTGCAGCCAGCCCAGGTCCACCTGTACACGCTCCACTGCAGGCAGGCCTTGAAGGTACTCAACTAAAGCCTCGACACCGTCGGTACTGCGATAACTCGCCTCCGGCGTAATCAATAGGCTGTGCGGCAGCGGGTTCTCCTGCAGAAAATCCAGTGCGTCGGCAAGCCCGGAGCTGACGCGAAATTCAGCCAGGGCGCGCTCGCGGTCTACCAGTTCTACAAACGCCACCCGACTGTCAGTGTCTATCTGATCGGCCAACGCATTGGCCTGCGGCAAAGGCGTTTCAAGGCCAAGGTAAACCGTCACCCGCGCGCCATTTTCCCAACCGGCACTGACATTCTGCAAACTGGCCAGCAGCAATAACAACGCGACCGGCAGCGCCAACGCAACACCCATAACAGCCCAAGTCATAATGCTGGACACCGGATTGCGCCACATGCGCGCTATGCTATCGCGGGCTACCGTGCGGTGGTGGTCCAGATAACTGCCCGCAACCTGTTTCAGCGGAGAGGCGCTTTGACGGGCGCCGCCGGACCGCGGTACCGGTGCTTTAGCCACGGTTAGCCTCCATCCGCGGGCGGCCATCAGCCACCAGCTGGCCTTGGTCTAGCCTTAGGGTGCGGCGGTTCATGTCGTTAATCAGTGTAATGTCGTGGCTGGCAATCAACACGGTTACGCCAACCTGACTGAACTGGCCAAACAGATTCATTATATCAGCAGACAGCTCCGGGTCGAGGTTACCGGTAGGTTCATCGGCCAGCAGCACCGGAGGCTTATTCACCACCGCCCGAGCAATGCCGACGCGCTGCTGTTCGCCACCGGACAACTGCAAGGGGTTCATTTTCTCTTTGCTCAGCAGACCCACTTTGTCCAACGCCGCGCGCACCCGCCGGCCGATGTCACCCGGGGCCACTCCGATGACCTGCAGCGGCATGGCAACGTTGTCAAATACGGTTCGGTCAAACAGCAACTGGTGGTTCTGAAACACCACGCCGATGTGACGGCGAATGTAGGGGATCTGCCGCCGCGGCAGGCTGTTCAACAATTGCCCACCAACCCATACTTCACCGGCGCTGGGGCGCTCCATCACCATCAGCAGTTTCAGCAAGGTGCTTTTACCGGCCCCGGAATGCCCGGTCAGAAACGCGAGTTCGCCCCGATTAAGAGCAAAGTTTACCTGTCGCAGCGCGGTGTGATCGCTGTCATAGCGTTTCGTGACTTGGCGGAACTCGATCATCACAATCCCTGGTAGCTGGCGCTCAAACGTTAGTCAAACAGAGCGTCGACGAAGGCACGGGCGTCAAAGCTGCGCAGGTCTTCAACCTGCTCCCCCACGCCAATAAAGCGAATCGGTAGCTGCAGCTGGCGAGCAATCGCGAACACAATACCACCCTTGGCCGTGCCGTCGAGTTTGGTCAGCGTGATGCCGCTGACGCCCACCGCTTGCTGAAACACTTGGGCCTGATTCAATGCGTTCTGGCCGGTGCCAGCATCCAGCACCAACATAACTTCGTGAGGAGCTGCGGCGTCGAGCTTTTTCATCACCCGCACGACTTTTTCCAGCTCGCTCATCAAGTTGTCTTTGTTCTGAAGACGCCCGGCCGTGTCGGCAATGACCACGTCAATGCCGCGTGACTTGGCCGACTCAATGGCATCAAAAATAACAGACGCGCTGTCGGCGCCGGTGTGCTGGGCAATCACCGGGACTTTATTGCGATCGCCCCAAACCTGCAACTGCTCCATTGCGGCAGCGCGGAAGGTATCACCCGCGGCCAGCAAGACAGACTTGCCTTCGTCTTGAAATTTCTTGGTGAGCTTGCCAATGGTGGTGGTTTTTCCAACCCCGTTCACGCCAACCATAAGAATGACATAGGGCTTCGCCTGGGCGTCGATCACAAGCGGCTTACTAACATCTGTTAATAAGCCGTGGAGCTGGTCGCGCAGCGCGTGGCGCAGGGCTTCACCATCTTTGAGCTGGTCGCGCTTAAGCTTCTCAGTCAACGATTCAATAATTTCGGTGGTTGCGGTTACGCCTACGTCTGCCATTAACAGTGTGGTTTCAATTTCTTCCAGCAGGTCTGCGTCAATCTTCTTGCCCACCGCGAACATATCCGCCAGACCGCCGGTAAAACTAGCGCGGGTTTTGCCCAGGCCGCGGCGAATGCGCTCAAGAACGCTAATCTCGGGCTCCGGTTTGACTAACGCTTGTTGAGGTACAACTTCCACCTTGGGCGCGGCCGGTTCGGCATCAGGCTCTGGCTTTGTTTCAGGCAGCGGCTGCGGCGCAGGCGCCGCTTGCGAGTCTGGCTGACGCAACTCGAACGTGCGCGGGCGCGGAATCTTTCGCCGGTTGCTGGCGAGATCCAGCACGAACAACAAAACAAGCAAGGCCGCGAGGCCAATTGAAATCCACTCTGCCGTTACAGTCATACCATTGAATCCAAAATAAGCGGGACAAATTAGGCCGCTATTCTAACAGACTGCTGCCGGTTAGCGAGGTAGCGCACACGGCGACGCTTTTGTTTTATCATGGGCCGGCCCAATCACCGCCTTTCAGGACACATGTCATGCCTCAGCGCAGCAAGTCACCGCGCCCTTTGCCAAAGCATCACGCCGCCGATGGTCAGCGCCCTAAATCAGCTTCCGGTCGTGGAACCCTGGGCGAATTACGCATCATCGGCGGCGATTGGCGCAGCCGCAAGCTGACATTTCCAGACAGCGGAGGTGTACGGCCCACGCCAGCGCGCACTCGCGAAACGCTTTTTAACTGGCTGCGCTTCCATCTGGCCGGAGCTCGCTGCCTGGATTTGTTTGCGGGCTCCGGTGCACTCGGGCTAGAGGCGTTATCACGGGGTGCAGCCCACAGTGTGTTTGTGGACCACACGCCAGAACTGGTCAAAGCGCTCAACAGTAATCTTGCACTTCTGCAGGCCGACAATGCCCGTGTTGTGCGCCAGGACACCGACGCCTTTCTGGCGAGCCCGGGGGAAAGCTTTGACATAGTCTTTATTGACCCGCCCTTTCGTCAGGGTTGGCTAACACGACTGCTGCCCGCACTGGCAGACAACGGTTGGGTCACACCCGGTAGTTGGGTTTATTTAGAACACGAAAGTGAACTGACGACCCCAGCGGTGCCGGCCGGCTGGCAATTGCAGCGGCAAAAGAGCGCCGGGCAGGTATGCTACTGCCTGTTTAGGATAACCGACTCAACATCAGTTTAAGGTTACCGACACCACACCAGCCTGACGCTGCTTTTTATGACGGAGTGATCACCGTGCCCGAATTGCCTGAAGTTGAAACCACCCGCCGTGGCATAGCGCCCCATCTGGAAGGCCAGACCGTTCGCTCTGTCAGCGTTCGTAATAGTCGATTGCGCTGGCCGGTGCCAGAAGATCTGGGTGTACGATTGGAAGGGGAAGTGATACGCAGCGTGGAGCGGCGCGCCAAATACCTGTTTCTGAATTTCGACAGCGGCAGCGTTATTGTGCACCTGGGCATGTCTGGCAGCCTGCGAATCATTACCGACGACAGCGCTGCATTAACCCATGATCACGTAGAGCTGATGCTGCATTCGGGTGTACGCCTGAGATACAACGACCCGCGCCGTTTTGGCTGCTGGCTGTGGTCCTCGAATCCCAGCATTCATCCGCTGATCGCTAACCTGGGGCCAGAGCCGCTGGCGCCCGAATTCAACGGCGCCTATTTATTTCGCCGTTCCCGGGGCAAAAGCACTGGGGTCAAATCCTTTATTATGGACGGCCATGTGGTGGTGGGCGTGGGCAATATTTACGCCAACGAAGCTCTGTTCAAAGCCGGCATTCACCCGCGACGGCAAGCCGGACGCATCAGCCTTAGCCGCTACCACCGATTGGTCGAAGTGATTCAGGAAACCCTGATGGCCGCCATCCTGATGGGTGGCACCACCCTGCGGGACTTTGTTAACAGCGACGGCCAGCCCGGCTATTTCGCACAGTCGCTGCTGGTGTACGGCCGCGGCGGCCAGCCCTGCTCCGAATGCCAGGCTACACTGCGGGAAATCCGCATGAATCAGCGGGCGACGGTATACTGCACCCGCTGCCAGCGCTGAGGCCGTGTTCAATCTGCTAAAATCGTTTGAAAAAGCGCAAATATGCTTCATAGTTAACAGCTCTACAGACCAGCGCTGCTACACTGAATATTGGCAGCACACCCATTGTTGCGGCCGCTGTTCCATTAAGTAGCCACATAAAACAGCCGATCATAGCTCTTGTAATTCATCAGGGCTGTTTTCGCTCAGGAGACATCGAATGACCCGCAAGCTGACCCGAATTTTAACGACTGTTTTGAAGACGATGATGGTCGCCAGCCTGCTCTCGTTTTCCGCCATCGGCCACGCCAACACGTTAGACGAGAGCCCTTCTGCGCTCGCTATGACGACGGATGCATTGATTGTGCGCCCTCTACTGTTGGCGACAACTATTGTGGGCAGCGCGGTGTACTTGGTGTCACTGCCATTTTCACTGCTGGGTGGCAACACCGCTGAAGCCGGCGAAGTATTGGTAGCTGGGCCGGCCAGAGCCACATTTACGCGCTGCCTGGGCTGCACTCGCAGCGAGCGCAAGCACAATACCGTTGGGCAACCCGCGAACTGATCCAGCCCGCTTCAACGGTTCTGGGTCAGCAAAAGCCTGGGTTGTCAGGCGCAATCAATTGAGGCAGCCTGTGAGAAACTTCACGGGCTATTTTTGTTTATGGTGAACTGGTCAACGCTTGATACAGTGTTTCTGGATATGGACGGAACACTGCTGGACCTGCATTTCGACAACCATTTTTGGCTGGAACATTTGCCGCTGCGCTACGCACAAAAAAACAATCTGCAACCTCAGGTAGCCAAACAACAGCTGATGGCTTTGATTATGGCCCAGCGTGGCTCACTGAACTGGTACTGCACCGATTACTGGAGCAACCAGCTGTCCATGGACATCAATGGACTGAAAGCCGAGGTCGGTGAGCGTGTGAGCTACCGGCCCCATGTGCGGGCGTTTCTATGCAGCCTGCGCGAACGCGGCTTGTACACGGTGATTGCCACCAATTGCCACCCGGACCCCCTGGCCATGAAACTTGAGCGTACCGGCCTGGACACCCTGGTTGACGACATAGTCTCTAGCCATCAGCTTGGCAAACCCAAGGAAGACCCTGCTTTTTGGCAAGCACTGCACCGTGTGACCCCCTACGATCGCAGCCGCACCCTGATGGTAGACGACAGCTTTCCCGTGCTTGAAAGCGCCGCTAAAGCCGGTATCGCACAACTGCTGGCGGTGCTGGCACCAGACAGCCAGCAGCCTGCCAATCGCGCTCACCCGCAAATCACCGGCATTCATGACTTCGATGAAGTACTGCCACAACTGCAGAAGCAACGGCCCCTGCCATCTGCGGGATGACACCGTTATACTCAACTTGCGCAGCAAAAGGTGAGATGACATGGCAACACCCAACAAAAACGACGATGACCGCGTCAGGCTGGACAAGTGGCTATGGGCGGCGCGCTTTTTTAAAACCCGCGCCATGGCCAAAGGCGCAGTGGAAGGCGGCAAAGTGCGTTACAACACCCAGCGCTGTAAGCCTGGAAAACTGATGGAAGCCGGGGCGGAACTGTCGATACGGCTAGGCTTGCAGGAAAAAATTGTGGTGGTAGACGATGTCAGCGACCACCGCCGCGGGGCAGCGGAAGCGGCCCTGCTTTATCACGAAACCGAAGACAGCGTGAAAAAGCGCGAAGACATGGCCTTGCAACGCAAGACCATGCAAGCCTCCCAGCTTCCACCGGCACGGCGCCCGTCGAAAAAGGACCGCCGCGACATCGACCGGTTTCGCGAACACAACGGGCTCTAGCAGCCGCTTTATTTCACGTTTTTTCAGGAGACACACAATGGCGTCCGGCGATCAGTTCCAGCGCTTTATATTTGAAGACAGCCAGATCCGCGGGGCCTGGGTACAACTGGATGAAAGTTATCAGCAAATCGGTCGCCAGGCCCCCTACCCGGAATCTGTACGCCAATTACTGGGCCAGTCGCTGGTGGCCAGCGTGTTAATGAGCAGCACGCTGAAGTTTAACGGTGCGTTGTCATTACAGGCTCAGGGTGATGGTCCTGTGCAAACGCTGATGTCGGAATGCAGCCACGACCGCTTCGTACGCGGATTAGCGCGGTTTGACGATCAAGCCATCGGCGACGGTGATTTTCAACAGCTATTGGGCGACGGCCGCATGGCCATTACCATCACGCCGGACCAGGGCCAGCGATACCAGGGTGTTGTACCCCGCGAGCGGGACAGCCTGGCAGGCTGCTTGGAAGAATACTTTGAGCGCTCTGAACAAATCGCCACATCGCTGTTGCTGTTTGCCAGCGAAGACAAAGCCGGCGGCCTTCTGCTGCAGCGCCTTCCCGGTCACACCCCAGAAGATGACGAACTTTGGGAGCGAATTAATCACCTGGCACGCACCGTAGAAGCAAGCGAAATGCTTGAACTGGACAGCGAGACACTACTCCACCGCCTGTTCAACGAAGAAACCGTGCGGGTATTTGACGCGGAACCGGTGGCCTTCCGCTGCGGCTGTTCCCGTGAGCGCACAATGAGCGCGCTGGAAGCGATTGGGAGCGAGGAATGCTATAGCATTCTGGAAGAACAGGGCTCCATTAAAATGGACTGTCAGTTCTGCCATGCACACTACCGTTTTAACCGCGTCGACGTAGACCAGTTATTTACCGGTCACACCCTGCATTGAGCGCGTGTTGACGAGCGACGGCGGCGGCTTGAAAGAAGCCACCAGGCAGACTTTGATGGCATTCGTTTTTTACTGGCGCGTCTGGCATAATGGTGCGCCTAGATTGACTCGATTGTTCAGTTTTCCACCGCTTCCGGTGCGGCCCTGGCAATCACCAAGACACCCGAGGGCGACATCGTAGTGAGCATATCTTATCAAGATCTAGGAACGGCACAGCTGGTTGAACAAGCACTGGCGCGCAACGAAGGCCAAATGGCTGCAAATGGCTCACTGGTGGTTAAAACCGGGGTACGCACAGGCCGGTCTCCCATGGACCGCTATATTGTGCAAGAACCCAGTACCGCTGACGATATTCACTGGGGCCCGATCAACCGCCCGTTCGACGCCGACAAGTTCGACGCCCTATGGGAAAGAGTCGAAGCTTACGTGGCCGAGCAGGATTCTTTCGTGTCTCTTG
The DNA here is from genome assembly GCF_000283275.1 of Marinobacter sp. BSs20148. NCBI lineage: Bacteria > Pseudomonadati > Pseudomonadota > Gammaproteobacteria > Pseudomonadales > Marinobacteraceae > Marinobacter > Marinobacter sp. BSs20148. The sequence continues at coordinate 3,831,551 of NC_018268.1, forward strand.
TGCATGTAGGCTCCGATCCAGAGCACTACCTTCCCATCAAGATGACCACCGAACTGGCCTGGCAGAATCTGTTTGGCCGCAACCTGTTTATTCGACCGAACACCTACAACCCGGCTGACAAGCAGGAATGGCAAGTTCTTAACATTGCCAACTTCAAATGCGTGCCCGAGCGTGACGGTACCAACAGTGACGGCGCTGTTATTATCAACTTTGCCCGCCGCAAGGTCCTGTTGGCTGGCATGCGCTACGCCGGCGAAATGAAAAAAGCCATGTTCTCGGTACAGAACTTCCTGCTACCAGAGAAAGACGTGCTGCCCATGCACTGCTCTGCCAACGTGGGCGACGACGGCGAAACCTGCCTTTTCTTTGGCCTTTCTGGCACCGGAAAAACAACCCTGTCTGCAGACCCGGAGCGCTACCTGATTGGCGACGACGAGCACGGCTGGGGCCCTGGCACTGTCTTCAATATCGAAGGCGGTTGCTACGCCAAGTGTATTGATCTGAGCAAGAAAAACGAACCGATTATCTGGGACGCGATCCGTTTCGGCGCTATCGTCGAGAACGTCATGATTGACGAAGAAACTCGCGAGCCAGATTACACCGACGTATCGCTGACCGAAAACTCTCGCTGTGCCTACCCACTCGAGCACATCGAAAAGCGCGTAGCAGAAAACCTGGCCGGCGAGCCGTCGCACATTGTATTTCTGACCTGCGACATGACCGGCGTTCTGCCCCCGGTATCAATCCTCAGCAAAGAAGCGGCGGCCTATCACTTTCTCAGCGGCTATACCGCTCTGGTGGGCTCAACCGAGATGGGCTCTTCATCAAAACTGAAGTCCACTTTCTCTACCTGTTTTGGTGCACCCTTCTTCCCGCGTCCGGCCGGTGTTTATGCCGAGTTGCTGATGAAGCGGATGGACGAATTCGGCAGCAAGGTGTTCCTGGTAAATACCGGCTGGACCGGCGGTTCCTTCGGCGAAGGCAAACGCTTCAGTATTCCCACCACTCGCGCCCTGATCAGCGCCATTCAAAACGGCGAGCTGGACGATGTGGAAATCGAGCATTTGCCCACGTTGAACCTGAGCGTTCCAACCCGCGTGTCAGGCGTTGACAGCAAACTGCTGAACCCACGCAACACCTGGGCCAGCACCGAAACCTACGACGAAAAAGCAGCCGAGCTGGTCGGCCAATTTGTAGAAAACTTCAAAAGGTTCGACGTGTCGGACGCAATCGTTGCAGCCGGTCCCAGGCAGTAAAGCCAAGCTAAAAAAAAACGCCTTGCGGGTTACGCCAGGCGCTTTTTTTATGGTCTTCCAAGCGCCGGCATTCGCTGCTGGCCCTCTGAAACACAGGCGTTCACCAACTTGTTAAGGCAACATTGACGGCCAAGCCTTATGGCCGGCAACCAGGGTGTAACACACCACACCCGGCATTGAGCGCTCCAGTACCGGTCCGTTGCCACCGGCAGACACCAGAGTGCCGGGGCCAGGGGACCAAGACTGGTCGGGATTGAAAATACACAGATCTGCCACTGCACCGGCAATCAGACCTAAGTTGCTTGACGCGCTCTGGCCCAGCACGGCGGCAGGGCCAGCGGTCAGCGCGCGCAACAATTGCGGCAGGCTCAGCTCATTAGCGGCTACCCGCTCCAAGCCCAGTGACAACACAACTTCAATACTCGATAAACCCGGCTCGCTGGCGGCCAGGGGCGCCTGTTTGGCCGCGCTTTCATGGGGTTGATGCTGACTAACAATGGCGTCAATAACACCGTCGCGAACTCCTGCCACCAGGGCCTTCCGGTCACTCTCTGAGCGCAGTGGCGGGCGCACGTGAAAACGACTATCAAATCCACTCAGCGCGTCTTCGGTAAAGGCCAGCTGGTGCATGGCCACGTCAGCGGTGACCCGAATTCCCCGTTGGCGCGCTTCCGCCAGCATGTCCACGCTGCGGGCGCACGACAGCTGGCTAAGGTGCAAGCGCACACCGGTTTCCTGTGCCAGCAGGATCATTTCCATGACCGCGGCAGTCTCCGCCACCTCCGGAATCCCCAGCAGACCAAGACGTGTGGTCACCAGGCCATCGTGGGCGTAACCGTCGGCGGCCAGCGCCTGATTTTCCGGGCTGAACATCAGCGTTAATCCGAAGGTCTGGGCGTAAGACATGCAACGTCGTAGAACCCGTGCGTTGGACAAGCCCCGTGAGGCGTTGCCGAGGGCAACACAACCTGCCTTCTGCAAACCGGCCATGTCACTGAGCAGCTCACCTTTCAGACCACGGGTAACCGCGCCTATGGGCAGCACTCGGACCAACGCCCGGCTGGCCGCTATGTCACGAATCAGGTTGGTCACAGCACCAGAATCGTTCACTGGCGAGGTGTCGGGTGCGGCGCACACGCTGGTAAATCCACCGTGTGCAGCAGCCCGTGTTTCCGAGGACATATTGCCTTTTTGGCTATTGCCCGGTTCGCGAAGATTGCAGCACAAATCCAGAAACCCCGGGCTGACAATACAATTTTCCGCCATCAAGGTTTCATCGGCCGCTTGCGTCAGGGCGTCGGGGCCAAGAGCGGCAATACGGCCATTTTTTATCAGCAAGCCAGGGTTGGCTTCCAGCGCTCCAGCGCTGGTCGCCGTGGCTCCACGGTACAACTGGCCACCCATGATTTTCACGCTGCCAGCAGGGGGGCGGGAAGACAGTTTCATGAGCGCACCTCTTGCTTGGCCATGTCGTTCAACGCTTGCTGACGCTCAGCCAGTTGGCCACCCATGGCCATGGACATCACCGCCATACGAATGGCGATGCCGTTGGTTACCTGATTCAAAATAACCGACTGCGGCCCGTCGGCCACCGCCGATTCGATTTCTACGCCGCGGTTAATTGGCCCTGGATGCATAACAATGCAATCCGGTTTCGCCAGCGCCAGTTTGACCCGATCAAGACCGTAAAGGCGGTAGAACTCGCCTTCACTGGGCAGAAGCGCGCCTTCCATCCTTTCTTTTTGCAGGCGCAGCATAATCACCACGTCGAGATCTTTCATGCCGCGCAGCATGTCGTACTCTACGGTGCAACCTAGCGCTTCTACATCCCGGGGCAACAGCGTGCCAGGTGCGATCACCCGCACCTCGGCCACACCCAGCTCGTTAAGGGCACGAATCTGCGAGCGCGCCACGCGCGAATGCAGCACATCGCCCACAATGGCCACTTTTAGACCGGCGAAGGTTTTTTTATGCTGCCGAATTGTAAGCATGTCCAGCATGGCCTGGGTGGGGTGGGCATGGCGCCCGTCGCCGGCATTGATGATGGCCACTTTGGGCGTCACGCTTTCGGCAATAAAGTGCGGTGCACCGCTTTGGGCGTGACGCACTACAAACATGTCGCTGGCCATGGCCTCCAGGTTGTACAAGGTATCCGCCAGGGATTCGCCTTTGGAGGTCGCCGAGGTGCTGATATCAAGATTCAGTACGTCTGCAGACAGGCGTTTGGCCGCCAGCTCGAAGGTGCTGCGGGTGCGGGTACTGGATTCGAAAAAAAGATTCACCACAGTACGCCCGCGCAGCAACGGAACCTTTTTAATAGTGCGCTCGCCCACCTCTATAAAGGAGTCAGCCGTGTCGAGGATGTCGGTCAGCAACTCGCGGCCAAGGCCGTCCAGAGTCAGAAAATGCCGCAACTGACCTTCCCGGGTCAGCTGCAAATGATGAGGGCCGGTAGCGGTTGCGGTCATGGGTTGCCTGTATAAACAAAGGTGGCTGGGGCGTGGCTAGAATGTGGCTTAATTGAAGCTAGGCCTGTTCCAGTTCAATACGCAGCGGATCAGGCCCGCGTAACTTTATGCGCTGGCTGGTTTCCAGCGTCAGCGCAAGGCCACGCACATCGGGCTGCACCGGCAGTTCACGGGCGCCCAAATCAATCAGCGTAGCCAATATAATACTGGCCGGGCGGCCATAATCGAAGATTTCATTCATCGCGGCACGAATAGTACGGCCGCTCATGATCACGTCGTCTATCAGCACGACGTCTCGATCGGCGGTATCAAACGGCAAGCTCGACGGCTTTACCTTAGGGTTCAGACCAATACGACTGAAATCGTCGCGGTAAAATGAAATATCCAGCTCACCGAACGGTTCCTGCAATTGCAGGCGCCGGGCCAACTCAGCGGCCAGCCACACACCACCGGTTCGAATCCCGATAAACGCCGGTGAACTTACGCCACGTTCCTGCAGCAACTGGCGCAGACCGGCTTCCATTTTGTCCAGCAGTGGCTCTATATCAAGTTGTCCGTTCATAGATCCTCGTCGCAGCGCCTGGCAGGCACTGTGGTTAGCATTGGTTAGTTCAACATGGGTTGTTAAACAGGGCTATTGATTAAACCAGGTTTCCAGAATCAGCACCGCGGCGCGATCATCTATACCATCGCGCCCATAGTTGCGGCTTCCGCCGGCGGCCATCACTTCACCTTTGGCCTGATAGCTGGTCAGGCGCTCGTCCACCATTTCCACGGTTACGTGAAAGCGCCCGTGCAGGCGCTTGCCAAATTTGCGAGCGCGGAGGCACATCTCGTTTTCGCTGTCGTCCATATTCAGCGGCAGGCCTACCACCACCAAGTCAGGGCGCCATTCGCGCAGCAGTTTTTCCAGCTGGGTCCAGTCTGGCGTGCCATCACGGGCCGCGATCATGGTCAGTGGCTCGCCGCGGCCGAGCATTTCCTGGCCCACGGCAATGCCGATGCGGCGGGTGCCAAAATCAAACGCCATAACGCGGCGCTGGCCGGCTTCATGCATGGCCTGTGGTCTCGCTAAGCTGGTTAATGTCGATGCCCATACTGGCCAAAACCGCCTGATAGCGACGATTCCAAGGCGTACGAAACAATAAGTCCGGGCTCGCCGGACACGTCAGCCAAGTATTGCCGCCCAACTCCGCTTCCAACTGACCATCACCCCAACCGGCGTAACCCAAGGCCACCAGAAATTCATCCGGCCCCTTGGCAGCGCCAATGTCGGCCAATATGTCGCGCGAGGTGGTCAGCCAGATGTCGGCGGTCACTTCCGCGGTATGCTGCCAGCGCTGCCCAGGGTTATGCAGCACAAAGCCACGTTCGGTCTGCACCGGGCCGCCGGCAAACACTGGCAAGTCCAGTTCACCGCCGTGCATGTCGAGCTGTTCCAGGATTTCTCCCAAGTGTATGTCCAGCGGCTGGTTCACGGTCAAACCCAGCGTCCCCTCGGCGGAATGTTCACACACATAGATGACCGCGCCATGAAAACGCGGGTCACTCATCCACGGTGACGCCACCAGAAAATGATTACGGAAATTGTCCGTTGTCTTGGCAGTATCGCTCATCTGGATGTCAGCCCCCGCTGCTGGAATGACCAGGTACGTATGATTTCAAGTTCATCAACATTGCGGCTCATTTCCTCGGGGAATGGCGGGTAGGGCGCCGCAAGCCTCACAATGCGAATGGCTGCGTCGTCCAGTAAAGTGCTCCCGGACGACTGCATCACCAGAACTTCCTTAAGACTTCCATCTTTGCGCAGTGTGACCAGCAAACGCAAGTCACCATAAAGACCGCTGTTCCGGGCTTCGGCGGGGTAATTCATGTTACCCACTCTGGTAACCTTGCTGACCCAGTTCTGGACATACCAGGCGTTGCTGGACTGAAGCGTTGAAGACGCGGTTACCTGCAGCACACGGGGCCTGAGTGAATAGGCTTGTTGCTGGGCGTCCAGCCGGGCTTCCAGACTGGCAATTTCCAGGCTGCGCTGCAGCAGATTTGGCGTTGGCTTTGTGGGCAGTTCTTTCACTGCTTCAGCGCGAATCTCTGGCTTGGCAACTTGCCTTGTACTCGACGCCTGGGTACTCACCACCGCTTGCTGTTGCACCGGCTGTGGTTCGGGCTGCGCCTGAGGCTCGGGTTGAACCTGCGCCACTTCGGTTTGGTTCAACTCCACCGACTGCGGGCTGGTCAGTTCTTTCGCCTGTTCTTCGCTGCCGCTGCCCTGCTGATTGGTGGGTGCCAGAAAATCCGCTTTTTCCGGCGCTTTTTCATCGGCGAAACGCGACAGGGTAATTTCCATGGTTTGCGCCGATGGCGGCGGTGTTTCGGGCGCGAAAGTAATGCCCAACACAATCACCCCGTGAATCGCCAAAGCCATAAACAGGGTGAACGAAAACCGATCAACATCGCTTACCTGAACTGCCATTCCCGTTGCTCTTGAACCATCAGATTAATGCCGCTTTAAACAATCAGCGCTGCTGCAGTCGTTTGGCAATGGCATCCATCAACATCGCGCTGATATCAATGCCAAAGGCGGCGTCCAGTTCGCGGATACAAGTGGGGCTGGTTACGTTGATTTCGGTCAGGTAATCACCAATCACGTCCAGACCCACAAACATCAGGCCCTTGGCTTTTATCACCGGAGCCACCCGGGCACATATCTCGCGATCGCGGTCGGTCAGTTCGCGGCCTTCACCGCGGCCACCGGCAGCCAGATTACCGCGATTTTCACCGGCGGAGGGTATGCGCGCCAACGCATAGGGTACGGGCTCACCTTCAATCATCAGAATGCGTTTGTCGCCCTGTGTGATTGCGGGCACAAACTTCTGCGCCATAGCCTGCCGGGTGCCGTGTTCAGTGAGGGTTTCAATGATCACGCCCAGGTTGCCGTCGTTTTCTTTAATACGAAATATAGAACTGCCGCCCATGCCATCGATTGGCTTCATGATGATGTCTTTGTGCTCGGCGTAAAACGCGCGTAAGCGCGCTGAAGAGCAAGTGACAATCAGCGGCGGCGTCAGATCTTCAAACTGGGTGGCAAACAGCTTTTCGTTGCAGTCACGCAGAGTAGCCGGCGGGTTCACCACCAGCGCGCCCTGCACTTCAGCAGCGCTCAAGATATAGGTGGCCATCAGAAATTCACGATCGACCGGGGGATCTTGGCGCATCAGAATAACATCCAGATCGCCCAGGGCAACATCGTCTTCCGATTCAAAGCTGTACCAGTCGTTTGGGTCCATCCGCACAGTCAGGTTGCGGCTGCGGGCCCGAGCCTGACCGCCCTTCAGGTACATGTCCTCGGGTTCCATATAAACCAACTGCCAGCCCCGTTGTTGAGCGGCCCAAAGCATGGCCAGCGAGCTGTCTTTTTTGAACTGGATCCTGTTAATGGGATCCATCACGATACCGAGTCGGACTGTCATAACGTCTCATTCTATTGCCGGGGATTTAAAAATACGAACCGGTCTGCAAAGCAGGCCTTTCACATAGTGCTAAGCTGCCAGTTCAGATGGTATTGTACCCGAGCCGTGAATGCATCTGCAGAAATCCTCAGCTCATAACGTGATGGGGCAGACAAAAGTACGTTTATTGACGAACAAGTACTGTCTATTCGGGCACCTATACTTTATAAAGGAGCGGAGTTCATAGGACAATATTGGTGTTTGTGCTAGAACCCCGGTTTGCTAACAATACAGTCGCTGAGCGCAAGGTAGTTGGACAATGGACGACAACTTCGGGAATTTGAAAGTCATGGTAATCGACGACAGCAAAACCATTCGTCGCACTGCCGAAACCCTTTTAAAGAAAGTTGGCTGTGATGTCATAACCGCGACTGACGGTTTCGATGCTCTGGCCAAAATTGCCGATTCCAAACCCGACATTATTTTTGTTGATATCATGATGCCGCGGCTAGACGGTTATCAGACCTGCGCCCTCATCAAGAACAATTCTACCTTTAAGAAAACGCCGGTCATCATGCTATCCAGTAAAGATGGCCTGTTTGATAAGGCAAAAGGCCGTATTGTGGGTTCCGATCAGTATCTGACCAAACCATTCAGCAAAGACGAGCTGCTTAATACCATTCGTCATTTCGTGCCTCAGGCGCAGCACTAATTTTGACATTTCCGGAACTCATTGGGGACATCATGGCTCGCATTCTTATTGTTGACGACTCGCCTACCGAGGTGAAAAAAATCACCACCATGCTGCAAAAGCACCAGCACGAAGTGCTGACCGCAGATAACGGCGCCGATGGCGTGGCCAAAGCTCGCTCGGAAACCCCGGATCTGGTGCTGATGGATGTCGTCATGCCGGGCCTAAACGGTTTTCAGGCCACCCGCCAGCTGACCCGCGCCCCGGAAACGGCATCGATCCCGGTCATCATTGTGACCACCAAAGATCAGGAAACAGACCGGGTTTGGGGTACTCGGCAGGGTGCAAAAGGTTATTTGGTCAAGCCGGTTAATGAGAACGATCTGATTCAGGTCATCAATAGCCTGATCGGCTGATTTTTTTTGAAACATGGAGTACGTATGTCTGCCCAGACTGCCCCCTTTGCTGTTCTGACGAACATAGCCCTACGTAGCCGTCAGTTATCAGCAGGCCTTCCAGAGCAGGAAAAAGCGGCCGAACAATGGAATGGAATCGGTTTTATGCTGGCTGGTGAACACTACGTTGCGCCCATGGGCGAGGTTACCGAAATACTGCATGTCCCCCGTTTTACCCAGATACCAGGCGTGCGCCCATTTCTGATGGGAGCGGCCAACGTGCGCGGCCGATTGTTGCCCCTCGTCGATCTTGACACTTTTTTTGAGCTGCCCCGCTCCGGCACCGGCCCACGCCAACGAAGGGTTCTAGTGGTTGAAAAAGACGACTTGTTCAGCGGGTTGGTTGTTGACTCGGTTCTGGGTATGCAATATTTCGGCGTAGAAAATTTCAAATCAGAAACCAGTGGTGTTCCTGATCGTATTCGACCTTTTGTGGCCGGCGGCTACACCCGCAACGGGGAAATCTGGAATGTGTTTTCGGCTACCGAGCTGCTCGGTGACGAACGCTTTCTTGACGTTGCACAGCGTTGACCGCAACGGCCGTGGCAGGCTTGTCAGCCTGCGACCGCAGCCATTCCGATACAACATACTTGTCCATTTCAGAACAAAGGCCGGGAGCCAGAAGATGAAAAACAGAGCCGGAAGACTCGGTAGCAGACAAGGTGGCAACAAACTGATTGCCGGGCTGACTACCGTGCTGATCGCACTTACCGTACTGCTGGTTGTGGTGCTGTTCATGGTTAACCGTGACAGCCAGTACGATCGCGAATACACGAACACCACCGCCGAACTAAGAGTGCTGTCGCAGCAGATCGCCAAAAACGCCACCGAGGCCGTCAGTGGCAATGCCAGCGCGTTTGACCAGCTGAGCAACACCCGCGACAGCTTTCGTCAGCTCTGGAACAATCTGACCGAGGGCGACCCGCAAACTGGCCTGCCCGCCAGTCAAGCCGCAGCTGCCAGCAATGTGCAGCAGCACTGGGATTCGGTGCGTGAAAACGCCGACATTATTCTTGCCACCCGCGACTCGGTCATGAACATGCGGGAAGTGACCAACACCCTCAGTGAAACCATCCCGCAAATGCAGGTTGAATACGAAGACATTTCTATGGTTCTTCAGGACAGCGGTGCCCCGGAAGCCCAGATTGCTCTGGCGCGACGTCAGTCGTTGCTGGCTGAGCGTATGTTCCGTTCAGTGAACAACGTGCTCTCCGGTGACGAAGACGCGGTGACCGCCGCCGACCGCTTTTTGACCGACGCCACCCAGTTTGGCCGCGTACTGAACGGCCAGCTTGACGGCAACAACGCGCTGGCCATCACCCGCGTTGCCAACGAAGATGCACTTTACGGGCTCGGGGCGGTCTCCGAGCTGTTCGGGTTCATTGCCAGCAACGCCGATGCGGTATTGCAAGCGTCTCCCGATCTGTTCAAAGTCTCGAACGCCGCCAACGACATCTTCGAAAACTCTGAAATTCTGCTCACAGAACTGTCCGAATTGGCCACGGAACTGCGTGACCTTTCGGCCGCGCGAGTCATTAATCCTACTCTTGCCTTTGCGCTGCTGGCCGCCGCGATTGGTATCGTCGTGCTCATTGGTTTGGCGGTTTATCGTGAATCCCAGACCCGATTGACCAAAACCCAAACGCAGAATGACCAGAATCAGAACGCCATCTTACGTCTGCTGGACGAACTGGCCGACCTGGCCGACGGTGATCTGACCGCAGAGGCCACGGTAACCGAAGACTTTACTGGCGCCATCGCCGACTCAATCAACTACGCCATCGACCAGATGCGCGGACTGGTGCAAGCCATTCGCGGTACCGCGGTGCGAGTTGCTACAGCGGCTCAGGAAAGCCAGTCTACAGCTATGCAACTGGCCGACGCTTCCGAGCACCAGGCACAGGAAATTGCCGGCGCCTCGGCAGCTGTTAACGAAATGGCCGTATCCATTGACCAGGTATCGTCTAACGCTGCAGAATCGTCTGCGGTTGCGGAACGCTCGGTTGCCATCGCCAAAAAAGGCACCAACGTGGTGCAGAATACCATCCGCGGCATGGACAATATTCGCGAGCAAATTCAGGAAACCTCCAAGCGTATCAAGCGTCTGGGCGAGTCATCCCAGGAAATCGGCGACATCGTGTCGTTGATCAACGACATTGCCGACCAAACCAACATCCTGTCGCTGAACGCCGCTATTCAGGCTTCTATGGCGGGTGATGCCGGCCGTGGCTTTGCCGTAGTTGCAGACGAAGTACAACGGCTGGCTGAACGGTCTTCTGCCGCCACCAAGCAAATCGAAGCTTTGGTAAAAACCATCCAGTCTGATACCAACGAAGCGGTTATCTCGATGGAGCACACCACTGCCGAAGTGGTTCGTGGCGCCCGCTTGGCGCAAGACGCAGGTGTCGCACTGGAAGAAATCGAAAACGTTTCCACGAGCCTCGCGGAGCTAATTCAGAACATCTCCAACGCGGCTCGTCAACAATCTTCTTCTGCTTTGCACATTTCCAATACTATGAACGTCATTCAGGAAATCACCTCGCAGACCTCATCGGGCACCAATGCCACAGCGTACTCGATCGGTAATCTGGCAGACATGGCCTTCGAGCTGCGTTCGTCGGTAGCAGGTTTCAAACTTCCAGAAGAAGACGAAGTCGCAGACACGAAGGTTCCGCTGGTGAGCTGAGTCTGAATCAGAGGTGGAAGCAGCAATGGCAAACGCCCCGGGCAATCAGGCCGCAATGAGCGGCCGCTGGACACCACAGCGCTTTACGGCCATGGACGATGCGCAGTTCGACCAGTGGCAAACACTGTTGGAGCAGCGCACGGGCATGGCGCTGGCAAGCGAGCGACGCTCGTTTTTAGAAACCAATCTCGGCATACGCATGCGCGAGCTTGGCTACTCAAGCTATCAGGACTATTACCAGGCGGTGGTTTGCGGTAGCGGTGCTATCCGTGAATGGGCCACCTTGGTAGACCGGTTAACGGTTCATGAAACCCGTTTTTTTCGTGACCCGGATGCCTGCCAGATGGTCGCCAATTATGTAAACGGGCATTCGCGCGAACAACTGATACAGCGGCCCCTGGAGGCCTGGAGTGTTGGCTGCTCCAGCGGTGAGGAGCCCTACACTCTGGCCATGGTGTTAGCTGATTGTTTGCAACAGCGCGGCGTAGAGTCATTGTTCGGGATAACCGCATCGGACATCAGTCCGGTAGTGATTGAGAAAGCCCGCCGTGGTTACTTTAACCTGCGCCGGCTTGAAGGTATGAAACCGGAGTTTCAGGCCCGTTACTTCAGCCCGATTGACAGCAAGCAGGTACAGATATGCAGTCGCCTTCGCGAGCGTGTGTGCTTCAATTGCCTGAATGTGCTGGACCTGGAAAGCGAGCCGACTCACGGAATGAACATCATTTTTTGCCAGAATCTACTGATTTATTTTCACCGCTGGCGCCGCCAGGAGATCGTTCGGCATTTGGCAGAACGCCTGGCTCCAGGTGGCCTGTTGATTTTGGGCCAGGGCGAGATAACCGAATGGCATCCACCCGGCTTGCAACGGGTGCCCTCAGGACATGTACTGGCGTGGACCAAACGCCAGACTGACGACGAGTAACCGGAGAGGTTATGGGCAATAACCATGACAGTATCGCCCTCGACTGGGTTCGGGGTGAAATACAGAGCACGCTAGCTCAGGGCCAGCAGGCTCTGGAAAGCTATGTGGACAACCGTAAAGACGCGGCTCGTTTACGCTTTTGCCTGAACTATCTCCACCAGGTGCACGGCACATTGCGAATGGTCGAGCTTTACGGCGCCTCCCTGCTAACCGAAGAGATGGAAAAACTTACCCAAGCCATTCTGGACAACCAGGTTGACAGCGAAAACGAAGCCGTTGAGGTGCTAATGCAGGCCATTCTGCAGTTGCCGCAATACCTCGACCATATTGACAGAAGCAGTGATGATTTCCCGCTGGTACTGCTGCCCCTATTGAATGATCTACGTGCCGCACGCGGCGAAGCATTGTTATCTGACACCTCTTTGTTCAAGCCCGATATGTCACCGGCGCGCGCCCGCGGCACAATAAAAGACGACCGGTTGCAAGAACCGAAAGTGCGCGACCATGTACGCAAACTGCGGCAAATGTATCAGTTCGCGCTGGCTGGAGTAGTGCGGGAAGCCGACCTGGACGCCAACTTTGATTACATGCAAAAAGTAATAAAACGCTTGGTTCGGCTATGTCAAAAAACGCCGCGGGGTGAGCTGTGGAAAGCCGCCGCTGGTTTTGTCGAAACACTTCAGTTTAAAGCCAACCCGGTTAACGCGGCTGTAAAGTCGCTGCTGCGGGAGCTGGATAGCGAAATTCGCCAACTAATAGAAAATCCGGACACGGCCTTGGCACACCCGGCGCCAGAGGCTTTGTTCAAAAATCTACTGTATTATGTAGCCCGCGCCCGCGAACTCGATTCACCTCGAATAGAAGCTCTGCGCACTGATTACAAGCTAGCCCAGGCATTACCTTCTGATGATGATGTAGATGCAGCACGTTCACGGGTCAGCGGCCCTAATCGCGATGCCATCCAGTCTGTTGTGCACGCCCTTAACGAAGAACTCGCCAAGCTCAAAGACTTGCTGGACCTGTTTGTCCGCGCCGACCTGCGCAGCAACGATGAACTCGAAGACCTGGTCCCAGGTTTGCAGCAGGTAGCCAACACCCTTGCGGTTATTGGTCTGGACGTGCCGCGTAAAGTAGTCAATGAACAGATTGATCTGGTGACCCAACTGGTCCGTCAGGATCAGCGTGTATCCGATAACACGCTGATGGACATCGCCGGCGCCCTGCTCTATGTGGAAGCCAGTTTGGCAAATCTGGGCCAAGACGGCCAGCATGAAGATACCGACCAGCGCGACTTGCTGAACCCCGGTTCGCGGGAGCTGGGGGATGCCAACGGTGCACTGCTGAAGGAGTCTCGCAACACTCTGGAACAGGCCAAATCGGCCGTCGTCAACTTTATTGCCTCACAGTGGGACACCCGTGAGATTGAACATCTGCCGGCGCTGCTGCACAGCATCTGCGGTGGTCTGAGGTTGATACCGCTTGAGCGCGCCAGCGATTTGCTGGAAGCCATGGAACGCTACATCACCGACGTGCTGCTGAGCGGGCGCGAGGTGCCCAACTGGCAAGAACTGAATACCCTGGCCGATGCTGTTACCAGCATCGAGTACTATCTGGAACGCTTGAATGACGGAATCCGCGACAACGACAACGTGTTGCGGGTGGCGGAAATCAGTCTCGAAAGCTTGGGATTCCCAGCAGGCAAGGCGCCTACCTGGCGCCCCAGAGCTGACATCAACGAAGCCGACATTCCCCTGGTGGACGCGCCATTGCTGGATACACCCCTGCTGGACGCCGTATCAGCGCCCACCTTAGACACGGGTGTACCTCCGGACGAACTGTTGGATGACGAAATTGTTGATATTTTCATCGAGGAAGCCGAAGAAGTTCTTGCGACCATCCACAATTACTATCCACGCTTACAGCGGAATCACGACGACCGTGCAGCGCTGGCCGAAATGCGCCGCGCCTATCACACATTCAAAGGCAGCGGCCGCCTGGTGGGCGCCAGCAGCCTGAGCGAACTGGCCTGGGCGGTAGAAAACCTGCTGAACAAACTGATTGATCAAACGGTCAAACCCAACGATGACGTGTTTTCTCTGGTCTCTGACGCCAACGCGCATCTACCGCAGCTGATCAATGAGTTCCGCGCCGGCAACCCGCAGGGTGACGTTGCCAACCTGGTTGCTCGTGCCGAAGCCATCACTACCACACGCCGCGCAGATACCAACACCAACACCAATACCAATACCAATACTGCAATCAATGCGCCCGCCAGCGCCACAGACCGCACCGATAACCCGCAAAGCGAGTTGATTGACGACGAAATCTTGGAAGTTTTCATCGAAGAGGCCGGTGAAGTATTAGCCAGTATTGATGAATACATGCCTATGTTGTTGCGTAACTATGGCGATCGCAGCGCCTTGGGTGAAGTGCGCCGCGCCTTTCACACCCTTAAAGGCAGCGGCCGTATGGTCGGCGCCGACGTGATCGGCGAGTTGGCATGGTCTGTGGAAAATCTGCTGAACCGGGTGCTTGACGGCAGCCGCAGCATGAGTGACGCCGTTGCCTCTCTGCTTGGCAATGTTATCGCGATTTTGCCGGCGTTGGTCAGTGATTTTGAACAACATCGCACCGCAACCGTTGACACCCATGAAGCACAAGCCCGCGCCCATGCACTCGCCGACGGCAAAGACGTGCTGGCTGCCACTGGCGCAGTTGCCGCAAGCGAAGCCGCCACGGGCGATGTTCTGCAGTCACCCGAGGCAGGGCCCGAGCCAGACGACGAGTCAGACGTAGACCAACTTCTGCTGGACATTTTCGAGAGCGAGGCCCTGTCTCACCTAAAAACGGTGAAATCCTATATTGCCAGCGCTGCAGATAAACAAACCACAGCATATACCGACGAACTAACACGGGCACTGCATACCCTTAAAGGCAGCGCTCACACCACCGGCATAACGCCCATTGCCGATTTGGTTACCCCCCTTGAGCGCTTTGTGAAAGACGCCCGCGCTGAAAACAAACGGTGCGACCGCGATGCTATCTCCTTGCTAGAGCAAGGCGTATTGTTGTTAAACCAAGGCCTGTTGCAACTTCACAGCCAGCCACTGGCAGAATTGCCGGGCAGCCGCGAGTTCCTGGAGCAACTGGAACAGCTGGCTAGCGCTACCTTGAAGGGTGCCAGCTACGATGATACCCAGCTATCGTCGGCCAATAGCCGCTCCGCTTTGCTAGAACTCTTTGTTAACGACGACATCAACATCGTGCTTAACGCCAGTAGCATACTGGACCGCTGGACCGCCAACCCCGCTAACAGCCAGGCCCTTGAACAGTTGCGTCACGAACTGACGCGGCTGACCGCGGCTACCGAAATTGCTGGCCTGGACGACATAGCCACGTTGTCGGCGGCGTTGCAAGGCAGCTACAGCGTTCTGGCTGACAGCGACCGCGAGCCAAAGCCCGAACTTCAGGCCTGCCTGCACCTGGCCCATGAGCAGCTAATCAACATGATGGACCAGGCCGCAGCCGGACTGACTATCGACAGCGCAGATCCGCTGCGTCAGCAACTGACGGATCTTACCGATGATGTTCTGGCCAACGATGCTTTCCTTGCCGCGTTCCAGCAAGACGAAGAGCTAAACCAACACCAAAACATAGACAATGGAAAGGCAGCTGCTGAGATAGCATTTGAAGCACCCGTGCCACCCTACACTCCGGATACGGACGACGACATAGATCACGAAGTGCTGGAGATTTTCCAGGAAGAAGCCCGCGAGTTGATCGACAGCACCGCCGACGCACTTCAGCGCTTCAGTCAGGACAGCGGCAATCACGATTTACTGCGATTGCTGCAACGAGACCTGCACACCCTCAAAGGCGGTGCCCGCCTGAGCAAAGTGGGCAGCATTGGTGATCTGGCCCACGAACTGGAAACCCTGTTCGAAGGGCTGGTTCAGCAACATCTGGCAATATCGCCGGTGCTGTCTGACTTGCTGTTCAGCTGTCACGACCGTCTGGCTAGCATGGTAGAAACGCTGGAAAATGGCGACAGCCCGCGCCCAGCGCCCGACCTGATCGCAGAAATACAACGTTATTCCAACAACGCTGCAAACGCTGGCGCCGATCATTCCCCGGTTGTTTTGCAACCGGAGCCAAGCCCAGACGCACACGACACCAACAGCGTAACCACCGACCCGGAACTGATGGGCATCTTCCTGGAAGAAGCCTATGACCTGATCAACGCCACCGGCAGCGCACTGCACAGCTGGAGCGAGAATCCCGAAAACAGCATGCTTGCCGCCGAATTGCAGCGCGACGTGCACACTCTGAAAGGCGGCGCACGAATGGCGGGCGCAGACGCCATGGGAGATCTAGCACACGCTCTGGAGGATTTGTTCGAGCGGATTACGCGGGGCGAACTGAAGCCCGGGCCAGAGTTGTACGAACTTCTGTTTGCCTGTCACGACCGCCTGGCCGCCATGGTAGAACAAATTGCCACCGGCAAAGCCTGCCCACCAGCTCAGGATCTGATCGCGCAGGTGCATCAGGTGCATCAGCTGCATCCGCCACAACAGACCGAGCCTTCAGCGCTGGATCAAAAGCCTGCGATAGCGGAACAGAACGTCGAGCAGGAAGCTGCACAGGAAACGCCAGCGCCGGCACCAGAGCAGCAGCAAATGCCCTCTGTTGCAGTGCCCAAGCCAAAGCCTGCGCGCGCGCAAACCCGCAAGCCCCTGCGCACCGCGCAAGAAACCATTCGGGTGTCGGCACCGCTGCTTGACGAGCTGGTCAATCTGGCGGGCGAAACCAGTATTGCCCGCGGCCGCCTGGAACAGCAAACCAGTGATTTTAGCCACACTCTAGAAGAAATGACCGCCACTATTGAGCGCTTGCGCGAACAGCTGCGGCGCATGGACATCGAAACCGAAACCCAGATTCTGTTCCGCGCCGAAAAAGAGCTCGGGCCCGATTACGGTGAAGACTTCGACCCACTGGAAATGGATCGTTATTCGTCTATACAGCAGCTATCGCGGGCTCTGTCGGAATCGTCTTCCGACCTGATAGATCTGCGCCAAACCTTGGCCGACCGGATTCGTGACACCGAAACCCTGCTGGTGCAGCAGTCACGTATCAATACGGAACTGCAAGAAGGTCTGATGAAGACCCGCATGATTCCGTTCTCCTCAGTGGTGTCGCGTTTACGCCGTATCGTGCGCCAAATCAGCACCGAGCTAGACAAGAAAGCCAATTTTGAGGTGTACAACGCCGAAGGCGAAATGGACCGCAACGTTCTGGAGCGGATGATTGCGCCTTTGGAGCACATGCTGCGTAACGCGCTGGACCATGGGGTTGAATCGCCCGCAGAGCGTCTGGCCGCGGGCAAAGCAGAAACAGGGGAAATCAGCCTGTCGCTGCAACGCGAAGGCGGCGACGTTGTTCTGCGCATGAGGGATGATGGTGCCGGCATTTCTACCGAGCGGGTACGTAACAAAGCCGTCAGTCAGGGCCTGATCGGCCCAAATGATGTACTGACAGAGCGCGAGGTTCTGCAGCTGATCATGACACCAGGCTTCTCCACCGCCAAGGAGGTTACCCAAGTATCCGGCCGAGGCGTTGGCATGGACGTGGTAGCGTCAGAAATCAAACAGCTGGGTGGCAGCCTCGACATTCACTCCGGCGCCGGCCACGGCACCACATTTACCGTTCGGCTACCGTTTACTGTGTCGGTTAACCGTGCCTTGATGGTCACCAGCGGCGACAATTTCTACGCCATACCGCTGAACACCATTGAAGGCATAGTGCGGGTGAGCGCCTACGAGCTGGAAGAATATTACAAACCCGAAGCGCCGCTGTACGAGTACGCTGGTCAGGAATATCGCCTGCAATATCTGGGCAATTTATTGAACAGCGAATACCAGCCCAAGCTTCAGGGCCAGGCACTGCCACTGCCAGTTATTTTGGTGCGCGGCGCAGAGCAACCTATGGCCCTGCAGGTCGACAGCTTGGTGGGCAGCCGCGAAATTGTGGTGAAATCTCTGGGGCGTCAGTTCAACTCTGTGCGTGGCGTATCTGGCGGCACCATTCTGGGTGACGGAAATGTGGTGGTTATTCTTGATCTGCCAGCAATGATCCGCTCCGACATACTGTCAGAGCAGCAGCGCGCCAGCTTCAAAACAGACCAGCCGCGCCAGAAACCGCGACTTCACCAGCGCGCCACGCTAGTGATGGTGGTTGATGATTCCGTAACCGTGCGTAAAGTGACGTCGCGCCTGCTTGAACGCAACGGTATGGAAGTCATTACCGCCAAAGACGGCTTGGATGCCGTGACCCAGTTGCAGGATTACCGGCCTGATATCATTCTGCTGGATATTGAAATGCCACGCATGGATGGCTTTGAAGTAGCCGGCTTTGTTCGCCACGACGACATTTTGCGAAATACACCCATTTGCATGATTACCTCCCGTACCGGTGAAAAGCATCGTGAGCGTGCATTAGCCATCGGCGTTAACGAGTATCTGGGTAAGCCGTTTCAGGAGGCCACGCTGCTGGAGGCCATTCGCAGGCTGACAGGTACCCAATGATGGCAACCGGCGCCGGCGCACTGACTATCGGCATAGTGGCAGATACCGTCACGCAGCGGCAACGGCTCAGCTCTAGCCTAAAAGAACTGGGGCTGGTTACCTGTTTTTGCGGCAGTCCGGCGGAGTTGTACGCCAGTGCAACACTGCCGCTGGCGGCCTGTTGGCTTGTTCAGCTGGAAGACGAAGAGGAGCATCCCGAAGATTGGGATCTGGCTCTCATTGACGGAGATGCACCGGTATTATTAGGACTGGACCCCGCGCCCGCTGAAAATGACAAAGAAAACGCCCGCTGGCAACGTAAACTGGAGAATAAACTGGAGCGCCTGCTCGGGCCGTTATCGGCACCTCAGAGCGCAAACGTAGAACCGGTTTTGAACCGCATCAGCAGTTCGGCGCCAAATTCGGTTCCGCCACTGCAACCATCAGAACCCATAGCCGCCAGACAAATATGGGTTCTGGCGGCGTCACTAGGTGGGCCAGAAGCGGTAAAGAGTTTTCTGGACCAGCTTCCCCCCGATTTGCCGGTGGGGTTTGTGTATGCTCAGCACATCGACGGTCAGTTTACAGACGTGTTAGCCCGGGTACTGGGCCGCGACTCCCAGTACCGCTTGAAAACAGCAAAGCCAGGTGACGTCATCGCAACGGGGGACGTCGTCATGCTCCCAGTCGACCACGAATGGCAGATAGACAGCAGCGGCGCACTGGAGGAGCTGCCTGGCCGTTGGCCGGGACCCTATGGCCCGTCCATCGACCAGGTGCTGCTGAATATGTCGAATTACTACCATGAAAGCTGCCACGCCATTATTTTTTCCGGTATGGGATGCGATGGGGCAGTGGCTGCACCCATGCTGCGCGCTTACGGCAGTCGCATCTGGGCGCAAGACAGCCAGAGCTGCGGGCAGCCCTCCATGCCTGAATCGGTCGCCGCCACCGGCTGTGTCAGCTTTCGTGGCACGCCCCAGCAGCTAGCGCAGAAACTGGTCACAACTCTCGAAAACACTGACCTGCAGCAAAGCAGTCAGCCATCAGATTACGCTGGAGGTAACTCATGACCGATAACAACCAGACCCTGGCCTGCGTGATGATTCCGATGATCGGTCGTCAGCTGTTACTGCCCAACGTATCGCTGGCTGAAGTGGTGGACTACAGCCCCGACATTAACACAAGCGCCGACTCACCCGCCTGGCTGGCTGGCCATCTGGAATGGCGAGGGCTAAGGCTACCGGTTATATCCTACGACGCAGCCAGCGGCGGCCAATTGACACAACCGAATAATCGCCGCGGCCGGGTGGTTATCCTCAACAGCATCGTCGAAGAACACCGCGAACAGCCCTTTATTGCTTTGATGACTCAGGGCATACCCAGCCAGAATCGCATTAATCAAAGCCAGATTCAGCGCCTGGACAGCCCAACCGGCGTCGCCGACCTAATGGAAGTCGAAGTAGACGGCGAGCGCGCCTGGATCCCCAATCTGGAGTATCTGGAAAGCCTGGCGCAGCAATTACGCTGAGGCCTCAGCCAACGGTGCGGAAACCCTGGCAGCACGGATCGCAACTGTTATAATGTTGCAAATTTCAACGGATACTTGCCATGCCCGCCCGCGCTTTACCCTATCGCCCCCATAATCATGATCTTTGCGTTGATCACGCTCTGGCCCAAGCCAGGGAAATCTGCCGGCGTAACGAGGCGCGGTTAACCCCCGTCAGGGAAAGAGTGCTGGAGCTAATTTGGCAGTCCCACAAACCATTGGGCGCCTACGATGTGCTGGCTCAGTTAAGCGCCGATGGCCACAAGGCAGCGCCGCCAACGGTGTATCGCGCCCTCGATTTTTTACAGCAGCACGGCCTGGTGCACCGGATTGCGTCGCTTAACGCGTTCACTGGTTGCGACCACCCGGGCCAGCACCACTGCGGCACTTTTCTGATCTGCCGCAGCTGTAGCAACGTGCTGGAGTTAGCTGCCCCGAACGTAATCGCTGCTATTAACCAAGCCGCAGCAGCCGAAACGTTTCAGGTAGAACAGATTACATTGGAAATTGCCGGCTTGTGCCCGCGCTGTCAGAGCGACAGCACTGATCAGCCGACACCATCATGAACGAGGTTTTGGCAGAACTGAGCAAGGTATCGGTGACGCTCAATGACCGATTGATTGTTGACCGGGTGTCTTTGAGTATAAAGCGCGGCGATATCATCACTATTATTGGCCCCAACGGAGCCGGCAAAACCACGCTGATTAAAACCATTCTGGGCATCCAGAAAGCCACTTCTGGATCGATTAGCCTGCCGCCCGGCTTGGTGATTGGCTATGTGCCACAAACCCTGAACCTCGAAACCACCCTGCCGCTGAGTGTTGAGCGTTTCATGGCGCTGGGCGGCTGCGACCGCAAAGGCTGTCAACAGGCGTTGGCGCGCACCGGTGTATCCCACCTGATGGCAGCTTCGGTGCACCATCTTTCTGGCGGCGAGAAACAACGACTGCTGCTAGCCCGCGCGCTGGCCCGCCAGCCCGGCCTGTTAGTTTTGGATGAGCCAGCTCAAGGGGTCGACATCAACGGCCAGGCCGCGCTTTACGATCTGGTGCGCCAGCTCCGAGACGAACTCAACTGCGGCGTTATCATGATATCCCACGACCTGCATCTGGTTATGGCCGCGACCGACAAGGTTATCTGCCTGAACCAGCACGTGTGTTGCAGCGGTTTTCCGGAAGACATATCCCACGACCCGGCCTTTATTGAAACCTTCGGCACCGCCGTTGCCGAGTCACTGGCGGTGTACCATCACCATCACAATCACCGTCATGATCTGCACGGCAATGTTATTGGCGGCGGCTCCGCTATCGATGGCACTCTGAAAAAGGGTACTTTCGACGACGCGGAAGCAGCGCCAACTTGCTCAGGGCACCACCATGATTGATGGCATTCTGGATGATTTTTTCTGGCGTGCGCTGATCGGCGGCTTGGGTGTCGCTCTGGTAGCGGGGCCTCTCGGCTGTTTTGTGGTTTGGCGGCGGCTCGCCTATTTTGGCGACACACTGGCCCATTCGGCGCTTCTAGGCATTGCCCTGAGCTTCGTGATTCAGGTGCCTATTAATGTCGGGGTGATTATCACTTGCTTGGGGTTGGCTCTGGCGCTGGTGCTGTTTTCCCGCAGCAAAACATTAGCCACCGATACCCTGCTGGGCATACTGGCCCACAGTGCCCTGGCCATTGGACTGGTCACCCTGAGCTTTATGCCCTCGGTGCGAATGGACCTTACCGGGCTGCTGTTTGGCGATCTGCTGGCCATGAGCCGCAGCGATCTATGGTGGATTTACGGCGGTGCCGCCACTATTTTGTGCCTGCTGGCGCTGCTGTGGCGTGGCCTGCTGATGAGCACCATTCACGAAGAACTGGCGCGGGTTGAAGGGGTGCCGGTAGAACGCCTGCGGCTGGCCCTGATTCTGATGTTCGCTATTGTGATTGCGGTAGCCATGAAAATTGTCGGCGTGCTGCTGATTACTGCGCTGCTGATTATTCCCGCCGCCACCGCAAGGCGCCTGGCACGCACACCCGAACAGATGGTGGCCATGGCGATGCTGTTCGGCTTTGTTGCCGTGACCGGCGGGTTGGCCCTGTCATGGGAACTGGACACACCGGCGGGGCCGTCGGTGGTGGTTACCGCATTCAGCTGTTTTCTGCTGATCTCCGCGGTTGGCGGCAAACAACGTGCATAAATCGGCTTAACAGAAGAGTTCTCGCATCCAAACGCAGCGGCTACAGCGGCTGCATCACTGAATCCCACTGGCGCTTTTCCACCAATTCCATGAATTCATCACCCAGGCGCTCACTCTCGGCAATCGCCCGACGCCAGGCTTTTTCGCGGCCGGCATCGTCGCCCAGGTACTTTTCAAAATCACGACGGTCCGGCAGCTTTCCATTGGGCAAACTCGCCAGATAGTCCGCCGAGGGCGCCAGCAACAGCACATCCTGCACATGTGACGCGTTAGACTTGCGCCAAGGTAAAGACTTATCAAACCAACCGGGAATTATTCGGTCGGTAAAATGCGGATACAGCACAACACCGGGCTGCTGGTACGGCAAATCCAGGTGATAATCCAATAAACCGCCGTCGCGATAAAGTCCTGCTGGCGCTCCAGGAATGTTTGCCACCCCCGACATCACCATCGGAATTGAAGCCGAGGCCAGCAACGCCGTGAGCAGGTTGTCTTGATTCAATGCAATGGTGTGGCTGGCGAAATCGCGCAGCTCCTCTAACGGTACCGGTGTGCGAGTGTCCTGCACAATGGCCCGTTCCATGACCCGACCCAGATGCCGGCGTCCCAGCATGTTGCTAGCTATGGCGTGCAGCAGCCCCAGGGTCAGACGACCGCGGCTATCGTGCCGCAACAGTCCCAAACTGCGCACCACCATGACGCTCAGCCGATACTGCGGGTGATTCAAAATATGCTGTTCACGCCCACCCAGTAACTGTTGCAGAAACTCGAGGCTTTTACGGGTTACTTCGGCGGCGCTGACCCCTTTTGTAAAACGCTGCTGGGTGTATAGCTCCGCTAGCAACTCCAACTGAGCCACCGGGTTATCAGACGACGCCACCGCCGCAAAGCGCCAGCTGCCAATAGACGATCCCACCAACGCTCTGGGCTGCGGCGCGCTCGGCAGCCAATGACCAAACAGGGTTTTATCCAGGCCGCTCAGGCCCAAGGCTTTGGGCCCACCGGCAGCGCCAGGAATCACGTGAACATCCCCGGCGCTCAGCGGGTTATCCCGTAACCGCCTCATGGCACGAGTACCGGCTCGAATCGTTAAAGCCGGTGTGCGAATATGAATAGCGGTCATGGTTTCTCCTTAACAGGGGACGCGGGCAAGAAAGCCGCAAAGTGTCATCATTATTGGGTTTGGCCGCGGTTTCTCCAGCGAACACGACAACGATTATTCAACAGGGCAGCTTTTTTTCACGGCAAGCCGTGCTAAATTTGACGTATCGAGTAATAAAAAAACCAGCGCGCCAAGCCGCAACATCGGGCTGACGAAGGGAGCTCTAGGTGGCCATACCTTTTTTTTTATCGGAAAAATTTACCAGCAACCCAACTTTGGTGGTGATGGGGTTTCGCCGCCAGTTGGTTTATCATCTGCATTTCTGGGCTTGCCTGGCCGTAGCCCCGCTGATTGTGGTGCAGTGGCTTCATCAGAATTACCTATTGTCTGCCCTACTCTTTCTTTTCTGCGCCAACGCCTTACTGGTGATTGGCTTTTTGCGCTTCCGCCAGCACTACTTCTTGCGGGGCTGGCTGTTTCCGCTACTGGCGATGATCTGCGCGGTCTATTCTACCGCCATTAACGGCCATGCCGGGCTTTACTGGGCCTACCCTGCCATTACTGCTGTATTTTTTCTAATGCCCCTGCGGGATGCCGCCATCAGCAACTTTGTGTTTTTAGCTCTGATGGTGGTCATGGCTTTTTACGTATTTCCCCTGCCAGAGTTTTGGCGTATTACCACATCACTAGGGCTGACTTGCCTGTTCGCACTGATTTTTGCCTGGCTGGTGGGGCGCTTGCAGCAAGAAATGACAGAACTTGCCACCACAGACCCACTCACCGGCTGCCGGAAACCAGCCTGCCCGAAGCCGAGACACTGGCCCGTGAGCTGGTAAAGAGCGTGGCCGTTGGACCGTTCCAGACGGGTATTGGGGTCACCATCAGCGGCGGCCTGACGCAAGCCTGCGCCAACGAGACCTGGTCAGTCTGGCTCAAGCGTGCAGACCAGGCACTGTATAAAGCCAAATCCGATGGCCGCAACCGTGTTGTGCAGTTAACTGGCAGCTCGCCGCCAGCCGATATCGGCCTTCAGGGCGACCGCTGAAACGCTACGGCGCTTACCCATAGAGATCATGGCCATTTTGCCTTAAGCTTCCGCCCTTGCCAGATTCAGTAAACCGGACCCTTATTTATGAGCAATTCCCTGACAGACGATCTTGCTGGCCACTACCGCGCCATTATTAATGGCTTGGGTGAAAACTGTGACCGCGAAGGCCTGCAAAACACGCCTCTGCGCGCGGCCAAAGCCATGCAGTTTCTAACTCGCGGGTACCAGCAGGATCTGAACGAGTTGGTCAACAACGCGGTGTTCGAATCCGCCATGGACGAAATGGTGGTGATACAGGACATAGAACTGTACAGCATGTGTGAACATCACGTGTTGCCTTTTATCGGCAAGTGCCACATTGCCTACCTGCCCCAGGGCAAGGTCCTGGGGCTGTCCAAATTCGCGCGCATTGTCGATATGTACGCAAGGCGCCTACAAATTCAGGAAAACCTGACCCGACAGATTGCGGAAGCGGTAGAAAGTGTGACCAACGCCAAGGGCGTGGCCGTCGTGATCGAAGCCCAGCACATGTGCATGATGATGCGTGGCGTCGAAAAACAGAACTCGAAAATGAAGACCTCGATGATGCTCGGCCAGTTCCGAAAGTCACAGGCCACCCGCCTGGAATTCTTCAATCTGATCAGTACCAACCGTTGATCAGGTTCACATTGGCCAGATGGGACACTAGGTAACTGGTAGCACTTACATTGCTATTTTCTTCCTCGACAGGAGCGTTACATCATGACTGAGGCGTCTGACTCGCAGATTCTCGACATTCTGCAGCAGGTCCGCACCATAGCGTTGGTGGGCGCCAGTGAGAAAACCAGCCGACCGTCCCACGAGGTTATGCATTACTTGCAACAGCAGGGCTATCGGGTAATACCCGTTAACCCACGTTTGGCCGGCCAACAGCTACTGGGTGAAACCGTTTTTGCGGATCTTGAATCACTGCCGGTCGCGGTCGACATGGCAGACCTGTTCCTGGCTGTGCAACGCACCGACGCGGTGATCGACCAGGCTATCGCCATGAAAATTCCGGTCTTGTGGCTCCAAATTGGCGTTATTAACCACCAAGGCGCCGATCGCGCGCGACACGCGGGCATGAAAGTGGTGATGGACCGCTGTCCAAAGATGGAAATACCTCGGCTCATACACCGAGGCTGAAATAATGGCCAACAATCTAGGCATCCAGGTGATGGCCGAAGGCGTAGAAACTAAGAGCCAGCTTAATTTTCTGCGCCAGTATGGTTGCGATGTGGCTAAAGGTTATCCGATCAGCCGTCCTATTCCCGCCGTCCAGCTGGAGCAGTGGCTGAAGCCGCAACACGCTGAAATCCCACTTTAACCGTGAGACTCCATGACACATTATCTGACCACCGAACAAGACGCGCGCCTGCGCCGCTGGGAACGGTGGAACCGCAATTATTTTCTATTCGCCTTTACGGCGTTAATTATCATTTTGGTGTTCAGCAGCCAACTAGGGTTGTCTAGCGCCGATGATTGGGACGGGCTGGGCATCATTCTGGTGCTATTGGTGGGGCCAATAGTGGCTATGCAGCTGAAGCTGACCTGTCCCGCATGTAGCGAAAAGCTGGGTTGGCAAGCCAAACTAATGGTTCCGGAACAGTGCAAGCACTGCGGCTGCTTTCTTCGCGCCAAAGGCTGACAACAGGCTCGTAACATTTGACCTATGAGCGGCTAACAGGTTTTAAGCTACACTTATCGTAAAAGGCGACGGGGTAGTTTATGAAAGTAAAAGACATGGCTCGTGCCGCTGGGGTAACGCCCGACACGGTGCGCTTCTATTCTCGCGAACAACTGTTGGCACCCAGCCGCGATCCGGCGAACAACTACCAACATTTCTCCAGCGATGATTTGCGCCGCCTACGTTTTGCCCGTAAGGCCCGCCAGCTTGGTTTTTCTCTGCCCGAGATCCGCGACATTTTGAACCAAGCCGACGACGAGCATTCCCCCTGTCCCATGGTACGCGGCGTGTTTGAAAAACGCCTGGCCGAGGTTGAACGCCGGATTAACGAACTCCAGCAATTGCACCAGCGCATGCAAAAGGCCCTGGAGGCTTGGCGAGACATGCCCGATGGCACGCCAGACGGCCATACCATCTGCCGTTTAATTGAACACTGGGATCAGGCCGAACCTAACTTGGCAGAGGAACTCTAAACCATGGACAGCACAGCCGCTAACACCGAAAATCGGCTCAGCATTGCCGGTGCCACCTGCCAAGGCTGCGCCCGTAAAATCCGTGTGGCATTAGAACCGTTGGTCACCGACAGTGCCGCGCTGGACGTGAACATCGAGCAGAAAACCGTCACTTTGCCCGCCGGCATTGACCCCACCGACGCGGCCCTCAGAATCACCGAAGCGGGCTACCCGGCGGAGATTCTTCATGCCGAGCCCGCCGCCAAAAGCTGCTGTGCCAGCAAGACAACGCCACCCTGTCGCAGCGAAAAAGGTAACGCTGTTGGAGCAGAGGCCCCTGCGCCAGAGGCAGTCAGCGCCGCCAGCAACAGCAACGACGGCATTCAGCTGGCGGTCACCGGCGCCACCTGCGCGTCTTGCGTCAGCAGCATCGAGAAAGCCTTGAAGTCGGTCAGCGGCGTTACCCACGCCCACATGAACCTGGCCGACAATACCGCCAGTGCCAGCGGTCAAGTCGCTCCGCAAGCACTGATCAAAGCCATCGAAAGCGCCGGCTACGGCGCCAGCGTGATTGATGATCCAGACACTGCAGACGAACGTCGCCAGCAACAAGATCGCAAACGTTACCGCACCTTGCTGGTAAAAATGGCGATCAGTCTGTCACTGGGTGTAGGCCTGATGATCTGGGGCATGGGTTTCGGCTCGATGACCGTAGATGCCGGTAACCAGACCACTTGGATCAATCTGGGCATTCTGACCCTGGGCGTGATGATTGCCACCGGCAGCCATTTTTTCACCAGCGCTTGGAAAGCATTACTCCATCACAACGCCAACATGGACACCCTGGTAGCGCTGGGGACCGGCACCGCGTGGATGTATTCCATGGTGGTGGCGGTGTTCCCCGCAGTTCTGCCAGAAATGGCGCGCCACGTGTATTTTGAAGCTTCAGCGATGATCATCGGTCTGATCAATCTGGGCCAGGCATTAGAGCTGCGCGCCAAGGGCAAAACCTCCGAGGCCGTGCGCCGGCTGCTGGATCTGCGCGCTAAAACCGCCCGCGTGATCCGCGACGGCCAGGAACAGGACCTGCCCATAGAGCAGGTGCGTAAAGGCGACCAGATCCGCGTTCGACCCGGTGAACAGCTGCCGGTGGACGGTGTAGTGCGCGAAGGCAACACCCGCGTTGACGAAAGCATGCTCACCGGCGAGCCCATGCCGGTCAGTAAAGGCGAAGGCGACGAAGTGTCTGCCGGCACGTTGAACACCCGTGGCAGCATTGTGTACGAAGCCACCCGTGTAGGCAGCGACACGGCCCTGGCGCAAATTATCCGTCTGGTAAAAAAAGCCCAGGGCTCGAAACCCTCGATAGGCCGCCTGGCGGATAAAATTTCCTCGGTATTTGTGCCCAGTGTGATGCTAATCGCCATAGCCGCCGCGCTGGTCTGGTACAACCTGGGGCCAGACCCGGCGATAGCGCACATGATGGTGGCCGCCACCACCGTATTGATCATCGCCTGCCCCTGCGCCTTGGGCCTGGCCACGCCCATGTCGGTGATGGTCGGCGTCGGCAAAGCCGCTGAATACGGCGCGCTGATCCGCCAAGGTGAAGCCCTTCAAACCGCTGGCAAAATCAACCTGGTTATTCTGGATAAGACCGGCACTATTACTGCCGGCAAACCCGCGGTTACCCAAGTGCATGTAGTAGACGGTGATGAAATTCATCTGCTGGCCCTGGCAGCTGGTCTTGAGCAGCATTCAGAGCACCCGCTGGCCTACGCCATTATGGAAAAAGTCCGGCAGGACACTATTCAACCGGCCGACATAACCGGCTTCGACAGCCACAACGGCAAGGGTGTCGCCGGGCAACACAATGGCGACACCCTGCGCCTGGGCAACCGACGTTGGCTGGTAGGTGAAGGGCTGGATGTAACCCCGTTGGACCAGGCTGCCCAAAGTATTACCGACAACGCCGGCACCCCGCTTTTTGTGGCTCTGGGCAAACGGGTACTGGGCGTTATTGGCGTTGCGGATGCCATCAAACCCGATTCCCAGGCCGCCATTGAACGGCTCCATCAGGCCGGCATAAAGGTAATGATGGTCACCGGCGATGTGGACGCCACCGCCAA
Source organism: Marinobacter sp. BSs20148 (assembly GCF_000283275.1). NCBI lineage: Bacteria > Pseudomonadati > Pseudomonadota > Gammaproteobacteria > Pseudomonadales > Marinobacteraceae > Marinobacter > Marinobacter sp. BSs20148. Next base: position 3,860,209 of record NC_018268.1, read on the forward strand.
GGCCATCTGCGCCAGTGCCGGTATTGACGATTATCGTGCCGGAGTGTTGCCGGAAGACAAAGCCGACGTGGTTAATGACATGCGTAAAAAAGGCTATACCGTCGCCATGGTGGGTGACGGCATTAACGATGCCCCGGCTCTGGCCGCCGCCGATGTTGGCTTTGCCATTGGCACCGGCACTGATGTAGCCATTGAAAGCGCCGCCATTACGCTGATGCGTGGTTCCCTGCACGGGGTTCCCGACGCCATCGAAATATCCCGCGCCACGGTGAAGAACATTCACCAGAATCTGTTCGGCGCGTTTATTTATAACAGCCTGGGCATACCCATTGCCGCCGGCCTGCTGTACCCGTTGTGGGGCATTCTGTTAAGCCCGATCATTGCCGGTGCAGCCATGTCGATGTCGTCGGTTACCGTGGTTACCAACGCAAACCGGCTGCGACTGTTCAAAACCAGTCGCAAAGTAGACATCCCCACCAAACAGGAACAGAACCAATGACATTTTTTTTGGTCAACCTCACAGGTTTAGCGCTGATGGCCGCCGTCGTCTGGTGGTTCTGGTTGGCGCCCACTGACACCAAAACGAAGAGGTAACACTGATGAAGCAACGTACTCTAGCCATGTTACTGGGCGCTAGCCTGAGCTTTGGCTCGGCCCTGGCCAACGCCGAATCTGAGCACAACATTCACGTCTACAAATCGCCCACTTGTGGCTGCTGCACCGACTGGGTCAAACACCTGGAGGACAACGGTTTTGAGGTGGAAGTCAGCGAAGTCGACAATGTCACGCCGGTGAAAACCGAAGCCGGCCTGACACCGGCCCTGTCCAGTTGCCACACCGCGTTTATCAACGATTACGTGATTGAAGGCCACGTGCCGGCAGGCGACATAAAACGCCTGTTAAGCCAAGCGCCCCAAGCCCGTGGCTTGAGCGTGCCGGGCATGCCTGCAGGTTCACCAGGAATGGAAATGGGCGACCGCAAGGATCCGTACCAAGTGCTGTTATTCAACGCCAACGGCCAGACCCGAGTGTTCGCCGAACACAACTGATTGCCGCACGATTCTGGGTGCGGTTGCGCCGTGCCGGGCCAATGCACCCCGATCGAGCTGATTCTGAACAACAATGCCAATCGGCCCTTACACCGAACAGAACGTGTAGAGCACTGCGACATTTTTATATAGTTTAGTGATTATTTGCTCTAACATCGGGCCCCTTATTTTATGACTTCATAAACGAAATCATCGAGAGGGTGCCTCGTTGAATCTGAAAAATCGAATTCTCAGCCTTGCTGCTGGCCTGATGATCGTGGCAAGCATTGCCACATGGGCCGCGTATCAGCAGTTGTCAGATAATCTGATCGAACGCTGGGGTAAGCAGGTCGCTGAAATTCAGGTGCATTATGATAGCGCCCGTCTGCTGCAGTCGTTAGAGCGCGAAATAGCCCTGGCGCGGCAAATGGCGCGCTCTCAAGCCCTTCTGGCACTGGCAAGAACCCCTGACGGCCCGTTAATCAAAGCCGCCGCCATTGGTGAAATGGAAAGCTTCCGCAATAATTTTCGCGACCACAGCTATTTTGTCGCCTTTTTAAGCAATGGCCACTATTACTACAACAACACATCCAACGACTATCAGGGCCAGCAATTCCGCTACACTCTGGACCCAAACGAGCCCGATGACGCCTGGTTCTACCGACTGATTGACGAAGGCCGCGATTTCCATCTGAATGTGAATCCCGACACCAACCTGGGTGTAACCAAACTGTGGATTGACGTACTGATGCGCAACAAAGAGAACGTCATCGTGGGTATGGTAGGAACCGGACTGAACCTTGATGACTTTCTGAAGGACATTGTCGACACCGGCCAGCAGGGCATAACCACGTTGTTTGTGGACCTGAACGGCGCCATTCAGCTATATCGCGATCGCAATTACATCGATTTTGCCACCATTATCAAGCCCGAAGGCCAGAAAAGCACCATTGACCTGCTGTTCGACAGCGCCGACGACAAACGCCAAATACTGGATATGCTGGCCAGCCTGAAAGACACAAGCCACACCGTCGAAAGCCGTTTTGTGACCGTCAATGGCCGCAAACATTTAGCAGGTGCCGCTTTTTTACCCGCTATAGGGTGGTATGAAGTCACGCTGATTGACCTGAGCACCTTGCTACCCAAAACGCATTTATGGCCCCTGATAGCGGTTTTTAGTGCCAGCTTGCTGATTACTCTGGCAGCGTTTCACCTAGTGGTCCAGTTTCGCATTCTCTCCCCGGTTCTGCGTCTCGGCGCCGCCGTTAATCAAGTACGTCGCGGCAATTTTGACTTGCCACCGTTGGCCAAGCCCGGCAACGAAATTGGATTGCTGGCCGCCGACTTTGAGGAAATGACACGTACACTCAAACATTCTCGCGATGAGCTTGAACAAAAAATTGCCGAACGCACTACAGACCTGCATTCGCTAGCGCGGGTAGATTCGCTGACCGGACTTTGTAACCGCCGCAGTCTGGATGAAATCCTCGAGGTCGAGATCCAGAGGGCCAGTCGGCGAAGTGCCGGCTTTGGCGTTATCTGGCTGGACATCGACCACTTTAAGGTGATTAACGACAGCCTTGGCCATCAAACCGGCGATGAAGTTCTGTGTCAAACAGCGCTCTGGTTACAGGAAAGTCTGCGCCCATATGACCAACCCGGGCGATGGGGTGGCGACGAGTTTATGGTGGTGTTGTCGCCCTGTGATCATAATATTCTACGCTTTCTGAGCGAGCGTTTGCGCCAGACAGTTGAACGCGAAAGTGCAAACGGTAGTCTACCGATTACGGTCAGCGTAGGCGCTTACCTGTGTCAACCCGGCGACAGCGCCAAAACCATCCTGCACGAAGCCGACCAAGCGCTTTATCAGGCCAAAGCCGGCGGTCGCAACACAGTGTTCATCACGAATAAAGACCATCAAATCCTGGGCTGATCCGACAAATAAAGCCTCAACCACGCTCTCATTGCCTAACGGGTCTGACTCACTGCACCTTTACAGTTATACTGCGCGGCAACATTCATTTTTTTATCAGCCAGGTTACTTCATGCTCAATGCCGACGCTATCAGCCAGTTGCGCCAGCTGAAATCCAATATCGAAGAACACAAAGTGGTTCTTTCCGGCACCGTAAAAGCAACCAATGGCCGCTTTGGCTTTGTTGCTCTGGACGACGGCAGAGATGTGTTTCTTCCGCCCGAGGAAATGCAAAAAGTGCTGCCCGGCGACCGCATCAACGTCACCGAACAGGAGGTCGAGAAAGGCAAAACCCAAGGCTTGGTAGAAGAGCTGCTGAACAGCTCGCTGGATACTTTTGTAGGCCGCTACCAGGTCAAGGGTAAAGGCCACTTTGTGGTGCCGGAAACAGCGGGCATTAACCGCTGGATCTTCATACCGCCAAAAGAGCGTAACGGCGCCCAGCCCGGTGATTACATATATTGCCGCTTGCACCGCCACCCGATCAAAGACGGCAAAGGCCAGGCCCGGGTACTGCGGGTAATAGGCCAGGCCGGCGATGCCGGTATTGAGCGGGCGCTGACCATGGCCGGTTTTGATTTGTCTGACGCATGGCCAGAGGCAGTGCAGCAACACGCCCAAGCGCTCAGTGAAGACGCGATAGCCGCACACAGCGCAGGGCGAGAAGACCGCTGCTCGCAGCCCTATGTCACCATCGACAGCCCCGGCACCCAAGACATGGACGACGCCCTACTGGCGGTGCCAAATGCCACCGGCTGGGCGCTGTCGATTGCCATTGCCGACCCCACCGCATTGATTGAGCCAGGCAGCGCCACCGAACGCGAAGCCATGCGCCGAGCCACCGCCATTTACTTCCCGGGGGAGCCGCTGCCGATGCTGCCCGATGCCGCCAGCACCCGCTTGTGTTCGCTGCAGCCCGATACGACGCGCCTGGCTTTAGTGTGCGATTTGCAGGTTAACAACGATGGCAGTCTGGGCGATTACAGTTTTCACCAGGCCAGCATCCGCTCCCACGGCAAGCTCAGTTATGAACTGGTTGCCAACTTGATTGATGGCCGCGAAGACGACGACATTAAAGCCCTGTCGTCAGCCGTGTCTAACAGCCTGGACCAGCTGCACCAGGCCGCTACGGCGCTGCGGCGCTGGCGCGTCGAACACGCTCTTATTAATGGTGACCGCACGGAGTTCCGCCTGCGGCTGGACGAAAACCGCCGTATTCGCAGCATTGAACCCACAGTTCAAAATGAAGCCCACCGCCTGGTAGAAGAATGCATGGTAGCGGCCAACCGCTGCGCCGCCGACTTTCTGTCGCAGCACAACAAAGGTCTGTTTATTTGTCACAGCGGCCTGCGCGCCGACCGTCACGACAACATCCGCAAGCTGCTGGAACAGCACATGCCACAGCTTGCCGAGCTGGATGTTGCCCAGGCAGAGAGTTTCAAAACACTGATGAAAACCGCCGACAGCCTGAACGCGGATGCCCCGGTAAGATCCATTGTCGCGCGCCAACTGGCCCGCGCCGAGCTGGCCTTCAGCCCCGCGCCACACCAGGGTATGGGGCTTGCTGCCTACACCACATTCACCTCGCCACTACGCAAGTTCACCGACTTTTACGTACACCGGGTGATCAAATCGCTGATCTGGCAGGCGCCGTTAGAAGAATTGGACAACAACGCCCTCAGCACGCTTCAGGCGACTCTGATAAAGGCTCGCCAAGCCGCCAACAGCGTAGAGAACTGGCTTAAAAGCGACTTTGCAAAAACCTTGGGCGATGATGACATGGGCGGCGTTATCAGCCGCACCATTCCCGCCGGCTTTTTTGTGCGCTTAAATTGCAACGGCCTGGAAGGGTTTGTCAGCTGCCGTGACCTGGATGGGAAATACAGTTTTGACCCGGTCACCCTGCGCCTGATTCACAACAAAAATGGCCGCATCTTCCAACTCGACCAGGCGGTTACCGTGCGCCTGGCCGGGGTGGATGACGAACGCCGTCAGATCAATCTGACGCTGCAGGAGCCGAAGCAGGAACCTGTCCCAGCATCTGCGTAATGCGCTGGTCTTTGGCTTGCCACTGTTCGGCAAGCCAAAGCTTTACGTTACGGCGGTATTCAGAGTCGGCCATGTAGTCGCGGCCTTTGAGGTTGTCGGGAATGGCCACGGTATGAATTTCCATTTTGATTTCTGGTACCTGGCCACACAAGAACTGCCAGAAGGTCGGCGCACCGCCGGGGTAGGCAATGGTCAAATCCACCAATGTTTTGACGGAGTCACCCATAGCGTCCAACACAAAACCGACACCGCCAGCTTTGGGCGATAGCAGGTGAGTATAGGGTGATTTTTGAGCGGCATGCTTGGCCGGCGTAAAGCGCGTGCCTTCTACGAAGTTCATAATGCTGACAGGCGTATGCTGGAACTTCTCACACGCGCGGCGGGTGGATTTCATGTCTTCACCGCGTTTTTCGGGGTGCCTTACCAGATACTGGCGCGAATAGCGCTTCATAAACGGGAAATCCAGACCCCACCAAGCCAAGCCGATAACCGGAACCCACACCAACTGTTGCTTCAGAAAGAACTTCAAAAACGGTGCGTTGCCGTGAAAAACCCGCTGCATGGCCAGAATGTCCACCCAGCTCTGGTGGTTACTCAGCACCAGATACCAGCTTTTCTGCTTCAGCTCTTCGGCCCCGGTCACTTCCCAGCGGGTGCCCTGGGTGAGTTTCATCCAGCCACTGTTACAAGCTACCCAAATTTCGGCCACACGAATAATCAGCTTGGTGCACAGCACACCAAAACCCTTGTGGGGAATAATCAACTTCAACAGCGCCGGGATATATAAGAGTAGGCACCACACCAAGGTGTTCAGTAACAACAGCAACGAGTTCAGTACACCAATCACCGGCGCAGGTAAAAAACTGAGCATGGGTTCATTCCACTTTAAAAATTCATGACCGCTAATCATAACAACCACGTTGGGTCTTGGGCAGAGGCGAATGCCATCTACCATTCCCAGCGTGGTATCGTTACTACATTATTATGGTGCCATTATAGCAACAAGAACGGACTCCCGCTGATGAACCCTGTTGAGCCTTTTAATTTGGACCTGCGCGCCCTGGCCACTTTTTTGGTGGTGCTGGACGAAGGCAGCGTATCGCGGGCCGCAGTAACGCTTGGGGTTAGCCAGTCGGCCGTCAGTCACACCCTGGAGCGTTTGCGCCAGGCTTTGGGTGACCCTCTGTTTGTTAAATCCGGGCGTGGCATTACCCCTACCCGTTATGCCCAGCAGGCCGGCCCGCACATTCGTCAGGTGCTGGATGATTTGCGTGCGCTGTCCTCCGGCCCGCTGTTCAGCCCGCAAACCGCAGAGCTGGTGTTTACCATCGCCGCCAACGATTACGAGCGCGACCTTTTGCTGCCCGGCTTGCTGGCTATTTTGCGTGAGCAGGCGCCGGGCATTCGCCTGCAGGTGATTGCCGCCGGCATTCCCAGCGCCGAGCTGTTACGCCAGGAAACCTGCGACCTTATTGTGTCGCCGCATCCACCGGAAGCCAGCGATATTATGCAACGTGGCCTGATGGCCGACCGCATGGTGGTGTTTTATGATCCGGCCCAGCGCGAGCCGCCTCATACCCTGGCCGATTTCCTCAAAGCCGACCACATCAGCCTGATGCTGGGTTCGGCCGAACAGCCGGGGCTGGACCAAGCCCTGAGCGCCCGCAATCTGCGCCGTACCAAACGGGTCAGCGTGTCAAACTTCTCGGCTCTTTCCAGCCTTTTATACGGTACCGACATGTTGGCAGTGGCGCCGGAACGTATGGGTCAGCAACTGTTGTCGCGGGCCGCCTGGGTGCCACTGCCGTTCGACTACAAGCCCTTTACCCTGTTGATGATCTGGCACCAACGCTATCAGAACGATGCTGCCCACCGCTGGTTGCGCAACCAGATAAACGCGGTGGCGGCCACCATGAATGGAATGACGCAATAATCAATCGATATCATTCATAGGTTGTATGACAACCGACAGGCTTACCCGCTGCCTTTAAATCCGTAAACTGCCTGCCCGAATCAACGCTTTTACGGAATGTTTCATGCTTGCCTTAACCAGTATCTGGACCACCATATTATTAGCTGCCGCGGTGGCACTGGGGCCATTGGCAACCGATATGTACCTGCCGGCACTGCCGCAGATTGGCAGCGACCTGAACGCCAGCACCGGCGATGTCCAGCTTACCCTAAGCTTTTATCTGGCCGGTTTTGCCATGGCGCAGCTGTTTTGTGGCCCCTTGGCCGATTGCTTTGGCCGCAAGCCCATCATGATTGCCGGCTTTTTTATATTTGCCCTCGCCAGTATTGGCTGTGCCCGCGCCACCGACGTTGACAGCCTGATGCTGTTTCGCTTTTTACAGGCGCTTGGGGGGTCAGCTGGCCCGGTGCTGGGGCGCGCCGCGGTACGCGATATTTACACGCCACAACAATCGGCCCGCATCATGGCCATTCTGGCCAGTATTATGGCCCTGGCTCCGGCCCTGGCTCCCACCATTGGCGGCGTCATGGTTACCCATCTGGGTTGGGCCTCGATTTTTTACGTGCTGGCCGGTTACGCCCTGGCAATGATGGCCATTGTTGCTATTGGCATACCCGAGCCCATGCGCCCGGAATACCGCCAGCCACTGCGGCCCGCATCGCTGCTCAAAAACTATCGCCTGATTGGCAGCGATGTCAGTTTTCTGGGTTATACCCTGACCAACAGCCTGATGTATTCAAGCCTGTTCGCCTTTATTTCCGGCTCGTCCTTCGTACTTATCGACTTTCTGGGGGTCTCACCACAACATTTCGGGCTCTACTTTGCCTTTGTGGTGGCCGGCTACATAGTCGGCAACCTGCTGGCGGTGCGCTTGGGCAAACGCCTGTTGCCCGATCAAATTTTGCTGCGTGGTATTTTGCTCGCGGTGGCCGGTGGCACCGTGATGGCATCGTTGGCGCTGGCTGAGGTGTATTCAGTATGGGCGGTTATGCTGCCCCAGGCGGTGATTCTGTGCGGCACAGGTATGGTACTGCCACAAACCATGGCCGGCGCACTGGCAAATTTCCCGCGCATGGCCGGCTCAGCCTCGTCCCTGTTCGGCTTCGCACAGATGACCATAGCCGCCGGTTCCGGCGCTCTGGTAGGTTACCTGCACGATGGCACGTCACTGGTGATGGCGCTGGTGATTGCTCTGTCGACGCTTGCCGCGCTCGCCAGCTATGTTCTCCTGGTACAACGATTCCCGGCACCGGGCTTCGAGGCGGAAGCCCGTGTTTAATCAGGCGCCTGGCAGCCAAAAACGTGCAAATGCATCCAATTTAGACTAAAAAGGGTAAAGTACTCGGTGTTACAAAGTCTGTTTTTCTGCAACTTCCATCCTTAAGGAGAATGTTATGAGTAACGTAACACTTGGCGGCGATCCCGTAGAGTTGAGCGGAAACTTCCCCCAACCTGGCGAAACCATCCAGCCTTTTACCTTGACTAACAGCAGCCTGGAAGACGTTAAACTTAGCGATTGGGACGGCAAGCGTAAAATTCTGAGCATTTTCCCCAGCATAGATACCGGCGTGTGTGCCGCATCTACTCGCAAATTCAACGAAAAAGCCGCTGATCTCGACAACACCGTGGTGTTGGTGATTGCAGCAGACCTGCCCTTTGCCTTTGCCCGTTTCTGCAGCGCCGAAGGCCTGGACAAAGTAATTCCCCTATCCAGCTTCCGCAACTACAGCTTCCAACAGGACTGCGGCGTTGCTATGCAAACCGGCCCGCTAGCAGGATTGTGCGCTCGCGCCGTGATTGTTCTAGACCAGAACAACAAAGTACTGCACAGCGAACTGGTTGGCGACATCAAAGACGAGCCCAACTACGATGCCGCTCTGAACGCTCTGTAACTTGCCATAACGAGTGCCGGTATCGCGCCTGCGGTGTCGGTTTTTCTACCCGGCTTTGCTATTCAACTCAACGCGCAAGCATCCAATGCCCCGGCGCTTGCTGCTACACTGCTCGACGTCATTCAAAACCGACATTCGGATTGCCCCTGTGAGTCAATTACCCACTAACGCCAGCCTGCATCGCCAGCTTTACGACATGACATGGCCAATGCTGTTCGGTGTGTTATCGCTGATGACCTTTCAGCTTACCGACAGCGCATTTATAGGCCAACTTGGCCGCGACCCGCTTGCAGCACTGGGCTTTACCATTCCCATGCAGCAACTGGTCAGCGGCATGTATGTGGGCTTGGGCATTGCCACCACCGCGGTGATTTCACGCACCCTGGGCCAAAACAACAGCGATCGCGCCCGCCAATTGGGTGGTCTTGTGGTACTGATTGGCGCAACCCTGGTGCTGGTGCTTTGCCTGCTGGTGTGGCTCGGCCAGCAACCGATTCTAACCCTGCTAGGCGCCGAGCCCGAACTTTGGCCGGTTATTCGCCAGTACTGGGCGCCCTGGCTGATTGCAGCCTGGATCGGCGCTATGGTGTATTTTGGCTATAGCCTATGCCGCTCCCACGGCGACACCAAACTGGCCGGCGCTGTGATGGTTGCCACCAGCCTGCTGAATATAGGGTTGGACTGGCTATACATCTTTTATTTTGGCTGGGGCCTGCCCGGCGCGGCCTGGGCCACCGCCACCGCGTTCAGCCTGGGCGCTCTGGTGATCTATCCGCTGCTGATCAAACGCGGCTGGCTCGGGTTTGACCTGGCCGGCCTGCAGTTGGCTCGCGCGGTGCGTCAGTTAGGCGGCATTATGGCGCCTGCCATGGTCAGTCAGATGATGCCGCCAATGGCCGCGGTGCTGGCCACAGCGCTGGTAGCCAGTTTCGGTTCTACCGCCGTAGCGGCCTGGGGGTTGGGGTCGCGGCTGGAGTTTTTCTCAATTGTGGTGGTATTGGCGCTGACCATGTCGATGCCGCAAATGATCGGGCGCATGCTGGGCAGGGGTGAAATAGAGAGTGTCCGTCGCCTGGTGCGCCTGGCCGTGCGGTTTCTGGTGGTCTGGCAGCTGGCGATTGGCCTGTTATGGCTGCTGGGTTCCGGCTTGGTGACCGAATTGTTCACCACCGATGCGGAGGTGCAAAGCACTTTGGCCAGCTATCTATGGCGAGTACCGCTAAGCTACGGTGGGCTGGGCGCCTGCATGCTGATGGTGTCGGTGTGCAACGCTCTGGGGCTGCCGCTGCGAGCGCTGCTGATTTCCACCTTGCGACTGTTCCTGTGTTACCTGCCCATGCTCTGGCTAGGCAGCCAGCTTAATGGCCTTCCCGGCCTGATGACCGGCGCACTGGTGGGCAATTTGCTGGCCGGCATTATCGCCTGGCAGCTTTACCGCGCCGGTATGGCAAGGCTATCCGCAAAAGCAGACAAGAACCCGACGAAGTAACGGCCCGTAATGCTGGTTAGGCTAACGTTAAGCGTGCCTCAGGCGGCGAACTTCAGGCGAAAGCTATCCGGCATGGGCGTTACCTGCTTTTCATCATAATCAAAAAACACAAAACCGTATTTGGCCTGCGCCACTGCAGCGCCGTCCCGTTCGCGGGTTACGCGGAATACAAAATCACCGCCGTAGAGATTAAAGTCGGTTACCCCTACGTCAAACATCAGGGTTTCCGGGTAGTAAATTTCGGCCTGATACACGGTAGCCAAGTCAGTCACCAGAATGCCCACACCATGGTGACCGACCTCGTCGATCCCGTGATGGGAAAGAAGCTGCACCCGTGCCTCTGACAGCATGGAAATCAGCGCATCGTTACCCAAATGATTGGCTCCGTTCAGATCGGTGCTGCGCACTGCCAGACGAGTTTGAAAACAAAACACCTGTTCGGGAAATTCCAGTTTTATTCGAGCCACAATCCATTCGCCTATGCCAAGAAATGAGGTATGTTGGCATAATCACGCAAAAATCCGAATTGCGCCATATTGACGACTGACTGCTGGTGATTTTATGGATATTCGCCCCGCTGCTACTCTTGCTTTGATCCGCGATAGCGACAAGGGTCTTGAGGTTCTACTGCTACAACGTACCTGGAAAGCCTCTTTTCTGCCGGGTTATTTCGTGTTTCCCGGCGGCGCGGTGGATGACGCAGACCAAGCCTGCCGCGCCCACATTGCCGGCCCTGACGACAGCGCCATCAGCCAGACCATGAGCCTAAGCGAGGGCGGCGCAGACTACATGGTGGCGGCATTGCGGGAATGCTTCGAAGAAGCCGGCCTGCTGCTGGCGGTTAAAGATAACGGCGAGCTGGTGGGCGCAGATCACCCTATTCATCAGTCACGGCAGGCATTGTTTCGCGGCGACGTGAGCCTGCAGGTGCTGTGCCTGCAACACAATCTGATTCTGCCTCTGGACCGGCTGGCTTACCTGAGCCACTGGGTAACCCCACCGGGGCCACCGCGGCGCTTTGATACCCGCTTTTTTGTGGCGGTTACCCCAGAAAACCAGATCGCCAGCCACGATGGCGAAGAAACCATTGACCACTTGTGGATAACACCGCAACAGGGCCTGGCGCAATACCGCAGCGGCGAACGCCTATTCAGCCTGCCAACCTTGCGCACCCTGCGGGTGCTGCACGATTTTACCCATACCGGCGAAGTGATGCGTTACGCCCATGCCAATCCGCCCGAGCCTTTGCCCAGCGAACCCTGGCCCGCCAGACGCCGCGATAAAACCATCGTTCTGGAACCCGACGCGCCGGCGTACGATGAAGCCCGCAAGCTTGACCCTGAAGGCGCAGGCACCACCAACGCGGTAATTGTCCCCGGCGAGCCGGTAGAAATTGCCGCCGGCGTTATCCGCTTGACCTCACCCAACCCAGGCGTGATGACGGGGCCGGGCACCAACACGTACCTGGTAGGCCACGATCGTTTCACTGTGATTGACCCGGGGCCGGAGGACCCAGCCCACATCGAGCGCATTCTTCAGTTAACCGGTGGCCGTGTTGATCAGGTGCTGGTAACCCACACCCATCAGGACCATTCTCCGGCCACCAGCCTACTAAAACAACGCACCGGATGCCGGCTGATTGGGCGTGCCGCACCGGCAGGCGCGTCACAGGACAGCAGTTTCATCCCGGATAACGAGCCCGAACACGGCGACCTGATTGCCACGGACGCCGGCATCCTGAAGGTTTTACACACACCGGGCCACGCCTCGAATCACCTGTGTTATTTGCTGTTGGAACAGGGAATACTGTTTTCTGGAGACCACATCATGCAGGGATCCACCGTGGTGATAAATCCGCCAGATGGCGATATGAAGGCGTACATGGAATCGCTCTATGATTTGCTGGCCGAACCGCTGAGTTTTATTGCACCTGGCCATGGCTTCGTGATGGCGCGGCCAGAGGCGACGGTAGATTATTTAATTACCCACCGATTGACCCGAGAACACAAAATTGCCCGGGTGCTGAAGAAGCTGGCACCGGTCAGCTTGAAAAACCTTACCGCCAGCGCCTATGACGACGTACCGGCGGCGATTCACGGGGTGGCCGCGCGCTCGGCGCTGGCACACCTGTTAAAGCTGGAGCAGGAGGACCGCGCCAGTTGCAACGGCGACGCCTGGCATTCCACCCGCCATACCTGATGACGCCGATACCGGGCGCAGAAGGCTTATGAGCTCGACTCATTGTTTGATAACAAAAGCGTGCTGCTAAAACACTCGTTCAATCCGCCACCTATCATCCCTAATCCGGCGAAGGCTTCATGAAAACGGTATTAAACCTTTGTCACAGCCATATCAACCATCTATAAAGCGCTCTAATCTATCCACACTCAGGCTCGGTAAAAGCAAGAAGTCACGATTTCAAGGGGTAGTATGGCCAGCAAACACAGGGTGGTAGTGGCATTTTGGCAGCACTTGACCAGGCGTTCTCTGGCAAGCGCCATCGTTATGACGGGTGCTTTTGGCGCGCTTTTAGCCCAAGCCGACGATAACAGTGACGGCGACACCTTAATGGTCGACTTGGAGAGCGAACAGGCACCCGCAGAATCACAACCGGCCGCCAGCCGCAGCGCACCGGATATCGATTTGAAGGAGGTGGCGAGGCCCCCGGCAACCGCGGCCGAACTGACAAGTCCTGACGCTGGTGCAAAGCCGCTTTCTGAGCCGCTCTCAGACTCGATTCAGCCCGCACCCGCGGTGGAGACCCCAAAAATTACCGCAAATTTCAGCCTGCTGGGCAGTGATATTCGGCCGGGCATTTCTACCCGCCTGGCTTGGTCTCCCAACATCCAGATTGCCGGTCTATCGCATCCAACGCCGGTTCTGGTGGTCAACGGCATCAATCCCGGCCCTACCCTGTGCCTGACCTCAGCCATTCACGGCGATGAGCTAAACGGCATCGAAATTGTGCGCCGCACCCTGTATGACCTTGACGCGACCAAACTGTCCGGGCGAGTTGTGGGTGTGCCGATTGTGAATCTGCCGGGTTTTGAGCAAGGCAGCCGTTACCTGCCTGACCGCCGCGACCTCAACCGGCACTTCCCCGGCAGCGCCAACGGCAGCCTGGCGGATCGCATTGCCCACTCGCTGTTTACCCAAATTATCAACCATTGCGACATGCTGGTGGACATTCATACTGGCTCGCAAAAGCGCACTAACCTGCCGCAACTGCGCGCCGATATGAACAATCCGGATGTAGCAGCCTTCACCCTCGGCTTTGACCGCATTGCGGTGGTGCACAGCAGTGGTTCACCGGGTATGTTGCGCACCGCGGCCGTTAACGCCGGTATCCGCGCAGTGACTCTGGAAGTCGGGGAATCCCACCGAATTCAAGAGCACCAGATAAAAGCCGGGGTGAACAGCCTGATCAGCCTGCTGGAGAAACAGGAAATGATTTCGCGGATGTTTGCGTGGGGTGCACCCGAGCCGGTTTACTACGACTCACTTTGGGTGCGGGTTGATCACGGTGGCATTCTTTTCAGCAAGGTGGACCTGGGCGACAATGTAAACAAGGGCGATCTGATGGGTCATGTTACCGACCCCATTACCAACGCCCAGTATCCGGTGCGAGCCACTCGCAGCGGGCGGTTGATTGGCATGGCAGTAGACCAGGTGGTTATGGCGGGATTCGCCGCGTACCACCTGGGCACCAAAGCTGACAACCCGGAATTTCACATCAACGGCGAGCTTGGCCACGCTGACAGTGCGGGAATGAGAGAGAGCGTGGAAGATGAAGAAAGCGGCGACGATCTCATCGACAACGATGGTTAAGCCGCCACCCCACTCATCGTGAATCTACTGCCGAGCGCCAAGCGCCGCCTGGATACGCTCGATCACCTGCTCCAGGGTGGCTCGCGGGCAGCCGATGTTCAGGCGCATAAAACCACTGCCATTGGCGCCAAACGAAACACCCGGATTCATACCCACACCAGCCTGCTCCACAAACAAGCGTTTCAGGCCGGTGTCGTCCAACCCCAGTGCGCGGCAGTCCAGCCACATTAAATAAGTGCCCTCGGGGGCGCTCACATTTATACCCGGCAGACGCTGGGAAACCTGGTTCACCACAAAATCGCGGTTGGCCTGCAGGTAATCCATCAACTGGTCCAGCCAGGGGCCGCCGTGGCGGTAACCGGCTTCGAAACTGGTTACGCTAAACGGATTACTCTGGGGCATGTGGAACGATTTCAGCACATCCGCCATTTTCTGCCGAAGCCCGCTGTTTGCGATCACCATGGCCGACAAACCAAGGCCGGGGACGTTAAAGGTTTTACTCGGCGCAATGGCGGTAATTAACTGGTCGTCGGGGCGCGCAAGGGCCGCTAGCATACGGTGGCGGCGGCTGTCGGAAAACACGAGATCGCAATGAATTTCATCGCTCAGCAGCACTAGGTTGTGGCGTCGGCAAATGTCGAGCACCGCTGTCAGTTCGGCTTCACACCACACCCGCCCGATTGGATTATGGGGCGAACACAAAAGCAGCATCTTTGCTTGCGGGCGCGCCGCACATTGCTCCAAGTGGGCCAGATTCATGCGGTAGTACAAGTTGCCGTCTTCTTGTTTTTCCGCCAGCAGCGGATTTTCCAGAACCTGACGCCCGGTTTGTCGCACCGAACTGAAAAACGGCGGGTATACTGGTGGCTGTATAATTACCTCATCGCCCGGATCGGTACACGCCATGCACGCGGCATTTAATGAGGGCACTACGCCCGGCGCCATCAGCACCCATTCACGCTGAAAACTCCATTGGTGGCGCTGGCGAAACCAGTCGTGCATGGCGCTGTAAAGGCTATCGGGGAACATCGTGTAACCGTATACCGGGTGAAGGGCGCGCTCGCTGAGTGCATCAGTCACCGCTTGCGGCGCAGCAAAATCCATATCGGCCACCCACACCGGCAGTACATCGGCGCGGCCGAACACCGCTTCGCGGGCGTCCAATTTCACCGCATGGGTGTTTTCCCGGTTTACCGGCTGATCAAAATCTGTCTGGGACACACATCACTCCCTGAAATTGCCAAAAGCAAGGCCGCTCGCCGCTGCGAGCCTGACCCAAGCTTGAGGTTATAATTAATTGATAGCAAAGTCTCAGCATACATCAGAAGGCCCCGTAATCCATGTCTCAAACCGCCGTTGTTATTCGCACTTCCCGCCCCAATTTTTTAGTGATGGCCCCGCTGTGCGTAGGTCTGGGAGTTGCGCTGGCCTGGCGGCGGCCCGAAACTCCGCCGCCCTTCTTGGACATCCTATTGGTTTTCATGGGTGCGCTGCTGGCCCACGCCGCGGTGAATATGCTGAATGAATACGAGGATTTTACCTCCGGACTGGATTTGCACACCCGCCGTACGCCGTTTTCAGGCGGCAGCGGCGCCCTGCCACAGCTGCCGTCGGCGGCGCGCTCCGTTTTACTGGGAGCACTGGTTACATTGGGTCTGGCAGTGGTTATTGGCCTGTATTTTTTATCGCAACGGGGCTTGCCGATGCTAATACTGGGGGGGGCTGGCGTTGCTCTGGTCATTACCTACACCCGCTGGATTACCCGTTCGCCTCTGCTGTGTCTGCTGGCGCCCGGGCTGGGGTTTGGCCCGGTGATGGTGCTGGGGACTGTAGTAGCACTAGGGGCGCCGATCAACGCCGCGGCCGTCGCGGTGTCTGTCATCAGTCTGCTGCTGGTAAGCACACTGCTTTTGATGAACCAGATTCCCGACGCCGAAGCCGATCGCCGTGGCGGCCGTTATCACGCGGTGATCGTGCTGGGCGTTTATAAAGCCGCGTGGCTGGCCGGAGCCATGCTACTGGCCAGTTATGGCGTACTCGCGCTGGCTCTGGTCAGCAGTTGGTTGCCGCCGGCAACGGCGCTAGGTTTTATAACCCTGCCCCTGGCACTGTGGATTACCTTCAAATTGCCCCAGGTGGCAGGCGATCATCACAGCCTGCCACCGGTTCTGGCCGTAAACGTAGCCTGCCTGCTTGCCACACTGGCTTTGCTGGTTGTCGGGCTGAGCATGTAACGGGGGGTGGCGATCACGCCCTCAGCTCATTTCAGCGCTGCTGAATGTCGCTTTTTGTTACAGTATTTAATCCATATTACAAGTCGTTACAGGGCGCAGAGTACAACCCGCTCTACGGAGGCCTGCTATAGTGTTTGTTCCGGGCATCATGGGTTGTTCCGGACATTTTTCATTGTGACAAGGAGTTGCCATGAGTGTTGTGCTTCTGTTGTTAAGCGCGCTGGTACTGATTTACCTCAGTATTGGCGGAAAGACGGCCAGCGTTGTGCTGTGCGTTGCTACGCTGATTGGCCTGGCCCAAGACGACTGGCATCTGGTCAGCTTTGTAGTCGGCGGGCTTGCCCTGGCTTTGGCGTTAATTCTGCTGAACCCCAGCGATCTGCGTCTCAATAGGTTCAGCAGACCATTGCTGAACTGGGTACGCTCACGCTTGCCACAATTGTCAGATACCGAAGCCGAAGCGCTGAAGTCCGGCTCGGTGGATTGGGACGGCGAGCTGTTTTCGGGCAAGCCACAGTGGTCGAAACTGCTGGGCGCAAAGCCGGCGCATCTGAACAGCGAAGAACAGGCGTTTCTGGATGGCCCGGTAGAGGAACTCTGCGCCATGCTGAACGACTGGGAAATCACCCATGAGCATTACGATTTGCCCGAAAAAGTGTGGGCGTTCATACGCGGTAACGGCTTTTTCGGGCTGGTCATACCCAAGAAGGACGGCGGCATGGGGTTTTCTAACACCGCGCACTCCGAAATCGTGATGAAAATATCCACCCGCAGCGTGTCCACTGCGGTCACCGTGATGGTGCCTAACTCTCTTGGGCCCGGTGAGCTGTTGATGCACTATGGTACCGATGCCCAAAAGCAGCATTATTTGCCACGCTTGGCCGGCGGCCAGGAAATTCCCTGTTTCGCTCTGACATCGCCGGTAGCAGGCTCAGATGCCGGCGCTATTCCAGACAAAGGCATTGTGTGCAAAGGCCAATGGAAGGGCGAAGAAGTACTGGGCCTGAAAGTCACCTGGAACAAGCGCTACATCACGCTAGCGCCGGTGGCTACCCTGATTGGGCTGGCCATCAAAGTGTATGATCCAGACGCCTTGTTGGGCGACATCCCCGACATGGGTGTTACCTGCGTGATGGTGCCGCGGGAAACCGATGGCGTTCACGCCGGCGCCCGCCACTTGCCGATGAACACAGTGTTCATGAACGGCCCGACCTGGGGCAACGACGTATTTATTCCCATGGACCAGGTGATCGGCGGCCAAGACATGCTAGGCAAAGGCTGGACCATGCTGCTGGAATGCCTGTCCATAGGTCGTTCTATTTCGCTGCCGGCTTTGGGCACAGGCGCCGGCAAAGTTGCCAGCCTGGCCACCGGTTCTTACGCCCTGACCCGAGAACAATTCGGCCGCTCTATCAGCCAGTTTGAAGGCGTGCAAGAAGCGCTGGAACCCATCGCCGGTTACACCTGGATGATGGACGCAGCGCGCTTGCTCACGGCAGGTATGCTGGACCGCGGAGTACGCCCGGCCGTGCCCTCTGCGCTGCTGAAATACCGCAACACCGACCTGATGCGCATTGTGATCAACCACGCCATGGACGTCGTTGCCGGCCGCGGCGTTATTACCGGGCCGCGCAACTTCCTGGCCCGCGCCTACCAAGCTATACCCATCGGTATCACCGTAGAAGGCGCCAACATTCTTACCCGCAGCCTAATGGTGTTTGGCCAAGGCGCCATCCGCTGCCACCCATTTATTGTTGACGAAATCGCCGCGGCTGGAATGGAAGACCAAGATCAGGCCACCAAAAAATTCGATGGCGTTTTCTACAGCCACCTGGCGCACACCACCCGTAACGGTTTGCGCGCGCTGGTGCTAGGCCTGACCGGCGGCCTGGCCGAACCGGTGCCGCGCCAAGGCAACCTGAAACCTTACTACCGCCAACTGGCGCGCTTTTCGGCGGCCCTTGCGCTGATGACCGACGTTACGCTGCTTTCCGTAGGCGGCGGCCTAAAGGCTCGCCAACGCCTGTCCGGGCGCATGGCGGACTGTCTGGTACAGCTGTATTACGCCACCGCAGTGATCAAACAATGGCACGAAGAAGGCTATCCGGAAGAACAGCGCCACATGGTCGAATGGTGCCTGAAAACCTGCCTGCGCGATTTGCAGGGTTCCATGCGTGAAGCCATCATCAACTTCCCAGTTCCAGCCCTGCGCTGGCCCCTGCGATTATTGGTGTTCCCCTTGGGCGCGACGGGCCTGAATGGCCCCGACGACCGCCTGGGCACCAAAGTGGCCGCCAGCATTGTAGAAGACACACCGCTGCGCCAGCGCATACACCGCGGCGCCTATATACCCACAGACAGCAGCGATTCTCTGGGCAGGGTGTTGAACGCCTACCGCCTGGCCAACGAAACCACCGACATGCGCGCTCGCTTGCACCAAGCTATTCGAGACCGCGATGAAGACGACCTGGACGGCATTGCCCTGCTGATGGGCCACGAACGCAAACAGCTGGTCGACTGGGCCTGCGCCCAAGGCGTAGTGAAAGCCAATGAGTGCGAAAAACTGGAAGAGGCACTCGCCGCGCTCTACGACGTTATTCGCGTAGATGCGTTTGACAGCGACGGCCTGAAAGAGCTGTCAAAGTGCGTCACTGGCAAACGCAAAGTGGTCGAACGCCCCGCAGGACACTGATCGCTGAGCTGGCAATCCGACAAAGATTGCCAGCACTTTCATTTAGATAGCTTAACTATTAAATAAATGCCTATACATTAGATAGGTACTAAACGGCATTCAGGCTGACCAAAGCCACGGCTATACTGCCGTGCTGAATCCATTACGCGTTTTCTGAGGTTATTCATGTCTGGCAAAACCGTTGGCAGCGCCATCTTTCTGCTGGTGATCGGCAACGCCATGGCGTTAATGTCCGATGTTCTTATAAAACTGCTGGATCCCGGCGCGCCTATATTCCAGTTCGCCTTCCTGCGCTGCGTGCTCACTCTGCTGCTGCTGTTACCGCTGGCCAAAAAAATAGACCGCCGCCAGTTTTTTGCTGGCACCGGCATTCACGCCATCCGCGCCCATGTTCACCTGATTGGCATGCTGTGCATGATCATCGCCCTGGCCAACCTGCCCTTGGCCACCGCCAATGCCGTATTCTACGCCGCGCCCATACTGGTGATGCTGTTATCAGTCGTCATTTTCCGCGAACGCCTCACACCCCTGAGCGTGATTGCCGTATTCAGCGGCTTTGCCGGCATTATACTGATACTAAGACCCATAGATTTCACTTGGGCAGCGTTTGCGGCCCTGGGCTCGGCGTTTTCACTGGCCATCAACGCCGTACTGGTGCGTAAACTGCCAAAGCAACAGACCACCGTGCACAAACTGGTCCTGAACTACCTGCTGATTATCCCCGCTACCGGCGCACTGGCAATCTGGGACTGGCAGCAAGGCTCGCGCTGGAGCACCGACCTGGTCATCATCGCCGCCGGCTCCTCCCTGTTTATACTGGGTTACAACATCACCGTCCTTTTGGCTTACCGCCAAGTAGACGCCAACCAAGTCACCAGCGCCGAATACACTGGCCTGATCTGGGCCGTCGCCATCGGCTGGATATGGTTCAACGAAGTCCCCGATTTATGGTTCCTGGCCGGCAGCCTGATGATCGTAATACCGCTAATCCTGATCGGCCTGACCCAAAGAAGAAAATACCCGGCAAGAGACTTCAACCCTGCGCTGCGGAGCTCAAAAAAATAGATGCTGTAAGCGGTAGAATGACGGGAAACCGGGGACAAACAAGACAGGGGACAGATTTGAAATCTGTCCCCTACGCTGTGGCGGGACAACCACATCTGGTGCGTTACCTAACAACCAACCCAGAAGCCGTAATAAACCCAGACAACCCGGTCAACACAATTTCCGCCGCCATAGCCGACAAAATCAACCCGCTGATCTTCGACATAATATTCAGGCCATTCTTACCCATCGCCTTTTCCAAATAACCCGATAATCGCAACAAAACCGCCAGAATCAGCAAACTCGACACCAACCCCAACAAACCCCCAGCCACCGCCGCAACCTGCTTCAGCTCAGCACCGTAAACCAGAATCGCACCAATCGTAGCCGGGCCAATCATCACCGGTATCGCCAAGGGCACCACCGCAATATCATCGCGACTATCATCCGGCAGACTCGTGGCGTGACTGCGAGTACCGTTGTTAACCAGACTGATGGCCGTCAAAAACAACAGTGTACCTGCACCAATGCGGAACGAATTGAGAGTAATACCAATGGCACCAAACAACAGAGGACCGGCAAAAAACAGAATCACACCCAACACCAGCGCCGATATGCAGGCACGACGAATAATCGCGGTTTTCTCGTCCGCCGGCAGCCCGCGAGTTAACGCTAAAAACATGGTCACGACGAAAAACGGCGCCAGCAGAAACAAAAAGCGGATAGAGCTGCTGATGTAGGTCGAAAAAAACAATTCAATCATTACCGAAGAATTCCACAGAAGGAGATTTTGGGCGCTAAGCATAATCCCCTCACCCCGAATTTGCCGTAAGGAAGTGGACCTACTCAGCGTTATAAAGACAGCCTGGAAATGTAAGATTATTTAAAACAAAACGGGCTGCAAATGCAGCCCGTTTTGTTTATTCACTCTTCGCGGTTTACTGCGTGGCGTTATAATTGTAAGACTGCACCACTCCGTTGCCATCAAACGTGATAATCAGGTCTTCGGTTTTGTCGTCGCCAAACGCAGACCAGCGATACTTGCCGTAAGTCCAGGTGCGCTTACCGTCTTTCATACCGGTACGCCAAGGCTCACCAAACAACGCCTGCACTTCTGAGCGAGTGGTTTCGTTGACTGTAATCTGGTCAACATTGTGGGTGGCAAAATCCTGACCCACAGATGCACAACCTGCAAACGTCAGGGTAGCGGCCACCAACACGGCTGCTGAGATTTTTTTCACAAACATTGCCTTTACTCCTGTGGAAACTATTCTGCATTTTTCGGCCTGTATCATAGCGCCAATCGGATAACAGAAAAAACAAACCCAACCATAATATCTGCAAGAACCCATTATAAACTGGGGTAGTCGCACCCGCTCTGCGGGCCTGTCATCCCGCAGGGAGAGCTTCACTTTTGCCTTTAGAAGAACCCGGTAGCCTGCCTATCGCCACTGTCGCCTTCAGTGTGCTGGTTGCGACTGTGGTGCTGATTCATCACGAAGTGCTGGTGCTGGTGCGGCTGAGCAGCGTACTGGGAAAAATGGGTAGTCATCAGCATTTCCGACTGGCTGTAGCCGTACTCGGGGCTGGGGGCTGCTGATTGGTAACTTTAACGGCACCCTTCTGGACTGCGTGTACTTTTCGTTCAGCACATTTACCACCGTAGGCTACGGCGACATTGAGCCCATAGGCAACCTGCGTTTTCTGACCGGCATTGAAGGCCTGGCCGGGCTGGTACTGGTGGGCTGGAGTGCGTCCTTCCTGTTTATGGAAATGCAGCGTTACTGGCCAAGGCGTTAAAAAACACCCCGCAATACGCTCATTATTTGAGCTGAATCAAAGGTGCCGTGAAATAGCGCTCCTCTTTTTTTAATAATTGCGCTAAATCAAGATTGCCTTTGTAGCAACCATTACTCTTACAGCCAATACGAATCGAACCTTGGAGATTTATTATGTCCCGTACTTTCAAAATTGGTGTGTTGGCTGCGGCCGTAATGGCGGTTGCGCCGGCTGCTCAGGCTTTTGAAGCTGGTGATTTTATTCTGCGCGCGGGTGCTGCTCAGGTTGCACCGGATGCGTCCAGTGAGAAGCTTAGAGTTGGTGGCGCTCCTTTGCTTGGCCTCGCCGACGCTCGCGTTGATGTTGATGACAACACCCAGTTAGGTATTCGCGCGACCTACATGTTCACCAGTAATATTGGTCTCGGTCTTTTGGCGGCAACGCCTTTCAAACACAATATTAGTGGTGCAGGCGATCTTGCTGCCCTTGGCAAGCTGGCTGAAATCAAGCACCTGCCACCCACTCTGACGCTACAGTACTACCCGATGCACAGTTCATCGGCCTTTCAGCCATACGCGGGTGTTGGTGTGAACTACACCACTTTTTTTGAAGAAAAAATGACCTCAGATTACGCACCACTGGTGGGAGCCGATATCAAGCTGGACGACAGTGTAGGCGTTGCTGCTGAAGTAGGATTTGACTACATGTTGAGTGACAATTTTGGTTTGAACGCTGCGGTATGGTGGGCTGACATAAATACCGATACACAGATTACACTTGCCGACGGAACGAAAGTCGATGAGTTCGAAGTCGAAATCGACCCAATGGTCTACATGGTAGGTTTCACCTACAAGTTCTGACAGCTGTCCCGATTACTTGCTGAGCCAATGGCCCAGCACACTCTGAATGCACTCCCTTTTACGGGGCCCTGTTTTTACACGGCCCCGCTTTTTATTTTCAGATTCTGAACAAAAAAATGCGAAGCCAAAGCTCCGCATTTTTAACCTGCTACCTCAAGCCCGTATGGCCTCAGGCTCCCGGGTTTTGGCGCTGACCTGAACGTCCGCGTTGGCCGCCATCGCCATTCTGGCTCCGGCCTGCGCTGCGGCCGCCTGGCTTATCGCTAAAGCTGCGGGGCTTATCACTTGGCCGGCCATTGCCGCCACCATTTCCACCGCTGCGGTTACGGGCTTTGCTGGGATCGGCCTTGGCTCTGGGCGCCAGTGCCACGTGGTTCTTCGGCTCAAAGCCTTCTACTTCCTTGCGCGGCAGCTGCTTCTTGATCAGCTTTTCGATACCCACCAGCATGCTGAGTTCGTCAGCACTCACCAGCGACAACGCGTGGCCACTTTCGCCCGCGCGGCCGGTACGGCCAATACGGTGAACGTAGTCTTCCGGCACGTTAGGCAACTCAAAGTTCACCACTTGGGGCAACTGTTTGATATCCAAACCGCGAGCAGCAATGTCGGTCGCTACCAGCACACGGATATCACCCTGCTTGAACTCGGCCAAAGCGCGGGTACGGGCGCCCTGGGACTTATTGCCGTGAATCGCAGCAGCGGTAATACCGTCTTTGCCCAGCTTCTCGGTCAGGCGGTTCGCACCGTGCTTGGTGCGGGTAAACACCAGTACTTGTTCCCAGCTGTTGTCGCGCACCAGTTTGCTCAACAGCGCCGTTTTCTGGCTCTGATCCACCGGATAAACGGATTGAATAACGCTTTCGGCAGTGGTGTTGCGCACTGCAACATCAATCTGCACCGGGTCGTTTAGCAGGCCCTTGGCCAGGGTGCGAATTTCGTTGGAGAAGGTTGCAGAAAACAGCAGGCTCTGGCGCTTCGCAGGCAGCATAGCCAGAATCTTGCGGATATCGCGAATAAAGCCCATGTCCAGCATGCGGTCGGCTTCGTCCAGCACCAGAAACTCTACTTCGTTGAAACGCACAGCGTTCTGCTGATACAGGTCCATCAGGCGGCCAGGTGTTGCCACCAGTACGTCCAGCCCTTTGCGCAGCTTCATCATCTGCGGGTTAATTTTCACACCGCCAAATACGACAGCCGCGCGGGTGGGCACGTAACGACTGTAAAGGTTCACGCTGTCGTGCACCTGAGCGGCAAGTTCGCGGGTAGGCGTCAGAATCAGCACGCGCGGGCCTTTGCCGGTACGCGGGTTCTGTTCCAGCATCTGCAGTATCGGCAGAACAAAACCGGCGGTTTTACCGGTGCCGGTTTGCGCGGCGGCCATCACATCTTTACCGGCCAATACCGCTGGAATTGCTTTTAACTGAATGGGTGACGGGGTTTCATAACCCTGGTCCAAAGTGGCACGGACTAGCGGCTCAGACAAACCGAGTGAAGAAAAACTCATAATAGATTAACTCTTGATTGTTCTGCCTCCACGAACACCGTTGTCGGCGAATGCGGGCAGATGCCATGAAGACTCATGGCGTAAAAGACGACTACGGTCACACGCCGTTAACGGGGTGACGTCCTCTGACAGGTCGTATGGATGGTTCGCATGTGGGTTTTACGCCTAAAACTGCGGAATCCCTAGAGGCAGGATTGCGCAGACAATAACAGAGGGCTTTGGCATACGCCATAGGTGATTGCCATCAGACCGGGACGCAGGGCGTTGACCACAAGATCGCACAAAATGAAACGAGGCCTTAACTGGCAGACGAACTACACCAGAACGAGCGTCAGGCCGGCCGCCAGCGCACTGGCGACGGTTAATCCCGACAGCGCCAAACTTAGACTCCAGCGCAATGATGCATCTACCGCCTTGTAACCGGTTAAGCGTTCCATAATTAGCGCGTTAGCGGCAAACGGTGTACCAAAGGCGGTAATTCCCCAACCGGTTACCATCGCAAAGCCCAAACCCACCAGACCGTTTTCCGGCCAAACGGCTCCCAGAATGCCCCCTGCCAGGGTACCGATAACAATCGGGTTTACGCCGCCCAGTCCGGCGATGAAAAACGCCCAGGGTACGGCCGCGGCTAGCACCGGCCAAAGCCAGTTGGGCACATTCAAATCACCACTAATCTGGCCCAGCACTGCGGCGCTGATGACAGCACCAATAAACGCCGAGCCGCCCACAATCGCCAACTCGTTACTGACGTTAGCCATACTCACCAAGGGCGGGTTGGTTCGGCGGCTCCACGCCAGAAGCCTGGCACCTATGACCGCGCCCATACAACTGAGAGTAACGGCGTAGGCATAGCTGAGCTGAAACTGATGGCTAAGCAAGAAAACACCGGCACAAATTGCCAAGATCAAGGCGCAGAATCGAAACCAGGGTGCCAGACCGGCGCCGCTCACACCACTGCTGGCAGTGGCGCTGGCGCCAGAAACCTCAACTTTAACGGGTTCTATTTCAGATTCTGGCTCAGGTTCGCACCAGACCAACCCGGAAAACAGCAAAACTATGGAAAAAGGAATGGTGAGCATCAATAACTGAAGGCTGCCAAGGCCCGGCAGCAAGGTCAGTGTAAGCACCACAGAAATCGACAGCGGCGAAAAAGTAGGCGATACACCAAAGCCTCTAAGCACGGCTCGTGTGGCGTTGCGGGTAGATGGGGAATCGCCGTTGCTGCGGATACGTTCGCCCACCACACTTCCGACCACCGCTACCGAACCAAAATTGAGCGGTATCGACACCATCGCGGTTCCAAAGGCCAGGCTGAGATAACGCACCCTTGGCCGCCCGCCAAAAAGGCTGGTCGAAATTTTTTGCAGATCTGAAGTACGGGCGAGCACCGACGATAGCAGCATAACCGCCAGCACCAAACCGGCCAGGCGGCTCATGTTCTCCGCCGCTGCCGCAATCATGCCCGGGTCGCGACCCAGAGCAAACGCCAACGCAAAACCCGCCACTAGAAAAACCACCCTGGGTACCAGGCGCATATCCCGCCAACCCAGAATAACCGCCAGGCTGACCGCTGCAGCGCCCAAACCGGCCATGCCGGGAAGCAATGCCAGAATGGCGGCAATCAACGCAAGGTAAGCAAGAGCAGAACGTATCAGCAGCAAAGGAGCGCGTCTCTGAATGGCAAGGGCGAGTATAATAGTAGGTAACTGACACCCGTCCCGGTATCAGCCATCATGAGCATTCATAGCTGGTAACGGCTTATTTAGACAAGCGATCAGCCACGAAAGCCCTTACCCACGAGATAAACCTCCCGCGAGCGGGCACGGGAAGAATCCGGTTTGCGCACCACCACCTTGTCGAACTGTTCGCGCACAGCTTTCACGTAGCCGTCATAACCTCCACCGTGGAACACCTTGGCAACAAAACTGCCCTTGGATTTTAGCACCTGGCTTGCCATGTCCAGCGCCAGCTCGATCAAATACATAGACGCGGCCTGGTCTGCCGCGTTCACACCGCTGATGTTGGGCGCCATGTCTGAAATCACCACGTCGACTTTTGCATCGCGCAGTACCGCCATGATTTCCTCAAAAACAGCGTTCTCGGTAAAATCGCCCTGAATAAATTCGACACCGGCAACGGCGTCCATGGGCAGAATGTCCGAGGCTATTACCCGGCCTTTATGCCCCACCAGATCGGTGGCGACCTGGGACCATCCGCCAGGCGCAGAACCCAGGTCCATCACCGTCATAGTGGGTTGGATGAGCTTGTCTTTGGCGTTAATTTCAAGAAGTTTGTAGCTGGAACGGGAGCGATAGCCATCCATTTGCGCTTTTTTCACGAAGGGATCGTTAACGTGTTCTTCCAGCCAGCGGTTACTGCTTTTTGATCGGGCCATAGTGTCTCTTTGTTTACCGAACGATAGTGTCTCTTTGTTAACCGAATGATGGTGGCTCTTTATGAGTTCGGTTATTAGTCGGGTTATTCATCGCACCATTGTACGCCGAGCGCCAGAGCGCCGCAAAAGCGCCCCGCGCGTCGGCACCAGCGCACTGACAGCCAACCGGCAGCCACGTACAATAGCTCCACTCATTAGCCGCCATCTGAGCTCTGCACACACAACCGGGACATAACCGTGAAGCTGGACGACATCAAAAAACTGCATCAAAAAAAATATCGCCAGACTTTCGGACACTATCTGGTAGAGGGCGAGCACTTGGTGCTGGAATTGCAGAAAGCCGCTGGCACACAGCCTGCCTTAAAGTCTTCAGAGCTTTACGTGACGGCGGCTTATGCGCACTGGCAAAGCCCGTTCACCACTCACCTGATCGGCGAACGCCAGATGGCGCGGCTAGCCGATACCCAAACGCCCCAGGGTATTTTGGCGATAGTGCCCATAAAAGCGCCTATAAGAGTGCCCATAATAGCGCCCGAAGTGGCGCCGACAGTCACGCCCATGACCCAGTCGCAAAAACAGCCAGCCATTGACACACAACGCGGCCCTGAAAAAGCCATCTATCTGCACGAGGTACAGGACCCAGGCAACTTGGGCACCATTTTACGCACCCTGGCCTGGTTTGGTGGTTTTCGCTGCCTGCTCAGCCCCGGCAGTGTCGACCCTTATAACCCGAAAGTGGTGCGTGCCAGTATGGGCGCGATATTCCATGTGCCGCTTGAAACCGAGGTTGAGCTAATCAGCCTGGGCCAGCGATTTCAACGTCTGGCTTGCCTTGACCTGAATGGCCGCAGCTTAACCGAGCCCGGCTTTGCCGACCACGACTGCTATCTGTTTGGCAACGAAGCCCGCGGCATTCCGGCTCAGGCCCTTGATGCACTAAACGCCACTGCCTACACCATAAACGGCAAAGGCCAGATTGAATCTCTCAATCTGGCCTCGGCGGTCAACATTTGCAGCTGGGAGCTGATGCGCAGCTGATTCGTTATCAGCAATTGCGCGTCAGCAAACACCCATCAACGAACGCTCTTCAACACCTATTCGTCAGTAGAGTTGCGAATCAGGAAGTCAAAGGCACTTAGGGCCGCTTTGGAACCTTCACCCATGGAAATCACGATCTGCTTGTAGGGCACGGTGGTAGCATCACCGGCGGCAAATACGCCAGGAATGCTGGTTTCATTGCGCTCGTTGATGACTACCTCTCCGTGCTTGCTGAGTTCGATATCGCCTTTCAGCCACTCGGTGTTGGGTAACAGGCCGATTTGTATGAACACGCCTTCCAGCTCTACGTGAACATTTTTACCGCTGTTGCGATCCGTGTAGTCCAGGCCATTCACCTTACCGTTTGCACCGGTCACTTCAGTGGTCTGGGCCGATACCGCGACATCCACGTTCTTCAGGCTGCGCAGCTTACGCTGCAGCACTTCGTCAGCGCGCAATTCGACACCAAATTCCAGCAAGGTTACGTGGCCAACAATACCGGCCAGGTCGATGGCGGCTTCCACGCCTGAGTTACCGCCGCCAATGACGGCTACGCGCTTGCCTTTGAACAATGGGCCGTCGCAGTGCGGGCAGTAAGCCACGCCCTTGTTGCGATACTTGTCCTCACCGGGAACACCCAGCTGGCGCCAACGGGCACCGGTCGACAACACCAAGGTGCGGGCTTTCAACGAAGCACCATTGGCCATACGAATTTCATGAGGCATGCCCGGCTTTGTCGCCGGAATCAGCTTTTCGGCCCGCTGCATGTTCATGATATCCACACCATACTCTATGACGTTCTGCTCCATCGCGGCCACTAACTTGGGGCCTTCTGTGTAGGGCACGGAAATCAGATTTTCAATGCCCATGGTGTCAGCAACCTGACCGCCAAAACGTTCAGCGGCAATGCCGGTGGTGATGCCTTTACGGGCCGCGTAAACAGCCGCTGCGGAGCCAGCGGGGCCACCGCCGATTACCAACACTTCAAAGATGCCCTTCTGGCGGATTTTATCAGCTTCACGGGCGTCGGTGTTGGTGTCCAGCTTGGCTACAATTTCTTCCAGCTTCATACGGCCCTGGCCAAACAGCTTGCCGTTCAGGTACACGCTGGGCACCGCCATGATTTCACGCTCTTCCACCTCGGCCTGGAACAAGGCGCCGTCAATGGCGGTGTGCTTCACGCTTGGGTTCAGCACACTCATCAAGTTCAGCGCCTGCACCACGTCCGGACAGTTCTGGCATGACAGCGAAAAGTAAGTTTCAAATTCAAAATTGCCGTCCAGTTCCTGTACCTGCTGAATCAACTCGGGAGTGGCCTTGGAAGGGTGTCCACCCACCTGCAACAATGCCAACACCAGTGACGTAAACTCGTGGCCCATAGGGATACCGGCAAAGCGCACACCTATGTCGGTACCAACACGGTTAATAGCAAATGACGGGCGACGCACGTCAGAGTCGCCATCTTCACGCAGAGTAATCATGTCAGACAACGCGTCGATTTCCTGCAGCAGCTCATACAGCTCGCTAGCTTTTGCACTGTCGTCCAGCGCCACAACCAGCTCAATGGGCTGTTTTACATTGTCCAGGTAACCTTTCAACTGGTCTTTCAGCTTGGCATCTAACATTTTGTCGTCCTTTATAAGGGATAGAGTCAGTAAACCGGCGCGGTTTTATCCGGTTGTTCTAAGTTGATGTCGATAAGATACGGCGCCGGAAAAAAAAGCTCAAATCAATTGATTCAAAAACTGCGATAGGGGTTTGCTATCAACGGGCATCGGCCGATTCACACCCTAACGAAAGATATTCTTCAGTATTTTTGCATTAAGCCAGATGGTGCATTTTGATATGAGTGCAGCTGGACTATCATGGGAAGCTGAATCTGGCCACTCGGAATAAGGTACTCCATGTTTCTAGAACGTTTTCACTGTGAAAAGGATGGTCGCGTATACATCAGCGCCGCCCAGGCCAGCTTGTTTGCCAAAGAAGTGGCCGGGGACTTCAACCCCATTCACGACCCGGATGCCCGCCGCTTTTGCGTGCCAGGGGATTTACTGTTCGCTGTCGTACTTTGGCGTTTTGGCTTGTCGACGAATATGACCTTCCACTTTCGCGCCCTGCTGGGTAAAGACGTGCCCCTGGAATTTCGCGAAGGCGCCGATGGCACTATTCAGGTGTGCGATCAAGCCGGCAAGGTGTATCTGGAAGTCGCCCGCAGCGGCGACATAACCACCGACAAAGTGTTTATCGAAGAATTCACCTTGGGTTACGTGGCAGCTTCGGGCAAAAACTTCCCGCACACCATGAAGCCTTTGATGGAATCCAACGGCGTGATGTTCA
Organism: Marinobacter sp. BSs20148; assembly: GCF_000283275.1. Taxonomy (NCBI): domain Bacteria; kingdom Pseudomonadati; phylum Pseudomonadota; class Gammaproteobacteria; order Pseudomonadales; family Marinobacteraceae; genus Marinobacter; species Marinobacter sp. BSs20148. The sequence goes on from NC_018268.1 coordinate 3,890,323, forward strand.
ACCCGGACCGGCCAATGGTCATGTACGACAGTATGACCGTAACATTGGATAGCCTGCATGCAGCGTCACCGGAACTTGAACTGCATAACGCCACCCTGGAAGCCAATGGCAAGCGTGGTCGGGTAACTCTGGAGTATCGCCTGATGTCTGGCGACCAGGCGCTGGGCACCGTATCCAAACGGTTGGTGCTGGGCGGTTTGCGCCCCTACTGCTCAGATGCCATGGCCGATGTGGTAGAACAGTTCTACCGCCTGAAAGCCCGCGGTGTCAGTTACGGCACCGACATCGCCAGTACCTGACGCAGATCGTTTTTATAGCCAGATTTTTAGCGACACGGGTTGTTATGGATTTCATCGTCCTGGGGACCCGTAAGCATGGACAACGGACGCTAACCAAAGAAGCCTCAAGCCCCTGCACGCAGTTTGTAATCCGCCTTGCCCTGAACGCAAAAAACCCCGGATTTCCGGGGTTTTTTGATAGTAGCAAGCCCGTAACACAGGCCTGTACTGTTTGATTCCCTGTTAAAAGGAGTCTTAGATCTTACCAACCAGATCCAGTGAAGGAGACAGTGTCGCTTCGCCTTCCTGCCACTTGGCGGGGCAAACTTCGCCCGGATGTTTGCGCACGTACTGAGCAGCCTTAACCCGACGCATCAGCTCGGACGCATCACGACCAACGCCTTCCGCGGTGAGCTCAACGGCTTGGATGACGCCATCTGGATCAATCAGGAAAGTAGCACGGTCTGCCAGGCCTTGGCCTTCACGCATCACACCAAAGTTGTTAGTGATGTTGCCGGACTGATCACCAACCATGTAGTACTGAATCTTGTTGATGGTTTCAGAGCTGTCGTGCCAGGCTTTGTGAGTGAAATGGGTGTCTGTGGATACAGAGAACACTTCAACGCCCATCTTTTGCAGTTCTTCATACTTGTCAGCTACGTCGCCCAGCTCGGTGGGGCATACGAAAGTAAAATCAGCCGGGTAGAAGAAAAATATAGACCACTTGCCTTTTACGTCTGTTTCAGAAATCTCAACGAACTCGCCTCTTTTGAAAGCGGTTGCGTTAAACGGTTTAATTTCTGAGTTAATGATACCCATAAGATATTGCCCTTTGCTTGCCAAATGATTAGTAACTGACTCCTATTGTAGGGATGCTGCGCGCTTAACAAAAATTGATAATGCCCAAACAAGAGATAGCTTGAAGCTATTACTTATACTCCCGTTACACCTCCGAGAAGCAGCAGCGGGTAATACGAATGTATGAATGCCAACCCGTGCTATTTCACGGCAGCGCTTGGAGCGCTGGCGCCGTCACCCGGTTTGGCTTCCAGCACCGTCAGCCGTACATCCACTGTTACGTCCAATTCGCCAAGCGCAGCGGCGCGGGCCAGGCCCTCGGCTTTGGCGCGATAAAGGTGCGGGGTCATGGCCAACAGGTCGGCAATGGCGCCTTCGCCGACCAATGCAAGGCTGAAATTAATCGTCTGCCGCCCTATTGTCTGAAAGCCGGGAGGCGCTTCGCTGGCGTTGGGTTTGTCGACATCGGGCTTGAGTACCGGGTAAATGACTTCTCGCAATTCGCGCAAATGATCCGGCCCCGCGTCGACAACCATTACCCGGCCGCCAGGGCGCAGCACCCGCCGGAACTCCGGATACACCGGAAACCCGAACAGGCTCAAAATGCAGCCCAAAGACCCGTCAGCCAGCGGTATATTGGCGTTGCTGGCGACCAGCCATCGCGTTGTTTTTGACTGTTTTGCCGATGCCAGAACCGCCGGTTTTGAAATATCCAAGCCTACCAGCGACAACTGCTGTTCGTGTTTCTGAGCCGACAAGCACGCATCAAGCTGGCGCAAATAATAGCCTTCGCCGCAACCCGCATCCAAACAGGCGAAAGACTCTTTTGTGCCTGGCGGGTGCTCAGCACCCGCGCCCGCAGCGTTCAATGCTTCCGCGACCGATTGCACAACCGCAGCGGCTATCGGCTGATAGTGCCCGGCACTTAAAAAGCGCTGGCGCGCCGCCACCATTTCCTTACTGTCACCAGGGGCCAGTGACCGCTTGTTCTGCACCGGCAGTAAGTGTACATAGCCCTGGCGGGCGTTATCGAAACTGTGTCCGTTGGCGCAGCGCCAACTGTTTTGCTGCATCAGCAGGGATTGTCCGTCTAACGGGCAAACAAGATGGTTAAATGGCGTTATGGTCATAATCACAGGGTATCGCTGGCAAAATGTGCGGGGAACGCCTTGGTCACGGCGTTGCTGGGCGTTTTCTCAGCGCTAAGATAGCATTCTCGTAGCACCTTTATTAAATGGCCTCATACCCGAGGCTCAGCGCAGCTGGCTGTCTTTACTGGCGCGCCTGTTAACGCCGCCACTTTTGCCCTGCTGCTTTTCCAGCTCGGTCTGGCACTTTATACACAGACGCACACCCGGCACCGCAGCCCGCCGGGCCTCAGGTATTTCCCGGCCGCATTCTTCACAATGGGTCAGGCTATCGCCCTTGCCCAGGCTGCTTCTGGCTTTGTTAACCGCATCTTCAACGCTGGCGTCGATCTGATCTTGCACGGCGCCATCCCGTGCCCACCCTCCGGCCATAATCCCTACTCCTTTGGCACCTACGTTGTTACAACTATAGCTTGGTTGTTGCTTTATTGACGTGCTGCCGCGTTTTCACCATTTCAACACGTGGCTTATCCGTTGCTGTACCTACAGGTTACAAAAAACCACACAAAGGCTTTGCAATGTTCTCGTTTACGTGTAGAGTGCATCCCGTCGGAAAGATTTAGCAAAGCACTTCATCAATAGAACGTACTAAGTAACGCATCGTCCTGTTTTTGATCACGCCTCATTTTTTGTTTCCCGCATACCGCTGATCCGTCGTCACAAAGGACGACTGACAGCACATTACTTAAAGAATTCAGGATTATTATTATGTCTACAGTTACCGGTACCGTTAAGTTCTTCAATGAAGCAAAAGGTTTTGGCTTTATCACTCGTGAAGGCGGCCCCGACGTATTTGTTCACTACAGCTCTATTCAAGGTGGCGGATTCAAGACCTTGGCTGAAGGCCAACAGGTTGAGTTCACTGTTACTCAGGGCCAGAAAGGTCCTCAGGCAGAGAACGTTGTAGCTGTCTAAGCTAGAACAGATAATTGTGCTGTGAATAACAGCCAATAATCAAAAAAGGCAGCTTCGGCTGCCTTTTTGCTGTCTGCTTTTTTTATACATGCCTTTCCTACCCCGCCAATGAATACGCTTCGCCCCCGCCAACGTAACCTCAGTAACGCAACTTCGTTAACGTACGACTCGAACAGACTGACCACAAGGCCACGCTATGCCCGCAAAACCGATTTTATTCTACGATGGCGAATGCCCGTTGTGCCGCCGCGAGATTGACCACTACCGCAAGGTCGACAAGCAATCACGCATCGACTGGCAGGATATATTCGCCAGCGACACGACCTTGGCCCAATATCAGCTTAGCCACACAGACGCGATGAAAGTTATTCACGCAGTAGACAGCGCAGGCACCCTGCAGTCCGGTGCTCACGCGTTTGTGGTGGTGTGGCAGGAACTGCCGGGCTACCGTCATTTGGCGACAATATTGAAGAAACTGCACCTGGTTGGTCTGGTGAACCGAGCCTATCTGGTCTTCGCCCGCTTGCGCTTTCGTTCGCGCTGCAAGCAGGGTTGTCAGTTGCCACCGCGCTAGCTTTTAAGCATCGTACCTTACGCAACAGCCAACCTGCCGATTACTTAACTAAGGGCCCTTTAGACTATGGCCCTCAAACTATGGCCCTGTCATTACCAAGGCCCAACCACAAAGCCAAGCTTGTCGGGCAGCCACAGCGCAATACCCGGCACCAGTGCGACCAGCAACAGGCTTACGCCCATAGCGACAACGAACACCAAGGCCCAACCCAGGGTGTGCTCCAGGCGGATATTGGCAATACGGGTGGTAACCATCAAATTCACTGCAACCGGCGGAGTAAACTGACCAATAGCAATGTTCATGGCCAGCAGAATACCGAACCACACCGGGTTCCAGCCAAAGTGGTTCATGAGCGGCAATACGATGGGAATCAAAATCAGGTAAATGGATACCGCATCCAGCAACATACCCGCCAGCAACACCAGCAGCATCACCAGCCCCAGCAGCACCCAGCCGTTGTCCGACAGCGACAATAACGCGTCCGCCAGATGCTGAAAGGTGCCCAAAGTGGTGCCAGCCCAGGCAAAAATACCCGCCAAAGCGATAATCAGCATAACCACGCCGGAGGTAACCGCAGCATCGGTCACCAGATCGTAAAGCCCACGCAGGCTCAGATTGCGATAGATCAGGCAGCCCACAATCACCCCGTAGGTAACCGCCACCACCGCGGCTTCGGTGGGTGTGAACAAGCCGGAACGCAGGCCACCCAAAATAATCACCGGCGCGAACAAAGCCGGCAAGGCCGCTTTAAAGCTGGGCCAAAAAGGTGGACGCTCCGAGGTTTTCGGATCTTCCCAGCGATATTTTCGAGAAAAATACAGCGCCGGTATCAGCAGCGAAAGCCCCGCCAGAATACCAGGGAACACACCGGCGGCAAACAGCGCGCGCAAATCTACCCCCGGCACCACAATGGAATACAGAATCAATGCGATGGACGGTGGAATCAGAATGGCGGTAGACGACGATGCCGCAATCAGCGTGGCAGAAAACGGCTGCGGATAACCTGCCTTGCGCATGCTGGGCAGCATCACCATGGCCACGGCGGCCGCATCGGCTGGGCCGGAGCCACTCATGCCGCCCATAATCAGGCATACCAGCACGGCAACAACGGTCAGGCCACCGTGGCGCGGGCCAATAATAGCTTGGGCAAAGCGCACCAGACTGGCGGCTACACCAGCACGTTCGAAAATCAAACCGGTTAGTATGAAAAGCGGTATGGCAATCAGCGGGTACTTCGCCACGCTGTTGTAGGTGTTGGTGCCAAAGGTGGCCAGCATGTCTGGCGACAGCCCGGCCACAATACCTACTGCGCCGCCCAGCCCCAAGGCCATGGCCACGGGTACACCCAGCAGCAGCGCCACCATAAAACTGGCGATCATTAACAGATCAGGACTCATGAATAATCTCCGGATCGGCTTTACCGCGCAGTCGATCTATCAAACTCTGAGTCATGCGTACAATAATGGCCAACGCCATGAGCGGCAGCCAAATCACGTAAATCCAGTTGGGCAAACCCAGCCCGGGTGACAGCGATTCCCACTGGTACTCCTGCCAAGCAAACACACTGCCGTACCAAGCGGTAATGGCAAACACTGTCACGCCCATTGCCCATTGCACTATGTACACGGCTGTTCTTAAAGGCGCCGGCAAGTGATGTTCGATCAGCTCAATACGGATGTGCTGGTTGTTGCGCGCCGCTACCGCAGCGCCCGCAAAAGTCACCAGAACGAGAAAAAACACCGAGAACTCTTCAGTAAAGGCAAAAGACGCATTGGTGGTATAGCGCACAATTACGTTACCCAGGCTGATCAAACAGATCGCAATCAAGGCAACAGACGCGAGCCAGGCTTCGGGCCAGCACTTAGGGGGGCGGGTAGACATGAAAACTCCGGGTTGGTCAGCCCGGCTTTACGCCAGAGTAATGTTCTCGGCGCAAAACTCGGGCCAGAACGCTTATTGCTGGCGGTCAGCGACGGCTTGCTGGGCCTTCTTGACCAGGTCTTCACCAATCCGCGGTGACCAGTCCTGATAGACCGACTGGGTAGCGTTGATGAACGCATCGCGCTGGGTCGGCGTCAGTTCGGTGACGGTTACGCCACGCTCTTTGATAGCGGCCAAGGTGGAGTCCAGCTCACTGCGAGACTTTTCAATTTCCCATTGGCCGGCGTCTATTGCAGCCTGCTTTAACAAGTCCTGATCGTCGGCGCTGAATGTCGCCCAAATCCGATTGTTAACAGCAAATACCAGCGGGTCTGCCATGTAGTGCCACAGGGTCAGGTGCTCCTGCCCTACCTGATCAATACGTGCCACATCAAACACCGACAGCGGGTTTTCCTGGCCGTCCACGGCACCAGTGGTCAGCGCCGGCTTGGCATCGGCCCAGCTCATCTGAGTGGGGTTGGCGCCCAGAGCATTAAAGGTATCCTGAAACAATGGCGAACCTACCACGCGGATTTTCAAGCCCTCAACGTCTGCCGGCTCGCTGATCGCGCGCTTGGAGTTAGACAGTTCACGAAAACCGTTTTCGCCCCAGGCCAAGGGCGTTACACCACGTTTCTGGATGGCGGCAAAAACGGCCTCGCCGACCTCGCCCTGGGTAATCGCATCAATGGCGGAGTAATCCGGCATCAGAAACGGCAGCGAGAACAGATTCAGTTCCGGCACCTGGGGTGACCAGTTGATGGTAGAGCCCACCGCCATATCAATCAGTCCGGAGCGCATGGCAGAAAATTCTTTAGTCTGGTCACCAGACACCAGCTGGGAGTTGCTGTAAATTTTCATGTTGATACGCCCTTCCGAGCGCTCGTTCACCAGCTCTACCCATTTGTCGGCCGCCTGACCCCAGGGAAAGGCCGATGGCAACACGGTAGATACGGTGTACTCGTCTTTGTATTGAGCATGGGCAATAGACCCAAACAAAAGCGCGCCTGCGGCGGCGGCAATTAACGTGCAACGTTTCAGCATGTTCTTTTTCCTTATTGTTTGACGTGAAGCTGGCCGCCGGAGAGAAGCGTAGCAGGCGGCAGACCCGCGATTATAGGAGGGTCGCTCGGCGCGACGCAAAAAAAACTGCTGCGTGCCAGCGGTTACGTCTATGTCGCCTTGAGACTTCACCTCATTGCACACTATGCTTGTAAGCAGAACCAACCCAATGCTGCTCTTATTAAACGTAGCTCAACACAACCAGGAGTAATTGCTATGTCATCGCTTTCACAACCCCATCGTCGCGGTGGCAAGTGGCCTGTACTGTGCGCCTGGCTGGCAGTCACCGCACTAATTGCCGCCGGTGCGCTAATGACGACGTCCGGGACAGCATTTCGCATGGAATGGATTGCCCTGGGCGATGCCTTTAGCTGGCTGCGAATGGGCGCGCAGCTGGCTGCGGTAGCCGCCATACTGGGCATAGTGAGCCTCTTGGTTGCCGGTCTGTGCAAGCGCTGGGGTGCGGCTTTGACCGGAGCAGTGGTCGCCGTGGTGGCAGTTACGATGATTGCGATGCCGGTACAAATGCAGCAGCGGGCACAAACGGTACCGCCTATTCACGACATTACCACTGACATGGACAATCCTCCGGCGTTCGTGGCCCTGGCCAACGCCCGTGAAGCTGCGCCCAACGCTGTGGATTATCCCGGCATTGAGACCGCGCGCCAACAACGGGCTTCTTACCCCATGTTGCAGCCCGTCACACTGGCGGTACCCATGGCGCGAGTGCAAACAGCGGTACGGGATCTGATTGCTGCCCGCGACTGGCAACTGGCCGAGGCTAGCCCAACAACCCTTGAAGCAACAGCCATCACTCTTGAAGCGACAGCCTCTACCCGCTGGTTCGGTTTTAAAGACGATGTGGTGATTCGCCTGACCGACACCAGCGACGGCGTGCGTGTAGACATGCGCTCCGCCTCACGCCTGGGTAAAAGCGATTTGGGCACGAATGCCGAACGAATACAGGATTTCCTGGAAGATCTACAACGCGCGGTACGCTGATGATACTACCGCACATAAAAGGCCAACCCATGGGTTCCCGTTTGTTCACGGCACCATTTTTTGCGCTTGTTATAGGTGTTGCGCTGCTGTGCCTTGCGGCCACCGCAACCCAGGCCCAGGGGTTGTCGCTGCCAGCAATTCCGGGGCTGCCCGGATCGAGCCAGGAAGAACAGAAAAAAACGGCTTCTGCAGAAGAATTGAGCCAGTCACTTGAAATTACCATTCAGGCCCTGCAAGACGACAGCAGCCGCGAAGACCTGATCAAACAGCTGCGAACTCTGCAACAGGGCCTGCAGGCGCAAGCCATTGAAGATCAGCGAAACTCGCCCACTCAGCAGGGCCTGCTGGGGGCGCTGGCGGAATTTTTTGATGATCTTACACGCTCTGGCGGTGCTGCTGGTGAGTCACTGGGGCGCTGGAAAGTCAATTTTGATAACGCGCTGAGCGCCAGCAAGGGACTTATAGCCGCTGCCTCATTCAAGGTGGTGGCAGAAACCGCCATCGGGCTGGCACTGGGGGCGGCGCTTTTGTACAGCCTGTCGCGCCTGGCCCGAGTGCTGTTTATTCGCCGCGACTGGCCGCTGGAAATGCCCCGGCGCGCTAAGCCGTGGATGCTGATGGCGCATTTTGCACGCCGGATAATCCCCTGGATTCTGACACTGGTTGGCCTGTTCCTGCTGCTGGGTCTGCGCATGCTGGCCATTTCAGACACCGCGCAAAGCACCGTTCTTGTGCTGGCTTATATCAGCCTGTGCGGCCGCCTTTTGACATCATTATTCGATGTCATGATTTCGGTTTTTTCCAGCGGCCACCGAACCGCCGCTGTTGCTATTTTACATAAGCGTACGCTGTTTCCACTGTTCATTATCGGTGCCATGTTCGCTTTGGAAGACGCTCTCGGATCGGCAGAGCTGGTGTCGCAGCTCGGCGCCGATCTGGCCTCTACTCTGGCACTGGTGTTCAGCATGTTTGGTGCCCTGCTGGCAATCTTCGTGATTATCCGCAACCGCCGCCCGATCACCCATCTGATACGCAACCAGCCTTATAACCAGCGCAAGAATCAAGGCGTATGGCGGGAACTCGTCGGCCTGCTGGCACGGCTCTGGCATATTCCGTTGTTGCTGGCGATTGGCGCCTCTATGGTGGCTGTTTTTGCCAAAGGCGGTTCAGGCGATGCGGCCCTGGGCAAGGCGCTTATTGTTTCACTGGTATTGATTGTCACCTTGGCAGCGCAGGGCGTTGTCGGCATTCAGAAAAGCAGCTCCCGCCACAAGTCCCTGAGCACCTTCAGCCGGCGCCTGGTGAAATTCGGCTATCGCCTATTACAAATTGCGTTATGGCTGGCATTCTTTGAAATAGCACTGCAAGTATGGGATCTGTCCCTGCTAGGGCTGGCCGACAAGCCATCCCTCAGTGCTGGCCTGGCAGACAGCCTGTTTGCGCTGACGGTTACGGGGCTGGTCGCCAGCTTAACCTGGACCTTTGCCGATGAGCTTCTGGAGCGTGCTGTACGCCGTGGCGACCGCAAAAAACGCCTTAGGGCAGCGCGCGCCCAAACCATCGTTCCCATTCTCCGCACCACCATTTTGATCATCATTGTTGTGGTGGCCTTTCTCGTCAGCCTTTCCATTGTCGGGGTAGACGTTACGCCGCTGCTGGCCGGTGCCGGTATTATCGGTCTGGCGGTCGGTTTTGGTGCCCAGACGCTGGTACAGGATTTAATCACCGGGCTGTTTATTGTGGTGGAAGATTCAATGTCGGTGGGCGACTTCGTAGAAATCAACGGTTTTATGGGCACGGTAGAAGGCTTCAATCTACGCACCGTGAGGCTGCGGGACCTGGAAGCGGTGGTACACCACATTACCTTCAGCAAAATCAGCTCGATTCACAATATGTCACGGCAGTTTGGCATTGCGCTGATAAAGATCCGGGTACCGCCGGACCTGCCTATTGATGACGCCATCAAACTGATGACTGACACCGCAGAAGAACTGCGTGCGGATCCCGCCATGCGCTGGCTGATCTGGTCGCCCCTTGAAATGCAGGGTATTCACGCGTTTGAAGACGGTTGTCCGGTTTTGCGCATGCGTATGCGCACCAAACCAGAGTACCAGTGGGATGTGTCACGAGCCTTCAATCTATTGCTAAAACGACGTATGGAAGACCTGTATCTGGACGTGGCTGCACCGCGCATAAGCGTACAAATGGAGGCCGAAGGCGGCGCTCGTGCGCCGGGTCGCGGAGGTAAAGCAGTCAATATGGAAAATCAGAATTAACCCAGCAGACATTAAAAACCAGACTCTGCGAACAAAACAAAGCCTGGCAACAGTCAACGCTGCATCTTAAAATCGAGGTGTTAGGCGCCGGCGATGCGCCCGACCAGCGGTGATGACGGATCTGCCAGTTGGCGGCGGGGCATGCGTCCGGCAAGAAATGCTTCACGCCCGGCTTGCACCGCCAGTCGCATGGCACGGGCCATGGCAATAGGGTTTGGCGAATGAGCAATGGCCGAGTTCAACAATACTGCATCACACCCCAGTTCCATCGCCATAGCAGCCTCGTGAGCGGCACCAATACCGGCATCCACCAACACGGGCACGCTCGCGCGCTCGACAATCAGACGAATGTTGTGGGGGTTTTGAATACCAAGGCCAGAGCCAATCAACGAGCCCAGGGGCATTATCGCGCAGCAGCCGATCTTCTCCAGCTCCAGCGCAACAATGGGGTCGTCGCTGGTGTACACCATCACGTCAAAGCCATCACGAATTAGCACTTCGGCCGCTTTTAGAGTTTCCACCACATTCGGATAAAGAGTGGCGTCATCGCCCAGCACTTCCAGCTTGACCAGATTGTGGCCATCCAGCAGCTCGCGGGCCAGCTTACAGGTACGCACCGCAGAACGGGCATCGTAACAGCCGGCGGTATTAGGCAGCAGCGTGTAGCGGTTTGGTGGCAGAAAATCCAGCAGGTTGGGTTCGTCGGGGTTCTGACCAATGCTGGTGCGGCGCACGGCAAACGTTACGACCTCGGCACCGCTTTCGTAAAGTGCCCGCGCGGTTTCATCGTAGTCTTTGTAGCGGCCAGTGCCTACCATAAGGCGCGATGTGAACTGCCGCCCTGCGATCACCAATGGTTTGTCCAAGGTTTGTTCTGTCATATTGTGTTCCTGTTTGTGTGGGTACCGACTTGCACAAGCGGAGACTGTTGCAAGTGTTTGTACCGTGATTTGATATTGGGCAGTAAAAATAGCGTTTCAGCGATGATCAGGCCTGGCCAACCCTAAATGTTCGCGCAAAGTGCTGCCCTGATATTCAGTACGAAACAGCCCGCGACCTTGCAGCACCGGCACCACCTGCTCGATAAAGTCTTCGATGCCACCGGGCAGCGATGGCGGCATCAAGTTAAACCCGTCGGCGCCCTCGTTGCGGAACCAGTGCTCCATCTTGTCCGCAATCTGCCGTGGCGTGCCAACCATAGTGCAGTGGCCACCCCCCGCCGCCAGCCGGCCCAACAGCTGGCGCAGAGTCGGCTGTTCCGTTTCGATAATGCGTAAAATGGTGCTGTAACGACCCTGTGGCCCGCTAAACTCCTCCAATGGCGGAAGTGTTGGCACGGGTGCGTCCAAATCCCAGCTCGAACAGTCCTGGCCGATAAACATGGCCAGCTGACGCAAAGACGCATCGACAGGTAACAACTCATCAAGCTCACGCTGCTTGGCTTTTGCTTCCGCCTCGGTGGGTGCCACATAAGTGACCAAGCCAGGCAGAATCGGCACGTAAACCTCGCGGCCAGCGGCTTTTACCCGCTGTTTGATATCGCGGTAATAGTTTTGCGCCGCTGGTAAATCATAGGCAACTGCATAAATCGCCTCGGCGCATCTGGCCGCCAGCTCCCGCCCAGGCTCTGACGCGCCGGCCTGAAACAGCACCGGATGCCCCTGTACCGGGCGCGGTACGTTCAACGGTCCGTCTACCCGAAAAAACTCACCCTGGTGGTTTATCGGACGCACCTTGGCGGGATCGGCGTAATGGCCCTGGCGATCAAACCGCAAAGCGTCATCGGCCCAGGAGTCCCACAATCCCAATACCGCCTGCACAAACTCGTCGGCGCGGCGGTAACGCTCGGCGTGGCCGGGCATAGCTTCATAACCGTGGTTGCGGGCTTCTACATCAAACATCGAAGTAACTACATTCCAACCAATGCGGCCGCCAGAGATATGATCCAGCGACGCGACAAGACGCGCAGCATGAAACGGTGTGTAAAACGTGCTGGATACGGTGCTGATAAACCCGATCTTTTCTGTCGCCCGACTCATGACTGCCATGGCCGTTAGCGGTTCCAGGTAAAACCAGCTGCCATCTGACACATTGCCCGCCGAATTGCTGTCGGCGAAAAATACGGCGTCTAGTTTCCCGCGTTCGGCGGTTTGCGCCAAGCGCTCGTAATAGCGAATGTCTCCCAACTGCTCCACCGCCGACTGCGGGTGGCGCCAGGCTGCCCGATGATGGCCGCAGCCCATCAAAAAAAGATTTATGTGCATCATCCGTTGATGTGCATCTGGAGCCGTCATCAGTTTTTCACCAACCCACCGTCTACCACCAGGTTCTGCCCGGTGACCGAGCGCGACCAGGGTGACGCAAAAAATAAAGTGGCATCGGCAAACTCTGCCGGCGTAGTCACCCGCCGCAACGGTGTGCTGGCTGCGATGAAATCAAACACCGCCTCGGGCGTAGCAGCCGATGCGTCCGTGGTGCGCAGCAGGCCACCCGACACCATATTGACGGTGATGTTGTCTGGGCCCAGATCCTGAGACAAGGTACGGGTAAGTGACAGCAAAGCCGCTTTACCCGCAGTGTAATCGTGGTACGGCACCACCGGGTTCTGGAACAGGTTGGTTCCCACATTCACAATGCGACCAAAACCCACTTCACGCATACCAGCCAGTGCCGCCTGAGTGGTGTTCAGCGCACCGCCCACCACGCCGGCAAACTGCTGGTTCAGATTCTCCCAGGTCAGCTGCTCCGCGTTCGGGCGAGCATCGCCGTTGAATGAGAAATCCGGTAAGGCATTATTGATGACCGTGGTCACCGGAAACCCGAAATGCTGCCGCGCCTGGGCAAACATCGCCTGTACAGCGGCGCGGTCGGTCACATCAGCCTTCACCGCAAGCGCACGCACCGGTTCTTCGGCGGCCAGTTTGTGCGCCGCTTCGGCGCTGTTGCGATAGTTGATGACCACACTGGCGCCTTCGCGCAAAAACGCACGCACCAGATGTTCCCCCAAACCGCGGGCAGCACCGGTTATCAAAACCAGTTGTTGATCAAGACGGATGGATTTATGCATAGACACCTCATGGCTGAGGCGAAGGTATGAATGGACAGATTTGGTACCAGCGCACCTTCTGACATCCCTTCGCCAGTGTGAACTGGATCAGGTTCAACGGGTGTGCTCTCAGCCCTGCAAAGCAGGACACCCCGTGTCGAGCCCAAACCATAGCATAACGAATGCGCGAATATGCAGGCCAAACCGCCACAAACTAGCTGCAATTGACAAGTACGAGCAGACTTCCTACTCTACTGACATTCCTGGGGGCGCCATTGCGATGGCTGAGACTCCGCACTTTGTGCGGTAACCCTTCGAACCTGATCCGGGTAATGCCGGCGAAGGGAAGGATAAAGCCTGCTTTACGCTTGCCTGTGCGCTCCTTTCTTTCCCTGCGGTTTGTCCCGGTTGTCCCAGTCGTTCGCCACCTTTGGCGATGACACTCCCGTCTGCCACGGCAAGGAAGTTTTACCAATGCTAAGCACCTCTACCGCCCTTGTGTGGCTTGTTTTATTTGCTGCACTTTTTGCCATACCCGGCCTGATTTACGCCCGCCACAAGCAAGACAAATTGGACGATTTTCTGGTGGCCCGCAACAGCCAGAGCAGCTCCGCTACCCTGCTGACACTGCTGGCGACCACCATGGGCACCTGGATTCTTTTTGGCCCGGCGCAAGCCGCCACCTGGGGTGGTATTGGTGCCGTTACCGGTTATGCGCTGGGTGCCCTGGCGCCGCGGCTGATCATGATTCCCTTGGGTAAACGCATTCGCACACTGATGCCCGAAGGCCACACCCTCACCGAATTTGTGCTCGGCCGCTATGGCCGTGTTATGTACGGATTCGTGCTGGTGATCATGGTTTTCTATCTCTTTATCAGCCTGACAGCGGGCCTGACGGCCATTGCCAAAATGGTGTCTTTGTTGGCGCCAGTTCCTCTTTGGCTAACCGCCAGCATCGTCATGGGCGCCACCCTGCTGTACACCCTGTACGGCGGCCTACGGGTCACTATTTTTACCGACCGGGTACAAATGCTGGTGATTTTGCCATTCCTGGCGCTATTGATTGGTTTTGGCTGGCAGGCCACCGGGGGTTTGGCTCCGGCGCTGCAAGGCTTGCAGGAAAAAGCTCCGCATCTGCTGGACCCGCTGGACATCAACGGCCTAAAATCCGGCCTGACTTTTTTCCTGGCGGTGGTGCTGACCGGATTATTTTATCAGGGCGCCTGGCAGCGCATTTTCGCCGCCCGCGATAACAAGGTTATCCGCAACGGTTTTATTATCAGCGGTCTGCTGAGCTTCCCCATCATTTTCATCATGGGCTTATTCGGGCTGGCGTTTGTCGGTTTGGGCTTGCCGGGGGACGGCTCGGTGGCGCTGTTTAGCGTGCTACTGGCGGATGTGCCCGTGTGGTTTGCGATTGGCCTGCTACCCTTCGGGCTGGCACTGATTATGAGCAGCGCAGACTCCACCATCAGCGGGCTGACCAGCATCATGGTCATAGACCTGCGCAGACTGCTGCCCAAGTTGGGCAACCATAGTCTGCTGTCGCTATCGCGTTGGCTGATTGTGTTGTTGTCGATACCAGTGTTGTTCGTGGCGGCCCAAGGCTACAGCGTGCTTTACCTGTTTCTGCTGGCCGACCTGTTGTGCTGCGCCGCCGCTTTCCCGGTATTTTTCGGCTTCTACAACGCCCGTTACCAAAGCTACAACGCCGCGATTAGCACGTTTGCCGGCCTAGCTACCGGGTTGATGCTGTTTCCCGCACCGGGGGCGCCGCTCACCTATTTGCTGGAATCTTTCCTGCTGGCAACCTTTGTACCGATTGCGGTGTCGTTATTGTTGCTGCTACTGCCAAAGGGCAAGCTCTTTAATTTCTCTGTGCTGGCGCAGCGGGTCAAAGAACTGGAGGGGTAATGCCAGGGGTTTAGCGCTGTTTGTACTGAGTTGGGCAATAACCCCGGCTTATGTCCGGGCTTCTCAACTTCAGGTGTTTTGTTGAGCGGCCCGACACCCGCGCCCGCCACAGTCTGAAGCTACCTGGCTTCAGTGACTTGCGCATAAACCGGATAACCTCGGGTTCTGACATGCCGTACAGTTGCTGAATGGCTTCGAAAGGCGTTCGGTCTTCCCAGGCCATCTCAATAACCCGGGACTCGTCGGATGGACTCATGGCTTTTGCTCTAACAGAACAGAATTGTTCAAAGCGTTACGTGCTACTAAGGCTTTTGGATGCAGGCTGGCAGAGCATCACTCAATGTCCACCGGAATTACGATAGGAACCAACACTTCATTCCGGCGCAAAAACCAGGGCATAAAGGGCGGATTGTAGCGCGCCCAAACCGGCTCGCCAATCGCGCGAAAGCCGTTTTCATTGATCCACGCGTCTAGCTTATTCTTGTGGTTCTGGTAACCCTTTTCACTCCAGGTGCCTGAATAGCGCACCACAGCCATGCGCTGCCTGGGAACCTGACGTAACGTTATTTTGGGGTCTTTGGGCTGCGGCAGCGTCTCCATTGTATAAGACGCGGGCATCATAAAGCTTACGACCCAGCTGTCGTTTTCCCGCTTCTGACCGACCGGCGACGTCATATCAATCTTTTCGCTTTCAGCTTCCTGCGCGACCGGTGAGGTCATTTCAATTGTCTGCTGGGACGCATTGTCACCGGAGATGTATTTGAATAAGCGGCCGAAGGCCTTGTCACCGGCGTTAGAAAACTTTCCGTCTACGATGGTCTCGGCCAGGATGTGTGGCTCGTAATCGCGCACCTCAAAGCTCTGATCCTTGAGTACAACGGTGTATTCGGCTTCTTCTGTCGCCATAACGTTGCCAACTCCGAGAATTGCCACAATCATCACCCAAACTGTCTGCTTCAGGTGAGTCATTAGCGCCCACCCCCAAAAGGTCTCTGGAGATCCATAGAAACACCTCACTTTTTGTGTACTCTTGAAGTCTGGCATGGAAGACAGAAAGACGCCATGTCCAAACTTTTGAGCCTTCATACGTGGCAATATCCGGGAATTACTGCCACGCTTTTAATTGTGGAAGGAAATGGCTCCACGTTTGAATGTGGATAGGGAGAAACACTATGTATCGCAAAATTCTCGTGCCCGTCGACCTGTCACGTACGGCGCAAATGTCAAAGGCGCTCAACACGGCAATCGACATCGCCAAGCACTATAACGCCAAACTCTGCTACATCGCGGTCACCAACACGAATCCGTCCGCCGCTGCACACAATCCGGAAGAACTGGCCAAAAAGCTCAACACTTTTGCCCAAGAGCAGGGAAAATTACACGGCGTCGCTACCGACAGCAAAGTGATCTCGACGGCAGATACCGCCGTGGAACTGGATGACCGATTGCTGGAATCCATCAAAGAAACCGGTGCAGACCTGGTCATCATGGCGTCACACTCGCCTGGCACCGGCGATCGCTTGCACATTCTCCACTCGAATGGTGCAAACATCGTCAGACACAGTAACGTGTCGGTTTTCGTTGTGCGTGAGGATTAATCTTGTGCGGCGCCGGGGCCCGAGACCTTAATCCTGTCGTTTCGAATGTAAAAGTCTCCGTTGATCGTCAAAGCCAGAGGCTGTCCACTTAGCGGAGCCTCTTCGGGCAAGCTTCTTTGGGCATGCACGTGCAAATGCGGCTCTGAACTATTGCCGGAATTACCCATCTCCCCAAGCTTGTCGCCAATTTCCAGACTGTTTCCGGCCCGAACCTGAACGCTGCCCTGGCGCAAATGCGCTAACACCACAAAGAAATCACCGCAATCAACAGCGACGTAATTGCCTACTATATTCTCAGGGTCTATTTCAGGAACCTGCATGTCCTGAATACCATCCACAATTCTGGTGACTTCCCCCTTACAAGGTGCTAACACCGCTGTTCCGAAGGTGACATAACGAGCTGGGTCAGCGGGTTGCCAGCCTTCTACATGACGGCCAAATGGCGTAATCCGTACAATGTCGAGCGCGCGGCTCTGGCCCCGCCAGGGCCGGAATCGCTCTACCGATTTGTCCAGTGTATGCAGGTGAATATTGACCAGCCTGCCTGAGCCCCCTTGCGCCACCAGATAGTCGCCCGCGCCGAAAGGCGGTGCAATATTCACGGTGTCTACCGGCGGGAGTTCACGGCCCAGCCACGCCAGATAACCCATATAACCGCCGATCGAGCCGAACCCGGCTACTATAAGCACCAGCGTCGTTGGCCCGGCTGACGCTTGCCAAAATCCGTTGCCCAGGAGGCGGCCTCGCACAAGATGCCAAGCTGTAATCAACAGGAACACAACGGCGTAAACATACGGTATCCAGAAAGGCGGCATAGTCCATAAAGCCGCGAGCCCTATCCCCAGAATAACAGCGCCAACTGAAATAGCCTGAAGCCCAAAGGCCAGAAAGCCAGCTGCCGGAAACCGTGCAAACCAAAATAGCAGCAGCACCGGAAGAAGAATCTGAGTAACCATGACCATCCAAGACATTAATCGGGGTTCCTTAATTTAAGCCGCAATACTGATAGGGAATACACACAAAGAATTCTTACAAAGAGCGCTCATAACCAAAGCCACTACCACGCCAGCCAGATGACATGCTTAGCACCCTTTCCGGGGCGATGGGCACGCACCGTCACCGGCTCAACAGACAGCCCGGCACGCTTGATCCGTTCGGTAAAAGTGGGGTCTTGCCCTGCCGACCAGTAAGCCAGAATGCCTTCGGACGTTAGCGCGGCCTGAGCGGCGGCAATACCGGCGGCGGTGTACAACCAATCATTTTCCTTACGGGTCATTCCTTCGGGACCGTTGTCGATATCCAGCAAAATGGCGTCATAGTGGCCCGGGGAGTCTTTGATCAGCTGCACCACGTCGCCGACGTGCACTTTTGTTCTGGGATCCTTTAAGGGATAACCCGCCGCAAGGCCCAGTGGCCCGCGATTCCATTCAACGACGTCCGGCACCAACTCAGCCACGGTTACTTCAGCCTTACCACCCAGCGTGCCCAGGGCCGCTGCCAGCGTAAAGCCCATGCCCAAACCGCCAATTAGTACGCGTGGTGCGGGGTGATCGGCAATCCGCTCGCAAGCGAGCGTTGCCAAGGCATCTTCGGAGCCGTGAAGGCGGCTGTTCATCAGTTCGCCGGACTTGCCGGCAATTTTGATCGAAAACTCATCATTGCGCTGGAGCAGACGCAGCTCCGTGCCTTTGCCCGGAATGGTGGCGGTACCCAGCAGTTCAAAACGGGCCATAAAAACCTCAAAAGTCGTCAACACACCGGCAAAGGATTCGCCGCAATATTCAGGCGCAATACTCTACCACGCCCTTCTCTCCACTATGCCCTTCTCGCTAACACGCTGTTCCTTTCACCCCACCCTCTATCACCGTCTTCCTTCTACCAGGGCAACTGCTCGCCGTTGCTGTGCCAGAAGGTTCCGGAATTCTCCAGATTGAGCCCTTCAATCAGCGCAACCAACCCTTTCGCAGAGTCTTCTGGCGTAATCAGCCCGCCAAAATTCACCATGCGAGTTTTCACATAGCCCGGGTGAAGCTGGGCGACGGCGATACCGTGGGGTTTCAAGTCTATCGCCAGAGATTTCGCAAGCGCGTTCAATGCGGCTTTGGAGGCACGGTAGCCGTAGCGACCGCCAGAGTCGTTATCAGCAATCGACCCCATGCGGCTGGTGATATTCGCGATCTTGCCACCGGAAGAAATTTGCGGGAACAGGGCTTCGGCGATTCGCAACGGTGCGTAGGCATTGACCTCCATCTGGGTACGCAGGGAGTCAAAATCGATGCTGCCCAGTACTTCATCCTGCAACAGACCCGCGTTGTTAATCAGTACGTCGATTTGAACGCCCTGCAAGCCGGCCATCAGCCTTTCCACACCGGCGTCGGTTGTAACATCCACACCAACAACAACCTTGGCAGCTACTTCCGTAAGCTCGGTCGACGTTTCACGACACACGCCAATCACCTCACAACCCTTTGCAGCAAAGAGCCGGGCTAGCTCCAGGCCTATTCCGCGGTTCGCACCGGTGATGACCACTACTCGTTTATTCGACATAACAACACCTCATAGATGAATAGGATAAGATGGCAAAACCGCTCTCCAGACAGGACACAGCCACATTGTCTTCGCCATTTGTATTCGCCGTGTTTGCTCTGGCGCTTATCGCTTTCGCGATATTTTACCTGTTTTTCTACCGCAACTGGCGGCGACAACGTGAACTGCAACAGCCTTTTCCGAAAGCCTGGCGCAAGTTGCTGCGGGCCCATATGCCACTCTATCAAAAACTCCCCCCGCCCTTGAAAAAACAGCTGGAAAAATACGTTCAGCTTTTTCTTTCCGAAAAGGCCTTCTACGGCTGCGCCGACTTTCATGTGGACGAGCGGGTAAAAATTACCATTGCCGGCCACGCCTGCCTGCTTATTCTGGCCCGCCCCTACGCTTCTTATGACGATGTTCGCAGCATTCTGGTGTACCCGAATGCGTATCGCGTTCAAACAGCACAGAGTGATGGCATCGTGGTTAGTGTTCAAGATCAAGTTCGAGCGGGCGAAACGTCTAACCGGGGGCAAATCGTGTTGGCGTGGTCTGAATGCGAAGAAGGCGCGATGAATTCAGATGGCCCGCACAACGTTATTCTTCATGAGTTCGCCCACCAACTGGACTACCTGGACGGCACTGCAGACGGTGCGCCGCCACTAAGCGGCGAGCAAGCCCAAGTGTGGCAAAAAACGATGACCAAAGCGTATGAGAACCTGCGATCCAGCTTGCGGCATCATCAGAAAAGCTGGCTAGACCCTTACGGCGCCACCGAGCCTGCCGAATTTTTTGCGGTGCTTACAGAGGCTTTTTTTCAGCAGCCAAAACATCTGAAAGCCGAACAACCGGACGTTTACGAAGCACTGCGCGGTTTTTATCGACTGGACCCCATAGACTTCAGCCGCCACGAAGGTTGAATCGCCTCCTGCCTTTCACTGTAGAATGCCACAACGTATTTCACTCGTTAGCGATAATGCAAAAGAGCGTCACCATGATTGATTTTCGCAGTGACACTGTTACCCGCCCTACCCGGGAAATGCGCGAGGCCATGGCCTACGCGGAAGTTGGTGACGATGTTTACGGTGAAGACCCAACAGTGAACAACCTGCAAGCCAGCGCAGCCAAGCGGCTCGGCTTCGAATCTGCCCTGTTTACGGCCAGCGGCACCCAGGCCAACCTGCTGGCGATTATGAGCCACTGCGGTCGCGGCGACGAATACCTGTGCGGCCAGTCAGCGCACAACTACCGCTACGAAGGCGGTGGCGCTGCCGTGCTTGGAAGCGTGCAACCTCAGCCCATCGAGAATGAGCCCGACGGCAGCATCGACCTCGACAAGGCCCGCGCAGCGATAAAGCCCGGTGACTTTCATTTCGCCATAACGCGCCTGTTATCGCTAGAAAACACCATCGGCGGCAAGGTGCTATCACTGGACTACCAGCGCCAGGCTCGCGCCTTTTGCGATGACCACCGGTTGCAGCTTCATCTGGACGGAGCCCGGGTATTTAACGCAGCGGTAAAATCAGACTGTGATGTAACGGACATAACCAAACACTACGATTCCGTCAGCGTTTGCCTGTCGAAGGGATTGGGCGCCCCAGTGGGGTCACTGTTGTTGGGTTCAACGGCTTTTATTGAGCGTGCAACACGCCTGCGCAAAATGCTCGGCGGCGGCATGCGCCAGGCAGGAATACTGGCAGCGGCCGGGCGCATCGCCCTTGAGCAAGGGCCACTGCGACTGCAAAAAGACCATGAAAACGCCCGCTACCTGAGTACCGGGCTTGCCGCAATTTCAGAGCTGGAAATTGACCCGAGCCGCACCCAGACCAACATCGTTTACGCCCGCTGCCGCTCTGGCAAAGCCGCGGCGCTGCGCGATTATCTGGCGAGCCAAGGCATTCTTATCACCGCCGGTGAGCCTATTCGCTTCGTGACCCACCGAGACGTTGATAACAACGATGTAAAACAGCTAATAACTGCTATTCAGCGGTTTTATCGGCAGTAGCCTCAGCGGTCGACTGAGGGAGGTTGCCCCCCAACATATTTTCAACGACGGCCGCATTATAGAACGCTTCAATCTTTTGGATTTTGTCACCTAGAACACTAAACCAGACTGCCAGCCGGACATCGCCAATCGGTTCAAAATTGGTGCGGTAATCCAGGATTGCAAACACCTGCTCTTCCTCGGCGCTGAGCTGACGGAGAATCAGGGCTTTTTGAATGGCGACCATCCCGAATTGGTAGGCCATCAAATCATCCGGGTTCACGAAACGCATGTTTGGCCCAACATATTCAAATCCATCCGACACCAGCAAGGCCTTTGCCTCATCAAAACGCTGGGCTTGGATATCAGCAACGAACTGCGCCACGATGTCTTTTGGCTTCATCAATAGACTCCACTTCTAATACGGGAATGGTTTGAATGTCTAGGAACTTGGTAAGCTTTAACGCCACTATAAAAGGCGTTTTTTGTACATCAGGGCTTCGGGGTAAAGCGTAAAAGCCACCCCAAGGCGCATCAAAACAAGCAATGCTTTCTAATGAGTTTGACAAGAACTGCAGTGCCAACCAACGAACACATCAGTCCTCTTTCGGGGTAACCGGCTTCGGAGTAACCGGCTTCGGAGTAACCGGCTTCGGTCCTGCAGGAGCAATTTGCCCACTTTTGCCTTTAACGACATAATGAACCGCTCCGCCAGCCTTTAAAAAAGCCGCTGTTTGCTCTTCAATTGAGGCCGTTGTTACTGAATCTTTTGCGGGTTTTTTGCTCATAGTATTCTCTCGGTTAAATGTTGGTTTATCTGTTCATTTCAACAATGTCTAATCTTGCTGCACGATCTGGTTATGCGGCGTCTAACGGTGTGATTCGGTCAACTTCTTCCTTAACCGATAGCGCTGCAGTCCACAAATCAACAGCGCGCTGCGCATTCAGCCAAAACTCTGGAGAATTACCAAACAAACGCGCAAGCCGAAGTGCCATTTCAGGGCTGACCGCACGGCGCTCTCGCAGCAGTTCATTAACCGACTGGCGAGATACCCCCAAAGACTCAGCCAATCCAGCAACCGTTAGGTCGTAGTCTGGGATGAAGTCCTCTCTTAACATTTCACCAGGATGGGTCGGCTTGTGCTGCATGCTGCCAGTGTCAGGAATAGCCATCGTCATTACCTCTCCCAGTGGTCGTTGCATATGACCTTGTGCGTATTACCATCGTCAAAAAAAGCGATGACGCCACTGGTCATTTATCGAAAACGTTTGCTGCTCCTGCCTGCCAAGTTTCGATCGCGGGGAGCGAGTGTAATTTGTCACGTTACACATGTCAATTGATGGTTATACGACTGGGGCTGCAATAACCGGAGCGGTCGTGTCTTAAGGGTTTATAATGGCTCTGTGCGGCTTCGCTTCACTTTTAAATTCTAAACCTCGGATATATTGCTGTGAGCACACTCTACCGACGTGAAAACAACCAAACCGAGCCTAATCGCAAAGGCCTGCACCCTAGAAATCTACACAAGCAAGGCTATGATTTTCCATCGCTTATAAAAAGCTGTCCGCCACTAGCCCCCTATGTGGATAAAAACGCATACGGCAACCTGTCCATAGAATTCGCAGACCCACTGGCCGTAAAAGCCCTGAATACCGCGCTATTAAAGCGATACTACAGCGTCATTGATTGGGATATTCCAGAGGGCGCTCTTTGTCCGCCCATTCCGGGCAGGGCCGACTACATCCATTACATAGCCGAGTTGCTTGGCGTTGGCGAGCCTACGACGAACCAGGCTAATACCCAGCCCAGCATTTCGTTACTTGATATAGGAACGGGTGCGAATGGGATATACCCGCTATTAGCGTGCCAGATATACGGTTGGCAGTGTGTGGGAAGTGATATTAACCGTCAGTCACTTGAAAACGTAGCCTCGATTATCGCTAATAACCCCACGCTAAAAGACCGTTTCGCACTGCGCGCGCAGCGCGATAAAAATCACATTTTTGATGGAATCATTAAAACCGGAGAATTCTTTGATGTCAGCGTATGCAACCCGCCGTTTCATGCGTCGCACGAGGAAGCTCTAACCGCCAGCCAACGCAAAATTAGCAACCTTGCCCGTCATCGCGGTGAGCAAAAAACCACGTCTTCCACTCTTAATTTTGGCGGCTCGGGCGCCGAGCTATGGTGTAAAGGTGGCGAACGACTATTCCTTAAAAAACTCATAAAAGAAAGCCAGGCTTTTTCAACTCAGTGCCGCTGGTTTACAAGCCTGGTTTCGAAAATTGACAATGTGAAGCCTGCAAAAAAATTAATTCTTAAGCTTGGTGCCGTCGACGTACAGGAAATAGAAATGAAGCAGGGCAATAAGACCACGAGAATATTGGCTTGGACGTTTATCTAAACCTGGGGCTCCATTGTGGCGTCAATCATAACGTCGGGACGACGAACGTTTGGGCCGCGACTTCCAGAGCCTCCTGGCAGAGCAACGGACGTGCAATGAGATAGCCCTGAGCCTGGTCGCAGCCGTGTTCGCGCAGCATTGTAAGCTGCTCCTTGGTTTCCACGCCTTCGGCAATGACCTTAAGCCCCAGGCTGTGAGCCATAACGATGATGGTTTTGACAATCACATTGCTATCGGGGTCTGTCGTCACTTCGTCAATGAAAGATTTGTCGATCTTAAGCATGTCGATAGGAAAGCGCTTCAGGTAACTCAAGCTGGAGTAGCCGGTGCCAAAGTCGTCCAGTGAAACGCTCACACCCAAGTCGTTCAACTGCTCCATCGTGGCGATGGCCAGTTCAACATCGTAGATCAGAGCGCTTTCCGTGATTTCCAGCTCCAGGTTCGCAGGCGGCATACCGGTTTCATCCAATATTCGACGAATCATGGCCACCAGATCTTTCTGGTGAAACTGTCGGGCGGACAGGTTCACCGCCACTTTCAACCCGTGCTGATTAGCAACCTGGGCGCAAGCCTCGCGCAGCACCCATTCGCCGATGGGTATGATCAGTCCGGTCTTTTCGGCCAAAGGAATGAAGCGATTCGGGGCAATCATGCCTTGCGTAGGATGATGCCAGCGCAAGAGGGCCTCTAGCCCCAAAACCCGTCCGGAGACAATATCAATCTGGGGCTGGTAGTAAAGCTGGAACTGCTTCTGCCCCAGCGCCTGTCTCAATGATGTTTCCAGCTCCAACCCGTCATCAGATGCCTCGTCGCCTCCGGATACAAAATGCCGGTAATTATTGCCCCCCTGTTCCTTAATCACGGACATCGCACTTCTTGCACTATTAATAAGTGCATCTACATCACTGCTCTTATTAAGATACTCCGCAATGCCGATACTGCACGAGACAAACAATTCCCGGCTGCCACCCAGCACAATGAGCGAATGTAACGCCTCACTAATAGCGCTGGCGACCCCAGCGGCGTCGCTGGCACTTTGGCCTGGCAGCAGAACAATGAATTCGTCGCCACCCCAGCGGGATACTGTATCGGCCTTGCCTACACATTCACCAATTCGCTCAGCCACCCGTCGGAGCACCTCGTCGCCGCCGGCATGGCCAAAGCTGTCATTGACCTGCTTAAAACGGTCGAGGTCCATATACAAAATACTGACATTGCCCTGATAACTGTCGGCCTGAAGCATGGCCTGCTGGAGCCGGTCAGTAAGCAGCAGGCGGTTTGGTAGATCAGTGACCTTGTCGAAATGCGTCAGATACGCGAGCTCCTGGCTCTTATCCAGGTTAGCCATCGCGAATGAGATATCGCCAGCCACTTCCAATAAAAGCTTGAGTTCCGGCTCGTCAAAAAAAAACGACTCGCGCCCGCAGAGCAGCAAGGCCACTTCCGGTGAATGGTTATTTGAAGCCAGCGGGAACGCCGCCAAAGCACGTATACCAAGCTTGGCCAGATCCGCAGGGTCGTCGTCGCCAGGGTCCCCAGCCAAGTTATTACGCACCACAACGCAATTTTGCTGCACGCATTCGCGAATTGAGTCCACCTCAGGGCCAATCAACAGCCGAGTTTCAATCTGCTCTTCGGCGGCATGCCCGTGTAGAATTTCGCACTGCTGCAGATTACTGTCGTAATGCACTATTAACGCGGCAGGCAGCTCGCCGTCCTCCACTGCGATACGTGTCGACCCCTCGAAGAGCGAATCGCGAGTCTCGGTGCGAACAATGAGGGTGTTAATACCGCTTAACACTTTGTGCATGCGGTTAAGGCGCAGGATTTTCTGTTCGGCCGCCACACGGTCGGTAATGTCCACAACAGCTGCCATAACATAGCGACCATCGGCCGTCTGGACAGGGTTCAGCGCGATTTCGGCCTGGAATTCGGTGCCGTCCTGGCGCAGAGCGAACAGCTCACGCCCCACCCCCAATATTCGCTGCGTGGGGTTGCGCATGTACTCGCGGCGATAACCTTCATGGCTCTGACGGAGCGGCTCGGATAGCAATTGCTGGACAGACAACCCCACCAACCCATGATCCGGGTAACGAAAAACTGAATGTACCAGCCGGTTGGCAATCCGAATAATGCCACCCTGATCGATCATGACTGTTGCCACGGGAGAAGCATCGATGGTGGAGCGGAAGCGTTCTTCCTCACAGTTGAGCGCGTCGGCACCAAGCCAACTGACAAAGCCCAGCACCAGGATGCTGGACAGACTGCTCAGTGCGAAGCCGAATGCATCGGAATAGTGGCCAGCCAACACGCCCTGCATGCTCAACCAGCTCGCAAGAATTGGAGTCACTGCAATAAACGGAAGCAGGCGCCGCAGCGAACGGCCACCAATGTAACGACTGGTAGCAGAGCTCATCAGGCCTTCCCCGGGCCGCACGAGCAGCATGCCCAAACCGCAGAGAAACAATAATACAGCCGTGTGCAGTGCCATGGTCGAGAAAAGAGGCAACCTGAACTCCCTAACGCCAAACACATAGCCAATCAGCGCTGCAGCGCTGACAATAGTCACCGCCAGGGCGAAAAGCTGCAATATCAATGTGGAGTGACGCATCGGAATCATACTGATCAGCCACGCGGCGCCAATCATGCTGAAACACAATGCCGTGGCCCCGGACATCCGCCCAGGCCAGTTATCTGGAGCCGTTGCGGTGTCGAAAATGACCAGATTATCGATGCCTAACAACCAACCTGACCCATATTCGAATAGCGTAAAGCCTGATATCACGAATATGAACAATGCCAAAAACGCAGCGATAGGGTCGCTGGCTGACGCAGACGCGGGTGCTCTGCGCCACAGAACGAGGCCGCAGGCGACTAAGCAAAGTGCGGTATTAAACTTCATTGACTGAAAGCCGGGCAGTAGGCGTTTTCCTGCTTCAATATCCAACACCCAAGACGCCAAAACCAAAGAGCCAACGGCGATAACGGCCCAGGCGATGAGATTGACGATAACGCTGTGAGTTCTCTGGGAGCCCGGTGCTGCAGCTTTGTGTGTGTCGTTTACCCCTGACATAGCATTCTCCGTTTACCCACCTCCACCTACCTGGGGTGAGCCTGCCGTGTCTGCGTCGGTTTTACGGCCGATAGGTAACATTTCTATAACCTACGCCTAATAATCAGGAGATGAAAGATAAGTTAAAGAAAATCCTGTTTTCTAATCGGCTACACTATAGAAAACACTTCAGTTCTATTTCTATCTAGGCTTTTGGTTTGATATAAAGCGATATCAGATTTATCTACGACCTCTTCAAAAGACATTTTACCATCAAAGAAACTGACACCAATACTTAAGGTTAATGCCTCATCACCAATTAATATTTTATTTACTAGCTCATGTAATATTTTTTAAAAAGCCATTGTTTTCTCTAAGTTGCTGTAAGGTAATAAAATTAAAAATTTTTCCTCACCAAATCGGGAAATTAAATCACTTTTCCTGCCACATTCTGTTAACAATCGACCAAAATCTATTAATACCTTGTCTCCTTTTGAATGGCCATATCTATCATTAATTCTCTTAAAGAAGTCCATATCAATCATAAACATCGATAGTGCGTTTTTAGTTCTGGCAAACTGCGACAACATGGGTATCGATCGGGGTTTAATCTATCTTCTGTTTAAAAGGCCTGTTAACTCATCAATAGATGCTAGCTTTTTTAACTCTAGAGCTTGTAGCTCCAAATTCTCGCGAGCTTGAATAAGCTCTTCATACAGGGCGGTCTCCAAATGTTACCCGGGCTTGACGTCCAACCGGAATTTTCTCACGCTGCTATAACCACTCGAAAGGACAGAAAACCGGATGGCCGCAGCGCGGCTGCCAGCTTCTGGCAGTCGAACATGCGCTATACGGCAATTGATAGTCGGGAAATTGAAATGAAGCAGGAGAGCTTTGAATTGTTAGGCTAGAGTAAATGGGAGATACCGCCCCGATTGATCTTCAGCGAAGACTGTTCTGCGTCATTCAGTTCCAGGAGTCTTTTATGGCCAGAAAGAAGGAGAGTGTCTTGTGATCGGCGACCGAAGTGTCCATGTGTTTTATGATGAGATAATGCTGGGGCACAATCCCGAGGTGGACCTGCCGTTCATTCCTAGCCGGGTAGAAAAGCGAGTCAGGGCTATTCTCCAGGGATTGAACTTTAAATGGAGCTATCCTGAACATCCGGGCCGGTTGGCGGCGATCAAAGCGCATTTGGACAAACACCCCATACCCGGTGTCCAGTTCCAGTCAGGGGCGCCTGCTGCCACCTACGATCAGTTGGCACGCGTGCACATCACGTCCTATCTAGACCATCTTTTTTCACTGGATGGCAAGCGCGCCTGGCTCGACAGAGACACCACGGCGGTTTCCCCCGACAGCATCAAAGCGGCTACCGCGGCAGCCGGCAACGCTATTGCTGCCGTGGAAAGCGTTTGCAAGGGTGAGGCACAAAGCGCCTTCGCACTTGTGCGCCCGCCGGGGCATCACGCCGAGCCCGTGCGTGCGAGGGGCTTCTGCCTACTGAACAACGTTGCCGTAGCGGCCGCTCATGCCCAGGCAAAGCTGGGCTGTGAACGTGTCCTGATCATTGACTGGGATGCGCACCACGGCAATGGCACCCAGGATATTTTCTGGGCAGACCCGGATGTGCTGTTCTTCGACACCCATTGCGCCGCACCGTTTTATCCTGGATCTGGTCTGATTGAAGAGGTGGGTGTTGGCCTGGGTGAAGGTTACACCATCAACGTCCCCCTTCCGGAAACCGCCGGCGACATTGCATTCGAAAAAGCCTTCCGAGACATACTGATGCCCGCCGCCGAGCACTTCAAACCGGATCTGGTGCTGGTCTCAGCGGGGTTTGACCCCCACCGCAACGATATGGCGATGAACCTCACCTATGACGGTTTCAAAGTGCTGACCAGAATTGTTCAGGACATTGCTGACACGCACTGCGAGGGCAAGCTCGCGTTCGTTCTTGAGGGAGGGTACAACCTTTCCTCACTGGCCAAAGGTGTTCACGCGGTGCTTGAGGTGCTGACGGGTGGC
Source organism: Marinobacter sp. BSs20148 (assembly GCF_000283275.1). Lineage (NCBI taxonomy): Bacteria > Pseudomonadati > Pseudomonadota > Gammaproteobacteria > Pseudomonadales > Marinobacteraceae > Marinobacter > Marinobacter sp. BSs20148. The sequence continues at coordinate 3,918,849 of NC_018268.1, forward strand.
GACGTACCCAAACTCTGGGAAGCGGGCGTCAAGGAAGCAGAAGAAGCCGCAGAATTCCACCGATCGGCTTTCAGCGACGACGAATAGCTGTTCAGCCTGGACGATTGAACATTTCGCTGTTGTTCTTCAATCGTCAAATAGCTGTTGTCATTGTCTGGCGTCGTTCCGGGAGTCGTCGGTATACTCATCTGACTCATTTTCTTACAGCGACGGCCATCATGTCCCTATTTCCATCAGACGACAGCGAAAGCAGTCTCTTTACCTCCCGTACCGATCCGCATAGCCCCTTTGGGACCTTCGCCCGCTACAGTTTCGAGCTAGAAGGCAAATTATGGCCGTCAGTGGAGCATTATTTTCAGGGTATGAAGTTTACAGATGACGTCCACAAGGAACAGGTGCGAAACGCCATATCACCGACTGAGGCCCGCAAACTCGGCCGCAAACGCCGGAAGAGTTTTCGCAGTGACTGGAAGCAGGTGCGTGAAACCGTTATGACCCGGGGCGTCTACACCCGCTGCCGCACTCACCCTGAGCTGACAGAAGCGCTTCTCAACACCGGCGACCAAAAGATTGTGGAAAACAGTAACTTCGATTATTTCTGGGGTTGCGGGCGGGATCGCCGGGGCGATAACAAGTACGGCATCGTGTTAATGAACGTTCGGGCCAAGCTGCAGGAAGAACGAGCGGGCAATCATTAACCCTCTTTTTCGATCATGCCCACAATCTCATGAGACGTCTGCACCATGGGCTCAAAGTGCGCATGCTCCCCTGCGGTCAGAACCGACACATGTCTGACCTGATAAACCGCATAGCCGGTCAGTAAAAAGAGGATGCCCGCCATATAAAGCGGCATACCCTGAGTGCCCACCAGAGTCATGATAACGCCCGCAAACAAAGGCGCCAGGGCAGAACCGGCGCCATGCAACACCAGCATATCAGTTGATCCCGAGACCACCTCATCCGGGTGCAATTGGTCAAGCAACTGCGCCACACCCAGCGGATAAAGAGAAAACGACAAGCCGCCCCAGACAAAGAACGTAATCATCAACATCCTCTGGCTTTGCGCCAGCGGCATTATCAAACACATCACAGCAGCCAGAGCTGCAACACAGATAAGAACCTTGCGGCGATCATGGGTGTCGGAAAAGCGGCCGATCGGGATCTGCAAAAGCGCACCCCCGACAATAGTGATACTCATCAGCAAGCCAACGTCTGAAAGACCAAAACCCAACTTGCTGGCGTAAAGCGGCGCCATCCCCCAAAAGGCTCCCATGGCCAAGCCAGAGAGCGCCGACGTCGCAACCGCAAGCGGCGCAAACTGCATCAACTTTTTCAGGCTGCTTTTCGCCCGGTCCGGAATCAGGGGCTGGCTGCGGCTGGTGATCGTTATTGGCAGAAGCGCCCAGCAGATCAATATGGCAGACAGGGAAAACAGCACAAACACTTCCCCGGAGTTTAGACGCAGAAGCTGCTGCGCCAGAGCGATAGCCCCGAGATTAACAACCATATAAAGCGCAAAAACGCGGCCGCGCTCTTCCCTGGCGGCCCGGGTATTGAGCCAGCTTTCAGTAACTGTCATCAGAGTGACAAAGGCGATGCCGTAGCAAAATCTCAACAGTAGCCAGACCCAGGGATTCATCCAAATGACGTGCAGGAGCGCGATGGTGGCGCAGAGTGCCGCGCAGAAGGCAAAAGTGCGGATATGCCCCATACGCCGGATCAAGCGACCGCTGACGAATATGCCGCAAGCAAAGCCGACGAAGAAGCCGGACATAATAAAACCAATCCAGATTGTTGAAAACTTCTGACCGTCGGCGGTCACAGCCAGCAACGTGTTGAGCAGACCACTGCCGAGTTGTAATAGTGCAACACTGCCCAGAATCGCACCAATGGGGCGCATAAGAGACCAGATAGGAACCTCCTGCCTTAGACTTGCGTTTGGGGCGTGTTGCCCGCGGCCCGCAAGCACTTGGGGATTATTCTTGCCTTTACGCTCCGCCGTCGTGATCACGTGCGAGCTGAGAATATTGCAAGAGCTAGGCCATGCACGGAAATATCTGTATCCCTATGATCAAACTAGGTATTTTCGAAATCTATGAACAGAATACCGGTGTTGCCGCCGACTTCCGGTATGAAAACTGCATTAATAGTTTATAGGGTCCCCTAGTTCAGCAAAGCTTTGCCCACGCTAGTGTTCCATCTCTACGCCATGTTTTGCTGAACTCCTGGACATAAGGAAAGACTTATACAGGAGTATAAAATGCTACTCGCCACCGACCTTGACGGTACTTTTCTCGCGGGTGATCCGGAAAATCGCCTCAAGCTTTATCGACTCATCGTTGCTCACCCCGAGATCGATTTAGTGTTTGTAACCGGTCGAGGGCTGGAAGCCGTACTACCCCTGCTGTCCGATCCGACGATTCCGCAGCCCGACTACATTATCTGCGATGTCGGCTGTACCGTGGTTCATGGCGCGTCACAACAAACCATCCAGCCACTGCAGGGCGAAATTGACGAGCTCTGGCCAGGTGAGCAAGTTGTGGAGAGCGCGCTGTCCTCATTTGAAGGCTTGCAGCGTCAGGAAGTCCCTCAGGAGCGCCGTGTCTCTTACTTCTGTGACAACGATCTGGTCAGCGAAGACATGCTGGCACGCGTCAGCGCATTATCTTGTGATGTATTGTTTTCCGCGGGCAAGTACCTGGACATACTTCCGCGGGGCGTCAACAAGGGACGCACCCTGTCCCGTCTGGTCAAACACCTGGGGGTAGACCCGGAGTCGGTCTTGGTTGCCGGTGACACCCTCAATGACCTGTCGATGTATCAACACGAATTCAAGGGTGTCTGTGTCGGTGAGTCCGAGGCCGGACTGCTGGCAGCAACCGAGCATCAGGCGCGAGTACTTCATGCCGGAGCATCGGGCTGCGGTGGCATTCTGGAGGCATTCGAACATTTTGGTTATCTCGGCCAGATGGGCATTGAAGCCGAAATTCCGGATTACATGAACAGGGGCAAATCCGATCTGGTGATTGTCTACCATCGCCTGCCCTATGAAGAAGTGATTGAGAATGGGGAGTTGATTCGACGTCGGCCCAAATCGCCCAATGGCATCATCCCCACACTGCTGAGCTTCTTCTCCGATGGCAAAGCAGGTTCGTGGGTCGCCTGGTCAGTTGACGATCCCGATCTCGGCCCCTTCCAAACCCACACCGAAGTGGATACCAGCCGCTACGAAAAACTGGTTGCGGCACGAGTAGCACTGAGCGAAGAAGACGTTGAGATCTTTTACAAACGATTCTCGAAAGAAGCCTTCTGGCCCACCCTGCACACCTTCTGGGAGCGGGCCACGTTTCGCGATGACCACTGGCAGGTGTACCTTAAGGTCAACAGGTTGTTTGCCGAGCGCGCCGCCGAGGAAGCGGCGGAAAACGCCGTGGTCTGGATTCACGATTACAATCTTTGGATGGTACCGGCCTATTTACGCGAGATGCGGCCAGACCTCACCATCGCCTTCTTCCATCACACCTACTTCCCGTCAGCCGACGTGTTCAACGTGCTGCCCTGGCGCCGCGAAATCATCGGCAGCCTGTTGCAGTGTGACCACATTGGTTTTCATATTCCCCGGCAGGCCGAGAACTTTGTGGATGTGGCAAGAGGTGTCACACCGCTTGAGGTCACCCAGAAAATGGGCTGTGCACCGCGCTTTCTGACCTATGGCTGCGCGGTGGGTCTTGATGAAATGAGCACCGAAATCACAGTGAATGACCGCAAGATCGGGCTGGGTGCACATCCGGTCGGGCTTGACCTGAATCGCGTTCGTACCGCCCTGTCTGACCAGAGTGTCATCGCGCAAATGGAAACACTGCGTGAAGAGTTCAAGGATGTCCGGCTGATTCTGTCGGTGGAGCGTCTCGACTTCACCAAAGGCATTATTGAAAAGCTACAGGCTTACGAGCGCATTCTGAACGAGCATCCTGAACTGAAAACCAAAGTCACCCTTATGTTGATCTGCGTGCCGGCGGCGGCCGGAATGACTATTTACGAGGAATTGCTGTCGCAGATCGAACAAACGGTGGGGCGCATTAACGGGCAGTTTGCACAGGTCGGGTGGACCCCGGTGCAGTTCTTCTTCCGCGCCCTGCCCTTTGAAGAGCTGGTGGCCTATTACACCATAGCCGATGTGATGTGGATTACGCCGCTGCGGGATGGCCTGAACCTGGTCGCAAAAGAATACATCGCAACCCAGGGCTTAACCCAAGGCAGTGGCGTACTGGTGCTGTCTGAATTTGCCGGCGCTGCGGCAGAACTGCGCGGCGCCATTCTTGCGAATCCGCACCACCCGCAGGACCTGGCCGATACCTGCTACTACGCGCTGGCAATCAGCCGAAGCGAAGCCCGGAATCGACTGAGCGAAGCCTTCGAAGTGGTTTGCCGTTATGACATCGAGTATTGGGGGCGGGAGTTTATCAATGAGGTTGAACGGCGACGCGCAACAAAATTAAACAAGATTTCGGCCATAGGTCATCGCGCAGCCTGATCTGACCTTCACCCAATCCAGGAGCCAGACACATGCTGTTAAAAAATGCCGTGCAGCTGATTTGCTACCCAAACCGAATTGGCAATAACCTGAAAGACCTCTACACAGTGGTCGACAAACACCTGTCAGAGGCCATTGGAGGGCTGCATATCTTGCCGTTTTTTCCGTCCAATGCCGATGGCGGGTTTTCGCCCTTGACTCACAAGGAAGTGGATCCGGATTTTGGTACCTGGGACGACATTGAAGCCTTCACGAAAAAGTACGACCTGTGTGTCGACCTGACGGTGAACCATATCTCTGACGAGTCTCCCGAGTTTAGGGATTTCATCGCCCATGGCTTCGATTCGGAGTATGCCGACCTGTTCGTTCATGTCGACAAGTTCGGCGAGATTTCTCCGGATGACATGGCCAAGATTCATATCCGCAAAGAGAAAGAACCCTTCCGGGAAGTGACGCTTGCGGATGGCACAAAAACCCGGGTCTGGTGCACATTCACCGACCAGCAGATTGATCTCAATTACGAGTCCGACCAGGCTTACCGCCTGATGGAAAGCTATATCGGCTTTCTCACTTCAAAAGGCGTAAACCTGTTGAGGCTCGATGCCTTTGGTTACACCACCAAACGTATCGGAACCAGCTGCTTTTTGGTGGAGCCCGAGGTCTATCGGATACTCGACTGGATTAACGAAGTGGCCCTGAAACACGGTGCGGAATGCCTGCCGGAAGTCCACGATCACACCAGTTATCAATACGCGATCGGCCGACGCAACATGCACCCCTACGGCTTTGCTCTGCCGCCCCTTTTGCTCTACTCGCTGCTGGACGCAAACAGCGTATACCTGAAAAACTGGCTGCGAATGTGCCCACGCAACATGGTGACCGTATTAGATACCCACGACGGCATCTGTATTCCGGATGTCGAAGGGGTGTTGCCAGATGAAAAAATTCGCGCGCTTATTGATAACATTGATGCCCGCAGTGCAGACCCGATCATGCGGCGCTCAGCGGCCAACATCCACAGCGTTGGTGCAATCTACCAGCTCACCTGCACCTTCTACGACGCGCTCATGCAGAACGATGACGCCTACATTGCCGCCCGGGCGATTCAGTTTTTCACACCCGGCATTCCGCAGGTCTACTACGTGGGGTTGTTGGCTGGATGCAACAACCACGAACTGATGAAACAAAGCGGCGAACTGCGGGATATCAATCGCCATTACTACACCCTGGATGACGTGGAACAACACATTCAGAAGCCCGTCGTGCAACGCTTACTGGCCCTGATGACGTTTCGTAGTAACTACCCTGCTTTTGATGGCCATTTTGAACTCAACTACTCTAACAATTCCAGCGTGGCCATGGCCTGGCGCCATGGAGACTATTACTGCCATCTGTTTGTCGACCTGAACTTTAATACCGTAAAAATCGGGTATTACGACCTCGACACCGCACAAATGGAAAAACTTGCGTGTTAACGTAGTCTGCGCTGACTTTCTGATAGGCCCCGACGTGTTGCTGGCAGACTTCGCACAGCGATGACGCCAGATATGACATGTCGGCAATTTAATTATATTCTACCAAAACGACATTAACGGATGAACAGTTAAGTGCAACCGCATTGGTCCCTCCTCTTTCTTCTGACCGTGGTAAACCTGACAACGTGCGCGCTGGCTGAATCAGCGACCGATGACGGATCAGTGCCGGTCATTGACGCTCGAACCGTGTTCCAGGGCGCAATGGTCAATCAGATGGCGTTTCTCGCCGAGCAAGACGAGGCGCTCTCCGTTGGCGCGGTTCAGTCCCTGATCCGCAGGAATCCCGTTGTCTTGACGTATCCTGAGTCCAGCGTGTTAACCAGAGGCATCAATTCCGGTGCGATCTGGCTGGTGGCAAATGTTCTCAATCCGACCGATAACCCCATTTTGCGCCGCGTGTCCGTCAGAACAGGCTGGTTGGAACAGGTCGACTTCTTTTTCATCGCAGAAGGCCAGCTGCCACAGCGCTTTATCGGTGGTGATCGTATTCCGTTGAATCAGCGCTCCTTCGCCAAACGCATACCCAGTGCCGACTATCCGTTTCCGCCCGGCGAGACACGTCTGTTGCTGCGGATTGAGACAGCGGACCCAATGGTGGTGCCACTGTATTTTTCCAGTATTGCGGCCAGCCACCGTCGAGAGCAGTCAGAAACGGCGTTCTACAGCTTCATCTACGGCGTCATGTTTGCACTTTTGGCCTGCAGCCTGATGCTGTTCGCCGGCCTTCGGCAGCGGCGTTATCTGTTCTACTCGCTCTACACCGGCAGTTTTGTCGCTATGACCGCGTCCTACAACGGCATCGGAATGGCCCTACTCTGGCCCGAGGCGGTGGGCTGGCAACAATGGGCGCCACCCCTGCTGATGTTGTGTTTCGCCAGCTCCGGCTTGGCGTTTGCGACGAATTTTCTGAGCACCAAACGTTGCCAACCGCGGCTCCACAAAACTTTCCAGACAATTGGCGTGGCTTATTTTGCGCTCTTTGTTGTCTTTTTCGCTTTGGGCGAACAGGGCCTGGCGCTGCGCCTGGCATTCCTGGTTGCGCCTTTGTTCAGTGTACTGATGCTCTACATGAGCGTGTCGAGCTGGGTGGCGGGTAACAAATTCGCACGCTATTTCATGCTGGGTACATTAGCCTCCGTTATTGGTGCTTCGATTACGGCCTCAACGGTAACCGGCATGATTCCTTATACCCAGCTTGGCTACTACGCCGTGGACATCGGCATGGTAGTGGATGCCATACTGTTGATGTTAGCGCTGGCCGATCTTGTTCGTAAAAACGAAGAAGCCCGGACGGCAGCCGAGCAAAATGCCCAGACTGACCTGCTGACAGGCCTGAGCAATCGGCGCGGTTTTCTGCCTGTCGCCGAATCACTCTGGAGCCTGGTCACACGCAAAAACAGAAACGTCTGTGTGGCTATGATCGATATTGACCGTTTCAAAGACATCAATGACCAGTATGGCCATGCCGTCGGCGACAAGGTCTTGAAGGTCATTGCTGACGAGCTTTATAGATCGCGGCGCCGCGGCGACCTTTTGGCCCGCTGGGGAGGTGAGGAATTCACTCTTTTGTTGCCGGAAACGAGCGAGGCCGAAGCTCTCAAAGTGGCCGAACGTTTCCGCCACAATGTTGAGCAGTTGGTGACCAATGACCGCGGCAAGGTGATTCAATGCACCATCAGCATTGGTGTCACCAGCCGTCATTCCGAACATGTCACCCTGGACCAAGCTATTGCCAAGGCCGATGAGGAGCTCTACCGGGCCAAGCTGCAAGGGCGCAATCAGGTCTCCTTTAGCCGCATGTCAGGCAAGTCCGTGGAAAACCCGCTGCCCGCCAACTGACAGTCCTTCCGGCTCCCTTGAGCCACGCGACGACTCGCGTATTGGGCAGAACGACCCCAATGGAGTCACAACGGTTCTATTTACTGCCCCAAATTTTTGCAACCGCGCGGTTACTCCCTAGTAACCCAACCACTTCACATACAAGCCCAATCATAAAAAAGACGAGAAAAGGAATAAGCCCACCCAGTTGTGATGAGATGACTGCTAATACCGCTGAGACTGTTGATAGGGCTAAAAACAACACACCCATAGCAATGAGTATCTTTCGGTGTGATGTCTCATAACGATACTCCCCGTCACCAGATTCAAATATGCGGAGTATGGGTTGGAATGTTCTTCTCACTATTTTTTCCATAAAGCGATGCTCATTAAGTTTTCCGTCAGAATTGCATACCGCAATGAAGCACAAGCAACGATGTCCGCATGCCACTGAGTGGTTTCTTGTCCAGTATGTGCAGCAGGGCAGGCCTTGAGTTCCATGCTCAATCCAAGCTATTTTTTGAGTCACTAACGTGCCGTTGCAAAGCCAATCCGCCATATTCAGAATCAAAAAGACTGGCGCATCACGTCTTCTATTGTCGCAGTAGACAACACCACAGGATTGGCCTTCATGGAGGAAGAGCCGGCCGCTGCTTGTGAGGCTGAAATAATGTGTTCCTCCGTCACTCCGATCGACGCCAGCCCGGGTAATCCACTCTGAATAATCCATTGCCGAAAACGCTGCAATGCTTGGCCTCTGGAGGTCTCAAATACCTCAGCAATCCAGTCAATCACCCGGTCGACACGAGCGATCTGGTCAACTTCAACCACGTTATCTCGGTTAGCGGCGATGCCGGCTGGTAACAATGCGCCGCATATCGCGCCGTGCGGCGCACCGCATAATCCGCCTAACGGGCCAGCAATACCGTGAACAACACCCAGTCCAGAGTTCGCGAGCGCAAGACCACCAAAGAGGCTAACCTGAGCCAGCGAGTCACGTGCTTCTTCGGATTCCCTGTCCATAAGTTGCTTTAGCGCCCGGAGCCCCTTAGGGATAGCCTCCCTACACAACATGTCCGTAAACAGATTTGAGCGCAACGATAAATAGGGCTCGATTACCTGAGTAACCGCGTCTAGCCCTGAGTATAAGCTGATCTGCCGGGGGCAGTTGTCGGTCAGCGCAGGGTCTATCAAAGCAAGATCCGGGAGTAACTGGTTATCCCTGAGACTCACCTTGCGCTGGGCTTCCGGAATATCAATAACAGCGTTTCGAGTGACTTCTGCACCGGTGCCAGAGGTGGTGGGAACCAGAATCAACGGTAGGCGTTTGGCTGACAGTGGCAACTCGCTTCCGACTACCTCCAGATGACTGATCAAATCTGTCTGACTGGGCAGCATAGCGGCAAGTACTTTAGCGGCATCCATGACAGAGCCACCGCCGATTCCGAGTACCAGATCTATTCCCAGCAGCTTACCTTGATCAATGGCCGCCATCAGCGTTTTCAGGTCTGGCTCTTTTTCGATGGACAGCGCTTGCACGATATCGATGCTCTTCAATGACTCGAAGACACCAGAGAGCCTGCCTGGATTTCTACCATGCACCACCAGCACTCGCGTACCCAGTTTTGCCGCCCGATCGTTTAGTTGGGCTATGTGCCCCCGCCCGAACAGTATCTCTGTCGGGGTTACCAGGTTAAAGGCGCCTATCATAGAAGGTATCGTCCTGAGTAGAAGAGAGATTCCCCTCGCGTTAGAACCTGGAGGAATACATAACAGAAATACTAAAAATCGCGCCCTGTAAAGCTGGGGGCGCTCGACGCTCTAAAGATTTCATGATGAATGCGTTCTGAGGCTTAACGCTGAAGCGAAGGAAGCGCTGCGCCCACTTGGTAAGCTCTTATCCTTCACCAACCAAACCTTGCAGATAACCCACTTAATTGACGTGTTACGTAGTGCGAGGCGCAAACATGATGATGGCCATGCCCAAAAGTGCCACCGCAGACCCCACTATGTCCCATGTTGTTGGACGAATTCCATTGACTGTCCACAGCCACAAAATCGCCATAAAAATATAAACACCGCCATAGGCTGCATACACCCTGCCCGCTGCAGCCGGGTGTAGCGACAACAACCAGACAAACGCCATCAAACTCAGAGCGCCAGGGACCAGAAGCCAGATTGTTTTGCCTTCCCGAAGCCAAAGATACGGCAAATAGCAGCCAAGAATTTCCGCTAATGCAGTGATGATAAAAAGGCCAAAAGTCTTCAATTCAGGCAAATCACTTACTCCTTGGCCGCGGCACACCTTACGCATCGGGCAATCTGGTTTTTTAATGAAAACAACATGAATAATATGACCTTCATACTGCTCAATTCCTTTATGCGCTGAACAATACGGTTACCCCATTCCGAAACAGATTCAGATTTTAGTTCTTTAGAACCGTCTCGTTCCGCGCGGCCAAGAGATGACGCGTTTGCTCGACAAGTATGCGTGCAAAGCAAGATTAGCCGGTCATTTACACCAATGGTAACCGGCGCCGGCACGTAGCGGAAGGAACCAAAAGCAGGAGAGCCATTTTAGTACTGCCAGTCATGTTCACTGGAAAAACCCCTAAAAAACGCCGTACACTTGGCGTTAAATACTTAGCGCGATGGCTTTTATCGCTCCCGACACAATGGATCTTTCATGCCTGACAACGACTCCTACTCCGAGCTTCTGCTCGATAACCAGCTGTGTTTTGCCCTCTACTCGACGTCTTTAATGATGACCAAAGCCTATAAGCCACTGCTAAAATCTCTGAATCTGACCTATCCGCAGTATCTGGCCATGCTGGTTTTGTGGGAGCAAGACGGGATAACCGTGAGCCATATCAGCAAGCGATTGCTGACAGACCCCGGCTCGCTCACGCCTCTGCTCAAGCGGCTCGAGTCGGACGGTATGCTGAACCGGCAACGCCGGAAAGACGATGAGCGCGTGGTTGAATTGCATCTCACAGAACAGGGCCGGACTCTTCAGGACCAAGCCAAGGATATACCGGGCTGCATTGTCAATGTCAGTGGCCAGTCAGTAGCCGACCTAATGGAACTGAAACAGCAGCTGATCAAACTGCGCAGCAATCTGAAAACACCCATCTGAACTCATTCACCTAGCGCGTGCGTATTACACTTCCGCCATTTGTCTTGCGCACAATCTATTTGTACGCTAAATTAGTTATTGAGAAGCGCTAATAATTTGCGCACTCATTAATCACGCAAACGAGGAGTCGTCAACCCGACTCGTCGAAAGGAGCAAACACTATGTCTGTTGCACAAATCTTGTATCGCGCATCCGCCGAAGCCACGGGTGGCCGTGACGGCCGCGCCATCTCATCAGACGGTATTCTGGATGTTGAGCTGACCACTCCGAAAGAGCTTGGCGGAGCCGGCGGCAAAGGAACAAACCCTGAGCAGCTCTTCGCTGCTGGCTACTCTGCCTGCTTTATTGGTGCCATGAAGTTCGTCGCCGGCCGCGACAAGCTGGCAATGCCGGAAGAAGCGTCCATCGAAGGCGAAGTTGGCATTGGTCAAATTCCGGGCGGTTTTGGTATCGAAGTTGAGCTGAAAATTTCATTGCCGGGCATGGACGACGCTCAGGCCGAAAAGCTGATCAACGAAGCGCACAAAGTGTGCCCCTACTCAAACGCGACCCGTGGCAATATCGACGTTACCCTAACCCGCGTCGAGTAATTCCCTCTTGGGGTGGTTAAGGGAGGGCTATTGGCGTCAGGATAAATCCAGATCGTCAATCAAGCCCCCTAGCTGTCGGCGCCCTTCTCCACTCAAAGCTTTAAGCGGCAGCGGCAAACATGGGTGTTCGACAAGTCCCTGCAGTTCTGCCGCAGCCGCAACAACGCGCAAACTACCTCCATACTCGCTGAACAACTGCCACAGCGGCTTCAATCGCTCCGACAAGCGTATCGCTTCCTTCGTATTCCCAGCCTGTGCTGCGCGAGTAATCGCAAGCGCGGTGACGGGAAACACCCCCCCGATCACCGAATACCAGGCATCACAGCCAGCGTTCAAACCGTTCGCAGCATAGCCATCGCCGCTGACGCCCAGAGTGACGTGCAAGGGGATCTGTGCTCGAAGTCGTTCCACTCTTGATCTTGCCGCGACAGGATCCTCAGGAACTCCCGGAATCTTGATGGATGCCACGTTCGGAAGTTGGGCTATCTTGCCATGAAGCTCGTCACTGAACACAAACTGCGTGGTGCCGGGATTATCGTAAACACACAGCGGCACCAACAGTGCATGCGTTACCGCTTCATAGAGCCCGAAAACTTCTTCTGGACGCAGTTTCTGATATGACATTGGCGCCATCAATACCCCGGAGACACCCGCAGCCTCTGCATCTTCGGCCAAGGCAAGCACATCGCGCGTGCGCAGTGCTCCAATACCCACCACCACCGGGATATTGCCTGCGTGTTCCACCGCAAGTCTTACTACCCTCGCACGCTCCGCCATGGTCAGATAAGCATAGCTCCCGGTCGAACCGAGTACGCCGATTGAGTCGACGTTGGCGGTGACAAGCCGCCCAATCAATCGAACAAACGCCGCTTCGTCCAAACCGCATTCATTCATCGGGGTTAAAGGAAATGCGCTCAGGCCGGAAAACATGCTGGATACTCCGATGTTATTGAAAGGACGAGTGTCTTACCGTTTTAAACTAAAATCCCGAAACGATGGTTGGTTAATGTATGGCGCCAATGTTCAGTGGTCAGTTTGGAGGCGCTCCGCGCTGGAAAACAAGTCCAGTGAAGTCCCGTCAGGGCCGGAACGTACTGGAATGACTTGTTATGCCTCTTTTAGGAGAGTAACCATTCTGTTAGCAAGTGAGACATATTCTTTTGCGGCGTCGGATTCTATGACTTTATTTGTAAGGTAGAAGGCCTCGTTTCGCATCTCGCACAATGACTGCAATAGGCTAAAGGCGCCTTTGCCTAACGCATTGTTCTTCCCAAGCCTCAGTTCCATCATGTGGATATCGGGATGCTTCAGTTCATCTCTTGGAATTTCGTATCTGGCTCCCAGCTCCGCAAGCGACGCCTCTACGTCAATCCAGGATTCTAGAATTGCTCCTCTAGGCGAATATCCAGCTAAGTCCAGTCGATGGGTTAACCCCTTTGATGGCAAATCAACCGAATCCGGAAGGGATGATTTTGCCTTTTTGCTCGCCTCTTGGAGGCGATGGCCGAAGTCAATTTGGATTTCTTTATGCTTGGTACTCTGAATCCGGCCGATGACGTCAACCCATTCCTGGCGTAAAAATACCACCGCAGCAACAAACGCTACTGGCCACGCGATTGCCTCAATGACGGATAATATGAAGATTAACCAATCCATAGTGACCCTTTCGGTATAACGCCTGCAGCCGCTACCCTTACCTGAATGAGTGGCCTGCACCAAGAGTAATGGCAAGCCAGCTAGTCTTTTTTGCTATCGTTATCTCAATAGATTTGCTATCACCAGCAAACCACTTCTGAACATACAGAGTGCCCACGATAGGAGCAGTTCCTGCACCAGGAACCTCCTTATAGCGAACGCTATTTTTTGTTTCCTTCTCGAATTCAAACATGACTACTTTCTTCGACATGACATTTTCCCCATAACTAACGTCGTAAACTTGGGCTGCTTACGCCTATATCTGGCGCGTTTTTTAGCGCTGACGTTCAAGCGTTGATTACCCTGTCGCCCAAGATACCCTTTTATGTGTTTATTTTTAGTGAATGCATTTCGTTATTGTTTGATTAATTGTAGCAAGTACTCATAGACTAAATCGAAATCATCATAGCCTGAAACTTTTAATTGAGACTGTACATCTTTATCTAGCTTTGAAAAAAGTTCTATTTTTTGAATAGTGGATATTTTTCTTTTTTCACTAAGGTTTGTTGCTATTTCCCATGTCTCCGTTGTGGGTGTTTCTACGGCTGACATACTGCACCCATCTATCAGTTCACCTGAAGTTATTTTGTGCAATATATCCTTGGCTTCTTTTTCAATATCAGAAATAGTTAAGTTCATATGGTATCCATCTTTTTCTGCACATAACGCTTAAGCTCAGCAGCGCTTGAGGCCCAGTCTTTCGTTTTCACGTTGGAAAATCTCACGAATCCTGGCGCCATCAGAAGGCTCTTCTTCACGTGTCTCTGAATTCCATTGGCTCCGCTGGGTATCAAAGAAATCACCGCCATAGATGTGAATACCACCCGTAAAACGCTGCAACGGATTGGTAACAGAATGTAGTGCGTCTTCAGGTAGCATTGCTGTGTCTTTTACAAACAAGGCATTTGCACCGCATGCCGTGATTCCGTCAGACGTCCTTTTCCAAAAAATGTTGTCCTCGCGGCCTGTGTAGATTCCGATGTTAGCCCACATTAGATGATTATGAGGCATGAGGTTCATCTGCGGAGTCCACGTGGCGGCAAATATCGTCAGCGTTGGTGAGCTTAGAAGTACATTTAGTCCTGCCTTAGTTGGATCGCCTAGCGCGGCCAATACAGCTGCGGGTGTAGAGACCGCTTGGGCAAGTACTTCGTTGACGGCGGCTTGTGCATCAGTCTCTTCGTTGGCAGCGATGCAATCAGCAATAAAGCGCTCAATCTCCATGCTCTTACTCCCGTTTGTGTAGGTAGTTTGGCACCCGCAAAGACGAATAGTGGAAACATTTCTCGCAGGTTCGCCAACGTCCGTTTTTGGTCATCAGTGGCCCTTCATAACTCTAACACTCCAAGGGCCGCATTGGCTCGAAAGCAGCCGTCTCCGGATAGCACTGCTGATTTTCGCCTAGCACTTTTGTTCACCGCTAGCCTTGGCCCTCTGCAAATCACTTTCAGGTCGTCTTCACTCGAGTACATCAGAATTATGTTGATGTAATCAGACCCTTGCTATGTGATAGTTTTGGCATTATTGGTTATCAGAATCAGCACCATGGCACGATCAAACCGGATGTTCTGAGGCGAGATCGTCAGTCAGCCGTCCGGTGTCGTCGTTGCGGTATTTCGGGTGAAACACCGACAGATCCAACTTGTGTTCGATCAAGTTTTGAACGGCGCAACTTTAAGAGCAGCCCCTGCCGGCACTTGTTATGCGGCAAATTTACGGGACTAACGGCTGTATTATTTTGGCAAGCGCGAGACCGAGTGTGCGATGTTGATCTTCATCTAGGTGAACACCGTCGACACGACTTGTCGGAGTCACCGAACCAGCATCAAAGTAATGGCATCCACACTCTTCCGCCACCACTTGAATTGCGCCAGCCAGACCGACCGCTTTGTCTTCGGCACTTTCAAATTTGGGCGCAATATTGCCTTTAGCTTTCTGCAATTCGGGAGGCGCCACAAGCACAATTGCCGGTACTGGCATTCCAGGTTCAACAGGAGCACGCCGTATCGCCCCGACCAGAGTTTTTAAGCCTTGTGCGGACTGCCATGCGGTCAAATTATGCACAGACTGAAAATCATTGGTCCCCAACAGCAGGATGACCAGTGACAATGGCGAGTTGATTTCGATGCGCTGCTCTAGCCCCTCAAGTCCGTTTCGGCCTGGCTTGTAGGGGTCATCCCACACGGTACGGCGTCCATTAAGACAGTCTTCAATAATCCGAACGGACTTACCCGAATTGAGCAGGGCAGTTTCCAAAACTCCCGGCCACCTTTGGTCAAATCGAAATCGACCACGGGTGTCAGGGATGATGCCCCAACTCAACGAATCTGCGTAGACCAAGATGTGGTGCATTGCCTGAACCTCCCTTACCGTAGAACGCCTCAATCCAGTATCTCTTGCTAACTGGCTCGTGTTCTTGGCGCGCGCGATGACGCCTAATGCGAGGACTATAAAGAACGGATCATATCCAGCCTACACAGTCCCTGCTGCTTAATTCTGAAGCCATTTTGGAAGACGTTCTGGTGCATGGCCGCTGATAGCTGTTTCAACGCAATCCTCAAGGCTGCCGATTCGGGAGTGCCTTCCCGACAAACCATGAGCGTAGTGGGCATATTTACCGGAGTTAGTGAATAAGCCTTCAGCGTCCGGTGGAAAAACAGGTTCTGTGATTGAGCACCAACAAAGATCGGGAATGAGCCGAACGCCTGCTCGTTCCAGACGGTCCACTATGCCCTCAGATCTTGCTGCCTGCAGTATTTCTCTTCCAATCGTTATAATCAATTGAGTCGATGGATTGCAGTGACGCTCTCCAAAGAGATCGGCAATGCGGCGAGCTTCATCTATGGACGCATGCGGGCTTCCGATAGCAACAAGATCGATTTTAAGATCTCCCCGATTGAGTTCGTTCCAGGCGCAGATGAATTCCGGGATTCCGATAGACCGATGTTCGGCATCTGCTGAAGGTAAAAAATGCGCCTCAGGTGTATGGCCGGCAATGTGCAACATAGGGACGCCTGAAGTGGTACCGAAAGCTGCGCATAGCGATTTCAGATCATCCGTCGATGGTTTCAGGTTTTCTAAGCCTGTTAAAAGCGGTATGTGATCGGGCGAAAACTTTCCAGCCAACCACCCCAAGAGTGGCCAAAAGAGTTCGTCATGATCTCCTGGCGTAAGAGGCGGCGTAACATTCAGGACCCTGCGAGCAACTCGGCCCTCTTGCGTATAAACGCCTGATGCCGGAGCGCGCCCTGTCATTGCGATAAACAGATCGAGATAATCAGGATGCTTGGGGGTGCGGGCACCGAGCACCGTATTGGCGAAGATAACCGCGTTTGATTCTGACCAGCCGATCACTTCGCCGAATTCTGGTGCGTCGTCCAGGAGGTAAGGGGCGCAGGTGAAAGTTGGGCGGGCACCCATCCTGACGTAGGCGTCAGCCAGTCTGCTCGCGCGGTTGCCAAAGTCATTAGGAACATGCTGAGAGCGCCAGTTTTCCCTATCAACCGAAATGGCATTAATAGTTGTAGGTATTGAAACTTTAGCACCGAGATCGGCCAGCTTTTCTGCAAAGATCAGATTTGCCGAATGAGCCAGGATACAACCGTCTATGTGCCCTCTTGTGACATCGGTGAGCTGACGGGTTCCTCCGACCGCAGCCATCAGGCAGATAATTTCCATCGCCATTCGCGCGGCCGGACCGGCCTCATTGTTCAAACGTGCTTTGTCTGCTTCACAGAGGTCTATGTCGCCAAGTCTGGTTGTTGCGAGTTCGAGATTGAGGTTATCAGCCTTAATCCTGTGTCCCGAGATCGATGCTGTTTTCGAGCGAGCCAGAGCCTCGTAGTCGACGGGCAATAACGAAATCGTTGGCAGGGGCCGGCCAAAAATACGATCGGATACCAGAGCACCCAGGGTTAAAACCTCCTCATGCTCCCGAAACACCAGAGCTGCCGGCGCAAGAGAATTCAGGGATAGTTCAAGAAGAACTCCGCTGCCACTGCAAGAGCCGCGAGAAGTCGGCATCATCAGAATTTTTCCAGAGACCGACCCGCCATAATTCGGATGATGCACATCGATGATGTTCCCGGAAGCGGGATCGACGCCACCCCAAAAGCTAAGACCTTCATCACAGACAAGGACTTCACCCGATGCCTCTCCTTCAATAAGGATAGAGTTCTGGTCTCTGGTGCTAGCCGATAATGTGTCCAAAGTGCCTCCGATGGTTTGATAAGCTGAGCTACAAGATATTCGAGGATGGCTCACGCTGCTATAGGCCCTGCACCTTTTGCCTACATGAGCCGCGCGGCCTAATATCCTGCCAATCATCGAGCAGGGCGTTTTGCTTGTCCCGTCCGTTCAATAGCCGGGGCATCACACGTCAGCATCCCGGGCCCGGAAGGTCTGTATACACTAGCCCCAGCAATGGGATTGGTCTTGGCAGAAGGCTCAGTGTCTGTCTATCCTCACAGCGCGGGCAAGGCCAGCAACGTTGAGACTCTCGACTCACTATTGTAGATGGTAAGTGCAAACGCGTATTTGTATAGTTTAACGTTTAATTATATTATGATTTAACGTTAAACCATATATCAAATTAGGTGGCTCCTATGAACAGAAGGAAATTTCTAAGAATAGCGGGCTCTGCAGGTGTTATTTTTGCCGCTACGGGGGCAGGAATTGGTGCATTTGTGACCACACGAAATCCAGAGGCCGCGCAGTTGCCCTGGACAAAGGCAGGTTCACACTACGCAGACCCGATGCGTAGCGCCTTGTCCTACGCAATCCTGGCGCCGAATCCCCACAACCGCCAACCTTGGGTAGTTGACCTGCAAAGTTCGACCGAAGCCGTGTTGACCTGCGATCTGCAGCGCTTATTGCCCGCTACCGATCCGTTCAGTCGTCAAATCATTATCGGTTTGGGGTGTTTTCTCGAACTTTTCGCACAGGCCGCGAGCCATAACGGCTATCGTGCACAGATCGTTTTATTTCCAGAAGGTGAACCAGGAGATCAACTGACGGCAATGCCGGTTGCAAAGTTAAAGCTCATTGAAGATCCACAGATACTTCCGGATCCTCTATTTGCGCACGCACTCCATCGCCGTACTAATCGCAATCGATACGACACGGCGCGAAGTCTTTCCAAGGGCGACCTGACCAAAATCACTAGCGTCACCGAACCCAGTGTTAGCAGCGTTGGTGTGGTACAGGGGCCGCAATTGCAGGACTTACGTGACCTTACTCGTGAAGCGCTACGTGATGAGCTTCTGGACCCTAAAGCCTACCAGGAGAGTATCGAACTGATGCGCATTGGACGTGCTGAAATCGAGGCAAATCCAGATGGAATATCCCTGGGGGGCGCATTTCTGGAAACGTTGAGCTTTGTTGGTGTGTTGAACCGCAAAGAACTGGCTGACCCCAACTCCAGTGCATTTCAGTTTGGCCTGGACATGGCTGACGATCAGGCATTGAGCTCAATGGGATTTGTGTGGATTAACACAATGGGAAATAGTCGACACGAGCAGATTTCGGCCGGTCGTAATTACCTCCGTATTGCCTTACGCGTCACCGGCCTAGGCCTATCCATGCAACCGATGAGCCAGGCCTTGCAGGAATACACGGCGATGCAGCCTCATTACCAGAAGGTTCATTCGATGTTGGCCAAAAACCCCGGAGAACGCGTACAGATGTTGGCTCGATTGGGTTATGCCGATATGACGGCCCCTTCACCACGATGGGCACTATCAACCAGAACAAGGTCTCGTTAATGATTGAAAAAGATCAGACGCCGATTATGTTCCAATTTTTTACTGAAATTGGAATCATCGAACAACTAATCCGCGCGAAACTGGAGCGTGCCTTACCCGATGGGATAAAAATCTCACAGTTTTCTGTGCTCCACCACCTAATACGCTTGCAGGGTAAATGGAGTCCGGCCAGACTTGCAAACGCATTTCAGGTGACCAAGGCTGCCATGACCAATACGCTGCAACGTCTCGAGTCTCGCGGTCTGATAAAGATAGAAGCTGACCCCAGTGATGGTCGAGGAAAGCTGGTAAGTCTAAGTCTGGCGGGGCGAAAAATGCACGAGAAATGCGTTAAGAACGTCGGCCCATTACTGATCAATATCGAACAGGAGTTTGATGGGCAGAAATTTTTAATCGCTCTACCATTTCTTGAAGAGCTGCGAAGCTATCTAGACGACAACCGTTAAGTTTCTGTGTTCTAAACCCGACGCCCTAACCTGCGAACTAATATTTGCTGCGGCACAGCCAGTTAACAGTATTGCCATGCCTGGAGTTATCACCTTCTTCATTTTTAATCTCCACGCTCAGAGGTTAATAAGTCAGGTTGTGAGCGTATTGCCAACCTGACGCTTCAATCAGAGGCGACAACTCCAAATTAATATCTGTTCTAACGCGTAGAATGGCACCCAAGTGGCATTACTTTGTTAGATTAATTTTGATATTTCCTGTGCTAAATCAAAATCTCTCTTCGATATACCACCGGCCTCATGGGTGGTTAAGTTTATAACCACCTTATTATAGACATTGAACCATTCCGGATGATGATTCGCCTTCTCCGCAAGCATTGCAACTTTGGTCATGAAACCAAAGGCTACAACAAAATTTTGAAACTTGAACTCTCTGTATAACTTGTCTTCCTTGATACGCCACAAACTTTCCGAGTCTTTATTCAGAATTACGAGTGAAGCATCTATAGCGCTTTGACTGTAACTTTCTATCATCCAAACCTCCAAACAATGACCAAATTGAAATCTAAATGAAATGTTTAAGTGTCTTTTAAAAAATGGCGCCTAATATATTTTAAAATCTAACGATGAAATTCACGGGCCACCGAAAGCGGTCCTGTGCGGTGAAGGATCAGGCGTCTTCACGACTGGCCGCGAGTATTCTCTCCACCACAAGATCCATATCCACTAACGGATTTGCCGCCACCGAACGTGCCCAAGTCTGGCCATCCAGCACGCATGTTGACAACATACCTGGCGGTAGCGCCTTCACAAGTTCAGCGGTCGAAGAGTATATGGGGCGAAACACATTAATGGCCGTCTGCGGTCTGCCCCACAATTCCAAACGATCAGACTTCTCGATGGCGTCTGCTAGCGAGTCCGCCATCTGCATGAGGTGGTCGAGCCGTTGGGCCATGCCCTCCCGACCCCAAGCAAGAAAGGTTGCCAGTAGAGAAATAGCAGCAGCCGATCGCGAGCCCTGAACACCAACATTGGGCTTTGATAGATAGTCACCGCCGAAGCTGATCGCTGCATTCGCTATGTCCAAGTCGCGGAACATTACCAGGGCCGAATCCTTGGGTTGAAAGAACCACTTGTGAGCAGATACAGCGACCGAGTCGGCGGCTTCAATGCCGTCGAGTATTCCGGAGTGGGATCGACTAAGTCGGAGAGGACCAGCCCATGCAGCATCGACGTGTGTCCACTTCGCTGCGCCGACCAAGTCCAACGGGTCGACCGCACCTGTCGCAGTGGCTCCCGCAGTGAGAACAAGGCACGCGTCATCAAGGTTCGGGAGTTGGTTGCAGTCCAAGCGTCCTTTCCGGTCAACGGCTACCTTCACAAAATCAAGGCCCAGCAGGCGGCACGCCTTCTCAACGCTTAAGTGTGCGGCCTGTGAGGCGACGACCTTTTTAATGCCTACAGCATCACGTGCGGCCCAAATTCCTGTCAGATTTGCAATTGTTGACCCCGCGCAAAAGTGCCCGCCCTCCATGCCAAAGTAAGGTACCAGCCAACTCAAGACCTGTGCCTCCGCCTGGGCGCCAAAAGGCGAGGTCATTTCATGGAGCATGTTCTGGTTGAGACTGGCATTCCATAGCGCCATGGCCCAAGTAATCCACGGGGTTGGAGGGTCCATATGCGCCAGCGAAGTGGGCGAACCAAGTCGGGCGGCCTTGCCTAAAACGTGACCTGAGAGCATTTCCAGCACACGCTTATCGCCCAAGCCAGACTCAGGAAGCGTGAAAGGCAGCTCAACAACGTCACAGCTTGGCGACGCAAGAAGCTCGAGTGCCTTGTTCAATCCGTCGTGTGGGGAAAAGCTGGGGTCGGGAATACGCATACAAGATCCTGTTCGAGTCAGGTTTGGTTGGTTAACTACTCGTGCGTCGACCAAAGACGCCTAACGCGAAGCGCACCGGTGCCCTTGACACAGCGAAGCACAAACAAGGGCATACGTGTGGCGCGTATCGTTAGGCCTCATACCCAGCGTCGCACCTGCGTCAGATATAACCGGTAACCGTCACCGAATTTCTGAAGCATGAATCTTTCTTCTGGCTGAATTTGAAAGCGATTCATGTAGCCAATGAAGAACGGAAGCAGGGCAAATGCGAAAACATGAGATAGATACAGCGCCCAACCCAACAACAGGAAAAAGATGCCCAAATACATTGGATTGCGACTGTATTGATAAACGCCACACACCACTAAGCTCGCAGAATCTTCTGGGGCACGCGGATCGACCGTCGTTTGAGCTTTCTTAAACTCGGCCACCCCTAAAGAAGCAACGATCATTCCCATAATCCCAAGACTAACGCCGAGCCAAGTCGAGCCCGGAACCAAAAACTGAAAAGTCGGAAATACGTTAGCTACCCCGTACATCACGATGCCCAGAATCGTGAATTGCAGAACTGGAGGAACTCGAAGCTCTAAAGATTTCATGATCTCACCGTTCTAAGGCCTAACGCGAAGCTAAGCGGAGCCCTGATAAAGGAATCCGGTGGACGGCCGCCAGGCCGTGAACATGCTTGAGCGATTGGTTAAATGGCTGGGCATTCACTACCTCAAGTGTCGGCTGGTGCACTAGGGACCGGGAATATTTTTTTGAATGTGAAAGCCTCTGCGGATGGGCCACGCTCTCGCAGAATGCTCAGCTTTTGGGCTGCCTCCTCAATTGACGGAATGTGACCGGCAGGCACCCACCAAAGCACCATGTAAGCCTCACCCATTTTGTGAAACCACTCTTTCTTACGGCGAATGATCTCAACGTGGGCAGACCGATAAACATAATTATGCAAAGCCTCGATCGAATCCCAGAGGGAAAGATTCACCGTCTTACCGGAGCAGAAATAATCAATGCCGGTGGCATCACCGTCTTTGGTTTGAAACCGCCAGACAAAACCCGGCGACTCCTCTGCCAACGCATTGATCCTATCCATATTCGCGACAAAATCCGAAAGCTGTGGCGAATCAATTGGAGCCAACAGCGTGGCAATGTTGAGTTGGGCAATATCATACTTAATCACAGTTTCCTCCCTGAAAACACTTAACACAAGGCTAAGCGGTGCCCGGACAAGGGCATTCGGTGGGCGGCCGGCAGGCCGGAAACGCACTTAAGCGACGGGTTAAAAGCCATAAGCCCGCTCTACCTTTGCGACTCGGACTTTAAACTCGGAGTACCAGGCTTCATGACCCAGACGCTGGGCTTCAAGATGTTCAGCGTTTTGCTTCCAATTCTTGATGGCTTCCTCGCTGGCCCAGTACGATACCGTAATACCAATATCCTCCCGCGCTGACTCTAAACCAAGAAACCCTTCCTGTTGCGCTGCCAGCTCCAGCATTCTGTCGGCCATTGCACCGTAGCCATAATCACCCTCGGTGCGAGCAGAACTAAAAATCACAGCGTAGTATGGCGGACTTGGAGTTTTAGCGATCCCTGACATAACGTCCTCTTGGCATTTAAACGCCCCGAATAACTGGCAAATAATAGTGGCCTGAACTTGAGCGAAGTGAAAATAGCCCGCTGTTATTCGTGGACTTCCCTCAATAAAGTGCACGAGCCCCCTCAGTCAATTTCTTCGAAATCTATCTGAGTCCGATGACCAAGGTCACTGTGCACCCGCAGCAAGGGATAACGCGAAGCCGATTACAACCAAGGCCAAACCCAATAGGACTAATTTGAATGGCGGGCTTGCTGGAGTATTTGCCGCCACAATGCGCATGGCGTAGAGAGAACCAGCTGAAAGCACCAAGCCTCCGGATGCTACAGCCCAGAATGAAATAAGGGCCACTAGCGGCATGCCGTTACGGGGCCGATTGAGCGAAGGATTGGGCCTCGCTCTCGCTGAAGCCCAGGCAGCTACTTGTACTGCGCCGCAGTGATGAATTGGCTGAAGGCTTCGCACCAAATGATCACCGTGTTGTAGCGTTCAACGTCGACTCCTGCTGGAACATCCACCATGAAGTTCTTGAACGTCTTGATGTCCGAGACCCTCACCATACCTGACCTGAACCGTTTGAAGTCGGCTTCAGTTTCAACGAACTCGGGTGAGAGGTACAGCTTGTAGTCCGGCCCCGGTGCAAGTTCCCCAACTAACCCAATGTTCTTCTCTCCCACCGAGACGGTGCCCTCTCCCCAATGGAGCGTATCGCTGTCCTTCAGATCTCGTCGAAACTGCCCTGTGTACTTTGCCGTTTCGGCTTGTGCTTGTACTTCCGCCACTGACGGCGCTTCAGGTGCAATGATGATGGGCAAGGCATAAACGCCCAGACCAAACCCCAGAACCAGCGCAATAATGTGTGATACGAGTAGAGCGAAGAGCTTCATTGTGATTTAGTCCTGTGGCGAGAGGAAACGTTTCTTTGCGTGGCCTAACGAGGCTGTAGAAAAATACGATCAAAAACCATGTTTGTCCACTCCCCAATAATTAATGACTTTTTTGACGGACGCTAATCGCTTTTCTGTATTATTCTTATGCTTTACTTTATACCCAGAACAATACCTTATCTCAGCAATATCGGCACCTATAAAGGCTTTCTTGTCTCATTCTATCCCCATTGAGAGGTTTCAGTGTTCTTCCAAAGCTTCTCAATATTATGCACCATGCAGTACATTAACCACTGGCCCGTGACTTTAGTTGTACCACGAAGACTTAAACGATTCAGTCTTTTGTTAGCACAAATATTACCGAAGACAGGTTCGATGACCCACATTCGTCGACTGTACAGCCACTTGCCTTTTTCGCTATCTATTTTTTTCTCCATTAAATCTAGATAACTGTCTTTACGTTTATCCTCAATTAAAAAAGATACTTGCCGACCTTTTCGTTTTACTTCGTGTTTCATGCATTGTGCATTGCAGTGGGCAGGCTCTACAGTCTTTTAGCATGCCTCTAAAACACATATGAGGACCGCTAGCTGTTTCAAAATTATCGCCCACATACAAAATCTGCTTTCCATTAGGACATACACAGACCTTTTCTTTAATATTAACAAGAAACTCATCACTGGAAAAAATAGTGCGTGTGGTTGCTTTATCTTTTCTTGTGGGCTTGCGCTTTTCTTTATGGTGACGGTACGTTTCTGAATCGCTACGGTGACACAGGTTATGCCTTTAGATGTCGTCATTTTGCAGGATTTATTATCAGTAATGTTGGTCTTGATTGTGATGACCGCTGTCATCGTCTTTGGTTGCATCGTTGCTGATGTGTTTGTCGACAATTCTCTCTGCCCGTGCACGCATCTTGTCTGATTTCTTTCTAAGTTATTTGTGTGTACCACTCTGTTCTTTGGATGCGTTAGTGGGCAACTTACAACCATCAATAGCAAAATGTTTCTTTCCGGCTAATCCACTTTCATCACAAATTAAGAGAATACGATGAAATAGATTTTTAAAACGTGTTATTGCCCAATACATCTAGATAATTGATATCTAAGGAACCTCTGCAGATGTAATAATTCGTGTTGTTCGATAAAGATCAGCATGTTTTTCGTTGTCAGCATACCCCACTGGCTCTCCAGCGCCTGCGTTTACGAACCATGAATTTTCCGATTTACGATCACCTAGTTATTTTTTAAATTTAGCCGGTTTAATACCTAGTGCTTCAGCTGCAGTATTGTAGGTACAGCGAGTCTTAACTTTGTTAACGTAGTCTCGTATTGAGGTGATTTTACCCTGAATTACAGAATCATCTTTCCTATCATCTTCTGAAGAATTGACACCGACTCCTCTAGCTACATCAAACCATTTTTCTGGATCTTTACTCATACTGCGTTCTTTGCCTATTAGTAAAGCGGCGGGTGTCCTATGTATTATCCTGCATAAAGCGCACCCAGATTTGGAAGTTCTTCCGTTGTTTTAAGTTTGTCATTCCCTTTTTTCACTTTTTCAATAGGTCGGTTGCGCTTCGGAACAATGAGTTGCCTCATCTTTGAGTTAGGTGAGAATACGCCATGATAGCGAACAAGATTGTGGCGGGGTTTGGGTACCAGCGCAGCTGGCTTGCTCAGGAATAACAACAGAGGAGCCAGTATCAGTCCCGCGAAGGAATAACCCATTATTTAGATCCAGCTGCCTTTAAAATCACGTGTTTCTACCCAGGGATTTGAATGTCATTTCCCAGATAGCCTGCTGCATCAACTTGGCTGTATCCATAGCCGACCGCCCTTCCTTCTCATCCATTTTCACAGCCGCCGCGACTGCTGCCGAGCCAAATAGAATAATCATCATGATGGCCAGTTTTACCTTGGTGCTCTGGCGGGGTTTGAACAGATGCTTGGTACGCTCGAAAATCAGATCCACGCTTCGCTGTGTATCATTGTCATCCACTGCGCGAAATTCCTTGTCCGTGGCCGAGCCCATCCAGATATCACGCACGACCGGATCCTCTCGATGCAGCTGGTAGTAGCCATCCAGTAACGCAAGGCTGATCTGCAATAGCTCATCAGTGGTGGCAGGCGGCACAGCCAACGCTTCTGCCACGCCCCGATGATTGGCCTCCAAATAGTGTTCACCGAGCCCTGCGATAATGGCGCTTTTGTTGGGGAAGTACTGGTAGATCGATCCGACCGTGATAGCAGCTTTCACCGCGATATCGGTCATTTTCAAACCGGCGCAGCCCTTCTCCAGAATCAACTGTTTGGCAGCCTCCAAGATGAGTTCAACCCGCTGTTGACTTCGTGCTTGCTGAGGTGCTCGGATCGAATCCTGACGCTTGGAGCTTGATTTCATAAATCATTACCTGGATTTTATTCAGTGATAGTCTGTAATTAGTACAAAATCAGCAGTAGGTATAAAGCATGTGCGGCATCTTACCAACCCATGGTTCAGCGCAGAAGTGAACTTCTACGCGCCGCTGCGATGGGTTCAGTGTGTCTGCGAGCTGGCCGTCAATCGACACAAGCACACAGCCTGATGGTGCTGTTCCAGCTCGTGCGCAGCATGGTCCTGGCCAACTCCAAGGCCACTTGCCTCTGATCATCATCAAGCGTTTTGACCCTTTCAACCGCCACTGCGCTCCAGTGCATGCTCAGCAAGATGACCTGCTTAACAGGCTCGTATTGTCCGTGATCGAATAGGTGTTTGACTCTATCAAAGACGAACTCGACATGCTCCTGCACATACTGCGTGCCCATCGCACGTAGCTGCACACCCGTTCTGACGAATTAGTGTTGTGGCTGAATGGAGTCTCCGGCCAACGGTGATGTGGCTGCGCACTTGTTGAGGCGTTCGAAGTGGCACCTGACCCTCTAGAATGCCTTCATAACTTATACTATCTGACTAATGTTCAGTTATAAGGCATTGTGCGCTTCCGGTCAATCTATCCGTGTTTAATTAATTGATTCACGATAGATTGTCGTCAAATGTCGAGATTTTCGGGTTCGTTTATTCAGGCATAAATATCGACTAAGTTTATGTTATCAAATTTTAAAATTACAATAAAGTACTGTATTACATACGTTATATTGACTTTAACGTTCCGATTCTGTCAGCACTTAACACTGCTCTATATCACTATCTTAAACAGCAATCACGCCTAAAATCTCTATGGCTTACCGTGCTGACACACCGCAAAACGGTCATCGCTTACCGGCAATCAGCATACATTGCATTGAATCCATATCTGAATAATAATCATTTTTTGCTTGACAGAGCGATATCGTTCAGTAAAAATCTGACAAAGATTCAGATATGGTGATGGGCCAACATGAATCACCGAGAGCTACCGAACGCGAAATTGCAGAACCTATCGCACACGCCAACACTATTTGACGAGGCCAAAGAGCAAAACATGATTAGTCTCAAGTACATACAGGCGCCGCTGCCAGACCTGGTTGGCCTGTCACCGATCAAGGTAAACCTTTGTTCAGCGCGAACAATTGTGGGCAGGTGTACGAACCGCGCATTGTGCCGACAATTGATGTCAGCCCTTCTAGTAGGCATTTTGACCACGTTCTCGTTGCCGCTATTGGCTGACGCGGCGGCAAAGCCTGTCAAGTTAATGAGCATCAAGGCTGGCGAGGACGGGGTTAAGCGCGCGTTCTTTGGTCGAGTCACGGCACGGCAAACGGTGGACCTGGCCTTCCAGGTGCCAGGCCAATTGGTCAAGTTTCCAGCCATCGAAGGCGAATTGATTGCCAAGGGTGCGATGGTTGCGCAGCTGGATTTGAGGCCGTTTCAGTTAGCACTGGACCGGGCAAAAGCCTCCGAAGAAAAAACCATTCGCACGCTCAACCGTCTGGAGCAATTACAGGGCTACAGCCCCAGTCGCGCCTCGGTTGACGATGCACGGACCGCGTCGGTGATCGCAAGCGTCGCTACACGTGATGCAGAGTACGCTCTGGAGAGAGCCATATTGACCGCTCCCTTCGATGCGATTGTTGCGACGCGATCTTTGGCAAACTTCTCAACCATCGGTGCCGGTACGCCGATCGTGCGTCTTCACGACATGTCTGAGCTCCAGATAGAGATCGATGTCCCCGAGATACTGTTTCAGAGAACGGGGGATAACCCGAATCTTGAGTTGTCGGCGCGCTTTCCAGCCAGCGCCACCTTGTACCCGCTGGAGTATCGCGAGGTCGATGCCGAAGCCTCACGGATTGGACAGACGTTCCGCGTCACGCTAGGTATGAGACCACCAGAGGATCTACTGCTACTGCCCGGTGCCTCCGTCACGGTTTTCGCCACGATTCTAGATGCTCCGTCGGGCATCACGGTTCCAGCCTCGGCCATTCACAAAGGCCTGGACGGGGTTGTCTCGGTGCTGCGCTACGTGGCAGAGGATGATCAGGAGAGCGGCACGTTAGCGCTTACACCTGTGGAAATCCGTATCGGCGAAGCAGGCGATATCCAGCTACTCAGCGGAATATCCGAGGGTGACCAGATCGTGGCCTCGGGTGTCGATGTGCTAGCCGATCAGCAGCGTGTTCGTCCCTTTACAAGCTTTTAGAACATTGGAGCGAACAGCATGAACATCGCACGCAGTAGTATCGAAAAACCATTGACCACCTGGTTGTTGATTCTCACCTGCCTGTTGGGTGGAATCTGGAGCTTCTTCTCACTGGGTCGTCTGGAAGATCCAGCCTTTACGATCAAGACGGCCGTGATCGTTACGCAATACCCCGGAGCCTCAGCCGAACAGGTAGCACGGGAAGTCTCGGAACCGTTGGAGAGTGCGATTCAGAAAATCGCTGAAGTCGATCAGATCGTTTCGATCAACACGCCGGGACAATCCTTGATCGAAGTGGAGATTAAGCCGAGCATAAAAAATGATGAACTGCCGGGCATCTGGACCCTACTTCGAGCCCGTGTCTCGGATGCCACAAGCTCTCTGCCACAGGGTGTCTTGCCACCGTACGTGAACGACAGTTTCGGCGATGTGTTCGGTTTGTACTTTGCGGTCATGGCTGAGGGCTTCGATGATAGTGAAGTGCATGAGCTTGCCACCTACTTGCGGCGTGAGCTGCTCAGTGTGCCGGGCGTGGCCGATGTGGATCTGTCCGGTCTGCCCGAAGAGGCTATCTATGTGGAACCCTATCTGGCCTTGTTGTATAACCAAAATATTCCACCACTGGCGATCGTCGGTGCGATCGCGCAGTCCAATTCGGTGGTACCCGCAGGGGCGATCAACGATGTTCGTGTGCAAGCCCCGTACGGCTCGGACAGTGTCAGCGATATCGCAAGCCTGTCCCTCGGCGTGGGCGGTCAGGTGATCAGCCTGGCAGACATCGCCTCTGTTACACGCTCTCGAGTTAACGATCCCTCACTGATGATTCGGCATAACGGTGCTGAGGCTTTCACCTTGGGTGTGGCAGGTTTGCAAAACGAAAATATCGTCGAGGTCGGCAAACGTGTCGAACAACGATTGACTGAGTTAGAAGCCTCCCTGCCCTACGGTGTTGAGGTCCAACCGATCTATCAGCAGCATAAAGTAGTTGAAACAGCCTCCAACGATTTTCTGGTCAATCTGGCGATGTCGGTGGCGATTGTCGTGGTGGTGTTGGCCCTGTTCATGGGTTGGCGGGCAGCAGTAGTCGTGGGCAGTACTTTGCTGCTGACGGTGGTGGGCACGCTGTTATTCATGAAGCTGTTCTCCATCGAGATGGAACGGATTTCCCTGGGAGCATTGATCATTGCCATGGGCATGCTTGTGGACAACGCCATCGTGGTGGCCGAAGGCATGCAGACCGCTATGAAGCGGGGTCGTGCATCGCGAGAAGCGGCTCAGGAGTCGGCCTCGAAAACCCAGACCCCCCTACTCGGTGCGACCGTGATCGGCATCATGGCCTTTGCCGCCATTGGTCTGAGCCCGGATGAAACCGGTGAGTTTCTATTCTCGCTGTTTGCCGTGATCGGCATCTCCTTGCTCCTGTCGTGGTTGCTGGCCATCACTGTCACGCCACTCTTTGGGCACTACTTCTTTCAGCAATCACTGACAGACAATGATGATGCTTATGACGGTCCGGTGTTTCGAGGCTATGGCGCTTTGTTACGAATGGCGCTATCAGCACGATGGTCTGTGGTGGCAGGCCTTATCGTTCTTACTGTCGTCTCGTTCGCAGGCTTTACACAGGTGAAGGATCAGTTCTTTCCGGATTCGAATACACCGTTGTTTTTCGTGAACTATAAGCTACCGCAAGGCAGCGACATTCACCGAACTTCAAGCGATCTTCAACAAATTGAAGACTGGTTGATCGAAAGAGACGATGTAGTCTCTGTGACCAGCTTTATCGGTGATGGTGCAGCACGCTTCATGCTGACGTACCCCACCCAACGTCCTAATCCCAGCTATGGGCATCTGATCGTTCGCACCCAGAGCACCGATGATATCGCACCACTGCAACAGGCACTTGAGGTCTACGGTCAATCGCAGCTCGTGGACGGTGAATTTCGGACCAAACGACTGCTGTTCGGGCCCGGTGGCGGGGATCCGATCCAGCTTCGCATCTCCGGACCAGATGCCACCACATTACGTGCGTTGGGCGATGAGGCCACCGCGCGTATGCAAGCCGCTTCCGATAAATTTGTCGGTATGCGCACCAACTGGCATGAACAGGAATTGGTGATTGTGCCAGCCTATGTGAAAGCCCGCGGCGAGACCGCAGGGCTGACACGCGATGAGGTAGCGGAGACCTTGCGCTTTGCCACCGACGGTGTTGAGGCGGGCGTGTACCGTGACAACGAGCGTCAGGTGCCGATTATTGTTCGCGCTTCTTCTTCCGATGAATTCGGACTCATCGATCAGATGGCCTATTCCGAATCTGCACAGTCCATGGTCCCCATCGGTCAAGTGATCGATGGTTTTGACTATGAGATACAAGACACGCTGATTCATCGCCGCGATCGTGTGCCCACACTCACTGTGTCCGCTGATATCTCACGTGATGCGACCGCAGCCTCTGTACATAATGCAATCCGCGCATCGGTTGAAGCGATGGCGTTACCTTCTGGCTACCAGATCGCCTGGGGAGGAGAGTATGAGGACTCCGGAGAGGCTCAACAATCACTGGCCAACCAGCTTCCCCTGGCGCTACTGATCATGATCATCATCTCAATCCTGTTGTTCAACGCTCTGCGACAGCCGTTGATCATCTGGTTGCTGGTCCCGATGTCGGTAAATGGCGTGGTCATCGGGCTGCTCGGCACCGGGCTGCCGTTCAGCTTTACCGCACTATTGGGGCTGCTGAGCTTGTCAGGCATGCTGATCAAAAACGGTATCGTACTGGTGGAAGAGATCGATCTAGTACGCGCCGAGGGGTTGGCCTTGAAAGAGGCTATCGTTGCCGCCTCCACCTCACGGCTTCGTCCTGTGGTATTGGCGGCGGCGACCACTATCCTAGGCATGATCCCCTTGTTGGGTGATGCCTTTTTTGTCTCCATGGCGGTCACCATCATGGCAGGGCTTGCGTTTGCCTCGGTGCTGACCCTGATCGCCACGCCAGTTTTCTACTACCTGTTTTTTATACGCGATGAATGCCCGCGTAATGGGCGCGAGCCTCGACTCAAATTTTCACAATCCGATAACAGACCGACAAACAATGCTCCGCACCCGCAGCAATGCTGACACGATCGTCGCCAATATTGCCGGTTTCAATACACAGCATGTTCAAATAACCGCCCTCCCCCATATCGCCCAGCCGGGCTGATTTGTCAATCCAGGGGTTCCAGACCACCGTTGAGCGGCTGTTGTTGGTTTCAATGTTGATACGACGTTGCCAACCTTTGTCTTCGAGTGAACAGACGGGCTTGGTATTTTGATAAATGCGATCAATTTCGGCATCAATGCAAATCGGCGTAATTTCGACTTTACGCTGCCAATCATCCAGGGCATCAATGAACTGGCAACCGTCCAGACCCTTAACCGTCACATCCTTGATATCACTCACGGCAAAATAACTGTGTAACGCCTGACTGATGGTGACGGTTTCTGATCCATGATTGCGCGTAATCAAGTTCAGCTCAAGGGTTGCGCCGACGCTGACGTGTAGCTCTAGCTCGGTGTTGTGTGACCATAAGGCTAGGGGCACTTGCGTTTGCGGCAGGCGAAATACTACGTTCGTTTGCCCGGCAGCCGTCGTGCTGGTTTCAACCACGTCCCAAACAGCGGCTCTGACAAAACCATGGGCAGGATAATCCTCACGATCAGGATGCGCGCCAAACCAGGGCCAACACACTGGAATGCCGCCGCGAATGGTTTTACCCGCGATAAACGTCGCTTCGTCTGAAAGCCAGATCAGCGGTTGTTGCTCGTTGGCACCTCTTTCGGCACCCCTTTTATCTTCTCTTTTAACAACCCAAGACAGCACCTGTGCGCCCTGCAAGGCAATGCTTACCATGGCGTGCTGGTTAGTGATGTCAGCCACAATCAAATCGTCAGTCGCGTTGAATTGCAGCTGCCCTTCTATTGCGAACTGTTCGTTGAGTGTGGCAAGTTTTTGCTGGCTGGGCATTTGCTTGAAACCTGTGTTTAGCCGAGAAATTTATGCTGCTGGTTATGCCCTGTGCCCCATCTCTGGCCCGGAGTTCCAAGGGCGAATATTCTTCAACTGATCCTCAAGGGCATCTTCTGCAATCTCAGTGTCATAGGCTATCTGAACCCGCAGCCAGTAGCCGTTGGATAAACCAAGAAAGCGACAAAGCCGCAGATCGGTGTCTGCAGTTATTGAACGCTTACCCACGATAATCTGGCCGATTCGCTGAGCCGGAACCCCCATTTCTTATGCAAGACGGTATTGAGAAATACCCATGGGCTCCATAAATTCCTCTTTCAGCAACTCGCCGGGCGTTACAGCATCAATGTTGCGTATGATTTAGCTCCTAGTGGTAATCAATAATTTCAACGTCTTCCGCACCAGCTTTGGTCCAGCGGAAGCACACCCGAAGCTGCTTGTTGATTCGAATGCTATGCTGACCTCGGCGACCACCTGCCAGCTTCTCGGTATCCTTACACTTGAACAATATGATCATGCATAGAAAATGACGCGATACGTTAATAACGTCAAGCGTTAATGCTGGAGCGATCAGGCTTTACGAAAAGGCATAACGCCTAGCTCATCGGCGAAGTAAACTGGCGCGACTTTTGGAACAAAAGACGAGATAGTTTACGGAGTCTGGTGCAACCACTTGTTATTTTTTTCATTGAAAAATAATACTGAAAATCAATCAAATACGGAATCTGACATTAAAGCTAATGCAATTCCTAATACCAAAATCCCTCCTAAAATAGAGAAGCCAAGAGGAATGCTGTAGTACCAACACACAATAGCTCCGGCTCCCGTTCCTACCCCAAAAAAAATCGCAATTTTTAGTATTGCGCCTAAACACATTTTTAATAGATCTTTCAAAAAATCGATCATATGAAATTTCTCATCGTTTTTATGTACTAACGAACAATTGCAACTAAGGAAACATAACGCTAATCGATGTAGCGCGGCTTGTCCGAATGAGATTCTTGTTATGCAACATTGTAGATCACCGGCGTCTTTCCCTTCCACGCACTCCATACCGCGTCGTCTGTCATCAGCTCAGCCATGAAGTGGCCCACGTTGATTCGACTGGTCTTGCCCGAATTGAATATGGCACTTCTGGTCGGTGAAGGATGTATCTCATATTTCGAGACGACGTCATCATCGATCAGGCTGTCAGGGCGAACAGCAACCCATTCGACGCACGCGTCGTCCGAACCAACTTGGCTAAGCAAGTACTTAGCCGCATGCTCGTTGTCCGAATGCGGCGGAACCAACAACCGGATCAAACCGACAACACATCTTTCCATCAACGATACCGATTCCGCCAGATCGTGATTACGGCAACCTGTCGAGTTCATGAGCACAAATTTCACAGGGCTCTTCGGTGCGTTCGCTTTGATTGCCTTACACAAACGCCGCGTGGCATCGGTCACCAGCCGTCGAGGCTTTCCATAGACCCCCTTGAAGCTCAACGTGTGGCCCAAACATGAGATAACAGCCTCGCACTCGTCCACATGCTGAACAAGTTCCGTATCGCTCAGGTCAAGGACCGCAGCGTGCACCACTGACAAACGTTCGTGCGCCCCCAGAGCTTCGATTAATCTCTCGGGAGACCTCACGATCGCACGGACTGACAGTCCACGATCCAGCAACTGCCGCACGAGCAACCGCCCTGTCGCACCGCTTCCTCCAACAACCAAGACTCTCATGTTCTTAGGCCCTCACCTTTTTGAGTACACATAACGCCAACAGAACGCGCGGCTGCGAAATGAAGGCGATGCCGCAATGTAGTAGCCGTCGCCGTGACTGGTCTAGTCTGGTCTAGTCTGGTCTGGTCTGGTCTGGTTATGTTTTGATGCTACGCAGAAACTCTCTATAGAGACCCTCATGTCTTCCATTGTGGTTTTCCGCTCCTGGCTTTGTCAGGGTTCCTTTCGGTGGAACGTAGCTTTTGATCCATTTCTCAGGTTTCGGACTCCAACAAACATTTACCGCTGCTAATTTGGGAAAGAAATATAGTGACGAGTACTTCGGGACATTGTCATGAATCCACCATGCTAGCGCTTGCCAGTCACCTGTCTTGTCGTAGTAGTCAATAAACGAATTAACGACAATACAAGCAGTTGCGCCAATCTCGCCATTCTTATCTCGATAGTCCCAGATGTGATCAGCGTAGCTCGACTCATTGCTGGAGCAGTTATATTGATTTTCATTTTCGGCCCCTTTTGCGTTTACAGCGGGCGAGCGGTACCCGGACCTGATCGAAATGCGACCCAAGGCTGATTGAATTGGCTCAAGAACCTTTTGACACAGGCCGCGTCCTGCTTCAATTGCGATATCAGGGTATTCTGGAAGATTCGGGATGCGCTCGATTTGAGAAATTTCCGAGTACAAAAAATCTCTCATGAAAAATGAATCAGATAAGCGCACACGGCCCAACTGTTCAAGCGCCTTCACGGATTGTGGTGATCGCATACAGCCTCCTTAAAACATAACGCCTGAGCTAAGGGGCGGCCAGCGAAGCTGGGCGTGCCTGCTTGAGCGATTTGTTGGGCGCCTCCTGAACCATGGCACGGATCAATTGCGACAGGGCTTATGCGGCGTGGCAGGAAACCTCGATGGTTCCCTCTGCGAGATTAACCACGCCAATGCCCCACACCTGCAAGGGATTGACCCATTTGTAGTCTTCCAGCGACGTAAACAACGTCATATTGACGCGAATGTCCAAAATTTCGCCCTCTGGTCGAGGAATACCAACGCCATCGCCTTGGGCATCGATGTTCTTCCCGTCAGTTGTGGTGATGGTCTCGTGAATGTGTAACTCCATCCGGCCATCTCCACGCACCCGCATGTAGTCAACGCCAGAAACCGTTCCGTTTAGCTTGGCCCCAGTAGCCTGGCCCTCGAACGCGGCGTCAAACCTAGCGCCTTCTGCCGGGGGAGAAATGCTCCCGGACGTAAGATCAGAAAAACTGACCCCGTACTCGGTCATGCCAGTAAGGTTCAGCTTGATGGTGTACAGATGTTCCCCGACTTCGATGGTGCTCATTGTTACCCCCTTAGAATTCTGCAAAAAGACGCCCAACGACGCCAGCATTGGCGCGACGGCGTCGGCTGGAGCGCCTTGTTACGTGCGCAATACATGCTGTTAACCTCCATCAACGATAAATAACGTGCATTCGGCATTATTTAAACGCTTAGGTTTTACAGGGGCATACTCATCTGAATCTACAAATGCCTGCGCGCTTTTAACATCAGGAAATTCAATAATCACAATCCTGGTAGGCGTCCAAAGTTCAGTTTCCCTGACATCCATTGCGCCGCCTCTAACTCGATAAACACCTCCATATTTTTTAGCGATGGGCTTCGCAAGCTTTTTATACTCTTCATACGCCTCTGGATTTTTGATCTTCGTGTCAACAACAAGATATGCGCTCATACGGAATCCTCAGTTTTATTTGCCACATATCGGGCCAAATCAGCCGCGCAGTTTACTGCGTCGGCTGTATTTGATTGTTAGGCGTACTTGCTAAAAACTCCAGCACTGCGGTTGTGAATTCTTCCGGCGCATCCTGCTGTACCCAATGGGAAGCGCCGTGGATCGCATTGAACTTCGCGTCGCGAATCTCACGAGCAAGTTGCACCCCATCTTCCGATCTCTGCCAAGGATCATCCATCCCCCACAGAACCATTGCCGGAGCAGAGATGGCGCCATGACGGTCGACGAGTGCCATGGTCTGGTTGGCGTTTAGCGCGGAAGCATTTCGAAGCAAGCTCAACTTCCCCTCTTCGCTGGCCCACGGAGCGATGATGCCGCGCCTGAAATCGGGCGTTAGTCGGCTGTGGTCTGAGAGACCTGCCGCTAGGCTCTCTTCAAGTGCCTCGACCAAATCCGCGACCGGTCGAGGTTTCCAGCGCAAAGGATGGCCGAAATCGAGCATGTCATCGTCAAATCGGTCATAGCAAACAGCGTTACATATGACCAGTCGATTAACTCGTTCCCGATGCTCGATAGCAAGTATAAGAGCGACTGCACCTCCCGTATCATGCCCTACCACGTCCACATTCTTCACCCGAAGGGCGTCCAGAAGGACAGTAATCATACGGGCCTGGTCTTGGAAGGAACGGTCGAACCTGTCTCGGCGATCCGACCAACCATGGCCCAAAAAGTCTGGTGCAATCACCCGATAACCCGACTGCACAAGTGGCGGGATAATCGCGTGATAGAGGTATCCCCATGTTGGGATACCGTGCATCAGCAGAATGGTGCCGCGCTGCGCCTTTCCGACATCGATGTAGCGAATAGTGACGGCGATATGGGCTGCCGAGCCCGCGGGCAGAACAATTTCTTGCTGCGCAGCTCGGAACTCCTCCCACGTGCCCCATCCATCCAGATCTGATTTCATTGTCTACTCCGGTAAAGTTATTGCCTAACGCCAGCAGCAGGAGCGTCCCTTGCCTGCATTTGTTAGATTCAATCATTCGTGACCTTCCTGGCGAATTTACGAATAAGGTGCTTGTCGTTAACATCAGAAAATAATCGTTTTATTGCCTCATCATCAGGCTCGGAAAATTTCATAAATTTCTTTCCGTAAACGCCATACTGACAATCCTTTTGTTTATTCTCAAGATCTCGTAGTATTAAACGCACTTTCTCACATGCCTCAACATATCTGAGAGCAATACTAGGCAAGTCACGGGTCTTTATGTCAGATATGATATACCTGTGTACCACGCGATTTCTTAACTTATACAACGAATTTAGCTTTTTGTGGTCATTGTCTTTAATTACGTTATATTTAAGAGCGTCATCGTATATTTTTCGCTCCATCAAGCCTCGTTCATCTTTTGCTTGAAAAAGATATTTTAGTGGGACCTCGTCCGTCTGATTCTTAAGTTGGATGGCGATGACTATGCTCAACCTGAGAAGTGCATCGATCTGATTGGCAGAAACGGCAATCACTTCGATAAAGGAATCAGATTCTATCGCATTATCCAGAAGATCATATGATGCAGCCAACGCCCCTTAGAATTGATCAAACTTTTCCATATCAGAGGCGAACTTTCGGTCTCTAGGAGGGACAATAACCAAGGATTTTAAAATATTATCAACTAAGCAAAGTTCTTCATTTATTCGTTCATCGTTATCAACGATTTGCATCATGGATATATTTACCGATCAAAACCTGATCTGCTGAAGCCCCAAAAAAAATGTGAATACAGAACTCTGAATCATCCATCCTGGAAGGTCGCCATGTAAGCTCTGGCACGCCATTCGGATAGTCGTCTGTAAGTTTAGGCGCTAGTTCCTCTAGTGGATAACAGCTAATCTGAAAACACCCGTTAGCGGCTTCATAAGGATGAAAGCTGTATGGGGACTTTTCCTCTTCGCCTTCCGCAACAGGGTTGAGGTATTGCCACGCTGTCGGAATTTGAATCAGGAATATCCCGTTGGGCTATGTCCAATGCTTCATTCAGCTTTCCTGCGAAAAATCTAACGTCGAGTTCAGCCGATGCTTTAGCGGTCGGCTGGAGAAATTTTTATGCCTTGCAAAATAAGACAGTTCGCATGTCATGCAGGCACAACACAAATGTAAAAGTGAAATGGCGTCTTTTATTGTCACAATTCCCAACGGCTACCTGGCACTCGTCGTATATGAAGATGGGCCAAGAGACGTATTGTTGGTCGGATCAAAAATTGAGCGCTGCCAATGATAAACAGCCAGATAGCTACTTTTTCCATCGACGGATAAAGAAAAAACACACTCCCCGACAGGAACCAGCCCGCTATGAAAAAATCATTAATAATACTAATAATTTCATAGCTACGACGAATAACTAACTGTTCATCGCCGACGGTAAGGGTCAGTGGGTTATCGATACTATTCTTGTCGCTCATAGAAAAACCTTTGATCTATATTAGTGAAAACTGCTCAACACGCGCATAGCGCCGCCATAAAAGGCGAGCAGCTTGTTGCGAGGCCAGCGCTGAAAGCGCGATTTTTGATGGCATTGTTATACCCTTTCCCAAACCAGACCATTTTCCATATAGTTAGCCACTTCATGGTGGTTTAATAATGTACTCAATGAAGTATTCAACAGAGAAAACTTTGCATTTGGATTGTGTAAAATCACAGCCTCTTTAGCGTAATCATGTATTATAACAATAGCACTGATATATTTTTTACCATTCCTGGTTAGCAATGCATTTTTCTCGATATTTCTTTGATTACACCATTATTGCTTGCCATAAATTCAGCATCACCCAGCATTGCTGCCTTTATTTCTGGATAGAAGAGCAAGTCTTTAGTTGAAAATGGCCTAGCGTCGTAAACAACGATTACGCATGGTGAATCCGTTACCCTATAATTCTTAAACTGTTCACAAGCAGATTTTATGCTATTCCGTATTCGTTGAGAATTTACGCTATATGTTTCACTTACGCCCATATCTACGGGGTTTGAAATAGCTTCTTCATCCTCATTTGAATCTCGTTCCTTTACTTCCCAGTAACTCATTTCATCGCCTATAGGTACTAGGTAATCAGGAGTTTTTTCGTGCGGCGTAGAAGATTCTGGAATTCGCTCGAACGCGGTTCCAAATTTTTCGAAAATCTCCTCTAGTAAATTCTCGGACTCAGTCATGATTATGTATAACGCCAACGCTCAGCGGCAAGCGCCAGCGTCATGATACGCGCCGTCGATGATCAGCTCGCCGGTGCCTGTCCGCCGCAGCGTTTTGTTCGGCACCGCAAGTTTCATGACTCCGCCCTGCTTTCGATTCGTACGGAACCAAATCTTCTCCATTTGCTCCACGACGGTTGCACAGCGTGCCAGCCGTGGTGAGGCTCAGGCCCTTTAAGGTATCGCGGTCTTAGCCTCAGGTGTTGGCCTCGTACTGCCACGCTCCCGTCTTGAACATGTCCTCGGGGTCGTGCTTCTTCTTGAGCACCCGCAGACGCTTCATGGTTTCTTCCGGAAAGACGCGCCGCATTTCATTTTCGTTCTCGGGCATGGCGTTGTTGAGATACGTCGTCACTTGAAACGGCGCTAGCGCTTCGGCGAAACTGTCGCACCACTTCTTGCTGGCGGCGCGTTTGCCGTCGTCGTCGTCGGACCAGCCGGTGAGGGCCGTGCACCAAAGGCGTCCGCCGCGAGCGCCAAATGAGGTCGAGGCCGAATCAGCCTCGGCCACGGCGCCATTGACCCCCATGAAGAGCAGAAACGTACACGACTTGGATGCGAATTCCGGCTTGTTGCTCCAGGTCCTGACAGCGATGTCGACGATGGCCTGGGCTGCCTTGTCGTCACTGGGATCCCAATCGACAAAGACACCTTTGTCCCAGTAGTTTGCGTTGTACGGGAAGGCCTCGTCCAGCGCCGCCTGCATCGCTGTATACGGCAGTTGGGTGTCCTGACGCACCAGCGCCCCGCCGCCATACGCCGCCAGTTCGTCACAAGTCGCCAAGGCCGCTTTCTCGGTCTCGCCGACGATGAGGGGAATGACGCCACAGAGCGGGTGACCATCCGGGGAGTGGAGGAACGCAAACTGAAGCGTCTCTGTTTTCTTGCGTCCGGGCCTGGCAATGCGCCCCATCCACGACGACATGACTTCGTTCGCCTTGTCGGCACCCCACAGTATGGGAGCTGCACGGATAACCCCGGCGTTGGGCATGTCGCGAAGCCTCAATACGAACTCTGTAACGATGCCAAAGCTCGCTCCGTTGCCGCGCATTCCCCAGAACAGTTCCGGGTCCTCGGATTCGTTCACACGGACAACCTTTCCTTCGGCGGTGACCATCTCGTAGCTGACGATGCTGTCGACCACCGCCCCGAGCCAACGACTCAGGTGGCCGATGCCTCCTCCGAGCGCCACGCCCGCGAAGCCGGTGTGTGAGACCGAGCCGGTTAGACAGATCAGATTGTGAAGTGCTGTCTCGTGATCCACATCGCCTCCGTCGGCACCGGCCTGGACATAAACCAACTTGTTCTCCGGATCGACGCGGACGGCGGTCATCTTCACGAGGTCGATTACGACAGCGTCGTTCGCCATCCCGGAGGGTGAGTGGGCGCCCTTGCCGCGCACCGTGATGGCTATGTTGTTGGAACGACAATACTTCACGGTGGTCGCGACATCCCGTGGACCAGACGCGACCACGAATCCCAGGGGGGTCACGCGCGTATTCAGGTCGCGGTTCCAGCCCCGGAAGCGAGCGGCGTCAAACGCCTCTTTGTTCTTGCGCGTGACCAACTCTCCGCGTAGCGCTAGCCGGAGGCCATCAAGTCGATTCTCGGTCATGGTATTTGGTCCTTTCCTTTATCGGAATGGTGCTCAGGCAGCAACCGAGGTGCCTCTCGGCCAGCATCGCCAAATACATTGTTTGATTCACCAAGCTCCACAACCGCTGAGAGGTCAACCTAAAGGCGGTCACCGCAGGGCGCCAGCGGCTTCGTTGCAGACTTCGTTCTGCGGAGCAGTTGTGACGCATTGCTCATGCCGAACGCCGCCAACACGCGCAGCTTTGTAGTGGAGGCGAAGCCGAAACGGAAAAGCTGTCGCCGTGCTTGGCCTGGTTAGGCGCTTTCACTCCCGGAGCTTAAGTGCCGAGTACCGTGAAACTCAGGCTTATATACACGCCGTAGCCGAGCAGGAGCAATCCGCCTTCGAGCCTGCTAAGACGACTGCCCGTGTACAAAAAGAACAATAGAATCAGCGACGTTCCCAACATGACCCACTGATCAAACTGCAAGATTCGCTCATGGACTGGAAGCGGCTGTAGCAACGAGGAAATTCCGAGTATTCCCAGGAGATTGAAAATATTGCTCCCCAGGATATTACCAATAGCAACATCGGCATGTCGCCGAAATGCCGCGATTACAGAGATCGAAAGTTCGGGCAAAGAAGTGCCAACCGCCACGAGGGTCAACCCTATTACGGCTTCTGAGACGCCAAACGACTCGGCTATACCCACGGCACCCTTTAACAGTACTTGTGAACCGGCGATCAATAGGGCCAAACCCAGAACAACCGCCATGACTATCCATAGAGTTGTTTTTGGCAGAAAAGTAACTTCCTGCCCTTCAGCTATGTGTAACCCTGCGGAAGGCGCTTCACCGGAGCGCTCGGTCCAATAAGCCCAGACCAGATAAGCGGCGAGCGCCAGCAGGAATATGGCAGCGTCAGACCTTACCAAAGCATCCCCGCCAACAAGGACAAGAAACAAGATGCTCGCAGCGACAACCGTGACACCATCACGCCGCAATACGAGCGGCTTGACAGCAAGAGGCGTTATCAGTGCGCATAAGCCTAGAATCAGCAGTATGTTGCCGATATTACTCCCCACAACGTTACCGATTGCGATGTCGGGCCGCTCACTAAGAGCAGCCTCAATTGAGACCACCAGCTCTGGCGCAGACGTACCGAAACCGACAATTAACAAGCCGCTGAGCAGGGGAG
The DNA here is from genome assembly GCF_000283275.1 of Marinobacter sp. BSs20148. Lineage (NCBI taxonomy): Bacteria > Pseudomonadati > Pseudomonadota > Gammaproteobacteria > Pseudomonadales > Marinobacteraceae > Marinobacter > Marinobacter sp. BSs20148. Next base: position 3,960,826 of record NC_018268.1, read on the forward strand.
AAATGCCCAGTCGATTTGCAGCTGCCAAAGATCCTCTGATAAGTGCCTCACCGCCACCAGTCAGAAGCAACACTCCGATAGCGATGAACAGCAGGTTCAACATAATTTTGAGGTTCCGGTTGCGGACTTAATAAAAAATGGCTGCATCAGCTTGGACTGCCTAACATCGTATTAGACCGCGTTCGGCGATGTCACAGAAATGTGCGTTCCACATAACTCCGCATTTTCTCGAACCTTCGAGGTCTATTTTAGCGTTGCCGCGTGTTGCTACTCGCTGCCGGTGCCTGCTTCAGATTATTTTTAACAGAGGTCAGCCTTTGACGCCAGTAAACGAATTGATAATAATTCAAAGACTGTTGCTTACAGTGAGCGTTGCCAACCAGGCTCATCGCTTCCCAATCATCAATATGTTGTTGCCAGAAGTGTACTTTTTCGGTGGTCGTCATGCTGATTCCTCGTGGAATGGGTGAGGAGTTCAGTGTGTACAATTGAAGGACTGGGGTGTAAGCGCTGATTTATTGGTGCTTACGGCGTAACTAGTGGTGCGGATGAAGGTTTCGCGTAATGGTTTGGGCGCTGCCGCTAGGCCGCTCACTACAGAACTTTCGTAGTGCTCCACATGGCTGTCGTGACGGATCTCTGCGCAGACAATGCTGTCTTTGATACTAAAGGTGACTGATCTTCTTCCGACAAACTCATTCTCCTTAACAACACCTAACGACATAGATAAGGGTCCGCCGCTTTTTGGCGGTCCCAGCGGCCAACAGGAGTGGACTTGACCTGCTCGTTAGCACTCCTAATTGATATACTAAGCTTAAATTGGTTGTAGATTTTAATTTTGCAACGTTAACTAACTCTTTGCTATCAATAGTGTCGCTTATTATTCTTTCATCCCAATCATTCTACCAACTGCCACCCAGAGACAAATATAAATTGATACGCTGTTCCAGTTGAAGGCGCTTGATAGAGAGTAATTCACTCTCGGCTGCAATGTTCTGTTGCTGGATTTGCAGGGTGTCTAACAAACCAATTTCGCCTTCTTTATACCTTAATTCGGCAATGCGATAGGCTTTATTGCTTTCTCTAAGAACATCACTTAAGGCTCTCATGCGATTGGCTAAAGTATGACCTTGATCCAAGTTGTTTTCCACTTCTGAAAAAGCAGCTAAGGCTATTTGAGCATAGTTTGCTATGGCTTGCTTCTGCTCTATCTTCGAAATTTCAACGTCCAATTTTCGCTTTCCACCATCGAACAGTGGTGCCAATAAATTAGCTCCGAACTGCCAGGCGACATTAGTAGGATTGAGTACATTTGATAAAGAACCGGAGGCACCACCAATCGAACTTGTTAATGAAAATCTTGGTAACTGTGCTGCTTTGGCTTGATCTGTGCCATTAAACGCTGACGCAATTCTTCTTTCAGCTGAAACAATGTCAGGTCGGCGCTCCAATATTTCAGAGGGAAGGCCCGCTGGAGGAGGAGGAGGCAAATCGAGTAAAGTGTTCTCTATCTCTAACGTAGCATTGGGGTAACGACCTAGTAATAGCTCTAATGCCCTTAGTGCATCACGTCGGGAGCCTTCAATTGTAATTAGCTGTTCTTGAGCTGATGCCAAATTTGCACGATTCAGCGCAATATCCTGACCCGAAGACAGGCCGTTGTCATACTTCACTTGAGTAATGCGCATCGTATTTTTAAGAATCAATAGATTCTTGCGACTTATATCAGACTGTTGTTTGGCCTCAATTACTTTTAGATAGGTTTTTGCAATATTAGCGCTTAAGGAATGCTGCGCAAAAATATAATCAGCTTTTGCTGCTTGAGCACTGGCCTCAGCCTTGCTAACACCCGCACGTATGCGCCCCCAAACATCCGGTTCCCAGCTGACAGTTAGACCAACATTAATATTTGCATTAGAAGATCCGCCATTCCCACTACCCGAATCAGCTCTGCCCATTGAAAAATCGGCAGTCGGCTTAAGTGACGCGCCCGATTGCTTGGCCAATAGCCAGGCCTTATCCATGTTACCTGCGGCTATTTGTAAGTCGATATTGTTTTCCTTACCTTCTCTTATTAGTTTGAGCATCATCGGGTCATTGAAGTTTTCTAACCATTTATCCGATACATTCGCGTACTCCGCTGTTTTAGTGGCCCATGTTTCTGGCGCTTCAATTGCCTTTTTGACAGCCTTTTGATGTCCATTTTGGGGGTTGCTGTTCACACAGGATAGAACCATCAATGCAATAACATGCAGAACGAAAAGTTTAATTGCTCGCATAACTGGTTTCCTTGGAACTCACATTCATAAACATGGCATATAACACGGGTACGATAAGAAGTGTTAATAAGGTGGCAAAACTTAGGCCAAAGACTAATACTACCGCCATTGATTGGAAGAACGCATCAAAAAACAACGGGATCACACCGAGTGCAGTTGTAAACGAACCCAGAACAACAGGTCGAACACGACTTGTCGCCGAGTCAATAATTGCATCATATCTTGGCTTACCTTCATCTATCTCCAGATCCATTCGGTCTACCAAAATAATACCGTTTTGGATTAATAGTCCCGATAATGAAAGAAGCCCTAGGATCCCCATAAACTCAAGAGGTATTCCTGTTACCACTAATCCAAACACCACACCGATTAATGCCAGTGGCACGACCATCCAAATCACCAAAGGCTGTCTAATTTTTCCGAACAGGACGACTACAACCAATACCATCGCAAGAAAACCCATCGGTATAGTTGACATTAAATTACCATTGGATTCATTGGAAGCACCTTCTTCGCCACCCCATTCCAGACTATAACCATCCGTAAGCTCAATAGCTTCGATATATGGGCGAATGCGCTTGAGAAAATCAGCCGCCAGTTCATCTGGATAAGGATCAGTTTGTACTTTAATTCTAAATACTCGGTTTTCACTGCGGATCTGTCCATCTCTCCAAATGGTTCTAAAGCCATCTGTCACTTGAGCGATTGGTATCATTTCACCAGTGACAGCACTTAAAACCTGGATGTTTTTGATGTCATCTATCGTTGCGTTCTTGGTACCAGGCATACGTGCAATAATTGGAATTAAATCTTCATCTTCTCTAAATTCGCCAACATTCTTTCCTGAATAGAAGTTTAACAATGCGTCAGCGAGATCTTTTCTGGAAACACCAGCTCGACGTCCCTTTGCATCAGAGTAAACAGGTTCAATAACGCTAACGGGTTGACGCCAATTGTCTTTTATAGAAAGCGCACCACCATCGGCACTCATAATAGTCTTAGCTTCATTTGCAAGGCGACGGAGAGTTTTTGGATCCGGTCCACTAAATTCCGCCTCAATTTTAGAGCCACCACCCGGCCCTAAAACAAAACGCCAGACTTTTACCCTTGCTTCCGGGTAATTTTGCTCAATATAAGTCTGGACCTCTGGCATCATGCTATTAATATTTCGATAATCATCGACACGCACAAGAAATTGCCCATAAGAGCTATTGGTTGATTCTGAGTTATAAGTCAACATATAACGAATACCCCCGCCGCCAACCAATGTTTGCACTGCATTGACACCGTTCATTTGACGTAAAAAAGGTTCAATTTCTTTCATGTCTTTTTCAGTGCGTTCAATCCTGGTTCCTTCAGGCAACCAATAATCTACAACCATTTGTGGAGTAGTTGATTGTGGGAAAAAACCTTTTGACATGTATTGCGCACCCCAAAGAGAGACAGCAAATAAGCTAAGTACTATTCCAACAACAAGCCAACGAAATCGTAACGCCCAATGCATAAGTTGTTTGTATTTATCGTAAAATACACTTTCTTTAGCAGCAGTAGTTTTTTGAACCTTTTCGGGAAATGACCAATAGCAGGCTAGAGGGGTAATGGTCATGGCAAAAAGCCAACTGAATAACAGTGCTATCATGACGACCCAAAAAAGATCCCCCGTATACTCAGCCGTTGATCCTGGCGCAAAGCCAATGGGCGCAAAAGCAATAACACCCACCAAGGTACCGGCAAGTAGAGGCCATTTGGTTTGAGAAACAATCTCTTTTGCAATATCAAGCTTCTTAATACCCTTCTGTACCCCGACTAGGATTGCCTCTGTTATAACCACAGCATTATCCACCATCATTCCTAGGGAAATGATCAACGCGCCTAACGAAATACGATGAATAGGAATGCCGATAATTTGCATCGTAGCGAGTGTTGCCGCAACCGTTACAAGAAGAATAAATGCTAGGACAAAGGCAGAATGCCGTCCCATGAAAATGAACAAAGAGACAATAACAATAATTAAAGCTGCGATTACATTGATAAGAAAATTATCGACTGATTCTTCGACTATCTTGCCTTGATGGTAATACTCATAAACCTCCATTCCCAGTGGTCTGCGACTTTCAGATTCCTGGATCTTTTTATCAACCGCTTCACCAACCACAACAACATTACCACCAGCAATATTAGCCACACCTAAGGCAATAGCAGGTTTTCCGTTGTATCTAATAATTTTCGTTTCAGGTGATTTGTAACCTCGATAAACGTTGGCGATATCTTTTAGATGAATTATCTTGCCTTCAGCAGCGATTGATACTAGTAGGTTTTTTATAGAATCGACAGAATCAATAGCACCGGATGGATCAATTAAAATGCGTTGATCACCTATAGCAACACTTCCTGCTGAAACGACTGAATTTTGTTGGCCAAGAATATCGTAGATGTTCTGAATAGAAACACCTAAATTTGCAGAGTTCTCACGTGATATTTCAACAAAAATTGCTTCTTCACTTTCCCCCAACAACTGTACCTTTGCTACACCTTTTACTTGCAAAATATCTTTTTGTAACTGTTTGGCATATGCCCTTAACTCATCTGGACTATAGTCATCACCTGTTATGAAATAAGACAGACCATATACATCACCGAAATCATCATTAACGACAGTTGGATGCGCCTCTTTCGGCAAAGATTGCTCTGCATCTTTAACTTTATTGCGCAGCTTGGCCCAGATAATCTGAAGATCTTCTTTTGATTTTGAGAAGTCGTATTTAATATCTACCGTAATTTCAGATAGACCAGCAGAAGATTTTGTATGTATATCCTTAACTTCCTGCATCTGTTGCAGTGCTGTTTCCAACGGCTCAGAGATTTCCCTGGCTACTTCTTCGGGGCTGGCACCTGGGTATTGGGTGAAGATTAACGCACTTCTTATAGTAAATTCCGGGTCTTCGAACCTTGGCATTTCTTGATAGGCATTCCAACCACCAACTAGTGCTAATAAAATTACGAGAACACTTATGACCTGATTCTTAATAGAAACTTCTGCGAGATTCATAGTTTAATCCTTAGGTTTATATGATCTATTTAACCCAAGGACGAACTTTCATCCCCTCGAACAGATAAGAAATACCTGCAGCAACAATCATTTCTTCTGGTTCAAGTCCAGATGTAATCTTCAGGTTAGCACCAACACCCTCTTCAACCACGACATCCCTTTTTGACACAGTCATTGTGTTTTTATCCAAAACCCAGACATATTTTTGATTTCCATCTGTCGCGATTGCAGTCAATGGAATAGCTATCTTGCTGGTTATCGTACTTGCTTTTCCAGGATCTCTAAACCAGGCGATGGCATTCATCCCCGGTAATATAACCAGATCATCAGGGGCATCAAAAGCAAAAGTCACTTCATAGGTCTGTGAAGTGACGTCTGCCTCCAAAGAAGCTTCTTTGAAAACGGCAGGAATACGGCGTTCTGGAGCTGCACTCAACACAATATAGGCGTCCCTTTTCACATCTTTTTGACTTCTGGCATTTGCCATAATACTGGAAGGCAGGTTGAATTTAGCTACCAGTCCCTTTTTACCGAGGAGGGTAATTGCCGGCTCGCCTGGTTGAATGATTTTCCTTTTTTCAATTGATACTTTTGCTATGGCGCCGGAATATGGAGCAATAAGCACTGTATCCTTTAAAGATTTTTCCGAAGTATCAAGTTGAGATTTTTTCACATCGCGTTGTGATTTTCGCTTTTCAAGCTCACTTCTGGATATGGCATCTTGCTTAATCAAACGCAATGCACGTTGATATTCTGCATCGGCATTTTCAAATTCTGCACGTGCTGATTTTAATTTTGTAAGAAAATCTTGTTGATCCAGTCTTGCAAGAACTTCACCTTTTATCACACGTTGCGCTTCTACTGCCATTAACTCATTCAACATTCCGCCCACTTCAAAACTCAATACCGAAAGTTGTTCAGATTTAATAACCGCAGGATAATTCAAAAAGGCATTACTGTTTTCCTGACCAATTTCTAATAATTTTGCCGGCCGTACTGGTGTTTCAGTCTCTTTTTCAGTCGATGGACGTTCAGAACCACAAGCGGTAAGCAAGAAAACAAAAATTAATAAAGAAAAATGTATCAGCTTAGATTGTGTGGTTCTCATTTCGTTTCACCTGCTAATTCCACTGATTTAAGCTCATGATCGTAAGGTTACCAATTGTTGTAGCGCTAACGCCTCAAACACTGACTTGGCGAAGTTGGCGGTTTTTTTTGGTACAAAAAAGGTGACAGCTTTACCGAGTCTGCGTACTTTGACTTTTTAGATGCGACCTGCTCACAACCACCTGTTAATTGGATTATTTTGCGAATCATATACATTGCCATACCAAAAAGTCCGTTCTTCTAGTCGCCCACAGGCTTTTGTTACAGATGCCTCGATAGCCTTGAAGCATGATCCTACAGGGATAGTCCAAACAGCGACATGCTCAAGGTGTCCGTCACTGCGTGCATTTATCTGCGTTAATATGCCATCAATTTCTGGAAGTTTCTCACTTATTCGGGAAGTATAAGAAATTTTTACTGAAACATCACCACCATATTCAATTACTTAAAATTCACCCGTTACTTCATCGGTTACTCGGATTACATCGCCAGCGGCTACATCCTCTAAGAATCCTGGGGAAAACAAGATGCGATACACGTTGGGCGAAAGGAACTCGACTTTTGCGGGTTGAGTTCCACCTTCCGATCCTTCGACTATAAGATTAATGTGATTATTCATATGCATCTAACGCTGATGGTAACCGGCGTCGGAGCGCAGCTGAGGGAACCAAGAGCGACACGCTTTTGGTGTCCGGTTGACCGCTTGGTTATGCATTGTTCGGACCCTGCTCATGATATTGAGTTACCGCATCTGGCAAAACTTCCCACGCAGCCTTGGAGCCCACAAAAATGTGCATGCCAATCTCGATTTCCGGGTCACCATTCACGCACCCTAAAGTCACACCATGAATGACTCCATTAAAAATGCCACAAAGCGTAGACCCGCATTTGCTGCAAAACCGAAGCCCAAAGCCATGGCTGCCTACATAGGATGTAAGCAATTCCTCGCCAGATAACCAACTGAACTCAGATGGTTCAACCAATGCATATGCGGACGCCTGGGCACTGAATGCTTTACGACAGCGGGAGCAGTGGCAAGACCTCGCATCACGAAGCCAGCCATCGACTTGGTAGCTCACCTCACCACAGAAACACTCGCCGGTTATCGGCACGTCACTCTCCTTGGTGCATAACGCCTGCATAACTTGCCGGTTTTACACAGAGCAGAGCAATAGCGGCGTGGCGTGTAAAACCGGTCAATGTTGATGCACTTGTTATACGCAATTCGACTACACTCACGAAAACACATTATCTGAGCTCACCAGTGGCAAACCAATGTGCGCAGTCGGGGCCGAGCTCCGACTGCGCACGCTGTTCATAATTCATGGCCTGCTCAGCAGAAAGCACATCACGCCACCGGCCATTCGTGCCTTTGTGAATAAAGGTTTCTGCACCTCCTTCCCAAAACGCCCCACCAAGAGGAACACTCTTGGTGGCATTGGCCTTCATATAGTCAAAACTGCAATGCTTTAATATCTTCTCCCACTTCGACTCTTCGATGGGCGTGCCAATGAATTCTGCAATGCGGCGAATTTCTCTAGGCATGTCTGACTTCAAATTTGCAAAATGCACCATATGTACATTCGGTAAATTACGAATCGCCCACCAAGTGCGAGCATTGTCCCAGAGCGACCAAAATGGAAAGCCGTCTTGATCCAGCCAGTCATCAAAATACTGGGAGATCGGCGAGCATGGTGGTTCGATTTCCGGGCCAACTCTGCCTTGAGTATTGTTAAGGGCGTCGTACCAAGCCGCGTTCGCATTTAGATGGTGGTTGTAAAGACTCCAGACCACATCGCGTCCATCTCGACCGATGTAGATGTACTTTGCCCTTTCCGAAAAGGCCAAGGCATCCACAGGCAAATGAGTTTTTACGAATCGTCGATGCGTCTGTTCCTCGACTGCCGGCAACTTGACTTCTTTCGGAGGAACTCGCAAGTCCATCCACGGCGACATTTCGGCTACTTCCAAGCCCTCCTCGCCAGAAAACAGGAGCTGGGCCACAATTTGCTGCATCCAAGTCGTCCCGGATTTGGCATAGGTGGAAATAACAATATCGTCATCACGGAATACAAATTCATTCCAGATTGTCGAATCAAAATGGTGGCTGTGAAGCTCTCGTTTCTTCACGGGAAAAGTGATTTCATTCATTAGTGGTCATCTCCTTAGCCTACAAGTTGCGCATAACGTCGCGTTAACGGACTGGCGCTGCGCAGCAGCGACAGTCCAAGACCAGCGCAGCTGGGCTGAAAGTTGAACGCCTTGTTATACAACATTAAAAAAATATGTTCCGCTGGTGCTGTTTAATTTCTTTGCCAAACGGCTTGGTATTTCCAGTTTTTTTTCTGGATGGTTTGTGAAAGAAACAACGACTTTTTTAAATAGTATTCCTTTGATCGTTTTGTGCTGGATTTCTTCAAGAGGTATGAGCAAATCTTTGCTTCCAAAGTTGAAAGGAAAGCAAACACCGAGGAACAAACCATCACGCTCCAAGCCAATTATTAAGGTACTAAAAAAGTTACTCTTACCAAGTCTCCCTGACTTCATGTTTAGTTTTTTACCAAAGAAAACATGCTTGGCTTGGTAATCTTCTGCAAGCGCTCACCACCCTGATTATTTTGATATCACAAAGCTCATTGTTAGCCATAGAGCAAAAAATCCAAGGATGCTTATTGTTGGTATTAGATAGTCCACACTCCCTCGCTACCGAATGGTGTATAGCAGTAACTTGGTAGGCCCCTCCGCGAATGCAAAAATCTGGCCGCTTCATGACTACACTTTCGGGCTTCCACAAGCGTCCGCCCATAGATCTATAAAACAACAGCCTAGTCGAACACTTTCCGTCCTTCCACGTAATCATTTGACTTCTGTGATTTGTTCTCACACTAATACTGTATAAATATACAGCTATTACAGGAGTCAGCCCATGGACGGGAAGCCACTTCGATTGCGTGATCAGGTTCATGCCGTCATTCGTGTGAATCCCTACAGCATCCGCACAGAGAAAACCTACTGGTATTGGATTCGCTATTTCATCCGTTTCCACCAGATAAAGCATCCCCGGGATATGGGCCCACGAGACGTTAATGAGTTTCTGACCTGGCTGGCTGTTCATCGGAACGTGGCAGCAGCGACTCAGTCGCAGGCACTAAATGCCCTGGTGTTTTTATACGCCAATGTGCATTATCGGAAAGCTGCGCCACCCCGATCACATAATTGCTTCGCTGATGTACGGTTCGGGCCTTCGTGTCACTGAAGCCTGCAGGCTTCGCATTAAGGATCTGTATTTTAATCAGCAGGTTATAACAGTGCTCGATGGTAAAGGTGCTAAAGATCGTACAACGCTGTTGCCGGGGACATTTATTGCTGAACTGAAAAGTCACGCTGATAACATCTGTAAGGCCTTGAAACAGAAAGACCCCGAGTTTCAACACCCTGTTAGCTTGCCTCATGCACTCTCACGCAAATACCCTAACGCTGGGCTTTCGCTGGAATGGCAATGGCTGTTTTCTTCGCCTTCTCTGAGTTCTGACAACTTGGGTAATATCACGCGCCATCACCGCCATATTACGTCTGTGCAAAGATCTGTGCGTAATGCCGTAAAACAAGCTTGTATTGGCAAACCCGCAGGCTGTCACACCTTCCGGCACTCCTTTGCCACCGAGCTGCTAAAGCGCGGTAACGACATTCGCAAGGTTCAGAATTTGCTTGGCCATGCTGATTTACGTACCACCCAGATCTACACACATGTTCTTGGGCAGGGTTTTGCAGGCGTTCGTAGCCCGTTGGGTTGAGTGGTCAGTCGCCCTTTGGGTCTTCGCGGTTTTTGGCTATTCAATTGATAGGGGACAGATTTGAAATCTGTCCCCTTGTTCCTTGTTCTATTCTCTTAGTGCGCCTTCTTGGTACGCCTTACCACTCCAACTGGGCACCGGTCTGGTATTCAATCACTCGCGTTTCAAAGAAGTTCTTTTCTTTGCGCATGGTGGCTTGTTCTTCCAACCAGGGTGATACGTTTTTGGCACCCGGGAAGGGCTCGGGCAGGTTTACGGTGCGGGCACGGCGGTTGGCTACGAAGCGGAACTGTTCGATGTGGTATTCCGCGGAATAGCCCAGGATGGGGTCGCGCAGAATGTAGTTGGCGTAGGCCCTTTCGGCGGCTTCGGATTCGTCCCACATCTCGCGCACGGCTTTGGGGTCGAAGTTGATGTTTTCTTCTTCCAGGATCTGGTTAACCACTTTCAGGCCAAAGGAGAAGTGCATGGCTTCGTCGCGCAGGATGTACTGGAACTGTTCGCCGGTGCCACGCATCAGGCCGCGGCGTTGCAGGGCGAAGATGGGGCTGAAGCCGTTGTAGAACCAGCAGCCTTCAAACACGGCGGCAAAGAACAAATACGACATGATGAATTCTTGCAGGTCGTCTTTGTTGCGCAGGTTGATGTCGGAGCGCATGGCGGCGTTCAGGCGGCGGTTGGCCATCTGGATTTTGCCATTGATTTGCGGCACGACACGGTAGCGGTTGTAGATTTCGCCCTGGTCCAAGTTCAAGGTTTCAATGCAGTGCTGGTATGTCCAAGTGTGCACGGCTTCTTCGTAAACCTGCCGCGCTTGGTAAATCTGCAGCTCGGGCGCGGTCATTTTTTCCATCACCGCCAGGCCGATGTTGCGCATGGCCAGTATGTCGGAGGTGGTCAGGTAGGCCAGTACGTTTTCAAACACGTGCTTTTCTGCCGGGTTCAGGCGGTGGTGGTAGTCGTGAACGTCTTGCGACATGTTCACGTCTAACGGCGTCCAGTGGTTTTTGTTGGCGTTCATGAAGTATTCCCAGGCCCAGGGGTACTTAAATGGGGCTAGCTGGTTTACGTCGGTGTTGCCGTTGATCACGCGTTTATCGTCAACGTTTACCGGAGCCACGCTGCTGTTGAGAACAATCTTACTCTCGGGTTTTTTGTCTTCGTCCCAGTTCAACATGGTTTGTTCCTTTGAATACGGGAACAGACTTGAAGTCTGTTCCCTGGGTTTGGGAGTTGGTAGTAAATGGGCAGACTTGAAGTCTGCCCCCGGAGTTCGGGCGCTAGGCTTACTGGCACGCTTCGCAATCTGGTTCGTCAATGCTGCAAACCTGGGGCTGCGGCGCCGCGACTGTTGCGGCTTGTTCGTTGGCGCCGGTGGCGCCCAAGGACCGCAGGTAATAGGTGGTTTTCAGGCCTCGCTCCCAGGCCAGTTGGTAGAGTTCGTCGAGTTTTTTACCGCTGGGTTGGGCCATGTACAGGTTCAGGCTTTGGCCCTGGTCTAGCCACTTTTGACGGCGTGATGCGGCTTCTACCAGCCAGCGAGTGTCTATTTCAAACGCAGTGGCGTAGCGGGATTTCAGTTCGGTGGGTATGCGTTCGATTTGCTGCACGCTGCCGTCGTAGTATTTCAGGTCGTTCACCATCACGTTGTCCCACAGGCCTTCGGCCTTCAGGTCACGCACAAGCGAGGGGTTCACCACGGTGAATTCGCCCGACAGGTTCGATTTTACGAACAGGTTCTGGTACGCCGGCTCGATGGATTGCGACACGCCCACGATGTTGGAAATGGTGGCGGTAGGCGCAATAGCCATCACGTTGCTGTTGCGCATGCCGTGCTTGGCAATCAGGTCACGCACTGGCGCCCAGTCCAGGCGGCTGTCGGTGTTTACGCTCAGGTCGCCTTCAAGGCGGGCGGCTTTTAGCAGTTCGATGGAATCGATGGGCAGTATGTTCTGGCTCCACAAGGAGCCTTCGTAGCTTTCATAAGCACCGCGTTCGGCCGCCAGCCGGGCAGAGGCACGAATGGCGAAGTAGCTCAGCTGCTCCATGGCCACATCGGCAAATTCGACCGCTTGCGGGCTGGTGTATGACAAGCGCAAAGCGTAGAGCGCGTCTTGGAAGCCCATCAAACCCAGGCCTACCGGCCGATGTTTCAGGTTGGAATTACGCGCTTGGGGTACGGCGTAAAAGTTGATGTCTATAACGTTATCAAGCATCCGCACGGCGGTGTCGACGGTGCGTTCCAGGCGTTTTACATCCAGTTCGCCGTTGCTGATGTGGGCAACCAGGTTTACCGAGCCCAGGTTGCACACGGCGATTTCGTCGGCGCTGGTGTTCAAGGTGATTTCTGTGCACAGGTTAGAACTGTGTACCACGCCTTTGTGCTGCTGCGGCGAGCGCAGGTTGCAGGGGTCTTTGAAGGTTATCCACGGGTGGCCGGTTTCAAACAACACGGTCAGCATTTTGCGCCACAGCTGCTTGGCGGGGATGGTTTTGAACAGTTCGATTTTGCCTTCTGCGGCCAAGGTTTCGTAGTGCTGATAGCGTTCGCGGAAGGCGTTGCCGTATAAATCGTGCAAATCGGGCACGTCGTTGGGGCTGAACAGGGTCCAGTCGCGATCTTGACGCATGCGCTCGACCAGCAAATCTGGCACCCAGTTGGCGGTGTTCATGTCGTGGGTGCGGCGGCGTTCGTCACCGGTGTTTTTACGCAGTTCCAGAAACTCTTCGATGTCCAGGTGCCAGCTTTCCAGATAAGCACACACCGCGCCTTTGCGTTTGCCGCCCTGGTTCACGGCAACAGCGGTGTCGTTCACCACTTTCAGGAAAGGCACTATGCCCTGGCTTTGGCCGTTGGTGCCTTTGATGCGTGCACCCATGGCTCGCACCGGCGTCCAGTCGTTACCCAAACCGCCGGCCCATTTTGACAACATGGCATTATCACGAATCGACCCGTAGATGGCTTCCAGGTCATCGTCTACGGTGGTTAGGTAGCAGGACGACAGCTGGGAATGGCGGGTGCCACTGTTGAACAATGTGGGGGTAGACGACATATAGTCGAAGGACGACAGCAGGTCATAGAACTCGATGGCGCGGCTGTTGGGATCGTCTTCACGCAGGGACAGGCCCATGGCCACGCGCATGAAGAAGACCTGCGGCAATTCCAGGCGGTCTTCTTTCCAGTGCAGGAAGTACCGGTCATACAGGGTCTGCAGACCCAGAAAGCCAAATTGTAGGTCACGCTCGGGTTTCAATGCAGCGCCCAGGCGTTCCATGTCGAAAGCGGCCATGGCTTCGTCCAGCAATTCGTAACGAATACCGGCGTTGATGAAGGTGCCCAGGGCTTGCGGGTAGACGTCGACAAGGCTCAAAGAGGTGTCGAGTTTCAGCGCGGTTACGCTTTCCAGCCGCAGCTGTTCCAACAGCAAACGGGCGGTTACGGCGCTGTAGTCCGGTTCGCGCTCTATGCGGCCGCGGGCGGTCATAATCAGCGCCGACAGCACCTCGGCTTCGTCGATGCCGTTGTACAGGTTGCGTATGGATTCTTCCACCAGGGATTCGGCGTTAATGCCGTCCAGCCCGAAGGCTGCGTTATCGACCTGCTGTTTCATCAAGCCCAAGTCTAGCGGTACGGTGCGGCCGCCAGCTTGTTTTACGGTCAGGGTTGGGTGAGCTTCTACCGGCTCGTTCAGGGCGCGTTCGCGGGCGTGCTCTTCACGGTAGAGAACGTAAGCCCGCGCCACTTTCTGTTCCTCGGCGCGCATCAGAGCCAGTTCTACCTGGTCTTGAATGTCTTCAATGTGCACTTTACCGCCCGCTTTCAGGCGGCGGCTGATGGCCTGCACCACCTGGTCGGTTACCCTGTGAACGGCGTCATTTATGCGGGCAGAGCCCGCCGCCTGGTCACCTTCCACCGCCAGAAATGCCTTGGTGACGGCAACGCCGATTTTTGAAGGGGTAAAATTGACCAGGTTGCCGTTGCGCTTGATCACTTGCAGCGACGCCGCGGTGGCCGCGCTCGCAGCGGGGGTTTCGGCCTGTAGCTTGTTCGACAGATCGTTAGAGAGGGCAGACATAGCAGGTTATCCTGAATACGCGTTTATTCGTTGTCTTCGCGTACGCAGGCAGTCACAACCGAGGCAACTTTTGAAGGTGCCATCAGGCAGTAATACGCACCAAGCCATGCAGACTGGAGTGCTGTTACTGAAACTGTTGCTGCTCACCTGTGTCGCGAAGGTGCAGTGATGCGTTCTTGGCAGGTCTTCGGACTTAGGGGCGTGAACGGTGTGTCTGTTCGTTCGGCCTTGTGTGGCGACTTCCCGGCAACTGCCAGTGTCTTTGTGCCACACTTGTTCCCCAATACCGCTGCGCGTCAGTTCCGGAGTCTCACCGGATTCCCGTTACCAGCTATAGTGATTTAAGCCGTTAAAAATGATCGTAGCTCACTACATCTGGTATTTGACCAAGAACCTAAACACTATATACGGGAATAACCCAATGAACAAGATAGTCTCCATACTCTCGGCATTCTCAACAACACTCGCGATACTGGCGTTGTTCATGTTCAGTTCCGTTGCATTTTCTCAATCAGAAGAGACAGCGCCCCACCTGCCCCGTTTCTCTGAGATGACAAGCATCTCCGACGGCTGGGAGCCTCTGGAATTCCCCAACATAGATCAGCACTCCAACTATCAACTGTTGGTTGAAGACGGTGTTCAGGTGGTCAAAGCCGACACGGCTGGAAGCGCATCCGGGCTGATTGCGCGGGTAAACGTGCAGCCTCAGGATTCGCTGATTCTGCGCTGGCGCTGGAAGGTGTCGAATGTGTTTGCCAAGGGCGATGCCCGCAGTAAAAACGGTGATGACTATCCGGCGCGCATTTACGTGGCTTTTGAGTTTCAGCCCGACAACGCCGGTTTTTTTGAGCGCGCAAAGCGCAAAGCAGTGGAGGTGATGTTCGGAGAAGCGCTGCCGGGTAATGCTATTAACTACATTTGGGCAAACCAGCTGCCTATTGGCGAATGGGTGAATAACCCTTACACCGATAAAACCCGAATGTTAGCGGTGAGCAGCGGCGCGGAAAAAACCGGTGACTGGGTGAGCGTTGAGCGGGATATTACGGCGGACTACCGCAAGGCCTTTGGGGAAGAACCGCCAGCCATTATCGGCATTGCCATCATGTCGGATTCCGACAACACCGGCGAGCAAGCAAGCGCCTGGTATGGCGATATACAACTTGTTAAGGCGCCATAGCGCTTATAAATTCGGAAAGCCAATAATTTTATAGCCTAGCCCCAAACGCCTTTCCGTGATAACAGCTTGGTGGAATGGAGATTTTCGTCGCCAGGCGCCGACAGCAATGCCTGCACAGGCTTGTGATAATCCACCAAATAGTCACCACGATTGCGCTTAAGCATATCAATTGCGGCGCGACGGTTTGGCGCTTCGGTCAGGGCTATATCGCTCTGTTTCTCCATCCACGACATCAGCCCGCCATAGTTATAGCCGCTGATGACAATCACACGTTTGTGCTTGATCTGGTCAAAAGTTTTCAGTGTTTCTGTTGTGTTCAGGTGCGAGGCGTGCAATTCCAGATTCACCGGGCTTTCCCAGCTTTCCAGGGTTTCGTAAACCACCAACGGCGTGCCACTGAGACCCGGAGCCAAGTCTATTATACCGTCACGCAGGTGCTGCAGCAGGCGGCTGAGGGGTAAAAAGACGAATTTGGTGGTGTAGCCCACCTGCAAAGTCTGACGAGTTGGCGTTGGGTCTGCTAACGCCGGTGGCGACGCCAATGCAAAACCGAACAGGCAGGCCGTACATACAGCCATGAACGCCAAACTGTATGTGCGGTAGCCAGGTTTGAGAAGCAACACAAAAAGGCAATCCATCGCGCTCACCTTAATCCACTGAAACGTTTTTTAAGACTATCAGAGCGCCAAAAATCTGCACATAAAAGCCCGTTAATTTTCAGGTAAGGGCTTGAACTGGCCGAGTTACCCGGTCTACCAGATACACCAGGCTGTGGTAATCCACGCCACTGTGGCTGCTTAATCCAATTTCACAGGTACGGCTAGTTGATACACCCTCGGTGCAATGCTGTACCACCGGTTGCAAGGTTCGCAAAGCGTGGCCGTTCAGTTCAGGCGTGGTGAAGCCTTTGTCGCCAGCAAAGCCGCAGCAATGAATGTCTTCTGGCACCACAACATGGGTGCTGCACTTACGGGCGATATCGATCAGTGCCTGCCCTTCCCCCAGATGCTGGGTGCTGCAGGTAACGTGTACCGCCACGGATTCGCTCTGTGGCATAAACTCGAGCCGATCCAACAGATGGCTGCGAATAAACCGTACTGGATCGTAAATATCCAGACCGTGATCCTGCTGTTGCAGCAACCGCAGGGTGCAGGGGCTGGTGTCGCAGTAGATCGGGTCGCGGCCGTCGCGGCTGGCCCGTTTTACCGCTGCCAGCATTTCGCTGCGTTTGCGATCCGCCTGCTGGGGGTAGCCTTTGGACGCAAACGGCTGGCCGCAGCATAGCGAATCCATGGCCTCTGGGAACACAACCTCGTAGCCGGCTTTTTCCAACAGCTGTCGGGTTTTTTCCAGCAGCGGCGCCTGCTCGCTGTCAGAACGCGCCGGGCCCATGGCGTGGGATACGCACGCTGGCAAGTACACCACCCGCGGCTTTTCAGCGGCTACCGCTGGTTTCGCATGTTCAACCCAGCGCACCGGTTGCGGCGTAGCGGGATTCCAGGACGGAACACGACCACCACTGAGTTTTTTACTGGCTTCGGTCCAACGCTGCAGGCGGGGTGCGCCTAACAAACGGTTGGCGGTGTCGGCCGCTGCCAGCATCAGCCGGGTGCCCTTCAGGGCCGTCGCAAAGTGTGCGGCCAGCCAATCAGCACGGCTATTGTGATGCGCCTTGCCGGCGCGCAGTTCGCGCACCAGGTCCCCGGTGTTGATCCCCACGGGGCAACGCTGGGCGCAAAGACCCGTGGCGGCGCAGGTGTCTATTCCCTGATATTGATAGGCTTCTTCCAGCTCACGGGTATCTACACCCGCGCGTTTTTTGGCCTGAATGTCACGCCAGATCACAATGCGCTGGCGCGGGCTCAGGCTCAGACCGTTAGACGGACACACCGGCTCGCAGAAACCGCACTCAATGCACTTATCGATAATCTCGTTGGCCGCTGGCATGGGCTTGAGATTCTTCAGATGGATGCCGGGGTCTTCAGACAGAACCACGTCTGGATTCAATATTCCCTGTGGGTCCAGCAGGCGCTTTATTTTCCACATCAGCTGGTAGGCGTCGGCCCCCCACTCCAGCTCCACAAACGGCGCCATGTTACGGCCTGTGCCGTGTTCGGCTTTCAAGGAACCGCCAAACTCCACGGCCACCAGCTGAGCCACCTCACCCATAAACGCTGCATAACGCTCTACCTGGGCCGGGTCGTCAAAACTCTGGGTAAACACAAAGTGCAGGTTACCTTCCAAAGCGTGGCCGAACAGGATGGCTTCGTGGTAACTGTGTTTTTCAAACAGCTTGATCAGTCGGTTAACGCCTTCCGCCAACTGTGGGATGGGAAAGGTCACGTCTTCAATAATCACCGTGGTGCCCGTGGGGCGCACGGCGCCGACAGCTGGGAATGTGCCTTTGCGGATGGCCCACAGCTGGCCAGACAAGGTGGCGTCTTCGGTGAAATCGACCTGTTGTTCCACGTGGAACGGCGCCAGCACCGCGCGAATCTGCTCTATCTGTTCGTCCAGCAGCCACTGGCTAGCGGCACGGGTTTCAATCAGTAAGGCACAGGCATCGTCTGACAGAGCTTTTACCCAGGCTGGCAAGCCGGGTTGGTCTTCCACCGATCGTATGCTGCGTCGGTCGAGTAATTCGACCGCATCCACCGGCTGCGGCTTCAACAGCGGCACGGCGCGGCAGCAGTCTTCAACATTGCCGAACACCACCAGAGTGGTGGCTTTGTGCGGGTATTCGGGCACGGTGTTGTAAGTGACGGAACTGATGAAGCCCAGGGTGCCTTCAGAGCCCACCATCAGGTGGGTCAGAATATCCAGCGGATCGTCAAAATCCACCAGTGCGTTCAGCGACAGGCCGGTGGTGTTTTTCATTCGATATTTGTGACGGATTCGGTCCGCCAGCGGGCTGTTGGCGCGGGTGTCCCGGCCTAATTGCGCCAGCTTTTCCAGCAGTTCGCTGTGGCGACGGCTGAAGGCGGCTACACTGGCGGGGTCTTCGCTGTCTAACACCTCGCCATCTGCCAGCACCAGGCGCATGGCATTCAGGGTTTTATAGCTGTTTTGTGCGGTTCCGCAGCACATGCCGCTGGCGTTGTTGGCAACAATACCGCCGATTTTGCAGGCGTTAATAGACGCTGGATCTGGCCCGATTTTGCGCCCCAGAGGCGCCAGAACGGCGTTAGCTTGGGCGCCAATCACACCCGGTTGCAGGCGAATACGGGCACCGTTATCCAGAATATCCCGACGGCTCCAGCCATCGCCCAGCACAATCAGCAACGAATCACTGATGGCCTGGCCCGACAAGCTGGTACCGGCGGCCCGAAAGGTAACCGGTACTCGGTGCTTGCCCGCCAATTGCAGCAGCGCGACGACCTCGTGTTCGGCGTTTACCCGCACCACCAGCTTGGGAATCAAGCGGTAGAAGCTGGCGTCGGTGCCGAACGCCAGCGTTGACAGAGGATCGTCAAAACGACGCTGTTCGGGAATCAGCTGATTCACGGCACTCACAAAATCGGCGGGCAAACTCATAACAACTCTCTTATTACCAATAAGGGCCTACCGGGCCGCCTGTTTTAGTTCGCGGACCAGCAATTCAGGGCTGATGTCAGCAATGGTTCGCGCGCCGGTGAGCACCATCGCTACGCGCATTTCGCTTTCAATCAATTTCAGCAGGTTAGTAACGCCCGCTTCACCATCCGCCGCCAGTGCGTAAATGTAGGCGCGCCCGATCATTGTGCAGTCGGCGCCCAGGGCCAGCATGCGCAATACATCCAGACCGGTACGAATGCCTGAATCCACCAGAATTTTCATATCGCCTTTCACTGCGTCCGCAATGGCAGGCAAGGCGCGGCAAGTAGAAGGCACACCGTCGAGTTGGCGGCCACCGTGGTTCGATACAATAATGCCATCGGCGCCAAAGCTGCGGGCATCACGGGCGTCGTCGGGGTCTAATATGCCTTTGATGACCATCGGGCCATCCCAGAATTCGCGAATCCATTCCAGGTCTTTCCAGCAGATGGACGGGTCAAAATTATTGCCGAGCCAGCCAATGTAGTCGCCCAGGCCGGTGGCGCTGCCGCGGTAAGCAGAAATGTTGCCCAGGTCATGGGGCTTGCCCAGCACGCCTACATCCAGCGCCCAGCGCGGATGGGTTATTGCTTGTAATATGCGACGTGGCGCCGCGTAGGGCCCACTCATACCGGAGTGGGCATCGCGGTAGCGGGCGCCAGGCACTGGCATGTCTACAGTAAACACTAGGGTGGTTACGCCCGCCGCTTTGGCTCGCTCCAGCGCGTTGCGCATAAAACCACGGTCTTTCAACACGTACAGCTGAAACCACATAGGCCGGCTGATGACGGGGGCCACTTCTTCAATCGGGCACACCGACACAGTCGACATGGTAAACGGCACGCCCTGGTTAGCTGCGGCGCGGGCGGCCTGCACTTCACCGCGACGGGCGAACATGCCGGTCAAACCTACCGGCGACAGAGCTACCGGCATTGACAGGGTTTCGTCAAACAGCTCGGTGGTCAGGTCCAGCTGGGTCATGTCATTCAGTACCCGTTGGCGAAGGGCAACGTCTGACAGGTCTTCCACGTTGCGTTTAAGCGTGTGCTCGTTGTATGAGCCGCCGTCGATGTAATGAAACAAAAAAGGTGGAAGCCGACGTTTGGCCGCAGCGCGGTAATCGGTAGACGCAGAAATAATCATCAGGCATGTCCTGTTCCAGTTGCAGGATGTGCGCCCCGCAAGCACGGGGCGCCTTCAATACAATGTTCTAGAGCCTTCAGCTAACTTAAAGAGCCCTCAGCTGGTTAAAGAGCCATTAACGGGTCTGTAAAGTCCAACACATAGGCCGCAATCAAGGCAATTATGCCTGTCATCAGCACGTAATACAGCGTTGGCCATACCGTGCGGCGCAACGTTGCACCCTCGCGGCCATGGCGTGGCGAGCCGGCCGCCGCAGGCCGATCAGCAGAAGAGGAACAAAGGCAAATAAACCCGTCGACATCAAAGAGCTCCTGTACTTGTTATTAGCTAGATCTCTTATAATTGGTAATACCAATTTACAATCTAGTGCCGACAGGTTAAAAAAACATCAGGCCCAGTGTCAAACGAAATTTAATAGACATTAGTGTACGTAGTCGTACGAGGGTATTGATGGAGACGGCAAAACCTTGTTAGATTTAGGAATTGGTCTTACCAAAGGTGTCAAAGATGGAATTGCCACAGATTCGCCAACGCCGGCTATCTGACACGATTATGGATCGGCTGGAAAGCATGATTCTGGAAGGCGCCCTGAAGCCCGGCGAACGGCTGCCCGCAGAGCGGGCTCTGGCCGAACAGTTTGGGGTTTCACGGCCGTCACTGCGAGAAGCGGTGCAGAAGCTGGTGGCCAAAGGGCTGCTGGTCAGCCGTCAAGGCGGTGGAAATTACGTCACCGACAAGCTGGGGTCTAGTTTTAGCGACCCATTACTGGCGCTGCTGGAAAGCCACCCAGAGGCCCACCAGGATTTGCTGGAGTTCCGCCACACCCTGGAAGCAGATTGTGCCTACTACGCCGCCTTGCGCGCCACCGAAGTAGATCGCAAACACTTGCAGGCCGCTTTTGATGAACTTCAGGCCTGTTACAGCGATAGTACCCACACCCAAGAGGCTCGCTCCAAAGAAGGCGTTACCGACGCGCGCTTTCACATGGCTATTGCCGAGGCCAGCCACAACATGGTGTTACTGCACACCATGCGCGGCCTGTTTGACCTACTCAAACGCAACGTGGTGACGAACATTGGCGGCATGTACGAGCTGCGCGGCGAAACCCGTGAGCGCCTGGTGAACCAGCATAGCGAGCTGTTTCGGGCCATTATGGAAGCACGGCCAAACGACGCCCGGCGCAAAGCAAGCGAACACATCAGCTACGTGCAAGAAGTGTTGACGAACAATCGCGAAGCAGAGGTGCGCACAGCGCGCGCAGAGCGTTATCGGTTTCTAGAAAACTTCGACAAACACTAGTTGCAGCTCAAGGCTCGGCAACCCAGTGTTATGATCAGCGAGAAAAGGCGGGCACTAAACGCAAAGTTGGCTGTTGCGCTTGTTCTTATCCAGCCATACTGAAACAATCGCGGGCACTAATTTCTATCACCCCTTATCATTATGGCCAACCATGCAACTATTAGTTCGTAATCTCGCCCGCACCACAACCGAACAGGAAATCCGCGAGCTGTTTGAGGCACATGGCACCGTGACCGAATGCACTCTGGTTCTGGACAAAGAAACCGGCAAATCAAAAGGGTTTGGTTTCGTTGAGATGCCCGACGCAAAACAAGCAAAACTGGCCAGGGCAAAGTTGCACGAAACGCGTCTGGGCAGCAACAAAATACGGGTAAAAACGGCTCAAGAAAAATAACAAACCAAGGTTTTCTGGCCCGAGTTTTAAAGCCCGGCTAACTCTTGAGAGCAGCCAGAATCTCAAACGAACGCAAGCGGTCTTGCTGGTTGTAAAGATCGCAGGTGAACAGAAGCTCGTCCGCCTGGGTATGCTGCAAAAGCGTTTGCAGTTTCTGTTTGACGGTGTCGCCACTGCCAATCATCGCCAGGCCCAGAAAATCTCGCACAGTTTGCTCTTCCTGGGAATGCCACAGGTCATCCATACTCGCGACTGGTGGGCGCATCTTCAGGCTCTGACCACGGATTAACGACAATATGCGTTGATAGGTGGTGGTGGCCAACAACTCGGCTTGCTCATCGGTGTCTGCTGCAACCAAAGGCACACCCAGCATCACATAGGGCTTGTCCAGAAATTCCGACGGCTGAAACTGGCTGCGGTATAGTTCTATAGCCTGCATCATCATGCGCGGCGCAAAGTGCGACGCAAAGGCGTAAGGCAAACCCTTTTTTGCCGCCAGTTGTGCGCTGAACAAGCTGGAGCCTAACAACCAGATTGGCACATTGCTGTTCACACCCGGCATAGCCACAACTTTTTGGCCTGGCTGGCGCGGCCCCAGAAATGCCTGCAGCTCTTCCACGTCCGCAGGAAAATTATCCACACTTCCGCTCAGGTGTTTGCGCAAAGCGCGGGATGTAAGTGGGTCCGTGCCTGGCGCACGGCCCAAGCCCAGGTCAATACGGCCCGGGTAAAGCGCTTCCAGAGTGCCGAACTGTTCGGCGATCACGATGGGCGCGTGGTTTGGCAGCATAACGCCCCCAGCCCCCACGCGAATTTTCTGCGTACCCGCCGCCAGATAACCAACCACAACCGCGGTGGCGGAGCTGACAATGGCGTCCATATTGTGGTGTTCGGCCACCCAGTAACGGTTAAAGCCTAACTGTTCCACATGTTTAGCCAGCGTCAGTGAGCGCTGCAAAGCCGGCGCGGCGCCTTCATCGTTGTCTTTTGTGGAGGCTAAATCCAATACTGAAAACGCCACGTCGTTTATGTTCATTGCCAATCACCCCTTCACTTCATGCTGTCACGATTTGAATAGCTCGCGTACTAGTAGCTTTTCATCACGATAACACATTGATACCGACGCAGACGTTGGGGATTGCCTACGGGGCACTCACAACCCGGCGACGCAACCATCACTTCGGGGATCGGCTGCGCCTTCTATAACGCCGTCCGGCCTCAACACTAATGCGCCGGCATGGCCCATGGTATCGCTGAAGGCTTCATTCAGTGGCTCAACGACATGCCCTGCTGCTTTAAGTTCGTCGACCAGCCCCGGTGCGATCCTGCTTTCCAGTTTCAGTGTGGTGCTGGTGTCGCCCCAGGTGCGGCCAAGTAACCATCGCGGAGCGGTCACGGCTTGCTGCAAACCCTGATTGAACAGAGCATAGCGGCTGAACACCATGGCCTGGGTCTGAGGCTGGCCTTCACCGCCCATGGTGCCGTAACTCATCACCCGTCCATCATCAAAATGCGCAAGGGCCGGGTTCAGGGTGTGGAAAGGTTTACGGCCGGGCTCCAACGCCTGCAACGCGCCGGGTTTCAGGGAGAAACTGATGCCCCTGTTCTGCCAGTTTATGCCGGTGTCTTTCAGCACCACGCCAGAGCCAAACTCCCAATAGATGCTTTGTATAAAGCTGACGGCACGGCCCGCGTTATCGATACACCCCATCCAGATGGTGTCGCCCGGGCTGGCAGGATCGGGCCATGGCATCGCCTTGGCGGGATCAATGTCTGCAGCCATGGCTGCCAGTTTCTCCGGGGACAGATAATCTGACGGCACTCCCGGCAATCTGTCCGGGTCTGTTACCAAACGGTCGCGCACGCGGAACGCCTGTTTGGTGGCTTCAACCAGGCCGTGAATATAGTCAAAACCTTCCGCTTCTTTTACTCCCAAACGATCGAAGATACCCAGAATCATTAATGATGCCAGCCCTTGAGTCGGTGGCGGCAGGTTGAAAATTCGGGCGCCCCGCACCTTTACCTGCAGCGGCGACACCAGCATGGCCCGACAAGATGCCAGGTCTGCGGCGGTTAACGGGCTGCCCAGGCGCGACAGCTCATCACCCATGGCTTTACCAAGTTCACCTCGATAAAAATCGTCCAGTCCAGCCCGGGCCAGTTGCTCAAGAGTGTTCGCCAGAGCCGCCTGTTTCATCAGTGACCCCGGCTGTGGCACCTTGCCACCGGGCATAAAGGTTTCAAAAAACCCAGGCGCGTCGCTCATCTGATGACTTTTTGCAGCTGTCAGTGCAGCCTGGCTTTCGGTGACAACAATGCCTCGGGTTGCCTGGTCGATGGCCGGTGCTAACAACCGTGCCAGCGGCATTGGCTTACCCCAACCACCTGCAATAGCCAGTGCCTCCTGCCAGCCGGCGACCGTGCCAGCGCTGGTCAGTGCCGCAAGCGGGCCACGGGAAGGTATTGCCTCGTAACCTTGGTAAAACCCGCGGGTTGCTGCACCCGCTGCACGACCGCAGGCGTCAATAGCCACCGGCGCCTTACCGGGCTCGTGGATCAGCCAGAAGCCATCACCGCCGATAGAGTTCATATGAGGGTAGACCGTTGCAATAGAAGCCGCCGCGGCAACCATCGCCTCTACCGCATTACCACCCTCGCGAAGCACATCACGGCCTGCATGCGCCGCCTGGTGGTGGGGTGCTACAAACATACCGTTCGCTGAATAGACGGTTTTAAGCATGATGACTTTCTCCGGAATGCGCCACAACGTCAGTCTTATATTGAGGGTATTGGCGGCTCATCAGATTACCAATCCGTAGAACATCCGCAACGACGTGATAAACAGAAACAGCGCAAACAGCTGCTTGAGTACAGTGGCGTTGATCGAGTGTGCTAACCGCGCGCCCACCGGTGCCATGAGCATCGTGGCCGGCACAATCAGCGCCAGGCCGACAAGGTTGATATACCCCAGCGTGAACGGTGGCCGCGACTCAACGCCAATGCCGTTGATCAGAAAACCGATGGCGCCCGGCACGCTGATCACAAACCCCAGCGCAGCACCCGTCCCGACCGCCGTGATCATGGGTATTCGCATGGCGCTTAGAACCGGCACGCTTAGAGTGCCACCACCTATTCCCATCAGGGTCGAAATGCCGCCGATAAACATCCCCAACACACCGGAACCGGCAGGTCCTGGCAGACCGTCACGAACACTGAAACTGTCTTTTTTGAAAGCCATGTTCAAGGCCACCAACAATGCGATAGTGGCGAACACGGCCGTCAATACTTGGCCATCCACAAAACCAGAGACAACAGCGCCAATAACCACGCCCACAATGACACCCGGTATAAGCTTCCGAAGAATATCCGCATCCAGGCTTCCACGTTTTAAATGGGCGCGAGAAGACATAATGGAGGTCGGGATAATCGTCGCCAATGACGTGCCTACCGCCACATGCATGCGGACAGCTTCATCGATGCCCAGAAATGTGAACAGGTGATAAAGCACCGGCACGATCACAATGCCGCCACCAACGCCCAGTAGCCCGGCCATAAGGCCAGCTATAATGCCAGTGACCATCAGCGACAGCGCCAGACCCGCCAGCCAGCCAATGGAATAATCAGCAAAAAAATCCATACTAAATTCCAGTTTGAGAATTACCAGCCAATTGCTTCTGGTAGCCAGGTTACCAGAGACGGGAACTGAAAGAGCAACACCAAAGCCAGCAATTGTAGTGCAACGAACGGCAAGACACCGACATAAATGTCACGGGTGGTGATGCCTTTTGGCGCAACGCCCTTGAGAAAGAATAACGCCCAACCAAAGGGGGGTGTGAGAAATGACATCTGCAGATTCATGGCCACCATGATCGCCAGCCACACCATGTCTGTGCCGTAATTCATAAACACCGGTAAGAACATCGGCAGGGCAATGTAAGAGATTTCGATCCATTCCAGGAAAAAACCGAGCACAAACAGCACCACCATCAGAAACAGGAGCGCTCCGAACTCGCCGCCCGGCAGCAGATCGAACATGGCATGCACCATTTGATCCCCACCCAGCCCCCGAAACGCCAGAGAAAATGGCTGGGCACAGAGCAGGATGAAGAACACCATGGCCGAAATAACCAACGTGCCATGGAGGGTCTCCTTAAGCATTGCGGGGTTGAAACCCTTAGCGACTACTGCAATCAGCAGTGCACCCAACGCTCCCATAGAGGCTGCTTCAGTCGGCGCGGCAACACCTCCAATGATTGACCCCAGCACCGCAAACACCAACAGCAACGGCGGCATGACATGGGCAAAGAGATCTTTGATGAGCTTCTTGCGGCTGGTCAAAGCCCTTTCCTCTGCTGGGATTGCCGGAACCAGCTCCTTCTTGAACACCCCGAGCAGCAGCAAATACACTATGTAAATACTGGCGAGGATCAGCCCTGGTATGAACGCCGCCGCAAACAGTGTCCCCACCGATTCCCCGACAATATCCGACAGCAAAATCAGTACCAGACTGGGGGGGATAATCTGACCCAACGTACCCGACGCACAGATGGTCCCGCAGGACACGCTCGGCGAATAACCCCGCCGCATTAATGCCGGCAGCGTCAACAAACCAACGGTCACCACGGTGGCACCAACGATGCCTGTGGAGGCCCCCATCAATACCCCAACCAGAATAATTGCCAGACCCATGCCGCCATTCAGACCACCCATCGCCTTGCCGATCGTTTCCAGCATGTTCTCGGCAACTTTCGATTTCTCCAGCATGACCCCCATGAACACAAACAGAGGAATCGCCAGAAGTGTGTAATTGGTTACCACACCAAAAAGACGCGCAGGCATCAGGTAAAACAAATTGGTACCGAAGCCGAGATAGCCCGCTACGAAGCCGGATACCGCCAACGAGATAGCCACTGGTACTCCAAGAATCATCAGCCCCAGAAAGCCTGCAATCATGCCAATCACGAGCCATTCGTTACCACTCATACTGGCTCCTCGGCCGTTAACTGCGCCGCAACCGGCATGGCTTTGTCAGGATTACGAAACTGGATAAGGGCACGGAAGCAATCCGCCACACCCTGTAACAGCAGCAATCCAAAACCCAAAGGTATAAATGCTTTAAGAAGATAACGAAAAGCCAGACCACCCGGGTCCGGGGAGCCCTCGTTCAGGTTGTAGGACTGAATTACGTAGAATATAGACAGCCAGGCAATGATGCCCCCTATAGCAACGGTCAACAGCGACGACAGCATGTCCACCAAGGCACGAAGACGCACAGAGAAGCGCTCGTAGAGAAAGTCTATTCGCACATCCGCTCGGTGTTTCATGGAATAGGACAAACCCAGCAGCGCGATTGGCGATACCAGATGCCACTCCAGCTCCTGCAACGATACCGGCCCGATGGAGAACAGGTACCGCAAAATCACATTGGTCGCTACCATCAGAACGAGGGCAAGCACGCAGAAGCGTGCCAGCCCACCCATTTGCTCCACCAGCCACTCAAGACCATTAACGATCGTTCGCAAGGCGAAGCTCCGGTTACAGATTTAGCAGGGGTTTCTCGCTCAGGGAGGCCCAAGAGCTGTGTTTGTCTTTGAACGCCATGAAGGAGTCGTAGACTTTTTTCATCTGCTCGTCAGAGTTCGCCATGGTTGAGAGCGTGTCGCTGGTCACTTCCTTAAGACGGCTGACAATGGGCGCAGGCAGTGGCTTGGCAATAACACCCTCGTTTTCAACCAGATCTCTCAGAGCATCAGCATTATTAGCCTCAGACCAGGCTAGGCTTTCCAGCACCGAAGCCTGAGCAGCCATTTGAATAATCATCTGCAAATCTTTGGGCAAACTGTCCCAAACCTTCTTATTGATCAGAAGCTCGGTGACGTTGGTGGGCTCATGCCAGCCGGTGGTGTAATAGTTTTTAGCTGCTTTATGTAGACCCAAGCGACGGTCTTGGTAGGGGCCAACAAACTCTGCGGCATCAATGACACCGCGTTCCAGGGCGGGGAAAATCTCGCCACCAGGCAACAGGCGAACAGACACACCAAGCTCGCTGTAGACTTTGCCGGCGAGGCCCGGAATACGCATTTTGAGGCCGTTCAGGTCGCTGACCGTTTCAATCGGATCACGGAACCAGCCGGTCATCTGCACACCTGTATTACCCATTGGAAATGCGATCAGGCCATACGGCTCATAAAGCTCATGCCATAATTTGAGACCGCCGCCATGGTAGAGCCAAGACATCATGCCCTGGGTGTTCAACCCGAATGGCACCGTGGTAAAAAACTGCGCGGCTGGAATTTTTCCAGCCCAGAAATAGGCATTCGCCGCGTTCATCTCGACGGTGCCTTGGGCAACCGCGTTAAAACCTTCCAGTGCGGGAATCAGTTCGCCTGCGGCGAAATGGGAAATATTCAAACGACCGCCGGACATCTCACCCACTTTCTGACAAAAGTCTGTCGGGCTACCCGGCCCCTGAACATAAAAAGGTGAGCCTGGCGGGTAGGCGTTCGTCATCTTCAGGTTGAAAGTTTCCTTCGAGGCGGCCGCGCTCACAATGCCGGGCGTGCCAAAAGCAATACCTGCGGTAGTGGAGGCAAGGGCAGCGCCCAGGAATTTGCGTCGGTTGATAGTCATATTGAAAGCACCTGTGAAATCGTTTGAGAACGGACAGCGCTATTCTCGATCACCGTCTTCACAGGTTTATGCAGGCCTTATGCCACATCTTAAAAAGCAAATAACTCACTCTTTTTATTAGCTTATTTTCTATCTACAGAAGAGTTTCTGTGGAAGAATTATGTATCGTTAGAGCGCACAAATTAATTATAACAAGGTCACACTCGGCATCACCTTGATGGGTGAAAAGCAAAAAACTGAACATTCAGCATTCAATTCGAAGGGCAAGATCAACAAACGGAAGTAAAATGCCACCATCGCATCCGTTTGTCATATCTGCACCAGATCCGTCCAAATGCCCGAACCTGGAGCAGAGTCTGCCGATGACAGTAGCGTTTAGAGTCGAGCACCGCCCCGGCGATGTTTCACCCGTTTGAGCAGCGCACTTGATTCAATGGCGAGAATTTCCGGGCGGGCAAACAGGTTCTCATTAACAAACGAATTGAAGGTTTCGTAGCTGTCCGTGAGGGTGTGGATGTGCAGGCTTTTGAGATCGGTCATGATATAAAGGCTGACCACTTCCGGCTTGGATGCCAAGTCGTCCGCAACGGCTTCAATTGCAATGGGTGCTACCTTTAGATCAATAAAAGTAGAGATTACTTTACCCAGCTTTTCCGGATTGATCACCGCAGTGAACTGCTCAATCACGCCGCTCTCGACCATCGCCTGAACACGGGCTCGGGCATGGGTACGGGAGACATTCAGTTGGCGCGCAATGTCCGCAAAGGAAGTGCGTCCGTCTTTGATCAGAAGGTTCAAAAGTGCCGTATCGAGCTTGTTCATAAGACCTGTCCTACTTCGGGGTCGGTGTCATCGTAGATACACGTTCAACGAGAAGTAACTATCAGCCGCTTGAAGTCAAGTGCCTGAAATGACCCTAAACCCTTCGTTTAGCGAAAAACGGCGAGCCGGATCATTGGGTCGATTGCTCGGTTATCTAGCCGGTTAAATAACAAGACGAACTTTTGTTAAGGAACACTAAGGAACGGCACGCTCGACTATGCACTCGTAACCACCCATTTCGAATTCACGGCAGATGAACGGGCGCTTCTGATAAATTGAGCAAGACATGGTGTTGCGGTCCAGCGCGGCGCACCAGCCGTCGTCCAGTCGGGCCATGGTGCGGCTACCCCACTGGTCGGTTGCAATGAAGCGCTCTGGCACGCCGGTCTCTGTAATCAACATAACTTCGAGGCGACAGCAGCTGGCCTGGCAGCTTGAGCAGCTGATGGTGCTGTCTGGCAGGTTCTCTGCTTCAATCCTCATTGGAATGAGCCATTGTATTCTCCGCGGGCGTTGTAATCAGAGCAGCTCTTTGCGCAGCTGTGACGGACTTTTGGGTGACAGCAAACCCGGTGCGACATCAAACACGGTTTTGGCTCCAATTTCACCTGAGCGCGCCAGCCTGTAAACAGCCCGAGTGTAGGCTACCAGAACACTGGCGGTGAACTCGAGGTTATTGCCCAGAGCCAAAGAGCACTCAATGGTCTGTTTGCTGTGGGTTCCGGTATCGGTTTTACGTTCCGGCAAAATGGTTTCACCAAACAGGCGGTTCAGTGACATTAGACCGGGGTCCCAGCCCGTAGCCAAAAGCGCAATATTGCCAGACTTTTGTGCTGCACCATTGAGTGCTGCAAAGTATTCATTCACTTTTTCATGGGTGTCAAAACTGTCCACCGTGTTAAAAAACTGCGTCAGGTGTGGCCCCTGTTCCGGTAGATCGGTTTTAGAACCACCACACAGAATCATCACATCCACTTCATCCTGATACTGCTCGACATCCGCCATAGCGTATACCGGCACCTTTTGATCTAAAAGTGTCACGCTGGCAGAATCACGGCGACTAAACACGCAAATCAGCTCCATGTCTGAATTTTGTGCCAAACACGTTTCCACGCCCCGGCCCAAACTGCCATAACCGGCAATGGCTACTCTGATCTGATCTGTCATGGTGATTGAATCCATTTTCTTAAAACAATTTTGTGTACGAGAACGCAGCTTCGAGGGCTTTGCAGAAGCCTAGTTCGTCGGTAAGCGCATAAAATAGACCCTCAAAATTAGCACGATAATACGCCAACTTTTAGTCTGCATCAGAAAGTACCGTTTGGCACACTCAAAAACGGATGACTACGCCACCACAAAAG
Organism: Marinobacter sp. BSs20148; assembly: GCF_000283275.1. Lineage (NCBI taxonomy): Bacteria > Pseudomonadati > Pseudomonadota > Gammaproteobacteria > Pseudomonadales > Marinobacteraceae > Marinobacter > Marinobacter sp. BSs20148. The sequence continues at coordinate 3,991,530 of NC_018268.1, forward strand.
CCTTAAAAGTGCGCTTGGGTGCCATAACAGCATTGCTGCTATCATCTTAAATTAGATTTTTTACCAAGAGGAATTTATGGAAATTCAAAGATTTGAAACAGGCACTCGGATGAGCCGCGTTGTTGTTCACAATCAGACCGTGTATCTGGCTGGCCAAGTCGGCAATGCCTCTGATGACGTAGCTGACCAAACCCGTGAAGCACTTGCCCGCGTTGATGCACTATTAACGAGCGTTGGTTCTAGCCGTGAAGATTTATTGCAGGTGATCATCTGGCTTTCTGATATGGCTGACTTTAAGGCTATGAATTCGGTGTGGGACGCGTGGGTACCGGCTGGCCATGCCCCTGCCCGAGCTTGTGGTGAAGCACGCCTGGCAAGGCCTGAATTAAAGGTTGAATTGATCGTTACGGCCGCAGCAAGAAGCTGATTTGATAGTAGCCGCAGCATCATGCTGCGGCTCTGGAACTTGAACAGAAACAACCTGAATCTCGACCAAGATAGCCGTTAAGGCCCGGCCCCCGGTCACTTTTCTGCGCCATCAGGACACCAGCAGATACACCACCATCAGCACAGCCTCGATGAAGAGGCTATGAGACGTCTACGGCTTAACTCTTAAACCCTGAAGCGGGAAACATTCTTGCTTAAAGTTTGGCCAATGGTTTCAATATGACCACTGTAAACATCGTTCTCACTCGCGGCAGCGGAAGCCTCTTGGCCTTGGTCTGCGATGCGCGTGATGGATGCGTTGAGCTCTTCGGTCACTGAGGTTTGCTCTTCAGAAGCCGTCGCAATTTGCATTGTCATCTGGCTAATGGACGTTATTGCATCGGCTACCCGGTTCAATGCATCCATAGCGTCCTGAGCTTTCTCCATGCTGACATTGGAAACAGCCTTAGACGCGTTCATCCCAGCAACAGCATCATTAGCCCCCTTTTGCAGGCGCTCGATCATGCTGTTTATCTCTTTGGTGCTGGTTTGGGTTCTTTGGGCCAAGTTTCGCACCTCGTCCGCTACCACGGCAAACCCGCGGCCGGCGTCGCCCGCACGAGCCGCCTCTATTGCAGCGTTCAGGGCCAGCAAATTGGTTTGTTCTGCAATTCCCTGAATTACTTCAAGCACCGAGGTTATCGAAGTTACATCTTTGCCCAAATTGTTGATGACTTCGGCTGCAGCATTCACTTCTTGCGACAGTTTTCGCACCGCATCTCTGGATTGGTCGACGGTTTCCAATGAAGCTCGGCTTTCCTTATCGGCCGTACTGGCCGCATCGGCTGTTTGCTGAGCATTCTGGGCGATTTCACCTGCGGCTGCGGACATTTCGTTAATAGCAGCTGCCACCATATCCACTTCGGCTTGCTGGCCTTCAACGCTCAACCGGCTTGCGCTGGCGGTTTTTTTCAATGCGACCACATTCGTTGCGAGGTCATCACTGCCACTTAGAACATCGTGCACGACCACTTGAATATTTTCGATAAAGCTATTGAAGCTGCCCGCGAGTTCTCCGAATTCATCCTTGGCACTGGCATCCAGGCGCTGGGTTAAGTCGGCATCACCAGAACTGATGTCTGCCATTGCAGAGTTCAAACGCCGCACTGGGGCCATCAGTATTTTGATACCCGCGTGTAAAATGAACAGCGATACCAGCAAACCCACGAGCGCAATGATCATCCCGGTCGTGCGGGCGCTTTGCATGGGAGCGTTGATTTTGTCGACGTTCACAAAAGTGCCCAGATACCAGTCGACGCCTCGCGCATTCTTAATCGGGTGAAAAGCGACTCGCCACGCCACATCGCCTGATTCATAGAATTGACGAAGCCCGTCAAACTTGGGCGGCACGCCAATCAAATCTTTAATGTTTTCTCCGATCAACTTGCTGTCGGGATGGAACAGGACAACACCTTCATCATTAACCAGGCCCGCGTAGCCAGTGTCTGCAAGCGTTATGGTGCCGAGCATTTTTTTGATAGCGCTCAAGCTTATATCCGCACCTGCCACACCAACGTTACTTCCACCGCTAACAGGCGCCAAAGCGGTAATGATCATTTCGCCGCTCGACGCGTCGCGATATGGCTCGGTAAACGAAGCCTTGCCTTCCGCCATGCCTTTTTTGTACCACGGGCGACCGCGGGGGTCGAAGCCAGCTGGGAGCGTTGCTTCCGCAGCCGTTGACTCCATAAGCATGCGACCCTCTTTATTACCGAGATACACATTAATGAAGCCACCGCCGGTAGAAACGGTTTGTAAAATATTACGCCTCTGTTCATCACTCTGTGCGTTTCCTAGACTTTCCGCCACAGCCTCTGTCATCACCAACCGGGTATTAAGCCATTCGGCGATACTGGACGTGTTCTGCGCCACAGCGTCTTTGATCAGTGCGTCGACGTAGGTGCTCGTTGTGCTTTTCAGCCGCATGTCGCCAACAATGGTAATAGTGCCCATCAAAAGCACTAATATTATGCCAAATGTGACCAAGAGCTTTTGCCCGAAAGTTAGTTGCACAGTATGTCCTCGTCTTTTTGCAGGCGGGTTATAAAGAATACTCATATAGGTAGGCTTATCGGCAGGAACTGCGATGTCTTTAATCAATTTTGCGACTGATTAAAGGCGAACGACAGTAACACGAAGGTCGCTTACTACAGGCAGGTTTTCGCCGCTACTGTTGTTCCTGCTGTCCCGACGCGGACGTCGCTCGGCTCCTGTTCCATGAGTTGGCCGATGGTCTGACCGACCTTCAGCACCGCCATCTCCACTTTGCGAGTGGGCAGGTTGGCGAAGTTCATCCGAATGCAGTTACGGTATTTCCCCGCCGCCGAGAAAATATTGCCGCTCGCCACTTGCACGTTCTGCGCTTCCAACAGGCGATTGAGGGCATAGGTGTCGAACTCTTCCGACAGTTCGATCCACAGCGTAAACCCCCCTTGGGGTTGGCTGACTCGGGTGCCCGCCGGGAAATAGCGGTTGACCCATTCGCTCATCAGGTCGCCGTTGCGCTTGTATTGTTTGCGCATACGACGCAAGTGCTGGTGGTAATTGCCCTTGGCGATGAATTCGGCAACCGCCAACTGGGGTTGTGTCGCCGTGGCGCCCGAGCCAATGTATTTCATGTGCAGCACCTGTGGCAGGTAGCGTCCCGGGGCGATCCAGCCGATCCGAAGGCCGGGTGCCACTGTCTTGGAGAATGAACTGCACAGAAGAACCCGATTGTCCTCATCAAAGGACTTCAGTGAGCGCGGCCGCGGATAGCGATATGATAGATCACCATAGATATCGTCTTCAATGATCGGCACGTCAAAACGCTGGGCCAGGCGGACAAGCTTGAGCTTGCGATCGTCGGGCATGATGTAGCCCAGGGGGTTGTTACAGTTGGCAGTCAATTGGATAACTTTGATCGGCCATTGCTCCATGGCCATTTCCAAGGCTTCCAGGTTGATGCCAGTGACAGGGTCAGTGGGAATCTCCAGTGCCTTGAGGTCGGCGGCCTTGAGAATTTGCGTGATGCCGTGGTAGCTCGGCGAGGCAATGGCAACGATGTCGCCGGGCACGCAAACCGCGCGTATGGCGGTAGACAGGGCTTCCTGGCAACCGCTGGTGACGATTATGTCGGCCGGGGTCAGGCTGCAGCCCGAATCAATGGACAGCCGAGCGATTTGTTCACGCAATGCCAATACGCCCTGGATGTGGTTGTACTGCAGGCTTGCGCTGTCACTGCGCCGGCTGATACGGGCCATTGTGGTCAGCAGCGGCTTGAGGGTCGGCGCGGTTACATCCGGCATGCCGCAACCCAACTGAACGGTACTGGTACTCTGATCGTAGCGCATCAGCTCCCGAACCATGTCCCATTGGGAAATGTTCACTGGCCGCAAGATCGGACGGTCCATTTGCGGTAATGGCGCCACTCGCCTGTCGGCGGGAACGAAATAGCCCGACCTGGCGCGCGGTATCGCCAGCCCGGAACATTCCAATACATGGTAGGCCTGTTGCACGGTTGTCAGGCTGACACCGTGCTCATGGCTGAGGGCGCGTAAAGAGGGTAGGCGCTCGCCAGGCCCGTACAGGCCCTGCTCGATGCGGCTGCTGATGAATTCGGCGAGGTTCAGATAAAGAGTCATAACTCTGACTGTAGCTTTTCGTTTGTTGCTTGAAAAGCGACAGATAGGGGGTTTTTTGAAATTTTTATACGAAAAAAGGCAGTCTGTATTTAAAAAATTCATCACTTCTGTATCTGTAATACACCTCGGTGCCTTGGGATGATATGCCCTATAAAGATCCGCAAGTTCCTGGCGCCGCTGACGCTGATCAATGGAGCGTGACAATGCAGAGTCTCGACTATTACTCGATCATTTTGTTCGTGATCGCCACATGCGTCACGCCAGGACCTAACAACGTAATGTTGATGTCATCGGGGGCGAATTTCGGGATGGGCCGCACGATGCGACATCTGGCAGGGATCAACATCGGTTTTCCGCTAATGTTGATGGCCGTCGGGCTGGGCGCAGGGGACATCTTTCGCCAATACCCAAGGCTGCAGGACGGACTGAAAGTGATAGGCGCCGTGTACCTGCTGTATCTGGCCTACCGGATAGCCAGCACCCCCGTGGTGAACATGGATGATCCGTCGGGCAAGCCCTTGGGGTTCACCGCTGCGGCATTGTTTCAGTGGGTTAACCCGAAAGCCTGGGTGATGGCCGTAGGCGCAGTACTGGCATTCACCTCAACCTTGGGGCCCTTCAGTGTGCAGGTCGTACTGATTGCTCTGCTGTTCTTTTTGTTCGGTTCACCCTGTTCGTTGATTTGGGTATTTTTTGGACAGTATTTGCGACGTTTCCTGAATCGGCCGTCGTGTTTAAAGGCGTTTAATATCACCATGAGCCTGGTGCTATTGATATCGTTAATTCCGGTTTTTAAAAGACTGTCATTTCCGCAATGGGGGTTTTGAACCCACAGAAAAGTTGTTAAGACGCAACCAGTGCGATCAATTTGCACTCGGCGCCTTTGGTCGACAGCGTGCAGATTATCGATGTCGCGCGCTTCCACACAACACGGGGCGAGCGACTGTACAAACAATCTGAGCTGACGCCCTGAATGGGGGAAACCCGCGCCAAGGAGCCAGATCATCGTTGCTTCAGGTAGGTTTTTCGGCAAGCCACTTTAAGCCAGCAATAGCTTGCAGTGTTCACTGTGCGCGCTGACGCGATGGGTATGAGAGGGTTCTATGTTTGAGTTTTCGAGTTTCGCTGCAGCACTGGGAGTTTACGTGATCGGCACCGCAAGCCCGGGGCCAGGCAACCTGGCGATTGCGAATACCTCGCTCAATTACGGGCGCACACCGGGCCTGGCGTTGGCCGCCGGGGTCATTTCCGGGTCGTTGTGCTGGGGTGCAATGACGGCTGCCGGCGTCTCGGCGATGTTGATGTCCAACACGCAGGTGCTGGTGTGGTTGAAAATATTGGGCGCCTGCTATCTGTTCTTCCTGGCCTGGAAGTCGATCCGCGGTGCGCTGGCGCACAACGTCGTGATCGTGGAGCGCACGCAGGACAAACAGACGCGCAACCTAGGCTTCTATTTGCAAGGGCTTGGCATTCACTTGACCAACCCCAAGGCAACCTTGACCTGGTTCACCGTGACCACTGTCGGGCTGAGTGCCAGCGCGCCGATCTGGGCCAGTTTTGTCCTTGTGGCGAGCTGTGCGGTTTTGGGAGGCGTGATTTTCTGCACTTATGCACTGGCCTTCTCCGCGCATTCGGCGGAACGGTTTTTCACCCGTACCCGTAAATCGTTCGGGCTGATTTGCGCGGTCTTTTATTCGATGGTGGCCATCGGTTTTCTCAGCTCGCTATTCTGAAACACCGGAAAAAATTTCATCCATAAAACGCAAAACTATCATGCACTTCCGGGCACTAACTTGGCAATTGCCTGACTGTAGTGAAAACAGTTAGTGCAGCACATCCCGGTTATCGGGGGCAGTAGAGCCAAGCGTATCAAACTCACCTTTGCCTTCGGGCTTTATATCTTCTGCATTTCTGGATACCGTCTTATTAATCGGCATGCTTAACATGAGTTTTGCTGAGCTTTCGACGTCAAAATCAACCAGTTCAATGCGCTCAATCAGAATGCTTCGAGCGTCGAATTCTTGCTGGGTTATATCCGTAATTGGAAATGAAAAATTCGCGCGTTCTCCTGCACGCATCTCCTTATTTCGCAATGTAGCTATTGTTTCTCCGTTGCGCAAATACGTTACTCTGACAACCAGAAACGTCGCCGTTTGCGCTAAAACGGAAACGCTTATATCCACGTTCGTCATTCCCATCGAGCTATCAACAGGTGTCATTGAAAGCCCGGTGATACTTAATTTCGAATCAACAACTGAAATAACGTGCTCTATCTTTTTTGTAGACGGCTTTCCGTTTATTTCACCGGTGAACTCTGCCTTGAAGGTATGAATTCCAGATTTTTTTGGTATGTACTGCGCCAAGTAGCTTTGATCTGTAACATTAATTCTTACACCGTCCGAGCGAACCATATTATTTGACACGGTCAAACTATCAATTTTTTCGTTAATTTTATTGAAAACCTCGATGGTGTGACCTTCTATGCTGTTCTCTACGCCATGTGTTGATAGCGACATTTGTATTATCGTAGGCTGCCCAACCTGTATTCGGGTTTCGTAAGCGTTTATCCACGCTGAGTACTTCGGTACCAGACCGATGCTAAGTTGGAGATCAACGTTTTTTTTGCTATCTCTATCGGTCTTTAAAAATTTAACCGTCCACTCACCAGGCTTTGGATCCACTATTCTTGGAAACCCCCATTGGTTTACACGTGCTTCAGGGGGGAACGTTCTAGAAGGAATAAAATAGCCTTTGCCAGAGGAGCTTGACGCTACCCGTTTATTATCAGGATCGAATAGCTCAATGTAAAAATCCGAGTGTGTCGACTTAACAGAAAACGTCATACCGCTTTCGTCTGTATTTACTGGCACAAAGATTGGGAAGATCAGGGATTCGGTATCTGCGGGTATTCTTATGGCGGCGACTTTATGGGTATTTATCTGCAAGTTTAATGAGGCGTTTGGCGCTGATGGCGCTTTATTACACCCTAAAACCATAAGGCAAAAAATAAAAACGAGTAAACCTTGAACGCCATCTCTCATGATATTCCCTTCATATTTGGTCTACACCCAAACTATAAAACATCATGATTTATAAAAATATCACTATATACACGAATTATCGACGTTTTTTAAAGGGAAAGTTTGATGATTTTAAAGACCCACAATTGCGGCACACTCTTGAGTATTTTTTGCACTAGACGTTATCAAAATAGCGTAGCGAGACCTGTTCTTGGATGAAACAAAGAAATCGCTGGATTCACTAGAAACAGGAGGGTGATAAGAATCACCACTCCAATCTACAAATTCAACCAATAATAGGCAAATTTCTCCAGGCTCGCTTGTGTAACAACTCGCAACCATTTTCAGTTATCAGAATATTATCCTCATGCACCATCATTTTTCCTGGGGCATAGGTCATACCCGGTTCCAATGTGAGAATCATGCCGGCTTGCAATTCCACATCACCGTTTGGCACATTTGAGGGCCATTCTGTCAACTGCATACCCAAACCATGACCCATACGGCCAACATCGTTACCCAAGGCGCCCGCTTTCTCTAGCACCGACCACATCGCCTGCCATACTTCGCCAGTCGTTCTTCCCGGTGCTGCGATGCGTAAGCCCGCTTCCGTGGAGTTATATACTGCATCATAAGCATCCACAGTTAGCGCATCGACCTGACCAAAGGCGTAATTGCGATCGAAATCACTAAAGTACCCGTCAAAATTAGCGCCCGTATCAATTATCAACACATCGCCGCTGCCGAGTTTACGGTCTGTTGGGCCCATGATGATGTTGTCATACCCGCCCTGTCCCGAAGCCGAAATCAAATATGGGCACGCATCCGCGCCCAGCCGCAGCATTTCCAGGTGCATTGCCTTGCACGCTTCGCGCTCTGTCATGCCCAGTTGCAGATGCTCCAGCAGAAAATCAAACCCTGCCGCCGTTACTTCGCAGGCAAAGCGAATTTTGGCCGTTTCCGCTTCAGATTTAACACTGCGTAACGCCCGGATAATCAGCGAAACGTCCACCCAAAAATGCTGACTCAGTTCCTCTTGCAGCAACGCGAAGTTTGCTGCGGGCATGCGTAAATGGGTTTCAGGCCCCATCATTGCACCAATGCGCCCGCTGCCCTTGGCACACGAAGACAGCGTATCGGCCAACAACGAAATCCCGTCATCCTCCGGCCGCGGTGATGGCCAGCTGCGCACGTCCTCGATCCAGGTTTGGCGCAGGCCGGCCGCACCTATCTCCGGCACCACCGCGATCGGCTTGCCACTCACGGGGATCACCAAAAACCATGGTCGGGTGGGGCTCTCCCAGAACTGTGACCTAAAACCGCTAAAATAACGGAATTCAGGTTCCGTGGTAAAAAACACGACGTCGATATTCTGCTCAGCCATATGCGCCTGCAATGCATCTGTGCGTGTTTTAAACTCCACAGTCTCAAATCCGCGTGATGGTGCAATCAAAGTATCAGTCATTTTGGCTACTCTCGTTATTCTGGCCTATGGCCTACAGTAAAAATTACAGATGCCATTAAAGCGGGTCCACATAACCGTGGTATTAGTTGAACGCCAAATCTCTCAGAGATAAGGCAACACCCGGGAAGAAAATTAGAATTGCCGTCATAGCAAACAGAATGAGAATGAATGGTAACGTGCCGCGAATTACATCCATATAAGGCCGATTGAAAATTGCTATAGCAGTAAAGATATCGCAACCAAAAGGAGGAGTAGCGGATCCAATTGCCATCTGCAAAGTAACCATAACACCCACAAGCACGGGGTCTAGGCCCACGCTTTCAGCTATTGGCACAAAAATGGGCGTCAAGATCAGCAACACTACTAATGAGTCAACAAACATACAGCCAACGAAGAAAGCGAGTGCTATGACAAACAACACAAACTCTGGAGACGCATTCTCTAGACTTAAAGGCGCCAGCAATTCCTGCGGAATCTGCTCAAAAGAAATGTACCAGGAAAAAGATTGGCCGATGCCCACCAGAATAAACACCACTGCCGTGATCAGGCCCGTGCTCAAAGCGGAGTCCATCAAGTCTTTGATCTTGAGCTGACGATAGATAACACACTCAACTAACACCGCATACAGTACGGCAAAGGCAGCGGCTTCAGTAGGCGTCATAATACCGGAGTAGATACCACCAACGATCAGTACAGGAAAACCCAGCGGCAAAATCGATTTCTTAAGCGCTCGTAGCCTCTCTGCCCAATCCGTTTTCTCCACCAAAGCAATGTCGTCAGAATGCTTAATACTGTATAAATAGCAATAGACCGAAAACATCAATGCCAACAGCAAACCGGGACCGATACCTGCAACGAAAAGCTCACCCACGCTGGTGTTAGCCAAGGTACCGTACAAGATTAGACCAATGCTGGGCGGGATCAGGAAGGCAATATCACTGGCGTTAATAATCAACGCCATAACAAAACTGTCTTTGTACCCCGCCTGCAGCAATTTGGGCCGCATAATTTTGCCGACTGACACCACAGTGGCCTGAGTAGAGCCAGACACCGAACCGAACAGGGTACAACTGATACAGGTAGTAATCGGCAGACCGCCGCGCATGTGGCCGACAAAAGACTGAACTAGGCCAAGTAGATTATGTGCCGTATGGCCACGAGTCATGATATCCGCCGCCAATATGAACATGGGAACAGCAATCAGCGCGTTGGGTGATATCCCAGTCACCATCTGTTGAATGATCACTTGAGGATCAGTGGCAGAGAAATGAACCAAGCCGATCAAAGCCGCGACAGCCAGCGGCACTACCATTGGAAAACTCATGAACAGCAAAATGACCATCACAGTCACAAGCGTGAATGTAATGACGTATATGTCCAGAGTACCCGCAACGATATCCGCAAAAAACTGGGCAGCCGAATTCATATCCCACCCTCGTCTGGGTCTACATTACTTTCAATAATTTCATACGACAGGTAAATATCGCTGTGTGTGAGGTTCATAATCAGACTAATAAAATACTGGATACCTGCCATTGCAAGGCCCAGAGGAATGATTGAGTAAATCAGATAAACCGGAATCTGCAACGCTGGGCTTAGGCGATTAATCTCCTTAAGCTCCAGAACATAATTAAAAGCGAGGTAGGCCAGAAAAAACATAAGCATAGCCGTTACGGCCGCGATCAATATCGAAATGACTTTTTTGGCTGTATGATTGAGAACGTCGTAGACGGCCGTCATTCGTATATTTCGCCCCTTACGCACGGCATAAGCGAATCCAATAAACGTAACAGACACGATTAAAAACTGATTGAGTTCTTCAGCAAAGAAAATGCTTTGGTTAAAAAAATAGCGACCGATTGCGTTGGCAGTAGAGTTCAGCATCATGAAAACAATAGAAAAACAAACGACATATTTTTCAATCTTTTCGGTAATAAAGCTGATTTTGCTAAGCAGGTATTTCATTACTTAACCCCCAAACCACCAGTCCTTTGGTGGCTATCTTCGTTGAATAAATGGTTAATGATGTCCCACTAATCAATTAGGATTTTTTGGCTTCCTCAACTTCTTTAAGCAACCCCTGCAGAATATTACGAGCACCTTCACGAGCCGCGTCTTTCTCACTATCTTCGTAAGCATTTTCGACAACGTCGTAATAAGTTTCATGCAACTCTTTTGCAAGCGTCTCGAATCGACTGCGCTCTTCTTCGTTCAACATCACAACTGTCATCGAAGGGCGTTCTTCGAGAATGAGATCCATGCTTTCTTGGTTGATGCGAATCTGATAATCAAACGCGGCTTGCTCAGCTTCTGCGACAGCTTTTTTGATCATCAACTGCTTTTCAGGGCTAATGCTTTTAAACCAGTCATTGTTGGTGGATACAGTAGCAACATAAGGCTGCTGGCCCGGGAACATAAGGTGAGTCTGCACTTCATGCCATTTAGCGTTATAGATGAAGTACATAGGATTGACCATGCCGTCAATAGTGCCTAATTGTAGGGATCCGTAAACCTCGCCCCACGAAAGTGGCGTTGGCGTAGCGCCAAATACTTTATAGGTTTCTACCGGGATAGTTGAGGTAAAAGTACGGATCTTTTGGCTAGCAAAGTCTTCCGGGCTTCGTATAGGCTTGTTCGCGCCCCAAACCATCTCACCTTCTGAAAGCATGGACAACAGCTTCAAGTTTACATCTTCAAACTTTTCGGACAGATCTCCGTAAATAGTTTTACTACTCGTCAGTACTTCGCGAATAACCTCTTCATCGGTTCCTAACAAATACGGAAGGCTAAGTGCCTGCACCTCAGGCACGTAAGAGCCAAGATGGCCCGTGCCAACAGAGACGAATTGAATTGTGCCGTTAGCAGCCAGTTCAACAATGTCGTTTTCAGTGCCCAGTTGGCCGTAGTAATAAATTCTGACTTTGATGTCACCGTCTGATTCCTGTTTGATAACATCAGCAAACTTTTTAGCGTATATTGCCTGAACGTCGCCTTTATCTTCTTCACTAGCGAACTTCCAGGTTTCTGCCTGAACGGCGCTAACGTTTCCTAGGCTAATGCCTAAAGTGACAAGGAGTACGAATAACTTTTTCATATAACCGCCTTTGTATATTTTATGTTACAGGTTTGAAAAATTTCCACGTTCAACTGAGTCTATCTATTCGAGAACATTACCAACCAGCGTGACCCAATAGCCCGCCCCATATTTCAAAATATCGTCATTAAAATCGTACTTTGGATTATGCAGTGCACAACCGCCTTTTGATTCAACTCCATTGCCCAACAGCCCGTAAGCACCAGGTTTAACCCTTAGCATGCTTGAAAAATCTTCTGAAATCGTGAAAGGTTCACAATTAGCATTCACCTGTTCAGCCCCCAGAGCCTGCGTTGCCGCAGCGACAGCAAGACCCGTCTCGTATTCACTATTAATAGTGGGATAAAAGGTGTTGATGAACTCAAACTCGTAGCTTGCTCCTGCCGCCTGACAAATACCGGCGACAATTTGCTCCATTCTTTTTTCAATTCGTGCCAGCGTGTCTTCAGTAAAACAGCGACAGTCTCCTTTAATCACAACCTCAGAAGGGATGACATTAACCGTTCCATTGGTTATGAACTCTGTAGCAGATACAACCGCTGTATCGCGGATGGCATTTAAACTGCGAGAAACAATAGTTTGTAATCCTAGTATCACCTGTGAACCGACCACAATTGGGTCTACGCCAGTGTGAGGCATAGCTGCGTGACCTCCGATTCCTTGGATCCGGATCTGAAAACTGCTTTCACTTGCCATCAGCGAGCCGGGACGAATCAGGAAGTGACCAGCCGGTAGACCTGGGAGATTGTGCAGACCATAAACGGCATCAATGTCGAAACGCTCAAACAAACCATCGTTGATCATCGCCTGAGCGCCGCAACCGTGCTCTTCATCTGGCTGAAAAATAAAGTAGACCGTGCCATTAAAGTTGCGGTGCTGGGCCAGATAGCAGGCGGCACCTAATAGCATTGCGGAATGTCCGTCGTGCCCGCAGGCATGCATCTTGCCATGATGGCGCGAACAGTGGTCGAAGGTGTTCTGTTCCTTAATTTGAAGCGCGTCCATGTCAGCACGCAGGCCGACACTCGCCTTGCCATCCCCGTTTTTTAGGATCCCGACGAGACCAACCTGTCCAATGCCGCGCACTACTTCAATTCCCCAAGCGGTCAGTTTTTCTGCAATAAACTCTGCTGTCTGGTCTACCTCGAAACCACATTCGGGAAAAGTGTGAATATGACGTCGCCATTCGGTCATGGCTGTTATCAAATTGGTGTCAAATTTGATCATGAAGAGATCTCCAACGGCGGCGTATGCGCCGCAAAATGATTGCAATCGGGTTTAGGGGAAAGATGACAGGACAGTAAATGACCGTAGCCGGACACTGCACCCGAGTACTGCAGTAAACGCAGGCTGTGCCATGCCAGTAACTGATTACTGGTGATCACAGGTTTTCCCAGCTGTCGTTCAATACGCTCAACAAGTTGGGCGCTACGCAACGCGGTACATGAGATAAACAACAGATCGGAATCAGGATCGCAGGCTTGTATCGCCGCTTCTTCAATGTCTCGCAGACTAATGAAGGTCATCGCTGTGTCGTCTTCAAATCCAAAGCCAGCGATATTGAGTACCTCGCAGCCAGAATTCGAAAACGCTCGTACCACGTCCTCGTTAACGGCTTGGGTATAGGGCGTAAGGATCGAAATTCGCTTAGAATTTAGTTCAGTGAACGCAGCTAAGGCCGCCGTCACAGGATTAGTAACGATGACTCCCGGCCGGACTGCATGAACTAATTCTGTTACCCGCTCACTGCCTATCGCTACCGTGCCAGAAGTGCACGCGTAGATAACGACATCCAGCAAAGTACCCGGCAAAATAGCATCAGCAGCAGCGCTGATACCCGGCGCCATGATACGCAGATTTTCGATTGTTAACGGGTTATAGTTGCGTACCCGACTGGTAAACATTTCTACTCCACTAGGGTAGATGCGCCGCAAGTCCTGCTCAAGATTGAAGTCCGTTGCAAGAGTGATGACGCCAACCCGACCTAATGGGGCTAGGTGATCCAAGGCATAACGCGGTGATAATGTCTCTGTTCTCATTATTTTATTCTCACGCGCCCTTGGGCCTATGAATTGGAGGCTAGTGCCCGATCAATTACGTCAATGCTACGCAACTGATTTGCAGAAATTCATACAATTTGCACCCGAGGATGAGGAAAATATGCAAATCTACGTATATATGTGTTTTTATCACACCTTGCACTTATCAGAATTCATAGAGCACGTGCCGCACTAGCACTTATTATGCAGACCCAAGCAATGCAGGCATCCAATATGAGCTCAATCGACAATTTTGATCGCAACATCCTCAGGATCATGCAAGCTTCAAACCGCACTACCTCTGACCAGATAGCCGAACAAGTTGGTTTATCACCCGCTGCTGTTCAGCGCCGAGTCAAACGAATGCGTGAACAGCAAATTATCAGCGCCGATGTATCATGTGTGAGCGCTAAGGCGCTCGGCCGAAACGTAACGTTGATCGTACAGGTCAGCTTGGAGCGCGAACGTTCTGATCTAATGGATTTGTTCAAAAAAGAAATGAAAAAACGGGAGGAGGTACAGCAGTGTTACTACGTGACGGGTAGTGCTGATTTCATACTCGTAGTGACCGCCTTCGATATGGAAGATTATGAGCGATTCACCAGTGACGCATTTTTCGAAAATAATAACGTGCGCAGTTTCCAGACGCACGTCGTTATGGACCCGGTAAAAGTCGGCTTAACAGTACCGGTAGGAGAAAAAAAGGATTAAAACGCATGCTTGAGAAAGGTAAAAGTAGGCGGTCACTAGACCACCTACTGAAGACTAATTGGGCTCATCCAACTAACTGTTGATATAGCTCGGGATCGGTAGCACCCTCAGTACCCAGCACCAAGACTGTACTATCACGATCCAACCCAAGTGCCGCCGAAAATTCGCCGCTTTGACGCGCGCGAATCGCCGCTGCTAGTCCCGGTACCCCCGATTCGCCAGCCTCTACGGCTTGGTCGTGACGATAGCCTTTCGCCAGCATGCGCATTGTCAACGGTATCGCGTCTTCGCTCAGGGTCATAAAATCATCGGCACCGGTTTCAAGAATTTTCCATGCGAGTAGCGAGACTTCGCCACAAGCCAGCCCAGCCATCAACGTTTCCAGATCGCCTTCCACAACCACAGGCTTTCCTGCGCGGGCACTTTGCTGCAGGCAATTCGCTTTCTCAGGCTCAACCACGACAAAGCGCGGGCGCTTTTCGCCCCACAAATCCCAAAAATAGCCGAATACGGCCGCAGCTAAACCACCGACACCGCCCTGGATAAAGACGTGGGTTGGGATTTCTCCATCCAATTGCTCGACGATCTCAGCCAGCATCACGGTATAGCCCAGAGCCACATCCTTGGGAATTTCCATGTAGCCTTCATAACTCGTATCAGAGACGATAATGCGACCATGTGCCTTAGCATCTGCATCCGCTTGGCGGACAGATTCGTCATAATTCCCGCTAATACGAATGACTTCTGCATCATAGGCTTCCATTGCCTGCTTTCGGCCTTCAGTTACATCACGATGAACATAGATCACACACCCACAGCCAAACATCTGCGCGCCCCAAGCGACAGACCGGCCATGATTGCCATCTGTCGCGCAACTCACCACTATTTCCGCCACTTCGGTTTTCCAACTACCATTTAACAGGTCAGCAATATCTGGACGGATGCCCATTTTTTGCTCCAGTGCCAACTGCAACTGACGCGCCACTGCGTAGGCTCCACCCAGTGCCTTGAAGCTCTTCAAATCAAAGCGGCTGGATTCATCCTTGTACCAGATACGCGCCAAATCGACATCAGCCGCTAAAGACTCGAATGAATACAAAGGCGTTACCGCGTAACCCGGCCAAGTTTTGATATCGCGAATCGCATCAACACTTGCCGCCACGCAAAGCACATCCTTTTGGCTCTGACTATAGGCAAGCTTGGTGTCCGCCTTCGGATTAGCGAAATGAGTCAGTCTTCCTGTGAGGTCTAGCATAGCTGTTGATGCCTTCTTTACTATTGGCAAGATTGACAAGCTGCGCTTAAGCGCTATCGCTGCGCCTCTGAAAGAGCCGCAAAGCCAATCCTGTTCCGAAATGAGGTTGCTCAGCAGTGTTCGAGCACGTGACTGACTCTTCAGCGCAGCCATAATCACGTTTGTCGTGATAAGGGGCTATGTTGACTCAGCTCTAACTAGTTTAAGCAACGGATGAGCGGCTGTTCCGCGTATTGTCGCAAGCTGCTGAGGAAAAGCAGCACAATGGAAATGATCATCGCGGGAACCCTGCATCGCTGGCGCAAGGTCATAGCCTTCAATAACATGCTGGGTGTTATAGACAACAACCACGTAAGACCGGAACTGGCTCTGAGCTGTGTTGAAGAACTGTAGTGGTCAACTAATTCCGGACAGTATATTAAGTTTTTCTTCAGTCACAGCGTAAGCGCCCTTAAATCGACTCACTTGTCCTCAGTCGAGCTGCGGCACTTTTTTGAGGTTCGTTCCAGCTCCACATTTCACGACAACAGTGTCTCCAGCTTTTCCAGCGTCAGCAATGCTCTCCAGAACATGCTGAATATAAACCGAGGATTCCAGGCTGTCGGCTCTCGCAGCTTCCATCAGGGAGTAACACGTTGCACTGGTACGGGCGCCCTGCGAGGTATCTGCAAATAGCCATGCTTTTCAACCAAAAGAACGGATGAATAGCCCTTTCGGACAGCACGTTACTAATCTTTAGGTCGCCTCGTGCGCAGTATCCCACCGAGGTGGGCAATTGGTTAAACGTATAATCCATGGCGGTAAATATCAGGGTGCCCTTTGCAACCCTGCCTGCGTTCGATTCCAGCCAGGTCTTCAGCGTGTTCAGTCCGGGCACGATCCGTTCCTGACAAATGCGCTTGCGCAGCAATAGTTGTCCGGCGACTGGCACTGTTTCTGTGCGTGCGAGGTATCCATAGGTTCAGCAATGACACGCTTAATCGAAAGAAGTCGGTATGGACCGATGGGCCACCGCATGCCGGAGGGTGCTCAGATGAAACCCGGGGTCTTATCTGGGTCATGGAGCTTTACGCACAAGCTCGTCACGTTGGTGAGGAGATAAAGCTTCGGCCAGTACTTTCCTCTTTGTGAAAACTCTTCATTCGACCCCGCGCGCTTCCCAGAACGTTTTTTCAATTTGCAGTTTTCTACAACTCTTTGCTTTGCTCATTGTGATGAGGGTTTGACGGCAAAAAGCCCACGGACCTAAGGATGACGAATACCCAAGCGAACAGAGGTATTGTGGGATCGGAATAAAGCTTCATCCTTAGCAAGGATATAACTGGCGACCACCCTGCACCATAAATATCGATAAAAACATTAAAAATCAGATATCTAAAAACCAAAATGCGCAAAAAACAAAACCGTGTGACGTTTTCACAAAAAAGACCAAAAAATAATAAAGTATCATCCTAACGTCAGATAGCCACCGAAAAACACAGCGAATCGTTAGAATAAAGTATCATCCTTTCAGGGCTCTCCGGATTCGAAGCGCACGAACTGACTTGATCCCAAAAGAAGCCCCACAGATTAGATGTCGCCCAAAGCGCACTTTGACTAAGAACCTCGGATTGGAATGATGTCGCGCGGAATCAGTTCGTCTGGGCGACACTCTAGGCATTCAGCGAGCATATAAATTTTTTCGAGGGTGATATTGACCTCTCCCCTCTCAATTTTTCCCACGTAACTCCTGTCTATCCCTGCTTCATGAGCAAGACGCTCTTGAGAAAATCCTTTTGACGTTCTGATCGATCTTAGATTCCGCCCAAACGCCTCACAAATCGTTGAGCCCATTTCTTGCCCTCACAAAGAGCAAGACTATGGTTTCTTGAGGCATTTAGAGCCACGGCATATACTACCCATTATTAAAACTAACCAGATCGATTTAACGACCCAAGGATCCTTGGCCCGCATGACAAAGACCCCAAAACGACTTCGCACCGACCAGATTCTGATCAAGCTTTTGCACGACCACTCCAAGGTCCCTTTTTCAAATACAAGTATTCGGGACCGGTATCTTCTTGCGCTAAGCGAAGCTGAACGGCCTGACCCCAGTCAGCTCCGCAAACACATCTATAAAGAACTGTTGCGGCTTGAATCCGCGAACGTAATAGAGCGGTACGCCGGCACTACCGGCCGGGGGTGCAAGTTCATTTTTCGCTCTGAACACGATGACGTTTCCCTCGAAGGCAAACCGTCACCCTTCGAAATGGAAAGCGAACGTAGTGAGTCGTCAATGGACGTTGAAACTCAACGGGCACTGAAGGATGAGCTGTCCAACAGAAAAGTCGAGTTGGTCGCCAGCATCGGCGAGGCCGAAGAATACCAACGCCTAAATAACAAGTATCCTGCTCTTCGAAGTGTTGTTAAAACACAGTATTTTGAGTCTCGTGAAAGAAGCACGAAGTTATTAGGTCAGCTTCGTGCTGTAGAGTCTATTTTGATTAGCATTGGTAGTCCTACATGATAAAGCTACGGGTATGGCAGCGGGAGTGCATTGGTCAAGCCCTACAAACTTTTGAGCAGCAGACCCATTTTCTATGCCAGGCAACACCAGGCGCAGGCAAAACCGCCATGGTTGCGTCGTTAGCGAAATTACTTTTGGCGAATAATCGCATAGATTTCGTTCTATGCTTTTCCCCGTCACGTGCCGTGGCAAAAAACGTAGCTGCAACATTCCGCCAGATCATTGGACGAAGCTTCAATGGCCAGATAGGTGCAGCAGGCGGCTCCTACACCTATTAGTCAATGAAGACATTTCCCGCAGAGCTTTGGCAAATACTGAGTGAGCACAGAGTACTCGTAGTATTAGACGAGGTGCACCATTGCTCTGGCGCTGACTGGGACAATTTCGCAACTGGCAATAGCTGGGGGCGGACAATTATAGATAGGGTGCAGGGCAGAGCCCGGTTCACGATTGCATTATCAGGGACACCCTGGAGAACGGACGACAATCCAATCGTACTGTCTCGTTACACGCAGCCCGACGGTCAACTGCATTGTGATTACGAGTATGGCCTGAAACGAGCTGTGATAGACGGGGTTTGTCGGGCTCCGAAAATTGTCCTCACCGACAACCGCAAAATAAGCCTGAAATCATCAGTCGTTGGTTTCAAAACATACTCCAGTATTCGGGAAACCATCGAGCATGGTCATATCACCTATCCTGATTTTCTATTTCGAGATGAGATAATAGACCATACGCTCTCGGAAGCATCAAAAAAGCTATCAGAGATCCGCAAATATCGTCCGTCGGCTGCCGGGCTGGTCGTGGCCGCCACAGTGGCACATGCAGAACAAATTGCGACTCGACTTTTAGCACTCGGTGAACTGGCTGTTATGGTCACTCACAAAACACCCGAATCGCAAAAAATCATATCGGACTTCAAGACGTCCGATGATTTGTGGATCATTTCAGTGGGAATGATCAGTGAAGGAACCGACATTCCAAGATTACAGGTGTGCTGTCACCTCAGCAGAATTCGAACCGAGCTTCACTTTCGACAGGTTCTTGGCAGAATACTCCGGCGCCAGAAAGAAGAGCACTCTGATCTCGGCGGCTGGCTCTACGTGCTTGCAGAGCCCAGTTTGACGGAGTTTGCGCAGAGAATCGGTGACGATTTACCTGAACATCAAGTTGTGTCGTTTACCCCAAAAACATCTGGGCATAGTCATAGTGAGAAGAAGCCAGAGATGCTCCTGAAAGAAAAACCCGATACCCCGTGGGATCTCGATATCGAACTCCCTGAAGCATACAACGTAGCAGCCGCAGACGATCATGAAAGACGTTCAATGGAGCTATCCGTAAGCGAGCATTACTGGAGCGAGGTTTTATCCCTCTTCGACGAAAGGGTTGCTCTGCACAGCTAACAAGTTACTTAAAAACTTGATACCCCATACCAATCAGCTCGCTGGGCCGGCCGCGCGCAATCTCTCTCGGGTACTTTGAAACATTCTCCTTACTCATAATGTCAGTTGAACTTGCAAAATGCCGCGCAAGTCTAAAGTTAGTGGTATGGTTTGTCGCTAATACTAACCCTCACCTGAAGAGGCGCAGACATGATCCGCTGTCATCTTGCCCGTATGATGGGCGAACACAAGATGCGTGTCGCCGACGTCGCCAGAGAAACTGGGCTCAGCCGTGCCACAGTAACCTTGCTCTACCGAGAAACCGCGCAGAAAGTGGACCTGAAAGCGATCGAGAAGCTCTGCCTGCTATTTAAGTGCCAGGTTAGTGAGCTGTTTGAGCTGAAGCAACAATAAACAGGGAATGTTATGAAGTTTAACGAAGACACTCGCGTAAAAATCCCGACCATCCTCCACCTGGTGAGGCTAGGTTATCAATACCTGTCGCTCAAGGGCCAAAAATGGGATCTCGACACCAACATATTCCCTGAGTTGTTCACGGCGGCGATCCAAAGAATCAATCCCAGCATAGCGCCGGAAGACGCCAGCCGCCTGCTGAAAGACATCAAGCTGGAGCTCGATAACGAAGATTTAGGGCGGGCATTCTTCGAACGCCTAACAGACCGCTCCAACACCAAGCTCATAGACTTTGAGAACTTCAATAACAACAGCTTCCATGTTGTTACAGAGCTTACCTGCCAGAATGGCGACGAAGAATTCCGCCCAGACATCACGCTGCTCATCAACGGTATGCCGTTGGTCTTTATCGAAGTCAAAAAGCCGAACAACCGTGAGGGCATACTGGCCGAGCGTGATCGCATCAACAAGCGATTTCAGAACGCAAAGTTCAAACGCTTCGCTAACATCACCCAGTTCATGATCTTCTCCAACAATATGGACTACGACGACGGCGATCCTGAGCCTGTACAAGGTGCCTTTTACGCCAGCAGCTCTTACCATGAGCCAGTATTCAACTACTTCCGAGAGGAAGAGGTGCTGAACCTCACCGCGCTGCTAAAACCAGTGCCCAACGAGGAAGAGCTTCGGGTTCTGAAAGACAACAATCTGGAAGTTATCCGCAGTAGCCCTGAGTTCCAGACCAACAAGCAGCCAGAGCGGCCGACCAACCGTATCTGCACATCCTTGGTCAGCAGAGAGCGCTTAGCGTTCGTGCTGCGTTACGCCCTGGCTTATGTATCTGAAACCGATGGGCTGCAAAAGCACATCATGCGTTACCCGCAACTGTTCGCCACCAAAGCCATTGAGCGGAAACTCAATGACGGAGCCACGAAAGGTATAATCTGGCACACACAAGGCAGCGGCAAAACAGCGCTCGCCTATTATAATGTGCGCTTTCTGACGGACTACTTCCAAAAGCGAAAGGTTATTCCTAAGTTCTACTTCATTGTAGATAGACTGGACCTGCTGCAACAAGCGCAGAGAGAGTTCACTGCTCGCGGCTTAACGGTACACGCTATTAGCTCCCGCGACGCCTTCGCCAAGGACATCAAAGCCACCCAGGTAATTCATAACCATTCCGGCAAGCCGGAGATTACCATGGTCAATATCCAGAAGTTTCAGGATGATCCGGATGTGCTGTCTACCAAAGACTACAACATCAACATCCAGCGCATCTTCATATTGGACGAGGCTCACCGCAGCTACAACCCGAGAGGCAGTTTTCTGGCCAACCTTTACCAGTCGGATCCATATGCCATTAAGATCGCGCTAACGGGCACTCCGCTAATTGTTGATGGAGAAAAAGCTAAAAAAAACCCCGATTCCAAGGCGATAAGCTCCAGGGAGATCTTCGGCGATTACATACACAAATACTATTACAACGCCTCTATTGCCGATGGGTACACACTGCGTCTGATTCGTGAAGAAATTGCCACCAACTACAAATTGGTTCTGCAACAGGCATTGGAAGATGTCGAAGTGAAAATGGGGGATCTAGACCGAAAGTTTATCTATGCTCACCCAAGCTTTGTCGAACCTATGCTTGACTACATCGTTACCGATTTTGAGAAAAGTCGTGGCGCTCTCAACGATGCCACTATTGGCGGCATGGTAATCTGTGATAGTTCAGACCAAGCCAAAGAAATGTTCAAAATCTTCAATGGCATTTACGCACAGCCCATAAGTTCACAGTATGAGCTAGAAGATTCCACTCAAGCCTTTTTTGACACTGCTAAACCTGGCAGTTATGCAGCCCGAATAAAACAAGATAACAAGGTCAAAAACGCTGCATTGATCCTGCACGATGTTGGCACTAAAGAACAACGTAAAGACTGGGTTGAAGACTTTAAAGCCGGAAAAATCGACTTTCTTTTCGTCTACAATATGTTACTAACGGGCTTTGATGCCAAGCGCCTGAAAAAGCTCTACTTAGGGCGACTCATCCGCAGGCATAACCTGCTGCAGGCTCTGACACGGGTAAACCGCACCTACAAAGACTTCCGCTACGGCTATGTGGTGGACTTTGCCGATATTCGCAAAGAATTTGATGCAACCAACAAAGCCTATTTTGACGAGCTTCAGTCAGAATTAGGCGATGAAATGGAGCATTATTCCAATCTGTTCAAATCACAGGAAGAGATCGAACAAGAAATTGATCATATCAAAGACGTGCTTTTCCGTTTTGATACCGTTAACGCTGAATCTTTTAGCGATCAAATCAGCCAGATACAAGATCGTGAAACTGTTCTGGCACTGAAAAAAGCTCTAGAGAATGCCAAGAGTCTCTATAACCTTATCCGTTTGCAAGGCGATTATGAGCTGCTCGAAGCTTTAGACTTCGCCAAACTCAACATCCTATACCGGGAGACCTCTAACCATCTCGATATGCTCAATCTCAAAGAGAGCATTGAACAGGGCGCGGATAATTCTAACCTGTTGAATGTGGCACTTGAAGACGTCATATTCCACTTTGTCAAACTGGGTGAAGAAGAGCTGGTTATAGCCGACAAGCTTAAAAATACACTGCGCCAGACCAGAGAAGCACTGGCCAGCAACTTTGACCAACACGATCCAAAATTCGTCAGCTTGAGAGAAAAGCTGGAAAGGCTCTTCAAGAAAAAGAACCTCAGCGAAGTCACCCAAGATGAAATGATAGACAACATCCACACGCTCAACAAAATTCACGAGCGTGTTAAAGAGTTGAACCGGCAGAACAACCAGCTACGCCAAAAATACCTTGGCGATACCAAGTACACACGTATCCACAAGCGTCTGCAAGAACGCCAGCACCGCAGCAACGACATCAGTGAATCCGAGCGCAAGATTTTTGAAGCCCTGACGGGCGTTAAAGAGGATGCTGACGAGCAGGTTTTGAACAGTAGCGATATCCTGAATAACGAAAGCTACTTCGAACGCCAGATGATGCCGTTAGTTATCAATCGATTTATGAAGCAGCAAAAAATCAAGCTCAACGCTGACGCCTCCAGATACATAAACCATTTGGTCGTCGCTGAGTACGTGAATGAATTTAATACCGGCAACAGAGCCTGGTAACTCTTCAAAAGAGCCACAGAAATTTAAAGGCAAAACACTCACATGGTAGAACTCGAATTTCAACAGAAAACCAAAGTGCTAATCGACAGCCTGAAGAACATTTGCGCCAACTATGGACTGGGCAATGATGGCAACGAATTCAAAATAATTACACAGACCTTTCTGTACAAATTTCTCAACGACAAGTTCGCCTATGAAGCGAAAAAGATCGACGAGAAAGTCGCTAACTCAGAAAAGTGGGAAGAAGCGCTTATCGCCATGAGCGAAGAGGAGCTGGAAATGCTCCAGTTGCAGATGGGTGGCGATACCGCGCGCTTAAAGCCCCACCACTTTATCAGCTACCTATTCAGCCAACAGAACGCGCCGGACTTTGCCAAACTATTTGATGACACTCTTCGTGATATCGCCCAAACCAATAACGATGTGTTCGCAGTAAAAACTGACGGCGGGGCCAAGGTAGTGCTGTTTGATCGGATCAGCGAGTACATTGCCGATGAATCCAAACGTGATGCCTTTTGCCGAGCCATTATCAACAAGTTGGTGGAATTCAGCTTCGAACGTATCTTCACACAAAAATTCGACTTCTACGCCAGCATCTTTGAATACCTCATCAAAGACTACAACAGCAACGCCGGTGGCAAATATGCCGAGTATTACACGCCTCATGCTGTGGCGCGCATTATGGCCGCTATTCTGGTTCCCAAAGAGCAACAGGGCAAAATAAAAAACGTCAGCTGCTACGACCCATCTGCCGGTTCTGGAACTCTGTTGATGAACGTGGCCCATTCCATTGGCGAGAACCGATGCAGTATCTACACCCAGGACATCTCGCAAAAGTCCTCAAACCTGCTACGTCTTAACTTGATTCTGAATAACCTAGTGCACTCCATCCCTAATGTGATTCAGGGCAATACTGTGCTGCACCCCTATCACCGGGATGGCAAAGACCTGAAGAAGTTCGACTATATTGTGTCCAACCCGCCGTTCAAGATGGATTTCAGCGATTTTCGGGACGAGCTGGCCAGCAAAGAAAACAAAGACCGTTTCTTTGCTGGTGTTCCCAAGATCAAAGCCAAAGCCAAGGACAAAATGGAAATATACCAATTGTTCTTACAGCATATAATCCACTCACTCAAGCCAGGCGGCAAAGCGGCCGTAGTGGTGCCGACTGGTTTTATTACCGCGCAATCTGGTATCGACAAAAGCATCCGAAAATATCTAGTCGAATACAAAATGCTGGCAGGTGTGGTTTCTATGCCCTCCAATATCTTTGCGACAACGGGTACCAACGTCTCAATTCTGTTTATGGATGACAGTAATAAAGAAAAAGTAGTGCTCATGGATGCTTCAAATCTAGGCGAGAAAATAAAAGACGGCAAGAATCAGAGAACTGTGCTAAGCCAAAATGAAGAACAACGCATTATTGATACATTTAATGCCAAAGAAGCCGTGGTCGACTTATCTGTAATAGTCGGTTATGGAGAAATAGAAGCCAAAAACTATAGCTTGAGTGCAGGTCAGTATTTCGATGTGAAAATTGAATATGTTGATATTAGCCCTGAGCAGTTTTCTGAAAAAATGCAGCGTTTTACAAGCAACCTAGATGGCTTTTTTGATCACTCTCGTGAATTGGAAAAAGAGATCAAAAAACAGTTGGCGGGATTGAAATATGAATAGGGTTAGCCCTAAAAGACTAGGCGATCTTATCAACTTGAAGCGGGGCTATGACCTTCCGGAGAGGATCAGAGTTGCAGGACCCTATCCAGTCATCAGCTCTGCTGGTGTATCTGGGTCTCATAACGAATATAAAGTTGATGGCCAAGGCGTCGTGACTGGACGGTACGGCACGCTAGGCGGAATGTATTTCGTAGAAGGCAAATATTGGCCACACAATACTGCCTTATATGTTCAGAATTTCAAAGGCAACGATCCAAAGTACGTCTACTACCTGTTGAGCTGCTTAGGCAGAATTCGAACTTCTACCAAAAGCGCCGTGCCTGGAGTTAACAGAAACGAACTCCATGAGATGGCGGTTCCAGCGATTGAAAACAAAAAACTTCAAGTTGCGATAAGGAAGGTACTTGAAGCTATCGATAAAAAAATTGAACTCAACAACCGCATCAACGCCGAACTAGAAGCCATCGCCGAAACCCTGTACGACTACTGGTTTGTTCAGTTCGACTTCCCCGACGCCAACGGCAAGCCCTACAAAATATCCAGTGGCGAAATGGTCTACAACCCAACTCTGAAGCGAAAAATACCAGAGGGTTGGGCTGCGGGCACACTGGAAGATCTTGGAGAAATAGTTGGCGGCAGCACACCGTCAACCCAAAATAGTGAAAATTTCACTTCAAACGGTACACCATGGATCACTCCATACGATCTATCAAATAACCAAGGAAATAAATTTATCTCGCGCGGGGCCAAAGATGTGTCTTTAAAAGGCATCCGTGATGCATCATTGAAAAGGTATCCGGCAGGGACGGTGTTACTGAGTTCACGAGCACCAATTGGATACATGGCAATAACGAGAAATGAATCTACGACGAATCAAGGTTTTAAGTCTTTTATACCTTCAAAAGGTTATTCAAAAGAATTCATCTATTACACTGTAAAAGATTCGATTAAGGCAATCACACAATACGCCTCAGGCTCAACTTTTAAGGAGATTTCTGGTGCCACGTTAAAGACAGTGGAAATTGTTTTACCAAAAGCTAAGATCACCAAAGCATATACAAATCGTGTTCAGCCAATATTTTTGAGACAAGACCTAATCGAGAAAGAAACGGAACAGTTAACACAGCTCCGTGACTGGCTCCTCCCCATGCTAATAAACGGTCAAATTACTGTATCTATACCAGCCATTCCCCTAGTTGAGGACGCATAGTGGCCAAGGATCTTACCGAATCGTCCCATGATCGCCAGAACATTCTCAATAACCGCTACGTCCTGCAGCAGGCCGAGCAGCATTTAGACTTGGGGGGGGCTCATTTCCAGAATGAAACGGTGTTCACCAAACAACAGTTAATGGCCTTATATGAAATCAGTGATGCGACGATCGAACGCTATTTGAATAGCCACAGTGACGAGCTAAAAAGCAATGGTTATCAGATTTTAAGAGGGGCTAAGCTCAAGGAATTCAAGGCTTCAAGCCATGGTACCCTCACCAATGAGGGTACCAAAACCAGCGTACTAGGAGTGTTTAGTTTTCGAGCAGTATTGAACCTCGGTATGCTACTTACCGAAAGTGAACCAGCCCGTCTGCTTCGCTCGCGTCTGCTCGACATTGTGCTAGACGTGATGGCCGAGCGCGCAGGTGGACACACCAAGTTCATCAATCAGCGTGATGAGAACTACCTGTTGGCGGCGTTTCAGGAAGAAAATTACCGCCGCAACTTTACTGACGCACTCGATAATCATGTTGAAGGCAACCATTGGAAATATGCCCGCTTTACCAACCTAATCTATCAAAGCATTTTTCATGAAAACGCAGCAGAATACAAAAAGGTGCTGAAGCTGACAGCCAAAGCTAATATTCGAGAAACCCTTTATTCCGAAGTACTTAATCTGATTGCTAGTTTTGAATCTGGCATTGCCCACGAATTAGAAAAGGCCAGCCAAGCACAAGGCCGTAAGCTTACGCAGAAAGAAGCTGAGAGGTTACTTCGTAGTTTTGAGCAACACCCCCTATTCAAGCCGTTAATTCTAGATGCCCGAACCAAAATGGCTAGCCGGGATTTGTGCTTTCGAGATGCACTTCATAAAAAGTTGGAGGCTTACATTCGGTCTGTACCCGAAGCCGACTTTGATCGCTTTTTGGGCGAAAAGAGCAGGTCGTTGGAAGAGCAATTGAGCGACCCTGAAACGCTTGCGGTACTAAAGAGACTGAAGGATCGCTGAGATGGCGCATGTAGGTATGGATAATAGTGATATTGGAGTCCGCTTCTTCTATTTTGATGTAGCGCATGCTATCGAGGTTCATGATTGGATCATTGAACACTCCGGCGGGCTGGCTGGCACTAAAAACATAGATCAGCTGGAAAGCCCTTTGGGGCATATTCAGAACGACAGCTACTACCCCGAAATTGAAGATAAACTCACACACTTGGTGTTTTCAATTAACAAGTATCACGCGTTTAATGATGGCAATAAACGCTCATCTCTAGTCTTAGGCGCATATTTTCTTGAGCTGAATGGACTCGATTTTGTGGTGAAACGCTTCGTGAATGAGATGGAGAACATCACCGTCTGGGTGGCCGACAATGTGATAAACAAAGACCTGCTCCATCAGATCATCAGCTCCGTTCTCTACGAAGATGATTATTCAGAAGCTATAAAGCTAGCCATTGTGGAAGCAGTTCACGCCGCCGAGCAATCGAAACAGGAATAAAGGACATGGGATACAAAGCACTGTTCAATGGATGGGACTCGCTTACAATTGAAGATCTCCTCGTAGCCTACCGCAAGGCTAAAGCAGACTGCTTCTTTGAAAATACCTTCCCGACAGCCATCAAGTTTGCTGAATACGAACAAAACCTGCTGGTTAACCTGAAACTGCTTCTAAAAAGCCTCAAAAAAGACTCTGGTTTTGAATCCAATGAGGATCTCTTAGGTAGTTTTCGCTTGTTACCCAAAAAGCTATCGACAAAGAAAAAAGCAGGTAGCAATATAAATGGCCATGTTCATTTTTCCAAGCCCGAAAGAGCGGTTGAAAGCCTATTCAAGAATTTCGACATCATACCGGAATTCCGTATTGTTGGTGACTTCCCCGTAAACACCCATATTATTTCTGCTCTATGGATCAATATGGTGGGCCACAAGTTTGATGAGAAACTTGATAAGTGTTGCTACGGCGCAAGGTTAAAGCGGATTAGAAATGATGCATTTTTCAGTGCTGATGATGATGAGCCGTTCCACATCAGCTCTATTGGCTCATTCGTTCCCTATTTTCAACCGTACCAAAAGTGGCGAAACGATGGCCTGAATGCCATACGTGATGAACTAGAGCGAGATCGCAATATAATCGCGGTGTCGCTCGATCTGGCAAGTTACTACCACTTTATAGATCCAATGGCTTTGTGTAGTGCAGGCCTTCTGGAAGCTCTAAAGCTGGAACTCAATGGGGAAGAAAAGGTGTTCACCGATCAACTCGCTCGTTTCCTGTGCAGTTGGTCTGAAGGAGCATCGATTTTTGGCGAGTCGGTTGGTGGAAAGAAAGCTACTATTAATGGTGGGTTAGTTATCGGCCTGACCTGTAGCCGAATAATCTCTAATGCCTTGCTGCACAAGTGGGACAGGCTGGTTTTTGAAAAACTCTCCCCAATCCATTACGGCCGCTACGTTGACGATATGTTCCTCGTATTACGCGACACGGGGACCATCACCAATAGCCTTGATCTAATGCAGACTATCCAAGCGCGAATGGGTGAAACCTGTGTTTCGCAAAATTCGAAAAACGATAAGGTTTGGGAGATCAACCTGGGAGCCGACATCCAGGGCGACACCAAAATATCGTTACAGTCTGACAAGCAGAAATTGTTTGTGTTGCAAGGGCGAGCTGGCCTCGATCTTCTGGATAGCATTGAGAAAGAAATATACGAGCTTTCCAGCGAACATCGTCTCATGCCATCGCCAGACCAATTGGAGCACTCAACCGCAGCCAAGGTACTTTCCGCCGCTGGCAGTATTGGAGAAGGTGCTGACACTCTTCGTAGAGCAGATGGCCTGACCATTCGCCGTCTGGGCTGGTCGCTTCAGCTTCGGCATGTAGAAACCCTCGCACGGGATTTGCCGCCCAATCAGTGGAAGGAGCAGCGTGAAGAGTTCTATCAGTTTGGCCACAATCATATCTTGCGGGCAGATAACCTGTTTGCACATTTTAGCTACCTGCCACGGTTGCTAGGTTTCGCAATCGGCATGAATGAATGGGAGCAAGCTGAGCGAATCGCAGTTAAATCCTACCAAGCTATTGAGGCCTTAGCCTTAGTGGTTGCAAAGGGTAAAAAGGTCAGAATTAATGGATGTGATGCCAAAGTTTCGAGTGATTTTTGGGGCTATATAAAGGGAACGCTAACCTGGTTATTTATTGATGCCGCGACCAGATACCATGACCCTGACAAGCTGTTCTTAGGAGAGCGTTCAACGAAGAAGAGGCGCCTAGCTGAGCTATTTCTGAGTCAAATAGCCGCCAATTTGTCTGATTATGAAGTGTTACTTGACCTTCACTTTGACGCGGCAGATTTTGAGACAAAGGCACCGCTTGTTGCACTGGCTGATTTAGCGAAGGAAGCATACAAACACATTGTTAACAGCCGCTCTGCAGAGAAGTTGGTTGGCAATCGTGACTCCAAGAAGGAGAAAAAAATACTCAAACTGCTGGGCAGCTCCGGGTTACTCGATGTAGATACATTTGACCAGTTTATCAGCTCTACACGCAATACGCGCTTGGGCAAGGTGATCAATGGACCAAGAAAGAATGACAGCTACCTACCGTATCTCTTTCCGACTAGACCTCTATCCCCAGCTGAAATATCAGAGTTAGCACCTGAGTGCGTCGGTTTACCATCGGCATCTGGAAAGCCACAAAATTGTGGACCTGCTGTTACTTGGGCCAAGTACACTCAAGTTCTGCGTGGTGTCTGGATAAAGCCAACATTGCTTGCTGCCGAGCAAGATGCCAATGGCAAGCCATCAGGTAAAAGAAAGAAATACCTAAGAATCGGAACCGACAGCAAAGATAAAGTGATTATTGCATTGACCAATATTCGCACCGAAGACAACGATTGGGCAGCCTCAGCATGCAACAAGCCAAATTTGAGTCGCAAACGCTATCAAAAAATATCCAAACTGGTTAACGATGCTCTGAAACTGAAACCTAGACCGGATTATGTCCTATTCCCGGAGTTGTCTATTCCACTGCGTTGGCTCAACAGTATCGCAGCCAGGCTAAGCGCAGCAGGAATTAGCTTAATCGCAGGAACAGAGTATCGTCACAGCGACGGAAACAAGATTTTGAGTGAAGTAGCTCTGGTGCTTGCAGATAATCGTCTTGGCTACCCGACGTTTGTGAAAATCTGGCAACCAAAGCTCGAACCGGCAGTTGGTGAGGACAAAGACCTCACGGCAAAATTCGGTAAAGAATGGGCTATATCAGAAAAAGACGCTAGATCCAGAAAGTTTGCCAAGCCTATTTACATGCACAATAGCGTCAATTTCGGTGTCATGGTCTGTTCCGAACTACAAAACAGTAAAGCGAGAATCCGCTTTCAAGGAGCCGTTGATGCCCTTATGGTTTTAAGCTGGAACAGAGACCTGGATACGTTTGCCTCGCTGATTGAATCAGCCGCTCTGGATGTTCACGCCTATACGATCCTCGTTAATAACCGAAAGTATGGCGATAGCCGAGTCCGCTCGCCAGCCAAAGAATCTTTCCTGCGAGATATCGCTCGTCTACGGGGTGGCGATAATGACTTCGTAGTAGCTGCCACGCTGGACATTGAAGCGCTCAGAGCTTTCCAAAGCCGCGCAAAACGCTGGCCCTCAGATGGTGATAAGTTCAAGCCTGTGCCTGAAGGCTTCAGCGTGCTAGGCGACAGAAGAAAATTGCCGCCGAGGTAGCTCAATAAATTGAATCACTCAAAAAGCACCAACCTAGACTCGGTTTTATGAGAGTGTTTGACTTGTTTGGCGTCAACTATCTTGTCCGATCGTAATCCTTAATCAGGGTCAATTTCGGTATAGTCTGAAACCATTTGATCTCCCCACTCTAGACAACTGACTACGAGTCCTTGATCGATAGAGTCAAAATCGCTATAAGGCATGTTGCTTCGCGATAGATCTTTACCCAATATGATCTCTCTTTGTTTAAGCTCCGCAATAATCCTCTTATATCTTTCAGGATTTTCATTGAAAACCTTCTTAGCCCAGAATAATGCTCGGTCAATATTTGAATGATGACCGTAGCGATAAATATTGATCAGAGAATCGATTGCCTCAAGACAGCCTTGCTTTGCAGCTAACTCCCAAAAGTCTATTGCTTTAGACTGATTCCCTTTAGATATTTGTGAAACACCAGCCAAGTATAGTTCATGCATTATACTTTCCTTTGATAGAGTTTAATATAAACTGGATCAGATCAGGATTACCGCTTGTGCAGAGTTTTGACTGCTTATTTTTAAATAATCTTAAACATTCTGGTCGTATTGTCTGTGCACCTATTAAAGCAAAGCATAGTAAAGGCTTCATAAATTTTACATTCAACTCAGAGCATTTCGAATCCGAACCTTCCAGTCAAATATCTGAGCGGAAGTGATCCCGGAAGGGCTATCTTTTGGGTGATTCACAGAGCGCATTGGGTCACAGTCCGTCGACATACTCGTTGGCCAACGGAGAGAGCCCTTCACAGCTTCTTTTAGAATTTGGTCTAAGCTTCCCTTTGCTACAGAGCGTGCCTTAAAGCCCATGATCCTCGTTGACATGGTCGTGCGCTTGTCTGATGTATCTATTTCCAGAAGATAACGGTGACTGCCGTCTGGTTGCTTGAATTTTGCGAGTAAATAGCAGCGTGGTTTTTCATTATCAATCATACTGTAACTACAGCGTGCCACGAGTGGAAGCGGCCCTACTTCCAGAGTTAATAAAACAATCTCGGACTCTTGACTGATCTGCTCAATAATTTCGCGAAGCAGCGAGAACCGATTTGCATACTGCTCATGATTTTCGCTCTCACCCAACTTCTGGAACTCTCCCGGCGCTATGCTACCTCCGATTACGGGGTCAGCGACTCCATAGCTCGTTTTCTCTTTATTAGGCCATTGCGCATCATCGATCTTCTTGCCGTGACCGCTGGCACGCTCTCCCTCGTAGGCAATCGTTGTATTAATCGGACCATTATAACCGAGCCCCTCTATGGGTAAATGAATTAGCCTAGGCTCTTTGGCATCGGTTGGTTCTTCCTCAGCATCAACTTCTATCTCATCAGCCTGCGCTGG
The DNA here is from genome assembly GCF_000283275.1 of Marinobacter sp. BSs20148. Lineage (NCBI taxonomy): Bacteria > Pseudomonadati > Pseudomonadota > Gammaproteobacteria > Pseudomonadales > Marinobacteraceae > Marinobacter > Marinobacter sp. BSs20148. The sequence goes on from NC_018268.1 coordinate 4,023,671, forward strand.
GGCTGAGCCAATACATGCCTTGTTACCTTTAACCGGTCGCTTAAGAGCCGGGTGATGGAAAAATATATCTCCAGAGTGATTGAGCCGCAGCCCCTGAAGCGTTTCGATTTCCCAAACAAGTAACTCGTTACTTGTCGAGTCAAAGGGGCCTCGCGCACCCACTGTAATCCCTTCAAGTGAGGCAGGCGGCTTGAAGTCGAACTTCCATCTGGCATACGCCGAATTTCCCGTGACGTGCTTTTGTTCGTCATTTAGCCTTTGCCAAATTGATTCAAACGACCGCTTTACGTCTTGATTTAGTAGCATCCAACTAAAGTGATTTCTATATTCTTCAATTTCTATAAGCCGCCTTGGAACGCCAGTCTTTGCAGGTGTATGAAAATGCGTACCATCCTCTTCAATATAGCGAGTAAAAACCATATCCAATCCATTTGGCTCGAAAGCAGCACGCGTGATAACCGAAGCATGAAAAAAAAGTTTGCGCGCCAACTCGAATTTCGGGAGCCAGACGGTCATTCCATTGGCCTCAAACACAAAACATCTTTGGCTGGATAATTCCAAACTGGCTGCCAGCTTTTTTGCCAAACGCGGGCATTCACCCAGCGGCCTATCTCTCCAAGTATCTAATGCCGGCAGCTGCACCATTTTCTTGAAGCCGCCGGACTGATAAGGGGTACCAACTTTGCCAGTAAATTCTCGGCCAACCGCAAAGACGCATGACATCTCCAGCGGAAACTGCAGTAGCTCTGCCTGGCCATTATTCAAAAACTGAGCAGCGATACGCCACTGGGCCAGAGGAGCATTTGGTTTAAAAAAGTTTCCAAGGGCTTGTAGCTTGGATCCGATCGGGATCTGACGGAATAAAGTTTTATTCAATCCATTTCTCCTAGTAATCGGATAAATTCAGTTGTCAGCGATGCCTGCCTACTGATTTCCAACCCACACCGTCTTTCCAGCTCCCAATGTCGAGATGATATGCCGGCCCGGACGTCCTCAATCATCACAGCCGTTAACCGACGTATCTGATACTCACCGACCGACTCTGCATAGCGTTCGAGGAATGCTCGGCAAAGGGGCATCTGATCAAGATGGTGTGAAACCGATACCCAATGAGGTAGCTGATGCAGAAACCAGCTGCAGCTTCGTCGCGGCAAACTCAACTCCTCATCGCTGTCTTTACCAATTCTGATCAGCAGCCGTACCAGCTTTCTGTCACGCCCTGCCCAGTCGACATGGCTGTTGTTGCCTTTTCGGCGTGGCCTCGACCGGTTCGCCGCCATTAGCCAGTTCCGGTCATGTCGATAGAGCCAGGCATAGCATGACGCCCCACCGTTGCGTCTTGCCGCCGTCGCCTCACAGTGGATATCGAGTGCTTTAAGCCAGTCAGCTCGATACTGTCGCTTTTGTTTGATGCTTGCGAGGAGCTGCTGCGGCGACTGGGCGATTAAAGCATCAGTCAGATGAGCGTTTGCCTCGCCAACAAGCTCGTCCACCGGCTGATTCGGACGCAGACTGGTCCAGATGATCAAGTGCTGCAAGGCATTAAATCCCTTACGATGTTTTCTGAATATCGCTAACAACCAAGGGGGAAGATCGTTGGATGTCAGCAAGCCATTCGCGACAAGCCAACGCCGTCGATGGGTTGCCAGAACTTTCTCCCATATAACCTCCATCTTGACCTGCCGGCCGCGTTTAGCGCCACACTCTTCAGCCAAGTGCCGGTAAAAGTTAGTCCAACGCGCGTAACCTGGCGATTGCGATCCATTAAGCACCAGCAGTTGGGCAAAAGCCTTGGCAAGTTTGTTCGCCTTTTCGCTCTGCAGGCTCTTTAGAAGGTCACTGGGCGTAAACAGTGGAGAGGCCGGATGGAACTCATGTCGCTGCGCTCGTCGGAACGGGACGTCGGAGTTCAGGAGCTGGCAGCTATGTTCGGGGCAGGTATCCACTCCCCGAACCTGCCAGCTACGCCGCCAATAAGGCTCACCGAGCCGAGCGATCATCTCTTCAAAACAGGCCGGGCAATAACGAAGCCATTCCGGCCACTTAACCAAAGCTGCCAAGGCGCCGGAGAGGCCAATTGTTGGGCGATCAGAAGCGAGCATGGCCTGAAATAGATCAATACGACGTTCCTGTGGGATAAAGGGCGCATAAAGCGGGTACAGCGTGTGATTCATAATCACGCTTGCCGCATCCAGACCGGTATTATTCGCCAGAATTGCTAACCGAGTGGGCAGATCGGTTATGGCAGCAACTTTGCTGTCACCAAACAACATGTTCAGCAGAGTCTTGTGATTGCCTATTCCCAGATGCACCCGACATCGCGCAATACCGCTGTAGAGCAGCTCGTCCGGATACAGTTTAGGAAAATACACGTTAGCTGGCCTTCAACAAAGGCCGCAGGTCAAATATCAGGCCGGCCTGTTTGAATCTGTCATAGACCTCACTTTCAGGCCCGTCAGCATAACGCCGGCGCAGATCGTCTTCGGATAGACGCCCCCACTCCGTTCGCTTTAACCTGGCAATAATGGGTTTCTTGGGATTATCCTGTGCAAGGTAAGCCGTTGCCTTATGAATAAGTGCAGCCATTGGGATATTTGGATACTTTTCCAGCAACTCATCAGCCATAGGAATGGCGATATCTTGTGGAATTTCCATGCCTTCAAGTAAAGCAGCGAATTTCTTAGCTTTGCCATCGACAGAAGTTTCTGGAGGTTTCGATGGCACGATTCGGTCGAGCGATTGGGTTAGAGTTAGCAACCTGCCCTCAATCTCCGGCATCAATAAGTCGTCATACTTTGCAATAAGCTCAGGCCTACCGCTTCGCAGCGCTGCTAGCATCGGGTGGACGGGCTTAAGCTCGTCCTCAAAGACTTTACGCAACAGCATCGGTTTGATGCATTCAACGCCTGTTACTATCGCCCTAATTTGCGCAAGCGCGAATAGTTTGATGACAATGTCCATAACTCCTTGGGTGAGGTCGTACATAGTCGCCTCTAATTCATCATCGAGCGGCGCCGTATTTCTTAGCCACTGGTACTTCCAGAGCTGTTTCAGAAGGCTCTTCCAATGCTTATCCCGCGGCAACCTGTCCCAGCGGATGCTGCCCAACCCAGAGATCCGCCGCGCAGCGCGAAACGTGCGTTGGAAGAACTTACTGGCCCTGTGCGTACCAACCTGAATGATCGGAACGCCAATAGTATTCACCAGCGACACGAAAAAGTTGTGCATTTTCTCCGCGCCACCAGATCTGGCTTCGTTCAAATTCTGAACCTCATCAATGATTAAGACCCCGAGCGCATGCAGATTGGCAACCTGACACATGGATGCCAATAGTCGCTTGGTTCCGAGCTTCTTGCGCCCGTGACTACGGCTATAGTGGGTTCCCAGAATCTTGTCCACAGCATTGAAGAACGACAGACACAGCTCATCAAGATCGCCATCGATGGGGCAATCGATCTTTAAATAGACCAGCTGGGAGATGTTGTAGTCTGGGTGGTGAAGAGCCTGGGGATACATGCCCAGAATCCGCTCCAGAGTGCGAGTCTTTCCACAGCCCGAGCAGCCAAACAGCGACAAACTGCTCGCTGTAGTGGAAACGCTTTGGTAAACCGCCGCAGACAAGTCCTCCTCCTCGATCCGACGGTAGCCATTCTGCAAGTGTGCATACCAGGCGCCGCTCGCCGGATTGCGACCGATGTAGCCTTGGCGGATCATCAAGCTGATTTTGCTTTCCAATTCCAAGTGATGGCTCAGCGGCTGGAAGAAGCTGTGCAACAAACGAGCAATGGCATGAGCCCTGAGGCGGCCATCTAGAAGCGCTTCCTGCGAATCGAAGCGGGGCGCCAGTCTCAGCAAGCCAACGACCTCCTCCAAACCCATAACCGGTGGCAACGCACTAATGAGCGGATTCTCCTGATATTCGAGCAGCTGCTGCTGCCCATAACTAGCTAAGGGGATCACGCGGTGTGGGGGCTCTTCAGTCATCGTCGTCCTCCTTGAATATCAGGTCACTGAGATCTGGGAAAGCATAGTCATCTTGGATATCCTCTCGCAGCGTAACCACCTCGGCTAGTCTCTCCCGCTGTTCTTTCTCTGGTCTGACTGCAGTGTGCTCGCGCTCGTAGCGCTTCTCTTGCTGTTTATTCGCGCGTATCTGGACGCCAAGGTCCTTTTTTGTGATACCAGTTTTAGCCGGGCTGGCTTCTTCTGCTCTGGCAATGATGGATTCGATCCGCTCCAAAGACCTACCTCTAGCCACCAAGCTCTCCGCCGCCGCGTTAGCATCGCTACTACGTTCTTGTTTGGACAACAGCCAGACATCCCAGAAGGTCATCCCTTTGAAGCGTCGGCTTCGGTCAGCAAGACCACAGATCCAGTAATCCTTGAGGCTGTTGGATGGTCTCAGGTAGATGTGGTCTGCACTACGTGGATCATAAGCAACAGTGACCTTTACCGGCCTGCGCCCCTGACCTCGGTGAAACCAGCCCTCCTTAATTGCTTCTTGGCAAGTGAAGACGCAGCCAAAAAGTTTGATTCCCAACTCCGAAACTGTGGCCTGCTCATGAGGTAAAAGGTTGATCCGCACCAGATCTTCAGGTGCAGTTCGTAATTTTCCTGTCAGGTTAGCCAACCCCCAATTCCACAGCATAACCGGAATGGCTGGAAGGTCACCCGGCATCCCAGCAGCCCTGTCGTATTTGGTTAACGTGTGGTGGTTGTTGTGCCAAAGCACACGCTCGATAATGATCTGCGTTAACTCGTATAAAGTCAGGCTGGCATCGAGCCTGTAGTCGTGGCCACCGCGCTTGCGACTGGTATTGCCCTCAACAACACCGCTGGCATAGGGCTTGAAGCTCTCCTGAACAGTTAGAAAAAAGCGCTCAACTATGCCCTTGGCGTCGCCCCGCCTGGCTGTGGCATTTTCAATGCGGACGCCGAAGGCTTGGGAAAATGCCTCAACCTTAGTACCGTTCAACTCACCTTTATCGGCCAACACGACATCAGGCAAACCTCTAACCGGCCATTCCCCAGGCTCGATATCTATATCGTACCGACGACAATACTCGACCTTGTCGGAAACCGCGTTAGACAATGCCATCATCGCACTGACCCAAGACGGCCCCTCAAATCCGACGTATATGCCCGTGACCATGCGACTAAAAACATCAATCACCATGTATATGACAGGCCTGCCAACTATTAGGCTACGATCATGCCCCGACACTAAATAGATGTCAGCGACCGTAGCATCTATTTGATAGCGATAACCGGGGCCTAGCGTCTCGGTTGTCGAGGTACTACTAATTGGCCGAAAGTCTTTAGCAAAATCTACCGCCGACATTCTAAGTGGCAAAGTTTCGGTGAAGTGATATTCGCGCCCGTAAAAATAGCGGAACTGGCCCAGTGTCGGTAGTTCGGTGTCCGATAGATTTGGTCGCTTGATCCGAAGCAAATTAAGCGCTGCAGCATAAGCCTCTGGAATAGAGGGGTGTGTTATCTTAAGCAAACGCTCCTCGATCACTCGACGAAAAATACGCTCGATATCCAGCGTAATATTGGTCCCTATCCCTCTTCTTACTATTCTAGGCCTACCAAGTTTAACTTTGTTTGGCGTTCTTCGTTTTCCTCGGGCACCAGAATTAACATAGTCCGGCAAAAGGGCATTCATGCACATGCCACGCTGCCAGAAACGCCTCAGCAACCTATAAACCGTCTGATTGGTGACGTCATGACGCGCCATTATACTCCTGACGATAACGCCTCTAGAACGCCGTGTGAAAAGCTTGGGGTCATTTACAAAGTCTTCCAGCATTGCCCATGCTTCATCTCGTTTTTCCTGCTCTGGCGAGCCTTTCTCCACCTCCCGAAGAACAATTTCTTCAAAAGGATCTACAGTACTTTCTAGCTCCCCATCCAGGCGCAGGCGCTTTAGCTCTGCAACCGATACGGGCTCAGGAAACGCTTTGTCAGAGTCAATATCGATCCAGATAACCTCTTCAACCCCCGATAGAAGCAGACGTTTACGTAACTTCCCAATCTGAAAAACTCGATTAACTGATAGCACTAACTAACTCCTGCTGAGCCTGATCATCGTTAGCAACCAGATCACCTGGTTTCAGTTCTCGATAAGGAGTGTCAATGTCAAAAAGGAAAAGGTGACGCGCCAATAACTGGCGCAACCAATAGAGAGCCTGACCAGCCTCCATCTGACTAGACATATCCAGTCCCTGAGCAATCGTTGTCAGCGAACGATCAGGGTGTCGCTGAAACTCATACAAGAACAACTTCTGATAGTGCGCGAGTTCGTCTTGGTCAATATCTTCTTCTGCGTTTGCGGGATAGAGCCATTGGATATTTGCAAATGCCACCTTAGACACTTCCTTTTCCGTGACGATTACCCATGGAATATCTTTTGACTGCCAATAGCGCCGCTCCAACTCAAGCCTCTCGATGACTTCGGGCTTCTGCAAATCGCTACTGTACTTCGCCTGTATCGCGATAGTCGGTCGTTGAGGGTCATCAAAATCAACGACGAAATCACTGGTCAGTACCTGCGGAGCACCTTGGTAACGGCCATGAGAAAGACCAAGCTTTTCAGCTATATGCATCGTATCTTCAACACGCATCGGAAACTGTTCGCGGATATCAGTAACATGGGGAGACCGGTCTAAAGTCAGGAAAATAGCCAACTCAAGATCGGATAAAAGATGGTGCAAACGTCGAGTCTTACTGCCAGGCAGGCGGTGGGAGCGGCCGAGTGACGATACATCCCTAGTATAAATGAACGGTTTGTAGTCAGACCCATGACCTTGGCCACGGCCTTCTTTGATTCTTTTGTCAATTTGGGTCTGAGTTAGACCTTTGAATGTTCCAGCCATAAAAAATCCAAGATCCGCTATGTCAATAATATCAACATAGCGGATCTTGGATTAGGATGAAACTTTATTTATAACGATGATACTTTATTCGTACGGATGAAACTTTATTTGCATCCCACAGGTATCGAGAGTGTCCTGCCAAGCTTATTCCACCGTAACACTTTTCGCCAAATTGCGAGGCTGGTCTACATCTGTACCTTTAAGCACGGCAACGTGATACGACAGCAACTGCAAAGGTACTGTGTAAACAATGGGCGCGGTAATCTCGTGTACCGACGGCAATGATAAAACGTGCAGACCTTCTTCCGCCTTCACGTTGGCTTGAGAGTCTGCAAACACAAACAGCTCGCCGCCGCGGGCACGGACTTCTTCAAGGTTGGACTTGAGCTTTTCCAGCATCGCATTGTTCGGGGCGACGGTGACGACCGGCATGTCGCTGTCTACCAGCGCCAACGGGCCATGTTTGAGCTCGCCGGCCGGGTAGGCTTCGGCGTGTATGTAGGAAATTTCTTTAAGTTTCAGTGCACCTTCCAGCGCCACCGGAAACAGAGCGCCGCGGCCCAGGAACAGGGTGTGGACTTTGTCCATAAAGGCGCCAGACATCTCGGCGATGGCGCTGTCTAACGCCAGAACCTGCTCAACCTGCCCCGGCACCCGATGAAGCGCCTCTACGATTTCAGCTTCGCGCTCTTCACTCAAGCCATTGTGGCGCGCCAGCGCAAGAGTGAAAATCAGCAACGCGGTGAGCTGGGTGGTAAAGGCTTTGGTGGAAGCCACACCGATTTCGGGGCCTGCCTGGGTCATCATCACCAAATCAGATTCGCGCACCAGTGAGCTGCCGGGAACGTTACAAATGGCCAGCGCCGCGCGGAAGCCGGCTTTTTTTGCCTGGCGTAGGGCGGCCAGGGTATCGGCGGTTTCACCGGATTGGGAAATACACAGGAACAGGGTATCCGGCTGAATCACATGCTTGCGGTAGCGGAACTCGGAGGCCACTTCTACCGAGCAGGGCACACCGGCCAGGTCTTCAATCCAATAACGGGCCACCATGCCAGCGTGGTAACTGGTGCCACAAGCAATAATCTGTACGTGTCGCACGTTCTTGAGCAGGTCTCCAGCGGACGTTCCCAGCGCTTGTTCCAATACTTTTTTGGCGGTGACCCGGCCTTCCATGGTGGCTTTGATGACGCGTGGCTGCTCAAAGATTTCCTTCAGCATGAAGTGGCGATATTCGCCCTTATCAGCGGAATCGCTGCCGTGTTCAAAGCGACTCACTGAGCGTTCTACCACTTGCCCTTCACGGTCGCGAATGTCCATGCGGTCGCGGCGAATGTCTGCCATATCGCCTTCTTCTAAAAACATGAAGCGATCGGTTACCGGCAGCAACGCAAGTTGGTCAGATGCAATGAAGTTCTCACCAATGCCTACGCCAATCACCAGCGGACTGCCTTCGCGGCACACGATCATGTGATCGGGTTCATTGGCGTGTATGACCGCCAGGGCGTAAGCGCCGCGCAGATGGCTGATCGCTTGGCTAACCGCTTGATACAGATCGCCGGTGATGCGGTATTTTTTCTCGATCAGGTGGGCGACCACTTCGGTGTCGGTTTGCGAGGTAAATTCGAAGCCTTCAGCTTTCAGCTCCTCACGCAGTTCCTGGTAGTTTTCGATAATGCCGTTGTGAACGATGGCAAGTCGGTCGCCAGACATGTGTGGATGGGCATTTATCTGCGAGGGTGCACCATGGGTGGCCCAACGTGTATGGGCGATGCCCACAGGACCCGCCGGCGGATTAGCAGCAATGGCTTCAGCCAAAGCAGCCACTTTGCCGACTTCGCGGGCGCGATGCACCTGTGCTTCGGAGTCAATCACGGCCATACCGGCTGAATCGTACCCGCGGTATTCAAGGCGACGCAGTCCCTCAAGAAGTATGCCGTGAACGTCCCGTTCTGAAACCGCACCTACAATGCCACACATGCTATTTGTCCTGTTCGTCGTAAAAATTGTCGTGAAAACGGTAAAAAAGTTCTGGAAAGCCGTAAAAAGTAATCGTACTCAGTGTTTTTTTGGCTGTTGCCAGCCGGGTATATTGCGCTGGCGCCCGCGGGCAACTGCCAGTTCTTGCTCTGCGACATCTTTGGTGATGGTCGAACCTGCGGCAACAGTGGCACCAGCGCCAATAGTAACCGGTGCTACCAACGCACTGTTGGAGCCGATAAACACGCCATCACCTAACACCGTCTGGGACTTGTTCACACCATCATAATTGCAGGTGATGGTGCCCGCACCTACGTTTACGCCAGCACCCAGCGTAGCATCGCCGATGTAGCTCAGGTGGTTAATTTTACTGCCTTCACCCAAGATGGCTTTTTTGGTTTCAACAAAGTTGCCCACTTTGGTGTTGGCCGCCAATTGTGTGCCCGGACGTAGGCGCGCGAAGGGTCCGACCTGAGCGTTGGCACCCACGCTGGCCTGCTCGATTATGCTGTGAGCGTGAATCTGCGCGCCATCGGCTATAGTCGCATCGGTGATCACGCAGCCTGGGCCAATAGACACATGGCTGCCCAGAGTCACCTTACCAATGAACACCACGTTGACATCAATCAGCACGTCGTTACCAATGCTGAGCTCACCGCGCACGTCTACCCGCGCCGGATCCGCCAACGTGGCTCCTTCTGTCATCAAACGTTCGGCTTCGCGGCGTTGATACCAGCGCTCAAGCTCAGCCAGCTGCACGCGGTTATTCACGCCTTGTACTTCAAACGCATTGCTCGGTTGAGCAACGTTGACCGTCATGCCTGCCTGCACCGCCATGGCGATGATATCGGTCAGGTAGTATTCACCCTGAGCGTTGCTACTAGAAAGCTGTGGCAACCAGGTTTTCAGATGCCGAGCGCTGACGGCAAGGATGCCGGTGTTCACTTCGCAAATCGCCAGCTGTTCCGCATTGGCGTCTTTTTGTTCCACGATAGCGGTTACCTGGCCTGCACTATTGCGCAGAATACGGCCGTAGCCCTGGGGGTTATCCAGCGTGACCGTTAGCAGCCCGAGGGTTTTTTCATCCAGGTTCTGAACCAGCCCTTGCAGCGTCTCCGCCGTGGTCAGCGGTACATCGCCGTAAAGCACCAGTACTCGCGCATCATCCGGTAAGCCTGGCAATGCTTGGGCAACGGCATGTCCGGTGCCTAGCTGTTGCTCCTGCATAACCCAGCTGACTTTATGGCCAGCAGAGGCGGCTTTTACCTGGTCGGCACCATGGCCAATTACCCCGTGAATACCCGCCGCGCCCAAGGTCTTGGCCGTCGCTATCACGTGGTGCAACATAGGTCGCCCAGCAACCTTGTGCAGCACCTTTGGCAGCGATGATTTCATCCGGGAGCCCTGGCCTGCGGCCAGAATAACAACGTGCAGCGGTGACATGAGGTAACTCATCCTTTGTGGTCAGACTCTATAAAACGGAGATTCCTATAATAAAAAAGCCGCATCCTTGCAATGAGAGAAGGCATTGCACTCACCCAATATGGTGACACAACACCCGCTACCCACGCCGGGATGCGGCTTGTTCAGGGCGAGCCCTGCCGAACGCTGTTAACGAACGTTCTTACGCAGTTTTTGCAATGTGCGTAGCTGAGCGGCGGCTTCTGCCAGCTCGGCCGCGGCACGGAAATACTCGAACTCGCCCGTTTTATTCGCCAGTGCCGCTTCGGCGTCTTTCTGGGCCTGCAATGCTGCGGCCTCGTCGACGTCTTTCGCTCGCACCGCGGTGTCGGCCATCAGGGTGACAAGATTCGGCTGTACTTCCAGGTAGCCCCCGGACACATACAGAATTTCTTCTTCACCACCTTGCTTGATGATCCGCACAGCGCCCGGTTTGAGCGCAGACAGCAGCGGAGCATGGCCGAACTGAATGCCTAACTCACCCTCGGTGCCGGTAGCAATCAACATCTCTACCAAGCCGGAGTAAATCTTCTTTTCAGCGCTTACGACGTCGCAATGTACAGTCATAGCCATTATCTAAGCCTCTTGGGTCAGAAATTGAAAGAGGATTACTTGCTTTCTTTCGCTTTCATGGCCTTCGCTTTTTCGACGGCTTCGTCCATGGTGCCGACCATGTAGAACGCCTGTTCAGGCATATCATCATAGTCGCCATTGAGGATGCCTTCAAAGCTGCTAATCGTCTCTTTCAGAGACACGTACTTGCCCGGTGAACCGGTAAATACTTCAGCAACGTGGAATGGCTGAGACAGGAATCGCTCAATCTTACGAGCGCGGGATACGACCTGCTTGTCATCTTCTGACAGCTCGTCCATGCCCAGAATGGCGATAATGTCTTTCAGTTCCTTGTAGCGCTGTAGAACGTTCTGCACACCACGAGCAACCGCATAGTGCTGCTCGCCAATCACCAGCGGATCCAGCTGACGCGAGGTAGAGTCAAGCGGGTCGATCGCCGGGTAGATACCCTTGGAAGCGATGTCACGGCTCAGTACCACGGTGGCGTCAAGGTGGGAGAATGTGGTGGCTGGTGACGGGTCGGTCAAGTCATCTGCCGGTACATATACCGCCTGGATGGACGTGATGGAACCGTTTTTGGTGGAGGTAATACGCTCCTGCAACTCACCCATTTCCTGGGCCAGCGTGGGCTGATAGCCTACTGCGGAAGGCATACGGCCCAGCAGTGCCGATACTTCGGTACCGGCCAGGGTGTAACGGTAAATATTGTCTACGAAAAACAGTACGTCACGGCCTTCGTCACGGAACTTCTCGGCTATGGTCAGACCGGTCAGGGCCACACGCAGACGGTTTCCCGGAGGCTCGTTCATCTGGCCATAGACCATCGCTACTTTATCAAGAACGTTGGAGTCCTTCATTTCGTAGTAAAAGTCGTTACCTTCACGAGTTCGCTCACCAACACCAGCGAATACGGAGAGACCGGAATGCTCTTTGGCGATGTTGTTGATCAGTTCCATCATGTTAACGGTCTTGCCCACGCCGGCGCCGCCGAACAGGCCCACTTTACCGCCTTTAGCAAACGGGCAGATCAGGTCGATAACCTTGATGCCGGTTTCCAGCAGATCCGCAGATGCTGCCTGATCGGCATAACCGGGTGCTTTGCGGTGGATAGCCCAACGCTCTTCTTCGCCAATTGGACCCGCCTCGTCGATAGGGCGACCCAGAACGTCCATGATGCGCCCCAGAGTCTGGGTGCCCACAGGTACCGAAATCGGTTCGTGTGTATTTTCTGCTCTCAGGCCGCGTTTCAGGCCCTCGGTGCTGCCCATCGCGATGGTACGTACAACACCGTCGCCCAGCTGTTGCTGAACTTCCAGAGTTGTTTTGCCACCTTCAAGCAACAGTGCGTCGTAAATGCCGGGCACGGCATCACGTGGGAATTCCACGTCGATAACCGCGCCAATGATCTGAACGATATGTCCGCTACTCATGCTCGGTTCCTCGTTATCTTCATAGTCAATAATACCAGTAGGATGGTGGCGAATCAGACCGATGACGCGCCGCTCACAATTTCCGAAATCTCTTGCGTAATGGCTGCCTGACGAGCTTTGTTGTATACCAACTGCAGGTCTTTAATAATGTCACCGGCGTTATCGGTAGCACTCTTCATGGCAATCATCCGGGCAGCCTGTTCGCAGGCCAGATTCTCTACCACGCCCTGATAAACCTGGGACTCAATATAGCGCGGCAATAGCCCGTCCAGAATCGGACGCGAATCCGGCTCGTAGATGTAATCCCACTGGTGACCGATGTCTTCTTCCGTGCCTTCCGGCAGCGGCAGCAATTGCTCAGCTTTCGGCATTTGCGTCATGGTGTTGACGAATTCGTTACTAACCAGGTACAGCCGGTCAATTTTGCCGTCCCGGAAAGAATCCAACATTACCTTAACGTTACCGATTAGAGCTTCCGCGCTAGGGTCGTCGCCGATGTGCGTTAGCGCCGCAATCACGTTACCGCCGTAGCTACGGAAAAATGACGCGCCCTTCTGCCCGATTGCGCAGAGATCAATTGCAACATCTTTATTTTTCCAGTCACGCATTTCGCGCACCAGCAGTTTGAACGCGTTGCTGTTCAAACCACCGCACAAACCGCGGTCAGAGGAGATAACGATGTAGCCTACGCGCTTCACCTCTCGCTCAAGCATAAACGGATGCCGATAATCTTTATTGGACTTGGCAATGTGTCCGATTACCTGGCGCATCTTTTCCGCATAAGGCCGAGTCGCTCGCATGCGTTCTTGAGCTTTGCGCATTTTACTCGCCGCCACCATTTCCATGGCGCTGGTGATTTTTTGCGTGCTCTTGATGCTGCCGATCTGATTACGTATTTCTTTTCCGATGGCCATAGGTCACTGCCCTTTCAAGTTAGACACTCATTTGGACCAACAGGCCCGCCGCAGCGGGCCGGCGCTGCTACCAGGTTTGAGTGGTCTTGAATTTCTCCAGCGCAGCTTTCAGGCCAGCGGCAACGTCATCATTGTAGTTGCCGGCAGCACCGATTTTCTCAAGCAGCTCTTTTTGCTCGGCACGCATCCAATCCAGCAATTGTGCTTCAAACTCAACTACTTTGGTGACATCGATGTCATCAAGGAAGCCTTCGTTGGCGGCATACAGAACAGTCCCCATTTCAGCCACAGACATCGGGCTGTACTGGTTCTGTTTCATCAACTCGGTAACGCGCTGGCCGTGCTCAAGCTGATTACGGGTGGCTTCGTCCAGATCCGAGGCGAACTGGGCAAAAGCCGCCAGTTCACGGTACTGAGCCAGAGCCAGACGAATGTTACCGCCCAGTTTCTTCATGATCTTGGTCTGAGCTGCACCACCTACCCGCGATACCGAAATACCCGCGTTCATCGCCGGACGGATACCGGAGTTAAACAGGTTGGTCTCGAGGAATATCTGGCCATCCGTGATAGAAATCACGTTGGTCGGTACGAAGGCCGACACGTCACCTGCCTGAGTTTCGATGATCGGCAGCGCGGTCAAAGAACCGGTTTTACCTTTCACTTCACCGTTAGTGAACTTTTCAACGTAATCCGCATTCACACGGGAGGCACGCTCCAGCAGACGGGAGTGCAAATAGAACACGTCACCCGGATAGGCTTCGCGGCCTGGCGGACGACGCAACAGCAGAGAGATCTGGCGGTAAGCAACAGCCTGTTTCGACAGGTCGTCGTACACAATCAAAGCGTCTTCGCCACGATCACGGAAGTATTCGCCCATGGTGGTGCCGGAATACGGTGCCAAAAACTGCATGGCTGCAGGATCTGCCGCACCTGCGGCCACCACGATGGTGTGATCCATCGCACCGTGCTCTTCCAGCTTGCGCACAATCGCAGCAATCGACGATTGCTTCTGACCGATGGCAACGTAGATACACTTGATGCCGGAATTCTTCTGGTTGATGATCGCATCGATTGCAACAGCGGTCTTACCAATCTGGCGGTCACCAATGATCAGCTCGCGCTGGCCACGGCCAACCGGAACCATGGTATCAATCGCTTTCATACCGGTTTGGATCGGCTGGTCAACCGACTGACGTTCGATAACACCCGGTGCTACCTTTTCAACCGCATCGGTCAGGCTGGTACCCAGCTCGCCTTTGCCATCAATCGGATTGCCCAAACCGTCAACGACGCGACCCAACAGTTCCGGGCCAACCGGGACTTCCAGAATACGACCGGTGCAACGGACTTTCTGGCCTTCGGCCAGATCTTCGTATTCACCCAATACCACGGCACCGACAGAGTCGCGTTCGAGGTTCAGAGCAATACCAAAAGTGCCGTTAGCGAATTCAATCATCTCGCCCGACATAACGTCAGCCAGGCCATGAATCAGCACAATACCGTCTGCAACAGACAGAATGGTGCCTTCGTTTTTTGCTTCAGAAGAGATGTCGAGCTTGTCGATTCTCTTTTTAATGATGTCACTGATCTCGGATGGATTCAGTTGCTGCATGCCTTTGTCCTCAAACCTTTTGCTGAAATCAGGAGCCCAGTGCTTTGGCCATTTTTGCGAGCTTGCCACGGATTGAAGCGTCAATAACCATATCACCGGAATTTACCACCACGCCGCCAATCAATGAGCGATCAACAGCGGTTTCCAGGATGACTTTACGCTCCAGTTTTCTGGACAATGCTTCTGCCAAATGTTGCTGCTCTTCGGGTGTCATTTCGTACGCCGTGCTGACCTTCATATTCACCGTACGCTCAAGTTCCGCACGGTAGAAAGCAAACATGGTCGAAATTTCCGGCAGCAGCGCCAGGCGCTTGTTTTCAGCAAGAATCAACAGGAAGTTTCTGAGTGCTTCGGGCATCTGTTCTTCAGCGGTTTCGAAAAACAGCTCTGCCTTGCGTTGCTCAGACAGGCCAGGATTGGCCAGAATGTTCTTCACAGCTTTGTTAGCCGCCAGAAGACCTACAAAAGCCAGCGCCTGATCCCAGGAATCGACGGCGTCATGTTCTTTGGCGGCTTCAAAAACGGCTTTCGCGTAGGGCCGGGCTAACGTTATCGGTTCTGCCATGGGTCCCTCGCTTAGAGTTGTGCTGCCAGCTTATTCAGCATGTCGCTGTGAGCTTTAGCATCGACAGACGTTTCTAGAATCTTCTCGGCACCGGCAATGGCAAGTACTGCCACTTCTGCTCTCAATGCGTCACGAGTCTGAACACGCTCCTGCTGAATTTCCGCCCGGGCTTGCTCAATGAGCTTTTCACCCTCTTTGCGGGCATCGCCTTTGGATGCTTCCACAATCTGGGCGGCGCGCTTATTGGCCTGATCTATAAGACCGGCGGCTTCTTCTTTGGCTTGTTGCATTTTCTGGGCAGCTTTTTCCTGAGCAAGCTCAAGATCCAGCGAAGCCCGGTCAGCAGCAGAAAGACCATCAGCAATCTTCTTCTGGCGCGCTGCCATGGCTGCCGTAATCGGCGGCCACACATACTTCACGCAGAACCAGACGAAAATAGCGAAGGCAATCGATTGCCCTATTAACGTAAGGTTTATATTCACGGCAATATACCTCTTGCTATTCGTTGCGTGCTGGAAACCAAAAACCGGGCGCTTGATTCTGAAGCTCAGAACAGCGCCCGCATCTTCAGGCTATGTTTAGCCAGCAACAACGAAGATCAGGTACATCGCAATACCAACACCGATCATTGGAACAGCGTCCAACAGACCAGCCATGATGAAGGTTTTAACTTGCAGTTGGTTAGCCATTTCTGGCTGACGAGCTGTAGCTTCAAGCAGTTTTCCGCCCAAAATACCAAAGCCGATACCGGTGGCCAGTGCGCCCATACCGATGATAATCGCTGCTGCAATAAATACCATTTCCATTGAGAACTCCTAAGTTTTTCAGATAGTTAAGGGTTTGCTTTTTAACGGGTAAATCAGTGATCTTCATGTGCTGATGCAAGATAAACTATGGTCAACATCGTAAAAATAAATGCCTGCAGCGGAATAACCAATATATGGAAAATGGCCCAGGGCACGCTCAGTGTCCACTGCGCCCAAAACGGCAGCAGCGCAATCAAAATAAAGACAACCTCACCAGCGTACATGTTACCGAACAAACGCAGCGCCAAACTGATGGGTTTCACAATCAGTACGAGGATTTCGAGTACCAGGTTCACCGGAATCAGCGCCCAGTGATTGAACGGCTGCATGCCCAGTTCTTTGGCGAAGCCCGTTATACCTTTGACCTTCAAGCTGTAAAAAATGATCAGTATGAACACGCCAATGGATATGCCAAAGGTGGCGTTGGGATCCGTCGTCGGTACAATTTTGAAGTATTCAAGACCCATAAACTTGGCCAACAATGGAATATAGTCAACCGGGATCAGCTTGAGCATGTTCATCAGCAGAATCCACACGAAAACCGTCATCGCAAGTGGAGCAATTAATGGGTTGCGGGCGTGGAAGCCGTCACGAACTATACCTTCTATAAACTCAACGGTGATTTCGACCAGATTCTGCAAACCACCCGGCACGCCAGTCGTCGCGCGACTGGCGACAAAGCGAAACAGGCCCAGAAACAATACGCCCATTGCAATGGACCAGCCCATGGTGTCTACATGGACAGCCATGAACCCCATATCTGAGGCTTCCTGAGCCGTACGCGCAAACGTCCAGCTAGTATCGTTCATTACGCTGCCGTCAAAACGCTCATAGCCGGCGTCGAGCTTTCCGTAAGTCAGATTCTGTAAGTGGTGCTTGATATACTCTACTGGGGTATCAGCCATTCTGCTCTAGTCCAGTCATCGCCGTGGTTGTGGCCGTATCAGCCAGCGCAATGCGCCGCCCGCTACAACCATCACAGCAAAAGTGAATAATAGAGCCGGCACGTATACCGGCTCCATTAAAGTGAAAACAGCCGCGAAAGAAACAGCGGTAAGGGCAATTTTGGTGGATTCCGCCCGGAACATATTCCCCACCATTAGGCGCGCGTGACGGGCGCCCTGATAACGATATACCCGGTGAACAAACCAGGCATTTGGCACTATGAAAATAAGACCGCCGATGAAGGCGGAATAACCGGCCAAAACGCTGTGTAGTGACCACAACAGGCTGATTATAATCAGACCTGTAAACTCAATGGCCAGCCAACGAGCTAATGGAACATAGGTGATTCGAGATTGCCGAGATGCCATATCAATGTTGTCATTACAAACGCGCAAAATTATATGATTTTAGAAGTTGTTGTTCAACCAGGCTCTGAGCGAAACCTGGCCAGAACTTCATTAAAACACCACCGGAAACCCGTATTTATCACACAATTTGTGGCTGTCTCTGAAAAAGTCACGACATCTGGTGTTTCTTGGTTATTTAGCCAAAACTGTGTTTTATTTTCAAACTACTTGATATGGCCTAAAATTCCGTCTAATTCGTCCAATGAGCTGTATTCGATAACCAGCTTCCCTTTGCCACGCTGGCCGTGATTAATCGCCACCCGTGCACCCAGACGCTCGGCCAGATCGTCCTGCAGCGCCCGAATATTTGGGTCCACTCTGGGATTGGCCGCTGTGCCGCTACCAGGTTTCTCCTGCTGCAGCTGGCGCACTAGAGCTTCGGTTTGGCGCACCGATAGTGAACGTGCCACTACCTGCCGGGCCACCTGCATTTGCTGCTCTGGCGCCAAAGTCAGCATGGCGCGGCCATGGCCCATTTCAAGATCGCCATGCTCCAGCATCAGCCGCACATCTTCGGTCAAGCCAATCAGGCGCAACAAATTGGTGATGGTCGTACGTGACTTGCCGACCGCTTCGGCCACTTGAGCCTGAGTCAGCCCGAACTCGTCCTGTAAACGTTGCAGGGCAAACGCTTCTTCGATGGGATTCAGGTTTTCGCGCTGAATGTTCTCGATCAGGGCCATAGCGATGGCCGCTTCGTCTGATACGTCCCGAATAATAGCCGGTATCGACTCCAGGCCAGCCATCTGGGCCGCGCGCCAACGGCGCTCACCAGCGATCAGTTCAAAGCGTTGGGCGGCCAGAGGGCGCACTACAACTGGCTGCATCACGCCTTGTTGGCGAATGGAGTCGGCCAGCTCTTGCAAGGCTGCCGGGTCCATGTCGCGGCGCGGCTGATAGCGGCCACGCTGAATCAAATCCAAAGCAATATCCCGCAACTCGCCGTCTTGGCTGGCCGGTGTCTGCTCCAGATTTACGCGGGAATTTGCCAATAAGGCTCCTAGCCCGCGTTCCCCAAGTCCTCGTTTTTTCGCCGCCATGGTGTCAGCCACTGTTTCCGTTAATGTCCATCAAATTGCACTTTGCGTTGACGGCATCTTACACGGCAACCGCGTCAGATGCTTTCTTTGCTCCGTGCCGGCGAACCATCTCACCCGCTAGAGCCAGATAGGCAATAGCGCCTTTCGAGGCTTTGTCGTACTTCAAGGCAGGCATGCCGTGGCTGGGTGCTTCCGCCAGGCGTACGTTACGGGGAATGACGACGCGATACACTTTATCACCAAAAAATTCGATGAGCTGACCAGACACATCTCGCGTCAAACTGCTGCGGGGGTCGTACATGGTCCGCAGAATGCCTTCAACCTGCAGATTAGGATTTACCGTTTCCTGAATCTGCTGCACGGTGTTCATGAGCGCTGCCAGGCCTTCCAACGCGTAATACTCACATTGCATCGGAATCAGAATGGAATCGGCGAACGAGAGCGCGTTCACCGTCAGCAGGTTCAGCGATGGGGGGCAATCAATCAGCACGTAATCGTAGTTGTCACGAAGCGGGTTCAGGGCTTGACGCAGACGATGCTCGCGGCCGATTTCCATCATCAGCTCCACTTCAGCGGCCGTCAAATCACCGTTACCCGGCATAATGTCATAACCGCCCATTTCGTTATGAATGATGATCTCACTGGCGCTAGCGCGCTTGGTGAGCAAATCATAACCAGAGAGTTGCAGGGCGTTTTTGTCAATGCCGCTACCCATGGTGGCATTGCCTTGGGGGTCCATGTCTACTAGCAGCACCCGGCGTTTGGTCGCTGCCAGAGATGCGGCAAGGTTGACGCAGGTGGTGGTTTTACCCACACCGCCTTTCTGATTGGTCACCGCAATCACGCGCGCCATCGCTTGCCTCCTGTGTCAGGTTTTGTTGTCAGTGAGAGGATCAGCGCTGCTGAATTCCTCAGTGTGGGTGTCCGTTACGTCCAACAATCAGCACGTTACGTTCACCCTCTACGCCGGGTACTGCCAGCCCATGGCTAGAGTTTACCTGCCAGCCACAGCCAAGGGCAGCCACTTCATCATCGGGATACTGGCCTTTCATGGCAATAAACTCACCGTTACCTGCCAGCAGGTGGTTGCACCAGTTCACTTGGTTGTCCAGCGCGGCAAACGCACGGCTGCTGATCTGGGAAAACAGCTCACGGGGCTGGTACGCCTCGGCGCGACTGTGAATAACGTCTAGGTTGCGCAATCCCAACTCCAGCACACACTGCTTAAGGAAGCGGGTTTTCTTACCGTTACTGTCCAGTAGGGTAAAGCGCGTGTCTGGTAGGGCAATGGCCAGCGGAATTCCTGGCAAACCGCCACCAGCACCGGCGTCTAGCAAGTGATGGGTGGTCACAAACGGCACAATGCTGAGGCTGTCCAGCAGTTGTCGCGATACCATCTCGCGCTCGTCACGCACCGCGGTCAGGTTGAAAGCCTTATTCCATTTGGCCAGCAACGCCAAAAATGCCAACAATTGTCGCTGTTGGCTGGCGTCGAGCTTAAGCTCCATTTGCGTCAGGCCTTCGTCAAGCTGACGCTGCCATACTGGATTCTGTGCCATTTACGCGCTCTGCTTGCGCAACAATTCGCGCTTTTTCATATGCACCAGAATCTGGCTTATGGCGGCCGGTGTAACACCTTGAACTCGGGATGCCTGGGCGACGGTTTCGGGTCGCACGGCTCCTAGCTTCTGCTTGATTTCGTTGGATAATCCGCCAATTATGCCATAATCCAGATCAACTGGCAGCGCGGTGTTCTCATTTTTGCGAAGGCGCTCGATCTCGTCGGCCTGGCGCGAAATATAGCCCTCGTATTTAATCTCGATTTCAACCTGGTCAGCCACTATGGCGTCATCGGCCCGATATTCCGCGATATCGGCAATGTGGGCGTAAACTATTTCCGGGCGTCGCAGCAGCTCGGCCAATGTGTGATCACGGCCCAGAGGCTGCTTCAGATACTGATTGGCACGCTCACCCGCAGCGGTGTTCGGATGCACGCGCGTGCCTTCCAGGCGGCTGCGCTCAGTACCTATGGCATCGCGCTTGGCGTTGAATTTACGCCAGCGCTCGTCGTCTACCAGACCCAGTTCGCGGCCGCTGTCGGTCAGCCGCAGGTCGGCGTTGTCTTCACGCAAAATGAGTCGGTATTCGGCGCGGCTGGTGAACATCCGGTAAGGCTCGGAGGTACCCATGGTGATCAAATCATCCACTAATACACCAATGTAGGCCTCATCACGGCGCGGATACCAGGCGTCTTTTTCCTGCGCCTGCCGTGCAGCGTTAATGCCCGCAAGCAAGCCTTGGGCTGCCGCTTCTTCATAACCGGTAGTCCCGTTAATCTGGCCGGCAAAATACAGACCCTGAATGAACTTGGTTTCCAGGGTGTGGCGTAAATCCTGAGGGTTTAGATAATCGTATTCGATAGCGTAGCCCGGGCGCATGATGTGGGCCTTCTCAAAGCCCGGAATCGACTGAACAGCTCTAACCTGAATATCAAACGGCAAGCTGGTGGAAATGCCATTGGGATAAAGCTCATGCGTGGTCAGGCCTTCAGGCTCGACAAAAATCTGGTGCGAGCTCTTGTCGGCAAACCGGCTTACCTTATCTTCTAAAGACGGGCAGTAGCGGGGGCCAACACCGCCGATATTGCCGGTGAACATCGGTGAGCGATCAAAGCCGCTACGGATGATGTCATGGGTTTCTTCGGTGGTACGGGTGATGTAACAGCAAACTTGCCGTGGGTGTTCATCGCGGGAACCCATAAACGACATAACCGGCGTTGGGTCATCGCCCCACTGTTGCTGCATCACTGAAAAGTCTACGCTGCGGGCATCAATACGCGGCGGCGTGCCCGTTTTTAGCCGGCCAACGTTAAACGGTAATTCCCGCAGGCGCTGAGCCAACGCGTTGGCCGGAGCATCACCAGCACGGCCACCGGCATGATTCTTCATACCAATGTGTATTATACCGCCCAGAAAAGTACCGGTGGTCAGCACTACTGTTTTGCCCAGGAAACGGATGCCAGTCTGGGTGACGACGCCGGTTACCCGCTCGTTCTCCACGATCAGATCATCGGCGGACTGCTGAAACAGAGTCAAATTAGGCTGGTTTTCCAGTATTTCGCGGATGGCAGCTTTGTACAGAATGCGATCGGTCTGGGCGCGGGTAGCGCGCACGGCAGGGCCCTTGCGGCCATTCAGAACGCGAAACTGGATGCCGGCCCTGTCCGTGGCGCGAGCCATGGCTCCGCCTAACGCGTCAATTTCTTTTACCAGATGGCTTTTGCCAATACCGCCAATGGCCGGGTTGCAGGACATCTGCCCTAGAGTTTCAATGTTGTGGGTCAGCAACAGGGTTTGTGAGCCCATACGCGCCGCTGCCAACGCGGCTTCGGTGCCCGCATGGCCACCACCAATTACAATTACATCGAAACGGGTCGAAAAATCCACAAATCACCTCAAACAACGGGAACAGAATCAAGTAAAAACAAGGCAGTGAGTATAACGCCTCGGCTGCTAAATTGCAGTCGGGATGTGCAAATTTTAACCAGTTAAGGCAACCCTTTACAAAATTCGTCAACGGCCTCAAAAATGGCCGTGAAATTGACTAAATTTCAACCGCTTGCCAGAGCTTGTTCAAGTACATCACTATAAAGTTATCCACAGATCGACGCATTTGTTAATTGCCCTTATTAACAGCATAACAATTTGTTTTGTATATCTTTTAAAAAATAATCTCAATTGTTGCCCAAAGCTTGTTCACTTATTTATCCACATGTTTGACGGTTGATTCTTGCCCTTTGTAGCGACGAATCCATAACACCAGCGGCAGCACCAACAGATTCACCACAGATAAGATCAACAGAAACAATGGAATACTCAAACCGGCAATTCCCAGCAGTAGCATACCCGCCAGCGCACTGACCACCATAAACAACGAGTTGATGACGTTCAGCGCGGCGATAATACGGGCGCGTTTGTGGGCCTCGGTGGCGCTCTGAATATAGGCGTACAAAGGCACAATAAAGAGCCCGCCGGCGGCGCCAATCAACACCAGATCGACCAGCAGCCTCCAGTATTCAGGTTGGCTCAGTAACAACCACCAGGTTGTTGGCTCGGCGCTGGCCGGCAGTGCGAAAAACAGATCGATGCCCGGTAACGTTAAACCCAAGGCACCCCAAGGCACGGGCGCCAGACTGACACTGTGGTGGGTTAGCCGCTCACACAACACCGAACCACTGGCAATTCCGACAATAAAGAGTGACAGCAACAAGGTAACAACGGTTTCATCGCCCTGCAGGTGCAGTCGGGCAAAATTGGGAAACTGGGTTAGATAGGCTGCGCCCAAAAACCAGAACCAGGAGATGGCCAATATCGCCAACAACACCGGACGCTGTTCGGCGGCCACCGCCATTAGGCGCCAACTTTCCCGCAGGGGCTGCCAGCGCATGGGGCTCATTGATTTCGGTAGTTCCGGCGCGACCGTAGCGGGTATTTTGCGCGCACTCAGGTAACCCAATAACGCCATAATGACCACAGCAGCAGCTATCAGCGGGGTTGCCAAGGGAAAACTGGCCAGCACCCCAGCGGCAATGGTGCCCAGCAGTATGGCCACAAATGTGCCGCCGCTCACCAGACCATTACCACCCACCAACTCGCTGGGCTCCAGTACCTGGGGCAGAATGGAATATTTGACTGGACCAAAAAAAGCGGACTGAGTGCCCATCAAGAACAGCAGACACAGCAATACGCCGTACCAACCTTGCCATAACGCCAACGCAGCCAAGGTCATGATGACGATTTCTGCGGCTTTCACCCAGCGAATAATGCGGGCTTTTTCATGGCGGTCAGCCAGCTGGCCAGCCAGTCCTGAAAAGAGAAAATAGGGCACAATAAACAGAAATGCAGCAAGATTAACCACCAGGTCAACCGGCAGGCCGGCCCAGCCTACGGTGGTAAAGGTGATCAGCAGCAAGAGCGCGTTTTTGTACAGGTTGTCATTGAAAGCGCCGCTGAACTGGGTCAGGTAAAACGGCAAAAACCGCCGCTGGCGCAATAGCTGAAACTGGTTCAAGCTGGCGTTGGGGCTGGCCAAAACGGTGTCTCCCGAATTTCGCCGGGATAAGCCCGGGGGCTGCAAATTCAGAGCCGCTGGTCGGCGCCCGTTACAGTCGCTGCATCAGCCGGCATGGTTGGCTTTTCGCTGAGCGCTTTCAGCTTTTTCTCAACGGCGTTGGAAGAGCTGGCGAAGCGCGCCAGCAGATTGTACAGCACCGGCACAATGAACAGCGTCATACTGGTGGCGAATACCAGCCCACCTAGTATAACCACGCCAATGGCGGCACGGCTTTCGGCGCCGGCACCGGTGGCCAGTACCAGAGGAACAGCACCAAACACCGTAGAGATGGTGGTCATCAGTACCGGGCGGAAACGCAAAACAGAACCTTCCACAATAGCGTCGCGAACCGAATAGCCCTGATCCCGCAGCTGATTAGCAAATTCAACAATTAAAATGCCGTTTTTCGCCATCAACCCCAGCAGCATTATAATGCCAATCTGGCTGTAAATATTCAGGCTGATACCAGTCCACCACAGGGCCATAAGTGCACCGGTAATCGACAACGGCACCGACAACATGATGATCAGCGGATGAATCCAGCTCTCAAACTGCGCAGCCAACACCAGAAATACAATCAAAAATGCCAGGCCAAAAGTGATAAAAATAGCCGATGAAGATTCCTGGAACTCTCGCGACAACCCGCGATAGCTTACCCTTGCTTCTGGTGGCAAGGTATCCATTGCCAAGGTGTTCAGATAATCCAGTGCAGAGGCCAGATCATAACCGTCGGCTAAGGAACCACTGATCACCACCGCCGGCAGCCGATCGATACGGCGCAAATCCGGATTGGCGCCGATTTCTTCCCAACTCACTAAAGCTTGCAAAGGCACCATCTGCCCGCCTTCTCGCGGGCGCAGGAAAATCTGGCCTAGGTCTTCCGGCGTAGCACGGTCAGCATTTGCCGCCTGCACTACCACATCGTATTCGCGACCACGATCAATGTAGGTCGTCACCTTGCGCGAGGCCAGCATGGTTTGTAGGGTTAAGCCCACATCCTGCACGGTAATGTCCAGGTCGGCAGCGCGTTCGCGGTCTATGTTTACCCGCAGTTCCGGCCGGGTCAGCTCGAAATCGGTTTCCAGACTGAGCAGATTGGGGTTCTGTTTTGCCCGTTCGATCAGTTCTTCACTCCACGCCTGCACCGATTCGTAGTCCGGCCCCGCTACCACAAATTCCACCGGCTGGCTGAAGCCGCGCTGACCCAGGCCTGGGGGATTAATGGGAATAACCCGCACCCCGGAGATCTGGCTCATTTTTTGACGGATCTGATTAGTCACATCCTGCTGTTTAATGTCACGCTCATTCCAGGGTACCAGGCCCATGATCATAAACCCGCGGTCTTCCTCTCCGCGAAAGCCCACAATAGACAACATCCGGCTGGCTATGCCTTCTTCCAGGTAGGGCAACAGCTGAGCTTCAGCCTGGCGCACGTAGTGGTCGGTGAACTCCACGGTGGAGCCGCGGGGAGCGCTAACCGGCATGATGATGGTGCCACGATCTTCGGTTGGCGCCAGCTCTTGTGGCAACTGGGGGTAAATAGCACCAGCGGCCACCAGCCCCACCAGCCCTAATCCCAACCACAAACCGGGCTGACGCAGGGCAAATTCTAATACCCGACGATAACCACTGGTAAGACCATCAAGACTTTTTTCAATGACCGCCCAAAAGCCCTTGCTCTGCCCGGCCTTGGGGCTAGGGCGCAGCCATTTTGAACACAGCATCGGCGCCAAGGTGAGCGCCACAAAACTGGAGAACACCACCGCAGCGGCCAAGGTAAAACCAAATTCAGCAAACAGCCGGCCCACGTTGCCACCCATAAAGGAGATGGGCACAAACACCGCCACCAGGGTAACAGTCGTCGCAATCACTGCAAACGCCACCTGGCGCGCGCCGTGATAGGCCGCCAGCAACGGCGCTTCGCCGTTATCAATGCGACGCTGAATGTTTTCCAGCATCACAATGGCATCGTCTACCACCAGGCCAATAGCCAGTATTACCGCTAACAACGTCAGCACGTTAACCGAGAAACCAAGAAAGCCGAGGCCGATGAAAGCACCAATCACCGCGACTGGAATGGTCACCGCAGGGATCAGGGTGGCGCGCCAGGAGCGCAAAAATAGGAAGATCACCAAAATCACCAAGGCCACTGAAATCGCCAGAGTTGTTATAACCTCTTTGATCGATGCGCGAATAAACACCGATTCGTCGTAGCTTTCAAGAATCGACACTTCCGGGGGCAAGGATTCGCGAATCTGCGCCAGCTCCGCCTGCACGGCGTCGGACACCGCCACTGTGTTGGCTTTGGACTGGCGGATAATGCCCAAGCCTATGGAGGTTTTGCCGCTAGCACGCAGGCTACCGGCATCGTTTTCTACGCCCATTTGCACATTGGCCACTTCACCCAGGCGCAGCAGATCGTTGCCAGAGCGGCGCACCACCAGATTGCGGAATTCATCAACGGTGGTCAGCCGGCCTTCGGCGCGCACAGTAAAGTTGCGGGTAGACGATTCCACCGATCCGGCAGGCAGTTCCACGTTGTTAGCCCGCAGAGCCTGTTCCACTTCGGCGACGGTAACATCCCGCGCGGCCAGCTTCTCCCGGTCTAGCCAAACCCGTATGGCGTAGCGGCGTTCGCCACCAATACGCACATCCGCCACGCCATCCAGCACCGAGAAGCGGTCTGCTAGAACACGGTCGGCGTAATCGCTCAATTCTGCGCTGTCCCACACGTCACTGCGCAAGGTGATCCACATCATTGGGCGGGCATCGGAATCGGCTTTGCTTACCACCGGCGCGTCGGCTTCTGCCGGCAGCTGGTTGCTGATGCGCGAGACCGCATCGCGCACGTCGTTGGCGGCAATGTCGATATTGCGGCTGGTATTGAATTCAATGCTGGTACGAGATTCGCCTTGCTCGGTGGAAGATTCAATGGATCGTATACCTTCGATACCGCTGATGGCGCCTTCAATCAATTCGGTAATCTGGGTATCCACCACTTCGGCGGCGGCGCCGGTGTAATCGGTGCTAATGGACACCACAGGCGGGTCGATATCCGGGTATTCACGCACTGGTAGCCCTACTAATGCAGCCAAGCCGAACACCACAATCAACAAACTCAATACTGTGGCTAATACCGGTCGCTTGATGGACACATCGGACAGCACCATGACTTAAGACTCCCCGCCGTTGTCTGCGCCTGCGCCTGAAATAAAGCGATTAACAGGCAGTTGAGCGTCAGGGTTCGGCGACACCCGCTCGCCACTGCTCAAACGATCCTGGCCGGTTACAATAACCTCGACGCCCTCCTCCAGGCCCGCAGTCACCTCTACCTTGCCCGGCAGACGCGCGCCCAAGCTCACCGTCAGTCGCCGGGCAATGCCATCTTCAGCCACGAACACGTAACTGTTATCACCGCGCACGATCACCGCTTGTTCAGGAATCACCAAGGACTGACGCTGTTGCAAAGTCAGGCTAGCCGACATGAACTGGCCCGGGCGTAAGCGACCATCGGCGTTGTCGATCAGCGCGCGCACCGCCAGCGAACGGTTGAGCTCGCTAACCCGCGAATCCAGCGCCACCAGTTCGCCGCCAAACGACTGCCCTGGGTAAGCCGGAGACTCGCCCTGCACGGTTAGGCCAGCTCTGAGCTGGCCCAGGTAGCGTTCCGGCACCGAGAAGTTCAGCTCCATACGGCGGGTACTGTCGAGTGTTGCAAGGCGGGTGCCGGCGGTGACGTAAGCCCCCAAGCTGATATCACTGAGGCCAATAACGCCGGCGAACGGCGCGATAATTCGATGATTTTCCAAATTTACTTTGGCTGCTACGCGCTGAGCCTGAAGCACGTCGGCAGCGGTGCGCAACTCGTCCATCTGGGCAATGGCGATGTTGTTATTGGTGACCAGCTGGCGGGCTCGATCGTATTGGCGTTTAGCGTCAGCTAAGCGCGCCTCTATAACCTGCAGATCGGCCCGGGCCTGACGGTCGTCCAGACGAAGTAACACATCACCTTCAGCCACCCGCTGTCCGGGTTCGAGATTCAGTTGCACCACTCGGCCGCTGAGTTCAGTGGTCAAGGCAATGGAGTCTTCGGCCTGCAGATTACCTACCGCTTTTACCCGGTCGCTCACGGTGGTGCGTTCCGGAAACGCCACGGCCACCGATCTAGGCGCCCGCTCGCGGGCACTCGCGGCACCCGCATCGGCGTTACTGTTGTAATACTGCACCAGCCACGCTGCCGCAAGAGCAGCCACCAATAGCATCGCCGCGATCAACCATTGCTTCATAATCGTTCAGCCTGTGTCTTTTTCAATTCGCACGCAGTCTTTCACGCTGCACTGGCGGTCAGGGTTGCTTTTGAATAACCAAAACGATTTCACCCACATCAATTCCCCACTTACTCATGGTGGTTTGGTTGATCAATGTATCCGGCGTTACCAGATACATCCAATCATCCATACGCACTTCAAGGGTGCCATCACCGTAGGCCACCTCAAGCATATAGTTCATGTGTATGGCATTGCCAGACCAGCGCATGGTGCCAGCTTCGGTAACATCACCGGCGGTAGCACGATAACTCTCGCCATCTGGCGTTAAAGTCCATACCCGGGCTTGTACTTCGCCATCATCAAAGCGAAATACTTCGTTTAACGTGCCTACGCCTTGCTCAGTCCACGATGCTTTGATGTCAGCATCAAAGGTACGAATAACAGCGCCAGACCAGTTTTTGACCACACCGCGGGCAGACAGGTTGCCAGCGAAGAATTGGTCAGGTACCAGCGCCGGTGAGCGATCTTGATAATCATCCAACGACGGGCCGGCACAGCCGCCAAGTAGAAAGAACGGTAGCAGTATCCACAGTCGATTCCAGCCCCATACACGGCTGACACTCAAAATTTTCATCATTTTTACTCTCCCTGAGACTATGGCGTGGTGTGGCGGCCGTAATATGGCGGCCGCCACAAGAATAGCGCTTGGTTGGGGAGACTACGCTGGCGCCCGAGGTTCCGATCAGATTTCGGTGGGCGCCAGAGTTTCAGAACAGACCTGCGTTAAGCCAAAGGTGGGACAATATGGCCAGTACGTAGCCCAGGGCAATAGCTGGCGTCCAGCGCAGGTGACTCATAAAGGTGTAGTGGCCGCGGGCCTGGCCCATGAGTGCGACACCAGCAGCCGAACCAATAGAAAGCATGGAACCGCCCACACCCGCTGTCAGGGTAACCAGCAGCCACTGGCCATGGGACATGTCAGGATTCATCGACAGCACCGCGAACATCACCGGTATGTTATCCACCACCGCCGATAAAATACCCACCGCAGCATTCGCCAGGGTGTGGTTCCAGCCGGTGTAAATAATGGTGGAAATTTCGCTCAGGTAACCGATATAACCAAGACCACCCACCGCCAAAACCACACCGTAGAAGAACAACAGGGTGTCCCACTCAGCACGGGCAATCGGGTTGAACACGTTAAACGGCAGCGCCTTGTCCAGGCGGTTCAGCAGGCGGAAATCCTGGTGCACTTCGGCCCGTTTGCGTTCGTTTTCCACGTGTTGTTTGAACGTCCGACCCAGATAATAACCAAATATCTGAAGGTATCCTAGACCCATCATCATGCCCACCACTGGCGGCAAGTGCAGGAAGTTGCTGCCGCAAACAGCGGTGATAATGGTCAATAGAAACAGGGCAACGCAGCGGCGAGCACCGCGTTTCATAATAACCGCTTCTGTCGCCGGGTTTGGCATGTCATTGGGAATGAAGAAACTCATGATAATCGCCGGCACCGTGAAACTGACAAGCGCTGGTATAAACAGGTCAAAAAACTCGGCGAAATTAACCACACCTTTTTGCCACACCATCAACGTAGTGATGTCGCCAAAAGGCGAAAATGCACCACCGGCGTTGGCTGCCACCACAATGTTAATACAGCCCAGGCTGATAAATTTCGGACTGTTCTCTCCCACTTTTAGAAGTACCGCGCACATCAGCAAAGCCGTCGTCAGGTTGTCGGCCACCGGCGATATGCAAAATGCCAATACACCGGTAATCCAGAACAAACTCCGGTAACTAAAACCTTTGCCAACCAACCAGGCCCGCAAAGCATCAAACAGCTGGCGCTCTTCCATAGCGTTTATGTAGGTCATCGCGACCAACAAAAACAGCATTAGCTCGGAAAATTCCAGCAGATTGTGGCGTAGTGCCTCCGCCGTGCTTTCTGTATCGCCGTTGGCAACATAAACCGCAGCTATTGAAAACCAGATTAAACCTGCGGCTATCAACACCGGCTTGGATTTTCGCAGATGCAGCTTTTCTTCCATCATGACAAAAATATAGGCTATTACGAACAGCATAACGGCAATATAACCGACCGGATGGTTGGTCAGATCCATGGTTTCAGTCGATGCGGCAAAGGCAGAACCGCTAAAAGCAAATAGGGCAAAAAACACACCAAGAAGGAATACCGACCACCGTCGGGCAGCCGCAGTTAGGGGGAGTGACATTGATAGGAACCTGAACGTGTTCTCGGATTTTGGTAATTTAAAGTGTGCTTTATTAGAGCGCAAAGCGGTTGCAAAAAGCTTGATTGATGTTGTCTGAAGCCGCTTTTTCGTTAACTACCCATTGGTTTGCATAGCGAAGATATAGGCAATTTACGCTCGGCGCCGTACCGCTATCTGCGGTAACGGCGCCGGGCTTATCCTCAAGGCTCGGGCAGGTCGGTCACTGCACCGGTCGATGCCGAACTCACGGTGCGCGCATACTTGGCTAGCACACCGCGGGTGTAACGCGGTTGCGGTTGCTGCCAGGCGTCGCGACGGTGTTGCAGTTCGTCGTCACTGACAATTAACTCAATAGTGTCGGCTACGGCATCAATCACGATTTCGTCACCGTCTTGCACCAAGGCAATAGGACCGCCATCAAACGCTTCCGGCGTAATGTGGCCTACTACGAAGCCGTGGCTGCCACCGGAGAAACGACCGTCGGTTATCAAAGCAACATCGCTGCCCAGCCCACGGCCCATAATCGCCGAGGTGGGTGACAACATTTCGCGCATGCCGGGGCCGCCGCGTGGGCCTTCATAGCGGATAACCAGCACATCGCCAGCCACCACAGTGCCGTCCAGAATTCGTGCCTGGGCTTCTTCTTCCGAACCAAACACCCGCGCCTGACCTTTAAAGTGGGTGCCTTCCTTACCGGTAATTTTTGCCACGGAGCCTTCCGGCGCCAGATTACCAAACAGAATGCGCAGGTGGCTTTCCGCTTTGATGGGCTGGTCCAGAGGCATAATGATTTTCTGGCCATCGCCATAAGGTTCTACCGTGGCAAGGTTTTCGGCCAGGGTTTTGCCAGTTACTGTCAGGCATTCACCGTGGAGCATGCCGGCGTCTAGCAGCATTTTCATGAGTGGCTGGATGCCGCCAATGGCCACCAATTCGCTCATCATGTAATGGCCGCTAGGGCGCAGATCCGCCAACAATGGAACCTTTTTACCAATGCGAGTGAAGTCATCCAGGGTTAGCTTTACACCCGCCGTGTTCGCCATACCAATCAGGTGCAGTACGGCGTTGGTGGAACCACCCAAGGTGATGATCACAGTGATGGCGTTCTCAAAGGCGTGCTGAGTCATAATGTCGGAAGGTTTGATATCTCGATCCAACAGATTCATGACCGCGGCACCGGCGGCTTCGCAATCGGCTTTTTTGTCATTCGACACCGCATTCTGCGCCGAGCTGCCAGGCAGGCTCATACCCAGTGCTTCTATAGCCGAGGCCATGGTATTGGCGGTGTACATGCCGCCACAGGAACCGGGGCCAGGAATAGCAGTTTCTTCAATATGCTTCACTTCAATCAACGACAGTTCGCCTTTGGCATGGGCGCCCACCGCTTCAAACACTGAAATAATGTCGGTGTGACCTTCACCAGGCAAAATAGTACCGCCATAAACGAACACGCTGGGCCGGTTAAGCCGCGCCAGGCCCATGATGCAGCCAGGCATGTTTTTGTCACAGCCACCAATGGCAACCAAACCGTCAAAACCTTCACAACCGGCCACGGTTTCAATGGAATCTGCGATGACTTCTCGCGACACCAGAGAATACTTCATGCCTTCGGTGCCGTTAGCAATACCGTCAGAAATCGTAATAGTGTTAAAAATAACGCCTTTGCCACCGGCTTGGTCCGCACCCTTACAAGCAATCTCGGCAAGCTCGTGAATGTGACTATTACAGGGGGTAACCATACTCCAGGTTGATGCGATGCCGACCTGCGGTTTACTGAAATCTTCGTCCTTAAAACCGACGGCCCTCAGCATGGAACGGCTGGCGGATTTAGCCACACCGTCCACAACCGGGGCGGAATAACGGCGGCGAGGGTCTTGCGGGGTATCACTCATGACGCTGTGTCCTTGTTTTTGTCGTCCTGTCGTTTACGGGTAACAGGCGGCTTTAAGAGAGTTGGACCGCAAGTTTACACCAGGACTCCACAGCGCTGAAATATTACCGCGGCTGACGGCATAACATTAGTCATACTTTTATCAATCACCCAAATGCCATTTCCGGCTTTTTACCCAGCGATTTCAATATAATCACTATAAGGAAAAAAGCCGGTAAAGGCGGATTGCAGCTGCGAAAAAAATATGGATCCGGTTGCACGAATACCTGGGCTGTTACACTGATTGGCATATTTTCGACACGTACCAGAGAGTCATGCCAACCCAATATACTAACCTACACTGCCCCTGCGGCAATCAGACACCCTACGCAGACTGCTGCCAGCGCTATCACGACGGAGCTACTGCCAGCACGCCCGAAACTCTCATGCGCTCACGTTTTAGTGGGTTTGCGCTAAAGCTAGGTGACTATGTGCGCGCCAGTTGGCACCCAAGCACTCGACCGCCAACACTGAATTTGGATGACACGCCAGACTGGGTGACTCTGCGCATTCTGGATAGCAGCCAAACCGGCGACACGGGCCAAGTACACTTTCAGGCCATTTATCGATTACATCCGGGTTGGGGCTATTTACAGGAATATTCCCAGTTTGTGCGGGAAAATGGCCACTGGTATTACCTGCAAGGTGAACCCCACGAGGGTATTTTGAA
Source organism: Marinobacter sp. BSs20148 (assembly GCF_000283275.1). Lineage (NCBI taxonomy): Bacteria > Pseudomonadati > Pseudomonadota > Gammaproteobacteria > Pseudomonadales > Marinobacteraceae > Marinobacter > Marinobacter sp. BSs20148. The sequence continues at coordinate 4,056,490 of NC_018268.1, forward strand.
ACCCGGTCGAAATGAGCTCTGCCCCTGTGGCAGCGGCAGGAAATTCAAGGCTTGTTGCCTGTAAAGAAACAGGCAACAAGCCTTGCCTAGTGCTATCAGGCCATCTTCACAACTGGCTTTATGATAGCGCCACTCGCTGAGTCCTCAAATGCCTGATTAATTTGCTGAAAATTATAGAACTTGATCAGTTTGTCAAACGGAAACTGGCCCGCTTTGTAGTACGCAATCAACTGCGGAATAACCACCCTGGGGATAGAGTCACCTTCAATGACACCTATCATGCTCTTGCCTTCAGCCATCAAGTCATTGTGAATATCAAGCTTCACTTAGGGTGTAATGCCGACGATCGCGCAGGTTCCCAGTGACCGCAAGGCATTCAGTGACTGCTTGACCACCCGGAGCACACCGGTGGTTTCAAGCGCATAATGACTGCCTCCACCGGTAAGCTTTTTGACTTCCGCTACCACATCGACTTTTACCGCATTTCTGGATTTGGCAATGGCATAAGTGGCAAACGCCGGTCGCCATAATGCGGACACGGATTTCATCAAATTTGGAATCAGCAAGCTGTGCCGCTTCCAGTTTGAATGGGTCACATTGTTGATGGGTGACTGCTACTTGAATATCCATTAGCCTCTCCTGATCCACTCTTTATCAGAACGGATAATGCCTGGGCTCCCGCTGCACGCTCACCCACTGTACGCTGGTGAACTCGTCAATGGCCCAGTCGCCATTAAAACGGCCCAGCCCCGAGTTTTTCTCACCGCCAAAAGGCATGTGTGCTTCGTCGTTTACTGGCATATCATTCACATGGGTCATGCCGGCCCTAACCTTGCGGGCAAATTGTTGGCCCCGGTACAGGTCTCCGCAGAACACCGCGCTAGACAAGCCGAACTCTGTGTTATTGGCCAGTTCCAGGGCGTGCTCTTCGTTCCGGGCTTTCTGAATACCAATCAATGGACCGAAAATTTCCTCGCGGCTGATGTCCATATCAGGAGAAACATCGCCAAACACGTGTGGCGGCACCATCTGCCCGTGAATATCACCCTCGAGGAGAACCTTGGCGCCCTGCTCTTTGGCTTTGGCAATTTTTTGCTGTAACCCTTCAAGCTGGGATTTGTTAATGATGGGGCCAATAGCGGTGTCCATGGCCGAGGGGTCACCCACTTTCAACCTCCCGGCATGGGCCACAAAACCTTCCACAAAGCGTTCATAAACCCGCTGGTGCACAATAATCCGGTTAATGGCCATGCAGATCTGGCCTTGGTGCAAAAACTTGCCAAAAATCGCTGCTTTTACAGCCTGCTCGACATCTGCATCTTCCAACACCACAAACGGGCTGTTACCGCCCAGTTCCAGAGCCACTTTCTTCAGGTAAGAACCGCCCGCGGCCAATTTGCCAATGTTCTTACCCACAGGAGTGGAACCGGTGAAGGAAATCAGAGCGGGTATGGGGTGGGCAACAAAATCATCACCAATTTCAGAACCCGGGCCAACCACCACGCTAAGCAAACCCGCAGGTAAACCGGCCTCGGCGAAGATGTGAGCCAGCAATAAACCGCCGGTGACGGGTGTATCGCTGGCGGGCTTGATCACCACCGCGTTACCCAAAGCCAACGCCGGTGCCACCGAACGCTGCGACAAATGCAGCGGGAAATTCCAGGGGCTGATCACACCCACTACGCCCAGTGGCCGGCGAAACACTAGGTTATCTTTACCCGGAATGTTGCTGGCCATGGTCGCGCCGTGAACGCGAGCCGGCATACTGGCAGCTTCCTGGGTAATGGCGCGGGCGCTGTCCCATTCAATAGTCGCTTTTAAACGGGTACTGCCAGACTCGTGGATCAGCCAGTCGATGATCTCTTCTTTGCGCTGGTCAAAAATGGACACTACTTTATGCAGCAATGCGGCGCGTTCGGCGAGAGGCGCTTCTGCCCAGTTAACCTGGGCTTCTGCGGCTTTTTTGTAGGCCGCATCCAGATCAGAAAACGTCGCAGAACGAATGGAAACCAGTGTTTCGCCGGTGTATGGATTCACAACGGCACGGGCATCTTTACCGCTACCTTCGCGCCACTCCCCTGCCAGCGGTTGCAAATGAAAATTTCGGTAGCGTTCAGTCATGGGATCTTCCTCGCTTTAGAACATCGACACGTTATAGGCCGTGAATCTCTCTAACTTCATGCCGGTACACAGCGGCAAAATCAAGGCTTGTTGCCTTTGCTTTCGATAACGTCAACCATGCCTTGAAAACCTACTACCGCGATTTCAGGTGCGGGAAGACCCACTCTCTAACTAACGCAAGCCAGAAAAGCAGCCAGCAAATGATTCTGTTCAGGGGAATGGACCGCAGTCGTATCGACCTTGTCACCCTTACTTTGCATTCCGCGGGTCAGTGTCGTAACAGAGCGTTTAGCTTATCAATGGCCTCGGCCCAGTCGCTATCGCTTTCTAGGCCTTCTCGTAAAAACTGGGACTGACCCAGACTCCAAAAACCTGCGTCTGCCAGCACAACTTCAGGTGGTAGTGGAGAATGCTGACGCACAAACTCCTCCATGCTGGCATCGTCGGCTGCCAGGCCTAATTGCTGAAACAAGGTAAAAAGGGTGTGTTTGTTGGTATCCATAGGCGATCTCTTCCTTGGCGAAATCAGATTCGCATCAAACGTTAGCCAAATTTCTGAATTCTGTCCAATGGAGCCGGTGTGTAAATAATCACTTTATCTGGCTAATGGCGCGTCAAAAAAACGTTTGTGAAGAGGTAATTTTCTATTGTTATTTTACTTCCCTATGCAAAATGAGCCGAAAATCTTGCCCAAAAGCTCATCCGGCGTTATCTTTCCAGTAATCTCCCCCAGTGCATTCTGCGCAGCGCGCAGATCTTCTGCTAGCAGTTCACCGGCGCCATAGCCTTCAAGCTGAGCCTGACCTTGAACCAGGAATCCGGCAGCGCGTTCGAGCGCGTCCAAATGGCGGCGGCGAGCTAGAAACCCGCCCTCAGTGGTGCTCGCGAAGCCCATGCACTGCTTTAAATGATCCCTGAGTGCGTCCAAACCCGCGCTGGACTTAGCTGCCAAACGGATCACCGGGGCCTGCTGCGGAGATAGTTCAAATAAACCCACGCTCTCACCCGACAAATCCACCTTATTGCGGATGACCGTAATCGGTGCAGCAGCTGGCAGCTGGTCAATAAAATCTGGCCAAATTTCATCGGGGCTGATTTTATCGGTGGTGGTGGCATCCACCATCAGCAGTATACGGTCGGCTTGGCGAATTTCATCCCAGGCACGGGCAATGCCAATCTGTTCGACTTCGTCTAGGCTATCGCGCAGGCCGGCGGTGTCGATGATGTGCAGCGGCATGCCGTCAATGTGAATGTGTTCCCGCAATACGTCGCGAGTAGTGCCTTCGATCGCGGTAACAATCGCTGCCTCACGGCCGGCAAGGGCGTTCAACAGGCTGGATTTACCGGCGTTGGGCCTTCCGGCAATCACCACTTTCATGCCATCGCGCAAAATAGTGCCCTGCTCGGCTTCCAGCATGATGCCCTGGAGCTGGTCTCGCAGACTCTGAAGATCAGTGGCGACTTTTCCATCGGCCAGAAAATCGATTTCTTCTTCTGGAAAATCGATAGCGGCCTCTACATAAATCCGCAGGTGGGTAATAGCGTCCACCAGCGTTTCAATACGCCGCGAGAACACGCCTTGCATGGAACGCACCGCGCATCTGGCTGCCTGTTCCGAGCTGCTTTCAATCAGATCAGCAATGGCTTCTGCCTGGGCCAGATCGAGCTTGTCATTAAGAAACGCGCGCTCAGAGAATTCTCCAGGCCTGGCCAGCCTTGCACCCAGAGCGCACACCTCCCGCAACAGCAAGTCCAGAATAACGGTTCCGCCATGGCCCTGGAGTTCGAACACGTCTTCACCGGTGAACGAGTGGGGGTTTGGAAAAAACAGACCAATACCTTCGTCGATCAGTTCGCCTTGGCGGTCTTTAAACGGGCCGTAGTGGGCGTAACGCGGTTTGGGTTCGTAACCCAGCAGGCTGTGGGCAATAACAGTCGCTTGAGGGCCAGAAACCCGCACAATGCCGACGCCGGCTTGGCCAGGTGCGGTGGCGATGGCTGCAATCGTTTCTGTGGGGTGATTCATGGCCGCGGCTCCAGATTAATATAAGCGGGATCAAACGGTTTATAACACTGTGTTTTCCAACGTACTGAAACAACAAAGGCTCCGTAACGGAGCCCTTGCTGGATAACCTGCCTGACTAGATTATGAGTGCTTTTTTTCCGCCATTTGAGCTTCAATCTTGCGAGTAATGTACCACTGCTGACTGATAGACAAAACGTTGTTCACGACCCAGTACAGCACCAGACCTGCCGGGAACCACAGGAAGAAGATGGTGAATACGACCGGCATCAACTTCATAATTTTCGCCTGCATGGGGTCTGGCGGCGTGGGGTTAAGGTGCATCTGCAACATCATGCTGGCACCCATAATAATCGGCAAAATGAAGTACGGGTCCATCACCGACAAATCGTGAATCCACAGCGCGAAGGGTGCGTGGCGCAGTTGCACACTCTCAAACAGAACCCAGTATAGGGAAATAAATACCGGCATTTGCACCAATATGGGCAGGCAGCCGCCTAACGGATTAATTTTCTCACGCTTGTACAGCGCCATCATTTCTGTAGACATACGCTGGCGGTCATCACCGTATAATTCTTTCATACTAGCTAACTTAGGCGCTACGGCGCGCATTCGTGCCATAGAGCGATAGCTGGTTGCTGACAAATGAAAGAACAGGCCTTTAACCAAAACGGTCAGCAGTATGATCGACACGCCCCAGTTACCGATGATGCCGTGAAACCAATTTAGAACAACAAATAATGGTAGCGAGATGAAGAACAGCCAACCAAAGTCCACGGTACGGTCCAGGTTCGGAGCCACCGTTTCCAGCCGGTCAATAATTTTTGGACCAATGTAGGCTGATGCGCCCACTTCAACAGTTTCGCCAGCAGGTACATTAGTCGCTGGATAGACAAAACCCATAACGGCCAAAGGGCCGCGGCGAGTGGTTTGGAACTGGGCTTGTTGGTCTGGTTCTGGTACCCAGGCGGTCAGGAAATAGTGCTGTAGAAACGCCATCCAACCGTTGGTGACAGACTGGTTAACTGGTTTGTCTTTAAGATCGTCAAAATCATACTTTTCATAAGGATCTTCAGGCGTGCTGATGACCAATCCCAAGAAAGCTTTAATACCCATGCTGTTCTGGGATGTTTGATCACCGGCTTGGTCACGCACAATCTTGCCGGTAAAGTTCGCTTGCCACTCAGTTTCTGACTGGTTATCGATCAAGTAGCGTATATCAATTTGGTAGTCATCGCGGTTGAACGTGAAGCGTTTAATGATATTTACGCCGCTGTTAGTGGTGTAGTTCAAATCCACTGCAAGCTGATTTTCGCCTTCCGCCATTTGATAGCTATTCTGAGTTGAGCTGTAGACCGGTGCATCGCCATTACGGCTATTGTCCGGGCCATCGCGACCTATTAACCCGCTTTCGAGAACGTATAGCCGGTTTTGGGTATTCGACAGAAGCTTTAATGGCTCGTCGCCGTGTAATTCTTTGTCGTATTGCAGAAGGGAACTGCTGACAAGATTACCGCTAACCCGGTCTATGGTGATATCAAACACATCGGTTATGACGTGAACGTACTGATTGCTAACGTTGCTGATGATATTTGTATTGCTTAGCGACGTTCCGCTTTCCGGAGTGGCGAACTCATCGGTGTTGACTTGGCCTGCTTCTGGCAACGTCATAGCGTCGTTGTTGCCAGCGGTGGCAAAGTTGACTGGCTCGCTGGTTTGAGCAACTGGCACAGACTGGTGATAGTCCTTGTTCCAGGCGAGTATCATCAAATAACTGACAACTGCCAGGCCGGCAAAAAGTACGATGCGCTTGATATCCATAAATTTACTGTCTGGGTTTGTGAGTTGTTGGAACTTGATGGTGCTTGGCAGAACAGGTGCCGGGAACCGGATCATAACCGGAACTCCCCCATGGATGACACCGCAGCAAGCGTTTTAGTGCGAGCAAAGAGCCTTTGGCGGCGCCGTGCTGGGTAATAGCTTGGGCAGCGTAATCTGAACAGGTGGGGTAATAACGGCAGCGGCTGGGCAGCATCGGGCTAAGGCAATACTGGTAAAAACGAATTGGCAGCAGCAAAAGCTGGCGCATTATTCCGTTCCTTCTGCTTTGCCAAGTGGTATCAAGGCTACGGATGCCGGGGCAGATTGCAGCTTACTGTATTTGCGTTCCAATCGCTGCCAGAGATCCAGCAGGGCTAGATTGACCTGATTATTGTCTAACTGAGCTAAACCCTGACGGCCAAGAACAATGATGTCCAGTGCCGGGAGTTGCTGCTTCAACCTGAATGTTTCACGAATTCGGCGTTTAACACGGTTGCGCTGTACAGCCAGCTTCAAGTTCTTTTTTGCAAATATAAGACCGACTCTGGCATGTCCAAGAGAATTGGGCGTTGCCAGAATCAGAAAATTCCGGTGCGGAACTTTCAGTTGCACGTCATCGAAGACTTTGCCGTAATCAGCCGGTTTGAGCAGGCGATGCGATTTCGGAAAACTCAAAGCCTTCATGCGGCAGACCAAAAATCACGCAGACAGACGTGCGCGACCTTTTGCACGACGGCGAGCCAGAACTTTACGGCCATTTGCAGTGGCCATACGGGCACGAAAGCCGTGAACGCGCTTACGCTTCAGTACGCTTGGTTGAAACGTTCTTTTCATGGGAATGATCTCACAATTCTGGATTAGGAATTCAGTCTGTGGTTGGAAAATGAACAACCAAAACAGGAGCGGTATTCTATGCAAATTTTGGTGGGAATTCAACGCTAATAAACGGGTTGTTTTTACGGGTGCTGGAATAAGCTTGAGAGGCTCGGCCAATGGTTTTTGTCACTGGGTGTCTCGTCCGATCAAAAAACGTAAAAAAACGTTGAGTTAACAGTAGTAATTGTTCTTTTATAATTCTCTTTAAAGATTGAATACTACTGTTATTACACAGGCCTTTTTCTGTGGATAAGCGATTTAAAACGATATAAATCATATAGGTGTCCAGTTGGTGAAGGTGATGATAAGTGCCAGTGGGGGCTGTGGATAAGGGGGATATGAATTGTGGATAACTTAAGGTCGGGAATATTTGGTTAGTTATGCACCTTGCGTACTCAGGTTTTCCACAGGGGTTAGGGGTGGATACACACATACGTCTGTGGGTAACTTTTAAGCTTTTATTTTCTGTACACAAGGCTGTCAGTAAGTATCTAATTAATTGAAATATATGATTATTTTTTTCCACAGGCTGTT